>JBCBHU010000001.1:0-1013124 GCA_038525315.1 Pseudomonadota bacterium
TTATCGGCGACGAACGCGATTTCGACAGTCTCGTCGCGGTTAATCCAGGAAAATGGATGCTACACTGCCACATGCTCGAACATGCTGCAGCAGGAATGCGAAACTGGTTTGAGGTGAGCGAAAGCTGAGACGGAATCTCATTTAACGTACGATGTAGATGATCGTAATATCGCTCTTGCATAGTAGTAGAGCGCCAAACGCTGTCGCGGAAGCAGCTAGCCTGTCCCAGTTTGCAAACATGCAAATCCGACTACTGTCAGTGAGCTCCCATCGCGAACGGTCATAGAAGCAACAATGGCAACTGAATGTTGTTTATGAGCTAAGTTTCATGATCCTTGGTGGGATGCTCTAACCGTCGATCCGAAACTCGGAGGTTACAGGATGTGCTGTGGGAATATGTATCTTTGGAACCGAGAGTGCTGCACCTGAGAATTCGGTCGTAGCTTTCGGTGCGCTTTCAGTTTGCACGCCTGAGATCAGCTTCATGGCAGACGCCGGCAATTGGGGGAGAGAGGTCGGCATCGCTTCTTCCAGTTCGGCTTCAATCTCCTCTAACTCGTCTACGCTGATCTCATTCTCGGTCAGCAGATCACGTCCCTCTTCCACCTTGTCTCGAGCATCCGCCAATTTCTCGCGCGCCTGATCAATCTCCCGCTGCGCGTCGTGAAGCTTGCGCTGAACATCTTTCTCAGCCTTCACCGCGGCAACAACGTCCCTGATCTCTTCGGCTGTCGGCAAGCCGTCTGGGATGTCGATCGGCGCTATGACCTCGTCACTGACCAGTTCTCCTTCCTGATCGACAACGAATGTTCCGTCCTCAGACTTGAACACCTTCTGACCGTTGGAAGCTGTGTATCCACGTTCGACCAATCGACGATGGCGCTCTTCAAGTTTGTCTAAGCGCTCAATGCTTTCCATCAGGGCCTGGGCAACTGCGGCATCGTACACGTTCAGCTTCGCCTCGTGGGCATCCAGCTCGGCGTCATACGCGTCCAGACGCGCTTCGAATTCAGCAATCTGTCGTTCAGTGGCAATGGCGGCCTCAACCGCTAAGCCCAATATCGCATCCTGCTCCTGTTCATCGGCTTCGGCCCGCTTCTCCTTTGTCCGCTCCTCGCGTGCCTTGATGAACCACTGTCGTTGTCGCAGCCATTTTGAGTGCCGCTCGCTTGGATGTTGAGAGAAGTGTTGTACGAGTTGGATCATCTATTCTCCACACTCACGTTTGACCAATGCATGGATCAGCGCTGCCGGTGGCTTCTCGCGATGCTTGGAGAAGAGAGCCTGCACCTGACGCCAACGCTTTGCAGTGTCGCCGTATAGCCAATTCTGGATGCAAGACATGCCGCTTTCGTCCGGCTTGTCCTTCAGGAAGCGCTGATAGGCGAAGCCTTCCACCGTGCCGATCAGGAAGAAGGTCTGCTGATCTGTCTCCATTTGGTCGAGCACGAAGCCAGCATCGAAGTTCGTGGCTTCGGCGGGCTTCCATGTGTTTGTCATCGTCATTGGCAATATTATGCAGAATATTGCTTGATATTTAGTTAATTTTAACGATCTTTTAGCCAACATAATCGTTCGATTGCGCGATATTTGCCCCGCGCATCGCGATTTTGCTATAATTGAACAGTAATAATGGCATATCAAGGCTTACAGAGCGTTGCCGCGCTGAGCGCCTTGGGCAGCCAACCGTGTGACAGAAAGGAACGTTTTCGTTGAATGCGAGAGCGTGTTCCGGGGATGTCGCAGGGCATGGGAGTGAATGGCAAGGGTAGGATATCTGCGGGTTAGCACTGACGAGCAAAAGCCAGACCGCCAAATCGACGGTCTGAAGGATCTTTGCGATCTACTTCACGTCGAGCGGGTCTCAGCTGTTGCAAAAAAGCGGCCTGTTTTCGACCGCGTGATGCGACAGCTGAAATCAGGCGACACGTTGGTAGTTTGGGATCTGGATCGTGCATTTCGCAACACGGTCGATGCGATCATCCATGCAGAGCAATTGAGGGCGAGAGGCATAGAGTTTCACATTGTCACGCTGGGCGTCGATACATCCACTGCGGACGGGAAGTTGGTCTACACGGTACTCGCTGCCTTCGCCGAGCATGAGCGCAATCGGCTATCAGAGCGGACCAAGGAAGGGCTGCGGGCTGCAGTTAAGCGCGGGAAAAAGCTTGGACGCCCGCCTGCGATGACGAAGAAACAGCTGATCGCCGCTAAGCAGAAGCTGATGAATGGCGAGGCGACGGTAGCGGAGCTTGCGGCGCTCAACGAAGTGCATCCTTGGACATTGTCACGCGCTCTGAAACGCCTCGACGCTGAGCTCCAATGACACTTTAGGTCTCCTTCCATCTGAGACGCGGGGCAATGACACTGGCGATGTGGCGCGATGCGAACCAAGGCGGCATTCAGCAACAGAAAACTCTCGCTTGACAATAAGTGCATATGCACGTATTGTGGAAGAATGAAAACGATACACACACATCCAGACTTCAGTTCACTCTGCGCTTGCCAAGCCCTGCGTCGCACAGCAAGAGCCGTATCGCGGCGCTATAATCAGGCCTTAAAGCCTGCCGATCTAAACATCGGTCAGTTCACCACACTCGCGGCTTTGTTGCAGTCTGGCCCGCTCTCCATATCAGCTCTAGCCGAGCAACTAGGAATGGATCGAACAACGCTGACGCGCGATCTCAAGCCATTGGAACGCAGAAGACTTATCCGCTCGGAAGTGGACGATGACGATGCCAGGCAACGGTTTATCACGATCAGTGACGACGGGCGAAGCCTGATGGAGCAAGCCGTGCCGCTTTGGGAAGCCGCTCAAGAGATGACCAAGAAAGGGATGTCTGCAAATGAGTGGGCAGACTTTCGATCTGAGCTCAAAACCTTGTCTGAATGAGGAGTGCGTTGTCGCGGCAAACGTAAACCTAAGAGTGCATATACACGTAAAAAGGAGAAAATCATGTCACTTACTACCACCAACCAACACCTAACGGGCGATCCAGGATTGGGTCGCATCATCATCGCAACGCTGGGCCTTTGGTGCCTCGCTGTCATTTGGGCGAGTTCGTCTGGCCTGCTGGTCTCGTTCCCCCTACCGCTATTTGCGGTTCTGGTGGCGACCCTCTTATTCGCCGCAACGAGTGCATATCTCTACGTTCCTCGCCTGAGATCGGGCATTGAACGCTTCGGGCTACGTCGGCTGACCGCACTGCATGTCTGGCGGATACCAGCGGCAATCGCCTTCTTCTACTATGGCTCGCAGGGCCTGCTGCCACCTCTCTTCGTCATTCTTGCTGGAACTGGCGACCTGATTGCGGGTCTGCTAGCGCTCTATGTCGTTGTTGCAAAACCTAACAGCAAACGTGCTTATGCCGTCGCTCATGTTGTCGGTATGGCCGACTTTGTTGTGGCGGTCGGAACTGGCCTGACCTTCTCTTTGATTGCTGATCCAAGAATGGTGACGATCGCGCTATTCCCGCTCGCCCTCATTCCGCTCTTCGGCGTCACCCTCTCAGGGGCAACCCATGTGGCAGCCTTTGATTTGCTCCGCCGTAACCGTGGCCTCAAACCGCAAGGTTGAGAGACAATTCAACTGCCAAGTATCATCAGGCTGTCCGCATGGGCAGCCTGATGACGTGCCGTGCTCAGCCAAATTGACCTGACACGCTCGCCAAACAGTCCAAGCGGTTCTGTTAATTCGTTGGCGCTCGGTAAATGACCGTGGCCATGTCGCCGTCGAACTCGAGCGTGGAAGCTGGAATTTCGAAACGTATCGGAACGCTGTCTATTTTGTAGAACGCTATGTTCGTCGCCGATACAATTCTGAGCAACCGAATACCCGTTTTTGATGACGACCTTCCGACTTGGCCGTCGAATTTCATTCCTCCGAACGACCCGCCCAATTTGAGCGTCAACTTGCCATTCACGATCTCAAACTTCAGCGGAATACCTGGAATTTCTGCGCTTAGAGTCCCTGCCCAACCAGACCCACGCCTGCGCTTCGTTCTGGCTTCGATCTGTTTGACATACCGATCGATTGAAACCTTGTAGTTGATCGCTTGAAGATGAACCTCTGACAGAAGGTCTCTTGGTACGTGCTTGCAGTGTCCAAAGCGCCCGATTTTGGCGGCCAACGCCTCGAAAGTGCGGATATAATGAGCCCGCCACCGCAACGAGCGTGGCATCGAAATCGTCTGCCTGAGGCCGAAATTCTTGCGTCCGTAGTTCTTTGCGATGTTTGAGAGCATCAGGCAAAAAAGTCGGTCTCGTCGCAGCAGACTGACTCGTGCGCCGCGCCTTCGTAGAATCGTTACGCGATCATTCTCTCGTATCGCCATTCTGATTGTGTTGATGCTGGGCTGCTCCAGCTCCTCAAGCACGTCCCACGTGCCAGCTTCGTGAGAGTCCAGCTTCTGCCAAAAGCTGGAAAACCACCCCTGCGCTGATGCGCTCGATACGAGGGCCAGTTGAAGCGCCAAGACAAGTAAGGTTCTGCTCACGGCAACCTCTCAATCTTCAGAGCGGGGCGATAACGTGACCAACGCAACTCAGACAGTCATCGCAGTCCATTCATCGTAGAACTCATCGAGGAGTGAGCCTGCTCCTGCGATTGATTTCCGTCAATGTCGGACCGGGCTGCTTACGACCGTTAGAAGGGGCTACTCGAAGAATGCCCCTGCAAGCTTTTGCTAGTGCGGCGGTTTTGCGAATGCGAAACCGCCGCCCGAATTTTCATCGGGCGGCGTGCTTGTTGTCGGTCATGCGAAATGCTGTTTCACCGCACCGAACCGTTCAATCGCATCTATGCCACCCCGCTTGGTGTAGGCTTTCATCGGAAACGACATATAGCGTGGTTGCCAGTCGGCATTTCCTGTTTCACGAGTACCGTCGAGACAGCCGCGTATCACGTCCTGTTGGACTCTGGCGGTTGACGACACATGGGCATCGGCACTTGCCTTGCCTGCCGCCTCCTTCACGCACGCGTTGATTGCTTCCTTGTCGCGGAACAAGTCGAAGAACGTATCATCGGGGGACCAGTCGTCCTTTACGTCCACGGCAAGCGTGGTGCCCAACCCTTCGACGAAAGCGCTCGTGCTGGGAATGGTTTCAGCGATGACGAAGGTGAAGAGGCGGGTGACTACCGCATCATCCAACGTGCAGAGCTTGGCGAACAGCGCATAGGCGCAGTGGCTGCGTCCGAACTCCCGAGGGTTGGGCACAATGCTTTGACCGTCATCGATTGCGATATCTAACAGCTTGGCAATTTCGGCCCTTTCATCTGCGAAACGGCTCTGCGCTTTGTTGGTGGCCAACGATGCCGTGATGCTGTCCTTGTCAGCCTTTTGCGGGTCGGCATGAACCTGCCAGAGGTCGGACCCCGCAATCATCTGCGCCAGTGCAAGACGCTGTGCGAGGTCGGGGTGAGCGAGAAGTCTTTCCCGCACAATCGCATGGCGGTGAAGGCTCAGATAGTTCTGCATCGCCTTGGTCAATTCGGGCTTCTGCGACACTGTCTCGGTCCCACCGTCTGCCGCGTTCTCGTTGCGACTTGCCTTTCGCGCTTCGGTGTCCGTGATGTAGCCTTCACGGAATGTCACCTCGCCGTCCGATGCGACTGACACGTAAACGCGGCCACCGTCTTTCTTTGCGGCTTTAACGTAGTTCCACGACTGCCAGTACTCGCCCGCGTCACCGATGATGACATCGCCCCAGCCGTTGGCGAGATAGCGCTCCTTGGCTTCGGCAATGGCTTGGTTCTGCAATGTCCAGAACTGCGCCGCATCGTCGAAATACCGCTCCTCCCCGAACAGGTCGGAAATGATGTTGCCGCCATAGACCTCGATGTCGAACAGGGCGTTGGATACGGGAATATCACTCCCGCCGAACAGCCACGCTTTCAGGCTTCGCCCTTGCGGTGCGTATTCGTCGTCATTGGTGAACAAGGCCCACCACGCTTTCTGCTGGCGCTTGGTGGCAAGGGTCAGGGAGCGCACCGTATCAGCACCAATCTCGTCCTTGCGGTAGGCGGTCAGAATGGGCTGGTAGAGGTTGGCAATCGCCAAGCGTTGCTTCACCAATCGTTCCGTCACCCCGAAATGGCCCGCGATATCCGTCACGCTTTGGCCCTTCGCCTTCAAAGCGGCGAAGGCCTTGTACTGGTCGATTTCATCCATGGGCAGACGGGCGATGTTTTCTGCCAAGGATGCCTCAATGGCTTTGGCGTCATCCCCGTCCTGCATGATGATGCACGGCACAGGGTCGATGCTCTCGCCTGCGTCTTTCGCTTCTTCCGCCAATTGGCTCGCCGCATGAAAGCGGCGCTGTCCTGCGACGATTTCAAAGCCCTCGCAGTTGGGACGCACCAGAAGCGGTTGCAGGATGCCAAGGGAACGGATGCTGGGCAGGATGTCGGCGACATCCTTCGCGCCGCGCTTGCGAACATTCAGCTTGGTGAGTTTCAGGTCGTTCAGGTCGATATGGTCGAGTTTCATTTGTCTTTCCTCCTCGTCTGTTGGTCGATGCGGAATTGCACCCGTAAGCACCGCACCTCGCGGCGCTTGCGGCTGACATTCGTCAGAACAGGTCGAGTTGGTTGCGGGCCGTCTCGTCGAACAGGCCGACATCGCACGGCTTCTGGACGCAGAGCCGCTTTGGCGTCAGCGGGGCATTGCCCATGGCTTCCAGCCGCTCGCGCAACGTCACGGGCGAATAGCCGTCCATGACGTATTGCGGCCCAAGATGCGTTTGTTCGACGACAGTGTTGCTTGCGTTTGTGGTGGCTGGCTTTGTCATCGCCGCACCTATTCGCAGCGATAGGCAAATCGGCGACCTGCAACGTCAGTCATAGCGTAATCGACGGATAGATCGCGGGCGATCTTGTCGAGGTCGAGATAGCATTCCAGATGGCCAGGAATTTCACCGATTAACCCTTCATATAAGAGCTGCTCGGCAAGTTCGGTGAGTGAGCTCACCTCGTAGACATAGATGTCCAGCTCTTTGACGTTGTCGGTCCTAACGTCGAAATCGTAGCTGCATTCGCCAACGGCGATGATGAAGTTGATTTTATCGTCATCGTCCCACCGCTCGACGATCTCGAAAAAGTCGGCGATGTTGCTCTGATACAGATGAAACGCTTGCGCTAACTCGCAATCGATACGTTCACCGTCGATGAACTGGATTTCGTATTCCTCGACGGGCTTGACCGGCCCGATCTTATTGGTCCGGTTTGAATGTTAGTGCATGGGTATCCTTTCGTGCAAATGGATGATGCTTTCGGGTGCTGGCGGTTTGTATCCAAGTGAGCTGTGCGGGCGTTTGGTGTTGTAGTGGTGTCGCCATTCTTCGATGATGATCTGCGCTTCCTTCAATGAGTAGAAGATCTCGCCGTTGAGCAGCTCGTCTCGTAGACGGGCGTTGAAGCTTTCGACGTAGCCGTTCTCCCAAGGCGACCCTGGCGTGATGTAGGCGGTCTGTGCGCCAACCGTTGCGATCCACTTTCTGACGGCTTCGGCAATGAACTCCGGACCGTTGTCTGAACGGATATAGGCGGGCACACCACGCAGAATGAACAAGTCGGTGAGCGCATCAATCACGTCAGTAGAGTTGAGATTGCGTTTGATGCGGATCGCCAGACACTCACGGCTGAACTCGTCTAGGATATTGAGCATCCGAAAGGCTTTTCCGTCGTCGGTTCGGTGATGCACGAAGTCGTACGACCAGACGTGGTTCACACGCTGTGCTCGAAGACGGATACACGAGCCATCATTGAACCACAGACGCCCTCGCTTGGGTTGTTTGCCGGGAACCTTCAGCCCCTCACGCTGCCATAAGCGTTCAATCCGCCCATCTCCAACAGACCATCCCGCATCTCGTAAAAGTGCTGCTATGCGACGGTAGCCGTATCGACCATATTGTCGAGCCAGTTCGATCATGTCGGCAACAAGTCGCTCTTCGTCTGCTCGACCCCTTGGTACATGACGCTGCGTTGAACGGTGCTGACCGAGCACACGACAAGCACGGCGTTCAGAAACACCCAACTCATCACGAACCCGGTCAATGCACTTACGACGACGTGCGGGGCTTAGAAGTTTCCCCGGGCAGCTTCCGCCAGTATCTGTTTATCCAGCGTCAGATCGGCAACGGCCCTTCGAAGCTGTTCGTTCTCTTTTTGCAGCTTCTTCAGCTCTTTCAGCTGATCCGTTCCCATCCCGCCATACTGCTTCCGCCAGCGGTAATAGGTCTGCTCTGTGATACTAACCTGACGTATCGCATCAGGACGGCTCATGCCCTGTCCAACGAGCACATCAACCTGACGTAGCTTCGTGACAATCTCTTCCGGTTTGTGACGTTTGGTACCCATCTTCAGTCCTCCTTATACTTAACAATAGGGTGGACCAATTCATTCGGGGAGGATCAGGCTGACCATAGGAATTACGGTTGGCATCAGCCAACTTCTTATAGGTCTCCACATCATCGAAATAGAACCCGTCTGCTGACAGGTCGTAGGGTTGGGCAAATAGTCTGGTCATGGTCTCCTCGCTTTCGTTCAAAGGTTCAAATCAGCGAGGTCTCTTCACTTCGAAGAACTCCCCGCGCATGAACCTCTGCCCAGCGGCGAGCGTCCGACTTTCAAACAATCGGAAGTGTCCGACCGACAGCGCAGCGGTCGGGCGGTCCAAACAAGGACGGGAGGTCAAACTCCGCCGATGCGTCCACGTCCTTCTCGGGAGACCGGACCAGCCAAAGGCGCAGGACGGCGGAAGGGCGTTGACGCACAGCCTCTAGGTGTCGGCGGATTTGATGTAAGCTGGGAAAACAGGTTCAAGCGCGTGCCGAAAGGCAGGCGCTTATCAAACCAAAGCGGCGGCTTTGCCGCCTCCACTCATCCGTCAGGGATGGAAGCCGAATGGCCGAGACTACAGGCTCGGTTCACGACAGCCCGCTCAGACGGCAATAACTGTTAGGGAGCGGGCACAGAGTGGAAACTGCCGAATGTGAAGATCGCATCTTGAATTGAAGTTTCGCACATGGAGTTGAGAGTCCTGATATCGGACATCGCATCTAAGCGAAGTCGAATGTACCGCCAGTTCAACCTCTTCAGAGCAAGGTTATAGCACAAATCGATCATAGATAACGTCGATAGTCGCTGCTGACGTGATCTCCTTCTTCCAGGTGTTTCAGGACGCCACCGACGGCTCTGGCGGCGCGAATAGGGATCGGTTCGCGTTGGTTCATCTGCGTGGAGTTCCAGTTGATCTTCGTCAGCGCGAAGATTTCTTCCGCAAGCTGTTCCACTGTACTGTCTCCACCGGGATGTGGGCAGATCAACAGTGGGTTCGGGTCGTAAAGCCCCGGATAGGTGCCGTAGTAGGGGATGCTGCCCGTCGTGTAGAGCAGGCCGTTTCGTCCGATTTGGACGAATGTGCCCCGCATCACTGGGTAGTTGCCATCGCGAAGAACGCGGACCTTGTATGACTCTTGCACCCAAACGAGATCGCGGAACTCGATTCCAGCATCACTGAGTGCTTCAAAAATTCCGTCTGCCTCTTCCTCCCGAAACCGCGATGTTTTCATCACCACAACGCGCGCAGGTGTGTTTCGATGATGCGCGCGGTACGCGTCGAGGACGCTTTCCACGAGCTCGCGCGCATCATCCTGCGTCATGTACGGATGGCGACCGCGGCTTTCGGTCTGGGCGCGCTTTCCCTTCAGAATGAATCCGCGTCCGCGTTCATCGAACATCTGCGCCGCGCTCGTGAACAGCTGCTGCCCGCCGACTTCTCGGTAAAAGCTCACCCCCACGTAGCAGGCTGTGAACTCCCCCTCCTGGGGCGCTCTGCGCCATGGGACCCTGCCACTGCCCTTGTAGTACATCGTAGTCATCAGGTTCCAAGTCCGGTCGGCCGGAGCCTGGATGTCGCGCGAGCGGCTCTCCTTCACTTTCCGCGAGACCTTTGCAGTGTTATCAAGCACGTCTTCCCAGACAATCTGTGTTGGGAAACCAAGGCCCATCGCCCGTGCCTTAAGAAGCCCGTGAAAGTCCGGGGCGTCGGAGCCGCCGCTGTCTTCGCGCTCCGTCGTTCCCCCGCCCTCGATTTTGGCGCCCCAAACTCTGTCGACCAGAGCAACGGATAAAGCGACAACGGCGACGTCTGGACGGTGCCCTCCTTCGTCGAGAACACGCAGCTCATCCATGATTGCGTCAACGGCCATCTCGACTGCTCGCTTGTGATCGGGTTCCTTGAGGATGCGGTCCAGCTTCGCTTGCGGGATGGTTCCCGTGGCGCCGTCCTCGATTTCGAAGCGGGCTCGGTAGGGATTGTCGTTGCCCAAGCCGGGAAAGTCGGGGTGCAGGTTGGGGTGCTTGGCACTGTCGCCTTCAAAACCTGTCGAGGCATCTTCGAGGAAGCTCTGCACGTCCGCAACCGTCTTCGATGTTCCGATGACGCCAACCCTGATGAGATCGCCAAGGTGAACCTGCAGCGGACCCGCCTCCTGAAGGCCAAGTCGCGGGTCCGGGTGCTGATGGCCGTCTCCGAACTCAAGATCAGGTTCCGGGAAGATCCGGGTCGTGAACTTCATGCAAAGAGGCCCGTCTCTACATCGGCATCGTCAGCCGCGGGTTGAACCTTTGAACGCTTCGATCCCCAGACATCCTCGGGAACTCGTGACGCGAGCTCGACTGTCGGCGGCGCGCCGAACCTCAAACTTGGCTCACGCTCACTCGATAGCTGTTCGAAGAAGTCCTCATCGTCAGGGAGTTCGTCGTCCTGTGTCAGGAAGCGGTGCCACATGATCACCTGCCCGCGAAGGGACGCGCTGTTGTCCATGCGCTTCTTGCCGGATAGCAGTGGAGCAGGGTTTTGCAGAGGTCGGAAGCCGTCTTGGGTGAAGACGTAAGTCGGCGTGATGATCATCACCCACTGGTCGCCGATTAGTTCAAAACGCGGCGCGAATGCGTGATGGCGGACGAAATTGACGCTCTTCTCCACCTTGTCGATCGACACGTTCACCACCTCCGCAGAAGTTCGCTTCTTGGTCGACGCGTAGGAGAACGTTTTACTGGTGTTCGCATCCGGCGCCGCGAAATAGAGCGCACGGTTATCTTTACTCCAGCGCAGTTCGTCGCGGAACTGATGCTCCAGCGCTTTGCGCAGCAAGAATGAGAAGTTGTTCCGTTCCTGAACGTCGTCGTGTTCGGAAAGACGGAAAGTGTCGATACCCTCAACCTGATCGAGGTCAACAATCTCCCGGCAGACGCTCTCTCGCGGATCGTGGAACGACCAGAATGAACGATTTGAAATCACCCAATCGAAACGTGCTGATTGATCGGCGTTTAGGAGTGCGGTGATTGCGGCATCGACCGATAAACTTGTGGAGGCGACGAACATCTCGTCGGGAGGATGAACCGGGAGAACATTCACCAAGGCCTCCTCGCCACCACCTAGCGGGGGAATGTAGTGACCAAAGCCTGTTGCGTGGACCGTCAAGTCTGCAAGGCGGTCCTTGGCTTCGTCGTCCAATCGATCACGTTTCTTATCGAACGTAAGCCGACGGTCCTGCTGCGCGGACGCTGGTCCGACGGACTTCCAATAGAACGTGTTGTCGCTCTCACGGTACAGCACGATGATCACCGGAAGGTTCGATCCCGACCAATACGCGAGATCATCCTTTCGCAGCAGATAGGTGAAACCATCATCAGTTTCCCCGGTATATCGATTGCTGTGCCGCGCTTTGACCTGAACGGCAATCATGCGTGCTAAAGGTCGGCCATTGTCCATGACCTCGACGATCCCATCGACGCCGGCCTCCAATCGAGAACGACCGTCGAACTGAAAACCCATCGACAAGAACCGCTTCTTCGCCGCAGTCTCACCAATCTCGCCTAGAATCTGGTTGGACGTGATTATCTTCGACATAATGAACGTATAGCGAACAAAGCGTGTGATGAATATGGGTTCAGACAGAAACTCGAAACGTGCGATGAGCTATCTCTTGAAGCAGACTACGCTTCTCACACTCGCTCATATCTCGCTGAAAGTGCACAAACGCCCATCTTGAAGGCAGCTGACGTTAACTCTCAACGGCAAAATATGTGCAGAGAGGACTTACGCGTTGCGGACGGGGATGCAACGGGTGACCGGCCCGATCTTATTGGTCCGGTTTGAATGTTAGTGCATGGGTATCCTTTCGTGCAAATGGATGATGCTTTCGGGTGCTGGCGGTTTGTATCCAAGTGAGCTGTGCGGGCGTTTGGTGTTGTAGTGGTGTCGCCATTCTTCGATGATGATCTGCGCTTCCTTCAATGAGTAGAAGATCTCGCCGTTGAGCAGCTCGTCTCGTAGACGGGCGTTGAAGCTTTCGACGTAGCCGTTCTCCCAAGGCGACCCTGGCGTGATGTAGGCGGTCTGTGCGCCAACCGTTGCGATCCACTTTCTGACGGCTTCGGCAATGAACTCCGGACCGTTGTCTGAACGGATATAGGCGGGCACACCACGCAGAATGAACAAGTCGGTGAGCGCATCAATCACGTCAGTAGAGTTGAGATTGCGTTTGATGCGGATCGCCAGACACTCACGGCTGAACTCGTCTAGGATATTGAGCATCCGAAAGGCTTTTCCGTCGTCGGTTCGGTGATGCACGAAGTCGTACGACCAGACGTGGTTCACACGCTGTGCTCGAAGACGGATACACGAGCCATCATTGAACCACAGACGCCCTCGCTTGGGTTGTTTGCCGGGAACCTTCAGCCCCTCACGCTGCCATAAGCGTTCAATCCGCCCATCTCCAACAGACCATCCCGCATCTCGTAAAAGTGCTGCTATGCGACGGTAGCCGTATCGACCATATTGTCGAGCCAGTTCGATCATGTCGGCAACAAGTCGCTCTTCGTCTGCTCGACCCCTTGGTACATGACGCTGCGTTGAACGGTGCTGACCGAGCACACGACAAGCACGGCGTTCAGAAACACCCAACTCATCACGAACCCGGTCAATGCACTTACGACGACGTGCGGGGCTTAGAAGTTTCCCCGGGCAGCTTCCGCCAGTATCTGTTTATCCAGCGTCAGATCGGCAACGGCCCTTCGAAGCTGTTCGTTCTCTTTTTGCAGCTTCTTCAGCTCTTTCAGCTGATCCGTTCCCATCCCGCCATACTGCTTCCGCCAGCGGTAATAGGTCTGCTCTGTGATACTAACCTGACGTATCGCATCAGGACGGCTCATGCCCTGTCCAACGAGCACATCAACCTGACGTAGCTTCGTGACAATCTCTTCCGGTTTGTGACGTTTGGTACCCATCTTCAGTCCTCCTTATACTTAACAATAGGGTGGACCAATTCATTCGGGGAGGATCACGGGGGCCTTGCCCCCTTGCCAAGTTGGTGGGGTCTGCCCCCACACACCTTGCCTTGCCTGAAAACGGTTAGAGAATATGAAATTCATTTTGTTTAAGAGAACTGCTCATCACTCAATTTGCGCCGATCATCGATGAAATCTTTCGCCAGTTTTCTTATCACGGCAATCCCTTCGTGTGGATCGTTGTATTTTCGTTCGGATACATTTAGCGATTCTCTCATAATATCAACAGCAATATCTTCCCGACCTAATTCGGCATAAATCAACGCTTTTTCATATAGTGAAAAAGACAAAACATAGCCGCTGTATTTTGTTGGCCTTAAGTCAAATATACGAGAAAGTTCTTCTGCTTCGTCAATTACAAGTAGAATTATTTCTCGAAATTTCTCAAAATCAATTTCTCTTCGCAACATAGCATACGAAATTAAAGAGCCAATCCCATTGACAGATGCACGCCCATTTTCGTTAAGCCATTCCTCTATGGAGGATTCTAGATCATCCGTCTCATTTTTTCGCAAAGTCCGAAATAGATCAACTGCCTCATCTGAAACCGCAATTGCTTCAGCGTATTTTCCTTGTACATGAAGGTTATTGGCCAAACCGACTTTCATGCCAACATCCCACATCGTTTCACGAAACAGGCGCAGTTCGTAAGTCCAAAACCGATTTATCGCTTCTGCAAGCCTTGCTACGTCAGATTGGTAGGTTCGCCTTGAAACGTTACGCAGGTATTTCGCTGCTGGGGTAGGTCCGTTTACAAGATCAATGCACATATCAACAACAGCTAAAGGCGCTTGATCCGAGACATATTTGAGATCTTCGCATAGGCGTTCAAGAAGGACGCCAAACGTTTCAGTCTCCTCTATAAAGCAACTCAATATCCATATTTTAAGAACTGATTTTTCTAAGGGCTCGTATAGACATATGAAAAACAATGCGGCACCTACAATATGGGGCGCAGGCTCTACAAAACCTTCCATATCTGATGCCGCCGCGTCAGCCCAAAAATTACTCGTTCGTGCTTGGCGGAGAATTTCTTCTTCGGAAATGCTCGCGGAAAAGCCATATTTGATCAATTGTTCAATATTTTGACGTCCAAAGCCGTTGTCGGTCAAAAGAGACGCGGCCACGAATTTTTCCAACAAAACTGGATCTGAAAAATCTCGTTTCGAATAGCTGCGGAGCCGTTGGCGTTCGATTTTTGCTAAAGCTATGAGGACATCGCGTGCTTTAAGGCGAAAACCGTCAGATGGAAAAAGTACGGCATGTATTGCTGCAGCGAGTGCAATTATTGGCGTTCGGTTGGCGTCCTCCTTCAAAAGCCATTCTCGCGCATTAAACTTTGCTGCCGAAGTCGCACCAAGGCGCGACGGCAGTTCGAAGAACACGTCGTCGGTAATCCTTACCGCGTCATCGATATGCAGTAGTTTTCGTTCGAAGAGGGAAGTCTCTGAAACCGAAAGAAGCTTCTCCCGATTCATTCGCTCAAGCCACAGGGATTTTTTCTCTCGCGAGATCAAGAGCCATTTAATTGGGGTGTCGGGTAATGTGTTCTCTTCGATCGCTTTTAACAAGGTCGCAACCAGATCAGACCGTTCTTCAGGATAGTCGATGAGAACAATCGTAGAATGTCCATCCGCTACAAAAACATCGTTTGGAGAGAAAACCCGAGGGAGGAAACCGCCCGACCAGTTGTGATCGTGAATTAGCGTTTGCGCCAATTCTACCCCTAGCCTGGTTTTGCCTGTTCCCCCTTCTCCAGATAGAAGCATGACCTTTGAGGCGTCATTTGACGTGTCGAGTGCCCACTCCTTCAGTCCTTGAATAAGATCATCGCGCCCATGTAGTGTGGTAAGACCTGCTCTCCAATCGAGGGCCGCCAGGACTGCAAGCTCACCATCAAGTCCTAGTTGCAATGGTTGGTGTTCAACAGAACCAAAGTGCCGCGCGTGTTCGACGGGTCCTTTTGCAATTGTCAGCGGCCCAAAGCGTACGGTTAGGCCGTCTCCAGGTTCAGCTGCACGCCTTATGCCTAAGCGACGGAGTTCCCGAGCAAAATGATTGTCGAATGATTTTTCAAATAGCGTTTCGCTAATTCGCTTTGCGTAGCCACGATCACTACAGAATTCGGTGGAAAGGAAGAAGAAGTAGAGCCGTTCTGCATGTATTCGATCTGCCTCGTATTTGTTCCCGCGGCCAGATTCGCCTTTCCCCATACGCTCAACGATGTTTGCGTTGATGTTACCCGCTAGCTCAATTCGGCGACCTATTGACGCTTCAAATGACAATGCGAATATTTCGCGATAGGCATCATCGCGCGCCAAATCCGGATAATAATGTCGTGCATATCGCTGCAGTTCGGGCTTAACCGCGTCAAATAAAGATGGGTCATCAATGCTGACAATTAAATTGCAGAATTGTCCAAACGTTAGCTGGCTCACTTCTGAGGGACTCCTCAAATTGCGGCTAAATTCCGATCAAAAGAAACGTTATTTTGGTTGGTTTATGAAGATGCCTTGTCGGTAGAATTCGCTTCTGTTTAGATCAATTTCGCCACACTCACCGTATTCAACGATGGCTGGCCCCGCATCACGGTGTCTGACCCCGTCACGGAAGAACTCCTCGCGGACTACACGTCCTGTGATCGGGTCGAACTCCTGCACCGCTGGAAGCCCAGATCGATTCTCTTGCGCTCCCTCAAAATAGTAGAGAAGGCTCATCACCCCGCCTGTTTCTCGGCATCGGTGAATTGTAGCTGGTTTGTCGCCATCTCGGTGTTGCAGATCTTGCTTGTAGTACGCTTCAAAGACTGGCTTCGACAGGCCACGCTGGTGAACAATTGCTGCTGGCTGATCACCGTTACGGTGGCGGCCGTTAAACTTCTGATTGATCCAGATAGCTGAGATCAGAAATCCGTCGCGAACGTCGTATGTCATAACGGCCGGGCCGTCTTCATAGTGCGGCAACAGGGTCGAGCGGTCTCGAATCTCTACTCGAGCCCTATTTCCGCGCAGTTGAGTTGTACTCACAATAAATTCTTCAGATGCGTCAAATTTCATAAATCTCCCAAATATAGCAAAATAGAATATAATTTCCAACATTGATTTTGAGGTTGCCGATTTCATGCCGGTGCAATGCCGGAGTCTCGCATGTCAGCTTCGTTCCAGGCCAAAGCGGCATTTGGTTTGCCGTTTGAATAACCAGGAAAACACCGGTGATTTCCGCATCCTTCAAGGGAACGGAAATGTCTCAAACGAAACACGTCACGCACAAACTCGTGTCCAACTGCCATCACTACGCACCGCCTTTACGGGTGCTTCGATCGGTCGAGTTCAACTCTGCACTGGCCGGGTTCTATGCCGATCTCGGCTTGTCCGGCGACGGCATTGTGGACTGGGTATTGCACCAGCTGTTCGAGGTTCGGCAGGGCTGGCTCTACGATTACAATCGGGTGCACATCGACATCGATCAGTTTGCGGATCTCACGGACGCACTGTTCGGGAAAGATGAGCGGCGGTTCATCAATCGCCATTTAGAACGCGCAAAAGTGAACTTCCGCAACCGGCTTCACATGCGCGTCGTCTTTCCGGTGATGATGATGCACTTTGCTTGCGAAATTCACCTCAGCGCAAACAAGGGCGCCTGCTAGGGCCAAGTTTACCCCTTCCAAAATCGGCCCAAACTGGGCTCGTCTGCCGCCCGCCGCTCGAACTGCTAGCTGCAAAACTGTCCTGTCACCAACCTCAGGACATCATCATGACACAGCTCACCAAACAGCGGCGGGCGGCTTCTAAGAAGTCGCGACGCAGCAAACGACCGCCGAAAGACGGTGCCCCGTTTCGAACTGCCGCCTCGCATATGCGGTACTCGATTCAGGAACAAATACCCGAACTTGTGAACACGGCCTGTTATGTGCCGGATGCCGATGAAGGTGCAGCGCACCTGAACGGCCTGACCGAAGCGGCTTTCATGGCCAAGTATGGTGCTGCAAAAACCGAAATGACGGTTCGCGCTGAACGCGCTGAACAAGAGCTTTCGGTGGCAACAAGCGATCTGGAAGCAGCGCGCCTAACTGATCGCAATACACCTGAATGGGTCGAGTCGGGCAAAGCTAATCACGACCGCTCCGACGCACCGAAGGTCGAAGTTCCGATCAGTGATTGGCAGATGAGGCATAAGACGGAGGCCCTTATAATCTGCGTTCTTTTGATCGTGGCTCTGACAGCCTCGTTCATCACTGCCTACGGCAATCTCATGGGCACTGGGTTGCCCGTCTTCCTGGAAACGCCCCTCCTTGCCGGGGTAATGGCCATGATGGCCCCCATGGCGGGCATTTCGGTCAAGCTGTTCAACTCGAACTTCCGAACCGACAAAGGGCACCGCAAGTTCACCGTTGCTCTCAACAGTGTGGCTATCGCATTTGTGTTGGTCTGGGTCGTTCTGTTCTCAGAACAGTTCCATGGTCTCAGCACCTCGGTGGTTGCAGGCGGTCTCTTCGACGATCCAACGCTTTGGGATGAAGTGAAAGACACGCTCTTCGTTGCGATCACGCTTCTTTGCGAGATCAGCATCGGCGCCGTCTTGGCCAATCGGTTAGACCGCATTGCGACGAAATACGCGCCGGAATCGTGGTCACGGAATCCCGAGAGCGCAACGGTGCAAGAACATGTCCGCAAGCTGGAAAAAGTCGTCGAAGAGCGCAGCGAGCACTTCGCCGATATCAGCGGACAACTCTCCGAATTCGATAACGCCCTCAAGCTCGATCAAGGGCTTGCCCAACTCGCCTATGCCGCCAAACGCGCCCGCAATGGCGGCGACGACCTACTGTAAGGGAGATAATCATGACCAGAACTCAAACACTCTTGGCCATTGCGGCCGGAACGTCGATGTTGACCACAAGCAGCCTCGCACGCGATGCCGTGATCGGCCTGTCACCCGTGCAATCCCCTAAGGACGTAAAGGCGCAAACAGAACGTGTGATCCAGTTCCTCGTGGACACGCTCGACCCAGGAGAAGAGGCTCTCCTCTTCGATGCGACCAACGTCCAGTTGATCGGCACCTTCGCTGTTCCGAACAAGGCGAGCTACGCTAACGCGCGTGCAAAGCTGCAAGCGAATGGCGCGGTTCTGAAGGCGCTGAAGACGTTCATTGAGGCGAGCAAGGCGGTTCCGGGTCAGGTTGGCAGACTGGATCTTCCGGGGCTGCTTCGAACGGTGCGCGAGGATTATCCGTCGGACACTGAGCGTTCCTTTGTCGTTCTCGGCTCACCGCATTACGATGATCCGCTCACGCCGAGTCTGTCAATGCAAAACGGCTATGTGCCAAATGACGGTCATGTCGGTGCGAGCATTGCACGCTCACCCTTTGGCACGCGTGGATTGAAGGGTTCGCTCAAAGGCGTCGATCTTCATTTTGGATTAGTAGGGCATAGCGGCGACTGGGCTATCTCGAAGCGTCACGCTTACGCGGCAGAACGTTTCTGGACTCTGTCGACCGAAGGTCACGGTGCGTCCATGTCCTACTTCGGTGACGACCTTGAGACTTTGTTTGAAGTCGCGGCCCAAGACACGCCTGCGCGTCGTCATGCGGCAGCACGTGCCGACACAGACAAGCTCTTCATGATCCGCTTCAAGAAGGATGGTGGGCGCACCAACAGTCTCAATGATGCGGAACCTGAGAAGAAGCCTGCACCTACACCGATCTGGAAGGCTGCCAGCAATGTGCGCATTGGGCTGAAGTGGGACTGCGATCGGTGCGACCTGGATCTCCATGTCCGGCCTCGACCAACGTCAAAAGTCATCTCATTCGCCGATGTCGAAACGTCGGAAGGAAAGTTCTTCAAGGATTTTACCCGTAGCCCGAGCACGAACGGCTTTGAGACAATCCGGCTCAACGGGACGCTGGATCTGAGCGAGATGCTGGTCGCCGTCAACTTTTACGGCGGGCGTTCTTCGTCCAGTCAGGTAAACGGTGAGGTGCGCATCGCCATCGGCGATAAGGTCTGGGCTGCGCCGATCTCGATCAAGGCGTCGGCTGGTAACAAAGGGCGCGGCGTCAAGCAGGTAATGGAGGACGGCGAGGCCGTGAACCCCAATTGGGTTCTCATCGACCCTGTAGACGTCGTCACAAAGGGGGC
Source organism: Pseudomonadota bacterium (assembly GCA_038525315.1). Taxonomy (GTDB): domain Bacteria; phylum Pseudomonadota; class Alphaproteobacteria; order Rhizobiales; family Rhizobiaceae; genus Pseudahrensia. Next base: position 19,488 of record JBCBHU010000001.1, read on the forward strand.
GCTGTCGCTCACTGACTGAGCCGACATCGAAGTCATACGATCAGAACGGGCTCAGCTTCATGCTGGGCCCGTTTGCGTTTGGGCTGAGCTACAAGAAGCTGGCTGCCATGCAGGTCATCTGAACGTCTTAGCGGAATGCTGAGACGCAAATCCGCCTGCTATCCGCCCATCGGTGCTTTATAGGCCACCTAGTCTGACCTCCTCACAAGAGGAGGTCAGACATGTTCGATATCTCATCCCTTCCCATATCAGGAGGCGTCATTCTGGGTGCTCTGGCCTGGGCGGGTGTTTCCACCTTTGCGCTTGGGCCTGTCGTGGCCGATCGGACAATCCAGAAGTCGGGTTGGCACAAAATCTGTCCAGCGGAACTGGCGGCAAGTCTGGAAAGACAGGTCCCAAGGGCTCAGTCCCGCCCCCAGATCAGCTGCAACTCTGTGATGGGAATCTTCGGTTCGCAGGCACAACAGTTCTGCGCCCAAGGCGGCGATGCGCTCATCGATTTGATGACGACCGATCCACTGGCTGGCCAGAAGGAACAACTTCGCCAACGCGAGATCGCTCGCCTGCAAGACATCGCTGCGAAGGCCCCTTCACGGTGTTCATGTGCAGCATCAGCCGTCGCTGCTGATCGTATTACCTGGGGTCTCTATGCAGGTTCCGCCCGCATGATGGGTGGTCCCAAGGACCTGAGTGCCAAGCTCAATACGGCGCTGTCATCACCCTCCTGCAAGAGCGTCGGCGGTTCGGAACAATGATCATCGGCGGCGTCTCCATCGACCGGGTTGCTGGTGTGTTGAACACGGCCAATGATAGCTATCCGTTGGACAGGCGCACGGTCTTTTCCGTGTTGCGACCATTCCGCATCATAGGCTGGATGGGCGTTGGCCTTCTCGGCAGTTTTGCCATCGCCTTTCGCGACCTGCTTTGGATGCATGAAATCGGCATGTGCGCCGTCCTTGCATTCACAGTCTTCCTCATTGGCGAGACGATTGCGCAGCTGGTGTTGAGCAATCGCGATTTGCGCGGATCTGACCTGTCGGTTGCCTGCTGGGGCACCTACGCCCATCTCAATAGGCTTCGTCGGGAACTCTCCTCTTCTGCGAGGTCTGCGGATACGGGCGACGGTATCCGATGACACGGGTTCCTCACTTTCGGGCGATGCTGAGCATCAACGTCACGCTTCTTTATGCCTGCGTTCTCGCTTTCGTGTCTTGGATGATTTGGCCCGAAAAGGCCGAGCACTGGCGCATGGGTATCTTGTCGCTCTTCGCTGGTCTGGGAGCGTTTGGCTTCTTCTGGCGCGGTATCGGGGAGACGATCCTTCACATCCGAACGTTGCGCCAATTCGATCAATCGGTTGCCAAAAAACGCAAGCCCCATTCCGACAAGATGGCGGATGGAGATGCGCTGAAGCGTGGCGGGCTGGTGGACCGATGAGCACGGCGTTCAAGCGTCTTCGTGTCCCTGCGATGCCAAGATCGGTTCCGAAGTTCAAAACCAAGGGAAGACGGCTACTCGGGCTGACGAAGGATACCAGGCAACCGATCTGGGCACCCAAGGGACACAGTCTTTTGCTGTCTGCGGCTGGTGGCGGGAAGACAACCTCCGGGGCCATGCCGTGGCTATATTCCTGCCTTACGGGCGACGGTGACAGTCATGCGAACCCGCCGGCAGTTCTCGCCTTGGACAGCAAGGGAGCCGAGCTCACTTGGCAGTCGGCGCGGATGGCGGCTGATGCCGGGCGCAAAGTTGCCGTCATCGACGATTGCGGGGAACTACCAGACGACTTTCCACACAAGGTCAAACTGAACCCGATGGGATCGGTGGTTGGTGCTTACCAACGTGACAAGGGCGACCTCATCTTTGCAAGCGAAGGCGTCACCCGGTCTCTTATCCCTGAGCCCGAGAAGGATGAACGCAATCTCTATTGGCGAGATGAACCTCGCACTCTCATAGAGTTCGCAATCTTCGCTCTTTTGCGCCGCAACCCAAAGCTTGCCATTCCAGGCGGTGTTTGGGCGCTTCTGTCCGATCCTGAGATGCTGCGCGAGTTCGCGCGTGTTGAGGCGGAAGAAGACAATGGCCTGCTTCAGGTCCTCGGGGTGAACGTGCTGGCGATGACCGATCAAGAGCACTTCGCCCAACATCGATCAGCTGCGATGCGTGCCCTTCGTATCTTCGCGCTGTCCAGTCGCCTCCACGGCGCGGGCAATGAAGCATCGCTCACCCACTACGATCTGATCAACCAGGGATACGTAATCTATCTCGTCGGCCCGCAGGAACACATGAACCGGCTCGGCCCTTACTACGCACTGCACATCATGGCCTTCAACGCAGCTTTGTATCAGGGTGCTGGGCCACTTGTTCAACTCTTAGACGAGTTCACCAACTGTCCGCTTCGTCCGATGGTCGAAGCCATGACCACGCTGCGCGCCTTCGGTGCGCAGATGCACATGATCGCTCAATCGCGCTCGGAGATCGAACGCAAGTTCGGCAAGCTGGAAGTGGAGACGATCGAAGAGAATGCCATCGTCAAACAGTATTTTGGCTTCTCATCATTCTCGGAAGCGGAACGCATATCGAAAGCGATCGGCGAAGAGCAGATCGTCAATCCAGGTGTCAGCTCGGACAGCAGAGAGGCGCGCCTTCACTTCAGTTACCAGAGCGGCAAAGAACGCAATCTGACACCGGCCAGTCTCATGGCCATGCCGCAGGAAGAGCAGCTGATCCATGTGAAGGGTATCGGCTTCATCAATGCGCTCAAAATCGGCCAACAGAACATCGCACCGTGGTGCAACCTCATAGCCGACAACCCGCTCGAAGGCGGTCGGCTGGAGCCCGATCCCTGGATTGAATTGATCCCATAAAAGGAGGCGTGCGTGATGATGATGTTGAAGATTGCGAGCCTGTTCATCTGGATGATCGGTGTGGCCCTTCTGTTCGGCCTCTATCAGACGGCCGGGCTTCCCCACGTCATCTTTGGCTACACGTTCATTGCCAATGGTGATCGATACAATCCGTTCGCACCGCGCCACTACACGTCCTGCGAATTTGTTGGCCCCTATGGAGGCTTCCGACGTCCGGCCCGCAACGGAAAATGCGCCTGGGTTCGCATGTTCAAGGAACGCGATCAGTGAACCTTCATCGATCTTTCAATGTGGGGAATGCGGCTCTTCAAGCCGAGCATGCGGCTCAGTTCCTGAACAGCCATACCCTTCAACCCGCTCAGAACGAGATCTTGTTCCACGGTGCCGTTAGCAATCAGAGCATCGCAATGGTCCCGGTCCTGAAGCGTCAGATTGTAGGGCGCGACCGCCTCCCAGAACTCGATGTAGTTCTTCGGCTTCAACCAGTCGCGCACGTCTTCCCTGTCTTCAAAAATCACCATCTCTTCATTGTACCGAATTGCTGGGACGGACTGCAAAATGTCGGGCGATAAGAACCAATCCGACTTCGATGCCAGACGGGCTCTGCGCGAGACCTATGCGAGAGCAGCTCGCCAACGCGAGGCTCAGTCTTTCGATAAGCCTCATGACTGGCAGCATCTGCAGCGCATCGAGAAGCTGGCTGAAGACAAGCGCAACCGCCTGAACGACGACTTCGTCGAAACCTTCGATGCCCGTATCGCCATCGCTCGCCAGACAATCATTGATAAGAACGGGCGACAGTCACTCGATCATCTAACACCCGATGGGCGTGATCGCTTCAATAGCGACCGCATCAATCAAGAGGCGGACAGACAAGTTCGCCTCCATCATCAGGGCACTCTGGACGCCGTCGATGATGCGGAATTCGACGCCCGCGAAATCCTCCAGAAAACCGCCCAAAGGCGCGGTGAGCTTCGTGGCAAGCTGACTGACAGTTTCTCCAGATCAGTCGATAAGAGCCGTGGTCCAGAGCGTAGCGGCCCCGCCCGCTGAAAGCTTTTGTTCCGCAGAAGTCTTCGGTCATCTCGACTGCCTGAAAGAAAAACAGTGACAAATATAGGAATATATGTCTATATTGTTCTGTTTTTGTTCAAACCACAAAGGAGAAACGAAAGGAGAAAAGAACAATGAACCACCACTACAATCCAGACGAAGCCGATCGCGTAGCGCAAGCGCGCGAGAGTTTTTCGGGGAGGCTGCTCACCGATTCACAGTTTGATGAGGCCATGTCCATCACTGGCATCATTGAAGCGGAAATCCGCAAGTCAGGCGTCTTTCGCGATAAGCTGTCCGACTACGCCCATGCCTTTGCCCGCACCGAGCGCTTCGATGCCATGAGGGCGGAAAGCACGCTGCGGGATCTCTTTAAAGCCCGCACGGGCCAGACCATGAACGCTCTGCGTGAAGACCTGCTTGATCGTGAAAGCGCTCTTGATGGCGCGGAGACCGAACAGGCCAAGGCCGTCACACGCGAAATCGGCACATTGATCAAAGACGGCGACAAGATGCCGTTCCACCGTGCCTATGAGTACCAAGCTGGCGTGTTGGCCGAAGATCTCGGCATCACCAATGCCGGTGCCAAGCGCATCATGACGGAAGTGTTCCGCGAGGAAGCCGGCAGCGAGCTCTACGACTGGGGCAAGGATCTGGAGGAGAAGCACTACCGCCCCCAGATCGAAGCGGAAAAGCAGGAACGGGAGGAGCGCGCTCAATCGCGGTCGTCGTCACGTTCTTCCAGCCGGTCTCGGTCGACTGGAAGCGGCTCTTCCAAGTCGAGCTCAACCCGCACACCGCGCTGCAAGCAAGCGATGGCGGGGCCAAGCCGATGAGCAAGCGAAACGGTAAGACAGCTAACACTTCGCCAGTCGAAGATGACGCGAAGGCAAAGGCAGCTTCTGGGGAGGATCAGGCAACGTCGCTAGGTCTCGCCCGCGTCCCTGGTCAGCCCATGGCCCTTACTCTGGATACCGCTCTTTATGAGCGGTATCTGGCTGACGCTGATCTGACGGAAGGGCAGAAGCACGAGTTCCTGCAGAGCCTGTGGTCTCTAATCGTTGGCTTCGTCGATCTCGGCTTCGGCATCCATCCGCTCCAGCAGTCGGGCAATCCAGCCTGTGGGCAGAATTTTGATCCTGCGACGGTTCTGGCTGCCGATATGGTACCGTCACTTATGCCATTAGAACCTGGGACAGACAAAGACGCCGTTGAGGCGAAGGAGGGCACATGATCTCCTCATCAGACGATATCACGCCCGGCACAAAGGCGGTCATCTACGCCCGCGTGTCTTCATCGAAGCAAACCAAGGTCGGTGACGGTCTAGGCTCTCAACAGACGCGCTGCATGGAATATGCGCGCTATAAGTCGCTCGATGTGGTGGATACGTTCACCGATGATATGAGTGGGTCACTTGCTACCCGCCCTGGCATGAAGGCGATGCTGCAGTTTTTGCGCAAGTCCCGTGGCAAGGAGCCGGTCGTTGTGATCATCGACGACATCTCTCGTCTGGCGCGGGGTATGGAAGCGCATCTCGAACTGCGCGCAGCGATCGGCGAAGCGGGCGGTATTCTCAAAAGTCCAACGATTGAGTTCGGAGAGGATTCAGACTCCATCCTTGTCGAGAACATGCTGGCATCAGTATCGCAGCACCAACGGCAGAAGAATGCGGAACAGACGATCAATCGCATGCGAGCCCGCACCATGAATGGCTATTGGTGCTTCCAAGCGCCAATCGGCTACCGCTACCAACGCACGCCCGGACACGGCAATCTGCTCGTGCGGGATGAACCGCACGCCTCCATTCTGCAGGAAGCACTCGAAGGCTTCGCCTCTGGTCGCTTCGATACGCAGGTCGAAGTGAAGCGCTTTCTGGAAGGTCATCCCGATTATCCAGGCGATCTGCCGAACGGTGAAATCCGCAATCAGCGCATCGCGGAAATTCTGACGCGCCCGATCTATGCGGGCTACGTCGAAGCGCAGAAGTGGGACGTATCCTTACGCAAAGGCCACCACAAAGGTCTGATCGATCTGGCGACATTCGAGAAGAACCAGGAACGGCTTCGCAGCGGCGGCTATGCGCCTGCACGAAAAGACATCAACGAGGACTTCCCTCTGCGCGGCTTTGTCTCCTGCAATGACTGCGCCAAGCCTCTAACGGCCTGCTGGTCGAAATCGAAGACCGGCAAAAAGCATCCCTACTATATGTGCTACAACAAGGGCTGCCCTTCACGCGGCAAGTCCATTCGCCGTGACAAGCTGGAGGGCGACTTCGAAGCGATCCTGCACGCTATGCAGCCGAGCGAAGACCTCCACACGCTTACGCGCGCCATGTTCAAGGATGCCTGGAACCAACGTTTGGCACAGGCCAAACAAGCGCTCACCAGCCTGAAAACCGCGCTCACGAAAACCGAGACACAAATCGAGCAATTGCTTGAGCGCATCGTCGAAGCCGACAACGCCACCGTCATCCGTGCCTACGAGGTCAAACTGGCCAAGCTCGAAAAAGAGAAGCTGTTACAGGCTGAAAAGATCGCCAATTCGAGCCAACCGCGCCACGGCTTCGACGAATTGTTCGAACTCGCCCTGCGGTTTCTCGCAAACCCCTGGAATATATGGACTTCTGGTGATCTCACCATGCGTCGCATGGTGCTGAAACTGGCCTTTACGGAGCGTCTGCCTTACTGCCGTGAAAGCGGGTTTTCGAACCCCAAAAAAGCGTTTCCGTTCAAGGTTCTAGGGGCAATATCAGGCAATGAAACGGGAATGGCGCACCCGAAAGGATTCGAACCTCTGACCCCCAGATTCGTAGTCTGGTGCTCTATCCAGCTGAGCTACGGGTGCGTTGTCCTGCGGCGCTGTGCGCCTTGGACGTGTGGTGTCCTAACGGGCGCAGGTGGCAAAGGCAAGGCGTTTTTGAGGTGAATTGCGATTGGTCTGGGCAAAACAAAAAGGCCGACAATCACACTTCATGACTGCCGGCCTTTGAAAGGGTTTGACCTGCTCTAGGACAGCACGATCACCTTGGCGCCGTTGGGAACGCGCTCGTAGAGATCGATGATGTCCTGATTCATCAGGCGGATGCAGCCGGAAGAGGCAGCGGTGCCGATAGAAGACCATTGCGGCGTGCCGTGCAGGCGATAGAGAGTGTCTACATTACCCTGCATCAGGTAGAGGGCGCGTGCTCCCAAAGGATTGGTGGGGCCGCCGGGCATGCCACCATTTTCGGCACTCCACCGCTCCAGGTCGGGACGACGCTGGATCATTTCCGCAGGCGGTGTCCATTTAGGCCACTTTTGTTTCCACCCGATATGGGCGCGACCATTCCACTCAAAACCGGCCTTGCCGACACCGATACCGTAACGCATGGCCTTACCGTTGCGCTGAACGAGATAGAGATATTTGTTGGCGGGGTCCACCACGATCGTTCCCGGTTTTTCACGAGTGCGGTAGCGCACTTCCTGACGCAACAGACGTTTGTTGATCTGTTCCACGGGAATGGCGGCGATGGGGAAGGAATTGTCTACCCGGGCCTGATAATCATTGATGTTTTTCAATGCAGGGTCGCGGGATGAAAAAAGACCGCCCACAAAAGAGGACCGGCTAGAGGTGCTGCCCGCGCGGGCAAATTGCGCTTGCGCACGCTCCTGATCTTCTTTCTTGCGGCGCGCCCGCTCTTCCTCAGCCTTGCGGCGCTTGTCGGCGGCAAGGCGACGCTCGGCATCGGCCTGACGTTTCTTGGCGGCAATAATGGCCTGTTGTGCGCGGCGCTCCTTGCGTTCGGCCCGGGCGAGGGTCCGCTCGGCCCGGCGCAATTGACGCTTCGCCTTACGCAGGCTGCGCTTGTCGGCGCGCAATTGCTTTTTCAGTTCCTTGGCCTTGGCCTCGCTGGTGCGCTTGCGCTTCAAACGGCGCTCGGCACGCTTCATGGAACGCTCGATCTTGCGCACCTCACGATTGGCGGCACGCACGTCCTTTCTGGCATCGCGCACATCCGAGCGGGCCTCAGAGCGTTTGGCGGTAACGGAGGAGACCGAAGGGCCTCCATAGCTGGCCGTGTTGGAGGTGGATGAGGAACAGCCGGCCAAGCCCAAAGTGGCCAGTACGAACAAAATCAACGGGAGTCGGAGGAAGGATGAAAACGGGGGCACGGTCATCGGAAACAGTCCAGCAAAATGTCGGGCGGCAGCGCTTCCACAGGGCTGGCGCGAACCTTTATGGGGAGACTAAGGCCGTCATTGTGTGAGCGAAACGTTAACCTCACCCCGCAAACTATCATTAAGGTTTGAAACCTCAATTCACTTGGGCAGTGCTGAGGGCTATTGCCTTAATTGTGGTGCAAAAAAGACGCATTTGACAGGCGGTCTGGAAGGGCAGAGCCTTAAGCACAAACCAAGAACGGTGCGAATCACCATGCCTATCGTTTCCATCGCCCCATCGAACCCGTTTGTGGACGCGCGGCAATCGGAACGTGCCATGGCGGTGCGGACAGGCTGTGAACGCTATTTTGCGGAGCGAAATTGGGTCACTTTGCCAGAATTAGCCCTTTCCAACGGTCGGCGGGCCGATTTGGTGGCCCTGTCGCCCAGGGGCGACGTTGCCATCGTGGAAGTGAAATCCTCCATCACTGATTTTCGCGCAGACCATAAGTGGCCGGAATATCAAGCTTTTTGTGATGAACTGTTTTTCGCCACGCTTACCGACGTTCCGGCGCATATTTTCCCCGAAGAAGCCGGGTTTATGGTGGCTGATGTCTACGGCGCGGAAGTGGTTCGCACCGCCCCGACGATTAAGATGACCCCAGCCCGGCGCAAGGCGTTGCACCTTACCTTTGCCCGCGCCAGTGCCCAAAGGCTGGCGCGCTGCTGTGCGCACACGGGAGATGATGCGGGAGCCTTCATGGGGGAAGGCGAGGGTTAGTCGCTGTTAGCGTGGCGCGCGTTTTGCCAGAATGCGCTGAAGGGTGCGCCGGTGCATGTTCAACCGACGAGCGGTCTCAGAAACGTTGCGATCGCACAATTCATAGACCCGCTGAATATGTTCCCACCTCACCCGGTCCGCAGACATGGGATTTTCCGGCGGATCGGCCTTATCGTCCGGGTTTTGCATAAGGGCGTTAAAGACATCGTCTGCATCGGCCGGTTTGGCCAGATAGTCGATGGCGCCCAGTTTAACGGCGGTCACCGCCGTGGCGATATTGCCGTAACCGGTGAGCACCACGACGCGGGTGTCGTTGCTTTTTTCGCGCAAAACACCCACCACATCCAGGCCGTTCCCATCTTCCAGCCGCATGTCCACCACGGCGTAGTCCGGGGTCTGATTGCGGGCGATGGCGGTGCCTTCAGCGACGGTGTCGGCCATGGTGACCGCAAATCCCCGGCTCTCCATGGCCCGACCCAACCGTTGCAGGAAGGGGCGGTCATCATCGACCAGCAGCAGGCTTGGCTGCACGTCCTTCATGTCTTCGTTGAGTTCGGTATCGGTATCAAGATTGGTCATGAAAATGGTCCGGCCTTTGGTCAGCTTTCTACGTAAACGGCTGGGTCTGACAGAAAGTTTTCTGTCGAGTTGACGCACGCCCGGCCACGGTCCCTCACGCCTGTCCCCAGAATATAGACAAGGCGGGTTTGCCGTTCAAATGCGCAAAGGCCGCAGGTTATTCACCGGGCACGGCGTTGGCTTCCCCTTCGGATGGTTTTACGACCACGCTTTCTTCGGCAGGCGCAATGGCAAGGCGTTCACGCCGCCACACAACGCTGACAAACGCCCCCCCAAGATGATCGGGAACGCTGGTTTTGTTGGAGAAGAAAATCTCCGCGCCGCTGCGTTCCAGCAGGGTTTTGGCAATGAACAAACCCAGACCCATGCCGCGGGGGCGGCTTCCCTTGGGAACGCGGCGGGAAGTGACAAAAGGCTCTCCCACCTTATCCAGAATAGAGGTGGGAAAACCGGGGCCGTCGTCGGAGATTTCCAGCCGCACGAACGTGTCGTCCCACGTTATGGCAACGACCACTTCGTTTTGGGCAAAATCCACGGCGTTGTCGATGAGGTTGCCAATGCCATAATGGATGCCGGGGCTGCGGGCAATTACGGGCATGTCCTGTGCCTCACCATCGCATTTGATGGTGATTTTCACGCCGAAATCCCGCAGGGGCGCCACTTCTTCTTCCACCAGTGCCATGATGGCTTGTTCCTGCATGATGGCTTCACTGTCGGAGGACAAAGAGGTGAGTTTTTGCAAGATATCACGGCACCTCTGGGCCTGGGCGCGCAACAACTTGGCATCATCGGACAGGGCACTGTCGGCCGGCAATGTGTTGACCATTTCCTTTGAAACCAGCGCGATGGTGGCCAGGGGTGTTCCCAGTTCGTGGGCGGCGGCGGCGGCCAGACCGTCGAGGGCTGACAGATGTTGTTCACGCTGCAAAACCAGTTCCGTGGCGGAGAGGGCATCGGCCAGTTTGCGAGTCTCCTCCGCCACGCGGAACGCGTATATCGCGGTGAAGGCTAGGGTGCATACCAGCGCCGTCCATGTACCGAAGGTGAAAAGCCCCGGTGTTTGCAGTACCCATCCGTCTTCCCACGGCAAGGGTTGGTGGAAAAAGGCCAAGAGGGAAATGACCGTTATGGCCATTAATCCAAGCCCCAACGTGTGGTTGCGCTTGAGCGATGTGGAGGAGACCACTACTGGCGCCAGCACAAGAATGGCAAACGGGTTGCGCAGGCCGCCGGTGAGGTAGAGCAAAACGCCCAATTGCAAAATGTCAAAGGCGAGCAGGGCAAAGGCCCCGTCCCCCTGTAGCCGGTGATTGGATTTGTAGTGCCGCGATAAAAGCACGTTGAGGGCAGCCGACAGGGCGATCAGCACCGCGCACAGGCCCCAAGGCATATCATAGCCCAGGAAAGCTGCCACCACGACGACGGCACCGGCCTGGCCGATAATGGCATACCAGCGCAGCCGGATGAACGTATCAAGCCGGATCAAAACCCGACCGCCAATTGCTTCTTCCTGAGCTTTGGTGAGAGATTGCGGCATGGTCACCTTCCGTTCTGGTTCTGCCTGATACCCTAGCAGGATGCCTCCATGGCAACATGCGGTCCTTTGGCCGCCCTAGACTCACAGACTATGTGCCCCGGGGCTTTGCTCGCGCCGTGGGCGGGGCGGTGAGCGGATCCTCGGGCCAAGGGTGTTTGAGGTATCGACCCCGCAGGTCAGCGCGAACGTCGGACCATGAACCGCGCCAAAAGCCCGGCAGGTCACGGGTAATCTGGATGGGCCGCCCGGCGGGAGACAGCAGTTCCACCGCAAGCGGCAGTTTTCCATTGAGCACGGTGGGATGCTTGTCCAAGCCAAACAGTTCTTGCGGGCGGGCGCGCAGAACCGGGGCAGAATCCGGATCAGCGGCGGCGGCGGCATCGCCATAGTCTAACGGTAGGCGCGAACCGCTGGGGGCACAGAAATGGCTGGGCAGCAGCGCATCAATTTCTCGACTTGTTGTGTGGGCCGCCAACATCATCAAACCGTGGGACAAGTCACCCTTGGCCAGGGGTGCAAAGGAGGTGGCTCCCACCATGAAGGGGTGAAGCCAAAGGGCGCGGGCCTCCAGAAGCGCTTCGTCTTCCATGGCGGGCCATGGTTCCCCAAATCGGGCATGCAGCAGGGCCAGCCGCCCCCGCAAACGCCTGTCCGCCTCCTGCCAGGGTAAAAGCGCCAAACCGTGTTTTTCCAACGCCCCGTCAAGGGCCTCAAGGGCTGCCTCGTCAGTCACCGGCACGGGCCTGGGTTTTGAAAGGGTCAATTCACCCAGCTGGGTGGCCGACACGCATTCCAGCCGTTTTTCGACCAAGACAAACCGGCTGGTGATGCGCTCCTCCATTTGATCGGAAAAATGCGCCTCCAGTTCCGCTTTGGGCAGGGCGGCGGCAGCTGTGATACGGGCACGGCCGGCCTTCCCCATCATGTCGACCACGGTCAAGAATTCCTCACCCGCCAGTTCATCATCCTCCGGCAGGTCTGCCGCGCGGCCATTGGCCAGCTTGTAGCGCATCATATGGTCTTTGGTCTTCCCGCTCCTGCGGGCAATGCGGTCTGGATAGGCAAAGCCAAGCAGGGTGCCGTCCGCCAAGTCTTGATCATGCTCGTGGGCTTTCGGCACGTGGCGCAAAAGCCGGTCCACCTGTTTTGGGAGAGCATTGTCGGCATGGGTAAGCCCCCTTCCCCGCTGGGCGGCATCGGCGCGGCGCGTGAGGTCAACCCCCCGCCCCCGTTCCTGCGCCAAAAGCGCCAGCAGCGCGGCCCGGTGGGGCATGCCCAAATCATTGGCTTTCAGCAGCATGTGCGCCAGTCGCGGATGCAACGGAAAGTTCGCCATGACCCGACCGTGGGATGTGAGAGCTTTAGCCGTTCCATTGGGGTTGAGTTCCAACCCGTTCAAACGGGCGAGAAGTTGTCTTGCCTCCTGCACAGCGGGCGCTGGGGGCGGGTCCAACCACAGCAATTGCCCCACATCCAAGACACCCCAATGGGCGAGATCAAGGACCAGACCTGTCAGGTCCGCGTTCAAAATTTCAGGCGTGTCAAAGGCGGGCAATGCCGCTGTCTGCGGCTCCCGCCAGAGACGCATTGCCGTGCCGGGGGCCAGCCGCCCCGCCCGCCCCGCCCGCTGGGTTATGGCGGCTTTGGAGGCTTTGGTGGTTTGCAGGCGTGAAAGGCCGGTGGAGGTTTCAAACAGGGGTTTGCGCGCCAGGCCGGAGTCGATCACCACCGTCACGCCCTCAATTGTGAGGGATGTTTCGGCAATGGCGCTGGCCAATACAATCTTGCGCGCGCCTTCTGCGGACGGTTTAAGGGCGGCTTGCTGTTGCTTGAAGGACAACGCGCCATAGAGGCGGTGGATGAATACCCGCTGCCCAAGTTTGCGACTTTCCAACACCCGTGCCGCCTGTTCGATCTCCCGCTGACCGGGCAGGAAAACCAAAATATCGCCGCCATGGGTGGCCAGCGCTTCGATGACGACATCGGTGAGGTGCCCTTCAAAGCACTGGCGGGGCGCGGGTTCACGATAGGTGATTTCCACGGGAAAGGTGCGGCCCTCGCTTTCCAACACTTGCGCCTTCATCAAGCCGGCCACGGCGGCACCATCCAGCGTAGCGGACATGGCCATGAGGCGCAGGTCCTCGCGCAAACCCGCCTGCAAATCGAGAGCCAGAGCGAGGGCCAGATCGCCGTCCAAGGACCGTTCGTGAAATTCGTCGAACAGGACGCAGGCCACATCGTCCAACGCCGGATCCGACGCCAACATGCGGGTAAAAACCCCTTCGGTAACCACTTCAATGACCGTGGATTTGGAAACTTTGGTGTCGAAGCGCACGCGGTAGCCCACGCGCTCCCCCACGTTTTCACCTAGCAAATCGGCCATGCGGGCGGCGGCTCCGCGGGCGGCCATGCGGCGGGGTTCCAGCATGATGATCTTGCGCCCTTCGCGCCACGGCGCATCCAGCAAGGCCAGCGGCACCAGCGTTGTCTTACCCGCTCCGGGCGGGGCAACGAGGACGAGATTGGGGTCGTCTGCCAACGACACGAGAATATCCGGCAGGACGGCTGTTACGGGAAGATCAGGCAGGTTCATGTGAGGTGGATGACTGGCCCACCAGCGGCGTGCGCATCGGCTTGATCGTGGGTGACCAGCACGGTGGGCAAGTTCTGGCGGGCGGCTTCGGCAAAAACCAGATCACGAATTTGGGCGCGCAGGGCCGTGTCCAGTTTGGAAAAGGGTTCGTCCAGCAGCAGGGCGCGGGGGCGGGAGAGCAAAACCCGCACCAGCGCCACGCGGGCCTTCTGGCCGCCGGAAAGCGTGGCCGGGTCCCGGTGGGCGAAGTCGGTCATGTCCACACTGGCCAATGCCTCCTGCATTTGATGGTGGCGGTCCGGGCCGGCTGGCAGCGCAAACAGAAGATTTTCACCCACGTTCATGTGGGGAAAAAGAAGCGGGTCCTGAAACAACAGACCCGTACGACGCAGGTGGGCCGGTTTGGATGTGATTTCTTCGCCCGCCAACCAAACCCTGCCCGAGGCGGCAAAAACATCCGGCAGGAAACCACCAATAAAAGCGAGGAGCGAGGATTTTCCCACACCGGACGGTCCCATAATCGTGAGGCATTGACCCGGGGCGATCGTCGTATCCAAATCCAGCAGCGACTGGCCGTGCAGGGTGATGGAGACTTGGTCAAGGCGCATGTCTTGGCTCATGCCGCCTTCATGTCACGGCGGTGACGAAACAGGAAGGCGGGAATGGCGGCGGCCAGCGCAAAGGCCACAAAAGGCAGCGCCATTTGCACAAAGGCATAGACCCCGATGATGCGCCGATTGCCGCCGGAGGCGAGCGCCACGGCCTCCGTGGTGATGGAAGGCCAGCGGCCCGCACCAATCAAGAGTGTTGGCAAATATTGACCGATGGAGACGGCAAAACCCACCGCCGCCGCGGTGAGCAGCGGTTTCAACACCATGGGCAGGCGCACCCGCCAGAATATCTTCGTGGGGCTTGCGCCCAGCCCTTGCGCCAGAAGGCCATAACGCGGGTCCCATGCCCGCCAGGGGTCGGACAGGGAGAGGAATACATAGGGGAGGACAAAGATGAGATGCACCAGGGCCAGCGCCACAAATGTGCCGTCATAGCCCAACTGTAAAAAGAAGATTTGCAGGCCGAAAACGAAACTCACCTGCGGAACAATCAGGGGAAGATAGATGAATACGAGCGCTTTTTTACCCATGCGGTGGCCCACCCGCCATTCCCGCTCCAGACAGGCCAGCGCCAGTGCGGCGGCAATGAGTGTCACCAATAAACCCGTGGCCAATGTGCTTTGCAGCGGGCCGGAAAGGGCGGGCAAGGCGCGGGTCCAGTTGGTCAGGGTGAAGGATTGGGGAAGGTTATCCGGGAAGCGCCAAAACCCCGCCACCGACCATAAAGCCAGTATGGCAAGCCCGGCCACGAGCATGGCACCGATGGCGGCGGTGAGGGTGAAGACCCCTGCCCTTACCGCACCATCGCTGGAAAAGCGCGCACCACGGGTGCGCAAGCGCTTCATAACTGCGCCCGCCATACGCTCCAGCAGCCACCATGTGGCGATGGCAGCCAGTGTGACGACAAACTGCACCAGCGCCCCGGCGGAGGCCACAAAACGCAGGGCAATATCCGGGTCGGCCATCAGTTGAGCCAGCCGGACGGCCAGGGTGGAGGGGGTGGAAGGGCCAAGAATTACGGCCACGTCCACTACCGACGTGGCATAGGCCAAAACGGCAAAGACCGCCAAGCGGATTTGCGCATAGATGCGTGGCCATGTGGTGAAGACAAAACCGCTGATGCGACCATAGCCAAAACTCTGGGACAGGCGGCGGGCAGGTTCGACCTGGGCTTGTGGCAAAGCGGCCAGTGTGACCAGCAGGAGGAAAGGGATTTCCTTGGCAATCAGCCCCGCCATCATGGAAAGCCCCCACGCATCTTGCAGAATGAGCAAGTCCGGCGGGCGGGTGGAGCCGGTGAGCCATGGGGATAGAAGCCGAACGATCATGCCGGAGGGGGCGATAAGAAACGCTAAGCCAAACGCCGCCGCCGCATGGGGTACTGCCAGCAGGGGCGAAAGCAAATGCTGGACGCGGGCGAAGGATTTCGTGCCGTGGGAGCCAGCGACAAAAAGCATGACCACAGTAAGCGCCACAAGCGTGGTGACGATGCCGCTGCAAAACGAAAGCATGATTGAACGCCCCATGCCCGGCATGGCGAAGAGGGCGTGGAAATGGTCGGCGGTTACGGTGTTTCCGCCCAATGCGGGAAGATAGCCGAAGGCGGGCAGGATGGTGGCCAACACACCGCAGACCAAAGGGCCAAGGAGAATGGCGACGGCAAGGCCCGGGGCTGTGGCGAGGAGAGGGACACGTTGTGTCATGGTGCTGTTATGCGCCCTTCAGCACCACTGTCTTGCTCTTTCATTGACGGAGATTCGCAAGTTACAGGCCTTGCTTCCGCTCCGGTAATCCATGCCAATGAACTAGCCAGATTGACGGTCTTGCGGAATGGACTGCAGGGATGGAAGCGAGACACGCCGCTCGCCGCCCCCCGGCAATGAGGAGAGTATGAAGTAGGTCTCTGTTGTCCAAAACCTACTGCGAACCCCACCTCCCCCTTGAGGGGAGGTCGCAGAGGCAATGTCGAAGACATTGGTGATGCGGGCGGGGGGCTGGAAGGAAAATCTAATTTCGGTTCCAACGTGGGTATCCAGCCCCCCACCTGGATCGCTGCGCTCTCCGGCCTCCCCTCCGGTGGGAGGTGACGCTGCGGAATGATCGAATGATCGCGCAGAGACTGTGCTTTCACCACCCAGCCTGCCCTATCTAACTAACGAAGGTCAGTTCCCCGCCCCATAGCGGCGGGTCCATTTCTTTTCGATTTCTGTCATCCAGCTGGGATGGGGCTCCGGGAGCATGGGGCCCAGTTTGGCGGGCGGCAGGGTGGCAATGCCCAGGTCCAGCGCCTCAAAGGCAGCCTTGTCCGCTTGTGGCAATTTGTTGACGTTCAGCACCGTGGGGTCGCCCCAATATTGGGAGTCTTGCTTGCGCAGCTGCGCTTCCGGCGAGAGCAGGAAATTGGCCACCACCAGCGCGCCTTCCGTGGCGGCTGCATTGAAAGGCACGGCGACGAAATGGGTATTGCCCAGCGTACCACCGGAAAAGGTGAAGGAGCGGACTGTGTCAGGCAGTTTGTTCTGCTTGATGGCGCTCGACGCCTCGGACGGATTGAAGGCGAAGATGATGTCCAATTCGCCGTCGGCCAGCATCTGGCTCATGGCGGGGTAATTTTTGGGGAAGGCCCGCCCGCTGCGCCACATATTGGGGTGGAGCCTGTCCAGCAGGGCAAAAAGCGGTTCGGTCTGTGCTTCAAACCTGGCCGGGTCCACCGGCTTCAACAGGGCAGCCGGGTCGGCGATGACCTCGGACAGGGCCTGTTTCAAGAAAGAGGAGCCGATAAAGTCTGGCGGAGCGGGGTAGGAGAAACGGCCAGGATTTGCCGCAGCCCAGGCCGCAAGATCAGCCACGCTGTCGGGTAGTGGGCCCGATTTTTCCCGCGCTTCATCGTGGAAAAACACCATTTTGGCCCCGCCCCACGGGCTTTCCATGCCATCGGTGGGGATGGTGAAATCCACGGTGATGGTTGGTTTGTTTTCCACGTCCACATATTGCCAGTTGGGCAGACTGTCGGCCCAACCGGGGGAGAGCAGAAGGTTCTGGCGCTTCATGGCGGCGAAGTTTTCGCCATTGATCCAGATGAGGTCCACCTTGCCACCTGCCAGTTTTCTTGCGGTCTTTTCTGCAAGAACGGTGGAGACGGCGGTAGCCGTGTCTTCCAGTTTCACGTGGACGACATTCACGCCATATTTTGTAGAAACGCGCTCTCCCGCCCAGCGAATGTAGTCGTTGATGTTTTGGGAGCCACCCCAGGCATTGAAATAAACCGTCTGGCCGCGGGCGGCTTCAGTGATGGCGTTCCAGTTCTTGACGTCTAGGGTTTCCGCCCGCGTCATCCCGGCGGTGGCGAGGATGGTCGTGCCCATACCTATGGCAGCGGCGGTAAGGGTCCATCGGCGGGTGAATGTGGTTTTGCCCCGTGCCATATCGGCCTCCGAAATAATGGTTTGGCGGACCGACCCGCCCGCCTTAATGTCTAATAATTTAGATGCAAAAATTTGTCTTGGAAACTAGGCACATTTTTGCCCGTCCCAGTTTTGGGGATAGTCCCGCCCCGGCTCAACGGCAAGTGGGTCTTGGTCAAAGACGCATCACGTTCACGTGGGCTGGCACGTGGGCGCGCACGTGGTCTAGGATAGGGTGCGGCGCACGGCGTCCTGCCAGCCCCTGTAGCGGGTCTGACGGGTCTCTTCGTCCTGCTGCGGCTCAAACCGGCGCTCACGCTGCCAATGGGCGGCAAAGGCGGCACGGTCGCCCCAAACGCCGGCGCGGGACCCGGCCAGCCACGCCACGCCAAGGGCCGTGGTTTCCAGCACATGGGGACGATCCACCGGCGCGGCGAGGGTGTCGGCGAGGTTTTGCATAGTCCAGTCGGAGGCCACCATGCCGCCATCCACACGCAACACGGTCTCGTCACCACCATCCCCCCAGTCATCATGCATGGCGTCCAGGAGGTCGCGGGTCTGGTAGCACACGGCTTCCAGCGCGGCGCGGGCAAGTTCATTGGCGCCAGTGTTGCGGGTCATGCCAAACACAGCGCCGCGCGCATCCGCGTCCCAATAGGGCGCGCCCAGCCCGGTGAAAGCGGGGACAAGATAGACGGCCTGCTCGTCGTCGGCCCGTTCTGCCATGGGGCCGGTTTGGGCCGCATCATCGATGATTTTCAACCCATCGCGCAGCCATTGCACCGTGGCCCCAGCCATGAAAATGGAGCCTTCCAGCGCATAGGTTGTCACCCCGTCCAGCCGATAGGCGATGGTGGTCAACATGCGGTTTTTGGAGGCCACCTGCTGGTCGCCGGTGTTCAGTAGCGCAAAGCAACCGGTGCCGTAGGTGGATTTCAACATGCCGGGCTCAAAGCAGGCATTGCCTATGGTGGCGGCCTGTTGGTCGCCCGCCACGCCAAGAACAGGAATTTCCGCTCCCAGAATGTCAGCCTTCACTGTGCCAAAATCGGCGGCGCAGTCCAGCACTTCGGGTAGCAAATTGGCGGGGATATTCAGCAAAGCAAGCTGCTCCTCGTCCCACTCATCGGTACCTATGTTGTAGAGCATGGTGCGGGCAGCATTGGTGGCGTCCGTCACATGGCGCTTGCCGCCGGTGAGCCGCCAGATCAGAAACGTGTCGATGGTACCGAAGGCGAGGTCGCCTGCCTCGGCCTTGGCGCGGGCACCTTCTACATTGTCCAATAGCCACGCCAGTTTGGTGGCGGAGAAATAGGGGTCCAGCAAAAGCCCCGTGCGGGCCGTGACCGCCTCTTCGTGCCCCTGCTCCTTAAGGTTCGCGCAGAAGGCCGATGTGCGGCGGTCCTGCCAGACGATGGCGTTGTGGATGGGTTTACCCGTGGCCCGATCCCACACCAAAGTGGTTTCGCGCTGATTGGTGATCCCGATGGCTGCAATGTCAGCGGCACTCAACCCGGCGTTTTGCAAGGCTTGGGTACAAACGCTCACCACACTCTCCCAAATTTCCTCCGGGTCGTGCTCCACCCAGCCGGAATGGGGAAAATGCTGGGTGAACTCCTGCTGGGCCACAGCCACGATGGACTGGTTGGCATCAAAGATGATGGCGCGGGAGGAAGTGGTGCCCTGGTCGATGGCCATCACGAGTTTGCTTTGGAGGCCGCTTGTTTCAGTCATAGTCACTCAGTCTGGAAAGTTTCTGATCTTGCGCGCGCACCATAGGCAAGGCGGCTGGCTTCGCCTAGATAGGGGTGATGGAAAAGCAAGACTCCAAATCCGAAGAGGGCCGCAAGACCCTGGTGCTCACCGGCGCGAGCCGCGGCATCGGCCATGCCGCAGTGCGGCGGTTTTCGCGCGAAGGTTGGCGGGTGCTGACCCTGTCACGCCAGCCCTTCGATGATAATTGCCCCTGGCCAGAGGGGGCGGCCAACCATGTGCAGGTGGACCTGGCGGACGCCGATTCGCTGGGTCTTGCCGTGGCAGACATCCGTGACCGGCTGGAAGAGGAAGGCGGAAAGCTGCATGCCCTGGTCAACAATGCCGGGATTTCCCCCAAACTGGCAGGTGGAAAACGGCCCAATTCCATCGACACGCCCATGCAGGTGTGGCGGCAGGTTTTTCAGGTCAATTTCTTCGCGCCCATCCTGCTGGCCCGCGCTCTGTTTGATGAGTTGCAGGCCGCCCAGGGGGCCATTGTCAATGTCACCTCCATCGCGGGCGGGCGGGTCCATCCGTTTGCGGGCAGCGCCTATGCCACGTCCAAAGCCGCGCTGGCCTCGCTGACACGGGAAATGGCCGCCGACTTCGGCCCCCACGGTATCCGCGTGAATGCCATTGCGCCGGGAGAAATCGACACGGCTATTCTATCGCCGGGCACGGAGGCGCTGATCGAAGACATTCCGCTGAGCCGTTTGGGGAGGACCGAAGAAGTGGCCGACACGATCTTCTACCTCTGTTCCGATCAGGCCAGCTACGTGAACGGCGCGGAAGTGCATGTGAACGGCGGGCAACACGTTTAATGCCTGAATTGCCAGAGGTTGAGACCGTCCGGCGGGGGCTGGCTCCTGTTATGGAAGGGGCTTTGGTGGACCGGCTGGAATTGCGCCGGGCTGATCTGCGCTTCCCTTTCGCCATGGACATGGTGGAGTTGGTGCAGGGCCAGCGCATCGTTTCGCTTTCGCGGCGCGCAAAATATTTGCTCATGGATATGGCCAATGGGCAGGTGGTGATCATGCACCTTGGCATGTCTGGCTCGTTTCGCGTGGAAGACGGCGCACCTCTTGGGGAATTTCACCACGCCCGTTCGCGGCTTAAGGCGCATGATCACGTGGTGTTTCATCTCACGACGCAGGCGGGTGACCGGGCACAGGTGATCTATAATGACCCGCGCCGGTTCGGTTTTATGCTCATGTGTCCGCGGGCCAATTTGGACGATCATGCCAGTTTCAAAAGTCTGGGCGTGGAACCGGTGGGGAATGCGCTGAGCGGCTCCGTTCTCGCCTCCTTGTTTGAAAACAAAAAGGTTCCCTTGAAAGCAGCATTGCTGGACCAGCGCTTGATTGCGGGGCTTGGCAATATTTACGTCTGTGAAGCCCTGTGGCGCAGCGGCCTGTCGCCCAAACGCAAGGCCGCTACACTGGTGCGCAAATCCGGGGCGGTGACGCAACGCGCGGAACGGCTGGCGCAGAACGTGCGCGCCGTGATCGCCGAAGCCATCGAGGCCGGCGGCTCCTCCCTGCGCGACCATGCCCAAACGGATGGAACGCTGGGCTATTTTCAGCACCGTTTCGCGGCCTATGATCGGGAGGGACATGACTGTTCCAAGGCCGATTGCCCTGGCACCATCAAACGCATCGTCCAATCGGGCCGCAGCACATTTTATTGCCCCACTTGCCAGCGGTGAGGGGTTTTCTATCGTGCAAGGGTGGGTTAGTGGGTTGCCCACGTCTTCCAACAGTCAAATTAAACGGAAAAGATGGCTAGAAACATCGGTAACGGTCTGAAAGACCGGCTCAAGGCACAACAAGACGCCAAAGCAAAACTGCTGGAGCGGTTCAAAAAAGCGCCCAAGGCCGATGATCCTGAAATGATCGCCAAGCGGGAGGAACGCGCCAAGATCGCCGCCGCCCGTGAAGAACGCCGTCTGGCCGCGCTGGAAAAGAAGCGCCAGGAGCAGGAGGCGCTGGAAGAACTCAAGCGTCAGGAAGAGGAACGTTTGGCCGCCGAAAAGCGGGCCGAGGCAGACCGTTTGGTGGCCGAAGAAGCCGCCAAGAAAGCGGAGCGCGACCGACGTTATGCAGCGCGTAAGGCCCGGAAGGGTAAGCGGGGATAGCTCTCGCTGCCCATCAACGAGAAAAGGCCGCTGGCGAAAAACCTGCGGCCTTTTTTGTTTAGGGCTTTACCTCCCCCTGGAGGGGAAGTCGGAGAGCGCAGCGATCCGGGTGGGGGCCATGCTTAAAAAGCTGCTCTCCCATCAAGCCCCCACCCGAAACTGCAAGCAGTTTCGACCTCCCCTCCAGGAGGGAGGTTAGGCAAGACTTGCGTTCAAAGCCCTACTCCGCGCCCAAACGCACGTCTTCCACAGGATAGCCCATGGCGTCCTGTTCTTCGTAATTGCCGTGGCAGTTGTGGCAGAAGGCCTGTTTGATTTTCATCACCTTGCCGTTGGTGCGCACGGCCGAATAGACCCAATTGCCAAACTCGGCCGCCTCGCCCCCGGCGGCCACTTTGGTCATGAAAAAGAGTGGACCTTTCTTGACCTTGCCCTTTTTGGAAACGTTGAAGCTTTCCTTTGCGAGCACCGCGCCCACGGGCATGGGGCCACGCTCCTCGGTATATTTGACATATTCCGCGTGGCCGATCTCGTTCACATAGGTCATCAAAAAGCGCTTGCCGTGGAAGCCAGGGGCGGCGGGGGCCGTGGCAGCCGCTTTCCAGGACTGGTATTCCCTGGTGTTTTCCAAGCCTTCTTTGGCGTAACCGGCGCGCAGTTCATCCTTGATGCAGTCGTAAAGGGCGGTGACCTGCTCGGTGGTCAAATCGTCCTTGGCCACTGTGGTTTCGCAGGCCGCGTGGGCGGCAGAGGTGAAAGCCAAACTGGCGATGGCGGCGGTGATGAGGGTCTTCATAAATATCGTCTCCCGAAAATCGATGCTGCGACATTATGGTAGGCCCGTTATCAAAGATAATCACAAGCCCCTGATTGTGCTGACTTTGTTGTGAGGGTGCCGTGTTCAGGCGGCGGGGATGAGGCCCAATTGTTCTCGCCTTGAAAAACGCCATGTGAGCCATGCCGAGGCCACCGCCAGCCCGGCCACCAGCCCGGCCCAGATGCCCACGGCGCCGAAGCCGAGGACGAAACCCAAGACATAAGCGGTGCCAAGCCCAATGGGCCAATAGCTGATGGCTGCAATGGTAAAGGGGGCGTTGGTATCTTTCAGACCGCGCAGATTGGCCAGTGACGTGACCTGCATGGTGTCGAATATTTGAAAGAGCGCTGCCATGAACAAAAGCGCGGTGGCGGTGGCTAGCACTTCGGTCACCTGTGGGCCGTCGGCTTCCAGATAGAGGCTCACCAAAGGTCGGGGGAAAAGCAGGAAGATGAGCGCGGCAAGGCAGGCAAAGCCCACGCCCAGCGCCATGGCGGCCCGGGCGGCAAGGCCAATGGCGTTTCGGTCCCCGCGCCCCACCGCATTGCCCACCCGCACTGCGGCGGCTTGGGACAGGCCCAACGGCACCATGAACGTGATGCTGGCCAGTTGCAGGGCGATGCCGTGGGCTGCCAAGGGCACGGCCCCCAGCCAACCGATCATGAGTGAGACACCCGTAAATAGACCCACCTCCGCCAAAATGGTGAGCGCAATGGGCAGGCCCAGTTTGAACACCTCAAAAAAGGCCGGCCATTCGGGCCGCCAAAAGCGCTGAAATAGCGCATAGGGCCGGGCCACCCGGCTAAATTGCACATAGAGCGCCAAGGCTATGAGTGCGGCACTGTTGGCTATGCATGTGGCGATGGCTGCCCCCTCCAATTCCAGCCGAGGCGCACCGAAATTGCCGAAGATGAGCGCGTAATTTAGAAACGCGTTCAGCACCGCCATGGCGATGGTGATCCACAGGATGGCGCGCGTCTGCTCAATGGAGGTGAGGAAATTGCGCAGGCCGGTGAACAAAAAGGCCGGAATGAGCGACCAGCGGGCAATCTCGATATAGGTCTGGGCCATGGCAGCCAGTTCGGGCTTTTGGCCCAGCGCCAGCAGGATCTGCTCACCAAAGCCCAAGGGCAAAACGAACAGGCAAACCACAATCAGCAGCACCCATAAGCACATGCGCGTGGAGCGGCGGACAGCCTGCGTGTCCCCCTTGGCCATGGCTCCGGCCACCAGGGGCATGAGGGCGGCGGAGATGCCCAGTGCAAAAATGAGGA
Organism: Pseudomonadota bacterium; assembly: GCA_038525315.1. Lineage (GTDB taxonomy): Bacteria > Pseudomonadota > Alphaproteobacteria > Rhizobiales > Rhizobiaceae > Pseudahrensia. Next base: position 43,032 of record JBCBHU010000001.1, read on the forward strand.
CAACAAAAAGGGTTTGGAAGGCCAGCACGCCGGCGGCCAGTTCCTCCACCCCAAGCCACCCCACCATCAGCGTGTCGGTGACATTCACCAACATCTGCGTCACCTGCATGATGACCAGCGGCACACCCAGTTTGACCGTCGCGCGCAAGTGTTCTCGAAACGTGCTTGGAGGCAAAGGGGGGGAATAGGAGGCGGTTTCGGTCATGGCCCAGCCCTACACAAGGGCTAGGCCTTTCGCCACCGAAACCTGCGTCAGGCTTTGGCGTTTTTCGCCATGTCTACGGCGGCGGAGACGGATTCGCGCGCTTCGGCAGCATCGCCCCAGCCTTCAATCTTCACCCATTTGCCATCTTCAAGGTCTTTGTAGGTCTTGAAGAAGTGGGCGATCTGGCGGCGCATGATGTCAGGCAGATCGTAGATGGACTCGGTGTTTTCAAACAGGGCGGAGACCCGGCTGGAGGGCACGGCAATGAGTTTTTCATCCGCACCAGCTTCATCCGTCATGTGCAAAATACCGATGGGGCGGCAGTTGATGACACAGCCGGGAATCAGCGGACGGTGATTGGCAATGAGCACATCCACCGGGTCACCGTCACCGGAAAGGGTGTGGGGCACAAAGCCGTAATTGCCGGGGTAGCGCATGGCCGTATAGAGAATGCGGTCCACCATCAGCGCACCGGCGTCCTTGTCCATCTCATATTTCACCGGCTCGCCGCCGATTGGCACTTCCACCATCACATTGATGTCGTGGGGCGGATTGTAGCCGATGGGAATAGCGTTCAGGTTCATGGGGAGGCTTTCGAATAATGGGAGGTTTGGGCGCTTCCTTAAGCCCAAAGCCCCCCTATTGCAAAGCAGGACCTTGGGTGAAGACGGGAGAAAAAGATCGACGTGAAAAACGACTTATTGGACCGCTATCGTTTTGAGGCCGTGGCGGAAACGGACCTCACGCAAGCGCAGGAACAGGCCATCGCTGCGCTTATTGCGCCCGTCTACACGCGGGTCGATTTCGAAGGTCGCAGTTTTTTCCAACAACGACACCATCTTAGGTTCATGGCATGGCATGGGGAGGTTCTGATGGCCCATATGGCCCTCACCTACCGGGCGGTGCGGCTGGGGGAGACGCTATGGGATGTGATGGGGATTGCAGAAGTGGTGACCCACCCGGACCACCGGCGCCATGGCCTGGCATCGCATTTGTTGGCCATGGCTCGGGAAAAGGCCGATGCAAGGGGGGTAGATGCGTTGCTTCTTTTTGGCACTGAAACGCTCTATGGCCGGGTCGGGTTTGTGCGAACGCTCAATCCCCTTGTGTATGTGGACATGAAGGGTTGCAGGACGGCTCAGACCGTGGAAACCAAAAACCATGCGATGATGGTGCTCACAACGGGCAACCGGACCTGGAACAGCACCGCGACTGTAGACTTGCTGGGGGCGCTTTTTTGAGGGGATCGTTCCTCTTCCAATACCTGTGCCAGCATCGCCTCAAAGGAAGCGGTCAAAACCACCATGAAAAGCAAAAATTTCAGCCATCTATTTGACCAGGCGGAACAAGCGGGATTGAGGCTCGCCATCAAAGGTCGGATCGCGGCGGTGTTGTTGATCGCCACCTTCCTGGCAATCTCACGGCCGCCCGCGCGCGCGCCCGAATTTTTGTTGGCCGGACTTTTCTTTATCGCGCTTGGGCTGATCCACTACGCCATTATCGGGACGGCAAAAGATCGTCGGTGGGTAAAATACGTCTTTATCACCATTGATATTGCCGTTTTGACCGCAGCGGTTGCCCTGTTGCCTGCGGATTCCGGTGTTGCCCTTCCCGATATCATGGTCTTTAGGTTTGATATTTTTAAGTTCTACTTTCTCATCCTCGCGGTGGCCGCGTTCAGCTTTTCACCATGGCTGGTCCTCTGGACGGGGGTCGTCGGTGCCATTGGCTGGCTGGCCGCATTTTTTTACATCCGCTCTGGCATGGAACAGGTGCTGGATTGGAGGGACATGCCCCGTAACCCAACGGCCGAACAATTTCTCGAAATTTTCTTCAATCCGGTATTCGTGGCCACCGGGACACGCGTTCAGGAGGCCATCATATTTGTGGTCTTTGCGGCCCTAATCGCCATTGTAACCCAACGCGCACGACAAACGGTTCACCAGCAATTGGAAGCGGAACGCAACATCGCCTCCATCTCGCAATTGTTTGGCCGGTTTGTTCCCCAATCCATAGCCAACGCCATGATCCAACAGGAGGGCACACTCGAACCGGTAAGCCGCGAGGCAACGGTTTTGATTGCGGACGTGGCCAATTTCACCGCCCTGACGGAAAACAAGGGGGCACGGGCGGTGGTTGATGTATTCAATGACTATTTTGAGTCCGCCTCGGAAGTCATCAGCGCAAATAATGGTGTGGTCACCCAATTCATTGGCGATGCCGTTTTCGCCACGTTCAACGTGCCCGTGGAAGACCCATACCACAGACAAAACGGGGTCAAGGCCGCCAAAGATTTGGTTAGGCTGGCACGGTCGGGAACCTTCGGTGGGGAGCACTTGAGCATTCGTGTGGGCGTCAGCACCGGGCCAGTTGTTGCGGGCAATGTGGGCGGGCGTGGACGCACCACCTATACCGTCTATGGCGAGCCGGTGAACATGGCATCACGCCTGGAAGAGCTGAACAAATCGCTGGGGACCGACATTCTGATTTCAAAACGAACATTGGAAGGGTTGGAAACGCAGGACTTGATTGCCGTTGGTGAAGTCTCGCTTCAGGGGATCAAAATGCCTCAACAGGTTTATACGGTCACCGGGTAGTGGGCCGTTCACTATCGAAGGCTACGCCGCGCCTCCCGCTCAAGCGGCTTTTTTGGGAGGCAGCCGAAACTCCAGATAACAGGGCACCCTGTCCTCACGGATTGCTTTCGCCTCGTAGCGGGTTCTAATCCAGCCTTCCCATGGCTCCTTCCAATCGCTGGCCCTTTCTGCCAGCCAAGTGAAGTTCCCGTGCCGTTCCACCTGTTGCAGGGTCCAGTTCACATAGGTGTCGATATCCGAGGCGAAGCGGAAGAGGCCACCGGGTTTGAGCACGCGGACAAACCTTGTGAGGTTGGGCTGGTTCACGAAACGGCGTTTCCAGTGGCGCTTTTTGGGCCAGGGGTCGGGGTAGAGAAGGTCGATCTGGTCGAGGGAATTTTCGGGCAACCAGTCCAGCAGGCGGCTTGCATCATCATCGTAAAGGCGCACATTTTCGATGCTGTGATCTTCTATGGCCCCCAGCATTTTGGCCATGCCGTTGATGAACGGTTCCACGCCGATAAAACCCACATCCGGGTGGGTGCGGGCCTGATGGGTGAGATGTTCGCCGCCGCCAAAGCCGATTTCCAGCTGGTGGCGGGTGAAACGATTGTCGAAAAATTCCGCCACCGACTGCGGACCAGGTTCCGTCTCCACCGGCAGGCGCAGGCGCGGAAGGTCCTCATCCATCACCCTTTGTTTGCGGCCATAGAGAGCATTGCCTTTGCGGCGACCATAAAAGCTCTCGGTGGAGCGTGTTGGGTGCGGTTTGTTGGACATGGTCTATTCTCGAACAAAAAAGGGGCTGCCGCAGACAGCCCCTTTCAGGAAATTCAGCAGTTGGACGCTGATTACATGGCCGCTTTCAGCGCGTCCACCAGATCGGTTTTTTCCCAGGAGAAACCGCCGTCTTCGTCGGGCGTGCGGCCGAAGTGGCCGTAGGCGGCGGTGCGGGCATAGATGGCTTTGTTGAGGCCCAGATGTTTGCGGATGCCGGTGGGCGTGAGGCTCATGACCTGACGAATGGCATTTTCCATTGCCGCATCGTCGGCCTGACCGCCCGTGTCCACATAGATGGACTGGGGCTCGGCCACGCCGATGGCGTAGGACAGCTGGATGGTCGCCCAATCGGCGAGACCAGCGGCCACGATGTTTTTGGCCAGATAGCGGGCAGCGTAAGCAGCGGAACGGTCCACTTTGGTGGAATCCTTGCCGGAAAATGCGCCGCCGCCATGGGGGGCAGCACCACCATAGGTGTCCACAATGATCTTACGGCCTGTCAGGCCCGCATCCCCATCGGGGCCACCAATCACAAACGTGCCGGTGGGATTCACGTGCCAAACTGTTTCATCGTTAATCCAGCCATCGGGCAGAACGTCACGAATGGTGGGTTCGACCATTTCGCGAATGACGTTGGAGGTTTGGTCCTCACTCTTGTGCTGGGTGGAGAGCACGATGGACGTGGCGGCCACGGGCTTTCCGTCTTCATAGCGCACGGAAACCTGGCTCTTTGCGTCGGGCAGAAGCTGGTCCAGCTCCCCGGAATGGCGTTTGTCGGCCAGCACTTCCAGGATCTTGTGGCTGTAATAAAGCGGCGCGGGCATGAGCGCGTCCGTGTCCCGGCAGGCGTAACCGAACATGATGCCCTGGTCGCCGGCACCCTCTTCACCTTCTTCATCGGCTGCGGAGTCCACACCCTGGGCGATGTGAGCGGATTGACCGTGCAGCAGCACCTGCACATCGGCATGTTCCCAGTGGAAGCCGTCTTGTTCGTAACCAATGTCCTTGATGGCGTCACGGGCAACCTGCTCCACCTCTTCGGGCTTGATGGAGGCGGGGCCGCGGGTTTCCCCGGCGATGACGACCTTATTGGTGGTGGTGAGCGTTTCAGCCGCCACGCGCACGTCCCAAAGGTTCATGCCTTCCTTTTCGGCGCGGGAGAAAAACAGATCGACCACTTCATCGGAAATGCGGTCGGAAACCTTGTCCGGATGCCCTTCGGACACGGATTCGGAGGTGAAGACGTAGTTGGAGCGTGCCATGGTGATAGCCCTGACTTAGTTGATGGCCCGCCAGCGGCTCCCCTGGGGGAAGCAATCGAAAGGCGTGCGCGAAGTGAAAAGGAGGGCCGCAACAAGCAGGGTGCCAAACACGGCCCGCGTCAAGCCGTGCCACCTAGGCCACGGCCCAAAGCCAAGTCAATAAGCATATTCAATTTTCTTTATATGATGCGCGTTTGGTCGGGGCCCTGTGGCCCATTTGCGCATTCTTTGGGGCTGGTCTGACTTGTATTTCGTTTAGTCAGTGCCGGGCTTTGATGGCGCTGCTGCGCTCTACCCGTCTCCGCCCTGATCTTCCGGTTCGCCGGTCTCATCGGCCAAGGCGCGCACCATTTCAATGACTTTGCGGCGTATGGTGGCGGAGGGGATACGCACGAAGGCGCGGTTTAGCGCGATGCCTTCGGCACTGGACACAAAGTCCACCACGTAAGAGGTGGCGCTGGGCTCAGCCATGCCGGGCTGCACCATGGCACCCGGCTGGGCTGGCGCGTCCTCAAAGAAGAAGGAGACCGGCACTTTCAAAGCGGCGGCAATCTGTTGCATCCGGCTTGCGCCAATGCGGTTGGTGCCTTTTTCGTATTTCTGGATTTGCTGGAACGTGATCCCCAGCGCATCGCCCAATCTTTCCTGGCTCATGCCCTGCATGGTCCGGCGCAGGCGCACACGGCTGCCCACATGCACATCAATGGGATTGGGTTTTTTCGGTTTCGCGTCAGCCATTCACGTTCTCGGGTCTGTTCTCTTTTTTAAGCGGGTTTGAGGACAAACGAAGGGGCGATTCGCAGCACTTACAACCTGTGGGTGTTTTTCGACGCCACGCCTATCAAACAGGTCAAAAGGACGCAAATGAAAAGAATGACATATAAATTACCGGTTCGTGCGAAGGGCGGTTGGGCTATGGCGGTGGGCAGCGGGGCGTCCACCGTGCCCCGTTTGCCAAGGCCAAGGCTTTGGGTGATGCGCCCATGGGCGTCCACCACCATGGAGATGCCGTTATTGGCGGCGCGGACCACGGGCAATCCTTCTTCCACCGCCCGCACCTGCGCTTGATGGGCGTGCTGATGGGGGCCGGAGGTCATGCCGAACCAGGCGTCATTGGTGACGTTCACAATCCAACCCGGTTTAGGCCCGCTGGCCGCCACCCGACCTGAGAAGATAATTTCGTAGCAAATGAGCGGCAGGAAGGGCGGAGCGCCTTGCATCGATACCGTGCGGCGCTGGATGCCTTGGGCGAAGCCGCCCTGTTGCTGGGTGAGCTGACGTAGACCCATGGCTTCAAGAAAATTCTGGAAGGGCAAAAACTCACCGAAGGGCAGGAGGCGGGTTTTGTCCCGCGCTTCGATAATCTGTCCCTGCCCGTTAATGGCATAAAGAGAATTGTAGACACGGCGACCGGTGGCTCCTTCCTCCAGCCGCATGGCACCGGTTAGCAACGTCGTGTCATCGGGCAGCATGGCGGCCATGGCTGCCAGTTCATCCGGGCGCCGTGTAAGGATGAAGGGAAAGGCGGATTCCGGCCAGACAATATGGGTGAAGGAGCCAGCCCCCGCCGCCTCCGGCCCCTTGTTCTGATCGGACAGGTCCAGATAACGCTGCATGATTTCGGCGGTCTTTTCCGGGTCCCATTTCTCCCGCTGGTCCAAAGCGGGCTGTACGATGCGCAGTTTTACGCCGGGCACCGTGTCAGTGGGCCCATGGGCCAGACGGATGAAACCGTAGAGCGGTTGGGCGATGAGCAGAACCAGGGGCACAATCAAAAGCCACCGGTTTTCGGCCAGCGCCACCAGCAGCATTGCACCCACCAAAACGGCCAGAAACGTCATGCCATAAAGGCCGATCAGGCTGGAGGCCTGCATAAAGATGGGGGTGGGCATGATGGTGTAACCCAGCGTATTCCACGGAAGGCCGGTGAGGGCCGTGCCCCGCACCCACTCCATGAAAGCGAGTGCCGCCGCCAGGGCCACCAGCCTGACCCACCCCACGGAGGGCCGATTATCAGTCCATGCCATGCGGGCAAGCACGAAGGCGATGCCGTAAAACAGGGCGAGGCCAGCGGGCAGCAGCATGACGGCAAAGGGCATTAACCAGGCAAAAACCTCAGCCTCCACCAGAAAGGCCTGCCCCACCCACCAGAATCCGGCGAGGCAATATCCAAAACCAAAAAGCCAACCCAATTTGAAAGCGGGCCATGCTTTTTTGAGTGGCGACAACAACCCGCCACCAGACAGCGGGGCAGCGCCGTCCATGAGCCAGACCATAACGGGCAGGGTTATAAAAATGATCGGCGTGGCGTGGATGGGGGCGAGGGCCAATGCTGTCAGCGCGCCCATCACCACAGCCAAAAGCGCAGCGCGCCAGCCCTCCAACAGGAGTATGGATTGGGACAGGCGCTCCAAAATCGCCATCACGCCGCCTCTCCGAATCAATGAAAGTAATCCCCGCCGCACCCTTGGGGATGCGATGGGGCGGGTCAATGCCGCCACCGCCCTGTCAGCTTGACCGACTGGGTAGCATATGCGGCTTGGACGGCTTAGCCGACCCGGCTCGTTTGGGCGGCTTTGTTAACCATGGTCCCTTAGGGTCCGCCCCGTCCATGATCGTAGAGCAGGATGAGTTTGTGGCGGTTCTTTCCAAAATCATGCTTTGCCTAGCGGCAGTCTTGCTCAACACCTTGGTCGCCCGGGCGGAATTGCTGACATTCGCTGACGCAAAACTGAGTGACGACTGGAACAAAAAAGCGCTTGTGGGGTCCCTTCTGGCCGATGGGATCAGGATCAAAACCGAAGGCGAGGCGTCCTTTAATGATGCAAGCTCTTGGACCATCACCTTCGATGAACCCCTTGCAGTCAATCGCGACGAAGCGCTCACTTTCACCGTTGCCACAGGTAAAGCCCATAGCCCGCTTTGGCAGAACCTGCTGTTTGCCCTTCGCGTGAATGGCCAGCCCATCGAAACCGTTGCCACAGGCTCGGTGGACAAAAAGGATTTGCTGCTGGGGGATGATGGCGAACGCTACGTGCCGTTTAATGAAAGCAAGGGCTTTGATGTGGCCGTAAACGTACCGGACAATGCGCTTAAGACCTTCACCATCATCACGGCCGGTGCGGAAGGGCTGGACGTGACGTTGCGCGACTTATCCGTGCAAAAGCGCAAAGCAGCGCCCCGGATTGTAGCAAACACGCCCAAGGTCAAACTGTCCGACGCACAAATTGCCCTGGCTGCCAAAGAGGCATGGCGGGCGTTTGCCGCCTTTTGCGCGGAACCTGACCATTGCGGCTTGCACAATGACCCGGCCCGGCGGGCGGTGGTTTTGGGTGATCAAAGCAAGGTGCTGGATGTATCCGGCGGGTGGTTCGATGCGGGGGATTATGGGCGCTACACGGTCAACACCGCCCATAGCGCAACGGTCATTTTGCTCACCTCTATTCTTGCTCCCGACGCGGTGTCTGAAAGAGCGCTTCAACGATCCGGTTTGCGAAAAGCGCTGGACTGGTTGTTGAAAATGCAACGGGCGGATGGGGGCGCTTATCACAAGGTGGCCAGCGCGCGGTTTGCAGCCATGACTACAAAACCGCAAGAGGACCGGGCACAGCGGTTCGTTGCGCCGGTAACGTCCACCGCCACAGCGCAATTGGCCACAGCCCTTCATTTGGGCGCGGTGGTCTATGGCGATCCCGTCTATGCCGAAGCCGCGGACAAGGCGCAGGCGTGGCTGGCGCGCAATCCGGATTTGAAAATGATCCCCGCCCGTTTTGGCCAACACGCCTTTGGCGGCCATTACGGGGATGGCGAAGATAAAGACGAACGCTTTATGGCCCGCGCCGCCCGCCAGTTCAGGATCGGCAAAACCATTTTGACCGATAAGGATTTCGCCAAGGCGAAGCGTCGATTTTTGATGGCGCGGGATGACGCGGGGTGGAAAAATAGTGATTTGTTCGCCCTTTGGCTGGCGGCAGCGTCCGGCGACAAGCGGGCCGATGGCCTGCTGCGTGATGCAGCCGCCCATTGGCAGGCGGCGCGGACTTCATCGCCTTTTGACATACCTCACCGCACGGGCGATCCGGTTTTGTGGGGCTTTAACGGGCGCATGGCGTTGCGGGCATGGCATATGGCTGCGGCGGGGCAGGCCTTTGGGCGTGCCGATTGGGCACAAACCGCCGGCGCCTCCCTGGGTTGGTTTTTTGGCGCTAATCCCCGTGGGCAGATCATGGTGACCGGGCAAAGCACCGGCCGCATTAAAAACCCCCATTTTCGGCCCCATACTTCCGGTGCCGTTGCCCTGCCGGAGGGGTTGCTTGTTGGTGGCCCCAATCAAGAGACCGACATGAAATCGCGCCCACCGCTGGCGCGGCATGTGGACAGTGCCAAAAGCTATCGCACCAATGAGGTGGCCATTAACTGGCAGGCAGCTTTCGCCAGCGCCCTTTCTCTGGTGGCCCATCAAGCCCAACACAGGACAACAGGTTCTGTGCCCCTGCCTTAGGCCTGCGGCCATAAGAGGCTTTCCAGCGCTGGTCACGTCCTTTAGGGGTGCAGTTTCCCCGCACCCGTTGGCTGACCTATGACCGAATACCCCTTCACATCCCGTCAGCTGCGAGACGGCTTTTCGCGGTTTGCCACGGGCGTCACCATTGTGACGGCCAGCGGCGCGCACGGTGAGCCGGTGGGCATGACCGCCTCGTCTTTCAACACCGTGTCGCTGGAACCGCCCCTTATCCTGTGGTGCCCGTCTAAATCCGCCCTGTCTGGCCCTGCATTCCGTGATGCTCCCTATTTTGCAGTTCATGTGTTGGCGGCGGATCAGGGTCCCCTTTCCTCTCGCTTTGCCACCAAGGGCACGGACAAGTTTGAAGGGCTGGAAAATTGGCGGCAGGATGAACACGGCGTGCCGCATCTCCAAGACTGCATGGTGCGCTTCGATTGCCGCCAATGGGCCGCCCATGAAGGGGGAGATCACTGGATTGTGGTGGGGGAAGTAATGGCCATCACCGAAGGGGCAAAGGGCATGGGGGGCGAAGGACTGGTGTTCCGGCAGGGGCGCTATGCCCACGCTGTGGATTTAGACGGTTGAAATAGAGCCGCAATCGGTTCAGCTTCCGCACCAACACCAACGGGAAGCCCCTCCATGTCCACTCTGTTTGATCTCACCGGTAAAACCGCCCTTATCACCGGCTCTTCCCAAGGGATTGGCTATGCGCTGGCCCGGGGTCTCATTGAAGCCGGGGCCACGGTGGTTTTAAACGGACGGGACATGAAGCGGCTGGATGCTGCCGCCGAAGCCCTGCGTCAGGAGACCGAGGGCAATGTCCACGCCCTCATGTTTGATGCCAGCGATCATGGGGCCGTGAAAAAGGCCGTGGACGGGTATGAGGCACAAACGGCCGCCATCGATATTTTGGTCAACAATGCGGGCATGCAGCACCGCACGCCTTTGGAAGATTTTCCAGCCGAGAAATTCGAACAATTGCTGAGCACCAATATCTCCACGGTATTTAATGTGGGTCAGGCCGTGGCCAACCACATGATCAAGCGGGGCGAAGGCAAGATCATCAATATCGCCTCTGTGCAGACGGCTTTGGCCCGCCCCGGCATCGCGCCATACACCGCCACTAAAGGCGCCGTTGCCAACCTCACCAAAGGCATGGCGACGGACTGGGCGCAGCATGGTTTGCAGGTGAATGCACTGGCGCCCGGCTATTTCGACACGCCGCTCAACGCGGCCCTGGTGGCAGACCCGGACTTCTCCGCATGGCTTGAAAAGCGCACGCCAGCGGGCCGCTGGGGCAAGGTGGAGGAACTGGTGGGGGCCTGCGTATTCCTGTCCTCCGCCGCCTCATCTTTCGTCAACGGCCACACGCTTTATGTGGATGGCGGCATAACGGCATCGCTTTAATGGCCATTGCTCTTAAAAACCGCCTTCATGTGGTGATGGGCGTTGCCGGATGCGGCAAGTCCACCGTCGGCGAGGCTTTGGCTGATGCTACGGGCGGCCGTTATCTGGAGGGTGACCAGTTTCACCCCCAAACCAACATCGACAAAATGAGCCGTGGCGAAGCGCTCACGGATCACGACCGCTGGCCGTGGCTGAAGGGCCTGACACAGGAAATGTATCGGCACGAAGGCACGCTTTTTCTGGGCTGTTCGGCACTGAAGCTGGGTTATCGCTACGTGCTGTCCATGGCACCGGAAGGCGTCTCCGGGGAACCGGTTTGCTTTATCCACCTGAAAGGGTCGCGGGCGTTGATCGCCAAACGTATGGCGGACCGCCAGGGACACTTCATGCCCCTTGAGCTTCTGGATAGCCAATTTGCGACGCTGGAAGAAATTCAGCCCCAGGAAAACGCCGTGGTGGTGGATATTGATCGGTCAACCGAGGATATCGTGCGCGTCGTGCTGGATCAGATAAGAGACTAGATCAGGGCAGCCGCCCTTTGGGGCGGTGCTGACAAAAAAAGAAGAGGGAAAAGCAGCAAGATGGCGAAAGCGCATACGGGCCTTGTGGGCCTTGGAACCATGGGGCGCAATCTGGCCCTCAATATCGCTGAAAAGGGCTATCCCATTGCGGTGTTCAACCGCACCACATCGGTGACGCGGGACTATGCAGCGGATGCCAAAGCGGAAAGTGATCAACTGGGTGAAAACATAATTCCCACGGAAACGCTGGAAGACTTCGTGGCGGCCATGGAAACGCCCCGCAACATCATCCTAATGGTCCCCGCAGGCCCCGTAGTGGACAAACAGATGGAAGCCCTGCGCCCGCTTTTGGATAAGGATGATCTCATCATCGACGCGGGCAATGCGCTTTTTGAGGACACCAACCGCCGGGCGGTAGCGGCCCATGCGGCAGGCGAAAAATTTCTCGGTATCGGTGTTTCCGGCGGTGAGGAAGGGGCCCGGCACGGCCCTTCCATCATGGGCGGCGGTGACAAAGACGCCTGGGATCGGGTCGCCGACATGCTGCAAGCCATTTCTGCGAAATATCAGGCGGAGGATGGCACAATAACCCCCTGCGCCACCTATATGGGCGCGGGAGGAGCCGGGCATTTTGTGAAAATGGTCCATAACGGCATTGAATATGCCGATATGCAGATGATCGCTGAAACCTACGGCATCATGCGCGACGGTCTTGGAATGACACCGGCGCAAGTGGGTGATGTTTTTGCCCGGTGGAATGAGGGCCCCCTGCAATCCTATCTCATCGAGATTTCCGCCGAAGTGTCCAAGGCCATGGACCCGAAAACCGGCAAGGCCATGCTGGATGTAATCCTCGACAGCGCGGGCCAAAAAGGCACAGGGCGCTGGACGGCCATCGAAGCGCTGAAACTGGGCGCGCCGGTCACCGCCATCGACGCCGCCGTAGCCGCCCGTAACCTGTCTTCGCGGGTGGGTGAGCGGGAGACCGGCGAAAACATGTTTGGGGCTGCGCCGCAACACATTGACGGTGCCATGCTTTCGCTGGACACGCTGGAGGGCGCATTGCTGGCGGGCAAGATTGCCTGTTATGCGCAGGGCTTTGAAATGCTGGAACAGGCATCCAAGGACTATGACTGGAACCTGCCCATGCCCGCAATTGCTGAGGTGTGGCGGGAGGGCTGCATCATCCGTTCCGCCATGCTCAACGACATGGCCAGCGCGCTGACCGAAAATCCGGGTGGGAATTTGATGAATGCGCCCTTCTTTGCCGATCGCCTCAAGGCCAATCATAGCGCTTTGCGCCAGACCGCTGCACAGGCCGTCTTGTCGGGTTGCCCATCTCCGGCTTTGAACGCGGCGGTGTCCTACTTCGACACCATGCGCACGTTGAAGGGCACCGCTAATATGATTCAGGCCCAGCGCGACTTTTTCGGTGCCCACGGTTTCAAAAGGCGTGGAGAAGAGGGCGACCACCACGGGCCTTGGGGTTCAGGATTGCAGACGCAATAGGCTTGCCAAAGCCAAAGCGTTTCGTTCAAACATAGCGGCGCAATTCAGGGGTGAGGATAAGCACAAATCCCATGGACGATAACAAAACCGCCAAGCCGGCGCGCCACCCCGCGCTGAATTACCATGAGTTTCCCCTGCCGGGAAAACTGGAGGTGCGGCCCACCAAGCCCTTGGCCAACCCCCGCGATCTGTCGCTGGCCTATTCCCCCGGTGTGGCGGAGGCTTGCAATGCCATCACCGCCAACCCACTGGATGCGGCCCGCTACACGGGGCGGGCCAATCTGGTGGGCGTGGTCTCCAACGGGTCAGCCGCGCTGGGGCTCGGCAATATCGGGGCACTGGCCTCTAAACCCATCATGGAAGGCAAGGCGGTGCTGTTCAAACAGTTCGCCCATATCGACTGTTTCGATATTGAAGTGGACGAGACGGACCCGGTGAAATTGGCGGAAACGGTGATGGCCTTGGAGCCCACTTTCGGGGCCATCAATCTGGAAGATATTAAAGCGCCGGATTGTTTCATCGTGGAAGAAATGTGCCGTGAACGCATGAATATCCCGGTTTTTCATGACGATCAGCATGGCACGGCCATTGTGGTGTGCGCAGCGGTCAAGAATGCGCTTTATCTGACGGGGCGGAAATTCGACCAGATCAAGATCGTGTCCACCGGCGGCGGCGCGGCGGGCATTGCCTGCCTCAACATGCTGGTGACGCTGGGGGTGAAGCGCGAAAACATCTGGTTATGTGACATTGACGGGCTAATCCGCGAGGGCCGCAAAGCACCCATGTCGCCCCAGCAGCAAGTCTATGCCCAAGACAGTGAGTTGGAAACACTGGATGAGGTGATTGACGGGGCGGACTTGTTTTTGGGCCTGTCCGGCCCCGGCGTTTTGAAGGCCGAGCAGGTGACCCGCATGGCCGATGCACCCATCGTGTTTGCCCTGGCTAACCCCACACCGGAAATTATGCCGGAAGAAGTTATGGCCGTGGCGCCCAAAGCCATTATGGCCACAGGGCGGTCGGACTATCCCAATCAGGTCAACAACGTCTTGTGCTTCCCCTTCATCTTTCGCGGCGCGTTGGATGTGGGGGCCACCGACATCAACGACGCCATGAAAGTGGCTTGCGTGGAAGGCATTGCGGAGCTGGCGCGCAAGACCTCTTCCGCCGAGGCAGCGGAAGTCTATGGGGACGAAGATCTGCAATTCGGTAAGGACTATCTGATCCCCAAACCCTTTGACCCCCGCCTTCTGACGGTGGTGGCGGGGGCCGTGGCCAAAGCGGCCATGGAAACCGGTGTGGCAACGCGGCCTGTGGCCGATTTTGACGCCTATATGGAAAGCCTAAAGGCCACCATTTACCGCTCTTCCATGGTCATGCGGCCCGTTTTTGAAGAATCCAAAGCCGCCGCCCGCCGCATCGTTTTTGCCGAAGGGGAGGATGAGCGGGTCTTGCGGGCCGCCGTCGTCATTGCGGAAGAAACCGACGATATGCCCATTTTGATCGGTCGCCCAGAAGTGATCCGCACGCGTTGCGAAAAATTTGGTATTCCTTTCGATGTGGTCAGCCGCCACGACATTGTGGACCCCACCGATGACCCCCGCTACCGGGAATATTGGCAGACTTACTATGAAGTGATGAAACGGCGGGGCATTTCACCCGACCTGGCCCAGGCCATCGTGCGCACCAATTCCACGGTGATTGCCTCCATCATGGTCCACCGGGGGGAGGCGGATTCCATGATCTGCGGGGCTTTTGGCAATTTCCGGTGGCACCTGAAATATGTGGAGCAAATGCTCAACCGGGATGATTTGGAACCCGTGGGGGCGCTTTCTCTGCTCATTTTGGATGAAGGCCCGCTTTTTGTGGCGGACACACATGTGAACCCGGAACCGACGCCAGAACAGATTGCTCAAACCGTCATCGCCGCCGCCCGGCATATCCGCCGCTTTGGTTTGGAACCCAAAATCGCCATCTGCTCCAACTCCCAATTCGGCACATTGGAGACGCAATCGGCCAAGCGCATGCGCGCTGCGCTGGCGTTGCTAGACGCCGCCGATCTCAATTTTATCTATGAAGGGGAAATGCCGGTGGATGCGGCGCTGGACCCTGAAATTCGCGACCGCATGATGCCTAATTCCCGCATGGAGGGGAAAGCCAACGCGTTTGTGTTCTCCAATGCGGAGACAGCCGGGGGCGTAAAAAACTCGCTTAAATCCGTCACCAAGGGCGTGGAAGTGGGGCCTATCCTCATGGGCATGGGCAACCGCGCCCATATCGTAACCCCTTCCATCACCACGCGAGGGCTCATCAACATGGCTGCCCTGGCGGGCACGCCGGTGCATACCTATGCGTGATGGTTTATTCTCAATTACGTCATCCTCCAATGGCCGCAGGCCGGTTCGGGGACCCACAATGGTGGCGCGATTGTTAAAACTCCACCATTCTGGATCCCGGGATCGGGCTTTGCCTGTCCGGGGATGACGATATCAAAGAGCCGAAAGGGGCACCTTCATGGCCTATGAAACCATCAAAACCGACATCACCGACAAGGTGGGGGTGATCACCCTGAACCGGCCCAAAGCACTCAATGCGCTCAGCACCACCATGATGCGCGAAGTGGTGGCCGCCGCCCAGGACATGGATGGGGATGCCAAAGTGGGTTGCATCATCATCACTGGCTCCACCAAAGCCTTTGCCGCCGGGGCCGACATCAAAGAAATGCAGCCCCTTTCCTATACAGACGCGCTGGGGCAGGACTTTTTTGCCCATTGGGACGGGCTTTCCCGGGTGAAAAAGCCGGTTATCGCCGCCGTGGCCGGTTATGCGCTGGGGGGCGGGTGCGAATTGGCCATGATTTGCGATTTCATCATTGCCGCCGACACTGTGAAATTTGGCCAACCGGAGATTACGCTTGGGGTCATGCCGGGCATGGGCGGCTCTCAACGGCTAACGCGCTTTGTAGGTAAATCCAAAGCTATGGATATGTGCCTGACGGGGCGCATGATGGATGCTGCGGAGGCGGAAAGCTGCGGCCTTGTCTCCCGCGTGGTGCCGGCCAATGATTTGATGGAAGAGGCGCTGGACGCCGCCCGCAAGATCGCCAATTTTTCCAAACCTTCGGTGTCTTTGACAAAGGCTGCTGTCAACCGGGCCTTCGAGACCACGTTGCAAGAGGGGGTGCTGTTTGAGCGCCGGGTGTTCCACTCTCTGTTTGCCACCGAAGATCAGGATGAAGGCATGAATGCGTTCATTGAGAAGCGGGAGCCGCAATTTAAGGACCGGTGACTTTCGCCTGACGTTTCGCGGTTGACAGGTTTGGCAACTGCCTCTAACTACCCGCAACCTGCGGTTCTCCCCCGAGAGCCGCCGCTTTTGTTTGTGCCCCCCGCCGTATGGATGATGTGGGGGCCGCCCACGCCGGTGGGAACAACCACAGAATTGAGAAAGGGCTTTTGATGGCCAATACGAGTTCGGCGAAAAAAGCCACGCGCAAGATCGCCCGCAAAACCGCCGTGAATAAATCCCGCCGCACTTTTATGCGCGGCCAGTTGCGCAAGATGGAAGAAGCCATCGCCGCAGGCGACAAGACCGCCGCCAACGAGCAGCTGAAAATGGTGCAGCCGGTGATCATGAAATCCGCTTCCAAGGGCATCATTCACAAAAACACCGCCGCGCGCACCATGTCGCGTCTGTCGGCCCGGGTGAAAGCACTGGCCAGCTAAGGTCAGCTCCTTCAAATTGCCGCCACAAGTTTCAAAAGGCCTTCGGTAGACCCGGGGGCTTTTTGCGTTTGATGGCCTCAAAAGCAGGCTTGGCCCCGCCTGAACGCAAGAATCGCGGTCAGCACACATCCGAAATAAATGTTCTGAAACCTAACTTTTTTCAGTGACTTACGGAAGGTGCGTGAATCCATATCCAGCCAACGGCCTGGGAATTTGCAGCGGAATTGAGTCAAGCCCGATTCAACTAAAAAAGAATCTTTCCCCGCCAAATCCGGCCAAGCTTGGAGGCAAGGTTCCGCGTCCTTTTTGATTCCACACGGTTTTTCCCCACCGGCTTTTTGACAGCACTGTGACAACTTTTTTTTCGCGCCAACCCCCTGAAATGATTCTCTCTTGTGGCGACTTGTGAGGGCATAGCGGCCTGTGTATGTTGCCTCCACGGAAGGATGAACGC
This sequence comes from Pseudomonadota bacterium, assembly GCA_038525315.1. Lineage (GTDB taxonomy): Bacteria > Pseudomonadota > Alphaproteobacteria > Rhizobiales > Rhizobiaceae > Pseudahrensia. The sequence goes on from JBCBHU010000001.1 coordinate 59,972, forward strand.
GGATGGGGCAGCTTCGGGCAATTAAAATTGGGCAGACACAAGCACTGTCAAAGTAAATTTACACGCAATTGCCTTTTTACAAGTTCGTTTTCTATTCTTTCTTTTAGGTGTTCTTGGTTGTTGATGCGGCCAGCACCTTAAAAACATGATTGATATGAATTTCAGTGCCGAAATACATTTTTTGGCAAACGGGGACGTGTGGGTAAATGCCTGTTCAGGAAATGACACCAACTCAGGCATGGACTTTGCTGGAACAGGGTAGCACGGACGGGAAGCCTTCAGCGGTTTTGGTGGATGTGCGAACGCAAGCGGAATGGGCCTTTGTGGGGGTGCCAACGCCGCGCCATGACATGACAGCGCTCGTGACACTGGAGTGGCAGCGCTTTCCCCACATGCAGGTGAACCCGGACTTTGCCGCGATCCTGGACGAACAGGTGCAATCCTTGGGCGGTGACCGCACGACACCTCTTTGTTTTTTGTGCCGGTCCGGTGTGCGCAGCCTTCATGCAGCGCAGGCCATGGAGGCGCTGGGCTATGAGACGACCATTAATATTGCGGGCGGCTTTGAGGGCGATCCCAATGGGGAGGGCAAACGGGGCACCGTCAATGGCTGGAAAGTTGAGGGGCTGCCGTGGCGCCAGGCGTAAGTTGGAACATGAATTGAAGAGAGGCGGCGGCTAGCTGCTCGAAACAGGATTTTAAGGAGGTAGATAATGACAAAAAACATCTCAAAGACGGTGGGTTCTGGGCAAACGGCATGGTGGACGACGAAGGGCGCATAACAGGGCTTTTCTGAACCGGCACTGCGGCCGGAAAGACAAACGGGGCAATCACAAACGGGGTGAGAACGTGAGGGGTGTTCTCTTTTCTCGGGGCCGTATCGCTGTGGGCGGGGTGGTCCGGGACCCATGTGACTGTTCCTTCATGGGGACAATGGCTCATGCCTTGCAGGCTGAGCCCGTGAATGGACGATAACGATGAATTCAGCGGCAGATAAATCAACACTGGAAGAGGCGCTCACCCCATCCGTGGGGCATGCGTCGCCACCCCCCGGATCCGCAAATCGCGGTGTGGCGCTCAAGGGTCGAACGTCCGCTCCCCTGGGCCTGCGCGATACGGGGCCAGCCCCGCTGGCCAATCAGGCGGGCCCCACGGTTTCTGCCGGTGAAGTGCAGAAGTGGGAGCGGGTGCAGGCTCAGTTAAAGGCTCGGCTGGGGCCCGAGGCCTATGCCAGTTGGTTCGGGCGCTGCCGCTTAGAGACCATCTCTAAAAGCCAGCTCACCATTTCGGTGCCAACCACGTTTTTGAAGTCCTGGATCAAAACCCATTACAGCACCATTCTGCTGGCCCTGTGGCAGAAGCAATCCGCCGACATTATGCGTGTGGACGTGGTGGTGCGCAGCGCCGTGCGTAGTGCCAATTCTGAAACCGGCGAAGTGGCCAAACCGCAAAATGGGGCGGGGCAACAGCAAATTGGCACGGCGCTCAATCAGGCGGGGCTGTTGGGTAATGCCAACACGTCTTTGGGCGCCCAGACCTTTGGCGGTTCCACGGGCCATGTATCGCCCGCCAATGCTCCCACGGCGGTGAGGGGCACCCCGGCAGCCGTAGAAAGCTATGACGCATCTGTGGGCTTTGCCGGCTCGCCACTCGACCCTAATTTTACCTTTGCCACGCTTGTTGAAGGCGCATCCAACCGCATGGCGGTGGCCGCTGCCCGCTCTGTGGCGGAAGCCGATGGGGCGGCCGCACGTTTTAATCCGCTGTTTATCCACGCCGATGTGGGCTTGGGCAAAACCCACCTGTTGCAGGCCATTGCCTGGGCCGCGCAGGCGCGCAATGGCAGCATGAAAATTCTGTATCTGACGGCGGAATATTTCATGTGGCGCTTTGCGTCTGCCATTCGGGACCAATCCGCCCTGTCGTTTAAGGAGAGTCTGCGGGATATTGACCTGCTGCTCATCGACGACATGCAGTTTTTGCAAGGCAAAAGCATTCAGCAGGAGTTTTGCCACCTGCTGAACGCCCTCATCGACAGCGCCAAACAGGTGGTGGTGGCTGCGGACCGTCCGCCCTCCGAACTGGAATCGCTGGACAACCGCGTTCGCTCCCGCCTCAAGGGCGGTGTGGCGCTTCAAGTGACCGGGCCAGACCTTCCCATGCGCGAGACCATGATGGATTTGCGTTACCGCGAGGCCCAGCGGGAAGACCCTGAACTGGACATTCCCGCCGATGTCCTTTCCTTCGTGGCCCAAAAAGTGGCCTCTTCCGGCCGTGATCTGGAGGGGGCATTCAACCAACTTCTCATTCAACACCGGTTTTCCGAAGGGCCGGTGGACATTGAGGTGATCGAAAAAATGCTGGGGCATCTGGTTCAGTCGGGCGAACAAAAGCGCGTGCGCATCGAGGACATCCAGAAAGTCACGGCCCGCCATTACAACGTGTCGAAAAACGATCTTCTGTCCAACCGCCGCACGCGCGTGATCGTGCGGCCCCGGCAAATTGCCATGTATCTGTCTAAAATTCTCACCCCCCGGTCCCTGCCGGAGATCGGGCGGCGGTTTGGCGGGCGGGACCACACGACCGTGTTGCACGCGGTGCGCAAGATCGAGGGCCTGTTGAAGGAGGACACGAAACTGGCTCATGAGATCGAGCTGTTAAAGCGGTTGATCCACGAATTGGGATAACCCTGCAATCGCAATTCTCACGGAACCGATGTTTCATCATTGCGGGCTTTGGGTCCGCAATCCAGCCAAGGCCATCACTTCTTCAAATTGTATTGCGGGGTCTTTGCCCAGCAAGATCGGCCTTTGTGGGAAGCATAGGGGTAGAAACTGTGAGTCCGGCGGTTCGCCGCGCTTGTTGCTCTTGAAAGCCCGCAAACCATCCGCCACTTTGCGGGGTGCTTCAATTTGCCTAGTTTATTGAAGCGTCACCCTGTTCTCCTTGCCCATGGGCAATGATATTTGCGGAAAATGACGGCCATGCGCGTTACTCTGGAACGGTCCAACCTGCTCAAGTCCCTCAATCACGTGCAGCGCGTGGTGGAACGGCGCAATACAATCCCCATCTTGGCTAACGTGTTGCTGCGCGCCAGTGGCAATGAATTGACACTGAAGGCCACCGATCTGGACATCGAAGTGACGGAAAAGACCCCCGCTTCCGTGGAGCAAGATGGGTCCACCACAGTGCCAGCCCATATGCTTTATGACATCGTGCGCAAACTGCCCGAGGGGGCGGAAGTGATGCTGTCGGTGGGGGATGATACGGGCATGAGCCTGGTGTCGGGCCGGTCACAATTTCGACTTCAAATGCTGCCTGAGAGCGATTTTCCCGACCTCACGACCAGCGAATTTTCCCACACGTTCCGCATGGCCTGCGCCGATTTCAAGCAGTTGATCGACCGCACGCAATTTGCCATTTCCACCGAAGAGACCCGCTATTATCTCAACGGCATCTACCTGCACACGGTGGAGGTGGAGGGCAAATCCATGCTGCGGGCCGTGGCCACGGATGGTCATCGGCTAGCGCAGGCCCAGACGGAAGCGCCGGATGGGGCGGATGGAATGCCCAGCGTCATCGTGCCCCGCAAGGCGGTGAGCGAGGTGCAAAAACTGCTGGAGGCGCCCGATGCTTTTGTGACGGTGGAATTGTCGGAAAGCAAAATCCGCTTTACCGTGGAACAGGTGGTGCTCACCTCCAAACTGATTGACGGCACCTTTCCCGATTACAACCGCGTCATTCCTATGGGCAATGACAAGGAACTGGTGCTGGACCGGGCCACGTTCGCCTCCGCCGTGGACCGGGTATCCACCATCGCTTCTGACCGGGGACGGGCGGTCAAATTGTCCATCACGGACGGCCAACTGGTGCTGTCCGTAAACAATCCCGATTCCGGTTCCGCCGAAGAGGAGATTGCTGTTCAATACGGGGCGGACGCTTTGGATATTGGTTTCAACTCCCGCTATCTGCTGGACATCACCAATCAGTTGTCTGCTGATGAAACCACGTTCATGCTGAACGATCCGGGCTCTCCCACGCTGATCCGCGAAAGCGGTGAAGCGGGCGCCCTCTACGTTCTCATGCCGATGCGGGTTTGAGCATCGTTGATGCCAGTATGGACGCAACCGTCGCACCGCATCCGGTGTGGGTGGAAACGCTCAAGCTGAACCATTTTCGCAATTATGCCACGCTGCGGCTGGAGTGCGACCGTCGGCACGTGGTGCTGACCGGGCAGAATGGCGCGGGCAAGACAAATCTTCTGGAAGCCATTTCTTTTCTGTCGCCCGGGCGGGGCTTGCGCCGGGTGGCCTATGACAGGGTTGCGCAACAGGAACGGGGAGAGATGCCCTATGACGCGCAAGAGGGGACGTGGGCAGTCCACGCCATCCTGCATGGGGCCGTGGGTGAAGTGGCGGTGGGGACCGGGTTACAAAAAGGCAGCGGCAACCGGCGCATTCATGTGAACGGTACGGCGACGAAGACGTCCGAGGAGTTGCTGGACCACTGCCGCGTGGTCTGGCTAACGCCTGCCATGGACGGGTTGTTTACCGGCGGCACGGGGGACCGGCGGCGGTTTCTTGATCGCATGGTGCTAGCCATTGACCCTGCCCACGGGCGGCGGGTGAGCGCCTTTGAATGGGCCATGCGTTCCCGCAATAAACTGCTGGAAGACCATCACGCCGATGCCTCGTTTCTCACCAGCGTGGAAGCGCAGATGGCGGAGCAGGCCGTGGCCATCACCTTTGCCCGGGCGGAACTGTTGAGCCTGTTGCGGGATATGATTGCCCACATGCCGGACAGTGCCTTTCCCCGCTCAATCATCGGGCTTGAAAAGGGATTGGAACAGGAAAGTGAAGGCGCCGCTTCCGATCTGGAAGACATTTACAAAGCGGAACTAGCCCGCGCCCGTCCCCAAGACCGAGCAGCGGGGCGCACGCTCACCGGCCCCCACCGGAGCAATTTTACCGTGCGACACGGGCCGAAAGACATGGAGGCGGCGTTGTGTTCAACCGGGGAGCAGAAAGCGCTGCTCACTGGGCTGGTTTTGGCCCATGCCCGTCTGGTGGCGTCTGTCTCCGGCATGACACCGCTTCTGCTGCTGGATGAAATTGCCGCCCATCTGGACCCCGACCGCCGCGCGGCTTTGTTTGATCTGATCGACGAAGCGGGGGCGCAGGCGTGGATGACGGGAACGGATGAGCATCTGTTTGAAGCAATGGGGGAAAGGGCGCAGTTTTTCACGGTGGATGATGGCAAGGTGACACCCGCATGAGCGCCTTTTCGCCGGAAGAACTGGAGCGCTATGCGCGCCATCTGGTGCTGCCGGAAGTGGGCGGGCCGGGGCAGCAAAAGCTCAAGCAAGCAAGAGTGCTGATGGTGGGCGCGGGGGGGCTGGGCGCACCCGCACTAGCCTATCTGGCCGCCGCTGGCGTGGGGCATGTGCGGGTTGTGGACGATGACGTGGTGACTTTGTCCAACCTGCAACGGCAGACCATCCACGCTACCGATGCCGTGGGGGTGCCAAAGGTGGCCAGTGCCTCTGACAGCCTGAACCGAATCAACCCCCATTGCCGTGTGGAAACCATAGAGGCCCGTTTCACCGAAAAAACGGCCCCGGCCCTCTTGGCAGATGTGGATGTGGCGCTGGACGGGTCCGATAATTTTGCCACGCGGTTTCAACTGGCCGATGCCTGTGAGGCGGCGCGTGTTGCTTTGGTTTCGGCAGCTGTGAACCGGTTTGACGGCTCGCTCACCGTGCTGGCTCCCCATGAAAACAACAATCCTTCGCTGCGCGACCTCTACCCCAGTCAGCCGGATGAGGGGATGCTGCCCACCTGTGCTGAAGCGGGCATTTTGGGGGCCGTGACAGGCATAATGGGTTCACTTCAGGCGCTGGAGGCCATCAAACTCATCACCGGCGCGGGGGAACCGCTGATTGGGCGATTGTTGATGATGGAGGGACTATCGCTCACGTTCTCCACCCTGCGCTACAAGCGAAGAGAGGGCGCATGACCCATCAAACCCTCCTTGATGTGGACGCTTACATTTTCGATGTGTTCGGCACGGTGGTGGACTGGCGCACCAGTGTCGCCCGGTTTGTTGCGCCTTTTCTCCAAGACATCGACCCCCTCACCTTTGCCGAGGAATGGCGGGCGCGGTATCAGCCCGCCATGGAGGGGGTGCGTTCCGGCGGGCGGGATTACGTGGCGCTGGATGATCTGCATTTTGAAATGCTGGGGGACACGCTCACGCATTTCGGCATGGCTCACGATTTTGACGACGAAACCCGCTGGGCGATGAACAAAGCTTGGGAACATCTGGACCCGTGGCCCGATGTGCTGGAAGGCTTGACCACCCTGCGCAAGCACGTCCTGATCGCCCCCTGCTCCAACGGCTCCATCGCCTTGATGAGCCGGCTGGCGGGTTATGCAAACCTCCCATGGCACTGCATTTTGGGCGCGGAATTGGCGCAGGACTACAAACCCCAGCCAGAAGTCTATCTTGAATCCTGCGCCGCGCTGCGACTGCCACCGGAGCGCGTGGCCATGGTGGCCGCCCACAATAATGATCTCCACGCCGCCCGTGCCTGCGGATTGAAAACTGTTTTCATCGCCCGCCCCACGGAATACGGACCACATCAGACCACCGATCTTGAGCCGGACAGTGACTGGGATGGATCAGTAGAGGACCTTCAATCTTTGGTCTAAGCCATAGAGGATGACGAGACAGCGCAAGATGAGGGTCAATCCCGTCTAGATTTGTGGCAAAAAGCCAACAGGTTAACCAAATATTAACAAATGACTTAAGCGCAGCCTGTGATTCACTTCCCAAGTGAACACCGGTGCCCAATACTGTTCTCCGGGGCGTAGTGAGGCAGGACACGTGCAGAGGTGGGCGCACCGTCATGGGTAAATGTATTGATTTCAAACCCTGGACCGTTTGGGCGGGAACGATCGCTTTTGCGGTCTTCTTCGGCATAGGCACCGTCTACCAAACACCTGCACATGCCCAGTCTGCGGCCCCAAAGCAGACCGCCGTTCCCAACACTGGTGATCGTGATCTCGCTTCCATCAATGCACGCCGCAATGTGCTGTTCCAGCGCATGGTGGAGCAGCCGGAAGATCTGGATATCGCCTTTGAATATGCCGCCCTGTCGGTGCGGGTAGGCGACTTGGAAGCGGCCATTGGCACGCTGGAACGCATGCTGATCTTCGCCCCCGGCCTGCCCCGTCTCCAGTTGGAACTGGGTCTTCTCTATTACCGCGCTGGCGCTTTTGAAACGGCGCGCACCTATCTGGAAGCCGGTATTGCCGCCCCCAATGTGCCCCCCAATGTGCTGGCGCGGGTGGAACAAATTCTGGCCGGCATCGACACCGCAGAGAAACGGCAGAAACTTTCTGGACAATTTCGCGTAGGGCTGCGCTACCAAAGCAATGCCAACCGTGCGCCCCGTTCGGCAGATGTGGACCTCAACGGGTTGATTTTCCAACTGTCGCAGGACGCGCTGGGGGAAAGCGATCTTAATGTCTATGGCGCAGCCTCCGTGCATTTTGTTCACGAGTTGGAAAGCCAGGGCGACACGTTTGAGGTGGACGTGATCGGCTATGGTGCAAAACAATTCCAACGCCATGAGTTGGACCTTCTGCAAGGGGAAATCACGGCCGGCCCGGCTTTCGACATGGGGCGCTTTGATATCGATAATGCCAAATTGGGCGTCTACGGCATCGCCTCCGCCGTTCATTTGGCGGGGGATTTTTACGCCAGCGCCTTTGGAGTTGGTTCGCGCCTCGCCATGAAGCCGTCGGCCCAAGCCAGTCTTTTGTTGAAGGCTGAGTACCGGCGCAGGATTTTTCAGGACACGACCAATGCCCCCACCGGCAGCAACCGCACGGGGGATGAATATCGGCTCGGGGCTTTTGGCAGCTATATTGTCAATCCCAATTTGATGATCAGCGGCGGCATCCAGCACCAGTGGAGCACGGCGGAGCTGGACTTTCTGGCCTATTCTGAAACCACGGTGTTTGCAGGCCCCACCTATGCTTTCGCATCCCCCCTTGATGAGAGCGCCAAAGCGTGGACGGCCAGCCTGCATTTGGGTGCAACGTTGCGCCGCTATGATGCGCCAGACCCTGTCATCAACGCGGCGGAAGAGCAAAATGACAATGAGTTTTTTGTGCGCACATCCCTGACCATACCCATTCACGATGAATGGGCCCTGTTGGGGGAAGCGGAATACCGCAACATCAACTCAAACTATGACACCCGAAAGCATGACAATGCCACCGTCACGCTGTCGGCGGTGAAAAAGTTCTGATGGCTGATAGAAGGAGCACTTACATGATTTCCAGAAAGCATCAGGCCCGCTTGTCCTGCACGGCGGCTTTTGTCGGCCTTCTGTCTTTTGCCCTTGCAACAGGTTTCGCCCCCTCACAGGCGGTGGCAAAGGTGGGGGTGGCTGCCGCAGTCAATCAAGATGCCCGCAGCGCACCTCCCGGTGGGAATGTGCGGGTTTTGTCTCTGGGGCGCTCGCTGGTGCAGGACGAGCGCATCACCACGGGCCCGGACGGTCTGGTGCAGGTTTTGCTGCTGGACGGCACGACTTTAACGGTGGCCCCCGGCACCACCTTTGTCATCGACCGTTTCGCTTATGATCCCGACGCGGGCGAAGCCACCCTGTCCACCACATTGGTCAAAGGGGCTTTCCGCTTTGTAGGGGGTCTGGCCAGTAAAAAAGCGGGCAACGCCACCGTGAAAACCGCCGTGGGCACGCTGGGCATTCGCGGGGCAATGGTGGAAATTGCCACAGACGGCACCGGCCCGGCCCTCGCGTCCATGATCTTTGGCGATGAGGTGGTCTTTACCGGCAATAATGGCAAGCGCAGCCGCATCTATGAATCCGGCTTTACGATGGAGATTGGCGCGGGCGGCACGACCACACGCATTCGCCGCCGCACACGCCAAGATGCCCAGACCTTCCAGACTGCACTGGCCGGTAAACCCGGCAAAACCGGCGGCGCCCGGCGCAGCCCCACCAATCCGCAGGTGGGGGCCAGCGAAATTGCCTCCGTCAACTCCCTCGCCCCCGCGCGCGTCACCGTGCCTACTTCACGCCCTGACCCGGTGAAGTCCTCCACCATTGAGGAAGCGGAAGCCTCCATCGCCCAGATTGAGATCGCCAGCCAGGAACTGGTGCGGGCAGAGGTGGTTAACGAGGTGGCAGTGCCAACGTTTCGGGCACGGGTGCGCACCACGCCGGAGACCTATGTTGCCTATTATGGGGATGAGGTGGGCAATGCGGGGCAGCGGGGTCTGACCGGCTCAAATCCACCCGTCAATGATTTCCAACTGACGCTCTCTCGACAGGCAGGACGTTTGGTGAGCACGGCGCCCGGGCAGGAAGTGAACCTGCCGGACGTTACCGGTGCGCAGGGCGACAACGGACTTGAAGCTATCGCTGTCACCGATGGATCAATTCAGAACATGTCTGCCATCGGCACCGCCTTCGCGGGTATTGGTGATTTCGCCGCCTACACGCTGTTCCTCAATGGCGATCAGACCCAACCGGCCAACGTGATCGTCGGCACCCCCACCAATGTGGCGCAATTGGTGGAGTTGGATAGCGGCGTGGACATTCGCACCTATAGCCTGACGCAAGACCCGGTGAACCCTACACCGGCCGCATTTTTCCGCAATGATCTCTACGGATCTTTCGGCAATTTCAACGCAACGCCGTTTTATGTCGTTGAACCAGGCAATTCTACCAATGGTGAGGTGGAGACCTTCTATTCATTCATAGACATCACTGGCACGGGGTTTAACCAAAAGAGCACCACGCTCGTTCACGCCAGCATCATAAGCCCTAACGATAGCAACCCATATATTTGGGGCAACCGGCGGGGCGGCATGCGCACAAGTGGCAGTGAAGGCAGTTGGAACTTCCGTGGCGGCGTGGGCACCTATGCCGGTGCCGACGGTGCCAGCTTTTACGGCGACAACGCGCAGCATTTTGTCATTGGCAACCGCAACGATACGGGGCGGGAAGATACCCATTTCGATTCCCCTTCGAGCTTTGCCAACCTACCAAATTACGACGAATCGGGACCTTATCCTGCATCTGGCCATTTCGGCTCCTTTCACGTGGCTTCATTGACTTCAGAACAGCCGCAAAGCAGCTTCTCACGCACCAGTCGAAATGTGAGGGGCTTTGCCAACGGCCTGGTGGAGCCGCGCTACGGCAATGGCACCACTGATTCAGCTTTTTTCGTGGGGGGCGGCACGGCAAACTCCGGCGCTTACAGCGCTGGGCCAAACACGCCCAACTTCTCCCTGAATATTAACGCCACCAATAACGGTCTTGATGGGCGCATTCAGGTGTCGGACGTGTTTGGGCAAAACGCCTTTGTGCGCGGCTATGACCTTGGCTTTGGTGCTGCTGGCGGTAGTGGTGGCAACACTTTTGTGGACGACAATATTTTTGGTGCGGTCAATCCAAACGACAACACGCAGACGATTACCATCGCCGAGTCGGGCGCTCCGGTGCCCATGTCAAACGATGAGTTTGGTGCCGGTACCTATGTCATATCCGGTCGTGCCGCGCCGATCCCCGGGTATCAACACTGCACCACGTGCGATTATGTGGATTGGGGATGGTGGGGCACGCGAACAAGGCATCGCGATGACCCGACTTTATCAGCCAATAGCCGACGTCAGGACTATGTGCATATGGGTATGTGGGTTGCTGGCGACATAACCAGTTCAGCAGATCTCAACACGCTTGGCACGGCAACGGCCACCTATAGCGGCACGGCGCTAGGTAACGTTGTGGACATTAGCGGCGCTAACCAAGGGGCCTATATCGCGGCAGGCACAGCCAATATGAGTTTTGATTTTGGGACTCGGACAGGCACGCTTGGGATTAGTATTGACGGGATGAGCGCGTCCGGCACGGTGCAGCAGGATGTGGCGGCGGATGCCCTGTTCTCCGGCACACTCAGCGGGGCCGGCAGTGTGAATGGGAGCGCAAACGGGGCTTTCGTCAACGGCAATGGGACAATTGCGAAGGGGGCCATCGGTCAGTTCGTGCTGGACAATACCAGCCGCGGGATCACCGGCACTTTCGTCACCGGGCGTTGACGAACTGCCACCATTCTTAAGACAGGCCAATCGCTACCCCACCACCCGCATGGTCAGGTTGATGCGCCCGCCCGCTTTCAGCAGGTCGCTGGTGTTTGGGTAGAGCCGGTCTACGCCGTGATACGCTAGGCGGGCGGGGCCGTAGAGGCGCATGGCATCGCCGCTTTGAAGGCGGAAGGATTGGGTTTTGCCGCCGCGTTTTGTGCCCCCCACCCGGAACAGGCAGGTTTGGCCGAGGGAGAGAGACAGGACCGGGGCATCGAAGGTTTCTTCATCCCGGTCCTGATGCATCCCCATTTTGGCATCATCGGCATAAAAATTGATGAGACAGGCCTGGGGGTCGCGGTCACAGTCGGCAAGATCGCGCCAGATGGTGAGCAGGCTTTGTGGCATTTCCGGCCACGGCTTGCCGGTTGCGGGGTGGGTGTCCTGATAGCGGTAACCCCGCTCTTTGTCCGTCACCCAGCCCAGTTCCCCCAGATTGGTCATGCGCACGGACATGGGTTTGCCGGTGCGGGGCATGGTGGGCACGAACAGGGGAGCCTCCGCCACGGCGGTGCGGATTTGCGCCAAAAGCGCTTCTTGCGCAGGCTGGTCCAAATAGCCAGGCCAGTGGTCCACGCCTGGGGGTAAAGAAGGGGCTTCGCCCAACGGCAGTTCCTTCATGGTTTACAAACCTTTATTATTTAAAGCCCTTGCGGTCTCAAAAAGCGCAAAAAACTGGGGAGGAAACTCCGCCCTTTTCCCTTGAAGGGCTTTTTACCCTTCTTATATGGGCTGAGACGCTGGTGCCATGCGGTGGTTTTGACCGCCACAAGCAGGCCGGCGAACCTTGATTACATCCGCCAGGTTTTGCCAAAGAACGCCGCGCTGAAAATCAGCATAAGGGTTCCGGCAAAAACGCTATCAGGAGAGAAGATTATGGCTAAAGTTATCGGTATCGACCTGGGTACCACCAATTCCTGCGTTGCCGTGATGGACGGCAAAACCGCAAAAGTGATCGAAAATGCTGAGGGTGCGCGCACGACGCCTTCCATGGTGGCTTTCACGGATGATGGGGAGCGCCTTGTGGGCCAGCCCGCCAAGCGGCAGGCCGTCACCAACCCGGAAAACACTCTGTTTGCCGTCAAGCGCCTGATTGGTCGCCGGTTTGACTCCGCTGAGGTGAAGAAAGACCAAGAACTGGTGCCCTATTCCATCGTCAATGGCGACAATGGCGATGCCTGGGTGGAAGTGAACGGCGACAAATATTCGCCTTCCCAAATCTCCGCCATGATCCTGCAAAAGATGAAGGAAACGGCTGAAAACTTCCTGGGCGAAAAAGTCGAGCAGGCCGTGATTACGGTGCCCGCTTACTTTAACGACGCCCAGCGCCAGGCCACCAAGGACGCCGGTAAGATTGCTGGTCTGGAAGTGCTGCGCATCATCAACGAGCCCACCGCTGCTGCCCTCTCCTACGGCATGGAGAAGAACGACGGTAAGACCATCGCGGTTTATGATCTGGGTGGCGGCACGTTCGACGTGTCCATTCTGGAAATTGGCGATGGCGTATTCGAAGTGAAATCCACCAACGGGGACACGTTCCTGGGCGGTGAAGACTTCGACATGGCGCTGGTGGATTATCTGGCCTCCGAGTTCAACAAGGATCAGGGCGTTGACCTGCGCAATGACAAGCTGGCCCTTCAGCGCCTGAAAGAGGCTGCCGAGAAGGCGAAGATTGAATTGTCCTCCTCCGCCCAGACGGAAGTGAACCTGCCGTTTATCACGGCTGATGCCTCCGGCCCCAAACACCTCACCATGAAACTGACCCGCGCCAAGTTTGAAAGCCTCGTGGCCGATCTGGTGAAGCGCACCGTCAAGCCCATGCAAGAAGCACTGAAAGACGCTGGCCTGAAAGCCGGCGAGATCGACGAAGTGATCCTAGTGGGGGGCATGACGCGCATGCCCAAGGTTCAGGAAACGGTGAAAGACTTCTTCGGCAAAGAGCCCAACAAAGGCGTGAACCCGGACGAAGTGGTGGCCATGGGCGCTGCCATTCAGGCCGGTGTGTTGCAAGGTGACGTGACTGATGTTCTGCTGTTGGACGTGACACCCCTGTCGCTGGGTATCGAGACGCTGGGGGGCGTGTTTACCCGCCTAATCGACCGCAACACGACGATCCCCACGAAGAAATCGCAAACCTTCTCCACTGCCGAGGACAACCAGAATGCGGTGACGATCCGCGTGTCTCAAGGTGAGCGGGAGATGGCGCAGGACAATAAGATGCTAGGCCAGTTCGATCTGGTAGGCATTCCCCCCGCGCCCCGCGGTGTGCCGCAGATTGAGGTGACTTTCGATATCGACGCCAATGGCATCGTGAACGTATCCGCCAAGGATAAAGGCACCGGTAAGAGCCACGAAATTCGCATTCAAGCCTCCGGCGGGTTGTCGGATGACGAGATCGAACAAATGGTCAAAGACGCCGAGGCTAACGCCGATGCGGACAAAAAGCGCCGCGAAGCTGTGGAGGCCAAAAATCAGGCCGAAACCCTCATCGACTCCACGGAGAAATCCCTCAAGGAGCACGAGGACAAGGTTTCTGCCGAGGACAAGGAAGCCATCGAAAACGCGGTCACCGAATTGCGCACGGCCATTGAGGGCGATGATGCGGACGACATCGCCGCCAAAACCCAGGCACTGGCAGAAGCCAGCATGAAAATGGGTCAGGCTATTTACGAGGCCCAATCTTCGGAAGAAGAGGCCGCCGCTGCTGCTGACGCCGCTGCCCATGCAGCCGCCGACGACAATGTGGTGGATGCCGACTTTGAAGAAATCAACGACGAGGACGAAAAGAAGTCCGCTTAAGCGGGCTTCACCTTCGGGAAGTCTTCCTGTGTCCGCTCGTCCGCAAGGGCGGGCGGACATTTTTATAGATGCGTTTGTCGCGGGCCAGTCAGGCCATGAGGCAGCGCAGCACGATAACGCCGTTTTTGATGACAATTAAAGCGGGCTGTTCGGGGTGTGAGTGAATGAGCAAGGCTGATTATTACGAAACGCTGGGCGTTTCGCGGGATGCGGATGAGAAGGCCCTAAAATCGGCCTTCCGCAAACAGGCGATGAAATATCATCCCGACCGCAACCCCGGCGATGCGGCGGCGGAGGCCAAATTCAAGGAAATCGGCGAGGCCTATGAGGCGTTGAAGGACCCGCAAAAGCGGGCCGCCTATGACCGCTTTGGCCATGCGGCCTTTGAAAATGGTGGCGGCGGGGGCGGCGGTTCGCCCTTCGGCGGCGGCGGCATGGGCGATATTTTTGAGGATATTTTCGGCGAGATGATGGGCGGCGGCCGCCGCTCCGCCGGGGGGCGCACGCGGGGTGCGGACCTGCGCTATAATATGGAAATTTCGCTGGAAGAGGCTTTCTTGGGCAAGACAGCGGAAATTGAAATTCCCACAGCCATCAGCTGCAACGTGTGCAGCGGTTCCGGAGCCAAGCCCGGGTCCAGCCCCAAGACCTGTCCCACCTGCGGCGGCGCAGGTCAGGTGCGCGCGTCCTCGGGTTTCTTTTCCGTGCAGCGCACCTGTCCCACCTGCCATGGCCGGGGCGAGGTTATCTCTGACCCGTGCGATAATTGTAATGGCACCGGCACGACGACAGAAACCAAAACGCTGGACGTGAAAGTGCCTGCCGGCATCGAAGACGGCACGCGCATCCGCTTGGCTGGCGAGGGGGAAGCGGGAACGCGGGGTGGCCCCACGGGCGATCTCTACATCTTTCTCTCCATTCGCCCGCACGAGTTTTTTCAGCGGGACGGGGCGGATATTTATTGCCGCGTCCCCATCTCCATGACCACGGCCGCCTTGGGCGGGCAGTTTGAAGTGGGTACGATTGAGGGCACGCAAACACGGGTGAAAGTGCCCGAAGGCACCCAAAACGGTCGTCAATTCCGCCTCAAGGGCAAGGGTATGCCTGTCATGCGCACCAATCAGGTGGGCGACATGTATATTCAGGTTGCCATCGAAACGCCCAGCAATCTCACCAAACGCCAGCGGGAGTTGCTGCAGGAATTTGCGGAAGAGTCGTCGGAGGCCAACAGCCCGGAATCCACGGGGTTCTTCGCGGGCATGAAGAAATTTTTTGACGATCTGGCGGAGTAGCGCTGTATCTATCGTCTGGCCTAACCTCCCCTCCCAAAAACAAGGGTGAGGGGAGGTAAGGCAAGTTTCAAGTTTGGAGTTCTGACATGACCGCCGACCCCCGCTTGATTGTCGCCCTTGACGTTCCCTCCATAGACGATGCCCGTGCGGCCATCGACGAACTCGGCGACGCGGTCTCATTCTTTAAAATCGGCCATCAACTGGCCTATGCGCCTCACGAACAAAACGGTTTTACACTGGCGCGGGAATTAGTGGCGGCGGGCAAGCAAGTGTTTCTGGACCTGAAATTGCTGGACATCGACAACACCGTGGCCAAGGGCGTGGAAAGCGTGGCGGGCATGGGTGTTTCCATGCTCACACTGCATGCTTATCCCAAAGCCATGCGGGCGGCCACGGGGGCTCTAATTAAAACAGGCAACACCGATCTTACGCTCTTGGGTGTCACCGTGCTCACCTCCATGGATGATGATGATCTCAAAGAGGCGGGCTATGCCCATTCCGCAGCCGGTCTCGTCAAAAAACGAGCCGAACAAGCGAAGGCTTGCGGCATGGGCGGGTTGGTGGCATCGGCGCAGGAGGCCTCCGCTATCCGTGCCATTGTCGGGCCGGATATGGCCATCGTTACACCCGGCATCCGCCCAGCTGGAACCGACCAAGGCGACCAGAAACGGGTCATGACCCCGGCAAAAGCGATCGCAGCGGGGGCAAGCCACCTTGTGGTGGGGCGGCCCATCATGGCAGCATCGGACAAGCGGGCGGCAGCGCTGGCCATTATTGACGACATGAACGGGAAGGGCTGAACCATGGCCAAAGGATATTGGATCGCGCGGGTGGATGTGGAAAATGCAGACCGCTATCCCGATTATGTGGCCACGGCGAAGCCCGCTTTTGAGGCTTATGGCGCGAAGTTTCTGGTGCGCGGGGGCGAAATGACACCGCTGGAGGGCATCTCCCGTGCACGTAATGTGGTCATCGAGTTCCCCTCGGTGCAGGCGGCGCTGGATTGCTATAACAGCGATGACTATCAGGCCGCCAAAGCCATTCGGCTTACGGCAGCGGAATCCGAATTGTGCATCGTGGCTGGTTTGGAGTAGAAAATTACATTTTTGTAATATTTCTGCCTTTTTTGACTTTATAATTCGAGAATTTTGAGACTTTGTAGCGCACAAATGATGTTTCATGCGTTTTCTTACGATTTTCAAATGCGCCTTTCTTGAAACTGCGTCAGGCTGACCTATATGAGGTAGGAGCGGACGGGGTGAGCACCCTGAACGCACCATCACAGGAGAAGTTACCGAAATGACCAACGCACTGATCCGTCCTGCCTGGACGCCCGCCACCATCGCATTGATGATTATCGGCTTCATGATCTTCTGGCCTCTGGGCCTCGCCATGCTGGCCTATATTCTCTTCGGTGACCGGCTGGACCAGTTCAAGAAGGATGTGAATGTGGCCACCGACCGGGCGTCGGAAATGTTCAACAAAAGCACGGCCTTCAAAAACATGCCCCGCACCGGCAATGTGGCCTTCGACGATTGGCGCGAGGCTGAGCTGGAGCGCTTGCACGAAGAGCGCATGAAACTGGACAATATGCGTGCCGAGTTTGATGACTATGCCCGCGAATTGCGCCGCGCCAAGGACCAGGAAGAGTTCGAAGCCTTCATGGCCCACCGGGCCAAAAGCGTGGACGAAGACACGAACACCAAGCCCAAGCGGGTGAAAAAGTCCGGCGGCAAAACCGTCCCCGGCGTCTAAACTACCAGCGATAAACGAACTAAGGCCCGCCTCCTCCGAGGCGGGCTTTTTTATTGAAGCGCGGCTTCGGCGAGCGCGCCATCGAGATCGAGTAATTTTTGAAATTTCAAGCATCGGTCAAAGCTGACGACCACGCTGTATCCGCCCTTCCACAGGGCTGTATAGCTGCCAAAGGACCCACGCGGATCACACAACAGGCCGAAGTGCCAAAAGTTATGACCACCGCGCCAGCGCCGCCACACTATGCCGGGGCCATAGTTTGCGCCACCACCCATTTGCGCCGAAGGGCGGCTGGCAGGGTTTTTCTGCATGGCCGATGATGGCCCAAAATAGGCCTGAACGAAGCGGGCATAGTCCGCCGTGCTCATGCTCCATCCACCCCACGCCCCAAATGCGCCAGCCGGTTTAGGCAGGCTGGCGGTGGTCACACCGACGGGGTCAAGGACCAGACGGCGACAAACATCCTCATAAAAATCACCTGTCACTTCGGCAATGATCTGACCCAAAACAGCATAATTTTCATTGTTATAGGCATATACACCGGCTTCGCCTTTTTGATTACGGGCCAATGCGGTGGTCGTTGCGGTCCGATGGCGCAGTTTGGCCTTGCCATACCAGCGCGCCATGGTGCCTTGGGTTTGGTCAGGAAAAAGGCCAGATGTATGGGTCAGCAATTGGCCCACCGTGATCCCACCGGCATGGGGTGCCATATTGAAACCATCCAGCAGGGCGCCCACGCGATCATCGTAGGACAGGCGTCCCGCACTCACCAGCTTATCCACGCAAATGCCCGTGACAGCTTTGCCCAGCGAGGCCAAGGGCGCTGCGCGCGAGGAAGACTTTGCCCCACCTGGTGGAGCATGAGCGGTGTCGTGAGACCATAGCTTTTCCCCTTTCGCCAGCATGGTTATGCTGGACGCTTCAACGCCATTGGCCTCCATCCAACCACGCCATGCCTTTTCCACGGCCTGCGCCCGTTGATCGTCATTGGCTAAGACCCTGTGTGAGGAGAAAGCCGCAAGGGCCGACAAAGAAAGGCGTATCGCTATTCGAAACATGTTTCCAACTTTGAAAGATTTTACACCAATCTCGCCGCCCGGTGTTCGAGCGCGATAATCGTCAGACCCGCGACAATGGTGATGATGATGCCCAGCGCCGCCAGCCCGTTGGGGAGGTCGGCAAAGATGAGATAGCCCAAGGCTGTGGCGATGGGGATTTCCAGATATTGCATGGGGGCCAGTGTGGCCGACGGCGCAAAGCGCAGGGACCACGTCATGAAGAGATGACCGGTGGTGCCCAGCACGCCCAACAGGAACAGGAGCGCGATTTCCGTCTGGGTGGGCCACACAAAGCGAGCCTCTTCCCAACCCCCCGGTCCGGCCACGGCAAAGAAAAGCGCCAGTATGGGCAGAGCCATGAAACCGCTGACACATTGCATGGAAATGGCGTCCACCTGTTTCGCCATTTGACGGGTCACCAGCATGAAACCGGCAAAGATGAAAGCGACCGCCAGGGGCAGCAGGGCGGGCGCGCCGACGGCGGCGAAACTGGGCTGGATAACCAGCAGCGTTCCGATGAAACCGACGGCACAGGCCGCGATGCGCCGCCAGCCCACCACTTCGCCCAGCACAAAATGGCCCAACAGCAACATGATGAAGGGCATGACGAAGGCGATGGCCACGGCATCGGCCAGCGGCAGATAGCGCAGAGACAGGAACATGGCCCCCACCCCCAGAATGTGCAGCACGGTGCGCACGAAGGTGAGGCGCATTTCGCGGCGGCCCATGGCGAGCGTTCGGTCGGTGGCCATCACGATGGGCAGGAGTAGTAGCGCTTGCAACACAAAGCGCACCGCCAGCAGTTGGAGCAATGGCACGCTGGGACCGAGCAGTTTGGCCACGCTGTCGCCCATGGGCGCAAACAGGCAAAACAGCAGCATGAGCATGATGCCCAAAACCGGTTTGTCTGGGGCAACGGTGCTGGCGGGGGCAGTGGTAGAATGAGCCAGTGGTCAAGGCCCCTAATCAGGTTCAACAGGGATAAAGAAAAGTGAAGACCAACCGGTCCGTGGTGCGCACGCCCGTGGGCTGGCAGCGGCGGTTCTTGTCCCGGTTGCCCCGCAGCACGATGCGGGAATTATTGGCCGGGCCGGAAACTCCGTAGGTCTGGGGCGAGCCGGGGCAGAAGCGTGAAAAGCGCCGGGCGGTGCCGGAATAGGAACGGCCATCGTAGAAGCCGTTGAACAATAACGTGCCCTGCCGCACCCCCGCATTGCGCAAGACTTGCCGCGGTTGCAGATAACGAATCTCCCGCCCGCCCCCGCCGGTGGCAGTGATGCGCATGACAGAACCATTATGGTTCCAGCAGGAGGCGGCCTGCGCATTTGTGCTGCCGATGACCGCGCCGCCTAGCATTACAGCCAACCCAAGAGTACAGGCACTCACCCGCCTTAGAATCAAACTAACCATCGTGCATCTCTCCATCAGACCCCCAAGGGAGGGTAAGGCTATTTGAAGAGGTGTGGCAAGCTGGCGCAGAGGTTTAGGCCCGTTGGGGCGGCGCGGTGGAGCCGCGGTGCATGAAGGTGAGGGGCACTTTTGATCGAAAAGGTTTGGAGGCGGCGCCCATCTCGTTCATTTGCACAAGAGCATCCGCTGCCAAACGGCCAATCTTGCGGGCTGGCAAACGCACTGTTGTAAGCCCCGGCTCCATGTGGGCGGAGCCGCGAAAATCACCGATGCCGACGATGGAGATATCGCGGGGCACGGACAGCCCCAAGGCCTGACAGGCGAAAAGGGCCCCATGGCCAATCACATCATTGCCGCAAATCAGGGCCGTGCGTGGTTGGACCTGCAAAATTTCCGTGACACGTTGTTTGGCCTGTCCAATATCATAGGGGCAGTCGAAAACGGCAATCTCCTCGTCCGTGAGGCCATGGGTTTTTGCGGCCGATTTGGCTCCATCCAACCGATCGCGGGCGCGGTCATTGCCCTTGGTATCAGCGAACAGAAAAGCCACTTTGCGATGCCCCAGGCTTAAAATATGGTCCGTAACCAATTGCCCTGCCTCGAAATTATCCGCGCCAATGCAGGGCAAAGACGAAGCGGGGGCGTAGTTCCAGATGGAGATGGCCGGTATGTCGCGCTTCGCCAGCATGTTGAGGGGCACGTCCGCATGGTCAAACCCCACCAGCGCCACGCCGTCGATGCGCCGTTCCAGCAGGGAACGCACGATGGCCGTCTCCCGGTCCAGATCATAGCCATGGGCCGCGATGAGCATGGTTCGGTCGTGCTGGGCAAGACGGGTTGAGAATGCTTCGATCATCTCGGCAAAAATGGCGTTGTCGATGGTGGGGACAATCAAGCCAATGGTCCCGGAAAAGCGGTTGTGCATGGAGCCCGCCATGCGGTCCCGGATATAGCCAAGATCATGGGCCGACTGTTCGATGCGCTTGCGGGTGGGGCCGCGCACCACGTGGGGCGTGTTGAAATAGCGGGACACGGTGGCCGGTGAGACCCCTGCCCGCTGCGCCACCTCCACAATACCGGGCGCGCCTTTGCGTGATCTAATCCGCTCATTCACAACGCAAAACCCAAAATGAAAACGTTTGCACTTTTGTTTTCATGCCATAGGCTCGATGAATTGGCCAGCTTGGCCGATCCGGGGCACGACTTTGGGAGGGGTCAGGGCTGATGGAATTCCTGAACCATTTTGCGGGCGTGTTCGAGCCAACCGCATTTTTGCTGCTGTTGGGTGGCACGATTGGCGGACTGATATTGGGCGCAACACCGGGCCTTTCCCCCACCATGGCGGTGGCGCTACTCATCCCCTTCACCTTCCAGCTGCAGGCCACGCAGGGGCTGATTTTGCTGGGGGCGGCCTACACGTCCACCGTGGCGGGCGGGGCCGTGAGCGCCATTTTGCTGAAAATTCCCGGCGCGCCCGCCAATATCGCTACCTCGCTGGATGGGCATGAAATGGCGCGCGGCGGGCAGGGAGCGAAGGCGCTGCATATGTCGTTCATGGCATCGGGCGTGGGCGGAGTGATTGGCGTTTTGCTGCTGATTTTTCTCACACCCGTGCTGGCCCAGTGGGCGCTGGCCTTTGGCCCGTCCCACCTGTTCTGGATGGCCATTTTGGGCGTTACCGTGATTGGGTCGCTGGACTCCAAGTCCTTTGTGAAAGGGTTACTCTCCGGTTGTATCGGTCTTTGGCTCTCCATGATCGGTTATGACGATATTCAGGGGGCGCAACGGTTTATTTTTGCTGACGCACTTACGGGCGGCATCAACATTATTTCCGCGCTGATTGGTATTTTCGCCATTCCGCAGGTCATCGACATGTTCTCCAAGGGACGGGTGCAGTCTTCCATCTCTGCGCTGGAAGTGGAGCGGCAGTCGGTAGTGGCCTCGCTCAAAGAAACGTTCCTCTACAAACGCGCTCTGGCCATTGGCACGGTGTGCGGCTCCGTCATCGGGTTGATCCCCGGCGTGGGCGGGCAGATTGCGGGGCTGTTGGCCTACGACCAGTCAAAGAAATTTTCGCCGCGGAAAGCGGACTATGGCAAAGGCTATCCCGAGGGCGTGATCGCGGCAGAATCGGCCAACAATGCCATGGTTGGTCCATCCCTGGTGCCGCTGCTGACCCTCTCCATTCCCGGCAGCCCCACGGCGGCGGTGCTTTTGGGCGGGTTGCTCATTCACGGCATTTTCCCAGGCACTGACCTGTTCGATAACCATCCGCAGGTGGCGTGGACCTTCATCAACTCCATGCTGATTGGGCAGGTGCTCATGGTACTATTTGGCATCTATATCGCCGCCTATGCCGCCAAGGTGGCTCGCATACCCACGCCCATCATGGCGGCAGCGGTGATGGTGCTGGCCCTCTTCGGTTCCTATTCCATCCAGCAGTCTTTCGGCGATGTGCAGATCATGCTGTGCCTCGGGTTCGGCATGTATTTTCTGGAGAAATTCGGCTTTTCCGCCGCGCCATTGGTGCTGGGGCTCATCCTTGGCCCCATCGCGGAAGCGAATTTCACCCAAGGCAGCATGATCGCCAATGCCACCGATGGGATGCTGCCCTATTTCTTCGGCGGGCCGCTTAATCTGTTGCTGATCGCACTGGTGCTGGCCTCCATCGCCTACAGTTTTTGGACATCCATGGTGGCGGCTCCAGCCAAGCCCGCCCAAGGCGAACAAGTGCAGGGGGCTGCAGAATGAACGCCAGTATTACGCAGCACCGCATCGCCTCAGGTGTCATTTTACTGGTGGCCGCTTGGGTTGCCTATATCAGCTTTACCGGTGAGCCGGTGGAAGCGTTCCTGTTCCCGCGCATCATTGCCATGGTGATGCTCGTGCTGGCGGCGTGGAATTTCTTTCGGGCGGTGACCGGGGTTTCCAAAGTGGGCAACGGAGTAAGCTGGGCGCTGGCGCGCACCATCGCGCCCGGGCTTTTGATCGTGCTGGTCTACATCTTTTTTGCCGCCAAGGCGCTGGGCTTCTACGTCTCGTCCTTTGCAGCCTTCGTGACGCTTTTTGCAGCCTATGACCCGGCATCGCACACCAACGCCATGGCCTGGCTCAAGCGCATGATCACGGCGCTGATTTTCGTGGCCATCATGTACGGCCTGTTTGCGCTGTTGCTGAAGGTTCAAACGCCGCGAGGCATGTTCTTCTGATCCACAAGGGTCAGTTTATTTGGGAGGAGAGAAACCATGAAAAAACTGATAGCCGCTTTGGCGATTGCTGCCACTGCCGGGATGGGTGCGGCCCATGCCGCCGATTATCCGGACCGGCCCATTGGCGTCGCCGTATCCTATGGCGCAGGCGGGGCGACGGACTTTCAAGCCCGCATAGTCACCATGGTGGCGGGCAATGAGGATATTCTGGGCCAGCCCATGTATATCATCAACAAGCCCGGGGCCGGTGGCCGCGTGGGATGGAACTGGTTTGCCACGGACGCAGAAGCCGATGGCTACACCCTATCGGCCTATAACATCCCCCATTTCATCGCCCAGTCCATCAAGGGCGGCGTGAAATACTCCGCCGACAGTTTTGAGCCCATCGCCAACTGGGGCGAAGACCCTGCCGTGGTGGTGGTGCCCAAGGACAGCCCCTACAACACGATGCAGGAACTGATCGAATATGCCAAAGCCAACCCGGGCCGCGTGACGACTTCCGGCGCTGGCCTGTTTGTGGGCCACCACATTGCGGCCCTGCAAATTGAAAAAGCCTGTTCGTGCAAAATTGCCTATATCCCCACCAAGGGCGGCGGCGCGGCGGCCATGAAAGCCGTTATTGCGGGGGACGTGGTCGCCGGCATCAACAATCTGTCCGATGCCTTCCGCGCCCGTCAGGCGGGCAATGTGAAAGTGCTGGGTGTGGCGGACCTGAAGCGCAATGAAGCCTTCCTGCCCGACGTGCCAACGCTGATGGAAACCGGTCTGGATGTGGACAATTCTTCGGTGAATTATCGCGGTCTGATGGTGAAAAAGGGCACGCCGCAAGCTGTCATCGACAAATTGGCGGCACAGGTGCCCATGATGTTCAAGCACAAGCGCGTGGCCGGTAAAATGAAAGCCGGTGGTTCGCCCATGAACATTATGATGCGCGATGAGGTGAAAGCCATGTGGGCCAAGCGGGAAGAAACCCTCAAAGAGCTGCTGGCTGGACTTTAGGCCAGAATAAGGGGTGGGCAGCGGGGCGCCGCTGTCCACCCTCCCCCTTTTCAATAAAAGAGAATTTGCCATGTCCGCGACGGTTGACCTGTCGGAAGATGAAGCCCTTGTGGATGCTCTAATCGAGCGGGCGCGGGCGGCCCAGCGCGCCTTTGAACGGGGCGCAGATCAAACCCGCTATGACCGGACCGCTTTTGCTGCTGCATGGGCGCTGATGGAGCCGGGGCGCAATCAAGAGCTTTCGCACATGGCGGTGGCCACAACGGGGCTAGGCAATGTGGCCGACAAGATCACCAAGAATCACCGCAAGACGCTGGGTGTTTTGCGGGACATTAAACATGCCAAAACCACAGGCATTATCAACGAGGATGCGGCCCTCGGTATCACAGAAATTGCCCGCCCCATCGGCGTGATCGGCGCTGTGGTGCCCTCCACCAACCCGGTGGCAACTCCCACCAATAATGTGATCAACGCGCTGAAATGCGGCAATGCCATCATCCTGTCGCCCTCCCCCAAGGGAGCGCAGGTTTGCGAGAAACTGCTGGGGTATATCCACGCAGAATTCGACAAGATCGGTGTGGATCATGATCTGGTTCAAATGATCCCGGCTCCCGTATCCAAAGCCAAAGCGCAACGGCTGATGGAGCGGGCAGACCTTTTGGTGGTGACAGGTAGCCAGAACAACGTGCACCGCGCCTATTCCTCCGGCACCCCGGCTATTGGTGTGGGGGCGGGTAACGTGACGACCATCGTGGACGAGACGGCTGATCTGGCCGATGCGGCGCAAAAGATTACAGCTTCCAAGACTTTCGATAACGCCACGTCCTGTTCTTCGGAAAACGCCATCATTGTGGTGGAAGCCGTGGCGGATGCTTTTTTGGCCGAGTTACACAAGGCGGGTGGGCGGTTGCTGGATGAGGCCAACGCAACCAAGTTGAAAAGCGAACTGTTCCAATCCGGCGGCTTAGGGCGTCATGTCATCGCGCAAGATTTGGACAAGGTGATCGCCCGCACAGGCGTTGATGTGGACGCACCGGAGACGGCGCGGTTTCTCGTCATCAAAGGCGAAGGCATTGGGCCAGCCTATCCGGAATCCGGTGAAAAACTATCCCTCGTCACAACCCTTTATCGGGCCGCTGATTTTGCGGAGGCCCAACGGCTCACGGCCGCCCTGCTGACCCATCAGGGGGCTGGCCATTCCGTGGGCATCCATACCAGCGATGAACAGCGCCCGGTGGCGCTAGGCCACGACCTGCCCACCTGTCGGGTTATCGTCAACCAGGCCCACTGTTTTGCCACGGGTGGATCATTCGACAACGGGTTGCCGTTTTCCCTTTCCATGGGCTGCGGGTCGTGGGGTGGCAATTCCATCGACGAGAATTTCAATCACAAACACTGCATGAACATTACCAAAGTGGTGCGGACCATCCCGGCCCATGAACCGAAGGTGGAAGATATCTTCGCGGACTATTGGCAGGTCGCCGGTCGATGAGCCCCCCGTTTGATCCGCAATCCATTGCCCATCTTTCCATTGCGGATTTGATCGACCGCCATGCAGCAGAACGGGGCGATGATATTTTCATTATCGATCCGAGCACGAATGCCGAACTGACCTGGACGCAGTTGAAAGAAAGCTGCCAAGCCATCCGTGACCGGCTTGCCGCCGATGGCTATGAACCGGGAGACCGCATTGCCTATGCCATGCACAACGGGGCAGATGCGGCGCGGTTCATTCTGGGCATTCTCTATGGCGGGCAGGTGGCCACCGCCGTCAATCTGGTTTCCGGCAAGGCCACCATTGCCCATGTGCTCAAGCATAGCGGTGCCGGTCTGGTACTTTGCCAGCCGCATACGCGGTCTCTGGTTCAGGACGCTTTGGATGAAAGCCAAGGCGTTGCGCCGCGAATAATCGAGGTGGATGAAACCTTGTTTCACGGCCACCTTGATCCGCCACCGGACCATATTCCGACCCCATCGGAAGACGGGTTGCTCATGTACACCTCCGGTACCACAGGCATTCCCAAAGGCGTGGTGCTGACGCAGGCCAACCTTATTGCGGGCGGATGCAATACGGCAGGAGCCCACCGGCTAACGGCGCAAGACCGGGGGCTATGCGTGCTGCCGCTTTACCACATCAACGCTTTTTGCGTGTCGCTCATGGGTGCTTTGGTGACCGGGGGATCGCTCATCATACCGCACCGCTTTTCTGTCAGCCAGTTCTGGGATCAGCTTCGCGCCCATCAGGGCACATGGTTTTCCGTTGTGCCCACGCAAATTTCCTATCTGCTGCACGAGGAACAAACCAATGGTCATGACGCGGAGGGTTTGGAACCCTTGCGTTTCGGGCGGTCCGCCTCCGCCCCTCTGTCCCCCGATGTGCAGCAGGCTTTCGAAAGCCGCTTCAAAGTTCCCATCATCGAAACCATGGGGCTGACGGAAACCGCCGCTCAAATCCTCTCCAACCCCATCGAAGGCACCCGCAAGATTGGGTCACCCGGAGTGCCCTTTGGCAACGAAGTGATCATTGGCGATGATCAGCAGATGGAATGCACGCGGGGCACGGAAGGCGAAGTGCTGGTACGCGGTACCAATGTCATGCGCTGTTACCGCAATAATTCAGAAGCCACAAAAGCCTCCATCACAAGCGATGGCTGGCTGCGCACGGGCGATCTGGGGCGCATGGATGACGATGGCTATGTGTTCATCACCGGACGGTTGAAAGAACTCATCATCAAGGGCGGTGAAAACATCGCCCCCCGCGAGGTGGACGAGGCTCTGCTAGCCCATCCCGACGTTATTGAAGCTGCGGCCTTTGCGCGCCCCTGCGCCCGTTATGGCCAGTCTGTGGAGGCGGGCGTAAAATTGCGCAGCGGTTCTCGAACCTCGCAAAACGATCTTCTGGCGTTTTGCCGCGCCGCTTTGGGCGATTTCAAATGCCCTGACACGATCCACCTGCTGCCGGACTTGCCCAAGGGGCCTTCTGGCAAAATCCAAAGGCTCAAACTGGCAGAACTGGCGCTGGAAAACAGCTGAAGAGAGTCACACAGCTGTCATGGAGGGCTGTGTATGAACGGACTGGCGCATTTGCGCGAATGCGAACGCCCCTATACGCTTTTTGTCTACGCCCAAGAGGAGGACACCCCATGAAAAATCTTTTGCTGAGCAGCGTTGCTGCCCTGGCCTTTGCCACGCTTACTTTCAGCCCTGCCCAAGCCCAGGAAGACTGCGAGCGCGGCACGCTGGACGCTCAATATTGCGACCGTGATGGCGATCTGGTGGCGGACACGCCCACAGACCCCGCCAAACAGGTGGACCCGGACACGCTGATTTTCGCCTATACGCCTGTGGAAGACCCGGCCGTTTACAAAGAAGCCTGGAGTGATTTCCTCGACTATCTGGGGGAGAAAACCGGCAAGGAAGTGGTGTTCTTCCCCGTGCAGAACAATGCTGCCCAGATTGAAGCCATGCGTTCCGGTCGTCTGCACATTGCTGGCTTCAACACGGGGTCCAACCCGCTGGCCGTGAACTGCGCCGGTTTTTCCCCTTTCACATTGATGGCCGGTGCAGACGGTTCCTTCGGCTATGAGATGGAAATTCTCACCTATCCCGGTTCTGGCATTGAAAAGGTGGAAGACATTAAGGGCAAAAAACTGGCCTTCACATCGCCCACTTCCAATTCCGGGTTCAAGGCCCCGTCCGCCATTTTGAAGTCTGACTTCGGCATGGAGCCGGGCAAGGATTTTGAAGCCGTTTATTCCGGCAAGCACGACAACTCCATCCTGGGTGTTGCCAATAAGGACTATCCGGCTGCTTCCATCGCCAACTCCGTTCTGGCCCGCATGTTGGCCCGCGATGTGGTGAAGGCGGATCAGATCAAGTCCATCTACAAGTCCCAAACCTTCCCCACGACGGGGTATGGTGTGGCCCACAATCTGAAGCCCGAATTGCAGGACAAAATCCGCGATGCGTTTTTCTCCTTTGAGTGGAAAGGCACCTCACTGGAAGAAGAGTTTGGCAAAAACGGCGAAGCCCAGTTCCTGAAAATGAACTACAAGGACTTCTGGGACGTGATCCGCAAGATCGACAGCGCCAACGGTGTGTCCTACTCCTGTTCCTAAGGGAATAGGGATGATCGGCGGCGCGGCCCTTTCGGTCGCGCCGCTTTCTTGTTTGGAGAAGGGCGCGCGCCGTGTTGCAGCTTAATGGACTGACCAAAACCTACGCCACAGGCGATAAGGCCCTGAAGGATGTGACCCTGGCCATCCCGGCCGGGCAGGTGGTGGCGCTCATCGGCCCTTCCGGTGCAGGCAAGTCCACGCTCATTCGTTGCATCAACCGGCTTGTGGAGCCCACCGAAGGCACTGTCGTGCTCAACGGCGAGAGCATTTCTGGCCTGTCTTCCGCAGGCCTGCGCAAGGCGCGCCGCACCATGGGCATGATTTTTCAGGAATATGCGCTGGTGGAACGGCTGACGGTGATGGAAAACGTCCTGTCCGGTCGTCTGGGCTATGTGGGCTTTTGGCGCTCTTTCCTGCGCAAATATCCGCAAAAGGACGTGGACGAGGCCTATCGGCTGCTGGACCGGGTGGGTCTGCTGGCCATGGCCGATAAGCGGGCGGATGAACTCTCCGGTGGCCAACGCCAACGCGTGGGCATTTGCCGGGCGCTCATTCAGAACCCAAAATTGCTTCTGGTGGATGAACCCACCGCCTCTCTCGACCCCAAAACGTCCCGCCAGATCATGCGGCTGATTTGTGAACTTTGCGCGGAGCGGGGGCTGGCCGCCATCATCAATATTCACGATGTGGCATTGGCACAGATGTTTGTGGCCCGGGTCATCGGCTTGCAACTGGGCGTGGTGCAATTTGACGGCCCGCCCGATGCGCTGACACCGGATGTGCTCACCGCCATTTATGGCGAAGAGGATTGGCAGGCCACCATCGAAGACGCGGGCGAAGAGGATGAAGACGAAGCGGCTGCGGTGGCAGCCCAATGAGCGCTAGCGTTGCAACCGATGTGCGGCTGGAAGACCGCATGGGGCGGGCCTGGAAAAAGCCGCCTTTTATCACCAATCCCATCCTGCGCTACACGCTGCTTGGGGTCACCATCATCTATCTCTATCTGGCGGTGAACTCCATTGAAGTGAACTGGGCCCGCGTGTCCGAAGGGCTGGTGCGGGGCTGGGAATTTGTGAAGGCGTTTGCCAACCCGGACTTCACCTCCCGCTGGAACGACATCCGCGACGGGATCATCGAAAGCATCATCATCACTATCGCCTCCACCGTGGTGGGCATTGCCATTTCCATTCCCATTGGGCTGGGGGCGGCGCGCAATATTGCGCCTTTGCCCATCTATCTCGTGTGCCGTGCCATCATCGCCCTTTCCCGAGCGCTGAACGAGATCATCGTGGCTATTCTTCTGGTCGCCATTTTTGGCTTCGGGCCGCTGGCAGGCTTTCTGACGCTGGCTTTTGCCACAATCGGCTTCCTGTCCAAACTGTTGGCTGAAGAAATCGAAGACATGAGCCGCAGCCAGGCGGAAGCCGTGCGGGCCACCGGTTCGTCCTGGATGCAATGGATTGACTATGGCGTGAAACCGCAGGTCATGCCCCGGCTGATTGGCCTGTCCATCTACCGTCTGGACATCAATTTTCGCGAGTCCGCTGTGCTGGGCTTGGTCGGCGCCGGGGGCATCGGCGCCACACTTAACACGGCCTTTGACCGCTACGAGTTCGACACGGCAGCGGCGATCCTGCTCATCATCATCGTCATCGTGATGGTGCTGGAATATCTCTCCGGCATTATCCGCGCCCGCGTGCAATAGAGGAGCGGAGCGATGCCGGTTATCACCAATTCGAATGGCTCCAACGGCTGGCGGCTGCACACGCAGCGTCAGTCCCTCACCCGCTGGTTCGGTTGGCTCTTGGGCGTGGCGGTTTTCGTTTATTGCTGGAACGTCATTTCAGAGGCCACCACGTGGTTTTTCGTGTGGGATGCGCCGCGCATTGCCGCTGATATCGGCAGCCGCGCCATGCCCCCCAAATGGTCCTATATTGACCAATTGTGGGAGCCTATTTGGGACACGTTGAACATGGCAACGCTGGGTACCATTCTGGCGCTGATCATGGCCGTGCCGGTGGCCTTTTTGGCCGCGCGCAACACCACGCCATCGGCGGTATTCATCCGCCCCATCGCGTTGCTCATTATCGTCTCCACCCGGTCCATCAATTCGCTTATCTGGGCCCTTCTGTTGGTGGCGATCATCGGCCCCGGCGTTTTGGCGGGCACCATCGCCATCGCTGTGCGCTCTATCGGCTTTTGCGCCAAACTGCTCTATGAGGCCATCGAAGAGATTGACGTAAAACAGGTGGAGGCGGTGACGGCTACAGGGGCCTCCCGCTGGCAGGTCATGGCCTATGCCATCGTCCCGCAAATCGCCCCGGCCTTTGCCGGTATTTCCGTCTTTCGGTGGGACATCAATATTCGCGAATCCACCGTGCTGGGCTTGGTGGGGGCCGGTGGGATTGGTTTGCAATTGCAAGGCTCCCTCAACACGCTGGCGTGGAACCAGGTGGCGCTGATCTTAATCGTCATTCTGGTGGCGGTGGTCATCAGCGAGTGGGTTTCGGCGAAGGTGCGCGGTGCCATCATCTAGTCCTCTCTATCCGGCCGAGCCGTTCTTTGAAGGGTTCGATACGCGGTCAGCCTTCGCCTTTTATGACGCGGTGGCCCACAGGCTGCCCCAGGCGGTATTTCCGGCCACGTCCAAAGCCGCTTCTGGCTTGTTGGAAGTGGCCGACCACTTCGACACATTCTGCTTCGACGCCTTTGGCGTGTTGAATGTGGGCAGCACACCCATCGCCGGGGCGGTGGAGACGGTGCGGGCCTTGCGCGCCATGGATAAACGTCTGTTTGTGATCACAAACGCCGCTACTTTTGCCAAGGACGCATCGGTGGCCAAATTTCAACGTCTTGGCTTTGACTTCAACCCGGAGGAAATCATCACCAGCCGCATGGCGGCGGAGGCGGCTTTGAAAAAGCATGACGACATGCTGTGGGGCGTGATGGCGCGGAGTGATTTTAAGGAGAGTGACTTGCCGGTCCGCTCCATTCTCCTCACCCACGACATCACCACCTATGATGCGGCAGACGCTTTCCTCATGCTTTCCACATGGGACTGGACGAGCCAGCAACAGCGGCTGTTAGAGCAATCTTTGGCCAACACTATGCGCCCCGTCATGGTGGCCAACCCGGATGTCATCGCGCCGCTGGAGGAGCGTTTTTCCACCGAAAGCGGCTATCTTGCCCACCGCATCACCGACCTGTTGGGCGCGCAAGTGGAGTGGCACGGCAAGCCTTTTCCGTCCGTCTTCAACATGGTGAGAGATTTACTGCCGCAAGACGCTGACCCCAAACGCATCGCCATGGTGGGCGATACGCTGCACACGGATGTGCTAGGCGGCGCACAGGCCGGATGGTCCACCGTTCTGGTCTCCGACCACGGCCTGTTTCGCGGTCATGACGTGGGTGCATACATCCAGCAAAGCGGTATGGTGCCGGACTGGATCGTGCCTTCGATTTAGAAGGAACTCCTACCGTAAAATCAAGCGCACCTCCAACCGGAGGGGAGGTCGGGGAGCGTAGCGATCCGGGTGGGGGGCGCAATTCTAGAACTACTCACCCATCCAGCCCCCCACCCGAAACTGCAAGCAGTTTCGACCTCCCCTCCAGTGGGAGGTTGAGAGTGCATGGATTTAGCCAACAGCCCCTAAAAATCTAAATTCGCAACACTCAGCGCGTTGTCTTGGATGAATTCGCGGCGGGGTTCCACTTCTTCGCCCATGAGGCGGGTGAAAAGATCGTCGGCTTTAGTGGCTTCGTTCACTTTCACTTGCAACAGCGAGCGGGCGTCGGGGTCCAGCGTGGTCTCCCAAAGCTGGTCCGGATTCATTTCGCCCAAACCTTTGTAGCGTTGAATTTTCACCCCCTTTTCACCCGCCGTAAACACGGCGGTGAGCAGGGCGCGGGGGCCGGAGACGGTGGTGCGTATGTCGCGGCGCACCAGCGTGGCGGCGTTGGCGTAAAGGGCTTGCAGGTTATCTGCGTGGCCATTGAGGGCGCGGGCGTCGGCGGAGCCGATCAGGGATTGGTCGATCACATGGGCCTCGCGCACGCCCCGCACCATGCGAGCGAAGACGAGGGAGTAGTTGCCGTTATCCTCTTGGCGCAGGGAACCCTCCCAACTGGCTTCTGTTTCTTCTGCGATGGCATTGAGCCGGTCGGCCACGGTGGTGGCAATGGTTTCAGCACGGGCGGCGTTGGACATGACTTCCGCGTCCAGCGCGCCGCCAATGGCGGCCTGTTCCACCACGTCCCGGTCATAGCGGGTGTGCAGACCGTCCAGCAGGCTGCGCACGGCCAAGGCCTTGTCAACCGCAGCGCGCAGGTCGCCAGCGGCCAGCACTTCACCGTCGGCAAGCTCCAGCCGTGCATCGTCAATGCCGCCCTCAATGAGGTAATTTTCCATGGCTTCCTCATCTTTGAGATATTGCGAGGATTTGCCCCGCGTTACCTGATAGAGGGGCGGTTGGGCGATGTAGAGATAGCCACGTTCGATCAATTCCGGCATCTGGCGGAAGAAGAAGGTGAGCAACAGGGTGCGGATATGGGCACCGTCCACGTCCGCATCGGTCATGATGATGATCTTGTGGTAGCGGGCCTTTTCGATGTCGAATTCTTCCCGGCCGATCCCAGTGCCCAAAGCGGTGATGAGCGTGCCGATCTGCTCAGACGATAACATCTTGTCGAAGCGGGCCCGCTCCACATTCAGCACTTTACCGCGCAGGGGCAGGATGGCCTGATTTTTGCGGTCCCTGCCCTGTTTGGCGGAACCGCCGGCGCTGTCCCCCTCCACGATGAAGATTTCGGATTTGGCCGGATCGCGCTCCTGACAGTCGGCGAGTTTGCCGGGGAGCGAGGCAATATCCAGCACGCCCTTGCGGCGGGTCAGTTCGCGGGCTTTGCGGGCAGCCTCCCGGGCGGAGGCGGCTTCGATGACTTTAGTGACGAGAATTTTGGCTTCAGCAGGGTTTTCCTCAAACCACTCCTTTAGCGTTTCGTTCACGAGGCTTTCCACCACGGGCCGCACTTCGGAAGAGACCAGTTTATCCTTGGTCTGGGAGGAGAATTTGGGGTCTGGCACTTTCACCGACAAAACGCAGGTGAGGCCCTCGCGGCAATCATCGCCGGTGAGAGAGACTTTCTCCTTTTTCATGGCCCCAGAGGTATCCGCATAGCCTGTCACCTGCCGAGTAAGCGCGCCCCGAAACCCGGCCAGATGGGTGCCGCCATCCCGCTGGGGGATGTTGTTGGTGAAACATAGCACGTTTTCATTGTAGCTGTCGTTCCACCACAGGGCGAGTTCCACGGTGATCTCGTCCCGCTCGGATTTCAGGTAAATGGGCGTGTCGATAAGCGGGTGTTTGGCCCGGTCCAGCCAACGCACGAATTCCTTTAGCCCGCCCTCGTAGAAAAGCTCCGTCTCCTTGCGCTCTGTGCCGCGCTCGTCTGCCAGAATGATGCGGCAGCCGGAGTTCAGGAACGCTAGTTCCCGCAACCGATGCTCCAGCGTGTCATAATCGAAGCGCACGTTGGAAAACGTGTCGGAGGAGGGCATGAAAGTGACTTCAGTGCCCGTGTAGTCACCCGCATCGCCCAGTTCTTTCAACGGCGCGTCGGAGACCCCATGGGTGAAAGAAATTTCATGCCACTTGCCGTTGCGGGCAATTTTCAATTGCAGGGAAACGGAAAGGGCGTTCACCACGGAAACCCCCACGCCGTGCAGACCGCCGGAAACCTTGTAGGAATTGGAATCAAATTTCCCACCAGCATGGAGCTGGGTCATGATCACTTCGGCAGCGGACATTTGCTCCTCTTCATGCATGTCCACGGGAATGCCACGCCCATTGTCGGTGACCGAAACGGAACCGTCGGCATTAATGGTGACCGTCACCCGGTCCGCATGGCCGGCCAGCACCTCGTCGATGCCATTATCCACCACCTCATAGACCATGTGGTGCAGGCCGGAGCCGTCATCCGTATCGCCGATATACATGCCGGGGCGCTTGCGCACAGCGTCCAGCCCTTTGAGCACTTTAATGCTGTCAGCGCCGTAGTCTTCTGGCTCGTTTTGGGGGGTATCGGACATGATCACGCCTTCCATTCGGGCAGGCGCGAATCATGCCTGTCCAGCCCCTCCAATATAGGGCGGCGGAGGGGCTAAACCAAATAGGGACAGGGGTTTGGGCCGGGTGGTCAACAGGGGTTTTGGGGAAGCAAGGTTCGGTACAGTTAACCTGCTCCCACCTCCCACCGGAGGGGAGGTCGCAGAAGCGAAGCTGATGCGGGTGGGGGGAGATGGCGGACATTCAGTTCCGAGGCAGAGGTGAAATCTCCCCCCACCCGAACGCTGCTGGCGCAGCCTTCGACCTCCTCTCCGGTGGGAGGTGGGGCTGGGGAACCCTACGCCGCCGCAACCCGCATTTTTGCCGCCTCATATTCGCGCACGAGACGGGCCACCAGTTCACCGGCGGGCACCACGTCTTTCACGGCACCCACGCCCTGACCCGCGCCCCAGATGTCTTTCCAGGCTTTGACCTTGTCACCGCCGAAATCCATGGTTTTCACATCGCCTTCGGGCAGGTTTTCCGGGTCCATGCCGGCGGCTTCGATGGAACCGCGCAGGTAGTTGCCGTGGACGCCGGTGAAGAGGTTGGAATAGACGATGTCGTCCGCGCCGGAGGAGGCTATCATGTTTTTGTATTCATCCACGGCGCGGGCTTCTTTTGTGGCAATAAAGGCGGAGCCGATATAGCCCATGTCGGCGCCCATGGCGCGGGCGGCCAGCACGGCGTCGCCCGTGGCGATGGCACCACCCAGAAGCAACGGGCCTTCAAACCATTCGCGGATTTCCTGAATAAGCGCGATGGGCGACAGTCGGCCCGCATGGCCCCCAGCCCCGGCAGCGATAGCGATGAGGCCGTCGGCGCCTTTCTCCACGGCTTTTTTGGCGAAGGTGTTGTTGATGATGTCGTGCAGCGTGATGCCGCCATAGGAATGGATGGCATCATTCAGCTCCGGCCGCGCGCCCAGAGAGGTGATCACGATGGGCACCTTGTATTTCACGCACAATTCCACGTCCTCTTCCAGGCGCGTGTTGGAGCGGTGAACAATCTGGTTCACCGCAAAGGGGGCTGCGGGATTATCCGGGTTTTCGCGGTTATATTTGTCCAGTGTTTCGGTGATTTCGTGCAGCCATTCGTCCAGCTGACTCACCGGACGGGCGTTCAATGCGGGGAAGGAACCCACCACACCGGCCTTGCATTGCTCGATGACCAGCGGCGGGTGGGAAATGATAAACAAAGGCGAGGCAATGGCCGGAATGGACAGACGGTTTTCGAGGATTTTGGGCAGGGCCATGGCGTTGGTCTCGCGGACACGGTGGAATGAACCGCATGGATGGCAATTTCTTACGTTAACGTCAATCATCCCGGTGGACGCAGTTCCATGGAATTCGCCGTTTAACCCGCCTGTTCACAGGGGCAGGGCCGCGCTATACAGGGGATTACGCCCCTCAGCGGCGAGGGGCGAGCCACTAGGGGTGGGAGAGACGATTGGCCGGATTTGAAGACCTGATCCGCAAGGCGCTTGCACAGCAAAACGCCACAGACCCTGCTGCGCGGCAAAAAATCTACACATCTTCACGGCAAGCGCTGGAGCGCATGTTGGGCCAAAACCCGAACATGGCGGAGGCCCAGATCGTCGCCCAGCGCCAAAGGCTGGAAGGGGCCATCGGGGCCATCGAAGCGGAATTCGCACCGGTTCAGTCCACAGTCGCCCCCCAACCTACCCCCGGTGTATCGGCCGCTCCGGCCCCAAAATCTCCCCCTGCTGCACCGGCTCCCCCCGACACACCCCAAGTCTCTCCAGTGCCAGCCGCCGCCCCACAGGTTGCGGCGGCACCGAAGCCGGTCGAAGCACCTCAGCGGGCCCCAGCACCCAAAACCGTGGCCGCTCCACCACCCATGCCGCGTTTGCGCGAGGAACCTGCTGCACCCAAGGCGGCACCAACACAGGAACCGGTTACCGCAAAACCGGCGGACAGCGTGCGGTTGGATACGGGCGATCGCGCAGCGCCCCTTGCCCCGGAAAGGCCGCTGGAGGATTACACGGCTCAATACCGCGATGAATTAACCACCAAACGCAAACCCTATGCGAAGCTGTTTTTATGGACCATCATTCTGGTGGGCCTCGGCGTCGCCATCTGGTGGGCCATCACCCTCGGCCCGGCTCTGCTGAAACAGCAGATTGACGGGTCGGTGCCAAACCCGTCCACCACTATTGAATCCGGCTCGTTTGTGCCGGGCGGGGGCGACGGTTGGCTCAACGTTTTCCTGCCGGCTGAGGATTCCCAAAATGTGGATACGGAAGGGCGTGGCACGGCGGACCTGTTTCAGGACGCCAACAGCACCTTTTTGCGCTTGGCCTCCAACGCGGGCAGTACGGCCAACACCATTCGCATCAAAATGCCCCGGGGCATTATGCAGAACATTCGCGGCAAGGTGGCCACGTTTGAACTGACCATGAAGGGGCCCGAGGCGGACGGGCATCAATTTGCCGTCTTTTGTGAGTTTGGCCCCCAGGGGGAGTGCGGGCGCAAGCGGTTCCGTATCCGCAACAAGGTGGAAGCGTTTGTCTTTGACGTGCTGGTGAATGATACGGCCCTGCCCTCTTCGCAGGATGCATATCTCGTCATCAATACGGATCTGTCCTCCACCGGCAAATCGGTGGACCTGTTGGCCGTGCGGGTGCGGACCGGAGATTAGGGCGCAAGGATCGGGTGGCGGGCAACGTTGTTGCAGGCTTTGGTGGATTTAACGAAATCAGATCGAGGCAAGCCCGTGACCATCCGCTTTACCGCCATCGACACGGAAACCGCAAAAGCTTATCGCGCTGGCAAGCCCGATGCTTATGGCCATAAGCCTGAGCGGGCCATAAGCGACGGGGACGGCATTCCCTGCCGCCATTGCCTGAAAATGGTGCCGGAAGGGCAACCCTATCTCATCGTGGCCCACCGCCCTTTTGACGGCTTGAATCCCTATACGGAAACCGGGCCGATCTTTTTGTGTGAGCACGGGTGCAACCGCGGGGGAGGCGATGCGGCCCTGCCGGAGTTTCTCGACAGCCCCAGTTACATCGTGCGCGGCTATGGTGCCAACGAACGCATTGTCTATGGCAGTGGAGGCGTTGTGGAGCGGGACCATATTCCTGAACGGGCAGATACGCTGCTGGCAAGGGATGACATCGAATTCGTCCACGTGCGCTCAGCCAGCAATAATTGCTTCC
This sequence comes from Pseudomonadota bacterium, assembly GCA_038525315.1. Taxonomy (GTDB): domain Bacteria; phylum Pseudomonadota; class Alphaproteobacteria; order Rhizobiales; family Rhizobiaceae; genus Pseudahrensia. Next base: position 97,078 of record JBCBHU010000001.1, read on the forward strand.
ACTGCCGCATTGATGTGGTGGAAGGTTAGGCTCCGGCTGCGTTGAGAAACGCCGGGCCCTGACCCAGAATTTTCTCATCGGGTGTGCCCACCACTTTTTCGTCTTTACCCGCATAATCCATGCGCCCTAGCACGTGGCGCAGGAGGTTGATGCGGGCGCGGCGTTTGTCGTTGGAACGGATGATGGTCCAAGGCGCGTGGTCGGTGTGGGTGGCGGCCAGCATCTTGTCGCGGGCGGCGGTGTAGTCGTCCCAAAGGCTCAATGCCTTGATATCGATGGGGGACAGTTTCCAGCTTTTCTTGGGGTTGTGGCGGCGGTCGTGAAAGCGCTTGATCTGCATTTCCTGCCCCACATTGAGCCAGATTTTGAAGAAGGCGATGCCTTCATCCACGATCATGCGCTCCAGCGCTGGGGTCTGTTCCAGAAAGTGCGCGTGCTGCTCTGGCGAGCAAAAGCCCATGACCGGCTCCACCCCGGCGCGGTTGTACCAGGAGCGGTCGAACATGACGAGTTCGCCCGCCGTGGGGAAGTGGTCGATATAGCGCTGGTAGTACCACTGGCCCTGTTCAGTTTCCGTAGGTTTGGTCAGCGCCACCGTGCGGGCGTGGCGGGGGTTGAGATACTCCCGAAGCGCGTTGATGGAGCCGCCCTTGCCGGCCGCATCGCGCCCTTCAAACAGGATCATGATGCGCTGGCCGGTTTCCTGCATATGGGCTTGCAGCTTCACCGTCTCCAGATGGAGGCCGTCGAGGGTTTCCGCATAGGTCTTGCGCTTAAGCCGTTCCCTGTAAGGGTAAGCACCGGCTGTGAAGGCTTCGTCTTCTACCCACGGGGGCAGTTTGGGATCATCCAGGTCCAACTTACGCTCTTTGCCGTCCATTGAGAGCGTGATGGTGGGGGCCATGTCTTTCATGGGTGCATCCTCGGGCCGTCATTGGCCCACAGGCTGGCACAGGCGGCAGCGTTGCTCAACTGCACCGCCTTAGATGCGTTGAAGGGACGAGGGCTTTGGTGGTTGCCGGGCGCATGCGAAACGATTAAACGAGCCGCACCACCAGGCTGTGTTCCTGCGGCCTGTTCTCAAACATCATCGGTATAACCATGTCGCAGACTGTTGCCTTGCCCGCCTTGGAAGCGCTGAGCGTGGAGACGTTCGCCGCCACCATCCGCCACCACCTGCGCCACGATCTTGCTTTGGACGAAGCTACCGCCAAGCCCGACGATTGGCGGCTGGCCCTTTCGCTGGCGCTGCGGGCGCTGGTGGTGGACCCGTGGCTGGAAAGCGAACGCCAGGTGCGTGAGAGTGGGGCCAAGCGGGTGCATTATCTGTCCATGGAATTTCTCATGGGCCGTCTGGTGGAAGACGTGGCCATGAACCTGCGGGTGGATGGTATCGCCAAGGACGCCATGGCGTCTCTGGGGCAGGATTATCAGAAAATCGTGGCGATGGAGCCGGATGCGGCCCTGGGCAATGGTGGCTTGGGGCGGTTGGCGGCCTGTTTTTTGGACTCCCTGTCAGCGCTTTCGCTGCCCGCCTATGGCTACGGCATTCGCTACGAGCACGGGCTGTTTATGCAATCATTTGAGAACGGCGTGCAGCGGGAAGCGGCTGAGACCTGGCTTTCCCATCGCCATGTGTGGGAGTTCAAGCGCCCCCATCTACGCCATGCCGTCGGCTTTGGTGGCACGGTAAAAAAGGGCGTGTGGGAACCGGCAGAGACCCTGATGGCACAGGCCTACGACACGCCAGTGATCGGCTGGAAGGCGGGCTTTGCCAACACACTGCGCCTTTGGGCCGCTGAAGCTCCCACGCCATTTGATCTAACCGCCTTCAACGGTGGCGATTATCGCGGTGCTGCTGCTGCGGAAATGGACGCACGCACCATTTCCCGGGTGCTCTACCCCGATGACACCACGCCTGAAGGAGAGGAATTGCGGCTCAAGCAGGAATATTTCTTCACGGCCGCGTCCATTACCGATCTGTTAACCCGCCTGGTCAACGAGGGGCGCGATCTGACACAACTGGCCGACTTTGCCGCCGTGCAATTAAACGACACCCACCCCGCCGTGGCGGGGCCGGAACTGGTGCGTCAACTGGTGGATATTTATGGCATGGAAATGGCAAGGGCGCTCACCGTGGCGCGCCATACGCTGGCCTATACCAACCACACACTTCTGCCCGAAGCGCTGGAGCGGTGGAGTGGGGCACTGTTTGCCCGCCTGTTGCCCCGGCACATGGAAATCATCCGCATCATCGAAAAAGACCACGCCAAAACCGGCAGTCCCGTGCGCATTTTGGAAGACGGACAGGTGAAGATGGGCGAATTGGCCTTTATCATGGCCCACAAGGTCAATGGCGTTTCTGCGCTCCACAGCGAATTGGTGAAGGAGACGGTGTTTGCCGATCTCCACGGCACCTATCCGGACCGCATCATCAACCAGACCAATGGGATTACCCCACGCCGATGGCTCTACAATTGCAACGCGCCGTTGCGCGGTCTTTTGGACGAGACCATCGGTAGAGACTGGCAGGATGATCTCACGGCGCTCCAAGCGCTGGAACCCCACGCAAATGATGCGGGCTTCCGCGATGCTTTTGCCGCCCAGCGCATGGCCAACAAACAGCGGCTGGCTCATTGGCTAAAAAAGCGCGACGGGGTGGTGGTCAACACGGACGCCATGTTCGACGTGCAGATCAAGCGCCTGCACGAATACAAGCGCCAATTGATGAACCTGCTGGAGACCGTCGCCTATTGGAATGATCTGAAGGACGGCAAAGCGACGAGCCCTGCCCCCCGGGTGAAAATTTTCGGCGGCAAGGCGGCCCCCGGTTATGTGGTGGCTAAGCAGATCATCCACCTGATCAACGACGTGACCGCCGTCGTGAACGAAGACGCTGCCACGCGGGACATGCTGCAAGTGGTTTATCCAGCCAATTACAATGTCTCCATGGCAGAAATGCTCATCCCCGCCACGGACCTGTCGGAACAAATCTCCACGGCGGGCAAGGAAGCCTCCGGCACGGGGAACATGAAATTTGCCCTCAACGGCGCGCTCACCATCGGCACGCTGGACGGGGCCAATGTGGAAATCCGCGAGCATGTGGGGGCAGACAATTTCTACCTCTTTGGCCTCACCGCAGCGGAAGTGGTGGCCCGGCGGGAGGAGAAGAATTTTGCCCTCAACGCCATTAAGGCAAGCCCGCGGCTGGCACGGGTGCTGGAACAGATTGAGGGCGGTGTCTTTTCACCGGGTGACAAGAAACGCCACGCCTCGCTGGTGCAGCGGCTGAAAGAAGACGACTATTTCCTCGTGACCTGCGATTTTGACGATTATTACCGCGTGCAGCGAGAAGTGGATGCGGGTTTTGCCGATCAGGCCGATTGGTGGCGCAAATCCGTGTTGAATACGGCCCGTATGGGGTGGTTTTCCTCCGATCGCACAATTTCGGGCTATGCAAAGGACATCTGGAACGTTCATCCTATCTCCTGAGTTTAGCTTTCGGGTCAACGTCTACAGGCGGACCCGCGATGCATGGGATGGAGAGGGCGGATTTCTGCAAAGCCTAAAATTGAGGGCGCTGCCCGCCATGAACTGTCCAGCGCGTTTTACGAGCAGGCGGACCGGCTTTTGGCGGGATGCTTGGACGCGCCCTTTGATATTTTGGGTCCACACAAATTGGGTGCGCACAAGGATGGTGAGACAGTCCGGCTGACCGTGTTTATGCCAGCCGTCGATGGGGTGGCGGTGGACGGCGGCGAAGCGCTTGCCCCCGTGCCTGATAGGCCGGGCCTCTTCACCGGCACCACCACCAAGAAAGACTATCGTTTACGGCTGTCCCATCAGGGGCATGAATGGGTCATTGACGACCCCTACCGGTTTCCCTCCCCCATCGGTGATGTGGACCTCTACCTGTTTGGCGAAGGAAATCACAAAAGGCTTTGGACGATGTTGGGCGCCCATATTCGCGCGGTGGAAGGGGTGGATGGCATTCACTTTGCCGTCTGGGCCCCCAACGCCATGCGGGTTTCTGTGGTAGGCGGCTTCAACGGCTGGAACGGGCTGACCCACCCCATGCGGCGGTTGGGGGGGAGCGGGGTGTGGGATATTTTCATCCCCGGCCTTGATGAGGGCGAAGCCTATAAATTCGAGATCATGGACCGGCACGGCACGGTGCTGCCCCAAAAGGCGGACCCCTATGGCTTTGGGGCGGAACATCCGCCGGCCACCGCCTCCATCGCTCGCAATCTGAGCAAGCATGATTGGGGCGATCTGGACTGGCTTGCGCGGCGCGGTGCCTTGCAAAGTATCGACCAGCCCATCTCCATTTACGAGGTGCATCTGGGGTCTTGGGCACGGATGGTGGAGGACAATAATCGGCGCCTTTCCTATCTGGAATTGGCGCAACGTCTGGTGCCCTACGCCAAGGATATGGGCTTTACCCATATCGAACTCATGCCCATCAGCGAATTTCCCTTTGACGGGTCATGGGGCTATCAACCCATCGGGCTTTATGCCCCCACCATCCGCTACGGTACGCTTTCAGAATTTCGCCATTTTATTGACACCGCCCATCGGGCCGGTCTGGGCATTTTGCTGGACTGGGTGCCAGGGCACTTTCCCGAAGACAGCCATGGCCTTGGCCGGTTCGACGGCACGGCACTTTATGAACATGAAGATCGCAAGGAAGGTTTCCACCCGGACTGGAACACGCTCATTTACAATTACGGGCGGGCGGAAGTGGCCAATATGCTCACCGCCAACGCGCTTTATTGGCTGGAAGAGCACCATGTGGATGGGCTGCGGGTGGATGCGGTGGCCTCCATGCTCTACCGCGACTATTCCCGCGCCGAAGGGGAATGGGTGCCCAACATCCATGGTGGCCGGGAAAATCTGGAGGCCATCGCTTTCCTGAAAAAAGCCAATGAACTGGCCTATAGCGCGGATGATGGGATCATGATGGTGGCGGAGGAATCCACCGCTTTTCCCGGTGTCTCCCGTCCCACGGATCAGGGCGGGCTGGGCTTTGGCTTCAAGTGGAATATGGGCTGGATGAACGACACCCTCTCTTACATGGAAGAGGACCCCATCAACCGCAAATACCATCACCACAAGATGACCTTCGGGCTGCACTACGCTTTTTCCGAAAACTTCATCCTGCCGCTCTCCCACGACGAGGTGGTGCATGGCAAACGATCGCTGCTGAACAAAATGCCGGGGGAGAAGAACGAACGGCTGGCCAATCTGCGGGCCTATTACGGGTTCATGTGGGGCCATCCCGGCAAAAAACTGCTGTTCATGGGTGGTGAGTTTGCCCAAGAGCGAGAGTGGAACCACGACCAGTCGCTGGACTGGCACCTGCTGGACGATCCGACCCACAGGGGTATTCAAAATCTGGTGCGCGATCTCAACCGCGCCTATGGCGATTACCCTGCCCTGCATCAGATGGACTGCAAGGCGGAGGGCTTTCAATGGGTGGTGGGTGACGCCGATGCCCAGTCCTGTTTCGCTTTTTTACGCTTCGGCCATGACGGTGCCCCCCCGGTTCTGGTGGTCTCCAACATGACTCCCGTGGAGCGCGGTGATTGGCAAGTGGGGGTGCCTTTGGGTGGGGAATGGAGAGAAACCATCAATACCGACGCCCACGCCTATGGCGGGGACAATCGCGGCAATACGGGGCGGGTGACCGCAACGGACCAAAGCGCCCACGGGTTTACTCAATCGCTCACCCTCACCCTGCCGCCCCTTACCACCCTGTTTCTCACACCTGCCTGAACCGACGCGGAGGAAAAGCACTATGGCCCTTGATCTGGAATCCCAACGCCTTGCACAGCAGACCATGGCTTTTGTGCTGGCGGGCGGGCGGGGCAGCCGCTTGATGGAACTGACGGAACGGCGGGCCAAACCAGCGGTCTATTTTGGCGGCAAGAGCCGGATTATCGATTTTGCCCTCTCCAATGCCACCAATTCCGGCATGAAGCGCATTGCCGTTGCCACCCAATACAAAGCGCATAGTCTCATTCGCCACCTGCAACGGGGCTGGAGTTTTGCCCGGGCCGAGCGCAATGAAAGCCTCGATATTCTGCCCGCCTCCCAACAGCTTAACGAAGACAATTGGTATCGCGGCACGGCGGATGCGGTGACGCAAAACATGGCGATCATCGAGGGCTATGGCCCCAAATATATCATCATTCTGGCGGGCGATCACATCTACAAGCAGGACTATTCGCTCATGGTGAAGCACCATGTGGAGAGTGGCGCTGACGTGACGGTGGGCTGCATAGAAGTGCCGCGCATGGAAGCCACGGGCTTTGGTGTGATGCATGTGGATAAAAAAGACACCATTATCGACTTTGTGGAAAAACCCGCCGACCCCCCCGCCATGCCCGGCCAGCCGGATATGGCGCTGGCGTCCATGGGTATCTACGTTTTTGAGACGGAAAAACTGTTTGAATATCTGCGCGCTGACGCGGCGGATGAAACGTCTAAAAATGATTTTGGCCACAATGTTATTCCTAAGATCGTGGCCGACCCCAATGCCCGCGCCGTTGCCCACCCGTTCAGCCGCTCCTGCGTGCGCAGTGAAAACGAGAAGACGCCCTATTGGCGCGACGTGGGCACATTGGATGCCTTTTGGCAGGCCAATATTGATCTCACCAATTTTGAGCCGGAACTGGATCTGTACGACCGGGAATGGCCCATCTGGACCAATACGGAACTCACGCCGCCCGCCAAATTTATTCACAACGAGGACGGGAGGCGTGGCCATGCGCTGCAATCCATGGTGTCAGGTGGATGCATTATCTCCGGTTCCCAGCTGGAGCACTGCCTGCTGCACAGGTCGGTGCGAGTGAATTCCTATTCACAGCTGGACGGTGTGATTATCCTTCCCCGCGTTGAGGTGGGTCGCAATGTGCGGCTCAAAAAGGTTGTGATCGACAGCGATGTCACCATCCCCGAGGGGCTGGTGGTGGGGGAAGACCCGCAACACGACGCCGCCCGTTTCCGCCGCACCGAAGAAGGGGTTTGTCTGATTACAAAACGTATGCTGCAAGCATTGGACAACTGATGTGAATATTCTTTTTGTCGCCTCTGAATGCGCGCCCTTCGTGAAAACCGGGGGGTTGGCCGATGTGATCGGGGCGCTGCCAAAGGCACTTGGCCAATTGGGCCATTCGGTTCGCGTTTTGCTGCCCGCCTACACGGCTCTGGATACGGTGAAAGACGGCGGTGTCTGCGTAATATCGCGGTTGGATTTATTTGGCGGTGCGGTGCGACTGGTCGCTGCCACGGCGGAGGGGTTAGACCTTTTGCTGCTGGACGCGCCGCATTTATACGACCGCAAGGGCACGATTTATCTGGATGAAGAGGGCGAGGATTGGTCGGACAATCACTTGCGCTTTGGAGCGCTTTCCCAGGTTGCCGCTCAGGTGATGCTGAAAGGCGCCGGCGGGTGGAAGCCGGATTTGCTCCACGCCCATGATTGGCAGGCGGGGCTTGCCCCGTTTTATCTTGAACAGATGGGGGCGGATTTTCCCACCGTGACCACCATTCACAATATCGCTTTTCAAGGTCTGTTTGACGCACAAACGCGCCATCGCTTGGGGGTAATCGATGCTGACTTTACGATGGAAAAAGCGGAATATTGGGGAAAACTGAGTTTCCTTAAGGCCGGGCTCACGTCCAGCGACGCCATCACCACCGTGAGCCCGACCTATGCGCTGGAGCTTATGCAACCGGCCTTTGGCATGGGGTTGGAGGGGCTTTTGCAGCACCGGCAGGACGATCTTTCCGGAATCTTGAACGGCATTGATACGGATATCTGGAACCCCGCCACGGACAAACATCTCGTTAGCACCTATACAAGCCGCAGTTTCAAACGCCGTGCCGCCAACCGGGCTGCGCTGGAGAAGCGCTTTGGACTGGCCCCCCAAGACAATGCGCCCCTGTTTTGCGTCATCTCGCGCCTGACGCGCCAAAAGGGTCTGGATGTGCTTTTGGATGCCCTTCCCCATCTTCTCTATCGCGGAGCGCAATTGGCCCTTTTGGGCACGGGCGACCGCGATCTGGAGGAGGGTTTTGCCGCCGCTGCACAACAACACGCCGGACAAATCGGGGTGGAAATTGGCTATGATGAGAATCTGGCCCACCTGCTGCAAGGGGGAGCGGACGGTATCGTTATCCCCTCGCGCTTTGAACCCTGCGGCCTGACCCAGCTTTACGGGTTGCGCTACGGGTGTCTTCCCCTCGTCGCCAATACGGGCGGGCTAGCTGACACGGTGGTGGATGCCACGCCGCAGACGTTGAAAGCCAAAACCGCCACGGGCTTTGTGTGCGACCCCGGCCATGGGGACAGTCTGCGCGCCGCCCTCGATAGGGCATGCGATGTGTTTGCACAGCCCAAAAAATGGGGCCAGATGCGCCGCACGGCCATGGCACAGGTGGTGGATTGGGATAATTCGGCCCGGGAGTATGAGGCGCTCTACTGCTCGCTCATGTGAGTTGCCCCAATGACCGATTGCCATTGAACAGGACCGCGGCCATACCGTTACGCATACGGTGTTTCCTCTTGCCCTTCGGCTTCAGCCATGACCCCTCCTCGTTTCTCAGGCACGGTTTTACCCGGCTCGGCCCGGCATCTGGGGGCGCGGTTTGAGCAGGGTGGGGTCAATTTCGCGGTCTTTTCTGCCCATGGGGAAAGGGTGGAATTGTGCCTGTTTTCCGCCAATGGGAAGCATGAGACCGCGAGGCTCACGCTGCCGGAGCGCACCGGGCATATCTGGCACGGTTTTGTGGAAGGCTTGGGCCCGGGGCAGGTCTATGGCTACCGGGTCCACGGCCCTTACGCGCCAGAAAAAGGGCATCGGTTCAACCCGCACAAACTGCTGCTGGACCCCTATACGCGGGAGCTGTGTGGGGTTTGGGACAATCACGACGCCCGTTTGGGTTATCGGCCGGGCCATGCCAAGGAAGATTTGAGCTTTGACCGGCGCGACAGCGCCCGCCATGTGGCAAAATCGGTCGTGTCCCACCCGGCCCTGTTCGCGCCCAAGGCGCGGGAAACGGGCATTCCCTTTGAGGAAAGCATCATTTACGAGACCCACCCCAAGGGGCTGACCATGGCGAACCCCGCCGTGCCGGAAAAGCTGCGTGGCACCTATGAGGGCATCGCCCATCCGGCCATGATTGACCATTTGTTGAAACTGGGCGTCACGGCGGTGGAATTGCTGCCGGTCCACCATTTCATTGATGATGGGTTTTTGATTGAGCGGGGCCTGCGCAATTATTGGGGCTACAATACCGTGGGTTTTTTTGCGCCCGAACCCCGCTATTTTGGCCCGCTGGGCTATCACGGTTTTGCCGCCATGGTGGACAAGCTCCACGCCGCCGGTTTGGAGGTCATTTTGGACGTGGTTTACAACCACACGGCGGAAGGCGATCAGCGGGGGCCAACGCTCAGTTTCCGCGGGCTGGACAATGCTTCCTACTACAGCCTGCAAGCGGATAATCCGCGCTTTTATGTCAATGATACGGGCTGCGGGAACACGGTGAATGTGTCCAACCCCCATGTGTTGCGGTTAGTGATGGATTCCCTGCGGTTTTGGGTGGAGCAGATGGGCGTGGACGGTTTCCGCTTCGATCTCGCATCAACACTGGCGCGGCAGCCGGACGGGTTTGACCGGCGCGGGGCTTTCCTCAATGCCCTGCGGCAGGACCCGGTGATGGGAAGCGTCAAACTGATTGCCGAGCCTTGGGATATTGGCCCCGGGGGCTATCAAGTGGGCGCTTTTCCCGCCCCCATTGCCGAATGGAATGACCGGTTTCGGGACGGGGCACGGGCCTTTTGGCGGGGTGACAAGGACAGCACACGGCCGATGGGATCACGCCTGCTGGCTTCGGCGGAGACCTTTGACCACGGGGGGAGGCCCGCGTGGTCCTCGGTCAACTTCATCACCGCCCATGACGGTTTCACGCTGGCGGACCTGACGCGCTACAACGAACGCCACAATGAAGCCAATGGCGAAGACAATGCCGATGGGCACGGCAACAACATTTCCGACAATATGGGCGTGGAGGGGGAGACGGAAGACCCCGCCATCCACGCCGCCCGGGCCCAGCGCCAGCGCAACATGCTGGCCACACTCATGCTTTCCCAAGGCACGCCCATGCTGTTGGCAGGGGATGAATTTGGCAATTCTCAACAGGGCAATAACAATGCCTATGCCCAGGACAACGAAACCGGTTGGCTGGATTGGGACAGTATGGACGAAACGCTGATGGCATTTTGCCGTCGGGTGATCGCCCTACGCAAAGCGCATCCCGCCTTGGGGCAGACAAGGTTTCTGCATGGGGAAGCGCGCAGCACGGAGGGGCTGAAAGATGTCATGTGGCTGGATTTTGCGGGCCACGAATTGCATTGGGAGGGCGAGGGGCCGGATCGCTTTGCCCTTCTGGTGCGCATGGCTGCCAATGGTTTGAACAAACGGGGACGGCTGGAAGGGGATGACGCGGTTTTGATCGCCATCAACCGCAGCGATGATGAAGCCCATCTGACGTTGCCGAATGGCAGTTTCGTTTGCCAGCTGGACACACATGATAGGCTTGGTGAACCGCCGGAAACTGCCAATGTCATGGCGCTTTCACCCCACTCGGTCATGTTATTTGCCAAAGCATCATGAAGCCGCCCGCCCTCCCCGATGATTTGCGGGCGCTGGCCTTGCGCCATGGGATAGCGCTGAGTTACCGAGATATGGCGGGGGTGGAGCGGTTCACGGGGGTTGAAACCGCCTTGGCCCTGTTGCGGGCGGATGGGGTGTCCATTGACAAGACCCGGGAGGCTAAGGAGATTTTGCGAACGGAGGAGGCCGATGCCTCACCCTTCCCCCGCACCATGGTCGTGCCGGCGCAAAAGGCCTTTGTGCTGCCGTCAAGCTGGGAGATGGATCACTGGGGGGTCACGCTGGAGGACGGATGCAAGCCGCTCCATAAGACACCCCTGGAAGGCAATGGACGCCGCTTGCCGGGCTTTCCCATGGGGGTCCATGAACTTTCGCTCAAGACCGACGGCCCGGATCAACGGGTCCTGTTGATTGCCGCACCGCCCACCGCCCCCCTTCTGACGCAACCGGTCTGGGGTGTGACCGGTGCCCTTTATGGTCTGCCCCATGAAAATGGCATGGGAACGCTGGGTGACCTGGGAGATTGGGGGGCCGCCCTTGGTGCTTTGGGTGCGTCCTTCTTCGGCATAAATCCCATTCATGCCTTGGGGTTTTACGAGGAGGAAATTACAAGCCCCTACTCGCCAAGCCATCGCGGCTTTCTCAACGTGCATCACCTAGGCTTGGGCCATGGCGCGGTGGCGGAGCCGGATAAAGGACTGCTGAATTATAAGGAGGTTTTGGCGCACAGTCGGGCCCGGCTTCGCGCGAGATTTGAAGAGCAAAATAGCCAACCTTTCAAAAAAGAGAGCCAGCCCAGAGCCTACGAGGCAAGGCAAAAGTCTGGCGATTTGGCGGATTTCGCCCGCTTTGAAGCGCTTACAGCGCGGCACGGTTCAGACAGCCGAACATGGCCTGAAAACGCGTGGCAGGAGCCTGTGGCGCGGGAGGAATTGGACTTCCACATGGACCTGCAATGGTGGGCCGAACGGGAGCTTGAACAGGCCCAGAACCAGGTGCAGGCCGGTGGGCTTAAACTTGGTCTTTACCTCGACCTAGCCGTGGGAGCCCGGCGCGGCGGGGCGGAAGATTATCTGGGGCGTTCGGTGATGGCCTCCAACGTCTCCATCGGCGCGCCGGGGGATCATCTTGCTCCAGCGGGGCAGAACTGGAACCTGTGCGGGTTTTCACCGGCCAAACTGGCCCGGCAGAAATACGATGCTTTGTGCAAAATTTTGCGGGCCAATTTTCAACATGCGGGCATGGTGCGCATTGATCATGTGCTGGGGCTGGCACGGTCTTTCTGGATACCCGACGACGGCAGCCCCGGCGGCTACATCGCGCACAACTTTGAAGTGATGTTGGCGCTGGTGGCTTTGGAGGCGGCGCGGGCTGGCACGGTGGTTGTGGGGGAAGATTTGGGGCTGGTGCCGGAGGGGTTTCGCAAGGCCACCGCAGCGCGGGGTCTCTATGGCTACAGTGCCCTGCAATATGAGCGCGACGGCAAGGGTGCCCTGTCCGATGGACAAAACCTGCGCCCCCAAAGCCTTGCCTGTTTCGCCACCCACGATACGCCAACGGTGGAAGGGTTCCGCGTGGGCCGGGATATAGACTGGTGGGAGAAACTGGGTTGGGTGGATGCGCCAAGTGCCGCAAAGGCCCGCACAACACGCTCACAAGACGTGATGAAACTTACGGGTGCCGCTGGGGGGGGAGCGTCCCTCTTCCGCAAAACCGTCCACGAAAAACTTGCCCGTTCCCCGGCACAAATGGTTGCCGTTCAGTTGGATGATCTTTTGGGCCATAAGGAAGCTCAAAATCTTCCGGGTACCGTGGACGAACACCCCAACTGGCAACGGCGTTACAACGCCTTCCCGGACGAATTGGCCCAACATCCCACCATGCGCGAAACCGCAAAATTGATGGCCAAGGCCGGCAGAACAGCGGGCAAATAAGACCGGGCGCTCACCATTGAGAGCTTTGTCCTATTGAAAGCCGAAGCGGGCGGGATAGGTGAAATGCTCATCGGCATTTTGTTGCCGGTTTTTGGGCAGGGTCAGCTTCTGCGCCAAATTAAAAGTGCAGTGCCGAAGGTGGCGGGTGACGGCATCATTGCCGTTCAAGTCGGCAAGGAATTGCGCCGATACCGGCTCACCCACTGCCACACGAATGGTTTTGCCCATGAGGCGGCTTGTTTCGTGGAAATAAAGCGCCAGTCGCATGGTGTAGCTGAAATGGCTGGAAATCTGGAACAGGCGCGAGTTTTGACCAGCGAAATAAAGCGGAACCACGGAGGCCCCGGATTTACGAACTAGTTTGGCCAAAAAGGATGACCATGGCGGGTCCAGCGCCGGGCCACCAAAGGGCTTTTGACTGGTGGCTACACCGCCCGCTGGAAAGAGGCCCACAGACCCGCCTTCCGCCAGAATATCCAACGCCGCCTTGCGGGTCGCCAGATTGGTTTTCATGGCCTCGCGGGTAGGCGCAAAATCCACCGGTAAAAGGTGTTGCGCCGCTTTTGGTGCACGGCACAATACAGCATTGGCCATGACCTTTGTCTCCGGTCGCATCTGCTGGGCCAGCCATGTGAAAACGATACCGTCCAACACGCCATAGGGGTGGTTGGCGATGAAAATCGTTGGGCCTTTGGGCAAAGGTTGAAAGAGGGAACCGTGGTCAATGCGGATCGTCAAATCCATCAAATCGATGGCGGTGGTGAAAAAACACCCCGTGTTTTCCAGCGCTGCCGCGTTCGCTTCGTAAAGGCGTTTCAGCTTTAACTGGCCGGATACGCGCTCCACCGAGCGGATGATGCCCCGGGTCAAGCGCGTCTGTTCTGGCGCGGCATAGGAGAAGTCGATGCGGGGCGATGGGCTTGCAAGGTCTGGGAGCTGAAGCATGGCGGGGCGTCGGGCGAGATAGGATTGGTCAACACCTTAGACCTCTTACCCAAATCTTTTGTGACACGTGGTCCGGTGGGTCGTTGCGCGCGGTGCTTTACACGCAGCGGCCGCCATCCACCTCCATGCACACGCCGGTAATCATGCTGGCCTCGTCAGAGGCTAGGAAGCAGGCGGCATTGCCAAGATCTTCCGGTTGGGAGAAGCGGCCCAATGGAATTGTGGCGAGGAATTTGGCCCGCACTTCCGGTGTGTCCGCGCCCATGAAGGATTTGAGCAAGGGCGTTTCACCCGCCACAGGGTTGAGGGCGTTGACGCGGATATTGTCCGGGGCCAGTTCCACCGCCATGGACTTGGTGGCCGTTGTCACAAAGCCTTTGGTGGCATTGTACCAGGTGAGGCGCGGGCGCGGGCTGACGGCGGCGGTGGAGGCCACGTTGACAATGGCCCCGCCCCCTTGCCGTTTCATCACCGGCACAACCGTGCGACCTGAAAGATAAATGGACTTGGTATTGACCAGGAGGACCTTGTCGAAATCCTCCTCGCTGATGTCCTCCATGGCCGCGGGCAGGTGGGTGGTGCCGGCATTGTTCACCAGAATGTCGATGGAGCCGAAGGTCTGCTGCGTCTTTGCCACCAGCAATTCCCAATCGGCCAGTGCCGCCACATTGCACGTGAAGGCGGTGCAGCCCTCGCCACGCTCCTTTGCTACCGCATGGGCGGCCTCGCCGTTCAAATCCGCCACCATGACGCGCGCGCCTTCGGTGAGGAATTTGTCCACGATGCCCAGGCCGAAACCCTGAGCGCCGCCGGTGACAATGGCTGTTTTTCCGGCAAGCCGCATCTTATTGCCCATAGGCCACGGCGGGCAGCCATGTGGTGAGTTCCGGCAACATGAAAACGATGCCAAGGCCGATGAGCTGCAAGATCACAAATGGGATAATGCCACGATAGATATGGCCCAGCGTCACATTGGGCGGGCAAACGCCCTTCAAATAGAACAGGGCAAACCCAACCGGCGGTGTCAGAAATGACGTCTGCAAGGTTACGGCCACAAGAATGGCAAACCAGACCACGGATGGGTCACCCACCACGCCATACCCTTCCACCGGAATGTTCAAGGCCAGCACCACGGGCAACATCAACGGCATAATGATGAGCGTGATCTCAATCCAGTCCAGCAGGAAGCCCAGCAGGAAGATGATGAACAGGATGAAGAGAACCACCATATAAGGATTTTCAAACGACCCCAGCACCATGTTTTCAATGATGCCGTCGCCGCCATACCGGCGCAGGATGAAGGCGAAGAAATTGGCGGCGATGAAAATACCGACGATATAGCCAGAGGTGTTCAGCGTTTGGCGCATGACATCCTTGAACACTTTCATGTTCAAGCGGCGGTTCAGCACGGCAAGCACTGTTGCACCCATGGCCCCTAGGCCCGATGCCTCCGTGGGTGTGGCAAGGCCAAAGAAAATGGAGCCAAGCACCAGCAGGATCAGCATGAGGGGCGGCACAACGGACAGGGCGACTTCAAGAATGATCGCGCCGGAGATGGGCTCCCGGTTGGCCGGTACGGGCATGGCGTCGGGTTTGACGATGCCGTAGAGAATTATGAAGGCGATGTAGAGGCCACCCAAAATGAGGCCCGGGAACAGCGCGCCCATGAACAAATCCCCCAGGGAAATGGCCAGCTGGTCCGACATGATGACCAACATGATGGACGGCGGAATAAGAATGCCAAGCGTGCCGGAGGCGGCGATGGTGCCGGTGGCGATGGGCTTTTGGTAATCCTGCTGCATCATGGCAGGCAGACCCATGACGCCCAACAGGACGACGGAAGCGCCAATGACACCGGTGGAGGCGGCCAGAATGATCCCGATCAACATGACCGTCAGCGCCAACCCGCCGCGCAGAGCACCAAAGAGCACCTGCATGGAGCGCATCATCCGCTGGGCCACGCCGGACTGATCCAACATGAGCCCCATGAAAATGAACATGGGCAGGGCTACCAGAACAGGGTTCTTGATTATGCCCCCAAAGAAACGCCCGGAATTCGCCGCCAGCCGCCGGTAGCTGATGCGGGTGGAGCTGAAGTCAATATATTGGGTAATGACCTTTCGGAATTCATCCAGCACGAACTCGCCCAGCACCGCAAAAATGAGCGAGACGCCCACCAGCGCATAGGCCACGGGAATGCCGCGGAAGAGCATGAAAATGAAGGTGAGGAACATGAACAGAACCATCCACTGGTTCAGGTCCATGATCGTGCCCATGGCAGACAGAATGGCCATGATTTATGCCCCCCGCGCGGCGTTTCGGGAACGCAAGAATGAGATGATGATCAGGGCGACCATCAGGCCAAAGCCCATATACATGGTGTAATCCATAACCGGCTGACGGCCGACGGCGCGGGCATTGAGGTCCGGCTGGCTGAGGCGCGTGAACCACCAAAGGGCGTAGTAAGACAGCCGTTCCAGCGCGAACCACGCCGCGGGCAGCGCGGCAATAACGTATTTCCACAGGGCAGGCGTGGTTATGGAAGCGAGATGGCGGTGCAAGGCGGCAATGCTGGCGATGATGGCCGCTAAGAACCCCAGCGGCAAGGCCGCTTTCAGCAGGTATAGCATGTGCAGGCCGTTGGCACTGTCAGACCCCTCCCCCGCGCGCCAGGAGGCGATGGCATAGTGCATCAAAATATCGGCCATGAGAATGAGAAAGGGGATAAGAAGCCAGCCAAGACCAAGTATCTCGATCTTGGATTTCTTCGCTGGGGGAAAGTTCTGGTGCAGGATATCCACCCGCACATGGCTTTCAGTGGTAATGGCATAGCCAAACCCCACCAGCATGGCCGTCCCGTACATCCACCATTGGGCATCATCCAGCCAGGCCTGATTGAAACCGAATTTGCGGATGATAACCTGAGTGACGATGGCCACCATGAGAAGCGGAAACAGCCAGGCAAATACATTGCCAATACCGATCATCAACCGGTCACCCCAGACGTGGTTTTCCCGGTTGCGCTCACCGGGGTCGGTGATGGCAATGGACTGTTCGGCTGCTGCGATAGTGTCACTGCTCACGGTGGGATGCCCCTTTTGAATGGTTATGTTGGCGGGCGGCACTGTCGAGAACAAGCTAAACTTGCCCGGACAAACAAACCCGGCACTCATAACCTCCCCCACGAGGGGAGGTCCGAGAACGCAGTGATCGGGGCGGGGGGCGCAGAGTGTCAATTCAGACTTCTTATCTGAACGACAATTTCTCCCCCCACCCGAAACGGCCACGCCCTTTCGACCTCCCCTCCAAGGGGAGGTTGGTTATGATCGGAAACCTCGAAAACCCGCCCTTCGGTTGGAAAGGCGGGCTTCGCAGAAACGCTTTAGCGCTTCATGTAGATGTTGGAAGACCAGACGTTGTAGCCTTTGCGGTATTTCTGAAGGTCATCCCATACTTTCTTGAAGAACGGGTCTTCGGCGGCCAGTTCAGCGGCCACTTCGTTCCAGTTTTTCTGGAAAGCTTCCAGAATTTCGGGCGACCACTGTTTCAGGATCACGCCGTTCTTTTCCTGATTTTCCACCATGGCGGCGTAGTTGGTGGCTTCACCCTCGGCATAGTTGGTGGTGATGTTTGCCAGGCAGGCCACGCGAATTTGCGCCTTTGCTGCATCGGAAAGCTCATCATAGACGTCTTTGTTGATGAGCAATTCGAACATGGTGGCGGGCTGGTGCCAGCCGGGGAAATAATTGTATTTGGCGATCTTGTGGAAGCCCAGACGGGCATCAATCTTCGGCATGGAGAATTCGGTGGCGTCAATGGCACCGCGCTCCAGGGCGGGGAAGATGTCGGAGGCACCCAGCAGCGACGTGGACACGCCCAACTTGTCCATGACCTTGGCACCCAGACCGAAGAAGCGCATGTTCAGGCCCTTGAGGTCTTCAACGGTGTTGATTTCCTTTTTGAACCAACCGGAGGTTTCCGGAGCGATCACACCGCAGGGCGTAGCCACCACGTTGTAGCCGTTGGTGTCATACATTTCCTGCCACAACTTGGCGCCGTCGTCATACAGGATCCAACCGAGGAATTCGCCAGCTTCCGGGCCGAAAGGCACGGCGGCAAACAAAGAAGCGGCGTTGATCTTACCCTGCCAATAACCGGAGGTGGCGAAAGCGGCATCCACGGAGCCATTGGACACGGCGTCCAGCGCTTCCAGCGTGGGCACCAGTTTGCCGGGGTCAAAATGTTTGAAATTCACTTCCGTGGAAATGGAATTCATCTTTTCGGTAAAGTCCACGGCGGCGGTGCCGAGGATGGGCAGGTTTTTGCCGAAGGATGAGGTCATCTCCAGCACTTCTTGTGCCTGTGCAGCACCGCACAACATGGTGGCACCGGCCAGAGCGGCAATCATTTTCTTGAACATGGGGTCTCCTCCCGAGACGTTTTATGGACGTGGGACGCTGCTCCCTCAGCGCCTGGGAAGACCTTAAAACAAATGTGGCGCAAATGCGCTAGGGCTTTGGTCGAGGTTTTTAACCCCTGGCCAGACCGACCAAACGGCTCCACAAAAAGCAAAAGGCGCTGTCTCGATCAAGACAGCGCCTTTTTTCAAAGTTCCCTTTGAATTGTCAGGCCGCCGCCTTCACCTCAACGGCGGGGTAGAACGTTTCGCCCTTATCCGCCATGTCTTTGATGATCTGGGGCACCGTGAATTGGTCGCCATAGGTCTTGGCCAGCTCTTCCGCTCGGTGGCGGAAGGTGGTCAAACCAACCTCATCGATGAAGGACAACGGGCCGCCGGTGAACGGGGCAAAGCCGAAGCCCAAAATGGCCCCCACATCGGCCTCCCGCACGTCGGTCACGACACCCTCTTCCACCGTCCGCGCCGCTTCCAACGCGATGGTGTAGAGGAACCGGTCTTTGATATCGCCGTGGGAGATGGCATCCAGGTCTTGCTGGGGGAACATTTCCTTCAGTTCCGGCCACAGGCGCGGTTTGGCAGGTTTGGCGGGGTAGTCGTAGAAGCCCTTGCCCGCTTTTTTGCCCACGCGCCCGTGCTTGTCCACCAATGTGTTGATGAGGTCGTAGTGGTGGTCTTCGATGGAGTCATGGCCGAGATCGGCCCGGGTCTGATCCATCACCTTTTTCGACAGGTCCAGCGCCACCGCATCGTTCAATGTGAGCGGACCCACGGGCATGCCTGCGGCTTTCGCCAAATTGTCGATCATGGGCACAGGCACACCTTCGGTGACCATGGACCAGGCTTCCTGCATGTAGCGGATTACGCAACGGTTGACGTAAAAGCCGCGGGTGTCGTTGACCACGATGGGCGTCTTCTTGATGGCCGTCACATAATCGATGGCCATGGCCAGTGCTTCATCGCCCGTGTTTTCACCCATGATGATTTCCACCAGCATCATCTTGTCCACGGGGGAGAAGAAATGGATGCCGATGAATTTTTCAGCGTTTTTGGAAGCCTGGGCCAATTCCGTGATGGGAATGGTAGAGGTGTTGGAGGCGAAAATGACCTTGTCTCCCGTGGCCGCATCCACCTGGCCCGTCACGTCCGCTTTGATGCCCTTGTCCTCAAACACGGCTTCGATGACGAGGTCGCAATCGGACAGGGCGGCGTAATCCGTCGTGGCGTTGATTTTGGCGAGCAGCGCGTCCCGCTTCTCTTCGGTGGACCGCTTACGTTTGATGGCCTTGTTGAGCGTATCTTCGGACCAAACCTTGCCCTTATCGGCGGCGTCTTGGTCACGGTCGATGAGCACCACGTCCATCCCCGCCTTGGCAGTAACATAGGCAATGCCCGCGCCCATGAAGCCCGCGCCGATGACGCCCACTTTTTTGGGCTTGTTGGCGGGCACGTCTGGACGGCGGGCGCCCTTGTTTAACTCCTGCATGTTGATGAAGAGCGAGCGCACCATGGCCTTGGCTTCGGGCCGCGACAGGGTGTTGGCGAAATAGCGGCTTTCCACTTTCAGCGCCGTATCCATGGGCAGTTGCAGCCCTTCATAGACGGCACGCATGATGTTGAGCGCATTGGGGTAGTTGCCGTAGGTCTCCTTACGCAGCAGGGCGTTGCCTGCGGCCAGCATTTGCACCCCGTCCGGGGACCAGATGTTGAGGGGGGCTTTGAAACCGCGCTCATCCCACGGCGCTTTGGGTTTAAGGCCATCGCGCAGCATTTGTTTGGCGGTCTCCACCAGTTCGGCTGCGGGGGCCACGGCGTGGACCAGGTTCAACTGCTTGGCCTTGGCCGCGCGGTGGGATTTTCCCTGCAACAGCATGGTCATGGCGTCCTGCGGGTTCACCAGACGGGCCACACGCTGGGTGCCGCCACCGCCGGGCAGAAGGCCTACTTTAACCTCGGGCAGGCCCACGGTGGCGCTTTCGTCGTCGGTCATGACACGCCCGTGGCAGGCCAGCGCAATTTCAAAACACCCGCCCAAAGCCGTGCCGTTGATGGCGCAGACCCAAGGCTTGTCACCCGTCTCAATGGCCCGCAGTGTGGTGTTGAGGCGCAATGCCCCTTCAAACAGGGTTTTCATGGCCGCATGGGGGTCGTCCGCCTTCATGGCATCGAACTGATCCATGGTGTTTTGCAGAAAAGCCAGGTCGGCCCCCGCCCCAAAGGCCTTCTTGCCGGAAGTAAGCACCACGCCCTTGATGGCTTCGTCGGACGCTACTTGCTCGATCAGCGCATTCATTTCGTCCATGACTTCAATGTCGATGACATTCATGGACCGTTGCGGAGAATCCCAAGTGACGAGAGCAATGCCGTCGGCATCGGTTTCGATGGTGAAATGTTTCATGGTAGCTGCCTTTCGCTACGTCGGACATTTACCGCAGCAGCCGCGCTGCGAAGTCCATTGCTATCAGTGTCAATTCAATGATGGGTCCGATGAGGGCGGCGATGACCATAGTGATCGCCAACACTCTCACCCAACGGGGGAGGTGACGCCCTCCCCATTTCAAAGCCTCACACCCGCTCAATAATCGTGGCCGTGCCCATGCCGCCGCCGATGCAGAGGGTTACCAGGGCGGTGTTGAGGTCGCGGCGTTCCAACTCATCCAGCACGGTGCCGAGGATCATGGCGCCGGTGGCACCCAGGGGGTGGCCCATGGCGATGGCGCCACCGTTCACGTTGATCTTATCGCGGGGAATGTCGAAGGCCTGCATGTAGCGCAGCACCACGGAGGCGAAGGCTTCGTTTAACTCGAACAGATCGATGTCTTCCAGCTTCATGCCCGCACGCTCCAGCAGCTTGTGGGTCACGTCCACGGGGCCGGTGAGCATGATGTTGGGCTCGGAGCCGATATTGGCGAAGGCGCGGATTTTGGCGCGGGGTTTGAGGCCCATGGCCTTTCCGCCTTTCTCTGAACCCAAAAGCACAGCAGCGGAACCGTCCACGATACCGGAGGAATTGCCCGCGTGGTGGACGTGTTTGATGGCTTCCAGTTCCGGGTAGCGCTGCACGCTTACATAATCGAAACCACCCATTTCACCCATCATCTCAAAAGAGGCATTGAGGGAGGCCAGCGACTGCATATCCGTACCGGGGCGCATGTGCTCGTCATGGTCCAGCAGGGTGAGACCGTTAATGTCCTTCACCGGCGCGATGGCATCCTTGAAGTAGCCCTTCTCCCACGCGTCCGCGGCGCGCTTTTGGCTTTCGACAGCGTAAGCGTCCACATCATCGCGGGAGAAGCCGTATTTGGAGGCGATGAGGTCGGCGGAAATGCCTTGGGGCACAAAGTATGCGGGCACAGCCACGGATGGGTCCATGGGCCAAGCGTTCCCGGCGGCACCGATACCCACGCGGGACATGCTTTCCACCCCGCCGCCAATGGCCACATCGTCTGCGCCGGACATGATTTTAGAAGCGGCCAGATTGACGGCATCCAGACCGGAAGCGCAGTAGCGGTTAACCTGAATACCGGCCACATCTTCATGGTAATTGGCTTGCAGGACCGCCGTGCGGGCGATGTCGCCACCGGCTTCTTTCACGGGGTCCACGCAGCCCAGCACCACGTCGTCCACCAACTGGGTGTCGAGATCGTTACGGTCGCGCAGGCTTTCCAGCACGGATGCGGCCAATGCGTTGGACGGCACTTCGTGGAGGGAGCCGTCTTTCTTGCCGCGCCCGCGGGGGGTGCGCACGTGGTCGTAGATAAAAGCTTCGGGCATGGTGGTGCTCCTTATGCGTCCTCTGCCGATGCTGGCAGAATGTCTTCTGGTGTTTTGTAGTTTGGATGATCCGCAATGCGGGCCAACCATTTTTCAATATGTGGGTATGTGGACCAATCGGTTCCATAGTGATCGGGCCAATAGCAGTAACCTGCAAGTGACATATCCGCGATCGTCATGTGATCGGCGGCCACCCAGTCGCGACCGTCCAGACGGCGGTCCAGCGTTTTGAAGGCCGTAATCATCCGTCCCTTCATGAACTCAGCCTCCGGCGTGTCGCCTTTGCCCATGAATTTATTGAGGAAACGGTAGACGGACAGATAGCCGGTGAATTTGTGATTGTCCCACAAAAGCCAACGCAATACTTCACGATGTTCTTCGGCATTGGTGGCTCCAAATTGGGGAAACCGGTCGGCCAGATGCCACAGGATCACGCCGGATTGGCTAATGGAAATGTCGCCCTGCGTGTGATCAATGAGCACCGGCACTTCACCCAATTCATTGATGGCGCGAAATTCCGGGGTGCGATTGCCCCCTTTGAAAAAGTCCACGTATTGAGCCTGCCAGTCGGCCCCGGCCAATTGCAGCATGAGGGCGGCTTTGTAGGCATTGCCGGATTCTAAAAAACAATGGAGCGTGTAGTCAGCCATGGTCAGCCTCCCGCCTTTTTGGTGTCGAATTGCATGCCCTTGAAGGCCCGCAGGCGCTGGGTGCCCGTGGCGCGGGCGGCGGGCTCTTCATCATCGTTGATGTAAAGGGCGGCTTGGGTGAAGGCGATCACTTTACCGGCTTTCGTCACCTCCGCTTCCACCCGTAGCTTTGCCCCCATGGGCACGGCTTTGAGGAACTGCGTGTGGAGATCCGTTGTCCCCATGGCGTATTCGCCCTTGAGGGAGACAAAGGTGAGAAACCCCATGGCGTCGTCAAGCATGGCAGCAATGATACCGCCCTGAAGCACACCGCCAAAATTTTGCATTTCCGGGCGGGTCTCAAACGTGGCCGTACAAACCATGGCCTGCGTATCCAAAACCTGCACATCCATGCCCATCCACCGCGCGGTGGGTGGCGCCATTTCGGGAGAAAAGGTGAAGGCCATCACAAGCTCCGCGAGATCAGAACTTTCATGATCTCGTTGGTGCCGCCGTAGATACGTTGGACGCGGGCGTCGCGGAATAGGCGGGCGATGGGGTATTCGTTCATGTAGCCATAGCCGCCGTGCAGCTGGACGCATTCGTCCATGACGCGGCATTGCAGATCGGTGAGGTGCAGCTTGGCCATGGAGGCGGTGGTGGCATCCAATTGACCGTCCAGATGCTGCTGGACACAGTGGTCCACAAACACGCGGGCGACGGAGGCTTCGGTTTTCAATTCGGCCAGTTTGAACTGGGTGTTTTGAAAGTCGATGATAGCGTTGCCGAAGGCGCGGCGCTCTTTTACGTAGTCCACGGTAAACGCCAGCGCCCGCTCGATGGAAGCGATGGCCTGATTGGCGATGAGCAACCGCTCTTGGGGCAATTGCTCCATCAACTGGTAAAAGCCGCTTCCTTCTTCCGGGCCCAGCAGATGGGATGTGGGCACGCGCACATCGTTGAAGAACAGTTCCGATGTGTCGTTGGCCTTCAGGCCGATCTTGTCGAGATTACGGCCCCGCTCGAAGCCTTCCAGACCGTCCGTCTCGATGATGATGAGCGAAACGCCCTTGGCCCCGAGGCTGGGGTCTGTCTTGGCCACCAGTACGATCAGATTGGCATGCTGGCCGTTGGTGATGAACGTCTTGGAGCCGGAGATTTTGTAATGGTTACCGTCTTTCAGCGCCGTGGTTTTCACGCCCTGCAAGTCGGACCCGGTGCCCGGTTCGGTCATGGCAATGGCGCCGATCAATTCGCCGGAGGCCATGCGCGGCAGCCATTTTTCTTTTTGCTCGTCAGAGCCGTAGTGGAGAATGTAGGGGGCGACGATGGAATTGTGCAGGGCGAGGCCGAAACCGTCCACGCCCTCATGGCCGATAGCCTCGGCAATCACCGCCTCATGGGCGTAGGTGCCGCCGGCGCCGCCATACGCATCCGGCATGGAGGCGCAGAGCAAACCCGCTTCGCCAGCCATGGTCCACCGATCCCGGTCCACCATTTCCTGTTTTTCATAGCGCTCATAATGGGGGGCCACTTCAGCCCCCATAAATTTCCGCGCCATGTCCTGCACCATGACGACATCTTCCTGCGCCCGCCACGCGGGGGTTGCGGTGCCCAAAATTTCCGTTGGGTCGGTCATGCCTGTCCTCCTCCCTTTGCTTGCTGACGCATTCAGGCGCGAAAGCGCCTAAAACGCTTCCGCATTCATGGCCATCATGGTGTCCGCACCGGTTTGGATGCGGGCCAGATGGGCGGGGGCTTCGGGCATGATTCGTTCCATGAAGAATTTGCCGGTCAGCAATTTGTTCTTGTAAAACTCTTCGTCACCCCCCGCGCCTTCGGCCAATTTGGCGTTGGCGGAGAGGGCCATAAGGCCCCACATGTGGCCGAAGCAGACAAGACCGAACAGGTGCATGTAGTCGGTGGACGCAGCGCCCGCATTGTCAGGGTTTTTCATGCCGTGTTGCACCAGCCACATGGTGGCCTCTTGCAGGTTGGCCAGGGCCTTGGAGAGCGGCTCCACATAGGGTTTCATGGCTTCATCATCCTTGTGGGCGGAGCAGAATTTGCCCACTTCCTTGAAGTAAGCCTGCGCCGCACGGCCGCCATTGGAGGGCAGTTTGCGGCCCACAAGGTCAAGCGCCTGAATGCCGTTGGCCCCTTCATACACCATGGCAATGCGGGCATCGCGCACGAATTGTTCCACGCCCTGATCTTTGGTGTAGCCCGTGCCGCCGAAGACCTGTTGGGCCTGCACGGTGGCGTCAAAGCCCTTGTCCGTAATCACGCCTTTGATGACCGGCGTGAGCAGACCCATGAGATCATCGGCCGTCTGCTTTTCCTCTTCGTCATCGGAACGGTGGGACAGATCACCCTTCAAGGAGGTCCACAGCACCAGCGCCCGGGCCGCTTCGTTAAAGCTTTTCAGAGACATCAGCACGCGGCGAATGTCAGGATGCACGATGATGGGGTCGGCCTTCTGTTCCGGGAATTTGGGGCCGGTCAAGGCGCGGCCCTGCACGCGGTCGCGCGCCCAGTCGGCGGCGTTTTGATAGGCCACTTCTGCCTGCGCCAAACCCTGCACACCGACGCCCAAACGGGCTTCGTTCATCATCACGAACATGGCGGCGAGGCCCTTGTTTTCCTCACCCACGAGGAAGGCCTTGGCCCCTTCGTAATTCATCACACAGGTGGCATTGCCGTTAATGCCCATTTTATGTTCCAGCGAACCGCAGGAGAGGCGGTTGCGCTCACCGGGATTGCCGTCTTCGTCGAGAATATATTTGGGGCAGACAAAGAGAGAAATGCCCTTCACGCCCTCCGGCTCGCCCTCAATACGGGCCAGGACCAGATGGATGATATTGTCAGACATGTCGTGTTCACCGGCGGAAATCCAGATTTTCTGGCCGGTGATGGAGAAGGAGCCGTCATCATTGCGGGCAGCCTTGGTGCGGATCATGCCCAAATCGGTGCCGCAATGGGGTTCGGTGAGGTTCATGGTGCCGGACCATTCGCCCGACAGCATTTTGGGCACATAGGCCTGCTTCTGCTCTTCGGAAGCATGTTCGATCAGCGCTGCCGCAGCCCCGGCGGTGAGGCCGGGATACATGCCAAAAGCCATGTTGGCGGAAGATACATATTCTTGAACCGCTGTATTCAATGTGGCTGGCAGGTTTTGGCCACCATAGGCTTCCGGGAAGGAAAGGCCGCCCCAGCCGCCTTCGCGGTAGAGATTATAGGCGTCCTTGAAGCCGGTGGGCGTTTTGACCGTGTTGTTGAAACCCTCACCTTCGCTCCATGTGCAGCCTTCCTTGTCGCCCACCTCATTGAGCGGTTGCAGCACTTCTTCTGCCAATTTACCGGCTTCTGACAGGATGGCTTCGTTCATGTCCGGCGTGGCATCCTCAAAACCCGGCAGGTTGTTGTAGCGGGCGATGTTGAGCACATCGTTGAGAATGAACATGGTGTCTTTGACTGGCGCGGAATAGGTCGGCATGGGTCTGGCTCCTCTGGCATCAGTGTTCGGGCCATTCTGCGTGCCCGTTAGCGGTATGTGTAAGACGGTCTTGCGCCGTTTTTGGGACAAAAAAGTATCACGGGAATTGACCCGAGTTTGGCCCGATTTAGGACAGACTGCCACAGGCAAAAGCCTTTGTCCATAATTCTTACGTTTGCGTAAACGTCAAATTCATGCACGGGCGCATTTCCGCGCCAGTCTTGCCGCCCTGAAACAAGCGATTAACGGCGTATTTACCATGTCCGCAGATTGTGGGGTCAGCGTCCATGGTCTCGCCATGGGCGAATCGTGAGTTGTCTGCCCGTCAGTCCGCGCAAAACGCGGCACTTGCATCCGGCGCGGGCCCTGGAGTGAGAGAGTTTACATGCGGCAGGGATATTCCCCATTCCCCCAAACGGGCGGTAACGACGGGCAGGCGGATCTGGAACGCCTCAACAAGCTGCAGCAGGCGGTGGAGGCCATTGAGCAGCGGGTTGGGAAAATCCCCGCAGCCGACCAAGGCAGCGCGCCCCGCATTCAGCCTTACCCCCCTTATCCGACCGGTTCGGTGGGCGGTTCGGTATTGCAAAACCAGGCCGCACAATTGGCGTCCCAGGCGGCACCCCAACCCATGGCCGCGCCCACTTATGGTGGGCAGAACCCGGATAATATGAGCCCGGCCCAAGCGGCGTCCACGGCGAGCGAGTTGTCCATGCTGGCCAATGAAATTGCCAACCGCCAGCACATGCTTAATCAGACCGCCGCGCTGCAAGCGGCGGTGCAGCAGCAAATCGCCGAGGCCAATGGCAGCCTTCGAGGCGGTGCCGACAAACAAAAGGCGCAGTCTGCCCCGGCCCGACCCTCTTTCACGGAAGCGAAGCTGGATAACATCACCCGCACCCTGTCCAACCTTCAGGTGGAGTTGGCGGGCCTTAAAAAACAGGTGGCCAAGCCCGTCGTTACGCAAAAAAGTGTCGAACAGCACGAGATCGACCGCATTGCGCAGGCCGTCTTGCAGATGCAGCAGTCCAGCACGCTGGACGAAGGCGCGTTTAAGCGCATCCATAAGGAACTGGAAGACCTGCGCAGCGTCATGAACCAGGATGTGCGCCGGGCCGTGCGGCGGGAGATTGCCACCAGCAATGGCAATCAGGCCAATGATTACAACACGCGGCTGGATGCCCGCATGGATGCGCTCCAGGAGCAATTCGAGGCCCTGTCCCAAAATTTCAACCGCGCCTCCCTGCAAACGGCCAATGCCGTTTCCCCCCGTGTGGAAAGCCTTGCCAGCCAGGTGGATACATTGCGCTCCACTGTGGAAGATCTGCCCCAGGCCCTGTCATTGACCTCACAGACGGCGGCCATTTCCCGGCTGGAAGATCATCTGGGTGAGGTCATGGCCAAGATGGAAGCGCTGAACGAACAGCAGTCAGCCTTGCAGGAGTGGACGCAAAATTCAGCCGGGGCAGACGCGGGGGGCGTTAGCGCAGACGACATTGCCTCCATCGAAGGGCGTCTGGACGAAGTGGCCCGCGCGCTGGTGGCCGTCTCTAATGCCAGCACGAAATCAGCGCCCAACCCGGTGGATCTCTCCGGGATCAGCCGGTTGGAAGAGCGTTTGGCTGATCTTGCGGGGACCGTGGAGGAAATTTCCGCCCGCGACACCGCTGCCGATTTGCAAAATATTGCTGTGCGTATTGATGGCCTTAACGACCGGCTCGGGTCCTTTGAAAAATATGCGGAAAACGGCGATCTGGGCGGTGCCTCGGCCATGTTCGCCAGCCCCGACGTGGGTGTGATTGAAGAGCAGTTACGCCAGCTCAACGAACAGATGACGCAAAATGCGGCCCAGACGCAGACGAGCCAATTGGAGGAACAGCTCCAGCGCCTCACCATGCGGTTTGAAGAGGCCGCCAGCATCCATTCCACAGGCGCGCAGATCTCTAATCTGGAGGCGCAGATCGGCCAGATTATCCGTCATCTGAACAAAAATGACGGTGCTGCCACCGCAGGTGCATCGGTGGACCTGTCGCCCATGGAAGCGCGGCTGGGTCAGATTGAAAGCCAGTTGGTGAACCAGCAAAGCTTCTCGCTGGAAGCGGCTCAGCAGGCAGCGCAGCAAGCGGTTGCCCTCATGGGGGCCAATTCCGAACCGGCCCAGATCATCACCGCCCTGTCGCAGGACCTGCGCTCATTGCAAGAGGCTGCCGATGCGGGCAATGCCCAGACCCATCAGACCGTGGCCGACATGCAGGGCATGTTGGGGCAGGTGGTGGAGCGTTTGGCGACCATTGAAGATACCATCGCTGCCACCAACGAGCGCGATAGCTCCCCCGTGCGCCATGGTGTGGTGCAGGCTTCCACAGCGGTGGACAACGCGGTGAACCAGACCAATTTTGCCGCCCATGCCTTGAGCGAAGCAGCGCGGGCGGACACGATGCAGGTGGCCTCTCCTGCCCTGGACCCCGCCGACGATATTGACAATTCCATGCGCCAAGGGGCGTTTGATACGCCCCCTGCCCCGTTTAATCCTTCACTGGATGCGCCGCTGGAGCCGGGTTCGGCCGCGCCTGCCATGCCGAATGTGGATGATATGGTGCGCAACGCTTCTGCCGAGTTGCATGAAGCAAAGGCTCGCCTCGACCATGAAACGGGCGGTTTTGGCGACGCTTATGAAGGGGGCTTTGATACGCCTCCACCCATGCCTGCCGCAGACGCCGGTAACACCATGGCGGATGGGGGCAATCTGGACGGGGCTGCTGACGAGGGCCGCCCTGATGCCGTCGCCGCCGCCCGCCGGGCCCTGCAAGCCACCACCGCGGAAATGAACGCGGTGCGCGATGAGGCCAAGGGCGACAAAAAATCCGGCCTTGGGGGTAAATTACCCAAGTTTGACATGGGGCGTATGCGCAAGCCTCTCGTCATGGGCGCAGCCGCCCTGCTGCTGGCCATTGTGGCCTTCCAAGGTGCCAGCATGTTCATGGGCGACAGCAAAAAGAAAGTTGCCAAGAAAAAACCTGCTGCGATCGAGCAGGTGGCCAAGAAGGCTGAACCCAAAACCACACCGGCCAGCACGGCCAAAGAAGCGGTGCCCGCGCCAAAGACTGAAAACAAAGTGGCCAAGGCTACCCGGGATGTCACTCCCGCCGCCCCCGGTGCCGCGCCAAGCGCTACGCCAGCGCAACAACCCGCCGCCACCGAAAACGCATCGGCCACAGCCCCTGCCGCTTCCAGCGACACGCTGGCCTCGCCGGGTTTGGAACAACCATCACAGACTGCCGCCGCGCAGCCAGAGGCGCAACCCGCTTCCGCTCCTGCGGTGGAACCGGCCCAGCAGAACGCCAGCGCTGGTATCGAAGTGCCGTCTTCCGCCGGTTCCCGCGCCCTGGTGGCCGCCGCTTCCAGTGGCGATCCAAAGGCCCTGTTCCAGGTGGGTATGCGCTATAGCGATGGCACGGATGTGAAGCGCAACATGACGGAATCGGCCAAATATTTCACCGCCGCCGCCGAAAAGGGTTTTGCCCCGGCGCAATATTCCATCGGCTCGCTTTATGAAAAAGGCATCGGCGTAGAGCGTGATGTGGCCAAGGCCGCCGAATGGTATGAGAAAGCCGCCGATCAGGGCAATGCCCGCGCCATGCACAATCTGGCCGTCATCCACGCCATGGGCAATCCGCCGGCCATTCAGCCCAATATGGACCGGGCCGTAGGCTGGTTCCAGAAGGCCGCCGATTACGGCATCAAGGACAGCCAGTTCAACCTGGGCATCCTTTACGGCCAGGGCATGGGCGTGCCGCAAAACCTGTCTGAAAGCTATAAATGGTTCGCGCTGGCCGCCAAGACGGGCGACAGCGATGCCGCCGCCAAGCGCGATGAGGTGGCCAATGCCATGGACCCGGATGATCTGGCCGAGGCCCGCGTCGCCGTCAATTCATGGTCGCCGCGCAAAATCAGCGAGGCCGCTAACCGCGTGGCGGTGCCCAAAGAATGGCAGGGTAAGGGCACACGGGAGCGCAGCGCCGCCGCCACCGGCTCCACCATGGTCAAGAAAGCCCAGGCCATGCTCAACCAACGCGGCTTTAACGTGGGCACGCCGGATGGGTTGATCGGCCCCAAAACAAAACGCGCCATCATGGAATTCCAGCGCAGCGCCGACATTCCCGTCACGGGCAAAGTGGACAGCAAACTGGTGGAAGCACTGGGCATTCAGGCTTAAAACCTTTCAGCCGCACAATGTGTAATGCTCTGACGCGTTTTCACATCCCTTAGGCCGCTTGATTGGCTGCCCGCCATTGGGGGAAGGGGTCTTGCATATCGGGCAAGGCCTCAAGGGTGGTGGCGGTTGTTTCGGGGACCAGTGCGGAATCCAGACTGGCTTTCAGGGCGGGCCAGTCGATGCCGGAGCCGATGAAAACGATTTCCTGACGGCGGTCACCCCAGGGCTCCTGCCAGCGCTCGTCCAAATAGCGCTTTATATTGTCCCCTTGCGGCCAGTTGGCCTTGGGAACGGATGCCCACCAGCGCCCAATGGGGGCGACGGACGACAGCGCTCCGGCCAATGAAAATTCTGCCACCCAGTCGGGGCGGGTTGCCAGCCAGAAGTGGCCCTTGGCGCGAATGACACCGGGCATATCGCCGTTCAATACGGCATGGATTTTGGCGGGATCGAAGGGCTGGCGGGCACGATAGACAAAAGAGGTGACACCGTATTCCTCTGTCTCCGGCACGTGATCTGCAAAACCGTAAAGTTCCTTGGCCCACATGGGGTGTTCATGGGCTTTGTCAAAATCGAACAGGCCCGTGTTCAAGATGGCGTCGGCGGGGACATCGGAATAGCTGGTCTCGATGATGCGGGCATCGGCATTGAGACTGCGGATGATTTTACGGGCCGCGTCCACCTCGTGGGGCTTGGCGTCGTCCACCTTGTTGATGATCACCACATCGGCAAATTCGATCTGCTCCACCAGCAGGTTCACCAGTGTGCGGTCATCGTCCTCCCCCATCGTCTCGCCCCGGTCACGCAGGAAATCGTGGCTGGAATAATCCCGCAGCAGGTTCACCGCATCCACCACGGTTACCATCGTGTCGAGGCGGGAAACGTCCGAAAGGCTCTCGCCAAATTCGTCGCGGAAATCAAAGGTGGCGGCCACGGGCAGGGGTTCTGAAATGCCCGTCGACTCAATCAGCAAGTAGTCGAACCGGCCTTCCTCGGCGAGTTTGCGCACCTCAGCCAAAAGATCGTCCCTTAAAGTGCAGCAAATGCATCCATTGGACATTTCCACCAGTGTCTCTTCCGTGCGGGAGAGTTCCGTGTCGGCCCGCACCAGATCGGCGTCGATATTCACCTCGGACATGTCGTTGACGATGACCGCCACGCGGCGTCCGTCTCGGTTGTTCAACACCTTGTTGAGGAGCGTGGTTTTGCCGGCACCCAGAAAACCGGACAGCACGGTGACGGGGAGCTTGTTGGCGCTTTGTGTGGGATAAACGGCACTATCAGACATTTAAGGGCGCTCCTTACGCAAACGTTGCCGGTGTCGAAACGGATGAGGGATGATTGTAATGTTATTACATAACACGATTACAGGCTACGGTCTCCTTATTCAAGATGCTTGAACCGCCCCTTCTGGGGGCTGGCACCACCCTTCCCTTGAACTGGACTGAAAATCTCCGGCCAATCGCGGCCTGGGGGTTTGACTTCGCCATCTGACAGGCGCATGAACCGCGGCACCGTCCGGCCTGTGCCGGTGGCATGGTGACGCGCCCCGTAAGCCCTGTTTTTTCAAACCGCTTTCGACGTGTTGTCCCGGCCCTGAGACAGGCGGTGACAGCGTCAGTCCATCATCGTTTCGCAAGTCTTGCTCGTGAACCTTTATCTCCCCATCGCCGAAATGTCGGTCAATGTGCTGGTCTTGTTCAGCATGGGGGCGGGTGTGGGCTTTTTGTCTGGCATGTTTGGCGTAGGCGGCGGGTTTTTGATGACGCCGCTTTTGATTTTCTACAACATCCCCCCCGCCGTGGCGGTGGCGACGGAGGCTAACCAGATTGTGGCCTCGTCTTTTTCCGGCGCGCTGGCCCATCTGCGGCGGGCGGCGGTGGACATCAAACTGGGGATTATGCTGCTGGTGGGCGGTATTGCGGGCTCGGCTGCCGGTGTTGTGATCTTCTCCGCCCTGCGCGAAGCGGGGCAGTTGGACCTCATCATCTCCATTCTCTACGTGCTGTTTCTGGGGACCATCGGCACGCTAATGGTGATCGAGAGCCTCGGGGCCATCCGCAAGGCGCGCAAAGCGGCGGAAAGCGGCGAAGAAGCAAACCCCGCCGCCGCGCTGCCAACCCACCGCCCGTGGATTGCCAACCTGCCCTTCAAAATGCGTTTTGAGCGCTCGCAGCTTTACCTCAGCGTTATCCCTGTTTTGGTGCTGGGCTTTCTGGTGGGCGTGCTGGCCTCCATCATGGGTGTGGGGGGCGGATTCATCATGGTCCCGGCCATGATCTATCTTTTGCGCGTGCCCACCAATGTGGTGATCGGCACGTCGCTCTTCCAAATCATGTTTGTGACCATGTTCACCACCGTGGCCCAGGCCGCCACCAACCAAACGGTGGACATCGTGCTGGCGTTCATCCTCATGGTGGGCGGCGTGATTGGAGCGCAGTTTGGCGCCCATGCGGGGCAAAAGCTCAAGGGCGAGCAATTGCGGGCCCTGCTGGGCCTGATCGTGCTGGCGGTCTGCCTGCGCATGGGGTGGGATCTGGTGACCACGCCGGACGAGTTGTTCTCCCTGGGCACCGGGGGGCATTAGGATGATCCTGCGCCTTTTGACAGCCCTGTTCCTGCTGCTTGCCACCACCGCCACGGCCCAAGAAGAAAAGCCGGGCATCCAGATCGGGCTAAGCGAAGAGGTGGTGGAAATTTCCTCCAGCTTCAGCGGTACGGAAATCATCATTTTTGGCTCCATCGAAAACGGTATCGCCGAAGACCTGAAGGCCGGTCTTTACGATGTGGTTGTCGTGCTGGAAGGCCCCAGAGAGCTGGTCACCGTGCGGCGGCGGGAGCGGAAGATGGGTATCTGGGTCAACGGCACGGCGCGGGATTTCATCGATGTGCCCTCGTCCTATTCCGTGGCCTCCACCAAACCGTTTTCGCAAATTACTGACGCGGAGGACGCCCGCATTTTGCAGATCGGGCTGGAAAACCTCTCCTTTCGACCGGTGGATGGGGGCATTGGTGACCCGCTTAATGCGGAATTTGCGGCCAGCGTGAAACGGCTGAAAACAGACAAGGACCTATATCTGGAGCGGCCCGGCGGCATTTCTTTCCTCACCCCTTCCCTGTTCAAGGCGCGGCTGGCAGTGCCCGCCAATGTGCCCATCGGGCGGCACACGGCGCGGGCCTTCATGTTTCACAAGGGCAAATTTGTGGAATCGCAATTTCTGCCGCTCACGGTGAAAAAGATCGGCTTTGAGCAGTTCACCTATGATTTTGCCCACCAATACGGGTTCTGGTTTGGCATTATCTGCGTCATCGTGGCCGCCTTTACGGGCTGGCTGGCAAGCGTAGTGTTTCGCAAGAACTGATGTCTTGCGTCCGCGTTGCAGGTCCACGGGCCTTCGCTACGCGGATGCGGCAAACAATTGCCGGGCGGCGCGGCGCGGCCCCAGCGGAGCTATTACATGGCTTTTTCCCTGTTTGATGATGATGAACCGGCGGACCTGCTGGACAGGATGGACCCTGCTGACCCCATGGCCAGCCATCGCCACAAGAGCCAGGCGGCCAAGGCGCGCAAGACGGCATGGGTTTTGTCGCTGGCCGGTTTCATTCCTTTTGGCGGCCTGGCCTTGGCCACCCTGTTTCTTGCGCCCCAAAACCCGCAGGAAATGCTGGTGATGGATGCGCTGAAAACCTATGGCGCGGTCATCCTCTCCTTTCTGGGCGGCACCCGCTGGGGCATGGCACTGCGCAACCAGAACCGCGATGACGGGGCCACCAATTTCATCTTGTCTGTTGTGCCATCGCTTGTGGGCTGGTTCAGCCTGTTGCTGCCCGCCCCTTACGTTTTCGGCGTGCAGGCGCTGGCCTTTGCGGGCCAAGGCGCGTGGGATGTGTGGGCGGGTCAGCGGGGCGAAGTGCAGATGTGGTTTGTGAAACTGCGGCAGGTGCTCACATTTCTGGTGACGGGAGCCATGATCGTCGCGTTTTTCGGCACGGTTTGATTTGCCTTGATCACGCCTAGCGGCAGGCCTATCTGCTGGGCTGCACAGGAGAGTGACCCATGGCCAATGCAGTAACCCGTTTTCTCGGCGATAGCCCCCTTCGGGTGGCGGTGAAACTGCTCGTGTTTTCCGTCATTGTGGGCATCGTCATGCAAACCATGGGGTGGACGCCTGCGGGCTTTTTCCAAGGCATTATCGATTTCTTCGCAGGCCTGTGGCGACTCGGTTTCGATGCCATTTACGAAGGGGCGGAATATATCCTCCTCGGCGCTGCCGTGGTCGTGCCCATTTTCCTGATTGTGCGGCTGTTTTCCTTTTTTTCTCGCCGCGCGTGAAGTCGGCCCTGCCGGATGGAGAGCACCGCCAAGCCCTTTGAGGTGAGCAATCGGGCGGTGCTGGCCATCGCACTGCCCACAACGCTGGCTTACCTCTCCACGCCCATTATCGGGCTGGTGGATACGGGCGTGGTGGGGCGGATGGGGGATGCGGCGCTGCTGGGCGGGCTTGCCGTGGGGGCGGTGCTGTTCGACATCGTTTTCACCACGTTCAATTTTCTGCGCTCCTCCACCACAGGGTTGGTGGCGCAGGCTTTTGGGCGGGGAGATGAAGCAGACCAACAGGTGGTGCTTTACCGCTCACTGCTTCTGTCCTGGACACTGGGTTTTCTCACCCTGCTGGCCGCTCCGCTCATCCTGTGGCTGGGGCTTTACTTCATGGACGTGACGGACGCCGTGGAATCTGCGGTCCGGGAGTATTTCACCGTCCGCATTCTGGCCGCGCCCCTCACGCTTACCAATTACACCGTGCTGGGTTGGATGCTGGGGCAAGGGCGGGCCGGACTGGGCCTTGTGCTGCAAACGGTGTTGAACGGCTCCAATGTCGTCCTTTCGCTCTATCTGGGCCTTTATCTGGGATGGGGCATTGCGGGGGTGGCATGGGCCACCGTGATGGCAGAAGGGCTGGCGGCGGTGTTGGGCCTGTTATGCGTGGCCTTCGCCTATGGAAGGCGGGCCTTCTCCGGGTTGGCCGTCTTGGGTGATCGGGCAGCGCTTACAAGACTGTTTGGCGTGAACCGGGACATCATGATCCGTTCCTTTTGCCTGCTCTTCGCCTTCGCCTTTTTCACGGCGCAGGGGGCAGATTTTGGTGAAACGACGCTGGCTGCCAATGCGGTGTTGATGAATTTCTTTCTGGTGTCCGGCTACTTTCTGGACGGGTTCGCCACTGCGGCGGAACAGTTGGCAGGGCGGGCTATCGGCGCGCGCTATCGCCCAGCCTTTGACCGGGCGGTGCGGCTCACACTGATCTGGGGTTTTGCCCTGGCGGGCTTTGCCACCGCTGTGTTTTTTCTGGGTGGCCCCACGCTGATCGATACGCTCACCACCCATGAGGACGTGCGGGCGGTAGCCCGCACCTTTTTGCCCTATGCTGCGCTCACGGCACTGGTGGGTGTGGTGGCGTTTCAGATGGACGGGGTCTATATCGGCGCCACCTGGTCCCGTGACATGCGCAATATGATGCTGGTGTCGCTGGCCGCCTTTCTGGCCACCTATTACGGGGCAACGCCTTTTCTCGGCAACCACGGCCTGTGGCTGGCGCTGCTCGCCTTCTTGGGCATTCGCGGTGTGACACTCTACGAGCGTTTGCCAACAAAAGTGAGGGAGACCTTCGGCTAAGCAGGTATCGTCTTTGCGGCCCATTCGTCCGTCTTGGAACCGCGAATGCTGGCCCAATCCGCCACGCCCAGCGCATCCATATGCTTGCCCATGCCCTTGATGATTTTGCCCGGCAGGTTGGGGCCGCCATAGATGAGGCCCGTGTAAAGCTGCACCAGATGGGCACCGGCTTCGATCTTGGTGATAGCATCGCGGGGGCCGAAAACGCCGCCCACACCGATAAGCGGAAAGTCTGCTCCCATAAGTCTTGCCATGCGGGCCAGCGCAATGGTGGAGCGCTCCATGAGCGGGCGGCCTGAGACCCCGCCGGTCTCGTCTGCATTGACGGATTTAAGACCGGTGCGGGCCAGGGTGGTATTTGAGACAATCAGCCCGTCAAAGCGGGAAGCCTGCAGGGCCTTGGCAATGGCTTCCATCTCGCCTTGGTCCAGGTCGGGCGCGATTTTAAGGAAGAGCGGCACGGGTTTGTCCTGCTCATCGCGGGTGTCGGCCACCCGGTCCAACAAGTCGGCCAGCGGGTCAGCCCCTTGCAGGGCACGCAGGCCAGGCGTGTTGGGGGAGGAGATGTTGACGGTGAGATAATCGGCTAATGGGGCGAAGCATTTCACACCCATTACATAATCGGCCGCAAAATCCTCGCTTGTTTTGTTGGCTCCCAGATTGATGCCCAAAATACCGTGGTCGGCCACACGTGGGTGGCGCGCCAAGCGGTTTCGCACAACCTCGTGGCCCTCGCTGTTGAAGCCCAGACGGTTAATCACCCCATCATCGCGCAGCAGGCGGAACACGCGGGGCTTGGGGTTGCCGCCCTGGGGCTTGGGCGTGATAGTGCCCACCTCTGCATGGCCAAAACCCATGGCCATCAGCGCATGGGGCACGTCTGCCCCCTTGTCATACCCCGCCGCCATGCCCAGCGGGTTGGGGAAGGTAAGACCCGCCACGGTGACCGCCAAACGCGGATCGGCTGCATTATCGGCGCGTGGGTGCAGGCCCGCTTTCAGCCCGGCGATTGAAGCGCCATGGGCTGTCTCCGCATCCAGCGTGAAGAGCGCCTTGCGACCTATGGTTTTGTAGAAGAAGTCCATCAGGTCAGATCGGGCATGGTATGGGTGCCGTCGCTTGCCGTTGTGATGGGTCGGGTCCAAATCACGTGGGTCATGGGGAGATCCCCATAAAGGTGGGGGAAGAGCGCACAGCCGCGGGAGACTTCCCATTTCAGGGCATCCCCCAACGAAGAAACATTGACCGCTGCCAGCACCAGATCGTCCTGACCAACAAAATGTTTGTCCAGTGTCTCCTGCGCCTGCTCAGCGGTGGAGAAATGGATGAAACCGTCCGCCACATCGATGGGCGCGCCCGTAAAAACACCCGCCTGCTGCGCCATGTCCCAGGCTTGGCGGGGGCTGATCTTGTAGATGATAGTGTCGCTCACGAAGCACGGCCCCAGTTGAATTTTCGGGAGGGTGTTGCCACAGCCTGTGCGGCTTGGGAAGATGGAACCCGCACCATGACAGCCCCGTTTTGCAGGCACCATCGCCGCCCTTTCAGGAAAGAAAACGCCATGCGTATCGCCCTCATTGCCGCTGCCCTCATGCTGACCAACCCCGCCATGGCCGAACGGGTGGCTGAGGATGATCGCTATTTCGTGGTGCAAACCGAAAAGGGCAGCATCCGCGTGGACCGTCAAAGTGGTGCGGTTTCCTATTGCCGGGAAGCGGCAGGCTCCGTGGTCTGCTCCATGGCGGCGGATGAGCGGGCGGCATGGCGCGATGAAATGGAGCGTATGGCAGCGCGCATTGATGCATTGGAAGCCAAATTGGCCAGCAATACGCCGGCCCCGACGAAAAAAACGCCCGCCCCCACCAAAGGGTCTGAAGATGGGCTCGACAAGGCCATGGACAAAGTGGAGGGCCTCATGCGCCGGATGATCGACGTGGCTAAAGACGCCAAGGAAAACTGGGAAAAGAACTGACACCACTCGTCATGGGCCGACGTGATCGACCCAATCGCCACCACCTTTGGAGACCCGCCGACCACGTCGGCCCATGACGGTGTCAAATGTTGGCGTTCAAATAATCATCGATGCGTTGATTGCTCTCCTGCGCGATTTTGAGATTGCGCAGGCTTTGGAAGACGTGACAGCCGCCGGGGGTGATGTCCAACTGGGCATTGGCATTGGCGGCATGCCAGCGGGTGGCCATCATAAGCGTATCATCCAGCAGCAAATCCTCCGTCCCCACGCTGAACAGGGCGGGGGGCATGTTGTGCAGCGGCGCGTAGAGGGGGGAGACGTCAGCATCACGCCGGTCTTCCCCGTTTTGCAAAAAACCGCGCACGAACATGACCATGTCGCGGGTGTTGAGCACCAGTTTGCGCGCACCCCAGTTTTTCACACTGGCCGTCTTGCCCAAATCATAAACACCGGCGGTCAATAGGGCCGCCGTAAACGGTGTGAGACCGTGACGATCCCGAAGCCGCAATAGGGTGACGGTGGCCAAATGGGCGCCAGCGCTTTCACCACCAATGAAATGGGGAGGGCCAAAACCACTTTCATCGCTCACCAACCACCGCGCCGCCGCTTCGCAATCATCCGGGGCGGCGGGATAGGGTTGTTCGGGTGCCAGCCGATACTCCAGCGACAGAACCTGAAGACGGGTTCGGTCAGCCATTTCCTGCAGGCGCACATCATGGGCATCGGCGGCCCCCACCTGCCAGCCGCCGCCGTGCAAGTGCAACACCGTCCCACGAGGCTGGCCATACTTCGGGGTGAAGTGGCGCAGCGTGAGGGGAGCGGCGGGGCCATCTATAGTGATCATGCGCGCAGTCGGTTCCGCTTTTTCCAGCGGGAAAAACCCTTTGCCCTCTGCCCGCGTTTTGCGGGCTTTAGCGGGCGTAACCGCCCATGGGTCCGGCGCTTCGGCCAGTTGAATGCGGGCGATTTCGTTGAACCGGCGCGTTTCTTCGCTCACCGCTTCAGGGCGGAACAGGGATGGGTCGATGATCAGGGGCTTCATGGGGTCAACTTATGGGGGTTGGGTCGCGCAACTGGGCATGGCGCAGGTCTTCACGGGGCTTGCCGGACAAAAGCGCGGGGAAAGCGGCCAGCAGCATAATGCCGCCGCTGATACCCATGCCCATCAAACCGGCCTCCAACACAGGCATACGGCCAAACCAGAAACCGGTGGCAACGGCAGCCCCACCGGCGAGGGCCGCAAAGCCGCCGGCAAAACGGTGCATGACGGGCCCCCAAATGAAAAACAAAAGGGGTAGAAAAAGACCACCGGCCCCCAGGGCCAGTGCAGCCAGCAGCATGTCTCCGGGGGTGGACAGGCGGGCTGGTAGGGGGAGTGGCGCAATAAAATATAGCCCCACCAAAAGGCCCAACGTGACCAGGCGCGCGGGAAACATGGATTGCTCGCCAGGGTCCAGCCGTCGCGTGCGGCGCAAGGCGCGGGCCAAGGCCACGGCAAATGTGTGAAGGCAGACGGAAAGCGCGTTCAGCGCCGCCAGTGTGAGCGCCAGATGTGGCAAAGCGTAGAGCACACCATCGGTGCGCAGGAGTTGCGCTAATTGTGCCGCCTCCGGCTGTGGCGCAATCAAGGCCAGCGACAGGGGGACTGCGGACAAGACAAGAAACGCGGCAAGGGACGTCCAGGAATTGGTTTCCATGGCCGCGATGGGTTGCCTTGCCAAGGCGGCGCGGGAAAGGGCCGTGGGCAGGGTGGCAAAACCGCAGGCCAGCACAAATAGCGTCAACCCCACCGACAGGCCGGATATGCTCCCAACACCCCAATTTGCGCCCA
Organism: Pseudomonadota bacterium; assembly: GCA_038525315.1. Lineage (GTDB taxonomy): Bacteria > Pseudomonadota > Alphaproteobacteria > Rhizobiales > Rhizobiaceae > Pseudahrensia. The sequence goes on from JBCBHU010000001.1 coordinate 136,645, forward strand.
CCAGCGGCAGGGCACTGTGCGCCAATTGCAATGGGTCAATGGTCTGTGTGTTGGGGGCGATGGCGGCCTGGGAGGCCAGCCAGTTGCGCATGAAGCCGGTGGCAATGGCGGGCGCCAGAAGGCTCAGCACCATCCAAACGGCCAAGACGCCGTTTACGAGGACCAGGGACAACCAACCGCCCATGAGCGCCGGCAAGCCAGCCAATGCCAGTGTGGCAATCGTGACGGCGGGGCCGGACAAACCTGTCACCTGCTCCACCAAACGCAACAGGACCAAACCGTCCGCCACGATTAACAGGCCCAATATGCCCAGCGTAACAGCCAGGGTGGCAAGACCCGTACTGCGGGAGCGGGTCCGCCAGTCCATAAATCCGGAGACGGTGGCCACGCCGGAACGCTGGAAAGTCATGGCAAACAACCCGGTTTGCAGCACAAAGCCCAACATGAGCGCCGGGGCCAGCACCATTTTCCCCGCCAAGGGCAAAACCAAAAGCAACACGAGAAAGGAACCGCTGATCCAGTCGGTCAGTCCACCCACTCCCAAAGCCGTGGAACCGGCCATGCGGTTGGCATAAAAAAAATGAGCGCTGGACATGGTGCGCCCAAGCCATGCCAAGACCAGCAGCATCAGCAGCGTGGCGCTGCCCAGAATAATCATGGTCAGGTTGAGCGTTAGCCCCAACCGTTGCAGCAGTAGCAGCAGACCCGTCAACAGCACAAAAACCAACGCGCCAAACCAGACAATGGTGAGCACGCGACGCGCGTCCACCCCCTTGCGGCCATCACGGATGTGATCGGCAAGCCTCATGGCGCCGCGGCCTCTTTTTCAATGGCGGTGACGGGCTGGCCCTGTTCGTCCAAAACAACCTCTACCTGTCCGGTATTGGGCATTTCATCCTCAACGCGCCGGGCGGTGGAGGTGAAGAGGGCCTTGGTATGGTGGGTATGACCCATACGCATGTTTACGGTGCGCTGGGCAGCGCCCAACAAAGCGACGGCGAGAACCATAAACAGGGGAAAGATGGAAAGGGATATCCAGGAAACGGAGCCCATGCGACCGGCCCTTGCCGCCTCATCCAGCCAACCCGCCAGCACAAAGGCCCCCACGAGGGCCAGACCTGTCACCGCAAAGGCAACGATGGCGGTGCGGTGCCACCAGTCCAGTCCTGTCCAGCGGTTGGGTCTCATGGGGCACAAGTTTGACAAGGGATCATGACTTGGGTGTGCCGCGCTTCGGCGCAAAGCGCAAGCAATGGCGGGCGTGAGCAAAGCATTTGCAGGCCGCCAATTGCCATGAACACCGTTCCCTTGATAGGATACGCCAACTCAATTGGGGGGGAGCCCGATGGAACTGAACAATACACCACCGCAGCACGTGTCCACTTTGCTGTCCGACCCGACCGGGGCGGCCACAATTATCATTGTTGATGATCATCCGCTGTTTCGCGGCGCCATGCGTCAGGCCCTGACGGGCGGCAAGAAGGAAACATCCATTCTGGAGGCGGGCAATTTCGAAGATTTACAGAAATTGCTGAAATCGGAAGGGGATGTGGACCTTGTCCTGCTGGACCTGGCCATGCCGGGCGTGAGCGGCTTTTCCGGCCTTATTGCCCTGCGGGCGGAACATGCGGCAACGCCGGTGATCATCGTATCAGCCTCGGAAGATGGGGCCACCGTGCGGCGGGCCCTTGATCTGGGGGCTTCCGGCTTTGTGCCGAAATCGGCGGGCATTGAGACCATACGCGAGGCTATCTCAAGCGTTTTGGCGGGCAATGTGTGGAAACCGGAGGATTTGGACCTTTCCAGCGAAACAGACCCTCAACTAGCCGATCTGATGGGTCGTCTGGCCTCGCTGACGCCCCAACAGGCGCGGGTTTTATCCATGATCTCACAGGGCCTGTTGAACAAACAGATTGCCTATGAACTGGGCGTGTCGGAAGCCACCGTGAAGGCCCATGTGTCGGCGGTGCTGCAAAAACTCAATGTGGACAGCCGGACCCAGGCGGTCATTCAACTGTCCAAACTGGGGGCGGATGCCATCGGCGACGGGGCAGCGCTCTAAGCGGTGCAAAGCCTTATTGCGCCCACCCCTGCGGATCACGCGTCGCCTTGATGGGCGACCTTGCCTCCCTTTCTGCGCCGTTTGCCAATGACGCTGATGGGCCGATCAAGTCAGCCGATGATGCGCTTGGCTGGGGTTAGACGGTCAGTGCCATGGGCACTATAGGTCAGACTATTCCGCCGCCTGTTCTGCCTTGGCCTCGTAGGGCTTGATGCCTGCTAGTGTGGCGCGCAGGGCGGCGGGCTTGAGGGGTTTGTTCAACAGGGTAATTTCCAACGCGTTGGCCTGTGTGCGCAGGGCGGCGCTGCGGTCTGCGGTAATCAGAATGCAGGGAAAATCTGCGCCCATGCGGTTTCGGGTTGCTGCAATCGTGTCCAGGCCTGTCTCGCCGTCCAGATGGTAATCCGCAATCAGCAGATCGGCGGTCTTGCCCTCCAGATGGGACAGAAGGTCAACCGTCCTGTCAAATGTATGGACCGTGCACCCCCAACCGCCCAGCAGCGTTTTCATGCCGTCGAGAATGCGCGGTTCGTTATCAACGCATAAAACCGTCGGCCCCGCCATGGCCGCTGGCATTGCAGTCTTTTTCGGTGTTTGCGATAGCGCTTTGGTTTTCGGCACGGCCAGGGGCACGGTGACGCAAAAGGTGGAGCCCTGTCCTGGTGCGGAGGTTAGCGCAATGGGGTGATCCAGCGTAGCCGCCAGACGTTTGACAATGGACAGGCCAAGACCAAGCCCTTCCGCCACCTGCCGCCCGCCCTCCAGGCGCTTGAACTCATCGAAAATGATCTGCTGATCGGCGGGGCTTATGCCAGCGCCCGTGTCGCCCACGGCAAAGACCAGTTGATTGCGCTGCACTTTGGCGTCCACCGTCACGGTGCCATGGGCCGTATACTTGATGGCATTGGACACCAGATTTTGCAGCAAGCGGCGCAGCAGTGAATAGTCTGATGTCACGTGAAAATCGTTAGATCTGATAATGAGTTTCAGCCCCTTTTGGGCGGCGATGGGTGCAAATTCCACCTTGAGCCGGTCCAACAGGCGGGCTGCCTCAAAGGTGGCGATGCTGGGCGTCAGCGCGCCGGAATCGAGCTTTGAGATGGCCAACACCGCACCCAGAATGTCCTCCACCGATTCCAGTGACACATCGATATTGCGAGCGAGATTTTCGTGGGGTCCGGATTCCAGTCGTTCCACCAGGCTGGAGGCATAGAGGCGGGCTGCATTGAGGGGTTGGAGGATATCGTGACCCACGGCGGCAAGAAATTTCGTCTTGCCGATATTGGCGGCCTCCGCCACCGCGCGGGCTGAAGCCAGGTCACCGTTGAGGCGCGTCAATTCTTCCGTCCGTTGCCGCACCCGATTTTCCAGCGTCTCATTGGCCAGTTGCAGGGCGTTGGCGGCGTTGGCCTGCTCGGTTATGTCGTTCCACCAAACCACCAGACCGCCGTCAGGCATGGCCTTGGACTGAACCTCCAGAACACGGTCGCTTTCATGCAGTTGGACCACGAAGGGCTTGTCGGCTTCCAGGAGGGCGCGGGTCATGTCTTCGGGGCCATCCACCCGCTCGGCGATGGCTTCGGCGATGAGGGACAAAGGCATGCCGGCCTGCCCCAGGGTCACGGGTAAGCCGAGCAAGGGGCGAAACTGGGCGTTCCAGTTGGACAAGGTGAAACCATTATCGAAAACGGAAATGCCCTGCTCCACCTGGTCGAGCGCCGTTTGCAGTAGGTCGCGGTTTTGCTGCAACGCCTCGGAGGCATCATCCAGCAGGCGGATGGTGCTTTCGCCGGCCGGTTCATGCTTTTGCAGCAATAGCGAGATCACGAGACGGGAGGAGGCTGCACCGATGGCACTGGCCAACACCTGTTCGGCATGGGCAATAGCCTCATCACTGGCAATGGCCCGGCCCTGCTGGCGCTCGCCACGGCTGTTGAAATAATCGTCAAAAGCCCGCTGACTGCGTTCCGGACCCAAATAGTTGGAAACCACGTGCTTCAGCTCATTGAGCTCAACCTGCCCGCCCTCCAGTCGGAAAGTGCGGTTGGCGTTGCGGCCCAGCACAAAAAAGGAACCGGCCTGGTGGCGCTCCAGCGGGCGGGGACGGCGGATGAAGGTTGCAAGGCAATAGGCCAACGTATTGGCCAGAAGACTAACGATCACCCCATGGTTGAGGGGCTCCGCCTCAAACCCGAACAGGGCTTGGGGGCGCAGCCAGTCGATGCCCCAGGGGCCAAGGGTCAGCAAAGAATTGTCGGGACCTAACACGGTGGGCAAAAACAGCGTGTAAATCCAGGCAGCAAACCCCGTGCCCATGCCCGCAAGGGCAGAAACCGTGGTGGGGCGACGCCATACCAACCCCAGCAGAAAAGACGGCGCAAATTGTGCAATGGCGGCAAAGGAAAGCAAGCCAATGGAAGACAGGGCGGCGGAATCCTCCGCCACCTGAAAATAGCCATAGGCCAAAACCATAATGATAAAAATGGCCGTGCGGCGTATGCGCAACAGGACGGATTCCATGCCCCGCACCGCAGAAAGACGTTGGCCAGCCCCACCATTGCTGGAGGCCCGCAGCATGAGCGGCAAGACAATATTGTTGGAAATCATGATGCCCAGCGCCACGCAGGCCACGATGACCATGGCTGTGGCGGCAGACAGGCCCCCGATAAACACCAGCACAGAAATGCCCCACTGCCCCGCTTCCAGCGGCAGGGCCAACACATAGCTGTCCGGGCTGACCAACTGGCCGTAAATAACCATGCCCGCCGCCGCCACGGGCAGCACGAACAGGTTGATCAACACCAGATAGGCGGGGAAGAGCCAGCGAGCGGTGCGCACCTCGTGTTCGGAGCGGTTTTCCACCACCGCCACGTGAAACTGGCGCGGCAGCAGCAGGAACGCGAAAAAGGACAGCACCGTCATGATGGCAAAACGGGCCGGATGAATTTCACCAAAGGCGGATTGCATGACGTAGTCCGACGCCCGGGCCTGCTCCACCAAATCGCCAATGCCGCCAAACAGGCTAAACGTTACGAACAGACCAACAGCTAGAAACGCCACCAATTTGATGATGGATTCCAGCGCCACCGCCAAAACCAGACCGTCCTGGTGTTCGGTGGCGTCGGCATGGCGGGTGCCAAACAATATGGCGAAGAGGGCCAGCATGGCGGAGACAAAAAGGGAGGTTGCTACAGGCTGAACCTCCATGGCCCCAAGGGCGGGTTGGTAGCGGTTCACCATAGCATCCACGGAGGTGGAGATCGCTTTGAGTTGCAGGGCAATATAAGGCACGGTGCCCAACACGGCGATGACGGCAGCAAAGGCCCCCACGGCGGTGCTTTTGCCGTAGCGGGAGGCGATGAAATCCGCCACCGAGGTAATCCGCTCGCGCTTGGCCACATTGATAATGTGAAGCAGGAGCCGGTGGCCCAGCGTCACCACCAGGAGCGGTCCCAGATAAATGGCAAGAAAATCCAACCCGGAAAGGGTGGCCATGCCCACGGAGCCAAAAAACGTCCAGGACGTGCAGTAGATGGCCAGCGACAGGGCATAAATGACGGAGCGGTTTCGCCGTTTGCCCACTGCATCGCCGCCGCCGGAGCGGCGGGCGCGGCGGTCAGCCCAGCTGGCTACCACAAACAAAAACAGCAAATAGCCGATGGCAAGCGCCGCGATGCCCCAGGCTTGCATGGCGGTCCTCCCTCACCTCACGCAACCATATTGTCGCACACAGGACCACACGGCGGGGGGGAAAGTCCAGTTTTGTCGGGCATATTGAACACCTGTCCAAGTTTCTGGACAAAAAGCTGTAAATGTTCAGCCGCTTGCAAAACTGGTAATAAATCTTCGCGGCGCACAAATGCCGTCTTATATCTACAGGAAACGGCGTCCCCCGCGCCGTAGAGGGAAGCAAGACTATGCTGAATGAGTTCAAGGAGTTTATCGCCAAAGGCAACGTGATGGACCTGGCGGTGGGTGTGATCATTGGTGGCGCTTTCGCGCTTATTACCAAGTCGCTGATTGACGACATCATTATGCCCGTCGTGGGTGCGATCTTTGGCGGTCTCGATTTCTCAAACTATTTCGTGCAATTGGGCGGCGAAGGTGGTGCCGCGACGTTGGAAGCGGCCAAGGAAGCCGGGGCCGTGTTGGCTTACGGTAATTTCATCACCGTGGTGGTGAATTTCCTAATCCTCGCTTTCATCATCTTTTTGATGGTGCGCTACGTGAACAAATTGCGTGCTGCCATGGAAAGCCCCGAAGAGCCCGTGGATGAGGCCCCTGCCGCTCCACCGGCTGACATTCAGTTGCTGACGGAAATCCGAGACGCGCTGAAAAAGTAAATGTCGAATGACTGCCCTCAGCGGTTCGCCGCTGCGGTGACTTGACTGCACCGGGAAGGAGCCCCCGGTTCAAAGACGCCGACAAAGAGGGACAGCCCCGCTATCGCAAGATGGCGGGGCTTCTTTTTTGGGGTTGCCTGCGTCATCCCATGGCCTGCCCACAGGGTTTCCCGGTGAGGAATAAAGAAGGCACATCAAAAGACCACTTGTGGAGATACCGCGGTCAAACCTCGGGATGACGGCAAGGGTTGTAGAAAGTGTGCTAGCTACAACGCGCCCAGGCACCAGGCCAGAATGGCCTTTTGGGCGTGCAAGCGGTTTTCGGCTTCGTCGAAGATGACGCTTTGGGGGCCGTCCATTACTTCGTCCGTCACCTCTTCGTTTCGGTGGGCGGGGAGGCAGTGCATGAAGAGAGCGTCTTCGCGGGCGTGTTGCATGAGCGCGACGTTCACCTGATAGGGCATGAACGTGTTGTGGCCGGAGGCTTGATCCTCCTGCCCCATGGAGGCCCATGTATCGGTGATGACGCAATGGGCATCGCTCACCGCTTTTTGCGGGTCATGGGTAAGATGGATTTTACCGCCATTGGCGCGGGCCTGTTCCACCCACTTGCCATGGGGTTCATGGCCTTCGGGTGTTGCCACGTGGAGTTCAAACCCCAGTTTGTGGGTGGCTTCCAAAAAGGACGCCACCACATTGTTGCCGTCGCCAGAATAAGCCAGTTTCTTGCCTGCGATATCCCCGCGATGTTCTTCAAACGTCATGATGTCCGCCATGATCTGGCAGGGGTGGGTATCGTCCGTGAGGCCGTTGATGACCGGCACGGTGGCATATTCCGCCATTTCCGTGAGCCGGTCATGGGCGGTGGTGCGTATCATGATGGCATCCACATAGCGCGACAGCACGCGGGCCGTATCGGCAATGGTCTCCCCCCGGCCTAATTGTGAGGTGCCGCCATCCAGCACGATGGTCTCCCCGCCCAACTGGCGCATGCCCACATCAAAGGACACGCGGGTGCGGGTGGAGTTTTTATCGAAAATCATGGCCAGCATTTTGCCTTCCAGCAAACGCGGGCCTTCACCTGCCTTCTGCTTGGCTTTGATCTCACCGGCCCGGTTCAAAATGCTGCGCAAATCGCCGGCGGAAACGCCGTCGATATCAAGAAAATGTTGGGGCATGATTATCCGGCTTTCTGCATGGCTGACAAAGCCCTGCCCATGCGGTCGAAAGCGTCGTGAATGTCACTTTCTTCCAGCGTGAGCGGTGGAATGAGGCGCACCACATTGTCGCCAGCAGGCACGGTGAGGAGGTGCTTTTCGCGGAACGCGGCCACCACATCCAGATTGAGCGCTTTGCATTTCAGGCCCTGCATGAGGCCATCGCCGCGCACCTGTTCCAGAATTTCTGGGTAGGTGTCCACCAGTTCGGCAAGACGCTGTTTCATGAGGGATGATTTACGCTGGACGCTCTCCATGAAGCCTTCCTCCAGCATCACGTCCATGACGGCATTGCCCACGGCCATGGCCAGCGGATTGCCGCCATAGGTGGTGCCGTGGGTGCCTGGCTGCATGGCTGACGCCGCACGCTCGGTGGCGAGACAGGCACCCATGGGAAAGCCGCCGCCAATGCCTTTGGCGACGCCCATAATGTCCGGCTCCGCGCCTTCGATCCATTGGTGGGCAAACAGTTTGCCCGTGCGGCCCACGCCACACTGCACTTCATCATAGATGAGGAAAATGCCGTGCTCATCACACAGGTCGCGCAGCCCGCGCAGACACTGGTGGGGCACGGGGCGAATGCCGCCCTCGCCCTGCACCGGCTCGATAAGAATGGCAGCCGTGGTGTCGGTAATGGCCGCTTTCAGCGCCTCATGGTCACCGAAAGGCACTTGCACAAAACCGGGCGTGGCGGGGCCAAAGCCCATCATGTATTTCTCATTGCCTCCGGCGGTAATGGCCGCCAGCGTGCGCCCGTGGAAAGCGCCTTCAAAGGTGATGATATCCACCCGCTCCGGCGCACTGTTGTCGTGGTGGTAGCGCCGGGCCGTCTTGAAAGCGCATTCCATGCTCTCGGAACCGGAATTGGTGAAGAACACCCGGTCCGCGAAAGAATGCTCGCACAGGCGGGCGGCCAGGCTTTCCTGCTGGGGGGATTCATACAGATTGGAGACGTGCCAAACCGTCTCCGCCTGCTTTTGGAGAGCCTCCACCAGATGGGGGTGGCAATGGCCGAGGGAATTCACCGCGATTCCGGCCGCAAAATCCAGATATTCCTGCCCGTCATTGGTGAACAGTCGCACACCCTCGCCTCGCTCGAAATGCACGGGAACGCGTGCGAATGCCGAGAAGAGTTGCGATTGGGGTTGCGCCGTCATGATAGCCTCCTGATGGGCCTGAATTGGAATATGCTGTATGGGCGAGAAGAGCGACACTACGGGGGAAAACCCCCTTGTCAATCATAGGGCTATAACCCGCCTGCCAGCAGAATGAAAATGCCCGCAACAATCAATACGCATCCGGCATATTCCTTGCCGTTTAACCGCTCCCCAAACCAGATGTAGCTGGCGGCAAAGGTGAACAGGATTTCCACCTGCGCCAGCACTTTGACAATGGCCGCTTCCTGCAAAGTGAAGGCGGCAAACCAGCCAAAGGAGGCGGTGGCCCCGGCAAGGCCTACCAGGGTTGCCAGTTTCCATGCCTTGGCCACACGGGCGAGTTCGGCCCGATCCCGCAACACCATCCATGCCAGCATAAGCAGCGTCTGGAAAGCGATGCCGATGACCAACGTGACGGCGGCTTGCAGGGCAAAACTGTCGGCCAGGACGCTCAGCGTCGCCTGACGGTAGCCCACGGCCGCGAAGGCAAAGGCCGTGCCGGATGCGATGCCCATGAGTGCCACGGGGCTCACCAGCGATGTGAGGAGCGCCATGGGCGTAAAGGCCGTCCGCGCCACTGAAATGAGCATGACACCCGCCACAGAAACCAAAATCGCCACAATGGCCACCGGGGTAAAGGACGCTCCCACCAGCAACGCCGCCAAAATGGCCGTCTGCATGGCCTCGGTGCGGGTGTAGGCCGTACCCACCACGAAATTGCGAAAAGAGAACAAATAGACCAGCATGAATGTGGCGGCGATCTGGGCCAGCGCCCCCACCAAAAGCCAGGGCCAGAATTGGGCCGCAAGATCCGGCCACCCTTCACCGGTGAGCGCCAGAACCGCCATCAGATACAAAAGCGCAAAAGGCAGGCCGAAACCAAAGCGCACAAATGTGGCCCCGGTGGTGCCCATGACACCCTTGAGATGCTTTTGCAGGGCCGAGCGCAGGTTTTGCGCAAAGGCGGCGGCAATGGTGATGGGTATCCATAAAGACATGGGGCCGTGATGGGCTGGCCGCCACAAATGCGCAAGCGTGCTCAGCCCTTAACAAAAGATGAATTTGGCGCGGCAGGCCCCGTATTGCGCCGTCAACAGGCAGCAGATTCTTTTGTCTGGGGACAAATTGAAAAAATGATTCGTCTTGCTGACGGGTGCCTTGCACGGGAGTCAACGGCCATTGTAGCTTGCCTTCAACATCGCCGGGCGAGAGTTCCGGACGCCAGTATCCCCCTATCGGCCCTGTCATTTCAGCGGTTTTTCAAGTCGTGCCAAACGGCTTATGGGCTTGTGCGTTCTCATTTCGACCCGGCTGCGGCACGAATGTAATGAAGGAAATGACATGGCTACCTGGACCGAAGAACGCGTTGCCCGCCTCGCCAAATTGTGGGCGGAAGGTCTGAGCGCCAGCCAAATTGCCGCCGATCTGGGGGAGGTAACTCGCAATGCGGTGATCGGTAAAGTCCACCGTCTTGGCCTGTCCGGCCGGGACAAGCCTGCCGGCAAGGGTGGGAACCGCAAAAAAACGACGACGGCCAAAGCTGCGGGAAAACCAGCAGCCCCTAAACCTTCAAGCGCGCGGGCCAAGCCGGCGGAAGCTCAACCGCACACCGCCAAAGACAAACCGGCATTTGATGATGTGGACGTAAAAGACCGCCTAGAAGCGGAAACCATCGTGGAGGCGGCGCCGGCCAATGACAATTCCGAGCCAAAATCACGCAAGCTGACACTGATGCAGCTGACCGAAAACACCTGCAAATGGCCCACGGGGGACCCCACCATGCCGGGCTTTTCCTTTTGCGGTCATCCCACGGAAGACGACAAACCCTATTGCGCCTTCCACAATAAAGTAGCTTTCCAACCCCCCAGCGACCGCCGCCGCCGCCGCTAGAGTGTTTCCGTCAGCCGTGAAATCGCGCCGATATTTGTGCGCGCGCCATGGGTCAACCCCAAGGGCGGCGGATAGGGTGACCCAACCTGCTATCGTTTTTTAATCATTTGTTATCGCACGGCCACGGGAATGTCATGTTTGTGCGGAACGTAGTGGAGAAGGGGGCGTTGTGGGGGCATCCACTTTGCTGAAACAGGACCGTTTCCATGCGTAATATTATTTTGGCATTCGCCGCACTTTTTGTTCTTACCGCCTGCACCGCCACCGAGCGGGGCGCGGCAACCGGGGCCGCAGCGGGCGCCATCATTGGCGGGGCAACGACAGGCAATGTGCGCGGGGCCGCCGTGGGCGCGGCCGCCGGTGGTGTAGCGGGTGCCTTGATCGGTCGCGCCTCCGAGCCCGGCCAGTGCCGCTACCGCGACCGCAATGGCCGCATCTACACTGCATCCTGTTAAGCCGGGGTTCTTATGAACTTTGAAGCGGAGGCATCGTCCTCCGCTTTTTTTGTGCCGTTTGTGGACGTGCATGGATGATAGCCTTAGCGTCTGCCTATGACCGACAGAAATTTTCAGGTAGCCGGTTTGGGCGAAGTGGCCATTCGCTGCGATGCTATGGCCCCCATGGTGGATTTTTATCACCACATTATCGGGCTGGAACTGCTCTCCGGGGGGTCGAGAGCGGACATCACTTTCTTTCGCATTGCAGAGGGCGTTGGCGGGCACACGACGGTGCTGGCCCTATTCGACAAACGGGCCGGGCGCAGTGATTTACATGATGTCAGCGCTGAAAAGCCGTTCACCGGACTCCGTTCATCCCTCCACCACATCGCCCTTTCCCTGCCCTATGATCAGCAAGCGGCCGTGATGGCGTGGTATGACAGTTTGGGCATCGCCTATAATGTGCAGACATTTGACTGGATCGGTTGGCGGGGCGTTTTCACACGGGATCCGGAAAACAATGTGGTGGAGTTGGTGGCCAAGGATCCTGATTGGGTTGATCCAAATGGATAAACTCCAGCGCCGATAGTATTGCAAGCTGGCCGCATTATTCACGGGAATGTGGCTTGGTGTTGCCGCCCAAACGGTGCGATAGTTTGGAAGCGGTCCCTATCGGGGGATGGGGCTGTTTGCCTTGTGGCGCTATGGGGTGCGCAAGGGGATGCAGGGGACTTCCATGCCGGGCCTGAACACACTTGCGCTGTTTGCGCAAATGGATGCCGCTACCCTCGCGCGCTATGAAAAACGCTGTGTTCGACGGGCCTTTTCTCGCGGACAGATGATCATCGACCAGGAAGAGGTCTCCCGGGACGTGCGCTTCATCACCAAAGGTCATGTGCGCATCGTGGCGCGGGTGGCTGAGGGGCGGGAAGTTATCTTCAACGATTTCGGCCCCGGCCAGTTTTTTGGAGAATTGGCTGCCATTGACGGGGGTGTGCGGTCCGCCAGTGTGTCGGCCCAAAGCGACGTGACCCTGTGGACCATGCCGCACACCGTTTTTCGAGAACTATGCCATGAATGCCCGGAAGTGTGTTGGGGTGTCATGGAACACATGGCCAAAGTGGTACGGCTGTTATCAGAACGGCTCTCGGAATTTACCTTTCTCAAAGCGCGCCATCGGCTCTACGCGGAGCTTTTGCGCCTGTCGCGGGACGGTAATGCCGATAATGAGCGGTTGATCACGCCCAAACCGAAACAGGGCGATATCGCCGACCGCATTTCCAGCCGCCGGGAGATTGTTTCGCGCGAGATGAAAGAATTGGAGCGGGCGGGCATTATCAAAAAAGTGCCCGGCGGCCTATTGATCGCGCGGCCGGAGGATTTGAGCCGTTTGGCGGCTCAGGGCTGGTTGAACTGAAGAACGGGTTGTTCGTTAGGAACGGGTTCGGGTTCACTCTCGCATGTGAACCGCAGGTTGCCCTCCAACGGTCAACACCCCTCATTCATCCCGCCGAACTGGTTTTGGCTGGATAGCTTAAGGCACCGCACTTTTAATGCGTGGTGCTCTAGCTGCCGATTACAAAATGGCCGATTGCGTAGAGGATGGCGCAGATGAGGAGACCCACAAAAAAGCAGGTCCACGCGTTCTCGCGATAAGTGGTCTCGGCCATAATGATCTCTCCCTTTACCGGTTGCCTGTAAGTGTGGCTGGGCCTGGTGGCCAAGGCAAGCCGTTACGGCGTGTCTCGTTTAATTGGAGCCATGAATTGCGCCAAGATTACGCATTTCATGACACTTTTTGAGTCTGATTAAACAAGGAGCGCTTTAGGCCGTCGCACTTACGGCTTCATCCCCGCTGACGTGGTCTGAGAAATTGGTAAAGAACTGTTCGGCCAGTTTCTTTGCGGTGGAATCGATCAGCCGGGACCCCAGCTGAGCGATTTTTCCACCCACTTTGGCATCCACCGTGTAGGCGAGCACGGTCCCCTCTTCCGTCTCATCCAGTGTCACGTCCGCCCCGCCCTTGGCAAAACCGGCAATGCCGCCCTTGCCCTCACCGGCAATGGTATAGCTTTCCGGCGGGTTGAGATTTTCCAGTTTCACGGCTCCCTTGAACGTGGCTTTTACTGGACCGATTTTGGTCACGACAGTGGCCGTCATGTCCGTGGGGGACTGCATTTCCAATTCCTTGCAGCCGGGAATGCAGGCACGCAAGACATCAGGATTGTTGAGGGCCGCCCAAACTGTTTCGCGGTCGGCGGGGATGGTATGGCTGCCGTTCATTTCCATGGGTGAAATCCTTTATCGTCAAAGCATCACAAACGGTTGTTCAAACCGGTTCGGGCGCGTTAAAGCGAAGCATGGCAAAGCCCCGATATAAAAGCGACCGAAAAAGGGGCCGTTCCGCCCCGGTTTCGCATGGAAATAAGTCTAAGACTGCGGCCAATGCCCTCCCGCAGGACAGGCCTTCGCCTGTGGCTGTGGCTGTGGCGGAGCGGCCAGCGCGCCGCAAACCTGAAGGGGTCCGGTTGCCAGAACGAACGGGCGTGGTTTTGCGCGCGAAACCGGATGGGGATTATGCACTTTTGGATTCCGGACGCGGCGAGAAGCTGGAACGCTATGGATCCACCCTTATTCGCCGTCCGGAGGGGCAGGCAATCTGGTTGCCAACCCTGGGCCCGTCGGCTTGGGACAAGGCCCATGCGGTCTTCACCGGTGATACGGATGAGGAGGGTGCGGGCCGTTGGCGGTTTCCCCACGGCGGGATGGATGAGACCTTCCCCCTAAGCTTTGATGGCATGGGCTATTGGGGACGATTTACGTCTTTTCGCCACACGGGTGTTTTTCCTGAACAAGCAACCCATTGGCGGGCCATGGTGCAGGTGATCAAGTCGGCAGATTTGGGGCGGCCCGTGCGCATGTTGAACCTGTTTGGTTATACAGGCCTCGCCTCCCTCGTGGCGGCCCGGGCCGGGGCGGAGGTGACCCATGTGGATGCGTCCAAAAAAGCCATTGGCTGGGCGCGGGAAAACCAGACCCGCGCCGGGCTGGACGGTGCGCCCATCCGTTGGATCTGCGATGATGCGCTTAAATTCGTCCAACGGGAGGGGCGGCGCGGCAATGCCTATGACATCATCCTGCTGGATCCCCCCGCCTATGGCCGCGGCCCAAAGGGCGAGGTTTGGCACTTGTTTGATGATCTGCCCACGCTGCTGGACGCGGTGGCCCAATTGCAATCGGACCGGCACAGGATGACGGTGCTGACGGCCTATGCCATCCGCGCCTCCCATTTTGCGCTGCATGAACTCATGCAAGAGGTGCTGGCGGGGCGGCCCGGACGATTGGAATCGGGCGAACTGGTGCTGGAACAGGAGAGTGGGGGCGTTGCCCTTTCCACATCCATGTTCAGTCGCCATCTGGGGGAAGGCGTCTTGGGGGGTGGGGCATGAGTGGTGCAATTCGTCCCGGAAGAATTGAGGAAATCACCTCCCCTTCCAACCCTCGCATCAAATCCATCAAAGGCCTGTGGCTGAAAAAAAACCGGGAGGCGGAAGGCCTGTTTCTGGCCGAGGGCATGAAACTGGTGCAAGACGCCCTGGATGCGGACTGGACCGTGCGCACCATGCTGCACGCCAAGCGGCTGTTGGAAGACCCGCGCCTTGGTGAGCGCGTCACCCAATTGGCCACCACCGTGCGGGCGCGGGGGGGCGATGTGTTGATCACCAATGACAAATTGCTCACCGCCATCACACGTCGGGACAATGCCCAAGCGGTGGTGGCAGTGCTTGAGCCACGTATGGCCGATCCCTCCACGATCACACCGGACACGAATGTGTCCTGGTTGGCGTTGGACCGGGTGCGAGACCCGGGCAATCTGGGCACGATCATTCGCACCGCTGATGCACTGGGAGCATCCGGCATTATTTTGGTGGGAGACACCACCGATCCGTTTGCGGTGGAAGCGGTGCGGGCCACCATGGGGTCACTGTTTCACGTGCCGCTTGTGTGGATGGCGGAAGCCGAATTCAAACGGCTCGCCACCCGCTGGCGGGCCGAGGGTGGCGCTGTGATCGGCACTCATTTGAAGGGCGCGGTGGACCATCGCAGCATCGACTATGCTGCAAAACCTCACATTTTGCTGATGGGCAATGAACAGCAGGGCCTAACCGACGAACTGGCCGCGACTTGCGACCATCTGGCTCTTATCGCCATGGCGGGCAAGGCGGACAGTCTGAACCTTGCGGTGGCCACCGCTATCATGCTTTTTGAAGCCAGACGCCACGCGCTCAACCCATCGGATCGTAATTCTTGAAGAAAATTCTGATCATTGTTGTGGTGGTGCTGGTGGCGGTTGACCAATTATCCAAACACTGGGTGGAAGCGGCCCTGCCCTTCCATGAAGCCGTACCGGTTATTCCCTTCTTCTCGCTCTATCGCACCCACAATACGGGCATCGCCTTTTCCATGCTGGACTGGTTGGGCGCGCCGGGGCTTTCTTTGATCACACTGCTCATTATCGGCTTTATGATTTACCTGTGGCGGGGTGTGCCGCGCCACAAGCAACTGGCCTCCCTGGGCTACGCGCTTGTCATTTCCGGTGCGCTGGGCAATCTCATCGACCGCATTACCCAAGGCCATGTGATTGATTTCTTTCTTGTTCACACGCAAACATGGGCCTTCGCAGTCTTTAACGTGGCCGACAGCTTCATTACGGTGGGGGCCATCTGCATCATTGTGGATGAAGTCGTCACCAGCATTTCAGCCACCCGCCCCCCTAACAATAATAAGGGCGGCGAACCCTCTTCTTAATTTCTCTCAGGAGCTTCCATGTCCGATTTCAAAGCTATTCTCATCTCCCGCGATGAAGACAAAAAACAGTCCGTGGAGATGACCACGCTAAACGACACCGACCTGATGGAAGGGGACGTGACGGTGAAGGTGGAAGCGACCACCGTAAACTATAAGGACGGTCTGGCCATTACCGGCAAATCCCCCGTGGTGCGCCATTGGCCCATGGTGCCGGGCATCGATTTTGCCGGCACGGTGCTTTCTTCTGAGCACCACGAATTCGCTGCCGGTGATGAAGTCATTCTCAACGGCTATGGTGTGGGCGAGACCCATTGGGGGGCCTATGCGGAAAAAGCCCGCGTGAAGGGCGATTGGCTGATCAAGCGCCCCGCTGGCGTGTCCGCCAAACAGGCCATGTCCATCGGCACGGCGGGCTACACGGCCATGCTGTGCGTCATGGCGCTGGAAAACCATGCCATCACGCCGGAGCGCGGCCCAGTGGTGGTGACCGGGGCCAATGGCGGTGTGGGGTCCGTGGCCATCTCTTTGCTTTCCAAGTTGGGCTATGAGGTCATCGCTTCCACGGGTCGGATGGACGAGGCGGAGTTTTTGAAATCCCTCGGCGCATCGGAAATCATCGACCGGGCCGAGCTTTCCGAAGCCGGGCGTCCGCTGGGTAAAGAGCGGTGGGCCGGTGGTGTGGATGGTGTAGGCTCTCACACGCTGGCGAACGTTCTGGCGCAGACGAAATATGGCGGTGCCGTTGCCGCTTGCGGTCTGGCCCAGGGCTTTGACCTGCCATCCTCCGTCATGCCCTTCATCCTGCGCGGTGTGAGCCTGCTTGGCATCGACAGCGTCATGGCCCCCCGCGCCGTGCGAGAAGAAGCATGGTCCCGCCTGGCGGCTGATCTGGACATGGATAAACTGGGAAGCCTCACCACCGAGATTGGTTTCGATGATCTCATCCAAGCCGGTCACGACATCATCGACGGCAAGATTCGCGGTCGTGTGGTGGCGGTGTATTAGGACTTCTGCGGAGTTCCCCAAAAGGTTTCCGAATGTGCCACAGCTAACCTCCCCCACCGAGGGGAGGTCGAAATAGCACAGCTATTGCGGGCGGGGGGCTGGATGCCTGACTTGGCTTTTGAGACTTAAAGTAAGCGACGCGCCCCCCTCCCCAATCGCCTGAGGCTCTTGGGCCTCCCCTCAAGGAGGAGGCGGGGAGCAGGTTGTTAAATCCTGCCCCTAGTCGCGGCTAGGCAGCACGCGGTCCGGTGGACGGTGGCCGTCAAAGAGGGTGCGGATGTTCAAAATGACCCGGTCGCCCATCTCGTTGCGCCCCTCCACCGTGGCGGAGCCCATATGGGGCAACATGACCAATTTGCCGCTTTCCGCAAGCGTGCGCATGGGGGCTGATACCGCCGGTTCGTTTTCAAACACATCCAGCGCTGCGCCGGAAATTGTGCCGCTTTCCAGCGCTTCGATGAGCGCAGATTCCTCAATGATTTCGCCGCGCGCCGCATTCACCACATAGGCTTCCCGGCGCATGAGTTTGAGCCGGTCGGCATTAAGCAAATGATGGGTGGCGGGGGTAAAGGGGCAGTTGAAGGAAACGATATCCACCCGGGCCAGCATCTGGTCCAGATCATCCCAATAGGTGGCTTCCAGTTCACCCTCCAGATCCGGGTGGGCGCGCTGGCGGTTGTGGTAATGGATGGCGAGACCGAACGCCTTGGCCCGCCGGGCCACGGCGGAGCCAATGCGGCCCATGCCCACAATGCCCAGTCGCTTGCCGGAGACACGACGGCCCAGCATCCAGGTGGGGGACCAGCCGGGCCAACCCTCCGTGGTGGCCATCACCTGCGCCCCCTGCATCAAGCGGCGGGGCACGGCCAGAATCATCGCCATAATCATGTCCGCAGTATCATCAGTGAGAACGCGGGGCGTGTTGGTGACGGTAATGCCCCGGGCCTGGGCAGCCTTCACATCAATATTGTCTGTGCCGTTGCCAAAGTTGGCGATCAGTTTGAGATTTTCACCCGCCTGTTCAATGACGCCGGCATTCACATCATCGCTCACCGTCGGCACCAAAACATCCGCCGTTTTTACGGCAGCCACCAACTCTTCCTCTGTCATGGGCGTGTCGGAGAGGTTCAGTTGGGTTTCGAACAATTCACGCATGCGCGTTTCCACCCCTTCGGGCAGTTTGCGTGTCACCACAACTTGGGGTCTCTTACCACTCACTACGCTTTTTCCTCACTCAAACGGATTTAACCAGCCATTTACCACGTCTCTTGAGGCCCGTTTAACCGCGTCGGGCTACGGTCTGTTCACCGTAACCGGCCCCGTGAGGTTCATAGGTGACACTCACGTGTTTCGGTTCGAATTTCTAGCAGACGCACCCGTTTACGCAATGGGCGGACAGACTGGTCGTGACCATCCAATCGGTTGTGACCGGGCCTGAAGCAACGGGGGCGTGGATGATGACAAACGCTTTGGGGACGATCGCGTGACACTGGAAAAACCAATGGCCCGCAAGGGTCTTTTTGCAGCCATTAAGGCAAATCCCGCACCCTTTCAGCGCCTCGCCAAAATCACGGGCTTTATGGGCGCGCTGACGGTGGGTCTCGCATTGCACCATGAGGCGGCCGCCCAGGACGGCATTAAAACCGCAAGCTTGCAAAGGGGTGGGGGCGACAGCGTTGTCGGTGCCACAAAAATTGGCAAGGAAACCGGCCTGCCGCTGCCGCGGTTCGTTTCGCTGAAAGCGAATGTGGTGAATATGCGGGTGGGGCCGGGGCGCAAATATGGTGTGCGCTGGCAATATCGCCGTCGGGGCCTGCCTGTGGAAGTGATACAGGAGTTTGACCAATGGCGGCGCATCCGCGATGCGGACGGCTCCACCGGCTGGGTGCTGCACTCATTGCTCTCCAACCGCCGCACTGCCGTGGTGGCCCCGTGGGAAAAAGTGCAGGTGAAATTCGGCCAACCCATCCGCAAGACTTTTTTCGAGGGCAAAAAGTCTGCGGACGCTGATGCCGCCACCATCGCACGGCCTCAAGCTGGGCTGATCGTGGATATTGATGAATGCGCGGACCGCTGGTGTGCAGTCGAAGTGAGGAATTACCGCTTTTACCTCAAGCAGGAGGCCCTTTGGGGTGTGTATCCGGGGGAACCTGTGGAGGGTTAACGGCTTCTGTTTAGTGCCGTTAAACGCAAAAGGGGCCCGGTGCTTGCTGCACCGGGCCCCTTTTGCTTCATGACCTCAATGGAGGACAGGGACTAAAACCGTGGGACGGTTTTAGTCTTCATCACGCCCTTTCAAGGCTGCGCCAAGGATATCACCGAGGCTTGCGCCAGAGTCGGAAGAACCGAATTGTTTCACGGCTTCTTTCTCTTCAGCAATTTCCAGCGCCTTGATTGACAGGTTCACCTTGCGGTTTTTCTTGTCGAACACGGTCACGCGGGCATCAATGGTCTGGCCCATGGAGAAGCGCTCGGGGCGCTGCTCGTCGCGGTCGCGGGAAAGGTCGCCGCGGCGGATGAAGGCTTCGATGTCGGTGTCGACAATCTTCACTTCCAGACCACCATCGGTCACTTTCAGCACTTCGGCGGTCACAACGGAGTTGCGGCGAATTTCGCCACCGTCGCCACCATCCATGGGGTCGGCGCCGTCCATCTGTTTGATACCGAGCGAAATGCGCTCTTTGTCCACATCCACATCCAGCACCACGGCTTTCACCATGTCGCCCTTGTTGAAGTTTTCGATGGCTTCTTCGCCAGACAGGTTCCAGTCCAGATCGGACAAGTGCACCATGCCGTCCACATCGCCGTCGAGGCCAATGAAGAGACCGAATTCGGTCTTGTTCTTCACTTCGCCTTCCACAACCGTACCGGTGGGGAAGCGGTCTGCGAACATGTCCCATGGGTTGGACAGGTTCTGCTTCAGGCCCAAGGAGATACGGCGCTTGCCGGGGTCCACTTCCAGCACAACCACTTCCACCTCTTGGGAGGTGGCGACGATTTTGCCGGGGTGCACGTTCTTCTTCGTCCAGGACATTTCGGAAACGTGGATGAGACCCTCGATGCCGGGCTCCAGCTCCACAAATGCACCGTAGTCGGTGATGTTTGTGATGCGGCCGGTGACCTTCGTCTGCTCGGGATATTTGACGGCGATGGAATCCCATGGATCGGATTCCAGCTGTTTCATGCCCAGCGAGATGCGGTGGGTTTCCTGGTTTACGCGGATGATCTGCACCTTCACGGTCTGGCCGATGGACAGCACTTCCGTGGGGTGGTTGACGCGACGCCAGGCCATGTCGGTGACGTGCAACAGGCCGTCGATACCGCCCAGGTCCACAAATGCACCGTAATCGGTGATGTTTTTGACCACACCTTCGACCACTTGGCCCTCTTCCAGGTTCTGGACGATTTCCGAACGCTGTTCCGCGCGGCTCTCTTCCAGCACGGTGCGGCGGGAAACCACGATATTGCCGCGGCGGCGATCCATTTTCAAAATCTGGAACGGCTGGGGCGTATTCATCAGCGGGGTCACGTCCTTGATGGGACGGATATCCACTTGGCTGCGGGGCAGGAAGGCGGTGGCGCCATCCAGATCCACGGTGAAGCCGCCTTTGACCTGGTTGAAGATTTGACCTTCAACCTTTTCTTCGGCTTCAAATTTCTTCTCAAGCTTAATCCAGCTTTCTTCGCGGCGGGCCTTGTCGCGGGACAGGACGGCTTCGCCCATCGCGTTTTCGACGCGGTCCAGATAGACCTCCACTTCGTCGCCCACGGAAAGGCCGCCGTTTTTGGCCGCTTCGCCAAATTCTTTCAGTGCCACGCGACCTTCCACTTTCAGGCCGGCGTCAATGATGGCCATATCTTTTTCGATGGCCGTCACAATGCCCTTCACCACGGTGCCTTCCTGGATGGAATTGGCGGCAAGGGATTGGTCGAGGAGGGCTGCGAAGTCCTCCATAGTTGGGTTCATATCAGACAATGTGTGCTCCAAATGCCGTCGGCACGCAGTGTTGCAGTTTATTTTAAAGCAAAACTGTGTGGGGACGGGATGCGCCGGGTTTGTGTTGAAAAGCTTGTGCCGGTGCCGGACGGTTGGGTGACCAACGGTCCTGAAGGTGGCGCGAAGGCATCGGACAAGCAGGTTGAGCCCTGGCATTCGCCAAGGTTGGGCGGGGTATAGGGGGCAAAAGCGACTATGGCAAGGGCGGTGGGGCTTAAGCCTTGGCCCCGTCAATAATCCGGCACGCTTCGACAAAAGCCTCATCGATGGTCATTTCGCTGGTGTCGAGCATATGGGCGTCATGGGCGGGTTTGAGGGGGCTGTCGGCGCGGCCCATGTCCCGCGCGTCGCGCTTTTTGATGTCTTCCAGAATGGTCTCAAACGCTGCTGCATCGCCGATGAGGTTGCCCCGTTGCTGGATTTCATTCCAACGGCGGCGGGCGCGTTCATTCGGAGAGGCTGTGACATAAAGTTTTGCCGGGGCATGGGGGCAGACCACCGTGCCGATATCCCGACCGTCCAGCACCGCCCCCTTTGCTGCAAAGACCCGTTGTTGGTCCACCAGCGCCTGCCGCACACGGCCCATGACCGCCACTTTGGAAGCGGCTTCACCGATGGCGTGGGTGGCCAACGTGTCCCGGTCCAATGCCCCTAAATCAAGACCCAGCGCGGCTTCCACCGCCACATCTTCATCTGTCAGGGGCTTCTCGCGGGCTAAAAGCGCATGGGCCACGGCGCGGTAGGTGAGACCCGTGTCCAGATGGGGCAGGCCATAATGGGCGGACAGACGGCGCGCCAGCGTGCCTTTGCCGGAAGCAGCGGGACCGTCAATGGCGATGATAAAGGGCTTTGTCATAGGTGGGGTATCAACCGACGCAGGAGGCAATGGCAAGGGCCAAAGCTCTTCAATCCGCTCATTTAAGGGCGAGGCGGCCAACGGTTTGGGGTGTGCATTATGTCACATCGGCGTCATGGGCATCGTGCAATTGTGCCCGCGAGGATGGAACCCTTCCATGGGTTCGCCCTCCCAGACACCCTGTCTTATGCCCCTGGGCAGGGTGTCTCGTTTGAACAGGACGGCAGGCCCCTCCGCCCTCCCCGCCGGTAGGCCGCAAGCGTCTTCTTCAAATCTCAAACTCGGCCCGCAGTGATGCGGGCCTTTTCTTTTCTTGAACATGGCATGTTTTGGGCATGGCGCGTTTTGGGCATGGCATCGTGCGGCCACTCAATCGCCGCATGGCACTTGTGCCTGTCCTGCCCTATATGGTGGCCAACGACAGACGCACGGATGTTTCGATGGCCTCCACCCCCCAAAATAAAAATCGCGCTTCAGCTGCACAAGAGATGAGCACGGCCTACGGCTTTACCCCCGTGGGCGAGGGTGAAAAGCAGGGCAAGGTCGACGATGTGTTCCACTCCGTGGCCCGCAAATATGACCTCATGAATGACTTCATGTCAGTGGGCATTCACCGCATCTGGAAAGACGCGATGGTCACCAAGGCCGCGCCGTCGAAACGGGGCGGCTGGCACTCGCTGGATGTGGCGGGCGGCACGGGCGACATTGCCTTTCGCATCGTAGAAGCGGCAGACCGCAAGGCCCGCGTGACGGTGCTCGACATTAACGGATCCATGCTGGATGTGGGCCGGGACCGGGCCGTCAAAAAAGGCCTAGCCAGCAATGTGGATTTTGTGGAAGCCAATGCGGAGGTATTGCCCTTCGAGGATAACACATTTGACGCCTATACCGTGGCCTTCGGCATCCGCAATGTGCCACGCATGGATCATGCGCTGGCAGAAGCCTACCGCGTGCTTAAACCCGGCGGGCAGTTTTTGTGTCTGGAGTTTTCCGAAGTGGACGTGCCGCTCCTGGACCGGTTTTATGACCTGTGGTCCTTTAACGCCATTCCGCCCATCGGGCGGGCGGTGACGGGGGATGCGGAAAGCTATCAATATTTGGTGGAAAGCATCCGCAAATTTCCGAACCAGCGGGCCTTTGCAGCGTTGGTCCGCGAGGCCGGATTTGAGCGCGTGTCCTTCCGCAATATGACGGGTGGGATTGCGGCGCTGCACTGCGGCTGGAAATTGTAGGAAAAGCGCGCCTTCATGTCATGGCTGACTCAAATTCGCGCCTTCTTTTCGCTGTTGCGCGCCCTGTGGGTGCTGCTGCGTGAAGGGGTCATTACCGCCCTGCCCGACCAAGGGGCACCGCCGCCCATGGTGCTGGCCAAGGCCGTTGCCCGCATCGTGCAGCGGCGGCGGGCGGCCGATGCGCCACAATCCAAAATCCTAAGTGATGCGCTGGCGCGTCTGGGGCCAAGCTGGGTGAAGCTTGGACAGTTTTTGGCCACCCGGCCCGATATTGTGGGCGATAGCATCGCCCATGATCTGGAACTTTTACAGGACCGGATGGAACCCTTCTCCGTGGATGAAGCCCGCCGGATGGTGGAGGCCACCCTGGAGCGGCAGGTTGATGATCTGTTTGTGGATTTTGGCAAACCCATCGCCGCCGCCTCTATCGCGCAAGTTCACAAAGCCAAAGTGCGCTATGAAGACGGTGAGCGGGACGTGGCCGTGAAAATCATCCGGCCCGGGGTGCGGGAACGCTTTTCGTGGGACTTGCAGACCTTCTATTTTGCCGCCCGCCTGCTCAACCGCCTGTTCCCCCCCATCCGCCGCCTGATGCTGGTGCAGAGCGTGGACATTCTGGCGGAATCTGCCCGGCTGGAAATGGAATTGCGGCTGGAGGCGGCAGCGTTTTCCGAAATGGCGGAAAACACGCAAAACGATGAAGGTTTTCGCGTGCCCGCCATCGACTGGCCGCGCTCGGGCCGCGATTGCATCACCATGGAGTGGGTGGACGGCATTAAAATGAACAATGCCGAAGCCCTGGCCGCCAGCGGCCATGACCTTAAAAAAGTGGCGTCCACGCTCAACCAATCTTTCCTGCGCCACGCCATCCGTGACGGGTTTTTCCATGCGGACATGCATCCGGGCAATCTGTTCCTGGCCCCCAATGGCGATATTGTGGCCGTGGATATGGGCATTGCCGGGCGTATTGGAAAACCCGAGCGACGCTATCTGGCAGAAATTCTCTACGGCTTTATTCGCCGCGATTATCGGCGCATTGCCGAGGTGCATATTGAAGCGGGTTATGTGCCCGCCGACAAAGATGTAGACATGTTTGCCCAGGCGCTGCGGGCGGTGGGGGAACCCATTTACGGCAAGACGGCCGGTGAAATTTCCATCGGCAATTTGCTCACCTTGCTGTTTGACATAACCGAATTGTTCGAGATGAAGACCCAGCCCCAACTCATCATGCTGCAAAAGACCATGGTGGTTGTAGAAGGCGTGGCCCGGAAACTGGACCCCGACTTCAACATCTGGACCTCCGCCGGCCCCGTGGTCGTGCCCTATGCCACCCGCCTGATTGGACCCATCGGGCGGCTGGATGAGGCGAGAGACGGCCTTTTGGCCGTGGGGTCGCTGGCCCGTCAGGCGCCCGTTTTTGCCGACCGCCTGAAGGCGCTTTCAACAGAAATTGACGGCTGGGCAGAAAACGGGGTTCGACTGGATAAGCCCACCATTGATGCAATCGGCAAGGCGGAAGCCCGCCACTCCCGCTCCGGCCGAGTGGCGCTTTGGGTGCTGGCCCTTTCGGCAGCCGCCATTGCATGGCAGGTTAGCGGCTAGATTTCTTCTCCCACGGGTTTCCCATGGAACAATTGCTGCGTGACCGCTCGATTTTATTGATCATAACGGGTGGCATTGCCGCCTATAAATCGTTGGATTTGATCCGCCGCCTGCGGGAGCGCGGGGCCAGTGTGCGGTGTGTCATGAGCAAGGCGGCTCAGGAATTTGTGACCCCCATGAGTGTGGGGGCGCTGTCTGGGGAGACAGTTTTTACCGATATTTGGGATCGGGAGGCGGAACAGGATATTGGCCACATCCGGCTGGCCCGGGAAGCGGATTTGATCATCGTGGCTCCGGCCACCGCCGACATGCTGGCTAAAATGGCCCATGGGCTGGCAGACGATATGGCCTCCACCGTGCTGCTGGCCGCGACCGTTCCTGTGTTAGCCGCTCCGGCTATGAACCCGGCCATGTGGGATAACCCGGCCACCCGGCGCAATGCGAAGCAACTGGCCGCTGACGGCATCCATTTCATCGGCCCCAATGGGGGGGAAATGGCGGAAAGTGGCGAAGCGGGTATCGGGCGGATGGCGGAACCTTTGGAAGTTGTGGCCGCCGCCGAAAATCTGTTGGACGACGCGCCCAAGCCACTGGCGGGCCGCAAGGCCCTCGTCACGTCCGGCCCCACGCGGGAAGAGATCGACCCGGTGCGTTACATCTCCAACCATTCCTCCGGAAAACAGGGCCACGCCATCGCCGCCGCTTTGGCCCGTGCGGGAGCGGATGTTTTGCTGGTCTCCGGCCCCGTCTCCATGCCCCCGCCACAGGGCGTGACCGTGGCAGATGTGGTGTCTGCCCGCGATATGCAGCAAGCGGTGGAGAGAGCATTGCCCGCCGATATTGCCATTTTCGTTGCCGCGGTGGCGGATTGGCGGGTGGACGTGCAAGCGGATGAGAAGATCAAGAAAGATGGATCAGGCACAATTCCGCCCCTTACCCTCACCGAAAACCCGGACATTCTCGCCGGTGTGGCGCTTCGCAAAGAAGACCGCCCTGCTCTCGTGGTGGGCTTTGCTGCCGAAACCGAAAGACTGGTGGAACACGCCCGCGCGAAACTGAAGCGCAAGGGATGCGACTGGATCGTGGCCAATGATGTATCGCCCGAAAACAACATTTTCGGTGGCGACCGCAACAGCGTGGTGCTTGTCACCGCCACGGGCGACGAGGCGTGGCCGGAAGCCGATAAAGAAACCGTGGCCGAGCGGCTGGTGGAGCGCATCGCCCAGCGGTTCGAAACTGTCAGCGTATAAGGAGAGGCCCCATGCTTCTGGACACCCCGGTTTGTGACTTTGGCTGGCAAGCACCGCATTTTTCGCTGGCGGACCCCGACGGCAATATCACCACGTTCGACGATGCCATGGGTGAAAATGGATTACTGGTGGCTTTCATCTGTAACCACTGCCCCTATGTGATCGCCATTGCTGGACGGCTGGCAACAGACGCGGCAAGGCTTCAACAGGCGGGGATTGGCGTGGTTGGCATTATGTCCAACGACTACCGCGATTATCCCGCCGACAGCCCCGGTAAGATGAAGCTGTTTGCTGAAAAATATGGCTTCCCCTTCCCCTATTTGGTGGATGAGGACCAGTCCGTGGGAAAAGCCTACGGCGCGGTGTGCACGCCGGACTTTTTCGGCTTCGACAAAACCGGCGCGCTGCACTATCGCGGGCGGCTGGACGATGCAGGCATGCGCGGGCCGGCGGAAGACCGCGTGCCGGAACTGGTGAATGCCATGCTGGATGTGGCGGCTGGCAAGGGCGGCCCTCAGGATCAGACCCCATCCATGGGGTGCTCCATCAAATGGTCTTGAGGGGGAGAGCTGCGCGATAGGGCGGTTTCAAAACTCGAGACGGTTACAAAAAAAGGGCGACTTGAAGGGCCGCCCTTTTTCGTTTGTTTCACAGTCGATTAGAGTAAATCATGTTCATATTGAAACAGGACTTATCGAAAATCGCGTTCGAAAACAGCACTTTGCTGTTTGAGAGGCAGCGAATTTCGATTCCGCTTGAACGTGATATGCTCTAGTGCATTGCATCAATGCATGGAAGCGACGGCCCGTTTTGCCATGACCTTAACCAAATTAGCACGGTAGGCAGCGCTGCCGTGGATGTCTGAAAGCATATTGCCTTCGTCCACCGAGCAGCCGTCCAGCGCATCGGCGCTCATGGAACCGGCCAAGGCTTCTTCCATGTCGGTGGCGCGGTAGACACCGTCGGAGCCTGCGCCGGTGACGGCGACACGCACGCCATCGGCATGTTTGGCCACAAAGACCCCGGCCATGGCATAGCGGGAGGCTGGGTTGCGGAACTTTTGGTAAGAGCCGGATGCGGGGGCGTTGTATTTTACCGCCGTGACGATTTCGTCTTCTTCCAAAGCCGTCTCAAACATCCCTGTGAAGAAATCATCGGCGGCAATCTCCCGCTTGTTGGTGACCACGGTGGCCCCCAATGCCACGAGGGCGGCGGGGTAGTCTGCCGCCGGGTCATTATTGGCGATGGAACCGCCAATGGTGCCGCGATGGCGCACGGCAGGGTCACCGATCATGCCTGCCAGATCACTCATGCAGGGGCAGACGGCGGCCAGTTCAGCGCTGGAAGCCACCTCCGCATGGGTGGTTGCGGCTCCGATGGTCACGTCCTTGCCGGACACGGTGATGCCCACCATGCCGTCCACATGGGTCAGATCGATGAGATCGGACGGTGCAGCAAGGCGCTGTTTCATGGTGGGCAGCAGGGTCTGCCCGCCTGAGAGGAATTTGCCATCGTCAGCACCGGACATGGCGGCGGCGGCATCATCAATGGAGGCCGCGCGGTGGTAGGAAGTCTCATACATGGTGTTGTCCTTTACAGTTGGACTGAATTTTCAGGCCTTTGCCCTGCCACCCAACGTAAAAGTCGATGGATGGCAGGGTCTTGGAGCTCTTAGCTGCGGTTGATCGCTGCCCAGACATTCTGGGGCGAAGCGGGCATGGTGAACTCATTATGGCCGATGGCGTCCGTGATGGCGTTGATGACCGCTGGCGGCGAGCCGATGGCCCCGGCCTCACCGCAGCCCTTGATGCCCAGCGGGTTGCCGGGGCAGAGGGTTTCGGTGGTGGAGACCTCAAAATTGGGCAGGTCCGCCGCGCGGGGCATCTGATAGTCCATGTAGGAGGCGGAGATGAGCTGACCCGCATCATCATAGACCGCATTTTCCATCATGGCCTGCCCGATACCCTGGGCGAGACCGCCATGGACCTGACCTTCCACGATCATGGGGTTGATGATCTTGCCAAAATCATCCGCCGCCACAAATTGCTCAATGGAGGTAACGCCCGTATCGGGATCAATTTCCACTTCGCAGATGTAGCACCCGGCGGGGAAGGTGAAGTTGGACGGATCGTAAAACGCGCCCTCCTTGAGGCCTGGCTCCATGCCTTCCGGCAGGTTGTGGGCGGTGTAGGCGCCCAGGCAGATTTCGTGCCAACCAAGCTTCTTATCCGTGCCCTTGACCATGACTTCGCCGTCTTTGATCTCAATGTCCCCTTCGGAGGCTTCGAGCATGTGGGCGGCGATTTTCTTGGCCTTGGCTTCCACTTTATCCAGCGCTTTTTCGATGGCGGACATGCCCACCGCGCCGGAACGGGACCCATAGGTGCCCATGCCAAACTGCACTTTGTCGGTGTCGCCATGGACGATCTGCACATTTTCAGAGGGCAGACCGAAGCGTTCGGAAACCAGTTGCGCAAAGGTCGTTTCGTGGCCCTGGCCATGGCTGTGGGAGCCGGTGAGAATTTCCACCGTGCCCACAGGGTTCACCCGCACTTCTGCGGATTCCCAAAGGCCCACGCCCGCGCCCAGCGAACCGACGGCCGCGGAAGGTGCGATGCCGCAAGCTTCAATGTAACAGGACATGCCGATGCCCCGCAGCTTGCCGTTTGCCTCCGATTCGGCCTTACGGGCGGCAAAACCGTCATAATCGGAGGCCTTCAGCGCCGCATCCAGCGAAGCGTCGAAATCACCCGCATCGTAGCACATGATGACCGGTGTCTGGTGCGGGAATTCCTGCACGAAATTCTTGCGGCGCAGTTCTGCCGGGTCCACGCCCAATTCGCGGGCAGCGGTGGTCATCATCCGCTCCACCAGATAGGTGGCTTCGGGGCGACCAGCCCCGCGATAGGCATCCACCGGCACCGTGTTGGTGTAAACCGTCTTCACGTTACAGTGGATGTTGGGAATGTTGTATTGGCCCGACAGCAGCGTGGCATAGAGATAGGTGGGCACGGAGGAGGAGAAGAGGGACATGTAGGCCCCCAGGTTCGCCAGCGTATCCACCTGGAAACCCACGATCTTGTGGTTCTCATCAAAGGCCATTTTGGCCTTGGAGACGTGGTCGCGGCCATGGGCGTCCGTCAAGAATGCCTCGGAGCGGTCGCAGGTCCACTTCACCGCATCCACACCCGCCTTGCGGCAGGCCCACAGGCAGACGATCTCTTCGGGGTAGATGTAAATTTTTGCGCCAAAACCGCCGCCCACGTCAGGGGCGATCACGCGCAATTTGTTTTCCGGCGCCACCTGATAGAAAGCGGAGAGCACCAGACGGGCCACGTGGGGGTTCTGACTGGTGGTGTGCAGCGTGAAATGTTCTTCCGCGCTGTCATACTGGGCCAGTGCCGAGCGGGGCTCCATGGGGTTTGGCACAAGGCGGTTATTGCGAATGTCCAATTCCACCACATGGGCCGCGCCGTCGATGGCGGCTTGCGTGGCTTCCGCCTCACCAATTTCCCAGTCGAAGATTGTGTTATTGGAGGCTTCCGGATGAAGCTGGGGCGCACCCTTCGCCAGCGCTTCTTCCGCCGTCACCACGGCATCCAGCACTTCATAGTCCACTTCGACGGCCTCACCGGCGGCCTTGGCCTGTTCCAGCGTTTCGGCGATCACCACGCAGACCCCATCCCCCACATAGCGCACATATTCTGTGGCCAGTGCGGACCATGCACCCATATTCATGGGGGACCCATCCTTGGAATGGACCATCCAGCCGCAGATAATATTGCCGATGCCATCGCCGGTCAGTTGTTTGCCGTCAAAAACCGCAATCACGCCTTCCATGGCCTCGGCGGCAGATTTGTCGATACCATTGATTTTGGCATGGGCGTGGGGCGAGCGCACAAAGGCGGCATGCATCATGCCTGCCACTTTGTGGTCGTCCGTATAACGGCCCTTACCGGTGATAAATCGCTTGTCTTCTTTGCGCAGCGCCCGTGCGCCAATGCCTTCAATACCCATAACTCACTCCCTCGTTTCTCTCGTTCGTTTGTTTGGTTTTCGCTCACGCTGTCAGCGGCTATGCCGCTTTCGCTGCGCGGGCGCGGCAAACGCTTGCCGGGCTACCTTTGGCAGCCTCCATACAAACATCCATTTGCCTTAAGTTTGGCTCCTAGAAAGTCTTCGATCGTTCGGCGGCCTCTACTAAAAAGACAGCCGAATGGCTGCTATTCAGCGGCTTCTTTTATGGCGCCGCCCATTTCCTTAGCTCCGGCGGCGATGGATTTGACGATGTTGTGGTAGCCCGTGCAGCGGCAGATATTGCCCTCCAGCTCGTGGCGAATCGTCTTTTCATCCAGATCGGGGCCGTGGCGGTTCACCATGTCCACGGCGGACATGATCATGCCCGGCGTGCAGAAGCCGCATTGCAGGCCGTGGTTCTGACGAAACGCCTCCTGCATGGGGTGCAATTCACCGTCACCGGCCAGACCTTCAATGGTCAGCACGTCTGCGCCGTCAGCCTGTGCGGCCAGCATGGTGCAGGATTTAACAGCCTTGCCATCCACATGGACCAGACAGGCACCGCATTGGGACGTGTCGCACCCCACATGGGTGCCGGTGAGATTGCGCTCCTCACGCAAAAATTCCACCAGCAGCATATTGTCTTCCACGGTGGCGGAGGTTGCCCGCCCGTTCACCGTCATCTTCACTCTAGCCATAGTCTCTCCTCCAATGGTGCAATCCACTGCCCCGCTCCCAACGGCGCAGTTTGGATTTGAAATAAGTGTAAAGTGCATTTCACAAGCCGTGCAAGGGGCCAAAAGGCCTATGCGGCCCCAATGCGCATTCTGCGATGGATTTGAAATTGACCCGGCGCGAGACCACATGAGGCGAAACAAAGCCGGAGGCGCCCCATGAGCGAGAAGATCACCGTCAATATTCCCCACAAACTGGGCAAAGACGCCGCCCGCAGCCGCATTGAGAATGGTTTTGCCAAAGTTCAGGAACAAATTGCCGGCAAGGCCGTCGAAGTCGAGCAATCCTGGACCAATGACCGGATGGATTTTGCCGCGGGCATGATGGGCCAATCCGTCAAAGGCCGCCTTGATGTGGCCGACAATCACGTCCATGTGGAACTGGACCTGCCCTGGCTGCTGGCCAAACTCGCCGGCCCCATCCGCGAAAAACTCACCAAGGGAACGCAGGGTTTGTTGGAGAAGAAGTGAATTTGCCGTAACCTTCGGTAACGAAAGACGTTTCTTACAGACAAGCAGCTCGAAAGGCGCGCGTCGTATGCCTAAAAAAGACGCCAATCGAATAACTGAAAAGATTGAACGCTATGCCAGTGACGATATCCGAGGGCTTGATATCAAGGCTTGACGCGGGCGCGATGGACTGAGACTACGAGTGGGCACTTACCATGTTTTGATGATTGATGGTACGGTGCTGGATGTGGGACACCGCCGAGACATTTATCGGTAAAACCACTTTTTGGATAGCGACGATGGAAACCGTTACTCTAGACCGCAAAACCTACAACGAACTTGTAGAGGCCAAACGCGATTTGGAGGACATTCTGGCATTTGACCGGGCTGTGGCAGTGGTCGAAGAGGGATTGCCCCACGCGTTTATGAAGCAACTGATTGATGGGCAGGCACCGGTTCTGGTTTTTCGCCGTTGGCGTGCGTTCACCGTGAGCGACCTCTCGCGGAAGTCCGGCGTGTCAGAAGATATCATTGAGGGTTTGGAAAAGGGTGGTGTCTGGCCCACAGTGGAAACGCTTCAGCCCCTCAGCAACGCTCTGGACGTTCAGATGGACGACCTCGTCCAAACGTGAGTCCAGTTCAAAATTTCGCATAAGGCCAAGGCATTTCCTGTCTTGCCGAAAGGGCCATGGGGTTTCTAACTGCGGTGAAATGACCTTGCGCGGAGAAATGCCATGATCCCGACCCCTTATCTTTTGTTTCTCGGTGACGCTCCCGACGCACTGGCCGGCAAAGTGGCGCAGGGCATCAAAGACTGGCGCCCGGAATTGTGTGTGGGTCAAATCCGCCTGCCCGGCTGCAAGGCTGATATGGGCTTGGAAGACATGACCATCGCGCAGGCCTATGAAAAAGGCGCGCGCACGATGGTGATTGGCGTGGCCAACCGGGGTGGTTTTATCTCCGATTCCTGGCGCGAAGTGATCAAGGAAGCCATCGAAGCCGGTATGGACGTGGCTTCCGGCCTGCACAATTTGCTGCGGGACGATATTGATCTAGCGGAAACCGCCTCGCAAAATGATCGCACCCTGCACGATGTGCGTATTCCTTCCGTGAAATATCCCATCGCCACCGGTGTGAAACGCACCGGCAAGCGTTGTCTTGCGGTGGGTACGGATTGCTCCGTGGGCAAAATGTACACCGCCATGTGCATGGAAAAGGAAATGCGGAAGCGCGGCATGAATGCCACGTTCCGCGCCACGGGTCAGACCGGCATTTTGATTACCGGCGACGGGGTGCCGCTGGATGCGGTGATCGCCGATTTCATGGCCGGGTCCATTGAATATCTCACCCCGGACAATGATGCAGACCATTGGGACCTGATCGAGGGACAGGGCTCCCTCTTCCACGCGTCTTACTCGGGCGTGACGCTGGCGCTCATCCATGGGGGCCAGCCCGATGCGCTGATCCTGTGCCACGAACCCACCCGCGAGCACATGCGGGGCCTGCCGGACTATCAGCAGCCCTCGCTGGAAGAATTGCGCGATGCGGCCCTGCTCATGGCCCGTGTGGTGAACCCGGATGTGAAAGTGGTGGGCATTTCAATCAACACCCAGCACCTCTCCGACGAAGACGCCACGGCCCTGTGCAAAGAAACGGAAAGCCGCATGGGCCTGCCAACCGTCGACCCCTACCGCCACGGTGCCGGCCGTTTGGTGGACGCGCTGGAGACGGTTTGACCCCATGACAATCACCATCAGCGCCCAGGAAACGGTCTTTCCGCTTGCGGAAGTGTTCACCATTTCGCGGGGGTCGCGGACGGAGGCGCGGGTGGTGACAGTGCGGGTGTCGGATGGGACCAATGAGGGTTGGGGGGAAAGCGTTCCTTACGCCCGCTATGGCGAGACCGTTGAGGGCGTGATCGACACGATTAAAGGTCTGGAAGCGGATTTCAAAAATGGGCTGGACCGGACCGGGCTGCAATATGCCCTGCCCGGGGGGGCTGCCCGCAATGCCATTGATTGCGCTCTTTGGGATCTGGAGGCCAAGCGGGCCGGGGAGCGGGCGCATATTATAGCGGGCGTGCCCTTCATGGGGCCGGAGGTTACGGCCTATACCTTGTCATTGGCCGATCCGGGGACCATGCGCGCCAAGGCGGCGGAACATGCCCATCGCCCGCTTTTGAAAATTAAACTGGGTGGCGAAGGCGACATGGCGCGGCTTGAGGCGGTGCGCGCCGGGGCACCCAAGACAGACATCATCATCGACGCCAATGAGGGCTGGGATGCTGACACCTATCGCGAATTGGCCCCGATACTCGTGAAGCTGGGCGTGAAAATGGTGGAACAGCCCCTGCCCGCCGCTGACGATGAAGCACTCCTGGATATAGAGCGGGTGCTGCCCGTATGCGCCGATGAAGCCTGCCATGACCGGGCATCGCTGCCCAAACTCCATGGCAAATACGATATGGTGAACATCAAGCTGGACAAAACCGGGGGCCTCACTGAAGCGCTGGCCTTGAAAGCGGCGGCAGAGGCGGCGGGATTTGCCATCATGGTGGGCTGCATGGTCGGGTCGTCCCTCGCCATGGCCCCCGCGACGATTTTGGCCCAAGGTGTGGCCTTTACCGATCTGGACGGGCCACTACTGTTGGCCAAAGACCGGCCCGTTCCGCTCACATTTGACGACAAGGGCGTTCACCCGCCCGTTCCTGCCCTTTGGGGCTGACAAACAGTTTTGAGGGAAATTTCCATGCGCACCGTCTATCTCAACGGCCAATACGTGGCGGAAAATGAAGCCAATGTGTCCATCTTCGACCGGGGTTTTTTGTTCGCCGATGGCGTCTATGAAGTCACCACCGTTGTCGATGGCAAGTTGATCGGGTTCGATGGTCACATCGAGCGGCTACAACGCTCCTTGAATGAATTGCACATTCCTTTCACCGTGGACCGGGAGGAGATGCTCACCATTCACCGGGAACTGGTGGTCCGTAACGCAATCGATCAGGGCATGATTTACCTGCAAATCACCCGCGGGAACCCCGGCGACCGGGACTTTGCCTTCCCCGCTGACGATACGCCCGTGACCATCGTTCTGTTCACGCAGGAAAAACAGGTGACGGGCACGGCCATTGAAGAAAATGGTCTGAAGGTCATTTCCATCGAAGATTTGCGCTGGGGCCGTCGGGACATCAAAACCGTGCAACTGCTCTACCCGTCGCTGGCCAAAATGGAGGCCAAGCGGGCTGGTGCTGACGATGCCTGGATGGTGCAGGATGGTCACGTGACGGAGGGGACCTCCAACAATGCCTATATTGTGAAGGACGGGGTGATCATCACCCGTCAATTGTCCAACGACATTCTCCACGGCATCACCCGAAAATCCGTCTTGGCCTGTGCCGAACTGCTGCAAATGAAGGTGGAAGAGCGCCCCTTCACCATCGCCGAGGCTAAAGACGCGGACGAGGCCTTTGCCACATCCGCCTCCGGCTTCACCAACCCCATCGTGGAAATTGACGGGGTCAAGGTGGGCTCCGGCAAACCCGGTCCGGTGGCCGACAAATTGCGCGCGGTCTATCTCGAAGAAAATATGAAAGCGGCAGTGTAGTTTTTCCGCCCTTTACTCACCCCGCGAGAGGAAGGCGAGCTGTGCAATAGCGCGCTAAACCACTGCGCGTTTGATCAGAAACAAAAAAGGCTACGTCCAAAACGGTGAGCTGCCATTTTGAAACGCATTTTTTGACCCAGCTTTGCTCCAGCCAGAAAGCGAAGGGTTTTCACTAAGCACTAGCCAGTTTCTCGCGGATCATGCTCACCGTGGCATCCACGCCGTATATGGCCGCGAAACTGCCAAACCGGGGGCCTTGGTCCTGGCCCAGCAAGACTTGGTAAAGACCCTGAAACCAGGCGCGCAGGGGTTCAAAACCATGGTCCATGCCGGTGGCATAGACGATGGATTGGAGCGCTTCGCCATCGGCCCCGGTCTCGGCTGCTTCCAGCCGTTTGGCCAAATCTTCCATGGCCACCCGTTCCTGATCGGTGGGCGCGCGGAAGCTTTTGGTGGGTTTTACGAAATCCTCAAAATAGCGGATAGCGTAGCCCACCAACTCGTCCAGTTTCGGGTTGTTGTCAGGCGTGGCTTGCGCATCATATTGGGAGATGAAGCCCCACAGCGTTTCTTTATCCGCCGCATTAGAGGCGCTCACCAGATTGAGCAGCATGGAAAAGCTCACCGGCATGGCGATCACAGGCGGGTTGCCGTTGTGGATGTGCCAGACGGGGTTGTTCAACCGCGTCTTGGGATCATCCGTCTTGTGATAGGCGGCAAGATGCTGGAAATATTCGTCCACCTGTTTGGGGATCACATCAAAAAACAGCCGCTTGGCGGTTTTGGGTTTGGTGAAGTTGAACAGGGACAGGCTTTCCGGTGAGGCATAGGCCAGCCATTGTTCCATGGTGATACCGTTGCCCTTGGACTTGGAGATCTTCTCGCCTTTTTCGTCCAGGAACAATTCATAGATAAAATGCTCCGGCGCGGGCGCGCCCAGAATCCGGCAGATGCGATCGTAGAGTTGCGAATTATTCTGGTGGTCCTTGCCATACATTTCAAAGTCCACGCCCAGCGCCGCCCAGCGCATGGAGAAGTCCGGCTTCCATTGTAGTTTCACATGGCCGCCGGTGACGGGGAGCGTGACTTCACACCCGTCGTCGTCATCAAAGGTCACCGTGCCCGCTTCCGCATCCACCGCTTTCATGGGCACGTAGAGCACCCGGCCCGTGGTGGGGGAGATGGGCAGGAAGGGGCTGTAGGTGGCCTGCCGTTCTGGCCCCAGCGTGGGCAACATCACTTTCATGATGTCATCATATTTGCGGGCGGCTTCCCTGAGCGCATCGTCAAAGCGGCCGGAGGTGTAATAATCTGTGGCGCTGGCAAATTCATAGGTGAAACCGAACTGGTCTAAAAAGGCGCGCAGGCGGGCATTGTTGTGGAAGCCAAAGGAGCCATGCTCCGTCTCAAAAGGGTCCGGCACACGGGACAGGGGCTTGCCCAGATGTTCTTCCAGCAGGGCCCGATTGGGCACGTTGTCGGGAATTTTGCGCATCCCGTCCATGTCGTCGGAAAAGCACAGAAGGCGCACTGGGATCTTGTCTTCCGTGAGCAGTCGGAAAGCATTGATCACCATGGAGGTGCGGGCCACCTCGCCGAATGTGCCGATGTGGGGCAGGCCAGAGGGGCCGTATCCCGTCTCAAACAAAACTTCCTCCGGTGTCCCCTGTTTTTCAAACCGTTTCACCAGTTTGCGTGCCTCTTCAAACGGCCAGGCCTTGGAGGCTTTTGCGGCTTCAACAAGATCGGGCGTGATGGTGAGGGACGGAAAAGCCGGATTGGTCATGACGCTAAACCTTGGGGCGGGGAAGGGAAGAGTTTTGCCGTGGTGTAGGGTGGCGGTGGCAGCGTGGTCAACCGCCGTGGCACCGCTATTTTGACACCCCCCTGACGGTCTTGTGATGCCCGCCGCTTCCCCATAAGTGATAAGGAGTGCAGCACAAAAAAGGAAGCGCTCCATGGATGCCGTCACCGTTCAGGATACGCTGATTTACATCATGGTTTCCGTCTCTGCCGTGGACCGGGAGATGGAGGAGGCAGAGATGCTGCGCATCGGCAATATCGTCAAAACCCTGCCGGTGTTTGAAGGATATGGGTCTGAAAGACTGGTGAATGCCGCCAAAGTGTGCCGGGACATTTTGCAAGAGGATGAGGGGTTGGAGACCATTTTAGGCTTTGCCGCCCGCCTGCCCCGCAATTTGCAGGAGACCGCCTATGTGTTGGGCGCTGAAATCGCTGCGGCTGACCGCGCGGTGAAGGCTGAGGAAGTGCGGCTGCTGCAAATGCTGCGCAACCGCTTGGCCATGGACAAACTCACCTGTGCGGCGCTGGAAAGGGCGGCCCAGGCACGGCACCAGACCGGCTAAACAAGTTTGATCAAAGAAGGGAGGAGACGCGATGACGGAATTTATCGCCAGCCATGAAGGGGCCGTTCGGCTGTCCGTCTTTTTGGGCCTGTTTGCGCTACTGGCGTTCTCCGAAGCCCTGCGCCCGCGCCGGGAATTGAAGTTGAAACGGGGTCAGCGCTGGACCACCAATGCGGCCATCGTCATTTTGGATTCACTGCTGGTACGACTGCTGTTCCCCGCCGCCGCCGTGGGTGCGGCCCTATGGGCATCCTCCAAGGGCTATGGGCTGTTCAATATGGTGGATGCGCCGCTTTGGCTGGCCGTTATTGTCTCCATCGTGTTGTTGGATTTCGCCGTGTGGTTCTCCCATTTGGCGAGCCACAAAGTGCCCCTGTTTTGGCGCTTTCACCGGATGCACCACAGCGACCGGGATATTGACGTGACCACAGCCATCCGTTTCCACCCCATCGAGATTATCGTTTCCATGGCTTGGAAAGCCGCGGTGGTGGTGGCGCTGGGGGCACCCGCCGTGGCAGTGATCCTGTTTGAGATCATCCTCAACGGCATGGCCATGTTCAACCATTCCAATTTGAAACTACCCCTGTGGCTGGACCGCATTTTGCGCCTTTTTGTGGTGACGCCGGACATGCACCGGGTTCACCATTCCATCGTCCACAATGAGACGGACTCCAATTACGGCTTCAATTTCGCCTGGTGGGACAGGATGTTTGCCACCTATGTGGACCAACCCCGCGATGGCCATGACGGCATGACCATTGGCCTGAGCGAATGGCAGGACGAACGGCCTGCCAAGCTGGGGTGGTCGCTGGCGCTGCCTTTCAAAGGGCCGAAAGGCTAAAGCATATCACGTTTAAACGGAATCGAAATTCGCTGCCTCGCAAACAGCAAAGTGCTGTTTTCGAACGCGATTTTCGATAAGTCCTGTTTCTACATGAACATGATTTGCTCTAATAGAGACCTATCGGGAAATAGCGCAGGTATAATTCTCCGAACTTGCCCTTGTCGCTGATGGAGCGCAGGGCAAAGTTGATGGCGTTTTCCAATTCGAAATTGCCGGGGGCCATGGCGATGGTCAGACCCGTGCCGAAATAGGCGGGGGCGAGATAGGGGTCACCGGCTAACCGACAGCATAGGGTGGTGCGGTCATCGCTTTGTGCTAGGCGGGCCTGCTCCGTTTGCAGCCAACGGGCCAGCGAAAGACCATCGCCAAAAACCGCTTCCACCTCTTTGCTTTGGAGGGCCTGCAGGGCACGGTTTTGGGTTTCAAACACGCGCAATTGCATGGGGCCGAACGTGGCGCGGGCAAAGGCGGCGTGGGCCGTGCCGTCCACAATGGCCACCGGTTTGTCCGCCAAGGCTTGGCGCACAGGCGGCCCCGATGCCATGTCCTGACGCACCATGAACCGGGCGGGCAGACGAAAGTAAGGGCGTGAGAAAGCCATTTTGGCGCGCCGCTCTGCCGTGACGGCAAGACCGGCCATGACGAGATCGCCTCGCCCGCCCAGCAGGGCCGCCTCCAAGTCTTCGAAGGGCAGCGCCTGTATCTGACAGACGGGCAGCACGTCCAGTTCCTCACAAATGGCGCGGGCCAGATCCACGTGAAAACCCACCAGCCGTTTCTCACCGTCGATGAAGGAAAAGGGCGGAAAATCCGTCGTGGTGAGAAATCGCAGCCGTTGCAGGCCCTTAATATTGGGCTTGATGAAACGCTGCTGCGGATCCCAGAAATTGGGGATGGTAATGCGCTCGTCAAAGCGCCCGCCGCCCGCCTGTTGGGCCTGCACGGGCAGGGCCTGCAAGGCAAAAAACATCAGCGCAAGGAGACGGATAAAGAGCATAGCATTGCCATACTCCCGATTGACCAACCTTGCCAAGCGGCGGGTCGGAAACAGGCCTTGCGCTTTTATTTCTTTG
The DNA here is from genome assembly GCA_038525315.1 of Pseudomonadota bacterium. Classification (GTDB taxonomy): domain Bacteria; phylum Pseudomonadota; class Alphaproteobacteria; order Rhizobiales; family Rhizobiaceae; genus Pseudahrensia. The sequence goes on from JBCBHU010000001.1 coordinate 175,589, forward strand.
GGTCTAAGTCACCGCTGCTTACCGGAACAGCCGGGCAGGGCATGCCTTGGCCGTTCTCAACGCAAGAAGCTTGGTTCATCCCCATCGCTTCATGTCTCACACCAACCAAAGCAGCACGTCTGGCCCATTGGGCAGGCGAACGCCTGTAAGGAGAGCGAAATGCCCAAGATGAAGACAAAATCGAGCGTGAAAAAGCGCTTCAAGGTCACGGCCAGCGGCAAGCTGAAAGTGGCTCAGGCCGGTAAACAGCACGGCATGATCAAGCGGTCCAACAAATTCCTGCGCAATGCGCGCGGCACCATGGTGCTGTCGGAAGCGGACACGACGATCGTGAAGAAATACCTGCCCTACGCCAAGAAAGCCTAATCGGCTGCCAATTCAATTCTGACCTGAAGGAGCATCATCATGGCTCGCGTCAAACGGGGCGTTACCGCCCACGCCAAACACAAAAAAGTTCTCGCCAAGGCCAAAGGCTATTATGGCGCCCGTCGCAAACAGATCCGCACCGCCAAACAGGCCGTGGAAAAGGCGCAACAATACGCCTATCGCGACCGCAAGGCCCGGAAACGTTCGTTTCGTCAGCTTTGGACGCAACGTATCAATGCGGCTGCAAGAGAGCATGGCCTGACCTATTCCCGCCTCATCGACGGCCTCACCAAGGCCGGCATTGAGGTGGACCGCAAGAACCTGTCCGACATGGCCATCAACCAGCCTGAAGCATTCGCGGCTGTGGTGGAGGCGGCCAAAAAGGCGCTGGAATACCTCAAGGACACCACGCCCAACGCCTTTGAAGGCGCCGTCAAAAGCTGACCGCGACTCCAAATAAGGTGACAATTTTGGAAACCCGTGGCAGCGAACGCTGACACGGGTTTTTGCATTCTCTAACGGAATAATTTCATGGCTGATATTGACGCTCTGGAAACAGAAATCACTGCCGCCATCGAGGGCGCAGCCGATGAAGCAGCGCTGGAGGCGGTGCGGGTGGGCGTGCTGGGCAAAAAGGGATCACTCTCTGCCCAGATGAAAACACTGGGCAAAATGTCCCCCGAAGAGCGGCAGGTGGCCGGGCCAGCGCTGAACGGCCTCAAAACCCGCGTGAATGATGCCATCACAGAGCGCCGGGAGGTGCTCAAACGGGCTGGAATAGAAGCCCGTCTGGCCACCGAGACCGTAGACGTGACCCTGCCGGGCCGCCCCAACCCGCTGGACCGGGGCCGCATTCATCCCATCAGCCAGGTGATGGACGAGATCACGGCCATCTTTGCGGATATGGGCTTCACCGTGGCCGAGGGGCCGGACATTGAAACGGATTATTACAATTTCACCGCGCTGAACTTTCCCGAGGGTCACCCGGCGCGGGAAATGCATGATACGTTTTTCTTCAACCCCGATGAAAACGGTGAGCGGCGCCTGTTGCGCACCCACACAAGCCCGGTGCAAATCCGCACCATGGAGACGCAGGAGCCGCCCATCCGCATCGTCATCCCCGGCAAGACCTATCGGCAGGATTCCGACGCGACGCACTCTGCCATGTTCCATCAGTTAGAAGGTCTGGTGGTGGACAAGGCCGCCAATATCGCCAATCTCAAATGGACACTGCTGGAGTTTTGCAAAGCGTTTTTCGAGGTGGACAGCCTTAACATGCGCTTCCGCCCCTCTTTCTTCCCCTTCACGGAGCCGTCGCTGGAGGTGGACATCCAGTGCGACCGCTCCGGGGCCGAGGTGAAGTTTGGGGAGGGCGATGACTGGATGGAAATTTTGGGGTCCGGCATGGTCCACCCCAACGTGCTGCGCGCGGGCGGGCTGGACCCGGATGTCTATCAAGGCTTCGCCTGGGGTATCGGCATAGACCGCATCGCCATGCTCAAATACGGCATGCCCGATTTGAGACCCTTCTTCGAGGCGGATCAGCGCTGGATCGATCATTATGGCTTCCGACCGCTGGACATGCCGACGCTGTTTGGGGGATTGAGTTCGTAGTGCCGACCCTGCTGAGGAAATACGGTTATCGCTTCCATTTCTTCACCAGCAAACCTGAAGGCGAACGGCCGCATATTCATGTTGACGGCAAAGGATGCCTCTCAAAATTTTGGCTCGATGACATCTCTTTAGTCTGGCAGCGTGGCTTCAATGATCGTGAACTCGCAAAGATCCAACGTGTCGTGATAGAGTATCAGGAACAGTTTTTGGAAGCATGGGAGAAGAATCATGGATGAGCTTGATCCCCGTAATGAGCCGGTAAAAGTATGGTGTGAGCGTGACGAGCTTCATGTGCGCATCAAAGATGGTCGAACCCTCTCCGCTCCACTGTGGTGGTATCCGCGTTTGCTGAAAGCCACACCAGCTCAACGAGAGAATTTCGAACTGAGTTTTATAGGCATTCACTGGCCGGATGTAGACGAAGACATTTCTGTTCGTGGTTTACTTCTTGGGGCCAAAGCACCAAACGCAGTTGAACCCGAAGACGAGCCAGCCTAGCCCAAACTGAGACAACCCCCATGAAATTCACTCTCTCCTGGCTCAAGGATCATCTTGAGACTGATGCTTCCCTTGAGGAAATTTGCGAAACGCTCACCATGATCGGCCTCGAGGTCGAGGAAGTGGACGACCGGGCGGCGTTCAAGCCGTTTACGATCGCCAAAGTGCTAAGCGCTGAGCAGCACCCGGATGCGGATAAGCTGCGCGTGCTGTCGGTGGACAAAGGCGACGGCAAGCCGCTGCAAATCGTCTGCGGTGCGCCGAACGCCCGGGCCGGGCTGATCGGTGCGCTGGCAGAGCCGGGCACCTATGTGCCGGGCATCGACACCACACTGGGTGTGGGCAAAATACGCGGCGTGGAATCCTTCGGCATGATGTGTTCGGAGCGGGAGCTGGAGCTTTCCGACGAGCATGACGGGATTATTGATCTGCCCGCCGACGCGCCGGTGGGGACAAGCTTTGCGAGCTACGCCGGGCTGGACGATCCGGTCATTGAGATTGGCATCACGCCCAACCGCCCGGATGCTCTGGGTGTAGCCGGCATTGCCCGCGATCTCGCCGCTGCCGGTCTTGGCACGGTGAAGACACCGGAAATTCCGGCTATTGAAGGCGAGGGTGCTTGCCCAGTGACCGTGACGCTGGATTTCGACGACGATCCTCTTTGCCCCGCCTTCGGCCTGCGTAAAGTGTCGGGCGTCAAGAACGGCCCTGCGCCCAAATGGATGCAGCAGCGGCTCAAGGCTATCGGCCAGCGGCCTATTTCTGCGCTGGTGGATATGACCAACTACATCACCTTTGACCGGGGCCGTCCGTTGCATGTTTTTGATGCCGACAAGGTGCACGGCAATCTGGTGGTGCGCCGATCCAAGGCTGGCGAAACCTTTCTCGGTCTCGACGGCAAGGAATACACACTGGGCGAAAACCAGTGCGTCATCGCCGACAATAACGGGGTTGAATCCCTCGCAGGTATCATGGGCGGGGAGACCTCCGGCTGCGATGAGAACACCACCAATGTGCTCATCGAATCCGCCCTGTGGGAGCCGCTCAACATCGCCCGCACGGGCCGTGATTTGGGCATTATTACTGACGCCCGCTACCGGTTTGAGCGCGGTGTGGACCCCGCCTTCATGGAACCGGGGCTAGACCTGGCCACGCAGATGGTGATGGACCTGTGCGGCGGCACGCCAAGCGAAAAACATATTGCCGGTGAAGTGCCATCTGATCGAAAAGTAATCGACTTCCCCCTGTCAGAAACCCTGCGCCTCACCGGTGTGGACATCAAAGCAGACGACGCCGTTGCCATACTCACCCGCTTGGGCTTTGGCGCGGAGGCAAATGGGGATAGGCTGACGGTCACCGTGCCCACCACCCGGCCCGATGTGCATGGCAAAGCGGATATCGTGGAAGAGATCATGCGCATCCATGGGGTGAACAATATCGAACCGCAGCCCCTGCCCGCGCTTTCCTCCGTGGGCCAACGCATTCTCACCACTGGTCAGTCCCGCACGCGCAACACGCGGCGGGCGCTGGCGGCGCGGGGCATGAGCGAAGCGGTTTGCTATTCTTTCATTCCAGCCGATCACGCCACGGCCTTTGGCGGCGGCGCGGCCCATCTGCAACTGGCCAATCCCATCGCGGCGGATTTGTCTGACATGCGCCCGAGCCTGCTGCCCAGCCTTCTGGCCGCAGCCAAGCGTAATGTGGCGCGGGGTCAGGGCGACTTGGCGATTTTCGAAGTGGCCCATGTTTACAAGGGCGCCGAACCGTCTGACCAAATCCGCACCGCCGCTGGCATTCGCCGTGGCACCGTCAAGCTGGAAAGTAAGGGCCGCGCATGGACGGGCAATGCGGACCCCGTAGGCTGGGTGGATGCCAAGGAAGATGCGCTGGCCGTGCTGGCCGCATGCGGCATGGATGTTGCCAAAGTGCAAATAGAAGCCGGCGGGCCGGACTGGTATCACCCTGGCCGTTCCGGCACGATCAAGCTCGGCCCCAAAATCACCATCGGCACGTTCGGGGAATTCCACCCCATGACGCTGGAAATGATGGACGTGACCGGCCCTCTCTGCGGGTTTGAGGTCGACTTGGAAGCCATTCCCACACCGCGCAAAAAAGGTGGCGCCAGTAAGGGCGCTCTCACTCTCATGCCTCTGCAAGCCGTGACGCGCGACTTCGCCTTTGTGATGGATGCGGACGTGCCTGCTGACAAAGCCATCCGCGCAGCCCAAGGGGCCGACAAAAAACTGATTAGCGGCGCGCAAGTGTTCGACGTGTTCGAAGGCCCATCCTTGGGCGAGGGCAAAAAATCTCTGGCCATTGAGGTAACCCTCCAGCCCACGGATAAAAGCCTGACGGATGAAGAGATCGAAGCGGTGAGCCAGAAAATCATCGCCAATGTGGAGAAATCAACTGGTGGTGCCTTGAGAGGATAAATTTCTCTCACTGGCTTCACCCACGCCAAACGGTTTCTGGAAATGGGGCCGGGCGGTTCCTAACTTGTCCTTACACACGCCCCCACCAGACTCCCGAAAACTAAGGAGAAGACCATGACCAAAGCGCTGCTGATCGGCGATGAGGCCCCTAATTTTACCGCCCAGACCACCGAGGGCGAGATCAATTTCCACGATGCCATTGATGGCAAATGGGCCGTCTTGTTCTCCCATCCCAAAAACTACACGCCCGTCTGCACCACGGAGCTTGGCTATACGGCAAAACTGAAGCCGGAGTTTGAAAAGCGCGGCGTGGTCGTGTTCGGCTTGTCCGTGGACAAACTGGAAGAACACGCGGGCTGGGGCGAAGATATTAAGGAAACCCAAGGCCATGCGGTGAACTTCCCGCTGATTGCCGATGATGGCACGGTGGCCAATCTCTACGGCATGATCCACCCCAATGCGTCCGACACGATGACGGTGCGCTCCGTCTTTGTGATCGGCCCCGACAAGAAGGTGAAGCTCACGCTGCAATATCCCGCCTCTACAGGCCGGAATTTTGACGAGATCATCCGCGTGATCGACTCGCTGCAGCTGACTGCAAACCACGCTGTGGCAACACCGGTGAACTGGAAGAACGGCGAAGATGTCATCATCGTGCCATCCGTTTCCAACGAAGCTGCGAAGGAAAAATTCCCCGACGGTTGGAACGAGGTGCGGCCCTACCTGCGCATCGTGCCTCAACCGAGCTAAACCGCGGAGCGTTATGCGAGCTAAAAACCGCGGAGCGGTTTAGCGTCGGCGCGGCAGACATTTTTGCGCAGCAAAAAAGTCGAGAGTGCCCAGCTAAAAACCGCATAGCGGTATTTGCGAGCAGCGACAGTCGTTTGCAAAGCAAACGACGAGAGCGCCTTCGATCCCAAAACCAAGGGCGGTGTGCCTCCACGGCACGCTGCCCTTTTCATGTCTTAACGCCGGTTAACCATTGCCCCACCGACGCCCCCTATACTCCTGCCACGTTTGCAATCCAGATTGATTCGGGCAAATTGAGCGGCAGGAGAATTTGCAATGGTCAGACAATTCCAAACCCTGTGCGGTGCGCTTGCGGCAGCTTTTTTAGTCACGGCAATTCCGGCCCATGCTGCCACCCCTGCCAAAAACCTGTTTGGCGCAAAGAAACAAGGCGCGGCCCTCAAGCCCGCCGTCTATGGCTCCTACGCCAAGGGCTGTGTGGCAGGCGCAGAAAAGCTGGCCGATACTGGCCCCACCTGGCAGGCCATGCGCCTTTCTCGCAACCGCCACTGGGCCCATCCCGAACTCATAGATTTGGTGAAACGCCTTTCCGTGGACGGGCGCAAGGTGGGCTGGAACGGCCTGCTGGTGGGGGACCTCACCCAGCCACGCGGCGGACCCATGACTTCGGGTCACGCGTCGCACCAGGCGGGTCTGGATGCGGATATCTGGCTCACCCCCATGCCCAACCGGCTGCTGACGCGCAAGGAACGGGAAAACACGTCCGCCACATCCATGCTCTTTCGCCGGGCCAACGGGAAACTCACCAATCAACGGCTGGACAAACGCCGCTTCACCCGGTCTCACGCGGGCATCATCCGCACGGCAGCGCAATATCCCAATGTGGAGCGTATTTTCGTGCACCCCACCATTAAGCGGGAATTGTGCCGGCAGAACCCAAACCGGCCGGCTTGGCTTAAAAAAGTGCGCGCCCAGTTTGGCCACCATTACCATTTTCACATTCGCATTGGTTGCCCGTCGGATTCTCCCGGTTGCAAACCCCAACGGCGGGTGCCCTCTATGGGTTGTGACAAGGCCACCATGAATTACTGGTTCAAGGTCGCCTACGGCCCGCCACGCAAGCCCAAACCGGGTGCCAAAAAGGTAAAGCGCAAGCCCAAACGGCAAATTCAATTGGCCGATCTGCCTCGCTCCTGCCGGGTGGTTCTGGCTGCGCCGGCCAAGGGCGCGCGCGTGCAAAATGCTTCGGCTTTGGCAGCGCCAGTGCAATTGACACCGGCCGCCCAAGCTGCCCGGGCTATCCTTTCCGGTCCCGTGGCCACGCCCACCTTTCGGCCAAGCCGTTAATTCAGGCCAATTTCCGCCGCTGAGCTTTTGTGAGTTTGGCGGCAACCATGTCGTAGGACGCTCCCACATAGGCCATCAGGTCTTCGTTGGAGAGCGCACCGGGGTCGCGCATCTGCACCCATTTGTAACGGCCCAGATAGGGGGCAACCACCAGACCTTCCTGCTGCGTCAACATGCGAAATGACAAGTCACTGGCTTTGAAGACGGGGCGGAATGCCGGTATATCCTCCCCATCTTCACCCCAGTGAGACGCGATGGCAAAGACTTTGCCGCCCACTTTCCACACATGGGCATTGCCCCATTGCACCACCATTTCCGCGCCGGGATAGGCGGCGCAGTGAGCATCAAAGGCCTTCAGGTCCACGTTCAGACTGCGGCCTGAGGGGCCGGGCAAGCTACGCCCACGCCACCCAAATTGCAGTAGCCATTGGGGTTTTTGGCCAGATATTGCTGATGATAATCTTCCGCATAGTAAAACACGGGTGCGTCAATGATTTCCGTCGTGATGCCCGCCTCGCGTCCGGCTTCCGCCAACGCCGCCCCATAGGCTTTGCGGGATGCCTCCGCCGCCTCCTTTTGTGGCGCAGACGTGGTGTATATGCCGGAACGGTATTGCGTGCCCGTATCATTGCCCTGCCGCATGCCCTGGGTGGGGTCATGGTTCTCCCAAAAAATCTGTAGCAGGCGCTCGAAAGAAATTTCGGCCGGGTCAAATACAACCCGCACCGTCTCGTTGTGGCCGGTCAAGCCGGTGCAGACTTCGTTATAGGTGGGATTGGGCGTCATGCCCGCCTGATAGCCCACGGCGGTGACAAACACGCCCTGCTGTTGCCAAAACAGCCGCTCCACCCCCCAAAAACACCCCATGCCCACAAAGACTTCCTCCATGCCCTCCGGCACTGGCTCGGCAATGGGACGTCCATTGACGAAATGGATTTCGGATGTGGGGATCGCATGATCCCGGCCCGGCAAAGCCGTCTCAGCGGTGGGCATTTTGAACTTGCTGGTCAGTCGGTCGATCAAAAACATGATGATGTCCTTCAATATCTATCTGCTGGCAAAGCGCCCATAGGGCGTTTCCCGCTTTTGCCCCAACCACAGCAGCACCATGGACAAAAACCACAGCACCAACCAACTGGGCAATTTCAGCAGGAAAACCAGCCCCGGATCCCAAACAAGCGGGTGCACGCTGGTCTCCAGAAATTGCCTGGTCTGGGCCAGCGTTCCCGCACTGACAGAGGCCCATGTGTTGGCCAAGGGCGTGAGAATAAGCGCCTGGGCCGATATGGAACGGGTGATATCCAGCACCGCCAGCACAAGAGCTAACGCGAGCAAAACCATCCCGGCGGCGCGAAACAAAAAACCGAACACGGCATCTCCTCCAGTGGCTAGGCCACAAAGTCATTTGAACCGCCCCACCACGATAATATGGGTGGCAGACCCCCACCATGCAACGGGCAAGACGGGGGCATTGTGCCACCAAAACCCTTTGTGCCCCGGCCACCGGTGCCGTGCGCACCCTTAATTGGCAATCCGGCGTCTGTTGACCATATTGCGGTTGAATCGCTCCAAGCCAATGTGTATAGCCACCCGAGCCGCTGCCAAGCGGTCGCGATCGGCGGTGCAAACACACCCCAAATCGCCGTTCAAACAAAGCCCACAAGGCCGTTTGAGCATTTGCGGAGAGGTGGCCGAGTGGTCGAAGGCGCACGCCTGGAAAGTGTGTAGGCGGGAGACCGTCTCCAGGGTTCGAATCCCTGTCTCTCCGCCATAGCAATTTTGCGAAGCAAAAAATGCCGAATAGCCGCAGTCTCACGGCGTAAAGAGTGCTCTCGTCGTTTCGATAGAAACGACTGCCGCACTGACCGTTTGGATATGGGTTGCCGTATTTCGCTAACGCAAATTGCGGTTAATGGCGCACCCGACAGGATTCGAACCTGTGACCTCTGCCTTCGGAGGGCAGCACTCTATCCAGCTGAGCTACGGGTGCCTTGGAGAGGGTTTAGCGGGTTGTGGTGGGGGCTTCAATGGGAATTTCGAGAGGGGCTTTCGGCTTTGTATGCCATAGCGCCCCGATGAAACCGCTGGGTGGCACCTCCAGTTAGAGCATATCACGTTCAAACGGAATCGAAATTCGCTGCCTCTCAAACAGCAGAGTGCTGTTTTCGAACGCGATTTTCGATAGATCATGTTTTCGTGTGAACATGATTTGCTCTCGTTGATGGGGAGGTGCCGGTTCCTAAAGGGCTTTGTCATTTGAAATTTCTGGGGGGTATGATTTCATGGGGCGGGCTTGTCCGACCTTTTGGGAAGTGGCTGTGATTATGAGCGCGTTTTCAAATCTCCACAGACTGGCATGGCGGGCGGCTTTTGGAGCGGTTTTTTCGACCCTGCCTACTATGGCGCTTGGTCAGGAGCAGCCAACCGCCGCAACCCGTGTAGACAATCTTGAGCAGCAGGAACCGGGGCAAAGGACAGAAGACGCCAATGCCACCGCGCTGGTGGCGCAAGCGGATGCCATTCTGGCCCGCTATCTGGCAGCGCAAGCGAAGGCAGGGCGGGATGCTGCCTGGGGTGAGCTTAATGCGCTCGTGACACAGGCGGAGCATGAGCGTTTTGCGGGGCAGGCGGGGCGGTTTGGGCCACTTTTGGCGCGGGCTGCGATTTACCGGCACCATTCCGGCCAGGTCAAAACGGGGAAGAACTGGAAGGCCGGCAAAGACGTGCTGGAGACAATTCTGGCCAGGCTGACCACCAAACGGGAACAGCAGGACCCTGTTTACACGCGCACGCTGTTGATGCTGGGTCACTTTTACAATGATGTGGGCGAACGGAACCTGGCGGCGCTGAATTACCAAACGGCAGCGGGAGATGCCCCCGTCACGGATCTTAAACGCTGGCATCGGGCGGAAGCCTCCATGCGCGCGGCGTTGGCGCTGCCCAACACCAATGCCAGCCGCAAGAATAAGGCGCTCGGCGCGGCGCTTGATCTTCTCCAACCGGCCCAGGAACAGCACCCGCGTCTGTATGGGGAACTTCTCTACGCCCATTTGGACATCGCTTTGCGGGCGCGGGCGACCCAATTGGCCTATCGCCGCTCCGCAAAATTGATGGCTTATCTTGGCGCGAAGCCAGTGTTGTCGGCGGGTACCCGCGCCCTTTATTTGCAGCGTATTGCATCGGCGCTGCGGGGTGTGCGGCGCTATGAAGAAGCGCTGACGCGGCTAAAGCAGGCCCAACGGGTTTTGACGGAAGCCGACTATCCGCCGCTCCATCAGGACTATCTCAATGTGCGCCATCTGATTGCGCTGGCGCTTTACCGCATGGGTAATAATGATGAAGCTTTGGTGGTGCTGGATGATCTTATCGCGCTGCTGACCATTGAGCGGGATACGGGAAGCGGGGGAGATTTTGGCGGCCTGTCCAAAACCAAGCTGGGCTATTTGGCCGGGTTGATCGTCAATCGGGCTGAATTGGCGGCGGCCTTGAACGATACGGACGAAGCCTATCGCTACGCGCTCGAAGCACGGGACGTGTATCGCACGATTCACGGGCGTAACCACGCCAAAGTGCGGGCGGTGGAAAAGAAATTGGCCCAGTGGCGTCCGCAATTGGGGGACCAATTGGCCATGAATGCGGTGCCGGATGGGGGGGCATCCATGACGGCCGATGGCATTGTGCCCCCATCGCAGCCCGCCGAACAAACGGACAGGCCAATGCTGGACCCGCTGGGCGGCACGGCTTTGGACCTGTTTTTGAAGGGGGAGTACGCCGCCGCTGACCAGATGCTGGCGGAAATGCGTGCTGAAACGGAGGAGAATGGCCCTACTGGCCCCATGGCCGAGCAAGTGGCGCTGGTGCTCAACGAGGCCATGCTCCAGGCCCTGGCGCAGGATGTGGTGGGCAGCCGCAACAGCCTTAAAACCGTGTGGCCATTGCTCAAAGAGTGGGTGAAGCAGGGGCCGAATGCCCGAAGGCAGGCTTTGCAAGCCCGTGCCGCGGCCGTGTTGATCAGTGGTGTGGAAATGACCATGGGCTACACCTATAAATCGCAGCAGAACACCAAAACGGTGGACCTGCTGCGCAAATATGCGGTGCCGGAACCACGTTTGAAGGCTCCCGCCCTGGCGTTTGATGCCTATTACAGCGGTTCCATCGGTGATCGAAAAGCAGCGCGCAATTCCATGTTGGCATGGCTGGAGGCGGTGGCCCCGAGGTCAGACGGTAAAGTGGATATTTTTGCCGTGTTTTCCGCCGGGTTCATGGAGCCTCTCAAGCAAATTCTCCCCCCGGATGATCGCCTGCGCCAAACCATTACCAACACCACCAATCGGTTGCGGGCCGCCTATCCCGGCTTGCGCTATCTGGAAACGTCGCGGCGCTTTAACCACTATGTGGCGGACCCGCAGTTCTTTTTGCGCGCCGATGCTCTGGACCTGCTGGCGGGCCTGCGGCGGGATTTTGCATCCATGGTGGGACCCAATTCCACCGTCTTGATTGACATTACGTCCAATTTTGCACGGGTGTATGATGCCCAGGGCAATCACACCAAGGCGCTGGAGTTGAACCGCGAAGCCATCGCCATGGCGAACCGGCAATACGAACCCAATACGGTGACGTTGGCGCGGCTCTACACGCTGGGGTCGCGCTATGCAGCCTCTGCGGGGGCGCAGGACCAGTCGTTGGTGGCGGCACGGCGGGCGGCGGCTTTGCAGGATGAAATAGACTGGGACCATTCCGGTTGGCTGGATGCTCACATTGCGGTGGCAGACCGGCTGGAGGCCACCGGTGCCCATGAAGAGGCGCTCAGCGTGATCGACACGTTGCTTACGAACCGGACACGGCTTAGCCATCTGGAAGCCGTTCACCGCATGTTGCTGCACAGCCGCCGGGGCAGTGTTCTCCTCAGAATGGAAAACTATCCCGATGCTCTGGCCGCCATCAACCGAAGCCTGCTGGAGGCGGGTTATGTGGCAGGGGATGACAGCAGTACGATCAGCCTTTTGGGGTTCCGCTCAACGATCCAATATCGCATGGGGGATTTGCGGGCTTCCTATGCGGATATTCGGGAGGCCAATGGGCTCATGTGGGCCCTGCTGGAAGACAAAAGCCGCAATGCGGCGAGCCAGCGCCGCGCGCTGCACAGCCGTCGCGGGGCGCTTAATGAGGTGGTGACCGCATGGTCGCTGGCGCAAAAGCTGCAAGAGGGGGCCGCTCAGTAGGCGACCTTTATTCCACGATGAAATGCTTGGAAAGCTTCAGGCCCTGAGCCTGATAGTTGGACTTCAAGTCCGCCCCATAGAGCGCTTGTGGATGCTCGGCCATGCGTTCGTAGATCAGCCGCCCCACGGTTTGGCCGTGTTCAAGAATGAAGGGCACTTCATGGCTGCGCACTTCCAATACGGCCCGTGACCCCTTCCCCCCGGCGGCGGCGTGGCCGAAACCGGGGTCAAAAAAGCCTGCATAGTGAACCCGAAACTCCCCTACGAGCGGGTCAAAGGGCACCATTTCTGCGGCATGGGACGGGGGCACATGCACGGCCTCGCGGGAAACAAGAATGTAAAACTCATCCGGGTCGAGCACTATTTCACCACTTTGGGGGCCGCGCCCGTAAAGGGGCTCCCAATAGTCCAACACCGAGCAGGCGGCTTTCTTGTCCACATCCACCACGCCCGTGTGGCGCTTGCCGCGATAGCCCACGAGACCCGTCTCATCCCCCGTCAGGTCGATGGACATGGCGATGCCGCGGGCTTCGATGGAAGGCGTTTCAGCGGCGATAAGCGTTTGCTCATCGTGGAGGGTTTGCAACTCGTCGCGCGTGAGGACGGCATCCCCCCGGCGGAAACGGATTTGCGACAGGCGGGACCCTGTGCGCACCAGCACCGGAAAAGTGCGGGGGGAAATTTCCAGATAAAGCGGGCCACCATAGCCCGCCGGCACCATGTCGAACTGCTGGGCCCGGTCGGTTATTACACGTGTGAAGATGTCCAGCCGCCCGGTGGAACTTTTGGGGTTGGCGGAGGCCGCAACCTCTTGCGGCAGGGCCAGCCCTTCCAGCAGCGGCACGATATAGACACAGCCCGTCTCCAGAACCGCCCCTTGGGTGAGATCGAAGGCGTGGAGTTTGAAGCGCTCCAACTTGTCGGCCACGCTGAAGCCTTCCCCCGGCAAAAAAGACGCGCGCACGCGATAAGCCTGCTTTCCCAACCGCAAATCCAACGAGGCGGGCTGGATCTGGTCATCATCCAGCGCAGCGCCCGCCGTCAGTGCGCCGCTTTGAAAAAGGGCGGCAATCTGCCGGTCGCTCAAAATGCCATCAGGGTCAGCCATGATGTGACATAAAGGGCCAACGGGAATTGACGCAAGCACCGGGCTTGGTTATCCCAATCTTGTGGTGATTTGGCCGGTCGGCTTGCAGCCACGTAAAACAAATCGCTAAAGGACCGATGCCTAGAGGGATAAGGGATCAGAACGATCCACCTTTTCAGCCGGTTTTGCGATGGAGCAAAGCCGGTTTTTTTGTGCGCCCGTTTGGGCGAAAAGCCGGTCAACATCGAAACGGAATAGACGATGACACATGATGATTGGAAACCTGCCACAAGACTGGTGCACGGCGGCACAAACCGCTCCTCCCATGGGGAGACCAGCGAAGCGCTGTACCTGACCCAGGGCTTTGTGTATGACAGCGCGGAGGCGGCACGGGATCGGTTTGCCGGAGATGAACCGGGTTATATCTATTCGCGCTACGCCAACCCCACTGTCACCATGTTTGAAGAACGCATGTGCGCGCTGGAGGGGGCGGAAGCCGCCATGGGTACGGCTTCCGGCATGGGGGCCATTTCGTCGGCGCTGTTATGTCAGGTGAAGGCAGGCGATCATGTGGTGGCTGCCCGCGCATTGTTCGGCTCCTGCCGCTGGGTGGTGGAAAAACTCATGCCCCAATACGGCGTGGAGGTGACATTGGTGGACGGGCGTTCCCTGACCGCTTGGCAAAGGGCCATCCGCCCCAACACGACGCTCTTTTTTCTAGAAACCCCCACAAACCCCACGCTGGAACTGGTGGACATTGCTGCCGTGGCGGAATTGGCCAACGAGAACAACGCCACGCTGGTGGTGGATAATGTGTTTGCCACGCCGCTTTTGCAAAAGCCGCTGGAACTGGGGGCGCATGTGGTGGTCTATTCCGCCACCAAACACATCGACGGGCAGGGGCGATGTCTGGGGGGCGTGGTGCTGTCGTCCAAGGAGTGGATTGAGGAAACCTATTTCGACTTTTTTCGCCATACCGGCCCCAGCCTCTCGCCCTTCAACGCGTGGGTATTGCTGAAGGGGCTGGAGACCTTGCCCCTGCGCGTGGGGCAGCAGAGCCGTAGTGCCGGGGCACTTGCGGATTATATCGCGGGGCGGCGCGATGACGGCGCATTGGCGCGCGTCATCTATCCGGGCCGGGCGGACCACCCTCAGGCGGCTATTGCCCGCAAACAAATGCACGGCGGCTCCACCCTATTGGCCTTTGAACTGGCCAGCCGCGCTCAGGCCTTCGCCTTCGAAAACGCTCTCAACATCGTGCGCATCTCCAATAATTTGGGGGACGCCAAAAGCCTCGTAACCCATCCGGCCACCACGACCCACAAGAACCTGTCAGAAGAAGATCGGCAGGAATTGGGCATCAGCGACGGCATGGTACGCCTGTCGGTGGGACTGGAAGATACGGACGATCTGCTGGCCGATGTGGCGCAGGCGCTGGATGTGGCGCTGAAGGTATAATCGGGCACAACCGAATGGTTGAGGTGGCGCCGAACCGGTGTCACACTTTCCTCATTGCCGGACTTGTTCCGGCAATCCATGCCTCGCCCCCAAAAACACCTTTAGTTCGGCGGCGTGGATCCCCGGGACAAGCCCGAGGATGAAGATCCCGTTTTCGGCTGGAAAATGAACTAGCGCTTTTCAACTGCGAGTCATTTCGGGTCAATAAATGACACCAAAAAACGGCTTCTTACGTCTCCGCCTTCTTCTTCCCGAACATGCCCTTTAGATTATCCCACAACTCAATCTTTGCGCCCTGGCGCTTCATGATAGCGCCTTGCTGGAGGATGGAGAGGAAGTTGTTCCAGGCCCAGTAGATCACCAGACCGGCGGGGAAAGTGGCCAGCATGAAGGTGAAGACCACTGGCATCCACTTGAAGATCATCTGCTGGGTGGGGTCCGGCGGGGCAGGGTTCATCTGCATCTGCACGAACATGGTGATGCCCATGAGAAGCGGCCATACGCCGATCATCAACAGCAGCGGCACGTCATAGGGCAGCAGGCCGAACAGGTTGAAGATGGAGGTGGGGTCCGGGGCCGACAGGTCCTGAATCCAGCCAAAGAAAGGCGCGTGGCGCATTTCGATGGTCACGTAGATCACCTTGTAGAGCGCGAAGAAAACCGGAATTTGGATCAGGACGGGCCAACAGCCCGCCGCCGGATTGATCTTCTTTTCCTTGTACAATTCCATCATGGCCTTTTGCTGGCCCTGACGGTCATCCGCATAGCGTTCCTTGATGGCCATCATTTCCGGCTGGACTTTTTTCATGTTCGCCATGGAGGCGTAGGATTTGTTGGCCAGCGGGAAGAAGGCGATCTTGATGAGCACGGTGACGATGAGGATCGCCACGCCGAAATTGCCAATGAAGTTGAAGACCAGGTTCATGAGGCTGAACAGGGGCTTGGTGATGAAATAGAACCAGCCCCAATCGATAAGATTGGAGAAGAAGGGGATACCTTCGGCCTCATAGGCGTCGATGATTTCCACCTTCTTGGCACCGGCAAACAGGCGGTTGGTGACGCTGGCTTCACCGCCCGCGGCAACGTTTATGGCATCGCCCAGAAAGTCTGTCTGATAGACGGGGATGGCACCGGCAGTGTGGGTGTAGCGGCTCACAAAGGGCGTGCCGGGCACGAGGGCCGTGGCCCAGTATTTATCGGTAATGCCCAGCCAGCCGCTTTCGGCGCGCTTCCGGCTGATGAGCTTGTCGTCTTCGATGTCGCCATAGTCGATCTCGTCGAGACCTTCTTCGCCCACAGAGCCGATGAGACCCTCATGGAGCACAAAAATGCCTTCCGTCTGGGGTCGGCCCAGGCGAGCAATGCGGCCATAGGGGGCGATGGAAACGGCTGCACCACTTTCATTAGTCACCTTGTCGGTGATGGAGAACATGTAGTCCTCATCCAACGTCACGGTGCGGGTAAAGGTGAGACCTTGCTCGTTTTTGTATTCCAGCGTTACGGGAGAACCGGGGGAAAGTTTGTTGGAGCCCACCTGCCGCCAGACGGTGCCTCGACCGGGCAATTCGCCCGCCTGTGCATTGGGCGAAAAGCCGAATTCAGCGAAATAGGCCCCTTCTTCACCTACAGGGCGCAGCAAGGTTATTTCCGGGCTCGTGGGGTCCACCGTCTCGCGGTAAAGGGCGAGGTTGAGATCATCAATGCGCCCGCCCCGCAGGTTGATGGAGCCGTTCAATTTACCCGATTTGAAAGCCACACGCCCCACATCGGGTTGGGCTTGCGTTGTGGTGGCGGCGGGGGCTGCCGGGGCTGCGGGCGCGCTTGGGATCGCGCCACCGCCTGCCGACGGCACGGTGCCTTCACTGCCCGCACCGGCGGTGGGGGCCCCGGCTTCTCCGGCCTGTTTTTTCAGCGCGTCCTGGGCAGCCTGCTGCTGTTCCGCCACCAGCCGCTCCCGCTCCAGGCGCGGATTGATGATGAACGCCTGCCACAGAAAGACAACGGCCAACGACAAAACGGCGGCCAGAATAAAATTGCGCTGATTGCTCATGAAAACCTGCTCGTGCGAAGAAAACGCGTGGGGGAGGAGTGTCGGAAAGGCAAAAGGTAAGCGCCCCGATGGCCCTCGTCGGACTTTGCGGGGTTTTGCCTGCAACGGGGTTAATTTGCAAGGCGTTGAAGGATGGCTTTACCCTTCTGCGTCTGGGCCTTGCCCCTGAGTTGGGGAGCTTGGCCACCGTGTTTTCTTGCGTGCCTTAAGAGCATGAACGACACCTCGCTCGATCTCTTTCGTCAAGGCCGCAAAATTTTGATCTTCAGCCTCAGGCTTGGCCAGCAAGACGCAATCACATCCCGCCGCCTCGGGGGGAAATTTCCCCAGACGCACCGCTTCCCGCAAACGCCGTTTGATGCGGTTTCGCATGACCGCATTGCCGATCTTTTTGGTGACGGTGAAGCCCACGCGAAAGGGCCCCTCCTCAGCGCGGCGCAGAAGCTGCATGGTAAAGCCTGTGCCGTGGGCACGCCGCCCTTTGCGGCAGGCTAAAAAATCGCTGCGCTTTTTCAGCCGCTGCACGGTGGGCAAATTTTCGTTGTCCAAACGCAAAGAGGCCGCGCGCGGGTTTTCAGACCCGTGGGCGGCTGGTTCAGGCATGACGACGGCCTTTGAATTGCGCGACCCGAAGGCCAGCGGCAATTAAGCGGACAGTTTTTTGCGGCCGTGGGCGCGACGGCGCGCGATCACCCGGCGGCCACCGGGGGTAGCCATGCGAGAGCGGAAACCGTGGCGGCGTTTGCGGACCAGGCGGCTGGGCTGATAAGTGCGTTTCATAAGGCTCAAAGTCGGCCCCTGGGGCCAACCCTCCTGCAAAATGCTTGTCGGACATGGCGAGCGGGTGACCGTTCAGCCCTGCCTTAAGGCGGGCAAAGGGGCATAACCAAACCCAAATCGCCGGATTGGCGGTGGATATAGCAGGCTGGTTTGGGGAGTCAATCGGTGCGCAGGGGAGCAGAGGCGGTCACGGCCTTTCCCAAAATTGTCATGGGTCGTGATGCTTTTGGCCCAGTCGGCGCCTGTTCAGTTCTTTCAATCGCAACGTGATTTCGCCTAAGACAGCCATCACTATCTGCTTTCTAGCGTTTCCACCGGGGGGCCGCATTATGGCCAAGTCTACTTCTTCTGTGCTCACACCGGATATTTGCATCATCGGGGCGGGGTCTGGGGGTCTGGTGGTGGCGTCGGCCGCCGCGTCCTTTGGAGTAGACGTGGTGTTGATCGAGCGGCACAAAATGGGGGGCGATTGCCTCAATTACGGTTGCGTTCCTTCCAAAGCCATTATCGCCGCCGCCAAACATGCCCATGCCATCCGCGAAGCACCGGAATTTGGCGTGGCGGCGGGGGACCCCAAGGTCAATTTCAAGAAGGTCCACAGCCATATTCAAGGGGTCATTGAAACCATCGCACCGATGGACTCAGTGGAGCGGTTTGAATCGCTGGGCGTGACCGTCTTGCAGGCCAATGCAGAATTTAGCGATGCCAAGACGGTGGTGGCCGGTGAGCACACCATCAAAGCCCGCCGCTTTGTGGTGGCCACCGGCTCCGCCGCCTTCGTGCCGCCCATCCCGGGGCTCGACAAGATCAACTATCTCACCAATGAAACCCTGTTTGACCAGACGCGAAACCCTGGCCACCTGCTGGTTATCGGCGGCGGCCCCATCGGCATGGAAATGGCCCAGGCCCATCACCGTTTGGGTGCAAAGGTCACCGTGTTGGAGGGGGCCAAAGCCCTGGGCAATGATGATCCGGAACTCACCGCCATCGTGCTGGAGCGATTGCGGGAGGAAGGCATCACCATTCTGGAAAACACCAAGGTCATGGAGGTGGAAAGCCTGCCCAAAGACAAGGTGCGCCTGCATCTGGAGCGGGAGGAGGATGGCGAAAAAACCACTCAAACGCTGGATGGGGACCGTGTGCTGGTGGCGACAGGCCGCGCCGCTTCCGTGGAAGGCCTGGGCCTGGACAAGGCGGGAATCGATTTCACACGCCGGGGCATCAAGGTGGACAAGACCATGCGCACCACCAACAAGCGGGTCTACGCCATTGGCGATGTGGCGGGGGGGCTGCAATTCACCCATGTGGCGGGCTATCACGCCGGGCTTGTGGTGCGGGCCATCCTGTTTCGCCTCAAGGCCAAGGAAGACACGCACATCATCCCCTGGTGCACCTATACCCAGCCGGAACTGGCCCATGTGGGAATGGATGAAAAGACAGCCCGCGAAAAACTGGGCAGCGGCATGACCATCCTGCGTTGGCCCTATGCCGAAAATGACCGGGCCCAGGCCGAAAAAGCCACCACCGGCCTGATCAAAATCATCACCGACAAGAAGGGCGTGATTTGCGGTGTGTCCATTGTCGGCTCCATGGCCGGAGAAATGATGAACATGTGGGCGCTGGCCATCACCAAAAAACTGAAAGTGCGGGACATTACCGGCTACATTCCGCCCTACCCCACCATGAGCGAAATCGGCAAACGGGCTGCCACAAGCTATTATGCCGACATGCCCAAAAAGCCCTTCATCCGCTCCGTGGTGAAATTCCTCCAGAAATTCGGCTGAACCCACTTGCGCCTGCGCCTGCCAAAAGGCCTGTCGGGCCGCTTGCTGATCCTCACCATGGTGGTGATCATGCTCACGGAGATCTTTGTCTTCGTGCCGTCGGTGGCGAACTTCCGCCTTTCCTGGCTGTCGGACCATTTTGTCACCGGCGAGGCCACGGCCATTGCGCTGGAGAATCTTGGTCCAGACGCCATGAGCGATGCGGTGCGCAATGATCTTTTGTCCCTCACCCGCACCCAGATGATTGTGGTGCGCAATGGTGGCACCAGCCGCATTCTGGCCACGCGGGAAATGCCGGGCCAAATCGCCAAATCCGTAGAAATTGCCCAGCCGGGGCGGGCGCAAGCGGTGGCCTCCATCGCCGATGCCTTTGATACGCTCATCAATGGGGGCGACCGGGTCATTCGGGTCTATGGCCCCATGCAGCGCAGACCCGGGACGCTGGAACTCGTAATGCGGGACGAAGCCCTGCGCAGTGCCATGTTGGCTTATGCTTACAATGTGTTGCTGATTTCACTGGCCATCTCCGTGCTGACGGGGATGGTGGTGTTTCTCACCCTGCGCCAACTCATGATCCGCCCTTTGCAAAAACTCACTGGCGTCATGGCGGCGTTTTCCAAAGAGCCGGAGGTGGCGGACCACATTATCGAACCCTCCGGGCGGGCCGATGAAATTGGCGTGGCGGAGAGCCAGATGAGCGCTATGCAAAAACAGGTGAGCGGCACGCTCTCCCAGCGGCGGCGGCTGGCGGACCTGGGTTTGGCCGTCTCCAAGATCAACCACGATATGCGCAATATTCTGGCCTCCGCCTCGCTTTTTTCCGAGCGCATTTCCGCCCTGCCAGACCCCACGGCCAAGCGCCTCGCCCCTCGGCTGGTGCGCACCATCGACCGGGCGGTGGACTATTCCAGCGCCGTGCTGGCCTATGGCAAAGCGGGGGAGGCCGAACCCAAACGCACGCTCATTCGCCTGTACCAACTGGTGGGCGAAGTGGCGGAAGCACTGGCGCTCGATGGCGATGCGCTGGAAGGGCCGCAGGCGGTGAACTTCATCAACAAGGTGGACCCGGCGCTGGAAGTGCAGGCCGATGGGGAGCAGCTCTTTCGCGTTCTTGTCAATTTGGCCCGTAATGCCGTGCAGGCCATGGAACAGGTGGACGGCGAAGCGGTGGTGCGCCGCCTGACGGTGGAAGCCCACAACGCAGATGGCAAATCCCATATCGCGCTCTCCGACACCGGCCCCGGCCTGCCGGAAGAAATGCGCGAACGGCTGTTCACCGCTTTCCAAACCAGTGGCCGCGCCGGCGGCACCGGCCTCGGCCTCGCCATTGCCGCCGAACTAATCCGCGCCCACGGGGGCACGATCAAATTGGCGCAACGCGAAGGCCCCGGCGCCCGATTTGAAATTTGCCTGCCAAATTAGGACATCTTGCGCACCATAAGAAACGCAGATGCTTCAAAAGTGAGAGGCCCTACGCCACCTTGCGCTGGGAGGGGGCGGGAAGGCCAAGGGCGGCGAAGGCGCGCTGCTCCTGATCGGCGCTGGCGGATTTTTCTGCGGCCAATTCTTCAGCCCGCGCTTTTTGTTTTTGCGCTTCATGGGCCAATTTTTTAGCTTCGGTTTTTTGCTGGCTGGCTTGTTTGCGGTATTTGCCCTGTTTGGCCCAGGTGGCGCAGGAGCCCACCACCATGCCCACCAATAGGGTGACAAACAAAAGCGCAAACAGGGGCACTTGCACGGGTGCAAAGCCCAGTTCCGGCGGCAGTGACAGGGGCACAGACTGGCGGTTGGCCACGGCCAGCGCCAAGATCACAATACCCAACGGCACGAGCAAAAGAAGAAGCAAGAATTTTTTCATGTCTGAACACAACCAAGTTTGGGGTCGGGCAATGGGCTCATCTGCTTCCTATAGCATGATGGAAACAGGCTGCGAAAGCACACAGTGTTGTGCTGCGCTAAACGGCCATCCCGATAATTCGTTGCCTGCCTAACGCATTTTGCCCTCGGTGCGAAACGGCCCAGCACCTCAAAGGCTCTGCCAAAATTGTGGTTGGCTGACACCAAGGCCGACATAAATTAACCGCATGGACAAGCAAACGCATGGAAGACCGTTCGCATCAAATGAGGCACGACGCCCCGCACAGCCGTTTCGGTGGAAGGAGGACTATCCCTTCGGCTTCACCCGCACGATCACATCCACCCGGGCAATTTCCATACCATCAGGCGGTTCGGGTAGGTCGGATACGGTGATGTGGCTGGCCGGCACGTCCACCACTTTGTTTTGGTCTTCCAGGAAGAAGTGGTGGTGGTCGGAAGTGTTGGTGTCGAAATAGGTTTTCGACGATTCAACGGCGACGGCGCGCAGCAGGCCCGCATCGTTGAACTGGTGCAGCGTGTTGTAGACCGTGGCCAAAGAGACCGGGACGCGCGCAAGAACGGCTTCCTCGTGCAGGGCTTCAGCGCTCACGTGGCGGTGGCCTTTGGAGAACAACAAATGCGACAGGGCCATGCGTTGGCGCGTGGGGCGCAGGCCTGCCGTGCGCAAACGGTCCATCAGATGAATCGTATTGCATTCCGCACCGTTTTCCGGCGCACCATCACCATGGTTTTTCTCAGACAGGGCGTTTTGGCCTGTTGTCATCAATCTTCTCACTGTCAGACCCTGCATCGGGCCACGTTCTTTTCGTTCAACTATAGGGAAGAACGGGGCCGTCAAGTGACGGCCACCCCATTTCCCTCTGCGGCCAGAATAGGTCAGCAAGCCCGTTGCTGCAAGAGAAGCCCCCATCAACCTTAAGGCCCAATCTCGCGGCAAATTCTACTACCAGGCCCGCGAAGGTGGGTTTGACCGGGAAAGCGGGGCGCGGTAAGGCCATGGCCACTCTCTGGCCTATGGTTTAGGGCCAAATCGCATAAGGGGCATGGGCATGGCCGAGCAGCAGTCTTCTTACACCTATGAAGAAATTCTCACCTGTTCGCGGGGGGAAATGTTCGGCCCCGGCAATGCACAACTGCCCCTGCCCCCCATGCTGATGTTCGACCGCATTACCTCCGTGTCCGAAACCGGCGGCACAAACGACAAGGGGCATATCCATGCCCAGTTTGATGTCCATCCGGACCTGTGGTTCTTCCCCTGCCATTTTCAGGGCGATCCGGTCATGCCCGGCTGTCTGGGTCTGGATGCGCTTTGGCAACTGACCGGCTTTTATCTGGGCTGGTTGGGGGAACCCGGCAAGGGCCGCGCCATTTCCACCGGTGAGGTGAAGTTCAAGGGCCAGATCACGCCGGAAACCAAACTGGTGGAATATGAGATCAATTTCAAAAATGTGCGGCGCGGCCGCCTCGTGCTGGGCATTGCCGATGGGCAGGTGAAAGCCGATGGCGAGGTGGTTTTCACAGCCACCGACCTGAAAGTGGCCCTTTTCACCAGCTAATGGCGTTCGCCATAAGTCTAAGGCACCACTACTTTACCATCTCAAGGAATTTCATATGAAACGCGTTGTCGTCACAGGCATGGGGATTGTTTCTTCCATCGGCAATAACACGCAGGAGGTCTTGGCCTCTTTGCGGGAAGCCAAATCCGGCATCTCGTTTTCGGAAAGTTTTGACGAACACGGCTTCCGCTGCCGCGTGCATGGGGAGCCTGATCTGGACCCGTTTGAACAGCTGGACCGACGCACGGTGCGCTTCATGTCCAAGGGCACGGCGTGGAACTATATCGCCATGCAGCAAGCCATTACCGATAGTGGGCTGGAAGCGGGGGAGGTGGTGAACCCCCGCACCGGCATCATCATGGGGTCCGGCGGGCCGTCTACCAAAACCATCGTGGAAGCCGCGCAAAAGACGGTGGATACCGGATCGCCCAAGCGCATTGGCCCCACGGCGGTGCCAAAAGCCATGTCCTCCACGGCATCCGCCGTTCTGGCCACGCAGTTCGAGATCAAAGGCGTGAATTACTCTATCTCTTCAGCGTGCGCCACGTCCAACCACTGTATCGGCAATGCCTATGAGACCATTCAACTGGGCAAACAGGATGTGATTTTTGCTGGCGGGTCGGAAGATCTGGACTGGACCATGTCCAACCTGTTCGACGCCATGGGGGCCATGTCGTCGAAATATAACGATACGCCCTCCACCGCTTCCCGGGCCTTTGACGTGAGCCGTGACGGCTTTGTCATCGCCGGAGGCGCGGGCGTGTTGATGCTGGAAGAGCTTGAACACGCCAAGGCGCGCGGCGCAAAAATCTATGGCGAGATCGTGGGCTACGGGGCCACATCCGACGGTTACGACATGGTCGCCCCCTCCGGCGAAGGGGCCATCCGATGCATGAATATGGCGCTGGAAGGCGTGGGCGAACCGCTCGATTATATCAACCCCCATGCCACTTCCACCGGCGTGGGCGATGAAAAAGAAATGGGGGCGCTGCGGGAAATTTTCGGGGCCGACAAATGCCCACCCGTCTCTGCCACCAAGTCGCTCACCGGCCACTCCCTGGGCGCAACGGGTGTGCAGGAGGCCATTTATTCGCTGTTGATGATGCAAAACGGCTTCATCTGCAAATCCGCCCACATTGAAGAGCTGGACCCGGCCTTTGCTGACATGAACATCGTGATGGAACGGCAGGACAATGCGGAATTGAACACGGTTCTGTCCAACTCCTTCGGGTTCGGCGGCACCAACGCATCACTTGTGTTTCAGCGCTACGCGTAACGGCTCTCTCAAAATAAAGGGCCACGACCATGGCTGACCTGCAATCCAACATCATGGCCGGCAAGCGCGGCCTTATTATGGGCGTGGCCAACAACCACTCCATCGCCTGGGGCATTGCGCAAATGCTGTCTGCCCACGGGGCGGAACTGGCCTTTACGCACCAAGGCCCGGCCTTCGGCAAGCGAGTGAAGCCCCTGGCGGACAGCCTCGGCTCCAGCCTGCTGATCGATTGCGATGTGGAAGATATTGCCTCTGTGGATGCGGCTTTCGAGACCATTGAAAAGGAATGGGGCGGGCTGGACTTTTTCGTCCATGCCATCGGCTTTTCCGACAAAAATGAGTTGAAGGGCAAATATGCCGACACCTCGCGGGAAAATTTCTCCCGCACCATGGTCATTTCCTGCTTCTCCTTCACGGAGACCGCCAAGCGCGCCGCCGCACTCATGAAAGACGGCGGTTCCATGATCACGCTCACCTATGGTGGCGCTTCCCGCGTCATGCCCAATTACAATGTCATGGGTGTGGCCAAGGCGGCGCTGGAAGCATCCGTGCGTTATTTGGCCAGCGATTTCGGGCCGGACAATATTCGTGTGAACGCCATTTCTGCCGGCCCCATGCGCACGCTGGCCGGGGCCGGAGTGTCCGATGCCCGCGCCATGTTCAATTACCAGAAACGCAACGCCCCGCTGCGCCGCACGGTGACGCTGGAGGAGGTGGGCGGTTCCGCTCTCTATCTACTTTCCGACTTGTCCGGCGGTGTGACCGGCGAAGTGCATTTTGTGGATTCAGGCTATTCCACCATCTCCATGCCCCGTGTGGAAGAATTGACGGGGGAGTGATCCGCCCTCACTGCCGCAACGTCAGCTCGCCATCGCGGATATTGAAGCCGCTGAGCTTGTTGAGGAAGGACATGCCCAGCAGCGTGTCCGACAGGGCTTCATCGCCCAGAACCACCGCTTTCACGTTCTCCACCACCACTTCGCCGATGGCAATTTCGTCGATGGTGACCGGGTACGCCTTCACCCGCCCGTTGGCGGTGTTGACGGTGACGCCACGGCTTTCCTCGTCAATCTCCACTCCGATGGTGTCCGCCGTGCTCATGTTTATGGCCACCACAGAAGCGCCCGTGTCCACCATGACCGGTACATCGGACCCGTTCATGACGGTATCGAAATGGAAATGCCCACGCTCGTCCCGCTCAGTGGAGACGCTGTAGCCATCCTCCTCACTGTCCTGATAGGCCACTTTGGCCAGGGTGGTTTTGCGGGATGGTTCGGGTTGAGCCAATTCGGTTTCCACCACTTCCGCCGGGGCCGGCCCGCGCAAGAGCCCGCTTTTCATGAAGAGCGTGGGGCCAAACAGGGCGGCCAGCATGACCGGAGCCAAAATTGCAATTTGCTTGGGTGTCATGGGGTGCCTTTCCGCGCGAAGAGCACCAACATGGGCACGGCTTGGTGAAAGGCGGGTGAAGCCCCGCTGTCATTTGGTGGACAGGGAGAATGGCAATTGAACGCGTTCGCTCAAATTTGAACGGAATGCGGTGCCGCTAAACCCAGCCACCATCCACAATGTAACTTTGATTGGTGCAAGCCCCCGCTTCATCGGAAGCGAAGAAGAGGACGGGGCGGGCGATGTCGTCTTCCACCAGATAGCGCTTGAGGCATTGCTGGCGAAAAATGGCTTCTTTACCGGCCTCATCCAGCCAGTTTTCCCGCTGGCGCTCGGTTATGATCCAACCCGGGGCGATGGAATTAACGCGAATATTGTCCGGCCCCAGATCCCGGGCCAAAGAGCGGGTGAGGCCCAGCACGGCGGATTTGGAGGCCGTGTAACAGGCCATGCCCCCATTGCCGATCATCCACGAGGTTGACCCCATATTAATGATGGACCCGCCGCCCAATTCCTTCATGCCGGGCGCGACGGCCTGGGCGGCAAAGAACTGGTGTTTGATGTTGATGGCAATGCGCTCGTCCCAGTAATCGCTCGTCACGTCTTGCCACTTGTGGCGTTGATCGTGGGCAGCATTGTTGACCAAGACGCCGATGGGGCCAAAAGTGTCGGTCACGGTGGCGATGCTTGCCTGAAGCGCTTCAATATCCGTCACATCGCAGTGGTGATAAGCGGCCGTGTGGCCTGCGTCTGCGAGTTCGTTTTGCAGCGCCTGTGATGGTTCATCGGCAATGTCAAAAAACCCTACCTTGCAGCCCTGTTCGCAAAAACGGCGCACCATGGCAGCCCCAATGCCGCTGCCGCCGCCGGAGATGAGAACCGTTTTGCCCTTAAGGCTGGGATAGGTGGCGATCGTCATGGTGAAATCATTTGGTGCCATACATGCGGTCGCCCGCATCGCCGAGGCCGGGCACGATATAGCCTTTTTCGTTCAGATGGCTGTCCACGGCCGCGGTGAAGATTGGCACATCCGGGTGAGCCTTTTGGAAGGCTTCAATGCCCTCCGGCGCGGCCAGCAGGCACAGAAAACGCAGGTTCTTGGCGCCGCTGTCTTTGAGTTTTTGCACCGCCAGGGAGGCGGAATTGGCCGTGGCCAGCATGGGGTCCACGGCCACTACCAAACGATCCCCAAGATTGTCTGGGGCCTTGTAGTAATATTCCACCGCCTCCAGCGTGTCGTGGTCCCGATAAAGCCCCACATGGGCCACGCGGGCGGAAGGCACCAGATCGAGCATCCCTTCCAGCAGACCGTTCCCGGCCCGCAGGATGGAGGCAAACACCATCTTCTTGCCCTCCAGCGTGGGGGCGTCCATGGCCTCCATGGGCGTATTGATGGTTTTGGTGGTCAGCGTCAGATCCCGCGTCACCTCATAGCAAAGCAGCAGCGAAATTTCTCGCAGCAACTGACGGAACGAACGGGTGGAGGTGTTTTCATCCCGCATGATGGAGAGCTTGTGCTGCACCAACGGGTGATCGACGACGGTAAGGCCCGAAACGGAATTGGACATGGAACATCCCTCTGCAAAATCTGCGCCAGCCTAATGGGCGATGGATGAGATGGGAATTCCCCAGACGCTCAGACGGGTGGGTTTTCCAACCGTTTCAGCAATTTCCGTCTGGTGGCCTCGTCCACAAACGCTGCCTCCAGCGCCGTGCGGGTGCATTCGACCAGATCATCCTCGTTCATCAAAAAATATTCCGCAGCCATCTCATATTCATGGCTTAACGTGGTGTGGAAGAAGGGCGGATCGTCAGAATTCAATGTCACCGCGATGCCCGCATCGAGGAAGCGCGGCAGGCGGTGGGAGGGCCAGTCCGGCACCACGTCCAAAGCCACATTGGACCCTGGGCACATTTCCAAAACGATATTATCCCGTGCCAGCTGGTGCATGAGGCCTGCATCTTCAACGGCCCGCACCCCATGGCCAATGCGGGTGACGCCCAGATGGTCCAGCGCACCGCGAATGCTGTCCGCCCCCATAAATTCCCCCGCATGGGCGGTGAGGCCGAGGCCCGCATCGGCGGCAATTTCAAAGGCCTCGGCAAATTCCTCCACCTCAAAGGCCCGTTCATCGCCCGCCATGCCAAAGC
Source organism: Pseudomonadota bacterium (assembly GCA_038525315.1). Taxonomy (GTDB): domain Bacteria; phylum Pseudomonadota; class Alphaproteobacteria; order Rhizobiales; family Rhizobiaceae; genus Pseudahrensia. The sequence continues at coordinate 203,227 of JBCBHU010000001.1, forward strand.
CGGTGACCAGCGGGTGCGGGTTTTCCGCCACCAGTTCCGCCACGGTCATTGCCGTCTCCGGCCCCAAATGGCGCACGATGATGGGCGTAAAACGCGCTTCGATACCCGTTTCGCGCTTCGCGTGGTCCAGCCCTTCGGCCACGGCGGCCACCATGTGGGGGTAGGAAAGCCCCATGGTTTCCCCGTGGCTGGGGGAGAGGAAAATTTCCGCGTAGAGACAGTTCTGGGCCGCCAGCCCGCTAAAAGTTTCATAGGCCAGCAGCGTGTAGTCCTCCGCCGTGCGAAACACGGAGGCGGCGGTGTCATAGGCCGTCAGAAATGACGTGAAGTCCCGCCAAAGATATTTCCCGTTTTTAATGATGCCTGAAACATCGACGCCATGGCGGCGGGCCAGACGTTCCACCAGCGCCGGCTGGGCCGCACCCTCCAGGTGCAAATGCAGTTCCGCCTTCCACATTTACGGCATCGCCTTGCCGTGGGGGCCTGCGCGCAGTCCCAAATGAGCGGCCACCGTCTCACCAATGTCGGCAAATGTATCGCGCTTGCCCAGTGCCCCGGTTTTCAGCCCCGGGCCAATGATGAGGGCAAACACCTGTTCGCGCGTATGGTCCGTGCCGTGCCAAGTGGGGTCATTGCCATGGTCGGCGGTGAGGATCATCATGTCCCCATCGCGCAATTTGGCCACCATTTCCGGCAGGCGACGGTCGAACTGTTCCAGACAGGCCGCATAGCCCGGCACGTCGCGGCGGTGGCCGTAAAGCTGATCAAAATCCACGAAATTGGTGAAGACCAGGTCGCCATCGGCGGCATCATCCATGGCCTGAAGCGTGGCATCCACCATGGCATCGTTGCCATTGGCCTTGCGGATGTCCGTGGTGCCTTGATGGGCAAAAATATCGGCAATTTTGCCCACGGCAAAAACGGCACGATCGTCTTCCTCCACCCGGTCCAACAGGGTTGGCTCCGGGGGCGGCACGGAATAATCACGCCGGTTGCCTGTCCGCTCGAAGGTCTGCCCCGTCTTGCCCACAAAGGGGCGGGCGATGACGCGGCCAATATTGAGCGGGTCCACCAGTTTGCGCGTGACCGCGCAAAGATCATAAAGCCGGTCCAGCCCGAAAAATTCCTCATGGGCCGCAATCTGCACCACCGAGTCGGCGGAAGTGTAAACGATGGGCTTGCCGGAGGTGATGTGCTCAATGCCGTATTCGGCAATCACCTGCGTGCCGGAGGCGTGTTTGTTGGCCAAGATGCCGGGGATCTCCCCGTCGTGGATCATGGCTTCGGTCAAATCGGTAGGGAAAGCCGGGATGGTTTGGGGAAAGGTGCCCCATTCAAACCGCACCGGCACGCCGGCAATTTCCCAATGGCCGGAGGGCGTATCCTTGCCGGAAGACACCTCCGCCAAAGCCGCGTAGGCCGCCTCCGCAGGCCCGGTAAAACCCATACCGGCGGGCTTTTCCCCTGTCGCCAGCTCCGCCGCCAGCCCCAGCCCATAGCGTTCCATATGGGGCAGTTTCAGCGGGCCCGCTCGAAGCCCCTCCTTGTCGCCCAACCCTTCAGTGCAGGCCTTGGCGATATGGCCGAGCGTGTTGGATCCTTCATCGCCAAACGCCGCCGCATCCGGCGCACCACCAATGCCCACAGAATCCAACACAAACAAAAACGCGCGCGCCATGGGCAAGTCTCCTCAGCAAGTCGCACAGTGATAGCGCGGAACGGGCGGCAGGGACAGGTGGTGCGCGCGCCGGGGCGCTGGCCTGTTCAAATAGGTTTGGTGTTCAGCAAGCCCGACAAATTGTCCTCCAGCGCGTGGTGCTGAAAACCTGCTTCTTGTTTCAACCGCTCATAGTGCGCCCACGCCTTGGCCCGGTCCACACCATCAGATTTCTTGCCCACCAGCAGGACGTTTTTTGCGGTGTGTTCAAGCGGCGTGAATTCCATGAATTTCACCTCATAGCCCAGCGCGCCCATGAGCAGGGCGCGGGCCGTGTCCGTAATCAAATCCGCCTGACGGCGGCGCATGAGGGGAAATTGAGTGATGGTGTCGAAAGTGCGACCGTCATCCACGCCCCGGTCCAAAATCTGCGCCGCAATCTGCGCCTGACAGCACGGAGCGCAAAAGAAAAACTGCATATGGGATTTAGCCCCCAGCGCCAGCGCATCATCCGTGGCGGTATCGCAGGCGTGCAGGGCGATAAGCACGTCCAGATTGCGGCTCTGGTCCGGGTCAATGCGGGCGGCGGTGAAGTTTAGGCCGTCGAACCCCAGATCGTCGGCAATGGCATTGCAATGGGCGATCACGTCTTTCTTCAGATCAACACCCTCGGCGGCCGGTTCATTGCGGGCGTTTTCGCGCAGCCAGTCATAAGCCGCGAAGGTGAGATAGCCCTTGCCACAACCCAGATCGAGCAGCGTGATCGGGCGGTCCGCCCCGCGCACAAACGCCCCCATATCGCGTTGGATAATTTCCACAAAGGCCGCAATCTGGCGAAATTTGGCGTGATATTTGCGGGTGATGCGGCCTTGCCCATCGGCCACACCAAGCCGGGCCAGATAGGGCCGGTCCTGCCGCAGCACATAATTGCGCTCCCGGTTATGGCTTTCCAGCGGACCGCCCATGGTGGCCCTACCGGGCGTGAGACTGGCCACGCCCTTGCGGTTTTCCGCATAGAGCCAATCGCCATCAGCGGTGTTCAGTGTGGCCGACGAAAAAGAGGGGAGCGAGCGCAAGCTATCCATGAACGCCGAATGATCCAGCCGCTCCACACGCTCCCCTTGCGGGGTGGCGGCTTTGATCAGCGTGTGCCTTTCGCCCTGCACGGCGGTGAAACTGTGTTTTACCTTGGCTTTTTTCTTGCCGTGGGACAGCACAACGCGGCGGAAACGACCATTCCGGAGGGCCTGCTGACAATGTTCCAAAAAGGCGGATTGTTCGTCGTTCACCGCTCGGTTTCCCCTTCTTGACCCCAACGCATGGCGCGCCTAGTTTGCGCTCGTGGTGATTTGGCCGGTCGGCTTGCAGCCACGTTAAACAAGTTGCTAAAGGACCGAATGGCGTCGACAGACACATAAGCGGACCGGGCGCAGCTTGCGACCGGTTTTTTTGTTTGTGGAGTGTCCATCATGCCCATCCGTATTCCCAACCGCCTACCGGCCCGCCAAACGCTGGAAGCCGAAGGCGTGATGGTGATGAACGAGACCGAAGCCAACCGGCAGGATATCCGCCCCTTGCAAATCGGGCTGCTCAACCTGATGCCCAACAAAATCCGTACGGAGACCCAGATGGCCCGGCTGCTGGGGGCCACGCCTTTGCAGGTGGAGATGACGCTGGTGCGCATGTCTCAGCACAAAAGCCGCAATACGAACGAAGAGCATCTCATCTCTTTTTATGAAAAATTCGAAGACATTCGCGAGCGCAGGTTTGACGGTTTCATTATCACCGGCGCGCCCATTGAGACTTTGGATTTTGAAGATGTTTCTTACTGGGATGAATTGCAGGAGGTGTTTGAATGGAGCCGCACCCATGTCCATTCCCTCTTTACGGTGTGTTGGGGGGCCATGGCGGCGGCCTATCACTTCCACGGCATTCCAAAATATGTGCTGGATGAAAAAGCCTTCGGTGTTTATCGCCACCGCAATTTGAACCCGGCCTCCCCCTATCTCAACGGCTTTTCAGACGATTTCCAAATCCCCGTTTCCCGCTGGACGGAAATGCGCTCCACGGATGTGCGCCAGCATGAGAGGTTGGAATTGCTGATGGAAAGCGACGTAACCGGGCCGTGTCTGATTGCTGAGAAAGAAGGCAAGCGGCTCTACATATTCAATCATATTGAATATGATTCCTTCTCCCTCAAGGAGGAATATGATCGGGACATTGCCAATGGCACGCCGATCAATGTGCCGCACAATTATTACCCCGCCGACGACCCGTCCCTCCCCCCGCAAAACCGCTGGCGCTCCCACGCCCATTTGCTGTTCGGCAACTGGATCAACCAGATGTATCAGACCACGCCGTTCGACTGGGTGGGGTAAGTTTGGAAGCCAGGCGCTTGCTCCCACCTCCCACCGGAGGGGAGGTCGAAACAACTTGTTGTTTCGGGTGGGGGGCTGGATGGGTGTGCGGCACAAAGATCGCCCCCCACCCGGATCGCCTGCGGCTCTCCGACCTCCCCTCAAGGGGGAGGTAAAGCAGAACTCATGCTTTCGAGAATTTGTGCCCCTGCACCGCCGCTAAGACAACGCCTACCAACAGGCCCCAGGGCGCGCCGCCAACACCGAACAATGTCAAGCCTGAAGCGCTGGCGAGAAAGGTGACGGCGGCAGGGATGCGCAGGGCTTCATCTTTGAATGCGGCCAGGGCAGCTGTGGAAAATGCGCCGATGAGGGCCAGACCGGCCACGGCCTCAATCAAGACCGCCGGGGCGAGGGTGACAAAGGCCACAACCGTGCCCGCAAACAAGCCAAAGATAATGTAGACCACACCGCAAATCACCGCCGCGCCATAGCGTTTGGCCGGGTCCGGCCCTGCATCATCGCTGGCCATCATTGCCGCCGTAATGGCCGCCAGATTGACGGCGAGACTGCCAAAGGGCGCGGCCAGCAGGGAAAATACGCCGGTGGCGGAAATCAGCGGGCCGCCGGTGGGGGTGTAATTATTGGCCTTCAACACGGCGAGACCGGGGATGTTTTGCGAGGCCATGGTGACGATGAAGAGGGGCAGCCCCACCGAAAGGATGGAGGCCAGTTCAAACCGGGGCATGGTGAAAACCGGTTCCGGCATCAGCGCCGCCGAAAGTCGATCCAGCCAGGTGTCCGGAAACGGCACACCGAAGATCAGCACGACCACAAAGGCCACCAGGGCAAACGGCACGCCCAGATAGCGGTTTATCCGTGTGCCGATGACCCACGCCACCAGAATGGGCAGGCCCAGTGCCCAGTCGAAAGCGATGGCGCGGAACGGGGCGAGGCATAGGGACAACAAAATGCCCGCCAGCATGGCATTGGCAAGCGGGCCGGGAATGCGCGCCACCGCCTTAGCCAGCGGTTTCCACAGCCCGGCCAGAACAATCAACAGACCGCAAATGATGAATGACCCCACAGAGGCGGCGAAGTCCGGTTGGTTGGCCGCCGTCGCTCCCCCCACCCCCAGCGCCAGAAGCGCTGCGCCGGGCGTGGACCATGCGCAGGAAATGGGCATTTTGGTGCGCAGACTAAGCACTATTCCGGCCAGCCCCATGGCAATGGCCGCCGCCATCAGGCCGGAGGCGGCCACTTGTTCACTGGCCCCGGCGGCCCGCAGACCCTGAAGCACAACGGCAAAGGACGATGCAAAGCCCACAAAGGCTGCCAGTGTGCCCGTGATAATGGCCGGAGGGCCGTAAGCGCTGGCCATGTGTCTAATAATGGGGCGGCTTGGTGATTTCATGGGGGCCGCTGCCGGCCTCCTCCATCTCCGTCAACCGGTCGCGGAACCGCAGCAGGGATTTGGTCAAGGCGTCAATCTGCGTCCACTGCTCGGCCAGCTGCCCTGACAAGCTCTCAATCTCCCGCCCCTGATGGGCGCACAATTCTTCTAGGTTTTGCAGGCGGGTTTCGAGATCGGACATGGCAGCGTTTCCTCCTGGAGAGCGCCCCGTTGGTAACCGCTGAAAGTGAACGTGGGAAGCCGGTTTTCTTGGGAGCCGAAAGGTTCTAGCGTGGTGGGAGAACCGCGAGAGGAATTCCATGCTCCAACCCGCCACCGCCACGCCCGCTGAGTTAGCAGCGCTTCCCCCGGCCATCGAACTGTCCGGTATCAACAAAGCTTTCGGGCCGGTACAGGCCAATAAGGATATTGATCTGGTGGTAAAGGCCGGCACCATCCACGGCATTATCGGGGAGAATGGGGCGGGGAAGTCCACGCTCATGTCCATTCTCTACGGGTTTTATCAGGCGGATTCCGGCTTCATCAAAATGAAGGGGGAGTTGACGGTAATCCCCGATAGCCAATCCGCCATCGCCCAGGGCATTGGCATGGTGCACCAGCATTTCATGTTGGTGGATAATTTCACCGTGTTGGAAAACATCATTTTGGGGGCCGAAGGCGGCAACATGCTCGGCGCTTCCAGCAAAAAGGCGCGGGCGGAACTGCTGCGACTGGAGGAAGAATACGGGCTGAAAGTGGACCCGGATGCGTTGATCGAAGACCTGCCTGTGGGCCTGCAACAGCGGGTGGAAATTCTCAAAGCCCTCTATCGCGGGGCCGATGTGCTCATTCTGGATGAACCCACCGGCGTGCTCACCCCTGCGGAAGCGGACCACCTGTTTCGCATTCTCAATCAGCTGAAGGAGCAGGGTAAAACCATCGTCCTGATCACCCACAAATTGCGGGAGATCATGGCCATCACGGATGAGGTTTCCGTCATGCGGCGGGGCGAGATGGTGGCCACGCGCCAGACCAGCGAAACATCACCGGAAGAACTGGCCGAGCTCATGGTGGGCCGCCGCGTGCTTTTGCAGGTGGAAAAAGGCCCTTCGACCCCGGGGGCTGTGCGCATGGCCGTTGCGGGCCTGACGGTCCGCGACGGGCGCGGTGTGGATATGGTGAAGGACGTATCGCTGGAACTCCGCGCCGGGGAAATCGTCGGTATTGCGGGCGTGGCGGGCAATGGCCAGTCGGAACTCATGCAGGCCATGGCTGGCATGATCCCCGCCGCTTCCGGCACCATCACATTAGACGGCACACCGCTGGTGCAGGACCCGGCGGCGCTTCGTCAAATGGGCCTCGCCCACGTGCCGGAGGACCGTCACCACGAGGGGCTTGTTCTGCCCTTTGAGGAAAACGAAAACGCCGTGCTTGGCTATCACGGGGACAGCAGTTTTATTTCCGGCCCGTTTTTGCAGATCGACGCCATGCGGGCGGATGCGGTGGACAAAATCGAAAAATACGACATTCGCCCCCCAAACCCGCGCCTGAAGACGGCCAATTTCTCCGGCGGGAACCAACAAAAAATCGTGCTGGCGCGGGAGATGGAGCGGGACCCCAACGTGCTGCTCATCGGCCAGCCTACACGGGGCGTGGATGTGGGGGCCATCGAGTTCATCCACAAACGTATCATCGAAATGCGCGATGCGGGTAAGGCGGTGCTGCTGGTCTCGGTGGAACTAGATGAAATCCGCGCGCTGGCGGACCGTATTCTGGTCATGTTCGACGGTCGCGTCGTGGGCGAGCGGGGACCGGAGGCCACCGAAAGCGAATTGGGCCTGCTGATGGCGGGGGTGAATTAAGGGCTTAGGCAGAAAACAAAAATCTCGCTCCCCAACCTCCCACCCGAGGGGAGGTCGCAGAAGCGTAGCTGATGCGGGTGGGGGGAGATGGCAGACATAAAATTCTATGCTGAAAATGATGCATCACAAAATTCTCAAATAAACGGCTGGATCTCCCCCCACCCGAACGTTGCTGACGCAACCTTCGACCTCCCCTCCGGTGGGAGGTGGGGAGCAAGCTTTGTGTTTTCCTCCTCCCCCATCGGTTTGGGCAGACAGGGGTGACAGATGAGAGGGGCAGATGGCACTGTATTGGTCCGCAACCCTCACGCCTTTGCCCCGTTCCCTCCCCATGAAACCCGACCAACTCCTCCACCCCACGCCAAAGGGCCTCTATTGCCCGCCGGGGGATTTTTACATTGATCCGGTCGCTCCGGTGGAAACAGCGCTGGTGACCCACGGCCATGCGGACCACGCGCGGCCCGGCAATCACACGGTATGGGCTACCCAGCAAACCATTGATATTATGGGCATTCGCTATGGCGCGAGTTTCTGTGAACGCGCCCATTCTGCGCCCGTGCGGGAGATGTTCTCCATCAATGGGGTAACGGTGGGGTTCTGGCCCGCGGGGCACGTGCTGGGATCAGCGCAAATTCTGGTGGAGTTTGACGACACACGCATTGTGGCTTCCGGCGACTATAAGCGCCGCCGTGACCCTTCTTGCGCGCCCTTTGAGCCGGTGCCCTTGCCGCCGGGTAAGCGGCTGGATGCGTTCATCACGGAAGCCACCTTTGCGCTCCCCGTCTTTCGCCATCCCGACACGGCAACGGAGGTGGAAAAATTGCTAGCCAGTCGGGCGCAGTTTCCCGACAGCGCCCACATGGTGGGGGTCTATGCGCTGGGCAAGGCCCAAAGGGTGATCCGTCATCTGCGCGAAGCCGGACATAAAGACACGATCTATATCCACGGCTCCCTTGCCAAACTATGCGACTATTACGAGACGCAGGGTTACGACCTCGGCCCGCTGGCCCCCGCCACATTGCGCAAGGGGGAGAAAGCCAATTTTGCCGGCGCAATCGTGCTGGGCCCGCCTTCGGCCCTCACCGATAAATGGGCGCGCCGCTTTCCCGACCCCATCACCTGCTTCGCCTCCGGCTGGATGCAGGTGCGCCAGCGCGCGCGGCAGCGGGGCGTGGAACTGCCCATCATATTGTCCGACCATTGCGATTGGGACGAATTGATTGACACAATTGAGGAATTGAACCCCAAGGAAGTGTGGGTCACCCACGGGCGCGATGACGCACTGGTGCGGTGGTGTGAGTTGAACGGCCGCGTGGCGCGGCCGCTGCATCTGGTGGGGTATGAGGATGAGAGTGAGTGAAACAACGCCGACCGTTGAGCTTGTTCTCGCCCGGGCCGGTCGACGGCCCTTCGAAAAGGGTCTTGAATGCGGATAACGTGAGCAGAGCCGCTAACGCCTTTAACATAAGAATCAAACACGATCAGTCAATGAGGAAAGCGACAAGCCGTGAAGTACGCAACGCGTAATACTTTTCATTGTTTCTTGAGGCAGTGTTTCTGTGAAATAGGTCCGTTTGCCATTCTCGTTTCTCCCGAACCTGAAAAGATCAATACGTCCATAGCTGACAGCGCAAAGCATATCCGCCTTAATCCAACTTTCCTGGGTCAAAATATGCGCGGGCCAATGTTCTGGTTTTTGCAAAAGCATATGAAACGGCATGTTTGGTTTAGGTGCCTTGGTGCTCAACGGAACGATAGTGCAAAGACCGGGTCGTCCTTTCATTGGGCGACTAATCACAATGGCCGGCCTTCGTTTGCCCATTTCTGGTGGAATGAAGCCGCTTGTGAAATCGACGCGAACAATAGGACCGTATTTGGGGTGAAACTGAATTGGCATGAGATCTGGTTAAGCCACCGGGCCGCAGAAGATCTAGTCAATACAACTTCGATGCACAGTAAATGAAACCCTTTGCCACGCTCCTTGACCGGCTCACGCTCACCCCTTCGCGCAATGCGAAGATACGGTTGATGGTGGATTATTTTGCCAGCCAGCCAGACCCGGATCGGGGGTGGGGTTTGGCGGCGATTACGCGGGATTTGGATATCCCGGCGGTAAAACCCGCCATGCTGCGCGGGCTGATGGCGGAGCGCATGGATGAGCAGTTGTTTCGCATGTCCTATGATTATGTGGGCGATTTGGCGGAGACCATCGCGCTGGTGTGGGATGCGGATAAACGCACGGCGGGGGTGGTTTCCGATGTGAGTGTAGGCGCAACCTCCCCCTTGAGGGGAGGTCAAAGCCTGCGCGAGCATGGTTTGGGTGGGGGGACCGAGCTAGGTTCCAGCCCCCCACCCGGATCGGCTACGCCTCTCCGACCTCCCCTCCAGGGGGAGGTAAAAGAGCCGGTTTCTCTATCGAACGTTGCTCTCATGGCGCGGGACAAGGCGGCATTGGTTGAAGCGGAGCGGGTGGCGGCAGAACGCGCGCATCAAAAGGAAATGGAGCGCGGACGCAACTCGCCCCTGTCGCTGGACGAAGTGGTCACACGCCTGCTGCGCCTGCCCAAAACCGAAGCCCTGCGGCAGGTGGAAACCTGGCTCGACATGCTGGACGCCTCGGGCCGCTATGCCCTCCTCAAACTCATGACGGGCGGCATGCGGGTGGGGGTCTCCGCCCGGCTGGCCAAACAGGCTTGTGCCGCCTTTGCGCAGGAATGCGGGCAGGAGATCGACATCATCGAAATTGAGGAGCTTTGGCACGGGCTGGAGCCGCCCTATGAAGATTTGTTCGCTTGGCTCACCGGCAAGGCGGAAAAGCCTGCCCACAGGGCTGCGGCACCCTTCCGACCCGTCATGCTGGCCACACCGCTGGCGGACACGGATATGCGCAAGCTGGACCCTGCCGACTACAGTGCCGAGTGGAAATGGGACGGCATTCGCGTGCAGGTCACGTCCGAGGCGGGCACACACCGCCTCTACTCCCGCACGGGCGATGATATTGGCCGCGCTTTCCCGGACCTCATCGAGGCCATGGATTTTGAAGGCTCACTGGACGGCGAATTGCTGGTGGGGCGCGTGGGCGAAGACGGCACGATGCAAGCAGGTTCGTTTTCCGATCTACAACAGCGGCTCAACCGGAAAACGGTGTCGAAGAAACTGTTGGCTTCCCACCCGGTTTTCGTGCGGGCCTATGATTTGCTGGCGCAGGGAGAAGAAAACCTCCGCGATCTCCCCTTCAAAACCCGTCGAGAACGGCTTGAGCAATTCATCCCTAACCTTCATCCAGAACGGTTTGATCTATCCCCACTTGTGGACTTCGACAGTTGGGACCAACTCGCTGACGAACGTCAGAACCTGCCCCACCCCATCATTGAAGGGGTTATGGTGAAGCGGTGGGATTCCACCTATGTGCCGGGCCGCCCCAAGGGGCCGTGGTTTAAGTGGAAGCGGGACCCGATGCTCATCGACGCCGTGCTCATGTATGCCCAGCGGGGCCACGGCAAGCGCTCGTCCTATTATTCGGACTACACTTTCGGCGTGTGGAAAGGCGATGATCTGGTGCCGGTGGGCAAGGCCTATTTCGGCTTCACCGACGAAGAACTCAAACAGTTGGACAAATTCGTGCGCGACAACACCGTGGAGCGGTTTGGGCCGGTGCGGTCGGTGAAAGCGCGTCGAGATTTCGGGCTAGTGTTGGAGGTGGCCTTTGAGGGGCTGAACCGCTCCACCCGCCATAAATCCGGCGTGGCCATGCGCTTTCCCCGCGTCTCTCGCCTGCGCTGGGACAAGCCGCCCCACGAGGCGGATACGATCGAAAATCTGGAAGTTTTCCTCGACGGGTGAAAATTTACCCTTATGGACTAGGCTCGCCCCAAACTTTCCACGCGGAAACTCATCATGGCTGTGCTCATTACCGGCGGTGCCGGTTACATCGGCTCCCACACGGCTTGGGAATGTGTGGACCATGACGAGGACGTGGTGGTGCTGGACAATCTGGTCACCGGCTTTTCATGGGCGGTGCCGGGGGCGGCGACATTCATTGAAGGCGCTATTGATGATGCGGAATTGGTGGCGCGTATCATCAAAGAGCACGCCATTGACACCATCATCCATTTTGCCGGTTCTGTCGTTGTGCCGGAATCCTTCAAGGACCCGCTGGCTTATTACTTTAACAACACCGTTCGCACGCGCGCCCTTTTGGAGAGCGCCGTTAAAGGCGGCGTGAAGAATTTCATCTTTTCTTCCACCGCCGCCGTTTATGCCCCGGTGGAGGAAATCGCGCCGGTGGATGAAAAAGCCATGCTGGCCCCGGCCTCGCCCTATGGTTCATCCAAACTGATGAGCGAGATTATGATCCGCGATGCCCATGTGGCCCATGGCATCAATTATGTGATCCTGCGCTATTTCAACGTGGCGGGAGCCGACCCGGCGGGCCGCACGGGGCTTTCCACCAAGGGGGCCACCCATGTGATGAAATTGGCCTGCGAGGCTGCCACCGGCAAGCGGGAGGGGTTTGAAGTCTACGGCACGGATTACGGTACGCCCGACGGGTCAGCGCTGCGCGACTTCATCCATGTGAGCGATCTGGCCAATGCCCATTACGCCGCCATGACATTCCTGCGCGAAGGCGGACGCAAGTTTACCGCCAATGCGGGCTATTCCGAGGGCCATTCGGTGCTGGACGTGGTGGCAGCTGTGAAGCGGGTTTCCGGCACAGATTTCCCCGTCAAACACGGCCCCCGCCGCCATGGCGATGTGCCCGCCATGGTGTCTGACGCTTCGCGCCTGATGGGGCGGCTGGAGTGGGCACCACGCTACAATGATCTGGACACTATCGTGCGCGATGCCCTGGCGTGGGAAGAAAAGCTAAAGACGCGCAATCGGATGTGATGTGATCTACGGCTTCCAAGCCTACGATTTTCAATTAGAAACAGGTATCGAAACTCACTCTCCTCATCCTCGGCTTTTTGCCGGGGATCCATACCAAAGACACCAAGGCTTCTTCAAATTCAGTGGCATGCATTGCCGGAACAAGTCCGGCAATGGGGGAGAGTATGGAGCGCGGCTAGTGCCATAGCGAAAGGCCGCACGACGTTGACGGACCTACCGCTTGCTCACCTCAGGCCATTTTTTGTCGGCGTCTTGAATGAAAGCCGTCTTATTGCCGTCCCACAGCTTTTTCACGTTCAAATCATAGTTGAGATAGAGTTTGCCATTGACCAGGGAAAAGGCGTCGGGCTCGGTTTTGGCCACATAACCTTTGGCGGCGGCATAGGCGCAGTAGCCGCCATATTGGGGAGCATATTTGGCAGGATTGGCGCTGAATTTCTCGACATTTTCCGCCGAAGCAAAGTGCCAGACGGAGCCGCCCCAGCGATAGGCGTGTTCCGCCTTGCCCTGCACGGGCTTGCCCTGCGTGTGATAGGCCACCGTGTCATAGCCATTGATGGCCACACCGGGTGTGGAGCCGGTAAAAATTTTCTGGTTGGCGGCGGAAAGGCCACTGGGCCATAAGGTGTAAGCACCACCCGCTACGAAGGCGGTGGCGGCGAGGGTGAGGAAAGCGCGTCTTTGAAGTTTGGGCATGGGTGGAACCTCCTTTGTGTGTGCAGGATATAGCGCGCCATAGCGACTTTGCCTTCTCACCCTTCTTCACAAACGTGAAAGACAAATGCGCCGCACCTCTCGTCTTGCCAAATGACCATAACGGGCCTATATTCCCCATACATTCTCGGACTTTTGTCAGAGTGGGCCCTCCCGGACCCGCTCTTTTTTATGGCCTGAACACAGGACAAACCGTTGAGCGATACGCCAAACACAGATGATCTTTCCGCCGCTTCCCGCATCGTGCGCGAAGAGGGGCAGGATGCGCGGGTGGCCGCCGTCATCGCGCCGGTGATTGAAGATATGGGCTTTCGCCTCGTGCGGGTGCGCATGATCGACCATAATGGGCTGACCATGCAGGTGATGGCCGAACGGCCCGACGGCACCATTAATGTGAACGATTGCGAGGCCATTTCCAAAGCGCTTTCGCCCGTGCTGGATGTGGAAGACCCCATCGCGCAGGCCTATAATCTGGAAATCTCCTCCCCCGGCATTGACCGCCCGCTGGTGCGGCGCAGTGATTTTGAAACCTGGGCGGGCCATGTGGCCAAGCTGGAAACCGCCTATCTGGTGGACGGGCGCAAGCGCTTTCGCGGCCATCTGATGGAACTGGACGGGGACGACATCATCATCCGCCGGGACAACGCCGCCAAGGGCGAAGACAAGATGGCCCGCGTGCCGCTCGACGCCCTCTCCAGCGCCAATCTGGTGCTGACCGACGAATTGGTGCGTGAGGCTTTGAAACGCGACAAGGCCTTACGGCAGGCAAACGATAACAACCCGGCTGCGGGCTGGGATATGGGTGAGGACGACAATTAGTCCCCCGATTTGAAAACGACCTCTACTAACAAACGCGGCTAACGCCGCTCTGGAGAAGACAAATGGCTGTTAGTGCTAACCGACTTGAACTCATGCAGATCGCCGATGCGGTGGCCCGTGAGAAATCCATCGACAAATCCATCGTGCTCAACGCCATGGCGGACGCCATCGAAAAAGCGGCCAAATCCCGCTACGGGCTGGAAACCAATATCCGCGCTGACATCAACGACAAGACCGGCGAAATCAAATTGCAGCGCCTGCTGCACGTGGTGGAGAACGTTGAAGACTACGACACCCAGATCGACCTGAAAGGCGCTCAGTCCAAAAACGAAGCCGCCAAGATCGGTGACTATATCGGCGAACTCCTGCCGCCCATGGATTTTGGCCGCATCGCCGCCCAATCCGCCAAACAGGTCATCGTGCAAAAAGTGCGCGATGCGGAGCGGGATCAGCAGTTTGAAGAATATAAGGACCGCGTGGGCGAGATCATCAACGGCACCGTCAAACGCGCCGAATATGGCAATGTCATCGTAGACTTGGGCAAGGGTGAAGCCATCATCCGCCGTGATGAGTTGATCCCCCGTGAGATGTATAAATATGGCGACCGGGTGCGGGCCTATATCTATGACGTGCGCCGGGAGCAGCGCGGGCCGCAGATTTTCATGTCCCGCACGCACCCGCAGTTCATGGCGAAACTCTTCCAGATGGAAGTGCCGGAAATCTATGACGGCGTGATCGAAATTCGCGCCGTGGCCCGTGATCCGGGTTCCCGCGCCAAGATTGCCGTTATCTCCAACGATTCCGGCATCGACCCCGTGGGCGCCTGCGTGGGTATGCGCGGCTCCCGCGTGCAGGCCGTGGTGGGCGAATTGCAAGGCGAGAAGATCGACATCATCCCGTGGAATGAGGAGCCCGCCGGTTTCATCGTGAACGCGCTGCAGCCCGCCGAAGTGGCCAAGGTTGTGCTGGACGAAGAAAAAGAGCGGATCGAAGTGGTGGTGCCGGACGAGCAATTGTCGCTGGCCATCGGCCGTCGCGGGCAAAACGTGCGCCTCGCCTCTCAACTGACGGGTTGGGACATTGATATTCTGACGGAAGAAGAAGAATCCGGTCGTCGTCAGGCCGAGTTCAACGCCAATACGCAGACCTTTGTGGAAGCGTTGAACGTGGATGAAATGGTGGCGCAGCTGCTGGCCTCCGAAGGCTTCACCGATCTGGAAGAAGTGGCTTATGTGGAATCCGACGAGATCGCCATGATCGAAGGGTTCGACGACGAGACCGCCGGTGAATTGCAGGCCCGCGCCCGCGAATTCCTGGAAAAGCAGGAAGCGGAACTGGACGAACAGCGCAAGGCGCTGGGCGTGGCCGATGATCTGCGCGAAGTGCCCGGCATGACCACCAAAATGATGGTGACGCTGGGCCAGTCGGAAGACGAGATTAAATCGTTGGAAGATTTTGCCGGCTGCATCGCCGATGATCTGATCGGCTGGAATGAGCGCAAGGACGGGCAAGTCACCCGCCACCCCGGCATTCTGGACGAATACGAACTCTCTCGCGTGCAGGCCGACGAAATGATCATGGCCGCCCGCATGGCCGCCGGATGGGTCACGGAAGAAGACCTCAACCCGCCGGAGCCGGAAGTGGTGGAAGAAGAAGTGGTGGAAGAAGCCAGGCCGGAGAACATTACGGTTCTGGAGGGGTAATCCACATTCGGTGTCAGTGTGGGGTTTAACCTCCCACCAGAGGGGAGGTCGAAACTGCGTGCAGTTTCGGGTGGGGGGCGCAGATTGAGAGTTGTGCTCCCATCCAGCCCCCCACCCCAATCGCTACGCTCTTGGACCTCCCCTCCAGGGGGAGGTTGGCAGCACTTTGAGCCCCTAATGCAAAAGGACCCCATGCCCGAACGCACCTGCATCGTCACCCGTGAGGTTAAAAGCCCGGATACCATGATCCGCTTTGTGGCCGGGCCCGAAGGGCAGGTGGTGCCGGATTTGAAGGGTAGATTGCCGGGTCGCGGGGTTTGGGTGACGCGTAACAGGGCGTTGGTAGCCAAGGCGGTGGAAAAGCGGGCCTTCGCGCGGGGATTGCAGGCGCCTGTCAAAGCGTCGGACGATCTGCCCGTTCAGGTGGATAGTCTGCTTGCGAAGGCAGCCCTTGGTGCCCTCTCCATGGCCAATAAGGCGGGCGAAGTTATCACCGGGGCCGATAAAGTGGACGATCATCTGCGCCGGGGACCGCGCGGCAAAAACGGCGCGCTGGCCGCGCTTCATGCCACGGATGGTGCCGAAGACGGCCTGCGCAAGCTGCAACAGGCGGCGCTGGCTGGGGCCTATGAAGGGCTCAACAAAAAGGGCCGGGCGCGTGTGGATGGGGGAAAAGATACTACTTTAGCTGCACTCCCCGTCTTTCGCGTCTTCACAAGTGAAGAAATGAGTTTGGCTTTAGGGGCAAACCATGTGATACACGCCTCAATCATAAACGGCCCTGCGGGTCTGAACCTTCAATCCCGCCTGGCTCAACTGACACAATATCGCGCGACGGGACCATGACCATGGCCACCACGACAACCAACAGCAAGTCGCACTGATGCGACCGCACCACACATGATATAAGGCCCCGTTCAGCCGAGGGGGTCAAAAAGGCAAAGAGACTCCATGAGCGACAACACGTCCAACGACGACAAAAAGCCCACCCGCAGCACCCTCTCCCTCCGCCCCCGGGGCGGACCGGGCACCGTGAAGCAAAGCTTTTCCCACGGGCGCAGCAATAATGTGGTGGTGGAAACCAAAAAGCGGCGCATCGTGCGGCCCGGCGACGCGAAGGAAAGCGTCTTCGCACCCAAAAAAGAATCCGTCGCGCCACCACCACCCCCCAAGCCCGCCGAGACCAAGCCCGCTGCTGCTGAAGCCAAGCCTGCCAAACCCGTAAGCAATCTCTCCTCCGGTGAGATGGACGCCCGCGCCCGCGCGCTGGAGGAAGCCCGTCAGCGCGAAGCAGCCGACGCCGAAAAGCGCCGTTTGGAAGAAGAGCGCCGCGCCCACGAGGATGCCGCCACCCGCGCCGCCCGCGAAAAGGCCGAGCAAGAGGCTAAGGAAGAGGAAGAGCGCAAGGCCCGCGAGGCCGAGGCCAAGAAGAAGGCAGAAGAAGAGGCTGCCCGTCAGGCCGCTGCCGATGCGTCCGCCGCTGCGGCCGCCGCCGACAAGGACGCGGTCAAAAAACCCGCCGCTGCCGCCCCGGCCCTGCGCCCGGTGGAGCGCCCGAAAGAAGCGCCCAAGCCCTCACGGCCCAAGGGAGGCGACGACCGTCGCCGCACGAAACTGACACTTTCCAACGCGCTCAATGCCAATTCCGAGCGGTCCCGGTCTCTGGCCTCCATGCGCCGCCAGCGCGACAAGCAAAAACGCGGCCAGTCCTCCGGTCCGCGCGAAAAGGTCATGCGCGAGGTGACGATCCCGGACACCATCACCATTTCCGAACTGGCCAACCGCATGTCGGAACGGGCCGTGGACGTGGTGAAACTGCTCATGGAGCAGGGCCAGATGATGAAGCCGGGCGACATTATCGACGCGGATATGGCGCAGCTGATCACCGAGGAAATGGGTCACACCGTGGTGCGCGTTTCCGAGGCCGATGCTGATGTGGTGCAGTCGGTAGAGGATGATGAAACCGATATGGTGGCCCGCCCGCCGGTTGTCACCATTATGGGCCATGTGGACCACGGTAAAACGTCCCTGCTGGATTCCATCCGCGAAGCCCGCGTGGCTGCCGGAGAGGCCGGGGGCATTACCCAGCACATCGGCGCTTACCAGATCGAGAAAGACGGAAAGAAAATCTCCTTCCTGGACACGCCCGGCCACGAGGTCTTCACCGCCATGCGCGCCCGAGGGGCACAAGCCACGGACATTGCTGTCCTGGTGGTGGCCGCCGACGATAGCGTCATGCCGCAAACCATTGAGAGCATCAAACACGCCAAGGCGGCGGAAGTGCCCATGATCGTGGCCATCAACAAGATGGATGCGGAAGGGGCGGATGCTCAAAAAGTGCGCACCGAACTGCTGCAACACGAGGTTTTCGTGGAAGGCATGGGTGGTGAAGTGTTGGACGTGGAAGTCTCCGCCAAGACGGGCGATGGCATCGACAACCTGCTGGACGCCATTACGCTGCAATCCGAACTGCTGGAGCTTAAAGCCAATCCCGACCGCGATGCGGAAGCTGTGGTGATCGAGGCAAAGCTGGAAAAAGGCCGCGGGTCCGTGGCCACGGTCATCGTTCAGCGCGGTACGCTGCGGGTGGGCGACATTATTGTGGCCGGTTCAGAATGGGGCCGCGTGCGCGCCCTGCTCAACGATCACGGCAAACAGCTGAAAGAGGCAGGGCCTGCCACGCCGGTGGAAATTCTGGGCCTTTCCGGCGCGCCCTCTGCGGGTGATCTGCTTGTTGTGGTGGAGGACGAAGCCCGTGCGCGGGAAATCTCTGACTATCGCCAGCGCAAGGCCCGTGAACTGGCCGTGGCCGCGCAAGCCGGTCAGCGCGGTTCTCTGGAACAGATGATGTCCAACCTGCAAGCCAAGGGTGCCGACACGGCGCCCATGGTCATCAAGGCGGACACACAGGGTTCGGTGGAAGCCATCGTCAATGCACTGGAAGGTCTGGGCACGGACGAAGTGCAGGTGCGCGTGGTCTCCTCCGGCGTGGGCGGTATTACCGAAGCAGATGTGACGCTGGCAGTGGCCTCCGAAACACCCATCATCGCCTTCAACGTGCGCGCCAACAAACAGGCGCAGGACATGGCCAAGCGTGAGGGGATTGAGATTCGCTATTACAGCGTGATCTACAATTTGATCGACGAAGTGAAAGACACCCTGTCGGGCATGCTGGCGCCGGAGCGGAAGGAAACCTTCATCGGTTACGCCGACATCCTGCAAATCTTCACCCACTCCAAAGTGGGCAAGGTTGCCGGTTGTCTGGTCACCGAAGGTCATGTGGAGCGCGACATGGGCGTTCGCCTGATCCGCGAGGATGTTGTCATCCACGAAGGTCAGTTGGCCACGCTCAAGCGCTTCAAGGACGAAGTGGACCGCGTCAATTCCGGTACGGAATGCGGCATGGCGTTCAAAGGCTACCAGGACATGCGCAAGGGCGACCGCATCGAGTGTTTCACCGTAGAGATGATCGAGCGGAAATTGGATTAAGCCCTTGGCCGCCGGCAGTGCCCCTGGTGAAGGTGGGCTCACCCTTACCTACACGATGGAGCCTTCCGACCTGACCGCCATGTTGAAGGACAAGGAAACCCATCGCTTTCTCCGTGTGAAGCGATGGGCCTTTATCGTTTTGATGCTCTATATGGCTGGCGCCGCTGCCTTTGGCCTTTATGCCGTGGTGACGGGTCTGAAATCCGGCTCCATGCTTCTGTTGATCGGTGTGGCGGCCCTCATCCTCATGCCCCTTTTTCGATGGGGGCAGCCTTTACTCTCCGCATCACTGTTTTTCAGGAAACTGGATTTGAAAGACAAAGAGATCACCACCCATGTTGATGCCAGTGGCATACGGTCCGAAGCAAAAGGCGTGACGTCCCAATTTCAGTGGGACAGCGTTTTGAAAGTTACCCGCGGGCCGGAGCACTTCTTTTTGTGGGTCAACAAGGTGCAGGCTATCATCCTGCCGCTGCGAGCCATTGCAGAGCAGGACGAACAGGAGCGCCTGTGGGCGCTGATTGAAGACAATTTCGAAGCGAAATGGGCAGCCTGATATGAAATCCGCCAAAGCCCCTTCCCAACGCCAGCTACGTGTGGGCGAACTTGTGCGCCATGCGGTGTCGGACGTGTTGGCGCGGGAAACGCTGGATGATCCGGTTTTGCGGGATGCGTCCATCTCCGTCACCGAAGTGCGCATGTCCCCGGATTTGAAGATTGCCACCTGTTTTATCTCTCCGCTGGGCGGCGGGTTGGTTACCGGTAAAAAAAAAGCGAAACCGGCACCCAATGCCAAAGCGCTTTGCGCAGCGCTGGAAAAGAAAGCTGGTTTCATCCGCGCCCGCGCCACGCCGCACCTGAGCCAAATGAAATTCCTGCCGAAACTGCGCTTCCGCGAAGACACCAGTTTCGACAATTTCTCCCGCATCGACGCCCTACTGCGCAGCGAAGCCGTGCAGCGCGACACGCATTCGCGTTTTGATGGGGCGGATGGCGAAAAAGACGAGTAAAAACTGAACATTTCGCGTTAACAGCATCAAAAATCGCTGCCTCCCAATCAGCGGTTCGCCGATTTCGAACGCGAATTTTGATACATCTATTTTGCAAGCGCGAAAGGTTCCAAATGCCTCGTAGAAAAAAGGGCCGGGCAGTCTCTGGCTGGCTGGTTTTGGACAAACCGCTGGAATTGGGCTCCACCCAGGCCGTGGGCAAAATACGCTGGTTGTTTGATGCCCAAAAGGCGGGCCATGCGGGCACGCTGGACCCACTGGCCACGGGCGTTTTGCCCATCGCGCTGGGGGAAGCCACCAAGACCGTGCCCTACGTGACCGACGGTCAAAAAGCCTATCGCTTTACGGTCAAATGGGGTGCGCGCACCAATACGGATGATGGCGAGGGGGAAGTGATTGCCAAGTGCGACAAGCGCCCCAGCCGCGAAGACATTGAAGCCCTGTTGCACCGCTTCACCGGCACGGTGGAACAGGTGCCACCCGCCTTTTCGGCCATCAAGATTGACGGCAAGCGCGCCTATGCGGAAGCCCGGTCCGGCAAGGAAGTGGAACTGGCCGCCCGCCCCGTGGAGATCGACACGTTTACGCTCAAAGACTGTCCAGACCAGGATCACGCCATCTTTGAAGTGGAATGCGGCAAGGGGACCTATGTGCGCGCCTTGGCCCGGGACATGGGGGAATTGTTGGGCTGCCACGGCCATGTGAGCGATCTGCGCCGCACCTTTGTGGAGCCCTTTGAGGAGGAAGACAGCGTAACGCTGGAAGACGTCCTGGCTTGCGAGGGAGACCTGAAGGCGCTGGATGAATTCCTCATCACGCCACTGGAGGCCATGCAGGGCTTTTTTGAATTCACGGTCAGTGAAGATGAAGCCCGCCGCATTCGCCTCGGCAATGCCATCATCCTGCGGGGTCGCGACGCGCCTATCGAAGAAGACGATGCCTGCGCCGTCTATCGTGGCGCGCTGGTGGCCATTGGCGATATTCGCAAGGGCCAATTCCAGCCCCGGCGGGTATTGGTGGGTTAGAGCATATCACGTTCAAGCGGAATCGAAATTCGCTGCCTCTCAAACAGCAAAGTGCTGTTTTCGAATGCGATTTTCGATAAGTCCTGTTTCTACATGAACATGATTTGCTCTAGGTCAATACTTCTTATTTGTCATTCCCGCGAAGGCGGGAACCCATTGATCCAACTGCATGATGCAACAAGTGGACTTTGACCGCTTCAACGAAAACTGGTCCCATCACGCTGAAGGAAAGATGCATCCCCGCTGCTGCGGGGATGACAATGGTGGTTGTGTTGAAGCTCTGGCTCAAGCTGCCCGGGGCCAGTCGACCAGTTTCTTGCGGTCGGTTTTGCCGGAGACCGTCAACGGCATGTCGTTCAAGAAACGCACTTCGCGGGGCACATAGGTTTTGGGACGGGTTTCGCCCACATAGGCCTTCAACCGCTCGGCGGTTTCCTCGCCGGGGTTTTGGGCGACCGCATAGGCGATGAGCACTTTGTTGCCCGCCTGCTCTTCGGCCACCACGCATACGTCCCGAACACCGCCTGCTTCGTGGATGGCGGCTTCGATTTCGCCCAATTCCATGCGCACGCCATTGATCTTCACCTGAAAATCGTTGCGGCCCATATAGACGATCTCGCCGTCCGGGCGGACCATGGCCAGGTCGCCGGTGCGGTAGAGGCGGGGGTGGCCGGCATCAGCCACCGGGTTTTCGATGAAACGCTCGGCGGTGATGTCCTCGCGCTTGAAATAACCGCGGGCCAATTGCACGCCGCCGATGTGGAGTTCGCCGGGCACGCCCACGGGGCAGGGCCGGTCCTTTGCGTCCAGCACCAGCAAAGACGTGTTGGTGACGGGCCTACCGATGGGGATCACCGGGTCGGCCCCGTCACGGGGGCAATGGTAATAGGATACATCCACGGCCGCTTCCGTGGGGCCATACAGATTATGGACTTCGGCCACATCGTTGGCCTTGCCGTAAAACGCCTGCACCGTGGCATAGGGCAGCGCCTCCCCAGAACAGAAGAGTTTCTTGATGGGGAGGTCCTTGAGGGATGGGATCATCAGGAACATGCGCAAGACGCTGGGCACGAAGTGGAGGTGCGTGACGCCCTCGTCCTTGATGGTGTGATAGAGATAGGTCATGGCCATGTGCCCGCCGGGTTCGGCCACCACCAGCGTGCCGCCATAGGCAAAGGACCACAGGAACTCCCAGACGGACACATCGAACGTGTAGGGGGTTTTTTGCAGGATACGATCGCCGGGTTCGAGGCCGTATTCTTCATGCATCCACACCACGCGGTTATGGATGGCGCCGTGTTCCACCACCACGCCTTTGGGTTTGCCCGTGGAGCCGGATGTGTAGATCATATAGGCAAAATCGTTAAACCCGCGCTCGTGCGCTGGATTGGAAACATCTCCATCGGGGTCGTATCTTCCGCCCTCAGGGATCACCATGACGGGCGGTTCCGCTTCTTCAAACAGGCCCGCAAAACGTTCTTGCGTTAGAATGGCAGCAGGCGCGCAATCTTCAATGATTTCGGCCAGGCGATGGGCCGGGTCTTCGGTGTTGAGCGGCACATAGGCCCCACCGGCTTTGAGGATCGCCCACAGGCCGACCACCATTTCCACCGAGCGTTCCATGCAAAGCCCTACAAACACGTCAGGACCAACGCCCTTGGCGCGCAGCACGCGGGCCAATTGGTTCACCCGGGTGTTGAATTGGCTAAACGTGATGGTCTCTTCCATGAAGCGAAGGGCCGGGGCCTGGGGGTTTTCCCGCGCCTGACGCTCCATCATGGCCACCAGACCGCCGTCATACGAGTAATTAGCGGCGGTGGCGTTCCAGTCGTTCACCACCAGCGCCCGCTCGGTGCGATCCATGATGGGGGCATCTTCGACCAAAAGCGTGTCGTCATGGGCCAAGGCCGTCGCTATGGCGCGCAGGCGGTTGGACACCCGCTCCACAAATTGAGGATCATTATGGGCGGGGGCGCGCAGCAGCATGTCACCATTGGGGCCGCAATGGATATGGAGGTTCGCCACCACAGCTTCTTCATTCAAGACACCGGTGGTGACGGCCACTGGAACAAGGTTTTCACCGTCCGTTGTCATGTCAGCTTGTGGCATATCCCGGCCCGGCATGGCCTGGCGCATGGTGCGGGCCACCACTTCCGCAAAGGTATCGCCCGCTTCCGCCTGCACGGTGACGGCGCGGAAACTGTTTTCAAAGACGGGCCTTAAGGCGAAAGAAGCGGTGCCGTCTTCGCATACACGGCCCATGTAAGCCGCTACCAGGGCCAGTGTGATGTCGCTTGAATTCACGTCAAACCGCGCGGCCAGCGTGGCGGCGGCCTGTTCCATCCCCACGACCACTTCCGGCACGCCCATGAGTGTCGAGAAGTCAGTGCGGCGGTAGAGCTGCGCATCAGGCAGCGGGGTTAGCTTTACGCTCTCAACGTTGGGCGTGGTTTGTTGTGGTGCGGTATTTTTCATGGTGTCCCCCGTCAGAACCGGTAAGCCGCGCAAATTTCCTGCTCTGGCGCGGTAAGGCGGAGATTAGGGGAGAGGTCTTAACGGGCCAGTTACACTTGTGACCGTCCTTGCCAACATCGTTAGGCAAGGCTTGCCAAGGCTGGTTAAGCAGGTGTGATTGGGTGGCCTTGGCGCAAACAGAAAAGGGCGGCACGCGTGAAGCGCACCGCCCTTTGAAAACTCGGCTTTTTACCGTTTAAGCAGCTTGGGCCATTTCCGGCACATCGCCCACTTCTATACCCTTTTTGCGCAGGGCTTCGGCCACATCGCCCAGGTCTTTCAGGCCCGTGAGTTCGGCCATGGAGAGACGAACGTTGAAGGCGGTTTCGATGGCCAGCATCACTTCGATGTGGCGCAGCGAGTCCCAGCCTTCCGTATTGTTGGGCCGCGAACGGGCGTTGAGTTGCGACGGGTCGATACCGATAATCTGTGCGACGACTTCTACCAAGGTCATGTTGTGTTCCCCACTGTGAGTGCTTTTCCTGTGCCGGCTTTTGCGCGCCGACTTCATGCCCGTGTTCCCCGGGATAGGGGTAGGATAGAGCTCAAATGTGAGGGGCAGGCTAAGAAGGATGGTTTCAATTACGTCCCGTTTTACACATAATTTGGGGTGGGCCCTTTAGGTTTTGTTATACAAAAAAGGGCCGCCCGATTGCCCGGGCGGCCCAGCGCATTTCGGCGCAATCGGTTCTAGAACTGGTAGTAAAGGAACGAAGCGTCAGCGCCCAGTTTGCCCATGGCCACCACCATGACCAGCGCCGTGGCGGCAGCCCATCCGGCGGACGGGCTCCAGCGCATGGCGGCGGGCAGGCCGGCCGTATCCGTATCATCGCTGGACACGCGGTCGGAGCCGGTGAGTTGCTGAGTATTGGGCATGAACAGCACCATGGCACCCAGCACGATGATGAAGGCAAAGGCATCGGCCAATTCCAGTTCCACGCCGGTGGTGGCGGGGCTGAGGGCTCCAAATGTCCACATCTGCACCCAGAAGGTCATGGCTGTGGCCATATCGGGGGCGCGGAAAACCACTAGGCCGGAAACCACCACACCCATGGTGAGCAACCAGCCGGTGAGGGGGTTGACCTCGGGCATTTTGAATTCGCGCCAGGCATGGTTGATGGCCAATGCCACACCGTGGATGACGCCATAGACCACAAAGGTCCAGCCAGCCCCGTGCCAGATGCCGGCAATGATGAAGGTGAACAACACCGGGCCGCCAGCGGTGCGGATATAACGCTCCAGCTGGCTTGCGGCTTTGTCGCCAGCACCGGCCTTGGCCATCACCTTGCGCATGCCGTTCATGGCCATGGGCGTGTAGAGATAGGTGGTGAAAAAGCGCGTCATGGTCATGTGCCAGCGGCGCCAGAAATCACTGATGGACGTGGCCTTGAAGGGCGAGTTGAAATTGAGCGGCAGGCGCAGGCCAAACATGAGGCCAAGCCCGATGGCCATATCGGAATAGCCGGAGAAGTCGAAATAGAGCTGCAATGTATAGGCCAATGACCCGGCCCAGGCGGTGGAAGCGTTGATCGCCTCTCCCGCGGCCACGCCGTTAAAGGCACCATCGGCAAAGGGCGCAATGGCGTCCGCCAGCACAACTTTTTTGAACAAACCGGCGGCGAAAATGGCGAGACCCACGCCAATGCGCCGTGGCTCCAGTGCGGACCAACGCTCCATCTGGCCGAACATTTCCTTCGACAAAACCAGCGGACCGGCGGTGACGGCGGGGAAGAAAGCGGCAAAGACCGTGTAGCGCATCAGCGTTGGTCGCTCTTCGATGCTCCCGCCGTGGCAGTCCAGCAAATAGCCGATTTGCACAAAGGTGTAGAAGGAAATACCCACAGGCAGGATGATGTCCGCATGGGGCACGCCCAGACGGGCCAGATCATTGACCATGTCGATCATGAAATTGGCATATTTGAAATAGCCCAGCGCTAGAATATTGGCGACGATCCCCGCAATCAGGATTTTACCACTGGCCCCGTCCGCGCGTTTTTTGAGGATTGCGCTGCCGATGAGATAGTTCAACAGGATCGACGAGCACAGGATTACTGCCAGCAGGTGGGAGAATTGGGCGTAGAAAAGGATGGAAATCCCGGCCACATAGGTGGGCAGGGTTTCGCGCCCGCCAATACGGTCCGCCAGCAAAAAGCCCGCAAGGGCCAGCGGCAGGAAGAAGGTTATGAACTCGAAGGAGTTGAAGATCATCGGTTCTGGCTTTCACATTCAGGCCGTTTGGTCGGCCTCATAAAATCTGGGCGTATGGGGATGGGGCGCGCTAGTCGAAGCTGGCGCGCAACTGGATATTGACGACGCGCGATGCGCTTTCATTGCGCCAATCCCCGTTTTCACGGCTGGCTTCGACTGCCTCGGCGGGCCGTTGTTCCACGCTGCTGTCAGAGACCTTGAAGACCGTGGCCTTGGCGGGCTTTACATCAGCAACGGCAACCGCCTTTTCGCGGGGGCCAAGCGTTGGGGCAGCCGCCATGGGAGCCGTATCGTTCATGGACGGGGCCATGCGCTTTTGATCTTCTTCGGCGTTTTCCAGCGGAGGCAGGCCGCGATATTTGCGGTCTTTTTCCATGAAATCGCGGAAGATGGCGGACAGGCAGGTGCGGTTGGCGTGTTCGGAATCAATGTATTGATCCGGCGTGCAGCCCAGCGGCGCGGGGTCAAAACCGCCCACCATGTCCCAGCCGAATTCGTCCGCCCAGCCCTTCACCAGCGCTTTCACCTTGGCCACGCCTTCCATGTAAGGCGTGCCCTGCACGGCATCCCAGAAGACCGGGTTGTAAGGCGGGTGGGCGAGATAAACGCGAACGCCTTTTTTGTGCAGATGGCGCAGTAGCGTGTCGATGGCCTTCACGCCTTTGGGGTCAATCTCCGGCGGGTTGACGGCCTTGAAAGCGGCGAAGTCCAGAGACTCTTTCATCATCCGCTCTTTTGTGAAGATATTGTCGTGCTCTTCCGACCAGATGATGGAACCGCCGGGCAGGAGAAGATCCAGCGTGGGCGACTTGTTGACGTTCGTGGGGCCGGGCTTGACCGGCGCTTCCAGCCAGCGCTTCACATTGGTGTGGAGAATATCCAGGGACAGGCGATTACGCCACGTGTCCACCGGAGCCACCGTCACCGGGTGGTGGGCTTTCAGACCCAATTTTTTGGCCATGCGGCGGTAGTAAGGAATGCCGGGCAACCACAAAAAGTCCGTGCGCTTGGCCACGGGCGTGAACTGATTGTCCCGGATGGTCAGGATCATCGTGTCGGGCAGCTTGTTATGGCGCTCGAACATCTCGATCATGGCCAGCGGGTCTTCGTAGTAGTCCCGGTGGATATGGGCATTATACATGGTGCGGTCGGTCACCAGGCCCACATCGGCTTCCTGCCAGTGGCTTGCGCCCAGCAGCACCACATCGGGTGTTTTGTCCAATTTGGCGATATGGGCATCGCGCAGGTTGCGGATGTCGATATTGAGGTCGAACACGCCGAAATTGGAATTGTTATCGAAGGCATCGGCAATTTTTTCAGAATAAGCACGCTGATAATATTCGGGCGCAAAGACACCGTTGAGCGTGTAAAGCGCCGTGAGGCCAGCCACGGCCAGACCGGCGAAAGTGGCCAGATAGCGCAGGGCACCGCGGCGCTGGCGGGTGGTCTTGTATTGCTCGCGGATGTTCTCGCGCGCCTCTTTATAGGCGGCTTCATATTGCTCATTGGAAAAGCTCACCGGCGTGATGGTGCCATCCTCGTCCACCCGATCCACAGCCCGGCGCTGTAGGGTTTCGCGGGCCGCAGCCTGATCGGCCTTTTGGGCCTGCTGTTGCGCGTAATAGGCTTTCACCTGTTGCGCATAGTCGGCAACCGGGCCGCTTGACGTGGTCGAATTGGCGGCCGGCAAATCAGCTGTCATGTCGGTCATAGTTTTCCCTGCAAGTCCTGCATTCCCCTGTCGCCCATCTTCAAGACGCCCCCTTGGGGAGCCGTTAAGCCGATGGGCGAAACGGGAGTTTTGGTTAAATTTTGATTAGAGTGCGTTGCGTTCGGCGGTGACCAGGCTGTGCTGGAGATGCGCTTGTGCATCTACTTTTTCACGTTGTTTCATCCGGGCTTCCGTCGCGCCCTTGTGCAGGCGCATCACCACGGGGCCAATGAGCAGCGGCACTTGGCAAAGGGCGACATATTGGGCCAAGGACGGGCCAAAGAACGAGGCAGTCATGGCGTAGGCCAAGCCCACATTGCGCGTCATAGCAATGATGGAGGCGGTATGGGCCACATCGCTGCCCAACGGATGCAGCGCCAGGCGCGTGGCAAACATCATGCCCAGATTAACCGTGAGCGCGCCGGCAAAAAGTGCCAATGTCACGCCCGGATCGTTGGCCCAGCCCTCTGCAACACCCTGCATGATACCAGCCGCAAACACGGCCAAGGCCATCATGCCCACCCGGGTGGCATAGGTGTCTATGCGCGTCGAAGCGGCTTCGCTCACGCTGGCGCTGTTTTTTCGGTTCATCACCCGCTCAAAGCCGCGCAGGACGAGAACAAAAAGAAGTGGCAGCAGTAAAAATATGGCAACCCGTAGTCCAAAGGCTTCAAAGGCCAGCAGATTATCCAGACCCACCAAAGGCCCCACAAAAATGCTCAATGAAATGGGCATCAATACCGTGGACAGGATCATGATGCGCGCCGCCTGCCCCCGGTCCAGACCAAACAGATGGGCCAGTGCGGGGGATGCAAATACCGCGCCCGAACAGGCGCTCAACAGCACGAAGGGCACAATATCCTTTGGCACGTTAAGGACGATGGAGAGGGTGTAAACAAGCACCGGCAAAGCCAACTGCAACCACCCCACCACGCGCAGCAGGCTGCCGTTGAGGTTGAGCAATTGTTTCGACAGCATGGAGCGAAACGGCACCAGCGATGAAAGCACGATCACAAATAAAGAAGACAAGACAGCTGGAGCCAGCGCATCGGCCAGACCGGGCACCAAAAGCCCTGCCCCCATGCCCCCGGCAATAATGCAGGAGACGAAGAGCGGCTCGTCAAATTCTCTTGCCTTATCCGTAGCCCGTTTTTGCGGCGTGGGCGCGCCTTGGTTCGTCTGGTTACGCATTACACTGTCCCCCTGAAGACAAGGGGGACTATCGCTTCAAGAAATTGCGATTGTGTAAAATCTTGCCTTTTGTGGATGACGCGGTGGCGGGAGCTCTTGCAGCATTAATGCAGCCTTAACTGGCCTTGGTGTTCATAAACCTTGGAAGATGCGCATCGTGGGGCGCAGCGGGAACCGGACAGACGGGGCGAGGTCAAACACCCTTGGCCCAACGCACCCGGACTGTAGACGAACTGTGGACGAGGGGACGACATGAACAAGTCAAATGCAGTACGTGTTGAGACAGCCGGTACCGCCCAGGTGACGGTCAGCCGACGGGTCGCCGCGCCGGGCAATATGGCCAATGCGGAAACCGGCTATCTGTTGCCCAAAAGCGGCAAGGACAATGCCGCCGATCTGGTGGTGGATGAAGCCTCGCTGGGGAACATTTTGAGTGGGGCCGGCGCAGGCCTTGCGCTTTTTGACAATAAATTCCGCCTGGTGGCCTCCAATGCCCCCTATGCGGAATTGTGCGGTCTGGCACCGGATGCCTCACTGGTGGGCATTACTCTAATGGACCTAATCCGCATGGCCTCCCGCGCGCGGGGCACTTCTTCCGATGAGGTGGAAGTGCAGGTGGACCGGGCCATGGAAAATCTGCGGCCGGGTGGTTCTTACACCATGGTGCATGAGCGGTTGGACGGGTCCCTCATCGAAGTGCGCCGGGCCTGCCTGACCAATGGTTCCGTGGTGGAAACATTGCGCGAAACGGAAGGCCACCAAGGGGTGGTGGGCCACCAGATTGCCGATATGGCCCGGGAACGGCTGGATCAAGCGCTGAGCGCCATGAGCGACGGTTTCACCCTGTGGGACCGGGAAGACCGGCTGGTCATGTATAACCGCCGCTTTGTGGACCTAAACCCGGGCATCGCCGACATCATCACGCCGGGCATCACCTACAAACAGATGAAAAGCCGGGCCGTGGCCCGCGGCCTGCACGATGTGGACGGCGTGGAGCGGCAGGAAGTGCTAGACTATCTGCTGTGCCAGCACGCCAACCCCACCGAACCCCACGAAATGCAATTGGCCGATGGCCGATGGATCCTGGTCTCTGAACGCAAAATGCCCGACGGTTCCACCGTGGGCACGCGCACCGATGTGACGGAATTGAAACGCAGGGAATTGGAGCTGAAACGGGCCACCGAAAAGATCAATGCCAAGTCGCTGCATCTGGATACGGCGCTGGAAAACATGACCCAGGGTCTGTGCATGTTTGATGCGGGCAACCGGCTCATCGTCGCCAACCAGCGCTATTTGGACCTTTACGGCTTTTCCGCCGATGTGGTGAAGCCGGGCGCCACGCTGCGGGAAATTCTCACCTATTCGGTTTCCCTGGGCAATTACACGCCGGAAGAGGCGGAAGTGGCGCTGGAGCAGCGTGAAGCCCGCTCCACGCTCATGGAACGCTCCACGGTGAAACAGCGGCTAAAGGACGGACGCGTCATCGCTGTGATGAACGAACCCATGGCCGATGGCGGCACCATCGCCACCTATACGGACATTACGGAATCGGAACGGCAGGCGCGCGAATTGGAAAGCTACAATGCCAAGCTGGAAGCCTCCAACCGCGAGTTGCAGGACTTTGCCTATGTGGCCAGCCACGATTTGCAGGAGCCGTTGCGCAAGATTGAAGCCTTTGGCGACCGCCTCCAGCGCAAGCATGGTGAAGATCTGCCCGAGCAGGGTCAGATGTATATCGACCGGATGCAGGATGCTGCCGGTCGGATGCGCCGCCTCATCAACGATTTGTTGAGCTACAGCCGCATCACCACCAAGGGCAAGGACCCCGTGGACATCAATACCGATGAACTCCTGGCGGGCGTGCTGAACGACCTTTCCGTTCGCATTGAAGAGACCAATGCCACCGTCACCGTGGGCGATCTGCCCAACCTCATGGCGGATGAGACGCAGATGCGTCAGCTTTTCCAAAACCTCATCGGGAATGCGCTGAAATTCTCCCGCCCCGGCGTGGATCCGGCAATATCGGTGACCGGCGAAGAGGAGAACGGGCAGTTAGTCTTCAAAATTGCTGACAATGGCATCGGTTTTGAAAACCGCTTCAAGGATCAGATTTTCACCATCTTCCAGCGCTTGCACGGGCGGTTGGAATATGAAGGAACGGGTGTGGGACTGGCTACGGTGCGCAAGATTGTGGAGCGCCATAATGGCACGATTGATGCCGATGGGCGACCCAATGAAGGGGCGACCTTCATCGTTACACTGCCTTTGGGAAATGAAGAATTTTAGGTCTGGATTGAGGGGATTTACCCGCTTCGCGCCGGGCCCCTCCCCAGCCAAAACCGCACGTCAGATCAGGGGACAAATATGACTTTACGATTGGTGGTGGCCGATGATGACGCCGATGACCGGATGCTCATCAGCGAGGCACTGGAAGAAAGTAAATTGCGCAATCCGGTGGATTTTTGCGAAGATGGCGTGGACTTGCTGGAATATCTGCGCCGGGAAGGCCGTTGGGAGCACCTTAAAAACGAACAATTGCCGGGCCTCATCCTGCTGGATTTGAACATGCCCCGCATGGATGGGCGCACCGCGCTGGAAACCATCCGGGCTGATCAGGCGCTGAAGCGCATCCCCATCGTCATTCTCACCACGTCCAAATCGGAAGAGGATATTATCCGCACCTACAATACAGGCGTGAATTCCTTCATCACCAAACCGGTGACGTTTGACGGCCTGATGGATGTGGTGGCGGCGGTGAAGCAGTATTGGTTCGAGATCGTCGCTTTGCCGCCCTCCAGCGATTGACGGCTGCCATAACGCAATAGACCGGGTTACCCCCGCAACGCTTCGTCATAGGCTGACTTGACCGGCCTATTTCCGGTCCCTTGGAAAGGTTCGCCGATCAAGTCGGCCAAAGACGCGCGAAGCTGAGCGACGATGGGGAAGTTGGCTCTTTCCTACGCAGCGCTATCGCCGTCTTCAACGGTGTCGGCTTCTGCCTCTTCGGATTCCTTCACCACGTCTTCAAATTTTGGGCCGCCTTTGGCGACGCCCACCATGGCGGGGCGCAGCACACGCTCGCCGATCTTATAGCCTTCTTGCACCACCTGAGCGACGGAATTGTTGGGGGCCTGCGTGTCCGGCACCTCATACATGGCCTGGTGCAGATTGGGGTCGAATTTCTCCCCTTGCGGGTTGAATTTCGTAACGCCTGCGCTGTCCAACGCCTTCAACAATTCACGCTCGGTCAGTTCAACGCCCTCCAGCAAGGCCTTAAATTCTTCGGAGCCGGATTCACGCTTTTCAGCGGTCACGGCCTGAATGGCGCGCTGGAGATTGTCGCCCACGCCCAAAAGATCGCGGGCGAATTTGGTGACCGCGTAGGTGCGCGCGTCGGTGATTTCCCGGGCCGTGCGTTTGCGCAAATTGTCCATCTCCGCCACGGTGCGCAGCGTCTGGTCTTTCAGTTCTTCATTTTCGGCCTTGAGCTTATCCAGAACCGTCAGAATTTGGGCAGGATCGTTGGGGTCGGCCTCCACTTTGGGCTCCAACTCCTCTTCGGCCTCAGCAGCTTCCAATTCCGCCTGTTCCTCCGCCTCAAGGCGGGCTTCCTCGGCTTCCAGATCATCAAAAAGCGCGTCTTCGGGTGTGCGTCCGTCCATCATCATGCTTCCTCTTTGCGGCGGTGCCGCCCGTCACAGGCCGGTCAAATTTTCAAAGGCGCATATCGGCACTGAGGGCGGAAAAATCAACCCATGATCCACATGGCAAGGTGCGTTAACGCAACAGACGCGACACCACCTGGGCGGTGAAATCCACCATGGGAACGATGCGCGCATAGTTGAGCCGGGTGGGGCCGATGACACCCACCGCGCCGATAATGCGCTGTTCGCTATCCCGGTAGGGGGCGACAACGACGGAGGAACCGGAAAGGGAAAACAATTTGTTTTCCGAGCCGATGAAGATTTTCACGCCCTCGCCGGTTTCCGCCAGATCAAGTAATTGCAGCAGGCCCTCTCGGGTCTCCATTTCGTCAAACAGATGCTGCAAGCGCTCAAGATCGTTTTGGGCATCGATATTCTTCAGCAATTGGCTTCGGCCCCGCACGATAAGTTGGGGGGCTTGGTTTTTTGATTGGCCCGCCCAGGTGGCCAGCCCCTGGTCCACCAGTGATTGGGTCAGTTCATCCAGTTCATGGCGCGCCGCTTCCAGCCGCTGCTGAATGATCAGCCGTGCTTCCGATAGGGTGCGGCCCGCGATGTGAGCGTTGAGGAAGTTAGAGGCCTGCACGAGCGTGGAGGCGGTCATGCCCGGCGGCAGGTCCAAAATACGGTTTTCCACCGTGTCGTTTTCGCCCACCAGCACGACAAGCGCCTTGGTGGCTTCCAATCGCACAAATTCGATGTGTTTGAGGCGCACGTCAGACTTGCCCGCAATCACGAGCCCCGCCCCCTGGGTGAGGCCGGAGAGCAATTGGCTGGCTTCCGTCAGCACGGATTCCACCGACCCTTCGTTCCGGGAAGCGAGCACCTGGGCTTCAATGCCGGCCCGTTCGTCTTTGGACAGGTCGCCCAGTTCCATGAACCCGTCCACAAAATAGCGAAGGCCCAGTTCCGTGGGCAGGCGACCGGCGGAAATATGGGGGGCATAGATAAGCCCCAGATGCTCCAGATCGCTCATGACATTGCGAATGGAGGCGGGGGAAAGGGAAATCTCCAACTGCCGCGCCAGATTGCGCGAGCCCAATGGCACACCGGTTTCCAAATAGGTTTCCACGATGGAGCGGAAAATGGCGCGCGACCGGTCATCCAACTGACCGGTGAGATTGTTGAGGTCGGGTTCAAAGGGCGTGGCGTTCATGGCCCTATTATAGGCATCGCCGACCTCTTCCTCAATCTGAGTGAAGCTGGTGGCAAAAAGCCGCCCAGCTACCGTTTGCCGCGTCCCACTGCCCGTTAGGGGCAAAGCAAAGGGCGATAGCCCGGCCGCGTGAGTGCAATCAAGAAGGCTTGATCCGTGCGCCTGATTTGTCGGCAAAAGCGGCTAACCGCTCGTTGGACGCTTCCTGGGTGTTCACCACACCGGCCACGAAGGCTTCCATGTAGCTTGCATCCAGTGCCGACATGTTGCGGGTGTGGGAGAGGGCGGAGCAGATGGCAAAGTTGGAAAGAGCCGGCACTTGCACCGTCTGGCGGGCAATTTCCATGGCCTTGTCTTCGCTCGTCTCGCCCTCGTCCACCAGATATTGGCAAAGGCCCACATCGAGCGCTTCACGGGCCTGATAGATGCGGCCGGTGAGCATCATGTCCACCATGCGAGCGCGGCCGATGAGTTCTGAGACGCGGATGGTGGCGCCGCCGCCGGTGAAAAGGCCGCGCTGGCCTTCGGGGAGGGCGAAATAGGTCGTGGGGTCCGCCACGCGAATGTGGGCGGAGGAGGCGAGTTCCAGCCCCCCACCCACCGTTGCCCCCTTGAGGGCGGCAATGACCGGCACACCGCCATATTCCATCTTGTTGAACGCTTCATGCCAGCGCAGGCACACGGCCATGAAATCCGCCGCCGTGCGTTCGTTTTTGTGATGCTCCACCAAATCCAGCCCGGCGCTGAAGTGGTCCCCCTCGGCCCGCAACACCACTGCCCGCGCGCCCACCCGGGGCAGCGTGGAAAAGACGGTTATCAGTTCCTCAATGGTTGCCTCATTGAGCGCGTTTCGCTTGGCGGCACGGTCCAGCGTGACGATGGCGATTTCGTCTTCGCTGGTCACGCGCAGATGGTCGAAGGGGCCAAAGGTAAGGTTCATGGGCGTTGCTCCTTTTTTATTTGCGCTCACGCTGTCGGCCCTGAGGGCCTTCGCTGCGCGGGCGCGGCAAACGATTGCCGGGCGGCTCTTCGCCGCCTTCGCGTTTCAGCAAAGAGCTTACACGCTCCTACAGAAACGGAAGATCGACCAGCGTGCCCGTGGCACGACCGCTTTCACGATAGATGACCACCTTGTCGCCGGGCTTCATGAAGTCTTCCACCAGCGCATAGCCGATGTTTTGTTCCATGCGCGGCGACCAGACGCAGACCGTCATGCGGCCCACGCGGGGGCCGTCTTCGCGGTCATCCCGTTTGATGTCTGCCCAGCGGTATTGCAGGGGGTCTGGCGTGTCGCCGTCCTGAATAACGCCCAACTGGTGACGCTTATTGCCCTCGCCATGGATTTTGCGCAGGGCCTCCAGCCCGACAATCTTGCCGGGGCCGTCAAACTCCATGTCTACATCCACATATTTACCCAGCCGCACGTCAAAAGGGTTGGTTTTGTCGTCCGTATCACCGCCCACGGACAGGAGGCCGGATTCCACCCGCTCCGGCGTGCCGGGGGAGCCGGGGCCGATGTCCCAGGCCTTACCGGCCTCTTTGAAGATGTTCCACAGTTTGCGCCCCAGTGTGCCGTCGCGCAGATAGATTTCAAACCCGCCCTGTTTGGACCAACCGGAGCGCTGAACGGCCACGGGTATGCCTTCCAGATGGGTTTCCTTGAACCAGAAATATTTGATGTCGCGCACCCAGTCGCCGAACACATGGGCCACCACGTCCTCCGCCATGGGGCCTTGCAGGGCCATGGGGGCCACATCCGGTTCGCTCACTTCCACATCCAGCCCGCGCTCATAGGCGATGGAGCGGGCCCACAGCCACATGTCGCTGTCGGCGATGGAATACCAATACAAATCATCGGCCAGTTTGAGGACGATGGGATCGTTCATCAGCGTGCCGCGATGGTCGCACAGGGGCACGTATTTGCCCTGCCCGATTTTGCATTTGGACAGATCACGGGGCGAGAGAATTTGCGCCAGCACACCCGCGTCCGGGCCTTTCAGCTGCACCTGCCGTTCCGCCCCCACATCCCACTGGGAAACCCCGTTGATGAGACGCCAATATTCCTCCTCCGGATTGCCGTAACCCGTGGGCAGAATCATGGAATTATACACGGTGGCGGACACCATGCCCTCCTCCCGCGACACTTCAAAGAAGGGGGAAGGGCGCAACCGGCCCGAGGGAGTAATTTCAAGCATGGCCGTTCCTCCAAACAGCGATTTCGGGAGGAAAAGCGGGCCTGGCTCCCCACCTGGCAATCAAGAGGCTTGAAACTTTTCCGTCTCGCGTTTTCACGCTTGTTAAAGGCGGCGACAAATGACAAATCTTGAGGCTCAGCACCAACGCGGGTTAGGGCTTGGTTTGGCATGAGCATTCCCCCACTCAATTGGCTGCGCGCCTTTGAGGCCACGGCGCGGCACCTTTCTTTCACCCACGCGGCGGGGGAGTTGAACCTGTCCCAAGTGGCGGTTTCCAAACAAGTGAAGCAGTTGGAACTGCATTTGCGCGAACCCCTGTTCATCCGCCATGCACGGTCGCTGGAATTGACGCGGGCGGGCAGCGCCTATTTGCCCAAAGTGCGCGATGCTTTTTTGCAGCTGGCCGACGGCACGCGGGAGGTTTTTGGCTCGGGGTGGGCCAAGGGGCAAAAGAGCGTGATTACGGTGCGTTGCGCCATCGCCTTTTCCACCAATTGGCTGGCCCCCCGCATGGCGCGGTTCCATGCCCGCCACCCCCATGTGCAGCTGCGCATTCTTTCCCATGTGTGGAGCGAACGGGTGGGTGACGGCAATGCCCTTTACGATTTGGACATTCGCTATGGAACGGCTCCATGGCCCGGTTTACAGGCCGAGCGCCTGACCACAGACCGCCTCATGCCCCTTTGCCACCCTGCCATGGCCCAGGCGGCGTTGAAGGAACCAGCAGACCTGCTGGAACAAAGGCTGATCCACGTGCTGGGTTATGAAGATGGCTGGGACCGGTGGCTGCGGGCGGCGCAGGTGGAGGGCAGTGTGCCCGGCTTGCAAGTGGACAACTCCGCCCTCGCCTTTGCGCTGGTGGAGCAAAACACAGGGGTGGCGCTGGCCCGGTCGTCCATGGCGGACCATTTGCTGCGCGGCGGGCGGCTGGTGCAGCCCTTCGATCTTACGATCCCCACGAAAGAAGCCTTCTACATCACATGGCCCACGGGCACGGACCCGGTGGGCGATGCGGCGTTGTTTCGGGACTGGCTGATGGAGGAGAGCGCGTTTCAATAGGGCGTCTCCAATTCTGGCGGAAACGCACCGGTGGCGAAGAGCCGCCCAGTGCCAATGGGTGGCTCCTCGGAGCGCAAGAGATCGAAAGGTTGCCGACAGCGTGATCGCATTTCAAATGGCCCCCGTTTGCGCTAGACAGGGGCAAATCACACAATCAATTCAGGCTCCCATGCGACCTTCCAAACGCGCGCCCGACCAGATGCGGGACGTCAAGATCACCCGAAATTTCGCCAAACATGCCGAGGGCTCCTGCCTGATCCAGTTTGGCGATACCCATGTGCTGTGCACCGCCTCGCTGGAAGAGCGGGTGCCGCCGTGGCTTCGTGGCGCGGGCAAGGGCTGGGTAACGGCGGAATACGGCATGTTGCCCCGCTCCACCGGCTCACGCATGCGCCGCGAAGCGAGTTCCGGCAAACAGTCCGGCCGCACCCAGGAAATTCAGCGCCTCATCGGGCGATCCCTGCGGGCTGTGGTGGATATGAAAGCATTGGGCGAACGGCAGATTTCTTTGGATTGTGACGTTATCCAAGCCGATGGCGGCACGCGCACGGCCTCCATCACCGGGGCATGGCTTGCGCTTCGCGACTGTATCGCTTGGATGCAGGCCCGCGATATGGTGAGGGATGATGTGCTGCTGGACAATGTGGCCGCCATATCCTGCGGCATCCACAACGGCCAACCGGTGCTGGATCTGGACTATGCGGAGGATTCCGAAGCGGAAACGGACGCCAATTTCGTCATGACCGGTTCCGGCGGCATTGTGGAGGTCCAAGGCACGGCGGAAGGCGCAACCTTCAGTGAAGACGAGTTTCTTCAACTCATGGGCCTTGCCCGCAAAGGCATTGGCGAACTGGTCGAAATGCAAAATTCGGATAAGTAGCTTTGCGCAAACTAGACACCAAGGAACTGGTGCTGGCCACCCATAATGACGGCAAGTTGCGGGAGATCCGCGACCTGCTGGAACCCTTCGGTTTTGCCATCACCTCGGCAGGGGAATTGGGCCTGCCGGAGCCGGTGGAAGACGGCACGAGTTTCGAGCAGAACGCCTATATCAAGGCCCACGCGGCGGCCACAGCCACGGGCAGAGTGGCGCTTTCCGATGACAGCGGTCTTTGCGTGAAGGCGCTGAACGGCGCCCCCGGCATCTACACCGCCGATTGGGCGGAGAAAGACGACGGCACGGGCCGCGATTTCATGTTGGCCATGGAAAAGGTGGAAGGCAAATTGGCCGACACCGGTGCCACGTCGCCTGAACAAAGGCGGGCCGCGTTTATGGCAACCCTGTGCCTGTGCTGGCCCGACGGCCATGCGGAATATTTTGTCGGCGAAGCACCGGGCCATCTGGTCTGGCCACCGCGAGGGGATGATGGTTTTGGCTATGACCCCGTCTTTCAGCCGGACGGTCACACCCGCACTTTTGGTGAAATGACGGCCCAGGAAAAGCATGGCTGGCGACCGGGGCAGGAGACCCCGCCCCTCTCCCACCGGGCCCGTGCTTTTGCAAAACTCGCGGAGAAGTTAGGTGACTGACCTGCGCCTTGTCTCCTCTCACAACGATCCCAAACCCGTGCTCTTTAACGAAGATGACGGGCAGCCGGGTTTCGGGGTCTATGTCCATTGGCCGTTTTGTGCCGCCAAGTGCCCCTATTGCGATTTCAATTCCCATGTCCGTCACGGGGGCGTGGATCAAGCCCGTTATGCCCGCGCGCTGGCCACGGAAGTGAACCACATGGCGGCCATGCAGCCGGGGCAGAAGGTCACTTCCGTCTTCTTTGGCGGCGGCACGCCTTCGCTTATGGAGCCGGATACGGTGGCCCATGTGCTGCAAGCCATAGACACGGCGTGGGGGCTGGACGAGGGCATTGAGATTACGCTGGAGGCCAACCCCACCTCCGTGGAGGCCGACCGGTTCCGCGCGTACCGGGCGGCGGGGGTGAACCGGGTTTCGCTGGGCGTGCAGTCGCTGGATGATGCGCAATTGAAATTCCTGGGCCGTCTACACTCCGCCCGGGAGGCCATGGATGCCATCGAGACGGCGCGGGCCATCTTTCCGCGTTTTTCCTTCGATCTCATCTATGCCCGCCCGGACCAGACGCTGAAGCAATGGGAGGCGGAATTGCGCGCCGCATTGGCCCTCTCCGGCGGGCACCTATCGCTCTACCAACTCACCATTGAACAGGAAACGCCGTTCCACCGCCTCCACGCCAATGGCAAGTTGCAGGTGCCGGATGCGGAACATGCGGCACAGCTCTATGAATTGACGCAGGACATCACTGCGGATGCGGGCCTGCCCGCTTACGAAATTTCCAACCATGCGACGCCCGGCCTGGAGAGCCGCCATAACCTGACCTATTGGCGTTTTGGCACCTGGGCGGGCATTGGCCCCGGTGCCCACGGGCGCTTGTCCATGAATGATGGCCGCCGCGCCACCGCCACCCAGCGTAATCCAGAACTCTGGCTCAAAGCCGTGGAGACCGACGGTCACGGCATGGTGGAAAACGAAGTGATGGACGATGTGGACGCGGCAGATGAAATGCTGCTGATGGGCCTGCGTCTGAAAGAGGGGCTGCGAATGCCCCGCTACGAAGCCCTCACCGGCCACCCCATCAACGCGGAGCGTCTCTCCGACCTCATCGAATACGGCATGATCGAGCACCTGAACCAAAATCGCATCCGCGCCACGGCGGAAGGGTGTCTGGTGCTGGATGCCGTGATTGCGGATTTGGCAAGTTAGATCGTCATGCCTCGCGATACCCCCATCAAAAAGGTCATGCTGGTTTTCGGCACGCGCCCGGAAGCCATTAAAATGCTGCCGCTGGCGGCGGCGCTTCGGCAGTCCGGTGAATTTGAAGTGGAAATTTGCATCACGGCCCAACACCGGGAAATGCTGGATCAGGTCATGGATCTGTTCGGCGAAACCGCCGGTTTTGATCTGAATGTGATGCGCGAGGCCAAGGGGTTGACGCAGATCACCACCGCTATTCTGGAGCGGTTCAAGGGCGTGTTGGAGGCATGGCAGCCCGATCTGGTGATGGTCCATGGCGACACCACCACGTCCACAGCGGCGGCCTTGGCATGTTTTTATGCAAAGGTTCCGGTGGCCCATGTGGAAGCGGGCCTGCGCTCCCACGACCCCATGCAGCCCTGGCCGGAAGAGATCAACCGCCGCCTCACCAGCGTGGTGACGCGCTATCATTTTGCACCTACTGCTGGGGCAAGGGATAATCTGGTGCGGGAGAATATCGACCCGACCACAATTTTCGTCACCGGCAATACGGTCATCGACGCGCTCTATTACGTGCGCGAAAAGATTGAGCAGGACGCGGCACTGGGCGCGCAACTGCGTGAGCGGTTTGCGGCGCTGAGCGATGCCCGCAACCTCATTCTTGTGACGGCGCACCGGCGGGAGAATATCGGCCAGCCCATGGCACAGGTGTGCGAGGCGCTGGCCACGCTGGTTACGGTGCATGGAGCGCAAATCATCCTGCCCCTCCACCTGAACCCCGCCGTGCGCGGGCCGATCTCACAGCGGCTTGGCGGCATGGAGCATGTTCATCTGGTGGAGCCGCTGGATTACACGGCGTTTTGTTACCTCATGAACCGCGCCCACTGCATCATCACCGACAGCGGCGGCGTGCAGGAAGAGGCACCCTCGCTGGGCAAGCCGGTCTTCGTGGTGCGCAATGTGACCGAGAGGCCGGAAGCCGTGGAGGCGGGCACGGTCAAACTGGTGGGGACGGACACGGATAAAATTATCCGCGAAGTGGGGACTATTCTAAACGACCCGACGGCCTATGCGCGCA
The DNA here is from genome assembly GCA_038525315.1 of Pseudomonadota bacterium. Taxonomy (GTDB): domain Bacteria; phylum Pseudomonadota; class Alphaproteobacteria; order Rhizobiales; family Rhizobiaceae; genus Pseudahrensia. The sequence continues at coordinate 243,687 of JBCBHU010000001.1, forward strand.
TGCCCGAACGGGTGAACCCTTTTGGGGACGGGCGGGCGTCCAGGCGCATTACCGATATTTTGGCGGGGCGAACGCCAGAAGCGTTTCTATCTGACCAGTGAAAGACTGGGCAGCCACAGCACGATGGCGGGGAATGCAATCAACACCGCAATGGTGATGGCGTCTGCGACGAAAAAGGGAGAGGCCCCTTTGAACACGTCTTGCACGGAGATGTCTGAGCGCACGCCCGCCACCACGAAGCAGTTCAACCCGATGGGCGGGGTTATGAGGCATAGCTCCGCCATTTTCACCACCAAGATGCCGAACCATACGGCGCAGAGCGTGCCGCTCATGCCGAAAGCGCTGTCGGCGGCGGAGACATCAATGCCACCATTCAGCGCCATGACGGCGGGAAAGACCACAGGCAGGGTGAGGAGCAACATGCCGATGGCATCCATGAACATGCCCAGCACCGCATAGGCCAGCAGGATAAGAATTAGCGTCAGCAGCGGGCTTTGGTCCAACCCACCAATCCACGTGGCGAACGCGTCGGGCAGTTGAGCGAAACCCAGAAACCGCACATAGATGAGCACGCCCCAGATGATGGTGAAAATCATCACGGAGAGTTTGGCCGTTTCAATGAGTGCCGATTTCAGCTGAGGCCAGCGCATGCCCCGCGCCACCGCCATGCAAAAGACGATGAAGGCCCCGATGGCCCCGCCTTCCGTGGGCGTGCCCCAGGCATCGCCGCCGAAGGGGTTGTAGACGAACAGAATGATGATGAGCACCACTGCCACAATGGGCAGGGCGGGCAGGAGCGAGACAAAACGCTGGCCCCAGGTGAAACCGCCGATAGGCGGGCCAAAGTTTTTGATGACAAGCGCCATGCCTACGACCAGGGAGCCGTAGATGATGGCGGAGACCACGCCGGGGATGAAGCCTGCCAGCAGCAGCAGGCCCACGTCCTGTTCCACGATGATGGCGTAGATGACCAAAATGGCGGAGGGTGGAATGAGGGAGGCCAACGTGCCGCCAGCGGCCACCACACCGGCGGCGAAGCGTCTGTCGTAATTATTGGCCAACATTTCAGGAATGGCGATACGAGCGAAGACGGCGGACGTGGCCACGGACGCGCCGGAGACGGCGGCGAAACCCGCCGTGGCAAAAATGGTGGAGACGGCAAGCCCGCCCGGTAGCCAGCCCAGCCACCGCTTGGCGGCTTCAAACAGGGCTTTGGTGAGACCAGCGTGATAGGCCAGATAGCCGATCAAAATGAAGGTGGGGATGAGCGAAAGCGCCTGGCTGGAAACCTTGGAATGGGGCACCTGCCCTGCGGTTTTGGCGGCAATGGTGATGGCCCAGTCCAACTCCTCAAACCGGTAGCCCTTTTTGGCCCAGAAAATCCAAACCAGCCCCAGCACGCCCGCAATGGCAGCGGCGAAGGCCACGCGCATCCCCAGGATCACCATAACCAACATGCCCATGGAGACCCAGATGCCAATTTCGATGGGGGTCATGGGCGCGCCTCCACATTTTCGTCAGAGACAGTGGCGGCTTCATTGGCCGCCTGTGTCGCAGCATCTTCAATCAGCGGCACGGCGACAGGATGTTCGCTACCGGTGGCGATGGCCCGGCCATAAGCCCACAATTGCAGCACAAAACGCAAAGCCAGAACGAAGAAGGCGATGGGGACAATCAGCTTAGCGGGCCAGAGAGGAATGGCGATGTCCATGGAACTGTCCCGCGACCAAAGCGGCGCGGCGAAATCGAAGGATCGTCCAAAGTGGGAAAACGACCCCCACAGCAAAAGCAGTGTGACCATGAGCATGAGGGCCACGGTGATGAATTCCACCACCCACAAAACGCGCCCTTTAGCCATGCCCACGAACAGGTCCATGCGGATGTGCCCGCCCAAGCGCTGAACATAGGCAACGCCTGTCAGCGCGATGACGGGCATGGCCTGCTCAATCCAGTCCACATAGCCGGGCAGTGGCGCGTTGAAAAAATTGCGGCCGGTCACGGATACCACGGCCAGCACCATTAGGGCGAAAACGGCGATACCGGAAATCAGCGCCAGCGGCTGTTCAAGCGCAAACAGTGTCCGGTCCAATTTGGACAGGCGCGTGTCATCGCTCAAGACGGATGAAGCGGCGGCCATCGCAGAGTGTCCCCCCGACACATGAAATGGTGTTCATGAAAAAGAGGCCGCTGGCGACGTTTCTCCGCCAGCGGCTGGATTATATCTGCCTAAGAGCGAGGCCTAACGGCCCTACCCCTTTTTGTCGGCGATCATTTTGGTGACCATGTCGTAGAGTTCCTGGGCTGGCAGGCCACGGTCGGTGTTTTCCTTGATCCAGGTGGCGGCGATGTCACCGGCGGATTTGCGGAAATCGGCAATTTCAGCATCCGTGTAGGTAATCTCTTGAATGCCGCGCTCTTTCAGCGTGGGGCCCCATTTGGCCATGGTGGCGGTGTTGTAGCTTTCCACATAGTGGTCCAACGCCTCGGGGATGGAATCCAGCAGGGCCTTGCGGTGGGCATCGGACAGGCTGTTGAGCGCATCCGTATTGGCCACCACAGGGCAGTTCACCGTGCCGGGGTTCAAATTGGTGGTCCACCATTTGCCGCCCTCGACGGTGCCGAAGGACATGTGGGCATGGGGCGCAAAAGCCACGGCTTTCACCACGCCGGAATCCAGCGCCTGACGCACTTCTGTGGCAGACATGGAGGTGGGCACAGCACCAGCTGTTTTCATGGCAGCGCCAATGCCGCCCGTGGCGCGCACAGTCAGGCCCTTATAGTCCGCCAGCGTTTTGGGGGCATCGCCCACGCCCACAAGATTATATTGCGGCAGCGGAGAAGGCATGAGCAGCGTGGCGTTCCAGCGGGCCAGGTCTTTTTTCACGGCGGGGTGCTGGTAGAGCGCCATGGAAAGTTCCCGCTCCATCTCCAGCGAGTTCACGCCAAGAAAAGGCAGTTCCAGCACGGTGATGGTGGGGTTTTTGTCCCGGTGATAACCGGCGCAGAACTGAGCCATTTCAAAGGCACCGATGGAAATGCCGTCCAGGTTCTCACGGTTCTTGGACAGGCCGCCATAGGAGATGGCCAGCGTAAACTCGCCATTGGTTTTGGCCTTCACCAGTTCGGCCAGTTTCTCCACATGTTCCGTAAAGGCCCGGCGTTTGCCCCACAGGGATACGTTCCATTCCACCGCCAGCGCGGGCAGTGTGAAGGATGCCGTCATGGCGGCAGCAAGGGCTAGGGTTTTCAGTTTCATGATTGTCTCCTCCCGAGAGAATTGAGGCTAGAAAGATCGGTGCGCAGGGTGGCACAGGTGGCGCGCCTTGGCCACACCCGCCTCGGGCCGGGGGCAAATTTCATGCGTTGGCAAAAAAACGGGCTTTCACATCCGCCTTATGTTGGCGATCCGGGCAGGCCAACGGTGGCGCAGTGTCGATGGCCTATCGACGGCTTACCCGATCAAAGCGCTTGAGTGTTGGCGGTTCTTTCCACCAAAACCCGTTGCCTTTGATGGCATCATCAAAGCCGATTTTGTAGATGCGGCGCAGATAATCCACCTCGAAGGCCAAGGGGTCCGCCAGAGGGGGAATGCGGTCAGGAATTGCGGTGACATTGTAGTCAGTGCCGGTGAGACGGGCGCGCACATAGGCGCGATAGACTGCCTGATGGGTCAATTCCTGCATCAGCGCGCGCACGGATTTGCCGGCAATAGAACGCAGTTCCGGCTTCACCGGGGCATTGGCATCCTCCAGCGCAAGTTTGCCGCTGATGATCAGATAAAGCTCCCGCCTTTTGGCCGGAACATCAAATATGAAGTCGGAGACCAATACGGGCGCTTTCAGGCCCCCGTCCACATGGGCCTGGCGCAGTTGAACACCCCTTGTGGGCTTGATGTAGACCGGGGGAAAAAACACAGGGATCGCCGCCGATGCCCGCAGCACTTTTTGAAAGGTCTGCACTTTGTTGGCCCGGCCCCCGCCCTCCCCGGCAGCAAGGGCACCCATGTCCCACACCACCAGTTCGCCACCATCCAGATTGGTGGTCGCCACATAAAGACGCCGCCCGGCCCGGTGTTCCCGGGCCACGGCTTCCACAAAGGCAGGGGTCACCAATCGCTCAATCTGCTTTTTCAGCGGTGCATTGTCGTAAAGGGCATCGGAGAATAAACCCTGAAGGCCGCGGTCCTGCAAAATATCGTCTCGATTACCGGACGTGTAGAGTTGTTTGAGCAAGCCGTCATAGGCCGGCCCCATGAAGGCGAAGACTGAAATGAGCGCGCCGGTGGACACGCCGGTCACCACATCAAATTTCGGCCGTTCACCGCTTTGAGACCAGCCGTTCAAGACACCCGCAGCAAAAGCACCATCGGCACCTCCGCCAGAAAGGGCGAGAATGGTATAGCGCCCATCCTCCCCCACCCGGGCCCGTTGAGAGCGGTTGACGGCATCGTTGATGCCCACGGCCTCCTGCGGTGTGACGGCTCTGATACCGGGAGCCTCCGCCGGGCGCGTGGGAACGCAGGCCCCAAGGCACAGGCAACAAATGATCAGAAAAAAGAGGCGCATCGCATAACTGCCGAAAACCATGTATGCACACCATAGACCGGAAACGGCAAAGGCCAAATTGCCCCGTTAAGATATGGTTAACCATACCGGGGGCCCGTGGCCGCAAGGCCACACAAAAAAGGCGCGGTGTTTACACCGCGCCCTTTCTCAATTTCAGTTCAGGGCACTCTAACCCCGGTGACGAACGCTACAGCGTATCTCGTTTCAATGGAGCCATGAATTGCGCCAAGGCCGCGCATTTCATGGCCCTTCTTGGACTTGAATAAACGAGAAGCGCCTTACTCGTCGTCGGCGAATTCTTCGCCGGTTTCCTGGTCCACGACTTTCATGGACAGGCGCACCTTGCCGCGATCGTCAAAGCCCATGAGTTTGACCCAGACTTTATCGCCCTCGTTGACCACATCGGTGGTTTTGCCCACGCGCTCGTCGGCCAGTTGGGAAATGTGGACGAGGCCGTCTTTGGCGCCGAAGAAGTTCACGAAAGCACCGAAGTCCACGGTTTTCACCACCGTGCCCTGGTAGATTTCGCCCACTTCCGGATCGTCCGTGATGGAGCGGATCCATTTGACGGCGGCGTCGATGGCTTTGCCGTCGGAGGAGGCCACTTTCACCGTGCCGTCGTCCTCGATGTTCACCTTGGCACCGGTCTTCTCCACGATTTCGCGGATGACCTTACCGCCGGACCCGATCACTTCGCGGATCTTGTCGGTGGGGATTTTGAAGCTCTCGATGCGCGGGGCGAATTCGCCAAGCTCCGAGCGGCCCTCGGTGATGGCCTTGGCCATTTCATCGAGAATGTGCTGGCGGCCGCCTTTGGCCTGTTCCAGCGCCACTTTCATGATCTCTTCGGTGATGCCGGTGATCTTGATGTCCATTTGCAGGGAGGTGATACCCTCCGCCGTGCCTGCCACCTTGAAGTCCATGTCACCCAGATGGTCTTCGTCGCCCAGAATATCTGACAGGACGGCGAAGTCGTCGCCTTCCTTGATCAGACCCATGGCGATACCGGCCACGGGGGCTTTCAGCGGAACGCCCGCATCCATGAAGGCCAGCGAGGTGCCGCAGACCGTGGCCATGGAGGAGGAACCGTTGGATTCGGTAATCTCGGAGACCGCGCGCAGCGTGTAGGGGAAATCTTCCTTGCTGGGCAGCACGGCACGCACAGCCCGCCAGGCCAGTTTCCCGTGGCCGATTTCGCGGCGGGACGTGAACCCGATGCGGCCCGTCTCACCCACGGAATAGGGGGGGAAGTTATAGTGCAGCAGGAAATGCTCTTTATAGGTGCCGGTCAGCGCGTCAATGAATTGCTCATCATCGCCCGTGCCCAGCGTGGCCACCACGATGGACTGGGTTTCACCCCGTGTGAAAAGGGCGGAACCGTGGGTGCGGGGCAGCAGGCCCACTTCGGCCTCAATGGCGCGCACCGTGTCCAGATCGCGCCCGTCAATGCGCTTCTTGGTTTTGATGATGGAACCGCGCACCACATTGGCCTGCACGGATTTGAACACTTCACCCAGCGTATTGGTTTCCTGCTCGGTGGAGTCCTCGGTCAGGAATTCCGCCTTGGCCTTGGCCTTGGCTTCGTCCAGGGCCGCATAGCGGTCTTGTTTGTCGGCGATGGTGTAGGCTTTTTCGATGTCTGCACCCACCAGATCGGTGACTTTGGCTTCCAGTTCGGAATTGTCCGGCACCACGTGTTCGCGGGGCTCTTTGGCGCATTTTTCGGCCAGTTCCACGATGGCATCGATGACGGGCTGGAATTCTTCGTGGCCGAACATGACCGCGCCCAGCATGACTTCTTCAGACAGCACATTGGCTTCCGATTCCACCATCAGCACGGCATCGCGCGTGCCGGCCACCACGAGGTCCAGATCGCTTTCGGGCATCTCGTCAATATTGGGGTTGAGCACATAGTCGCCGTCGATCAGACCGACGCGGGCACCGGCAATGGGGCCCTGGAACGGCACGCCGGAAATGGTGAGCGCAGCCGATGTGGCGATCATGGCCACCACGTCGGGGTTGTTCTCCATGTCGTGGGAAAGAACGGTACAGGTGACCTGCGTGTCGTTTTTATAGCCATCGGCAAAGAGTGGGCGGATGGGGCGGTCGATGAGACGGCACACCAGCGTTTCGTTTTCGGAAGGGCGGGCCTCCCGCTTGAAAAAGCCGCCAGGAATTTTGCCGGCCGCATAGGCTTTTTCGATGTAGTTTACTGTGAGGGGGAAGAAATCCAGACCCGGCTTGGGGGATTTTTGGGAGACCACGTTACACATGACGGTGGTTTCGCCATAGGTGACCAGCACGGACCCGTCCGCCTGGCGGGCAATCTGCCCCGCTTCCAGCGTCAGCGGGCGGCCGCCCCATTCAATTTCGATTACGTGTTTTTCAAACATCGACATATACGTTTTTCCTTCGCGCCGCTTTGCGCGTTTCGTGTCACCCTCCCACGGGGGAGAGCGCGTGTTGTGCGGCTGCGCAACGCCCATCGCTGCGCACCAGACCGCGTGCCGGTAAACCCGGCAAACCTGTTCGTTTTATGGAATTTGCCCTGCCACCGGCTGCAAGAGCCGACAGTCAGCCTTCAACTGAAACCGGACCTTTGGCCCGGACCGGACAGCGCGGGCCACCCGGTAAGACAATGGTGATGCATCGCACCACGCTCAATCATTTATCAAGGGCAAGACAATGAGGGGCTTTGGGCAAAGCCACTAACAATCCTGCCCCTTGAAGCCCGCCTTTGCAGGACAATCCACACGAACAAGACAAGACGGGCATGATGAATGCGCGCCTTGCGGGGCCGATAGCATGGAATGACGGGGGCGGCAATGGTAGGCTTTTGAGCTATTATAAGAGAGGGTCAACCATGGCTGAGACGCTTGCACACTTTACGCGCGCCAATGATGTAGAAACAGCAATCGGGCGTCTGGCGGTTTGGCGTGCCGGGGCTGGCAAACAGACCCTTGTGTTATGGCCATCTGTGTTTACCGACCACGCAATATTTGCCCGGTTGGTGCAACTGCTTGGCAGCCGGTTCAACTTTGTTGCCATTGACGGACCAGGCCACGGCGCCAGTGGCGCTGCGCCTTCCGGCTTCACGATGGATGAGTGTGCACACGCCATGCTGGACGTCATGAATGCCTTGACCTTGGAAACGGCCTGTATGGGGGGCGTGTCATGGGGAGGCATGGTCGCAGCCCACGCGGCAAGGCTCGCACCCACAAAAGCGAGCCATCTGGTGCTAATCAACACGCCCATGCTGATCGGGCGCAGTGCGCCCTCGTTTTCAACGCGGTTGATGGTTAATGCAGCGCGCTATTTCGTCAACAAGCCCTTTTTTCAAAAGGGTGCGGCCGGCGGGTTTTTTGCGGACCCAAATCCTATCACGAACACCTATATGAAGGACTATCACGCCATGTTGAGCGCGGCGGATGCAAAGGCTCTCACTTTGTCGGTGCGCTCCGTCATGTTTGCCCAATCGCCTGTGATGGACGTGCTGCCCCATATCCAACAACCCACGCTTATAGTGGCAGGGTTGGAGGATGCGCTCTATCCCATCAAAACTATGGAACAGGCCGCTGACGCCCTGACCAACGGCCAGCTTGTAACCGTGCCTGGCAAGCACATTTCCACTGTGGATGCCCCAAGGGAAGTGGCCGACGCCCTAGACAATTTTCTCAAGACATAAAGCGCACAAAAAAGCCGCCTTTGACGTAGGGTCAAGGCGGCTTTCAATGGGGTTTATCTCGTAGTCTAACGGCGGATGCCCAGACGCTGGATGAGGCTCTTGTAGCGCTCTTCGTCCTTACGCTTCACGTAGTCGAGAAGCGAGCGGCGGGTTGCTACCATTTTCAGCAGGCCGCGGCGGGAGTGATTGTCCTTTTTGTGGCCTTTGAAGTGTTCGGTGAGGTTGTTAATGCGCTCCGTGAGGATCGCAACCTGCACTTCGGGGGAGCCGGAATCGCCCTCGTTGACGGCATATTCCTTAATCAGCGCAGCTTTGCGCTCTGCAGTAATCGACATCGGGTTTCTCCTTGAATTGGAAGGGATAGAAGACGCCGGGGCCGGGATGTCGTCCAGCACAGGCCGTGAAAGCCACAGGCGTGACCTGCAACCAGCGCGGTGGTAGTCACAAAAGAGAACAAGAGCAAGGGAAAACCGGAGCGAACGGTTAGCGGTTGTCCACGACCCGTTTGGCCTTGCCCTGGGAGCGCTCCACGCCGCCAGGTTCGGCCACGTCCACTTTCGCAGAAATGCCGATCACGTCTTTTATGCGTTTTGACAGGGCGGCCCCGCTGGCGGTGCGGGCCTCTCCGGAGGCTGCGTCCGGCATGGCCTCCACGTGGACGGTCATGGCGTCCATGGGGCCGTCTTTGGTGAGTTCGATCTGGAAATGGGGGGCAAGGCCGTCTGTGGCCATCAACTGTTCTTCCACCTGCGTGGGGAAGACGTTGACGCCCCGCAGAATGATCATGTCGTCGCTGCGGCCTGTGATCTTTTCCATGCGTCGCAGACTGCGGGCGGTGCCGGGCAGCAGGCGGGTGAGGTCGCGGGTGCGGTAGCGCACCATGGGCAGGGCTTCCTTGGTGAGGGTAGTGAAGACCAGTTCCCCCTCCTCTCCGTCGGGCAGGACTTCGCCCGTGGCGGGGTCGATGATTTCCGGGTAGAAATGGTCTTCCCACACGTGCAATCCGTCTTTCGTCTCCACGCATTCATTGGCCACGCCGGGGCCAAGAATTTCGGACAGGCCGTAAATGTCTACCGCGTGCATGTCGAACGCCTGCTCCACTTGCCGCCGCATGGCATTGGTCCACGGCTCCGCGCCGAAAATACCGACCTGGAGGGAACAGTCGCGGGGGTCGAGGCCCTGCCGCTGAAATTCCTCCAGAATGTTGAGCATGTATGAGGGGGTGACCATGATGGCATCGGGCCTGAAATCATCAATGAGCGTGACCTGCCGGGGGGTCATGCCGCCGGAGACGGGCACCACCGTAGCCCCCAGCTTCTCAATACCCACATGGGCCCCCAGCCCGCCGGTGAACAGGCCGTAGCCATAGGCATTGTGGACCAGATCACCGGGCCGCACCCCCGCCGCCCGCAGGGAACGGGCCACCATATGGGCAAACAGATCGCAGTCCTTGTCCGTATAGCCCACCACGGTGGGCTTGCCCGTGGTGCCGGAAGAGGCATGGATGCGGCGGATTTTTTCCCGCGGCACGGCAAACAGGCCGAACGGGTAATGGTCGCGCAAGTCGCCCTTGGTGGTGAAGGGGAAATGGCGCAAGTCCGCTAATGACTTCAGGTCAGAGGGATGGACGCCCTTTTTGTCAAAGGCCTTTTTGTAGTGGGCCACATTTTCATAGGCGTGGTGGAAGGACCAGCGCATCCGTTCCAGTTGCAACGCTTCGATTTCGTCGCGGGAGGCGATTTCGATGGGGTCAAGGCTGGCGCGGTCGGGGGTGAGGTCTTGCATAATGTATCCCTAGGGAATCCTACTCGTCAAAAAGCGTGCCGCTGATCTGGCGGGATGCGCCGCGAAACAGGGCGATGGTGGTGCCGTCGGGGCCGGTGACGGTCACATCGTAAAGGCCGTTGCGGCCCTGCCGAAACGTCTCGGTGGCATGGGCGGTGAGCGTGTCGCCCAGCTGGGCGGGGGCGCAATAGGTAATGGTGTTGTGCTGGGCCACGCAGCGGTCGTTGCGGCTGTTGCAGGCATGGGCAAAGGCCGTGTCCGCCAGCGCAAAGATGATCCCGCCGTGGCACATTTGGTGGCCGTTCACATGGTCATCCCGCACGGTCAGCGTGAGGGTGGCCGTGCCGGGGCTGATGGCGGTGATGGCCATGCCGTTGGCGCGGGCCATGGCATCGCCTTCATGCAAAATAAGGCTGGCCCGCTCGGCTATTTCCTGATCGTCCACGCCTAGCTGGCCTTGCCAGAATATTGCGGCGCACGTTTTTCGTGGAACGCCCGCACACCCTCGGCGAAATCCGGGCCGTGTCCGCAGCGCTTCTGGGCCTGCGCTTCCACAATGAGTTGCTCATCCATGGCATTCATAGGCGCCTGCTGGAGCGCGAATTTGGTTTCAGCATAGGCGGCGGTTGGCCCGGTGGCGAAAGTGTCGGCCAGCCCACGCACATGGTCCATGAAATCTTCATCTGCCACCGCCTCCCAAATCAGCCCCCAATCGGCGGCTTGTTGGGCGGATAGGGGTTGCGCCGTTAGCGCCAGGCCCATGGCCCGGGCCGGGCCCACCAAACGGGTGAGCGACCAGGTACCCCCGGCATCGGGCAGCAGGCCGATTTTGGAAAAGGCCTGAATAAATTTTGCACTCTGGGCCGCAATCACCATGTCACAGGCCAGCGCCACATTGGCCCCCGCGCCTGCCGCAACACCGTTGACGGCAGCAATAACGGGCATGGGCAGGGAGCGGATGCGTTTGATGAGCGGGTTGTAGAGATTGGTGAGCGTCACGCTCAAATCCGGCACACCGTCCGGCCCATCCGGGTCCCGCGCATCCAGATCCTGCCCTGCACAAAAAGCACGGCCTGACCCCGTGAGAATGACAGCCCGCGTGCCGTCCGTTGCCACCGCTTCAAACGCCGCGCGCAGGGCGGTGTGCATATCATCGTTGAAGGCGTTCAGTTTGTCCGGGCGATTCAGCGTAATCTCGCTCACATCGCCGCGCCGTGTAACCAGTACCGGTTCGCTCATCAAGGCCTCCCAACCCTTTTCCGCTTTGCCAAGACTTGCACAGGGCGGGCGGCTTCTCAATTATTGAAAATGAGGCGGAGGAGAATTTTCATGCTGGATGTAGCGAGTTTTACGGCCGGGCGGTGGCTGGAACCGGGCGAAAATGCCCGGCCCATTGAAAACGCCGTGACGGGCGAGCCCATGGCCCGGGCGGGAGGCGCCGCCATCCACATGGACGCGGTGTTGCACCACGCCCACGGTGTAGGCGGCCCTGCCCTGCGGGCCATGACGTTCCACGACCGGGCACGGATGTTGAAGGCGCTGGCGCAGCATCTCAACGGGCACAAACAGGCGCTTTACGATATTTCCTACGCCACCGGCGCGACGCTCAACGACCATAAGTTCGACATTGATGGGAGCATCGGTACGCTGTTCGTCTATGCCTCCAAGGGGCGGCGGGAGATGCCGGACGAGCGGGTCCATGTGGACGGGGCGGTGGAGCAACTGTCCCGCGACGGCTCGTTTGTGGGCCAGCACATTTGTGTGCCGAAACGGGGGGCGGCGGTGCATATCAACGCGTTCAATTTCCCCGTCTGGGGCATGTTGGAGAAGCTGGCCCCAGCCTTTTTGGCGGGTATGCCGGCAATCGTTAAACCGGCCACGGCCACCTGCTATGTGACCGAACTCTGCGTGAGGTTGATACTGGAGAGCGGCATTATCCCCAACGGTGCGTTGCAACTCATCTGCGGGGGCACCGGCGATTTGCTGGACAGGCTTGGACCGCAGGATGTGGTCGCTTTCACCGGTTCCGCCGCCACCGGCACCATGCTGCGGGCCACCCCTAACCTCGTCGAAAACGCCGTGCCGTTCATGGCGGAGCAAGACAGTCTCAACTGCTCCATTCTGGGGCCGGATATTGAGCCGGGGTCAGCGGAATTCGATATTTTCCTCACGGAAGCCCATGGGGAAATGACCACCAAAGCGGGCCAGAAATGCACGGCCATTCGCCGCATGATGGTGCCGCAGGACCGGGTGGAGGCGGTGATTGAAGGGCTGTCGCAGAAACTACGGGATACCGTCATCGGCGATCCAAAAGACAAAGCCACCGGCATGGGGGCTTTGGTTTCCCAAAGCCAGCGGGCGGATGTTTTGGCGACGGCCAAAACGATCAATGAAGAAGCTGAATTGGCCTTCGGCACATGGGATGCGCCCATGGAGAGGGGCGCCTTCACGTCGCCCCTTCTGTTCCACTGCGGTAATCCCACCGACGCGGAAGCTGTCCATGCCGCAGAAGCTTTCGGGCCGGTGGCCACCGTCATGGGATATGACGACATGGAACAGGCCGCCGACCTGGCGAACCGGGGCAAGGGCTCCTTGGTTGCTTCCATCATCACAAGCGATACGGATGTTGCGCAACAGGCCGTGGAAGCCATGGCCCCCTGGCACGGACGGCTTTATTTTAACAATGCCACCTCCGCCAAAGCCGCCACCGGCCATGGCGCGCCCATGCCCCACATGGTCCATGGCGGGCCGGGGCGGGCCGGGGGCGGTGAGGAGTTAGGCGGCATTCGCGGGGTGCTCCACTACATGCAGCGCACGGCGGTGCAGGGCAGTCCGCAAATTCTTTCCGCTGTCACAAACCGCCAGGTGGCGGGGTCCGGCCATCACGATGAGAATGCACCCCACCCGTTTACGCGAGAATTTGAAGCCCTCACCGTGGGCGAAACACTCAAAACACCATCACGCCCTGTCACGCTGGAAGACATCGAGCATTTTGCCGACTTCACCGGCGATACATTCTACGCCCACATGGACGAAGAAGCGGCCGCCGCCAATCCGTTCTTCCCCGGCCGTGTAGCCCATGGCTATTTGCTGCTTTCCTTCGCGGCGGGCCTGTTCGTGGAGCCCAACCCTGGGCCGGTGCTGGCCAATACGGGGCTGGATAATCTGCGTTTCCTAAAACCCGTCCCGCCGGGCGAGAGCATCCGTGTGGAACTCACCGTCAAAACAAAAACCATTCGCAATGAGGCCTATGGCGAGGTGCGCTGGGATGTGGCGGTGTTGGACAGCCATGGTGACCCCGTTGCTACGTATGAATTGCTGACCATGGTTGCGCGGGGCTCATAGTCCCGACAACGGTTTCCATTTGCTTTCAATGGGCTTATGGGACGGCGCAAGCAGGCACCTTCCCATGAGCACACCATGAGCGCACAAGATTTCATCCGCCGGGTTGAGGACAAAACATCCACCGTGGGCGTGATTGGCATGGGCTATGTGGGACTGCCATTGGCCATGGCCTTTGAGCGCTTGGGCTTTCCCATCGTCGGCGTGGACAATTCCCCCGCCCGGGTGGAACGCCTCATGGGCGGCCACAGCGATATGAACCACATACCCGACGCCCGTGTGGCGGAGATGGTGGAGCGCGGGCGATTTACGGCAACCACAGATTTTGCCGCGCTGATGGAGGCCGATTCCATCCTCATCTGCGTGCCCACCCCGCTGGGGCCGCACCGGGAGCCGGACTTGTCTTATGTGGAGGCCACCTGCCGCGACATCGCAAAAGTTTTGCAAAAGGGTCAGATCGTCATTTTGGAATCCACCACCTGGCCCGGCACATCGCAAGAAGTGATGGTGCCCCTTCTGGAAGAGGGCTCCGGCTTTACGGTCAACGAGGATTTCCACATTGCCTACTCGCCGGAGCGGGAAGATCCGGGCAACCCCAATTTTGAAACCAGCACCATTCCCAAAGTGGTGGGGGCGGACACGAAAGACGCGCTGGATATGGCGTGCAGCCTCTACGGGGCCATGATTGACGAAGTGGTGCCGGTCTCATCGCTGAAAGCCGCCGAGGCGGTGAAGCTGACGGAAAACATCTTCCGCTCGGTCAACATCGCCCTCGTGAACGAGTTGAAGGTGGTTTACGAAAAAATGGGCGTGGATGTGTGGGAGGTCATCAATGCCGCTGCCACCAAGCCCTTTGGCTTCATGCCCTTCTATCCCGGCCCTGGGCTTGGCGGGCATTGCATCCCCATCGACCCGTTCTACCTCACCTGGAAAGCGCAGGAATATGGCCAGCGCACGCGGTTCATCGAACTGGCTGGGGAAATTAACACGGCCATGCCGTTGCACGTGGTGGACCGGATGCAGGAGGCACTGAACCGCCGCGCGTCCAAGGCCATGAACGGGGCGCGCATTCTGCTGGTGGGTTTGGCCTATAAAAAGAACATCAATGACATGCGCGAAAGCCCCGCCTTCGTGCTGCTGGAGGAAATGGAAAAGCTGGGCGCATCAGTGGATTATTACGACCCCTATGTGCCCGTCATCACCCCCACCCGCGAACACGCTGCCCTGACGGGCCGCAAATCGGTGACGTGGTCTCTGGAGCACTTCGCCAACTACGACGCCGCCCTCATTTGCACCGACCATGACAATGTGGACTATGCCGCGCTGGTGGAAGCCCTCCCGTTCACGCTGGACACGCGCAATGCCACGAAAAACCTTGGCGATGATCTGACGGCCAAGGTGGAAAAGGCCTGATACGGATCAGGGGCAGATGGACTCTAGCGTGGCACGGGCTTTGCCTGTGAAGGGGGCGGTGACCGTTTTGCCCTTTACGGTCAGGCTCACCTGCGCTCCGGCAATTTCTGCATCTGACACCGTGATTTCCCGTCCGCCCAGCGTGTCGTCCACATCAATGGTGAAAGCGATGGTCTCGCCGGGTGCAAGGGTGGCAATGTCCATGGTGAGGCGGTTATCGCCGTCGCGCACTTTCGGCACCGCGCGTAAAGCCGTGCTGCCGGTTACAAAATCGAGGGGCTGAAAAACCTCCACGCCCGCACCGCTGGCCGTCACATCAAATATAAGCCCGGCGCGGGACGTGGACAGGTCCAAAACCAGTTGAGCCGCAGACAGGGGGCATGAACCCGAATTGCGGAAAGTGAAACGGTCTTTGGGCGCGCCCTCATCGAAGGCCACCAACACATCGGCATGGGCGGTAACGGGCACAAGCAAGGCGAGGGCAAAAGCTGTGGTGAGCGATTTCAACATGGTGGGTATCCTCTGCTTAAACGTTTTCCAAAACGGTCAGGCTCCCCACAGGCCGCTGCACCATCAATAGGGCACCATCAATAGGGCGTTGGCAATAGAGGCAGCAAGGACGGGGGTGCCGCCTTGAAGGAGGCTCCAATAAAAGCGGCGCTAGAATATATCATGTTCAAACGGAATCGAAATTCGCTGCCTCTCAAACAGCAAAGTGCTGTTTTCGAACGCGATTTTCGATGGGTCATGTTTCCGCGTGAACATGATTTGCTCTAAGGGGACGAAAAGTTGGCCCGGACAGACACCCTCTGTCCGTCCGGGCCGACAGCCACACCCAGGGATAAGGGGGAGCGACTAAGGCAGTAAGGTCACGCAGCGCCAACCAGGGCGGGGAGGCAGCAAGCATGACATCACGCCTGCGCACCCAGCCTGACGAGCGTGACCGACTGGAGACGGTACCAAGCACCGAATGCTGAACCGTAACGGGAGCGGCCATTTGGAGAACGTGAAAAAACCGTGAATTGTGAATTGGGGCTCACAGCTATACAGCCGCTTCCCTGGTGTGGGAAGCGCTCAGCCCGGGGTCCGCTTCGCTGACCAAATTATCAAGGTCATCCCCCTGAAGGGCGTAGATGGCCAGCGGACGCTCCCGCCCGCGTATGGCAATGTCGCGCAAATGGGCCTCTTCACCCACCAGCCCGGCCAGATCCACCGTGGCGCTGGAAACGCATAGCGCACAGTGCTGATCCTTGGTGGCGCTCTCCAACCGGCTGGCAATATTCACCGTATCCCCAATGGCGGTGAGCCCGCGGGAGGGGCCGTAGCCCATGTCCCCCAGCACGACTGAACCAGTATGGATGCCAATGCCCATGCGCAGGGGCTGGTCCAAATCATTGGCCAGATGGTCGTTAAGGGCGGCGAGCTTGTCCACCATGGAGCGGGCGGTTTGCAGGGCCTGGCGGGAGGCTTGCTGGGGGGTGGTGTCCAAGCCGAACAGGGCCATGAAACCGTCGCCCAGGAATTTGTCGATGCGCCCCCCATTTTCCTCCACGGCCTGGCCCATGGTGCGGGAAAACTGGTTGATGAGATAAACCACATCATAGGGCAGGCGCTTCTCCGCCGTGCGGGTGAAATTGCGCAAATCGGCAAACATGACCGCCACGAGCCTTTCACGGCCGGTGGCAAAGGGGTCCACCGC
This sequence comes from Pseudomonadota bacterium, assembly GCA_038525315.1. Classification (GTDB taxonomy): domain Bacteria; phylum Pseudomonadota; class Alphaproteobacteria; order Rhizobiales; family Rhizobiaceae; genus Pseudahrensia. The sequence continues at coordinate 260,176 of JBCBHU010000001.1, forward strand.
ATCGGCGCGGCGGGCGGTGGTGTCGGGGGGCAACAGGCGGATTACCTGCACGTTTCCTTCGGGCCGCACCTGACAGGCAAGTCGCACGTCCTGGGGCGCGCGCACCCGGTTGAGAACCTGTTGTTCGGCCTCACTGGGCGCTTCCAGCGGTGGATCGGCCTGGAGCACGCGCACGCGGCAGGTGGAGCAACGCCCCCGCCCGCCACAAACGCTGGCATGGGGCACGTTGGACAATTGGCTCATTTCCAGAAGGCTGGGGCCTCGGGGATGGGCGATAATGGGACCATCCACATAGCCCACCGTCACCTCCTGCCGTCGGCGGCTCACGTAACCGCGCACCAGACGGGCGACGATCACGCTGGCAATCAGGGCGATAATCATCCAGCGGGCGGTGGCGATGTCGTTGCCAATCCACGTCCAATAGGCTTCATCCTCCGGCAGATTAAGCCGCTCGTAATATTCCCCCATGAACTCCCCATCCGCGGCGCGCGGGGCGACGGTACGGCCGGCGGACAGATAGCCCGCCAAGGCGGCGCTGGGCAGGAAGACGGCAAGGATCAGCCCCATTTCGTGGACGGTGCGGCCGTACCAGGCCTTCAAACGGGCCCATTGATAAAGCCCGATGCAGGAGTGAACCCAGGCCGCCACCAACCCGCCCGCGTTGAGCCAGCCGCTTACGGGCGAAAACACAAAAGTGGAGAGGAGCACATAGGTATAGGTATCGTTGATGCCGTAGCGGGCCGACGCGTAGCGGGTGCCCATGATATGCACGACCATGAGAAACGGAATGGCCAGCCCCAGTATCAGTTGCGCCCATTCGGCCACGGGCATGCGCATGGTGCGGCGTTGGTAGACCCGTAACAGGCTGGCGGCCACATGCACGGCCAGCGCGCCGTAAAGCAGCACCGTCATGGGCCAATTGCGCCATGTCACCTTCATCAGGCTGCCCATGTCCTGCATGGCCTCCAGCGACCACAGGCCCAGCGCGTGGTTGATGAAGTGACAAAGAATATAGGCAAACAGCACCAAGCCGGAGACCAGCCGCCAGCGGGTGAGCGACAGCCAATGGCCCGGTCTGGATTTTGGTGCTGCTGTGGGTGCCGTCGTATCGCTCATGCCAGCACCATCACCTCAAAGGGGTCGCGATTGCCATCCACCAGTGCTTCGACCTGCCGGTGTTTTGTAGCCGGTTTATAGCCCTGTTCCAGCGCCATGGTGTAGCAATTGATGCCGCACAGGGCTTTGGTGCCCAACACTTTATTGTGCTTTTCCAACTTGGCGGAGCGGTTGACGCTGGGGCCGATGACGGTGAGTTCCAGCCGGTCGCCATAGCCCACGGCACCGAAAATCACATCCCCCGCCGTGGCCGCCATGTTGATTGATATGCCCCCGGAACGGGCTTCCCAAGGGGCACTGGCCGCGATCAACTCCTCCATGCAGCGCACGGCGTTGGCGCAATAGCGGGGATCATCCATGGAAGCTCCAAAGGTAATCATGATGCCGTCGCCCATAAATTTGTCCACCGTGCCACCGTGGCGTTGAACAATGGGCAAAACGTGGTGCTGATAATCCGCCAGCAGGGCCATGGCATCGGTGGGTTCCATGGGCGCCACACGGGTGGTGAAACCCCGAATATCCACGTTCAAAATAGCCGCCTTGCGCCGCACGCCCTGCCCCGCCTGCAACCGCTTTTGCGAACCGCGAATGCGGTCCACCACGCCGTGGCCCACAAAGCGGGACAAGTCCTGCACCGCTTCTTCTTCGGTGACGGAAGAGACCAGCAAATGTTGCGCCCGCCGCACCACAATGGCGAGGATCAGCGTGAACATGAGGATGGACATCATTTTCGACACTTCCGCACCGATGAGCACAGAATTGGACGTGAGGTAGGTGACATAATCACGGGTCACCATGGGGTCCCACGGGTCTTCCAGTGTCACATAGGCCACCAGCACTGCCCAAAAGGCGATGGCGGACAGACCCGCCGTCCATACGTAGCGGGACTGGAACCGCAGTGCACGCAAGGCGATGAGCACAAAATAATTGAGCACCTCCACCGCCTTCAATGAAAACGAGGCAGGTTGGTCATATTGCAGGTGAAACGACCAAATCAGATAGGTGAGCAGCCCCATATCAATAACCGTGGACGGGTAGATGAACCACGCCGGTGAACGGCGGCCTAAGGCGATGAAAAAACGCGCCAGCGTAAAAATGAGATAGATGCTGATGACCAACGGCACGCGGGAAACCGTGTCCGGGTCCGGCTTGGGCGAGGCCCAATAGACCAGCCCCCAAATGGCAAAAATGCCAAATTGCATGATCTTGACCAGAACTTCGCTGTCCTGATCATAGCGGTCGATGGCGGTGTAAACCCGCTCCGGCACTTTGCGGGCGGAGGCTTGGGGCCAGGCGATGCGGGCGGCGCGGCGAATGCCCCGGACAATGCGGCTGGGCAATCCCCTAGACCTTGATCTTTTGCCCTTCGCGGGCGGCCCATGATTTGGGAAAAACCTTGCGACATGCCGCCTGAATTTCATCCAGCGCGTCGTCGCCGCGGCTGGGACGGTGGTGGAAAATGGCGTAGCGTTTTACGCCTGCCGCTTTGGCCAACCGCACACCCTCTTCCCAGGTGGAGTGGCCAAAATTCCAAAATTGGGGGAATTCGGCATCCGTATAGGTGCCATCATAGATCATCAGATCGCTGCCCTGAATGATGTCGAGAATACCCTGATCGGGTTTGCCCGGAATGTGGGTGGTATCGGTGATGTAGCAAATGGACCGGCCGTCAAAGTCGATGCGATAGCCCACACAGCCATTGTGGTGGTTGAGGGAGACGGTGGAAATTTTCACCCCATCGAGGGGGGTAAGTTCATCGCCAAACTCGAAGTCGTGATAGGCAAGTTTAGCGGAAAAAACCTCCGGCCCCACGGGGAAAAACGGGGGGGCCATATAATCCTTCACCATGCGCATGGTCTTGTGGGGACCCTCCAGATGGCCGGACCAGATATGGACCTCCATACCGGGGTCAAAGAAAGGGGCAAAGAAGGGCAGGCCGGAAATGTGGTCGTAATGGCAGTGGGTGAAAAACAGATGGACGGGGTTGACGGGTTTGCCTTTCTTGCGCGCCTTGGCCGCCCGCTTCATCACCTTGTCGCCAATGCCCCGAAGGCCGGAACCGGCGTCCAGAATAATGCTCTGCTTGCCGAGCATCACCTCCACACAGGCGGTATTGCCGCCATAGCGACTTGTGTCTTCGGCATTGGAGGCCAGCGTTCCCCTGGCGCCCCAAAAGCGCACGGCAAAATCCTGTTGGGCCTGGGGGCGTTTTTGGGAGACGGATTTGGCGGCACGCACGGGTTTGCGCATGGGGGCCGCCTTGTGCGTGCGCGGGGGCTTGGACACTTCCACGCGCTCCACGCGACCTTTCGACTGATGGGCGACATGGGTGGCCTGGGTCGTCTGGGTGGCATGTGGGGTCGCCTCGCTTGTAAACGGTGCCCTCTTCACGCCTCTGGTTGTGTTCGGTTTCGTCAACGCCCTGTTACCCCCTGCGCCCCTGGCCCTGCTTGCTCCCGCACCGCTTTGCCCAGCACCGTTTTGCCAGTCACCATTCTGCCAGTCACCGCTTCGATAGTGCAAAAGCCCCCCATCTTCGGGGGAGAACCGGCCAAGGGTTCCCATTTGCTCCCGTATGGTGTGATCGTTGGTTCCATATCAACCATTGGCCCGCAATTGGGCCACCTCGTCGCGGGCCTCGGAAAGGTCCTGCGTGGTTTTGGCCAGCCGGTTCACCAGTTCCTGCAAAACGGCCATGGCGAGGGTGGGGCTGTCCTTCACCATGTCCATCATGTGTTCCTTGCGGATGCGCAGGGTGCGCAGGTCTGAGTTGGCGCGCACCGTGGCCGTGCGGGGAATGTCGCCAATGATGGCCATGTCCCCCACAAAGGAATCGGGGCCGAGTTCCGCCACTTTGGAAGGCGTGCCCCCATCATGGCTGGCCACCAACACGTCGGCCCCCCCTTCGACAACAATATAGGCCGCGTCCGCATCATCACCCTGGTGGAAGAGAATGTCGCCCTCCTTGTAATTCATGTGGTCGGATGCGAAGGCGAGCAGTTTTAGTTTGTTGGCGGGCATGTTGGCCAGCATGGGGATGGACCGCAGCAGGTCCACTTCATCGGAAAGTTTGCTCATGTCATCTTACCCCTTTTTGCGTCCGCTCTAGGCCACCAGCTTTGCGTAGGCATCATTATCATCCTTCAGCCGCTCGGGCGTGTCGTGGGCGATCAGACGCTGCCGCTGGAACATCATCACATGATCAAACTTTTGCGCATAGCGCGATGTGGACAGCACCATGAACAGGCCAAAGGGCTTGTGACCATCTTCGCCCCGTGCCCGGGCGAGGAGGTTGTTGACAATGCGCTCCTGCTGGCGGGCGTCCAGCGTGTTAAGCGCCCGGTTGAGGAACACCATGTCCGCCCCCTTCAGCAGGGCGCGGGCCACGAGAATGCGCTGACGCTGATTTTCTGAAAGGCGTTTGCCACCGGTGCCAATGTCAAATTCCAGACCCACACGGAAAATGGCCTCCCCCAGATTAAACTGCGCCAGCAATTCACGGATCGCCTCGCCCACCCGGTCGGCCGCATTGGAGGAACCGTGGGCGATGCGCCCGAACAGAATATTATCCTGGACGGAATTGTTCACATTATAGGCGGCCTGATCATAGGCGCTGAATTGTTCTGCCATGTCTTCGGGCATGTTTTCGTGGAAGCGTTTGCGGGCGGCCAGAATGCGGTTTTGCAAACCCTCGTCCAACAGTTTGAGACGGTTGCGTTGCTCTTCGTAGGACAGGGGCAGTTTGAGGATCATGCGCCGGTCGCTTTCGCTGGCCCCGTCAAAGCCCTTTTCCCGGGCGCGCACGAGGATGGGCGGATAGTCTTCCAACTGTTCCGGCGTCATAAAGTTCAATTGTTCAAAGAACGGATTGTCCGGGGACAGATCGGCAAACAATTCAATGGCCGTTTCCGCCAGTTCCACGCCCATGGAAAAGAGGTCTTTTTCAAGACCCTCCTCGCGCAGCACTTCGCGCAGATAGTCATTGGCCACCAGCGCATCGGCGCTCACTTTGCTGGAATCCTTGGCGGAGCCGAACAACAGGTTTTCTGCGATTGTGGCGTGATCGTTATAGTCGCTGCGTTCCCATACCTCCACCAGATCGCTCAGGTCCGACCCTTCGATGCGGGCGCGCATGGCGGCGCGCACTTCCAGCAGTTTTGCGCGCAATTCCTCATGGCGGGGTTCGGTGAGGGACTGGCGCAGGGCCAGTTCATAGACCGTGTCTTTCATCTCCACCGCAGACAGCACGTCGTGCAGCTTGGGCAGTAACTCGCTTTCATCCTTGATGCCCATAGCCTCGTAATCCACCCAATCGGCGTGGAAATCCAGCATGGTATTGCCCGAGGCGATAATCTCGGCCTTATGGCGGGCGTGGCGTTCAATGCCCAGCGCCTTCAAGTCCCGCTCCCGCAGCGGCGCGTGTTTGTTCACGTAAAGCAGCGTATCCATGAGGCTGGACTGGGGCAGATAGGTTTCCGTGCCCGCATAGGCAAAGCGTCGGCCACGGATGGATTGGGGCAGATCGTGCAGGGCCTGCCCCCCCAGGCGCACACGGCCCGATGTGGGGTTTATAAGCCCGGCCAGAACCGAGGCTGTGGCCCCGGCACCGGACCCCATAGGACCCACAGCCGCGGTGACGGATTTGAGCGGCAAAACAAAATCCGCATCCTCCAGAAGCACCGTCCCGGTCTCGTCGGTGACGGCCAGATTGGACACTTCGATATCCCCTGTCAGGGGGGCGACAGGTTCCAAAGACGGTGCCTGCAGGCGCGCATCGCTCATGCCCTTCACGTTGAACTGCTCGATAATCTGCGCGTATTTGATGTTGATGTCGGTGCGCTTCTGGTCCCACATGATGAGCCCGTTAATGGGCGAGGGCAGGTCCTTGTAGGCGTTGATGACGCCGATCAGCTGGCCCACATTCAGCGTGCCGCGAATGGCGAAATAGCCGCCCACCACGTAGAACAAAAACGGTGTGATCTGGGCCAGCAGATTGTTCAAGAACTTAATGATGAATTTGCGCTGATACAGTTCGTAGCGAATGAAGAAAATATCGCTGAGGCGGGACGAGATTTCCGCCCGCTCATAGTTGGACGTGTCGTTCACATGAACCGACGTGATTCCGTCCACAATCTCGCCAATGCGACCCGAAAGCAGTCGGGCAGTGAGTTGGCGCATTCGGCCCAGTTCCAGCACCCGGCGGCGCAGATAGGGGATCAGCACCATCTGAAAAGCGATGATGGCCACCGCAATCATGCCCAGCCAGAAGCTCTGGTTAAGAATGAACACAAACGCCACCAGCGCCTGACCGCCCAGATAAACGGGCTGCACAAACGCATCGCCGATAAATTCACCGAAGGGCTCGATCTCGTCCTTCACCATGGAGGCCACTTCGGAGCCTTTAACGCGTTTGAAATGGGGAATGGGGAAGCGCAACACCCGGTCCACCAGCGAATAGCGCATGCGCCGCAACATGCGCTCCCCCAGGCGGCCCTTGTAGGTGTTGATGTAGAATTTGAAGAGACCGTTGATGCAAACCAGGGTCAAAAACAGGCAGGAAAGCGCGATCAGATAGGGCCAACGCTCCAGCGTGAAGCCTTCAAACAGAACCCAGCTTTGACCGCCCAGAAAATTTGGCAAGCCAAAGGAAATGTCCAAAAATTGTTGGGTGTCCCCCACCTGCTCAAAACCGCGCCCCTGAATGGGCTGGTTGATGATGCGCACCGGCAGGTCCAGCACCAGAAAATAGGTGGGCATGGACAGAATGATGACGAACAGAATCCAGATCTGTTCCGCCCGCGTGTGCCGCCACACGTAACGCAGCAGCTTGGTGTCCAGCGGCTTGTTCTGATCATGAAAGGGGTCTTTTTCAGCCAATGTTCGCCTGTCCCCTCCTTAGGCTCTGCACCTATTTGTCGCAGCCAGCGCAGATTAAAGGGCGCGGGCGGTTTAACAAGTGCGTTTTTGCACACATGGAAACGCCGATCTGTGGCAAGCGGTAAACAATGCCGCCGCATTTTATGCTTAACGGGGGTTTAACCGCCCGATGGCAGGCTCCCCGGGCCATGGCCTGCGCCCGCAATAAAGGCGTGAAGACACAAGAGAGATGCGATCAGACATGGCGTTTTTGCAGTCCTTTTTGGAGACCGTCATGCCCCATCTGCGCCGCCTGTTCACGCTCACCCCGGTTTTGTTTTTCACCGCCTGCACCAATCCCGGTGAGGCGCTGGAAAGGGCCAGTTTTACCGAGGCCGTGCGGGTGAAACACACCAACCATCTGAAATATTCTGACTATGATCCGGTCAAAATCAAAGGCCGTCAGCCCAAGGATTTTGACGTCCACGGCATTGACCTTTCCCGCCATAACAAGGGGATTAATTGGTCCACCGTCAAACGCGCGGGCATCGACTTCGCCTTTGTGAAAGCCACGGAGGGCAAGGATGATCAGGACCGGCGGTTCAAGGAATTTTGGGCAGCCACGGCCCGGGCGGGCATCCCGCGAAGCGCCTATCACTTCTATTATTTCTGCGCCACGCCGGAGGCCCAAGCCCGCAATTATATTCGCACTGTGCCCAAGGGCGACCGCGCTTTGCCGCCGGTGCTGGATGTGGAGTGGAACCCCAAATCCCCCACCTGTAAAAAACGACCCAAACCGGCCACGACGGTGAAACTGCTCAAGCGGTGGCTGGATGTGATCGAGCGCCATTACGGGCAAAAACCCATCATCTACACCACTGTGGACTTCCACGCCGACAATCTGGCCGACGGTTCACTGCCCGGCTACCAATATTGGCTGCGCTCGGTGAAGGCGGAGCCGAAATTCGTCTATGGAAAACGTCCCTGGAAGTTCTGGCAATATACGGGCACGGGCAAGGTGCCGGGGATTGAGGGGAAGGTGGACATCAATGCTTTTTATGGCAACCGCCGCCAGTGGAACGCCTGGATGGCCCGCAACAGAAGATAAATTTTTCTGCCACCCTTTTGCCGCTGATGGGTTGGAGAGTGTGTGCAGACAGGAGGACGTATTATGACCAAATCGATCAAAACTGCATGGGCCTTCGGGTTGTTGGCAGGCGCATTGACCTTCCTCCCCCAGGCATCACCAGCCCAGGCCAAAGGCAATTGCGGTGCGGACCCGGCCCCCCAGGTGAATTGGCAAGACTGCCGCAAGCGCAATTTGATCCTGTCCGGCAACGACCTTTCCGGCTCGCTGCTGGAAAAGACGGATTTTGCCGGCACGGATCTTCGCGATACCAATTTGGCTGGTTCCGTGATGATTAAAGCCATCATGAATCGGGCCAACGCCGCCGACTCCAATCTCAAAGAGGTGGACCTGTCCAAAATGGAAGGTAATCGGGTGGTGTTTTCTGGCGCGGACATGACAGGCGCCCGTTTCGATAAGGGCGAACTGGCACGGGCTGTATTCAAGGGCACCAAACTGACGGGCGCCAGCTTTCAAAAAGCCGAATTCAGCCGCAGCAATTTTGCCGGGGCAGACCTGAGCGGCGTGAATATGAGCTATGCCAACCTGTCCCGCGCCGTCTTTTCCGGCGCGACGCTCACGGGCCTCAACGTGCAAAACAGCTGGACTTATCTTGCCCGCTTTGAAGGGGCGGACCTGTCCGGCGTTCTCAACATGACCCAGATGCAGCTGGACCAGTCCTGCGGCGATGCTGAAACAGTATTGCCCAAGGATCTAAACCGCCCGGCAAGTTGGCCCTGCGCGGATGGTGAGTAGAAGTTCACTACGCAAATTTAATGGCTCCTCGGCTTTATGCCGGGGATCCATGCCAAGATACCCAAGACGTTTTTAATGCCGTGGAGTGGATTGCCGGTATGGAAGCCTCCGGCAATGGGGAAAGTGAAGACTACGAATATACAATCCGCTACCGCGTCAATTCCTTCATGGCATCGCCAATGCCGGACAAGGTCAGCGGATACATGCGCTGGTCGAACAGGTCTTTGATCAGCGCGGTGGACTGGGTGTAGCGCCAGCCTTTTTCCGGCACAGGATTGAGCCATACCGTTGAAGGCCATTGGTCGAGGGCGCGGCGCAGCCACACTTCCCCGGCCTCGGCATTCCAATGTTCCACCGCCCCGCCGGGATAGACGATCTCATAGGGGCTCATGGCCGCATCGCCCACAAAAATGCACTTATAGGTGGGGCCATAGGTGCGCAGCACGTCCCACGTATCCATCTGCTGGCCCCAACGGCGGCTGTTTTCCTTCCACACGCCTTCGTAGAGGCAGTTGTGGAAATAGAAAAACTCCATGTGTTTGAACTCGGCCCGGGCGGCGGAGAACAATTCTTCCACCTGGCGGATATAGCCGTCCATGGAACCGCCCACGTCCAGAAACAGGAGCAGTTTGACGGCGTTGCGCCGCTCTGGCCGGGTTTTGACGTCCAGATAGCCGTTTTCTGCGGTGGCGCGGATGGTGCCGGAGAGGTCAAATTCGTCCGCCTCTCCCTCCCGCGCCCAACGGCGCAGGCGCTTGAGGGCGACCTTGATGTTGCGGGTGCCCAATTCGATCGTGTCGTCCAGATCGCGAAACGTGCGTTTGTCCCAGATTTTCACGGCCCGCCCGTGGCGGCCTTCCTTTTGGCCGATGCGCACCCCTTCCGGGTTGTAGCCCCCCGCCCCGAACGGCGACGTGCCGCCGGTGCCAATCCATTTGGACCCGCCCTGATGGCGCTTTTCCTGCTCTTCGAGCCGCTTTTTGAGCGTTTCCATGAGCTTTTCAAAACCACCCAAGGCTTCAATTTGCGCCTTCTCTTCGTCGGTCAGGTGCTTGTCGGCCATGCGGCGCAACCATTCTTCCGGGATGGCCTGTTCGTTGACGGCCTCCGTGCCGCTCACCGCTTCCAGCCCCTTAAACACCTGCGCGAAGACGCGGTCGAATTTGTCAATATTGCGCTCATCCTTCACCAGTGCCGAACGGGCGAGGAAATAAAACTCTTCCACATCCCAGACGGCCACCTGCTTTTCCATGGCCTCCAGCAGGGTGAGATATTCGCGCAAAGAGATAGGCACTTTGGCTTCGCGCAGTGAATAGAAGAGGTTCGTAAACATGGCTGGGCATACCGGCTTTTTTTTGGGGGGGGGGGGTCAATCGACCCAAGGTCGGGCGTTTGACAACGCAATTTATAGGAAGAAGGCGGTTTGCCCTACGTTAAAACTTGGTGCGGGCGCGCATGGCGGCGGAAAGCGTCCCCTCGTCCAGATAATCCAATTCGCCCCCCACGGGAACGCCGTGGGCAAGGCGGGAGATGGACACATCCGTCTCGCGCAATTGGTCCGTGATATAATGGGCGGTGGTCTGGCCTTCTACCGTAGCATTCACGGCTATCACTAATTCTTTTACGTCACGCTTTGCGACCCGGTTTACCAGAGGCGCAATGGCCAGATCATCGGGGCCGATGCCGTCCAGGGGCGAAAGCGTGCCGCCGAGGACGTGGTAGGACGCATTCATCACCCCGGCCCGTTCCAGCGCCCACAGATCAGAAACATCTTCCACCACGATAATGGTGGACTGGTCCCGTCGCGGGTCGGTGCAAAGCTGGCACGGATTGGTAGTGTCGAGATTGCCGCAAATGGTGCAGGTCTGAACCGCTTCCACAGCCTCCGTAATGGCCGCAGCCAGCGGCTCCATCAGCCCTTCCTTGCGCTTGATGAGGTGGAGCGCCGCCCGCCGTGCCGAACGGGGACCAAGCCCCGGCAGGCGGGCCAGCAACTGGATAAGCCGGTCAATCTCCTCCCCGCTCTCCCCGCGTTTGGGCGCCCCCCTATCGGCAGAAAAGTCAACCATCGTTTGCAGCCTTATCGGTCACCACTCGACTGGAAGACGCTCCATGGCCAGCCGCCAATTTCCGCCGTTTGTCACGCAGACTGGTTTGAACCAGTTGGACGGTGCGAATGCGGCGGGGGTCTGCATCCAGCACCCGGAATTCGAAGCCGGGGACGCCGGTCACCACTTCGCCCCGCACGGGCACATGGCCAGCGAGGGCAAAGACGAGACCGCCCAGCGTGTCCATGTCCTCGGCCCGGTCCCCGGGGTCGAACGCCGCGCCAATTTCCTGTGCCAGCCGCTCCAGTTCCACCCGCGCGTCCACATTCCACACGCCATCGCTGGTGAGGGTTATACGGGCATCGGCTTCCTCATCATCGTGCTCGTCTTCAATTTCGCCCACGACCTCTTCCACGATGTCCTCCAGCGACACGAGACCGTCGGTGCCGCCATATTCATCAATCACCAGGGCCATTTGGGTGCGGGTGGCCTGCATGCGGGCCATGAGGTCCGTGGCCAGCATGGAGGGGGGCACGAAAAGCACGCGGCGGATCACGTCCATGTCTTTCAACTGCATGGACAGGTTGATGCGGTTCATGTCCAATTCAGTGGCCTTCGCCACAGCTTCTGGCGCTTCTTTAGCTGGTTTCTTGTTTTTTGCGGATTTCTTTGCAGGTTTTGGAGGTTCCGCCGCCCGTTTCGTCATGTGCAGCAGCAGGTCCTTGATGAGCACCATGCCGCGGGGGTCGTCCAGCGTGTCGGTATAGACGGGCAGGCGGGAATGGCCGGATTCTTCAAATTCCAGCAACACTTCCCCCAATGTGATGGTTTCGTCCACGGCCTGAATTTCCACCCGGGGCACCATCACATCCACCACCCGCCGCTCGCGCAGGCGCAGGATGTTTTGCAACATGGCCCGCTCTTCGGGGGAGAATTGATCGCCCCCCTCGCCTTCGCCGGTGAGCGCTTCGGTGAGATCATCCCGCAGGGTGCCGCCGGAGCGCAGGCCCAAACGGGTGAGCCAACGGGTTACCCAGCTTTCGGTCTTGGCGTCGGGTTCGATGACCACCAATTCCTTGCCCGGTTCCACGCCATGGGCGGGCTCCTCGGCGGGGGGACTTTGGGGTTCGGAAGTGGTGTCGCCATCGCCAGCCGTTTCGGCGGGATGGTCAGAGGCGGGTTCGGGTCGAGAAAGGGTCATGGTGTCCGTCAAGGGGCAGCCTTGGTTGGCTGCATTCATCTGTTATGGGGCATCGCCATAGGGGTCTGCAATGGAAAGGGTGGCGAGAATTTGCCGCTCCCGGTCTTCCATGGCTTCGGCTTCCGCATCAGTTTCATGGTCATAGCCCAGAAGGTGCAAAAAGCCGTGGACCAGAAGATGGGTGAGATGATGGTCGAATGTCTTGTTTTGATCGACCGCCTCACGGGCGATGGTTTGCTGGGCCAGCACGATGTCGCCCAGCAGCGGCGTGATCGGCCCCCCGCCTTCGTTGGCCGCAAACGACAGCACATTGGTGGGCTTGTCCTTGCCCCGGTAGCGGCTGTTGAGGCCCTGCACAAAATCATCATCGACAAACAGGATGGAAACTTCCGCCCCTTCCGGCAGTTGGTGGGATACGGCGCTTGCGGCTGCGCGCAGGGCCGCCTCACTCAAACCCTCCAAGACGGCGAGTTCCGGCCACTCGCCTGCTTCAACACTGCATTCGATTTCCATGGAATTGTTTAGGGACGCCGCTGCAGGCGCCCGTGGTTTTGGGCATCGCCGTCCGTCTTGGCCGCTTTGTCGTAAGCCTCCACGATACGGCCCACCAGTTTGTGGCGCACCACATCGCCGGCACCAAAAGCCACCGTGTCGATACCCTGCACGCGGCCCAGCACGTCCAGTGCCTGCACCAGACCGGACGTGTGGCCCGGCGGCAGGTCGATCTGGCTGGGGTCGCCGGTGATGATCATTTTGGAGCCTTCCCCCAGACGGGTGAGGAACATTTTCATCTGCATGGTGGTGGTGTTCTGGGCCTCATCCAGAATGACCACCGCATGGGCCAGGGTGCGGCCCCGCATGAAGGCCAGGGGTGCAATTTCAATAATGCCGGACGTAATGGCCCGCTCCACCTTGTCGCCGGGCATCATGTCGTAAAGGGCATCGTAAAGGGGCCGCAGATAGGGGTCCACTTTCTCTTTCATATCGCCGGGCAGGAAGCCGAGACGTTCCCCCGCCTCCACCGCGGGGCGGGAGAGGATGATCCGGTCCACCGCGCCCCGCTCCAAAAGAGAGGCGGCATAGGCGACAGCCAGATAGGTCTTGCCCGTGCCCGCCGGGCCGGTGCCGAAGACCATTTCTGATTTCGCCATGGCGCGGATATAGGCATCCTGCGTGGGCGTGCGGGCATGGATGGTCTTGCGGGCTGTGGAGATGGAGGCGGTGGCCAATTTCGGCTTGGGGGCTGCCAAGGTGGTCTGATCGGGCATTGCAGCGGCAGGTGTTTCAACACGGGCTTTGGTTTGACCGATCTGACGCACGGCCCCTTCCACATCGGCGGGCAAAATCTCTTCGCCCTGTTCAATGCGGGCTTGGAGCGCGCCCAGCACCACTTCGGCCTGTTGAACGGCAGTTTCCTCGCCGTCGATTACGACCTCGTTGCCCCGGCTGGTGACGCGCAGGTGCAGATCCCGCTCCAGCACGGCCAGGTTTTGGTCATACTGACCAAATAGGGCCTGCGCCGTGGCATTGTCCGGCAGGGCGAGGATGGTCTGGGTTTTTGGGGCGGCCGCTTTTGTTCCTGATGCCTTGGAGACCGGTTTACGGTCAGGATTGGTCACAAAATCCGGCAGGCTGTCAGTGGAACTCAAAGGGGCTTTTCCTTGGCTGATAAGAGGAAGGCGTGGTTATGGGCGAAATGGCGCTTGCGCAAGCCATAACACAGGCTGAACGCCCCCTAAAGCGCGGGAAAGCGGCTCGGCGTTACTAAATTGCCTCACCCTCTTTCGTTTTAAGAGGCTTCGCCTTGGAGGGAGTTGGTGTGGGCCGCCGTGACTTTCACACTGACAATATCGCCAATTTGCCCGGCGGACTTGGGAATCACCACGCTTTGCAGCCAGGGGGAGCGGGCAATCCATTGCTCCGCCTCACGACCCGGCTTTTCGATGAGCACGTCGATGGTTTTGCCCACGCAGCCCGCGTTGAAGGCCTGCTGCTGCTCATTGAGCAGGGCTTGCAGACGGGCGAGGCGCTCGGTTTTGACCGCTTCATCCACCTGATCGTCCATCTCCGCACCGGGGGTGCCGGGGCGCATGGAATATTTGAAGGAGAAGCACTGGGCGTAATTCGTGGCCCGCACGATTTCCATCGTGGCTTCAAAATCCTCATCCGTCTCACCGGGGAAACCCACAATCATGTCGCCGGAAATGGCGATGTCGGGGCGCACGGCGCGCACGCGCTCAATGATGTCAAGATATTCCGCGCCCGTATGGCTGCGGTTCATGGCCTTGAGAATTTTGTCGGACCCGGCCTGCACGGGCAGGTGCAGATAGGGCATGAGACAGTCCAAATCCCCATGGGCGGCGATGAGACTGTCATCCATGTCCGCCGGATGGCTAGTGACGTAGCGCAGGCGCTCTACGCCGTCGATTTGCGCCAGATCGTGGAGCAATTCACCCAGCCGCATCTCTATGCCTTTCGGCCCCATGCCGTGCCAGGCATTCACGTTCTGGCCCAAAAGGGTGATTTCCTTCACCCCCGCATCCACCAAAGCCTTTGCCTCGGTGATGATTTGCCCGTGGGGGCGGGAAACTTCTGCCCCCCGCGTGTAAGGCACCACGCAGAACGTGCAAAACTTATCGCAGCCTTCCTGCACGGTCAGGAAAGCCGTGACACCCCGTTTGGCTACCTGCTTGCGGTTGGGCAGGGTGAGGTGTTCGAATTTGTCTTCGACGGCATATTCCGTCTCCACCTGCGCCCCATCCGTCTTGGCGCGGTTTACGATTTGCGGCAGGCGGTGGTAGGTCTGGGGACCGACCACAAGGTCCACCGCCTTTTCGCGGCGGATGATCTCCTCACCTTCCGCCTGCGCCACGCAGCCGGTCACGCCCACGGTGAGGGGCCGGTCGCTGCCCGCCCGCTCGTCTTTCATTTTGCGAATTTGCCCCAGTTGGGAATAGACCTTCTCGGCCGCTTTTTCGCGGATGTGGCAGGTGTTGAGCAGCACCAGGTCCGCCTCATCCAATTTGTCCGTGGGGGTATAACCGTCCCCTTCCAACGCGTCCTGCATGCGCGTGGAATCATAGACATTCATCTGGCAACCCCAGGTCTTGATGAAGACCTTTTTGGTGGCAGGCGTAGCCGGTGGGGTGTTGTTGGTATCGGATGTCGCTTGCTCGGTCATGGCGGCAGTCTTTACGTTAAGGGCAGGCTGCGGTCTAGCATTACCAGACATTCTCAAAGTGGAGCGGCGGTTTGCCCGGCACAATGGCAATCACATCATAGCGCCACGAGAGGCTTGCCCCATCGGGCTGACTTTCGATCCATTTCTCGCCTGCCGTTTCAATGCGGCACTGGGCGCGGGCGGTTATGTCATCGAGCGCAAATTGAGCGGTTTTGCGGGCTTTTACTTCCACAAAGACAATCAAATCATCGCGGCGGGCGATAATATCCACTTCGCCCGCCCTGCCTCGCCCGCCGCCCTCGTTTTTACCGCGGTAGCGGGTGGATGCGATCTCATAGCCCTGGGCACGCAAATAGGCGGCGGCGGTGTCTTCGGCCGCCCGGCCCCGCTGTTCCGCCGCTTGTCTTTCGGCACTGGTCATGGGGTTTTCAACGCCAAAGCCCGCTCATAAAGCGCCTTGGCGGAGCGGCCCGTGGCCTGCGCCACCTGTTTGGCGGCCTGTTTGGTTTTGGCGGATTGCAAGGCCTGTTTGAGCATTGCATCCACGTCTTTGTCGGTAAGCGCTTTGGCGCTGGCGGCGGACACCGCAATGACGATTTCACCGCGCACCCGGTCCATGGCCGCAAATTCCACCTTCAGGCTTTCAGCGTTGCCCCGGTGAAAGGTTTCGTGCATTTTGGTCAGTTCACGGGCCACGACAATGGCGCGGTCCGGCCCAAAGACATGGCCCATATCTTCCAGCGCGGCGAGAAGGCGGCTGGGGCTTTCAAAATATAGTGTTGTGGCATCGCTTTGGGCCAAGGCCTCCAGCCGCTCGCGGCGGGCCTTTTGCTTGGATGGCAAAAAGCCGCAAAAACGAAAGTCATCGGAAAGACCGTCCCCAGACCCCACGAACCCGCTGGCCATCAGCGCCGTGACCGGTGCGCTGGCCCCCGGCAGGGGAATGACCCTATGGCCTTCCGACACCACCCGTGCCACCAAACGCGCGCCGGGGTCGCTCACCAAGGGCGTTCCCGCGTCGCTCACCAGCGCTACCGCAGCCCCCTCGCTTATCTGGCGCAAAAGGTCCGGTCCCCGCGTATCGGCATTGTGTTCGTTGTAGGAAACCCTCGGTCGGTCAATGCCGTAGCGCCGCAGCAAAATCGCCGTGGTGCGGGTGTCTTCACAGGCAATCACATCCGCCGACGACAACACATCTAACGCCCGCAGGGTGATGTCGCGTAAATTGCCTATGGGTGTGGGCACCACGTAAAGACCCGGCTCCAGCACGGGGGCATGGTAAACATGGTCGCCGATGGTAAAATTGCTTTGGGTCATGGGTTTACTGTGCGCGGGCAACCCAAAGGGTGCAACCGTTTGCGCACAGGCTTGGGCGGACTGGGCGGTTTACTTTTGCGCGCTTCATCTGTCAGGAAAGGAGTGCGGTTTTAGTAAAACCGGGCATGAGGAAAGTGCAGGGGCCATGAAACGACGAACCAACACGGTGAAAGCCTTGGCCCTGCTGGCGCTGGGCGCGACCCTCAGCGCTTGCCAGACAGGCACAGGTGCACTTTCGCCCGGCAGCGGCGCCACCTCTTCCCAAGCCGGCCAATCGGCCCAACAGGCCAACGGGGCAGGAACGGGGGCCGGTGCCCTGCGCACCCCCACAAAGCAGTTTAAGGGCCAGGCCATTGGCAACGGTCCCGTGCGCGTAGCCCTGCTTTTGCCCACGGGCAGTCAGGGCGGGCTGGGGGCGGTGGCGGGCCAAATGGCCAATGCCGCCCGCATGGGGGTGCGGGATTTTGGGCAGGGCCGCCTGCAAATCATCCTTAAAGACACAAAAGGCCAAACACCCGAAGCCGCCTTGGGCGCAGAACAGGCTCGGGACGAAGGGGCATCGCTCATCATGGGGCCGCTTCTTTCGGCCAATGTGAGTGCGGCCAAGAGCGTGGCACAACCCTCGCAAATTCCGCTCCTGGCCTTTACGTCAGACCTTTCGCGGGCCGGGCGCGGCACATATCTGCTCACCTTCCCACCCCAGGCGGATGTGAGCCGCACCGTCACCTATGCGGCCTCCCAGGGGAAGCGGCGCATTGTGGCTCTTCTCCCTCAAGGCAATTATGGCCGGGTGGTGGAAGCGGCGCTGCGCAGTGCGGTGGATGAAAGCGGCGGACAGGTGGTCTCCATCGCCCGCTACACCAATGATGCCGCCAGCATCAATCTGGCCGCCCGCACCGTTGCGCTGGCCACGGGGCAGGCGGATGCCATTTATCTGCCGGACGGGCGCGGCACACCGCAAAAACTGTTGCAGGCTTTGCAAGCCAATGGCGCGCAACTGGCCGGCAAACAGATTTTAGGGTCCGGCCAGTGGGAGGGCATGAATCTGTCAGGCAGTGGATTGCAGGGCGCGCTTTTTGCCGGCTCCGACAAGCGCAATTTTGAAGAATTCGCCCGCCGCTATCAGGCAAGCTATGGCGCACGGCCCAGCGCCACGGCGGCACTGGCCTATGATGCGGTGAGCCTTGCTTCCCAATTGGCGAGGCGCAATCCCCAAGCCCCGTTCACGGCCAGCGCCTTGCAAAACCCGGCGGGGTTTAGCGGCGCCAGCGGCATTTTTCGCTTTCGGGCCACCGGGCGGCCCCAGCGGGGTCTGGTGGTCTACCGGGTGGAAAATGGCAGACCCGTCGTTGTGGACCCTGCACCGACGCGATTTTAGCCGTCGTAGTCTACCACCAACTTATCCCCCAGCGGCAGGCACTGGCAGGTGAGCACGTAGCCACGGGCGATCTCATAGTCTTCCAGCGCGTGGTTGGTGAGCATCTCAAACTCACCCTGTGTCACCTTGGCCCGACAGGTGGAGCACACGCCGGCCTTGCAGGCATAGGGGGCTTCCACGGCATTTTCCAAAGCTGCATCCAGCACGGTCTGGTCCCGGTCCATGGTGAGGGTGCGGGTGGTGCCGTCAAGCGTGACGGTCAATTCAGCAGGCTTGGCCAGCGCCGCCGCCTGGGCTGACTTTGCGGGCCGCGCGGCGCGCCCCGGCTGGCCGCTGGCGAAGAGTTCAAATCGAATATCGTCCTTCGCCATGCCATGGTGGGCAAGGCGATCTGCCACGGTCTCCATCATGGGTTGCGGCCCGCAAATAAAGGCTTTGGCGACGTGCTGCGGCTTGACCCAATGGGCAAACAGGGCATCGCATTTTTGCGCCGTCAGCCGCCCGGTGAAAAGCTCCACGTCCTGGGCATCGTTTTCCAGCATGTGAACGAGGGCAAAACGGTCCATAAATCGGTTCTTAAGATCATCCAACGGTTCCCGAAACATGATCGTGTTGCTGGCCACATTGGCATAGACCAGCGTGAAACGGGCCGTTTCGTGGGTTTCCAAAACGGTGCGCAGGATGGAAAGCAGGGGCGTGATGCCGGAACCGGCGGCGAAGCCCAGATAGTGTTCGCCGGTCACCTCCACCTTTTCGGGCCAGAAACGACCCATGGGAGCCATGGCTTCCAGCGTATCACCCACGGCCAGTTCTTCATTGATGAAGGTGGAAAACGTGCCACCGGCCACGCGCTTGATACCCACTTTTAACTCGCCCCCATGGGGCGGGGCGCATAGAGAATAGGAGCGGCGTAATTCCACCCCGTCAAATTCCCGGCGGAAGGTAAGGTATTGCCCTTGGGTGAAACTGAAATCCACACCCGCTGGCGGTTCAAGGGTCACCGCTAGAGCGTCCCGTGTGGTGCGCTCCAAAGCCGTGACGCGTAATGTGTGGAAACCACTTACAGACATTTGAAATAATCGAACGGTTCAAGGCAGGAGCGGCAGCGCCATTGGGCCTTGCAGGGGGTGGAGCCGAATTGGCTGATGCGCTCCACATCCGCCGATTTGCAAAGCGGACAGCGATCCGGCCCGCCTGCCGGGTTGGGCGGGGCGATGCCATATTCTTCCAGCTTGGCCTTGCCCTTTTTCGACAACCAATCGGTGGTCCAGGGCGGGCTGATGGATTGGGTGATACGGATGTTTTTGATGCCCCGCTTCGCTAGTGCCGTTTCCACATCCAGCGCGATGATGGAGGTGGCGGGGCAGCCGGAATAGGTGGGGGTGATGGTCACTTCCAGCGTGTCACCCCCTTCATCTTGGTGCCATTGCACATGGCGCACAATGCCCAAGTCCACCACGGAGATGACGGGAATTTCCGGATCGGGCACCGCGTCCAGCCAACGCCAAATCAGGGCTTCATCCACGCGGTTGATGGCGGTCACCATGTGGCCTTTACCACCGGGCATTGGGGTAAGCCCGCTGAAGAAACTGCATGGATGCCAGCATGTGGCCCAGATGCTCCGAATGCTGCTGCCCGTTCCTACCCCCACGATGGGCGAACGTGTCGTCGGGTAGTCTGAGGGTCGCCTCCGCCATGGTTTGGCTAATCGTTGCGTCAAAAGAGGGACGCAGGCTTTCCGGCGCAGGGGCTATGGCTGCACCTACCATGGCCTCGTCCACCTCATCACCCATGAACATTTCGCCCACATAGGGCCACAGACCATCCAGCGCCGCCTGCATCCGGTCATGGCTTTCCGCCGTGCCGTCCCCCAGCGCGATAACGACCTCGCGGGAGCGGTCCAGATGGTAGCGGACTTCTTTGATGGACTTGGCAGCAATCTCGGCCACGCGGCTATCGCTGGATTGGGTGAGCGCTTCAAGGTTGGGCACTTGCATGGCGTCGAACATAAACTGGCGCATAATGGTCACGCCAAAATCTCCATTGGGCCGTTCCACCAGCAGCAGATTTCGGAAGTCCCAAACGTCCCGCAGGAAGGCCAGATCATCGGCGCTTTTGCCCTCGCCCTGCACTTGCGCAGCATAGCCCAGCCACATCTGGGTCTGGCCCATCAGGTCCAGCGCCGTGTTGGCCAGCGCAATATCCTCTTCCAGCATGGGGCCGTGGCCACACCATTCCGACAGGCGGTGGGCCAGCACAAGAGCGTTATCCCCCTGCCGCAGAAGGAATTGAAACAGCGCGTCCTCCGCCACAGCTACATGGCCCCCACATCGTCGGGAATGTCGAAAAAAGTGGGGTGGCGATAGACCTTGGAAGACGCCGGTTCGTAGAGCGCTTCTTTTTGGTCCGGCGATGAAGCGGTGATGGCGGCGGAGGGCACCACCCAGATGGACGTGCCCTCATTGCGGCGGGTGTAGACATCCCGCGCATGGCGCATGGCTTGCTTTTCATCCGCCGCATGGAGGGAGCCCACATGGCGGTGGGAAAGCCCGTGGGAGCCGCGAATGAAGACTTCCCACAGGGTTGTTTCAGTTTCGGCAGGCATCAGGCGGCTTTGGCCTTTTCGCCGCGTTTCTTGGCGGCATAGGCCATCAGGCCCTCACGCACCCAGGAACCTTCGCTCCACGCCCGCTTGCGGGCTTCCAGACGTTCTGTGTTGCAGGGGCCATTGCCCGCCAGCACGTCGTAGAATTCCTGCCAGTTGGGCTCGGTGAAATCGTAATGGCCGGTCTCTTCGTTGAAGCGCAGTTTGTCGTCCGGCACGGTCAGGCCCAGATATTCGGCCTGCGGCACGGTCTGATCCACGAATTTTTGGCGCAACTCATCGTTCGTGTTCATTTTGATCTTCCACGCCATGGATTGGGCGGAATGGACACTGTCCTTATCGGAGGGGCCAAACATCATCAGCGCCGGACCCCAGAAGCGGTTGAGGGCATCCTGCGCCATTTTCTTTTGTGCCGGAGTGCCATTGGCCATCTTCATCATAATGTCGAAGCCCTGCCGCTGGTGGAAGCTTTCTTCCTTGCAGATACGGATCATGGCGCGGGAATAGGGGCCGTAGGATGTACGTTGCAGCGGCACCTGGTTCATGATGGCCGCCCCGTCCACCAGCCAGCCCACGGCACCCATATCGGCCCATGTGAGGGTGGGGTAGTTGAAGATGGAAGAATATTTCATGCGCCCTTCGTGGAGCGCTTCAAATAGCTCCTCGCGGGAAACGCCCAGCGTTTCTGCGGCGCAATAGAGATAAAGCCCGTGACCCGCCTCGTCTTGTACTTTGGCCAGCAGGATGGCCTTGCGCTCTAGCGTGGGAGCGCGGGTGATCCAATTGCCTTCCGGTAGCTGGCCCACGATTTCTGAGTGCGCGTGCTGGCCGATCTGGCGGATGAGGTTTTTGCGATAGCCCTCGGGCATCCAGTCCTTTGGCTCGATCTTCTCCCCCCGGTCAATGCGTTCCTGAAACGCCCGCTCCTGCGCGCTCATTTCATGGAGCGCCTGCACAGGCTTACCGGTGGATTTGATGTTTTGGGCGTACATGGGCGCTTCCTCCTGGGCGGGAGTTTAGCGGATGGGGAATCCATCGCAAGCGGCTAAGGGGACGCATGATCTAGCCCTTTGCTCCTCATTGCCGGGCTTGTCCCGGCAATGAGGAGGGGTGGGGAGTTGTCCGTTAATTACAAAGTGATGCCAGGGCACTCAAAGGCTGCGAAGAGCAGACCGGCGCTTGCGCGCCGCGCCCGCGCAGGCGTTTGGCGCAGCCAAACTGCCGTGAGCGCAAACTAGAGGCATTAGCCGACACCTGTCGGTTAATGCGCCTCGTCCCAGTTATCCGCCGCCCGCGCATCCACCTGCAGCGGTACGCTCAAATCCAGTGCGGGCATGGGGGCTTCTTCCATGATGCGCACGACGGTTTTGATGGTTTTGTCCACCTCGTCCTCTGGCACCTCAAATATGAGTTCGTCGTGGACCTGAAGAAGCATACGCGCTGACAAGTCTTCGTCGGCCAATGCCGCTTCCATGCGCACCATGGCGCGGCGGATGATGTCCGCGGCGCTGCCCTGAATGGGAGCGTTGATGGCGGCACGTTCGTTGAAGGCCCGCATTTGAGGGTTACTAGAACGAATTTCGGGATAGTGGGCACGGCGGCCGAATATGGTCTCCACATAGCCGTGTTCGCGGGCAAAGGCTTTGGTCTCGTCCATGTAGTCGCGGATGCGGGGGAAGCGCTCGAAATAGAGTTTGATGTAATCGGAAGCCTCGCCCCGCTCGATGCCGAGATTATTGGCCAAACCGAAGGCGGAAATGCCGTAGATGATGCCGAAATTGATGGCCTTGGCCTGTCGGCGGATCATGGGGTCCATGCCCTCCACCGGCGTGTTGAACATTTCACTCGCCGTCATGGCGTGGATGTCGATCCCGTCAGCGAAGGCCTGTTTCAGCTGCGGGATATCCGCTACATGGGCCAGCACGCGCAATTCGATCTGGCTGTAGTCGGCGCTCACCAGTTTATTGCCCGGCTCGGCCACAAAAGCGGTGCGGATTTTGCGGCCTTCCTCCGTGCGCACGGGGATGTTTTGAAGGTTTGGGTCTGAGGAGGAGAGGCGGCCCGTGGAGGTGGAGGCCATGGCATAGGAGGTGTGAACCCGTTTCGTCTCCGGGTTGATGAACCCGGGCAGCGCGTCCGTATAGGTGGATTTTAGCTTGGAAAGCTGTCGCCAATCGACGATCTTGCGCGGCAGTTCATGGCCCGCGGCTGCCAGATCTTCCAACTGTTGCGCGCCGGTGGCCCACTGGCCGGTTTTGGTCTTCTTGCCGCCGGGCAGACCCATCTGGTCGAACAGAATTTCACCCAGTTGTTTGGGGGACCCCACGTTGAATTTCTGCCCCGCCAGTTCGTAAATCTCGTCTTCATAGGCCGCCGCCCGCTGGGCCAGTTCGCCGGAAAGGCGGGAGAGGATTTGCCGGTCCACGGCAATGCCATTGGCTTCCATGCGGCAGATGACGTCCACCAGCGGACGCTCCAGCCGCTCGTAAACCACCGTCATTTTCTCCGCCACGAGCCGGGGTTTGAGCACCTGCCAGAGGCGCAGGGTCACATCGGCATCTTCGGCGGCATAGGCGGTGGCCTTGTCCAGCGGCACTTGGGCAAAGGAAATCATGGATTTACCGGAGCCGCACACCTCTTTGAAGGGGATGGGCGTGTGGCCGAGGATGGCTTGGGAGAGCGCGTCCATGCCGTGTTTGGTGCGGCCCGCATCCAGCACATAGGAGAGCAGCATGGTGTCATCGAAGGGCTCGATGAGCACGTCGTAGCGGGAGAGCACCAGCCAGTCATATTTGATGTTTTGAGCCACTTTCAAAACGCCCGCATCTTCCAACAGTGGTTTGAGCGCGGCCAGCGCCTCTTTCACCGTCAACTGGTCCGGCAGGCGGCCCGCGCCGAACATGTCGCCATCACCCTCCACATGGGCCAGCGGAATGTAGCAAGCGTCCACCTTGTTTGGCTCCGGCGAGACGGCGAGAGAAACGCCCACCAGGTCTGCCTGCATGGCATCCAGCGACGTGGTTTCCGTATCCACCGCTACCACAGCCAGATGGCGGGCGCGGTCTATCCACTCTTGCAGCCGCTCCATGGTCTGCACGGTTTCATAACTGGACGTGTCGATTTTCACGCCAGCCGCTGCGTCCGCGCGCTTTTCGGCCAGCCCGCCGGGGGTAAAGAAACCATCCTTGGGCGCTTCGTCTTTGGCATCGCCGTCAAAATCCGGGCCACGCTGTTCAAACCCGTCCACATCCAGATTGGCCGCGTCCACGGCGGCCGCGTCCGTCTCCGTCTGCTGGGCCACACGGCGGGTGAGCGTGTTCAATTCCATGGACTTGAGGAAGGCGATGAGTTTGGGGCCATCCAGGGCGTCCAACCGCATGTGTTCCAGCGGCACGTCCAGCGGCGTGTTCACATCCAGCGTCACCAGCCGTTTGGACAGCCGCGCCTGATCGGCAAATTCGATGAGGTTTTCGCGGCGCTTGTTTTGTTTGATTTCCCCGGCCCGCTCCAGGAGTTCTTCCAACGTGCCATATTCATCCAGCAGTTGCGCCGCCGTCTTCGGCCCGATGCCGGGCACGCCGGGCACGTTATCGGTGCTATCGCCATTGAGGGCCTGCAAGTCGATCATCATGGACGGGTCCACACCGAATTTGGCGAAAACGCCTTCGGCATCCACCACCACGTCTTTCATGGTGTCATACATGACGACAGAATCATTGATGAGTTGCATCAGATCCTTGTCGGAGGACACGATCGTGACCTCCCCCCCCACCGCCACCGCCTCTTTTGCGTAAGCGGCGATGATGTCATCGGCCTCGTAGCCCTCGGTTTCGATGCAGGCCACGTCAAAGGCGCGGGTGGCCTCGCGGATCAGCGCAAATTGTGGGCGCAGGTCTTCAGGCGGCTCGGAGCGGTTGGCCTTGTATTCAGGATAAATTTCATTCCTGAACGTGGTGGAGGAGTGGTCAAAAATCACTGCGAAATGGGTGGGCACGACCCCGCGGGCCGTATCGCGGGCATCCTGCAGCAGCTTCCACAACATGTTGCAAAAGCCCGAAACCGCACCAATGGGCAGCCCATCGGATTTTCGGGTGAGCGGCGGCAAAGCGTGATAGGCGCGGAAGATGTAAGCGGAGCCGTCCACCAGATAAAGATGATCGCCCTTTTGCATGAAAACTCCGTCCGTTGGTGGCCCAGCTCCCGTTCTTAAGGGGGCTTTGGCATGGCGTAGCACGGGCGTTGCCGCCATGGGAATGTGGAGATTTTCACCCGCTCACGAAAACTCACTCAAATGTCAGAAATTGCCCAATGGGACGCGTTGAAATTGCCTTGATTCCGCCCCGATCCAAACCCACCTCTTGGCTATGCCGACGACGCATCGGCGGCCAGCCTCACCCCCATCATCGGGCTGGTATGCGCATATTCGCCCGGGGCTTTTCCCCTCTCCTGAACCGGGCCAGCGCGACAAGCGTCCAGACCCTGCTTTTGACGCGTATCTGTCAAAAGCAGGGTCTTTTTTATGGGGGCCGGCTTGGCTACGGTGGTGCAAAATTCCTTGCCCAAGAGCGTCCCATGTCCGACCTTTCCGCCGCCCTCGACAAAATTGACGACAATCTGGATGCCTCCCTGGAGCGGCTGTTTGCGCTGCTTCGTATGGAGAGCGTGTCCACCGATCCGGCTTACAAGGACGAATGCCGCAAAGCGGGGCAATATCTGGTGGATCAACTGGCGGCGCTGGGGTTTGACGCCAGCCTGCGCGATACACAAGGCCACCCCATGGTGGTGGCCCACCATGCCGGGCCCGGAACAGACGATGCCCGCCATGTGCTGTTCTACGGCCATTACGATGTGCAGCCGGTGGACCCCATTGAACTGTGGGACACGCCGCCTTTTGAACCGACCCTGAAGGAAGTGGACGGGGCGCAGCGCATCTATTGTCGTGGGTCTTCCGACGACAAGGGCCAGTTGATGACCTTTGTGGAAGCCTGTCGTGGCTGGATTGAAGCCACCGGTTCCCTGCCCTGCAAGGTGACCATTCTGTTTGAGGGCGAAGAGGAATCCGGGTCCCCCTCGCTGGAACCGTTCCTGCAAGCGGCCAAGGAAGAACTGTCCTGCGACATCGCGCTGGTCTGCGACACCAGCCAGTGGGACAGGGACACGCCGGCCATCACCACGGCCCTGCGGGGCATGGCGTCGGATGAACTCACCATCCATGCCGCCTCCCGCGATCTCCATTCGGGGTATTATGGCGGGGCGGCGCAAAACCCCATCCATGTGCTCAACCGCATTCTGGCGGACCTGCATGATGAGAGCGGCGCGGTGACGCTGGAAGGCTTTTATGACGGGGTGGAAGAGACCCCCGATGACATCAAACAGATGTGGGACGGGCTGGGCTTTTCCGCGCAAGAATTTCTCGGCGATGTGGGCCTTTCCATGCCTTCCGGCGAGGCCAACCGCTCCGTGCTGGAACAGACCTGGGCGCGGCCCACGGCGGAGGTGAATGGGATTACCGGCGGCTATACGGGCGAAGGGTTCAAAACCGTCATCGCCGCCCAAGCGTCAGCAAAAGTCTCCTTCCGCCTGGTGGGCAAGCAGGACCCGGACAAGGTGGCCGCCGCCTTCCGCAAACATGTGAACGAGCGTCTGCCCGAAGACTGCACCGTCTCCTGGATACCCCATGGGCGCGGCCCCGCCACGCAGCTGGACTATACCATGCCGGAATTGAAACTGGCGGCCACCGCTTTGGAAGATGAATGGGACAAGCCCGCCGCCATTATCGCAGGCGGGGGCTCCATCCCCATCGTGGGCAATTTCAAGCGGCAGTTAGGCATGGACTCCCTGCTCATCGGCTTTGCGCTGGCAGACGACGCCATTCATTCGCCCAACGAGAAATACGAGGTGAAGAGCTATCATAAGGGCACACGCTCCTGGGCGCGGGTCTTACAAGCATTGGCCACATGATGCTTGCGGTGTGCTTCCCAAGTCCCTTAAGCCAACGGGTATGACCATGCGCCGCTTTCTCACCCCCCTGTTTGTTCTGGCTTTGTGGGCCGGGTTTCTTGCGCCCGCCTATGGGGCCACACTGGTGCCGCCGGGCAATCGCAGCGCCACGCAGCCCAAAATTCCCGGTGGCTCGGTGAAGCGCACGCGGGGCACGACCTTTGAGAAGAAATACCAAAAGATCCGCAATCTGCTGGCGCGGGACACCAAATTGCGCGGTAAAATCGTCAAAGCCGCCCGAACCTTCGGCATCGACCCGGTGCATATTGCGGGCGCTTTGGTGGGCGAACACACCTATAATGTGGATGCCAAGGACCGGCTGCAAAGCTATTACGTGAAGGCGCTGGCCTATCTCAATCAGGATTTGAGTTTTCAGTATAAGGGCACCAGCATTACCGCTTTGACCCGTCAGAAACCCTATCAGCGCTGCCGGGGCATTCGCCGCAATTATGATTATTGGACCTGTGTGGAAGCCGTTTGGGACATTTACTATCGCGGCAAATCCATCGCCGGTCGCCGCTGGCCCAATGACCGGCTGGGCCGGGTGTTTTTCCAGCCCTTCTATGCGGGGCAGACCTTCGGCCTTGGCCAGTTGAACCCGCTCACGGCGCTGAAAGTAAACGACATCGTGCGCGCCCGGGTGCCCCGGGAACCCAAACTCTCGGTCCGCAATGCTCCGGTCATCTACAACACAATTATGGAACCGGATTCGACGCTTTTTTACATGGCAGCGGTGCTCCGAAACTCCATAGACCTCTACAAATCCATCGCCGGGATGGACATTTCCCAGAACCCCGGCATCACCGCCACACTCTATAACCTTGGAAACGTCACCGCCCGCGCCGCTGCTTTGGCAGAGAAAAATCAGGGGCGTTCCAAAAAAGTGCTGCCCAAGGAAAACTATTATGGCTGGTTGGTGAACGATAAAATCGCCGATCTGCGGGCAATTTTTCGATAGACCTCAAACGATCTCAAATCAGCCTTTGCGGAGCAGGCGCTTGATGGCCGTGCGTTCGATGGCGCCGGTGGCCACGGCAAATCCGAAATAGACCAGGCTGCCCATGGCAATGAGAGCGGGAACCAAGACCAGTTCTGTTGCAAACCCGCCGCTGTCCAACGGGTTGAAGAAATAATCGCGCACCAGCCAAATGATCAGCCCCATCAGGGCGCTGGCGATGATCAGTAACGTAATGCGTTTCAACGTCACCCGATCCGGGCGGAAATCCCCGCGTCTCCACGAGGCGGCGGCCAGCAACAGGAGATTCACCCAGGCGGATACGGATGTGGCCACGGCAATGCCAACATGGCCGTAAAGGGGGAATAGCGTGAGGGATAGGGCGATGTTCACCACCACCATGACGCAGGAAAAATAAAACGGCGTGCGCATGTCTTCTCGGGCAAAAAAGGCGGGCTGGAAGACCTTCATCATTACATAGGCGGGCAGGCCCGTGGCAAAGGCGGTGAGCGCGGCGGCGGTGTTGGCGGTGGCCGTGGCATCAAACGCGCCGCGCTCATAAACCAGCGCCACAATTTCGGCAGGAATGACGCAAAATCCCACAGCGGCGGGCAAAGTAAGCGCCAGGGAAAATTCCAGTGACCGGTTTTGGAGCCCTTCGGCTCCTTCCTTGTCGCCAGCCTTTAAGGCTCTTGATAGTTCCGGCAGCAAAACAACTCCCACGGCGATGCCAATGACACCCAATGGCAATTGGTTGAGCCGGTCTGCATAGTTCAAAAGCGCATTGGCCCCGTCCTGCGCCGTGGCAATGATGGTGCCGATGAGCAAATTGATTTGCAGCACGCCCCCCGTCAGCAGGCCCGGCCCCATGAGCACCAGCAGGCGTTTGATGGCGGGTGTCATGCGCGGGGTGGCGAGGCGAAAGCCCATGCCTTCGCGCCGCACGCCCCAAATGAGAAAGGCCAGTTGGGCGATGCCGGAGGCCAGAACACCCCAAGCCAGCGCAAGACCGGTGAAACGGTCTGACCAATCCAGCAAAATGGCCGCGCCCAGCACCGAGACCAATATGACGTTCAACAAAACCGGCACGATGGCAGCGAGAAAATACTTCCGCAGGGAATTCAAAATTCCCGAACACATGGCCACCAGCGACATGCACATGAGATAGGGAAACATGATGCGCGTCATGGTGACGGAAAGATCAAACTTCTGGGGCGAATCCACAAAGCCCGGAGCCACGACCGTGGCCACCAGAAACGGCATGGTCAGCAGCGCCAGGGCCGTGAACAGAGCAAGCCATGTGAACAGCACAGCAAATACCTGCCGCGCAAACAGGCGCGCGGCCTCCTCACCGCCCTGTTCCAGTTCCTTGGCAAAGAGCGGGATGAAGGCGATGTTGAAAGCCCCTTCCGCAAACAGGCGGCGGAACAGATTGGGGAAGCGGAAGCAGGTGTAGAACACGTCGGCCACCGGCCCCGTGCCCAGGGCGGCGGCCATCATGGCCTCGCGCCCAAAGCCCATGACGCGGCTGGCCATGGTGGCCCCGCCCACGGTGGCGAATTTGCCGATCAGACCGCTCATGCGGCGGACTTTTTGTCCAGCACCGCCCGCTCTTTTTCCGACAAGACCGCCCGGGCCAGCCGTTTTTTGATGCCTGTCAATTTTTGTGGCGTGGTGATCTTGGATCCGGTGAGATCGCGCACATAAAAGACGTCGATCATCTTTTCCCCAAAGGTGGCGATATGGGCCGAAGCAATGTCCAATTGAGCATCGGCCAGGGCATCGGTGATATCGGAGAGAAGACCGGGGCGGTCCAGACACTCAATTTCAATAACCGTAAACTCGTCCGAAAGGGCGTTGTTCACCTGAATCTGCGGGGTCAACTTGAAGGCCTGCGCCCGGCGCGCCGGTTTGGCCCGGGCCGCCAACAGGGTGGCCAGCCGCACTTCCCCAGAAAGCACTTTTTCGATGTTGTCGGCGATGTTGTGCGCCCGGCGTTTTTCATCCTCCACGTCCTCATAGAGGCGGGTGATGAAGATGGAATCCAGCGCGCGCCCGTTGCGCATGGTGAAAATTTTGGCGTCCACAATATTGGCCCCCGCCGCCGCGCAACAGCCGGTGATGGTGGAAAGCAGGCGTGGGTGGTCCGGCGCCAGAAGGGTGATTTCTGTGATGGCCTCAAATTCCCGGGTGGCCACCGTGGTGGCAAAGGAATGGCCCGCCCGCTGCGCATCGCGCACAAAGGTGAGATGGCGCTTCTGGGCCTCAAAAGGCATGGTGAGCAGGTAATTGTCGTAGTGGAGATCGACGGTGGCGGCCAACTCCCCTTCCCGCCAATCGCCATCGCCTTCACTGTTGCCTTGGAAGGCCGCCAGCAGCTCCTCTTTTACGGCGGCCACTTTCTGGCGGCGCGGCACGGTGGTGAAACCGCCGGTCAAATGGGGCTCGGTTTCATAATAGAGCGTGCGCAAAAGCTGGCCCTTCCAGCCATTCCACACGCCGGGCCCCACGGCTTTGATGTCACACACCGTCAGCACCAGCAGCGCTTTCATGCGCTCCATGGACTGCATGACATGGGCAAAGTCAGAAATGGTGCGCTCGTCATTCAAATCCCGCGACTGGGCTTCCGTGGACATGAGCAGGTGATGTTCAATGAGCCAGGCCACCAGGTCCGTCTGTTTTTCATCCAGCCCCAAGCGCGGGCAAATGCGTCGGGCCACCTTGGCCCCGGCAATGGAATGGTCCTCCGGCCGGCCCTTGGCAATGTCGTGCAGCAAGAGCGCCACATAGAGCACCACCCGGTGGGCGGTATGGGCCATGATTTCATTGGCCAGCGGGTGCTCGTCCTCCACCTCACCCTTTTCAATGGCCGACAAAATGCCAATGGAGCGGATGAGGTGCTCGTCCACCGTGTAGTGGTGATACATGTTGAACTGCATCATGGCGACGATCTTGCCGAAGTCGCGGATGAAGCGGCCCAGAACACCCGATTCATTCATTTTGCGCAGGGTGCGTTCCGGGCTTTTGCGGGAGGTGAGGACGGCCAGAAAGGCCGCATTGGCATCCGGGTTTTGTTTCAGCGGCTTGTCGATGAGTTTGAGCGAGCGGGAGACCAACCGCATGGCATCGGGGTGGAACAGCAAGCCCTTGTCTTCGGCAATTTGAAACAGGCGCAAAATGTTCACCGGATCGCGGGTGAACACATCTTCATCCACGGGCATGATGCGGTTATTGGCGTTGAGAAACTGATCCGTCCCGGCAATGGGTTTGGGGCGGCGGGTGATGGACCGGATAAGGGAGGTGACGCCCGTGGCCTTTTTCGCCTGTTCCTCTTCCAGTGCCGAACACAGGATGCGGGTCAAATCCCCCACATCTTTGGCCACCAGGAAATAGTGTTTCATGAAGCGTTCGACGGCGCTCAGGCCCGGATGGTTCTGATACCCCAGGCGGCGCGCCAGTTCCGGCTGCACATCAAAGCTCAGGCGCTCTTCCGCGCGGCCCGTGAGAAAATGCAAATGACAGCGCACGGCCCAAAGGAAGTTTTGGGCCTTGGTGAATTTGCGAAACTCGGCGGCAGAAAACACCGGCGCCTTGCGCAATTCACGGCGGTTGCGCGCTCCGTAGAAATATTTGGCAATCCAAAACAGCGTGTGCAGGTCCCGCTGCCCGCCTTTGCCGTCTTTCACATTGGGTTCCACCAGATAGCGGGAACGGCCTGATTTTTCGTGGCGGCTGTCCCGCTCCTCCAATTTGGCGGCGATGAAGTCCGGCGCGGTGCCCTTCACCACGTCCCGGTCAAACTCTTTGGTGAGTTGTTTGAACAGGGCCTTTTCGCCCCACAAATAGCGGGCTTCCAAAAGGGAAGTGCGGATGGTCATGTCCTGTTTGGCCAGACTAATGCACTGGCTCACCGTGCGCGTGGCGTGACCCACTTTGTAGCCCATGTCCCACAGCATATAGAGCATGTATTCCACGATGCTCTCGCCCAGGGCGGTCTGCTTGTAGGGCAGCAGGAACAGAAGGTCGAGGTCCGACCCCGGGGCCAGCGTGCCGCGCCCGTAACCGCCCACGGCCGCAATGGCCATGCGTTCACCGCTGGACAGATTAGCGGCGCGAAAGACGTGGACAATGGCAAAATCGTAGAGACAGCGTATGATTTCGTCCTGCAGGTTCGACAGCCGTTCGGCGCATTTTTGCCCCGACCCATCCTCCAGCAGGAGTGCTTCCACTCTTTTGCGGCCCGCTTTTGAAGTCTCTTTCAAAAGCGCCAACACTTCCTTGCGCACGTCAGCGGACGAACCATCGCCATCCGCGCCCGTCAGCGCGGTGAGCTGTTGGCGCAGGTCGTTGGCATCAAGAATGGGGGAAGAAGCGGCCATGGCGCTTCCTTAGGCGTTTTATACGCCAGATCAAAGAGGTGTGGCGCAGGAATGGATTGCGGGGTCTTGGCCCCGCAATGACGAAATTCAAATTGGCTGTCATGGCGGGCCTTAAGCCCGGAATCCACCAACCCATCACCCTACAAGATGTAGCGCGATAGATCCGTGTTCTTGGCCAGATCGCCCACATTGGCGCGCACATAGTCCGCATCAATGGTCAGCGTTGTGCCGCCCTTGTCCGGCGCATCGAAGGAGATTTCATCCAACACCCGCTCCATGACGGTTTGCAACCGCCGTGCACCGATATTCTCCACAGAGGAGTTTAACTCCACGGCGATGTCGGCCAGCGCGTCAATGGCATCGTCGGTGAAGTCCAGCGTCAGTTCTTCCGTGCCCATGAGCGCCACATACTGCTTGATGAGGCTGGCCTCGGTGTCGGTGAGGATGCGCACAAAATCGTCCTTGGTGAGGGCGCGCAATTCCACGCGGATGGGCAAGCGGCCCTGTAATTCCGGCAGCAGATCAGACGGCTTGGCCACGTGGAACGCGCCAGAGGCCACGAACAAAATGTGGTCCGTCTTGATGGGGCCGTGTTTGGTGGCCACCGTGGTGCCCTCCACCAGCGGCAGCAGGTCCCGCTGCACACCCTCGCGGGAGACGGAGCCGGCGCGCACATCATTGCCCACCGCAATTTTGTCGATCTCGTCCAGGAAAACGATGCCGTCATTTTGCGTGGCTTCCACAGCTTCCGCCACGATCTGCTCATCGTCCAACAGTTTATCGCTTTCCTCGGCGATCAGCAGTTCATAGCTTTCCTTCACCGTGGTTTTGCGCATTTTCGTGCGCTGGCCCATGGCTTTGGACATCATGTCGCCCAGATTGATCATGCCCATGCCGCCGCCGGGCATGCCGGGAATTTCCATGCCGCCCATGGGGTTGCCCGTATCGGCCACTTCAATCTCGATTTCCTTGTCGTCCAACTCCCCTTCGCGCAGTTTTTTCATCCAGGTGGCGCGGGTGGAAGGGCTTGCCGTGGACCCCACCAGCGCATCCAGCACCCGGTCTTCGGCAGCAATGTGCGCCTTGGCCTTCACCTGTTCGCGCTTTTTCTCGCGCACCAGGCCAATGCCGATTTCCAAGAGGTCGCGGATGATCTGTTCCACATCCCGGCCCACATAGCCCACTTCTGTAAACTTGGTGGCCTCCACCTTGATGAACGGCGCACCGGCCAGTTTGGCCAGACGGCGGGAAATTTCCGTCTTGCCCACGCCAGTGGGGCCAATCATCAGAATGTTTTTGGGCATGACCTCTTCACGCATGGGCGATTCCAGCTGCTGGCGCCGCCACCGATTGCGCATGGCCACCGCCACCGCCCGCTTGGCATCCTTTTGACCGATGATGAACCGATCCAATTCGGAAACGATTTCCCGGGGGAAATAATCAGACATCTTGTTTTTCTCTCTTCTTTTGCAGCCTGAGCGCTTGGCGCTTATGCTGCAGGGAATTGCTTTAGTGTGGAGCCGTGCATGGCCCCTTCTCAACCAGTTCTATGGGTCATTGCCGGGGCCAATGGTGTGGGCAAAACCCGCTATGCCCGCGCCCATATCGAGGCCGTGACCGGAGGCAAGCGTTTCGTCAATCTGGACGAGATTGCCCGCGGTCTTGCGCCCTTTGATCCTGCCAGCGAGCAACGCCGGGCCGCGCGGGTAACCCTTGCCATGCTGGACGATTTCATCACTGGCAAGGCCCGTAACGGCACATTCATTATCACGCTGGAAACTACCCTCTCGGGCCGCACCTACCTCAACCTCTTCGACCGGGCCAAAGAGGCAGGCATCAAAATTCACCTGCTCTATTTCGCTGTGGCCCGGGAAGAAACCAGCATTGCCCGCGTGGCGCGCCGTGTTTTGGAAGGCGGGCATTTTGTTGAGGAAACGGACATCCGACGGCGTTTTGAACGCTCGCTGACCAATTTTGCGCCTTACAGCGCGAAAGCCGATCTTTGGCGCGTTTTTGACAATAACGGGCTGCACCCTGCCATTGTGGCGGAAGGCAGTGGCGCGGAGTGTCGCTATCTGGCGGCAAACCTCAACGGTCTGCCACCGGCGCTGAAGGACTGGTTGAAAAACCTCCACGGTTAGGCCGCGTCCATGCTTTCCACCACCAGATTGTGGTTGGTGTAGACGCAGATGTCGGCGGCGATGGTCATGGCTTTTTGGGCAATGGTTTCAGCGTCCGCATCCGTATCATAAAGCGCGCGGGCGGCGGCGAGGGCGTAATTGCCGCCGGAACCGATGGCCATGACACCATGTTCCGGCTCAAACACATCGCCCACGCCGGTGAGGCACAGAGAAACGTCTTTATTGGCCACCAGCATCATGGCTTCCAGACGGCGCAAATAGCGGTCCGTGCGCCAGTCTTTTGCCAATTCCACACAGGCGCGCATGAGTTGGTCGGGATATTGTTCCAGCTTACTTTCCAGCCGTTCCAGCAGGGTGAACGCATCCGCCGTGGACCCGGCAAAGCCGCAGATGACATCGCCCTTGCCCAGGCGGCGAACTTTCTTGGAATTGGATTTCATGACGGTCTGGCCCATGGAAGCCTGCCCGTCGCCGGCCAACACCACCTTGCCGCCCTTGCGCACCATGATGATGGTGGTGGCGTGGACATCCGGCAGCCAGCCGCCGTTTGAAGTTTGAGTATGGTTCAAGTTTTCACTCCATTGATGGACATGAGAGGCACGGGTGGTCTTGGAAAAGCCCCACCCGCCCTTCGTGTTGTGCCAGATGTAGGGCGTGAAAGTGCGTTTGCAACGCCACTGCGGCTTCTGTAAGAAACGCCCACAAAAGCGCAACGGGAGACGGGGACATGGCCCGCACCGCACATATTGCCCGCCAAACCAATGAGACGAAGATTTCCGTCTCGCTTAATCTGGACGGCACCGGCAAACACGATCACGCCACGGGCGTGGGCTTTTTCGACCACATGCTGGACCAGTTGGCCAAGCACGGCATGATGGATGTGACGGTGAAGGCCGATGGCGATTTGCACATTGACGACCACCACACGGTGGAAGATTGCGGCTGGGCGCTGGGCCAAGCCTTGAACGAAGCGCTGGGCGAGCGGCGGGGTATCACGCGCTATGCCTCCTTCGATCTGCCCATGGATGAGGCTATGACCAGCGCCGCCATTGACGTCTCCGGTCGCCCCTATCTGGTGTGGAATGTGGCTTTTCCCCATTCCAAAATCGGCACATTCGATACGGAATTGGTGCGCGAGTTTTTTCAGGCCTTTTCGCAAGGGGCGCGCATTACCCTGCACGTCACCAATCACTATGGCGACAATGCCCACCACATCGCCGAAACCTGTTTCAAGGCGGTGGCGCGCGCCCTGCGCCAGGCCGTGGCGATGGACCCCCGCATGGGGGATGCCGTGCCCTCCACCAAGGGCACTTTGACAGACTGATTTTTTGCGGATCATCCCATGATTTACACCATCCACGCCCCAGCCGGTGTTGACCCAAAGGCCATCGCTGCCCGTGCCGAAAATGCGCCGGGAGCGGAGGGCGCCTTGGCTGGTCTGGACGGGCTGCGCGCCATTCCCGAAATGCCGGCCCGCTGGTCCATCCTGGCACCGCCCGTTTGGCTGGTCTGGCACGGGCTTTATGTGTGGCTGGCTGTCTATGTGGTCTTCGTGCTGGCCGTGGGGGCTTTGCTGGCTTCGTCGTTTTACGCTGCTGCGCTGGTCTTGGGTGGTCTGCCGCCATTCCTGCTGCTGTTGGAAGGCCATCAGCTGCGCCGCCGCCAGCTGGACCGCAAGGGCTACACTTTTGTGGGCGTGGCGGATGGGCAGAGCGAGACCCATGCCATCACATCCTATTTGGCCCGACTGAATGAAGAGGTTGTGGAGGTGGAGCCGACGCCTCCGGCACCGCCAATCCAAGCGCAAAAGCCACTGCGCGGCCCACAACCCTCGTTCGGCATGTTTGCCGATGGGAATGCCTGACCATGCGC
This sequence comes from Pseudomonadota bacterium, assembly GCA_038525315.1. Classification (GTDB taxonomy): domain Bacteria; phylum Pseudomonadota; class Alphaproteobacteria; order Rhizobiales; family Rhizobiaceae; genus Pseudahrensia. The sequence continues at coordinate 296,107 of JBCBHU010000001.1, forward strand.
GTGGCGATCATCGACTACGGTTCCGGCAATCTGCGCTCCGCCACCAAGGCGTTCGAGCGGGCGGCGCGGGACAAGGGCATTGCCGCCACCATCGACCTCACCGCCGATGCGGAGGCCGTGCGCAGTGCAGACCGCATCGTGCTGCCCGGTGTTGGCGCCTATGCCGATTGCCGCGCCGGGCTGGATGCGGTGCCGGGTATGGTGGACGTGTTGCAGGAAAAGGTGCGTGACGGCGAGACGCCTTTTCTCGGCATTTGCGTAGGCATGCAGCTCATGGCCCAACGCGGGCTGGAGAAGGCCACCACGGAAGGTCTCGGCTGGATTGCCGGGGACGTGGTGGAAATGCGGCCCGCCGACAAGAGCCTGAAAATCCCCCAAATCGGCTGGAACACGCTGCGTGCGCAAAACGACCATGCCCTGCTGGAAGGTATCGATACAGGCCCGGAAGGATTGCACGCCTATTTCGTCCACTCTTACCACCTGGCGGCGGAGAACGAAGATGCGCTGGTGGCCACCGCAGACTATGGCCAGCCCGTCACCGCCATCGTGGCGCGGGACAATATGGCAGGCACGCAATTCCACCCCGAAAAGAGCCAGGCCCTTGGTCTGGCTCTGATCGCCAATTTTTTGAGGTGGCAGCCATGATCCTCTATCCTGCCATCGACCTGAAAGGCGGCCAGTGCGTGCGCCTCAAACTGGGCGATATGGACCAGGCTACGGTCTATAATGATAGCCCGTCGGCGCAGGCCAAAGCGTTTCAGGAACAAGGCTTTGACTATCTACACGTGGTGGACCTGGACGGGGCCTTTGCGGGTGAAGCCGTAAACGGTGCGGCGGTGGAAGCCATCATTGCGGCCACCGACAACCCCGTGCAGTTGGGCGGCGGCATCCGCACGCTGGACCATGTGGAAAACTGGCTCAGCCGCGGGCTGGCGCGGGTCATCCTCGGCACCATCGCCGTTCGGGACCCTGATCTGGTGCGTGAAGCGTGCAAACGCTTCCCCGGCCACATCGCCGTGGGCATCGATGCACGGGGCGGCAAAGTGGCCGTGGAAGGCTGGGCCGAAACATCCGAACTCACCGTCACCGACATGGCCGCCCGCTTCGAAGATGCCGGCGTGGCCGCCATCATTTACACGGACATCGACCGGGACGGCGTGCTCACCGGCATTAACTGGGACAGCACTTTGGCCCTTGCCAATGCCACGTCCATCCCCGTCATCGCCTCCGGCGGCCTTGCCTCCATCGCCGATATTGAACGCATGACAAAGCCTGACGCGCAAATTTTGAACGGCGCTATTTCTGGCCGCGCCTTGTATGATGGGCGCATAGACCCGGCTGAGGCGCTGGCGATGTTGAGGGGCAAACAATGAAGTGTTGGATGGTGAGAGCAGGCGAAGGCGGGCGGTTTGCTGTTGACTTCCAACAAAACAACATGGTGGGCATCGGCTGGTTGCCACTTGGGCCGTTGCACGAGTATCAATCCAGGGGCGAGATTGGCGAAAGGCTTGCGTTGGCGGACCCGTCACTTTCTGAAGGCCAGATAAACAACGGAAGAGGTCAGGTATTTCGCTTTCTCAAAGAGATTGCGATCGGTGATCGCGTGATTACTTACGACCCGAAGTCCCGCGTCTATCTGTGCGGCGATATAGTGGGAGACTACGAATATAACCTTATTTCAGATTCACCCGAATATATTCATCAGCGAAAAGTGGCTTGGCGGCACGATTTTAGCCGTGACAAGCTAAGCGTCTCGGCCCGCAATTCGCTTGGCTCGACGCTTACACTGTTCAGCGTAGGTCCTCGCATTCAGGCGGAGCTTTGGTGTGAGGCCCACGATGATCAGGAGACTTTGGAAGAAGTTCAAGAATCCGGGGCTCTCGATATTGAGCAAATTGCCAATGAAGCAATAAAGGACGCCATTGCGGCATTGTCTCCAAGCGAAATGGAACATTTGATCGCCGGAATTCTGCGGGCGATGGGATACAGGACAAAAGTCACTCCGACAGGTGCGGATCGCGGCAAGGACATCATCGCATCGCCCGATGGGTTTGGGTTTCAGGATCCACGCATTGTCGTTGAGGTCAAACACAGAAAGGGCAAAATTGGAGCACCGGAAATTCGCAGTTTTCTTGGTGGTCGACAGAATGGCGAGAAAGGACTCTATGTTTCGACTGGTGGATTTACTCGAGAAGCCGAGTATGAAGCAGAACGCGCGAATTTCCCGGTTCGCTTAATGGATTCGGAAGACTTGTTGGCGGCGGTCTATGACAATCATGCCTTGTTTGACGAAAAAACCCGCCAGCTTTTGCCATTGCGTGTTTTGCTGTGGCCCTTAAAGGGCAATGACGGATGACCCTCAAAACCCGCATCATCCCCTGTCTCGACGTTAAAGACGGCCGCGTGGTCAAGGGCGTGAACTTTGTGGACCTCATCGACGCGGGGGACCCGGTGGAGGCGGCCACGGCCTATGATGCGGCGGGGGCGGACGAGCTTTGCTTCCTCGACATCACCGCCTCATCCGACAATCGCGAAACCATCTATGATGTGGTGGCGCGCACGGCGGAGCGGTGTTTCATGCCCGTCACGGTGGGCGGCGGGGTGCGCACGCCGGAGGATGTGCGCAAACTTCTGCTGGCCGGGGCGGACAAGGTTTCCTTCAACACGGCTGCCGTCAACGACCCGGATGTGATCGCCCGCGCGGCGGATAAATTCGGCAATCAGTGCATTGTGGCTTCCATCGATGCCAAGCGGGTCAGTGGCCCCGGTGAAGACGAGCGTTTTGAGATTTTCACCCATGGGGGGCGCACGGCTACGGGCATCGACGCGGTGGAATTTGCCCATCTCATGGTAGAAAAAGGTGCAGGCGAAATTCTGCTCACGTCTATGGATCGGGATGGCACGAAGGACGGCTACAACCTGCCCCTCACCCGTGCCATTGCCGACAGCGTGTCGGTGCCCGTCATCGCCTCTGGCGGGGCGGGGGAGTTGGACCATCTGGTGGAGGCGGTGACCGAGGGCCGTGCCAGCGCCGTTCTGGCCGCGTCCATCTTCCATTTCGGCACCTATACCATTGCGCAGGCCAAGGCTCACATGGCGAAAGCGGGCTTGGCCGTGCGGGAAAGGGTGGCGTGATGGCTCAATTTTCCTTGCAAGATTTGGAGGCGATTATCGCTGACCGTGCTGCCTCCGGCGACGACACGTCCTGGACCGTCAAACTCATGGGCAAGGGCGTCAACAAAGCGGCGGAAAAACTGGGGGAAGAGGCGGTGGAAACCGTCATCGCTGCCATTGCGGAAGATGATGACGCCTTGAAGGGCGAGGCGGCGGACCTGCTTTATCACCTGCTGGTGGTGCTTAAAATGCGGGAGATTGCGCTGGAGGAGGTGCTGTCCGTTCTGGCAAGCCGCACCGGTCAATCGGGCCTGGCTGAAAAAGCGTCCCGTGCGACGCAAACGGGCTGAACCCTTGCCTGCCGTGCCGACCCATAGCCCCTATCTGCAATTCTCCATCGACGAGTGGGCCACATTCCGCGCCGATGAGGAGCTTACGCTGACAGAAGCGGAGGTGACCCGCCTGCGCGCCCTAGGTGACCCCATTGCGTTGGAGGAAGTGGAGCGCATCTACCTCTCTCTCTCCCGCCTTCTCGCCTCCCATGTGGAAGCCGCCAAGGGCCTGTTCACCCAGCGCGCCCGGTTTTTGGACCTGCACGGCCAAAAGACACCGTTTATCATTGGCGTGGCGGGGTCTGTGGCCGTGGGTAAATCCACCACCGCCCGCATTTTGCGGGAACTGCTCACCCGCTGGCCCGCCAGCCCGAAGGTGGATCTGGTCACCACAGACGGGTTCCTGAAGCCCAATGCGGAACTGCGCGAACAGGGGTTAATGGATCGCAAGGGCTTTCCCGAAAGCTATGACCGAGCCGCCATTTTGGATTTTCTGGCCCGCATCAAGGCGGGGGAGCGCCATGTCTGCGCACCCCTTTACAGCCATTTGGTCTATGATGTGGTGCCGGGGGAGGAAAAGGTCATCGACCAGCCCGATATTCTCATCTTCGAGGGTATCAATGTGCTACAAGTCTCCGACCTGCCCCGGGACGGGGCCAGCATCCCTTTCGTTTCCGACTTTTTCGATTTTTCCATCTATATTGATGCGGACGAGGATATGATTGAGGACTGGTACGTGTCCCGCTTCATGTCCCTGCGCGAAACCGCCTTCCGCGACCCGCGCTCTTTCTTCCACCGCTACAGTGAAATGTCTGAAGATGCCGCCCGCGGTGTGGCTATCGACCTGTGGAACCGCATTAATCTGGTGAACCTGCACGAAAACATCCTGCCCACCCGCATGCGCGCCGATCTGGTGCTCCACAAGGACAAGGACCACGCGGTGGATCGGGTGTCGTTGAGACGGCTTTAGATTTGTCAGCGAGCCAACCTCCACCTGGAGGGGAGGCCGAAACAACTTGTTGTTTCGGGTAGAGGCTGGACATTTGACTTCAACTTGGAAGCTATGCGCAGACATCGTTCCCCCCGCCCGGATCGCTGCGCTCTCCGACCTCCCCTCCAGGGGGAGGTCATGCAAGGCTTGAGGTTCTAATTTAACTCAAATCCACCGCCGCGATGCGATAGACCGCGCCATTGCCCCGCATGAGGGCGTGGAAATTACGGCCTTCGAACAGGCCCTCAAAGGCCCGGTCGAAAATGGAGAGGCCGCCCGTATAGGCCCCGAACGAAGGCATGATCATGCGGGTGCGGGAGGCGGCAAAGCAAGAACGGCGCACACTGCGGCCCTGGCGCATGAGCCGGGCCTTGGGGTGCAGGTGACCGGCAATTTCCCCCGCCGGGCCATCCACCGTGGGGTCATGGCGCAGGGTCAAGCCGCCCGTTTGCAGGGTTTCCATAACGGTGCCGCCAATGCCCTTGGGGGGCAGGGGGTCATGGTTGCCGGTAATCCACACCCAGTCCCGCCCCGCCATGAGGGCGGCAAGGCTGGCGCGGGCGGCGGTGGTGAGCCGTTGCGCGCCCTCGGCATCGTGGAAGGAATCGCCCAGGGCCACCACGCGGGCGGGCTGCCATTTCTGCACCACGGCCTCCAGCCGTCGCAGCGTGGCCAGCGTATCGTAGGGAGGGATGAGTTGGCCGCGTCGGGCAAAAGACGACCCCTTTTCCAGATGCAGGTCCGCCACCAGCAGCGTGTCTTGCGCCGGCCAATAGGCCACGCCCTCCGGGTCGGCCACCAGTTCCACGCCGTTTACGGCATGAATACAACACCCCTCAAACGCACGTTGTGCGCCGCTTGCGAGGGGCTGTTTTTGAGCGAGGTCTGCCAAGAGGGATTCATCATCCAAAGGTGAGCGTGATTCACCCTTCGCCGGTCCATCGAACGATGGTTTGCGGCGGTAAGCCCGCCCGGAGGGGCGGGGCCAACGGAATTTGGGACGCGAATCACTCAATGGGTTTCTTTTAGCAGAGCGGCGTAGCCGCAGGGGTGAAAAAAGAACAAAACAGGCTCATGCCGTCGTTGGGTGAGAAACATCCTGCTCCGGCAATTCCACCACCGGGATGGGAACGGAACAGGTTTTCTCTTTGGACTTGCACAGGTCGGCAATGATGCAGGCGTGACACAAAGGTGCGCGCGCTTTGCAGGTGTAGCGCCCGTGCAAGATGAGCCAGTGGTGGGCGTGGTAGAGATAATCGGTCGGTATACGCTTCATCAAAATGCGCTCCACCTCGTCCACGTTATCCGCCGGGGCCAGCCCCATGCGGTTGGCCAGACGAAAAATATGGGTATCCACCGCCATGGTGGCCTGCCCAAAGGCCATGGAGACCACCACATTGGCGGTTTTGCGGCCCACACCGGCCAGTCTGGTGAGTGTGTCCCGGTCCGTGGGCACCACGCCGTCAAATTCGTCCACCAATTGCTGGCTCATGAGGATCACGTTTTTGGCCTTGTTGCGGTAGAGGCCAATGGTGCGGATTTCCTCCCGCACCCGCTCTTCCCCCAGTGCCAGCATTTTTTGGGGGGTATCGGCCAGTTTGAACAAATTGGCCGTGGCCTTGTTCACCCCCACATCCGTGGCCTGGGCGGAAAGCAGCACGGCCACCACTAGCGTGTAGGGGTTGGTGTGGTTCAACTCGCCCTTGGGTTCGGGCCTTTGTTGGCGAAAGCGTTCGAAAATGGCCGCCATTTCCGCCTGCGTATAGCGCGCCCGGGGCAAGGGCTTTGCCTTGCGGCGGGTTTGCGACTTTTTTTCGCTGGCCGGTTTCGGCTCTTTTCTTGTCATTGAAATTTCTTACACTTGCACCAACATCGTCCACTGCGAAACAACCATGACCAGCGCCACCCTTTCAAGCGATCCTTTCCCGAACGGAGAATTGGTGTTCAACGCCCGGTTGACGCCCTATCGCTCGCTGGGCACCAAGGGGTTTCGCATCCTGATGGGGTGCATCGGGGCCATCTGCTTTACCATCGGGGGCGTGTTCACCTATCTGGGGTTCTGGCCCATCATGGGGTTCATGGGGCTGGACGTGCTCTTGATCTACTGGGCCTTCCGCGCCAGCTACCGGGCCGCCAATGCCTATGAAGATGTGGAGGTTTCGCGCTCCCACGTGCGGCTGCGCAAAGTGTCCCCCAAGGGCCGGGCGGAAGATCACGCTTTTCCCCAATTCGGCACGCGGCTGGAAGTGGACCGGCATGAGGAAATCGGCATCACGGAAATGCGGCTGGCCAACCGCAAGGAGGCGGTGGCTTTGGGCTCCTTCCTCAACCCGTTGGACAAGGAAAGCTTTGCTGACGCCCTGCGGCAGGCGCTGCACAGGGCCAAACGGTAACACGGCAAGTTTCGGGTGGATTGCCGTGGGGCTCGCCCCCTAGATTGTCTCCATAAGCCAACCGGCAGTGGAGAAAATCATGCTGGCCAAAGCGGAAAACCTCACCCCATCAACGGCCTTCACCGAAGCGCAGGCCGACTACGGCGTGGTGCGGCAGGTGCTGCAACACATTACCGAAAACTGGCAGGACCAGCCGGAGTTGGATGAACTCGCCCGTCTCACCGGCGTCTCCCCCACCAAATTGCAAAAGACATTCACCCGCTGGGCGGGCCTGTCCCCCAAGGGTTTTTTGCAGGCGGTGACGCTGGACCATGCTAAGCGGTTATTGGGGGAAGAGGATCTGCCGCTGCTGGAGGCCAGTTATGAGCTGGGCCTGTCCAGCCCCGGGCGGTTGCATGATTTGTTTGTGACGCACGAGGCCATGTCCCCCGGAACCTACAAGGCCAAGGGCGAAGGGCTGACCCTGTTTTACGGCTTCCACCCCTGCCCCTTCGGCGAAGCCTTGGTGATGACCACAGACCGGGGCCTTGCCGGTCTGGCCTTTGTGGATGGGGGCGAGGACAGCGGCGCGCGGCACCAGAAGAACGGTGGCAAGGGGGCCTATTCCCGCGCTGAAGCGCTGGCCGAAATGCAAAAACGCTGGCCCCGGGCGGTCTATAGGGAAGACAGCCGCCGCACCGCCCCCTACGTCAACCGCATTTTCGACCCGACCCAATGGCAGGAGAGCAACCCCCTGCGGGTGGTGTTGATCGGCTCCGACTTCCAAATCCGGGTTTGGGAAGGCCTGCTCACCCTGCCCGTGGGCAGCGCCACCACCTATTCGGGCCTCGCCCAATCCATTGATCGACCCGATGCCACGCGGGCGGTCTCCACGGCTGTGGGGCGCAACCCCATTTCCTTTGTGGTGCCCTGCCACCGGGTGTTGGGCAAAGGCGGGCAGTTGACGGGCTACCATTGGGGCCTGACCCGCAAACGGGCCATTTTGGGCTGGGAAGCGGCGGTTGTGTCGCAATGAATGGTGGTGGTTTCGCCCGTTAGACTGGGGGACCGCCGCAAGGAGACACCACCATGAGCGAACCGAAAAGCCGCGCCTTTGCGCAAACCTTGCTGATGCCCGATCAGGTGGAAGAAACCTACCGGCTGATGGATGAGCACATGCCGGGGCGCACCCCCACCGCCAAGGGGCCGAAGGAGCAGCCGGACCCGTTCCGCTCCTGCGTCTCCTGCATGTTGTCGGCCCAGTCGCGGGATGAAAACACGGCCAAAGCCTCAAAAGCCCTGTTTGCGCTGGCGGACACGCCCCAGGGCATTCTGGCGCTGGAGGATGAGGTGATCGCCGCTGCCATCAAGCCCTGCGGCCTCTACAACATGAAAACCCGCAACCTGAAAAAGCTCTGCGCCTATGTGATCGAGGAATTGGATTGCGTGATCCCCGACACCCGCGAGGGTCTCTTAAAAATACCCGGCATTGGCCGTAAATGCGCCGACATCGTGCTCTCTTTCACTTTTGATGAAGACGTGATCGCCGTGGACACCCACGTTCACCGGGTCGCCAACCGCACGGGGCTCGCCCGTGGCAAGACGGAGGCGCAGACGGCACAATCGCTGGAAGACCGCACGCCCAAATGGGCCATGCGCGACGGCCATTTTTGGCTGCTGCAATTTGGCAAGAAAATCTGCCGCTCCCGCGCGCCCCAGTGTGAGGCGTGTTTTGTGAACCACCTGTGCCAGTATTACAGGACGACGGCTTAACCTTCTGCTATGGGCGGTCGGCCGGAGGCAGTTGCCGTCAGGCGCAGTTCCACCAGCATATCGCGGCTTTCGATGGTGGCCCGTTTGGCCTGTTGCTCCACGTGGATGGTCACATCTTCCGCGCCCGCTTCATAGGCAAGTCGCTGGGCTTCATTACGCACGGTTTCCTCGGCATAACCCAGTGCGCTTTCTTCATCCGCAAACGGTTTCTCAAAGCCCGTCACCTGAAAGCGGCCCTCCGCAGGCTGGGTGATGAGCGCTTCGGCCCGGACCATCACGTGCCCCACCACGGCACCGATGGCGTTGGCCACGTCCGCATGGTCCGGCACGATGGCCTGCGTATCCAATAGTTGAGCCGCCTTGGGGTGGTAGGCATGGGCAGAAGCACCCAGGCCAATCAGCGGGCGGTCCAGTTTGAGGGAAAACTGAACCTTTGCTTCGTTTGGTTTTGACTTGCTCCGCGCATCCAACACCTGTTTCAAAAGCTCATGCTGCACCAAAGACGGTTCCCGCCCGTCCACCTGAAGGGCGGTTTCCAAGACCACTTCTGCACTGCGCCGTTCCACTGTCGAAACGATGCATCGGGCCAAAGACAGGAGGTCATCGCTCAGTGCTTTTCCCCCTCCATCCTTGCGCCGCCCAAAAAGGCGGAGGGCCTTTAGGGCCGCTTCGCCGTCCCATTGCCCATGCAGGCCAAGGCCGTGCATGGCATCGGAGGGGGTGAGGCCCGCCACGCTCACCAAGCCCCGGCTCACCAGCCGTTTCAGGGCAGCCGATTGGGCATTGCCTTTCAAAAAGCCTTCCAAGGCCACCGGTTCATGGGTGAGGCTATCAAAAAGGCTTTGTTCGGCCTTGCTCAATCCGCTGGCCACCCCCATGCCCGACCGCCAAGCAAAGCGGCCATCGAACCGGCCCACAAGCGTGGACTGGAGCTGGGCATCCAGTGCCCCATGGACCAGCGACCCAAACCGGTGTGCCGCCAGGGAAACGGGCACGAGGCGACGGGGGCCAAGGGTCAGTTCCGGTCGTAGGCCGCTGCCGCCCACACCCACTTCTGAATCGCCGCCAAGCCCGAAAGTGTGCATGGCCACGGCTTCCACCATGGTGCGAAACCCGCCCACGCGGGCCCCGTCCGGGTCGATGCGGGGGCGACCGCCCTCCAAAAGCGCCACGTCGGACGTGGTGCCGCCAATGTCGTTGACGAAGGCCCGGTCTTCGCCGGTTAAAAACTGTGCGCCCACCAGGGAGGCGGCGGGGCCGGACAGAATGGTTTCGATGGGGCGGCGGGCGGCGAAGTCGGCGCTCACCAGCGCGCCGTCCCCGCGAACAACCATGAGGGGGGCTTTAATTTTTCGCTTGGCCAATGTGGCCCGGCAGGCGGTGATCAGCCGGTCGATCATGGGGATCAGGCGGGCATTCAGCACGGTGGTGAGCGCCCGTTTCGGGCCATTGAGCCGGGCGGACAGTTCATGGCTGCATGTGACGGGCATGCCTGTTTTGGCCGTGATCAAATCGCGCACCGCGTTTTCATGGGCCGGGTTGCGCACGGCAAAATAGCCGGCCACGGCAAAGCCCGACACGGTGTTTTGAAGGTCACTTAACTGCGCATCCAAACGCGCCCTATCCAGCGGCTGCGCCTCACCGCCATGGGTGGTGTGGCCGCCGGGCAGCATGATAACGGGGTCGCCCCCAATGGCCTCATCCAGCCCGGCATTTTTCAAATCCCGTTCGTCAAAACCGATGGCCACCAGCGCCACGCGGCCCCCCTGCCCCTCCACCAACGCATTGGTGGCCAGCGTCGTGGAAAGGGAGACCATGCCGATCTCTTGGGCTGCTTGGCCGTCCATCTGGCCCAAAACCGCATCCACGGCACCGGCAATGCCGATGGCCAGATCGTCCTTGGTGGTCAACGCTTTGGCTTTGGCGGCAACGGCTGGGTTTTCACCCGGGCGCGTGCGCATGATAACGGCGTCGGTGAACGTGCCGCCGGTATCCAGCCCCAAAAGCAGTGTCATGGGTCAGACTTTTCGTGGCAGCGATGCGGGCCGTTCAAACGTGCCGTCCAGCGCGGTGAGAATGTCGGCCAAGAAATCATCCAGATGATCGGTGGCAAAATCCACATGGGTCTGTTGGGTCACTTCATGTTCCCAGGCTTCGGCGCTGTGCTCGCTGCCCATGGCGGGCACCACCAAAACCGTGGTCATGCCGAATTGTTTCGGCACCGCAAGGTTGCGCGGCATGTCTTCAAACATGGCAGCATGGGCAGGGTTCACATCATGGCTTTCCAGAAACGCCGTATAGGGCGCTTCTTCCGGCTTGGGCACCAGATTGGAGGCCACGATGTCAAAGACTTTGTCGAAATGGTCGGAAATACCCAAACGGTCAGTGGTCCGCCGTGCGTGGGGCACATCGCCATTGGTGAAAATGTGTTTGCGGCCCGGCAGGGCGGCGATCAAATCCCCCAAAACCGGGTTCGGCTCGATGGGGCTGTAGTCGATGTCGTGGACCTTATGGAGAAAATCGTGGGGGTCCACATGGTAGCGCTCCATGAGACCACGCAGGGTGGTGCCGTATTCCTTATACAGTTCTTTTTGCAGTTTGCGGGCGGCCTCTTTGTTCATGTCCAACAGGTCCGCCACATAGTCGGTCATTTTCCAGTCGATCTGGGCAAAGAGGTCGCAATGGCGGGGGTAGAGCGTGTTGTCGAGGTCAAAGACCCAGTCCGTGATGTGGTCGAATTTTGTGCTCAAATCAGTCATGGGTCACAACCTCATCGGGCACAATCATGGTGCCCGCTCCGTGTTCGGTGAACAATTCCAACAGCACGGCGTGGCGCACCCTGCCATTGACAATCACCACCGCTTCAACGCCCTGATCCAGGGCTTCAATGCAGGTTTCCACCTTGGGGATCATGCCGCCGGAAATGGTGCCATTTTGGATGAGCGCGCGGGCTTCGCTGACCGTGAGGATTTCCAGCAGGTTCCCCTCCTTGTCCAACACGCCGGGCACATCGGTCAGGAATAAAAGCCGCTCGGCATTGAGCGCCCCGGCCACGGCACCTGCAAATGTGTCGGCATTGACGTTATAGGTGTAACCCTCCGGCCCGAACGCCACCGGCGCGATGACGGGGATGATGTTGGAGGCAATCAAAAGGTCCAGCACTTCACGGCTCACCTTTTCCGGCTCGCCCACAAATCCCAGATCAACGATGTTTTCAATCTGTGAATCCGGATCCCGCTCCGTGCGCTCCATCTTGCGCACGCGCACCATATTGCCGTCCTTGCCGCAAAGGCCGATGGCCCGTGCGCCCTCGCCATTGAAGCGGGCGACGATGCCCTTGTTGATGGACCCGGCCAGCACCATTTCCACAATTTCCACCGTGGCCCGGTCGGTCACCCGCATGCCGGCGGCGAAATGGCTTTCAATATTCATGCGTTTGAGCATGTCGCCAATCTGCGGCCCGCCGCCATGGACCACCACGGGGCGCACGCCGGCCTGCTGCAACAGGGCCACGTCCCGGGCAAAAGATTGGCTAAGCGTCTCGTCCCCCATGGCGTGGCCGCCATATTTGATGAGGATCGTGCGGCCCGTATGGGCCTGCATATAGGGCAGGGCCTGGGCCAGAATATGCGTTTGGGTTTCCGCAGAAAGACCGACGGCGTCGGCAGTATCATCGGTCATGGGATTGAAACCCGTTGAAACGTTGCGCTCTAGCTAACGTGACACAGGCGTGACTTCAAACAAAAAGGCCTGCGGCATCTGTTGACGCCGCAGGCCCATGATTTTTGTTGTGGGACGCTAACGCATCACACTTCTTTAGAAATCCAGCTGGACAGTTGGGCCTTGGGCAGTGCGCCCACCTGAATGGCCGTGGGCTCGCCGTCCTTGAACATCAAAAGCGTGGGAATGGAACGCACGCCATATTTGGCGGCGAGGTCGGGGTTTGAATCCATGTCAACTTTGGCAATTTTCACCTTATCGGCCATTTCCGTGGAAATCTCTTCCAGGCTGGGGGCGATCATCTTGCAAGGGCCGCACCATTCCGCCCAAAAGTCCACCACCACAGGGGTGTCAGAATTGAGCACTTCGGCGTCGAAATTGCTGTTGTCGATGGTGACCGTGGCCATGGGGATTCTCCCGTATGTGTTTGCGTAGGGGTGACGTAAGAAGGGCAATGGAGCGGGTCAAGGCCCATCCATGGCAATGGGGGTTACACCATGTTAACCGCCGTTACAGGGCCATCACCTTTTGGAGAGCATCATCCATGCTCGGCCCATCAACCTCCAACAGGCGCGGTGCGGGGGTGCCGTCTTCGTCAAATGCTGTTGTGTAGAGCAAGGCTGCCCGCACCGGTTTTTTCGGGTAAAGCTGCGCCACCAAACTGCGATAGAGTGCCATTTGGGTGATGTAGTCAGCGGGAATTTGGGCCGCCGTGGGGGGCACGCGAGTGCCCGTCTTGAAATCCAGCAGCATGACGTGATCGGCCAAGACCGCCATGCGATCAATCGTGCCCACCACGGGGCGTTTGCCGCTGTTGAGGGTGAGTGCACCCATAATGGGCACTTCCGGCCGGCTATTTTGCGGGTCCAGATAGGGGGCCAATTGTGGGCTGTCCAAGGCCGTAAACAAGCTCTCAAGAATCCGGTCCGCTTCCGGGTCTGACAGGGTTTCAAGATGCGCCTTCAGGTAAGGGCGGGCGAGGGTTTCCCAGTCCTTGCGGTCCCGATCGGGCAATTCTTCAAACAGCCGATGCACCACCGTGCCCAAAAGACGCGGGCTGACGGCCCATGCCGCTGCCGGCGGGGGTAAAAGCGATGGCTTTTGCCCGGGTCCGGCGGGCTTCTCTTCGATCAAGGCCTGGGCGCCGGAGGGGCTGAGGGGGCGGGGGAGGTCTGCTTCCGGGGCAAGTTGATGGTTCAGCCATCCCGGCAATTCCTGACCGGTGGGTGCGCGTTGCAGGGCTTCATCCTCATGGTGTGGGGGCGTTGGCACCGGCCCGCGCTTGTCATCCGAGATGGTCCAACGGTAGCGCATGGGTGCGCCTTCGGCATCGCACAACGGGCCTTCTTGTGCCCAACTTTGCGCCAACGTTTCCCGCACCATGCGGTGCCATACCGGGCCAGTGGGGGCTTTTTTGGAACAATAGCCACACACGATCAACTGATCCTTGGCCCGGGTCATGCCCACATAGAGCAGGCGGCGATACTCCTCCTCCGCCAGTGCCCTTTGGCGCTGTTGCAGGGGCTGGGTGATGTGGCCGTGGTCTTTGCTGTCGCGCACCCACAGCATGGGGCCCTCCTCGCCTAGGCCATAAAGGGCGGGCTGATGGGATGTCCGCCACGCCTCGCGGTGGCGATCCACCAGAAACACCACTTCCGCTTCCAGCCCTTTGGCGGCGTGGACGGTCATCAGCCGCACTTGGCCGGCGGATTGGTCCATCTCCCGCTTGATGGTGGGGCTATCTTCCCGCAGGCCTTCCACAAAGGCTTGCAGGCCCGGCAAGGAACCGGTTTCGTGGGCCAGGGTGAGGTCAAGAAAAGCGTCCAGCACGTCTTCCACCTCCGGCCCCAGCCGCTGACGAAAGAGATGACGCCCCCGATCCTTGCCCAGAACAAGCGCATAAAACTCGTAGACCGGCATGGCATCCGCCCGCATCTGGATGGTGCGGAAGCGTTGCCAGATTTTATCAAAGGGCGGTGTTGCGGATAGGCTTTGCAGGGAACGGAACAGGCTGGTGCTGCGCACCATGGATTCGCCCAGTGGCGGCTCCCTGCGTTCCTTTTCCCCATCCACCGGTGCGGGGGTGAGGCCGTGGCGGGCCAGGCGGTGCAGGTCGTCTTCTGTCAGGCCGAACAGGGGCGATTTGAGCGCTGCCGCCAGGGACAGATCATCCTGCGGGGTGACAACAGCCTGCCCCAGGGCCAAAAGGTCCTGCACCGCGATATGGTCTCCCAACGCCAGACGGTCGGCCCCGGCCACCGGCACGCCCCGGTCCTTCAGCGCCCGGTTGAGCGCGCCCACAAACGGGTCGCGGCTGCGCACCAGTACCAGAATATGGCCCGGCGTAATGAGTTTGCCCGTGGCCACAAAGCGTTCGCCGGACGTCATTTGAACAATCCGGTCCGCCATGGTCTGCGCCAATTGCACGGGGGGGGCGGGGGCTGCATCTTCATCGGGAAAGATGTGCCATTGGTCGGGGATGACGCTTTCGCCCGGCACGAACGGGTCCCACACTTCCACATGGCCGGGCTGGCCCTTGCGGGCGGCCTCGTGGACCATTTCCTGCCCCGCCCCGTCGGTCACACCCTTGGCGTGTTCAGGTATGGCAAACACCGCATCCACCGCGCTCAAAACATCCTGCGTGGAGCGGAAAGAGAGGTTGAGCTTCACATCTTTAAGAACTTTGCCCGCCGCTTTGGCCCGGCGCGTGATGGCCCGCTTTTCCTGGGCAAAGACCTGGGGGTCTGCCCCCTGGAAGGAATAGATGGATTGCTTTTCATCGCCCACCACAAAGACGGTGCGGTCCACCTCCCGCGCCCCCTCACCGCTGAAAAACTCGTCCACCAAAGCGCGGATAATGTCCCACTGGCGCGCGCTCGTATCCTGCGCTTCGTCTACCAGCAGGTGGTCAATGCCCTGATCCAGCTTGTAGAGCACCCATGCCCGGGCATCCTTGCGGGTGAGCAGATCGGCCGCCCGGTCGATGAGGTCATCGAAGTCCAGCAAACCCGCCCGCCGCTTGGCCAGTTGATAGCGCGCCAGCATGGCCTGGGCCACCGTAAGCACCGAGCCAGTGCGGTCGATCTGGTCCAGCGTCGTCATGCGGGCAAGCCCCCCGCCCATGTGCTGCACGGTGTGGGCAAGCGTGTCCTCCAGACCGTCCACGCTCTCCTTCATCCCCTTGGTCATGGCCCGGGATGACAGGGCGCCATCCTGCTTCATGAGCCATGTTTTCAGCAAATCCATGGCCGTTTGTGGATCGGTTTCGCGTTCGGCGACGGCTTGCAGCGCCGCCCGCCCCTTGACGGCTGCCGCGGTGGTTTCCTTGCTCCACGCCGCAAGGATGGTGGGAATATCCCATGCGAGGATCGGCAGGCCGTGGAGCGTGTCGGCCAACACGCTTTGGGGCGTTTCGTTGGGTGAGAAGCCGCAAGCGGATTTGAGATCGCTGATGGCTGCGCCAATCGTGCCCGTATTTGCCAGCCACGCCCCCAGCCGCTCGCGATGGTCCACCACCGCTTCCAGCAGTTTTTCCACCTTAGTTTCACTGGCCGCATCCATGACCGCCGCCATGGCCTGCCCCACGGCGCTGCCGGGCTGCTGGGCCAGGTGCAAAATCACGTGGCGGCGGGCCTCGCCCATCAACAGGCTCTCATGGCTTTCATCCATCACCGTGAAATGGCCCGGAATATTGGCCTCCAGCGGAAATTGGTGCAGCAGCGCTTCGCAGAAAGCGTGGATGGTCTGGATTTTCAGCCCGCCGGGTGTTTCCAATGCCCGGGCAAACAGGGTACGGGCCTGTTTCAGCTGCTTGGTCGTGGGGGTCTTGCCTTCGGTCTTCGTGAGGGCCTTGCGCAGGTCCGTCTCATCCATGACCGCCCATTGGCCCAGCGTTTTGAACACGCGGTTGGCCATTTCGCCCGCTGCGGCCTTGGTGAAGGTGAGGGCCAGGATGCGGGAAGGGTCCGTTCCGTTGAGCAGGAGACGTTCCACCCGCCGGGCCAAAACCGTGGTCTTCCCCGCCCCCGCATTGGCGGAAACCCATACGGAAATGGACGGGTCGGAGGCCAGCGTCTGGGCCTTGTTTGTGTCGGCGGGTACGACCAGTTCCGGACCGCTCATGCCTCCCCCTCCGATCCGGCATCGCCATCCCCTTCCCCTTCCGTCAACGACCATTCCTTCACCCGCGCCAGATGGTCATAGTCGCCCGCAAAGGCATGGGGCGAGGGGCGGGCCTGGGAACGATATCCCTTGGCCGGGTCATCATAGGCTTCAATCAACCGGGCCAAGCGTTGCCAGCTTTCCTGCGCCAAGTCCTGGGTCTCCTCCTGGCTCGCCGGGGATACTTTGGCGATTTTGAAACCGTCATCGGGTTTCAAAACCACATAGGAGAAGGCGGCTGCTTGGGCGGGAATGTCCGCCCCAAACGCGCCGCGCAGGGCCATGGCCGCGGTGAGAGGCATCTGGGGTGCATCATGCCCCTGCACGGCAGAAGCGGTCGGCACGGAGCCGGTTTTGTAGTCGTAGAGGTGGAAGCTCTCGCCGGTCACATCAAAGCGGTCGGCCCGGCCGGACAGGCGAAAATTGGGGAGGTCTTTGGTGGTGCTGCCCCGCTCTTCGGTGATGGTGCGCTCCACATGCGGCTCTACCTTGCTTTGCATCGTGTGGACGAAGTGGTGGGCGATGGAGCGGAAGCGGGGTTTCCAAAGGGTTACGTATTCATCGGGCACCTCTTCACCGGCAAACCACATGTCCGCAAGGGCTTGGAACCGTTGTTCCACATCCGGCATGGTGACTTTCAGTCCGGCGGTGAAATAATTTTCGACGATGGCGTGATACAGCGTGCCTTTTTCGCGGGCATCCGGCACCCGCAAAAGCGGCTCCAGCGCATCCAGATGCAAAATGTGGCGGGCATAGATGGCGTAAGGGTCGCTGGTCCATGTTTCCACGGCGGTGATGTGGAGCTGACGGGGCCGCTCGTTGACCGGTGGTTTGGGCTCGGGCCGGGGGCAGGGTCGGGGCGGCCCGAGGGGGCGGTCTATGGCGGCGGCCCAGTTGACGAACCGGCTCCCGTCAGCTTCCATGGCCTTCAGCGCCTCTTCCCCAGCCACCATGCGCAGCCGTTGCACCCAGCGCGATTCCACCGTCGGTGCGCCGTCCAGCTTGGCCGCGCGGGTGAGCACCACATCGTTCATGCCCAACATCATCTGCACATCATGGGCCGCCAGCCCCGTGCGCCGTTCGGGCAAGGGCAATTTCAGCGCCGCCTTCATGGGGCGGGAGAGGAAGGGGTCGTTGCGGCCATGGGCGGGCCACGTCTTTTCGTTCAATCCGCCCAGCACCACCCGATCGAAAGTCTGCAAACGGGCTTCGATGGGGCCGAGAATGGCAACGCGGGGGTGGGTGCCACCGCGGGGGCGCACGGTGCTTGTGGCCATGAGCGCCTCAAAGAGATCCGGCCACTGGTCCATGGGCACGGCAAGGTTTTGGCCGTGGTCCATGAGGCGGCCCATGAGGTCGTGCAGCACTTGCCCGGCGGGGCCTGCGTAGAGGGCCCCGCAATTGTCTTCGTGGTCTGTGGCACAAAATTCTAACGCCTCTATCGTGAGCCGGGCCAGGTCCGCCACCGTGCGGTGGGTTAGGGCATCGGGCATTTCACCCTCATCATCAACGGGCGTGCGGGGCTGGAAGAACCGGTCGAGGCTATGCGCCAATTTCTCCAAACACTCAAAATCATCATCATCCATGCGCCGCACGGCGCTGGGCAGGCGCTCCTTAGCGGCGGCCCGTTGTTTGATGTCGATGACCCGTTGCAAAAACCTGCCCGGAACCGGGGGGCTGATGGCACCGCGCAGCACGCCCAGTTCAAACAAACGCGCCCCGTGGCGGGCGCCCTTCCCGTCCATGCCGAAGCGGGCCAGGGGATGTTTCAGCAGTGCCGCCCACGCCACCGGGTCCGGCACCCGGCACAGGACATGCAATACCAGCCGCACAAATGTGCCAGCAGGGCGGTTCGTCAGGGGTTGCCCGGCGGAATCATCGATGAAGACGCCGAACCGGCGCATTTCGATGGCTACCCGGCGGGCAAGATTACGATCCGGGGTTACCAGGGCACAGGTTTTGGTATGATCCCCCTCATCCAGGGTTTCCCGCAAGGCCAGCGCAATGGCCAGCGCTTCCTCCCGGGGGCCGGGGGCGGTGACGAGTTTGACGCCGTCAAAGGCCCTTTTGCGGGCCTTGCCATCCAGCGCTTCAAACAGGGCGGGCCAGGTGTGGGTTTCTTCCGCCGGGTGCATGGCCGCGCTCACAAGCCTTTCGCGCACGCGCCGGTGGCCGTTGGGGTCTTCATGGCGCATGGGCAGTTGGCGCACGCCCTCTTCATCGCGGGGCACGCCCAGTTCTGCCAGCAACAGTTTCAGCCCGTATTGGGGGTGACCCGCGGCGGCACCGGCTTCATTCTTTTCGTTATCCGGCAGGTCCACCTTGGCCCAGACTTTCTCGCTCATATCCCGATCAAGACCGGGTAGAACCACCACGCCCTTGTCCAATTGCGCGATGGATTTCAGCAGGCGGGCGGTGGAGGGGATCGAGCCGGTGGACCCGGCCGCAATCACGGGGCCTTCACTGCCCTGGCGGCTGTAGAGATCAGCCTGAAGGTTGAGAAATTCGGCCCGTAGCGTGGCCGCGTCTTGCATGCCCCGTTCCTGCAAAATGCGCGGCCATGCCTTGGTGGCGATGGTGAGGAATTCCAGCGTTAGGCCAAACCAGTCCGAATGCTCCCCGTCCACCAGGTTTTTCAGGTCCTTCCACAGCACTTCCTCCGTGGCCACCATGTCCATCAGCCGGGCCAGATCGGCGGCGAACCACGCGGCGTCGGGGAGCGAAGCTGGCATCATGATGTCGCCGCCGCCGTAGAAAATGTCCCGATCCTTGTTTGACAGACTATCCGCCCAGGCATGGACAAGCCGGGTGAGGATCATGTGCCGCTCCAGCCCGTCCATGGCGGGGGACAGGACGGGAAGCTGCGGCCCATCGAAAGCCAGCGTATCTTCATCCACCTCCCCCAGCGCGCGCAGGCGGGGCAAGAGGGCCACCTCCCCGGGCATGCGCTGCGCAAACGCGCCTTGAATGGCCCGCACGGCGCGGCGGGTGGGCAGCCAGATGGTCACCCCCGCCAAGGCGAGCGGATCGTCCAGCGCGTTGAAGCCGTCAATCAATTCACCCGAAACAAGGGCGTCGACCAGCCGTGGCAAAAAAGCCGCTCCGGGCGGGATTGACGCCACTCGGGAGCGGTAAGGACGGCGCGGATCGTTCACGCGGAGCGCTTTTGGTCAAAGGCTGTCAGGGCAGCCTGCGCCTCACCAATGGCTTGGGGCGTGCCCACATGCAGCCACAACCCGTTGAGCACAGCCCCCGCCAGACGCCCCTTGGCGATGGCCTCATCAAACACCGTGTTGAGGGAAAAGACTGCTGGCCGATTTTGAAAAAGTTCAGGCCGTGCGAGAATTGCGCCCGCATAGACATAGGGTGCATGGTCCGCATTGCCCCGCCGGGTGAGGCGCCGGTCTGCGCCCATGAAAAAATCTCCCTTACCGTCAAAACCCACGGCGTCTTCGTGACGGGCCACCAGCATGAGCATATCCATGGTGTCATCAAAAAGCCCGTCCATATGCGCCAAGGCGGGCAGGGCGGGCAAGGTACGGTCCCGCCAAAAGGAATCCGCATTGAGCAGAAAAAACGCGCTCTGGCGGTCCGGCAGCAGGTTGTGAGCCTTGGCCACGCCGCCACCGGAATCCAGCAATTGGTCCCGCTCGTTTGAGATGTGACACGTCAAATCCCCGCGCGTGGCCAAATGGGCCTCAATCTGCTCCGGTAAATAGTGAACGTTGACCGCACAGTGGTCCACACCATGCCGCACCAGCGCATTGAGCGCATGGTCCAGCAGGGTGACCCCCGCCACTTCCACTAACGGTTTTGGGCAGGTGAGGGTGAGGGGGCGCATACGGGTGCCAAGACCGGCGGCCAGCACAACGGCTTGTCTGGTATGCCGGGTAGTTTGTGTTGTCATCGGCGCGCAATCAGCCTGATTCAGGTCTCACCAGCACAGTGTTCACCCATGCGGCATAGTCCGCAAGCGCTTCGTGCTGCAAGGCCCGTTGCAGATAGTGCTGCATGCACGGCAGGTGGGCCCTATAGGCGTGTTTGCCGTCCCGCTGGGAAAGGCGAATGAATATGCCCAAAATTTTAGTGGCGCGAAGTGCGGCCATGATGGCGTATTGCGCCTTGAACGTTTCGATATCGAAACTTTTATCATCGGCGCGGGCATTGATGTAGCGGGCAAGGAGGCGCTGCTCCACCTCCACCGGCACATCCACCCGGGCATCTTGGGCCAGTGAGGCCACATCATAGGCCGCTGGCCCCATGAGCGCGTCCTGAAAGTCAATGATGCCGATGCGGGCATGGCCTGTTTCCTCCCCCCGCCAGATAATATTGGGCGAGTGATAATCGCGCAGCACCAGCGTGATGGGCGCATCAGCCAACCCATCGATCAGGCCGTTCCAGATGGCTTCAAATTGCGCTTGCTCTTGATCATCGAGCGGGCGGCCCAGGCACCAGGGGGCATACCATTGGGCCAGCAAGTCGGCCTCCACCAGCATGGCGGTGCGGTCATAGGGGGGAATGGTGTGGGGCGCTTCTGCGGGCTTCGCGCAGGCCGCCTGCCAGTCCATGGTGTGCATGTGGGCCAGCAGATCCATGGCCGCGCCATAGCGCTCCTCCATGGGTTGGCGGTCATCATCAATGATGCCGTCACTGCCCAGATGGTCCAGCAGCAACAGACCTGCATCGAGATCGTATTGGTGCAGGGCGGGGACCGCCAAACCCTTTTCCGCCAATGCCCCGGCAACACCCACAAAGGCCGCCAGATTTTCGGCCAGATGGGCCACCTGACTGTAGGGCTTGCCCCATTTTTCCAGCACCGGCCCATCGGGCGTGGCCGGTGCATTCATTAGCACCAGTTCTTCACCCTTTAGGGGGCGCACGGTCTCATAGGCGCGGGCGGAGGCATCGCCCGTCAGAAAATGACGGCTGCTTTGCCCGTGGCCGTGGCTGTCCAGAAAGGCGCGGATGTGGTGGGAACGGTGCAGGCGCGCCATGGGGTCTTGGGGGGCCGTAATCGTTGCAAGACGCTCCTCATCGCCCTCCCCCTGCTCCAGGTGGAGGTGAAAACAGGCAGGCGGCAAAAATCCCTCACCCTTGTCCGGCCATTCCACCAGTGCCACGCCGGTTTCCAAGGCCTCTTCCAAACCCAGTTCCAGCAATTCTTCGCCGTCACCCAAGCGGTAAAGGTCCAGATGAGCCATGGGGGAAAAACGCCCGCCCTCATAAAGCTGAACCAGCGTGAATGTGGGGCTTGGAACTTCCGCATCACCCTCATCCAGCCCGTGGCGGATAAAGGCACGGGCGAAACTGGTTTTACCCGCGCCCAAGGTTCCCGAAAGGGCAATCCAGTCCCCCGGCACCATGGCCAGCGAAAGGGTTTCGGCCAGCCGCGCGGTCTCGCGCTCATCCTTTAGGTGAATCGTGCATTCCATGGGCCGCTACGCTGCCCGTTCGTCAACAGGTTCCGCAACATCCCTCTGGTGGGGGAAGAAACATTCAAAGCGGGTGCCTTCGCCCATCACACTGTCCAGTTTGATGGTGCCCCCATGCAGTTCCACCAAGGCACGGGCGATGGACAGGCCAAGGCCCGCCCCGCGCTTGCCGGAGGATTTGGAAGCGCTGTTGAAGCGGTCAAAAATCATGCCGCGCTGGCCCTCCGGTACGCCGGGGCCGTTGTCGATGACCGCCAGCCGCACACCGTCACCGGCCGTTGCGCTTTCCAGCGTGATGGTCTCCCCTTCCGGCGAGAACACGATGGCGTTGGAAACAAGGTTGTTCATGATCTGCTCAATGCGCCGGGCATCGCCGGTGAATTGCGCAGCACCGCCGCTCTGGCGGATGGAGATTTTCAAGTCCTTGGCGTGGAGCCTGTCGGTCATCTCCCGCGCCACGCGGCGCAGCAGGGCGCGGGTGTCCACGCTCTCCATCTCCAGTTCCATAATGCCCGCATCCACGGTGGCGAGGTCCAGAAGATTGTCCACCAATTCATGCAGAGTTTTGGACTCGCCGGAAATATCCGCCACATAGTCCAACTGGCGCTCGTTGAGCGGGCCAAAATGCTGTTGCTGGAGCATTTCGGCAAAACCCATGATGGAGGTGAGCGGGGCGCGGAATTCATAGGAGACGTGTTCGATAAACTCGTTCTTGAGCTTTTCCGCCGCCACCAACGCCTCATTGCGTTCCTTCAGCGTGGTCTCAAAATGCACCATGGCCGTCACGTCCATGAAAGAAAGCATGGCCTGCCCGTTGGGCAGGGGCACCAGCGCATAGTCGCATACCGTGCCGTCGCGCAGCGCCAATTGCCCGGCCATGGGCTCGCGGGTATCGGAAATGCCGGTGATGGCGGTGCTCACATCATCCCAAATGTCCGGCCGCTCCATGAGCGGGCGGCACAGGGCTGCGATATCGGCAATGCGGGTATTGGCGGCCACGTCCTCATCGCTCAACTGCCACAGTTTCTGGAACGGCGGATTGGACAGTTTCAACCGCCCGTCGGGGGCAAACACCGCGATGGATTCCGACAGGTGATCCAGCGTCTCCCCCTGCACTTTGGTGAGGGCGATATAGCGGCTTTCCATTTCCAGCTGCTCGGTGACGTTTTCAAACACCCAGGTCACACCACCCTGTTTGTGGGGGTTGGCGATCACCCGTAACGTGCGCCCATCGGGTAGGTGCCACCAGTGTTCCTGGGGCTGGGTTTCCTCATAGACCGTCAGTAAACCATTGCGCCATTTGGACCAGTCCGGCTGTTCCGCCAGCTGGCCCGCATCGCGCATGGCATCGAACAGTTGCCCATTGTCGGGCTCGCTTTCCAGTAGTCCCCGCTCCAGTTTCCAAAGGTTCTCGAAGGCCGCGTTGTGGAAGATGAGGTGGCGTTTTTCATCAAAAATGGCCACCGCCGTGGCCAATTGATTCATGGTCTGGGCGTGGCTTTCCAGCGTGCGGCGCAGATGGGCCTGCACCTCCTCCACTTCGCTCATATCCACGGCGAGACCGGCGGAACCGCCCTCATGGGCCACCTCGCTCACATCCACCATGCGCCGGTCGCCGCTGATGGTGGCGGGCAGTCGTTGATTGAAGACGGAGCGGCCTTGGGCTTCTTGTTGGGCGGCATGGGCGTTGGAGACAAGGCGGCGCTGGGGTTGGTCCAAAAGCTGGGTGTTGGCGTTGAGCACAGCGGTGAGGTCTTCACTGTCCACCGCCTGCACATAGGCGGAGTTGGCCCAGGTGAGATCACCCGCCCCGTTGCGCAGCCATACGGGGAAGGGAATGCCTTCCATGAGGGCCTGCATGGTGTCGGTGGTTTGCACCAAATTGGTGTGCTGGGCCTCCAGGGCCGCCAAAGCCGCCCGGTCACCGTCCAGGTTCAAAAAGCGCACAAAGGCGTGGGAGCCGGACGCGCGGCCCTGCACTTCCACTACCGAACCGGCCCGGGTTTCCACCGCCATGTCGAACCCTTCCGCCCGCTCCCGCAATCGATGCAGGGCATTTTCGAAGGATTGGGCGGAGGCGGCATTCATCCAACTGCCAAAGGCAGTGAATTGGCCCTTATCCATGGGCGCGCCGGTGCTTTCGGGCAAAACACCCCGGCAGACGGGGGCCTCGTTGCGCCCTTCCCAGATGACCACGCGCTGGTCCGGCACGTCTAGCAGAGCCTGGGCCCGTTCATGCCGCGCCCGCAGGTCTGCCAGTTCCATGGCCATGGAGGTATTGGCATTTTCCAATTGTCGCCGCTCGCGGATCAGCCATGTGGCGGACCACATGGCAAAGGCAAAGGCCCCCACAAAGATGATGAGCATGACCCAGGAATTGGCCATGTTTTGATTGGGCAGCATGTCCATGAGCGCGCGGATGGTGGAATTATCGGCGGCTCCAGTCTGCGCAAATGCAGGGCTGGTCACCCCCACCATCGCCGATGCCAAAAGAAGAACTCGCCCCTGCCCCCCCTTTTGGGGATGTTCTTGCCTCATGTGCCCGTTAACCTCCAACGGCCCGAACACGCGACAGGGAGCCTTTTTCATATGCTTTGGGGACGTCCCCGATTCGCTCCAAATTACCCCAAACCGCCGCGCCCATGCGAGGGGCACAAAAGGGGAATATGAGCCAAAGCACACTGCGCTGCGCCGGTGTGGCCAAGGCAAAAAGGTAGAGGCCGCATGGTAAACGAAAAGTTAAACCGAGACTGAACACAAAAAAGCCCGCCTCGATTTTCATGCGGGTCGGGCTCAAATCTGTAAGTTGGGACGGTCAAAGAGACCGTCCGGCGCTTATGCGCCGCGCCCGCGCAGCGAAGGCCATTTGGCCTACAGCGGGAGCGCAAAAAGGAAGGCTGACGGAAGCCAGCCTCGCTCTTTTCTTAGTAGCGATAATGCTCTGGCTTGTAGGGACCTTCCACGGACACGCCAATGTAGTCAGCCTGGTCTTTTTCCAGTTCGGTCAGCTTCACGCCGATTTTTTCCAGATGCAGACGGGCGACTTTTTCGTCCAGATGCTTGGGCAGGATGTAGACCTCGTTGTTGTATTCCTCACCCTTGGTCCAAAGCTCGATCTGCGCCAGCACCTGGTTGGTGAAGGAGGCGGACATGACGAAGGAGGGGTGGCCCGTGGCATTGCCCAGGTTCAGCAGACGGCCCTGCGACAGCAGGATCATGCGGTTGCCGGAGGGCATTTCATACATGTCCACCTGGTCTTTGATGTTGGTCATCTTCAGGTTGCGCAGGTTGGCCACCTGAATTTCGTTGTCGAAGTGACCGATATTGCCAACAATGGCCATGTCCTTCATCTCGCGCATGTGCTCGATGCGGATGATGTCCTTGTTGCCGGTGGTGGTGATGAAGATGTCGGCGTCTTTGACCGTATCTTCCAGCGTCGTCACCTCAAAACCGTCCATGGCCGCTTGCAGGGCGCAGATGGGGTCGATTTCCGTCACTTTCACGCGGGCACCAGCCCCTTGCAGGGAAGCGGCGGAGCCTTTGCCCACATCGCCATAGCCGCAGACCACAGCGGTCTTACCGGCCAGCATGGTGTCGGTGGCGCGGCGGATACCGTCCACCAGCGATTCCTTACAACCGTATTTGTTGTCGAATTTCGACTTGGTGACGGAGTCGTTCACGTTGATGGCGGGGAAGGGCAGTTGGCCTTCCTTGTGCAATTCGTAAAGACGGTGCACGCCGGTGGTGGTCTCTTCCGACACGCCCTTGATGGCATCGCGGGTTTTGGTGAACCAGCCGGGGGTCTCTTTCATGCGCTTGTGGATCTGCGCCTTGATGACTTCTTCCTCTTCGGACTGGGGCACGGGGATGATGTCTTCCCCGGCTTCGGCGCGGGCGCCCAGCAGCACGTAGAGCGTGGCATCGCCACCATCGTCCAAAATCATGTTGGCCCCTTCCGGGAACATGAAGGACTTGTCCAGATAGTCCCAGTGCTCTTCCAGCGTCTGGCCCTTGATGGCGAAGACGGGCACACCGGCTTCCGCAATGGCGGCGGCGGCGTGGTCTTGGGTGGAGTAAATGTTGCACGAAGCCCAGCGCACGTCTGCGCCCAAAGCGGTCAGCGTTTCGATCAACACACCGGTCTGGATAGTCATGTGCAGCGAGCCGACGATGCGGGCGCCTTTCAGCGGCTTGCTGTCGCCAAACTCTTCACGCAGGGAGATGAGGCCCGGCATTTCGGTTTCAGCAATGTCCAGTTCCTTGCGGCCAAATTCGGCCAGCGCGATGTCTTTGACGATGTAATCGGTGTCAGCCATGGGGGGCGTCCTATTCGTAATCTTCGTGTGTGATGGGGAGGCGTTGAAACCCGTCTCAGGGTCGCTGCTGGTGTGCACGTGGCGGGTAACCGTGACAGCGATAAGGCAAGCGAAAACACACCACCCCAAGCGTTGCGGGGCGTGTAGCATTGAAAGGGTTGGGGCGCAAGAATGATATAAAGGTTTGGTTATGTGGGCGTGTGGGGCGGCAGGCCGAGTTTGGCGCGGGTGTCGTTCAAGTTGTATAGTAGCGTCTGCGCATTTGGATGAGCATCCCCCAGAATTTTCGAGATGATCTCGTAGGCTTTTTCAAAGAGCGGAAGCGCTTCGCCCCATAAGCCCTGGCGGGCCAAATTAGACGCCACATTGTTGTAGCTGTTCGCCGTATCTGGGTGCTCCTCCCCCAACACCCGCTGACAAATTTCTAGGCTCTTGCGATAAAGGGGCTCCGCATCGCTGTGAAGACCCTGATCATCCAAGCAAGATGCCACATTGTTGTAACTGGTCGCCGTATTCGGATGATCCTCCCCCAACACCCGCTGACGAATGTCTAGGCCCTTGCGATAAAGGGGCTCCGCATCGCTGTGAAGACCCTGATCATCCAAGCAAGATGCCACATTGTTGTAGCTGGTCGCCGTATTCGGATGATCCTCCCCCAACACCCGCTGACGAATGTCTAGGCCCTTGCGATAGAGGGGCTCTGCATTGCTGTGGCGCCCCTGCTCATCCAAGCAACCTGCCACATTGTTGTAGCTCTGGGCCGTATCCGGATGATCCTCCCCCAACACCTGCTGACGGATGTCTAAGCCCTTGCGAAAGAGGGGCTCCGCATCGCTGTGATGCCCCTGTGCATTCAAACAACCCGCCACATTGTTGTAGCTGGTCGCGGTATCCGGATGGTCCTCACCCAGCACACGCTGACAAATGTCTAGGCCCTTGCGAAAGAGGGGCTCCGCTTTGCGATGGAGCCCGGCATCATTGAAATTAACTGCAGCTTCATTCAGGCTGAAGGCGTATTCTTCGCTATCCCTGCCGAAGGCCTGTTTTTGTAGCTTGGCTTGCTCTTGATACAGGTCTGCCGCTTCCAGATAGGCAAATTTCAGGGCCGCCATTTCGGCGCGTTTGCCGATGATTTTGGCGCGGTTGATCTTGCCGCTTTTGGCCTGTTCCTCCCGCGCGTCGATAATTTCCCCATAGCGCCTATCCGCCGCCTCCAAGGCCTTTTCTGCCGTTTCCAGCGAAAAGCCCGGCCCGGCAGCCAGCGCATCATCGGCCTGTTGCAACAGGGGTGCAATTTCCGGCTCCTCATTGGACATGCCTGCCCAATTTCCCCGTTCGGAGCGCAGGTCTGCCAGTTTTTTCAGCATTTCAGGTAATATACCTGACAGTTGTGAAACCGGCACGTCTCGTTCCATGATCGCCTGTGCCAAGACCTGCAAATCCGAAAGTAGGTCTTTTTTGTCACGGTCGGCATATTGAGTTGTGGCGGCAAGCTGGGCTTGGATCGCCCTAAGCGTTTCCTGCAAACCCTCGGTATTATCCGCAGCGCGCTTGGCATCTTCCCCCAAGCTGTCCAGCCGTATTTCCAGCGGCGTGCGGTCTGTCTCCCCATCCGTGCTGGGGACGATAATGGCACCATCGGCCTCTTCGATGGCGATATCCAGCGCTGAAGCGATTTTGCGGATGGTTTCGCCCGTAATGTCTGGCCGCTTGCCACGCTCGATTTCAGAAATATAGCCCTTGCGGTCGCGGTTGCTCAGCGCGGTTTCCGCAAGACTTTCCTGCGTCCATTGCCGCCGCTTGCGTTCCTTACGCACACGTTTGCCGAAGGCCACAAGTTCCGGCGATGTCTCAACACTCTGTTCAGTCAAACCCGTCCGCTTTCCCACGATGTAACCCGATGAAACATGGATGTAACGACGGGCACGTCATCAAAGCCCATGTTCGGCCTGCGCAAATGATAGCCGTTCCGGAACGGCGTTTCCACAAGAAGGATAATGGAAATGCTGAAACGTCTCAAAACTGTATTGATGAAGACCGTGATGATCGCGGTGTGCCACCGCGCCCTCTATGGTGGCTTATGCGCCGTCTATATGGCGGGCTTTTTGCAAATCGGCGATGTGGACCCTTATTTGTCCGCTGCCCTGCTTTATTTCGCGCTGGCGGCGCGGGGGTAAGGCTTTGTGAGAGGTAGGGGGTGGTTAAACCTCACCCCCCTCCTTCACACACCAAAACGACCCAATGCCCAGCACGTCCATTTTGGTGCGCAGGAAGCAGTCTACGGCCTGTTGCGGCGTGTGGACGATGGGTTCGTTTTCGTTGAAGGAGGTGTTGAGGAGGACGGGGACGCCGGTGCGTTTTTCAAAAGCGGAAATGAGATCGTAGTAGAGCGGGTTTTCCACCCGCTTCACGGTCTGCAAACGGCCCGTATTGTCCTCGTGGTTCACGGCGGAAATCTTCTCGCGCCATTCTTTGCGAATTTTATAGACGTGCAGCATGAAGGGCGAGGGGTGGCTCTGCTCGAAAATGTCGTTTTGCCGCTCTTCCAGCACGGCGGGGGCGAAGGGGCGGAACCATTCGCGCCGCTTGATGCGCTCGTTCAAAATGTCTTTCATGCCCGGATAGCCGGGGTGGACCAGAATGGAGCGGTTGCCCAGCGCCCGCGGCCCCCATTCCATGCGGCCCTGAAACCAGCCCATGACCTTGCCGTCGGCAATGGTCTCGGCGGCGGTTTCGATGAGGTCCTCGCGGCTGCATTTGCGGTAGGTGACGCCCTTTTCCTTCAGCACTTTTTCCACCGCCTCATCGGAAAATTCATCGCCGAAATAGGGATCGTTGATGTGGAAGCGTTTGCCTTCCTTCAGCACCGCATTGGACACGTGGAGCGCCGCCCCCATGGACAGGCCATCATCGCCGGCGGCGGGCTGAATTTCGGTCTGCTCAAAGGGCGTGTGGTCAAAAATCATGCCATTGGCCACGGAGTTGAGGGCGCAGCCGCCGGACAGCGCGATTTTAGTATCGGTGGCCATGGCATGGGCCTTGTTGGCCATGTGCAGATAGACCTCTTCAAAGCGCTTTTGCAGATTAAAGGCCAGGTCCATGTCTCTTTGAAGATATTCCGCCCCCGCCTTGCGCGGTTCCCCCAACCGTTTGACCATTTCGTCAGAGTAGTGACGGTGCAGCACCATATTGCCCTCATCGTCGATTTCCAGCCCGGGGTTGGAGCCGAAGGGCACGAAGAACTTCGGGTTAAGGGCAAAGCCGTCATCGGACAGGGTCACCATCTCTTCAAACAGATCGCCATAGGTGTCGTTACCATAGGGGGCGAGACCCATCACCTTGCCTTCGTCGCCATAGCGGTCATAGCCGATGAATTCACACACCATGGTGTAGAGCACGCCCAGCGAGGTGGGCAGATAGGTCTTATCCAGCACCTTGATCTCATCACCCTCGCAAGCGGTGATCATGGTGGAGACAAAATCCCCCGAGCCGTCCACGGAAAGGCCTGTGCATTTTTCCCAGGGGGAGATGAAATAGGACGAGGCGGTGTGGGCCACGTGGTGTTCCACATTGTGGATCTGGAATTTGAGCTTGGCCGGGTCGGTCTGGAATTCCCGCGCCAGTGTTTCCGTCATATTGGCGAAAGCATCGGTCTTTTTCTTCAGGCTGAGAAAGTTGCCCAACTGGGACGGTTTGGAGAGCGCGTATTTGGCCTTTTGCAATTTGTTGGCAGCGGGGTCACGCCCCAGTGCCACGTGGTCGATATCGGCCAGCGCCAAGCCGGCAAAATCCAAACAGGCCTGAATGGATTTGGTGGGAAAGCCACCGAAATATTTGACGCGGTTGATCCGCTCTTCAGCGATGGCAAAAACCGGAACCCCGTCGATGACCAGACAGGCCGATGCACCGGCGTGGAAGGCTGTAATGCCCAAAATTGCGGTCATGGGAAGCTCGTCTTTTTGGATGGCTGATGAATCGGGACGCAAACGCCCTTACCCAGCAATGTGCTGAAAGTCCAACAGGTTGCGGCGTGCGGGGGTAAATCTGCCCGGCCCCTCTGATTTTCAAACAGACTGTGGTTGCCCGGTCACAACATCTTCTTCAGCGCATAAAGCGTTTCCAATGCGTCCCTTGGGGTCATTTCGTCCGGGTTTATGGCTTCTAACCGGGCGTGCACTTTATCCGGCTCCGCCGCTGGCGGTTTTGCAGACTGCGGCGGGACGGCGGAGAATAGGGGCAGATCGTCGATCAGTGTTTGCGTCGGGTTGTCCCGGCTTTGGCTTTCCAGTTGGTCGAGGACCGTCCGGGCGCGGGTGATGACGGCGTCGGGGAGGCCTGCGAGGCGGGCGACCTGGATGCCGTAGGAGCGGTCGGCGCTGCCTTGGCCCACCTCGTGGAGGAAGATCACCTCGCCGTTCCATTCCTTCACCTTCATGGTGACATTGGACAGGCGGTCCAGCTTGCCCGACAGGGCGGTGAGTTCGTGATAATGGGTGGCAAACAGCGTGCGGCAGCGGTTGACGGCGTGCAGGTGTTCCATGGCGGCCCAGGCGATGGAGAGGCCGTCAAACGTGGCGGTGCCGCGGCCGATCTCATCCAAGATCACCAACGAGCGGGGCGTGGCCTGGTTGAGAATGGCGGCGGTTTCCACCATTTCCACCATGAAAGTGGAGCGACCCCGTGCCAGATCATCCGCCGCGCCCACACGGGAGAAAAGGCGATCCACCACTCCCAGCCGGGCTTGGCCAGCGGGTACAAAACTGCCCATCTGAGCCATGAGGGCAATCAGCGCATTCTGGCGCAAGAAAGTGGATTTACCGCCCATATTGGGGCCGGTGAGCAGCCATAGGGCTCCCGCCCCCCCGGTTTGATCGTTAGACGGTTCCAGATGGCAATCATTGCTCACAAACGGATTTGCGGCCTGTTTGCGAAGCGCCTGTTCCACCACCGGATGGCGGCCGGCCACCACGTGGAAGGACAGGCTGTCATCCACATGGGGGCGCACATAGCCCTGTTCTTCCGCCAGTTCCGCCAGCGCAGCGGCCACATCACACCGGGCCAGGGCCTGGGCACTGGCGTGGAGGGCGTCCCGCTGCGCCATGACGGCCCCCAGCAGTCGGTGGAAATGGTCCAGCTCCAGCGCCAGTGCCTGGCCTGCCGCATTGGCAATGCGGCTTTCCAGATCGGCCAGTTCTGTGGTGGTGAACCGCATGGCATTGGCCATGGTCTGCCGGTGGATGAAGAGTTCCGGCTTTTCCTGAAGCGCTGCGGCGTTCAACGCCGTCACCTCAATGAAATAGCCCAGCACGCCGTTGTGCTTAACCTTCAACGTTTTCACGCCGGTGGTCTGCGCATATTGGGTTTGCAAGCCTGCAATGACCTGACGGCTCTTGCGGGAAAGGGCACGCAACTCGTCCAGCTTTTCATCAAACCCGTCACGGATGAACCCGCCATCGCGGGCAAGGAGCGGCAGGTCTTCCCCCAGGGCCTCATCCAGACTTTGCATCAGGGGAGCCGGGGCCTCGGCCAGGGTTTGCCGGTCATGGGCCGTGGGGGCGGGCAGCACGTCCGCGTCGCCCAGAATTTCCGTGGCGGAGGCCGCCGTTTTAAGGGTATTCAAGACTGCCAGCAAATCACGGGGCCCGCCCCGGTTAAGGGACAGGCGCGAAAGGGCCCGCGCCATATCGGGCGCGCCCTTCAGCACATCGCGCAGTTTTGCACGAGGGCGGTGGGCGGCAAGCCAGAAGGCCACCTCGTCATGGCGTTGCGCGATGGCGGCAACGTCCGTGAGCGGCCCGGTCAACCGTTCGGCCAAAAGCCGTGCCCCCGCCCCGGAGACGGTGCGGTCCACGGTTTTGAGAAGCGAGCCTTCCCGCTCCCCCGAAAGCGTGCGGGTCAATTCCAGATTGGTGCGGGTGGCAGCATCGATGTAAAGCAGCGCCCCGGTTTCCTCCCGCGTGGGGCGGGAAAGGGCCGGACGCTCGCCAATCTGGGTCTTTTCAATATAGGCGATGGCCCCGTGGGCAGCGGCCAGTTCAGCGCGGGAAAATTGGCCGAAACCGTCCAACGTGGAGACGTTGTAAAAGCGTTGCAGGGTGCGTTCGGCCTGACTGCTGTCAAACAGGGCCGCCGGTTGGGCCTGCACCGCACAATCCACCATTTCCAAGGCCAGTCGCACGGCATCATCCTGGTAAAGGGTGTCCGCCACCACCAGTTCGCGCGGCGCAATGCGGGCAAGGTCCGCCGAGAGACGGGCAGGCTCCGTGGGCAACAGGCGAAAGGCCCCGGTGGAAATGTCCACCACCGCCATGGCGTACTCATCGCCGTCCGGCCCGCCTTTGACACGGGCCAGAGTGGCGAGGGCGCTGGCTTCGCCGGGGTTGAGCAATTTTTCTTCCGTGATCGTGCCAGGGGTCACCAGACGGATGACCTCGCGGCGCACCACCGACTTGGAGCCGCGTTTCTTGGCCTCGGCCGGATCCTCCGTCTGTTCGCAGACGGCCACGTTGTGACCAAGGGCAATGAGCTTTTGAAGATAGTCATCCGCGGCATGGACCGGCACGCCGCACATGGGAATGTCCTGCCCCAAGTGCTTGCCCCGTTTGGTGAGAGCAATGCCCAGGGCCCGGGCGGCAATTTCCGCATCGGAAAAGAAAAGTTCGTAAAAATCGCCCATGCGGTAGAACAACAGGCAATCCGTATGGGCAGCCTTGATTTCGATGAATTGCGCCATCATGGGGGTGGGGGACGCCGCGGTGCCTTTGGGCTTGGCCGCAGGTTTGGAGTGATGGGCGGACGGGTCGGTGGGTTTGGGCCGACCCACGGGGAACGGCTGCGGCGGCTCACCGCCCGGCCTCCCTTCGGCCCCCTCTTCCAACGCCTGATCCGCCACGCACTACTCCGCCACGCAAAACTCGATTTACCCTTTCCTAGAGTGAATCAGGCGGGCAGGGCAAATGGGATTCAACTTTGCGGCCACGCTGTGGGCCGGGGGTTTGCGCTGACCAATTTTACTGGGGTGGCGCGGCAAACCATCGCCGGGAGGTTTGCGCCGCCTTCCATTTTCCATGAGACATTGGAAGGTGCTGATCAAGACCTGTAGCGGGAAGCGTCTGCGCCGTAATGGTTGATGTAGCGCGGGTTGATACGGTCCACATCCAGCACCACCAAAACATCCGTGGTGCCAAAGTCCCGGTCAATGACGGCGGTGGAGGCGAAGCGGGCGCCCAACCGCAAATAGCCCTTCAGCAGCGGCGGCAACAGGCGCAGCGCTTCCCGGGGGCTCACCTGCGCTGATTTGGAAAGGCTTTTCAGATCAAGCCGGTTTTCCTGGGGGACATGGGCGGCGGCGGGGCAGTCTTCATGCCCTTCTAAAAGTGCGCTGGCGGCCAATAGGGAAAGGGCGCGCTCATGTTTTGGCGGGTCCGTGCCTTCAAAGGAGGCGCATCCGAACAGGCGCGTTGCACCCATGGCGAGCGCGTAAGCCCATGTGCCGCCCCAGAGCAATTCCATCGTGCGCTTCTCGCGGTAGCTGGGCAAAATGCAGGAACGGCCCAGTTCCAGCAAGCCCGCACAGGTGGACATTTGGGTCAGCCCATCAAGGCAAAATTCCTGCGCTGAATAAAAACCACCGGCGGCAGCGGCCCGGTGTCTTGGCAATAAACGGTAGGTGCCCACAATTTGTGCGCCGTCCAAAACCAGAAGATGGTCGCAATGGGGGTCGAACGCATCGGCATCAATAGCGGACGGTTTGGCGGCATGGCCACGCTCTTCAAAAAAGACCTGAAAACGCAATTCCTGCGCCTTCACTACTTCCAAGCGCGTGCGCGCCAGACGGGTGGTCAGGCCTCCCAACTGGCCCAGTATCAGATGCTGGGGCGGGAGGGCGGTTTCCAACCCTTGTGTCGGCAACGGTACACCAGGCACCGGGGCCACGGCATCAGGCGTTCGCGCGCCACTTGGCATCGTCTCATTCATGCGCTTTGCCTGCTTTTGCCAGGGCCGGTTCTATGGGCCTGAAGACGATCCCGCACCGCGTCAAAATCCAGCGGTTTGAGCAGGAAATCCGTCGCACCGGTGATTTCGGCCTCCCGCCGGGCGGACGGGTGATTATCGGCGGAAAGCATGAAGACCGGCATTTGCGCCAATCCCCGGTCCCACTCCCGTTGACGCAGGGCCTTGAGCGTTTCCAGCCCGTCCATGACCGGCATGTGCAAATCCAGCAGCACGAGATCAAATTCGCCCCGTTCCAGGGCCGTGAGCGCCTCCCCACCATGGGCAACGGTGGTGACGTCATATCCAAGCTTTTGCAGCAGCGACCGGGCCAGAAGGGCGTTGATGCTGTTGTCCTCCGCCAGCAAGACCTGACCACCCGGGTCTTTCGCCACCGTCGCGGTTTCCTGGGGCAAAAGCGGTGCAAGTGGCGGGGCGGCCAAGGGCTGGCGTGGTGCGGAGCCGGTCAGACTTTTGCGCAAAACGCGCTTGAGCGACTTTTGCCGCACGGGCCAGGTGAGCCAGCCGTCAAACACGGCGTGTCTGTCTTGGGATGCGAGGGGCATGTCCCCATCAATTTGACGTTTGGAAGCGGCGGTGAGGGAGATATATTTCATGCCCGAAAGCCCAAAACCATCGAGGTGCTGGCGAAGCTTTTGCACCTCCTCTGACTGCCCTGTGACATGGGTGTGTGACAGCAAAATGAAACCACCCTGCGTCATCCTATCCTGACGGGCATCGTCCGGCTCCGGCGGCCATTGTCCGGCCTGGCAGGCGGCCATGAACACCGCGTTGGAGTTGAAACAATGGCAGGCGTGACCCTGTTGTGTGATGGACTTAATCAACGCATCCCGGGCGGGGCTGCGGGCCATCACAAGCGCCACCGGAGCGCGGGTTTTGGTCTTATCGCGTTTCGCCTGGCCCTCCCTTTGATTTTCCACCGGCAGGGCAAAGCTGAACGCGCATCCTCTGCCGACTGCACTGTCCACAACGAGTTCACCGCCCATAAGCGCCACCAGATGGCGGGCAATGGAAAGGCCAAGGCCGGCCCCGCCATGGCGGTGGGACATGCTTTGATTGGCCTGTTCAAAAGGCTCAAAGAGCCGCTCCCGGTCCGCTTCGGCCATGCCCGGTCCGCTGTCGCGCACGCTAAAACGAATGGCGGGTCCCGCCATTTCCACAAATAGACCAACGCCCCCGTCGCGGGTGAATTTCAGCGCGTTGCCCATCAAGTTCATCAAAACCTGC
The DNA here is from genome assembly GCA_038525315.1 of Pseudomonadota bacterium. Classification (GTDB taxonomy): domain Bacteria; phylum Pseudomonadota; class Alphaproteobacteria; order Rhizobiales; family Rhizobiaceae; genus Pseudahrensia. The sequence goes on from JBCBHU010000001.1 coordinate 331,558, forward strand.
CGCAACCGTTTCTCATCGGCGTGGATGAATTCGGGGCAGGCAGTGTCCACAAAGATGCCCACGGGCAGGCTTTCGATGGGCTTTTCACCGGAAGGCATAAGCCGCGCCGTTTCCCGCTGGCGGGCGGCCAGCAGTTCGCCCACGCCTTCCACCAGTGGAAGCAGGGCCACTTCCTGCGGCTTCAGCGTGATACGACCTTCATTGACCAGCGCCGTGTCCAGCACATCGTCCACCAATGCCAAAAGCACCCGGCCGGATTCGCCAATGGCGCGGCAATGGTCGCGCTGATGGGCGGACAGGCTGGTCTGCTCCAAAAGGCGGTTCATGCCCAAAATGCCGTTAAGGGGGGTTCGCATTTCATGGCTCATGGTGGCCAGAAAGCGCGCCCGGGCCGCGCCGGCATCCCGCGCCAGTTCCAAAGCCTGCTGACGCTCCGTTTCGCCTTCACGCCGGTCGGTAATGTCCCGCCCCACGGCCTGCACCCCGCTGCGCCCGGTATCGCTGTGGCGCACCGGGCTTTCGGTCCACGAAAACCAGCGCTCGCCCTGGCGGGTTTGCAGCCTCATTTCCCCGGTTTTTCCGGGGGGTGGGGCCGGGTGATCGGCATCAAAATAGAGGGGATATATGCTGTTGGTGAAGCTCACCGTTCCATCATCATCCCAGTGCATCACCACATCACCAAACCCTTCGGTGAGGGTGCGGTGGATTTCTTCGCTCTCGCGGATTTCCCAGACCTGATTTTCAAGGCTTTCCAGCCGTTGGGCCAAGGCGAGATTGCGCATTCGGGCGGCGTTTGTTTGGCGGCGGATAGAGCGGGCGAGCCAAAACCCACCGCCGAGAGCCCATATGGCGCCCGCGAACGGCAGGATAGGAGACGCTAGGCCTTTCAAAATGGTGCTTTGGATGGCGGCCCCAAGAAGACATAAAATGCCGGCGGTCAACAACAGGGCTGACGGCCACAGGGGAAAGATTGGTTGAACCCCTTTTCCCACGCCTGATACGCTTTTGCCCAAGCGGGAGGATCTTTTGGCCGTGCGAAAACGGGAAAGAGACTTTGGAGCGGGAGCCCGGGTTTCAGCTTCTGCGCCGGGCATCCTTTTGTGTTTTCCAAAGGGCAGGGCCATGGGTTTGCTCGTGTCCATAAAACAGGTGGCCCGTCACCTTATCAATCCACCCTTTACCAACCGGTTACACAAAGCCTTAACCCTGTTTGAAAACTGCACACGGGCGTCGTCACCGGCCCACGCCGCCGTTGTTTATCTACGCTGCTGCTTTCAAACGCTGGCCCGCGCTGCGGTAGGATATGGCCTCGGCCAAATGGATGCGGCCCACCTGTTCCGTCCCGTCAAGATCGGCCAGGGTTCGCGCCACTTTGAGGATACGGTGATAGCCCCGGGCGGAAAAGTTCATGGTTTCCGCCGCTTCGCGCAAAAGGGCTGTGCTGGAGCCGTCTAATTGCGTCACACTTTCAATGACCGTGTTGGGCACCGCCGCATTGGTAAGATAAGGCGCGCCCATGGCGCGGTAGCGTTGAGCCTGCCGCTCGCGGGCGGCGGCCACGCGGGTGGCGATGGTGGCGCTGGTCTCCGCGCCCTTGGTCTCCGTGATGGGCGCGATGAGGTCGGCGGCGGAAACGGCAGGCACATCCACGCGCAGATCGATACGGTCCATCAACGGCGCGGAAATACGGGCCTGATAATCCGCCGCGCAGCGTTCACCGCGACGGCAGGTGTGGCCTGGTTCCCCCGCCATGCCGCAGCGGCAAGGGTTCATGGCGGCCACCAACTGGAAACGGGACGGGTAAGAGACGCGGTGGTTGGCGCGGGCAATGACCGTCTCACCGCTCTCGATGGGCTGGCGCAGACTGTCCAGCACTTGGGGCGAAAATTCGGGGAATTCGTCGAGAAACAACACGCCATTATGGGCCAGCGACACCTCTCCGGGTTTGGCCCGCAGGCCACCGCCCACCATGGCGGCCATGGAGGCAGAATGGTGGGGGGCGCGGAAGGGGCGGGCGGAAGAGAGTTTGCCGTCCGGGAGAGCGCCCGCGATGGAGGCGATCATGGAGACTTCCAACAATTCCGCCGGTTCCAGCGGCGGCAGAATGCCGGACAGACGGGAGGCCAGCATGGATTTGCCGGAGCCTGGTGGGCCCACCAGAACCATATTGTGGCCGCCGGCCGCTGCCACTTCCAGCGCCCGTTTGGCGCTTTCCTGCCCGCGAATATCCGCCATGTCGCCCATGCCCCGATCCATATCGCGCACGCCGGCGCGGGGGCGCGAAAGGCTTTGGGTGCCTTTGAAATGGTTGGCCATGGCGATAAGGCTGCGGGGGGCTAGAACATCCATCTCCCGCCCCGCCCAGGCGGCTTCGGACCCACAGGCGGCGGGACAAATCAGCCCCTTGTCCAACCCATTGGCCCCGATGGCGGCGGGCAGCGCTCCGGCCACGGGCGCAATGGTGCCGTCCAGCGACAACTCCCCCATCACCACATAGCCTTCCAGCGCATCGCCGGGGATGGCGCCGATGGCCACCATGAGCGCCAGCGCGATGGGCAAATCGTAATGGCTGCCCTCTTTGGGCAAATCGGCGGGGGCCAAATTAACCGTGACCTTTTTGGTGGGCATGGTGAGGCCGGAGGCGTGCAAAGCCGCCTGCACCCGCTCGCGGCTTTCGGCCACGGCCTTGTCGGCCAGCCCGACGATATGCATGCCCATCTTGCCGGGGCCTGCCATGACCTGAACGTCCACGGGAACGGCAGTGATGCCTTGAAAGGCAATGGTGGTGCAGCGGGCGACCATGATGTTTCCCCAACCTTCAAATTGCGCGCCCTCGTGGGGAAAGCTAGAAGGAGAGTTGTTCGCTTGTCAAGAACATTACAGGAACAAAATGCAGGAACAGCAACCGCGCAGTAAATGGATTGCGTTTTTTGAGATCGTTGGCTCGGTCACGGCCATGGCCTATGCGCTGTTGATTGCGTCCAATACGGGCAATGAAATACTGGGCTTTTCGCTTTTGTTCATCTCGGCAGCCCTGTTTGCAGGCTGGGGCGTGCTGGACCGGCGCTGGGCGTTTTTTGCCCTGCAATTTTTCTACATGGCGTCGGCCATTGTTGGGCTTATTCGGTGGAGCTAAAGCTTCGCCTCCACTGCATCCCAGAATAGGGCGGCGATGTCAGCGCCGCCGAATTTCTTCACCTCGCGGATGCCGGTGGGGGAGGTAACGTTGATCTCAGTCATGTAGTCGCCAATCACGTCGATCCCCACGAAGATGAACCCGCGCCGTTTTAGCTCCGGCCCGATGCGGGCGCAGATTTCGTGTTCCCGATCAGTCATGCCGATGGCCTCGGCGCGGCCCCCCACATGCATATTGGAGCGGGCCTCATTTTCCGACGGCACCCGGTTGATGGCCCCCACAGGTTCCCCGTCGATCAAAATGATGCGTTTGTCCCCGGCCCGGACCTCGCTCATGTAGCGCTGGGCGATGAAGGGCTCGGGCCAAGTGGCTTCGAACAGTTCCAGCAGCGACGAGATATTCTGGTCCCCCGGCTGGATGCGAAACACGCCCGCGCCGCCATTGCCGTAGAGGGGCTTGATGATGATGTCGCCAAATTCCTCCCGGAATTTGAAGATTTCATGGCGGGAGCGGGTGATCAACGTTTCCGGCATGAGGTCAGGAAATTCGGTGACGAAAATCTTCTCCGGTGCGTTGCGCACCTCCGCCGGGTTGTTGGCCACCACCGTTCCGCCGGGTTCGGGCCTGTGGATGCGTTCCAACAGATGCGTGGCGGTGATATAGCCCATGTGAAAGGGCGGGTCCTGGCGCATGAGCACAACGTCCATGTCTTTCAGGTTCTGGCGTTGGGGGGCTTGCAGCGTGAAAAAGTCCTGCACTGCATCCACCACGGTCACCGGCTCGCAATCGGCATAGACTTCGCCATCGCGCATGGAGAGGCGGTCCACCTCGTAGTGGTGCAAGTCATGGCCCCGCTTTTGGGCCTCCAGCATCAGGGCAAAGGTGGAATCCCCCACCGTCTGCACGGTGGAAATATGGTCCATCTGGACGGCGACGCGCAGGGTTTTGGCCATGGGAGAGATTCCGGAACGGGCGTTGTGGTTTGTCTAGCGCTGTTACTGCACCCACACCAGTCAAACTTCGTTGGGTTATGACTTGCACCCACCTCCCACCGGAGGGGAGGTCGAAGGCTGCGCAGCAGCGTTCGGATGGGGGGAGATGGGTAATACCAAGCTCTGAGTCAGCCGTTAAATCTCCCCCCCACCCCCATCGCTGCGCTCTTGGACCTCCCCTCCAGGGGGAGGTGGGTGCAAGATTTAGGGTCTGAGAGCCTCAAACGGGCGTCATGGCCTCGTCGATCAATTCCTGCGCGGCTTCCGCCAGCAGGCTGTCATTGGCGGAACCGGCCACGGGCTCGCGGCCCACTTCCAGCATGATGGGCACCGCGAGGGGGGAGACTTTGTCCAGATCCATATGGATGATGTGGCCCTTGATGCGGGCCAGCAGGTCGCCAAGCCGGTGAATGTCCAACAGGCCGGTGGCGGCGTCTTCTCGGGTGGCCTGCATGAGAATGTGGTCGGGTTCGTGGTCGCGCAACACATCGTAGATGAGGTCTGTGGAGATGGTCACCTGACGGCCTGACTTTTCCTTACCCGGATGGTTCTTTTCAATCAGTCCGGCGATGAGCGCGCAGTGGCGGAAGGTGCGTTTGAGCATGAATGAATCGTTCATCCACGCTTCCAGATCATCCCCCAGCATGTCTTCTTCAAACAGCATTTCCAGTGGCAGCGAACCGTCACCGATCATGGCCCCCATATCATTGAGGCCCCAAATGCAGATGCAATAGTCTGTGGCCACAAAGCCGGTGGGGCGCGCGCCGGCCCGCTCCAACCGTTTGGTAAGCAACATGCCCAGTGACTGGTGGGCCAAGCGCCCTTCGAATGTATAGGCGACGAGATAATATTTCTCGCCGCGAGGGAAGGTCTCCACCAGCAATTGATCGGCGGTTGGCATGATGGATTTGACGCTTTGCAGGCGTAACCATTCCGAGACCTGCGGCGGCAGGTTTTTCCAAGATTGTGGGTCGGCCATCATGGCGCGGATGTGGTCGGCCAGATAGGTGGTGAGGGGAAATTTGGAGCCCGCATACATGGGCACCATGGGCGTGTCTGACTGGGCGGGGGTGACGATGGCCTCGTTCTCGCGGATGCCCTCGTAACGCAAAATTTGCGTGGCAAACATGAAAGTATCGCCCGGCACCATCTGCTCCAGAAAATACTCTTCCAGCTTGCCCAGCACCCGCCCGCCTCGCGTGGCCTTTAACTGACCCTTTTCCCGCCCGGCATGGCGCAGCATGCGCACGTTCAGCGATGGGGCTTCATAGATCGTGCCGCTGTTGAGGCGGTATTGCTGGGCAAAGCGGGGGTGGGTGAGCCGCCATTCCTTGCGGCCCTCATCGTCCGTGGTGGCTTTGATTTTGGCGTAACGCTCATAGTTCGCCAGCGCATAGCCGCCGGTGGCCACGAAGTGCACGGCCCGCTCGAACGTATCCCAATCCAATTCCGCATAGGGGGCGGCGGAGATGACCTCGTCGTAGAGATCGTCTTCGTAAAAGGGCTTGGCCACGGCCATGCCGAATATGTGCTGGCACAACACGTCCAGCGCGCCGGCCCGAAGCGGCGGCGTGTCTTGATGGCCCAGATAATTGGCGTCCAGCGCCGCCTGACATTCCATCACCTCAAACCGGTTGGCGGGCACCAGCAGCGCTTGGGACGGCTCGTCCATGCGGTGGTTGGAACGGCCGATGCGCTGGGCCAGGCGAGAGGCCCCCTTGGGCGCGCCGATATGGACCACAAGGTCCACATCCCCCCAATCAATGCCCAGATCCAGCGTGGACGTGGCCACCACGGCGCGCAGTTTATTGTCCGCCATGGCGGCCTCCACCTTGCGGCGTTGGGCTACATCTAGCGAACCATGGTGGAGGGCGATGGGCAGGTTATCCTCGTTCACATGCCACAGGTTTTGGAACAGAAATTCCGCCTGTGACCGGGTGTTGACGAACAGGATGGCGGTCTGGGCCGTCTTGATGCGCTCATAGACTTCCTCCACCGCATGGCGGGCGGAGTGGCCGGACCAGGGCAGGCGCTCCTTCGTGTCGAGAATTTCAATTTGTGGTTTGGCCCCACCCTGCACGGTCACCAAACCGGCTTCGTAATCCGTGCGCGTATCGCCCCGGTTTTGCGCCACCAGCCATTGGCACAATTCATGGGGGTTGGAGACGGTGGCGGACAGGCCGACGGTTTGAAGATCGGGCCGCAGATGGCGCAGACGGGCAAGACCCAACGCCAGCATATGCCCCCGTTTGGACGTGACCAGCGAGTGCAATTCGTCGAACACCACATAGCGCAGTTCTTCAAAAAAGCGGTCCGCATCCTTGTGGGAAATCAGCAACGCCACCTGCTCCGGCGTGGTGAGCAGAATTTCCGGCGGCTTGAGCTTTTGGCGCTGGCGGCGGTGGGCGGGCGTGTCGCCGGTGCGGGTCTCCACGGTGATGTCGAGGCCCATTTCGTCAATGGGCATTTCCAGATTGCGCTTGATGTCCACCGCCAGCGCTTTCAGGGGCGAGATGTAAAGCGTGTGGACCCCGGGACCGCGTGTAGTCTTGTCTTTCGGAGCGCCGGGCTTGCGCTTGGGGCGCTCCACCAGATCGGTGAGGGCGGGCAGAAAGCCAGCCAAGGTTTTGCCCGCTCCGGTGGGGGCCACCAGCAGGGTGGAATCGCCCCGTTGGGCACGGGCCAACAGTTCCAACTGGTGGGCGCGGGGGTGCCAGCCGCGGGAGGCGAACCAGTCCAGAAAGGGTTGAGGCAAGCGGGCGGCCAGTTGCGTGCCGTCGCTCTCCGTCACCGCCTCAATCTTCTGTTCTACGGCCATGGGTGCTGCCTTCTCCCTGTGGCCTCCTAACCAACAGCAAATGCCGCCCCATGAACAGTGCGGCATAGCCCCCGTTATGCGCCCAATTATGCCGGACGGGTTGCCCGACCGAAACGGTCCTTTATCGTGCCAGGCACACACGGTTTGATTTGCTTGGTCTATGCTTCGTCTTCTTGCTCTTTTCAGCGCTGCGCTTTTGTTGACGGCCTGTCAGGAAGAATCGAGCGCTGCGCCAAAATTCTCCGGCACCATGGTGTTGGCGATGTCTTGGCAACCGGCCTTTTGCGAGACGCGCCCCCGGGTGCGCGAATGCCGCAATCAGCGGGCGGGGCGGTTTGACACCAACCATTTTGCCCTGCACGGCTTGTGGCCCCAGCCCCGGGCGGAAGTCTATTGCGGGGTCAGTGCTGCCGAGCGGCAGCGGGACGAGCGTCGCCGTTGGCGGGATTTAGGCGGGTTGGGCCTGACGAAAGACATCCGGCAAGACCTTGCCCGCGTCATGCCCGGCACCCAGTCCTATTTGCACCGCCATGAATGGGTGAAACACGGCACCTGCTATAGCGACGATCCCAATATCTATTACGAAGATTCGCTGGCCCTGATGGCAGCCGTGAATGCCTCCCCCGTGCGGGACCTCTTCGCCCGCTCCATCGGGCGGCGCATCACGGCCAACCAAATCCGCCGCGCCTTTGACGAAGCCTTTGGTGACGGCACGGGCGAGCGGGTGGCGGTTTCGTGCAGGCGCGATGGCCGCCGCCAGATCATCACGGAACTGACGCTGGCGCTTCGGGGGCCTGTTTCAGCCAATCCCGACATCGGCGCCATGGCGAGGGCCGCCCCCCGCCGCCGTGCCCGCTGCCCCGGTGGCGAGGTGGATCGGGTGGGCCTGCAATGAGAGTCCTTTATGCTGCACTCGTGTTCCTCTTACTCGGGCTGACCGCTCACGCACAAGCGGTCAATGAGAAGGTGCGCGATGAAGGCAAGGCGTTGGGGCAGCAAATGGAGGTGACCGTGCTGGACCCCACCAGGCCCTATCAATGGCGCGAGGGGGAAGCGAAGAAAAATACACCTTTCAAAATGCCTAGCTGGTGGTTTGATACCCGCAAGATCATCGCCTATGGCCTGCTGGCGCTGGTGGCCGCGGCGCTCATTTACGTGCTTTGGCGCAGCGGTATCATTCCCCAATTGCTGCAACGGGCGCGGGGCAGACGCGCGCAGGCGGACGAAAGCGAGATGCCCGAGGCGCTGCAAGCGGGGCTAGAGGGGTCAAACCTTTCCTATGAACAGCTTTTGGGCCTGGAAGACCGTGAACGGGGCCTGCGTGTGGCGCTGACCCGGGCGCTTTTGGCGGCGGCGCAAAGGGACAATCTGCGCCTGCGCCGCTCCTTCACCGCCCGCGATATTCTGGCCCGCCTGAAGCCCAATGGCGCCCTCGCCAGTCTGGTGGAAGGCTCCGAGCCGGTGCTCTATGGCGGGCGCTGTGTGGAAGAACAGGCCTACCGCAACCTGCTTTCCGGCGTGGCTCCGCTGTTGGGAGGGCGGGCATGATGGCGGGCGGCATCGGCACCAAGGGCCGCGTGGCGCTGGCCGCCATCGTACTGGGCCTCTTGATATGGGCATGGTTGTCCTTCCGCCCCGTGGCGCTGGACGCGTCCCTGCTTGCGCCCTCCGTGGCCTATGAAACGGCCATCCGCGACGGGGTGTTCGAACGCAGTCGCCTCGTGCCGGGGCAGAAATATGAGGCGGATGATGATCGCTTTCGGATATTGCCGCTTTATGCCGTTTGGGGCGGCGCTCGTACATATGGCAACCGCAATGATATAAATAGTGAAAGGCAGCATTCCCCACGGCCCATTCGTCACACTGTGGTGCAGCGCAAGTTGCCAGCGATGGAATCTCTAGTGATCCTGCCGAAGTGGCGTTGGGGTGTTGCCAAGAACAGTGCACTGCATCCCGAGCTTCTGATCGCGCTCAATTATGTGGGAAATGCCAACACCCTTACCCTTCGTCGGCCCAGTGTTACGCGCCGTGAAATCTGGGGTGAATCAGTTCAAATCATTTCGAAGAGCGAACGTTTCTCAGGTCTGAATGGTCGAAACCTTTACACACATAATCTTCAGACGATTTTGGCCGGAACCGATGGTGATGTGTGTGAGCCTACCCTAACCGTCGAGGATGCAATTCTACTGGGACGCTGCAAAATTGGTGGTGGAACTACAAGAGATGAACAATCTCATTTCTGGCTGCTCACCGATCCCGATCTTCTCAACAATCTTGGCATTGGTTTTGCGGACAACGCCGCCATTGCCCGCGACCTGCTCACGGCGCTGGCGGCGGACCGCAAGGTCATTTTGGACACGACCACCACCTATAGCGGCCCCGATGGCAGAACCCGCCGCAAGGGGCCGGACTTGTCGGAACTGACGCAATATTTTGCCCCCCCCTATACGGGCATCTGGATTGCCGCCGGTGCTCTGCTGCTCCTGATGGTCTGGCACGCCCTGCGCCGCAGCGGGCCTTTGCGGGCGGGGGACCCGGGGCGGTTGACGGCACCGGGGCAGACATCACGGGCCACCACCATCGCCGCCGACGCTTCGCTCATGGCGGCCAGCACCAGCGCCCGGGATGGGCATGAACTGGCGCGGCTGCGCATGGAGCAGGGGTTGGAAGATTTGGCACTGGCCCTGCATCTGCGCGATCAAGACGCCACCCACCGGGCTTCAAAAAATGCACCTTCCACCGCATGGCCCCGCCTGCGCCAGCGGCTGGCCAATGTCGCGCCCGAGGAACTGGCAGAAATTGAAGCCATTCGGGCGGCGGCAGAAAACAGAAGCGGCGATGTGATATCGCTTATGGACCGGTTCCAGTCGGTCATCGCCACGCTCCACCCCCATTTTCAGAACAAGGCCCGCCCCTAATGCAAACGATGACACTAGAGGAACTGGCCGCGCTGGCGGGCAGTATCAAAACCGAAATCGGCAAGGCCGTGCACGGACAAGATGCCGTGGTGGACCACTTGCTGGTGGCCCTGTTCGCCCGGGGCCACTGCCTGCTGGAAGGCCCGCCCGGCACGGCCAAGACGCTGCTGGCCCAATCCCTCTCCGACGCGCTGGCACTGGACTTCCGCCGCATTCAATTCACACCGGACCTGATGCCCGGCGACGTCATCGGGGCCAATATTTTCGACTTTGCCACATCCAAATTTAATCTGGTCAAGGGCCCTGTCTTTACCGATATTTTGCTGGGGGACGAGATCAACCGCGCGCCCCCCAAAACCCAAGCCGCCCTGTTGCAGGTGATGAACGAACGGCAGGTGACCATTGACGGGGAAGATTTGGATGTGGGGGATCTGTTCTTCACCATCGCCACCCAAAACCCCATCGAAAACCAGGGCACCTATCCCCTGCCCGAAGCGCAACTGGATCGTTTTTTGTTCAAGCTGGATGTGGCTTTCCCTGACCGGGATGCGGAATTGGAAATTCTCACCCGCCACGCCAGCCAACCCCTGTCACTGGCGGCGCGCCGCGAGGGTATTGAGGCCGTGGCCACCCGCGAGCAGCTTCTCGCGGGGCAGGCGCTGGTGGACACGGTGCGGCTGGAAAGCGCCATCCTCGCCTATGTGCTCGATCTGGTGCGCGCCACCCGCGAAGATGCCAGCATTGACCATGGCGGTTCCACCCGCGCCGCCGATGCCCTGTGCGGTGCCGTGCGCGCCAAGGCCGCCCTGGCGGGGCGGGATTATGCCCTGCCGGATGATGTGAAAGCCCTGTTCCGACCCGCCCTGCGCCACCGGGTCGTGCTGTCCCCCGCAGCGGAAATTGACGGCCTCACCACGGACGATGCTTTGGCCCGCATCACCGACCAAGTGGCCGCGCCGCGATGATGGGTGAGAGGGCATGAAACCGACCACCCGCCTTTTGTGGTTGACGGGTGTGGCCCTTGCGGCGGCGCTGGCGCTGGTGGTGGCTTCCCTCACGGGCACAGCGTTTAGCAATCTGCAAGGGGGGCAGATTGTGGCTTTGGCATTGGTTCCCTTGGGCCTGCTCGCCATGGTGGCCCTGTTGGACGTGGCCTTCAGCATCCGCCCGGGCCAGATTGGCTTGACCCTGCCAAAACCCGTAAAAGCGCTGTTCACCGGCGAGACCCGCACCCTGCCTTTGGTGCTGGTGCGCAAAAACGGCAGGGGCCGTTTACCGGGTGCCATCACCGGTCTTTTGCCTGTGGTGGACGGCGTTGCCGCCACTGAGACCTTCACCTTTCATCACGCAAACACCGGTTTAGAGGCCCACCCGACACTGACCGGGCGCAAGCGGGGGGAATGGCAACCGGGGCCTTTGCATCTGCTTTGGCACAGCCCGTGGCGGCTTTGGGAATACAGGCCCCGCCGGTCCCTGGACCTTTCCATCACGGTGAGTTCCGACATCCGCCCCGTCACCAGCGGGCAGATTGATTTGCAGCTGCGCTCCCGCCAACTGGGCGAAAAGACGTTTAAGGAACGGGGCGAAGGGTCAGACTTTCTGCAACTCAACGATTTTGTCACAGGCATGGACCCGCGTTCCATGGATTGGAAACGCTCCGCGCGGGCCCACAAATTGCTGGCGCGGGAAATGCAGAGCGAGCGCAACCATCAGGTCATCTTTGCCCTCGACCACGGTGCGCTCATGGGCCAGCAGGTGGGAGAAAGCACACGGGCCGTGGCGCGGCTGGAACACGCAATCAATGCCATGCTGGCCCTGGGCTGGGCGGTGGTGCAGTCCCGTGATCTGCTGGGCCTGTTCACCTTTGCCGACAGGCCCACCCATACGCTGGCTCCGCGCCTGGGCACCGCCGCCCATAGCCACATGCGCCAGACGCTGGCCGGCCTTGAATGGCAACCCGTGGAGAGCAATCTCACCCTCGCCCTTTCGCGCTTGCAGGCCAGCACGGCCAAACGCAGCCTGATGGTGATTTTTTCCGACTTCGCCGACCCGCTGACCGCCCGCATTCTGCTGGACCACCTCAAACTGCTCACCCGCCGCCATGTGGTGATATTCGTGAGCTTCCAAGACCCCCTTCTGCCCGCCACCATGGGGCAGGCCATTGCCGAATTTTCCGACATGGCCGAAGCCGTGGCCGCCGGGCGGTTGGCGGCGGAGCGGCGGTCCGTCTTGCGCGCCATGGGCCAGATGGGGGTGCATGTGATCGAAGCCCCTGTGGGGCAGGTGACGCCCCGTCTGCTCAACACCTATCTGGCCATCCTCAACCGTGAGGAAGTGTGATGGTGCAGCGCCCTGCCAGCGATGACATGGATACACTGCTCATCCGCTCCGCCCGCTTCCGCAAAGAGCGGGAGGCGGACTGGCGGCAGCTGGAAGCGCTGGTGAAGCAGGCGGAGAAGTCAGGTCTTTCCGGGTTTACACTGGAGGAGACGCAGGCCCTTTCCAGCCTCTACCGGCGGGGTGCCAATGCGTTGGCACTGGCGCGCACCATTTCGCTGGATGCGGGCCTGCTTACCTATCTGGAAAATCTCACCACACGCGCGTGGATTGTGGTGCATTCCAAGCGCGAGCCCTTGCGGGCGGTGCTGGCAGGTTTCTTCCAGCGCACCGCCCCCGCCGCTATACGCCGCTGCGCCAAACATATTGCCTTGGCGGCGGTGTTTTTCGCGCTTGGGGCCATCGTTGCCTACGCTTTGGTTATTTCGGAACCGAACTGGTTCTACACATTCGTCAATGGCGGACTGGCGGGCAACCGAAACCCGCAGGCTAGCGCCGAAACCCTGCGCGCCTCGCTTTTTTCCGATGGCGAAACGTTTTTGGACCGGCTGAGCACCTTTGCCGGTTTTTTGTTTACCCATAACACCCGCGTGGCCTTTCTGGCCTTGGCACTGGGCATTTTGATCGGCGCGCCCACGGCGCTGCTGCTGTTCTACAATGGCATGATCCTTGGTGCGTTCTTCGCCATTTTTGCAGCCAAAGGTTTGGCGTGGGATTTATTCGGCTGGCTTTCCATCCACGGGGTGACGGAAATCGCCGCCATTGTCATCGCCGGTGCAGCGGGGCTGCGCATGGGCCAGGCCATGCTGTTTCCGGGCCTGGACAGCCGCGCCCATGCCCTGCGGGAAGCGGGCAAAGATGTGGGGCGGCTGGCCATGATCGCCATGCTCATGCTGCTCGTCGCCGCCCTGTTGGAAGGCTTTGCCCGCCAACTCATTCAAGACACCACCGTGCGGCTGGCCATGGGGTGGAGCATTGGCGGGCTTTGGCTCCTGTGGTTTTTGAAAGGGGTGGGCCAGGAGATGGGCCAAGGGATGGACAAGCGCCATGGCTAACCCCATCAAGCGCTACCGGGCATGGCGCGAAAGCCGTAAAAATGCCGGAGATACCAAACGTCTTGAAGTTCACACCGCCGAAGGGTTGGTTTTGAACCTTACCCTCGCCGCGCCCTTTCAACGGGCTGTGGTGGTGGTGCTGGATCAGCTTTTAGTGCTGCTTGTGCTCATCCTGTTCATCATCGGCTATTTCTACAGCGGCATAAATACCCTGTTCAATTCTGCCCTCGCCACGATCCTGTTTTATCTCACCACGTTCTTCCTGCGCACCTTTGCGTTAATGGTGCAGGAAATGGTGTGGAACGGGCGCACCCTGTGCAAAATGTGGTTTGGGATGCGTGTCATTTCGCTGGACGGCACGGGCTTGAAAAGCGGGCAGGTTCTGGTGCGCAATCTGGTGCGGGAGATGGAGTTTTTCCTGCCCGTCATGGTGCTTTTCGGTGGGTTCACCAATTTCGGGTTCGACCAATATATGGCGGTCGCCATTTTGCTGGTGACGGTGTGCACCATCTTCTTCAGCCGCCGCAGCCAGCGGATGGGGGATTATCTGGCCAACACCGTGGTGGTGATGGACCCAAAGCCCGTGCTGCTGGCCGACATGGCCGCCCCTTCGCACGGCGATTTGCGCTTTACTTTCACCAAGGCACAATTGGACCATTATGGCCGCCACGAATTGCACGTGCTGGAAGATGTGCTGCGGGTGAAACCGGCCAAGGGTAAAAAAGAGCGCCAACGGCAGGAGGAGAAGCAATTGACGATTGCCCAAACCATCGCAAGGCGGATTGGCTGGAACGGCAAGATTGTTGGCGGGCAGGTGCGCCCGTTCCTCGCCGCGTTCTATGCCGCCCAGCGGGACCATCTGGAGCGACGGCGCATGATGGGCGATATGCGCGAGAACAAGTTCCACACCGAACCCAGCACCGATGAAAAGGCCAGCCCATGAGCGAACAGCAATTTGGGCGCGATGCGGGAAAACCCATCGAAAGACCGGACTACAGCCGCAACACCCCCCGCTTCGACGATGTGGACACTTCCTTTGGGGTGCTGAACACGTTCGCCAGCGGGTTTGGCGCGTTTCGGCGAAACTTTTTGGGCTATCTGGCCATTGCGGCGGTGTGCTCCATCCCCGGCCTATTGCCGGTTTTTGCCTTGGGCAACGGCACCAACCCGTTTTCCGGCGTGTCGCTGGTGGGCCTGTTCGGGGCCATCTTTCTGGGGGTTGGTGTGATTTCCTTTATCCCGCTTCTCATCGGCATGATCGCGGCCATCACGCTTACCCATGATGCCTTGCTCAGCCCCGACCGGAGAGCGGACTTGGACCTCCTGTCGCGCTTCAAGACCGGGTTGGTGCGCTTCATCCCCGCCCTGATGGGCTTTTTGTTCATCCTGCTGGGCGTGGGCGGCATTTTCCTGTTGGTCTCCGCCACGCTTTTTGCCACCGGCGATGGCTTTGCCGTCTTTTTCGGCGCGTTGGCGGCCCTCATCGCGGTGTTGGCTTTTGTGAGCACGTTTTCCGTGCTGCTCCCGGCCATAGCGGTGGAGCGCAATGGGTTTGGCGCCGTCAAACGGGCATGGACGCTTGCGGGCGGTTATCTGCTCCCCCTGTTCGGGCTGCTCATGCTCACCTTCCTGTTTGACAGTTTCGTCATCGGCCCCCTTGGCTCACTCATCGGCGTGGCGATAAACAGCATGTTGCCCTCCAGCGGCGCCACCGTGGCGATTACGTGGTTTACCCAATTCATGGTGCTCATGTTCACCATCTTTTTCGGCATCATCATCCAAACCGCCGCCTTCGTGCGCTTGAAGGTCATCAAAGAAGGGCTAGCCGAGGAAGATGTGGCCGATGTGTTTCGCTAGAGCATATCACGTTCAAGCGGAATCGAAAGTCGCTGCCTCTAAAACAGCAAGGTGCTGTTTTCGAACGCGATTTTCGATAAGTCCCGTTTCCGTGTGAACATGATTTGCTCTAACTCATCTGTCTGCGGTCGCACGCACGCCAGGCGCATGGGCAAAGTGCAGGCCCGTGAAACCTGATGAGGCGTTAACTGGGGCTGAACCGCAGGGACAGGCAGGACATGCCGCCGTCCAGTTTTGCCGCTTCTGAATTGCCCACTTCGCGGATGGTGTATCCCGCGTCCGTCAGCCGGTCGCGGGTGGCCGGGAAGCCGGCTGGCATGATGACAAGATCATTGAAGCGGATTGCGTTGGCGCAAGCCTCTTCGCCCTCCACTGTGTGGATGACCCTATAGCCCTCAAAACAGCCGGACGCATCCAGGCGTTTGGTGGCCAGAATGGTCTCTTCATCCAGCAGGGAGCAATCGGTTTTGAAGTGTAACACGTCGGGCGGCGTTTCCACCATGCGCACCGTATAGCCCCAGCGCTGGACGATCTTTGTAAATTCCTCCACCCCCGCGGCATCCGTGCGGGCGGAGGTGCCAATCAAAATTTCGCGCTCGGTGGTGAGAATGTCCCCGCCTTCGATAAAGCCGGGGCCGTCGATGGTTATCACTTGGCTGTAAAGCCTTTCCAAATGGGGGCGCATGGCGGCGGCCTCCCCCAAACGGCTGGGCGCGCCGGGGCGCATGATGATGGCCCCCTCCCGCAAACAAAGCGCCGCATCCTCCACAAAAACGCAATCGGGAAAGTCTTCCAGCGGCTCCAACACCGTCACGTGCGCGCCGGTGCTGCGCAGGGCGGCCACGTAGTCTTCATGGTGCGAAAGAAACGTGTCGAAATCCGGCGCGCCCACATCCACCGCCCGCAAACCATCCACACTGCTGCGGGCCGGTTTGCGGCAAAGGGCATGGGAAAATGTGATACTCTTGCCAGCCATGGAATGCTTTCAAATTGAGATAAAAATGCCCGCGCCGAACGGAACCGACGCGGGCACAGAAACGTCAAACAGCGCCGATGCTGATGGGCACCGAAGGCGGCTTATTTGCCGTAAATATCGAAGTCGAAATATTTGGCGCTGATTTTTTCGTAGGTACCGTCGGAACGGATCTGGTCGATGGCCGCGTTCAGGCGGTTGGCCAGTTCCGTGTCACCCTTGCGAATGCCACCGCCCACACCGGGACCAAAAATTTCCACGTCCTTCAACTCACCCTTGATTTCAAAGCCCTGGCCCTGATCGCTTTTCAGGAAGGCCTGCATAGCCAGGCTGTCGCCGACCACGGCATCCACACGACCGGCGAAAAGGTCCTGATTGTGCTCATCCAGCGTGGCGTAGGTTTTCACCGTTGCCGCATCGGAGAAATACTTTTCGGCATAATTGGCGTGGGTGGTGGAAACCTGCACACCCACGGTTTTGCCCTTCAGGCTTTCCGGGTCGCCCGAAATATCATCTCCCTTGGCACCCACAATGGCAGCAGGCGTGTTGTAATAGCGGTTGGTGAAGTCGATGGTTTTTTGACGCTCGGCGGTGATGGACATGGAGGCCATGATCACGTCGAATTTCTCTGCCGTGAGGGCAGGGATGATACCGTCCCACGCCACGGGCACGATTTCGCACTCTTCTTTCATGGCAGCGCAGACAGCACCGATGATCTCAATTTCCCAGCCTTCCCACTCCCCGGAGGCGGATTTTTTGGCAAAGGGTGGGTAAGGTTCGGCGGCGATGCCCACTTTCATGTCAGCAAAGGCGCTGGTGGAAAACAGCGCGATGGCGGCCGAAGCGAGGGCGGTTGTGAGGAATTTTTTCATGGAGGCTCCTGTTATGAAAATGCGGGTCGAACGCCCGCTTCACCGGCACAAGGGCGCTTTGGTGCGCTTATGTCTGTGCCGCTGAGTGTCATGCTAGCGCCAACCCCTCCCCTTGGCGAGATAGGCGGCCACAATAAAGTGAGGTGCTTTAATGCGCGCCGCTCATATCCCCCAGCACTTCCTTGCTGGCGACGGTTGAATCCGCGTTCAGCTTGTAGATCATCGGCACGCCGGTGCCCAAATTCAGCGTTGTGATGGTTTCCTTGGACATGTCGTCCAGGATCATCACCAGCGAGCGCAGGGAATTTCCATGGGCGGCCACCAGCACCGTCTCGCCCGCCAGCACGCGGGGCAGGATGACCTGCATGTAATAGGGCCAAACGCGGGCACCGGTATCCTTGAGGCTTTCGCCTTCATCGCCGGGGGGCGGGGTATCATAGGAACGCCGCCAGATGTGGACCTGCTCGTCCCCCCATTTGGCCCGGGCATCGTCTTTGTTCAGCCCCGCCAGATCGCCATAATTGCGCTCGTTGAGGGCCTGATTGCGGATGGTTTCCAGATCGGACTGGCCCACACCGTCCAGGATGAACTGACAGGTGCGCTGGGCGCGGATGAGTTCCGACGTGAAGGCGATATGGAACTTCATGCCCCGCTCGCCCAGCACCTTGCCCGCCTCAATGGCTTCCGCCACGCCTTGCTCCGTCAGGTCCGGGTCTTTCCAGCCGGTGAAGAGGTTCTTCTTGTTCCATTCACTCTGGCCATGACGCACCAGCACCAGTGTTCCGGACATTTCATGTCTCCTTTGTTCAAGCCATAAGGCGGCGAAGACCATTCAATTTATTGGATAGTCGACAGCGTAAGCGCAAATTATTCCCTTGGAAGCCCCAACACGTCCAGCATGTCATAGCGGCCCGGTTTTTTGTCAAAGGCCCACAGGGCGGCTTTCACCGCGCCGCGGGCAAAAAGCTGGCGGTCGGTGGCGCGGTGGGCGATCTCGATGGTCTCGCCTTCGCCCGCGAACAGTACGGAATGTTCGCCGATGACGGAGCCGCCCCGCAGGGTGGCAAAACCGATCGTGCCCTCTTCGCGCGCACCGGTAATGCCATCGCGCACTTTCACCGCTTTGTCCGCCAGATCAACCGCCCGCCCTTCGGCGGCGGCTTCTCCCAATAAAAGCGCCGTGCCGGAAGGGGCATCCACCTTGTGCTTGTGGTGCATTTCCAAAACTTCAATGTCGAAATCGCCGGAGGCCAGCGCCCGGGCCGCCTGACGCACCAGCACGGCGGCCAGATTGACCCCCAGGCTCATATTGCCGGATTTGACGATGCGGGCATGGCGGGCGGCGGCCAGAAAGCGGTCTTCATCCTCCTCCGTGCAGCCGGTGGTGCCGATGACATGGACAATGCGCGCCTGAGCCGCCAGGGCGCAAAACTCTACGGACGCGGCGGGGACGGTAAAGTCGATCACCCCATCAGCGGCGGCAAAGGCGGCCAGTGGATCATCCGTAATGGCGATACCATTGGTGCCGGTGCCCGCCAGTTCCCCCGCATCCGCCCCCACAAAGGACGAGCCTTGCTGCTCCACCGCCGCCGACAGGGTCACCCCCTCGGCCTCCATGACAGCCCGCACGAGCGTGCGCCCCATACGGCCAGCCGCTCCGACGACAACGAGTTTCATATCTGCCATGGTCTTGGTCTCTGTATGCGCAAGAAGCGTAGGTCTGGCGCTTCGCTAGAGCATCAGCAGGGTGTAGGGCAAGTTTTTGATGGGGGGCCGGGCATTTGCCCGATCCGTCAAACACACTCTTGAACATACGTCTGCGCAAACCCGTTTGGACCGTGGGAAAAGACAACGCTCAGTTTGCGGTGGGGAAGACGAAAAAGGCCAGGTCCCAACCGTCATTGATGCCATTATCGTTCACATGGGTGAGGGAGGTGATGTTGATGTCGTAATAGTAGAAGAGTGCTCCCCCCTTATCTTCGATGCGCACCTGCGTGCCACCACCCGGATTGCTGGCGTCTACAAAGTCCACCGGCGGCAATTCCTGAAAGTTGGGGCCATCGCCGGTGTCATTGTCATTGGCAAGGACCACGAGCATGGAGGTAACCGGCCGATCAAAAGTGATGGTGAAATTCGATCCCACATGCAGATCATCATAGGACCCGGGCAGATCGTTGAATCGCGCGCCGCCGTTCATGTTGGTGTAGGGTTTGAAAATATTGTCGGCAGTGACGGTCCAGCCCACGCCGTTTGACGTGCCTTTGGCAACCACTTTGCCGTTGACGCGCTCAAAATCTGTCACATCAAACCTGAGTTTTGCCAGATCAAGCTGACTGATGCTGCGCGGCACTTTTCGCTGCGCCTCCACAACAGGTTTTTTGGCAGCCTGTTCACTTACCGCCACAACGGTTTTCGCCAGTGCATCGGTGAGTTGCGTGGCATTGTCAGCGGTGAAAAACTTCCCGCCCGTATTGTCCGCGATACATTGCAGCTGGGCGGATTCCTTCTTTGTCAGACCGAAACCCACCACATGAGCCGTGAAGTCAATGCCGCTGTTTTCCAGCGTCGTGGCCATGGCACACGGGTTGGCATCACAGGTCTCCAAACCATCGCTGACCAGTATGACGGAGGCGGGTTCTTCGATGTGCCGCAATTCCCTTGCGGCTTGCAGCAAGGATTGGGAAATGGGTGTCTTGCCCTTAGGGGTGAGGCCGCGCACTTGTTTGGAAAATTTAGCTTTGTCCAGCGGTGCGATGGACTGGACCAATTCAATGTCTTTGCAATCGCCCTTGTTGCGGTGGCCATAGGCCATCAAGCCCACATCCACTTTTGGATCCCATTTGGCCAACACGGTGTCGATGACATCGCGGGCGATGGAAATTTTCGGTTTGTTGTCGATCTGACCCCACATGCTGCCCGAGGCATCCATAACGATCATGGCCTTGCTGCGCTGTTCCTGCGCGTGCGTGGGGCCAGCGGCGATAAAGGGGATGGTGAGGACAGCGGCAAGGAGGGGTTTGAAAAGGGTTTGTTTGATGAAAGGCATTGGGAAAATCAGGCATCGGGTCATGAAACGGGTATAGTCTGCACAAAGGCGGGATGCTCCGCTGTGCAAAAATGAACACGGGGTTCAAATTTGCCCAAGGGCCGCACCGCGCAACACCGGGGCGCACCATCATTTTTGTTCAAGGCACAAAAAAACCGCCCCAACCATAGGGTGGGGCGGTCTGGGTAGTCTAGCCGATGGGGCGGGTCGAACGATCCCTTAGCCGGCAGGGCAGTTGTTGTCGGACATGAAGTCGTGGACTTTGACGGTGCCGGAGGTGATGTCGGCCTCAGCCTTTTCCACGGCGGCTTTCATGTCGGCGTCCACGAGGGACTTGTTGTTGTCGTCCATGGCGTAGCCCACGCCGCCGGCTGCCAGGTTCAGCACGTTGAAGCCGGTGGACCACTTGTCGTTTTTCACGTCCATGAAGGCGTTGTAGACGGCGTTGTCCACGCGCTTGAGCATGGAGGTGAGGACTTTACCGGGGTGCATGCCGTTTTGGTTGCTATCCACGCCAATGCCCAGTTTGCCAGCGTCTGCGGCAGCTTGCAGCACGCCAATGCCGGTGCCGCCAGCGGCGTGGTAGACCACATCAGCGCCCCGGTCGAATTGGGATTTGGCCAGTTCAGCGCCCTTCACAGGGTCGTTCCATGCAGCGCCGGTGGTGCCGGTCATGTTCTGGAAGACTTCAGCGTCAGCATTGACGGATTTCACGCCCTGCACGTAGCCGCAGGCGAATTTGCGGATCAGCGGGATGTCCATGCCGCCCACAAAACCCACTTTGCCGGTTTTGGAAGCCTTGGCTGCCATCACGCCCACCAGATAGGAGCCTTCATGCTCGGTGAAGAGGATGGAGCGCACGTTGGGCTGTTCCACCACCATGTCCACGATGGCAAATTTCGTGTCGGGGAATTCCTTGGCCACTTTTTCCAAAGCAGCAGCCTGGGAGAAGCCAATGGCAACAACGGGGTTGTGGCCGTCACGGGCGAAGCGGCGCATGGCCTGCTCCCGCTGGGCATCGTTTTGAATTTCGAAATCCTTATATTCAACGCCGGTTTCGGATTTGAAGCGCTCAGCGCCGGTGAAGGCGGATTCGTTGAACGATTTATCGTTCTTGCCGCCCAGGTCGTAAACCAGAGCGGGTTTGAGGCCGGAATGACCATCGGCCAGTGCAACGGTTGCCGACATGGCAACAGCAGCCAAAGCCAAAATCATCTTTTTCATGGGGTGTCCTTTCAGTACTAACTCCCCACCAGCGTCTCATGGACCGGCGGGGCATAGGGGAGGGAGTTTGAGCCTGTATCCCTGCGGCTTCCAATCAGGCTCACCGCATAGGCAAAAGTGTGGCACGGTTGGCCTGCCTTTGCACGGCTTTTTCCCTCTTTTTCCAAACTCACATTCGTGAGCGTGCATTGGAGCGGCTAGCCATGATGTGGGGTGCGTGTTAGCGAGGTTTTCAATCGATTTGCTTTCATGACCACGGACAAGCCGCCCCATGAACACGCCGCAAACCCGCTTTTTGCGCCACCCCGTTCTGGTGGGCGATTTGGGCGGCACCAATGCGCGCTTCAAACTGGTGGGGGATACGCCCGCCGACGATGTGCAATTTGAAACGGTCCCCACGGCCGATTTTGCCAGCGTCGAAGAGGCCATCGCCAAAACCGTGCTGGACCAGTGCCCGGTGCAGCCCCGGTCCGCCCTGCTAGCGGCGGCGGGGCCCATTACCGATGAGGGGCTCGACCTCACCAACAATCACTGGGACATCCGCCCGGAGGATTTTGCCGCCACCGTGCCGGTGGAAGAACTGGTGCTGCTCAATGATTTTGAGGCCCAAGCCCTCTCCCTGCCCTATCTGGAAAGCGATGATCTGGAGCAACTCACCGCCAGCAACGGCAAGGAAAGGCCGCTGCGGGAGCAGACCAAAGTGGTGCTGGGCCCCGGCACGGGGCTGGGTGTCGGCTTGCTCATTCGCGCAGGCGGGCGCTGGGTGCCGGTGGGGGGCGAAGGGGGCCATGTGGACATGGGGCCGCGCAATGCCCGGGAGGATGCCATCTGGGCCTGTCTGGAAACGGTGGAGGGCCGCATTTCAGGGGAACAGATTTTGTGCGGCGACGGGATGGTCAATCTCTATCGGGCCATCTGTGCCGCAAACGATCGGCAAGCGGATTTGACAACACCGGCGCAGGTGTCCAACGCGGGGCTGGACGCTTGGAAAAGGGGCGAAAACCACCCCGCCCGGGAGACGCTGGACATTTTTTGCACCTGCCTTGGCCGCATCGCCGGCGATCTGGCCCTCACCACCACCGCCAAGGGGGGGATTTATCTGGGCGGCGGCATTACCACAAAAATACTGCCCTTCATGGCCCAAAGCGGCCTGCGCGCGGCCTTTGACGATAAGGCCCCCCATGGCAGGCTCATGGACCGGGTGGCCACGGTGGCCATCACCCACAAAGTGCCGGCCCTTTTGGGCCTGACCGGCTTTGCCCGCACGCCGGGGGAGTTTTTGATGGATCTGGACCACCGGCGCTGGCAGTTTTAAGTGATTGTTACCCTTGCACCGTGCTTACTGGGTGTGAAACACACACAAAACCTCGCCGTCCCCCTCAACGGATGAAGCCTTGCACCGTCTTGTCGCTCTTTTTCTGAAATCCCCCGATGATATGGGTATTTTCCGGCGCATGGCGGCGGATAATTTTGGGCAATACAAGCGCGACTATGGCGTGGCCATCGTCTGCCTGCTCATCATCGCGGGCACCACGGCCTTTTCCGCATGGCTCATGGGGCCCATCGTGCGGGATGTTTTTTATGGCAACGATTTCAATCAGGCCATGATCCTGTCGGCCACCGTGGTGGCGATTTTCCTGCTCAAGGGGTTTGTGACCTATGTGCAGACCTATCTGCTCAACCGCATCGGCAATAACATGGTGGCCCGCTATCAGCGCCGCCTGTTCGACCACATGCTCAATCTGGATGTGGGTTTTTTCACGGGCCAACACTCGGCCACACTGGTCTCCAAACTGAACCAGAACATTATCGGCGTGCGGGACATGCTGAACCAGCTTGTGCTGGGCTATGTGCGCGATCTGGTAACGCTGATCGGGCTGATTGGGGTCATGTTCGTGCGAGACCCCTATATGTCGCTGGCCGTCTTCATCATCGGCCCCATCGCGCTCATTACACTGGCCCGCTATGCGCGGCGGGTGAAGGTCATTGCCCGGGAGGAAGTGCAGATTAATGCGCAGGTGGCCACTGCCATGCAGGAGACGGCCCATGGCGTGGCCGTGGTGAAGGCCTTCACCATGGAAGACCAATTGCGCGAAAAGCTCAATGCGCTGACGGTGGAGGCGGAAGGACGCTCCAACAAGATTGCCCGCATCGCGGCCCGCACATCGCCTCTAATGGAAACCATTGCCGGTTTCGCCATTGCCGCCGTCATCGCCTATGGCGGGTGGCGGGTTATCCATCAGGGCTATGATCCGGCCAATCTCACGTCCTTCATGACCGCGCTTCTGTTGGCCTATGAACCGGCCAAGAAGCTTGCCCGCCTGCGGGTGGTGTTGGAAAAATCCATGGTCAATGCCCGCATGATCTATGAGGTGCTGGACACGCCTGTGGCACAAAAGGCGGTGGCGAAAGAGGGCTACGGGGTGGGCAAGGGCGAGATCATCTTTGACGATGTGTCCTTTGCCTATGAAAGCGAAGAAGAACGCGTGTTGGACGCGCTTTCCTTCACCGCCGAGGCAGGCAAGACCACCGCGCTGGTGGGGCCGTCCGGGGGCGGAAAATCCACCATCATCGCCCTGCTGCAACGGTTTTACGAGCCGGACAAGGGCCGCATCACCATTGACGGCCAGCCCATTGCCGATGCGCCGCTGGAAGACCTGCGCGGCGGCATGGCCTATGTTTCCCAAGCCCCCATCCTGTTTCAGGGCACGGTGCGGGAGAATTTGCGTTATGCCCGGCCGGATGCCTCGGATGCCGAGATTGAAGCGGCTGCGGTGAGCGCCCAGGCCCATGATTTCATCACCGCTCTCCCCCAGGGCTATGACACGCCGCTGGGGGAGAACGCCACGAACCTTTCCGGTGGTCAGCGCCAGCGTCTTTCCATCGCCCGGGCGCTGGTGCGCAACGCGCCGATCTTGTTGTTGGACGAAGCCACTTCCGCCCTCGACAACCGCTCCGAAGCGCTGGTGCAAAAGGCGCTGGACGAAGTCATGCGGGGCCGCACCACGCTGGTGGTGGCCCACCGCCTCTCCACCATCGCTGAGGCGGACAAAATCGTTGTCATCGACAAAGGCCGTGTGGTGGATCAAGGCCGTCATGGCGAATTAATGGGCCGCAAAGGGGGCCTCTATGCGGGGCTACAGGGCGGGTAGGGATTGAAAGCGCCCGGGCAGGGCCGCCATTGGCGCGCGCGCTCCACCACGTGGGGGACGATTAAACCCGTGACCCGTGCAGAACCCTAATCTTCGTTGAGGCGCTCGCGCAGGTCCTTGCCGGTTTTGAAAAACGGCACCCATTTTTCTTCCACATCCACCCGTTCGCCGGTGCGCGGATTGCGGCCCACGCGGGCGCCGCGGTTTTTGACCGAAAATGCGCCGAAACCGCGCAATTCCACGCGGTCGCCATTGGCCAAAGCCTCGGAAATTTCATCGAGAATGGCGTTGACGATATTCTCCACATCCCGCTGGTAGAGATGGGGGTTCTGTTCTGCAATCAACTGAACCAGTTCAGACTTGATCATGCTTCTTTGCTCCGCACTCAAAAGGGTGCGGGCTAATTACGCCGCCTATTCCCTCTTGATCACATTACACCACGAAAAATGAGACTTTTCCAGCCGTCACATTGACTTTGTTTCGACGGCGAAATTTTAAGTGCCATTCACGGGCATTTTTTCAAAGCGCTTTGGGAAGGGCCGCAGCCCTCTCCTCACACTTTCGTTATCGTTGCCAAACCGACAGCAGACCGTCAAGGAAAAGGCGTTTTGGCACAATGCCGGGCATGGCGTCACCCAGGGCTTTGGGGTCCACGGTGATGGGGGCACCGTCACCCAAAAGCCATTTGGCCAAGGCGGTGTTGCCAAACAGGCCCTGGCGGGGGCGCACGGGCTTCCAGTCCAGGACTTTGAGGTTTTTATCCAGCTGTTTTTCTTCCACCAGCCATTTTTTGGCCACCAGTTCCCCGCCCAGCGCATCCACCAGTTTGGTTTTGAGGCCCCGGTCACCGGAATAGACGGAGCCGTCGGCCAGCTTGAGCACTTCTTCGCGCTCCAGCGGGCGGCGGTCGGTGACGAGACCCACAAACCATTGGTAGCTGTCGTCGATCAGGGTGCGAATGGCGGCTTCAGCCTCCGGCGGTGTGGGGTTGAAGGGGGAGGGTTCGGCCTTGAGCGGTGAGGACTTGATGGATTTCACCTGCACGCCGATCTTGTCGAGCAATTCCGTGGCCTGGGGATATTGGAAAATAACCCCGATGGACCCAACGATGGAGGAGCGGCGGGCCACGATGTGGTCGGCGGCAGTGGCGATCATATACCCGGCGGAGGCGGCCAAGGTGCCCACGGAGGAGACAACGGGTTTCTTTTCCGCCACCCGGCGCACGGCCTCAAAGATTGCCTCCCCACCCACGGTGGTGCCGCCGGGGGAATCGATGGACAGCAACACGCCCTTCACCGAATTATCGTTGGCGATGCGGTCCAGCATTTTGATGAGCTGGCGATCTTCCGTGATCATGCCGTTAATGGCCACACGGGCGATGTGGTCGCCGGGCTTGCCCACATTGCCGAACAGGCCCATGCCCGCCAAGGTGCCGATCAGCGCAAGGGCCAGCGCCACAATGCCGGTGATGCGCCAAAAGGACAGCTTGCTGCGCAATTGGCGCCGGTCGAGAACCGCGTCTATATCAACGGCCATGGGGTATCTCCATCAGGAAGGGGTGATTCTGGCAGTCATCTTTCGTGGCTGACAGATAGGCCCGCCCGCCACGGCGCACAAGCCGCCCGCCGTCACAGGTGAACCATGTCACAGCGCGAGGAACGCATGAATGCCCAAGGGCAAACCCCAGCAAGCGGTTGTATTTGACGAGGACGGACTGCTATTCGCCCCCCGTTTTGAGGATCACTATTTCTCCCGCCATGACGGGCGGGCGGAGACGCACCATGTTTTTTTGGGCGGCAATAATCTTCCCGCCCGATGGACCGAGTGGGGAACTAAACTGAGGGCTGAACTGGGGCATGAACCGTTCACCATCGGTGAATTGGGCTTTGGAACGGGGTTGAATTTTCTCGTCACTTGGCAGGCCTGGCGCAGGCATCGGCCCAACGAAGGGCAATTGCATTTCGTTTCCCTGGAAGGTTTTGCGATCACCGCCCAACAGGCACAGCAGGCCCTGTCCATCTGGCCCGATTTGCAGACCCTCACAAATGCTCTGGCGCAGGATTGGCCCTTCGAAGGGGGTAAAACCACCGTTACCCGCCGATGGCCCGACGACCGCATCGCCCTGACCGTGCATAATGGCAAGGCCGCGGATGTGATCAGCGCCTTCCCCCCGGTGGACGCCTGGTATCTGGACGGTTTTTCCCCCGCCCGCAATGAAAGCATGTGGACCGCAGAACTGATGGCTGAAGTGGCGCAGCGCACCAAACCGGGCGGCAGTTTTGCCAGTTATACGGCGGCGGGGCAGGTGCGGCGCGATCTGGCGGCGGCGGGGTTTAGCGTGGAAAGGCGGCCCGGCTTCGGGCACAAGCGCCACATGATTGCCGGCCACAAACCGTTGGTTGGGTCAACGCCATGATTGTCATCATCGGTGCCGGCATTGCCGGGCTTTCGCTGGGCCGGGCGCTCGTGCACCGGGGGGCCACCGTCACTATCGTGGATGCGGGCCCGGTGGCCGGACAGGCCAGCGGCGTCGCAACGTCCTATCTTGAACCGCGCCTGGGCACCACGCCCATCCGCGCGGTGGAACGGGCGGCCCATGCCGCATGGCCCGATTACGCCGCCGCTTTGGAAGAAGCCTCCGGCATGGACGTGGCCTTCCGCGCCGACGGGCAAATCCGCGTGGCGCTGGCGGAAACGGAGGCGAAATTTGAAAAAGATGTGGCCACACGCGTGGCGCAGGGATGGACGGTGGAGCGGCTTTCGCCGGCAGAAGCCCGCCGCCTGGCACCTGCCCTTTGTGATGATGTGGCCACCGCCGCCTTCGTGCCCGGCATATCGTGGGTGGACGGGGGCAAGGTGTGCGGGGCGCTGGCCCATATCATGCGCAAAGACGGTCATGAAATACGGGAGGACTGGCCCGTTGCCGAAATCGCCACTCAAGGGGACGGCTTCACCGTCAAAGGCGCGGATGGCACGGCATTGAATGCGCACAAACTTGTGCTCTGCACCGGTCTGGGCAATCCGGCCCTGCTGGGCCTACCGCCGGAAATTAAACCCACCCGGCCCGTGCGCGGGGTCAATCTGGTGCTAGATCAATCGGGCCTGTCCCACCCCTTTCGCCATTTGGTGAAACACCATCGCGGCAATATCTGCCCCCGCCCGGGCGGTGAATTGCTGGTGGGCACCACGTTTGAGCCGGGTGAAACCGATCTTGGGCCGGACCGGGCCGTCATCGAAAAGCTCTACGCCCATGCTGAAACGGTGTTTCCCGCCGTGCGCACCCTTCCGCTCAAACGGGTGACGGCGGGCGTGCGCGCCAAGATTGGCGACGGCAATCTCATGGTTGGCGAGAGTGCCACCATGCCCGGCCTGTTCTACAGTCTCAGCCATGCCGGTGCAGGCTATCTGCGCGCGCCGGTGGTGGCCGAGGAAATGGCGGAATTTGTGCTGGAGGGCATCCCCGGACAATTAACGGGCTTTCTGACCATGCCGCGCTAATCCCTCTCCCCTCCCCTCATTGGAAATGGGGAGAGGGATACGAGGATTTGGCTTTGCATGGCACAGCCATAGCCGCAGTTGGGTGAGGGGATCACGATATTCAAGCCTGGCCGCCTCTCATCCAACTGCGACCAGCATTTTGCTTTCGCAAAATGGGTCTTCGTATCCTTCTCCCCATCGGGGAGAAGGGAGATCACAGTCCAGATTTACCCTCCACCCAATCCGCCACCAACCGGTTTGCGATGGCCAGTTTGGGGGGCATGAAGAATTTGGGGCTGCCGTCTTCATTTTTCTCCCCCTCCCCGGCGAGAACCGCGCGCACCGCGTCGCGGTGGAACCAGCGGCAATCGTCCAATTCGGCCTCGTCCTTGACGATGGTCTCCTCCAGCGCCTGCGCATAACAACCGATCATCAGCGTGTGTGGGAAGGGCCAGGGCTGGGTGGCGTGGTAGTGGACCGCGCCGATGCGAATGCCCGCCTCCTCAAACGTTTCCCGCCGCACGGCGCTTTCCATGGTCTCCCCCGGTTCCACAAAACCGGCCAGGGCCGAATACATGCCGGGTGGAAAATGGTGGGACCGACCCAGCAGGCAATGGTCGCCCCGCACCGTCAGCATGATGACCACCGGGTCGGTGCGCGGAAAGTGCTGGCGTCCGCAAGCGGTGCATTGGCGCTTGGCTCCAGCCTCCCGGGCTTGCGTCTTTCCCCCACAATAGGAGCAGAAGCGATTGGTGCCGTGCCAAGCCAACAGCGCCCCCGCTTGCGCCACCTGTCCCAGTTCATGGGGGGGCAGCAACGCTTGGGCCGCCAGCGAGCGAAAATCGATAAGGGCATGGCCCTGCGGCAGGGCAAAATCTTCCCCATCGGGGTCCAGCTTTAGCGGCATAGCCAGACGGGGCGCACCCTGATCATAGCCCAAGAGCACGGCCCGGTCGGGCTGGGGGGCAAAATCGGCGAGCACATCCACCCGGTGCAGCCCGATGGGTGCCTCGCCCTCGACACGCATGAGCACACGCCCCTTGGCCAGACCCCAGATACGGGCTTCGGGGTGATCCATGGCCCTTTGAAGCGTGTGTTCGTCCCGGTCTTCGGACAGGCGGTCGAGCCGACCGCCGCTGAAACTGAGTGCCGCGCTGGTTTCGGGGGGCAAAAAATGGGGATCGAGGAAAGCCCGGGTAAAGGGATTAGACACGGAGTGCTTCTTTCAGTTTTTCAATATGCGCGGCACGGTCGACCGGGTCATAGGGTGTCGCCGTGCCATACCCCCATACCGGGGCAGGCCAGTTGGGATCGCCCTCGCTGCGGGCCACCACGTGAATGTGCAATTGGCGCACCATGTTGCCGATGGCGGCCACATTCATTTTGTCGGCCCCGGTGAGGGCCTGCATTTTGCGCGAAACATGAAGCGCAAATTGCATGATCGCATCGGCCCGGGCCGGGGGGAGGTCGTGCAGTTCCTCAACATCCGGGATCATGGGAATGACGATGAGCCAAGGCCAACGGGCATCGTTCATCAACACAAGACGGCACTCGCCATGGGTGAGAATATCCACCGTGTCCCGCGCCAGACGCGGGTCCATTTCCCATGTTTTGCCCAAACCAAACATGGCCCCCTTCCACCACGGGGGTTTTCAGTGGTCAACAGGGGGCAATCCGGTCTTGCAATTATCACCCCCAGCCATGATATGATGGCCTCGGAAGGCTGGTTTGTGGACGGTCCACTCGCCAATCGGGTCAGGTCGGGAACGAAGCAGCCCCAACGAGATTCCGGATCGGGTCACGCTAAGCCAGTCTTCCACCCAAACATCGCGTGAGCGCTGTTTGGATTCTTTATGCCCGGGTCTATCCACCCAAATCGGCCGAGCCGATTTGCGCGACACGGGTTTTGGTGCCTTGCACCGAGACTTTTTTGCGGCCAAACGGGAGAAACCGGTGAGCGATAGCGAATACCGCGTTCTGGCCCGCAAATACCGGCCCGCCAATTTTGATGATCTAATCGGCCAAGAGCCCATGGTGCGCACGCTGTCCAACGCGTTTGCCACCAACCGCATCCATCAGGCCTATATGCTCACCGGCGTGCGCGGGGTGGGCAAAACCACCACGGCGCGCATTCTGGCGCGGGCGCTCAACTACCAGTCCGACACCATCACCACCCCCACATTGGACCTGTCCGCCCCCGGCATCCACTGCGCCTCCATCATGGAGGGCAATCATGTGGATGTCATCGAAATGGACGCCGCCTCCCACACGGGCATTGACGATATCCGCGATATCATCGCCTCCGTGCGCTACGCGCCGGTTTCGGCCCGCTACAAGGTCTACATTATCGACGAAGTTCACATGCTCTCCAAGGCGGCCTTTAACGGGCTGCTCAAGACGCTTGAAGAGCCACCAACCCATGTGAAATTCATCTTCGCCACCACGGAAATTCGCAAAGTCCCCATAACGGTGCTGTCCCGCTGCCAGCGGTTTGACCTGCGCCGCATCGAGGCGGGGGAATTGGCCGACCATTTG
This sequence comes from Pseudomonadota bacterium, assembly GCA_038525315.1. GTDB lineage: Bacteria > Pseudomonadota > Alphaproteobacteria > Rhizobiales > Rhizobiaceae > Pseudahrensia. Next base: position 361,950 of record JBCBHU010000001.1, read on the forward strand.
CGCAAGATTTGCGGGCTTGAAGGGGTCACCGTGGCCGATGAGGGCCTCGCCATGATTGCCCGCGCGGCGGAAGGCTCCGTGCGCGATGCCCTCTCCCTTCTGGATCAGGCGATTGCGATTGGTGCGGGCGCCATCGGGGCCGGTGTGGGCGATGGCGTGGATGTGGAAACCGTGCGCGCCATGATGGGACTGGCGGACCGGGCGCGGGTGATCGACCTGTTCCACCACGTCATGTCGGGCGATATTCAAGCCGCTTTGGGCGAATTGAAGGCCCAATACGATGTGGGGGCAGACCCGGCCACGGTGCTGACGGATCTAGCCGAATTCACCCATTTTGTGACCAAACTGCGCTACGTGAAATCGGCGCTGGACGATCCATCCCTGTCGGAAGCGGAAAAGACGCGGGGCGCGGAGTTTGCGCAAAAACTCTCCCCCCGCGTGCTGGGGCGGGCGTGGCAAATGCTGCTGAAGGGCATTGCCGAAGTGCAGTCCTCCCCCCGCCCGCTGGCGGCGGCAGACATGGTGCTGGTGCGCCTCACCCACGCCGCAGACCTGCCCACGCTGGATGAAGCGCTGAAACAACTGGCCGAGGGCAAGGCGCAGGATGGGCCCGTTCAGGGTAGGCATCCCGGCGCAATGGGCCATGGTGGTGTTCCGAGGGAGAGCGGCATGGCAGCCGCTCCAAACCAGCCCACCATGCCCGCAGGTCCGACGGGCGGCGCAACCATGCGACGGGTGGCGGGCGGTCCCGCCTTGGTGGTGGATAATCCTGCGCCCGCAGAACCCATGCATCAGGAAACACCCCCTGCGCCCCATCTCGTGGCCGTGCCTGATGTGGTGCCGGAGACAACCCCGCCCCCGCCTGAGCCTGAACCGGTTTCAGAAAAAGTGCCTGAACCGGTGCCAGGGTCAGTGCCTGAACCGGTGCCAGAACCGGTGGGAGAGAAAATCGAGACCTTTGCCGATTTGCTCAAAGTGGCGGAGCGAAAGCGCGATATCCGCTTCAAACTGATGCTGCGGGCCAATTTCTCCGAAATTTCCTTCAAGCCCGGCCACATCGTCTTTGCCCCCGTGGGCAATGCCCCCGCCGATATGGCCCGCCAGATCGAGGCGCGGTTGCGGGAATGGACCGGCGAGAATTGGTCCGTGGAGGTGAGCGAGACGGTGGGTGCCGCCACCATCAAGGAACAGCTGGAAAGCGAACGCAGCCAGCATATGGCCGAGGCGGAAGCCGACCCGGTCGTGGCTTCCATTCTCAAGGCCTTCCCCCGCTCCAAAATTCTCGACGTGCGCTTCCCGCAAGATGACGAGGAAGAGGGCCTCACCGAAGCCGACGTGGCGCAGGCTGCTCTCGACAATCCTGACAGTGAGGGGCCCGATGAAGAGGGAACCGACCAGCAACCGCCGCAATTCGATTCAAATGACAGGGCCGACAGTCTCGACGACTATTTTTGAGGTCCCCCAACACAAAGGACAAACGCCATGAAAGACCTGATGGGCATGATGGGCAAGGTGAAGGAAATGCAATCCAAAATGGAGGATTTGCAGACCGAGCTGGAAACCATGGAAGTGGAAGGCATGGCCGCCGGGGGCATGGTCACCGTCACGCTGACCGGTAAGGGGGCCATGAAAGGTGTCAAAATCGACCCATCCCTCATGAAAGAGGACGAGATTGAAATTCTCGAAGACCTTCTCGTGGCCGCCCATGCCACGGCCAAACAGCGGGCCGAGACCGCCGCCCAGGAAAAAACGCAGGAACTGACCGCAGGCCTGCCCATCCCCCCCGGGTTCAAGTTGCCTTTCTAGATCGTTTCCGTCTTTGACGGAATCGATCTAGTTTTTGCGCTCACGGCAGTTTGGCTAAAGCCAAATGCCTGCACAGGGCGCGGCGCATAAGCGCCGGACCGCTCTTCGCAGCCGAGCGCATCATATAAGAACCGAAGCGCTCCAAGACTCCACAAAGACGTTCCATCACGTTAAATTTTTGTCATGGGGCCGATTGCCCTCTTTTTCCCGTCACACTAACGGGCAATGCTGTCCCGGCTGAGGGAGCCTTTTTGTCTGTAAAAAGGAATCAGCCATGTCTGACGTCATCATCACCCGCCGCCATGCCCTGGCCGGCGCCGCCCTTGGCACACTGGCCGCTGCCGCCACGGGGGGCATGACCCCGGCCCTGGCCAAGGCGGAAATGAAGGGGGTTTCCATCGCCCCCTCCGCCCGTTTTAAACTGGGAGAGTTTGAAGTGACCACCTTGCTGGCCGGCACAAGGGCTTTTCCGGGCGATCCCCAAGGCACTTTTGCCATGAATGTAGACAAGGAGACGTTTGAAAAAGTCTCCAAGGAAAACTTCCTGCCCACGGATGCTTCGCGTTTCTATTTTACGCCCACCTTGGTGAATACGGGCAATGAATTAGTGCTGTTTGATGCGGGGCTGGGGGGCGAGACCCCAGGCATTGTGGCCGCTCTGGAAGACGCGGGTTACAGCGCCGATCAGGTGGATGTGGTGGTCATCACCCACATGCACCCGGACCACATTGGCGGCCTGCAAGCGGGCGGTGCGCCCACGTTCCCCAATGCCCGCTATGTGACCGGCTCCAAGGAGTATGACTTTTGGTCCCCCATGGGCGAGGATAACCGCATCGGCAAATTGATGATTTCCAACGTCAAACCGCTGGCGGAGAAAATGACTTTCGTGAAGGGCGGCGACAGCATTGCCTCCGGCATTACGGCGGTGGAGGCCCATGGCCACACGCCGGGACACATGGTTTACCGGGTGGAATCAGGCGGCCAGCAATTGATGCTGCTGGCGGATTTGGCCAACCATTATGTCTGGTCGCTGGCCTATCCCGATTGGGAGGTTCGCTTTGACATGGACAAGGCCGCTGCTGCCAAGGCCCGCCGGGATATTTTGGGCATGGCCGCCGCTGACCGCATTCCCGTCATCGGCTACCACCTGCCCTTCCCTGCCCTTGGCTTTGTGGAAACCCGCGGTGAAGGCTTCCACTACGTTCCAGCCAGCTATCAGTTGCAGTTGTAGAGTGTGATAGCAAACCCACCCCTTTCGCATGGGGCGGGCATTTGTGGCCGAACCGCGCCACAGCCCAACCTCCCCCCGCGAGGGGAGTTTGGTGAAGCGGTGTCGAAGACACGGCCGAACCGGGTGGAGAGTGAACTGACGGATCATTGTCACCACTTCGTGACCAAATTCCTCTCCACTGGTCCTGCATGAGAAGTGGACATCCGATGGACCCACAGCACGACCTCCCCCTGGAGGGGAGGTCGGAGAGCGTAGCGATCCGGGTGGGGGGCTGAAGGGCGGATTTGAATTCGATGTCCTCCGTCAGCATCCCGTCCCCACCCCAATCGCCTACGGCTCTTGGGCCTCCCCTCAAGGAGGAGGCGGGGTGCGAGTTTTAAGTTTGTCACACGATTTTCAACTCCCATTCGATTGTCATCTCCGCTGCAGCGGAGATCCATCGTTGCCGCGTATTCCAATGGTGAAGGCGGCTTTTCGAACCTCCTGGGCTAAATCGTTTCCATCACGCAGGTGGACAAATGGGTCCCCGCCGTTGCGGGGATGACAATCGGGGGTAAGGCGAAATTTTAAAAACTTGTCCCCGCGCCAATAATACACCGCACACTATGTGTGTGGCCCTTGTGGGGACGGCTGGTCGGATCAACCAACCTTCACGGCATGGGGTCGCCGGTTTTCGGTTTGCAGGTCTGGTTGGGCTTGCCCGGAGCGCCGCTCCCCGCAGTATCGCCCCAGGTGGAAATCCGGGGCCAAGAGCTGCGGCTTGGGAGGCAACCGTTCGCGAGCAAATCAACTTGTTGCGCGAAGGTGTTCTCGAGAAGCGGGCAGGTGCAGGCGCCGCGATGGGGCAAGGGTCTCGTCTTTTTTTGTTTTTGAATATTCAGCGACGCAGGCTGTTGCTCCATCGGTCCCCGTTTCACCCGCGCTCACGTGCGGGTGGAGGTGTTGGCGCAAGCAAAACCCGCTGCGGGGAGGGCGCAACGGGCTTTTGGGCGGACTGGAGATCCTGGTGAGGCTGTTGGGGCCGCCTCTCACCCTGAAGGCCTAGTCGCAGACGCGAACCTTGCGGATCACATAGCGGCCGCGGCGGTGGGACCAGATTTCCTCCCGCTCGTACCAGCAATCGCGGGCGTAGCGGCGGGTCTGGTAGCGGGGGCGGGCGTGGGCGCGGTTGGAGACGATGGCGGCACCGATGATGGCTCCGGCCACGCCGAGGGCGATGTTGCGCTCGCGCTTACCGGCCTGGGCACCGCTCATGGACGATGCGATGATGGTGGTGGCCATGGTGGCCGCGAGGGCAACTTTAGCGAATGTCTTCTTGGTCGTGTTGGTCATTGGAACTTCCCTTTTCCGCTGAGTGAAGGTCCGTCTGACTGGACCGTCTTTGTTTCGATAGATGTGTTTTACGAAACCAAAGCGGGAAGGGATGTGCGCGATGGCACAGGCCGCACTATTGGCCGCTATTTTCCAAAAACCGCGTAGGCCAGCCGAAAGCGGGCGGCGGTGGTGACCACCGTGATGGCGGCAAAAATCCACGCGATGACGGCAAACCATGCGGGGAACAGGCACATCAAAACAAATGCCGCGATGGTCTCCGTCGCCTCTGCCAGACCGGTCGTGTAGAGCAAGCTCTTGGGCCCGCGTTCGGCCTCGTCCGTGCCCCGCTTTTCCGCCATCAGGGCATAGGTGAGGAAACTGGCGCCGTTCACGTAAAAGGCCAACAGCAAGACACTGCCCGCCAGCGCGTTGGATGGCGGGTCCAGCCAGATGAAGGCCAGGGGGATGGCACCGTAAAAGGCGAAGTCCAAAACAATATCCAGAAAGCCCCCCAGATCCGTCTTGCCGGTGATACGGGCCACAGCCCCGTCCAGCCCGTCGGCCAGCCGCGACAGCAAAAGCAGAACCAGACCCCAGATCAAATGCCCCTGGGCGATGGCCAAGGCCGCCGCCACGCCCAGGGCAAACCCGGCCCAGGTGACCCCATTGGCCCCCATGCCCATGGCCGCCAGACGTTTGGCGATGGCGTTTAAGACCGGGTCCAGACGGGGGCGGATGGTATTGTCGAGCATGGCGGCATGTTCCAAAGGGACACGAAGGAATGAAACGGGGGTGAAGCAGGGTTAGGGCCGCTTTTGTCCCCGTCCCGCCGCCATAACACAAGGGCCGCACAAGCGCCCTCTCGCACCTGTGTTCAACTGTGCTAAGAAACAGCAGACGTGAAAGGAGCAGCCCCATGCCCTCCAAGACTTCCTCGACCCCTCTTGCCTATGAGGCGGTGACCCAGGGCATCCGCGTGCGCGTGGTGCCGCACTATCTGGCCGATCAGTCGGACCCGGCGGAGAGCCGATGGGTTTGGGCTTATGCGGTGGAAATTCACAATGAAGGTGACGTGGCGGTGCAACTGCGCGACCGGCATTGGGAAATTACCGACGCCAATGGGGCCGTGCAGGTGGTGGATGGGGCCGGGGTGGTGGGAAAACAGCCCATCCTGAAGCCGGGTGAGAGCTTTGAATACACCTCCGGCTGCCCACTGCCCACCCCCTCCGGCTTCATGGTGGGCCATTACAGCATGGTGCAGGTGGCCGTCACCCAAGAGGTGACCCGCACCGCCAAAGTGCAGGTGGCCCGCCACATGCAACCCTTTGACGTGGCCATCCCGGCCTTTTCGCTGGATTTGCCCAGCGCCGGGCGAAAGCGGTTGCACTAGGCCCCCATGCCGTTCTCCTCCGTCCCGGCAGCGCCGTTAAAACGCGGTGCCCTGTTTGACATTCGCCCCATCGCGCTGGTGGTGGGGGCGTTGCTGGCCATGTTGGGGGCGGCCATGCTGATCCCCCTGCTGGTGGATCTGGGAGCCGGGGAGGAAAAGTGGACGGTCTTTCTGGTGAGCGCGCTGACCACCGCGGGCACGGGCGGGTTCCTGTTTCTGGCCACGCGGGGGAGCGGCGGCAAGCTCAACACGCGGCAGGCCTTCACCATGACGGTGACCGTGTGGATTGCCCTGTCGGCTTTCGGGGCACTGCCATTTTACTGGTCCGGCGCGGTGCCCACCTTCACCGACGCGTTTTTTGAATCCATCTCCGGCCTCACCACCACCGGGGCCACGGTGATGACCGGGCTTTCAGAAAAACAGCCGGGCATTTTGTTGTGGCGGGGCATTCTGCAATGGCTGGGGGGATTGGGCATTATCGTGATGGCCGTGTCCGTTCTGCCCATGTTGCAGATTGGCGGCATGCAACTTTTCAAAGTGGAGGCGTTTGAAACGCCGGAGAAAATCCTGCCCCGGGCGACGCAGATTTCCGGCTTCATGACGCTCATCTTTCTAAACCTCACGGGAGTGTGCTTTCTGGCCTATTTGTTTGCGGGCATGGAGGTGCTGGATGCGGTGGTTCACGCCATGACCACCGTGGCCACGGGGGGCTTTTCCAATCACGATGAGTCATTGGGCTATTTCAACAGCCCCTCCATCGACATGATCGCCACCACATTCATGATCATCGGCTCCCTCCCCTTTCTGCTCTACGTGCAGGCGGTGCAGGGCAAGGCCATGCCGCTGTTGACGGACAGCCAGGTGCGCACATTTTTTGTGGTGCTGGTGGGGGCCATCTTCACCGCATGGATGATCGAACAGGCCTATGGGGTGCGGGGTGGGGTAGAAGCCCTGCGCTTTGCGGCCGTGAACGTCACTTCTATCCTCACCGGCACGGGCTATGCTACAACGGCCTATGACGGGTGGGGGCCGGCGGCGGTGGCCTTCTTTTTCTTTCTCATGTTCCTTGGGGGCTGCGCCGGGTCCACGTCCTGCGGCATCAAGATTTTTCGCTTTCAGGTGCTTTTTGAAAATGTGCGCCAGCATGTGAACCGGGTGCTTTACCCCCACGGAATTTTTACGCCCCGCTTTAACGGGCGGCCCATCAGTGATGATGTGACGTCAGCCGTGTTGAGTTTCTTTTTTCTCTACATTTTCACCTTCGCCCTGTCCGCTTGTGCCTTAGCTTTAACGGGATTGGACACGCTGACGGCCCTGTCGGGGGCGGGATCGGCTATTTCCAATGTGGGGCCGGGGCTTGGGGCTTTGATTGGCCCGGCGGGCAATTACGAACCGCTCAATGATGCCGCCAAATGGATTTTGGCGCTGACCATGCTGATCGGGCGGTTGGAATTGTTCACCGTGCTGGTGCTGCTCAGCCCCCGCTTCTGGCGGATCTGAGGGCAGTTATGCCCGCAGGGACTGGGACGTGCTACACTGCCTGGGGGAAGAACTTTTATTCTGCCGGCTGCAAATCACCCGTTTTTACGCGGCTTGACCCGAACAATCCGCGCAGCGCCCGGCCTATATCATCGCCAATGCCCACAAAGGCGGGGACGAGGAAAAGAACGAGGACGGTGGCCGATGCCAGACCAAACACCATGGTGGTGGCCATGGGGAGGAGGAATTGCGCTTGCAGGCTTTTTTCAAACATGAGCGGGATGAGGCCGCCAATGGTGGTCAGCGAGGTAAGCAAAACGGCGCGCAAACGGTCTCGGCTGGCACCGATGGCGGCTTCCTTGATGCTGTTGCCCTCGCGGATGCGCTCATCGAGGCGGGAGACCAAAATGATCGAGTCATTGACCAAAATACCCGCCAGCCCCAGCAAACCAATGAAGGACAGGATGGTGAGTTTCAGCCCCAGCAGATAGTGGCCATAGACCGCCCCCACCACACCGAAGGGGATAATTAACATGACGGCGATGGGCCGCCAGTAGGAGGCAAAGACCCAGGCCAGCACGATATAGATGATGGCCAGGGCAACGATGGCTCCCAGCTGAAGATCGGCGAAAGCTTCACGGCGTTCTTCATCCCGGCCGGAATAGCGGTAGGTGATCCCGAAACGCTCCACCAATTGGGGTAGGCCGGACGCCTCCAGATCGGCCAGCGCTTTCTCCGTGGTGGAAATCTTGCTGTCCAGATCGGCGGTGACGGAGACGGTGGCCCGCCCGTCAATGCGTTCGATGGCGGCAAAGCCCTGGGTTTCGTTGATGGACACCACTTCCGCCAGCGGCACAAACTCGCCCGCCGGGCTTTTGAGTTGGAAATTGCGCAGGGCCGCTGTCCCGCTGGTGCGCATGACTTTGGAGACGCGCACGGTAATTTCATCATCCCCTTCCGCAAAACGGCGGGGAATGGCACCCTCGAAACTGTCGCGCAACTGGCGGCCCACGGCTTCTATGGAAAAGCCCAGCGCCGCGCCGCGGGGCTTCAGCTTCATGGTGAGTTCCGGCTTGCCATAGGGCAGATCATCGGCCACGCCGGAGACGCCTTCAATGGTTTCCACCAGCGGCACGATGGCGGTGGCGGCTTCCTTCAGCACTTGAATATCCGGCCCTTGCAGCTGGATGTCGATGTCCCGGCCGGGCGGGCCGCCCCGGCTTTCAAACAGGGCCACCCGGCGCACACCGGCAATCTTCGGCACGGCCTTGCGCCAGGCCCGCACGATGGCGGGGGTGCGCACGGTGCGCACTTCAGAGGTGGTGAGCTGCACCCGCATGGAGGCCACGTTGTCGCCGGTGGACCGGCCCGCTTTGCCCAGGGTGGCGAAGGAGGCGACGATGAGTTGCTCCTTGCCTTCGGTGAGCTGCGCTTCAGCCTTCAACAAAGCGGCCTGAATGCGGTTCAACGCATCGATGGCTTTGTCTTCGGGCACACCGGCGTTGAAGACCACGCGGGCATTGATGTTCTCCGCCTCCGCCGAGGGGAAAAACACAAAGCCCACCTTGCCCCCGCCGATCATGCCCACCACGCCCATGGCAAAAATGCCGGCGGCGGCGGCGATGGTGAAATAGCGGAAATTGTAGGAGGCCCGCACCAGCGCCCCGAAGGGCTTATCGCGCACCCAGTTGAAGCCCTTGTCAAAATTGCGGCGGAACGCTCCATCTTCCATGACCGCATCGGCAGCTGTGTTGCGCTGGCGATAGGTGGCCCAAAGCGCAGGGATCACCTCCACAAGCACGGAGGCCACATAGGCAATGACGGCCAGTGCCAGCACAAAGCGGGGGAAGGAGGTGGCGGCCCGCTGGTCCTGAATGAAGGCCACCAAGGCCGCCGGATCACCCGGCAAGGCGGGCACGGGCACGTAGCCGCGTATCCAAGCCATGGTGCCGTTCACCAATTCCACAAACCAGCCACCGGAGCCCGGTTCGGAAACCGACACCGCGAACACGCCGACGAGCAGTGCCATGGTGAATTGCCGCCAGTAAGACCAGCGGCGGGCGCGGCGGGGCTTGAGCGTATGGGCGAGATGGCCCGGCAGAATGAGAAAACACTCGATCAAAGACGCGATGACAACCGCCACCACAACGATGGGCAACGCGCCCATGATTTGCCCGATCCCGCCCTGAATGAGCAGGATGGGGCCAAAAGCTGCCATGGTGGTGATCATGGCGGCGGAAACGGGCATAAGCATGCGCCCCGCCCCATTTTCGGCCGCCTCGAAGGGTTCATCTCCGGCGGAAAAACGCGTGGCCGTGTGTTCACCTACCACAATCGCATCGTCCACGATGATCCCCAGCATCATGATGAGGCCAAACAGGGAGATCATATTGATGGACTGGCCCATCAAAGACATGATGCCGATGGTGGCCAGCATGGCCACGGGAATGCCCGCCGCCACCCAAAAGGCGATGCGGGCGTTGAGAAAAATAAAAAGAATACCCACCACCAACACCAGCCCGCCCAGCCCGTTGGTGACCAGCAACATGATGCGTTCGGTGAGCGAATTGGCCCGCACGTCGTAGACATTAACCTCCAGCCCGGCTGGCAGCGTGCCTTCGATCTCCGCCAGATATTGGGTCAAAATGGCGTTGGTCTTGAGCGTATCGGCGCTGTCGGCGCGCTGAATTTCGATCTGGATGGCGCGGTTCTCGCCCACAAAGCCGCGCGGTTGGCCGTCCTGATAGCCATCCTTGATGGTGGCTATATCGCTGAGCAAAACCTTCTCGCCGGAGGCCCAACTGCGCACTTCCAACTCACCCAGATCGCGGGGCGTGTCGGCATCGGAAAGGGTGCGCAACTGTTTCTCCACCGCCCCGTCCATATTGCCGGAGGGCAGGTCGCGGGAATTGGCGGCGACAAGTTGCGAGACTTCACCCACGGTGAGGTTGAGGCGGCGCAATTCCCGTTCGGGGATATCAATCTGCAATTCCCGCGCCCGCAGGCCGGTGAAAATGGTCTTGTCGATGCCCCGCTCTATGAGATCATCGCGAATTTTCTTGGCGTAGAAGCGCAGCGCCTTCTCAGACACCGGCCCGGTGACCGCCAGCCGGGCAACCCGGTCAAACCCCCTTGCGGCCCGGCGCACCGTGGGAGCTTCGGAATCCTCTGGCAGGGTGGTGATGGCTTTGACTGCCGTCTCCACATCCCGAAGGGCCTGGTTCATGTCGGCATTGGCGATGAATTCAACACCGATGGAGGCAATGCCTTCCCGCGCGCGGGAGGTGACGCGGTCCACCCCGTCCAGAAAGCGAATTTCCGGCTCGATGACTTCCAAAATATTGGCTTCCACATCCTCCGCAGAGGCCCCGGGCCAGGATACGGCCACGGTGATGACCGGAATTTCCACCTTCGGGAAAAACTGGGTGTTGATGCGGGTGATGGAGATGGCCCCGAAAATGATCATCAGCACCATGACCAGATTGGCGGCGTTGCGGTGGCGCACGAACAGGCTGATGAGTTTGGACGGCGCTTCTTTGGAAATGGGCAGGGCCATCAGGCCACCCGATTTCTCTTCCGATTTGGAGGGAATGCGAGCCATGGCCTAACCGCCGTTGCGCTTGGCGCGGTGTTTGGCAATCAGGTCGCGACGGGCCGGTTGTTCCAGCGCCCGCCATTGCTCGATGGTGAGACTGTTGGCGGCCAAAATGGCCTGCACTTCCTCCCGGCTCGGGCGGCCGGTCGATGCCGCTGTCCGGGCTTTCTGGTCGGGGGCGGCCTCACCTTCGCGGCGCACCAGCAGGCCTTCGCTCACCTCAGTAATGCGGGTCACCAGCACTTCATCGCCCTGTTGAAGACCACCGGATATCAGGGCCTGCTCCCCTTCAAAGCCCACTACATTGACCTTGCGTTCCTGCAAACGGCCATCCACCGCCACATAGGCGGTATCGGTGCCGTAAATGGCCGTATCTGGCACCAAAACGGTGTCACGATAGAGCCGGTCCGGCACGTTGACTTCCACGAAAGCGCCCGGGCGGATGGTGATGGCCGTGTCGGCGGCGGCACCTTCGATGCGGGCGTAGAGTTCCACACCGCCCCGGCTGGAGGTGATTTCCGCGCCCAGCCGGTCGATGACCGCCTCATAGGCCGCCCGCTGCCCGCCCACGGTCCACACCACTTCCACGGGGCGGCCGATGAGTTGCTCGCCGCTTTGCTGCAAGCGGCCATATTGGGCATCGGTGAGGGTAAAGCGCACTTCCAGCGCATCAGCCTGATCCAGCGACACCACCACATCGTTGGCGGTGATATTGCGGCCCACTTCCGCTGTGCTGGCCCGCACAATACCATCGAAGGGGGCCGTCAAAGTGGTGGAGTTGAGGTTGCGTTTCGCCTGCTCCACCCGCCATTCCAGGCGTTGGATGGAGGCGGCAATCTGCTGACGGCGGGATTGCTGGACCTTGATGGTATCCTGCGCCAGCGCGATGGCCTGTTCCCGCTGGGAGACGATGAGGCGGCGGTCATCCACGGCCTTCTGGGTGCCGGTGCCACGGGTGCGCAATTGCTGGGCGCGGTCAAAATCGGCACTGGCCAGCGCCAATTGCTCCCGCGCGGCGGTGAGGCGGCTCTCTTCCAGCGCCACCTGCGCGTCATTTTCCACGATGCGGGCACGGGCTTCGGCGAGATTAGCCTCCGCTTCCTGCAAGGCACCGCGATAGTCGAAAGCGTCAATTTCGACGAGCGCCGCCCCGGCTTCCACCCGGCCACCCACGCGCAGCGCCGGGTTCACCTTGATGATTTCGCCGGGCACCAACGCCCGCAGGTCCACCGACCGGGCGGCGATGGTTTGACCATAGGCAAGAATGGTGGGCTGCCGGTCAGCCATTTGCGCGGTGAACGTCTCTACCGTGTAGACCGTCTTGAAAGCGGGGCGTTTGCGCGGCTCCGGCTTGTCCGCCAACATGCGCTGGGTCACAAAATACGACCCGGCCAAGACCGCAATCATTAGCAGCGCTTGCAGGATGATGAGGGCGAAACGACCCATAAAGCGCCAAACCTTGGGGGCCTTGGCGGGCGCTTGCGGTTGGCGCACGGTCTCCACGCCATAGTCTTCCACGACCGCCATTTCAGCCGGGGCGTTCTCATTTTTGGGTTGGGGCAACGGCACGATTTCCGGGCGGCCAAGCTCCGGCTTGCGCGGGCTGGCATCACCGCCGTCCGTCTTCAGATCTTTCACCTGATCCAGCATGGCAAGCCACTCCTTGGGTGAGGGCCAAGCGTTGCTCCAGCCCCTGCCTTGGTCGATCAATGCATCAGCTGCACCCGACCCTCAAGTTAAATGCCCGTAATGTTGAAACCGTTGTAGCCCCAACACCGGCTCCGCCGGACGCGTGACATTACCATAGAAAACACGCGACCACAGTGATTGTGTGGTCGCATGGTTCACGGGTTGTTGAGCATGGCCGGATAGGTCCCCATTTGACATGCCCAAAGGCGGCGAAGAGCCTCCCGGCAAGCGTTTGGCGCACTCCACTGCCTGAAAGGGGCGTAGCGAAGGCCGTCAGGCCGACAGCGTGGGCGCAAATTAGTGAACGGGGTCGAAATGACCCGGCTCAAAATTGTATTGCGTGCTGCAGAACTCGCATTTCACCTGAATGCGGGGCTTGCCGTCCGGCCCCTCTTCCACGCTCTCCGCCCGCTCTTGGGCGGAGAGGCCCTTGAGGACATTCTCCACCTTCTGGCGGGAACAGCCGCATTGGTCGCGCACGGCGGTGGCGTCAAATACCCGCACCCCGTGCTCGTGAAACAGGCGAAACAGCAGGCGCTCCACCTCCACCGTTTCATCGGTGAGTTCCACGTCCGATACCGTGCCGATCAGCGCGGAGGCTTCCGCCCAGGCATCGTCACTATTGGCAGCTTCGCCTTCGGTGGAACCATCGCCGCCGTCCAGATCGCGCTGGCGCATGCGCTCTTCGTTCTCCGGCAAAAATTGCAGCAGCACGCCCCCGGCGCTCCACGACCGTTTGGGGGCCTCACCTTCCTGTCGGGTGAAGACCTCGCCCACGGCCAGACGGATTTCTGTGGGGATCTGTTCGGATTGGCGGAAATAGCGGCGGGCCACCTCTTCCAGCGAAATACCGTCCAACTGCACAATGCCCTGATAGCGCTGCATGTGCTCGCCCTGATCGATGGTCATGGCCATAATGCCCTTGCCCAGCAAAGTGGGTGCATCGGCCTCGCCGTCTTGCAGAACTTCAGCCAGTTTCTCCTCGTCAAACCGCGCATAGGCCCGCACGCCGTGGGGGGTGGTGAAGTCGGTAATGATCATGGAGACAGGGCCGTCGGTCTGCGTCTGCAAAATGAACTTGCCGTCAAATTTCAGCGTGGTGCCAAGCAGCACGGTGAGCGTGACCGCCTCCGCCAGCAGTTTGGAGACGGCCACGGGATAGTCATGCCGTTCCAGCATCGTGTCCAAGAGCGGACCGATTTGCACGGCACGGCCCCGCACATCCAGGGGGGCAACGGCAAAGGGCACAACCGCATCGCGGCCAGCCAAAGAGATATCCGCAAGGGGAGAAGTATTGTCAGCCATGGTGCTGCTTTCATCAGGCGCCGGATGACGGCCCGGCGTTCAAGCCCGCTATGTAGGGCAAAGCATCGCCATGCCAACCCCTGTTCATTTTCGCTCACGCTGTCGGACTTCCACTCGCGTGGCAGCCCTTCGCTACGCGGGTGCGGCGCACGAGCGCCGGAACGCTCTTCGCCTTCTTTGAGTGCTCTAAACGAGACTCCGAAGCACAATTAAGGGGACGGAAAGACACGCTGCCTATGGTCTTGCGTGGAAATTGAAGGGCGAAGACGGGCACTATGGATAGTTTGAAGCGCATACGGGGGCAGTTCACCCGCATTGCCGGGATATTGGGCGCATTTTCGCTGGTGGTGAATGTGCTCATGCTCACCCTGCCCCTCTATATGCTGCAAATCTATGACCGGGTGCTGCCCGCCCGCAGCGGGGAAACGCTGTTCTTCCTCACGCTCATGGCGCTGGCCGCGCTGGCGGTGATGGGTTTGATTGAAGCGGTGCGAGCCATTCTCGCCAGCCGTGTGGCGGCGCGGTTGGAGACAAATCTGGGGGGCGATGCCCTGCGCCTGTGTCTCAACCACCGCCAGCCCAACGGTACCCATCCCAACGGTACCCATGGCAGCGATGTGCAGCCCCTGCGCGATTTGGCGTCTCTGCGGGCCTTCATCGGGTCACGCATGGTGTTTTCGGTGATGGACCTGCCCTTTACGCCGCTCTTCATGGCCCTGCTCTTTATCCTCCACCCGCTCCTGTTTGCTATAACGGCTGTGGGTGCTGCCGGATTGATCGTGTTGGCATGGTTCAGTCAGAAAATCACGGCGGAAGCCAACTCCACCGCTCAAGCCGCACAAAATGATGCGCTGGCCAGTGCCGAAACGCTTGCCCGCAATGCCCACACGGTGCGGGCCATGGGCATGCAGGATAATGCGGTAGCCCTTTGGGGGGCACACACTGCCAATTCGCTTAATGCTCAAGGCGATATGGAACGGCGGGCTGCATGGCTCTCCGGCCTCTCCCGCGCCATCCGCATGGGCCTGCAAGTGGCCATTCTGGGCGTGGGGGCCGGACTGGTGCTGGGCGGGGCCATGACGCCGGGGGCCATTTTCGCCGCCTCCATCATTTCCGCCCGTGGCCTGCAACCGCTCGATCAGGTTATCGGCAACTGGAAGCAAACCGTGCAGGCCAAGGCTGCGTGGGACAATCTCCAAACCGCCTTAATGAGCGCGCCGGAACAGGCGCAACGCACCGCCATGGACACACCCAAGGGCGACATTGCGGTGGAGGGTGCGGCTGTATTGGGCGCGCGGGGGCTTGCCGCCGCCGCAGACCCCATCCTCAACCGCATCCTCTTTCGCCTCGCGCCGGGGGAAGTGCTGGGCGTTGTCGGCCCCTCCGGTTCCGGCAAATCCACGTTGGCCCGCCTGCTGGTGGGGGCGCAAAAACCCGATGCGGGCACAGTGCGCATAGACGGCACGGAGATCGCCCATTGGAACCCGGCTCAACTGGGGGCATCGCTGGGCTATCTGGGGCAAGAGGTGGAATTGCTGCCCGGCACGGTGGCGCAAAACATCGCCCGCTTGGCTCCAAATCCCAACGCCGCCATGGTGCTGGATGCAGCGCGGCGGGCACAAGTCCACGAGCTGATCCAGAACCTGCCGGAGGGCTATGACACCATCATTGGCCCCGGCGGGCACGGCCTTTCCGGCGGACAACGGCAGCGGGTGGCGCTGGCCCGCGCCTTCTACGGCAATCCGCCCATCATGGTGCTGGACGAGCCCAATGCCAATCTGGATGACGATGGCGAGATCGCCCTGCAAAAAGCCATCACCGAGGCCCGTCAAGCGGGCGTCACCATGGTGATCATCACCCAGCGCAAACAGGTGCTGAACGTGGTGGATCGCATCCTGCGTCTGCACAAAGGCAATGTGGATTTCTTTGGCACACGTCAGGCCTTCGTGGACGCTCTGCAATCCCGCCGCGCCGGCCAGAGCAAGACCGTGGCCGCCAATGTGAACCCGCCCGCTCGCCGGGCCGGAGACGCCAAAAAAGGCCCGCGCATCCGCATTGGCCGCCCCGCGGAAGACCTGCCTGTGCGCCAAAGCGATCTGACCGGCGATGCTCCTACGCCTAAGCCCGCCGATATTTCTCAAAGGCCGCCCGCGCGGCAGGTGGTTTCCGTCACGCCCGGTCTCGCCACACCGGAACAGCCCAAGGCCAACAATTCGCAACTTCCAACCGACAAGCCGGTGACATCATGACCACGCCAGAAGACGACAAGACCGAACTGGCCCGCATCAAACCGCGCAAGATACCCGCGTCTCAGGCCATCCCGGGTAACCCGGAACATGCCAAACTGATGGCTCAGCAGAAATCCGCCAAAGCCGACGACTGGACCAAAAAGGTGGACACGGGCCTGCGCAAGCCCGCCCTTTTGGGCGCTGCCATTCTGGCAGGGTTCGTCATCCTGTTCAGCCTGTGGGCCGCTGCCGCACCCATTGCCGGTGCGTCCCTTGCCCCCGGTATCATCGCCGCCAGCGGGCAAAACCTGCGGGTGCAGCATTTTGAAGGGGGCATGATTGAGGAAATTCTGGTGCAGGAAGGCGAAACTGTCGCCAAGGACCAGCCCCTCATCCGCCTGGACGGCACTGCCGCCCGCGCCAACCGCGCCCGTTTCGCCAAAGCCATGGTGGGGCTGAAAGCCCGCGCTGAGCGCTTGCAGGCGGAGCGGGATGGCACTGAAGTGAAATTCTCTCCCGCCCTGGAAGAAGAGGCTCGCATGGCGGGTGTCACCGAACATTTGGCGGAGCAGGAGCGCGAATTCGCCAAACGGCTGGAGCGCCATAAGAGCGATGAACGCATCATCGACAAACAGATCGCTGCGCTGGAAGAACAGGTGGCCGGTCTCCAAGCCCAGTCCAAAGCCGCCCGCGAGCAAGCCGCCGTGCTTGACGAAGAACTGCGCGCCAAACGTAAATTGCTCAAGCGTCAGCTCACGCCAAAATCCCAATATCTGGCCCTGAAACGCCAGCGGGCCGAACTGGAGGGCCGTATGGGTGGGGCGCTTGCCGCGCTTGGTGAAGCCGCATCCTCCATCGCCCGTCTCGAGGAGCAGAAACTGCGCCTGTCGGCCCAGCGCTCAGAAACCGCCGTCTCCCAACTCAACGAAGTGCGCACCCGCATGGGTGAGACGGAGGAAGTGTTGCGCAATGCCCAAAACGTGCTGGACCGCATAACGGTGCGCGCGCCCGCCGATGGGGTGGTGGTTCAGTTGAACAAAAACACCCCCGGCAGCGTGGTGGGCCGGGGCGAAGATCTGGCCATTATCCTGCCCAAAGGCGGAGAACTGATCGTAGAAGCCCGCCTTTCGCCGCAGGACGTGGATGGGGTGCGCATCGGCCAACAAGCCCAATTGCGTTTCTCCTCCCTCAACACCCGCACCACGCCGGAAGTGCCGGGCACGGTGCGCTACATTTCCGCGGACCGGCAGATTGACCCGGTGACCCGCGAACCCTTCTACGCCACCCGACTGGCCATTGCCGAAGTGCTGCCCGAGGGCCTTCAACGGGAACAGATTTTCCCCGGAATGCCCGTGGAGACGTATTTCGAGACGGGTCGCCGAACGATGCTGCAATATTTACTCAAGCCGTTGAGCGATTCCATGAGCCGGTCATTCCGGGAGGATTGAGGGGCATAAAAAAACCCCGCTCGTGAGCGGGGTTTAGTGATTCTGAGTACAGGGCGCTCCTTGGGGCACCGCCCATTTCGCTGGTGCGAATTGGGCTAGACTGCCGCGCTGGTGCGTTAGGACTGTGCCTTCAGGAGAACCAGCCCTTCACGCGGCCCCACACGCTCTTCTTGGGAGCAGGTTCGGCTGCGGCGCCCTTCACGGGCTCGGCACCCTGAATTTCGGGCATGTCTTCGGCCTCGAAAGCCTCTTCCTCTTCCGCCGTCACTTCGGATTTCTGGATGGTCTCTTCGGTGACCTCCTCAAAGGAATTCATCTTGGCAAGGGTTGCAGGACCGGCCATGCCGTCTACCGTCAGTCCATTGGCCTCCTGGAAGGCCATGACGGCCTTCTTAGTGCCTGGGCCGAATTTGCCATCGGCATCAATGCCCAGTTCGGCCTGCATCTTCTTCACCGCATCGCCGCGGGACCCCACGCGCAGCAGCACTAATTCGTGCAGACCCATGGCCGTGAACGTATCGGGGCCGGCAATACCGTCCACCACAAGACCGTTCTTCTCCTGATATTCCCGCAGGGCTTTCTGCGTGCCAGGGCCGAAATCGCCATCGGCACCCACGCCGAGAGCTTCCTGCAGGCGCTTGATGGGCGCGCCCTTCATACCGCGTTTCAAAATGGACATGGTGTTCTCCTCAAATAATCAGATGTCAGAAAAGGGGCTTTTCCTGCCCTCGCCATAGACCATTTGCCCTTGCGTTGGAACGGCTATTGCATCCCAATCCTTTCCCCGCCTAAGAACCTGAAACCGTTTCACGGAGAGCAGACCCATGAAATTTGCTGGAACCGAGACCTATGTGGCCGATCAGGGCCTCACCACCGCCGTCAACGCCGCCATCACACTGGAGCGGCCGCTTCTGGTGAAAGGCGAGCCCGGCACGGGCAAGACGGAACTGGCCAAACAGATCGCTCAATCCCTGGGGCTGAAAATGCTGGAGTGGAACGTCAAATCCACCACCAAGGCGCAGCAGGGTCTTTATGAATATGACGCCGTCTCCCGCCTGCGGGATTCGCAGCTGGGCGATGAGCGGGTCCACGATATCGGCAATTACATCAAACGCGGCAAATTGTGGGAAGCCTTTGAGGCGGACGAGAAGGTCGTGCTGTTGATCGACGAGATCGACAAAGCGGACATCGAATTTCCCAACGATCTGTTGCAGGAAATCGATAAGATGGAATTCTACTGCTACGAGCTGGACCGCACGGTGAAAGCCAAACAGCGCCCCATCGTCATCATCACCTCCAACAACGAAAAAGAACTGCCGGACGCATTCCTGCGCCGCTGCTTCTTCCACTACATCGCCTTTCCGGAAATGGATGTGCTCAACAAGATTGTGGATGTGCACTACCCTGACATCAAACAACGTTTGGTGCGCGAAGCCCTCACGCAATTCTACGAAATCCGCGAAACCCCGGGCCTGAAGAAAAAACCCTCCACCAGCGAAGCGCTGGACTGGATCCGCCTGCTGGTGGCGGACGATGTGGAGCCGGAAACCCTGCGCGAGAAAGCCACCAATGCCCTGCCCAAATTGCACGGGGCGCTTCTGAAAAACGAGCAGGACGTGCACCTGTTTGAGAGGCTGGCCTTCATGGCCCGGCGGGGGAGTTAGGGCGCGCAGACGCCGCTGGTCTGTCCGCCGGGATCAGTATTGCACGCCCACCAGATACAGCCCATGGGCAGGGGCGACGGGGGCGCAGGCCGTGCGGTCCCGCGCCTCCAGCGCCCCAAGGAGATCGGTTTCGTTCCAGCGCCCGTCACCCACCATCCGCAGGCACCCGGCCAAAGACCGCACCTGATTGTGCAAGTAGGAACGGGCGGTGGTGGAAATTTCGATAACATCCACGCCATGGGTGGTGCGCACGGTGACATCCAGCGTGTCCAAAGTCTTCACCGGTGACTTGGCCTGGCACTCGGTGGAGCGGAACGTGGTGAAGTCGTGCTCGCCCAAAAGCAGCTTGGCGGCCTTGTCCATGGCGGCCACATCAAGGGGCACTTTCACATTCCAGGCCCGACCCTTCTCCACCGTCAACGGCGCACGGCGGGCCATGATGCGGTAGATATAAGCGCGGCCCGTGGCGGAGAAGCGGGCGTGGAAATCATCCCCCACCTGCGCACAATCCAAAATGGCGACGGGCTCGCCCCTCTGCCGTAAATGGGCGTTGAGGGCTTCCATGAGTCGAAAAGGCTTCCACGGACGGGCAAGGTCTGCATGGGCGACTTGGGCCAGAGCGTGGACCCCCGCATCCGTGCGGCCGGCCCCCTGCACAATGGGGTCCACCTCGCCAATCAGCGTGAGCGCGTGTTCGATGGCGCCTTGCACGGAAGGGGCGTCGGGTTGACGTTGCCAGCCTCTATAGGGCGTGCCGTCATATTCCACGGTAAAGCGGTAACGGCTCACGCCAGCACCGTGCCGGGGGTGATAGAATTACCGCGTAGAAATTCTTCGCGGCTGGCCCGTTTGCCGCCCGCCTTGAGCAATTCCACCGGACGCAGGGCCGTGCCCTCACCGCAGGCCACGGTGAGGTTATCGTCCAGCACGGTGCCGGGCTGACCCTCACCCTCCGCCACTTCCACACGCAACCATTTCACCCGCACCGGCTTGCCGCCCAAGACCATCTCACACCATGCGCCGGGCATGGGGGAGAGGCCATGAATGTGGCGCAGCAGGTGCGGCGCGGGCATGGACCAGTCGATGCGCGTCTCGGCCTTGTCGATTTTCGCGGCATGGAGAATGCCGTCGTCGCTTTGGGGGGTTAGGGGCAAATCGCCCTTGGCCAGCCTGTCCATAGCCTCGACCATGGCTTGGGCGCAAAGCTGTGACAGCGTGTCGTGCAAATCGCCCAGCGTGGTGGTGTCGTCGATGGGCGTGGTGCGGGTTAGGGCAATGGGGCCGGTATCCATGCCCGCATCCATCTTCATCACCTGCACGCCGGTCGCTGTGTCTCCCGCCATAATGGCCCGCTGCATGGGGGCCGCCCCGCGCCAGCGGGGGAGGAGCGAGCCGTGACCGTTGTAGCAGCCGTGGGCGGGGGCTTCCAAAATCGGCAGGGGCAGAAGCAATCCATAGGCCACAACCACCGCCACATGGGCGTTATGGGCTGCAAATGCCGTCTGCTCCGCCTCACCCTTGAGGCTCTTGGGTGTGAAGACGGGAATGCCAAGCCGCTCCGCCGCCTGCTGCACGGGGGAGGCCACCAGTTCCAGCCCCCGTCGCCCGGCGGGCCGGGGGGGCTGGCTATAGCAAGCCACGATGTCATGGCCTGCGCCTGCCAGCGCTTCCAATGTGGGGACAGCAAAGTCTGGCGTTCCCATAAACACGATACGCATGGGACTATCCTATGAAGGTCGTGCCGTTCTGCTTGGCCAGTTTCGTGAATTTGCGGATCACCATGTCCCGCTTCAATTTGGAAATATGGTCCACGAACAGCACGCCGTTAAGGTGGTCATATTCGTGCTGGATGCAGGTGGAGAGCAGTCCGTCCGCTTCCATCTCCTGCTGCTTCCCGTCCAGATCCATGTAGCGGATCACACAGGACGCGGGCCGTTCCACATCGGCATAGTAATCGGGGATGGAAAGGCACCCTTCTTCGTAGACCGAACGTTCGTCGCCAAAGGAGACGATCTCGGGATTTACGAAAACGATGGGGTTGCGCTCCTGCTCTTGCGTCTCGCCCCGCTGGGGCGTGCCATCGCCCTCCTCTTCATCTTCTGCCCGTTTGGCGCAATCCACGGTGAAGATGCGCAGCGGCTCCCCCACCTGCACGGCGGCAAGGCCGATGCCGGGGGCGTCGTACATGGTCTCCAGCATGTCATCGACGAAAGTGCGCAACGCCTCATCCACCCGCTCCACGGGTTTGGACGTGCGGCGCAGAACGGGGTCTGGAATGTGAACAAGGGGCAAAATGGACATGGGCGTGAGATAGGGCGCAACGGGATTGGGGTCAATCGCAGGCCCTGGCGTGTTCGCGTTTTATTCCGCTATGAAAATGGTCTAGCGTGGGCCGATGGATTCGCTTGATCTATCCCAACCCTTCATCACGCTGGGCCAGACCGTGCTCAGCCTCGCCGATGCCCTGTTGATCGTTGCCGCTCTCGTGGCGCTGATCGTGCTGGCCCTGCTGTTGGCCGTATGGCGGGGCATGAAGCGGCGGGGGCAGGAGGAAGCCTATCTGCGCGCCGTGGCGGAAGAGCGGGCGCGGGACGCGGAGGCGCGGATGGCGGAACTGGTGAGCACGCAAAACGAACTCTCCGGCCACTTGGCTGCCATGCAGCAGAACGTAACGAACCAACAGGCGGCCTTCTCCAAACAGCTGGACGAGCGTTTGGCCGCGGTGACCGGGCGGGTGTCCCAGTCGCTTGCGGAAACCACCAAATCAACCCATGAAAGCCTCTCCAAATTGCAGGAGCGGCTGGCGGTCATTGATGTGGCGCAGGGCAATATCCAGTCGCTGGCGCAGGATGTGGTGGGCTTGCAGCAAATCCTTGCCAATAAACAGACCCGCGGTGCCTTCGGCCAAAGCCGTATGGAAACCATCGTGCAGGACGGTCTGCCGCTGGGCACGTTCACCTTTCAGGCCACGCTCTCCAACCGGTCCCGGCCCGACTGCACCATCACCATGCCCAATGATGCGCCGGTGCTGGTGATTGATGCAAAATTTCCGCTGGAGGCGTGGTCCCGCCTTAAGGACGCTGACAATGAGGTGGAGGCCAAGGCGGCGGGGCAGGATTTTCGCCGCGATATGGATGTCCACATCAAGGCCATAGCCGAAAAATATCTCATTCCCGGCGAGACGCAGGAACAGGCCTTTCTGTTTGTGCCGTCGGAATCCATCTTCGCGGAAATTCATGAGAATTTCGAAAGCATCGTCCAGCGGGCCCATAAGGCACGGGTGGTCATCGTTTCCCCCTCCCTGCTGCTTCTGTCCGTGCAGGTCATTCAGGCCATTTTGAAAGACGCGCGGATGCGCGAGCAGGCCCATCTGATCCAGGGCGAAATCAAGAACTTCACCGAAGACCTGTCACGCCTCGACGATCGGGTGCGCAAACTCCAGTCCCATTTCGCCACCACGGCCAAGGATGTGGATCAGATTCTCATTTCCACCGACAAGCTCATCAGACGCGGCCACAAAATCGAAGCGCTGGATTTCGGCGACCGGCCACCCGAAGCAACCGCCAAAGTGGCAAAGGAGGAAAAGGGCAAGCCGTTCCTGAGGGCCATTGAGGGGGGAGACTAGGAATAGTCCTGCCCGGTTATGGTGCAATAGAGCAATGCACGCAGAAAACCCTGCCGGGGTGGCCGGCAGGGTCTCTATGAAGACGGGGGGCGCACGGGGGCAATTATTGCGCCATCCGCTTCAATCTGGTGCGGTGTGTGCCGTTACTTGCGGCAGCGGCGCTCGATGCCGTCATAGCCGATGAAAGTGTCGGTGCGCTCATTGTAGGAGCGGTAAGCGGCATAGCAGCGGCGCACATGACCTTCCCAAGAGCTGTAGGCGGGGCGGTAGGCGCGGCGCACGCGGCGGGGGCGACGCTCCACATATACGGGCTCGTCATAGCTGCGGGCGCGGACGGCGCTGCCGACAATGGCGGCACCCACAAGGCCGCCGATCACGCCGGCTGCAATGTGCCGCTCACGCTTGCCCGCATGGGCATCGGGGGCCAGCGATACGCCGATGATGGAAAGGGCCAGAAAGCTGGCGGCGAAAGTGGTGAAGGTCTTGCGGGTCTTGGCTTGCAGGGCGGTAGTCATGATGTTGTTCCTCTCTGGATGTTCGGGGCGGGCTACCCCGTCCTTGATCCCTGTTTTAGAGAAACCTGCGCGACCCGGATGTGCAGTTTTGCACGCAGCGGAAAAGCGGCGATTATTTCTGGACTTGGCGCGCCATATAAGCCTTTCGGCGTTCCAGAAACGCAGCATGGGATTCTTCTGTGCCGTCGTGGAAGGAGCCGAACCACTTATCCCACGGCACTTCCAGATTGCCGTAATTGCACTCGAAATAGCGGTGGTGCATCTGGTGGTGGAACGTGCCCAATGCCAATTGGGACTTGTCCTTCACGAGCAGGCTTTCAAACCCGGTGTGGGAGGTGGCGGCGGTAAGCGCCTGGTGCTGCATGTGAAACAAAATGTGCAGCGGATGGGCCGGAACGATGGCGTGGATGAGCACGCTGGACAGGAATAGGAGGTGTTCCACCGGGTGCATGGAAAACCCCGACCACGGCCCCACATTGACATTGCGATGATGGAGCGAATGGGCCAACCGGTAGAGGGGCGGCCAGTGCAGCGCCCGATGAACCCAGTAGAAGTGGAAGGAAATCCACACCGGGGTGAGAAAGAAAAGGGCCACAAACCATGCAAAACCCCACACGCTGTCACCCCATAGGGGCAGGAAAGGGATGTATCCGTTGGCCATGGCCCAAAACAGACCCGCTTCATAGGCCGTCCAGAAACATACCCCACTGCTCAACGACCAAAACATATTGTCCGCCACCTGGCTGTTGAATGTGAAATTGCGCCCACCTTTGAGCGGGCGGGGGTCATATTTCAGTCTCTCGCCCTGCTTGCGGTAACGGTGGAAATAAAGGTGCAGGCCCCCGGCTACAAGCAACAGCAGCATGAAGTTGCGTGCAAAAAGCTGCGCTACCCACCACAGTTCCAAACTGGCCATCTGTTCCAGCGGCGGCTGGAGAAAGCGCCAGCTTCCATAGGCCAGCAGGACAATGATGGTGTTTTCCGTGATGGCAAACCACCGCTGTGCCACCCAGCGCCACGCTTGCCGGAGATCAAAAGGCCAGCGGAAAAAGGGGGAAACGGTAATGGGCACATCCGGCCGGTAGTGCCACTGCCCAGCAAAGCGGCTCTTGCCACGGGCTTTGTCGCTAGTGTCAGACATGGACACCCCCTTTTCGGGGGAGCATGCAATCAGGTTACGGGTCTGACAAGAAAAAAGGCCGGAGACCGCGTTGAGGGAACGCGGGCTCCGGCCTTTGATTGTCCCGTTAGAGCATATCACGTTCAACCGGAATCGAAATTCGCTGGCTCTCAAACAGCAAAGCGCTGTTTTCGAACGCGATTTTCGATAAGTCCTGTATCTATATGAACATGATTTGCTCTCATCAACGGTGCTGGATCAGCCCAGCGGTGGCAGGTAGTGGGGCCACTCCTTCTTGCGCTTCTTGCCAAAACCAAAGGCATTGCGCAGCAGGGTTGACGTCAGCGCGTCGATCACGCCTTGGGATTTATCCCCTTTGGCGTGTTTGGATTTATCGTGGGTTGTCTGGTTGGCGTTCGTCATGATTTCTTGCTCCATAAAGTTGAAGCGTCAAAAGCAACGCTACACCCACTAAATAGGATGGCACGCCCAAGGTTCCAAATTAATTGACGTTAACGTCAAAATTTTTTCGTTATCCGCCCCGCAATTGAAACGCCAGAAACAGGACCAAAACAGTGGCAATCCACGATGCCGCCACGCGGAAAGCGATGGAAACAGGTTTGGCGGTGAATGTGTCCAGCGCCAGGCGGGAGAGGTTGGCCGTGGCCATGAAAACCAGATTGGCCATGAATAAAATGCCGACGTAAATAAAGAGCGGCAATTCAAACAGGCCATGGCCTTCCAGACTGGCCAGCATGGCAAACAGGCCCGTCAAAAAGGCCAGGGCAAGGCACGCCATTGGATGATGGCGCGACAGCAGCGCCGCCAGCACCGCCGTCAGCAAGCCCAAAATCATCAGCGTTGGGATCACCCAGGGACCAACGAGCGCCGAGAGGGGTAGGCCCACCACAAGCCCCACCGCAAAGGCAGGCCAGCACCGGGCCATGCCGTCTTTATCCCAAAGCGCTGCCAACAGGCCCATGGCCATGAGGGGCAATAGGGCTTGGGGATAGAGCGTAATGACGGACGCCCCTTCCAGAAACTGCTCGTAATAATCCAGCCCGGACTTGAACGCGTGGGCGTGGGCCGCCGTGGGAACGGCAGACAAAAAAAGTGCCCCCAGAAGGGGCACTAAATAGGCGTGCTTGGGCAAGGATGGGACCCTTAGGCGATACCGAACAGATAGGCGCCACCGATGACGGCGATAATGGCCCCCATGGCCCGAACAGCCATTTTGCCCATGTCGGATTTCGTGAGGACCCCCAGGCCGATACCCACAAGGTGAAGAAGGCCGGTACCGATCACAAAGCCGATGGCATAGCCATAGGCGTTAAATTCATCGGGAAATTCTGTGCCGTGGGCGTGCCCGTGGAAAATGGCGAATACGCCCACGATCACCGCCGCCACCCACAGGGGCGCGCGGGTCGCAAAGGCGATCAGCAGGCCCAACACCACGCCGGAAAGGGCGATGCCCGCTTCCACATAGGGCAGGGGCATGCCGAGGATGCCCAGCGCGCCGCCAATGGCCATGACCAGCGGGAAGACGATGGGCAGGATGAAAATGGCGGGGCTGCCCAAAAACGCACCCCAAAGCCCGACAGCCACCATGGCCACCACGTGGTCCCACCCCAGAATGGGATGCCAAAAGCCCGACTCAAACCCGTTATTGATGCCCTCACCCACATGGGCAAAGGCTTGCGCGGCAAACAGAGAAAAGAGAAGCCCAAGGGCTACGGAAACGCGACGGTGGTGAAAAATACGCATGGTGACAAAACTCCATTACAGTCCCGCCGACGGTAACACGTCCCTAACCATGTTCAAGCAGCGCGCATCGGATTCGGCCGATTAATTCATATTTGTCGTCGAAAGCCGCAACGCGCATTTTCAACTCGAAAAAGTGGGGGGCCAGCAACACGCTCCTAAAGCGCCACCCAGCCCCAGCTTTGGTGCCAGCCGCTGTTCCAGCCGTAATGCCAGCCCACATACCAACCCACATTCCAACCCACGTGCCAGCCAACGTGCCAACCCGTGTGCCAGCCGTAGGCCCATGTGGTCCCGTCCAGATACCAGCCCAAGTTCCACCCAAACCCCCAGCCGGAATACCAGCCTACATTCCAGCCACTGCCCCAGCCGTAATACCAACCGACGTTCCAGCCGGTTTGCCAGATATCAGCTTCGAGCAGGAAAGCCGCAGAATAGCCGGGGGCAACGTCAATCCTGACAACACCGGTATCGTTATCGGTCTCGTCCCCTTCATCAATAATGCCAGTTTCATTAGTCGAAACTGCACCGCTGTTAAATTGAGCCGAAAAAACGGCTAAATCGACGTCCACCATTTCGGTGAAATACACCGAATAGGTATCAAGACCGGTGACGGCGGAATATCTGGAGGAGAGTTCGAATTCAGATGATACTTCCTGCACTTCGTCAATCAGATATGGTGTAGAGAGCGAACTATGCGGGTCGCTAACGAACGGCTCATCAAAAATGAAATTACCGCCGTTTACGGAGAATGAAAGCGACACCACATAAACGAAATCAGAAAAGACGTAGTCGCCAGCGCTTGGGTTACCCAATTGCGGAATGAATGCTTCGCCATCGTTTACGATTGAATAGCTGAGTTGCAGGACAGGGTCGTCGGTGGGCGTAAGAGGGATAAACGTATAGTCGACATCAAACACTCTCAGATTTGGTAACATCGTCTATACCTCTCTATTTCTGTTCCGCTCCAGAAAATTCTTTCTGAAGGCCTGTCGCGTCGCTGTGTTCCGATTTGGGGTGTTGAGTGTAAATAGCCCATATGGGCTAAATTTCGTCGCCGGAACGGGTATTTCGGGCGTGTGGGCGGCCCTGTTGCCCTAAAGCCCTACCTTTTCCATGAAGTCTGACACCGTCTGCATCACCCGTTCCGGCTGGCTGTAGAAGATGAGCTGGCCGTCTTCGGGATAGGTTTCCAGCGCGTATCCCCGCTCTTCAGCGAAGGCCTGCACGAATTGCAGTTCCACCGCCGGGTCGTGGGCGCCGTGCAGGAGTTGCACGGGCACGCCGCCGGTTTTGATGAGGGCGGACCAGTCGCCCGTCACAAGTTTGGCGTCTTCCTCAAACCCCGGATACCCTTGGGCGGCGCAAAATCGGTAACCCTCCTGAATGACGGCGGCGGCCTCCGCGTCTTTCAAAAAGCGGATGTCTGGACTGTTGGGGCGATACATGTCGTGCATCAGGCTTTCCACCCCGTCGGCATCAATCTGCGCCACGGCCAGCCGCAAAATGGCAGGCAGGATGGCCGGGGCAAAGCGGGTGGTATAGGCAAAGGCCTTCTGCCGCCGTCCCAATTTGGCAAACTGGCGAAGGGATTTGATGGGAACGCCGCCGGAAATGTTGATAATGCCCGCCACCCGACTGCCCAGCGCTTCTTCAGCGGCGAAGGCGAAGGGCGCGCCCGACATGTGACCCAACAGCGCGGCCCGCTCCAGGCGCAAGACGCGAATGGTGGCAATCAACTGATCCGTCACCCGGTCCACGGTTTTGGCCGGGTCCTTGGCCACATCCTTGGCCGTGGGGCCAGCGCCAAAATTGGGACGGATGGGCGCAATCAACCGGATGTTGTGTTTCTCCAGCGCCCGCACCACCCGCTGGGTTACACCCACCCCATCCATCATACCGTGGATAAACAGCACAGGCCGCCCGTCGGTGGGACCGATTTCGTGCACCGGAAAAGTCATGCCCGAACGGGATTTGATGGAGGTTACGGTTTCAAACGGGGCGGCATGTTCAAGACCCGCCGTTCCGGGGGCGGGTTTGAGGGCTGGGTTGAGAAACAGATAAGACAACACCGTCACCGTGCGCAGCACTTCTGGCTGGGATGAGACGTTAAGCTTGCGAAAGATCGCCTTTAACTGGTTGCGCAGGGTAAATTTGGACCGGCCGAGATTGGTGCTGATCTGGTCAAGGCTCCCCTCCTCCACCATGGCTTCCACCAGTCGCAGTTCCGCTTCCGTGAGATCAAACTGGTTTTGCAGGGCGTCAGACAGTTCCTCGCTCCACACCGGCTTGAGCCAATACAAATGGATTGTCACTTCGCCGGTCTGTCGGTCCCGATGGTTCACGGCCACCAGATTATTGCCGCCGCGCAGGGCAAAAACGTTGAGCCGTTGAAGCGCCGGCGCATTCTTCGACCGGTGCAGGAAGCGAAACCAGCTTTGCGCACTCTGTTCCAGAAAATGCCGGCCCAGGTGCCTGGCATGGGCCACCCGGGCAAATTGCGGCGGCAGATCGTCGTGGCTTTCGGTCAGATTTCCGTCGAGATCGAAACGAAACAGGGGCGTCTTGGGCAACGCCCCGCCATGCCCTGCTGCCTCCACCCGGCCCAATTGTTCCAAAATGGCGTAGGCGCGGGAAAAATGCCCCTCCAGCACCTCATCGCGCAGCAGGGATTCTTCCGGTGCCCTGGCATTGCAGGCATCATCCATTTGCGCCGTCCAGCGGGAGATGTAAGCATCCCACTGGGCCAGAAAATCATTGCTGTGATCAGGGTGAACAACCGCCTCGTAGAGCTGGTTGATAATCCTGTCCCGCTGGCTCTTGGGGTCCTGATCGGACATGGGGAACGGCCTGTCCTGTTGCTTGATGCGGGCGCGGTGCCCGACTTGACCATTGAAGACGGGGCCCATTGAAGACCAGGCCCATTGAAGACCAGGGCAAGGGCGAAGGCCATAGCCCATATGGGCTATGGGGCGGCCGTAACCGTAAACGAGGCCAAGTCACGGCGCACCTGTGGGGTCGAAATTGGGCTTGCCACACCGGATCAGTAAATTTACCGTCAGGGCTGGCAGTCCACGGGCCGCCATTGGGGGAATGCAGGGCTAGGTTTTTCGTGACGGCCCTGTCGTGTCGGACGATTGGCTATGGCGAAAATCAACAGCAAAAAACAATCCGGGCTGGAATGGCCAACCTTGCTGCTTCTCGTGATTGTCTATGGCAGTTTCGCCACCCTGACCATTTATGCCACCACGGTAACCCTCTGGCTGGCCATGCCTGCACTGGCCGTGCTCATCGCCCTGCACTCTTCCCTCCAACATGAGGTTTTGCATGGTCATCCGTTCGGCAACCAGACCCTGTCGGAACTCACCGTCTTTCCCGCCATTGGGCTCTTCATCCCCTATTTGCGGTTCAAGAAAACCCATCTGCAACACCATTATGATCCAAACCTGACGGATCCCTATGATGATCCGGAAAGCAATTATCTGGATGCCGTTGTGTTTGAGACCATGCCGCCGGTCATGCAGCGTCTCATGCATTTTAACACCACCCTGTTGGGCCGCATAACGGTGGGGCCATTGGTGAGCACGGGGTTTTTCTACCGAGAAGAGATCATCCGCCTGGCGCGGGGTGAGCGGGATGTCTGGTTGGCATGGGTCCATCATGCCTGTGGGGTGATGCTGGTGATGGGCTGGCTCAGCTATTGCGCCACCCTGCCCCTTTGGGCCTATGGGGTGGCGGCCTATCTGGGCCTTTCGCTGCTGAAAATCCGAACGTTTCTGGAACATCAGGCCCATGAAAGGGCCGCTGCCCGGTCGGTAATCGTGGAGGATAAGGGCATTTTCGCGCTGCTGTTCCTCAACAATAATTACCACGCCGTCCACCACGCTTACCCGCGAACGCCGTGGTATCAATTGCCAGCCATCTACCGCGCCCACCGGGACGAATTCCTGCGCAGAAATGGCGGTTATCGCTATGCCAGTTACCGTCAGATTTTCGGTCTGTATTTCCTCATCGCCAAAGACGGCGTAAGCCATCCTTATTGGACCCGGTCCAATAGGTCGGATGGGCGATAAGGTAGCGCGGGCGATTTTCGATTAAAGAAGCCGGTGAAGCTGTGGAGAGCATTTTGCACTTGTGAGCCTCTATTCCCTGCCTCTCCCTGTGCCCAAAGGCTTCGGTCGAACGTGAATTGAGGCGCATTTCAATGTGCCGCGCGGCGGCACGCGCAAATTGCTCTTAATCACCCATCTTCAAGGCTTCGATGAACGCCGATTGGGGGATTTCCACGCGACCGAATTGGCGCATCTTCTTCTTACCCGCCTTCTGCTTGTCCAACAGCTTGCGCTTTCGCGAAGCGTCGCCGCCGTAACATTTCGCGGTCACGTCCTTACGCATGGCGGAGATGGTTTCGCGGGCCACCACAGTGCCGCCAATGGCGGCTTGGATGGGAATTTTGAACAGATGCTTGGGGATCAGCTCCTTGAGCTTTTCACACATGACCCGCCCGCGCCCCTG
The DNA here is from genome assembly GCA_038525315.1 of Pseudomonadota bacterium. GTDB lineage: Bacteria > Pseudomonadota > Alphaproteobacteria > Rhizobiales > Rhizobiaceae > Pseudahrensia. Next base: position 392,635 of record JBCBHU010000001.1, read on the forward strand.
GGCCACCGAGCGGTGCACCAGCATGGAGAGAGCATCCACCGGCTCGCCATTCACCAGCATGGAGAGTTTTACCAGGTCTCCGGCGCGGTATTCCTTCATTTGATAATCGAAGGAAGCATAGCCGCGGGAGATGGATTTAAGCCGGTCGTAGAAGTCGAACACCACCTCGTTGAGGGGCAGTTCATATTCCAGCATGGCCCGCGCCCCCACATAGGTGAGGTTGGTTTGAATGCCACGGCGGTCCTGACAGAGCTTCAAGATAGGGCCGAGATAGTCGTCCGGTGTCAAAATGGTGGCCTTGATCCACGGCTCGTGGATTTCCATGACCTGCATCACGTCGGGCATATCGGCCGGGTTGTGCAGGTTGAGCACGGAACCGTCACGCATGTGCATGTCATAAACCACCGATGGAGCGGTGGCGATGAGGTCCAGATTGAACTCCCGCTCCAGCCGTTCCTGAATGATTTCCAGATGCAGCAGACCCAGAAAGCCGCAGCGGAAACCAAAGCCCAACGCGGCGGAGGATTCCATCTCGTAAGAGAAGCTGGCATCATTGAGCCGCAATTTGCCCACAGCGGAGCGCAGGTCTTCAAAATCTGCCGCGTCCACGGGGAACAGGCCGCAAAATACCACCGGTTGCGCCGGCTTAAAGCCCGGCAGGCTTTCAGTCGTCGGGCGTTTGTCTTCGGTGATCGTATCGCCCACCCGGGTGTCGGCCACCTCTTTGATGGAGGCGGTGATGAAACCGATTTCGCCGGGGCCAAGGCTCGCCACTTCCGCCAGTTTGGGGTTAATGACGCCCACCCTGTCCACGGGGTATTTAGCGTCCGTGCCCATCATGCGGATGGTCTGACCCTTCTTCAGCTCTCCATCAATGATGCGCACCAGCACGATCACGCCGAGATAGGTGTCATACCATGAGTCCACCAGCAGCGCTTTGAGCGGTGCTTCCCGGTCCCCATGGGACGGAGCGGGAAGTTGGGTGACGATGGCCTCCAGCACATCTTCCATGCCTTGGCCGGTCTTGGCGGACATTTCGATGGCGTCGGTGGCATCAATGCCGATCACCTCTTCGATCTGTTCCTTCACCCGGTCCGGTTCAGCAGCGGGCAGGTCAATCTTGTTGAGCACGGTGACCAGCTCATGGTCGTTGTCGATGGCCTGATAGACATTGGCCAGCGTCTGCGCCTCCACGCCTTGGGAGGCGTCCACCACCAGCAAGGAGCCCTCACAGGCCGAAAGAGACCGGGAAACCTCATAGGCAAAGTCCACATGGCCGGGGGTGTCGATGAGATTGAGGATATACTCCTCCCCATCCCTGGCCTTATAGCCCAGCCGTACGGTCTGGGCTTTGATGGTGATCCCGCGCTCGCGCTCGATCTCCATATTGTCGAGCACCTGCTCGGACATTTCACGGTCCGCCAGTCCGCCGCACATCTGGATCAGACGGTCGGCCAGGGTGGATTTCCCGTGGTCGATATGGGCCACAATGGAGAAATTGCGGATGTTCGACAACTGTGTTTTGGGGGGGGTAATTTTTGGCTCGCTCATGCCCCCTTCTTTATCAAGAAAAGGGCCTTTCACAAGAGACCTTATTGGCGCAGTTGCCGGTCCAGAACAGCCCCGGTCCCGCGCCAGATGACCCAGGCGAAAAACGCGCCAGCGTAGCCATCCACGGCGTAATGCCACGCCAGCACCACCGAGCCGATCATAATGGCCAGCGCAAAAGCGGCTGCCGCCCAACCTAACCATCGGTTCAGCGACCACGCGTAAAGCGCAATCAAGGTGGATGTGGCCACATGGACGGACGGAAAGGCGGAAATGCCGGCCGATCCATCGCGCTTGCCGGCAAAGCCTTCCCAAAGAAGGTCCTGCGTGGGGAGCGCCCATACGGAAACCGTTTCATTAGCCCGGTGCAGGGCGTCCATCAGCGGCACGTATTCGTCCCCGAATCCTGCGCGGTAGTAGAAACACGGTCCGGCGGAGGAAAAGCCCAGTGCCATGAAGAAACCCAGCAACAGCCACACCAGCATGAAGGCAATGAGGTATTGGCGGTGGCGTTTAGACCCCGCCATGGCCGCACCGGCCCCCAGGACGGAAAGCAGCAGCACGAAATACCAAAGATTATAGCCCAGATTGAAAAAACTCACCCAACCGGGGGAATTGACGAAAAAGGACAACCACTCGTGGGGAAGGCGACCCAGATGGAGCGTGCGCTCCAGCGCCATAAAGGTGGTATCCCAATGAAAGGGCACCAAGACAGCAATGGCCCCTTTCAGCACCGCAAACCCCGTCATGAATAGGGAGATGGTGAGGAATGTGTGGGCGAGGTTTATGGGCCGCCGGTCTTTCGTTACCTCCCGCGCAATCCACCCGCCCAGCGCTTTTGACGGGCTCTCCGGCCGCTCCACCACGGCCATATGGACAAATTTGGCAATGATGATGACCACCGCCAGCACCACCAGCAGCGACAGAACCACGAACCCAAATCCGCCAATGGTGGCATAGTCGGGCCGCGTGCCGGTCATTGTGGAAATGGGGTGGGCGAGGAGCAACGTGAACACGGCCAGCGCGTAAAGGGGCCAGAACGGTTTGGCGGACGCCAAAAGACGGGCACTGAAGCCGTTTCCGGCTTCCAGACGATCAACACTCACATCGCTCAAATTGCTCATGGGCGGGGTTCTCCTGTCGTGAGCGGAGAAAGTGCCATGGGTGGCTTTAAGGCAGAGTAAAGGGGGACTGCGTGAAGTCCGAGCAGCGCTCTCGACTGCGCCAGCGGGTTAGCACCTTTTGCACGGCATCATCTGTGCCTTCACCGCTATGAATTTCCAAGTCGTAGCGCCGCTCTTTGTGCACGGTAAGAAAATCCTGAGCTGCACTGCCCACTGGCCTGTCCCCACGCTTCTCTTCACGCCGTTGGAGAACATCCAGCGGGCAATGGAGACCTACAAATAGCACGTCGTGGGGCGCTAACAGGCGGCGCAAATCATCGACCCACCGCTGATCATCCAAAATATGTTCTACAATGAGATGATTACCTGCTTCCGCGTAAGCGGCCAGTGAGGCGTGGAAGCCGTAAAAAAAAGCGGTTCGATTATCTTTCCAATCAAAGTCGCCCCGTTTGAACCGCGCACTCGGCAAAACACCGCTATCGCGCAAATGGTCTATGGAAATGTGCCAGAACGGTTTTTCAATCCGAGCCTGGATCGCCCGGGCAAGAGTGGATTTACCGCTACTGGAAGGGCCGTGGAGAAAAATAATGTGCGCCAAAGCCGTTCCCTCCCGCTAAACCCGCTACTGCTGTTCGTCCCAATTCAACTCTCGAAAATCAAATCCGTCGCGCACTGTGGGTTTCACAATCTCGAAATAGGGCGAGATGTCGAAATCCCGTGGCGCGAAGAGGGAATGGTGGCGGATGCTCAAAATTTCGGAAACGATATAGGCCTCGCAATCGTCCGCCAGACAGTCCTGCAATTTCTTCACATCCGGCAGGATGGGGTAGCGGATGGATTGATAGGCTTGGGCGATGAGAGATGAACATATGGCCCGCGTGGGGTCGCCGGAGCCGAAGGCGATCATGCGCCGCCGCCAGCGGATGGGCACGGGGGGCGTGGGCAACAGATAGCGGGCAAGGTCCAAAATATTGCGCGTATCATAGGCCAGACCAATTCGGTCCACCATATAGTTCACCACCTTGTCCCGCTCCTCCCGCGTCAGACCCACGGGGCGGCAGATGCGGGTGTTGTAGGTCTCGTATTTCTGCAAGGGCCGCGCCACGCAGCCCTCCCCCAGATTGACCTCAATGAGATTGGGCCGCCGCCCCTGATCATCCAAGGGCAGCACATCGCCCACATAGAGCGCTGAATGGGACCAGGTGGACTGGGTGAGATATTTGATGGCGGCGGAGACTTTCTGGTTGCCCTCCACCAACAGCACATCCCCCGGCTCCAGCGCCGCCAGCAGGCTTTCCGGATCCGACGGCGTATAGGGTTCATAGCCCGAAGATTGGGCGGTGATGCGCCCGGCGATCTTCTCGGCAAGCCAGTCCAGCCATGTCTTTTGCGGGGTCATGGAAATGCTGCAAAAAAGGGGAGGGGGGACAAGGGCAGAAATGGCAGACGTGGCCGCCCTTTGGCAATCCCCGAAAAAAGGGGCCAATCCCTGAAAGGGGGTGCCATCACAGCGCTTCAAGTGAGGGGTAAGCAAGGGTGTGAGGAAAAGACGTGGAGAGAGCGACATGCCGCCCCTTGCTGCTCTCTCCACGTCTGGCGACCACCCCTGAACCGAAACTCAGTGCCCCGGTGGCGCATTCCTATGGTCTGCCCCGGCGGGCCCTGCCGTTCACGATCCTGCCCTTGGATCCGGTAGGGGCGCCTGTAACCATGCTTTCCATCGAACGGGCCTGAGAAGGCGACCCGTGCGATGGGAAGGGGGCGGTCTATTCCATCGGTCGAGGGAACCGCAGAAGACCCACCCCCCATGCCCCATCAAGTCTGGCCACTTGCAAACCAAACTCCGGAACATGGCGCAGCGGGGTGAAATCGGGGTAGTTGCTTGGAACCACTCCCTTTGCCCCTTCACCCTGCTGGCATGGGAGAAACTAGGCGGCGGTTTGGTCGGGCGATACGTATGTAACTGTTACGTTAAGGTAAGATCGCTTTACCTATATAAAAACAGACACTTAAGAATTTTTGCAATGTCGCAAGGAGCAAATTCCAAAGCGCTTTGAGCAGGGCTTGCCACCACTAATGCGAATGCATGTTCAAGGAAAATCCCTGGAGACCGGTCTACCAACGGTGATTCATGGGTCAAAATTCGACCGGTTGAGTGGAAAGCCTCCCCTGCCTATTGGGCAGGGTTGGGGAGAGAAATACCGGCTGCCTCCCGCGCCACTGTGACCCTGTCGGCCAGTTTGCGGGCAAGGGAGGGCGAAAAGCCCTGCCGCCGCAAACGCTCAAACGGGTCCACCAGGAACATGGGGTCGTTGGATTTAAGAGATTCAAGCGCCAGGTTGCGCCGCAAGGGTTTTCCGTTGCGGTGGGCGGCGAGGGCCACACCCACGGCCATCATGGGAGAACGGGCATAGTTCATCTGGTCGGATACGGCATTGGCGCGCACATGGTCGCCCTCCAATTCATAGGACAGGAAACGAAACGCATCCACAAAGGCCGGGCGAGCGTCCAGCATGGCGGACATGCGCGCGAGCATGGTGCGTCCTTCCTCAAACTGGCCAATTCCAATGAGCCATGCCGCATAATTGCCGATGACGTCCGTGTCGTAGGGGTTGAGTTTGAGCGCCCGCTGACCGGTTTTGCGGGCATTCTCCACGTTGCCTGTCACCCTGTAGTAGTTAAACAGGGCTTGCTGTGCCCGGGCACTTTGGGGGCCCACCTCCACCGCCTTGCGGGCCGCTTCCTCCGCCCGGCGCAGAATGGCCGCATCGGATTCGTCGGCATTGCGGCCTTCACGGTATTCATCCAGATACAGGAATGTCAGCACTGCATAGACAGATGGGAGGCGGGAACCGGCGTCGCGCAATTCCTCCGCACATTGACGGGCCAGACGGTGCCCTTCATCGCTTTTGGAACTGAAATATTGGTAGGTTGCTAGCGTACAGGCCAGCTTTTGCCGCCGCACCCGTGAGCGCAGCAGGTCTGCAAAAATGACGCCATAGGGGGACCCCACGGGGGAATAGGTGAACCCGGCCAGTTCCGGGACATTGCGCCCGCTCAAGGGGGTGGGTTCGTCAAACTGTTGTTGGGTGGACCACACGACGGTGCCGTCTTCGTTACGAATAAGCCGCCCAAACACGCGTAGCAGATTGTCCCGACCATAGGCGGTGATGAATAAATTGTAGTCCGCATCCCGATTGTCCAGCAGCGGCGGGCTATCGCCAGCGATGGACCCGATAAACTGGTAATCATCAAACCGGGTCATGGCCAAAACGATAGAATCTTCAAGCTCCCCCCTCTTGAACCAGTCTGGATATTTGGCATCGGCAAAAACCAAGGTGAGCGACACTTTCGGCCGCAGGTTCACATCAATTTGGGGCACTTTGGCGGGGTCAGCGGAGGCCAAGGCGGGCGGGGGAGGCTGGCTTTCACCGGTGGCCGTGTCGGTTTCCTCCTGCTGCGTCGCGCCGGAGCCTAATCCCAGTAGGGCGACGATTTTTTGATCCGCATTGAAGCGAATAACAGCCGTCACAAGCAGGGCGGTGAAAAGGCCCACCGCCAGTGCCAGCAGCGCTGTCTGGCGCACGCCCAGCCTGGCCATGGTGCGGCGCGGCGGCGTGGCGTTCTGCTGGAGCGCGCCTTGCAGTTCGTCGAGATCATCTTGCGTCATCAAGGGCTGATCGGTGGGCGCATCCCCGGCAGGGGGCATGGCCCCGGGCGCTCCCGCCCAGTCGAACCCTTCAAAAGACACTTCTTCCGGCGCACTTCCCTCTTTGAGGGCGGCTGTGGCGTTGTCCTCCCCTTGCGCCAAACCCACAGGCAAATAACTGAAGACGGGAACATAACTGCCCCGGGGTAGGGCAATTTGCACCGGTGGGGTTTTGCCCCCCCAGCCCTGGGCAGCCTGCCGCTCCAATTCGGCATTGTAAAGATTGAGTGTCTGGCGCAAACGACCGGCCGCAACGCGCACGGCGGCATTGGCTTGGGGGTCAAAATCCTCCTTCTTGCCGAGGGCGTCCACGGCAATGGTGTAGGCTTTAATGTCGCGCTGCTCCCCCGCCAGCGCCTTGCCGACAATATAGCTCAGAAAATCCGACAGCTGGCTGGACCCGGCAAAACCCTCAGACTGCAACAGGTCCGCCAATGCCTTGCGCACGTGTTTGGGCTCCACCTCGCTCGCCGTGGCATTGCCAACACCACCGACGGGGGCTGCTTTACCGTCGGGCTGTTCCTTTGGATTTTCCTCAGGGTCATTCTCGTGGTCGTTATCGACCGGCATTTGACCTTCTCCACCAGCGGTTAGCACCTGCATTGGAGTGTTTCAGCGCGGAAACACCCGTTGGCCCACCCCTGGCCTCCTCTCAATCCCACTGCCTGCGCAGCGTCAGCTTGTGGCAACTCGCCCATGACGCACAAACTTACCCCAGTCTACCGTTATTTTGGCGATGGGCAATTACGACGCAAAAGGAGATGCCAGAGGGGTCGGAGCGGACCCACCGGTCAATAACGCTCCACGTGCTCCAACAGCTGACCCATGGTGCGGCGCAAAAGGGCGATATCCTCATCGCGTGAAAGCCGATGATCGCCTCCCTTCACCAGGGTAAGCACCACATCGTCATGGGGCAGGGCCTGCACCAATTCCTGGGCATGGGACATGGGAACGTCCGGGTCATGGGTGCCTTGCAGAATGTGAACGGGCACGCCCAGCATCAAATCCTTATCCATGACACTATTAGTGCGCCCATCCTCGATCAGTTTGGCGGTGATGATATTGGGTTCATCGCTATAGGGGGTTGGCTCTTCGATATAGCCCTGCGCCGCCATTTGCGCCCGCTGTTCATCGCTAAAGGCCGGTTCCATGAGCTTTTGGGTGAAATCCGGGGCGGGGGCGATCAGCAATAGGCCCGCCACTTTTGCTGCCTCTCCCCGCTTTTGAAGTTCTTCCACCACGCGTAGCGCCACCCAACCGCCCATGGAGGATCCCACCAATATTTGCGGGCCGCTGGTATGGGCCAAGACCACCGCCAGCGCTTCATCGAGCCAGCGGGAAATGGTTCCCTCCTCAAAGGCACCGCCTGATTCGCCGTGGCCGGAATAGTCGAACCGCAGGGAGGCGCAACCCAGCGCTGCGGCCTCGTCCACCATGGCCTGGGCCTTGGTACCGGTCATGTCCGAGCGAAAACCGCCCAGCCAGACGAAGCCGGGTTTTGGCAAAGCCCCTTCGGGGACGGCTTTGCGCATGGCCAAAGCGACGGTTTCACCATCCATCACGTGGTTGTGGGTGAGAAGGGTTTCCATGGCAGCCAATCCGGCGTTTGACAGATGCGCCCTCCTTACAGCAAGTCCGGTGGGACCGCACCCCTGATAAACGGCACGGCCTTGATCGCTCGCCCTAAAACCGTTCTGCAAATCATCCCCCACATAAATGCCGGGGGCGCTGAACGCACGGTGGTGGATGTGGGCGAGGCACTGGTGAAAGCGGGGTGGCGTTCACTGGTGGCCAGCGAAGGGGGTAGGCTGGTTTCAGAGTTGGAAGCGGGGGGCTCCACTCACATTACCCTTCCCCTGGGCAGCAAGAACCCACTGACCCTGTGGCGCAATCGCGGTCGGCTGATGGATTTGGTCAAAAGCGAGGGGGTGGACATTATCCACGCCCGTTCCCGCGCCCCGGCGTGGAGCGGCTATTTTACGGCCCGGGCCACCGGCACAGCCTTTGTGACCACCTATCATGGGGCTTACGGCCAATCGAACCGGGCCAAGGCATTGTATAATTCCGTCATGGGCAAGGCCCATGTGATCATCGCCAATTCCCGCTGGACGGGGGACTTGGTGGCCGCACGGCACCCGGAGGCGGCGGAACGCATCGTGCCCATCAATCGGGGCACGGATTTTGCCCAGTTTGCACCGGACGCCATAGCCCTGCACCGCAGTGCGGCGGTGGCCCAACAATGGGGTCTTGATGGGGCCAAACGGCGTTTGCAGGAAAAGCACATTGGTCAAGCGCCCCTCGTCATCCTTCTGCTTGGCCGTATGACCACGTTGAAGGGGCATGAATTGGTCATTGAGGCAGCATCCCGGTTGAAGGATACACCTCTTCTGTTCGTTTTCGCTGGGGATGCCGGCGGGCGCGATGCCTATCGGGCGCGGCTGGTGGAACAGATCGAACGGCACGGTTTGCAGGACAATTTTTTGCTGCCCGGCCATTGTGCCGATCCGGCTGCGGCCATCACCCTGTGCGATGCGCTCCTCTCCGCCTCCACCAAGGCGGAAACCTTTGGCCGCACGGTGGTGGAAGCCTCAGCGTTGGAAAAGCCCGTCTTGGCCAGTCGTATCGGCGCGGTGGTGGAAAGCCTGGTGGAGGCGCCGGAAAGCGCCCGCACAGGCTTTCTCTTTACCCCCAATGATGGAACGGCGCTCACCGCTTGTCTCAAACGATTTGCGACGCTCTCGGCTCAGGAACGTTTGGCCATGGGAGAACGGGGCCGCGCCTTTGTTGTGCCGCGCTTCTCCCTCCAATCCATGTGCGAGCAGACGCTTAGTGTTTACCGGCGGGTGCTGGCCAGCGAACGTTAAGCGCGACACCGGAACGCCCCTATTGCAAATGCATTATTTGTGCTAAGCAACCGGCGCCGAACGCCCGTTCGGACGGATTTATTCGCCCAAAGCTCCGGCTGACCTTACTTTTTACTGGAAGCCGGGCCCCACAACGCAGGAGAGACACCCATTCGTCGTCCACACAGAGCCGCAGCCCCCCAGAAAACCGGGCCCCGCGCAAATTCAGAAATTACCGCCCTTCAGGTCCAGCTCATTGATGCTGAAGGCACAAACCACGGTGCCGTGCCCTTGAGCCAGGCGCTGGAGATGGCCCAGGATGCCGGTCTTGACCTGGTGGAAATTTCTCCCACCAACCGCCCGCCCATCTGCAAAATTCTCGATTTCGGCAAATACAAATACGCGGCCCAGAAAAAGGCTGCCGAAGCGCGCAAAAAGCAAAAGACCGTTGAGGTCAAAGAAATCAAAATGCGCCCGAATATCGACACCCACGACTACGACGTGAAAATGCGCTCCGTCTTCCGCTTCTTTGAAGAGGGCGACAAGGTGAAGGTGACCCTGCGTTTCCGCGGCCGCGAAATGGCGCATATGAATCTGGGCATGGACCTGCTTAAAAAAGTGAAGGCCGATACGGAAGAAATCGCCAAGGTGGAGGCGGAGCCCAAACTGGAAGGCCGTCAAATGATGATGGTGCTGGCGCCGAAGTAGGGAAGCTCGCCAGCCCGATATTACGGCTTTAAGCTAACGCGAAACCGCGCCTCCCCCAAAGAGGTGCGGTTTTTTTTATTTCATTCACCTGGCGTAGAACCTTTGCACAGCGACGGGCATGGTTCTCCAAAGCGTTTTTAGCTGCCAGCGCAATAATATGGGACTTTTGGCTTACAAAAATTGGCACTGAGATTTTTACTACTTGGTCAAAATGTGAATTAAATGGACTTCGATTAAGTTTTTGACCTTTCAACACTAGACTCTCCTTCATTGAGCGGCCCAGAATAATGTAACGAGGACGGTAAGGGGACCTGAATTGTGACGACGACCCCGGGGGCGGGTTCGTCACGCGACAGTGGTGCGGGTACGGATCATCCGTTTTTCGGAAAGCGAAAACCGGCGCCCCCTGTCCATAGACTTCCGCCTGATCTCGCATTCCTGACCAACTTTGGCGTCTCAGCCGCACAATTGCAGCAGGCGACCGTGCGCGCGCAAACCTATGGCGTCACACCCGCCCACGCGCTTATGGCGCAGGGGCTGATGCGGGAAAGGGATTACTACCGCTTCACGGCCTTTGGATTGGGCCTGCCTTTCGAAGAGCAGGTGGAGGGACATCCCCGCTCCCTGTTTGATTTGCCCAACGACGAAGATACCCAGCGGGATATGCGCCTGTTGCGTGTTTCCCGCACAACCACAGTCAGCGATCAGGATCCACTCTATCTGGCACCGGATTGCAGCGCCTATGAGGAACTTGCCGGGTTTTTGGAAACACACCCGGCTTTGAAGGCCCGTTGCCGCATCACCACACCCACGGCTGCCCGCGATCATGTGGAAGCCGCCACCAGCAACGCGCGGTTAGCTTTCGCCAGATTTGGGCTGCGCAACACCCTGCCGGCGTTTTCTGCCCGCCGTGTCTTTACGGCGCGGCAATCCGTACTGTTGCTGATTGTTCTTCAAGCCTTGGCTCTATTGGCCTTTGCCAGCCCAGACTATGTGGTCTTGGGTCTGCACCTGACAGCCAGTTTCTTCTACCTCGGGTGTGTGCTGTTGCGCTTGGGGGCGGCCTCGGTGATCCAGCGCCATCGCAAGCGCCACAGGGGAGATACCAGTTTCCTGTCCCCCAATCACACCCCTCCTGTCGCACCCGATGAAGGTGTGGCGACGCCGGTCTACAGTGTCATGGTGGCCCTCTACAAAGAAGCCCAGCAAGTGCCAGATCTGGTGGCGGCGCTTCTGGCGCTGGACTGGCCACGGGAGAAGCTGGAGATTAAACTGATCTGCGAGGCAGATGACGGTGAGACCATCGGTGCGGTCCGCACGGTTTTGGCGCATTTGGACACGGACATCGTGCATCTGGTCACCGTTCCTGTGGCCCTGCCACGCACCAAACCCAAGGCGCTGAACCATGCCCTGCCCTTATGTCGGGGTGAGTTTGTTGTTATTTACGATGCGGAAGACCGTCCCCACCCCGCCCAATTGCGCGAAGCCCGGGCGCGGTTTTTGAAGGACGGGAATAAACTGGGGTGTCTGCAAGCACCCCTTGTTATTCACAATCACGGTGAGGGCTGGTTGCCCAGTCAATTTGCCGTGGAATATTCCGCGCTGTTTCGGGGTCTGCTGCCCGCGCTCGCCAAACACCGTTTGCCTTTGCCCTTGGGCGGTACGTCCAACCACTTTCGACGGGGGCTGTTGGCGGAGACGATGGGGTGGGACCCCTATAATGTGACGGAGGATGCCGATCTGGGCATTCGTCTGGCGCGGCAGGGTTGGCGCACGGGGACGTTGGTCCACCCCACCTACGAAGAAGCGCCGGCGACATTGGGGGTCTGGCTCAAACAACGCACGCGGTGGATGAAAGGGTGGATGCAGACCGTGCTGGTCCATTTACGCCATCCCGGCCGATTGCACGGTGATCTGGGTGTCCGGGGTTCCCTTGTGTTTTATCTGATCATGGTGGGCATGGTGGTCTCGGCGCTGGTGCACCCGCTCATCGTGGGCTTTCTGGTTGCTCCCCTTGTGCGCGGTGGCAGCGATTTTTTGATGCACAATCCGTTGTTTCTGTATGATTTAACAACGATCACGCTGGGTTATGTGGCATTTGCCGCCCTCGCCTGGCAGACGCTACCGAGCGACCGGCTAGCGGCGCTGCGCGGGCAGTTGGTCTTCTTGCCGTTTTATTGGTTGCTCATCTCCGTGGCCGCGTGGAGGGCGCTTTGGCACCTGTTTGTCAAACCCCATGAGTGGGAGAAGACGCCCCACCGGCTCGGCAGTGGGCAGCGCCGTGGGGGCGCGTAATCAGCCCCCTTCCCCCACCACCACAAAAGGTGCCCAGATGCGGGGGTGGGCGCGATTGCGGGCCTTGGGGTCTTCCATCAGGGCAAGAATGGAATGGCGCAATGCCGCGGCACGCCCGCCCAGCGTGTTGGAGCCGTCACCCGCATTCATGCGCCCGATGAGCCGCGTGGTAAGGGCGGAGGCCGCATAGTCGTCCACCGGCCAGTGGGACACCAAAAGTGCTTTGGCCCCCGCGTAAAGGAACGAGCGGGCGAGACCTGTCAAACCTTCCGCCCCCGGGGAGCCGTCACTGCCGGCCGTATCGCAGGCGGAGAGGATGACAAGATCGGCTGACAAGTTCAGCGCTGCCGCTTCGCTGGCGGTGAGCAGCCCGTCGTCCAGAGCCGTGGGTTCCTGCGGGGGTGTGAAGACCAGTGCCGGTTCTTGCAGCCCGGCAATGCCCCCCGCCAACAGGCCGTGGGTGGCGAAGGCAATGATGCGCGCGCGCGAGAAATCCGTGGCCTTCACCTGCGTCTCGCTGGCTTGCGCGCCCATGAAGAGCCGATCTTCGGCAGCGCCTGTCACTTCCGCCAGCGCCAATAATTCACGTCGGGTATTGGGCAGGGGGGCCAGTTCCGCCACGGCCATGATGTTGTCGAACACGCCCCGCGTATAAACGGGCTGTTCTCCTCCGTTGGCCGTCGCCACCTGCACTGGTTCCTCGCCGTTTCGCGCAGCCGCCAGCACACTGCCCAGCAAGGGGTCACCAAACCCCACGAAAGGTTCGCGCTGCGCCACCGCCGTGGCCTCTCCCCCCTGCCGCATGATGCGCAGGCTGGTGATGACGGGCAGGGTGCTGAGCGCCTGTTTGCGGATGAGCCATGGGGTGTCCTCCAGCGGCATATCAGACCATTCCCCCCCAGCAGGCGGCGGGTCGGTCACCAACATGGCAAAGGGCAGGGAGGCCAGCGGCCCGCTGCGCACCATCATCACATGATTGGCCTTGTCCAGCACCGGGGCGAGGGGGGCCAACAATTCCTTGTAGAGTTCATGGGCCAGCGCCCGGTCGAATTGACGGTCTGCTGGGGGGACATCGCCGTCATCATCCATGGCATCAGCCCCGCGATCAAAAGAGGCACTGCTGCCGGGCAAGGCGAGGCTTTGGCGTAAAGTCTTCACGCGCTGGGCCAGGGCGTTGGTGCCCAGCCCGGCCCGGTGCCAAGTGGCCTCGTTTGGGCCGATAGCCCACAAATAGCTCTCGTCTACGTCAGTGATAATGAGGACCAGCGCTTCGCCGGGTTTCAAAAACCCCTGCACATCGGCACGGGTGAGGGGGCGGTTGGCCACCAAGTCAGCATAGGCGGGGAAGTCCCGCGCCAACCGCTCTCCTAGCGCCGCCAGCCGCGCCTTGGCCTGGTCCAGTTGCTGTTCCAGACGCTCCACTTCCGCTTCCGCATCCACACCCGTGCCTTCGGTGGCAGCAAAAAAGGCCGCCCGCAGGCGGGCGATATTTTCCTCTTCATCCTGTTGCAGGCGAACGAGCGCGGAGAGGAGTGGTGTTTTGGCGGCCAAGCGCGCCAGCGCTTTTTGCAGCGCATCGCCGGCGACGGATGTGTCCGCACGCTGGGCTGTCACAAACGCCTGATCGCGCAAAATTTCCGGCGTCAGGGGGGCGTTGGCAAAGGCACCGGTGCACCACCCGACCAGGAAACCGAAAAAAGCGAATGCGCGCAGCATGGCAGCGCCCTAGTTGGTCATCAGCGCGTAAGAAGCGGTCACATCGCTCTTGTTTTCGATGACCACCGTGAACGGGCCGGTGAAGCTGGGCGTCCAGCCGCACTGGCTGATATTGCTGGGGTCGGTCTGGGAACAGACCAGATGGCCCGAACCGTCATAGATGAACATGTCCAGATTGGCGTCCCCCCGCCCTTCGGAATAAACCTCGGCAAAGCGCCCACCCGCAAAGGCAATATTGCGGTAACGCCGTTTCCCCCGGGGCTTCACCCGCGCCTTGGAATAGATGGCCCCATTGACGACGCCTTTGCTTTTTTGTGCCCGCAGGTCCTCGGCCAAATCCGCTATGGTTTCATCGCCAACCGACCGTTTCACGGCTTCGTCCAGCATGGCTTGCCAGGTGAGAAGGCCGCTGGCCTCGCCTGTGTGGTCGCCGCCCCCATCATCCTCTCCGGCACGATCCTGTTCCTGCAAACCCGCTTTTTTGCGCAGGCGGGCGGCGGTAATCATGCCATGGGCGTCATTGTCGGCGCGGGCAATGTCAAACACCCGCCGGGAAAGCGCCATAAGATTGCCGGCCTCGGCCCCGGTTTTGGGCGATATATTGGGGGCCTGGTCCGCCATTGCCGGGGTGCCGAGCAAACAGGCGAGCAGGGCGAGGTGAAAGACGCGCATGGGGCAAGTCCTCTCAACGGAATTTTCCTCCCCTATCTAAACAGGCCCGTTCGCCCTTGAAAACCGGTAGCGGCCCTTGCGCACCCACATGACTTGATTTGTCATATGCGCCCTACGGCCCCCTGCATTAGGGTGGGGGCAGGCTTAACCCGTATATTCTGTTCCATGTCCGTCCTTATTGTCGAAGATGATGCTGTCACCGCTGCCGCCATGGTGGAAACTGCTCAAGCGCTGGGGGAACCCGCCCGGGTGGCCACCACGTTCGATGGGTGTTTGGAGGCCCTGGACACTGTGACCCCAGACCTTGTGGTGCTGGACCGCATGCTGCCCGGCGGCGATGGATTGGACGCCATTGCCAAATTACGCCTCAAGGGAGCCAACTGCATGGTGATGGTGGTGAGTGCCTTAGGGCGCTCCTCCAACCGCATAGAGGGCCTTGAGATGGGAGCGGATGATTATCTGGCCAAACCCTTCGACCCGGACGAATTGCGCGCCCGCATGCGCGCCCTGCTGCGCCGTCGCCGGGTGGAAGGGATGGACCATGATCTCATCGTTTTCCGCGATCTGGAGATCCGCCTGAAAGCCCGCACGGTGCACCGGGATGGGCAACACATCCCCCTTTCGCCTCGGGAATTCCAGCTCATCACCTATTTCGCCCGCCACGCCCAGGAAGTGGTGACCCGCACCATGCTGCTGGAGCATGTCTGGAACCTGCATTTTGACCCCCAGACCAATGTGGTGGACGTTCATATAGGCCGCCTGCGCCGCAAGCTGGAGGTGAACGGTCTGCCGCCCCTCATCCATACGGTGCGGGGGGAAGGGTATTTGTTTTCTGCCGACGGAGTTGGCACGTGAAAGAGCCATCGGCCCCGCCTTCCCCGCGCCGCTCCGCCTTGGGGCGCATGGTGTTTACCATCGCCGGGTGCGTGACGGTTCTTTCGGCGTTGGCAGCGTTGGCTCTGATCTTCATCGTCCAACAGCACAGCGCGGCCCAACTGCAAGCGGTACTGGAAAGCGACCTGAAGGGCTTTGCCGATCTCTACAGCCAGCGCCGCACCATTGCCGTGCGGGAGGGTATGGAACGACGTATCGCTGCCGGAACGACATCTAACGAGCAGATATTCCTGCTGCTCGATAAGGAAGGCAAATGGCTGGGGGGCAATGTGGAGATTTTACCCGCCGCTTTGGCCAATACCCAGGACCAATGGGTGAATTTCACCTTTCAGGGCCGGGCCTATCGCGGCTCCGCCACGCTTTTGCCGGGCGGCTTTGCACTGATGAACGCCCGCGCCACCGCACCCCGTGATGGCCTGTTGAACAGCCTTATTTGGGGCGGCGTTCTGGTGGTAATCGCCATCGCTATGCTGGCGCTGCTGGCCGGGTGGGCCATCAGCCGCGCCCTGTTGGCGCGCATTGAAAGGGTCAATGCCACAGCCCGCACGGTGGAAGCGGGCAATCTGTCAGCGCGGGTGTCCCCCATCAATACCGGGGATGAATTTGACCGTCTCGCCAGTCACATGAACCGGATGCTGGACCGGGTTCAGGATCTCAACCGGGCCACGCTGTCCTTGGCCGATCACATTGCCCATGAATTGCGCACGCCCTTCAACCGCCTGCGCATCGCCGCCCACAAATTGCGGGGCCGGGCCGGAGAGGCTGATAGGGATGAATTGGTGCGTCTGGCCAACTCCATTGATGGCGAGGTGGAGAATACGGTGGGCATATTTGAGGCCCTTTTGGACATCACCGCCGCGGAGGCCGACGCCACCAATCGCGCCAGTTTTGTGCCCGTCGATCTGCGCCATGTTCTGGAGGAAGTGGGCGAACTTTACGAAGCATTGGCGGAAGAAAAGGGCATTACGCTCACCCTTCATGAGAGCAACGAAGGCCCGTTCACCGTGCTGGGGGAAGCCACGCTTCTTTCCCGCTTGATTGCAAACCTGTTGGACAACGCCATCAAGTTCACGCCCACTGGTGGGAAGGTTTCGGCAGGGATTGGCGTTTTTGAAAACAGGGTCACGTTGGCCATTGTCGATACGGGCCCAGGCGTGGCGGCCCATATGCAGGATCGCATCTTCCAGCGTTTTGTGCGGGGTAATCCGGTTGAACCGACCGCCCCCGGCCATGGCCTTGGGCTGCCTCTAGTGAAAGCCATTGCGGTGCGCCATGGCGCCCGTATCCACCTTTCTAAGACAGGGGAGGAAAGGGCTGATAAAGAGTTTTGGGACAAGCTGGGCCTCAATGGGGAAACGGGGCTGGTGGTGGAGGTGATGTTTCCACCGTTTCGGGCACACCCATAGGGAGGGAGCATGATGCGTTTTAGTTTTAACTTTTCCCTGCCCGCCCTTTGCGCCGCCATGGCGGTGAGCGCTTGCACCCCCGCCAATCAGCCCCTCAACGTGTTTGAACCCACGCTCGCCAACACGGCGCCGGTGCTGGCAGGCACGGCGGTGGAGCAATCCACGCAAGAGGTGGAAGGCGTGGGCACCAATTATGTGGGCCTTGCTTTTTCCGGCGGCGGCACGCGCGCAGCGGCCTTTGCCTATGGCATGATGCAGCAAATGCATGAGACACGCCTGCCTGGGTCCGACCGACCCGTGACGGGCGATGTGCGGTTCATTTCAGGCGTATCCGGCGGCTCCGTCTTTGCGGCCTATTACGGGCTAAAGGGACCGGCATCGCTGCAGGATTTCCGGCAAAAATTCCTGCTGAAAAACGCGGAGGAATATCTGCGCACATCGGCGGTGAACCCGGCCAATATCATAGCCGCCGTGGGGGGCGGCATTAACAGCCGCACGGGTTTTGCCAAATGGCTGGATGATAATCTGTTCAAGGGGGCCACCTTTTCCGCGCTCAACCGGGACCCACGCCTGAAAGTCTGGATCAATGCCTCTGACGTGTTCAACCGCACGCCCTTCACCTTTGAACCGGAGGCGTTTCGCGCGCTTTGTTCCAATCTGAACCGTCTGCCCGTGGCAGAAGGGGTGGCCGCTTCCGCCGCCGTTCCCATCGTCTTCTCCCCTATTGTGCTGAAAGCCTATGGCCCGCGCTGCAATTTCACGGAGCCACCCTGGCTCACCACGGCCAAATTCAGCCCCGAGGCCACGGCCACGCTGAAAGCCTATGCAAGGGCGCTGAAAAACTACCGCGATCCGTCCAAGATGAAATTCGTGAAACTGCTGGACGGGGCCATCACAGACAATTTCGGTGTCACGGGCCTGTCCATCGCCCGCGCCCGCTCCCAAACCCCCTACGGCCCCCTCACGCCCCGCGAGGCCGTGCGCTTGAAGCGCATGTTGTTCATGGTGGCCAATGCGGGCCGGGAGATTGATGCGGATTGGGCCAATGAAGTGGCCGGTCCTTCCGGCCTCGAACTGGTGTCCGCCATCGCCAACACGGCCATGGATTCGGCCACGCGGGAAGGGTTCGACAGTTTCCGCTCCGCCATGCGCAACTGGCAACAGGATTTGATCAATTATCGATGCGCCCTGCCCAAATCCACGGTGAAGCGCCTGCGCGGTTCGCTGAAAGGCTGGAATTGCCGTGATCTGAAAATCTTTGTGGGCCAATTGCGCTTCGACCAGCTGGATGCCGCCACGGAAGCGCGGCTGAACGAAGTGCCTACGCGGCTAAAACTGCCTGCAGCGCAGGTGGATCTGACCATTCAAGCGGGGCGCAAAACGCTGGCCCAGCATCCTGTTTTTCAAGGTTATCTTACCTCCATTCGCGGCTTTGATGCGGCGGGCAAGCGGCGCATTTCCGCCAGCAGCAATGCACCCCGTTTTGTGGCCCCGGATGAATAGGGCTAAAACAGACGGGTGAGTTCGTCTGTTTGATTGCCCCGGCCTGTTAACGCTGGAGCATAACGCGGGAGCAACATGTGCAAGGGGCGATCTCCGGCCCGTTCCACCAGCACGGCCACGTGATCTTCGTGGCTTTCGCGCCAGATCGTCTCCATGTCTTCGGTGCGGGCGATGGGGCAGCGGTTCATCTGATGCACCACGTCTCCCACGGCTAACCCCTTGTCGGAGGCCGCCGAGCGGGGGTCCAAATAATCAATCACGGCCAACCCCGTTTGGCGCGATGCCTGAACGGTAAAGCCCGGCGCAAGGGGTGTCTTGACGGGCTTGGTCGCCGTGGATCGGTTTGTTGTCTTGGCAGGCGCTTCCAGCCGCAGGGTAATAGTGGGCTTGGGCGTGGCTGTGGGCTTGGCTGTGGCGATGGCCGGGCGGTTTTCCTTGATCGTCATGCGTTCCACCAAGCCGATCGTATCGCCAGCGTGGCGGGTGAGCATAATCTGACCTAGATCACGCAGCCGCGTGAGACGGCGGTTTTCAGCCGATACGAGAATATCTCCCGCTTCCAACCCTGCCCGATGGGCAGGGCCATCTGGAACAACACCGGCCACCAGCAGGCCCGCGTGGGTCGTTACACCCAAAGCCGAAGCCATGGGGGCGGCAATTTGTTGGACGTGCAGGCCTAGCCACGGGGGTGCCTGATCTCCCTTCTGCAGGGCATCCAATTCTCGCTTGATGTGCAGTGCGGGTGTCGCCAGACCAATGCCGGAAAAAGAAGCCGTAAAATCGGGAATGGCTGTGTTGATGCCCAAAACCATGCCATCTGGCGACAACAGCGGCCCGCCGGAATTGCCGGGATTGATGGGCGCATCATGCTGGATGTAGTCCACGGGATCATCGTCACGGTAGGTGACACCGGCATTGTCTTGCCCCAGCGCACCGCCGCTCACATGGCCCCGGGTCACCGTGCCGGCATAACCGTGGGGCGCACCGATGGCCACCACGGGGGCTGCAAAGGGGGGCATGGTTTCAGACAAGGGTAGCACGGGCAAATTATGCGCACCGTTCGCGCGCAGCAGGGCCACATCGGACAGGGCGTTGGTGCGAACAACATCCGCCCCCATGACCGCACCTTCCAATGTGCGGATGAACATGATGTTCCTACCCTTACACACGTGGGCATTGGTGACGATGGTGTTGGAATTATTCCCCGGAGCCGCCACCACAAAGCCTGAGCCACCGCCGCCGCCCGGGCCGGGGAAGCGTGCGTCCTCTTCGGTGCCAAATACCTGCACCACGGCCAACCGCGCCCGCTGCAAGAGCGGCACATCAAAAGACTGAACTTCAGGGGGCAGCAGCGTTTTCTCATTAGCCGAGACCATTGTTGGCGTGGCGGCAAGACCCAAACCTACCCCCATGCCCAAAACATGGCGGCGCTGGGGTTGGAAGGGTGGAACGGGCATGGCGAACCTCTCAGACAACAGGGCAACGAAAACCGTTTGCGCTGAATGGTGGCGGCGCGGGGGGTCGACTTGAATTTTGAAAAAATAGGGCAGCCGGGGCGTAGGGGCATTGCGCCCCGGCTTGGGCGGGCGGCACCGAAGTGTCGCCCCCTTGCAACCGCGCTCTTCAAGCGCGGCGGCAACCGGTTAGAGCAGAACGCTCTTAGTTCGTGAGCAAAATATAGGTATTGCGGATGCGGCCCTGGTTCTTGATGCCGATGGCAAAAGTGCCGGTCCATTTGGGGTAGAAAGAGCAGCGCAATTTGTCGGAATAGGACCGGTCGCGGCAGATCGCATTGCCGTTTTGGTCCAGCACCACCATGTCGAGGTTCGTATCGCCATCACCGATCAATGTGATTTGGGCCAGACGACCACCGCGGAAAGTCTCGCGGATGATGTGGGTGCGGCCGGCCAGCAGGCCTTTCACCAACCGGCCCGGACCGCCCAGACGGCCCCGGGGCTTGGCGGCTTTCACGTCTTCGATGAGTTCCAGATAGGTCTCGTTGCCTGCGGAAAGTTTTGTGGCCGTGGCCAGCATGTCGTCCAAGGACGCGGGGGCAGCGACGCCTTCGCCCTCTTCGGTCGTATCGGCACCGTCTTCAACTTTCTCCTCCACCTCGGTTTTGGATTCCGTGGTGGGCGTGGTGGCGATGATTTTGGCGGCGGTGATGACGGCCAATGCGTCCTTGTTCTTCTCGCCATAGGCGTAAAGATCATAGGCGGTGGCAATGTCTTCCTGACCGCTCAACTCCACCTCACCGGTTTCGGCCTGATTCGTGCCGCTTTGATCTTCGGCATAAGCGGAGAGAGGCGCAGCGGCCATGAATGCGGCAGCAGTGCCGGCGAGCAGGAAGTTCTTGAGATGTGCCATAAAGGGGGGCTCCTTTGTATGCGTCCGGCAAAACTGCACCGGACCATTGTTCCGTTACGTCACTCTAACGAACGCATTGTGACGGGCCACCACTTTAGGATGACAAAACCCGTTAGGCCAAGTTTTGGCACTTATGTGAAAGCGAGGCGGGCGGATAGAACCGCGATGACAAGGCAAAGGCCGGTTAACACCAACCCCACCAGGCCAAAGAGATCAGAAAAGCGCCAGCGGCGTTCGTATATTTGACCGGTGGGCGACGTCATGGTTTTGAGCGTGCGCCCGGCCGCATAGTGCGTGGCAGCCAGTTCATGAGCTCTTGCGGGAAAGGTTCCGGCGGGCACGGCATTGGCCAGCCTTCTGCCATTGGCAAGCGTCACGTTCAGCCGCGCCGCCGTGGTGCCATTGCCCACGGGATAGGGTTCCACCGCAACCTGATCTACCCGCATTTCCCCCCGCTCCCAAAAGATGGACGTGAGGGGTGGGTCGAAGGCCGCATTGCCGAAGCTCAAGACGGTGAACCCAACGGTGGAGAAGGCCAGCGCGAACAAAGCTGCAATACCCCTGCCGGGGGCGGCAGGCTTAGCCCCCGGCGGGCGGGGTTTGAACCTTCGGTAAACCTTGGTGATGAGTGGCCCAAACCACAGCCAGAAAACCACAAGGCTGAACGCCATGGCTGGCGCGGTGAGGAGGGGCAATGTGCCCGCCGGATAAGCATTGCGCTTGCCCTGCCCCAAACGCATGGACATTTTTGTGCCCACGGGGAAGCGTTCCGCCACCGTGTTGGGCTTGTCCCGCCGCCCCTCCACCAACAGGCGGTAGGGTTTGGTTTTGCCTTCCACCCGCACGAGGGGGGTTACATATTGCGCGTTGAACCAACCGTCGAAATTGGTGGTCTCTTCGTGGCTGACGACAACGCCCTGCGCCCGCTCATAAAACAGGCTGGCCGCCGGGGGTTGACCCAGCGTCCAGAAGGCTGCCGCAAACAGGGCGAAAAACGCTCCAAAGAGAAGGCGGGTCATACGACCGGGGCGCTAGAGCATATCACGTTCAAGCGGAGTCGAAATTCGCTGCCTCTCAAACAGCAGAGTGCTGTTTTCGAACGCGATTTTCCATAAGTCCTGTTTCAATATGAACATGATTTGCTCTAACGCGCCTATTTTTTGATGGTTTCCAGCACCCAGTCCACATAATTGCCCGTGCGGGTATAGGCGGAAAACTGGCTCTTGCGGTCACAGCCTTTGCCGCTGCGGGCGGCCATGCCCCAGGATACCACACCGGCCTGAATGTAACGCCCATCCTTCAGCGGCACCACCAGCGGGCCACCGGAATCGCCGGAACACGCACCCTTGGGGCCTTGGGGGGAGCCGGAGCAAATCATGTTTGCCGTCATAGCCTGGGGGGATTGCTCCAGAATTTGCGTCCAGGCCCGTTTGGCGTTGACCTGCGACAGACCCAGCGCTCCGGCCGCTTGTGCGAAAGCCTAAATGGCCCCCTTAGCGCGACGGTTGAGAATGGCGCGGTTGCACACTTTCCGGTCGATCATCTGAATGCGCGCTTCCCGCAAGTCACGCGACGGGCGGCCCGTCTCGGTCATGCCCCAGCCGGTGACAATGGTGGGAATGCCGGGCCGTTCCAGAATGTCAGCATATTCTGCCGTGGGGATGGTAATGGTTTGATATTTGGCTTGGGGCGCACGATCCAGTTTGATGAGCGCAATGTCATTGTCGAACCCGCGCGGATTATAGCCGGGGTGGGCGTGGATGGCGGCCACGGGCACCAGATCGCCGCGCCCATT
This sequence comes from Pseudomonadota bacterium, assembly GCA_038525315.1. Lineage (GTDB taxonomy): Bacteria > Pseudomonadota > Alphaproteobacteria > Rhizobiales > Rhizobiaceae > Pseudahrensia. The sequence goes on from JBCBHU010000001.1 coordinate 415,215, forward strand.
GGCGAGTTTATTGGTGCCCACCAGAATGCGCAGGTCCGCCGGGTTCACCATGGTGAGTTTGCGATCCTTGCCCTTTCCCGTGGCTTTCAGCACGCAATGGGCGGCGGTGAGGATCCAAGTATCCTGAATGAGGGTGCCACCGCAAAATTGGCCCAGTTTCGTGCGGTCCGCATTGGTTTTCATCAATGCCACTTGCCAGGGCCATGCGCCTTCCTTGGCGATCTCACCATTCACCACCCGGTCGGTGGCGGCATCTTCATCGGTGGTGTTGATGAAATTGGCTTTCTCCTCGCTGCCCGCACGGTCAAAGGGTGGGATGATCTGCTCTTCCTCCATGGAGAAGGCTGCCATTTGAGCGACAGCGGGGGTGAGGGGGGTGCAGGCTAGAGCGAGGGCGAGGGCGGCGCGTTTGAACATGGGGCGGTGTCCTTGTTTGAGGGGAGAGAAATTGCTTGGGCGCATGTGTAACGCAAGCGGGTCAATTTTCCAGCAGCGGCTTGACCACCAGCAAAAAAGGGAAGGCCAGTATGGCTCCCGCCAGACCGGCAAGAAAAAGCCATTGGCCTTTTTTCGCGAGCGAAGCATGGCCTGTCTCCACGGCATGATTGTGAAAGGCGGATGAAAAGATGTTGAACCGTGCAAGACCAGCGGTCCGGGGAGCACGGGCCAGCACCACCCGCAACAGCATGAACGCGCCGAGCATGGCCGTCCCAATGCACAGCGTCATCATGCCGAAAATCACATAGGCCATGGCTTAGCTTCCCGGACGGGTTTGAATTTCAAATTGAGCGATGGCACCGCTGCCGCCCTCGTCTTCATCATCGCTCATCAAATCTGCCCCCCGCGTCGTAGTACCAAAGCCGGACTGGCGCAGCAGACCCTTGAAGGCGTTGGCTTTTCCTGCCGCGCGGGTGCGTTCCAACGCCCCCTGGGCCAGCCAGCTCAAATCCGCCACCGGACTTTGGGGCGTGGCCTGGGTGGTGATGAGCAAAATGCGCTCCCGACCAAAGCTCTTATCGTTGATGCGCAGCAGCCCTTTTTTGAGGGTCTCGCCGGGCTTGATGCGCCCGTTATACATGAACGAGATGGAATAGTCGGACCCCACATAAAGCACGTTCAAATCCAGTGGATTGGTGGTCTCGTTTTTGGCCACCAGATGCACTTCATCCTTGGGCACCAGTTCGGCAATGGCGGCAGGGTCCAGATCGGTGAAGGGCTGCCCTTTTTTCTTGCGGGTGCGCAGGGTCACCGAAAGTCCCAGCGCGTCGGGGGCCGTAACACCACCCAGTTTCAGCAAGTTATTTGTGCGGGCGATGCGGGTGAGACTGTCCGTGAGTATGGCTGCCAGTTCTTCACCATCGCGGGGGCGCAGGCCCGCAGCATTGGGATCGTTGAGATTGAAGGACAGGCTTTTTTCCGGCCCCGCCGGAATGAGATTACCGTTGGGGGGCAACAGCCAGAGGGCGTTGTTGGTACCGCGTTCCGCACTGTCACCCTCCAGCGCATCCATCAACTTTTCGACGGTTGGCAGGGCAAAGCGCATATCCGCCGGTTCACCGGGAGGCACCAATGTAAGGCGCAAGCCCGTGTCTTCTTGCGACGTGAGATCAGCCAAAGCGCCGTCCACCAATTTACGATAATTCTCCGACAGGCCGGATGTGTCCGGGCGGGCCACGGTGATTTCAAAGTCCAGCGTGCGGGTGGTCTGGCGGGCATGGGCAAATTCGGGAATATCCAGCAACCCGTCGCTTTCCAGCGTTGCCGAAAGGGAGGACACTTCGCTCACCACAAGTTTGCCCGCCGCCGCATCGTCCGGGTCAGCGGCGGTGTTCATGAGCAACAATTCATCCCCCACGGACAGGCCGTGGATAGAGCCTGCGGGAATGGTGAGTGCGCCGATGTCCTGGGTCACCTGCCATTGGCGCACGGCCTCCACACCTTCAAGACCGAAGACACTGGCGTCCAGATCACCTTCAAAAAGTGGCGTTGGCTGCACGCGGTAGGTGGTGGAATAGCGGCGCAAGATTTCCTGCCCCAATTGCCGGTATGTGAGGCCGGGAAATTGGGCCATGGTTTCAAAAAGCGTGAAGGTGAAAAGCCCGTGGGACTGTCGTCCCTTCTTACCCGCAGGCAGGCGCATTTCCGGTGTGGTCTCATTAGTCTGCGCCGCATAAAAGGCGATAAACTGGCCCGACCCCTTGCCGGCCGTCACCAAAGCAGAAGTCTCTGGCTTTGCAGGCCCACCAGTGCCCCGCGTGGTGGCTTGGGCCGCTTCCACAAGCCGATCATCGGGAATGGCCAGCGCATCGGGGGAGAGTTTGCGGGAGACTTCCGCATCCGCACCAGTGCCGGTGGGGGCGGCGCGGGTGACGGTGCCGGAATGGCAGGAATCAAACACGGCCCAGACGGTGGCACCCTTTGCGCGCAGGGCATCGATCAGCCGCCCGATTTCATCATCCACCAGCGCGTTTTCCACGGTGCCCACCGTGTCGTTCCACGGACCGATATCGGCGGGCAGGAACAGTTCATCCAACCCGTCCAATTCCTCATCGGGGTTCAGCGCCGGGGCTTGGGAGCCGTGGCCGGAAAAGTGGAGATAAATGAAATCTCCCCGCTGGGCCTTGGCCTCCAGCGCCTTGAACCCTTCGCGGATAGCAGCCAATGTTGGGGCTTTGGCCCCCTCCACACCATCGGCTAGCGTGATGATATTGCCCGCCTTGAAGGGCGCGAAGGAATTGCCGGTCAAATAATCTCGCACCAATTTTGCGTCGTTTTTCGGCCCGGTGAGCGCAAATTTTTCATCCAGGTTAGGATAATCAGACACGGCCACCAGCAGGGCATGATTGGTCCGTGCCAGCACCGATTGGGCAGGCAAAGCCAGTGCCAAAAAGGCTGACGCGGCAATTGTCGCTTTGAGCAGGGGGCGGGGCATGGGGCGACCTTTGGGTAAGAGGGCGTGCCCAGAGTGTAAAAAACCCCCCCGCCCCATTCAACTAACAAAAGCCGTTAGGCAATGGTGCCGCTCCGCAATGGTGCCCCTACGCAATGGCGATAATGCCCAAAATAGCCAACAGGAAGAGCACCAGCACGATGCCGATTAGAATCTTGGCTCCGGTCAACGCGGCGCCGGAAAGGCGACCAAAGCCCAGCAGACCGGCCACGGCGGCGACAACGAGAAGTATGAAAATCCATTTAAGCATGGGGCAGCCCTTTGCGTTGTGAGCGTGTGGCTCTCCAACGGGTCAGGCGTGTTGAAGTTCCAAAAACGTGGGCGGATTGGCCCCGTGGCGGGAGGCGGTGATGGCGGCGGCGCGGTTGGCGAAAGACAGCACTTCGACCATGGTTTCATCGCTTAGGTTGGCCAAAGCGCCCGCGCTCAGCGCGTTGTGATGGGCCAGTGCTGTCAGGAACGCGCCGTTAAACGTATCCCCCGCGCCCACCGTATCGACCACGGTGATTTTCGGGGCCGGTGCCGAGACAGAACCGGACGTCGAGTGGGCGGTGGAACCATCTCCGCCCTTTGTGTGCAACACCGTCTGCACACCTTTGGCCAGTAAAGCGGCAATGCCGTCGGCCACGCTCATATCCGGCATGAGCCATGCCAGATCATCGTCGGAAATTTTCACTATATGGGCGCAGGCGAACAGGCGTTCCAGCCGGGCGCGATAGGCGGCTTCATCGGAAACAAAACCAGGGCGGATATTCGGGTCCAGATAGATCAGGTGCGTATCGGCATGGCGCTCGGCCATGGCTTCATAGGCAGACCCGCACGGATCGGGGATCAGGCTGATGCCGCCAAAAACCAAGGCGGCCACGTTTTTACCAGCGGTGGGCATGTCGTCGGCGGTAATCATGCGCCCGGCGGAGCCTTCGTCATAAAAGGTGTAAACGGCATCCCCGTCAGACAGGGTCACCACCGCCAGCGTGGTGGGACGGTTAGAGCGTATGGTGCTTGTGTGGTCCACCCGCGCCGCCTCCAGTGCGGATTGGATTTGCATCCCAAAACCATCCACCGAAAGGCCCGTGACCATGCCGCAGGCCTGCCCCAATCGTCCCGTGGCAATGGCACTGTTGAGGGCTGCCCCACCGCAAACGGGCCGCAGCACCGCCTCACCCTTGGAATTTTGATCGGGCAGCATGTCCATGAGGGCTTCGCCGCAAAACAGGATCATGGGGTGTCTCCTTCAACGGCAAATTGCGCCCGGATGGCGGCCCCGTGTTCGTCAATTTGTGGCGTGCGGGTGTTTTGCAGCTCTTGCCCCGGCGGTGCTGGAAGAGTGATGGTCTGGCCTTGCGCCGTGCCGTAATTCATCCCGCGAAAGGCGGCGTGCCGGGCAAGATCATCGGCACCGTTGATGGCTCCAAAGGCAATGCGCGCGCGCGCGAGCCTCTCCCGAAATTCCTGCGCCGTTAGGACGTGGGTGATGGAGCCCATTTGGGCTTCCAATTCATCACGGTTGGCCACCCGTGCGTTGTTGGAGACGAAACGGATATCCGTAGCCATGGTGGGAACCTCCAAGACATCAGCACAAAGCCGCCCCCATTCCCTTTCGTTTTGAATGGAGAGGAGCGTGAGCTTGCCATCACCGGTTTCAAAGGCCCCATAGGGCGCGATGGACGGGTGGCGCAGGCCCACGGGCTGGGGCGGTCCGCTGCCATATTCCGCATGGATGAAGGGCACGGCCATCCAGTCTGCCGAGACATCGAACAGCGAAAGCGAAAGCTCTTCCCCCTCACCCATCCGCCCCCGCTTGATAAGGGCTTCCAGCACGGCTCCATAGGCGGTGACGCCCGTGCCGATATCACAGATGGAAACACCGATCCGTCCGGGGTGGCCCGGTGCACCGGAGGTGGCGATCAAGCCGGTTTCCGCCTGCACCAGCAAGTCATAGGCGGGTCGCTTGGCCACCTCACCCGTCTCCCCATAGCCGGAGATGGAACAGGTGATGAGGGCCGCATTGGCGGCACGGAGCGTCCCGTTGTCAAACCCCGCCCGGGCCAGCGCGCCGGGGGCCAGATTTTGCACCAGCACGTCTGCCTTGGCTAAAATCCGTCGCAACAGGGCCGCGTCTTCCGGCTGCTTGAAATCCAGAACCAGCGATTCCTTGCCCTGGTTTAACCAGGTGAAATAGGAACTCTCCCCCTTGGCGGCCGTGTCATAGCCCCGGGCAAAATCACCCCCCGGTCGTTCGATCTTGATGACCCGCGCCCCCGCCTGCGCCAGCCGCGCGGTGCACAGGGGGGCTGCGACGGCCTGCTCCACCGCCACCACCAATATGCCGTCCAGCGCTCCCATTTCTTAGAAGCTACGCGGCAGGCCCAGCACATGCTCGGCCAGATGGGAAAGGATGAGATTGGTGGAGATGGGGGCGATCTGGTAAAGCCGCGTTTCGCGCAGTTTCCGCTCGATGTGATATTCGCGCGATATGCTGAACCCCCCATGGGTCTGCATGCATATATCCCCCGCCTTCCACGAAATTTCCGCCGCCAGCATTTTGGCCATGTTGGCTTCCGACCCACAAGGCTGACCGGCATCGAACAGTTTTGCCGCCTTATCTACCATCAGCGCCGCTGCCTCCGTGTGGGCATAGGCGTCGGCGATGGGGAAGGATACGCCCTGGTTCTGCCCGATGGGTCGGCCAAACACTTCCCGGTCCTTGGCGTAAGCCGTGGCCTTGTCGATGAAATAGCGGGCATCGCCGATGCACTCGGCGGCGATGAGAATGCGTTCCGCATTCATGCCGTCCAGAATGACCTTGAAGCCCTTGTGTTCTTCGCCCAGCAGACAGTCCGCCGGAATTTCAAAATCATCGAAAAATAATTCACACGCATGATGGTTGATCATGGCGTCAATGGGTTTGATGGTGAGGCCCTGTTCCTGCGCCCCGCGCAGATCCACCAGAAAGGCCGACAGGCCGTCGGACTTTTTCAGCCTTTCTTCCATGGGTTTGGTGCGGGCCAGCAGCACCATCAGATCGGAATGTTGCACCCGGCTGATCCATACCTTCTGCCCATTGACGATGAATGTATCGCCCTTCCGCCGGGCAAAGGTTTTCAGTGATGTGGTATCTGTCCCCGTGGTGGGTTCGGTGACGGCGAAGGATTGGAGGCGCAAGTCACCTGCTGCAATTTTGGGCAGATAGTCTCGCTTTTGCGCATCGCTGCCGTGGCGCAACACGGACCCCATGACATACATCTGCGCATGGGCGGCGCCGGGATGGCCGCCGGAGCGGGAAATTTCTTCCAGCACGGCACAGGCCTCCACCAGTCCAAGGCCCGCCCCGCCATAGTTTTCAGGGATCAGACAACCCAGATAGCCGGACCGGGTGATTTCGGCCACGAAATCGGTGGGGTAGCCGCCCGTCTTGTCCAGTTCACGCCAATAATCCTCGCCGAAGCCATCGCACAAGGCGCGCACGGCTTCGCGGATGGGAGTAATGTGATCGTCAATGAAGGGCATGGCGCGGTTCTATTGCAGATCGGAAAACGCCTTTTGCAGGCGTTCCACGGCCTCGTGGAGCTGGGCGCGGGGGCAGGCCAGATTGAAGCGCAGGCGGGTCTCACCACCGGTGCCAAAGGTGGGGCCGTGATTGGTGGCAATGCGGGCGTCTTTTTCCACACGGGCGGTGAATTCTTCCGCGCTCATGCCCGTGCCGGAAAAATCCACCCAGGCCAAATAAGTGCCTTGCAAGGGCATGGAGGAGAGACCGGGAATAGCATTTATGGCCTCATCAAAGAGACGCTTGTTTTGCGCCAGATAGTCCAGCGCCGCCTCCAACCAGGCCTCGCCGCCATTATAGGCCGCCTGCGTCATGACCAGACCCACCGAGTTGGGCTGGATGGAATGGGCCAACATGGTCTTGGCAAAAGTCTCTCGCAATGCCGCGTCGGGAATGATCACATTGCCCGAATGGGGACCTGCGATATTAAACGTCTTGGAGGCGGCGGTGAGCATGACCAGACGCTCCATGGGCGCGCCGTCCAGCGTGGCCATGACCGTGTGTTTAGCCCCATCAAACACCAAATCATGGTGGATCTCATCGCAAATGAGAACCAGATCATGTTTGCGGGCAAAGGCCCCCACGGCCAGCAGTTCTTGCGCCGACCAAACACGCCCACCGGGATTGTGGGGTGAGCAGAAGATGATCATCTTTTCCTTGCCCGTCAGGCGCGCTTCCAGCGCCTCCAGATCCATGCGGTAAAGACCGGCATCATCCACTGTGAGCGGGCTTTCCACCACATCACGGTCATTGGCGCGCACGAGCTTGGAAAAGACGTGATAGACGGGCGTAAACAGAATGATGCCGTCGCCGGGGTCCGTCCATGTCTGGATAGAAAGCGCAATGGCGTGGCCCAGCCCATATGTGGTGAAGATGGCATCGGGGTCCACGCTCCACCCATGGCGACGCTCCATCCAGCCGGTGATGGCGGCCCTGTAGGCGGTTTGATCTCCAAAATACCCAAACACGCCGTGATCAATCATGCCATGGAGGGCATCGAGCACCGATTGGGGCGGCTTGAACTCCATATCCGCCACCCACATGGCAAGGGCGTCATTCTGGTCCATATTATAAAGGCTGGAGAGGGCATCCCACTTGGCACAATTGGTGTTGCGGCGGTCTATGGGTTCGTCAAAAGCGGGCGCGGTGGGTTTGTCGAGCATGGGGGCTTCCGGTGGCGTGTGTTCCAGCGCCTGCTTATCAAAACCACCCCCCTTGCGCTACCGGCCTTGGGATGATGCAAGGCGCGTCATGACGATGCTCTCAAAACTGGCGTGGTTTGCCCTTGCACCGCTCAATGCGCTTTTTGCGCTGGCCGTTTTGGCCCTTGTTCTGGCCTGGGCGGGGCGGCGACGCAGCGCCCGTGTCCTGGGTTTGCTGGTGGCGCTGGCGGTGTTTTTGGGCGGGTTCACCCAACTGCCGGACCTGTTGGTTTCTTCGCTGGAAGGGCGGCATACCAGACCAGCGCTTGAGGGGCGTGTGCCCCACGGCATTATCGTTTTAGGCGGGGGCATGTCTTCGGTCTCCAAACGGGCGATCGGGAAAATGGGGGCACCTTACCGTTTGAACGAAGCGGGGGACCGGGCCATTGCCGGGCTTGCCTTGAAGCGGCGTCTCCCCGATGCCCGGTTGATTGTGACGGGTAAAACGGGGTCCGGCCTACCGGAGGGGGCGAGCGTACGCGCCATGGCCGCCGATCTTTATACCACTCCCCCCGCCATCGAGGTGGAGGGCCGGTCTCGCTCCACTCGGGAAAATGCCGACCGTGTTGCGGCCATGGTGGGGGATGAAAAGGACAAGGACTGGTTGCTCGTCACCTCCGCCCTACACATGGAGCGGGCATTGTGGACCTTTCGCCAGCGGGGCTTTGCGGTCACGCCATGGCCGGTGGACCCCCTCGCGGGCACAATTGGGTTTCCTTACCTGCGCGGTTCGATAACCGGCCAATTTGCCAAACTGGATGCGGCGACAAAGGAAATAATCGGCCTTGCGGCTTACCGCCTGCTGGATTGACGGGGACGCCCGATGGCAACCCGACGGGCAATTGATTTTGTGATCAATAAATCGTTAAGGGGCATTTGGCCCACCGCGGCCGAAAAAACGGGACTTTTTGGTTCAAATACGCGACGAATTTCGCCCAGAGGTTGCACTTTATCGCTTGCGTAAGCGCTGAACTGGCTTCATTTTGTTAACCAATTGAGGAATGGGAGGGCACCTCTGCACTAAACTGTTCGGCTTATGAACATTTTAGAGAGGTTTTCATTCTTTGGTTGGCGCAGGTGTCGGTGCGCGTTTGAACAGGGTGGCGTTCGACGATCCGCTTGAGACTGAATTGGCCGCTTGGGGCCGTTACGAATGGAGAATTGCTCAATGAAACGTATTGCGATGCTTTTCACAACCAGCGCGCTTGCGTTGTCTGTGGCAGGCCCGGCCATGGCCGACGGTCATGCCAAAAAGTGGGATATGCCCCTGGCCTATTCCGCATCCAACTTCCACTCTGAAAATGCGGCTGAATTTGCCAAATGTGTGGGCAAAAAAACCGGTGGCTCGCTGGAAATCGTCACCCACCCCGGCGGCTCGCTGTTTAAGGGCGGTGAGATCAAGCGCGCCGTGCAGGCGGGGCAGGCCCCCATTGGTGAGCGTCTTTTGTCAGCCCATGCCAATGAAAACCCGCTTTTTGGCATCGATTCCGTGCCTTTCCTCGCCACATCTTTCGACGACAGCGTAAAACTCTACGAGATTGCCAAGCCGGAAATCGAAAAGGCGCTGGACGAGCAGAACCTTCAACTTCTGTATTCTGTGCCGTGGCCGCCCCAGGGGCTTTACTTCAAAAAAGAAGTGAAATCCGTGGCAGATATGAAGGGCTTGAAATTCCGCGCCTATAATGCGGCCACCTCCCGTCTGGCGGAACTTACCGGCATGCAGCCCACACAGATTGAAGCGGCTGAAATCCAGCAGGCTTTCTCCACCAATGCTGTGGAATCCATGGTGTCTTCCGGTGCCACCGGTTACGACCGCAAGGTCTTTGAAGCCGGCGTGACCAATTATTACGAGGTGGATGCCTGGCTGCCCCGCAACTCCATCATCGTCAACAAGGATGCCATGGCTTCCCTGAAAGACGATCAGCGTGCGGCGCTGACCGAATGTGCCGCCACGGCGGAGGCTGCTGGCCTGCAAAAATCCAAGGACTACACGCAGTTCACCTATAACGGTCTGCGCGAAGGGGGGATGACCGTTGAGCCGGCCGCTGAAGGTCTGGTGAAGGAATTGCAGGGCGTGGGCAAAACCATGACCGAGGAATTTCTCGCGTCCGCCGGTGAAACCGGTAAGGCCATTATCGACGCATTTAACAAGTAAGCGTTCAGCCCCCACGGGGCGGTTGCGATAGTGTTAGAAAAGGCGCGACACTTGTCGCGCCTTTTCTGTTGGCCGTTCTGGCGTTCAAAAGGTTTTGTTAACCCTTCACTCACCGTCTCGGTCATAAGCTGCGGCTGACTGGGGATATTTTGGAACAGTGTTGTGACTGTGATTCGCAAAGGGCTCGATGCCCTCTACGCCGCCTGCGGTGCCATCGCGGCGCTGGCCATTCTCGCCATCGTTACACTCATCTTGATGCAGGTGGCCGCCCGCGCCTTTGACTTCCCCTTCCGTGGCGGGGCGGATTATGCGGGTTATGCGATGGCGGCGGCCTCTTTCTTTGGCTTTGCCTATGCGTTGCAGCATGGGGCGCATATTCGCGTTTCCTTACTGCTTTCCGTGCTGGGCAAACACCGTTTTTGGGGGGAAGTGTGGTGCTACGGTTTCGCCGCCGTGCTCTCGTCCTGGTTTGCCTATCACGCCTGCCTGTTCACCTACCAAACCTGGCGCTTCAAGGATGTGAGTTCGGGGCTGGACGCGACACCGTTGTGGATACCGCAGGTTTCCATGGCCGTGGGGTCCGTGGTGTTTGCCATCGCCTTTATCGACAATTTTGTGAGCCTGTTTGTGACCGGCGAAGCCCGCGTGAAAAGCGGGGAGCTGGAAACGCCTGCCACGGAGGAAATTGCCTCTGAACCGCTCAATGCGCCGAAGGGGGAGTAGGGTTTATGGATCAGCTTACGGCCAGTCTTATTTTTGTGGGCATGTTGTTTGCCCTTCTGGGGTCCGGCGTGTGGGTGGGCCTTTCGCTCATTGGCGTTGCTTTTGTGGGGATTGAGCTGATTGAGGGGCGCGCGTCCGGCGGGGCCATGATCAACACCATCTGGGGCGCATCCTCTTCCTGGACCCTAACCGCCCTGCCCTTGTTTATCTGGATGGGGGAAATTCTGTTTCGCACGCGCCTGTCGCAGGACATGTTTCGAGGCCTGGCCCCTTGGGTGCAACGCCTGCCGGGGGGGCTGGTACATACCAATATCGTGGGGTGCACCGTCTTTGCCGCCGTCTCCGGCTCTTCCGCCGCCACCCTCACCACGGTGGGGCGCATGTCGATCCCGGAACTGCGCAAGCGCGAATATCCCGAAAATCTCGTCATCGGAACGCTGGCGGGCGCGGCCACGCTAGGCCTGATGATCCCGCCTTCCCTAACGCTCATCGTCTATGGGGTGTCCATCAACGAATCCATCCGCGAACTCTTCATCGCGGGCACCATACCCGGTCTCGTGCTGGCGTTGCTGTTCATGGTCTATACGGGTGCCACCGCGCTGTTTTCCAAAAACTGGAACCCGCGCGTGGATGCGCCCATGACCCTTGGCCAAAAACTCGCCAATTCGCGCTTTCTGTTGCCGGTCATTGCGCTCATCGTGCTGGTGATCGGCTCCATGTATGCGGGCATCGCCACGGCAACAGAAGCGGCGGCCTTTGGTGTGGTGGGTGCTTTGGTGCTCGCCGCCGTGCAGGGGTCGCTGACCCTCACGGCCTTCAAGGACAGCCTTATGGGGGCCGTGCGCACCTCCGCCATGATTGCGCTTATTCTCGCGGGAGCGGCGTTTCTGTCGCTAGCCATGGGTTATACGGGCCTGCCCCGGGCGCTGGCGGATGGTATCGCCACGCTGGAACTGTCCCGGTTCGAACTGCTCATGGCCCTCTTGGTCTTCTACATTATTTTGGGCTGCTTTCTGGACGGCATTTCCTCGGTGGTGCTCACCATGGCCATTGTGGAACCCATGATCCGCGATGCGGGCATTGATGTGATCTGGTTTGGGATTTTCGTCACGGTGGTGATCGAGATGGCGCAGATTACGCCGCCCATCGGCTTCAACCTGTTTGTCATGCAGGGCCTCACAAAACATTCCATGAGTTATATCGCCAAGGCGGCGCTGCCCATGTTTGGCATTATGGTGGCCATGGCCTTCCTGCTGATTGCCTTCCCGGAAATCGCCACATGGCTACCGGACGTGCTGCGCCCCACACCGGGGGGCTGATGTTTGGGAAGATTTAACCCTAACAGAGGTTTGGCCAATCACATCCCATTGATTCATCGGCGGGTAAGGCAAACGCGGCAAACCTTTAGCCAATACTTGCAGTTACGGGGGTGGATCGAATGGGAACCCGATCACTCAATGTTCTCATACTAGACGATGATCCTGATGATGCCTTTTTGGTGGCGGATCATTTCATCGACATTGCCCATGACAGATACGTCGTGGACACGGCCAATGCGTGGGAACAGGTCCGCGCCGGTCTAAAGGCGGGGCAGTATGATGTTTTGCTGTGCGACTACCGTTTGGGGGCCGTTTCCGGCCTGGAGGTAATCGAAATGATACGGACGGAGGGCATTGATCTCCCCGTCATCCTGCTCACGGGCGTTGGCACGCCGGAACTGGACAACAAGGCGCTGGAAGCCGGGGCCGCGGATTTTCTGGCAAAGGACGAGCTTTCCCCCACGCTCATCGACCGCACCATCCGCTATGCCATGGCCGCCATTGAACGCCAGCGGCTCTTACAGGCTGTTTTGGATGCGGCCGGGGCGGCGGTCATGCTGCTGGATGAAGCCGGAGAAGTGGTGCTGGCCAATGCCGTGGCGCGCAAATTGAGCGCGGAAGCTGGCGGCGATGTGGACAGCCAATTGCAGGAACTGGCGCGCCGTTCCTTGAGCCAGAAAGACGATGAACTGCGTCTGGCCTGCCGGGTCATGGACCGGTCCATGACGCCCTTTGGCATGGATCAAAAATTGCTGGTCTTGCAGGACGTGACGGACCGCGCGCGCATTCTGGAAGAGAGGGAACGTTCCGAACGCCGCCTTTATCAAGCCGCTCGCCACGATGCCCTGACGGGCCTTGGCAACCGTGTGGCCTTTACCGAAGCGGTGGAGGAATGGACGCTGCGCGCCAAAACGCGCCAGGAGCGGTTTGCGCTCCTCTCCCTTGATCTGGACCGGTTCAAGGAAGTCAATGATGTCTACGGCCATGCGGCGGGGGATGAATTGCTTTACGCCGCCGCCCGGCGCTTGCGCGGGGCCAGCGGGTCGGAAGTTTTTATCGCCCGCCTGGGGGGTGACGAATTTGTGGTGCTGGCTCCGGTGCGCGGTGACGGGAAAGATGATGCCCTGGCTCTGGCCGACACTTTGCGCGTGGCCCTGTCCGCCCCCTATACGCTGTCTGACAAAACAGTGGGCTGCGAAACCAGTGTGGGCATAGCGCTTTTTCCCCAGCACGGCTCGGACGAAGACACGTTGATCGCGAATGCGGATTTGGCCATGTATCGCGCCAAGGCCATGCCCATGGTGTCCTACTGCATGTTTGATGAACAAATGGATGCTGCCGTCCGCTCGGACCGTGCCCTGTCAGGCGAGCTGCGCGAAGCCATTGATACGAACGGGTTGGATATTCACGTACAGCCCCAGACCACGCTTGGCGACCGCCGTCTGATGGGGTTTGAAGCGCTGGCCCGCTGGACCCGCCGGGACGGCGGTGCGGTATCGCCCGACCGCTTCATCGCCGTTGCGGAAAGGTCCGGGCTTATCCTGCCCCTGGGCGAACATCTCATGCGCCGCTCGCTCAACGAGGCATCCCTTTGGCAATGCGGTGCCAAAATTTCGGTGAACGTTTCTCCGGTACAGGTGAACCATTGCGACCTGCCGGGGCTTTTGCGCGAAGCCATGTTGAGCCACAACGTCTCCCCCTCCCGGCTGGAAATCGAGATTACCGAGACAGCCCTTTTGGAACATACGGACCGGGCGCTGCACGCCCTGCGTCAGATCCGGGCCATGGGCATTGCCATTGCGCTAGATGATTTTGGCACGGGCTATTCCTCTCTGGCCATGCTGCAATCCTTCCCCTTTGACAAGGTGAAGATCGACAAATCCTTCATCATGGATCTGGACCGTCACGGCAATCAGGCCATCGTCCGCTCCATTGCCCAATTGGGTGAAAACCTGGGAATCAAAGTGCTGTGCGAAGGGGTGGAGACGGAAGCCAACGCCCGCCTTGTCCATGAATTGGGATGCCAGGAAATGCAGGGCTATCTGCTCTCCAAACCCATGCCGGCCACACTGGCCGATGCCTGGGCCAAGGACTATGAGCATCAGCTTCAAGCCGTGGCGTAATCTTACCGGATTGCCTCGAAGACCTTGAACCCCTTGGCCTGATCAATGCGCTCGGCCTTGCGGAAACCCCGTTCCAGGGCGGCTTCATAGGGCAGGTTGATATTGGCCACCATGAACAAACGCCCACCGGGGCGCAGGGTGCGCGAAGCGGCCTCAATGAACGCATTGCCCAAGGCGGGTTCCGCTGCGCGCCCGGTATGGAAGGGCGGGTTCATAATGATCCAGTCGTAGTGGCGGCCCTTGGGCTGTTCTGCGGCCATATCACACCAGTGAAAATTCAAGGTGAGACCTTCCACCGGGCTGATATTGTGACGGGCGGCTTCCAGCGACGCATGATCGGCCTCAAAAAGGTCGATGCCCGCGATCAGGCTGTTTGTCCGCAAGGCCTGATCGCTAAGGAAGCCCCATCCCGCTCCAAAGTCAGCACCATGGCCTTTCAGCTTGTCCGCCAGATGGGGCACCAGGACCTGTGAGCCCGTGTCGGGCCCCTTGGAAGAAAACATGCCGGGTGCCACGCGATAACCGTGATCGGCCGGGGGGTAATCTTCCAAGAGCCAGTTGGTTCCCTGTTTGGTCAACCAGAAGACGATGGCGTGATGTTTGGAAAGGCTCCCCGAAAGATCCGTGCGCTTTTGAGCCCATTTTCGCAGGGGTTGTACGCCGTGGGTCTTGGCCCCGCAAAACACCACCTGTCCGCCGGGCTTCAACGCGTTCCAAGCGCGGGTCAGGTTGCGCTGGTTCACCAGCCGATTGCGGTGGGCCAGTACAAGAACGGTATCCCATGCCTTGCCTGAAGCAAGGTCAATTTCAGGCGCCACCACCAAACCCGCGTTTTCCAAAGCTCGATGGGTGGGGCGGAAACCCTGCTCAGCCCTCAGGGCCGTCAAATCAAACCCGCTGGGCGGCAGTGGTTCCGCGTTCAAAAAAGCAACCCCCTCGCCGTGCGGCGGAAGGACCAGCGCCTGGCTGGTGAAAGGGAGCAAAAGCGTGTCACGGTGATCGGGCATGGGGAATGGGGAATGGGGAATGGGGCGAGTGGTTTTGCCCTCTTACAGCGTGTCCGCTCCCTTCTGCACAGAAAAATGAGCCGGTGGCGGCATTTTCCAAACCCTGCCCAAGGGTGCTAAAGGGCAGGCAAACACATGGAGAGCAATTGTCATTTCCGTTACGCACCCACTCTGGCTCTATCCCGCCTATCTCTTCAACATCGCCATTCTGGGGCCGGTATGTTGGGCACTTATCGCCGGAGGCGGGGTGCCTGCCGTTTTTGGCCCCTCCGTTTCGGAAGAGCCGGGCCTGCGCCTGCTGGTGGCGAGCCTCTGGAGCGCCATTTTGATCGCCTCAGTGGCAGGCCTGATCTGGCCTGCTTTTTTTGCTCCCCTGCTGGTGGTGCAAATTATCTACAAGGCCCTGTGGCTCGGCCTGTTCGTCTACCCCCTGTGGCAGGCCACAGCCGCCTATCCCACCGGGCCGGCCCATGTGTTTGTCGTTATCGTGCTCACCTATCCGGCCCTGCTATGGGCCGCCATACGCTGACTATTCGCCTTCGCCGAATTTGTCAGCCAGAAGCGCTTCAATAGCATCCAGCGCCTCTGTGCTTTGGGGGCCTTCAGCGCGCACATCCACCGTGCTGCCCTGACAGGCAGCCAGCATCATCAGACCCATAATGGACGTGCCGCCGACGCTATTGTCGTCCTTGGAAACGGTTATACGGGCATCGAATGTTTCCACCAGTCGAACAAATTTGGCCGAGGCGCGGGCGTGCAGGCCGCGGCAATTGATGATGGGCAGAGTTCGGGTTTCTTCCGCCACGGCTAGAGCATTTCAAACTTGACAAGAGGCGCAACCGCGTTTTCCAGCACCACTTTCGACACGCTATTGGCCGTAAGAAACATGAACCGCTCTAGGTTCCGGCCAGCACACGGCTGGCGATATTGATGTAGCGCTTGCCTGATTCGGTGGCCTTTTCCAAGGCATCATCCATGTCATCCCCTTCCCGGGCCGTGGCCAGTTTGATGAGCATGGGCAGGTTCACGCCCGCCACCACTTCAATCATCCCCGGCTCCATGATGGAGATGGAAAGGTTGGACGGTGTGCCGCCGAACATATCCGTCAGGATGACAGCACCAGTGCCCGTATTCACGCGGCTAATGGCATCCAAAATATCCTGCCGCCGTTGCTCCATATCATCATCAGGGCCAATGGAGACGGTTTCAACCTGCTCCTGCGGCCCCACCACATGTTCCAGCGCCAACTGAAACTCCTTGGCAAGGGAACCATGGGTAACGAGAACAAGGCCAATCATAGAAAACCGAATATTGATTTCACTGCCGGGAACGCGCTGACCCCCTTCAAATCAAGGTCGGGACGCAACCCAAGGCGCGCATCATTGCACGGTCTGGCACACTTGCAAGGCTTTTGAACCCAATTGGCCGCTGGTGCGACGGCTTAGCCCTATCTGGTCTGGGGCGAACCCATGGCCTCTACCCCGCACCCTTGCTGTGCTGGCAGCCATTCCATCGCCCGCTCGGCGGCCATGCATGGGCTGAGCCGAGGCAAAAAGAGCGTTGGCAGCAGAACTTGCGACAGGGCAGCCGAGTTTTTCAGATTGGGCTGCCATGTATGGGCCAAAACAGGGGAAGGGAGTGATGGTTTGGCGGGCCCGTCCTGAAGGACAATCTGATGGGTCATGCGCCCTTCCTGGGCATAGCAAATGCCAACAATGCCCTTCCCCCGCCTTTCCGCCTTACCGGCCAGTCTTGGGTGGGGTTTCGCCCATAAGTGCCCCTCGGTCAGGGCAAGGCAAAGTTGATCATCCCCAACCCATCGGGCCGCGTGGTGGTCCACCAAGGCGTGGCAAAGGGCCGATTTACCGCCGCCGGAGGGGCCGCAGACCAACAGGCCCACGGGGCCCAAAAGAACGGCACTGGCATGGGCGGTGCCGTTTGTCGTCACGGGT
Organism: Pseudomonadota bacterium; assembly: GCA_038525315.1. GTDB lineage: Bacteria > Pseudomonadota > Alphaproteobacteria > Rhizobiales > Rhizobiaceae > Pseudahrensia. The sequence continues at coordinate 432,196 of JBCBHU010000001.1, forward strand.
TAGTGAGCGGCAACCGCACGGTAAAGCACGCGCCATTGCCATCCGCACGATTGTCGGCACTGATGGTGCCCCCATGGGCTTCCACGATCTGGCGGGTGATGGACAGGCCAAGACCGGAATTTTGACCAAAGCTCTCGCCCTCGGGCCTGTCGGTATAAAAACGCTCAAATATGCGTTCCGTATTGGCCGGGGGGATGCCGGGGCCGTTATCACGCACGGTGATGACGGCCTGATGACCCTGTCGTACCAAAGCCATATCTATGGTCCCCTTTTCAGCGGGCACAAAGGAGCGGGCATTTTCGATGAGGTTTGCCATCACCTGTCCGAGACGGCCCGCATGGCCGGAAACGAACCACGGGCCGGGATCCGCCGGGGTTTTGCGACGCCCCTTGGCCTTGGCAGCGGGGTTTTTGGTCACGCCACCCTCAATATGGAGCGTCACATTGGCTGTGGTGCCCGGGGTTGATGCACTCATATGGGTGTAGGTGTTGTGGAAACCTCGCAGCAATTCTGCCAAATCGACGGGTTCCGCATCCTCCCGCGCCAATTCGGCATCCAGCCGCGAGGCGTCGGAAATATCGGAGATGAGCCGGTCCAACCGGTGGACATCGTGGTGGATAATGTCCAACAGGCGTGCCCGCTGCTCCGGCTTTTTGGCCAAAGGCAGGGTTTCCACCGCGCTGCGCAGGGATGTGAGGGGGTTTTTCAACTCATGGCTCACATCGGCAGCAAAACTCTCGATGGCATCCATGCGGGCGTAGAGGGATCGGGTCATGTCTCCCAGTGAGGTGGATAGGTGGCCGATTTCATCACGGCGGTCAGAAAAATCGGGAATTTGCTCGCGGGATTTGACGCCAAGCCGCACCCGCTCAGCGGCGGCGGAAAGTTTGCGCAAGGGGCGGGCAATGGTGGAGGCCAGCAGGACAGACAGCAGCGCCGCCACCAGTGCCGCCACCACAAAGACCCGCACAATGGCAATGCGCTCTTTTTCAATGATCTTGTCGATGTCCCCCGCCTCGGTGGACAGAAGCAAAACCCCCAGCACCGCGCGGAAGCGTTGCACCGGCACGGCCACCGAAACGATGGTCTCGCCCTTGGCCGTGCGGCGGGTTTCGGACCCCGGCGAACCGGTTAGGGCGGTGACAACCTCACCATAGGCGGTGCCGTTTCCGTCCGGCGTTTCTTTGTAAATGGGCAGGTCTGACTGCCAGAACCAATTGCGAAATTGCAGCCATGTGCGCTCCAGAAAACCCCGGTTCTGGTTCACGGGCGGCAGGTCGTAGCGCAAGATTTGCCCGCGGGAGTAAAGCCGGTCGGAATCCAGAATGATCAATCCGTCCCGGTCATAAATGCGCGCCCTCGTGCGCGTGGGGGAAATGAGACGGCGCAGGACCGGGGCCACTTCCTCCGGGTTGATGGGAAAATCGAGATTTTCTGTTTCAGACTGCATGGGATAAGTGCTCTCCCCCGCCTGCAGTTCCAGCAACCGGTCCGGGTCGATGGTCAAATTATCCGTGTCCACCGTGGCGCGGGCGGAGATGGCGGCGGCGATGATTTCACCCTGGGTCAGCAGGCTTTCCTCCCGCGCCTCAATGAGGGAATCGCGAAACTGGTTGAGGAATAGAATACCGGACAACAGCACCACCAACGCCCCCAGATTGAGGATGATGATGCGCTGGGTGAGGGAGGTGAAGACATAACGACCCAAAAAACGGCTGACGAGCAAGCGCCCCCGCTTGCGGCCCAACCGACGGCCAAATTGGCGAAACCAGCCGGGTTTTGCGGCGGGGCTGGGCGTTGCAGAGGTGTTTTCCACCGGCCCGGATTTGGCCTGCCTGAGCGCGGCGTGACCAGATTTGGCCTGTTGAGGTTGGGCCTGATCCAGGGGGCGCGGGGGGGACACCGTGTTCTTCCGGCCCGCCCGCACATGGCCCATGACACGCTTTTCAGCGTGGACGGGGGCGTCCACCCGATCCTCGTTTGAAGAAGGGTCTATGGGGTGAGGAAGATCGGCGCTGCGATCCATGATGGTGCCTAACCCTCGCGGAACCGGTAGCCCACGCCGTAGAGGGTCTCGATCATGTCGAAATCATCATCCACCTGTTTGAACTTCTTGCGCAGGCGTTTGATGTGGCTGTCGATGGTGCGGTCGTCCACATAGACCTGATCATCATAGGCCGCATCCATGAGGCTGTCGCGGGACTTCACCACGCCGGGGCGCTGGGCCAGGGCGAACAGAATGAGAAATTCCGTCACCGTGAGCGTCACGGCCTTGCCCTTCCACAGGCTGGTGTGGCGCTCCTGATCCATTTGCAGATGACCCCGCTCCAGCATATTGGCGGAAGCTTCCGCCGCAACGGCACCGCCCCCTTCTGCCCGGGCGGTCACCCGACGCAAGACGGCTTTTACCCGTTCCACCAGCAGGCGCTGCGAAAAGGGTTTGGTGATGAAATCATCGGCCCCCATTTTCAGGCCAAAGAGTTCGTCAATCTCATCGTCCTTGGAGGTGAGGAAGATGACCGGCAGGTCGGATTTCTGGCGCAGGCGGCGCAGTAATTCCATGCCGTCCATGCGGGGCATTTTGATGTCAAAAATAGCCAGATCGGGCCGCCGCATCTGCAAGCCGTCCAGGGCAGAGGCCCCGTCGGTATAGGTCTCCACCTTATACCCTTCCGATTCCAGCGCGATGGACACGGAAGTGAGGATGTTACGGTCATCGTCCACGAGAGCGATGGTGGGCATGGCAGTCTCCAGATCAGTCTATGGGGGGCGCAGTGGAAATTGCCCCGATCTTAAATTCGTGCGCCGCACGGCGGCAGTGCACCATGTTAGCCCCAAGATGTATTTTACACCACGGCACCTGTTTAACGGGAAGGGGCCATGCGCGTTTCATACAAAAGGGCTAAGGCGAAAGTTGAATACGTGAAAACCGGGTGAAGGGTTTGAAACGATTAGTGTCTTAAGCCTATGTCAAAGCTAAAATAAGGCAGTGGTAAAGCGCTTACATTTAATCGATTTACCGAAATTTCAACCGATTTTGATCCCTTGCTTTCACGGGGGGTGCCTGCCAGTTTCAGCCCACTCTTCTCCGCCCCCTCTCGGGTCCAACCCGGCAAACCTGTCATCCAAGCGACGTTTTCTATTTTTCATACGACGAAGACGAACGCGAAAGGCCTTTTCCATGACCAGCACAGCACACAGCGCCGATCACGGCACGCGCAGCTCCCTTTCCGGCGCCGAAGCGGTGGGCCTGTATGGTTATGCCAGCATCCGTTGGAATGACGAGGAAAAAGCGCTGTTTGATCTCGCCATCGAGCGCGGTGAGGGCACGGCAACGACCAAGGGCTGCCTGTCCGTCACCACGGGCAAGCACACGGGCCGGTCTGCCACGGACAAGTATCTGGTGCGGGATGGGGAGACGGAAAACACGGTCTGGTGGGACAATAACCAGCCCATGAGCGAAGCCCATTTTGATACCCTGCTGGCCGACATGCAGGCCCACGCCAAGGGCATGGATTTGGTGGCGCAGGACCTCTATGGCGGTGCTGACCCGGACTACCGTATTTCCGTGCGTGTGTTTTTGGAATTTGCCTGGCACGGCCTGTTCATCCGCCACCTGCTGCGCCGACCGGCCCGCGAGGAGTTGGAACAGTTCGGCCCGGACATGACCATCATCAACCTGCCCTCTTTCCGCGCAGACCCCGACCGCCACGGCTGCAAGTCTGAAACCGTGATTGCGGTGAACATGAGCCGCAAACTCGTGCTAATTGGCGGCACGGAATATGCGGGGGAAACCAAAAAATCCGTCTTTGGCGCGCTCAACTATTTCCTGCCCGATGAGGGGGTCATGCCCATGCACTGTTCCGCCAATGTGGGCGATGATGGCGATGCCGCTTTGTTCTTCGGTTTGTCCGGCACGGGCAAAACCACGCTCTCGTCCGACGCCTCCCGCACACTGGTGGGCGACGACGAGCACGGCTGGTCGGACAACGGCATCTTCAATTTTGAAGGGGGCTGTTACGCCAAGACCATCCGTCTGTCGGCAGAGGCGGAGCCTGAAATCTATTCCACCACCCAGCGTTGGGGATCGGTTTTGGAAAATGTCATTATCAGCCCCGATGGGGAGCCGGATTTTGACGACGGGAGCCTGACGGAAAACGCCCGCGTGGCCTATCCCATGCACTACATTCCCAACGCCTCGGAAACGGGCCTGGCGCCCCACCCCAAGACCATCATCATGCTGACGGCCGATGCCTCCGGCGTGCTGCCCCCCATCGCGCGCATGACACCGGCACAGGCCATGTATCACTTTCTGTCCGGTTACACGGCAAAAGTGGCCGGCACGGAAAAGGGCGTGAAGGGCACGCAAGCCACATTTTCCACCTGTTTTGGGGCCCCTTTCATGCCCCGTCACCCCAGCGTTTACGGCAATCTGCTGCGTGACAAGATCGCCACCCACGGTGCCACTTGCTGGCTGGTGAACACGGGCTGGACCGGCGGTCCCTATGGCGAAGGCGAACGCATGCCCATTAAAGCCACCCGCGCCCTGTTAAAGGCCGCGCTGGACGGTTCACTGAACGAGGCCGACATGCGCAAGGACCCGCACTTTGGTCTGGATGTGCCGGTGATGGTGGCGGGGGTGGACACCGCCCTCCTCAACCCGCGCGATACTTGGGCCGACAAAGAAGCCTATGACCGGGCGGCGGAAGACCTCGTGGCCAAGTTCATCGCCAATTTCGAGAAATTCGAGACCCACGTGGACGACAAGGTGCGGGACGCCGCGCCAAAGGCGGCGTGACATAAACCAGCGTCATCCCGCCCACCTCCCACCGGAGGGAAGGTCGAAACTGCTTGCAGTTTCGGGTGGGCGGAGATTTTTCCTCTCGCCCAAAGCCATATGTCTGCTATCGCCCCCCACCCGCATCAGCTTCGCTTCTGCGACCTCCCCTCAAGGGGCAGGTGGGGATGATGGAAACGCTTAAATCCCAGACTGGGCCAACAGGTCTTTCAGGCTCACCTGCGGGCGTGGGCCGATATGCTGGATTACTTCTGCCGCCGCCAAACCGCCGATACGGGCGCAATCGCGCAGGTTTCGGCCCGATGTGAGGCCGTAGAGGAAACCGGCTGCGTAAAGGTCGCCCGCGCCGGTTGTGTCCTCAAGCTTGTCGATGGGGTGGGCATCCACTTCAAGCGTTTGCTCGCGGGAGACCACCATGGAGCCTTTTTCACCCAGCGTGACGGCGGCCATGGCCACATCTTCTTTCACGGCATTGACGGCAGTGCCAAGATCGGAGGTCTGGTATAGACTTTTAAGCTCCGCATCATTGGCGAAGATTAAATCCACCGTGCCGGAGCGCATCAAATCCAGAAATTCGTCGCGGTAGCGGTCCACACAGAAGGCATCGGACAGGGTGAGTGCCACCTGACGCTTGTTTTCGTGAGCCACTTCGGCGGCCAGACGGATGGCGTCTTTGGCGCGGGGCGGGTCCCAAAGATAGCCTTCAAAATAGGTCACTTGGCTGGCGGCGACCACATCCTTGTCCACGTCTTCGGGGCCAAGCTCCACACAGGCACCCAGATAGGTGTTCATGGTGCGCTCCCCGTCGGGGGTCACAAAAATCATGGAACGGGCCGTGGGAGGCTCGCCGTTCAATGGCTGCGTATCAAAATGCACGCCGATGGCGCGAATATCGTGGGTGAACACGCCGCCCAGATGGTCGTCGCTCACCTTGCCCAGATAGGCGGCATTGCCACCGAGGCTGGCAAGACCTGCCGCTGTATTTCCCGCAGACCCGCCGGAGGTTTCAATGGCCGGACCCATGACGGAGTAGAGGTGCTCGGCGCGGGGCGCGTCGATCAGGTTCATGGCGGCTTTGGTGATGTCCTCCCGGCCCAGAAAATCATCATCGGCGCGGGCGATAATGTCCACAATGGCGTTGCCCACGGTCAACACATCAAATTTGGTCTCACTCATGGCTTTTCCTGATTTTTGAGCGGCTTATGGGGCGGCTCTGTAGACCATTATGGGGCCACAAGGAAGCGCTGCCTGACGGATGGTATTGCGCCCGCGCTCCTTGCCCCCCACATGGTGACCACAGACGAACCGCCTTTAAGAAACGAGCATGCTGTCCTCCGCCCTGTCCAACACGCTGTCCCAACTTTTTGCACCCCGTTTTCGCGCGGTGCTTTGGAAGTCCATTGGCCTGACGGTGGTCATGCTGATTGGCCTTTGGTTTGCCTTACAGGCGGCCAATGAAGCGTTTTTGCTGCCCTATCTGGCAGCTTGGCCTTGGGCGGCCACCACGGTGACATGGGTGCTGGGGGCCGGGCTGATCATCGGCCTTGGCTTCCTTATCGCGCCCGTCACATCCGTCTTTGCCGGTGTTTTTCTGGACGATGTGGCGGATGAGGTGGAGAAGGTTCACTACCCCACTGACAAGCCCGGCACGCCGCTGCCGCTGGGCCAGTCCATCGGCATTTCCCTGCGCTTCTTTGCCCTAGTGCTGATTGGCAATTTTATCGCCCTTATTCTGGCGCTGGTCTTGGGGCTGGGCATCATCATCTTTTTTGTGCTGAACGGCTATTTGCTGGGGCGGGAGTATTTTCAGTTCGCAGCGCTACGCCACCATTCCATGGAAGAGGTGACGGCGCTGCGCCAGCGCTACGGGTTTGAGATTTTCCTCGCTGGGCTGATGATCGCCGCGCTTTTGTCCGTTCCCATCGTTAACCTGCTCACACCGCTGTTTGCGGGGGCCCTGATGGTGCATGTTTACAAGGCGCTCAACGCAAAGGCTGTTCGTGCCGGGGCAACAGCATCTGCCTGATAGCCGCGCCGGCTTGGGCGGCCACCACCTTGCGGTTGGCGCATTCATCCATGGCGATGGGGTGCCCCAGATGGACCGCCACATCAATGGCACCCTTGGCGATGATGGGCAGCAGGCTTTCCCCCAGCCCTATTTCACCGGGCCAAGCCACATGGGGCATTTGCGCCCGCCCCATGGGCAACCCCGAAAGGTGGCTGTAGCGCAGGGCCACGGGCTGGACCACCGCTTCGGTCACGGGCGATTCTGCCAGAGCCAGTTTCGCCGCCTCAAAAAGTGGGGTCTTGAAGGGTAACAACCCCATACCGTCCGACGTGGTGCCTTCGGGAAACAGGACCATAATTTCCCGGGCCGTCATGCGGGCGGCAATTTCTGTGGCCTGAATACCGGCCCTTCGACGGTCATCCCGCGCGACAAACACGGTGCGTTGCAGCATGGCCAGCTGGCCAAACACGGGCCAAGAACGCATTTCGGATTTGGCCACAAAGCTGAGGGGAGCCACCGCGCCCAGAACCACAATATCAAGCCAGCTCACATGATTGGCCACCAGCAAAAGAGGGCGGGCATTGCTGATTTGGCCGTGCAACTTGAGCCGAACGCCCATGCACCGCAGCACGGCCTTGTGGAACAAAAACGGCATGGCACCAGTGACCAGGCCCCCCACGCTTTTGCCACGAAACAAGGCCCAAACCTTCGCCCCCCCCAAGGCCATAAGGTGAAAGGGCAACAGGACGATTAAAACCACAACAAGCGCTGCTATGACCACCACGATGCGCAGTTTGCCCCGCGCGCTGATGGTGGGTGGGGATGCAGCTTTGGTTGTCTCGTCAATCAAGAAAAGGGTCCGCTTCCATTGTCTATGCGGTCCGGACCGCGCCCACACAGGCTAGGCCTGCGGGAGGGGCTTCACAAGGGCCGGGCGAGGGCGAGCCGTTGGATAAGAGCTTTCACACGGGGGCCGGTCTTGCCCGTTTTGGCGGCATAATAGCCGGGCCGTTCGCCCACCGTTTCAAACCCGAATTTTGCATAGAGAGTGAGGGCGGCGGCATTGTCCGCCGCCACTTCCAAAAACAGGCTTTCCACCCGTTCATAGCCCAAATGCAAGATAGCTTCCCGCACCAGGGCTTCCGCCACGCCGTGATTGCGCCAGCTTTTTTCCACCGCGATGGACAGAATTTCCGCTTCGCTGTCCGGCCCGGAGCCGATGTGGCGCAGCAGGCAAAAACCCACCGCGGCCGCGTCTTCGGGATCGGCCTGGTGAGGGTCAGCTTTTGCCCCCACCGGACAGGCCACCAGCGCCAGAACTGTGGGTTGCTCAAGCAATTGTTCCACATCGCTGGTGGACCATCCCCGGGCAAAATTTTCACTATGCAGGCGCGCTATGGCCCGAGACCATGCGGGACCAACGGTGAGAATGTGGGGTTCCTGCCGACGCCGGAACAGGGTGGGACCTCTCACAGTTCAACCACCTTCTGTTTTTGGGGTTTGGCATCGGCCGCCCGCAGGTAAAGCGGTTTGAGACCCGCCGTGGCGGGCGCGCCCATGCAGGCTGACGCCAAATGGAGAGGCAAGGGATGGTTTGGGCCATCGAGCACTGCCAAACCGGCCAAACGTTCGCTCACCAGATTGGCCCCCGTCCCGGCTACCTTTGATACAAGGGCGGGAAACACATTTTCCAAAGCGTCGAGATCGTGGGCGGAGGGGGCGGCCATGGGTCTTCCAGCACCATCGAACGCTTGAAAATAGACCTGTTCGCGGCGGGCATCTTGCACAATGCAGAAGGGCTTTCCCTTGGCCTGTTCCGCAAAAGCGCGGGCCAGCACTTCAAACACGCTCACCCCCACGCCGGGCTTGTTCAATGCCAGTGTCAGCCCCTGCGCGGCAGCGAGGCCCACACGCAGACCAGTGAAGGAGCCGGGGCCGGTGGTGCAGCCCACACACTCAATATCCTGCCAACTACTCCGCCCTTCGCTCAACACCCCCTCCACTAGACCCATCAAATGCTCCGCATGGCCCCTGCCGATGTCCTCGCTGCGCGAGGCGACAGGCGTGCCGTCGGGATTGGCCAAGACAGCGGTGCAATGGGGGCCAGAGGTGTCAAATGCCAACAACATGGGGTGCCATCAGCATGGGGGAGAATTATTGAACGGCCTCAACCGCATCCACTTCCGGGATGAAGTGTTTGAGCAGGTTTTGAATGCCGTGTTGCAGCGTGGCCGTGGAGGAGGGGCACCCAGCGCAAGCACCGCGCATTTTTAAAAACACGCGGCCATCGCGGAAACCGTGGAACGTGATGTCCCCGCCGTCTTGCGCAACCGCTGGGCGCACCCGCGTCTCCAGCAGTTCCTTGATGGTGGCGACGATTTCCTCGCTGCCCTCTTCCACATAACCTTCCGTCTCCGGAACACCGGCGTCATTGCCACTGTCGGTCATCACCGGCGCGCCAGACATATAATGTTCCATGATCACGCCCAGCACGGCAGGTTTAAGATGCTGCCATTCAGTGTCGTCGGATTTTGTAACGGTGACGAAATCAAAACCGAAAAACACCCCCGTGACGGCAGGAATGGTAAAGAGCGCCTGCGCCAATGGCGACTTACCCTCGGCTTCACCGGCTGAAACAAATTCAAACGGGCCGTTTTCAGCGACAGTTTCGCCGGGCAAAAACTTCAGTGTGCTGGGGTTGGGCGTGGCTTCGGTCTGGATAAACATTGGCCGGGTTCCTTGGACATGATTCCTGACAGGATAGGGGTGTGAAGTTTGGAATTTTTCTAAACTAAGCCCAAGAGGGCCGCTGTTCAAGCGGTCTGCTCAGACCAGATCGTCAATTTCTTCGTCCGTCAGCGTGCTGGGAACGATGGTCACCGGCAGCGAGAATGTTGAACCTGTGGACGCGATGGCGGACACCAAAGGCCCCGGCCCATCCTTCCCATCTCCTGCGGCCAACACCATGAGGGCGATGTCGTGGTCTTCCTCGATCAAGTCCTCGATGGCGGAGACGGTTTTACCCTCTTTGATGACCGTTTCCGGGGTAATGCCGCCAAATTGCTGCGCCCATTGTGTGCCCTTGGCCAGCGCCGCTTCCGCTGCCGTTTGCCCTTCGGCCCGCATCACATCTTCCACACCCAGCCAGTGCTGAAACTCGCCGGGCTGAATGACATAGATAAGGACGAGATCAGCATCAATCCCCGCCACCCGACGGGCGGCATAATGAATGGCCTTTTCGCATTCTGGCGTGGAATCCACCACCGCCAGAAATTTGCGCCGGTGCCCCTTTTCGCGGACTTCTCTTTTACTGACCATGATCGTCGGTCTCTCAGGCGGGCCGTGGCCCCATTCCTTCACAACATAAGCGTGTTGAACCGAAAAACCATGGGTGTTGTGAATAAGAGCCTTTCAATTTCTCCATTGACGGCGTGCGCGGCGAAGGGCCGCCCGACAGGGTTTTGCCACACCCGTGCAGGCAATCGGTGCAAAGCTGACCTGCCATCGGCGCAAATTTATCGGGCGCCGATAAAGCCGACAATCTCTTTGACATCTTCCAGAACGGCGGAGGCGATTTCCCGCGCACGGCCCGCCCCGTTTGCCAAAATGGTATCAATCTCGCCCGGATCTTCCATCAAACGGCGCATTTCGGTGGCGATGGGCTCGATTTTCGCCACGGCCAGATCGGCCAGGGCCGGTTTGAACTTGGAAAATTCCGCGCCGCCAAATTCGGAAAGCACCGCCTGTTTGTCCGTGCCGTTAAGGGCCGCGAAAATGCCCACCAGATTATTGGCTTCAGCACGGTCGCCTAAATCATCGATAGATTCGGGCAGCGGGGCCGGGTCCGTGCGCGCCTTGCGGATTTTCTTGGCGATGGCATCGGCATTATCGGTCATCACAATGCGCGACAGATCAGACGGGTCGGATTTGGACATTTTATTCGTCCCGTCCCGCAGGGACATGACCCGGGCGGCAGGGCCGCCAATCAGGGGTTCGGTGAGGGGGAAATAACCCTGCACTTTTTCGTCCCCCACCATCATTTCCTCGCCCAGACCCAGGGTCGCGATGCGGTCGGAATAATCATTGTTGAATTTCTGCGCAATGTCGCGGGTCAGTTCCAGATGCTGTTTTTGGTCCTCCCCCACCGGCACATGGGTGGCGCGATAGGCCAGAATGTCGGCGGCCATGAGGTTGGGGTAGGAGAACAGGCCCACGGAAGCCTCTTCCGCATGTTTGCCCGCCTTCTCCTTAAATTGCGTCATGCGCCGCAACCAGCCCATGCGGGAGACGCAATTGAACACCCAGGCCAGTTCCGCATGTTCCGGCACCTGGCTCTGATTGAAAACGATGTGTTTTTGCGGGTCGATGCCGGAGGCGATGAAGGCGGCGGTGACTTCGCGGATATTGTCCGCCAGTTCTGCGGGGTCCTGCCACACGGTAATGGCGTGCAGGTCCACCACGCAGAAGACGCAGTTGTAGCTGTCCTGCAATTTCACAAAATTCTGGATGGCACCCAGATAATTGCCCAGATGCAAATTGCCCGTGGGCTGGATGCCGGAAAAGACGCGTTCTTCAATTTTGGACATGGTGTGGACCCGATGTGCGAAAGTTGACGCTGTTTAGGGCGCTTGGGCCCATTTTGAAAGGGTATGAATGATGACCCGCCGCTGGCCAAATCAGGGCAGCAGGTCTGGTTTTTTGCTTGCCGGCCCGGAAGGGCGGTGGTGTTAGGCGCTAATGCGCTCAATCACGACATCCCGGTCCGGCACATCGCGGGCATGGCCCAGGGTATAGGCGGCCCGCACCGCTGCGGCGGCCTGCTCATATTGCGCCTCATTTCGGGCGTGGATGGTGGCCAGGGGCTGGTCGTCTTGGCCAACCGCATCGCCAATCATGGCAAGATCGGTGAGACCCACAGCGTGATCCACCGGGTCGGCGGCGCGCACGCGTCCCCCGCCAAGGGCGACGACGGCAACGCCAATGGCGCGGGTGTCGATGGCGGTGACGCTGCCTTCACCGTCCGCCATGACCGGGCGGACCAGGGGGGCGGCGTGAAGATGTTTTTCGTGGGCCTCTATCAGGTCTGCGGGCCCGCCAAGGGCGACGACCATTTGACCAAAAATTTCTGCAGCCTTGCCGGAGGTGAACGCCTCTTCCATGTGGCGTTGGCCCGTCTCGAAATCCGCCGCCAGACCGCCGCTCACCAGCATGTCGGCCCCCAGCGCCACCGTGACATCCCAAAGGCGGCTATCCACATGGCGGCCTGTCAGGAAATCGATGGCATTGGCCACTTCCACGGCGTTACCGGCAGCGGTGGCGAGGGGGGCGTTCATGTCTGTGAGCAAAGCGGTGGTGGGCAGGCCTGCACCATGGGCCACCTGCACCAGAGAGGCGGCCAGTTCGCGGGCCTTGGCCAGATCATCCATGAAAGCGCCATTGCCGCATTTCACATCCAGCACCAGACCGCCCAGCCCGGCGGCCAGTTTTTTGGACAAAATGGAGGCGGTGATCAGCGGCACGCTTTCCACAGTGGCCGTCACATCGCGGATGCCGTAGAAACGCTTGTCGGCGGGGGCAAGATTGCCGGTCTGGCCGATGATGCAACAGCCCACATCTTTGGTGACACGGGCAAAAGTTTCATTGTCCGGTTGGCTGGTGTAACCGGGAATGGAATCCAACTTATCCAGCGTGCCCCCCGTGTGGCCCAGACCCCGCCCTGAAATCATGGGCACGAACCCGCCGCAAGCCGCCACGGCAGGGGCCAGCATAAGCGAGACATTGTCGCCCACGCCGCCGGTGGAGTGTTTGTCCAGCACCGGACCATGGAGTGCCGACCAGTCCAGCACGGTGCCGCTGTCGCGCATGGCCAGCGTCAGGGCCACCGCCTCTTCCCGCACCATGCCCTTGAAAAACGTGGCCATGGCGAAGGCGGCCACCTGCCCTTCCGTAATGGTTTCATCGTGCAGGCCCGTCACGAAGGCTGCAATTTCCTCGGCGGATAAAACGGCACCGTCCCGCTTGCGCCGGATGGTTTCTTGCGGGAGATAGGACGGTGAGGACATGACAGCGGCGTCTCACAAGGGTGAGTGATTTGCGCCCAGTATAGGCGTAACGGGCGGGAGAAACAGCATGGTGTCATTGGCTTTGTTGGGGGCGGGGCGCATCGGGCAGGTTCATGCCAGGGCCATCGCCGCCCAGCCGAAGGCCCGTCTGGTTGCGGTGGCGGATGCGTTTTCCCAAGCGGCGCATACCGTGGCAAAGACCCACAATTGCCAAGTGGCCTCCATCGACGCCATCGAGGCGGACCCAGCCGTGGATGCCGTCATCATCTGTACACCAACTGACACCCATGCGGACCTAATTGAGCGGTTTGTGCGGGCGGGCAAGGCGGTGTTTTGCGAAAAGCCCATTGATCTGGATGCGGGTCGGGTGCGGCACTGCCTGAAGGTCGTTGGCAACCATGACGGCAAACTCATGGTGGGTTTTAACCGTCGGTTTGATGCCAGCTTTCAGGCCCTGCGCAGCGCGGTGGATGACGGCACGGTGGGGGATGTGGAATTGGTGCAAGTCACCAGTCGGGACCCGGCGCCGCCGCCGCTGGATTACATCACCCGCTCCGGCGGGTTGCTGCGGGATATGATGATCCACGATTTCGACATGGCGCGGTTTCTGTTGGGGGAAGAGCCGGTATGGGTATCGGCCCATGCCACCTGTTTGGTGGACGACGCCATCGGCAAAGCGGGGGATGTGGACACGGCCTGCGTGATATTGGAGACGCAATCCGGGCGGCAGGCCACCATCACCAATTCCCGCCGCGCCAGTTATGGATATGACCAGCGGGTGGAGGTGTTTGGGTCCAAAGGCATGGCGCAGGCCCATAATCAGCGGGCCACCAGTGTGGAAATCAGCAATGGTAACGGCAGCACCCGCCCGCCCGTGCAGGACTTCTTCATGTCCCGCTATGCCCAGGCCTATGAGGCAGAAATCGCTCATTTCGTGGCCAGCCTGCTGGAAGGCGGGGCCATGGAACCCTCCGGGGAGGACGGATTGAAAGCGCTGCTGCTGGCCGATGCCGCCTATCTTTCTCTTCAAGAGAGACGGCGGGTGCATGTGGATCAGGTTACCTGACCTATTCGGTGATTTGCTGATAGGCCAGAGCTGCCACAATGTGGACGCGACGGGTCTCACCGCCATTGAGGGCCGTGTGATAGCCCCGCGTATCCGTAAAATAGACCGAACCGTCGGCGGGCAGATGGGTGACGTGGTGGTTCACCACGAACAGGGAGCCGGGATTGGTGATGATGGGAATGTGCAGGCGGGGCTCCGGGTCCCTGTGCCAAGAATTGCAGTTATAGAGACCCTTTGAGAGCACACGTATCCGCCCGATGGGGAAGCGTTTGGCCAGTTCCGTGTGGACGTGTTCGAAGTAGGTGTCGGCAAACAAAGGATTGAACTGGCTGAACTGTGCTTCGTCCACCAGCTCTTCACGGGGTTCTTCCACATAGCGGTCGTCGGCACGAAGCCAATAGCGGCCGGACAGATCATTTTCCGTCCACTGCGTCTGACCGGGGCGCTGGGTGAGGGGAAGCGCCGCAAAGCCCTGTTCCTGCATTCCCCCTTGAAAATCGCTGCGGGCGAGGCATTCGGCGAGCGCTTCTCGCAGGAGGGTTATATCAAATGCCAGCGCCAGTTTTTGGATGCCCGGGCCGGGTTGGAAATGGGCTACACTTTGGGTGTCCGGCCTAACGGTCATCCATTCGCGGATGGCCGCCGCATCGGGATCATCATCCGCGCGCACAGTGCACACTCTCAAACGGCGGGCCGCTAACGGGGCTTTTTGCCGAAGACCTTGATGTATTCGGCCTCGCCACCTTTCGCTAAAGCCTTGGCCTGTTTCACCCAGTCCTCCCGTTCGATCCGGCCTTTGAAGGAAAGCTCTGCATTGACCCAGTCCCGGTCAGCTTTTTTCCATTTGGAAACCTGCTCGAATGTGTAGACGCCCATGCCGTTGAGAATGCCTTCGATTTTCGGGCCGATACCGGAGACCATTTTCAAATCATCCGGCGTCTTTGGTTTGCGCATTTTGACGAAGGATGCGGGTTGAGCGGAAGCGCCGGATTTACCAGCCGTCTTGGCGGTGCCTTTGGACTTGCTGGCCGATGCTGCGCTTTTGGTTGCAGTGGCCGTTTTTGCTTTGGCAGAGGTGGCGGCCTTGCTTCCGCTGGCTTTGCTTGCGGTGGCTTTAGATTTGGTTGCGCCGGACGCCTTGCCCCGCACCGCCGCCGTGAGAGCCGCGCGGTTAGCCGCTTTGGCGTCAGCTGCGGAGGCGCTCTTGGAAGCCGCTTTGGGCTTGGCACCCTTTGCCGGGGCCGTGCTGGCTGTTTTGGCCTTTGCCGTTGTTTTGCGTTTGGAAGTTGCTTCGCCTGCGGTCGCTTTCCCCTTTGGTGGGGCCGCCGCGGCGGGCTTTGTGGCTTTTGCTGCCGCAGGTTTGGCTTCAGCCGCCTTTGCCTTGGTGGCGGCGCTGCTCTTTTTTGCGCTGGCAGGTTTTGATGCTGTTTTGCGGGAGACTGTCCCGGTGGCTGCCTTGGCCTTCGTCGCCGTCTTCCTGCCTTTGGTTTCCACCGTGTCCTCGGGCGGGCGGTTATTGGCGGCGGGGGTGGTTGCGGGCTCAGCCCCGCCGCTTAGGCCGGCCAGGGCGGCGGCACCACCGGTAACAAGGCTAACACCGGCTGCTGCCCCTTGGGTGACACCCCCATTTGAGTCACCGCCGGAAAGTGTTGCAGTGGTGCTGTCGGTTGACGGTCCCGTGGCGATGTCACCTTTGCCGCTGCCCTTTTCGCCCAGCACGATGACCGGTTCCATCTGGTCCAGAATGTCAGCGGCCAGATGGCATTTGATTTCATGGCCATTGGCCAGTTTGCGCACGGGCGGCACGTCCGTCTCACACAAAGTGCCGGGCACTTGGGATTTGCGGGGACAACGGGTCTGGAAGGGACAGCCGGAGGGCGGGTTCATGGCGGAGGGGATGTCCCCGTCCAGGACGATGTGTTTTTTGGTGACACTAGTATCGGCGATGGGGATCGCCGACAAAAGCGCTTCCGTATAGGGGTGATAGGGTGGGGCGAAAATATCGTCCGTGGTGCCCTGCTCCACGATATGGCCCAGATACATGACCACCACCCGGTCGGCGATGTAGCGCACGATGGAAAGATCGTGAGAGATGAACAGCATGGTGGTGCGGGCTTCCCGCTGAATGTCCATCAGAAGTTCGGTCACCGCCGCCTGCACAGACACGTCCAGCGCGGAGACCGGCTCGTCCGCCACAACCACGCGGGGTTCGCCGGCAAAGGCGCGGGCCACGCCGATGCGCTGTTTTTGACCACCGGAAAGCTGGCGGGGCATGCGTTCGGCAAAGGCGCGGGGCAGTTTCACCAAATCCAGCAGTTTCAGCATGCGCTCATGCCGGTCGGCATCGCTGTCCCCCATGCCGAATTTTTCCAGCGTGCGAATGATTTGCGAACCCACGGAATGGGAAGGGTTGAGCGTGTCAAAAGGGTTCTGAAACACCATCTGGACGGAGGCCACGGTGCGCTTGTCGCGGAATTCCACCATGGTGGAGCCGATGTCGCGCCCGTCCAGCAAGACTTCACCATCGGTGGCCGTTTCCAACCCTAAAAGTACCTTGGCCAGGGTGGACTTGCCGCAACCGGACTCCCCCACAATGGCCACCGTCTCTGCCTCACGGGCGTGGAAGGTGATGGACTCGTTGGCTTTCACCGTGCGGGTGTCGCCGCCGCCGAACATTTTGTTGGCGGCCACGTCATAGTATTTTTTCAAATCATTGATTTCCAACACGGTGTCGCCGGGCACGGCGGGCTGGTCCACCACATTGCGCTCCGGCTCATCGTGCCAATCAATCTCGTCAATGCGCACGCAGCGAGAACGGTGGTCCAACTCACCCTTGACGGGCTGCATAGCAATGGGGCCGGCATCGCATTTCTCCTGGAAGAAGCGGCAGCGGGGGCCGAAATTACAGCCCTTCGGCCGCTCCATGGGCAGGGGCAACTGGCCGGGAATGGCAATGAGCGGGCGCGAATTCTTGTCAGCGCCGGGCAGGGGAATGGAGTTGAAAAGACCCTGCGTATAGGGGTGGCGCATGCGGTCAAAAACCTCCTCCACCGTGCCCGTTTCCACCGCTTCGCCGGAATACATGACGGTGATGCGGTCGCAAGTCTCCAGAATGAGCCCCAGATTGTGGGAGATGAACAGCATGGATGTGCCGGTCTTCTCGCCCAGTTCTTTCACCAGTTCCACAATGCCCGCTTCCACCGTCACGTCGAGCGCTGTGGTGGGTTCATCCAGCAGCAGCAGGTCCGGTTTGGAAAGCAGCGCCATGGCAATAACGATACGCTGTTGCTGGCCGCCGGAAATCTGGTGGGGATAGGCCTCCATCACCCGTTTTGGGTCCGGCAGTTTCACGGCTTCCAGCATTTCCAGCGCACGGTCATAGGCCTCCGTCTCGGAAACCTTTTCGTGGATGATGGGCACTTCCATCAGCTGTTTGCCGATGCGCATGGCGGGGTTCAGGGAGGCCATGGGTTCTTGGTAGATCATGGCGATTTTGGAGCCGCGCAAGTCCCGCAGCTCCTCCTCCGACATCTCCCCCATGTCGCGGCCTTTGAACTTGATCTTACCGCCAACAATTTTGCCGCGATTGCCCATGTCGCGCATGATGCCCAGCGCCACGGTGGACTTGCCGCAGCCGGATTCCCCCACCAGACCCATGGTCTCGCCGGGCATGACACGGCAGGAAAAATCCATCACGGCGGGAATTTCACCGGCGCGGACAAAGAAGGAGATGTTCAGCCCCTCAATTTCGAGGACCGGCTCCATGTCGTCGCGTTTCAATGCGGCGGGTTTTTCAAGTTCAAGAGATGCCATCGGCTTAATCCTTCAGGCTTTCTTCGCGCAGGCCATCGGCCAGCAGGTTCAGGCCCAGCACCAGCGACATGAGGGCCAGCGCAGGGGGCAGGGCGAGATGGGGGTAAAGGGCCAGCAATTTGCGCCCTTCGTTAATGGTCATGCCCCAGTCGGATGACTCCGGCGACACGCCAAGGCCAAAGAAGCCCAGTGTTCCCAGCAGGATCGTCGTGTAGCCAATGCGCAGGCAGAAATCGACGATGAGCGGGCCGCGGGCATTGGGCAGAATTTCCCAAAGCAAGATGTACCAGGGGTGCTCCCCTCGGGTCTGGGCGGCGGCCACATAATCCCGCGTCTGAATATCCGCCGTCAGGCCCCGCACGATGCGAAACACCGTGGGGGAGTTCACAAACACCACCGAGACAAAAATATTCAGCAGGTTCGGGTCCATGTAGAACACGCCCAGCGGGTCCGCGTTAAAGGCAAGGCCAGAATAGGCCCACAGACCCAGAACCAGCGTGATGCCAAGGCTGATATAGAGTTTGTTTCCCTGCCCATCATAACGCGACCAGAACAGCAGCACGAAGAAGATGATGGGGAAGAGAAACAGCACGCCCGACAGATAAAGCGGCACGCCGGTGGAACGGATTTCCGGGGTCACCAGCAGGAAGAACAGCAGGATAACGGGGAAGGCCAACACCATATTGGCCAGGAAGGTCAAAACCGTATCGGACTTGCCGCCCTTATAACCCGCCAGCAGGCCCAGCGTCGTGCCCACCATGAAGGCAAAAATGGTGGCCGCCGGGGCAATGGCCAGCACGGTGCGCGAGCCCATGACCATGCGGGAAAACACGTCGCGGGCCAGATTATCGCCCCCCAACAGATAGTGCATCCCGTCCTGCCCGCGCACGGGCCAGCCGGGCTTTTTGTTCTTCATGCCGGAAATCTGGTCCAGGGGATCGAACGTGACGATCCAGTCGGCCATGAGGGCGGTCAACACCCAAAACAGCACCAGCACCAGGCCCACCATGCCGATGGGGCTGTCAAACAGTTTGCCATAGAGGGAAAGCCGCGCCCGGAAGGCGTAGGACAGGCCCAGAATGATGATCAGGGCGATCCAGACGGGAGTGAACTGGGCCAGAATGCCGGTGAAAATTTCAAATGCGCTCAAGCGATCCATGATCCAGCCTCCCCTAGTTTACGCTGATACGCGGGTTGAGGAAGACGTAGCCGATATCCGAGATCAGCTGGGTGAGCAGCACCACCACCACGGCCACGATGGACGCGCCCATGAGCAATTCAATGTCGTTGTTCTGCGCTGCGGAAACGAGCGTCCAGCCGAAGCCCTTGTAGTTGAAGAGCGTCTCCACAATGGCCACCCCGGTCAGCAACCACGGGATTTGCAGCATGATGACCGTGAAGGGTGCGATGAGCGCGTTGCGCAAAGCGTGTTTGAGCACGACGGCGGCAAAGGTGAGGCCCTTGAGGCGGGCGGTGCGGATATATTGCTCCGTCATCACCTCCGTCATGGAAGCGCGGGTCATGCGCGCGATATAGCCCAACCCATAGAGCGCAAGCGCCATGACCGGCAGGGTGAAGTTCCAAAATGTGATCGTGTCCATGGCGGAGGCGGCGGTTCCCTTAAACCACTGCAAGCCCCCGGCCCTGGAGGCAAAAACGACGATGAGGATCACACCGGATACGTATTCCGGCGTGGACGTAGTGGCGATGGAGAGGGTGGAGAGCGTACGGTCCGTGCGGGAGCCTTCCCGCATCCCCGCCAGAATGCCCAGCACGAGGGCGGTGGGCACCATGACCAACATTACCCAAAGAATCAGCCAGCCGGTCAGCGCCAGTTTGCGCCCGATAATGTCCAGCACCGGCTCCTTAAAGACCAGAGACTGGCCCCAATTGCCCTGCAAGACACCGCAAAAGCGAGGGCTGTCAGCAATGGAGGCCCCGCCTGTCACACACCGGCCCGCCTCCTTGCCGTCCTCACCCACACGGGTCCAGCCCGGGGCAACGCCCAGCCATTCGCCATAGCGTTTGATAAGGGGCTGACTATAGCCATTGCGCTCCAGCCAGGATGCCACCTGCTGGTCCGTCATGCGCATATTGCCTTCCGTCTTGGCCAGCTTTTCCAGATTGGGCGACAGGTTGGTGAGGAAAAACACTACAAACGTGAGGCAGAGCGCGGTCAGTAGCATGATACCGCTGCGCCTGAGCAAGAAATTCAGCATAGCTCTCCCGTTCGTCGCTATTTTTGACGGGGGCAAATTGAAAGCGCTTTGGAAGGGCGGTCGAAAAACTCACCCCTGTCGCCCCACGGAGCACGTGCCCCCATTGACCCTGCCGGGAAGACCCTGTTGACCAGACGGCCCCTGTGTTCTCCCGCATCCGGGAACGTGACGTTCCCTCGGCTCCGTTCAACCGGGTGGAGCGACCCGTAGCCAAATCGCGAGACGATACACGTGATGTGATCGCGGCATTTTGGCTCTCCCAGATTAGAAGTTTTCCAAGGATGAGCGTCGATTGCAAGACGGTTACGGCGACAAATGCCGTAAAAACGACATCCATGGGACGCATTCTTTACGTGCGCGGGGTGCGCACAAAAAAGGGGCCGCGCAAGCAGCCCCTTTTGCGTAACTCGATTGTGGTAAGGCCGCTTAGGCTTCCCAATAAATCTCCGCCGGGTGAAACTCGTAGGAGATGTGGTGTCCGGCCCCTTTGAGGTTGGACTTGGTGAAGTTGGTGAGCGTGCGCCAGTAGGGCTGAATGGTCACCCCTTCTGCTTGCATGATCTCCTCCAGACGGCCCACTTTCTCGCGGCGCTTGTCCACGTCAGCAATGGCGAGAGCCTCGGTCAGCGTGTCGTCAAACTCCTTATTGGCAAAGCCGGATTCGTTCCAGGCTTCGCCGGAGCGATAGGCCAGGGCCAATACCTGCACGCCCAGTGGACGGTGGTTCCAGTTGGTGGAGGAGAAGGGATATTTCGCCCAATCGTTCCAGAACGTGGAACCGGGCAGCACGGTGCGCTTCACTTTCAGACCCGCCTTGCGCATCATGTCGGCCACAGCGTCGGTGGTGTCCTTACGGTAACCGGCATCGATGGAAATGATCTCATGTTCGTAGTCGGCCATGCCGGCTTCTTCCATGAGTTTCTTGGCACCCTCGGGGTCAAACTTTGGCATTCCGATGTCTTTATAGTCGGGGTGCATGGGGCCCACATGGGTGTTGTTGGCGGTGATGCCCAGACCGGCAATACCCAGTTCCAGACAGACCGCATTATCCACGGCCATCTGGATCGCCTTGCGCACGCGCACGTCCGCGTAGGGCTTTTTGCCGTCCACTTCCGCCTGCTGGTTGGGGCGGATGACGATGGTGGAGGCTGTGACGATGTCGTGTTGTGTCCACCCGTCGATGGTGGAGAACAGTTCGATGAATTCACCCTCGATGGAATAGGTGGTATCCACTTCATCGGATTCCGCAGCGGCCACCCAAGCGGCGGGCTCGGTGCCGTAGTCGATATATTCGAAACGATCCACCCAGGCACCATTGCCTTCGTTCCACCAGGTGTGGTCGGTGTTTTTCACCAACACGGCTTTCACGCCCACCTCCAGCGATTCGGGCTTGTAGGGGCCGGTGCCGATGGGGTTGGTCAGGGCCGTTTCCGGCGTGAAGGATTTGTGGACGATGGCGGCGGGATAGTCGGCCATGCCGGGGATGAGCGAAATGTCTGCCTTGGGCAGGTTCAGCTTCACGGTGTGGCTGTCCACAATTTCAATGGCGCCTTTAATGGCTTTGTCGGTGCCGTTGGGGTTGTCGTCGGATTTGGCGTCGATAAGCGTTGCGAAGCGCCCGGCCATGGAATTGCCTTCCATGGTCTTGTCACACCAGCCCTCGATATTGCGGGCCACATCCTCGGCGGTGAAGTCATCGCCATTGTTCCATTTAACGCCCTTGCGCACCTTCAAAATATAGGTCTTGGCGTCGTCGGAAACGTCCCACCCTTCCAGCAACATGCCGTCAAACGTGGCATCATTGTTGTACTGAACCAGATATTCCTGCCAGCCGCGGGAGAAATTGGCAATCTGCGACCAGTCATAGGTGCGCGGGTCTTTCAGCGCGCGCACTTCCTGTTGGAAACGCACCGTGCCGCCTTTTTTGGCGTGGGCCGCAGCGCGGGCGGGGGCGGAAAGGCCGATCATGGAATAGGCGGTGGCGGCGGTGGCGCCAAAGGCGGAGGCAATGGCCAGGAATTCCCGGCGGGTGCGGCCATCTTTGGAGGCTTTCACGCCTTCAGCCATGTCCACCACGTGTTTGGGCATGGGTTGCCCGTTGCGCTTAAAGAACTTCATGTGTTTCTCCCAGTTGAAGTTTATCCGTTTTCAAGGCCCCGGCGGGTGCCAGATCCCTGTTGCGTTGTCGTGCATGGCGATGGGGCAGTGCCGCTATGGCGCACACGTGTGCGTGCTGATGGCCATCGACAGACGTGGTGGTATTGAGGGTCACCCTTCATCCGTCCCGGCTTTTGCCCTACCCCCTTTGCTTCAGGGCCGAAAACCGTTGCCCGGCTCCCGGCACCCCTCCTCCCTGCCATCCGCTGCGGGCTTGGCATAGGTGGGGAGCAGACCCTGTCTGTGGCACAATGTCCACCACATATGCGACTATGACAACAAATTTGCGACATAGGAGCAAGAGCTCGCCGACGCGTCGCTAAGAAGAAATCATGCCGAAATTGTGCCGGACTGTTCGTGACGGTCGGGCAAGGGGCCTTCTGCCTCCATTGGCAGGGTAGCGCGCAGGCGTTCCAGCTCCGCCCCATGCTCCACAAGAGCCTTGCCAGCACCCAGGCCGGGGCCATAGATGCCCCGTTGTGTTCTGGCGAACCAGCCATAGTGATTATCCGCCATGATCTGCCGCGCCCGGTCCACGCCGGACAGACTGGCGATCAATGACGCCTTCAGCGCCCCGTGGTCCCGCACCACCAAGAGGCACCGCAGGGCATCCTGCCGGTAGGCGGTCATGAGCGTGGCCTTTGCGCTACCGCCCCGGTTGGGGTCCCCCATGCGGCGTGAAAATTCCTGCAGCAGCAGAGCCTTGCGGGCGATCGTGCGTTTGCTGGCGGAGACGGGCCGGGGCGGTTTGGGGTCGCAATGGACCTGCACAAACCCATCCTTCAACCGCACGGTCATCAGACCGATGGCCAATCGGCGACACAATTTACGGTTGGCAATGCTGGATTTGTAAAAGCGCCGCCCCGCGCCATGGGGAACCGCCACATAGACATGGGGCGTGAGGGCCAGACGCTCGCAGGCCTGGTGAAATAGGGTGAGGGAAAAGCCGGTTTTCAGTTCAACGATGACGGGCGGTTCCTCACCGCGCACGGCCATCAGGTCGGCGGCCCCAACCTCCCCTTTCACCTCATAGCCCTGCCCCTCGAGCAGGGTTTTGATGGGGGCATAGAGGTCGGTTTCCCGTATTTTGGCCGCGCTACCCATTGCCCCACCTTTTCTGGCTCGCCCGAAAACGAATCTCTCCCATGGTGGGGGAATCTTAACCACAACGGCAATCGTGAACCGCGTCTTTTTTGTTTGCACAGATTGGCCGCCTAGGCTTTCGCGCAGAGTTTATCGCGTGTGGGACGGGAAAATGGCTGAAACGGACACAAAGCCCGACTTTCGGGAGCGCTTGCGGGTGGAGGGGGCGACGGCCCGTTGCGGCACGGATCGGCGACAAAAATCCCGATGGTTCAAGGGGGCCAGACAAGGCGGGCGGGACCGGCGGCTGGGTTCGGGCATGCAGTTTGGCCCCTGGCGGGTGGATACGCTGGCAACGGCGTCAGAAATTCGCGACCACCGGCAAGTTTGGCTGGCGCTGGAGCAGGAGTGCACAGACCCCTATGCGGCCTTTCAAAGTTATGTGTGGGTGGAAAATTGGGCGCGTGTCTTTTGCGCCCGCTTTCCCGACCTGCCCCAGCCGCGCATTTTGATGCTTTACCGGGATGACCTTTTGGTGGCCATCCTGCCCATGATGATTTCCGCCCATATGGGCGCGCGTACCCTCACCCTGTTTGGCGAACCCCACAGCCAGATTGCCAATGCCCTGGTGCGGGCGGGCCATGATGTGACCGACGGATTGCGGCTTTGTCTGGAGCAGGCGGCTTTGCTCACCGATGCCGATGTTCTGGCCTTCGGTCCGATCCCCAATACCTCGCCC
Organism: Pseudomonadota bacterium; assembly: GCA_038525315.1. Lineage (GTDB taxonomy): Bacteria > Pseudomonadota > Alphaproteobacteria > Rhizobiales > Rhizobiaceae > Pseudahrensia. The sequence continues at coordinate 456,141 of JBCBHU010000001.1, forward strand.
CTGATGGCGGCCATGGACGGGGCCTACCTCTCGCCAGACCCGGCCGAGTATCTGTCCCTAATCGGATGGCCCGGCATATGGCAGTGGGAGGACTATGAAAATTCGCTCACCAAAAACCGCCGCCGGGATTTGCACCGCAAACAAAGGGCGGCCCAAAGGCGGGGCAAACTCCGTTACGAAATTATCGAACCGGACGCCCCAGACTTTGCCACCCATGTGCGCACGGCGCTGCACTGGAAACGGAACTGGCTGAAGCGCAAGGGCATGGTGTCCATCGGCCTGGCGCGGGAGGGCCATGATGATTTTCTCGCCTCCCTGCCAACGGCAAACGGGGCCTTCCACGGGGAATTGGAACGGCTAAGCTGCGGTGGGCGCACCATGGCCTATAATGTCAATCTGGTGGGGCGGGGAGAGCGGCTTTGCTATCTGTCCACCCACGACCCCCATTTCAAAACCGTTTCACCGGGCATGTTGCTGGATCAGTATTCCGTGCGCAATGCCATTGAAGGCGGGTTGGGCGGGCGCAATTATTTGGGCTTTCCCACGGGCTATAAAGGTCTTTGGTCCAATGGGACCGTTCCCCTGTGGCGCTACCGCCGGGCGGTGACTCTGCGGGGAACACTGTGGCTGAAAGTGTGGACGGACACGCTGCGCCCCGCCTCCAAACGCGTGCTGATGGCGCTGCGCGGGTTGAGCAAGCTACCCGTTGTCGGCCCGGCACTGGGCCGGTTCTTTGCGGCCCTCGCCCCCATAAAAGCCTGAACGGGCATACTGGACAGGGGGGCATCACCGCCATAGGATTATAGTCACAGGGCACGGTGAAGGTTTTTACATGTTTTCACACCAGCAGGTCTGGGCGGCTATTGACGGGTTAGCCGAGCGCAAGGGCGTGTCCGTGTCACGGCTGGCCCGAGAGGCGGGGCTGGACCCCACCACGTTTAACAAAAGCAAGCGGGTGGCGGCGGACGGGCGGCTGCGTTGGCCGTCAACGGAGTCGCTGGCCAAAATCATGCAATCCACCCACACCTCCACCGAGGCGTTTTTTCTGCCGTTGACGGGCGCGGGTCAAAATCAATCATCCATGGGCGCCACCAGTCATGATGCCTTGCGCGTTCCAGCGGGTGCTGCGGGCGGCGGGTTTTCCGATACCGGGGGGGACGCTTTTATCAATCCAGGTTCTCCAGACGACAAGTCGGCGTTTTCCGTGCCCTTGCTGGGTCTGGCCCAAGCGGGGGCGGGCGGGTTTTTTGACGATGCAGGCCTGCCCACCGGCGAGGGCTGGGACGCGGTGGATTTTCCATTGGCCCAGGATGACACCGTCTATGCGCTGGAGATTTCCGGGGATTCCATGCTGCCCCTCTACCGGGATGGGGACCGTATCATCGTCGCCCCCACCCAAACCGTGCGGCGGGGGGATCGGGTTGTGGTGCGCACACGGGACGGGGAGGTAATGGCCAAAATTCTCGCCCGCCAAACGGCCAGTCAGGTGGAACTCCATTCCCTCAACCCCGAACATGAACCGCGCCAACTGCCCCTGCAGGATATTGACTGGATGGCTCGTATCATCTGGGCCAGCCAGTAGAGCATTGCGCGTTCCAAAGGATAGATACGTGGCGCAGTGCCCTAGCTGTTAAGAGGGTGGCTTTGTCTAAGCGTGAAAGCAATTACCCCCGCCAGCAGTCCTTGTCCCACATGCGTTTGAGGGCGGTGCGATAGTCGGGCCAAGCGTATTCCAGACCCAAAACCTGTTTGGACTTAGCATTGCTCACCCGTTTGTTCTCGCCGTAAAAGCTGCGGGCCATGGGGGTGAGATCGGCGGTTTCAAAATCCATCGGGGGCGGCGGGGTTTTGCCCATAAGGTCGTGAGCGTAGGCCACCACATCCTGCGGGGGGGCGGGTTCATTGTCGGTGATGTTGAAGGCACCATCCGCTTTTTGGTTCGCGGCCAGCCACAGGGCTTGTGCAATATCCCCCACATGGATGCGGTTGAATACCTGATCCTTTTTCACCAACCGGCGGGCCTTGCCTCGCTCGGCGGTCAAAAGCGCATTGCGGCCCGGACCGTAAATGCCGGACAGGCGGAAAATGCCCACGGGCAGGTTCTGGGCGCGGCCAAGCGCGATCCATTCCGCTTCCGCCCGCACCCGCTGGCGCGACCGTTCGGAAGCCGGGGCCACGGGGGTGGTTTCATCCACCCAGGCCCCATCATGATTGCCGTAGACGCCGATGGTGGAGAGATAACCCACCCATTCCAGCGCCGGGGCGATATGGGCAAGTGTGTGGTCACTCAAGGCTGCCAGCGTGGGGTCCACGGTCTCATCAGGGGCATCGAGATTTTCCTGCCGGGCCGGGGCGATGGAAATGATGAGGTGGGTGGTATCGCTTAAAGCGTTGAGAAGGTCTTGATTGGCGTTTTGCCCGTCAAACACCACGCCGGAAAAACCATCTTTACAAAAACCAGCTGCCTTTTGCGCGTCCCGCGTTGTTCCCCACACCTGCATGCCGTGGGAAGCGGCTTTTACCGCGATGGCGTGGCCGGAAAAACCGGCGCCCAGAATGCCAAGCTTCATGGTGTGATCTCCTTCAACCGCCGGGCCGACCAACGGGCCTGATCGCGCACCGTCTCGTCTTCGTCTTCGCAAAGGGCCTGAACGGGGGCAAGCAGGGACGGGTTTGCGCTATTGCCCGCCGCGATGAGAGCGTTGCGCAACAGGCGTTTTACGCCAATGCGTTTAACGGGCGAGCCCGCAAAACGGGCGCGAAAGGCCGTATCATCCAACGCTAACAAATCGGCCAGGTTAGGGGCAGATTCCCGCCCCTCGGGCGCGGCCAGTTTGGGTTCATCGGTCGCGGTGGCAAATTTGTTCCACGGGCATACGGCCAGGCAATCATCGCAACCGTAAATGCGATTCCCCATAAGCGGGCGCAGGGCCTCGTCGATGGGACCTTGGTGTTCGATGGTGAGGTAGGAAATGCAGCGTCGGGCATCCAGCCGATAGGGAGCCGGGAACGCATCGGTGGGACAAATATCGAGGCATTTGCGGCAGCTGCCGCAATGGTCCACCTCCGCTTCGTCGGCCTGCAAATCCAGCGTGGTGAAGATAGAACCCAAAAACAGCCAGGAACCATAATCCCGGGACACAAGATTGGTGTGTTTGCCCTGCCAGCCCAGCCTGGCCTGCTGGGCCCAGGGCTTTTCCATCACAGGGGCCGTGTCCACGAAGACTTTCACCTCTTCACCGTCCAGACCCATCTGCCGGGCGCGGGAGAGGAGTTTTGCGGCCAACGTCTTCAACCGACCCTTGATGAGATCGTGATAATCCCGATGGCGGGCATAGACGGAAATGACGCCACGCTCGCGCTGCTCCAAGAGGGGTAGCGGGTCCGATTCGGGGCCGTAATTGACAGCCAGCATGATAATGGAGCGAACGTTGGGCCAAAGGATCTTGGGATCGGCCCGGCGTTGAGCGGTCTGGGCCATCCACTCCATGGACCCATGGTGGCCGTCGGCCAGCGCCTTGGCCAGGCGTTCAGGCAAGTGGGGCAGCCCATGGGGAGAAGCGATGCCACAAGCATCAAAGCCAAGCGCCTTGGCTTCCTGCTCCATATACGGCCGAAGCCTGCTCAAAAATCGAGATCCACATAATGGGAAACCGGCGGCATGCCGCGCAGGCGGTCCGCCAGCAGGGGACGGAAGGCAGGGCGGGATTTCAAGCGTGCATACCAGTCTTTCAGCGCTTCATCCTCGCTCCAGTCCACCTCCCCCAGATAGTCCAGCACGGACAGAACGGCGGCCATGGCCAGATCCGCCTGGCTCATGCGCGGCCCGGCCAACCAATTGCGCGTGGCGGCAAGCCAGCCGATATACTGCAAGTGATAGCGGATATTGGCCCGCGCCGCCCGCAGGGCCTGACTGTCCGGTGCACCGCCGCCCAGTTCCGCTGGCATTTGACGTTTGGTGACCTTTTCGTGGACCACATAGCGGGTTACTTCCGCCTCGAATTTTTCCAACGCCCAGGAGACCAGACGGCGCATCTCCGCCCGCTGCAAGGGGTCTTCGGGAAACAGGCGACGGTCGCGCTTCAGCACGCCTTCGGTTTCATCCAGATATTCGCCGATGGCAAAGGCACCCACCAGCGGCTCTTCCTCCACCATCAAAACGGGCAGGGTGGCGGCCGGATTGAGGGCAAGAAATTCCTCCCGCCTCTCCCACAGATTTTCCTGCGTCAGCTCCAGCGGCAGATCATATTCCGCCATCATCAGGCGGATGGTGCGGGAGGCTGCGGAGAGCGGGTGATGGTAGAGTTGCGCCATGGCGAAGGGGTGCCCTTAACTAAGCCCAAGGGCTGGGCGTTCCCCAGCCGGACCGATCCCTCTATACGAAGCCCGCACGGGGGCGGCAAGCGAAGCGATTCGCGGGCCGGACGGAGACCACGCCATGAGCATCGAACAAATCCTGATTTTGGCCATCGTTCAGGGGCTGACAGAATTTCTGCCCGTCTCGTCCTCCGGCCATCTCATCCTCATCCCCGCTTTCACCGGCTGGCAGGACCAAGGCATCGTCACGGATGTGATGGTACATGTGGGGTCTTTGTTTGCCGTGCTCGTCTATTTCTGGCGGGACGTTAAAGACGTGCTTTTGGGTGTAGGCGATATCTTCGCCGGTCGCGTGACCTTCCGCTCCCGGTTGGCCATGTATCTGGCCATGGGCACAATTCCTGCGCTGGTGTTCGGTGCAATCCTGAAATTTTCAGGCATATCCGATGCCATTCGTGGGGTGGAAGTGGTGGCCTGGGGGGCCATCATCTTTGGCGTGTTGCTCTACGCAGCTGACCGGTTCGGGCCCACCATGAAAAAACTGGAAGACCTGACCTTTGGCCCAGCCATGATTATCGGCGTGGCACAGGCGGTCGCGCTAATCCCCGGCACCAGCCGGTCTGGCATTACCATTACCGCAGCGCGCCTGCTGGGCTTTGAGCGGGCGGATGCGGCGCGCTATTCCTTTTTGCTGGGTGTTCCCGCCATCACGGCAGCCGGGCTGTTTACGGCCTATGAGGCGGTGCAGATCGGCGGGTCGGTCCCTGCTGATGCGCTTTGGGCCGCTTTCTTCACGTTCTTTGCGGCTTTGGCCGCCATAGCCATTTTGATGGCCGTTGTGCGACGCACATCTTTTCTGGTGTTTGTCATCTACCGGTTGGCCTTGGGCCTGCTGCTGTTCGCCATGTTGTATGACTGGTTTCCTGATTATTTGCCTTCATTGGCAGGTCAGTAGACCGCCTTCCGGTCATTCACTCTCTCGCCCATGTCCGCACTTGTTGCGGGCATCCACACCATTGAATTTGATTAATCACACTGCGGAATGGATTACCGGATAAACCCGGCAATGAGGTGAGAACGGAATATTCAATATCCCTCACCCACGACCGCATCCTTGCCTTCAAGTGTGGCCAGTAAATTGGCCAGCACACTGCTGGCCCCGAAGCGAAAAGTGGAGGGCGTCGCCCAGCCCTGGCCCAAGATGCGGTCGGCGATGGCGAGATAGTCGGCGCAATCCTGCGTGGTCTTGATGCCGCCAGCGGGTTTGAAACCCACAGGTTTGGCACCGTTATGGTTTGAAATGGCGGTGATCATGCGCTCCGCCGTCTCCAGTGTGGCATTCACTGACACTTTGCCGGTGGAGGTCTTGATGAAATCGGCACCGGCTTCCATGGCCAGATGGGAGGCCCGGTCAATGAGGGCATCCTCCACCAGTTCACCGCTTTCGATGATGACCTTCAGCAGGGCCTTGTCCGCGCAAACATCGGCAATGGCCTCGACCATGGTGCGGGGTGTGTCTTCATCCCCGGCCTTGAGAGCGCCATAGGGCAGGACGAGATCAATCTCATGGGCACCATCTTGGATGGCGGAGCGGGTTTCGGTGACGGTCATGTCCACGGCCTGATTGCCACCCGGAAAATTCACCACCGTGGCCACCTGCACGTCCGTGCCGGACAGGCGGGAACGGGCATGGGCCACGAAGCGGGGCCAAATGCAGACGGCGGCCACGGGGCCGTGGGATGTCACCGCCTTTTCGCACAGGGCGTCGATGGCGGCGTGGTTGCAATTGTCCGTCAAGTCTGTGAGGTCCAGCAGACCAATCGCCCTTTGGGCCACGGCTTTCAAATCGGTCACGAGGTCAGCCCTTTTTTGAAAACCGCATCCAAAAGCGCGGCCAATTTAGCACCGCCCATGGGGGCCATTTCTTTCGTTTCGGCGTGGGAAAGATCATTACCCGTCATGCCAGCGGCGTAGTTGGTGATGACGGACAGGGCCGTCACGTCCAGCCCCAGAAACTTGGCGAGGATCACTTCGGGCACGGTGGACATGCCCACTGCATCCGCTCCCAACCGTTTGGCCAATTTGATTTCAGCGGGCGTTTCAAAACTGGGGCCGGAAAACCACATATAGACACCCTTGTGCAGGTCCATCTCCAAGGCTTTCGCCGCTTTGCGGAAACGCTTGGCCATGGCTTGGTCATAGGCGGAGGTCATGGATACGAAGCGGGCATCGGACTGTTCGCCAAACAGCGGGTTCGTGCCGGAGAAGTTGATGTGGTCGGTGATTTGCATGACCGAACCGGGGGGCATTTTCTTGCGTGTGGAGCCTGCGGAGTTTGTCAGAATAAGCCGCTCGGCTCCTGCGCTTTTCAAAGCTTCCAGTGGGCCGCGCATGGCGGCGGCATCGCCGTGTTCATAGTAATGCACCCGGCCAGACAGCACTACCACGGGCTTCCCATGCAGATGGCCTGCCGTAAGGGAACCGGCGTGACCGGAAACACCGCCTTCGGCAAAACCTTCAATATCGCCATAGGGGATGGTTTTGACGGCATCCACGGCGTCCACCACGGAGCCGAGACCGGAACCCAGAATAAGGGCGGTTTGCGGCGTGAAACCGCCCAGCAGATCTGTGAGCGGTTTTTTACTCATGGGGATTTGTGCTCATGCGGGTTTGTCCAGATCGAAGCCAGCGGGGAGGAGTGCGGCCATGGTCAGGGTTTTGGCGACACCGTTTTCGTCACAAAGATGAATTTGCGTTTCGCTGTCGGCAAATTCAGCAATCCGCTGGCGACAGCCACCACAAGGGGAGCACAGGTCCATCTTTTCGGCGGTGACCAGAATGTGGGCGATACGCTTATCTCCGGCCCCGATCATCTGGGCAATGGCGGAAGTTTCGGCGCACCACCCTTCTGGAAAGGATGCGTTTTCGATGTTGCATCCAGTATAGATCGCCCCGGTTTCGCTGATGATGGCCGCGCCCACGGGAAATTTGGAATAGGGGCTATAGGTGCGCCCCATGGCGAGGCGGGCGGCTTTGAAAAGGGCTTCAAGATCGGCCATCCTAGCGTTCTTTCAGATAGGGCACGCCCCCGGCTTTGGGCGGGATGGCGCGGCCGATGAAACCGGCCAGCAGGATGACGGTGAGAATATAGGGCAGTGCTTGCACCAGTTGGATGGGCACCACGCCCACCATGGGCAGGGCCACACCCTGATAGCGAATTTCCAACGCGCCCAAAAAGCCGAACAGCAGGCAGGTCCACATGGCCGCCACGGGCCGCCATTTGGCGAAGATGAGGGCTGCCAGCGCGATGAAGCCGCGCCCGGCGGTCATATCTTTCACAAAGCCTGCCGACACGCCGATGGAAAGATAGGCCCCCGCCAAGCCGCATAGAGCACCGCAGATGATGACGGCCCGGTAGCGGGCCCAGGCCACGGATATACCCGCCGTGTCCACCGCCGCCGGGTTTTCTCCCACCGCCCGCAGGCGCAAGCCGAATCGGGTGCGAAACAGCACCCACCAGGTGATGGGCACCATGGCGAAGGCCACATAGGCCAAAAGGTTGTGGCCGGAGAGGACCTCTTTGTAGAGCGGCCCCAGAAAGGGAATGGCGGACAGGGTTTCCGCCAGCGGCAGGTCCAGCGGGTTGAATCGACCGTCAGCTTGCAGCTGCGGTGTGCGGCCCCCTTGGTTAAACCAAGCTTGGCCCAACAAGGCAGACAGACCAGCGGCGATGAAATTAATGGCCACGCCGGATACAATCTGATTGCCCTTATTGGTGATGGACGCGAAACCATGGATCAGCGACAACAGAATGGCCACGCTCATGCCTGCCAGCAGGCCCACCCAAGCGGAGCCGGTGACGGCGGCGGCGGCGGCGGCGGCAAAAGCACCGCCCAGCATTTTGCCTTCGAGGCCTATGTCCACGATGCCGGAGCGCTCGGAATACAAGCCCGCCAAACAGGCCAGTAGCAACGGCACGGCGGAGCGGATGGTGAGGTCCAGAAGCTGGAAGATGGTTTCCATCACGCCTTCTCCGCATCTGGAACAGCGTGAGTGCCGGTATTGGACAGGCGGGTGAACAGGCGCGAAAGGGCCGGGCGGAACATGTATTCCATGGCCCCGGCGAAGAGAATCACCAGGCCCTGGATCATCACGATCATATCGCGGGTGATGTTGGGCATATCAAAGGCCAATTCCGCGCCCCCCTGATAAAGCGCGCCGAACAAAATGGCCGCGGGCACGATACCCGCCGGGTGGGAGCGGCCCATGAGCGCCACGGCAATACCCACAAAGCCCGCGCCCTCCACAAAATCCAATTGCAATCGGGCCTGATCACCCATGACAGGGTTCAGCGCCATCATCCCGGCCAGTGCGCCGGAGATCATCATGGCGATAACGATGATACGGGTCTCCCCCATGCCGGCATAGAGCGCGGCGCGGGGGGATGTGCCCAGCGTGCGCATCTCATAGCCAAAGCGCGTGCGCCAGACGAGCACCCAGACCAGCAACGCCATGATAATGGCCAACAAGAAAGACACGTTCAGTGGAGACGTGCCCATGTCCAAACCAAAGGGGGCAAACAGCCAGTCCAGTTTGGGCAATTGACCGCCTTCGGCAAAATCCCGGGTGCGGGGGCCGAGATTGGCAGATTTCTGCAAGGGACCGGCCAGAAGATAAACCATCAGCGCCGAAGCGATGAAGTTAAACATGATGGTCGTAATGACGATGTGGCTGCCACGCTTGGCCTGAAAATAGGCGGGCAGCAGCGCCCAGCCCGCACCAAAAAGCGCAGCCCCGATTATAGCCAGCGGAAAGGTCAGCCACCAGGGCAGGATGGAGTCCATGGAAAGGCATACCAACCCAACCCCCAGCCCGCCAATATAGGCCTGCCCTTCACCGCCGATATTGAATAGCCCCGCATGGAAGGCCACGGCCACCGCAAGGCCGGTAAAGATGAAGGTGGTGGCAAAGAAGAGCGTGTAGCCCAGATTATACCCGTTGCCGAAGGCCCCGCGCACCATCAGGTAAGCAGCCTCCACCGGGCTTTCGCCCACAAACAGAACCACCAGACCCGCGATCAAAAAAGCCACCGCCACATTGATGAGCGGCATCAGGCCAATATCCACCCAGCGGGGAAGCGGATTACTCATTATCAATCCTTAAGCGTTCATACCTGACATCGTAGGTCGCTTTTGCCCATTTATAAAAGCGCGTGGGGGACCAACCTGAAGTCTTCAGAGCACCGGAATGCGCTGCTGAAATCAGCCGACCGCCATCAAGGGGCCAAAAATCGATTTGAGGAAATTGCGTAATGTCAACAACAATGACCCGCTCACATTGCTCCAAAGATTCGATCAAACTTGCTCTAGTGGATTGACGACCCACTCCCACATATTTGGATTGCTGAAATTTAACACCATTTTTGCTCAAGGCTTTGATACTGATGCTGAAGTCGCCGAGCGCAAGCATGCTGACAGCACCATCTGAAGATAGCTGGTTGCTGTTGCGGTGCTTTATAAACTCGAAGAGCCGTTCCCCCCACATTTCCGAAAACGGCCAAGCTCCTCTACCATCACGAAAAGCCTCTTCGACCTGGTTAGGGTCAAGCCAAAGAACTTTGGCTATCTCGTCGGTGTTAAACTGGACACGCAAAACTCTCATGACAGGTCGAGGCATACTCAATCGGCACCCAGCCGTTGTAAGGCGGTCTCCACATAAACGGGATCAATCTCTATCCCGATACCTGAATGCCCACCATTCTTTGCAGCGATCAATGTTGTTCCGGTTCCCATAAAGGGATCCAACACTCGCAAATCCGCTCCGCCATGCATTGCAATACAGCGCGCAGGAAGCGCTTCTGGAAACCCGGCAGGGTGATTAAACTTCTGAGATTTTGAGTGGACTGTCTGATACGGCAGAAACCAAACATTGCCCGCACATCGACGGTCTTGAGAATGTCCCCTTCGAGCGATGTTCGACTTGTCTTTATACGGAACTCCGATTCCAATTCGATCGATGGGAACAGAACCTGTTTTTGTGAAATGGAATACTGACTCCAAATTATTGTTCAAAAACCGCTTGCTCGAGATCGGCTTAAAATGACCGACTGTATCTTCATTTATGGAAACAGATTTTATCCAAGTGATGTTGTTTTGCAGAAAAAATAAATCTCTCAACTTATTTGCAACATCGAAAGCTATCCAGGGGTCAACATTAGTGGAGCCAACGTTCAAAAACAGAGACGCATCATATTTCATCACCCTCTGTATTTTTCCAGCAATTAAATAAATCCAATCCAAATAATCAGATCTTGGAAGATCATCGGTGTAAGATCCGTATCGAACGCCAATATTGTAAGGGGGAGACGTTACAACAACGTCGATGCATTGATCAGCCAATCGATCAAGTTGAGTTTCACAATCGCCATTCAAAATCAAATTTCGATCGACAGCTTCAATATTTTGGGTATGGGACCTTTGAAGATCGATCTCCGTCTGTTGATGCTGAAACGCCATCGTCATAGCTACCACTTCTTAACCCTGATCATCATTGCCGAGTGGATGGACCCGCCATTGCGACTCGAGCGGTATCGCCGGTTCCCGCCAGCTCCTCTGCGTCCACGACCTTGGCATATTCACCGTCCAACACGGCCAGCGTCAATGCGTGGACTTCATCGGCGGTCCATTTTTTGCCCTGGGCATCCAATTTGGCCATGGCCACGCAGGCGTCCCCCGCCAGATAGACCATGAAACCCAGATTGCCCGCCATGCGCACGGTGGATTCCACGCAATATTCCAGATGGGCCCCGCAGACCACCAGATCAGAGGTGCCGTATTCCTCCAACGCCTCCATCAGGTCGGTGCCGATGAAAGCGTTGTGGGTGCGTTTTTCCACCACCGTTTCGTGGGAAAGGGGGGCGAGGGATTTCATAAAGGCGTTACCGGGTTTGTCCGGTGCGTAGGGGGAGGCCGGGTTCATGCTGTCATGGCGAATGTGGATGATGGGGCCACCCATCTCGCGCCAATGGGCAAGCAGTTTTTCCGCCAGCGCCTCCGCATTGTGTTGCCCCCGCTCGGGCAGGGACGGGTCGTTGGTGGCCACCTGCCAGTCCATCATCAGGAGAGTTGCGTTCATAAGAGTGTTTCCGGCCGCGGGTGCCTCGACTTTAACCCATTTGCCCCGGGCTTGAAACCGACATGGTTAATGGTGGCCTTTACCGGCCCTTAAAAGGCCTCCGCTAGATTTCGCCGAACCTTTACCAGCATGGCCGGACCCTTCAATGGCACGCAGGAAACAAAGTTCCAAACGGGTGGAGCCGCGGTTTGAGGATGAACCGACGATGCGCGCACCCAAGCGGCAATCCAGAAAGAAAAAGGCCAAACGCAGTTTGTTGTGGCGCATCATGCGCCCCGCCACCTATTGGGGGGTGGTGTTGGGCCTTTGGGGCTTCATCGCTGTGGCCGGCATTGTGGGATTTTATGCGGTGCAACTGCCCAGTGCTTCCACGTGGGCGGTGCCGGAGCGGCCCGCCAATATTCGCATCGTCGCCAAGGACGGATCGCTGTTGGCTAATCGCGGGGCCACGGGGGGTGAGAATTTGCGGCTGGAGGATATGTCGCCCCACATTCCCCAGGCGGTGATTGCCATCGAAGACCGGCGCTTTCACAGCCATTTCGGGTTCGATCCCATCGGCTTCACCCGCGCCATGATGGCCAATGTGGCGCTGGGCAAGGCTCGGCAGGGGGGGTCCACACTCACACAGCAATTGGCCAAAAACCTATTCCTCACCCAAGAGCGCACCATTGGCCGCAAGGTGCAGGAACTGGTGCTGGCCTTTTGGCTGGAGGCGAAATATTCCAAGGCCGATATTTTGGAACTCTATCTTAACCGTGTCTATTTTGGCGCGGGGGCCACGGGGGTGGATGCGGCGGCGCGGCGCTATTTTGGCAAATCCGCCAAACATGTGACCATCGCCGAAGCCGCCATGCTGGCGGGTCTGCTGAAGGCACCTTCGCGCCTCTCCCCCAGCCGCAGTCCCAAGGCAGCACAGGCCCGGGCGCGGGTGGTGCTGGCGGCCATGCAGCGGGAGGGTTTTGTGAAGCCCGGTGCGCTGGATTTTGACGCGGTGAAGCCCGGTGAGAATGCCCGCCATTTCCGTTCCGGCCCCCAGCACTTCATTGCCGACCACGTGGCCAAGCGCGTGGATAAATTGTTGGGCAAGATCAGGCGGGATGTGACGGTGGAGACCACCATCGACCCCTATCTGCTGACCGCTGCCCAATCCTCCATCGAACAGGCGCTGGACAAACACGGGCAGAAGCGCCGTGTGTCCCAGGCGGCGCTGGTGAGCCTTGCGCCAAACGGGGCCATCCGCAGTCTGATCGGCGGGCGGGATTATGCCCAATCGCAATTCGACCGGGTGCGGCAGGCGGCGCGGCAACCGGGGTCTGCCTTCAAAACCTTCGTTTGGCTGGCCGCTTTGGAGCGGGGTTATACGCCCCAAAGCACGGTCATCGATGAACCGGTGCGGTTGGGCAAATGGCGGCCGGCCAATTATGACCGGAAATATCGCGGCGCGGTGAGCCTATCGGATGCCTTCGCCCAATCCCTCAACACGGTGGCCGCCAAATTGACTGTGGAGGCGGGGCCGAAACGGGTGGCAGCACTGGCAAAACGGCTGGGCATTCGCGCCAAATTGCCAAACAACGCCTCGCTGGCGCTGGGCACGGCGGAAGTGCCGCTGATCGACATGGCCAGCGCCTATGCCCCGCTGGCCAATGGCGGGCGCAGCGTGGTGCCCCATATCATCACGCGCATTTCGGATGCCGATGGGCGCGTGCTCTACGAGCGCAAACCAGCCCAGGCGCGAAAGGTGCTGGAGCCCAACGTGGTGACGGCCATGAACGGCATGTTGCAGCAGGTCATGCTTCGTGGAACAGGTCGTGCAGCGCGGCTGAAGGATCACCCCGCCGGTGGCAAGACGGGCACAAGCCAGAAATTTCGCGACGGCCTTTTTGTAGGTCACACGGCCCATCTGGTCACCGCCGTCTGGTTCGGCAATGACTACAATACGCCCATGCGTAAAGTCACCGGCGGTGGTCTGCCCGCCCTCACGTGGAAAAACTACATGACCAGCGCCCATGCGGGTCAGCCCGTGAAACCCTTGGGTGGCGCGTCAAGCATTCTTGCGGCTTTACCCGAAAATATGCCAGCGCGGATTGCGCGCCCCACGTTTCGGCCAACGCCAGTGGTGGCCCGGAAACGGGATGTGCCTTTGCGCCAACGGGTGGTGGAAGCGACGGAAAAAGCCCGATCCGGGATTGTAGATTTGATTAGGGAGAGGTTGGCCAGTCGGTAAGACGGTCCGCCATCGGTTTATACGTTCTCCCCCATGCTCGGGCTTGTCCCGGGCATCCATGCCAACAGCGTCACAATTCTCTCAATGGTTGGAATGGATTGCCGGACTGAATCAGGCAATGAGCGGAAAGTTTTTCCTTTCACCGCAACTTCTCAAGCAGAACCGCAATTTCATCCTCCCCCATCGCCGCAATCTTCTGCGCCAACCTGTTAGCCAGTTCCGTGGCGGCGGGTGATAAATCTGATGTATCCACCATCACTTTTGGGTCGGACAAATTGGCCATGGCGTGGAAGGTTTCGGCCTCATCCCAAATGATGTTGAAATAGCCCACCATGCGTTGCAGCAAAGCGTAGGGCGGTTTGCCCCGTTTGCCGTGTTCCAGCGCCGAGAGATAGGCGGGGGAAAGGTTCAAATCTGCCGCCATCTGCTTTTGAGAAAGGCCCCGGGCCTCCCGCAACCGGCGCACATGCAGGCCGAAAGGCGTCAAGGTCGCACCATTTTAGGCTTGCGCAGGCGCACATAAAGGGCCCCTTCGCCGCCATGGGAGATGTGGGAGGTGCGAAACCCGTTCACCAAGCCTGTAAAGGGCGGCAGGGTGAGCCATTGGGGCACGTTTTGGCGCAACACGCCCTGCCCCGATGAGCCTTTGCCCGTGATGACCAGCACGATGCGGTCCCCCGCGCGCTGGCTCATCTGCAAATAGTCCAACAGGGCGAAGCGGGCGCGGTCCTGGGTCATGCCGTGGAGGTCGATACGGCTGTCGATGGGCAGGCGGCCCTTGGCCAGTTTTTTGGCCACGGGTTCTTCGATGGGGTGCTGGTGCAGGCTTTGGCGGGGCGGTGCCTTGGGGGCGTGGGGCTGGACTTGGGGGATTACATAGGCCGCCGGACGCGGGCCCCGCCGAACGGTGGGGGGAGAGGGGGCAGGGGTGGGACCCTCCCCCAGAAAATCCGCCATCTGGGCTTTTAATTCCTCGGCACGTCGCCTGTTGAGGGGGGTGACCGTGTCACTGACCAGTTTCCACAAATGCCGGTCTTCGGGGCCGTGTTTCTTTCTCATGCCCCCTCACCCGATTGAGGCACCAGCATGATGAAGCGCGCCTGATGGCGCACACGGCCCGCCTGTAAACCAGCCTCCGCGCCCGTGCCGCAAAAGATGTCGCCCCGCCTCGGGCCAGTAATCGCGGAGCCGGTGTCCTGGGCCACCATGAGGTGGGCGAAGGGCGCGGCCTCGCCGGGCAGTGGACTATCGGTCGTGACAAAAAACGGTGTGCCAAACGTGTGCAGCGTGCGGTCCACAGCGAGGCTGCGATAGGGCGTGAGCGGCACTTTGGCGGCGGCGATGGGACCCTCGGCGGGGTTTTGCTGCTCCACGGTGCGAAAGAAGATGTAGGAGCGGTTATGGGCCAGCAAATCCAGCGCCCGCGCTTCATCCTGTGCCATCCAGTCCAGCAGCCGGTCAGATGTCATCCATTCCGGGGCGATATCCTCTTGAGCGCAAAGCGTCTTAGCCAAAGATGTGTAGGGATGGCCGGTTTTGGCGGCGAAGGTGACACGCATGAGGTCACCATCCGTAAGCTTCAACCGGGCGGCTCCCTGCACATGGATAAAGAACTGGTCCTGGATACTTTCCAGCCAAACAAGTTCCAAACCCTGCCCTTGAAGCGCGCCGGACTGGATGGCGGCACGATCGGCATAGGGTTCCAGACCGTCATTGGTCTGGCGGGCAAAGCGCATGGCCGGGTCCATGGAGGTGGGCCGGTTTTGATCCGTCACATCTACCAGATCGGCGGGGCGGGCGTAGAGGGGGTAACGGAAGCGCGCGGTCTCCACCCGAGAGGCCACAACCTCCGGCTCAAAGAAGCCGGTGACGAAACTATCCTCGCCGTGTTGCCGTTCGCCCATCAGAGCGTGGGGCGTGAAATGGGTTTCGAAGAAAAGGCGTGCCGTGTCAGCGTCAGCCTGTGGACCCAAAGCCAATGCCTTTTTGGCGATGGAAGAAAGGGCCTCACCGCTCACACCAAATGCGCGGGTTTTGGGGGGATGGTCCACCATCCGCCGGGCGCTTTCAAAAAAAGCCTGCCACGCCGCGGCATGGTCGTCCTTTTGCCAGCCCGGAATATGGGAGAAAGCCAAAGGTTTTGCCGTCACCGCATCCGATATTGGAGACGGTTTGAGAGAAGCGGAGGCAGGCATCATCTTTTCGGGTGCCTAACGGCGCGCCACAACGTGGCCTATTCGTCGGTGGCGACGAGTTTCCAGTTGGGGTCGCGGGATTTGACGGGGCGGGCGAAGGTCCACACATCGGTGATTTCAGCCACTTCGTTCAGGTCGCCCTCGACAACTTCATCGTCTTTATCCACGGTGGCGGAAATCATCTGGCTGGTGAAATGGACGGTAATCTGCGCTTCCTCGTCCACCAGTTCAGCGGCGGTGATTTCAGCTTTGTCCACGCCCACAAATGAGGCCTTGACGGTTTCCCCGCGGCTGGCGCGCTCGTCGATGACGGCTTCGAAATTTTCAAAGACTTCACGGGAGAGGAGGCCCTTAAGGGCGCGTTTATCGCCATCGGCAAAGGCGGTGACGATCATTTCATAGGCCATGCGCGCGCCGGAGAGGAAACCTTCCGGCTCAAAACCGGGATCGCGGGCAAGAATGGCGGCGAGGCCCTGTTTGAGGCCCTTGTCAGAACCGGCAATGCGCTCGATCTCGACTTCGGCGGCATTGGTGCCCGGTTCAGCCTGGCGGCGGCTGGCCCCCGGCAGGGTAATGACATTATCGCCCTGATTATCGCTGCCCTCGGAGGCTTCCCGGTCCTGATCGGCGGTTTCATAAGGGTTATAGGGGGGCATTTCATTGCCATTGCGGGTGCCCAGCACACTGCGCAGTTTCCAGAACACGAACACCGCAGCGGCCAGCGGAAGAAGGGTGAAAAGATCGAATTCCATGGGGCTGTGCCATCCTGCATTAAATGGGGCTGCATGTTTTGGCCTGCGCGGTTCGCGGCCTGTGTTGCTCCCATATAGAGGCAAGAGCGCGGCGGTTCAAACAGGACACAATGTGCCAGCGCGTCAAAACCCATGGGTGCGGCTGGATTGGGGCTGCGGCGTGCCTATATGAAAGTCATACGCAATCACCGCGAAAAACCCCATGCGCCTGGCTTTCATTCCCTTTCTGCTGCTGATCATCCCGATCATGGAAATTGCCGCCTTCATTTTCATAGGCGGGCAAATAGGTATTGGCTGGACGCTGTTGATGATCCTTGTGACCGCCATTGGGGGCACATTTTTGTTGCGTCGGCAGGGCATGGGCCTCGTCAACCGGGTGCAGACGGAGATGGGAGAGGGTCGTGTGCCCGGTCAGGCCCTGGGGGAGGGGTTGATGATCATCGTGGCCGGCGTGCTGTTGCTGACACCGGGTTTTATTACCGATGCGCTGGGTTTCAGCCTGTTTGTGCCGCAGGTGCGGCAGGGCCTGTGGTCTCTGGTGGCCTCTAAAATTGTTGTGACCGTGCCCGGCGGTGGCCAATTCACGGCCCGGGATTTTGAAAAAGGGCCGCCCCCCGGTTCTCCCTTTGATGGGCCAAGGGAGGATGGGCAAGACGGGCCGGTGATTGATTTGGATGAGGAAAATTACACGTCTTCGGTCAAAAACCCGGATTCTCCGTGGCGCAACTAACCCATTGCGTTCCCCCAACTTCCTTGCCCCCCTTGCCCCGCCGTGCTAACGGCTCCCCCGAATTTGCACAGCCGCACACACGCACCAGCAGGATGATCCATGGCCAAGAAAAGCACCGAAAAAAAAGAAGCCGCCAAGCAGGAAGAGGCAGAACAGGCCGCCCCACCAGCGCTCAATGTGCTGACCCAGTACATCAAGGATTTGTCCTTCGAGAATCCCCATGCTCCCCATTCGCTGCGCCCGCGTGAAAAGCAGCCGGAAATCAACATCAACATTAATGTGAACGCCAATCCGCTCTCCGAGACGGATTTTGAGGTGGAGCTTAAGCTGGAAGCGAATGCGGGCGAAGGTGCTGACACCATGTTCACGGTGGAGTTGATCTATGCCGGTATTTTCCGCCTCACCAACATTCCCGAAGAGGCCAAAGCGCCGGCTATTTTGATCGAGTGCCCGCGCCTGTTGTTCCCCTTCGCCCGCCAGATTTTGGCCGACGCCACCCGCAATGGTGGCTTCCCGCCGCTGATGATCGACCCGGTGGATTTTGCCGCCCTGTTCCAACAGC
The DNA here is from genome assembly GCA_038525315.1 of Pseudomonadota bacterium. Classification (GTDB taxonomy): domain Bacteria; phylum Pseudomonadota; class Alphaproteobacteria; order Rhizobiales; family Rhizobiaceae; genus Pseudahrensia. The sequence continues at coordinate 474,055 of JBCBHU010000001.1, forward strand.
GCATGGCTGAGGAGCAGGTGAAGTCTCAAATGGCTAACGCCAATTAAGGGCATTCGCTTTTTTATTTTTGACAAAATTCAAGAGCCGCCGGTTGTTAACCGGCGGTTTTTTTAATGCTTGGTTTCACCCCTATGGTCCAGCCAGCGCTGCCAGACCGGTTCTGCGCCGAATTTTTGGATAAAAGCCTCGTGGGCCTCAATTTCTTTTGCGGAAAGGGCCAAGGGCAAGGGGCTGGGCCGCTGCCGTTGGGGAGCCTGTTTTCCACCTGAAGTGGTATTGCGGTTTGCATTGTTGTCTTCGGCCGTAGACAGAAAATCCGTCTGCTTGCCGCCGGTGAGTTCGATATAGACTTCCGCCAGCAGTTCGGAATCCAGTAGTGCCCCGTGCAGGGTGCGGTGGGCATTGGAAATGCCGAAACGGGCGCACAGAGCATCGAGGGAATTTTTTGCGCCGGGAAATTTGAAACGGGCGATGGAGAGCGTGTCCACCACACGGTCCATATCAATGGGCGGGCGGTTCACTCGGGCCAATTCCGCGTTGAAAAAGCCCACATCAAAGCGGGCATTGTGGGCCACCAAAGTGCCGTCGCCAAAAAAGTCCCAGAAGTCGTCGAGAATATCAGCAAAAACCGGCTCATCTTTCACCTGCTCCAGGGAAATGCCGTGGACCTCGAACGCCCCCTGTTCAATTTCCCGCTCGGGATTGAGATATTGGTGATAGGTGCGGCCGGTGAGGTGGCGGTCCACCATTTCCACCGCGCCGATTTCGATGATGCGGTGGCCGTGTTCCGGGCCAATGCCCGTGGTTTCCGTATCGAAGATAATCTCACGCATCGTCTTCTCCCCGTGTCCAGCCGCTGTTGAGCCGGGTGGTAATATCAGCGACGGCTTGTCTAGCCGCCTTCAACCCCTGACTGGTATCAATGATGAAGTCAGCCTTTGCGCGTTTTTCCCCATCAGGGGTCTGGCGGGCAAGGATGGCCTCAAACTTTTCCACGCTCATGCCGGGCCGTGCCAGCACGCGCTCCCGTTGCACGTCTGTAGGGGCGGTGACGACGATAATCCCATCCACCCGGTCTGTGCTCTTGGTTTCAAACAGGAGTGGGATATCGAGAATGGCGAAGGGGCTGGTTATGGATTGGCGGAAAGCCAGTTCCTTGTCCCGCACCAGCGGGTGAATGATGGCTTCCAGCTTTTTCATGGCCTCGGCATTGCGGATGACATGGTGGCCCAGTTTTGTGCGGTTCACCCCGCTTTCATCCGTCGTGCCGGGAAAGGCTGCCTCGATCAGTGGGGCGGCTTCGCCGGCATAAAGGGCGTGGACGGTTGCATCAGCATCGTGGACGGGCACGCCCGCATCGCGAAACATCTGCGCGGTGGTGGATTTGCCCATGCCGATGGAGCCGGTGAGGGCGATGAAAAGCGGGCCGCTCATGCCACCACACCCAAATCGCGCAGAATAAGGGTGCGCAATTCTTCGGTAACGGTGGGCCGCACGCCAAACCAGCGTTCAAACCCGGGCACCGCCTGATGGAGCAACATGCCAAGACCGTCCACCACGGGCAGGCCGCGCTTTCGAGCGGCGGCCAGAAGGGGGGTTTCCAACGGCGTATAAATAATGTCGTTGACGAGGCAATCTTGGGCAAAGCCCTCAACACTGATCGGCGAGGACTGACCATCCATGCCCACGGAGGTGGTGTTGACGATGAACGCCACATTAATGGCTGCGCTCGTGGCCTCTTGAAGGGAAAGGGCGCGGCAGGGGGGGCCAAATTCTGCGGCCAATTTTTGTGCCTTTTCTACGGTGCGGTTGGCGATGAAGACGGGGGCAAAACGCCGGTCCTGTAAGGCAACAACAATGGCCTGGGCGGCACCGCCAGCACCCAGAACCAACGCACCCCGCCCCCGTTTTTCATCACTATCCCAGCCCGCAGATCGCTCGTCGAGATTGGCAAGAAAGCCCGCACCATCCGTATTGGTGCCGTGTAGGCGTCCGTCCTGATGCCAGACCGTATTGACGGCACCCAGTCGTTTTGCCGTTCCGTGGAGTTCATCCACCAAGGTGAAGGCGGCCTCCTTGTGGGGCAAGGTCACATTACCCCCCAACCAGTGGCCTTGCCGCACGGCGTTGAACAACGCGTTGAGGTCTTCAGGCGGAACACCGTGTTTCACATAGTCACCGTCCAGCTTATGTGCCTTAAGCCAATGGCCGTGAATGAGGGGAGAGCGGGAATGGGTGACGGGCCAACCGGTGACGAAAGCGCTTTTGGAGGTTTCAACCATCGAGACCTCCGTGCTCCCGCAGAGCGCTTAGCAGGGGCAAAAGCGGCAGGCCCACGATGGAAAAGAGATCACCATCAATAGTATCAAACAGATGCGCCCCCAGACTTTCGATCTGATAGGCCCCAACGGAGGACAGCACACCCTTGCCCGCATGGGACAGATGCCGCCCGATAGCTTCCGGTGTCATGGGCCGCATGGTCATGGTACAGGGGGTGACATGGCGAAACAGGGTCTGGCCGTTTTGACACAGAACCACGGCGGAATGGAGCATGTGGGTCTTGCCTTGCAAGTGCAGCAGCCGGCGGCGCGCGGCCTCCATATCCTGCACCTTGTGGAGCACTTTCCCTTCAAAGGAGAGGATTTGGTCGCAACCCACCACGAGGGCACCGCCTTGGGCCTCGCTCACGCTGACCGCCTTGGCCTCTGCCAAAATCTCCGCCCGGTCTTCGGGCAAAACGTCCGCCTCCTCCAAGGGGGCCTCAATGGCGCGCTCGTCCAGCGGAGATGCGATTTGACGAAAATCCAACCCGGCGTTGGACAAAATCTGCGCGCGGTGGACACTTCTGGAAGCCAGAATGAGGGGAGCATTAAGGGTGTAGGACATAGGGACACCTGATGAACAGTTGTACCCTGCTTATCGGAAAGCGACCCATGCCCTGCAAGGTAAGAATGTAAATTTACCCAAACACTGTGGGCGGCAATTCGAATCGGGCCCGGAACCGGGCCGTTGGAGAGTCGAGTCTTTTCTAAATTCTGTCCCCATATGGCTTTGCGCCATGTGGAGAGCGGGGGATGAATTCCACTTGCACCAAACGTTGACGGATTCTTACCCGCTGGCAGAATCCCCATCCAAAGGCTGGGTGGAGGGGAAGGAACTTTGAGGTTGTGGAGAGGAATGGGGATAAATTGATGTTATGCAACGCATTCCCAAGAGGGGTTGAAAAATGTACCTGTCACACAAGACTGACAAAGCAATGTGTCTAAGGCATATTGCACATTGTTCATCCACAAGGTTGAATGGGGCTAACCAGATTGGGGATTACGTTGGATTGCTGCGGCTGGTTGTGGACAAAGAACAATCCCCATAATCCACCGACTCAAATAAGAATCAAATACCGCAAGCGTCTCTCCCCATGTGAATAGACGCTCGCCACGGAGAATGACGAACGTGACAAGTCCAAGAAAAGTGATGCAGGTGATGGAGGGCAAGAGCCTAACCACACCCCCCATCTGGATGATGCGACAGGCAGGCCGTTATTTGGCTGAATACAAAGCCACCCGCAAAGAAGCGGGGAGTTTTCTGGATTTGTGTTACAATCCTAAACTGGCCACAGAAGTCACACTGCAACCCATCCGCCGGTTTGGCTTTGATGCGGCAATCCTGTTTTCAGACATTCTTGTCATCCCCGATGCTTTGGATGTGCCGCTGCGGTTTGAAGAGGGGCGTGGCCCCCTATTGGAGCCGGTCGATGCTGCGCAGATTGATGGCTTGAAAGATAAAGATGTCTTGAACCACCTGGCGCCTGTGCTGGAAACGGTGCGTAATCTTCGCTCTGAACTGCCCCGTGAGACCACCTTGCTGGGCTTTTGCGGGGCACCCTGGACAGTGGCGACCTATATGATCGCCGGCCACGGCACACCGGATCAGGGTCCCGCACGGGCATTCGCTTTTGCTCAGCCGGAGGCGTTCCAAAAACTCATGGACGTTTTGGTGGACGCCTCCGCCCGCTATCTGGTGGCTCAGCTTAAGGCGGGGGCCGATGCGGTGCAGATTTTCGATTCCTGGGCGTCGGTGCTGGATGAGGAACAATTCCAGCGGTGGTGTGTGGCGCCAGTGGCGGCGCTTGTGCAAAAAGTGCGGGCCGAGGTGCCAGATGCCAAGATTATCGGCTTCCCCAAAGGGGTGGGTGCTTTTTACGATGGTTACGCCGCGGCAACGGATATCAATATGATTGGGCTGGATTGGACCATTCCGTTCAATTTTGCCCAAGAGGTTCAAAAGCAGGTGCCGGTGCAAGGCAATCTGGACCCGAAACGCCTGATCGCCGGGGGCGATGTGTTGGATGAAGGGATCGACCGTGTCTTGGAATACCTTGCCGGTGGGCCTCTCGTCTTCAATTTGGGGCACGGGGTGACGCCGGACACGCCGGTGGTCCATGTGGAGCAGATGGTGCGACGGGTACAGGACTATAAGGGCGGCGGGGCGTAAGTCATGTTCGGGTCCATCGATCTGTGGGTGAAATCGGCGCACATTCTGGCGGTCATTTCATGGATGGCCGCCCTTCTCTACCTGCCGCGTCTGTTCATCTACCATTGTGACGCCGAGATTGGCTCCGTCCAATCTGAAACGTTCAAAATTATGGAGCGGCGTTTGCTGAAGGCCATCGGCACGCCAGCCATGATTGCCACTTGGATTTTCGGCATTTGGATTGCCACGCTTTATTCTTCGTGGAGCGAGCCGTGGATGTGGGTGAAGCTGGTTTGCGTGGTCATTATAACGGCCATGCACATGGCCTATGCCAAATACCGCAAGGCGTTTGAGGAAGACCGCAACGAGAAGCCCCAGCGTTTCTACCGCATCGCCAATGAGGTCCCGGCTGTGCTGATGATCATCATCGTCATCATGGTGGTGGTGAAGCCCTTTTAGGGGCAGTTTCGATAAAACTTGCAAGGTGAGGCGCGGGTCGGTATGGACGCCCCAGCCACCCCTGCCGCGCCCCTTGCGGGGTCCCACCTTTCGGTAAGATGGCACCACCGGTTTTTGCTGGTGTCCCTTTGTCCTTCCGGACCCACAATCCAGACCCGTTGCACATTGAATGTGCCTTGTTTTCCCGTTTTTGCTGTCGCGTTGAGACAGCCTGACCTCCCGGATATTCCCATGGAAAAGATCAAACTTCAGGACCTGAAAGAAAAATCTCCCAAGGAGTTGCTTTCCTTTGCCGAGGAGATGGAGGTGGAAAATGCCTCCACCCTGCGAAAACAGGAACTGATGTTCGCCATTTTGAAACAACTGGCCGACCGGGAAGTGGAAATTATTGGCCAGGGCGTGGTGGAAGTGTTGCAGGACGGGTTTGCCTTCCTGCGTTCGCCCGGAGCGAATTATCTGCCTGGGCCCGACGATATTTATGTGTCCCCCTCCCAGATCAAGAAATTCTCCCTGCGCACGGGGGATACGGTGGAAGGGCCGATCCGGTCTCCCAAAGATGGTGAGCGGTATTTTGCCCTTTTGATGGTGAGCGCCATCAATTTTGATGACCCCGAAAATGTCAAACACAAGGTCCACTTCGATAACCTCACACCGCTTTATCCTGACGAGCGGTTCCATATGGAAATTGAAAATACCGAGTCGAAAGACCTTTCGGGCCGCGTGATCGATTTGGTGGCTCCGTTGGGTAAAGGCCAGCGTGGGTTGATTGTGGCTCCGCCTCGTACAGGTAAGACGGTGCTGTTGCAAAATGTGGCCACCTCCATCGCGGCCAACCACCCGGAAGCCTATTTGCTCGTGCTGCTCATTGATGAACGGCCGGAAGAGGTGACGGATATGCAGCGGTCCGTGAATGGCGAGGTGATCTCCTCAACGTTTGACGAACCGCCCACGCGGCACGTGCAAGTGGCTGAAATGGTTATTGAAAAAGCAAAACGGCTGGCGGAACACGGGCGTGATGTGGTAATTTTGCTGGACTCCATTACCCGTCTTGGTCGTGCCTACAACACGACTGTGCCGTCGTCTGGTAAAGTGCTGACCGGGGGTGTGGATGCCAATGCGCTACAACGGCCCAAGCGTTTCTTTGGGGCGGCGCGTAATATTGAAGAAGGGGGATCGCTCACCATCATCGCCACAGCGTTGATCGATACGGGCAGCCGTATGGATGAAGTGATCTTTGAGGAATTCAAAGGCACGGGTAACTCGGAAATCGTGCTGGACCGCAAGGTGGCGGACAAGCGCACCTATCCTGCCATGGATATTCTCAAATCCGGCACACGGAAGGAAGACTTGCTTATCCCCAAAGCCGATTTGCAGAAAATCTTTGTGCTGCGCCGCATCCTGTCTTCCATGGGCAATACGGACGCCATCGAGTTCTTGCTGGATAAATTGAAGCAGACGAAGAACAATGGCGAGTTCTTTGACTCCATGAACACCTGATCGATTCGGTTGGTTAACAAAACCTTTCACAATTAAGACTGGAGAAAGGGTATGGACACGATCTTTGCCCTTTCCAGCGGGGCGCTCCCGAGCGGTGTGGCTATCATACGGCTTTCCGGGACGCACGCGCGGCAGACGCTGGAGAGTTTGACCGGTAAGCGGTTTGAATCCCGCAAGGCACGGCTTTCATCTTTGGTGGATGATCGTGGACAGGTGCTGGACGAAGCGCTGTGTCTTTATTTTGAGGCACCCCACAGTTTTACCGGTGAGGATGTGGTGGAGTTGCAATGCCACGGTGGTCGCGCCACTGTGGATGCCCTGTTGAGCTATTTGGGGTCTGTCTCCCATCATCGCATGGCGGAAGCGGGGGAGTTTTCTCGCCGAGCGTTCCTAAACAACAGAATGGATCTGACGGCCATGGAAGGGTTGTCGGATCTGATCGCGGCGCAGACGGAGAGCCAGCGGCGCCTTGCTCTTTCCCAAACGGGGGGCGTGCTGCGGGCGCAATATGATGCGTGGCGCGATGTGCTGATCAAGAGCCGAGCCTTGATTGAGGCGGAGTTCGATTTTTCCGACGAGGACGACATCCCAGATGAGGTCAGTGCTACGATTTGGGCTGGCGTTGAAGGGCTCAAGCGTGAGATTTACGCTCATCTGAACGAAGGAAAGCGGGGTGAGATCATCCGCGATGGGTTTAAGGTGGTTTTGATGGGTCCGCCCAATGCGGGTAAATCAAGCCTGCTGAATGCCTTGGCCAAGCGGGACGTGGCTATTGTTACCGAAATACCCGGCACCACGCGGGATGTGCTTGAGGTGTCCCTCGATATGGAGGGGCAGTTGGTCATTGTGTCTGACACGGCGGGCATCCGTGATACGAATGATGTGGTAGAATTGGAGGGCATAAAGAGGGCCCACGCGAAAGCTGATGAAGCCGATTTGGTAATTTATTTGATGCCACCGGATGAGGAAGCCGCTGCTAACGTGCCGAAGGGTGCGATCGTGGTGCGGTCCAAAAGTGATCTGCCCTCTGTCGGTGTGGAAACAAACAAGGTTTCGGTCGTGGAGGCTGACGGTCTTGATTTTGTGTTTGGGGAGATCAAGCGGGCTGTGAGCAACTTACCCCGTTCCGAGGATACTGCCACCATGTCCCGGCACAGGCATCGGCAAGAATTGACTGTTTGCTGCGCAGCGTTAGGGGAAGCTCTTGAAGTGGGCTTGCCCTTGGAACTGCGTTCGGAAGCATTACGTCAGGCTGGGGATGCTCTGGGCAGATTGACGGGGCGTATTGATGTGGAACATCTGCTGGATGTGATCTTCAGTGAGTTCTGCGTCGGAAAATAGCATGATTCACGTGAAACATTTGGGATAAAGAGAGATCAACACGTTTCACGTGAAACGAGGATCGTAAGATGCAGAAGTTTGATGTCATTGTCGTAGGCGGCGGACATGCGGGCACAGAAGCCGCCTCCGCCTCCGCCCGGGTGGGTGCTCGTACCGCCTTGGTGACCCATTCCTTCGACACCATTGGGACTATGAGTTGCAACCCTGCCATTGGCGGATTGGGCAAGGGTCATCTGGTGCGTGAGATTGATGCCCTGGACGGCTTGATGGGTCGCGTGGCCGACAGGTCCGGCATTCAATTTCGATTGTTGAACCGTCGCAAAGGCCCGGCGGTGCGGGGGCCGCGCACACAGGCGGACCGTAAGCTTTATCGCCTCGCCATGCAGGAAGAGATCGGGGGTCAGGAGAATCTTGTTGTTATTGAAGGTGAAGCGGCGGGTATTATTCATGATCAAGGCCGCGTGGCGGGATTGAAAATGGCAACCGGCGAAGTGCTGGCCGCCGGTGCAGTGGTTTTGACCACGGGGACCTTTCTCAACGGCCTCATTCATATCGGTGAAAAGCAAATCAAAGCCGGGCGCATGGGAGAGGCACCGTCCCAGGCCATGGCTGAGAGTCTGGCCTCTTTGGAATTGCCGCTGGGGCGTTTGAAAACGGGAACGCCTGCCCGGCTGGACAGCCGCACAATCGATTGGTCCGGCTTGGATATGCAGGCGGCGGACGATCCGCCGGTGCCGTTTTCCACTATGACGGACCGGATTACCGTGCCGCAGATTGAGTGTGGTATCACCCGCACCAATCCCAAAACCCACCAGATTATCGCCGATAATGTGCATCGCTCGGCCATGTATTCCGGGCAGATCGGTGGCGTTGGGCCCCGTTACTGCCCCAGTATCGAGGACAAGATTGTCAAATTTGGCGAGCGGGATGGTCATCAGATTTTCCTGGAGCCGGAAGGGTTGGATGATCCGACAATCTATCCCAATGGCATTTCCACATCATTGCCAGAGGACGTGCAGCGGGATTTCATCGCCACAATCCCCGGGCTGGAGAAAGCCGACATTCTGCAACCCGGATACGCGATCGAATATGATTACATCGATCCGCGGGCCTTGAAGCCTTCCTTGGAGACACGTGCGCTCAAGGGTTTTTTCCTGGCCGGTCAGATCAATGGCACAACGGGTTATGAGGAAGCGGGCGCCCAGGGGCTTGTGGCCGGTGTAAACGCGGCACGGCTGGTGGCGGGGGACGATCCCGCCCACTTTAGCCGCACCAACAGCTATATCGGCGTCATGATTGATGATCTCGTCACCAAAGGGGTGAGCGAGCCCTATCGCATGTTTACTTCGCGGGCTGAATATCGGTTGAGCCTGCGGGCTGATAATGCGGACCAGCGCCTAACTGCCTACGGTGAGAAAATTGGTCTGGTGGGCGAAGCCCGACGGCACCATTTCCAGCAAAAATCTGCCGCTTTGGAGAACGCCCGCGCTTTGTGTGAATCATTGACGGCGACACCAAAGGCCCTCGCCGAGATTGGGTTGACCATTGCGCAAGATGGTGTGCGCCGATCGGCGTTTGAACTGATGCGCTATCAAGAGGTGGATATTCCCAAACTGACAGAATTTTGGCCAGAACTGGGGAATATTGACGCCGAAATTGCGGAGCAGATGAAAATCGATGCCACATACGCGGTCTATATGGAACGGCAGAAGGCAGATATTGAGGCTGTGAAGCGGGATGAGGATTTGGCGATCCCGTCTGATATGAGTTTTGCGGGCATACCGGGTCTTTCCATGGAATTGCAGTCCAAGTTGGAAACGGTTAAGCCGACCTCCCTTGGGCAGGCGGGTCGCATAGATGGGATGACACCCGCTGCCATGACGCTTGTTTTGGCCCATACCCGTCGATTCGTCTCCGAAAGCAAAAAACAGTCTGCCTCCTCCTGATGGCCAATTCTGAAGGCATAGACGCCGTTCTAGCTGTCAAGCATGTTTCACGTGAAACACAGGAAAGACTGGCCATATATCACAGGCTTTTGGTGCAGTGGCAAAAACAGATCAACCTGGTGGCCCCTTCCACACTCGATGAAGCATGGACCCGTCACTTTGCAGACAGTGTTCAAATGGTGGAGCTGGCAATGGATGCTAACCATGTCATCGACTTGGGTAGCGGTGCCGGTTTTCCAGGGCTCATCTTGGCCATCTGTAGAGCTGACAAAAATGACTTCCGTTTGGATATGGTGGAAAGCGTTGGCAAAAAATGCGCTTTTCTACGGGCGGTAGTGCGAGAAACAGGGGTGCAAAACGTCCATGTTCATAACGGGCGGATCGAAGCAATTCTGCCCACTCTACTTGAACCAGATGTGATTTCCGCCCGTGCCTTGGCCAGTTTGGACAAATTACTGGATATGGGTGCGGACCAGCTGACCCAGGGAAGTGCCGGTCTCTTTCCTAAAGGTCGGGACTATCAGGCGGAGATTGATGCTGCCCTTAAACGCTGGGATTTTGACTGCGCCATAACGCCTTCACGCTTTGATGCCGGAGTTATCCTCAGGATTGAGAATCTTCGGGAAAAAGCCTGACTTTTTCTTTCCTTGGGAAGGCGGGCGAGTCACAACACCGTACGGTCCGGCTTGGGGCAGTATAAAGAGTAGGAAAGCCCAATTATGAGTATCAATCAGGATATTCGCCCCCGTGTCATCGCGCTCGCAAACCAAAAAGGGGGCGTGGGCAAAACCACCACGGCGATTAACCTGGCCACGGCCTTGGCCGCCATCGGTGAAGAAGTGCTGCTGGTGGACCTGGATCCGCAGGGCAATGCCAGCACCGGTCTTGGCATCGGCCCTGATGAAAGGAATATTTCTTCCTACGAGTTGCTGACAGGCGAAAACAGCTTGATGGACGCGGTGCAGGCCACGGCCGTGCCTCGTCTATCTATCGTTCCCGCCACGCTGGACCTATTGGGCGTGGAAATGGAAATCAATCAGGCGCAAGACCGGGCTTATCGGCTGAAAAAATCCGTGGCCGGCCATTTGGGCCGCGCGCCGGATTTTTCCTATGTGTTGATCGACTGTCCCCCCAGCCTCAACTTACTCACGCTCAATGGTCTTGCTGCGGCAGATTCCGTCCTGGTGCCGCTCCAGACAGAGTTTTTTGCTCTGGAGGGCTTGAGCCAGCTTTTGTCCACCATCGATCAGGTGCGCAACAGCATTAACAATCGCTTAACCATACAGGGCGTGGTGATGACCATGTTTGACGGGCGCAACAATCTGGCCCAGCAAGTGGTGGAAGATGCCCGCGAGACGCTGGGTGATTTGGTCTATGAGACTGTCATCCCTCGAAATGTGCGCATTTCCGAGGCGCCCTCCTTCGGGAAACCGGTTTTGCTTTACGACATCAAATGTGTGGGGTCGCAGGCTTACCTGCAATTGGCCTCGGAACTTATTCAGCGGGAGAAAGCCCGCCACAAGAATGTGGCCTAGACCACCAGTTCAAAACGACATTTCCCAAGTGGCGGCGGAGAAAAACAATGGCTGACGAACAATCCAAAAAACGGCTGGGGCGCGGCCTGGCGGCTCTTATTGGGGAGATGGATAAGCCGATCGATGTACCACCGGCTACCGCCCAAGAAGAGGGGCCGGCCTCCGTGCCGTCCGACCGCGTTGTGCCCATCGAGACAGTGCGGGCAAACCCCAACAACCCGCGCCGGGTGTTTGCGGATGCTGATCTGGAGGATTTGTCCAACTCCATTGCTGAGCACGGCATTGTCCAGCCCATTTTGGTGCGGACCGCCCCTGGAGATACGGGGCACTGGGAAATCATCGCGGGCGAACGGCGTTGGCGGGCGGCCCAGAAGGCTGGTCTGCATCAGGTGCCCATTATCGTGCGGGAAGTGGACGACCGCCAATCGCTGGAACTGGCCATTATCGAAAACGTTCAGCGGGCGGATCTGAACCCTGTTGAAGAAGCCTTGGGCTATCAGCAATTGATGGACGATTACGAATATCGTCAGGCGGATCTGGGCAAGGTCATCGGCAAAAGCCGCAGCCATGTGGCCAATACACTGCGCCTGTTGCGCCTGCCGGAGCCAGTGCGGGCCATGCTTGCCAGTGGTGAACTTTCCCCCGGCCACGCCCGCACATTGATTACATTGAACCACCCCGAGGGTTTGGCCCACCGTATCGTCTCCGAAGGTTTGTCCGTGCGTCAGGCAGAGACGTTGGCTGCCCAGTCTCAAAAACCTGCCGGAGATGGCAAAGCGTCCAAACCGGTGCAAGATGCTGACACGCTGGCGCTGGAAAAACGTCTGTCCGATGCATTGGGTTTGAAAGTAAGTGTCAATCACAAGCCCAATGGCAAGGGCCGGTTGACCATTGATTACAAAACGCTGGATCAGTTGGACGATTTGCAGCGCAAGCTGGAAAGCTAGAGCATATCACGTTCAAGCGGGATCGAGATTCGCTGCCTCTCAAACAGCAAAGTGCTGTTTTCGAACGTGATTTTCGATAAGTTCTGTTTCTATATGAACATGATTTGCTCTAACGCCGTCTGCGCCCCAAGCTTCGAGCTTCCAAAGCAATGGCTAAGAGCGCCGTGGTGACGAGAGACGCATCCAGTGCGGCATTTGCCCGGCTTTCAAAGGCCATTTTGTCCAGCCGTGCCAGGGCGCGGGTCAGGGCATCGCGAGGCCATAGGGAAACGGCTTTGATGAGCGTATCCCGCCGCTCGAAATAGACCGGCGGGCGCAGGCCTGATACGGCGGCCTGGGCGCTCATGTTTTGGGCTTCCACCAGGGCACGCAATTGGTGCAACTGTTGGAAGTGGCGCAGCATGGCGTTGACGATGGGCACCAAGCTCATGCCTTGGGAGGTAAGGCGCTTAAGCATGTGGTCCATGGTGTCCACATCCCCCAGCGTGGCCGCGTTAGTGACTGTATCGCTGGTGAGGGCTGAAGCATCGCCCACGATTTCGCGCACGTGATCGACGGTGATCTCATTTTCGCCCATGGCGTAGAGGGTCAGCTTTTGCACCTCAGCCCGGCTGGCGCGGCGGTCTCCCCCCAGATTGTCCAGAAGAAGACGGCGGGCATCGCGATTGATGGCAATGTTTGCTTTTTGAAGTTCGTCGTCGATGACGCCGTTGAGCGCGGCCATGGCATCCTGAAAACAGGGGAGGGCAATGGCCGTCTTCTCTTTTTCGATTCGTTTGCGTAATGCGTTTGTCTTTTTCAAATCCCCCGCCTCGATCAGCACGACGGTGTCCGGCAAATCCACGCCGAACAGGGGTTCGATGGCTTTGATGAGCGGGCGGGCCGTGCTGCCGGTGATCCAGATCAGACGCTTCCCCCCGAACATGGAGACGGTGAGCGCTTCATCAGTCACCCGATTTGGATCGGCGGCGGCGTCCTCAGCGTCCAATTTTACAGTGGCGAAGTCGTCTTTAAGGTCTACGCCGCTGGCTTGTGCCAGCAGGGCTGCCCGTTCGGAGACCAGACCGGCATCCGGGCCATAGATAAGCGTGATGGCATGGGCCGGATCGGGGCGGCGCAGATAGGCTTCCACCTGATGGGCTTTGATCTGCGCCATGGATCGGGTGCTAGGGTCCGGCGATTGCGCTGGCCACGGAAAGGTGAATGCGCTGGGCTGCTTCCCGCGCCGCGCGGTTTTGCGCGTCCCGTTCCGCCCGCTCATTGGCAAAGCTTTGGGGTGTCTTGTCGAACCCTGCAATGGTGGTGTGTTGACCGCTGGCGACGGATTTGCCCGTGGCGATTTCCACCACGTTGTAGCGGGCCGCCACTTTCACCTGAGCAGATGTGGGCGCGAGGCTGGAGACCTGCACGGAAAGGTTGGAGACGGTGGAGACCACGGACAGGTCCACGCGATAGCGACCGCCGGGCTTTTTTGTGCCGCCATTCATGGCAAACAACAGGCCATTGCGCACCTGTTGGGCCACGCGGGTGGAGACGGGGGAAACGCTGGTGCGTTCCAGCACCGCACGGGTGCTGTCAGACACATTGGCAGAAAGCCCGGCGCTAGAACTGTTGAGCGGTTCCACCGTGCAACCGGCTAGCGCCAAAAGGGCTGCACCAGCAAAGGCTGCTTTGGAGCATTTCCATCTTACATTGGATCGCCAATCGCGGCCTCTTGCTTCGCTCGAACGCGTTTGGCGATACTTCACCGCTCTGGCGTTTGCCGGAATTGCTCTACACAACCACATTGACGATCCTTCCCGGCACCACCACCAGCTTGCGGGGAGGTTTACCAGAAAGTGCGCTTTCCACAAAGGGCAGCGCCAGCACGGCTTCCTCCACGCCGGCCTTATCCAGATCGGCTGCCACGGTGACTTCGCCGCGCTTTTTGCCGTTGATCTGCACGGGCAGGGTCATGGCGTCTTCGGTGAGAAGCTCTTCCTCCACATTCGGCCAGCGGGCGGCGGAGACCATGCCTTCGCAACCCAGCACCTGCCAGCATTCCTCCGCCAAGTGAGGCATCATGGGGGCGATCATCTGCAGCATGATGGTCATGGCCTCGCGCAAAACGGGCGTGGAGGTCTTGCCGCCCTTGGCCGCCGCTTCCACCGCATTGGCCAGTGTGTAAATTTGCGCCACGGCGGCATTGTTGCGAAGCGATGGGATCATCTGGTCCACCTTAGCCAGCGTCTTGTGGGTGGCTTTGCGCAGGTCCAAATCAGCGGCACCGTCCGCCTGGGCGGTTTCGGCGCCGGCGATTTGGTGCACCATGCGCCACATGCGCTGGACGAAACGGTGGGCCCCCTCAACGCCTCCTTCTGTCCAGATCACATCCCGGTCAGGTGGCGAATCGGAGAGGACGAACCAGCGGGCGGTGTCCGCGCCATAGGTGGCGATGATGTCATCCGGGTCCACCGTATTGCGCTTGGACTTGGACATTTTTTCGATGCCGCCGATGGTGACGGGTTTGCCGGTCGCCAGTTCCGTCGCGCTGCGGGCGTCGCCTTCGCCGGTGATGTTGATCTCAGCCGGTTGCAGCCACTGACCCTCGGACCCTTTATACGTTTCGTGGACCACCATGCCCTGGGTAAAGAGGCCCTTGAAGGGTTCTGTCACACCCAGATGGCCGGTGATTTGCATGGCCCGGGCAAAGAAGCGGGAATAGAGCAGGTGCAAAATGGCATGCTCAATGCCGCCGATATATTGATCCACCGGCAACCAGCGGTCGGCGGCTTGGGGGTTGGTGGGCGTGTCTGTCGTGGGGTCGGCAAAGCGGGCGAAATACCACGATGAATCCACAAATGTGTCCATGGTGTCGGTTTCGCGCAGGGCCTCACCGCCGCAGGAGGGGCAGATGCAGTTACGCCATGTGGGGTGACGGTCCAGCGGATTGCCGGGGATGTCGAAAGTCACATCGTCGGGCAGTTGGACGGGAAGGTTTTCTTCCTTCTCCGGCACCACGCCGCATTTTTCGCAATGGACCACGGGAATGGGGCAGCCCCAATAACGCTGGCGGGAAACGCCCCAGTCGCGCAGGCGGAATTGCTCCTTGCCGTGGCCGTAGCCGTTTTCCTCAGCATGGGCGATGGCCTCGGCGATGGCCTGGCCGGCGGTCTTGTGTTCCACGCCCGTGTGGCAATTGACGTAATTCACCGTCTCCGCCTTGTCGCAGACATAGGCCACGTCTTTGATGGGCTGCGGATCCTTGATGGCCTGATAGACCTCGATGACGGGCAAGTCGTATTTGCGGGCAAAGTCCAAATCCCGCTGGTCATGGGCGGGCACGCCGTAGAGGGCGCCGGTGCCGTAGCCCATGAGCACAAAATTGGCGATCCACACGGGCAGTTCCCAATTCGGGTCCACCGGGTGTTTCACGGTGAGGCCCGTGTCGAAGCCCAGTTTTTCGGCCTGCTCCACGGCGGCCACCGAAGTGCCCAGCTTGCGGCATTCCGCGTTGAAGGCAGCGATTTGCGGGTTGGATTTCTCCAGCTCCAAAGCCAGCGGGTGGTCTGGGGAGATGGCGGCGAAGCTGGCCCCCATGAATGTGTCTGGGCGGGTGGTGTAGACCTCCAACTGGTCAAAGCCGTCCGGCGCGCCCACCACGTCAAAGGTGAATTGCAGGCCTTCGGATTTGCCGATCCAATTGGCCTGCATGGTTTTCACCTTCGCGGGCCATTCGTCGAGACCGTCCAGGGCCGACAACAGGTCCTCGGAAAAATCGGAAATTTTGAAGAACCACTGGGTGAGTTCGCGCTGTTCCACCTCCGCGCCGGAGCGCCAGCCCTTGCCGTCGATGACCTGCTCATTGGCGAGCACGGTCATGTCCACGGGGTCCCAATTCACCTTGGCGGATTTGCGGTAGGCGAGACCGGCTTTGAGGAAATCGAGAAACAATTTTTGCTGGCGTGCGTAATAGTCCACATCGCAGGTGGCGAATTCCCGGGACCAGTCCAATGACAGGCCCATGGATTTAAGCTGGGTGCGCATGGTGGCAATGTTTTCATAGGTCCAGCCCTTGGGATGGGTCTTGTTTTGCATGGCCGCGTTTTCTGCCGGCATGCCAAAAGCGTCCCACCCCATGGGGTGGAGGACCTCAAAACCCTTCGCGCGTTTGTAGCGGGCGATGACATCCCCCATGGCGTAATTGCGCACATGGCCCATGTGGATACGCCCGGAAGGATAGGGGAACATCTCCAATACGTAGTAGGTGGGCGTGTCGGGGGCCGGGTCTGTTTTGGCCTCAAACAGTTTGGCCTCGTTCCATTGGTGCTGCCATTTGGTTTCCACCGGTCCGGGATTATAGCGTTCGCTTGCCATGGTCTCGTCTTCGCGTTGGGCCAAGCCTGTATTCAGGCAAAAACATGCGGCCATTTGGGGGTTGTATTGCCGCGCCTTGTGACCGCAAAACCCCCCCAAGGTCAACCGACGTAGTCGGCGTGGTTAGTAGCGGCTGTATTAAGATCAGACTTCCAGAGGCAGGCAATGAAAAGTGATATTGAAGCGCGGTTAAACGAGACCCGTGAAAATCTGACCAAAGCGGCCGCTGATGCTGGTCGCTCCATAGATAATGTGACCCTGATCGCTGTCTCCAAAACCTTTGATGCCGATGCCATCCGCCCGGCATTGGAAGCGGGGCAGAGGGTGTTTGGTGAAAACCGGGTGCAGGAGAGCCAAGGTAAGTGGCCGGGTCTGATGGTGGATTATCCCGACACCCAATTGCACCTGATAGGTCCGCTGCAATCCAATAAGGCAGAGGATGCCGTAGCCCTGTTCCACTGCATCCACACGGTGGACCGGGAAAAGATAGCCAGCGCCTTGGCCAAGGCCATGGCGAAGCTGGACAAGCGGCTCACGTTTTTTGTGCAGGCGAATACGGGTGAAGAAGAGCAAAAGGCGGGCGTGCCCCCCCACGAAGCGGTGGCGTTTGTGAAACGCTGTCAGGATGTCCATGGTCTCACCATCCGGGGCCTCATGTGCATCCCGCCCTTTGATGAAAACCCCGGCCCCCATTTCGCCCTGTTGCGCAAACTGGCCCGGGAAGCGGGGGTGGAAGAACTCTCCATGGGCATGTCCGGTGATTATGAGACCGCCATCGCCATGGGGGCCACCCATGTGCGCGTGGGGAGCGCGATTTTTGGCGCGCGGGGTTAGCGGCGTTTCACGTGAATCACGGGCTTTGCCTTTTACCGGGTTGTCACTTCTGTGCAGGCGGGGATCACAATCGGATTAGTGGCCCTAGCTAATTTGTTCTGTCACGCAGGTGGCTGGTTTGCCCTCTAGCCATCCTCTGGCGCTCCAACTTCTACCGAAGCGGCGGTCGTCGAGGCGGGTGTTGGTGGTGCCGTTATCGATGGCGTAAAAGTCGAAACAGTTGGTGCCGCGCTTCCACACTTCAAAACATCCGCCGGTTTGCGTCGTGCCGGGATAGGCGAAGCACAAGTTGCGGCCTTCAAAGGTCATCAGACCCTCCGCGGGTCGTCCAGCTTCCACGTAAACCGATGTGCCATCCCGGTTGAATTGTTCGGCCCAGCCCTTCCCGCTGGGATATTCACCCGTCATGCGCTGGCCGAAAAGGCTGGCTCTGATGTCTGACGCGCTCAGCGGTTGGAACGGGTTTTGCGCTTCAGCCATGGTCACAAGGCCTATGAGCGCAACCAGCACCGCGATCATCTTCAAGCGCACTAATCTCACAACCATCTCAATTCCATTCAGGGCAACTCTCACTCCACAGCCTCTACTACCATAGGCGCTAACGCGCCCTGGTTGACATTTGGGTGGTTTGCTTTACGCAGCGGCTCATGATCACCAAGGCTGTCACCACAAAGACCACCTGACCGCTCCTTTCCGCGCTCTCCCGGAAAGGAGAGGCACTTCTCACTGCGTTCATGGAGAGCAGGAGAACGATCATGGGTTACAAAATTGCAGTTATCGGCGCCACGGGCAATGTGGGGCGTGAAGTGCTTTCCATTCTGGCGGAGCGCGCCTTTCCGGCTGACGAAGTGGTGGCGCTGGCCTCCCGCCGCAGCCAGGGCACGGAAGTCTCCTACGGCGATAAGGTGCTGAAGGTGAAGGCGCTGGAGAACCATGATTTTTCCGATACCGACGTTGCCATCATGTCCGCCGGCGGATCACTCTCCACTGAGTGGTCACCCAAAATCGGCAAACAGGGTTGTGTCGTTATCGATAACTCATCTGCGTTCCGCTACGACCCAGACGTGCCGCTGATCGTGCCGGAGGTGAACGCGGATGATGTGGTGGGCTTTTCCAAAAAGAACATCATCGCCAACCCCAATTGTTCCACGGCGCAATTGGTGGTGGCACTCAAGCCGCTGCACGATGCGGCCAAGATCAAGCGCGTGGTGGTGTCCACCTACCAGTCCGTCTCCGGCGCGGGCAAAGAAGCCATGGAGGAACTATTCAACCAGACCCGCGCCGTGTTTGTGGCGGACCCCATCGAGGCGCAAAAATTTACCAAGCGCATCGCCTTCAACTGCATTCCCCATATCGATGTGTTCATGGATTCCGGTGACACGAAGGAAGAGTGGAAGATTACCGCTGAAACCAAGAAGATGCTGGACCCGGCCATCAAGGTGACGGCCACCGCCGTCCGCGTTCCCGTATTCGTGTCCCATTCCGAGGCGGTGAATATCGAATTTGAAGAAGAGATGACGGCGGAGAATGCCCGCACTATTTTGCGCGAAGCGCCCGGCTGTCTGGTGGTGGATAAGCGGGAAGACGGGGGTTATGTCACGCCCTACGAGGCAGCGGGCGAAGATGCCACCTATATCTCCCGCATCCGCGAAGACAGCACGATCGACAATGGGCTCAACATGTGGGTGGTGTCGGATAATCTGCGTAAGGGCGCTGCGCTCAATACGGTGCAGATCGCGGAATTGCTGGTGAATCGTGGCTTGTTGAACAAACAGGTTGCCGCCTAAAACAATAAAGAGCGGGCTGTCCCTGTGACGGCCCGATTTTTACTTCTCACTTGCACAGCCTCGCCCCTTGCCTATCTTGAATGGGGAAGGGGGAATTCATGTCTGTCACCGCATCCATCGCCTGTATTGCCTGCGTGAAAGCCTTTGCTGCGGCTGTTTTGTCTGGTGAAGCGGATCAGGGACTGGCTGCGTTAGAAAAGGCCGGCGAAGCTAGCGGTGGGTTTATTTCCCTACTCCCTTCTATTTTGAAGGATAGCCCGGATAAGGCCGCCAAGCGCTTTTTGAAACGTGTTGCGCAGGATGTGGAAGCGGCCTGCACGGCCAGCCGGGTGAACGACACCGGCGCTATTTTGAAAAATCTTGAAGAATTTGGCCCGCGCATCATCGCCCACAACGCGCCGGACCTGATCGCACGCATTACCGTATCAAACGGTGGAGACTGGCACGGCGCGACAGCGCTGGTGCTGGGCAATATTCCCAACGGTGCGAGGTTTGACGCGTTTCGGGAGAAAAGTGCGGGGATTGAAAGAGCCGCGCTGAAAGCAGTGCTGGATTCTCTTCACCAACTGTTGTTTTCCGCCAAATCGGCTTCCGAGGAATTGCGGGCGGCCGTGGCCGTGAAAACCCTCACAGGCGTTCAAAACATTCAGGCAGAAATGGCCACTGCCGAGGGCATGGAGGCAATGAAAGCCGAAATCCTAGCAGCCTTAGCGGCACCCAAGTCTGACAATAAAGAAGAAGCCGAAGACCTGCGCCGAAAGCTGCAAGAAAGCACGGCGGAGGTGGAAGCCCTGCAAAACACAATCGCCACCTTGCTGGAACAGGCGCAAACGGATGATAGCGCAGCGGATGCTGTTGAAGGGGTGCTGGAAGGCGATGCCGATGCACTGACGGCGTATTACGCGGGTCGCATTGCAGCGCGGGCGCAAGCGGAGGCCAATCAAGCTGCCGAAAACCGCGTAAAAGATGCGCAGGATTATGTGGCTTTGGGCAATCTTGCTCATTTTCATGACACTCAAACCGCGCTGGAAAACTACCGCAAGGCCACGCAATGTGATCCTCAATCATGGGACGCTTGGAACCAATTAGGGCGTATTTTCAGTCGGCTTGGCCATATTGATGGGGCATTTGATGCCTATGGCAAAGTCTTGTCCATCAGTGAGGGGGTTGGCGACCGTCAGGGTATGGCCGTTGCCCACGGCAATCTGGGCACACTTTATGAAACGCGGGGTGATCTTGATGCCGCCGAGGAAGCCTATCTCAAGGGCCTTGCCCTTAACAAAGAGCTTGGGCGCAAGTAGGGAATGGCTAACCAATACGGCAATCTGGGCAATCTCTATGGAACACGCGGAAATCTTGCTTCCGCCGAGAAAGCCTACCTCAAGAGCCTTGCCATTGAAAAAGAGCTTGGGCGCAAGGAAGGTATGGCCAGTGACTATGGCAATCTAGGCATTCTCTATAAAACGCGGGGTGATCTTGCTGCCGCCGAGGAAGCCTATCTCAAGGGCCTTGCCCTTAACAAAGAGCTTGGGCGCAAGGAGGGAATGGCTAACCAATACGGCAATCTGGGCAATCTCTATAAAACGCGCGGTGATCTTGATGCCGCCGAGGAAGCCTATCTCAAGAGTGTTGCGCTGAACGAGGAGCTTGAGCGCAAGGAGGGAATGGCTAACCAATACGGCAATCTGGGTAATCTCTATAGAACGCGCGGTGATTTTTGTGCCGCCGAGGAAGCATACCTGGAGGGCCTCGGCATTGATGAGGAGCTAGGTCGCAAAGAGGGTATGGCCAGCAAATACGGCAATCTGGGTGCCTTGTTCGAAGAACGCGGGCAGATTGCCGAAGCCCGCGTGGCTTGGAACAAATCCCTTACCCTCTACCATCAAATCGGCATCGCACACATGGTAGAACTCATCGAAAGCTGGCTTGCCGACCTTCCTAAAGACGACTAACCGCCCCCCTTTTCTTTATGGCCCTTCCCGCCTATAAGCGCGGCAAGATCAGGGCTGCGCTCCTCCAAACCCTCGCGGCCTGCTCTCCCTCTTACATTCAGGCCTTATCATGTCCCTTCGCAACATCGCGATCATCGCGCACGTTGACCATGGCAAAACCACGCTTATCGATGTGCTGCTCCAGCAATCCGGCACGTTCCGTGAAAACCAGCAGGTGGATGAGCGGGCCATGGATTCCAACGATCTGGAAAAAGAGCGGGGCATTACGATCCTGGCCAAGGTCACGTCCATCAATTGGAAAGGCAACCGCATCAACATTGTGGACACGCCGGGCCACGCTGATTTCGGCGGTGAGGTGGAGCGTATTCTCAACATGGTGGACGGGGTCATCATTCTGGTGGATGCCGCCGAAGGCCCCATGCCGCAAACCAAATTCGTGCTGGCCAAGGCGCTGAAACTGGGGCTGAAGCCCATCGTGGCTATCAACAAGATCGATAAGCCGGACGGTCGCCCCGACTGGGTGCTGGACGAGGTGTTTGACCTCTTCGCCGTGCTGGAAGCGGATGAAGAGCAATTGGATTTCCACACGCTTTACGGCTCCGCTAAACAGGGCTGGATGGCCACCGATGCGGACGGTCCCAAGGACGACATGGCCCCCCTTCTGGACCTTGTGATGGACCACGTGCCGGAACCCGCCACGGAAGACGGCGATTTCCGCATGTTGGCCACCACCATTGAAGCCAATCCCTATCTCGGTCGCATTCTGACGGGCAAAATCACCTCCGGAACGGCCGTGCCCAACCAGGCCATTCACGCGCTGGATCAAGACGGCAACGTGGTAGAAACGGGCCGCATCACGCAGGTGCTGTCCTTCGAGGGTCTGGAGCGTAAGCCTGTGGATCAGGCCAAGGCGGGGGATATCGTCTCCATCGCTGGCATGGCCAAGGCCACCGTGGCGGACACGCTCTGCCACACCGCCAACAAAACCCCCATCGCCGCCCAGCCCATCGACCCGCCCACGCTCTCCATGACCTTCCGTGTCAATGACGGCCCGCTGGCCGGGCGTGAGGGTGACAAGGTGCAAAGCCGCGTCATCCGCGATCGTTTGATGAAAGAGGCTGAGGGCAATGTGGCGCTCAAAGTCACCCAAGCCGAAGGGGCGGACGCCTATGACGTGGCGGGCCGGGGTGAATTGCAGCTGGCTATCCTGATTGAAACCATGCGCCGGGAAGGGTTTGAGCTTACCGTGGGCCGCCCCCGCGTGCTCATGCAAAAGGATGAGAGCGGCACCAAGATTGAGCCCATCGAAGAAGCCATCATCGACGTGGATGAGGAATATTCCGGTGCGGTGGTGGAGAAACTCTCCCAACGCCGAGCCGATCTGGTGGAAATGAAACCCTCCGGCGGCGGGCGCACCCGGCTTGTCTTCCACGCCCCCACGCGGGGCCTCATCGGCTATCTCTCCGAACTCATGACGGACACGCGGGGCACGGCCATTTTCAACCGCACCTTCCTGGAATACGGCCCCTATCGCGGTGACATCCCCCAGCGCCACACGGGCACGCTCATTTCCAATGGGGACGGGGAGGCCGTGGCCTATGCCATGTTCAATCTGGAAGACCGGGGCCCCATGATGATCCACCCCGGTGACAAGGTCTATCAGGGCATGATCGTGGGTGAACACACGCGTGGCAATGATCTGGAAGTGAACGTGCTGAAGGGCAAACAGCTCACGAACATTCGCTCCGCCGGTAAGGATGACGCGGTGAAACTGACCACGCCGCTGAAAATGACGTTGGAGCGGGCGCTGTCCTACATCACCGATGATGAATTGGTGGAAGTGACGCCGGAAAATATCCGCCTGCGCAAGCGGGAACTGGACCCCATCGAACGCAAGCGCCAAATGCGCGCGGCCCAAGCCGCTGCTGCGGCGGAGTAGAGCCCTACCCCCGGTCCCGCTCGCGCCGGTCCTGCAAATCCGTGGCATGGTCCAGTTTGGCGCGCACAATGTCGAGGCGGCCCACCAGTTCTTCCGTGGTATGGGCCAGGCGATCGAAGAGAAGTTGGGCCAGTTCGGGATATTCCTCCAACATGCGTCGGAACAGGGTGCGGGGGAGTTTGAGGACTTCTGTGTGTTCCACGGCGATGGCGGTGGCCGGGGTCATGGTGTCGGTGATGAGAGCCAATTCGCCGATCAGCGCGCCCTCACCATAGCGCTGCACGTCGTGGTCATGGTCACCGGAGGTGAGTTCAACCACGCCGCGCACGATCACATAGCCCCCATCGGAAGGCACGTTTTTGCGGTAAAGCCGTGTGCCTCGCGCCAACATGCGTGCCTCCGCGCCAAAGGCCAACAGGCGCAGATGTTCGGGGCGGAAGCCTTCAAACAGGCGCACGGTGGCGAGGAGCTGAATATCAGAATCCAGAGACATTACGGAACCAGTTTATAGCCGCCCGATTCCGTCACCAGCAGGGTCGCGTTTGACGGATCTTTTTCAATCTTCTGGCGCAGGCGGTAGATATGGGTTTCCAGCGTGTGGGTGGTGACGCCGGAATTATAGCCCCACACTTCTTCTAGCAGAATGTCTCGGGTGATGACTTTCTGCTCGGCGCGGTAAAGATATTTCAGAATGGCGGTTTCTTTTTCCGTCAACCGCACTTTGGAGCCGTCTTCCTCCACCAGCAATTTTTGCGCCGGGCGGAAGGAGTAATGGCCCACGGTGAAGACAGCGTCTTCGCTTTGTTCGTGCTGGCGCAATTGCGCGCGGATGCGGGCGAGCAGGACGGCAAATTTGAACGGTTTGGGAATATAGTCATTGGCCCCGGCTTCCAGGCCCAAAATGGTGTCACTGTCCGTATCGTGGCCGGTGAGCATAATGATGGGGCTTTTGAACCCGCCCTTGCGCAGCAGTTTCACCGCTTCGCGCCCGTCCATATCCGGCAAGCCCACGTCCATGATCAAAAGGTCCGTATGGGCATCGCGGGCGGCCTTGATGCCGGCGGCGGCGCTCTCCTCCTGCCGGATGGAAAATTCTTCATAGAGCGCCAGTTGTTCGCTCAGCGCTTCGCGCAGGTCTGTGTCATCGTCCACCAGCAGGATCGCACGTTCGGTCATGGAATTCCTCAAAGTCGTTCAGCCTTTCTAGTCTCATAAGCGGCCATTGGGGCGCAGCAACTTGCACAACCCCCGATCTCGCGCGAATGTGAAGTGGTGATGAGGATTGTGAGGCAAATGGGGCCATGTCGCAATTATTTCCCGCCAAAACGGCCCGTGAACCCCTAGATATTCTGCGGGTGCGCCCAGCGCCGGGTGAGGCAACGCGGGGTATTGTGGTGGCTGGTGCGGGAAAGTCCCGCCGCGCCTTCCCCTGTGCGCTGGGCCGCAGTGGTATCGGGCGTAAGCGGGGCGAAGGGGATGGGATTACTCCGCTGGGGCAATTTAGGCTTATCACAGCCTATTGGCGCCCTGATAAGGTGCGGTGCTATGAATATCCGCTGCCCTCCCAAGCAATCTTCCAAAACAGCGGTTGGTGTGATGAACCGGGCCACCCCCGGTATAACCGGCCGGTGAGACTGCCCTTTGGGGCGAGCCATGAAAGGATGTGGCGAGAGGATCATCTCTACGATGTGGTCATCGTGCTGGACCACAATCAAAGCCACCATTTGTCTGTGGGCGGCAGCGCCATTTTCTTTCATCTCGCGCGCGAGGATTTTACCCCAACAGAAGGGTGCGTGGCGGTGAGCCGGGAAGCCATGGAGTATCTGTTGCCTCGCATTGATGGCAGCACCGTCATGCGGATTGGCTAAAGATCAAACACCGCCATGACCGGCACGTGGTCTGACGGTTTTTCCCAGCCTCTTGCGTCCCGCAGTACCTGAAGGTCGGTGAGTTTTTCGGCGAGGCTTGGGGAAGACCAGACGTGGTCCAGGCGGCGGCCTTTGTCGGCGGCGTTCCAATCTTTCGCCCGGTAGCTCCACCAGGTGTAGAGCTTTTCTTGTGGCGGGATGTGTTGGCGGATGCAATCGGTCCAACCGCCTGCGGCTTGCACGGCCTTGAGGAGGTCGGTCTCGATGGGCGTGTGGCTGACCACTTTCAAAAGCTGTTTGTGGGACCACACGTCGTTTTCCAGCGGTGCGATGTTGAGATCTCCCACGAGGATGGAGGGCACATTGCCGTGGTCGCAGGTGACGAGCTTCATTTCTTCGAGAAATTTCAGCTTGTGGTCGAATTTGGGGTTCTTCATCGGGTCGGCCTCATCGCCGCCGGCGGGAACGTAGAAATTGTGAACGCGGACCGGACCGGCAGGGGTCTGCACCTGACATTCCACATGCCGCGTATCACCCATGCTGACATAGTCAGTGGAGTTGATCTCAATCAGCGGCGTTTTGGAAACCGTTGCCACCCCATGATAGCCCTTCTGGCCGTGGACGGCGAAGTGCTCATAGCCCAGCTTTTTGAACGCCTTGGCCGGGAACTGGTCGTTCTGGCACTTGATTTCTTGCAAGCACAAAACGTCCGGCTCGTGGGCGCGCAGATAGTCTTCCACGATGCCGATGCGCAGGCGCACGGAATTGATGTTCCAGGTGGCAAGTTTGAAGGACATGGGAGGACTCAAATGCAAAAATCTGAGTTTGGCCCTGCCGGGGAGGAGTCACAAGGGCGCTTGGCTGCGATCCCCTGAAATAAGGCTTCAATATCAGTTGCTAGCAATATGCGGTGTCGATGCAGGGGCGGCGAAGAGCCGCCCGGCAAACGTTTGCCGCGGCCGCGCAGCGAAGGGCTAACGGCCCGTCAGCGTGAGCGCAAACAGATTTAGAATAAGGCCATCAAGGATGGCCTTATTCTAATCGCGGCTGTTTTGGCGGCGCAGGATTTCGCGTTGGTTCATGCGGAACAGGCGGGAGGACAGTTTCACGTTGCGCTTCACGTTGAAGATCATGACTGACGTGTCCTTGCCCTGATTGTCGGTGATGGTCCACTGGCGCAGTTCATAGGTCTTGGGGTCGAACATGAGCGTGATGGTGGAATTGCCGAAGACGGATTTGTTCCCCAGCACCACGGTTGTGAGGTCCTTCTCCCGTTTCACGGACTGGATGGATTTGTCGTTCACATCAATTTCTTTGGCCAAAAGCATCCGCAGCGGCGTCTTGCGCAGGGGATAGAAATCCCAAGTCTTGAGTTTGCGGTTGTGGACGCCCACGGACCCATCCCACGCCTTCACAAGGATGGGGGAGGGTTTGTTGTAGTCAAACCGCACACGGCCGGGGCGGTGCAGGTAGAATTTGCCGCCGGTCTGTTCGCCATTGGGGCCAAACTGAATGAACTCCCCCATCATGGTGGGGACCGAAGAGAAGTGTTTGGAAATGGCGGCAACCGCTTTTTTGTCGCTACCCGTGACGCGGGCCTCGCCGGTGGAGACGGAAGACAGGGCCACGGCGCCCCCCACGAGTGCGGCGGCGAAGGAGAGTTTGAACAGGCGGCGGATCTTGAAAATCATGGTCTTTCTCTTTTGATGAGAAGGTTTGGACGGGGAACTAGGCTTTGAATTGGGCTATTAGATGGTTTCATCCTCGGCAGGGACGAGGATTTCCCGTTTGCCCGCGTGGTTGGCTGCGGAGATAACGCCCTCCTGCTCCATGCGTTCAATGAGCGATGCGGCGCGGTTGTAACCGATGGAGAGGCGGCGCTGGATGTAGGAGGTGGAGACTTTGCGGTCTTTGAGCACGATGGCCACGGCCCGGTCATAGGGGTCCCCCTCACCGCTGTCGCCGCTGCCACCGCCGGAAGCGGGGGCATCGTCTGCCTCCTCCTCTTCTTCGGTTACGGCTTCTAGATATTGCGGCACGCCTTGGGATTTAAGGTGGTTGACCACGTCTTCCACCTCCTGGTCGTCCACAAAGGGGCCATGGACGCGGGTGGTGCGTCCGCCCTTGCCCATGAAGAGCATGTCGCCCATGCCCAGCAATTGCTCCGCACCCATTTCGCCCAAAATGGTGCGCGAATCGATTTTGGAGGTCACCTGGAAGGAAATGCGGGTGGGGAAATTGGCCTTGATCGTGCCGGTAATGACGTCCACCGACGGGCGCTGGGTTGCCATGATGACGTGAATGCCCGCGGCCCGGGCCATTTGCGCCAGCCGCTGGACGGTACCTTCAATGTCCTTGCCCGCCACCATCATCAAATCGGCCATCTCGTCGATGATGACCACGATGAAGGGCATGGCTTCCAGATCCAGCTCTTCATGTTCGTAAATGGCTTCGCCCGTATGGCGGTCGAAGCCAGTTTGCACGGTTCGGGTGATGGTTTCGCCCTTGGCGGCGGCCTCGCGGATGCGCGTGTTGAAACCGTCGATATTGCGCACGCCCATTTTGGACATTTTCTTGTAGCGCTCTTCCATCTCTCGCACGGCCCATTTTAGGGCAACAACGGCCTTTTTGGGGTCCACCACCACCGGGGTAAGCAGGTGGGGGATGCCGTCATAGATGGACAATTCCAGCATCTTCGGGTCGATCATGATCATTTTGCACTGGTCCGGGGTGAGCCGGTAGAGCAGGGACAGGATCATGGTATTGATGCCCACAGATTTACCGGAGCCTGTGGTCCCTGCCATCAGCAGGTGGGGCATCCCGGCCAAATCGGCAATGACCGGCTCGCCACCAATGGTTTTACCCAGACACATGGCCAGTTTGGCCTTGGACTGTTTGAATTCCGGGGAAGACAGCTGCTCGCGCAGATAGACGGTCTGGCGCTTTTTGTTGGGCAGTTCGATACCAATGGCATTGCGGCCCGGCACCACGGCCACGCGGGCGGCGATGGCGGACATGGAGCGGGCAATGTCTTCTGCCAGCCCGATAACGCGGGAGGATTTGACGCCGGGGGCCGGTTCCAATTCGTAAAGCGTCACCACGGGGCCGGGGCGCACTTTAATGATTTGACCTTTGACGCCGAAGTCTTCCAGCACGCCTTCCAGCAGGCGGGCATTTTCCTGCAGAGCTTCGTTGGAGAGGCTCGGGTCGTCGATAATCGTTTTTTGTTCTGCCAGAAGATCAAGGCCGGGCATTTCGAAGGGGCCGCCATGATTGGCGGGGGCCGCCGGGCGTTTGATGACGGCCTGTCGTGGTGCGGTCTCGGCCTGCTGGGCAGCAAGAGTAGCGGCCGGGCTATCGGCGGGTGATGGGGCTTCGAAAATATCTTCGGGCCCCTCGAAGGCCGGTTGCGTCTCGTCCACCGTGCCGTTCATGGCACTCCATGTATCGGCAGGGTCCATAGTAGGGGGAGACATGTCCACCACTTGGGACGCGGCGGCGGATTCGTAGCTTTCCTCCCATGGCGGCACCACTTCCCAGTGGGACGCGGCATCGGTCTGTTGGGGTTGTGGTGCTCGGATAGTGGTGGCCGGAGCGGCGGACTCTTCGGCCTCTTGCCTTTCCACCCGTGCCATGGCGGCGGCAACGCCCGGTGTGTCGGAAGAGGTTTGAAGGGGCATGGGGGTTTGGCCCCGTCGCTTACGCCAAAGCGCGGCTAGGCTATAGCCCCAGTGGAGGATCAGGCCCACGGGGGTGGCCAGCAGGCTGGACCAATCGCGGGCACCGTTGAGATCGTCGTCGTCTTCACCGTGCGGCGCACCATGGTGTGGAGGCACCGGCTCATCCAACAGCGCACCTTCGGCTGGGGTGGTGGCTGGTTTCGCCACGCGTGAGGGTAGGCCATGGCGCAGGCCGCTGGCGTAGAGCGTGGCCCAGAGGGCAGGCATCATAAAGAGGAGGCAAAGCACCACCGCAAACAACCCGCCGGGGTAAGCCCCGGTGAAAGCTCGGGGGATGGACAAGACTGCGTCACCCACCACGCCACCAAGCCCCACTTCCAGGGGCCAACCGGTGGGGATGGCGATGCAACCCAGCGCAGACGCGCCCGCCACGAGGGCCAGCACAGCAAAAGCGCTGCGCTGGCGCAGGCGGGGCAGGGTGCGGCCGGAAATTTTCAATAGACCCCAGCACAGGGGCAACATCAAAAGGACAAGTGCGGCAAAGCCCAAAAATTGCATGGTGAAATCGGCAAAACTGGCCCCGGTAAAGCCCAGCCAGTTTTCCACCTCTCCCCCATGGGCGAAGGTCAAGCTGGGGTCGCTCACGGTCCAGGTGGCCAATGCCATGGCACCGGCCAATGCCAGCGCCACAAGGGCAAAACCGAGGGCCTTGTTCAGCGGGCTGCGCAGGGGAATGGGGATCAAGCTGGATAGCGTGTCATAGGACGCTGCGGAGGAAGGCTTGGCGGCTTTACCCGGGCGCAAGTTTTTTGCGCTCAATTTGCCAAATCGGCTTTGCGCGGGTGCGGGTATCGCGGTTGGCGCTTCGGGTGTCACCATGCCGGGGGCGTTCACCACGGGGGCGGCAACGGGTGTTTCCACGTGCGGCTCAATGCGGGCGGCATGGTCTGAGCCTGCCGCCGTGGTGGTGGCGGATGTGGCAAAGCCCATGTCTATTTCCGGTGCCTGCATGGACCCCATGCCTTTCATACTGTCACAGGGCAGGCCAGCCAAACCCACCTATGCTTTATCCAGGCGGCCCCCAAACGCGTGGGATCGCCAAAACGTTTCTCACAAGGTGTAGCGGGCAGAGGGTTAAACCCCCGTTAACCAAACTTTATCGGGGTGGCTGAACAGAGCGCACGGTGGCAAAAATGAGAAAGCCGTCCGATGAAATCATCAGACGGCTTTCCCGCCGCGTGAGAAAATCGGGGCGTGATTGTCCCATGCAGCATTTGTTTATTTCCCCCGCACCAATACGGGCGGTCGAGGGTGTGTAACTCTAAAACCCTTGCTACTTTATAGGTGGGTTAGCCCTTTGGCCAGCGGAATTTGATCATGTGGTAAAAACGCAATCGACCCGCCTGCGGGAGCAGACGGGCCGATTTTATCGTGATCAAAGCGGCAGCCTAAAAGGGAGGAGGAAAACTGCGCTCCAATCATACTCCGGCGGGGCTGGGAGGAGGAGTGCTCCGCCGGAGGAT
Source organism: Pseudomonadota bacterium (assembly GCA_038525315.1). GTDB lineage: Bacteria > Pseudomonadota > Alphaproteobacteria > Rhizobiales > Rhizobiaceae > Pseudahrensia. The sequence continues at coordinate 504,189 of JBCBHU010000001.1, forward strand.
GGCTTTGAGACCTTGGCTTAGCGACCGAAGGTGAAGTCGGGATAGGCTTCCACGCCCACTTCCGTCTTATCGAGGCCAAGGGCTTCGGACTCTTCATCCACCCGCACGCCCATCGTCACTTTGAGCGCGTACCAGATGATGCCGGAGAAGATGACGGTGAAGATGGCGTAGCAGACGATGCCGTAAATTTGCGCCCCGAAGGATGCACCGGAGTTCGTCAGCGGCACGGCCAGTGTGCCCCAGATACCGGCGAACAGGTGGACGGGAATGGCCCCCACCACGTCGTCGATTTTCAGCTTGTCCAGCAGCGGCACGGTGAAGACCACGATCAAACCACCCACAGCACCAATCAGGATGGCTGCGATGGGGCTTGGGGTCAGGGGTTCAGCGGTGATGGACACCAGACCGGCCAGGGCACCGTTGAGGGCCATGGTCACGTCCAGTTTGCCGTAGATGAACTGCATGGCAATCAGCGTGGCCACCACACCGCCCCCGGCGGCAAGGTTGGTGTTGGTGAAGATGCGGGACACATCAGATGCATCACCGATCGTGCCCAAAGCCAGCTGCGAACCGCCGTTAAAGCCGAACCAGCCGAACCACAGAATAAACGTGCCGAGCGTGGCCAGCGGAATGTTGGACCCGGGCATGGGCACAACCTTACCGTCCACAAACTTACCCTTACGGGCGCCGATGATGATGGCACCGGTCAAAGCAGCCCAGCCGCCCACGGAGTGCACGATGGTGGAACCGGCAAAATCGTTAAAGCCGGCAGCATCCAGGAAGCCTGCGCCCCATTTCCAGGAACCGGAGATGGGATACATGATGCCCGTAAGGATGACGGTGAAGATGAGGAAAGGCCAGATTTTCACGCGCTCGGCGATGGTGCCGGACACGATGGAGGCTGTGGCTGCCACAAAGGCCATCTGGAAGAACCAGTCGGAAGCCGTGGAATAAGACCCATCAGCGGCCTGACCCACAGGGTCCATATTGTAGCCGGTGAGGCTGAAGGAGCCGATATAACCCCCGTCCACGCCCGTATACATGAGATTGTAGCCGAGCCACCAATACATGAGACCGGCGATGGAATAGAGGGCGATGTTTTTGAGACACTGCATGGACACGTTCTTGGAACGCACCAGACCGGCCTCCAACATGGCAAAACCGGCGGCCATGAACATGACGAGGAAACCGCCGATCAAGAACAGCAGCGTGTTGAAGATATAGGCCGTGTCTTTAGCCGTGGCAGCGGCACCGGCGTCCTGCGCCAGGGCGGGTGCGGTGAGGCCGAGGATACCGGCGGTGGCCAGAGCGGCTACCGTCTTGCCCCGGCGGAGGGAAAATTCGGACATGAAGGATGATCCTTGGGAAATTTCAGGAAGGGTGCGCATGACTAGAGAGCCTCCGCGCCGGATTCGCCCGTGCGGATGCGCACGGCCTGTTCGAGGTCCATTACAAAGACCTTGCCGTCACCGATCTGGCCGGTGGAGGCATTGGTTTGAATGGCTTCCACCACGGCAGCGGATTGGGCGCTGTCGCAGGCGATTTCCAGTTTCAGCTTGGGTACGAAATGGACGGCATATTCTGCCCCCCGGTAAATTTCGCTTTGCCCCTTCTGGCGTCCGTAGCCTTTGACTTCCGTGACGGTGAGACCCTGCACCCCGAGGGCGGAGAGGGCATCACGCACTTCGTCAAGCTTGAACGGCTTGATGATGGCCATGACCAGTTTCATGAACTTTGTCCCGTTATTTGAGTGTCCCGACCCCTATGATCGGGCTTCCCCCACGCCGGGAGGACCACGGCGCAGTTGCTCACGGGTATTCAAGTGCTGTGCCAAACCGGGTAAAATATTGATTATGTTGAGTAAAATTTTTACCCCAACCGGGATCCGGCCTCAATCTGGGCAAAATTTAGGCAAATATGAAGAGAGTCTTAGCCTATGCCTTTTTTTTGGGCATGCCCGATTGGGGTCTTTTGGACGGGTCGCGGGGGCGGATCAGCCCCTCCTGGGTGCAGGAGGCCACCAGCGTGCCATCCCGCCCGTAAAGGGAACCGCGGGTGAAACCCCGCCCGCCGCTGGAAGAGGGCGTGTCTTGGGCAAACAGCAGCCAGTCGTTCATATTAACGGGCCGGTGGAACCACATGGCGTGGTCCAGCGAAGCCGTTTGGATGTCCGGGTCGAAGACCTTGCGCCCGTGGGGAAACAGGGCCGTGTCCAGCAGTGTCATGTCGGAGGCATAAGCAAGAACGGCCGCTTGCAGGCTGGCATCGGCGGGAATTTCCCCCGTGGCCCGCACCCAGACATATTGCTCCGGCCCCAGTTTTTGGTCCGACAGATAGTGAGTGACGGAGGTGGGCCGCATTTCGATGGGGCGGGGCCGGTTCCAATAATTGCGCACGCTTTCAGGTGCCGTATCCATGAATTTCTTTTTCAACTCTTTTTCGCCCAACAATCCCTCCGGATCGGGCTGGTGGGGCATGGGCATTTGGAAACTCATGCCGTCTTCGCTGATGTGGAAGGAAATGGAGGCGGAGAAGATGGCCTTGCCGTGCTGGATGCCGATGACCCGCCGGGTGGTAAAGGAGCCGCCATCGCGGATGCGGTCCACTTCATAAATAATGGGCACACCCGGATCGCCCGGGCGCAAAAAATAACCGTGCAGGGAATGGACAAACCGGTCCTCCGGCACGGTGCGTTGGGCGGCCACCAACGCCTGGCCAATGACCTGCCCGCCAAACACCCGCTGCCAGCCGGTGGACGGGCTGCGACCGCGAAACAGATTGTGTTCCAACGGCTCCAGATCGAGAATATCCAAAAGCTGCGCAACCGCATCAAAGGATTGGTGTTGGGGTTCAGCGGGGCTGGTCATGGGTGTGATCACTCTCCATATAACGGGTGCTCCGCCGGATAGGGCGGGGCCGCATTACTGATCGGCATATATCGGAGAAGCTGAAGATGGCAAAAAAAGCTGAGCAGCAAATGGTGGATTGCCTGATTGCCGGGGGCGGCTATGTGGGCTTGTCCACCGCCGTGGCCATTAAGGCCTCTGCCCCCCACATGAATGTTGTGTTGGTGGATGCCGCCCCCGCCGATGCGCTCTCCAAAGACGAGCGAGCCTCCGCCATTGCCGCCGCTGCCGGGCGGATGCTGGACCGGATCGGCATTTGGGATGAACTTCTCGACCACGCCCAACCCATCAATGAAATGATCGTCACGGACAGCCGCACGCAAGACCCGGTGCGGCCTGTTTTTCTCACCTTTGGTGAAGTGCCCGAGGAAGGCGAAACCCCGGCGGGCGAACCGTTTGCCCATATGGTGCCCAATAAAAAGCTGGTGGGGGCGCTGCGCAAACGGGCGGAAGAATTGGGTATGCGGCTGATCCACGGCGATACCGTCGCCCGGTTTGAAACGGATGATCCCGTATCACGGGTGCATCTTGGCTCCGGCGAAATGATCGAAACCAAATTGCTCATCGCTGCTGACGGCGTGCGCTCTTCCCTGCGGGAGCAAGCGGGGATTCGCACCGTTTCGTGGGACTATGAGCAAATGGGCATCGTTACCACCGTGGCCCATGAGCGGCCCCACCACGGGCGGGCGGAAGAACATTTCCTCCCCGGTGGCCCCTTTGCCACCCTGCCTTTGCCGGTGAATGAGAAGGGCGAGCACCGTTCGTCTCTGGTTTGGACTGAACCCACGGCAAAAGCCAAACGGCTGATGGCGGCGGATGAGTTCACATTTGAACTGGAATTGGAAACCCGCTTCGGCCACAAGCTGGGCGAAATTTCTGTGGCCGGGCCGCGCAAGGCTTTTCCGCTGGGGCTGACGCTGGCCCGCGATTTCGTGCGCCCCCGTTTTGCCCTGGTGGGGGACGCGGCCCATGGCATTCACCCCATTGCGGGGCAGGGTCTCAATCTGGGCTTTAAGGATGCCGCAGCCCTGGCCCAAGTGGTGGTGGAGACCGACCGGCTTGGTCTGGACATCGGGGCCATGACGGCGCTGGAACGTTACGAGCGCTGGCGGCGGTTCGATACGGTGCAAATGGGCGTTGTGACCGATGTGCTCAACCGCCTGTTCAGCAATGATATTGGTCCGCTGCGCACCATCCGCACCATCGGCCTTGGGCTCGTGGACCGTATGCCCCGCCTCAAAGATGCGTTTATTGCTCAGGCGGCAGGCAAGGCGGGGGGTAATCCGGCACTCCTCAATGGTGAAGCGATTTAACCCGTTAAACTCGCTTTCGATCTTAGTAAGCCAATCACGATCAACCCACTCTCCTCATTGCCGGACTTGTTCCGGCATTCCATTCCGTTGACCCAACAAGTTGCTGCTAACGAGGCATGGATGCCCGGAATAATTCCGGGCATGGGGAATGGGTTTTTCAAGGTACATACGAGCTCTCCAAAACCGCTGCTCCATCTGATTTCCGAACGAGAAGTGTCGTCTACTCACCTTCGCTAGATCAACCAACCTGTCAAATTTCTTACCCTTACGTAAGAACGTATCCATGCAAACGCTGGCCTTCCGGAAAATTTGAAACCTAAGCCTTCCGTTTGTCTTGTCATTTTTGTCGCATGTTGTAATCCTCGCGCCAAAGAGGGGGCGCACTGCGCCTGAAATTCTTACGTAAAAGGAAGTTTTCCCATGGCGCGGAAAAAGATTGCACTCATTGGTTCCGGCATGATCGGCGGCACGCTGGCCCATCTGGCGGCGGCCAAGGAATTAGGCGATGTGGTTCTGTTCGACATCGCGGAAGGTATTCCGGAAGGCAAAGCGCTGGACCTTTCCCAAGCCAATGCCGTGGATGGGGCGGACGCCAAATTGTCCGGCACGCAATCCTATGAAGCCATCAAGGGCGCCGACGTGTGCATTATTACGGCCGGTGTGGCCCGCAAGCCCGGCATGAGCCGGGATGACCTGCTGGGCATCAATTTGAAAGTGATGGAGCAGGTGGGCGCGGGCATTAAGAAATACGCCCCGGACGCTTTTGTCATCTGCATCACCAACCCACTGGATGCCATGGTGTGGGCGCTGCAAAAATTCTCCGGCCTGCCCAAGAACATGGTTGTGGGCATGGCAGGTGTGTTGGATTCCTCCCGCCTGAAACATTTCCTCGCTGACGAATTTGATGTGTCCATCAAGGATGTCTCCACCTTCGTTCTCGGTGGTCACGGCGACACGATGGTGCCACTGGCCAAATACACCACCGTGGCCGGCATCCCCATGCCCGACCTCATCAAGATGGGTTGGATCACCAAGGATCGGATGGAGGAAATCTTTGACCGCACCCGTAAGGGCGGCGGTGAAATCGTGGGCCTGCTGAAAACCGGCTCCGCCTATTACGCCCCCGCCGCTTCCGCCATCGCCATGGCCGAAGCCTATCTGGGCGACCAGAAGCGGGTTCTGCCCTGCGCGGCCAACCTGAAAGGCGAATACGGCATTCAGGATATGTATGTAGGCGTGCCCGTCATCATCGGCGCCGGTGGTGTGGAGCGTGTCATCGAGGTGGAAATGTCCAAGACGGATGAAAAAGCCTTCGCCAAGTCCGCCGGTGCTGTCGCAGAATTGTGCGAAGCCTGTGCTGAGATTGCGCCCAATTTGAAGTAAACAGTCAACCGGTCAGAGAGGGAGCTCTGCATTGGTTTTGCGGCCAACATTAAAGCTAACGGTAAGCAATCGCATTCGCTCGCTCATGCTGGCGGGTGCGGCTTGGTTGGTGTTGATCGCCCCCGCCCTGTCGCAGACTTCCGTTTACACCACGCTCAGCGGCCCGGATGGTGGTTTGATGAACTGCGAAACGCTGAGCGCTGCCAAAGCCGATGGGGAAGGGGAGTGGGCTTACCTGCGCTGTCCCGGCGTAGGGGGAGTTGATCTTTATATCGACTATGCCGATGCCCGGGACACCATTCGCGTGGGTAAAGACGGGAAGGGTACGCCCTTTCTGCCACCCTTTACCGGTCTTGGGGCCAAGGCTGAATGGCGCATGGCGGGCGGCAAACCCTATGCCATGATCGTGCGCCTGACATTGGGCGGTATTGAAGAATACAAGGGTCAATGGCTCACCGTGCACCATGTGAACGCCACCACCGGTCAGGGCTGTCTGGTGGGCTACGTGGACGCCCGCGCTAACAAAAACGCCAACGTTCTGGCCCGCGAATTGGCCGACACGGTGGGGCGCGAGGGTTGCCGCACCAACGGTCCCGCTATCAGCGGTAAGATGGGCAATGCCATGAGAGAATTGATCGCGCAGAAACCGCAGGGATAAGCGCAAGACACAATTTGGGCCTCCCCGCAGGCAGCGGGAGGTCGTCAGGAAGGAAGCAAAAGATGAACATCCACGAATATCAGGCCAAACAGGTCCTTGCCAAATTCGGCGCGCCCATTTCCAAAGGTGTGCCCATTCTGGAAGCCGGGGATGTGGACGCCGCGCTGGCTGCGCTGCCAGGCCCGGTCTATGTGGTGAAATCGCAAATCCATGCGGGCGGACGCGGCAAAGGCAAGTTCAAGGAACTGCCGGAAGATGCCAAGGGCGGGGTTCGTGTGTCCTTCTCGCAAGAAGAAGTGCGTGAGAATGTTGCTGAAATGCTGGGGAACACGCTGGTCACCAAACAGACTGGCCCGGAAGGCAAACAGGTCAACCGCCTCTATCTGGAAGACGGGGCCGACATCAAATCGGAACTCTATTGCTCCCTCTTGGTGAACCGGGAGACCGGCAAGGTCTCCTTTGTGGCCTCCACCGAGGGCGGTATGGACATTGAAGCCGTGGCGGAGGAAACGCCGGAGAAAATCCACACGATTGATGTGGACCATTCTGCCGGTCTGACGGACGGCAATATCGCAGACTTGGTAAAGGCTTTTGACCTATCCGGTCAGGCCGCCGAAGAGGCCCCCGCCCTATTCACATCCCTCTATACGGCCTTTGTTGAAACCGACATGAGCCTGCTGGAAGTGAACCCTTTGTGCGTGTTGGGTGATGGTTCCCTGCGTGTGCTGGACGCCAAGGTCTCTTTCGACGGCAATGCGGAATTTCGCCACGCTGATCTGGCCAAGCTGCGCGACCTCACGGAAGAAGACGAAAAAGAAATCGAGGCTTCCAAATATGACCTTGCCTATGTGGCGCTGGATGGGGACATCGGCTGCATGGTGAACGGTGCAGGTTTGGCCATGGCCACCATGGACATTATCAAACTCTACGGTGCAGAGCCCGCCAACTTTTTGGATGTGGGCGGCGGTGCCACCACGGAGAAGGTGACGGCGGCGTTCAAGATCATCACTGCGGACCCCAAGGTGAAGGGCATTTTGGTGAATATTTTCGGTGGCATCATGCGCTGCGACACGATCGCGGAAGGTGTGGTGACGGCCGTGAAAGAAGTGGGCCTGCAAGTGCCGCTGGTGGTGCGGCTGGAAGGCACCAAGGTGGAAGAAGGCAAGAAAATCCTCAACGAATCCGATGTGGACGTGGTGGCCGCCGATGATCTCGACGATGCCGCGCAGAAGATCGTGAAGGCGGTGAAGGGGTAATGGCTATGAAAACCCTTGTCGCAAGTCTTCTGGCGTCCTGCCTGCTGGCAGGCTCTGCCCACGCCCAACAGGCCAATTCTACGCTGGGCAATTCGGACGCCAATCCGGACCCGGTCTTCGTGTTCAACCGCATTTGTTATGCGCAGGTGCCCAACGTCATCGCCATTCGCGAGATGTCGGTGCAACTGGCGTGGAAGGCCATGGAAGAGCGGGAATTACAGCAGTTCAGGACGGTGGAGAATCCTAAGGTTCTCGATGGCTGGGATGTGCAGGTGGGTGAACGCCTGTTCCGCGTAGGCATCCAACAATCGGGCCTCAATGAAGCTCAGATCAAGACGTTCCCAGATTTCAAAGACGGCACGGCCACGTCATGCTCCATGGTGCTGGACGATCAGCAGGATGCGAAAGAATTTCTGCCCAATATGCAGGTGCTGGCAGGCCGTGAGCCCATCTCCAAAGGCGTGAAAGAGGGCCTGTTGGAAACCACCACATGGGCCGGAGGCAATGACGACGTCAAAGTCTTCCTCTTCGCCAAAGCACCCCCCACAAACAAAGGTGGCCTGCTGGCCGTTACCATTTTGCAGAAATAGGGGCGTTTGCCTCTCACATTAACGAATAGGGGCCTGAGGCCCGCCCGGTTAAAGAGACGTCAGGAACAAATTCATGTCCATCCTCATCGACAAAGACACCAAGATCATCGTGCAGGGCCTGACGGGTAAGACCGGCACATTCCACACGGAACAGGCACTGGCCTATCACGGCACACAAATGGTGGCCGGCACGCACCCCAAAAAGGGCGGCGAAACCTGGACGGCGGGGAATGGCGAAGGGGATTTGCCCATCTTCACCACGGTAGCCGAAGCCAAGGAGCGCACGGGCGCTAATGCTTCCGTCATCTACGTGCCGCCTGCAGGATGTGCGGCAGCCATCGAAGAGGCCATTGAGGCGGAAATTCCCCTCATCATTGCCATCACCGAAGGGGTGCCTGTGCTGGATATGGTGCGGGTGAAGGAGAAACTGGACAAATCAAACTCCCGCCTCATCGGCCCCAACTGCCCCGGTGTTTTGACCCCGGAAGAATGCAAGATCGGCATCATGCCCGGTTCTATCTTCAAAAAGGGTTCCGTGGGCGTGGTCTCCCGCTCCGGCACACTCACCTATGAGGCCGTGTTCCAAACATCCAATGTGGGCCTTGGCCAAACCACCGCTGTGGGCATTGGCGGCGACCCCGTGAAGGGCACGGAATTCATCGACATGCTGGAAATGTTCCTTGCCGACGAAGCCACGCAACAAATCATCATGATCGGTGAGATCGGTGGCACAGCCGAAGAGGATGCCGCGCAATTCCTGGCCGATGAAGCCAAGAAGGGCCGCTCCAAGCCCACCGTAGGCTTTATCGCCGGCGTAACAGCCCCTCCTGGCCGCACCATGGGCCATGCCGGTGCCGTGGTCTCCGGCGGCAAAGGCGATGCGCCTTCCAAAATCGCCGCCATGGAAGCCGCCGGCATCGCAGTCTCCCCATCCCCCGCCAAATTGGGCGAGACGCTGATGGAATTGTTGAAAGGCTAGTGTCGGGCAATATCTCTTCTTCAGGCAAAGGAGATTTGAAATGACTGAGAATGCAGAAAAAGAAATCTCGCTGAAGTTGGATAAACTTCAGGCTGAAGTTGAAAAATTGCGGGCGGAAACGCGCGCAACCCATGCAAACGAACGAAAAATGCTCACCGAGACCTTTTGGTATCCAGTCATTGCTGTCACCGGCATATTTGCCGCTGCCTATGCGGTTATCAAATACGTCGTTTCCTAATCCGCCCAACTGCCCCTAACCGAAAGCTCTGACCCATGTCCCGTGAAGCGCAGAACGAATTGTTTGCCAATACCTCTTTCCTCTATGGCGGCAATGCCGGTTACATTGAGGAATTGTATGCGGACTATAAGCGGGATGCTGCGTCCGTCAGCGCCGAGTGGCAGACGTTTTTTGATGATCTGGGCGATCAGGCTGATGACATTATCAAAAATGCGGAAGGGGCATCGTGGAAAAAATCCCACTGGCCCATCCCGGCCAATGGGGAGCTCACCTCCGCGCTGGACGGCCATTGGGCGGAAGACGAGATTGTCTCCGAAGCCAAAGTGTCTGCCCGCATTGCGCAAAAGACCGGCGCTTCCGACCCGGAAGCTGTGCAACAGGCCACGCGGGATTCCATCCGTGCCATCATGATGGTGCGCGCCTATCGCTTCCGCGGTCACCTTCATGCCGATCTCGACCCGCTAGGCATTGCCGGCAAAAAGGACGACCATAACGAATTGCACCCATCTGCCTACGGCTTCACCGAGGCTGACTACGACCGCAAGATCTTCCTCGACAATGTGTTGGGCATGGAGTTTGCGACGATTCCGCAAATGCTGGACATTTTGCAGCGCACCTATTGCTCCACGCTGGGCGTGGAATTCATGCACATTTCCAATCCGGAAGAAAAAGCATGGATTCAGGAGCGCATTGAGGGGCCGGATAAATCCATCGAATTTACGGAAAACGGCAAGTTGGCCATCCTCAACAAGCTGGTGGAGGCCGAAGGGTTCGAGAAATTCATCGACGTCAAATACAAAGGCACGAAACGTTTCGGGCTGGACGGTGGCGAGGCGCTAATCCCCGCGCTGGAGCAGATCATCAAGCGCGGCGGCCAGTTGGGTGTGCAGGAAATCATCCTTGGCATGGCCCACCGGGGCCGCTTGAACGTGCTCACCAATGTCATGTCCAAGCCCTTCCGGGCCGTGTTCCACGAATTCAAGGGCGGGTCCTTCAAGCCCGATGAGGTGGAAGGTTCCGGTGATGTGAAATATCATCTGGGTGCGTCCTCCGACCGGGAATTTGATGGTAATGAAGTCCACCTGTCGCTGACCGCAAATCCGTCTCACCTGGAAATCGTCAACCCCGTGGTGCTGGGCAAGGCCCGCGCAAAGCAGGACCAGCTTGTGCCCAAGCGCGAAGACGGCACACGGGACCGGCGTTGTGTCATCCCCCTGCTGCTGCATGGGGATGCGGCCTTTGCTGGTCAGGGCGTGGTGGCAGAGTGTTTTGGCCTGTCGGGCCTGAAGGGCCACATTGCTGGAGGCTCCATCCACGTCATCATCAACAACCAGATTGGCTTCACCACCAATCCCCGCTTCTCCCGCTCCTCGCCCTATCCGTCCGACGTGGCGAAGATGATCGAAGCGCCCATCTTCCACGTGAACGGGGATGACCCGGAGGCGGTGGTCTATGCTGCCAAAGTGGCTGTGGAATTCCGCCAGCAGTTTGGTAAGCCGGTCGTCATCGACATGTTCTGCTACCGCCGCTTTGGCCATAATGAGGGTGATGAGCCAGCGTTTACGCAGCCCATCATGTATAAAAAGATCAAGGCTCACCCTTCCACGCTGACCAAATATGCGCAGCGGCTGGAAAAAGAGGGATTGCTCGACGCCGGGGGTAAAGACGAACGCGTGGCCGCTTTCCGTGCCCAGCTGGATGAAGAATTCGAGATTGCCGAGACCTATAAGCCCAACAAGGCCGACTGGCTGGATGGCGCATGGTCTGGTTTGAAAGAAGCCGCCTCCCAAGATGACCCCCGCCGGGGTCAGACCGGTGTGCCGGTGGACGAATTGAAAGCCATTGGCGAGGCCATCACGAAAATTCCGGAAGGGTTCAACGCCCACCGCACCATCAAGCGCTTCATGGAAAACCGTGCCAAGATGTTTGAGACCGGTGATGGCATTGACTGGGCCACGGGCGAAGCCCTGGCCTTCGGTTCCCTGCAAATGGAAGGCCTGAAAGTGCGCCTATCCGGTCAGGATTGTGAGCGGGGCACGTTCTCCCAACGCCACAGCGTGCTTTACGATCAGGTGGATGAAAGCCGCTACATCCCGTTGCAAAATCTGGGGGAGGATGCTGCAGGCTATGAAGTCATCAACTCCATGCTCTCGGAAGAGGCGGTGCTGGGTTATGAATACGGCTACTCTCTGGCCGAACCCAATGGCTTGACCATTTGGGAAGCCCAGTTTGGTGACTTTGTGAACGGCGCGCAGGTGGTCATCGACCAGTTCATCTCGTCGGGTGAGCGCAAATGGCTGCGCATGTGCGGCCTCGTCATGCTCTTGCCCCATGGTTATGAGGGTCAGGGGCCGGAGCATTCCTCCGCTCGCCTGGAGCGCTTCCTGCAATCGTGCGCGGAAGACAATATGCAGGTGGCCAATTGCACCACGCCCGCCAACTATTTCCACATTTTGCGCCGTCAAATGAAGCGGGACTTCCGCAAGCCCCTCATCATGATGACCCCCAAGAGCCTGTTGCGGAACAAGCGGGCCGTTTCTCGGCTGGAAGAATTTGGTGAAGGCTCCACCTTCCACCGCTTGCTGTGGGACGATGCGGAAATGCTCAAGGATGAGCCCGTCAAGCTTGTCAAAGATGAAAACATCCGCCGCGTGATCCTGTGCACCGGTAAGGTCTATTTCGATCTTTACGAAGAGCGGGAAAAGCGGGGGCTGAACGATGTTTATCTGCTGCGGGTGGAACAGCTTTACCCCTTCCCCGCCAAGGCGCTGATTACGGAACTCTCCCGCTTCAAAAACGCGGAGATGGTGTGGTGTCAGGAAGAGCCCAAAAATATGGGCGCCTGGGGCTTTATCGAGCCCTATCTGGAATGGGTGCTCACCCATATTGAAGCCAAATACCGCCGCGCCCGGTATGCGGGTCGCGCCAGTGCCGCCTCTCCGGCCACGGGTCAAATGTCTCGTCATCTGGCGCAGCTGGAAGCCTTCCTGGAAGAAGCGCTCGGGTAGCGGTTCAAGCGGATCGGTTCAGATATTCAAACACGTGACGCGCCAACTGGGGCGCAGTCGGAGGGAAGCAAATGAGTGATAATCAAGACGGCGAATTGGTGGACATCATCGCCCCCAGTGCGGGTGAATCCGTCACCGAAGCGGAAATCGGCACATGGCATGTGGCGGTGGGTGAAGCCTTTGCCGTGGATGATGCGCTGGTGGAATTGGAAACGGATAAGGCCGCCATGGATGTGCCTGCCGCCAGCGCCGGTGTGTTAGCCGAAATTTTGGCAGAAACGGGCTCCGTTATCGCCCCGGGCGATGTGATCGGCCGCATTAAAGTGGGGGGCGCGGCCTCTGCTCCGGCCCCTGCCGCCGCTCCCGCGCCAGACCCGACGCCTGCCCCAGCGCCCGCACCAACGGCAGCAAGTGCGATGCCAGCCGCCCCAGCGGCGTCCAAACTTTTAGCGGAGAACAATCTGTCCACCGATCAGGTGGAAGGCTCCGGCAAGCGCGGTCAGGTGCTGAAGGGCGATGTATTGGCGGCCCTTGAGAAAGGCACCGCCACGCCTGCTCCCGCTGCTGCCCCCCGCGCCAGCAACGAAGCCGATTCGCCCCGCGAAGAGCGCGTGCGCATGACGCGCCTTCGCCAGACCATTGCCCGTCGTCTCAAGGACGCGCAAAACACCGCCGCCATGCTCACCACCTTCAACGAGGTGGACATGGGCCCGGTGATGGAACTGCGCAAACAATACAAAGACCTGTTTGAAAAGAAGCACGGCGTGAAACTGGGCTTCATGGGCTTTTTCACTAAAGCCGTCTGCCATGCACTCAAGGAAATTCCCGCCGTCAATGCGGAGATCGACGGCACGGATCTGATCTACAAAAACTACGCCCATATCGGCGTAGCCGTGGGCACTGATAAGGGTCTTGTGGTGCCCGTGGTGCGTGATGCGGACCAGATGTCCATTGCTGAGATCGAGCAGGAAATCGGCAATCTGGGCCGCAAAGCGCGCGACGGCAAATTGGGCATGGCCGAAATGCAGGGGGGCACGTTCACCATCTCCAATGGCGGTGTTTACGGCTCTCTCATGTCCACGCCTATTCTGAACGCGCCCCAATCGGGCATTTTGGGCATGCATAAAATCGAGCAACGCCCGGTGGTGCGCAACGGTGAAATCACCATCGCCTCCATGATGTATCTGGCCCTGTCCTACGACCACCGCATCGTGGACGGTAAAGAGGCTGTGACCTTCCTGGTGCGTGTGAAAGAAAGTCTGGAAGACCCGCAGCGTCTGGTGCTGGATCTGTAAGTCCCCATCTCAAGAGAGAAGAAAACCATGTCGAATGAATACGACGTCGTTGTTATCGGCTCCGGTCCCGGTGGTTATGTGTGCGCCATCAAGGCTGCACAGCTGGGGCTGAAGACAGCCATCGTGGAAAAATGGGCCACGCTGGGCGGCACATGTTTGAACGTGGGGTGCATTCCATCCAAGGCCTTGCTGCACGCTTCGGAAATGTATCACGAGGCCACCCACGGTTTTGAAACGCTGGGCATTGATGTGGGGACACCCAAGCTCGATCTGGCCAAGATGATGGCCCACAAGGACGACACGGTGAAGGCCAATGTGGACGGTGTGTCGTTCCTCATGAACAAGAACAAGATCGACGTGCATCACGGCGTGGGCCGCATTTCCGGCCAGAGGGAAGTGACGGTGGCGGGTGATCAGGGCGAGACCAAACTGGTCGCCAAAAACATCGTCATCGCCACAGGGTCAGACGTGGCAGGCATTCCCGGCGTTGAAGTGGCCATGGACGAAGACACGATCGTCTCTTCCGACAATGCCATTGCGCTCAAGGAAGTGCCAAAATCCATGATCATCGTGGGTGGTGGCGTGATCGGGCTGGAACTGGGGTCCGTCTGGTCACGCCTGGGCGCGCAGGTGACCGTGGTGGAATATCTCGGCACCATTCTGGGCGGCATGGACGGCGGCGTGTCTAAGCAGTTCCAGCGCGTGCTGAAAAAGCAGGGCATGGACTTCAAGCTGAATTCCAAAGTCACGGCCGTGGAAAATGTCGACGGCACCGGCACGGTCACCTTCGAACCCGTGAAGGGCGGAGACGCGGAGACCTTGGAAGCGGACGTGGTGCTGGTAGCCACAGGCCGCACACCCTACACAGCAGGGCTTGGTCTGGAAGAGATGGACATCGCCATGGAGCGGGGCCGTGTGAAGACTGACAATCACTGGCGCACCAATATGCCGAACATTTACGCCATCGGCGATGTCACCGACGGCCCCATGCTGGCCCATAAGGCAGAGGATGAAGGTGTGGCCGTGGCGGAAACCATCGCGGGCCAGCACGGCCACGTGAATTACAAGGTCATCCCCTCCGTGGTCTATACCATGCCGGAGGTGGCCAGTGTGGGCATGACCGAAGAGCAGTTGAAAGAAGCGGGCCACGATTATGTGGCCGGTCAATTTCCCTTCACCGCCAATGGCCGCGCCCGCGCCATGAACGCCACGGAAGGCTTTGTGAAGTTTTTGGCGGACAAGAAAACCGACGAAGTGCTTGGCGTTCACATCGTGGGCTTCGGTGCCGGTGATATGATCCATGAAGCCGCTGTGTTGATGGAATTTGGTGGTTCGTCAGAAGATTTAGCGCGCACGTGTCACGCGCATCCGACTCTGTCGGAAGCGGTGAAAGAGGCGGCTCTGGCAACGTTTGCCAAGCCGCTGCATATGTAGAACTAGGGCTCGTCACCCGACGAGTTGATCGACGGGTCGTACGCAGGGCACAGAAAGCCCCTAACGATCGACAGATTCTCCCTCGTGCTCGGGACAAGCCCGAGCATGAGGAGCGGGGGGGGGGGTCGTTATTCTAAGACGTCCCCATTCTTATGCTTTAGATAGGTCGATTACGTCAGCCCATCACGATGGTGGATTTTCATCACCCTGCGTCCGCTCCAGCCACTCAATCACCCCTCCGGCCACCACGCCCTGAGCCTTGCCTGAAACGAACACGCCCACATGGCCGCCGGGAAAGCCTATTTCTTCGTAGGCATCTTCTGGCACAAATTTGCCCAGGGCCTTGGAGCAGGAGACGGGGATGATGTGGTCTTGCAGGGCGTAGATGTTGAGGACCGGGCAGGCAATTTTTGTGAGGTCCACTTTCTCGCCGTCCACCTCAAACGTGCCTTTGACCAGTTGATTTTCCCGGTAGAGGTCGTTCAACCACTGGCTTGCCGCACCGCCGGGGTGGTCAGGGCGGTCGGCGATCCACTTTTCCATGCGCAGAAAGTTGAGCAGTGCCGCTTCATTGCCCGCCAGGTTGGCAAGACCCGTATTGTATTTGGTCATGGACGCGATGGGTGTGAGGCTGGAGAAGACCGCCCCCGTCATGGAGCCGGGCAGATTGCCATAGGTTTCCACCAGCAGGTCCACATCGGCTTTGTCCAGATTGCCGATCCATGAATTGAGGAAACCTTCGCCGGGCCAGAATTCATCCGGCTTTCCATGGAAATCCACCGGCGTAATGGCCAGCGCCATGCCCGAAAACAAATCCGGGCGAAGGGCGGCGAGGGCGACGGCGAACGTGCCCCCTTCGCAAATGCCGAACAGGGTTACGGGCTTGCCGCCATTGTAATCCACCAAATATTCCATGGCCCCGGTGAGATAGGTGGCAATGTAATCATCAAAAGTGAGGAATTGGTCGGCGCGGGTGGGGTTGCCCCAATCCACCACATGCACGTCCAGCCCCGCATTCAGCAGATTGCGCACCAGGGAGCGGTCTTCCTGAAGGTCGATCATGGTTTGCCGCCCGAAAAGGCCGTAGCAGATGAGCACGGGGGGCAGGTCCTTGCGCACGTCTGTCAGCGGGCGGTAGCGCAGCACTCGCACCTTATCGATTTCGTAGACCACGTCAGCGGGGGTTTCGGCGATGGCCACGTCATCATTGCGCATCTGAGTGAGCTTGGCACCGGATTGGAAGGCCTCATTGGCTGCTTCCGTCATGTGAATGAATGCCATTTGCCAGGCATGGAGGGCGGCCTCCAGCGGGTTGTTTGGCTTTTCGATGGGCTTGCCATCCTTATCGCGGGCAAGAGGCATCATGACTTTTTGGCCAGCTCCCGTTTCAGTTTGCGCACTTCGCGGCGCAGTTCTTGCACCATTTTGGAAAGGTCATCCACTTCCGTGCGGGTGGGCATTTGCCAGGTCTCGCACCATTGCTCGGCGATTTCTTTCTGGCGCAGTTTGATCTCCAGCCCCGCCCGCATCATGCGCTTTTGCGCATCCATGAAACCGGGGGTGCGCTGGGTTTCCAGCAGTTCCGCATTGGCGGCGGCGAGCCACGCCTTGAGGGCTTCCGGCGCGTTGCCGGACTTTAAATCTTCCAGCGCATTGTCCTTGGCATAACGCTCATAGGTGCGCCCCCATGCTCCCTGCACTTCGGTGAAGAGATCGGCAGCGGCCTTTTGATAGTCGATTACTTCGCGCCACGCGGCGGCTGCTTCCAATTGGGGCGTGGCGAGATCGGCGAAGCGGGGGCCATCGGCCACCACCTGCAAAATCTTGCGTAGTTCGTCGGGCGCGCAGGGGGACCAGGATTTCGGGTCCAGCATTTGGGCAGCAATATCCGCACCGCCCATGGAAAAGGGCGTGAGCAGACCGCCCGTGCCGAAATCCGGGAAGCCGGCAAAGCCCTGTTTCAACAGCATATCGTTGAAGCCGCCCATGGGACTGCTCACAGGGGACCACGCCTTCAAGAAATCCTGCCAGGCCAAAAAGGCTTTCTCGCCTGCTTCGGCAAAATTGACGCCCATATTCTCCATGGGGGAATCGGCCTTCGGAGGTTTCACCACATCTTCCGCCAAAGCACCGAGAGACTTCTGGAAGGTCTCGCCCATTTCGGCCTGGGCTTTGACAAAGGCTTCCTGCCCCTGTCGCCACAGGTCCATCATGGCGGTGAGGCCGTCATCTTGCCCCTTGTTGGATTTGCTCATGAACTTTCCTCCTGCTTTCCCAAAAGATCACAGGGCTTGGGAGTAAATGTCCAGCGCTGCCTCATAGGTCATTTCACGGGGGTTGTTTACCAACAGGCGGGTTTGCTTCATGGCATCTTCGGCCAGCAGGGGCAGGTTGTTGTGGTTCACGCCCACTTCGGCCAATTTCGACTGCATGCCCAGTTTCGGCCCCAGCCCCTTGAAGCCCTCCACCAAGCCGTCATTGATGGCTGCTTCGCTCTTGCCTGCCAGTTCGGGGAAGATCACTGGCCCCAACTCGGCATACTGTTTTCGGGCGGTGTCATCACCCCGGTTGAAATCCACCACATAGGGGAGGACCAGCGCATTGGAGAGGCCGTGGGGCACCTTGAAATGGCCGCCCAGCGGATAGGCAAGCGCATGGACGGCGGCCACGGGGGCATTGGCAAAGGCCATGCCCGCCAGCATGGACCCCAGCAGCATGGCGGAGCGGGCATCCCGGTCTTCGCCATTGTGGCAGGCGGTTTCAATGTTTGAACCGAGCAATTCAAGCGCTTGCCGGGCCAGTGTGTCTGACACGATATTTTTCTTGTGTTTGGAGGTAAACGCCTCGATGGCGTGCACCATGGCATCAATGCCAGTGGCTGCCGTGATGGGCGCGGGCAGGCCCACGGTGAGTTCCGCATCCAGCACTGCCCAGTCGGGCAGCAGCTGGTGGGAGACCACGCCTTTCTTTTCGTTTGTCCCGGTGGTGACGATGGAAATGGGTGTTACTTCGGAGCCGGTGCCCGCCGTGGTGGGGGCCAACACCATGGGCAGGCGGTCGCCTTTCACGAGGCCCACACCATACATTTCTTCGATGGGCTGGTCGGAGGATACGAGAACGGCGATGAGTTTGGCTGTGTCCATGGAGGAGCCGCCGCCCACGGAGACCACGCCGTCCACGCCTTCGGCCTTCGCCTCGTCCACGGCTTTCAGCACCATGGCTTCTGGCGGATCGGCCACCACATCGTCGATGATGTGAACGTCCACGCCCGCCGCTTTCAGCCCATCAAGAGCGGCTTGCGCCAGGCCCAATTTGAGAATGATGGCATCGGTAACAAAGGCCACTTTTTTGCAGCCCATTTGCGCCATCAGGTCACCGATCTTTGCCGTCGCCCCCACTTCGCACAAAATGGATTTGGTGGTCTGGAACTGGAAGGATTGCATGGGTCAGGTCTTTCTAGTTTTTAGATATGATGGCGTCAGGGCTTTCAGCCCCTTTCAATTGGGCAGTCAATTTCATGTTTTCGCGGTAGTCCACCGGGCAGTCGATGATGGAGACGGTGCCATCGGCCATGGCGGTGCGCAGCGTAGCGGCCAGGTCTTCCGTGCGTTCCACCTTGTAGCCCTTGGCCCCGAAACTCTCGGCAAATTTCACAAAGTCCGGGTTGGTCACATCGATATTGGAGGTGCGGCCGTATTCACGCAGCTGGTGCCATTCGATGAGGCCGTATTTGTTGTCGTTAAAGATGATGACCGTGATGTTCAGCTTCAGCCGAAGGGCTGTTTCAATCTCCTGATTGTTCATCATGAACCCGCTATCGCCACATACGGCCAGAATGTTGCGTTCCGGGTAGATCATTTTGGCGGCGATGGCGCCGGGCAGGGCAATGCCCA
Organism: Pseudomonadota bacterium; assembly: GCA_038525315.1. Lineage (GTDB taxonomy): Bacteria > Pseudomonadota > Alphaproteobacteria > Rhizobiales > Rhizobiaceae > Pseudahrensia. Next base: position 523,142 of record JBCBHU010000001.1, read on the forward strand.
TGGAGGCAAAGCCGTTGGAGATGATGCAGGTGTTGGGCCGCTCCGCCTGGAACATGCGGGCCATCCACATTTTATGGGCACCCACGTCGGAAATGACGATGTCGTCCGGCTCCATCACCTTGCGCAGGTCTGAAATGATGCGCTGGGGTTTGACGGGATAGCCCGTATCCCCGGCGTATTCGTTCAACATGGTGTGGATGCTTTGGGTCAGTTCCGCCATGGGGGGCGTTGGACGGGGCTGACATTGCGCGGCGATGCGTTGGAGCGAATTGTTGAGATTGCCGATCACCCCGGCTTCCACGATGTAGTGGCTGTCCACCTCCGCCGGTGACCCATCGATATGGATGATGCGCAACGCGCTGTCGGGGTTCCAGTGGCCGGGGTCGTATTCCACCATGTCATAGCCCACACACAGCACCAGATCGGCTTCCTCCAGGGCAAAAGCGATCAGGTCGTGGGCTTTCAAGCCAACGGTCCCCATGGACAGGCGGTGGCTGGAGGGCATGACGCCCTTGGCCATGAATGTGGTGGCCACGGGGATATTGAGTTGCTCGGCGAAAGCCACCAATGCGTCGGAGGCCCCGTCGCGAATCACGCCATTACCGGCAATGATGATGGGGTTTTCCGCCCCGTCGATAAGCGCGCTCACCTGTTGGCATTTGCCTTCGGGTGCCACCGGCTCAATGGGGGCCTGACGGCGCAGGGGCACGCAGCCGGTCACTTCCGTCTCTGCAATGTTTTCGGGAAAATCGATGAACGCCGCGCCGGGCTTTTCTGCTTCGGCAAATTTGAACGCCTTGCGCACGATCTCCGGCACGATCTCCGGTTCGCGGATTTGCACGGAATATTTGGAGATGGGGTCGAACAGGTTTACCAGATCCAAGACTTGGTGGCTTTCCTTATGCATGCGGGTGGTGGCACCCTGGCCCGCGATGGCCACCATGGGCGCACGGTCCATATTGCCGTCCGCCACGCCGGTCACAAGGTTGGTGGCCCCGGGACCCAGGGTGGACATGCACACGCCGGCACGGCCCGTAAGCCGCCCGTGAACATCTGCCATGAAGGCGGCGGCTTGTTCGTGGCGGGTGGTGACAAATTGAATGGGGCTGTCCAGCAGCGCATCCATGACGCCAATATTTTCTTCCCCCGGGATGCCAAAAATAAATTCCACCCCTTCGTTTTCCAGACATTTCACCATTAATTTGGCGGCTTTCATGGTGGTGGTGCCACCAGCGGGCGGTGAATTTTCGATCACATTGCCTTGGATTTGATCATCATCTTTGAGGGACAAGGGGCGTTCCTTCCGGTCAAACGGGGTTGGCGCAGGCATTGCAAGGCCCGTGCCAGCCCATACAGTTAAAGCGGCTTTGGGGCCGTATTTCGAGTTCGACTTAAGTCATGTTGCACTGCACAAAAAAATATGGCATTGTGACGCCAACGCCAACTTACTAGCGAGAGCGACCCATGAGCAAGACGACCGAAACCTTTGAAAAATCCAAAGACTTCATGAGCCAGCAGATGGCCAATGGAGAAAAGATGGCTGAAAGCTTCATCGAGCTGGGCGCCACCATGTTTCAAAACAGCGATGCGTTCACCCGCAAAATGTACGAAAACTATGTGACCAACACCGCCGCCACCTTTGACGGCCTGAAAGCGCTGACCAAAACGGACGATGTGAGCGACTTTGTCAAAGTGGCCACCAACAACGCCTCCTCCGCCTCCGAACGTCTGAGCGAACAGACCAAAAGCGTGATGGAACTGGGCGGCAAACTGGTGCGCGAAACCGGCGAAGCCACCGTTAAGGCCTATACGAAGTCCTTTAAGGCTTAACCCACTGGACCACGCCTTCATTTGACGTTTTATAGGACCGTCGGTCTCCTGCGGGACCGGCGGTCTTTTTGCGAGATGTGAGCGCCCCATGAGCAAGAAAAACGCTGACCCCAATGGCCCGGTGCGGATTAAAAAATATCCCAACCGGCGGCTCTACAACACGGCTTCCAGCAAATATATCAAGCTGGATGATGTGGTGGAACTGGTGAAGGACGGCACGGAATTTGTGATCGAAGAGGCAAAGAGCGGGGAGGACATCACCCGCACCATCCTCAATCAGATCATCTTTGAGCAGGAAGTGAAGCCGAAGGATTTTCTGTTTCCGCTGGAGTTTCAAAAACAGCTTATCTCCCTTTACGGCAATGCCTATGGCTCCATGGTGCCGGATTATCTGACCCAATCGCTGACTTTGTTGGCCAAGGAGCGGCAGACCATCACCGATGCGGTGGGCGATGCGGTGACGCAAAACACCAAGGCCGTGATGGAATATTCGCAAGCCCTGGCACGCCAAAATATGGATCTGTTCAAACGCTCCATGGCTTTGTTTGGTGTTAATGTGCCGGACATGACCGGCATGGCCGGTTCAACCGCAACGGCATCCAAAAGCCGGGAAGAGGAAATGGCCCAGGTGCAAAAGCAAATTGATGATTTGCAAGCCCGCCTGGCGGCGCTGAAGGACGATGCGTAGCCCATGCCCCACCGCAAGACGCAGCCGCCCAAGGCCTATGCCCGCCACTACCACATGGGCCTGGGTTTCCACGGCTTCCACCGCCTCAACTATCTGGAATGGGGCGATGCCACGCAATTTGCCAATCGCGAGACGCTGCTGTGCGTCCACGGCCTGACCCGCAATGCGCGGGATTTCGACTATTTTGCCGAACGCATGTGCGAACAGTACCGGGTGGTCTGCCCCGATGTGGTGGGGCGGGGGGACAGTGACCACATCACCACGGCGGACGGCTATAATTATTTGCAATATAATGCCGATATGAACGCGCTCATTGCCCGCCTCAATGTGAGTGAGGTGAACTGGATTGGCACGTCCATGGGCGGGATTATTGGCATGGTGCTGGCTTCCGTCGCCCAATCCCCCATCCGGCGGTTGGTGGTGAACGATATCGGGCCGGAGGTTTCCCGCGAGGCCATGCTGTCCATTGCCGAATATATTGGCCGGACGGACACTTTTGCCGATTTGGATGCGGTGGAGGCGCATTTGCGCACCATCTACAAAGAATTTGCCCCCATGTCGGATGATGACTGGAAGCACATGGCCCGCAGTTCCGCCCGCCGCACGGCCACGGGCCGGTTTCGGCTGAAGGCGGACAATCGGGTGGGCGAGGCCTATCGGGATTCCATCTCCTATTTCAACGTGGATATGTGGGAGACGTGGGAACGCATTACCTGCCCGGTGCTTGTTCTGCGGGGGAAGGAGTCCTCTTTCCTCACCGAAGAGACGGCGGAGAAAATGCTCATGGTGGGCCCACAAACCACGCTGGTGGAATTCGACAATACCGGCCACACCCCAACCTTGCGCAATGACGAACAGGTGCAGGTCATTGCCGACTGGCTGGACAGCACTCCGGCATAGCCAGCACGACAAACAACACGACGAAGCCGCATTTTGGCAGGAACAAAACCATGACCGACCTCATCAAGACCCAATGTTACATCAATGGCGCATGGACCGGCACGCCAGAAATGGTGGTCACCAACCCCGCCACGGGGGAGGAGATCGTCAAGGTTCCTTATATGGGCGGTGCGGAGGCAGAACAGGCCATTGAGGCCGCCCACGAGGCGTTTGGGTTGTGGTCTGCCATGCTGGCCAAGGAACGCTCCGCCATTTTGCGCAAATGGTATGAGCTGATCATGGAAAACGCCGATGAATTGGGCGAAATCCTCACCCGCGAACAGGGCAAACCCTTTGCGGAAGCCAAGGGGGAGATCACCTATGCAGCTTCCTTTGTGGAGTTTTACGCCGAGGAGGCCAAGCGCATTTATGGCGAGACCATTCCCACCCCGTTCAAGGACGGGCGCATTGTGGTAGTGCGCCAGCCCGTGGGCGTGGTGGCGGCCATTACGCCGTGGAATTTCCCCGCCGCCATGATCACCCGCAAACTGGCTCCCGCCTTTGCTGCCGGTTGCACGGCGGTGGTGAAGCCCGCCGAGGACACGCCGCTCACCGCCTTTGCGCTGGCGGAACTGGCCCACCGGGCGGGTCTTCCCAAGGGCGTTTTGAACGTGCTCACGGGGGAGGCCAAAGACATTGGCATGGCCATGTGTTCATCCAAAAAAGTGCGCGCGCTTACCTTCACGGGTTCCACGCCGGTGGGGAAAATCTTGATGAAGCAGTGCGCCGATACCGTTAAAAAACTGGGTCTGGAACTGGGGGGTAATGCGCCCTTCATCGTGTTTGACGACGCGGATGTGGACGCCGCTGTGCAGGGGGCCATCGCCTCCAAATTCCGCAATGCGGGCCAGACCTGCGTCTGCGCCAACCGCCTTTACGTACAAGACGCTATCTACGATGAATTCGCCAAAAAACTGGCTGCAGAAGTGGCCAAGATGACCGTGGGCAACGGCATGGAAGAAGGCATGGTGCAGGGCCCGCTCATCAACGACAGCGCCGTGGATAAGGTGGAAGGCCTGCTCAAGGACGCCACCGACAGGGGCGCAAAAGTGATCGAAGGCGGTGCGCGCCACGAAAAGGGGGGGCGTTTTTTTGAGCCCACCGTGCTCACCGGCATGACGTCAGACATGAAAATGACCACGGATGAAATCTTCGGCCCCGTGGCGCCCCTCTACCGCTTCAAGGATGAGGCGGAGGTGGTCGCCCTGGCCAATGCCACCGATTTTGGCCTCGCGTCCTATTTCTACGCCCGCGACATCGGCCGCGTCTGGCGCGTGGCGGAAGCGCTGGAATACGGCATGGTGTGCATCAATTCCGGCGCGCTTTCCACGGAAGTGGCCCCTTTTGGTGGCGTGAAGGAATCCGGTATCGGGCGCGAGGGTTCCCACCATGGCGTGGAAGAATTTATCGAGATGAAATATATGATGATGGGCGGCATTTGACGTTTCACATCAAATGCTGGGGAGCGGCAGTCGTTTTGCGGATTCGAGAAGAGCGATCTGTGGGAAGGGCTTACTTTTCAATGGTTCGGACCGCACGGTCTGAGCCACTTCGATAAAAAATAGCCTCCTCATGCCCGGCTTAATGCCGGGTATCCACGCCCGGCAATGAGGAGCGAGTGGGACGGGCTCACATCACACACCCAAAAACCACCCCTAGACCCTGCGGCAAAACTGACGCACACTCTTGTTCTACTATAGGGAGGGGAGGCCCGCGCGATCGCTTTTATCACGTCCATTTTGCGTGGCTTCATGGCCATCAATTCCGCCATTTTGGCGGTGACGCGCACGGTCGCCTGGATCGCGCTGGCAATTATGGTGGCGGTGATCCTGTTGCAGGTGGTCTTCCGCTACGTGTTCAACAATGCCCTACCGTGGCCGGAGGAAGCGGCGCGCTTTTGCATGTTGTGGATGACGGGCATGGCCGCGCCCTCTGCCCTGCGCTGGGGCGGGTTTGTGGCCATCGACATGCTGGAAAATGCCTTGCCCCGGGTGGCGGCGCAAATTTTGTCGCTTTTCTTGCTCACCCTTTCGGGCCTCGTGCTGATCATGGCCATTCAATATGGCTGGAACCACACATTCGGTTTTGGTGGCAATTTCAACGCGGCGGCGCTGAAACTGCCTTTTGATTGGGTGGGTGGTGAAAGCGTGAAGGTGAAGCTGCGCTACATGTATGGCGCGTTTCTGTTTGGCATCGTGATGATGCTGGTCATCAATATCGAACTGTGGTTGCGCACGCTGGTGACACTCATCAAGCCCGATACCGTCTGGCCCCAGACCGGCGAAATGGTGGCGGGGGCAGACTGATGCACAATAATTGGCGATTTGCATTCGAACCCGATACAGCCGCTTCTCACAGCCAGGCGAACGCCGGATGCTAGTCTGGTTCCTCCCTGTATTCCTGATTTTCCTGATGATCGGCCTGCCGGTCTTTTTTGCTTTGCTCATTGCGCCGGGCCTGTTGCTTTGGCTGAACGGGCAGGAGCGGGACATCGCGCTGCTTTACCGCAATGTCTATAATGGCATGGATTCCTTCCCCCTCATGGCTCTGCCCTTTTTCATGTTGGCGGGGGAGTTGATGAACCGGGGGGGCATCACGCTGCGGCTGGTGGAGTTTTCCCAGGCCCTCATGGGTCATTTCCGGGGCGGGCTGGCGCAGGTGAATATACTCTCCTCCATGCTGTTTGCGGGGCTTTCCGGTTCCGCCGTGGCGGACACCTCGGCGCTGGGTTCCACGCTGATCCCCGCCATGGAGAAGAACGGCTATAGCCGCAAATTTGCCGCCGCCATCACGGCCGCGTCCTCCGTCATCGGCCCCATCATTCCGCCCTCCGGCATCATGATTATCTACGCCTATGTCATGGGCGAATCGGTGGCGGCACTGTTCCTTGCCGGGATCGTGCCGGGCATTATGGTGGGGGCGGGGTTGATGGTGATGGTGCGTCTGCTGGCGGATCGCTACGACCTGCCCAAGGCTGAGCGCATCGTGAACAGGGATCAGACTATTTCCGCCACGGAGCACTGGGTGTCCTTCGTGCTGCTGCGCATCAATGTGGCGGGGATGATGGTTGCCCTGTCTGCACTGCTCTCCAGTGCCGGGCTCACAATCCCCCTTTCCGGTTGGATGCAGATGCTGATCTTCCTGCCCGTGGCCCACTTCTTACTCATGGCCCTGCGCCCCCGTGTGAGCCATGACTTCCGCATGATCTGCAAAAAGGCCGTGGCCCCATTGCAGACTCCCATCATTATTCTGGGCGGTATTTTGATCGGGGTGTTCACGCCCACGGAAGCCAGCGCCGTGGCCGTGGCCTATGCGCTCGTCATCTCCTTCATGGTGTTGCGGTCCATGAAAATGTCTGATCTGCCGGGCATTCTCACAAAATCGGCGCTGGGTTCTGCCACCGTATTGCTGCTGGTGGGTGCTGCGGTGGCATTCAAGACGGTGGTGAGCCTTTCCCACGCGCCGGAGCAGATGGCGGAGTTTGTGCTGACCCTGTCGGACAACCCGCTTATCCTGCTCTTTCTCATCAACATGCTGCTGTTTGTGGTGGGCATGTTTTTGGACGCTGGCCCCGCCATCATCATTCTTGGCCCCATTCTGGGGCCGGTCTTTGTGGATCTGGGCGTCCACCCCGTTCACTTCGCCATCATAATGTCGGTGAATTTGACCGTGGGGCTTGCCACACCCCCCATGGGTCTGGTTCTGTTTGTCGCATCATCCGTGTCGGGAGAGCGGGTGGAGACGATCTCCAAGGCTATCCTGCCGTTCCTGGCGGTGGAAATTTTGGTGATCTTCCTCATCACCTATATCCCCGCCATTTCCATGACGATCCCGCGCTTAACCGGGTTCGTTCAATAAGCATTATTAACTCTGGGAGGAGACCCTATGCTCAAGACAACAATGAAAGGGATGCTCGCTGCTGCGATGGTGGCCGGCTCCGTTTTGACGGCCATGGCCGCCGACTACACCATTCGCGCCACGGCCAATTCCAACGAAAATGATGAAGACTATGACGGTCTTGTCGTCTTCAAAAACTATGTGGAAGCCGCCTCCAACGGCAAAATCGCCGTGGAACTCTTCATCGGCACGCAACTGTGCTCCAAGGGTGCAGAATGCCTGCAAGGTGTGGCAGACGGGTCCATCGACGTTTACATCTCCACCTCCGGTGGTGCATCGGGCATCTTTCCCTATGTGCAGGTGCTCGACCTGCCCTATCTGATGGCCAATGACCGGGTGGCGGAAACCGTGCTTTCCGGCGATTTTACCCGCACCATGCGCAAAATGGCGCTGGCTGATTCCGACAATAAAATCCGTCTCATGACCATCGGTAACACGGGCGGCTGGCGCAATTTTGCCAATACCAAGCGCCGCGTGGCCATGCCTAAGGATATGGAAGGGCTGAAAATCCGCACCGTGGTGGCAGACCTACCCCAGGAATTGGTGAAGGCCCTGGGCGCTTCCCCCACGCCCATCCCATGGCCTGAACTGTTTACCTCGTTCCAGACGGGTGTTGTGGAAGGCTCCAAAAACGGTATCACCGACATTATGGGCATGAAATTCCCCGATGCGGGCCTGAAATACGTCACCCTTGATGGCCACGCCTATATGGGCGCCCTGTGGTGGATGAACAATGACAAGTTCCTCGCCATGCCCGAAGACATGCGCCGCGTGGTGGTGGACGGTTTCGCCGCCCTGCAACAGGCCACCTTCGCTTCGCCCAAACGCAAGTCCATCAAGGCCTATGAGGATTTCGTAGCCGGTGGCGGCGACCTCTACGTGCCAACCCCCGCCGAAAAAGCAGCCTTCAAAGAAGCCGCTGCCCCGGTGTTTGACTGGTTCAAAGCCAACGTCAAAGGCGGTGAAGAAATCTTTACGGCCATGGAAACCGCCGTGGCCGAGGCTGAGAAAGACATCAATGCTGGGATGGCATCCGATTTGAACTGACACCCATTCGGGTGTGATTCAGTCGTAAACGCATTGAGACTGGGGCCGCTCTTCGAGGCGGCCCTTTTCTTGTTTGAAGGCCCACCACATTCGATTGTCATCCCCGCCTGTGGGGGATGACAATCGGGGGGGGGTAAGGCATCACCGAAACGGATACATCCACGGCTTGTAGTCGTTCACCAGTTTCTGCGCTTCTTTAATTTCTTCCGGTTTCATACGCCGTTCCAGCGAGGCTAGCGAGTCGGGCGCGTCCACGTCGCCGCCGATGGAAGAGAGTGTGTACCACAAATAGGCGCGCACCTTGTCGGGGGCGGGTAGACCGCGGCCCACTTCGTAATACCAACCGAGGCCGGACTGCGCGCCGGGGTGACCCTTGAGGGACGAGCGCAGATACCATTCAAAGGCGCGGCGGTCGTCGCGTTTTACGCCCAGACCCAGCGCATACATGACGCCGATGAGTTCTTCCGCGTCCGCATTGCCGGAACGGGCGAGGGGGAGCAGCGCCTGGCGGGCTTCCACGAATTGATTGGCTTCCATCAGGTCGCGGGCTTTTTCCAAGGCGCTGTTGGCGTGGGCAGGGGTTAAGGCCAAGCCGACCACTATGAAACAGGCAGTGGCCCATGAGATTGTGGGGCTACGTATTTCACCACGGAGATACAAGGCAAACTCGCTTGAAACCCGCATCGCTTTCAATAGACTTTCCATAGCCGACAAACACCGCTTGTCTTGGGTTCTGTCAAGAACCGGCAAGCTGGGACAGGCGGTGGGGAGGGAAAATTGAACAATCTGACGTTTGCTTGGCGAGCCGGTTTGGTTGGCTGTCTTGGCGCCGCACTCCTGTCATTTGCGACGGTGTCTCAATCCCACGGGGGTGAAAAGGCGACCGAAAATGGCAATACGCTCAAGCCAGCCGGAGCGGGTGAGGCAAAAGGGGTGGCTTCCGCTTTGCCGGGCCCCATCAAGCCCACCGACTACCAATCCTTTAGCCCCGCCCGTGCGGCGCTGGGGCAGAAGCTGTTTTACGACAAAATCCTTTCCGGTAATCGCAATATCGCCTGCGGCACCTGTCACAACCATGACCATGGCACCACGGACGGGCTATCGCTGGGCGTGGGTGAAGGAGGCGTGGGCGTGGGGCCGAAGCGGCGTTTCGGCACCGGTAAGGACCGTTCCGTTAAACGGGTACCGCGCAATGCCAATGCACTGTTCAATCTAGGCCACAAGGATTTTCGCGTGCTGTTCCACGATGGCCGCGCCTCAACGGAGGACAGCTATGGGCGAGGTTTCAACACACCCGCGGAAGAGTGGTTGCCGCTGGGGCTGACCAGTATTGCCGCCACGCAGGCCCTGTTTCCCGTCACCTCCCGCGTGGAAATGGCGGGGGACCCGGCGGAAAATGAAATTGCCGCCGCCCGTCGGGAGCGCATTGACCATGTCTGGCCCCGCATCGCCAAACGGGTGCAGGCGGTGTCGGGCTACACGCCGCTTTTCCAGCAGGCCTATGGGGATGTGAAAACCGCTGGGGACATCACCATGGTGCATATCGCCAACGCCATTGGCGATTTTATCATCTCCGAATGGCGCTCAAGCGGAGCTCCTTTTGACCGCCATTTGGCGGGGGATAAAAAGGCGCTCACCGCCGCCCAAAAACGCGGGCTTGATTTGTTTTATGGAGAAGCCGGTTGCGCTCAATGCCACACTGGCGCGCTGCTGACGGATCAGAAATTTCATGCCCTTGCCCTGCCCCCCCTCGGCCCAGGCCGCACCCGCGTCTTCGATCCCTACCCCCGGGATGTGGGGCGCATGGGGGAGACGGATGATTTGGTGGATGCCTATCGCTTCCGCACGCCCAGCCTGCGCAATGTGGCGGCCACTGCCCCCTATGGCCATAACGGCACCTATGCCACGCTGGAGGGCATCGTGCGCCATCACCTGAACCCAAAAGAGGCACTGGCGAATTATGACCGGTCCCAGGTGGTCCTGCCCCCCGATGCGCAGTTCGATAAAATGGATTTTGTTGTTTTTGAAGATGCCCGCGAGATGGCCCGCCTGACCCACCGGGTGGATGTCACACCGCGTGATCTGGACGACCGGGCGGTGGATGATCTGGTGGCGTTTCTGCACAGCCTCACCGACGAGGCCGCCATAAAAGGGCGGTTGGGCAAGCCAAAAACCGTTCCCAGCGGATTGTCGGTGGAGTAGGGTCCCGGTCAAATTCCGAAGCATCATGCGAAAGCGCTTGTTATGACTTTATCCCTCACGCCTGGAAAATTGTGGGGCATGCGCCGCATGGCCGATGAAAACGGGCTTTTCAAAATGACGGCGGTGGACCAGCGCCCGCCCATCAAAAACCCCATTGCCGCCCATTTGGGCGTTGATCAGGCCCCGTGGGAAGAGGTGGCCCGTTTCAAAGCGCTGCTGGTGGAAACGCTGCAGGCCAAATCCACCGCCATGCTGCTGGACCCCCACTATGCCATCCCCAAGGCCATCGACACGCTGAACCCCAGCAAGGGGTTGATTGTTACGTTGGAGGATTCGCTGTTTGAGGAAACCGAAGGCGGGCGATTGTCATCGGACATCGACAACTGGTCCGTGGCCAAGATCAAGCGCATGGGCGGCGATGCTGTGAAAGTGCTGGCCTGGTACCGGCCCGATGCGGACCCCAAAATCTGTCAGGCCCAGCAGGACTACACCAAGCGCATCGGCGAAGAATGCGCCGAGCACGATATTCCCTTCCTGTTTGAACTATTAGTCTATCCGCTGGCCAGCGATGCCCACCAGACCACCGATTATGTGGAGATGAAGGGCAAAAAGGCGGATGATGTGCTGGCCTCCGTGGCGGAATTTGCCAAACCCGACTATGGCGTGGACGTGTTCAAACTGGAAAGCCCGGTGAACGCCGACGATGCCGACGGCAGCGCCCACGTGCAGACCGTCTTTGACGAGATGGGCCGGTTGGCGGGCCGCCCATGGGTCATGTTGTCAGCGGGGGCGGGCAAGGCGCAATTTCGCAATGTGTTGGACCATGCCTTCAAGGCTGGCGCTTCCGGCTATCTGGCGGGCCGCGCCATCTGGTTGGATGCGTTTCAGCATTATCCGGACTGGGACAAGATCGAAGCGGACCTGCGCGGGGCGTCCGTCGATTATATGGACGAGATTTCCAAACTGGCTGACCAGACCGCCCACAATTGGAAGCGCCATGCCTGTTATGGCGAAGATGGGTCTCGGTTTACCCCTGCCGATGAGACGTTTCGTGTGGGCTATGGAGAGACAGCGTGAGGATCGGCCTTCTCCCCCTGGCGCGGCCCACATTTGATGTGGCCTATGCGCAAGAAAAGCTGGCCGCCCAGCTGGAACAGTTGAACAGTTTCGCTGCAAGCAATGGTCATGACCTCATCGGTGGCAATAACTTGCTAATGGATGGCGACAGCACGTTGGCCGCCATGGGTGATTTGGAAGCCCAGGGCATTGACCACCTGCTGGTGCTGCAAGTGAGTTTTACCGATGCGGCCATGGTGGCAAAGGCCGCCACGCGCTTTGCTTGTCCCCTTGCCATTTGGGCGGTCACCGAACCCCGGTTGGGGGGCCGTTTGCGCCTCAACGCCTTTTGTGGCCTCAATCTGGCCGCCCATGCTCTAGGCTTGCGCGACAAGGAATTCTCCTGGGCCTTCGCTGACGCACTTAGTGCGCAGGATATGAGCGCCTTGTTCGATGGTTCGGGGGTGACAAAGCCTCTGCCCCTAGCGAAAGACTTTCCGTTGGATGAGAATGTAGTGGCCAAGGGCAAGGCCATCGCAGCCGACCTCACGGATCAGCGCATCGCGCGGCTGGGAGACCATCCGGACGGGTTCGACACCTGCGCCTATGATGCGGCCAAAATCAAATCCCTTTGTGGCGTCAGCGTGGATGCCCTGGACCTGAATGACTTGTTTGACACTGCTAAGGACGTTGCTGACGAGGCTCTCGCCCCCATCCGAGATGTCGCGGAGCGCGATGTGGACGGTTTGGGTGATGTGGACCAGACGGAACTCACCCGCTCGCTGAAATTGAAAGCTGCGCTGGATACGATCCGCAGCAAGGGTGAATATTCCGCTTTCGCAATTCGTTGCTGGCCCGAAACGTTTACCGAATATGGCGGTGCGGTCTGTGGACCCGTTTCCCAAATGGGTGAGACGCGCATTCCCTGCGCCTGTGAAGCGGATGTCTATGGCGCACTCACGCAAATGATTTTGCAGGCCGCCGCCGATGCGCCCGTCTTCCTCACCGATCTGGTGGACATGGACGCGGCGGATAATACCGGCGTCGTCTGGCATTGCGGGCAGGCACCCGTTTCCATGCGGGGTGCGCAAGACGCGGCCATCGCCACCATCCACACCAACCGCAAAATGCCGTTGCTCTATGAATTTGCGCTCAAGCCCGGCGAGGTGACGCTGATGCGTCTCTCCCAGGCCCGGGGGGAAACCCATATGGTGCTGACAAGGGCGCATATGCTGGAGCGGCCACGCGCTTTTACCGGCACGTCTGGCGTTTTGCGCTTTGCCCGGCCTGTTCCGGACGTGCTCAACGACATGATGGATTGCGCTTTGGAACACCATATGGCGCTGGCCTATGGCGACCACGTGGACACGCTCAAGGGCGTGGCGGCGGCGCTCAACCTGCCCGTTTTGGAGTTATAGGCCATGACTTTGCGCTACGGCCTCATCGGTTCCGGCATGATGGGGCAGGAACATATTCGCAATATTGCCCTGTTGGACGATGCCCGGGTGACGGCCATTGCCGACCCGGATGCGGGGATGCTTGCTGTTTCCCGCGAAACGGCCTTTACCTCGCAAATCCAGCAGGGTCGTCCCGTCCACACGCCGCAGGTGTTCAACAACCACAAGGATCTGTTAGCAGCCGATCTGTGCGATGCGTTGGTTATCGTGTCGCCCAACGATACCCACCACCAAATCCTCAAGGATGTGATGGACACGGACTTGCCCGTGCTTTGCGAAAAACCGCTTTGCACAACGGCGGCTGATTGCCGCGAAATCATTTCATTGGCGGAAGGTCGCAGTGCGCCCCTATGGGTGGCCATGGAATATCGCTATATGCCCCCGGTGCAGTGGCTTTTGGAACAGGTCCGGAATGACCGGGCTGGCCCGTTGCGCATGATGGCTATTCGTGAGCACCGTTTTCCCTTCCTGCCCAAGATTGGGGACTGGAACCGGTTCAACACCCGCACCGGCGGCACGCTGGTGGAAAAATGCTGTCATTTTTGGGACCTCATGCGGTTGGTTTTGCAGGCGGACCCTGTGCGCGTGTTCGCCTCCGGCGGGGCGGATGAAAACCACCATGACGAGAGCTATGACGGCAAACGGCCGGATATTATCGACAACGCTTTTGTGGTGGTGGATTTCGACAATGGCACTCGGGGCATGTTGGACCTTTGCATGTTTGCGGAAGGTTCTACCTGGCAGGAGGTGGTCTCCGTCACCGGACCCAAGGCGCGGCTGGATGCCTGTGTGCCCGGCCCGGCCCGCTTCGCGCCCGATGGCAAGGAACGGGAGGCTCAGGGTGTGGTGAGTGACCGGGCTACACAAAAAGAGATCATCGAGCCCATCCCCGTGGATCACGCTATTTTGGCGGCAGGCGACCATCACGGCTCCTCCTTTTACCAACACCAGCGTTTCGAGCAGATGGCGCGCCAGGGCGGCTCGCCGGAAGTGACATTGGAGGACGGATTATGGTCAGTGCGTGTGGGTGAAGCGGCGGAACGGTCTGCCCGCACAGGCGAGGCGGTTTTGCTGAAGGACGTTTAGGGTATGGCCAAGCACACGATCGTAATTGGCGCCGGTATTGTGGGTGTCTCCTGCGCCATCTGGCTGCAACGGGCCGGTCACCGGGTCACGTTGATCGACCGGCAGGGGCCGGCCTCCGGCACGTCCCAGGGCAATGCGGGTATTCTGGCTGCGGGAGCCATTGTGCCCGTACCCGCCCCCGGTTTGGCCACCAAAGGCCCGGCCATGCTGCTGGACAAAAACGCCCCGCTTTTTCTGCGCTGGTCTTACCTGCCCAAATTGCTGCCCTTTCTTGCCCCTTATCTGCGTCGCGCCCGGGATAGGGATGTGCAGGACACGGCATTTGCGCTGTCGGAACTGTTATTGGACGCCGCCGACCAGCACCGTGCGCTGGCGGCAGGCACGGGGGCCGAAAAATATATTGAAGATTCCGAATATCTCTTCGGCTATGGCGACAAGGCCGCCTTCGAGGCGGACGCCTATGGTTGGGCCATCAAAAAGAAGGCCGGCGTGCGTGTGGTGGAAATGGATGCCGCACAATTTGCCGATTACGACCCCGCCATGGCGGGCCGGTTTGGCTACGGACTGCGTTGCCTCGACCACGGCCACATCACCGACCCTGGGGCTTATGTGAAAGCGCTGGCCGACCACTTTGTGGCCGAGGGGGGCGATCTGGAAATTGCCCGGGTGGAAGACATCGAAACCCATCGCGGCAAGGCAAAGGCAGTCATCACCGTCAACCGGCGGGTGGAGGCGGACAGTATCGTGCTGGCCACGGGCATGTGGTCCAAACCGCTGGCGGAAAAGTTGGGTGTGCGGGTGAATATGGAAGCCGAGCGCGGCTACCACATCGAATATATCAACCCCTCCATCATGCCCCGCGCGCCCATCATGGTGGCGGCGGGCAAATTCGTGCTCACCCCCATGGCGGGCCGTTTGCGCTGCGCTGGCATTGTGGAATTTGGTGGCATGGAGGCGGGACCGTCGAAACCGCCTTTTGATCTGCTGCGCCGGCAGACGGAGGAATTGCTCCCTGACCTTCAATATGACGAGGTTGTGGAGTGGATGGGTTTTCGCCCTTCCACGGTGGATTCCATCCCTCTTATCGGCCCCTTCGCCAAAACTCAAAACGTCTTCGCCGCTTTCGGCCATCAGCATATCGGCCTAACCGGCGGCCCCAAGACGGGGCGCTGGATTGCAGGCATGGTGGATGGCACTGCTGGCAACACAGACCTGTCGGCATTTTCACCCAACCGGTTCTAGGCAGAAAAGTGAGACTGCCCAACCTCCCCCTAGAGGGGAGGTCGGAGAGCGGAGCGATCCGGGTGGGGGGTGGATACGATAGTCGAATTCATAAGCCGAGATTCAACACCGCGCCCCCCACCCCAATCGCCTACGGCTCTTGGGCCTCCCCTCAAGGAGGAGGCGGGGAGCAAGTTGGTGATCTATCACCAAAAAGGTGTCAAAGACATCTCTTAATACAGAACCTATAAATCCGCGCATTCTGGCACGGGCGTTTTCGCGCCGTCGCCTTTGAAATACGCCACCAGATTCTCCACCACCAGGTCAGACATGGCCTGGCGCGTCTCCCATGTGGCGGAGGCCACGTGAGGGGTAAGGACCACGTTTTCCATGGCAAAGAGTTCTTCGGGCACCTGGGGCTCTTTTTCAAAAACGTCGAGACCGGCGGCCCCAAGGCGGCCTTCTTGCAGGGCTTTGACGAGTTCGGCTTCGTCCACCACCGTGCCGCGCGCCACATTGATGAGTGTGCCTTCGGGGCCTAGCGCGTCCATGACCTCTTTGTTGATCAGATTGTCCGTGGCCGGGCCGCCGGGGGTGATGGCGATGAGCACATCGCTGTCATGGGCCATCTCCACCAGATTGCCGTAATATTTGTATTCCACCCCCGGCTTTTCATTGCGGGAATGGTAGACGGTTTCGCATTGGAAGACGGAGAGCTTCTCAGCGATGGCTTGCCCGATACGCCCTAGCCCCACAATGCCCACCGTTTTGCCGCGAATGGAGCGGGTGAGGGGGGCGTTGCCCTCGTTTACCCAGCGGCCCTCGCGCAGATATTTGTCCTGCGCCACCATGCGTCGCATGGTCATGAGAATGAGGGCAATAGTGGTGTTGGCCACATCGTCATTGAGCACATCGGGCGTGTGGGTGACGATGATGCCCTTAGCCGCCGCATGGTCCGCCGCCACGCCGTCATAGCCCACACCGAAAGAGGAAATGAGCTTGAGGGCGGGGAGCTTGTCGATCAGGTCCGCCGGGGCCCAGCCGAACGTGGCCACGCCTTCGATGGTGCCTAAAACCTCGGCACCCAGATCATCAATCTGCGTCCTGTCCGAGACATGATGAAGGGTGAAATTACCCTTCAGGTCTTCCATGACGGAGGGGAAGAAGTTGCCGATGATGAGGATGGGGGCAGACATGGCAGAACACTTGGTGAGAGAGAAAACGCCGCTTCTTTAACCACTTCTGCCCCTGTATTTCCAGCGGGGGGTTGGGTATGCAGGGCCAGTTTGACGCATGAGAGACCGCACCATGGCCCAGCACACCATTACGCCTGAAACCCGCCCTCACTTCGCCAAATTGCTGGAAGCCTGCGCGCCGCTGGACCCGCTGGTGACGGCTGTCATCTGCCCCGAAGAAGCCACCGCCATGGCCGGGGCCATGGAGGCCCGCGATGCTGGTCTCATCACGCCCGTGCTGGTGGGGGATGGGGAGAAGATCAAAGCCGTGGCCGCCGAAGGCGGGTTTGATATTTCCGGTCTGAAAATCGTCGAAGCCGACACGGAAGAAAAAGCCGCCCATGCCGGTGTGGACCTGGTGGCGGCTCGCGAAGCCCAAGCCCTTATGAAGGGCTTCATCCATTCAGACACTTATCTGTCCGCCGTCATCCGCCGCGACAACGGTCTGCGCACCAAAAGCCGCACAAGCCATTGTTTTGTGATGGATATTCCAAACTGGCCCAAGCCGGTAATCATTACAGACGCCGCGCTGAATGTGGCCCCCGATGTGAAAAACCGTGTCGCCATCACGCAAAACGCCATCCATTTCGCCCGAGCCATCGGCATTGAGGAACCCAAAGTGGCCATCATGTCCGCCGTAGAGAGCCCTAATCCGGGTATTCCCTCTTCTGTGGAAGCGAAGGAGATTGCCAGTGAAGCCTATGAAGGCGGCGTGGTGGATGGACCCTTCGCGCTGGACAATGCGGTAAGCGAGGAAGCCGCCCGCATCAAGGGCATCACGTCGCCCGTGGCGGGCAAGGCGGATGTCTTGGTGGTGCCCACCATCGAGGCGGGCAATATGCTGTTTAAGGCGCTCACCTTTATGGCGGGATCAGAAACCGGTGGCTTGGTCGTAGGGGCTAAAGCCCCGGTTATCCTCACCAGCCGCGCCGACAGCGCCGAGGCGCGCATTGCCTCCTGCGCCATGGCGGTGCTGTATGGGCACTATCTCAGCAGGTGAGCGACGGAAGCGCGCTTTTCTTTTGTCCGGTTCAACAGGCTGGCGAGGATGAGCAGCCAACCCAGCACCCCCTGACTGTGGGCGGACAGATTTGCGCGCCCGGTAAATGTGAGTATTTCTGCATAATGGGCAGGCGAGGGGGGCCAGCCGATGACCGGTTGCAGGGGCAGGCTGAAAAACCGCATGTAAAACGTGTAATAGACCTGCGGTGAGAGCCAAACAAAAAGCGCAAACACAAAAAGCGCGATGGCCAGACGGGCGGGTACAATGAGACCGCGCCCCATGCGCGTGGACCACCACAGGCACAGCCAGGCCATGATGACGCCGAGGGCGAGAATGGTGGCCCGCTCCGGTCCGGTGAGCGTCAAAAAAGAATCTTCGCCATAGATGCCGCCCAACATGGTGGTTTTCTCCTGCTTATCCCCCTGCCCCATGTCCTTTGTCTTTGCCCTGCGCGGACCAGCTTATGAATCAAGTCTTAAGGCTTGATCAGGGTAAAGGGTAAAACCTGTTTCAATAATCACCCAGTTTCACGTCTTCGCGATAGTCTTCCCCCGGCACGTCCTTCGTGACGGCCTGCGCGCAGAAACGCTTTCCTTCCACCCCATCAAAGGTGAAGGCGGGGGAGCTGGCCAGTTCCCACCCACCGGACAAGGCCTTGGAGACCCGGTGGCAAAACTGGCTGTCATCGGGCCCGGTGATGAGGCGGTAGAGTTTCATGGGGAGTTTCCCTCCGTTGCGGCTTTTTTGCCTTTGGTGTAATCAGCCGCCAGATGGCGCGCAAGCAAGGCGCGCTGCGGTTTGAAACAGACTTGCGGGCAAGACGATGGATAAATTCACACAGCTGACGGGCGTGGCCGCCCCCCTACCGATCATCAATATCGACACGGATATGATCATCCCGAAGGACTATCTCAAAACCATCAAACGCACCGGTCTGGCCGAGGGCCTGTTTGCGGAAATGCGGCTGAACGAGGACGGGTCGGAAAACCCCGATTTCGTGCTCAACAAGCCAGCTTACCGGAATGCGCAAATTTTGGTGGCCGGCGACAATTTCGGTTGCGGTTCCTCCCGTGAACATGCGCCGTGGGCGTTGCTGGACCGGGGCATTCGCTGCGTCATCTCCACGTCCTTTGCCGACATTTTTTACAATAACTGCTTCAAGAACGGCATTTTGCCCGTGAAGGTGACGCCGGATGAGTTGGAAAAACTGATGGATGACGCCGAGCGCGGCTCCAATGCCGTGCTGACGGTTGATCTGGAAAGCCAGACTATCACCGGCCCTGACGGCGGCACGATCTCCTTCGATCTGGACGCCCACAAAAAGCATTGCCTGCTCAACGGCCTCGACGATATCGGCCTGACCATGGAAAAGAGCGGGTCTATTGATACCTATGAAGCCAAACTGGGTGATGCCCGGCCTTGGGTCTAACCTCAGGGCACTCATAACCTCCTCCTGGAGGGGAGGTCGGAGAGCGCAGCGATCCGGTTGGGGGGAGCACTCTTAGAGCAACTGACGCATCCAACCCCCCACCCGAAACAACAAGTTGTTTCGACCTCCCCTCAAGGGGGAGGTGAGGCCAGATTTTAATTCCTCACTTCGCATAAACCCCGATCAGCGGCCCTACGGCGCGCCAGGAGCCGCGCGATAGGCCGTCGGCGCGGATGGTGGAGACTGTGCCGTCCAGAAACAGGGCGTTGTGGGCCTGCAACCGGTCCTTGAACAAATCGCCAAAATCCCAAAACGTCACCGTGCCGTGGGAAATGGCGAAGTGAATGCGCTTGCCGTCTTTGCTGACGCCAACCCCGTTGCGGATTTTACGGCTGTCGGAATTTTTCAAAAAACGCGGGTGGCGTTTGCCGTCGATCACCAGCATGGGGCCGGATTGGGTGGCGAAATCCGGGACGATGCCACCTTTTTGGTAAGCGATGGTCTCAGTAACGCCCACTTTGCCGTTGCGCACCCAAAACACGCCATTGGGCAGCAGGTGAAAATTACCGTAACCCCCTTTGGTAGAGAGCGTCTTTTCCTGTTTCCCCTGCTCCACATACAAACCGACCGGGCCAAGATCGTCGTGATACATGCCACCGTTCATGGCCATGAGCAGTTTGCCGTCACCATCGGACAGGCGAGACGGGCGGCCATAGATTTTGCCGTTTTCATCTTTCCAATGGGTGCGCACGGTCACGTCCGCCACGTCGAAAGAGCAGATGGTATGGTCCACCCCACGCCAGTTCTCCTGGCGGCAATGGTCTGCCGCGCAGGTCCCAAGGAAGGCGCAGAAGAGGGACGTCAAAAAGTCCCCGAGGGCGTCAAGGTTCATGGGGTGATAATCTCTCTTCGGTCCGCTTCAAACAAATGCAACGAATGTTGCAAATTCTTGACCTTCCGCCCCGTTTTGGCGCATATCCTGTGGCCAATCAGGGGGCCTTGCAAGCGTTTGCGAAAAACGGCTTGCCCGCTTCCATTCCACCCGTTCAGGACACTCCATTATGGCCACGACGCTTTACGACAAAATCTGGAACGATCATCTGGTACATGAAGCCGAAGACGGCACCTGCCTGCTCTATATTGACCGGCATCTTGTCCATGAGGTGACGAGCCCCCAGGCTTTTGAGGGTCTGCGCATGACGGGCCGCAAGGTGCGGGCGCCGGAGAAGACGCTGGCCGTGGTGGACCATAATGTGCCCACCACCGACCGTTCCAACGGTATTGCCAATGAAGAGAGCCGCATTCAGGTGGAAGCGCTGGCCAAAAACGCCGCCGATTTCGGCGTGGAATATTATTCTGAGACCGACAAGCGCCAGGGCATTGTGCACATTATCGGCCCGGAACAGGGCTTTACCCTGCCAGGCATGACCATCGTTTGCGGCGATAGCCACACCTCCACCCACGGTGCATTCGGTGCACTGGCCCACGGCATCGGCACGTCGGAAGTGGAGCACGTTCTGGCCACGCAAACGCTGATTCAGAAAAAAGCCAAAAACATGAAGGTGGAAGTGACCGGCGCGGTGGACGGTAAGCTCCCCGACGGTATCACGGCCAAGGACATCATCCTCGCCATTATCGGCGAAATCGGCACGGCCGGGGGCACGGGCTATGTGATCGAATTTTGCGGGTCCGCCATCGAAGCGCTCTCCATGGAAGGGCGCATGACGGTTTGCAACATGACCATTGAGGGCGGTGCCCGCGCCGGTCTCATCGCGCCTGACGAGAAAACCTTTGCCTATATCAAAGACCGGCCCAAAGCCCCCAAAGGCACGGCTTGGGACATGGCCATGGATTATTGGAGAGGCCTGAAGTCTGACGAAGACGCCCATTTTGACAAGGTTGTCACGCTGGACGTGAATAATCTCACCCCCATCGTCTCTTGGGGTTCCTCCCCCGAAGATGTGGTGAATGTGACGGGCAGCGTGCCGGATCCGGACCTCATCGAAGACGAAAATAAGCGCGAATCTAAAAAGCGTGCGCTGGCCTATATGGGGCTGGAAGCGGGTACGAAGATTACAGACATCAAGATCGACCGCGTGTGGATCGGCTCCTGCACCAATGGGCGTATCGAAGACTTGCGCGCCGCCGCCGCCGTGTTGAAAGGCAAGAAGATTGCCGAGGGCGTTTCCGCCATGGTGGTGCCCGGCTCCGGCCTGGTGAAAGAACAGGCCGAAGCCGAGGGGCTGGACAAGGTCTTCACCGAAGCCGGTGCGGAGTGGCGCGAACCGGGCTGCTCCATGTGTCTGGCCATGAACGACGACCGGTTGAAGCCGGAGGAGCGTTGCGCCTCCACGTCCAACCGTAACTTTGAAGGCCGTCAGGGCTTTAAGGGCCGCACCCACCTTGTCTCTCCCGCCATGGCCGCCGCCGCCGGTGTGGCCGGTCATTTTGTGGATGTGCGGGACCTGTAGCTCTCTCTTTTCCACCTGTCTGATTTTGCAGCGAATGCCCGGCATGGTCCGGGCATTTTTGCGTCGGGCGGAATACAGTGCGCCGGGAGCGTTCCTTAATGATGCGTTAATCGTTCGCCGGTCATGGTTGCCCACCTGTTCGAGGGGGTGAACATGGGCGGTGCCTATTACATTATGATGGTCAATCTGGCCATCGGCGTAGTTTTGTTGTGCGGCTTTGTTGCTTTTTGGCTCTATAAGCCCAGCCGCAAAGCGCCGCTATTTCTTGCCATTGCCACGCTGTTTTTCCTTGGTAGCCGGGGGCTGGAACTTTTGGCTCCCTTTGTGGATGCCCTGTGGCACGATGCGTTTCGTTTTTTCCTTTACGGTGTCAATCTGGCCGCAGGTGTTTTGCTGGGCGTTGGCATCAGCATTCATTACCGGCTTAATCCTCACTGGGACAAGGTGGCGGTTGGCTTCTTAGCGGGGTTGGCGCTCACGTGGATGGTGCTGGACATGGAGCGCAATTCGGTGGTCCGACTGGTGTTGAACCAGATACCCATCGTTATTGCCATCGTTATTCCCGCGGTGCGGATTGGGTTGAAGCCCGACAAAAATATGTTGGACAAGGTGCTGGTGGGGGCACTTAGTCTGTTTTCCCTCAACCTCATGTCCCGCCCGCTCATTTTGGCTCTGCTTGGCCCCATGGGGGCCAATGTCAGCAGTTTTCAC
Organism: Pseudomonadota bacterium; assembly: GCA_038525315.1. Classification (GTDB taxonomy): domain Bacteria; phylum Pseudomonadota; class Alphaproteobacteria; order Rhizobiales; family Rhizobiaceae; genus Pseudahrensia. Next base: position 545,414 of record JBCBHU010000001.1, read on the forward strand.
ACCACCGATTATGCGCTGATCGCCAGTCTTTCCCTGGCCATTGTGACCATGGTGACGGCCTGCGTCTTGATGATGGTGCTGGTGGCGGATCTGGTGAGTGATCTTGCCCGTAAGAGCCAGACCGACCCCCTAAGCCGCCTTTACAACCGGCGCGGATTTGAGGAACGGGCGGCCAAACTGATCGATCAAGCCGGGCGGGCGCAGGTGCCAGTTTCGTTGATCGTGTGCGATATCGATCATTTCAAAGCGATCAACGATGCCTACGGCCATGCGGTGGGGGATATTGTCATTGCGGGCATGGGCGAATTGCTTAAATCCTCCACCCGCAAGACGGATTTGACCGGGCGTATTGGGGGTGAAGAATTTTGCATTCTGCTGTGGAACACCGATGAGCAGGACGCGCAGCGGCTGGCAAATGCTGTCTGTGCCGCGTTGCCCGCCATCGATTTTGCCGAATTGGCGGGCACGCGCCCTGTGACCGCCAGTTTTGGGGTCGCCCAGTGGCACGATGGTTTGGGCGCGGGTGGGGTTGGCCGCGATGCCCTTTTTGCGCTGGCCGATGAAGCGCTTTATGGGGCAAAGAGCGATGGGCGTAACCGCGTTTGTGTCACGCCCTTGCCCTTACCGCTGTCTATGGCCACGCCACCGCTTGCGGCCGTGGCCTAGAGCCTCTCTTGGTTCACGATGAAGGCGCAGGGCCTAAGCGGCTTTCAGGCCGCGTTTTTCAATCATCGATTGTGTTGATGGCATCTGGCCGCGGAAGGCTTTGTAGGTGTCCTCCGGGTCCACGCTGCCGCCAGCACTGTAGATGTGGTCGTGTAACCGTTTTGCCAGCGCCGGATCGAACGGGTCCTTCACCTCTTCAAAGGCGGAAAAGGCGTCCGCATCCAGCACTTCGCTCCACATGTAGCTGTAATACCCGGCCGAGTATCCATCGCCGGAAAACACATGGGCAAAGTGCGGTGTGCGGTGGCGCATGGTGATGGCATCGGGCATGCCAATGCGGTCCAGGACGGCCTGTTCAAAGGCCAGCACGTCCTCCACCGGCTCGGCATGGTTTTGATGGAAAGCCATGTCCACCAGTGCTGAGGCGGTAAATTCCACCGCCCCGAAGCCCGCATTGAATTGCTGGGCTGCCAGCACTTTATCGAGCAATGCCTGGGGCATGGGTTCGCCGGTTTGCGTGTGGCGGGCGTGGGTGGAGAGTATGTCCGGTACGGTGAGCCAGTGCTCGTAGACCTGGCTGGGCAGTTCCACAAAGTCTCGCGCCACGGCGGTGCCCGCCACGCTGGGGTAGGTCACGTTGGACAGAATGCCGTGCAGGGCGTGGCCGAATTCGTGGAACAGGGTGCGAGCATCGTCCATGGACAAAAGGGCCGGTTGCCCCGCCGCCGGTTTGGCAAAATTCATCACGTTGACGATGATGGGCGTGCGCCCTTCCGTGCCGGGCAATTTGTGCTGCCCCTGAAAACCGCTCATCCACGCGCCGGAGCGTTTGGAAGGCCGGGCAAAATAGTCGCCTAAAAACACAGCGCGGTGGGAACCATCGGCGTTCAACACCTCAAAGACGCGCACATCCGGGTGGTAGCCCTTCACATCCTTACGCTCTTGGATGGTGATGCCGAACAACCGGTTCGCCACATCAAAGGCGGCGGTGATGATGGCTTCCAGTCCCAGATAGGGTTTCAGCTCCGCCTCATCGAAAGCGTATTTTTGCGCCCGCAATTTTTCGGCGTAGTGACGCCAGTCCCATGGGGCGATGCCGTGATTGGCGCCTTCGCTGGCGGCAAGGTCGGCCAGTTCTGCCTCTTCCTGCGCCGCCTTGGCCACGGCTTTTTCCCAAACTTCCTCCAGCAAGTCCGTCACCGCGCCGGGGGTTTTGGCCATTTGGGGTTCCAGTTTGAAATCGGCGAAACTGTCGAAGCCCAGCAGGTGCGCTTTTTCCTGCCTCAGGGCGACGATGGTTTTCACGTGGTCGAGATTATCCGTTTCGCCATCGTTTTCACCCCGCGAAGTCCAAGCTCTAAACGCCTTTTCGCGCAGGGTGCGGTTTTCGCTGAAGGTGAGGAAGGGTTCGATAATGGAGCGGGAGAGGGTTACAATGTGCTTCCCTTCGTGACCTCGCTCAGCGGCGGCTCCAGCCATGGCCTGCACCAGAAAATCGGGCAGGCCTTCCAGATCGGCTTCATCTTCGATGAGCAACATCCAGTCTTTTTCATCAGCCAGAATGTTCTGGGAGAACGCGGAGCCGCGCTTGGCCAGTTCCGCATTGATGGCAGCCAGTCTGTCCTGTTGTTCCTTTGGCAGGGCCGCACCGCCGCGCACAAAACCCTTCCATTTGCGCTCCAGCACCCGCTCCTGCTCCAGCGTCAGGTTTAAGTCAGCGCGGTTTTGCCAAAGCGTGTCGATGCGCTTGAACAGGGCAGCATTGGCCGCCGTTTCGGAACTGTGGCGGGAGAGGCGCGGTGCAATTTCGCTTTCCAAGGCCCGCAATGTGTCGTCGCTGTCTGCGCCAATCAGGTTCCAGAACAGGGCCCCCACGCGGTTCAAACTGCCCGGCTGTTCCAGCGCCTCCACCGTGTTGGCAAAGGTAGGTGCATCGCTTTGGCCTGCCACCGCGTCGATATGGGCGCGGTCCTCCGCCAGGGCCTTGTCGAAGGCGGTGGCGAAATCATCGCGGTTGAGGGCATGGAAATTCGGCAGGCCCATGGGACCGGTCCATTCAAAAATCGCTTTGCTCATGAGAGCCTCCTAAACAGGTTTCAGCGTATCGGGGTCAATGCCGCCCATGCGGCAGACCTCTTTCCATTCATCGGGTTTTACCGGTTGCACGGAAAGGCGCATGGAGGTGACGAGGGACATGTCCGCCAGCGCTTCATTGGCTTTTACCGCTTTCAGCGTCACGGGGTTTGGCATGTCCGCCAAGGCGCGCACGTGGACACAGTCCCAGCGCTCATCATCGGTGGTGCTGTCGGGGGCGGATTCGGCGGAAACTTCCACCACGCCCACCACTTCCAGCCCCTCATTGGAGTGGTAGAAAAAGCCCCGGTCGCCCACTTTCATATCGCGCATGAAATTGCGGGCCTGATAATTGCGGATACCGTCCCATTCCTCACCCGCCTCGCCCTTGGCCTTTTGCTGGTCCCAGGACCATTTGAAGGGTTCGGATTTGAACAGCCAATATTGCATGGGAGATGGTCCTGAAATTTGCTTTTCCGCTATGTCGGCATGGGCGGGCGCGGGGTCAAGGCGCAAACTGTCCTGTTGTTTAGCGCTCCGCCTTTAGGGGCCGCTCCAGCAACAGGCTCACGGCCTCCCGCGCTGTGAGTTTGCCCTCCAAGACATCAACGACAGCGGCGATAATGGGCGTGTCCACGCCGTGGTTTTGCGCCGTGGTGAGCGCGATGCGGGCGGTGTGAACACCTTCTGCCAACGGTCGATTGGTGAGATCATCCCCCCGGGCCAAGGCGATGCCATAGGCGAAATTGCGGGATTGGGGGCTTGAACAGGTGAGCACGAGATCGCCCAGGCCGGAGAGACCCGCCAAAGTTTCTGACCGTGCCCCCAGCGCCACCGCGATGCGGGAGAGTTCTGCAAAACCGCGCGCGATTAAAGCGGCTTCCGCGCTGGCCCCCAGGCCCAGACCCCGCGCTGCCCCCACGGCCAAAGCCATGACGTTTTTAAGGGCACCCCCGGCTTCCACGCCCGTAAGGTCATCGCTCGCATAGATGCGAAACCATGGGGAGGCGAGTTGTTCGGCAAGGGTTGTGGCGGTGGTCCAACTGTTACCGGCCAAAACCACCGCCGTTGGCAAGCCCTGCGCCACGTCCTTGGCAAAGGACGGACCGGAGAGCGCAAAGACGCGTTCCCGCCCAAAATGCTGTTCGGCCTCAGTGTGCAGCAGACGACCTGTCGTTTTATCCATGCCTTTGGCGCACAGGACCAGGCGGCACTGGTTTTCCAACAGGGTGGTCAAGGTCAGCGCCATGGTGCTGAAACTTTGGGCGGGCGCCACGTAAAGCACGGTCTTGCATCGGGAAAGATCATCCAGTTTGGCGGTGAAGGTGAGCTTTGGGGACAGGGGTGTGTTGCCCAGATAGGCAGGGTTGCGATGGCTTTTCGCCATGGCTGCCATGCGCTGGATGTGGCGGCCCCAAAGGACCACGTCGTCCTGATGGGTGGCCAGCTGGGTGGCCAAGGCTGTGCCCCATGCGCCCGCACCAACAACGCCAATGCTCACGCCTTCGCCCCCTTGCGCCCCGCCCCAAAGGCCCGGTGGGCGGGGCCGTGATTTCCTGTATTGCGCGGCGCGCCGGCGTTCGGGTCCAGCGGCCAGCGGGGTCGGATGCCCGTTTCAGTCTCGGCCCTTAGCCCAGCCGCCATGCGTTCCGCTCCGGCCCAGGCGATCATGGCACCATTGTCGGTGCACAGGTTCAGGGGTGGCGCGATCCAGCGGGCCTTGTGGTCATGGGCCACCGCTTCCAACCGCGCGCGCAGGTTTTTGTTGGCGGCTACCCCTCCGGCAACGACAAGGGTTGGCGAAGTCTCGAATTCAGCGGCGAAACGCTGCAATGCCCGGCCCAGCCGGCCCACCAGCACATCGCCGACGGCCTGTTGGAAAGAGGCGCAAATGTCCGGCGCGTGGACTTCGTCCGTCTCTAAAGTCGCTTTGCGCACCGCCGTCTTGAGGCCGGAAAAGGACATGTCCAGCGTTTCGCGTCCTCCCAGAGGGCGGGGAAAGGCGTGGGCTTTTGGATTGCCCCTAAGCGCTGTTCGTTCCACCTGTGGCCCGCCGGGATAGGGCAGGCCCAGCATTTTGGCGGTCTTGTCGAAGGCCTCGCCCAGCGCATCGTCAATGGTAGTGGCCCAGCGTTCGTAATCGCCCACGCCCCGCACCAGCAGAATTTGCGTGTGACCGCCGGAGACCAGCAACAGGAGATAGGGGAAAGCTGCCCCATGGGTTAGTCGTGGGGTGAGGGCGTGGCCCTCCAGATGGTTTACCGTGTGCAGGGGCTTGCCGTGGACCGCTGCGATGGCTTTGGCCGCCATGGTGCCCACGATGAGCCCACCCGCCAGACCGGGACCTGCGGTAACTGCCATGCCGTCAAGATCTTCAAATTTCTGCCCCGCTTCGTCCATGGCGGCGGCGATGACGGGGTTGATCTGGTCCAGATGGGCGCGGGCTGCAATTTCCGGCACGACGCCGCCAAAGGGGGCGTGGTCTTCGATCTGGCTGGCGACAATATTGGAGATAATTTCGCCGGGTCCATGGGGTAAAGCCGGGTCCCAACGCACCACGCTGGCTGCGGTCTCATCGCAACTGGTTTCGATGCCAAGAAAGGTGAGGGATTTGTCCATGGCTTCGCCTAAAGCACTGCGCATTCAAGCTGGATCAAAAATTGCTGCCTCTCAAACAGCAATAAGCTGTTTTCGAACGCATTTTTTGATGCATCACTGTTTTGCATTGAATGCGAGATGCTCTAACAGATCGCCGGGCGCCGCGCGAGGCCCCGCTTTCCCCAACGCAGACCATAGTCACCCTTATAAATCTGCGTCGCTTTGGCTAAGGAAGCGTCAAGTCTCCGCCAAGAGGATATATCCATGGCCTCCTCCATCGCCAGCCGCGCCATTCCCGTCCCCGATCAAGTCACCATTCGCCGGGCGCTCCTTTCCGTGTTTGACAAAACTGGCCTTGTGGAGCTGGCGTCAGCGCTGCATGAGCGGGGTGTGGAATTGCTCTCCACCGGCGGTTCGGCCAGGGCGCTGAAAGATGCGGGTTTGCCGGTGAAAGACGTGTCGGACGTGACGGGCTTTCCTGAAATCATGGACGGGCGCGTAAAAACCTTGCACCCAGCGGTCCACGGCGGTTTGCTGGCCATTCGTGATGCGAAGGACCATGTGGCGGCCATGGAAAACCATGGCATTGGGGCCATCGACCTTCTGGTGGTGAACCTCTACCCATTTGAGCAGGTCATGCAGTCCGGCGCAGCGGCGGATGCGGTGGTGGAGAATATCGATATTGGCGGTCCAGCCATGCTGCGCGCGGCGGCCAAGAACCATGCTTATGTGACGGTACTGACCAGCCCGGATGATTATGACGACTTCATCGATGGAATGAGTGGCGAGGCCGTTATTTCGCTGGCGGAACGTAAACGCCTGGCGCAGGCTACCTTTGCCCGCACGGCGGCCTATGATGCGGCCATATCCAACTGGATGGCGGAAACCTTCGCTACCGAAACGCCGCCCGCGCGGGCCATGGGTGGGCGCTTGCTGCAAACCATGCGCTATGGCGAAAACCCCCACCAGAACGCCGCCCTTTACGCCACGCCGGAAATGCGCCCCGGTGTCACCACGGCCCGGCAAGTGCAGGGCAAACAACTTTCCTACAACAATATCAACGACACGGACGCGGCCTTTGAATTGGTCAGCGAATTTGATCCGGCAGAAAGCGCTGCCGTGGCGATCATCAAACACGCTAACCCTTGCGGGGTCGCCACAGGCAAAACCTTGGAAGCCGCCTATGGGGAAGCGCTGGCCTGCGATCCCGTTTCTGCTTTCGGTGGTATTATTGCCGTAAACCGGACGCTGGACGGTGCCGCCGCCCGGGCCATGGCGGAAATTTTCACCGAAGTGATCATCGCGCCGGAAGCGGACGAAGAGGCGCTGGCGGTGCTCTCCGGCAAGAAGAACCTGCGTCTTTTGCTCACGGATGCCTTGGCCGATCCCGCCGCTTCGGGCCTTGCCGTGAAGACCGTGGCGGGTGGGCTGTTGGTGCAGGACCGGGATACGGGCCGCATCACGGCAGACAATGTAAAATGCGTCACCAAACGTCAGCCCACGCACCAAGAAATAGCGGACATGATCATGGCCTTCCGCGTGGCGAAACACGTGAAATCGAACGCTATCGTCTATGTGAAGGATGGGGCCACGGTGGGAATCGGCGCAGGTCAGATGAGCCGCGTGGACAGCGCACGCACCGCCGCCCGCAAGGCGCAGGATGCGGCGGAGACGGCAGGGTGGGACACGCCTCGCACAAAAGGTTGCGTGGTGGCGTCCGACGCCTTTTTCCCCTTCGCCGACGGCCTTCTCTCCGCCGCCGAAGCCGGAGCCACGGCGGTCATCCAACCGGGCGGCTCCATGCGGGATGATGAGGTAATCAAAGCCGCTGACGAAGCCGGTCTCACCATGGTGCTGACGGGCATGCGGCACTTCCGGCACTAAGGGCAATTTCGATCAGCGCCAAAGGCGCATCGAAAATGCCCATGCTGTCCCGGAACTGGTCCTAAGGCATGAAATGCGCCTTCGCATTTCATGCGCTCCGTTTGGTGCAACACTATGGTTACACCTGCTCCGCATTCACCTGTGCCGCCGGATACGGCGTGCCAATCAGGACGATCAATCCCACCGCGAAAAAGGCCAGCAGCGTTGCCATGCCCATGGTGGCGGAACCTGTGTAGAAGGTGACAAAACTTACCGTGGCAGGGGCCAGAAAAGACGTGGCGCGGCCGGCGAAGGCGTAGAGACCAAAAAACTGGCCGGCTTCCGAAGGATGAACGCTGCGGGCCAGATAGGAACGGGAGGAGGCCTGGACTGGGCCGAAGGCGGCGCCTATGAGCAGGCCGAAGAAAATATAGGCTTTCTCCGCCCCGCTGGCGAACAGGCCTTCGCCTGTGGCCTCGCCGAAGGTGAACAATCCAAAAAGCGTGGATGTGGGGGTGGTGGAGACCACGCCAACGGTGGCGATCATCAGCATGATGATGGCGGTGATGATGAGTTTTTTGGAACCCAATTTGGGGTCCAGCTTGGCGGCGATGAGGCAAGCGGGCACAGCCACCACGTTCAGAATAATACCGAAAATGCCCAGTTCCGTAATGGACCACGCAAACATGGTTGCCGCAAATGTGCCTCCGAGGGCGATGAGGGCGTTCACACCGTCCTGATAGATCATGCGAGCCACCAGAAAGCGGAAAATGCCTGCCCGCTCCCGTGCAGCTTTGATGGTTTCTACCAATTCGCCCACACCCAGTCGCACAGCTTCTTTGAGTGTGTTGGTGCGGTCGCCCCGGTCGGGCGTGAACATAAACATGGGTAGGATGAAGACCAGATACCACAGGGCTGCTAGTGGCGGGGTGGCCCGGTCCCCCTCGGCTTGTTGAGGGTCGAGGCCGAATAAGGGGTCGAGGCCGATGAGCGTGACACCCGTTTTGGCATCGGCGGCTAAGAGCAAGAGCACGATGATGAGCACGATCATGCCGCCCAGATAGCCCAAACCCCAAGCGATGTTGGAGACTTTGCCCACTTCGTTACTGGAGACGATGGAGGGCATCATGGAATCGTTGAAGACGGTGGAAAATTCCGCCGCAATGGTGGCCAGAATGAACAGGGCCAACACCCAAGCAAGGCTGGAACCTGGGGCGGCGAACCACAGGGCGCAGAGGCAGGCGATTTTGATGACCGCAAAAAAGCCGATCCATGGTTTGCGCGGGCCAGTCTTGTCCGCGATGGCCCCCAAAATCGGCGAGAGAAAAGCCATGAAGAGGCCGGCAATGGCCACGGCCAGCGCCCACGAGGCTTGCCCTTGCACCGGATCGTCCACCATGCGGGAGACCACATAGGGCCCAAAGATGAAGGTGGTGACGACGGTGAAAAATGGCTGGGCGGCCCAGTCAAAGAACATCCAGCCCCATACGCCTTTTTTGGTGGCGGGGGTGGGGGGCGCGCTGGGCACCGGGTTCGATACGGCTGATGCGGATTTCATAGGGCCCCCTCCGGCATGGTCTCCTCACCATGCCCTAACCATGCATGACGGGACTGTTTCATGAACGGTGACCAATGGAAAGCGGGAAGAGTTAAAGGGCCCGTTGCAGGATCACCGTATCCAGCCATTGCCCCTGTTTGTGGCCCACTTCCTTGAAGCGTCCCACCTGCTCAAAGCCCAATGATTTGTGCAGGCGCACGCTGGCCACCTGCGCAAGATCGTCATCGGGCTTGCAGGCGATCACCGCCATCATCTGGCGGAAGTGGCGCTCCATGCAGGCGTCTAAGAGTGATGAAACCAGTTTTTTGCCAATGCCCTGCCCGTGATGATCGGGGTGGATATAGACCGTGCCTTCCACCGTATGGCCATAGGCTGGGCGGGGGCGGAAGCGGCTGGCATAGGCGTAGCCCAGAACAGCGCCGTCTTGCTGCGCCACCAGATAGGGGAAATTTTCGTCTACCAGCGCCTGAAAGCGCGCCGTCATTTCTGCTGCATCCGGCGGCTTCACCTCGAAGCTGGCATAGTGATTGGTGACACTGTGGCCGTAGATGTTGGCGATAGCGTCCATGTCAGCGGCGGTGGCGGGGCGGATTATCACGTCGGTCATCTTGATCAGCCCATACAAAAAGAGCGCCTTCCTTGCGGAAGACGCTCTCCAATTTGTTCAGTCTAACGGCTGCTATTCGCGGTTGCCCAGGAAGGACAGCAGGAACATGAACATGTTCACAAAGTTCAGGTAGAGGCTTAGCGCACCCATGATGGAGGACTTGGCCACCATTTCGGAAGAGTGGGCGACGGCGTCATACATGTGCTTCAGGCGCTGCGTGTCGTAGGCGGTGAGGCCTGCGAAGATCAACACACCGATCACGTTCACGGCAAAGGCCAGCGCGGAGGACTGGAGGAAGATATTCACCAGCGACGCGAGGATCAGGCCGAACAGACCCATGAGCAGGAAGGAGCCCATGCCGGACAGGCTGCGCTTGGTGGTATAGCCGTAGAGGCTCAACGCACCGAAGGAAGCGGCCGTCACGAAGAAGGTCTGCGCGATGGAAGCGGAGGTGTAGACCATGAAGATCCACGAGATGGACACGCCCATCACGGCGGCGAACAGGTAGAACAGGCCCGTGGCAGCGGACTTGGACAGTTTGTTAATGCCGAAGGAGATGACCAGCACGAAGGCCAAGGGGGCCAGCATGATCACCCATTTCAGGGGGCTGTTATACAGGGCGTTGGCCACGGATGGGTTGCTCGAGGCCCAGTTGGCCATGCCCAGCGCGGAAATACCCGTCACGGCAACGGCGGTTGCCATGTAGTTGTAGATACCCAGCATATAGCTGCGCAAACCCTGATCGATATCGGCACGGGCGCCGGCATCAGTGCGCACCTGGGTTTGGTATTGGTTACGAAGATCGGCCATTTTATCCCTCTTGGATGTGGTCAGGCACAACCTGACCTCTGGTCAATGAAAGTGTTACCAACCGGCTCATGCCCTTTGGTTCACGGCTAATATGTGCAGGAAACGCGACCAATTCAAGACGATCGTCGGGCTGCGACAACGATTTCGCAGGCTGACGTGCCCATGGTTAAAATTTGCCCCTCTTATTTATAGGCCGCCAGTTACAGGGTGCGCAGCACAGGTGCGGCTTTCTGTCCCAAGACACGCCAGGTGCCGATCAGGCCGAAGCCCACCGTCAGAATCAGGGCACTCGCAATGGTGGCCAAAGCCACCACGGGTAACAGGGTAAAGGTGAAGCCCATAATGGTGGAGATGACGAACCATGCCGCCACGCCCCCCGCCACGAGGGCAAACAGGGCCGTGGCAAAGCCGAGCAGCGCATATTCCAGCACAAAGGCTCCAATGAGCGTGCGTCGGGTTGCGCCTAGGGTTTTCAGCACCACCGCATCATGAACCCGCGCCCGGTTGCCCGCCGCCAGCGCGCCGCCGAGCACCAAAATGGAGGCGGCCAAGGCCAGCAGCGCGGCGGCGCGGATGGCTGTGCCCAGCTGTTCGATCAGGCCGTTTACGGCGGTAAGCGCATCACGCACCCGCACGGCGGTGACGGTGGGGAAGCGGTTTGTGATGGTTTTCAAAATCTCGCCATCGCGGGCCACTTGTTCAGCGGTGGCCGTGGTGGTGATCGTGGAATTGCCGTCCACCCGCAGCGTCGCGAGATGGGCGTGGGGGGCGCCCGCGAACGTGTTGGGCGAAAAGACCATGACAAAATTGATGCCCATGGACTGCCATTCCACATTGCGCAGATTGGCCACGCGGGCGGTGATGTTGCGGCCCAGCACGTTGATGGTGACCGTATCGCCGATCTTCACACCCACTTCGCGGGCCTCTTCGGCCGCAAAGGAAAGCAGGTTTTCGCCGGTATGGTTTTCATCCCACCATTCGCCCGCAGCCAGCGTGGCGTTAGGGGGCAGGGTGGCGTTGTAGGTTACGCCACGCTCCCCGCGCAGCACCCAGCGCCCGCCCTCGGCGGGTTTGATCTCGGAAGCCGGCACATCGTTGATGGAAACGATGCGGCCCCGCAGCATGGGTGTGGTTTGAATTTTACCTTCGGGCGCCACTTGGTTCAGCGTGTCGAGGAAAGGCTGAAATTCGGTCTGCTGCACGTCCACAAAGAAGAAATCCGGCGCTTCCTTGGGCACGTTGGAGGAGATTTGATTGCGCAGATTGCCATCGATGAGCGCCAGCGAGACGAGCAGGGCAAGGCCCAGGCCCAAAGACAGCACGACGGAAGACGTAAGCGCGCCGGGGCGATGGATATTGCCCAAAGCCAGCCGCAGGGGCGTGGATTTTACTTGGGGCGCATAGCGGGCGAGCCATTGGATGCCGCTGGCCACGGCTCGCAGCAGGACAAAAGAAAAGGCGATGCCGCCAATAAAGGTCAGCGCCACGCGCTTGTCCGCCGCCTGGGAGACGGCCAAACCGGCCAGCGCCAGCACCACGATGGCCGTGGCCACTTGATAGGGCCAGCGGGGCAGGGGTGCATCTTCCCGCGAGGCATTGCGGAAGAGGGCGGTGGCGGGAATATCCCGCGCCTGACCCAATGGCCACAGCGCAAAAGCCAGCGCTGTTAGCAGGCCGTAGGCGATGGCGGAGAGAAGGACGGCGGGGTGGAAGCCCCCCGCATTGCCCACGGGCAAAATGTCGGCCAGCGCAATTTTGGCAATCCAGGGCATGACCGCCCCGATGGCCAGACCAATGGCAATGCCGACCAGTGCTAACAACAGGATTTGAATGAGATAAACGCTGAAGGTGAACCATGCCGGCGCGCCGAGGCTCTTGAAGGAGGCGATGACGCCGGATTTGGTGTCGAGAAAGGCACGTACCGCATTGGCCACGCCCACACCGCCCACAATGAGCGCCGTGAGGCCCACCAATGTGAGGAATTGCGAAAACCGGTCCACGTTTCGTGTAAGGGCCGGGGCGGCATTGCCCCGTGAACGGATGCGCCATCCCGCATCGGGAAATTTCTCTTTCGTTTCCGCCACCAGCGCCTTGAGAGCATCTTCGCTGATGTTATTGACGGCCACGCGCTCCGTGTAATTGAGCAGGGAGCCGGGGCGCACGAGTTGGGAGGCGTCCAGCGTTGTCTTGCCCATGAGCAATTTGGGCCCGAGGGCGAAATTATCGGAAATACGGTCTGGCTCATTGGTAATGGTGCCGATGATTTCTGCCGTGGCTGAGCCGATATTGAGGGAATCCCCCAGTTTCAAACCCATGCGCGTTAGCAGCAGTGGCTCGACAACCACCACATTCTCTTCCTGCAAGCGGGTCGCCGCTTCCGCTGGCGCGGTGGTAAAATTGCCGATCAAGGGCCACGCGTCGTTGACCGCTTTCAATTCCACCAGCGCCTGTTCGGACCCATCTATCGTGCGGGCCATGGCGCGCATGGTAACGGCGCTGGAAGTGGCCCCCAGCCCTTCCACATAGGTTCGTTCATCCGCGGCCAAGGGGCGCTGGGTGGTGGTGAAGGCAATATCACCGCCCAACAGGGTGCGGCCTTCCTCCGCAATGCCGGAAGTAATGGAAAGCGCCACGGCGTTGACGCCGGAAATGGCCGCCACGCCCAGGGCTATGCAGGCGAGAAAAATGTAAAAGCCGGACAGGCCGCCGCGCAGTTCCCGCAGGGCAAATTTCAGGGCCAAACCCAGGGTGACGGCGGACTGGCTTTCGTCGGTGACCGTGCGGTGTTCCAAACGTTGGGAGGTAATGTCGGTCATGATGCCACCGCCAGGGCTTCATCCCGTTCAATCTCCCCGGCGCGCACCCGCAAGGTGCGATCGCACTGGCGGGCAAGGCCCGGATCATGGGTCACCAGCACTAGGGTCATGCCCCGCTCCCGCTGTTTGGCGAAGAGGAGTTCGGAAATCTGCGCGCCGGTGGTTTCGTCCAGATTGCCGGTGGGTTCGTCGGCCACCAGAATTTTTGGGTCCGGGGCCAGTGCCCGGGCCATGGCCACGCGTTGCTGCTCACCGCCCGACATTTGCTTGGGGTAGTGGGTGAGGCGTTCGCCCAACCCCACGGCTTCCAGTTCCGCCTTGGCTTTTTCAAAGGCATCGGGCGTGCCCGCCAGTTCCAGGGGCACGGCCACATTTTCCAGTGCGGTCATGTTGGGAATGAGGTGGAAGGATTGGAAGACGATGCCGATATTGCGGCCCCGAAAGGCGGCCAGACCATCTTCATCCAACACGGAAAAATCTTCCCCTGCCAGATGCACCTTGCCGCTGTCCACCCGCTCCAGCCCGGCCATGACCATCAAGAGCGTGGATTTGCCCGACCCGGACGGCCCCACCACGCCCACGCTTTCGCCCGCTGCCACGTCCAGGGATATGCCCCGCAGCACGTGGACCTTTGAGGCCCCGTCACCGAGGGTGAGGTGAATATTGTCCAGGTGGATGACGGAATCGCTGGCAGGCATAATCAGATCACACTTCGTGGGCACGGGCGGTTAGTCTGGTGCGTCAGGGCGTCGGCACCCCTGTTTGCGCGACATCCCATGACTATATAATTTCAAGGATATGGGTTGGTCCCCGGAGGTTTGAAAGTGTTCCTTACCAATTTGTCACGTTTGGTTGCCGCGGCATTAACGGCGCTGTTTCTGGCGGCGGGTGCGGCCCAAGCGCAGGAGCCCCTCAAAATTGTGGTGCTTGGCGATTCGCTGGTGGCGGCTTACCAACTGCCACAGGAGGATGGCTATCCTTCACAATTGCAAAAAGCGTTGGATGGGGCTGGGGTGCAGGCACAAATCATCGGCGCCGGTGTTTCCGGCGATACGTCCAGCGGTGGCCTAGCGCGGCTGGCGTGGTCCGTGCCCGACGGCACGGATGCGGTGTTGCTGGAATTGGGGGCCAATGATGCCCTGCGCGGTCTGCCGCCGGAAACAACCCGCAAGAACCTCGTTTCCATGATCGAACAGCTGCAAAGCCGAAACATCAAAGTGGCTTTGTTTGGCATGTTGGCCCCGCCCAATATGGGCGCGGATTATGAGGCCCAATTCAACCCCATCTACGGGGAGCTTTCTGAAAGATACGATCTGCCCCTCTATCCGTTCTTTCTGGACGGTGTGCTGACCAAGCCGGAATTTTTGCTGCCTGACGGTATCCACCCCAACGGGGCTGGCGTGAAAATCATGGTCGAAAAAACGCTGCCACTGGTGGAGCGTCTGGTGGAGAGCCTGCGGCCTACGCCTTAATTTCACATCCGCTGTCGGCCTCGCGGTCTGCTCTGCGCTGGGGCGGTAAACGATTGCCGGACGGCTCTCCGCCGCTTCTGTGTTTCAACTTAACGTCGCTTAAAAATATTCATATCCTGCCCCACATGGCGGGTGGGGTGCATGGTGCCTACGGACGGGAAGGGCCTTGCCCGCCCCAGCGGGCTCTGAAACTGGCTATCATGGTTTAGCGCGTGGGGGGCGATGAGGGGCCAGATGTGGTGGCGTAAAAATACTTGATCGTAATTACCGCGACCCACGCCGTGGTCGGCGTTTTTGAGGAATGCCGCGCCCGCCTCTTCCATATTGGGCAGCGCCCCGCCGCGCCCGCCCCACAGGCCACCCAGCACCAGTTCTGAATGGGTGAAAAAATCGCGGATGATGTGGAAGCCCTTGCCGTTGGCCACCCATTCATCCACCGCCACTTTCTCGCGCACATTGATGAGGGCATCGCAGTCGCGGATGAGGAAGAAATCCACCGTCGGGTCCGCCGCCACCGCAAAGCGCCAAAACATGCCGGACATGGTGCGCCAGTCGTTCACGTCCTTTCGGATGCGAATGTCCGCACCCCGCCGGGCCAGTTCCTCGATCACCGGCATGGGCACGGTTTTGTCCACGTAGAAGCGGGCGGACCAGCCGGGATAGACGTGGCGCAAGGCATCCATGTTTTCGATGGCCATGTCGGTGTAGTGGCGCCTGTCACCAAACAGGGCGAAGGCGATGACGTTCTTTTTAGGTTGGTTGAAGTTGAAGGGGCGTGTGTGGATTTTGCCGAGGCGCAGCAACGTGTTTTTTTGCGCCATGGCCTGCCGGTGCTTCACCGCCAGTGCAAAACTGCCAAATTGACGGGCCTGTTTCAGATCGCCCCGGTGGCCATGGGCATGGCAAAGGGCATCGGCCAGATCGGCGCGGTCATTGCTGTCATCCATGGCGTTTAACCGGGAAGCGGCGGCGGCGAGTAAACCTGCCATGGCTTTCCCGGCAGCGGTCGATTTTAAGGCACTGCCGCTCACCAGCGCATTTTTGAGCGCCTCCACGTTCCCGCCCATGTGGAAAGCGCGGGTAAAGCAGCACAGGGCCTCTTCGTTATTGCCCGTGCGATGGTGGGCCAGCCCCATGAGGCTGAGCACCTGCATCCGTGCCTTCTCGTTGGGCGCGACCGTAAGCATATCGTCCGTGGAACTGACTATTTTGGGCAGAGCCGCCACCGGGTCCGCCGCTTTCATCAACCGGGAATAATCGCGTAACCGTCTGCTCATGGTGGCCCGTTCCAGCTCGAATCACGGGCTAAAATAGGGTATCGCCATGGAGACAGGGTTAACGGGCCGTTAGGGGTGGACCTCTTCTCCGGCAAAATCGAACACCCGACCGGTGTGGCTGGTTTTCAGGCCTTCCAGCACGTCCAGCATGGCGCTGGCGGAATGGGCCGGGGTGAACAATTTCCCCTCCGCCACGTGGCGCTGGAAGGGTTTCGAAAGATCCGTATCCACCGTTCCGGGGTGGAGGCCCACCACCACACCCTCTTTCCAGCGGCGGGCGTGTTCGATGGACGCCGTGCGGATCATCTGGTTCAGCGCCGCCTTGGCCGCGCGGTAGCCATACCACCCGCCGATGCGATTGTCGGAAACGGAACCCACGCGGGCGGAAAGAGCCGCAAAGACCGACCGCCGGTCCTTCGCCATGCGGGGCAAAAAGTGTTTCATCACTAGCGCGGGGCCGAATGTATTGATGGCGAAGACCTGCGCCAGCGTGTCGGCGTTCAGATCTTTGAGAGACTTTTCAGGGCCGAACTGGTCGCCATGCAATAGGCCCGTGGCCACAATGACCAGGTCTATATCTTTGCCCGCCTGTTCCGCCGCCGCCGCGATGGCGGCTTCCTTGGTTAGATCAAACCCGGTGCTTCGGGAAAGGCCGTTAATTCGGGCCGTGGGATAGCGAGCCTGTGCTTCTTCGACAAACGCAGAACCGATGCCGCCTGTGGCGCCGATAATGATGATGTTTTGGGGCTGAAAAGACATGGGCAAAATCCGACCGGTGTGGCGCGCTTGTTTTGCCTAACGCGCCACACGATCGATGGCCCCCATGCGTGTTGACGCAGCCTAACCTTCCAGCCGCACCAGCAGATCCTTGGCGTCGATCTGGTCGCCGCGCTTTACCAGCACTTCGGCCACTTTGCCATCGGCTTCTGCGTGCAAGGCGGTTTCCATTTTCATGGCTTCGATGGAGCAGATAACGTCACCCTCGGCCACGTCCTGGCCCGCTTCCACCATGATGGTGGAAATGACGCCGGGCATGGGGGCGCCCACGTGGAGGGTATTACCGTCTTCCGCCTTAGCGCGGGCCACGGCGGCGGCACCGCCATGGATGCGGTCCGGCACCCGGGCGCGGCGGGGCTGGCCGTTCAACTCGAAGAACACGGTGCGCATGCCTTGCTCGTCCATCTCCCCCACGGCGAGGCAGTGGATGACCAGCAATTTGCCCTTTTCGATTTCCACACGAATTTCGTCGCCCGCTTGCATCCCGTAGAAATAGACGGGCGTGGGCAGCGCCGTGGTGGGGCCATAGCTGGCCTGGTTAAGGGCAAAATCGACAAACACTTTGGGATACATGAGGTAGGAGGCCAGATGCTGGTCGTTGACCTCGCGCCCAATGGCCTCCTCGGCTTCCTTGCGACGGGCCTCCAGATCATCATCGGGCAGCAGCGCGCCGATGCGATCCTTGAGTGGCTCTTCGCCCTTGAGCACTTTGGCCTGCAAGACGGGTGGGAAACCGTCGGCGGGCATGGAGAGGTCGCCGCGCATGAGGGACACAACGGATTCCGGGAAGGCGATATCCTTGTCGGGGTCTTCCACATCCGCCACGGTCAAATCCTGCGACACCATCATCAGCGCCATGTCGCCCACCACTTTGGAGGAGGGGGTCACTTTGACGATATCGCCGAACATCTCGTTCACATCGGCATACGTCTTGGCCACTTCCGTCCAACGGGTTTCCAGCCCCAAGGAGCGGGCCTGTTCCTTCAGGTTTGTGTATTGGCCGCCGGGCATTTCATGCAGATAGACTTCAGACGCCGGAGCCTTCACATCGCTTTCAAACGCGGCGTATTGGGCGCGCACCTGTTCCCAATAAAGTGAAATGCGGCGGATAGCGTCGGCATCCACATCGGGACGGCGTTCGTGGCCGGAGAGGGCTTCCACAATGGAGCCAAGGCAAGGCTGGGCCGTGCCGCCGGAGAAGGCATCCATGGCCGCATCCACCGCGTCCACACCCGCTTCAACGGCTGCCAGCACCGTGGCGGCGGAGATGCCGGACGTATCGTGGGTGTGGAAGTGGACCGGCAGTTTCACCGTTTCGCGAAGCGCCGGAAACAGCACGCGGGCGGCGGCAGGTTTCAACAGGCCCGCCATGTCCTTGATGCAGATGATGTGGCACCCGGCAGCCTCCAGCTGGCGGGCCATGTTCAGATAATAATCGAGATCATATTTGCCCCGTTTGGGGGAGAGCATGTCGCCCGTGTAGCAAATGGCCCCTTCGCACAATTTGCCGGTCTCCAGCACCGCGTCGATGGAGACGCGCATATTGTCCACCCAGTTGAGGCAATCGAACACGCGAAACAGGTCTACCCCGCCCTTGGCGGCTTCGTGGATGAAATAACGCACCACATTGTCGGGATAGCCCGTGTAGCCCACCCCGTTGGAGCCGCGCACCAGCGCTTGCAGCAATAGGTTTGGTGCGCGCTCGCGAATGGCGGCGAGGCGCTCCCACGGGTCCTCCGTGAGGAACCGCATGGCCACGTCAAATGTGGCCCCGCCCCAGCATTCCAGCGACAACAGGTTGGGCAGGGCGTG
This sequence comes from Pseudomonadota bacterium, assembly GCA_038525315.1. Classification (GTDB taxonomy): domain Bacteria; phylum Pseudomonadota; class Alphaproteobacteria; order Rhizobiales; family Rhizobiaceae; genus Pseudahrensia. The sequence continues at coordinate 563,743 of JBCBHU010000001.1, forward strand.
GGCGTAGGAACTGGCGATTTTGATAATGTCATGGCTGCGCATCCGCGTGGCCAAAAGGGATTGGTGGCCGTCGCGCATGGTGGTGTCGGTGAGCAGCACCTTGTCATGCTCGCGCATCCATTTGGAAAAGGCTTCCGGCCCGTATTGTTCCAGCCGCTGGCGCGTGCCGTGCTGAATGGGGGCGGTGAACCAGGGCTTTTGCGGCTCCGGCAGGCCGGGCTTGGGCTTCACCCGATCCCGCGCTTCCGGGTGCCCGTTCACGGAGACATCCGCCACATAGCTTAACAGGCGCGTGGCCCGATCCCGCCGCTTCACCTTTTCAAACAGTGCCGGCGTCGTGTCGATGAATCGGGTGGTGTAGGTGTTGTTGCGGAATTTCTCGTGGGTGATGATGTTTTCAAGAAACGTCAGGTTCGTGGCCACCCCGCGAATACGGAATTCCCGCAAGGCCCGGTCCATGCGCGAAATGGTTTCTTCCGGCGTGGGGGACCAGGCGGTCACCTTCTCCAGCAGGGGGTCGTAATAGCGGGTGATGACCGCCCCGGAATAGGCGGTGCCGCCGTCCAGGCGAATGCCAAACCCCGTGGCCCCGCGATAGGCGGTGATGCGACCATAGTCGGGAATGAATTTCTGCTCCGGGTCTTCCGTGGTGATGCGGCATTGCAGGGCATGGCCGTTGAGCCAGATGTCCTTTTGGGCGGGCACGCCGGATTCAGGCGTGCCGATCTTGTGGCCGTCCACCAGATGAATTTGCGCCTTGATGATGTCGATGCCGGTCACCTCTTCGGTGACCGTGTGCTCCACCTGCACGCGGGGGTTCACCTCGATGAAATAGAAGGCCCCGGTGTCGGCATCCATGAGGAATTCGACCGTGCCCGCGCCCAGATAATTGGTGGCATTGGCGATGTTGAGGGCGTAGCCGCATAATTCTTCGCGCTGGGTATCGGTGAGGTAGGGTGCAGGCGCCCGCTCCACGACTTTTTGGTTGCGGCGCTGGACGGAGCAATCCCGCTCAAACAGATGGACGGCCGTGCCCTGCCCGTCTCCGAGAATTTGCACCTCCACATGGCGGGCATTTTCCACCAGCTTTTCCAGATAGATTTCATCCTTGCCAAAGGCCGCCGCCGCCTCACGCCGGGCTTCCAGCGCTTCGCCCTCAAGGTCTTCTTTGGAACGGATGGTTCGCATGCCGCGCCCGCCGCCGCCCCAGGAGGCTTTGAGCATGATGGGGTAGCCGATTTCCTCGGCCATGGCGGTGATGGTCTCAATGTCTTCCGGCAGGGGGTCGGTGGCTGGCACCACCGGCACATGGGCAGAAACCGCCAGATTGCGGGCCGCCACCTTGTTGCCCAGGGAGCGCATGGTTTGCGCTTTGGGGCCGATGAACGTAATGCCCGCTTCCTCGCAGGCATCTACAAATTCGGGGCTTTCGGACAGTAGGCCATAGCCGGGGTGGATGGCATCCGCTCCCGACAATTTGGCCACGCGAATTACCTCATCAATAGACAAATAGCTTTCGATGGGTCCAAGGGGCTTGGCCAGATGGGGGCCGGAACCAATTTGATAGGCTTCATCCGCCTTGAACCGGTGGAGCGCCAGCTTGTCCTCTTCGGCCCAGATGGCCACCGTTTTCAGCCCCAATTCGTTGGCGGCGCGGAAGACGCGGATGGCGATTTCCGACCGGTTGGCCACGAGGATTTTAGAAATGGGCATGGGGCGGCTCCGGGGTATGGGTCGTCTTTCGGTGACTTATAGACACCTCAAAGCCCCCGGCAAAGTGGTGGTTCTACGGACCAACTTTCGTTCAATAGGTTGTGGGTCAAATGGTGCCAGTTTGAAGAAAGCCGTTCACCAGAGGCATAATTTGAGCATGTGCGACAGCAATCCATAACGACATTTCATGTCGCCCGTGGTAGCTGCGCATACTCCCTGCATGGTTTCATTGAGGATATGCCCATGTCTGCCGCCGCTTCCACCATTCGCCCCGATATTGACCCCGGTGGTCTTGCGGAATTTTCCGTCGTTTTTACCGACCGGTCCCTCAACCACATGTCCGCCGCTTTTCAGGGCGTCATGCGTGATATCAATTCCATGCTGTGCGAAGTCTACGGCGCGGCCCGTGCGGTGGTGGTGCCCGGTGGGGGCAGCTATGGCATGGAGGCGGTGGCCCGTCAGTTTGCCACGGGCAAAAAGGCACTGGTGGTGCGCAATGGTTATTTCTCCTACCGCTGGACGCAGATTTTTGAAGCCGCTGATATTCCCTCCGAAGCCGTGGTGTTGAAGGCTCGCCCCGTGGGCAACGAACACCCTGCCCCTTTTGCGCCTCAACCCATTGAAGATGTGGTAAAGCGCATTCACGAGGAGCGGCCCGAAATCGTATTCGCCCCCCATGTGGAAACGTCCGCAGGTGTCATGCTTCCGGACGATTACATCACTCAGCTGGCCCAAGCGGCCCACGACGTGGACGCGCTCATGGCGCTGGATTGCGTGGCCTCCGGCTGCATATGGGTGGATACGGAGAAGACGGGCGTGGATGTGCTCATTTCCGCGCCGCAAAAAGGCTGGTCCGCTTCACCTTCCGCCGGTCTGGTCATGCTGTCCCAGCGCGCGCTGGATGTGATGGAAAGCTCCGCTTCCACCTCCTTTGTGGTGGATTTGAAAAAGTGGAATGCCATCATGCAGGCCTATCTGGATGGCGGCCATGCCTATCACTCCACCATGCCCACCGACGCCCTGCGCGGTTTTCGCGATGCTATGCTGGAGACGCAGGCCATGGGTTTTGATGTTATCAAAGAGCGGCAGCAGGAACTGGGCACGAAAGTGCGGGCTTTGCTCGCAGGCAAAGGTTTCCGCTCCGTGGCGGCCCGCGGCTTTGAGGCCCCCGGTGTGGTGGTGAGCTATACGGATGACCCGGCCATGCAAAATGGCAGCCGCTTTTCTGCACAGGGTATGCAAATTGCCGCCGGTGTGCCGCTCATGTGCGACGAGCCGGAAGACTTCCGCACCTTCCGTCTCGGCCTGTTTGGACTGGACAAGCTGAAGGATGTGGACGGCACGGTCGCCCGGTTGGAGACTGTGCTGGAAAAGGTGGTGGAGGCGGCTTAGTCCCCACACGTTTTTACAGGCCGATTTAATCGGCCTATCTCCTCTCCCTTCACCTTGAAAACAGCTCTTGGAGATGTGCCGATCAAGTCGGCGCACGAAGGGAAAATTTTAGTTTAAATCCCGTCGCAGCCCCGGCGCACGTAGCGGGCGAAGACCCAGCCTTGGCCATTGTCCGTATAGACATAGAGCCAGTTGCCCCGGCGGCGGTCCACTTCCACAATGTTGCCGTTGAAGAGCTGCCCCTTCATGCGTGATTTCGCCGTGGGGCGGGAGCGGACGGCCAGAAAGCCGGAGCCTTTGGCCAGATTATAGGTGTTTGACAGGCCACCCACCGTGCCTTGGCAGGAACCGGCATGGGCGGCGGGGGCAAAAGTAAGACTTGAAAGCAGGGCAACAGCAAGTGCGTATGTCCGCATGGATATATCCTCCGTATGCGCCCCTTCCTTCAAAGCTTAGTCAGTAGCACTCGATCCGATCAAGCCCGTCCCATTTCTTTCCGGTTCAGGTGGATTTTGTAATTTTCCCGCACCCACGCATCCATGACATCATCAACATGGGTGGGATGGAAAGTGTCCAGCACTTTGCGTTTGCGCTCTACGGCCAATGCCACAATGTCGGGTTTGCCCAGTTCGGCCCATTCCTTGGGGGAATAGCGGTTGGCGAGGGAGGGGTAGAAATAGTCTTTCTGCATCAGGTCCAGCGTCTGGCCGTGGCCCAGATAGTGGCCTGGGCCGGGTTCACCTTCGCGGCCCATGCACACATCCCGCATGGCTTCCAGGGAAAGGCTCTCGTCTGTCACCTCCACCCCGCGCACGCAGCGCAGGGCTTGGCCGAGGGCATCATTGTCGAGGAACAGGCTCTCCATGCAAAAACCCATGAGGGAACCGTGCATGCCTGCCGCCTCATAGACGATGTTTGTGCCCGCCATGCCGGCTAGCACATAGGCCATGCCCTTTTCCCACCCGGCTTGAATATCCGGCAATTTAGCATCGCACATGCCCGCCGCTGAGCCGCCCGGCAGATCGTAAAAATTGGCCATTTGCCCGCAGGCGGCGGTGAGCAAAGCCTGCTCGCCCGACCCGCCGGACATGGCCCCCGTGCGCAAATCCGACACAAAAGGCCATGTGCCGAAAATGGCGGGGTGACCCGGCGCGATGGCGTTGACGAACACCAGCCCTGCCAAAACTTCCGCCGTGGCCTGCACCACGGCCCCGGCAATGGCGGCCGGGGCGGTGGCCCCGGCCTGACCGGCGGAGAGCAGCAGAACGGGCATGCCGCCCTTCACACATTCCTCCAGCACGTCCAGCGCATCGGCGGCGAAACGCAGGGGCGGGACCACAAAACAATTGGTGTTGGAAACGAAGGGGCGGGCGCGGAATTCTTCCTCCCCGCCGGCCATGCGGTAGAGCATTTTTAGGGCATCGGGCACGTTTTCGGCGAAGGTGAAAGACGTGCCAATATGTTTAGTGGTGCCCGCCAGACAGGCGTAAAGCGTGTTCAGATCCAATTCATAGGGGTCCACAATATCGCGGGCCACCATGGGGCGCTGGAAGAAGTGGATGTTGTCGAGACCCTCCACGATGCGCGCTGCATCATAGGTGTCGCGCAAATAGCTTTCGCGGTATTCGTTTTTCTCCACATCCACCACATGGACGGCGGCCCCGGCGGTGCCGAAATGGACTTTTTTGCCCTGGGGGTGGAGGTCATGTTCGGGTTTACGCCCGTGGAGCGCGAAATCCCGATTGGCGTTTTTCACCACATCCATGACCAGTTTGGGCGGGAAGCGCAGCCGCCCATCTTTTCCCATTTTAGCGCCCATGCGTTCACAGGCTTCCACGCAGGACGGAGTAGCCTGGGACAGACCGATATTTTCCAAAACATCCAGGACGGCTTCGTGAATTTTCTCCACGTCCTTGTCGGAAAGGGGGCGATAGGTATTGCCTTCCAGACCGGGCCGGACGGGGCGGATGTCCTCCGCCAGGGGTGCCGCCCGCAGGCTACGGCGGGCATTGCGCCCGCCCGCCCGTGAAGCGCGGCGGGGTGTGGGCTCGATGTTTTCGTCCATCAGGCTCATCGTTTCCTCCCAGAAATGAACCCTATCAAGGCGTTAAACACAGCATCCTTTTTGTTGGCCTGCTTTAGAAAACCCGTCACACGCCCCCGCGCTTGAGCAAATGGTCCACATCTTTGCCGGAGATCGTGCGGGAGAGGCCGGAAAAATCGCCCCTTGCCAGCATGCCTTCGCCCAGTTCCGCCACCAGCCGGTGGGTGGCGCGGGCCATAGCGCCGCCGATGGAAATGCGGGCCACGCCAATTTTCGCAAAATCATCGCGGCTGTATTTGGTGAATTGGCCCGCGCAGAGGGCATTGACGGGCGTGGAAACGGACGCACAGATTTTGGCCAAATCCTCCATGGAGGGCGGCAGCGGGCAATAGACGCAATGGGCGCCGATGGTTTCATAGGCCTGCAAGCGGCGGATGGCTTCGTCCACGTCATAGGAGCCGAGCATGACCCCATCGGCCCGGGCGCAGATGGTGAAATCGAAGGGCAGGGCCTCCGCCGCTTCCACCGCCGCTGCCATGCGGGCCACGGCCACTTCAAAATCATAGGAGGGCTGGCTGTCATCCATAGTGCTGTCTTCCAGCGTGCAGCCCACCAGCCCCACTTCCGCCGCCAGATTGACCATTTCCGCCACGCCGTCGGGGTCGTGGGCATAGCCGTTTTCCAGATCGGCGCTCACGGGCACATTGACCGCCCGCACCACGTCTTCACAATGGTCCAGCATTTCATCACGGGTGACGTGCCCCATATCGGGCTTGCCCATGGTGAAGGCGAAACCGGATGAGGTGGTGGCAACGGCCTTGGCCCCCATGGCCGCCATCATTTTGGCCGTGCCCACATCATAGGCATTGGGCAGCACAAACGGGTCCCCCGCCACATGTATCTCGCGGAACAAAGAGGCTTTGTCTTCCTGGTCCATGGACTTGCCTATTTTGACGTTGTGCCAAAAAGAAAGGGACCACGTTTGTGGCCCCTTGGGAAGATTGTATTTTGAGTGTGAGGGGTGATTTTACGCCTTCACCCGCTCGCTCTTTGGATCATAGAGCGGCTTGAGGCTTGGGGTGCATTCCACGCGCTCGCCGGCAATTTCGATCTCGTATTTGGAGCCGAGCACGTCATCCACGCTTTCCCCCTTGCAGGGCACGTAGCCCATGCCGATGGCGGCGTTGAGGGTGTGGCCGTAATTGGCGGAGGTGAGGTAGGAGACGATCTTGCCGTCGCGCACCACCGGTTCATTGTGGAACAGCAGCGGCTCCGGCGTATTGAGCATGAATTGCAACATGCGCATGTTCAGCCCCTCTTCCCGGCGCTTGATAACCGCGTCGCGGCCGATGAAGCTGTCCTTGGTTTTGGTCTTCACCGCAAAGCCCAAGCCGGCTTCCAGCACATGGTCTTCCTCGGTAATATCGTGGCCGAAATGGCGAAAGCCTTTTTCGATGCGCAGGGAATCCATCATGTGCATGCCGCACAGTTTCAGGTTCATGTCCTGACCGGCATCGAAGATGGTTTCAAAGGCGTGGGCGGCCATGTCGGTGGGCACATAAATCTCCCACCCCAATTCGCCCACATAGGTGACGCGGTGGGCGCGGGCGAGGCCCATGCCCAGTTCGATCTCATGGGCCGTGCCGAAGGGATGGTTTTCGTTGGACCAATCGTGGGGAGAAACTTTCTCCAGCAAGCGGCGGGCGTTGGGGCCCATAATGGCCAGTACGCCCTCTCCTGCAGTCACATCCACCAGCACGCAATTGTGGTCGCCCAGATGGCGGCGCATCCAGCTCATTTCCCGATGCACCGTGGCGGCAGGTGTGATGACCACATAGGCGGTTTCCGACAGGCGGGTGACCGTCACATCCGCCTCAATGCCGCCCCGGTCGTTGAGAAATTGGGTGTAGACAATTTTGCCCACGGGCACGGACATGTCGCCCCCGCATACGTGGTTGAGGAAATCTTCTGCGCCGGAGCCTTCCACGCGGATTTTGCCAAAAGAGGTCATGTCATACATGCCCACATTGGTGCGCACGGCGTGGTGTTCGGCGGCGGAGTTTTGGAACCAGTTCTGGCGTTGCCAGGAATATTTATATTCCGCCTCCTGGTGGGGGTTGGCGAACCAATTAGCCCGTTCCCAGCCCGCCACTTCACCAAAGACGGCGCCGTGCTGTTTGAGGTGTTCGTGGAAAGGTGTGCGGCGAATGCCTCTGGCCGTGGCCATCTGACGGTAGGGGAAGTGGTCGGCATAGAGCAGGCCGAGGGATTCCTTCGCCCGCTCGAACAGATAGGTTTTGTTGCCCTGGAAGGGTTGCATGCGGCGGATGTCCACATCGCCCACATCAAAGGGTGGGTGGCCGTGTTCCATCCAATGGGCCAGCGCCATGCCCGCACCGCCAGAGGACTGTATGCCGATGGAGTTAAACCCGGCGCAGACCCAGAAATTGCGCAGTTCTGGCGATTCGCCCAGATGGTAGGCATCGTCCGGCGTGAAACTCTCCGGCCCGTTGAAGAAGGTGTGGATGCCAGCGGATTCCAGCATGGGCATACGGCCCACGGCCTGTTCCAGAATGGGTTCAAAATGGTCGAAATCTTCTGCCAGCTGGTCGAAGCAGAAATCCTCGGGAATGCCCTTTTGCTCGCCATAATAGTCTCCGGCGAGGGTGGAGGCCCACGGTTTGGAGACGGGCTCAAAGGCCCCCAGCAGCATTTTGCCGGCGTCTTCCTTGTAATAGGCGCATTCATCCGGCACCCGCAGCACGGGCAGTTGGGTAAGTCCCTGAATGCTTTCGGTGACGATGTAGAAATGTTCGCAGGCGTGGAGCGGCACGTTCACCCCTGCCATGCGGCCCAGTTCATGGGCCCACATGCCGCCGCAGTTCACCACATGGTCGGCGTCGATATGGCCCATCTCGTCGGACCCATCCCGCGCCCAGGAGACGCCGGTGACACGGCCACCTTCCTTGGCGATGGAGGTGACTTTGACGCCCTCAAAAACCTGCGCCCCGTTCTGCTTGGCACCCTTGGCAAGGGCCAGCGCGATATTGGCGGGGTCGCCCTGACCGTCCAGCGGCAGGTAGACCGCGCCGGTGACATCTTCCACGTTGACGTGGGGGTAGCGGTCTTTCACCTCGGCGGCAGAAATTTCTTCCACATCCACACCAAAGGCGCGGGCCATGGAGGCCTGACGCAAAATTTCTTCCCGCCGTTCATCGGTGAGAGCCATGGTGATGGAGCCGCAGCGGCGAAAGCCCGTGGCCACGCCCGTCTCTTCTTCCAGCGTGCCGTAGAGTTCCTGGGAGTATTTTGCCAGCCGCGTCATGTTTTTGGTGGCGCGCAATTGCGCGATCAGACCTGCCGCATGCCAGGTGGTGCCGCAGGTGAGCTGTTTGCGCTCCAAAAGGACCACATCTTTCCAGCCCTGTTTGACCAGATGATAGGCAACCGAACAACCGGCAACACCGCCGCCAATGACAACGGCCCGGGCTTTGGACGGGATGGGTTTGGTGGACATCAGCCTACAACGCTCCAACGATGGTGTGGCCCTCGGCTTTCAGCCGTTTCGCCAGTTCTGCAATATGGGCGGGGCCGACTTCGCAGCACCCACCAATGATGGTGGCCCCGGCCTCCACCCAGCCCATGGCGTGGTTGGCGTAGGAGACGGGGTCGAGATCGGTGCGTTTGCCCATGCCTTCGACGGTGCCGCCGATGGACAAATCTGCCCCCGCATTGGTGAACCCGTTGGCCCAGCCGCCAAAGGGCAGGCCAGAGGCGGCAAGCACGGGCATCGCTTCGGAAACGGCTTCCGGCCAAGAGCAGTTGATGGCCACGGCGGTGGCACCGCATTCCTTGGCGGCGGCCACGGCCTCCTCCACGCTTTCGCCGGAACGGAGCAAGGAGCCGTTAGCATCCATGGCCGTCATGCCGCACCAAACGGGCAGGCCCGCTTCCGCGCCAGCCTGCACGGCCCCGCGAATTTCGCGAATGCAGCCCAGTGTTTCGGTGATGATGACATCCACATGGTCTTTTTGCTGCGCCACAATCTGGCGATAGGTGGTCAGACATGTGCCCTCATCGGGGGCGTTTTCGGGGTGGTAGGAGCCAAAAAGGGGCGGCAAACATCCGCCGATCATCACATCGTCCCGATCGCCTTTGGCTGCCTTGGCCAATTCGATGGCTTTGGCCTGGAGCGGCTCGAACAGGCTGGCATCGGCGTCCCGTGCCAACCGCTCGGGCGTGGCGGAATAGGTGTTGAGGGTAAGCACTTTGGCGCCCACGTCGATGTAATTCCGGTGAACGGCCACCACGATATCCGGCTCGTCCAGTGTGACCCGCGCGGACCACAGGGGCGAAGGTTTGTAGGCGGAGCGAGCCATAAGCTCCTGCCCCATGCCCCCATCAAGAAGAACGATATTGGTCATTTGGCAGTCCCGTCAGAAAGTACCGCTATCCAATGGCGCAGGATGGCGTTGTGAAAGGGTTTAACAGTGGTGAGATAAGCGCGGCCCAGCAGCCGGTTGGCCCCTTGTCCAAACCAGATGTCCGTGGTGATGGCCACGTTCTGCGCCTGTTTTTCAACGTCGATGGCGAAGTCCAGATGCTTGTCGTTCAACCCGGCGCGGAAGCGGTCGGATGTATCAATCAGCACGGGCAATTCCATCAAAAAGTCTGTGCCAACCTGTGTGCCGTCACCATGGGCGGTTTTCAGCCCCAATACGCCGGCAATTCTTTGGCGCACAGAAAACATGAGCCGAAACCAACCGGGCACCTGGGACAAGGCAAGCGCTGTAAGCTCCCGCGCTGTCAGCGATGGGTGGGCGTTGGGCCCGGAAAAGGTATCGCTGTAGTCCGGGTCCCGGTGCGGTTGGTCGAAGGTTTCCATCAGGCGCGGATACGCTCGTTTTTGGGGTCCCAAAGGGGCTGATCTTCCTGGACTGTGGCGGCAAACCGCTTGCCGAAGATTTCCACTTCAAGCTGTGTGCCCGGCACGGCCAGATCGGCTTTGACAGCGCCCAGTGCGATGGATTTGTCCACGCGGTAGCCGTAGCCGCCGGAGGTGGTTTCACCCACCACTTCATCGCCATTCCACAGGGGAGACATGTAGGGGGCATCGTGGCCATTGGCCTGCACCACCAGGGTCACAAAGCGTTTGGTGGAACCCTGCTGGCGCTCATTTTCCAGCGCCTGTTTGCCAACAAACGTCTCCTTGTCCCATTTGATGAAACGGTCGAGGCCGCCCTGCAAGAGGGTGTAATCGGTGGAGAGGTCGCCTTTCCACGCGCGGTAGCCTTTTTCCAAACGCAGGGAGTTGAGGGCATACATGCCGAAGGGTTTGACGCTTTGTTCCTTCAGCGCATCCCAAATATCAGGCATGTTCTCCGGCGCGGTGTGGATTTCCCAACCCAATTCCCCGGCAAAGGACACGCGGAACAGGGTCACGTCTTTGCCTGCCACCTGGCATTCCTGCGTGGTGAGCCAGCCCTTGTTGAGGTCCCCATCGGTTAGCGAGGTGAGCATGTCGCGAGCCTTGGGACCGGTCACAAGCAGGCACTCATAGTCTTCCGTCAGGTCCGTGATGGTGATGCCGTCAGGGGCATGGGCGCGCAGCCATTCGGCGTCATGCCATTGGGCGAGTGCCGCGGTGATGACCCAGATGTGGTCGTCGGCATGGGGGATTACGGACATTTCCGTCACGATGCGCCCTTTGGCATCGGCGAAATAGGCCAGGCCCACGCGGCCCACGGAGGGCAGGCGGGAGGCTGTCAGCGTATCGAGCCACGCCCGTGCGCCTTCGCCCTTGATGGCATAGCGGGAAAAGCCGGTGATGGGCAGCATGCCGCAATGGTCGCGCACGGCCTGGGCCTCTTCTTTGATGCGCGGCTCCCACGGGCCGGAACGGGCCCAGGTCTGGGTGGATTCTTCGGACGTATCATCGCCATCTTGCGCGAACCAATTGGCCCGTTCCCAGCCGTTATAGGCCCCAAATTGCGCCCCTTCCGCCTGCAGACGGGAGTGAAGAGAGGACAATTTCTTGTCCCGCCCGGCGGGCCATTCGTGATGGGGGAAGTGCATGGCGTATTCGTGGCCATAGGTTTCCAGCGCCTTGGCCAGCGAGAAATCATGGTCCGCATGGGTGGTGTAGCGGCGCGGGTCCACGGCCCACATGTCCCACTCGGTACCGCGCTCCATGATCCACTCGGCCATGACCTTACCGGCCCCACCGCCCTGGGCAATGCCGAAGGTGAAGGAATGGGCTTCAAAGGCGTTTTTCACGCCGGGCATGGGGCCGATCATGGGCAGGCCGTCGGGGGCGTACGGGATGGGACCATTGATGACACGACCCACGCCTTGGGACCCCAGAATCGGCATGCGCTCCATGGCGTCTTCGATGTAGAATTCCAGCCGGTCCAGATCATCAGGATAAAGCTGGAAGGAGAAATCATCGGGCATAGGATCGTCGGGCGTGATCCAATGGGCCTTACAATTGCGCTCATAGGGGCCGAGGTTCAGCCCGTTTTTGTCCTGCCGCAGGTAGTAGGAAATATCCACGTCGCGGACCATGGGCATTTTGTGGCCCTTTTCCTTGGTCCAGGCTTCCAATTCGGGAATTTCTTCCGTGAGGAAATATTGATGGCTCATGACCACCATGGGCACGGTGCGCCCGCCATAGGGTTTGAACCATTCCCCCACGCGCTGGGCATAGTAGCCGGCGGCATTGACCACATAATCGCAGTCAATGTCGCCCTGCTCGGTGTGAACGGTCCACGTGTCGTCCGCCTTTTGGGAAACGCCCGTGGCGGGGCAGAAGCGCACGATTTTGGCACCCATATCGCGGGCACCTTTAGCTAACGCTTGGGTGAGCTGGGCCGGGTCAATGTCGCCATCCAACGGGTCCCACAGGCCCCCTTCCAGATCATGGGTTTCCATGAACGGGTTGAGTTCCTGCAACTCTTTGGGGGTCATCATGGTCATTTCCAGACCCTGATACCGGCCCATCCCGGCCACCCGCTCAAACTCCTGCATGCGCTCTTTGTTGTGGGCCAGACGGATGGCACCGGTCACATGGTAATTCATAGGGTAGTCCACCTTTTCGGCGAGGCCCCGATACAATTCCAACCCATAGCGCTGCATGTTCATAACCGCCCAGGAGGACGAGAAATTGGGGCAGTTACCGGCGGCGTGCCAGGTGGAGCCGGCCGTCAACTCGTTCTTTTCAATCAACACACAATCGGTCCATCCGGCCTCGGCCAGGTGGTAGAGAATGGACGTGCCCACGGCCCCGCCACCGATGATAACGACCCGCGCCTGCGACGGAAGTTTTGTCTTTACCGCTTCTTGGGGCTGATCTTGTGTGCTCATGAATTTTCCGTTCGCAGGTTGGTGTTGATAGACTGTTTTAATTTAGTAGACGGGTGGCGACACGACCCAGATCACCACCGCGGGGACCGGGCCTGCATTGCGCCAAGTGTAGGGTTTGTGGTCGAAGCGGAAGGAATCCCCCTCTTCCAGCGTGAAATGCCGATCACCAATGGTAATGTCTAAGGAGCCGGAGACCACATAACCGGCCTCCTCCGTCTCCCGCAGCACGGGCGTTTCCATGGATGCGCCGGGCTGAAACTCCGAGCGGAACATTTCAAAACTGCCGCCCAGATCGGGTGACAAAAGTTCTTCCACAATGCCGCCCTCATGGGTGCCCAGGGCCCGGCGACTGCCCGCCCGCACGATGGTGCCCCGCTCATTATCGTTTTGTTGGTCCTGGGCAAAAAACCAGCTGGTGGGCACATCCAGCGCAGCCGCGATGGCGCGAAGATCATCAATGGAAGGGGAGGACATGCCTCGCTCCACCTGGCTGACAAAGCCCACGGAGCGGCCCACTTTTAGCGCCAGTTCCTGAAGCGTATATCCCCGGGATTTGCGCAGGGCGCGCACATCTGCGCCCAGCGCCAAGGCCACTGTGTGGCTCTCATCGGTGATGGATAAGGCGGATTGCGCCATGGTGTTCCCTCTTAACCCGAAAAGAAAACATCACTCCCGTGAAATTTTCAAGCAAAATTTCACGGGGGATTTCCTTTGGTTAAATTCGTTCATGGCGAGTGGAAATGGCTTGTGGCGCGTTGTGGGCCTTCTAAACTGGCGCACAATTTTAAGGCTGCGAGCATTTTCCATGACTGATGACGCCAAAACGGTGGAAATGGCCATCACCTCCCGCCGCTCCATCCGCGCTTTTCGCCCGGACCCGGTGCCGGTGGAAACGGTGCGGCATATTCTCCAAATAGCCGCCCGCGCCCCCTCCGGCACGAATATGCAACCGTGGCAGGCCCATGTGCTCACCGGCCAACCGCTCATGGACTTTACGGAAAAAATGCAAGCCGCCTTCGCCGCGCCGGACACGCCCAAAGACGCCTTCTACCAATATTATCCAGACGTGTTTTTTGAACCCTATAAATCCCGCCGCCGCAAAGTGGGACTGGACCTTTATGGCCTGTTGGGTCTGGGCAAGGATGACGCGGAGGGCATGTTCCAGCAGCACCAGCGCAATTATGCCTTTTTCGATGCGCCCGTGGGCATGATCTTCACGCTAGATGAACGGCTGGAGGTGGGCTCCATCCTCGACTACGGCATGTTTTTGCAAAACATCATGATCGCCGCCCGGGGCATGGGCCTGGACACCTGCCCCCAAGCCGCATTCACCCCCTATGGCAGGACCATCCAGAAGGTGTTGGGTTTAGAAGAAAGCAACAAAATCGTCTGCGGCATGGCGCTGGGCTATGCGGACGAGGCGGCTATCGAAAACACACTGGAGACGGAGCGTGCGCCTCTGGAAGATTGGGTGACGTTTCATGGCTGACAAAACCGGCGCTTCAAGCAGCCTAAACTTCGGCACCGCCACGCCGGAATTGCCGGTGCCCATTCTGGAGGAAGCGCAGCGTTATTTTTGCAATCAGCTGGGGTTTTCTATCGCATGGACCAATGAGGAAGGGCGCATCAGCGGGGTGAACCGCGGTGAATGCGCTCTGTTCCTGCGCGAAAGCGAGGAAATCAAGTCCGGTCGTGCCTACTGGATTTTCACCGACACCTTAGACGTCGCTTACGAAGATCTTGCCCGCCGAGGTGCCAATATGATCGTAAAACCTGCCGACACGCCCTGGGGCCTGCGCCAGTTTTCCGTGCAGGACCCGTGGGGCAACACCTTTCATTTCTTCTGCGATTAGGGGGTAGCTCTAACTCCCCGAATCCCGCATTTCCCGCTGGCGCATGGGCATGGCGTCGATGGTTTGGAAGATTTCTTCGGGTTGGACGACTTTGGTCCAGCGCTTTTTCTCGCCGCCATCTTTGCCGATCAGGATAACCGTTAGGCCCCGCTCGGCCGGTTTGTAGCGGGCGCGCAGTTGGCGGCCGGTGCCGTTGCGCAGGGCGGTGTAGCCCATGACGGGGCGGGTTTCTTCCCGCCCTGCGGTGCGCAAGACGATCATGTCCCGGTCACTCACATCGGGGCGTACTTCGCGCAGAAGGTCCACCTGTTTGTCGAGACCCGCATCGGAACGGGATTTGGCGAACAGCAAAACAACCCGCTTTTTCCATTGCAGGTCCGCAAGGGGATTGCTGGTCTGGGCCATGCCAACGGAGCTTGGCCAAGCAAGTGCGGCACCAAGAAGGGCGAGGGGGGCAAGAAGTCTTTTCATGACCTCCATATAAGCGCCAATCTCACGCCTTGCCAGTGGCCCTGTTGCGCGCGCGCTTTAGGCCGCAGAAGCCTGATAGCGCTCCAGAATGGCATCGCCCATTTGCGTCGTGCCCACCTGGGTCATGCCCTCCGACATGATGTCCCCCGTGCGAAGGCCATCATCCAGCACTTTGGCAATGGCGCCTTCCAGACGATCGGCTTGTGCGATCATCTCGAAGGAATAGCGCAGGCACATGGCCAGCGAGGCGACCATGGCGATGGGGTTAGCAATGCCCTGACCAGCAATATCCGGTGCGGAGCCGTGGACCGGCTCGTAGAGCGCCTTGCGTTTGCCGGTGGTTTCGTCCGGCGCGCCCAGGGAGGCGGAGGGCAACATGCCCAGGGAACCGGTGAGCATGGCGGCCACATCGGAAAGCATATCGCCGAACAGATTATCGGTGACGATCACGTCAAATTGTTTGGGCGCGCGCACCAATTGCATTCCGCCCGCATCGGCCAGCATGTGGGACAGTTCCACATCCTCATAGCCGTTTTTGTGGGTGGCGGTGACGACCTCGTTCCACAAAACGCCGGACTTCATGACGTTACGTTTTTCCATGGAGCAGACGCGGTTGGCGCGGGTGCGGGCCAATTCAAAGGCCATGGCGGAAATGCGTTCGATCTCATAGGTGTCATACACCTGCGTATCCACGGCCCGCTTTTGGCCATTGCCCAGATCGGTAATGGTTTTGGGTTCACCGAAATACACGCCGCCGGTGAGTTCGCGCAGGATGAGAATATCCAGACCTTCCACCAGCTCCTGTTTCAGCGATGAGGAATTGGCCAGCGCGGGGTAGCAAATGGCCGGGCGCAGATTGGCGTAAAGCTGCATGTCTTTGCGCAGGCGCAACAGGCCCGCTTCCGGGCGCTGGTCGTAGGGCACGCTGTCCCATTTGGGGCCGCCCACGGCACCAAACAACACGGCATCGGCGGCCATGGCCTTTTCCATATCCGCATCGGAAATGGCTTCACCGTGGGCATCATAGGCGGCACCGCCCACCAGACCTTCATCCAGTTCAAAACCGGCGCTTTCGCTTTCGTTCATATAGGCGATGATCTTGCGCACTTCGCCAAAGGCTTCCGGGCCAATGCCGTCACCGGGCAGTAGGAAAAGTTTACGGTTTGCCATGGTAGGCTCCTGTCGGCTCGTTTATGCGGCTTTGATGATGAAACGGGAGATGATCGTGCACGCCCCACCCCGTATCGCGCGTTTGATGCGTGTGGCTTTAGCCAAGAGCGCCTTGGTTTTCAACCAAGGGGTGTTCGCCACTTTGGTCGGTGTGGGCGGTGCATCGGCGGAGGCGCCCTTAAAGTTTGACCTGCCCGTGCGCTGCACCACTTTGGGCGATACCGCCAACCCCTGCCGGGTGCAAAACCGGGTGGATATGGATCCGTCCGACATCCGCCTGGATGGTCTGTGCCAGCGCCACACCTATAACAATCACAAGGGCACGGATTTTCGTGTGGTGACACTGGCCGATATGGCCAAGAACGTGCCGGTCATCGCCATGGCCGACGGCGTGGTGGTGGGGCTGCGGGACGGCATGGCCGATAGGGGCGTGACGGACCAAGCCAGCCGCCGGGCGGTCAAGGGCAAGGAATGCGGCAACGGCCTCATGCTCAAACACCGGAACGGCTGGACCACGCAATATTGCCATTTGCTGAAAGGCAGTGTGGCCTGGAAGAAGGGGGCGCGGGTGAAGCGCGGGGAGCGGCTTGGCGCCATTGGCCTGTCCGGTTTTACGGAATTTCCCCATGTCCATGTGAGCGTGCGCAGGGGCAAGCAAGTCATGGACCCCCTGTCCGGCCGCGCCATGGGCCAACCGGCCTGTGGTGTGCCGGGGGCCAAAATGCTGGATGCGAAAACTGCGCTCTTTACCCCCGCCGCCGTCAAGGCCATCGAGCGCCACGTCTCACCGCTCATGGAGGCGGGGTTTTCGTCTGCCACCGTCAAGCGCAAACAGGCGCAGGCGGGCCAACTGCCCAAACCGGCTCTGGGCAAGCCGCTGGTGTTTTACGGCTATTTTATGAATATCAACCGGGGCGACCGCATGCGCATTACGGTGACGCAGGCGGACGGGACAGGAGAGCGCAAGGTGTGGGTTCGCCAGATAAGCAAACCGCTGCCGGTGGATCGGCCCAGCCATGTGATCTATGCGGGGCGGAAATCCGGGCCGAAGGCGGGGTATTCCTATGAAGGGCAGGTGGAGTTGATCCGCGAGGGGCGGATTATCTTTGTGAGCAAGAAGAAGCGTGTGCGGTTTTGAGGCTCATGATGCTTTAAGTATCAGCACCCACACGCACCACGCATTCCTCATTGCCGGGCTTGGCCCGGTAATCCATTCCTACGGACCGAAGACGTTTTCAATCCTGCGGAATGGATGCCCGGCATAAAGCCGAGCATGAGGAACAGGCGGGGTGAGTGCGCCAGTGATGAGCCACAACCACCAAAAACAAAAAGCGCATCTCCTTTCGGAAACGCGCCTTTCAAATTCTTCAAATAAAGCAGTTTCGCCCTATTCGCCCTTGGCTTCAGCCTCTGCAGCAGCTGCCGCATCTTCGGCGGCCTTTTCAGCGGCCAGGGCTTCGGCGGCGGCGACTTTTTCAGCCTCCATGCGCTCTTTTTCCGCCAGGAAAGCGGCGCGTTCGGCTTCGTTCAATTTCTTGGAGCGGGTGCCGGTGTTTTCCACGATGCGGGCGGACTTACCGCGACGGCCGCGCAGATAGTAGAGTTTGGCGCGACGCACTTTACCGCGGCGCACCACTTCCACGCCTTCCACCAGCGGGGAATACATGGGGAAGACACGCTCCACACCTTCACCGTAGGAAATCTTGCGCACGGTGAAGCTCTCATTGATGCCGGACCCTTTGCGCGCGATGCACACGCCTTCATAGGCCTGCACGCGGGTACGGGTGCCCTCGGTCACGCGCACCAGAACGCGCACGGTATCACCGGGGGAGAAGGTGGGGATTTTACGTTTTTCTTCGATGGCGGCGGCCTGCTCGGCCTCCAGCTGGGCGATCAAATTCATGGGTCTAACCTGTTTTCATCACGTTGACGCACCTGTATTTCCAAGGCTTTGCCAAACGCTGTTTTTGTTGTGTCAGTCAGAGCGCCACGTCCAACCCGGTCAAAATGCGCCGGAAGCCGGATTGCAGAGATCTGCAAGGGCGAATACACCGATCCTTCGGTTTTCGATCATTTTCGAAAATCACCGGCGTGGTAGACAACAAACTTTCGTTTGTCCAGTGGGTTACAGCTGACCCGGATGGGTATTCTTAAAGCCACTGAAGTGTTTGAGCCCATAGCCCAGCATCCGGTCAAAGCCCGCATGGGCGGCGAAGATCAGGCCGATAAGGACTAATGCGCCTTCCAGCCGCAAAAGCTTTGCTATCGGTCTACCCATGGTCATCCTCCAACAAATCGGGTCGTCTTTCGCGCGTCATTTTCACGGCCTGTTCGTGCTGCCATTGCGCCACTTTGGCATGGTCGCCGGAGATGAGAATGGGCGGGGCGCGCTCCCCTTCCCATTCGGCGGGTTTTGTATAGTGGGGGTGTTCCAAAAGGCCGTTTTCAAAACTCTCCTGCTCGCCGGATTGGGCATTGCCCATGACGCCGGGGAGCAGGCGGACGATGGCATCCAACAGCGTGATTGCCGCCACTTCACCACCAGACAAAATGTAGTCGCCGATGGAAACCTCTTCCAACCCGCGCCGGTCAATCACCCGCTGGTCCACGCCTTCAAAACGTCCGCACACAATCACCGCGCCGGGCCCAGCGGCCAAGGCGCGTACCCGTTTTTGGGTCAGTGGTTTGCCGCGCGGAGACATGAGCAATCGGGGGCGCTCGTCATCTTCGGGGCTGGCCCCCTTCATCGCCACCGAGTCGATGGCGCGGCCCAGCACATCGGGCCGCAACACCATGCCAGCCCCGCCACCGGTGGGCGTGTCGTCCACATTCATATGTTTGCCGGTGGCGAAATCACGGATTTGAACCGTCTCCAAGGCCCAGTCCCCCCGTTCCAGCGCGCGACCGGCGAGGGAATGGCCCAACGGACCGGGGAACATGGCGGGATAGAGGGTCAGTATGCTTGCGTGAAAGGGCATCTGCCCTAGTCCACCAATTTAAGCTGCTTTTCAAACAGTTTCAGCACTTGCACGATATCGTGCCCCCGTTTCAGCACCGCCCCTTGGGTATTGGTGATGCTATAGGCCCCCTGTTTGCGGGCCAATTTGGGGTTTTTCTCGATGCAATAGAGGGGTGCTTCGCTGGCGCGGCGATAGACGGAAAACAGTGCTCGGTCTTTCAAACTGTCGATGGCGTAGTCCCGCCATTCCCCGGCTGCCACTTTGAACCCATAAATGCGCAGGATGGCCTGC
Organism: Pseudomonadota bacterium; assembly: GCA_038525315.1. Taxonomy (GTDB): domain Bacteria; phylum Pseudomonadota; class Alphaproteobacteria; order Rhizobiales; family Rhizobiaceae; genus Pseudahrensia. The sequence goes on from JBCBHU010000001.1 coordinate 582,999, forward strand.
AATTCGCGGCGATCAAAATTGATTTGGGACGGGGTGACCGGATTGCCCGTGGAGGACACAATCAGATCAGGGTTGCTGGTGTCCCCCAAGGGACGCCGCGCCGCCAAAGATATGAGTTTGCCGCTGTTTTGGCCGTCACCTGCATCCATCAGCATATCTCCCTCTTGCTTGCCATGAGTGTGGGGAGAGATGGGGCAAATCACAAGGGGCTTGCCGGTGACGGGGTAAATGGCCGGATCTCACGGGGTTCTTGGCCGGCCCGTGGAGGCGCGGGGGATGATTTTGCCCTCGAGGTTTTGCGCAAGAATGTCGTGTCCACGATCCAGCTTGTTCACCAGCCCGGCACTGGCCAGCCGACCCATCCGGGTGGTGGGAAGGTCAATGGTGGTCAGGGGCGGCGTGTTGCTGGCGGACCAGTCGAGATTATCGAAACCCATGAGTGAAATGTGGTCCGGCACGCTTAGGCCCTCCTGTTGCAGCCGGAAGGATGCGCCCAGCGCCAGAATATCGGAAAAACACAGGATGGCCGTGATGTCTTGTGATTTGGCCAGCAAACGCCCCACCGCTTCGCTACCCCCGGCAACAGAGAGTTCCGTTTCGATGGTGTGCAATTTTATGGGCTGTGACGCCATACCCGCCACGGCGGCCCCCTGTGCCCCCTCCAGACGGGCGCGGGTGCGGTCATTATCGGTAAGGGGACCGTGAAATATGCCGATGGTGCGGTGACCCAGATTGTGGAGATAATTAACTGCCTCCGCCGCCAGGGCGCCATTGTCGTAGCCGATGAGGGGGCGTTGTGGCCGGGCGCACCAACCGCTGGTCAACACGTGGGGCACCTGTCGGCGGTCCAACAGGTCAAACAGGGCCGGATCATGGTCCAGCCCGGTGAAGATGAAACCCTCAGCGCCCAGGCCCAGCAGCTTTTCGGTGGCCTCCAGCTCCTCTTGTGCGCTGTTATTGCTCACCGCGATCACGAGTGAATAGCCAAGTTGGGTCAATTCGCTCTCAATGGCCGTCAGGAAACGGGCGAAGATGGAGTGTTCGATGGTGGGAATGATGGCGGCGATGGTGCGGGTGCGTTTGGTGGACAGGGCCCTGGCCGCCGGGTTGGGCACGTAATTGAGCTGCCGCGCCGCCGCCAAAACCCTGTCCCGGGTTTTTGGTGAAACATTGCCCAGATCATTCATGGCGCGCGAGACCGTGGCCACGGACAGGCCGGTTTCACGGGCAATATCGCGCACGGTTTGGCGTTGGGGCGCCATTTGACCTCTTTTTTTACGGTTGTGTCCCCGTTCAGGGTTGACGTGTTCGGGCAAGGGGAGTCTTAATGCGCCGCGAATGTAACCGGTTACATGGCTGTTTCACAAGCGGTGGCGCAACAACTCCACCAATTTGTAGGGGCCATAGGGAAGTCAGCATCGTGTTTGACGAAACAAGGCCCATCCATCGGCCTGCCGCGCGCTACAAGGGCTTGGAAAAGGCAAGTGTGCGCCGCTTTACCGTTTCTGCCGGCGGGGTAGAACTGTTTCGCGCCGCCGCCGGCGATTTGATCAATGTGCATAATGTGGATGGCGGGGCGTCCCTTTGGGTATCCAGCATGATGGACGAGGAGGCCGTGTGCAGCGGTGCTTCCATCGAACAGCCCCATCCGGCTCGGGATGCGCTGGACGGCGTTCACTTCGACACCCGCCGCATTGATCAGGTGTTGCAAAGCCGGGGCACCTATTTGTCCCTGTGTCGGGGATATACGCTGTTTGATGGCCAGACCCCGGCCGGGGAGGTTTTTACCTTCAAAGTCAGCAAGCCCTGCCTTGTGGTGCTGGTGGCGCCCCTGGCCACCGATTTTTTGGCACAAGGGGGCGGCAGTCATTTCGAGATCGAGCATCAGCCCGCCTCGCAGGCCCGTAGGGACTTTTTGTTGCCGGACCCGCTGGGGCGCATAAAAGAAGAATATCGCGTGGATCGGGCCACGGCCCGGGCTTATGAGGTCAAAAAGGGGCAGCTCATTCAGGTGTTGGATGTGGAGGGGCAGCAATGTTCCGACTTCATGGCCATGCGGGCCGACGCGCTGGACAAGGGCATTGAACGCTATATTGACAGCACGGTTTCGCGCACCATGGCGCATGGGGCCTATCCGCTGCCCGGTCTGCACGACAAGTTTTACGACCAGGACATCACACCGCTGCTTTCCGTGCGCCACGACACGGTAGGGCGGCATGATACATTTGCGCTGGCCTGCACGGCCCGGGGCTATGAGGAGCGGGGTTTTCCTGGCCACATCAATTGTTCCGACAATATAAGCCAGGCCTTTGCGCCCTATGGTATCCACAAACGGGCGGCGTGGCCGGCCATCAACTTCTTCTTCAATTCATGGATGGACCCCCACAACCATGAAATGGGGACGGATGAGGCCTGGTCCCGGGCGGGGGATTACATTGTTTTGGAAGCGCTCACCGATCTGGTTTGCGTCTCCACCGCCTGCCCCGATGATGTGGACCCCATTAATGGATGGAACCCCACGGATATTCACGTGCGGGTTTATGAAGATGATACACGGCTCCACCACGCGGTGGGCTTTCGCACCCAGCCGGATGGTGCCGGTCGGTTGACCCGCCAATCCGCATTTCACGCCAGAACTTCAAAATTGACCAATAATTACCACACCGCCCAGGATGTATGGGCCCCCGCGCACTATGATGCCACCCATGTGGTGGAGGAATATTGGGCCTGTAAAAACGGCGCGACGATGCAGGACATGTCGGCGCTGCGTAAATTTGACGTGATGGGGCCGGATGCGGAAGCCCTGCTTCAACATTGCATGACCCGCAATGTGGCCAAGCTGGCGGAACATCGCGGGCTTTATACGCTCATGTGCGACGAGCGCGGGGCCGTCATTGATGACGGCACCCTGTTTCGTTTGGAGCGCAATGTGTTTCGCTGGTGCTGCGGCAACGAAAATTCCGCCCTGCATTTGCGCGAACAGGCGGAAAAATTGGGGCTGCGCGTCTGGGTGAAATCCCTGTGCGAGCAGATGGCCAATCTGGCGCTCCAGGGGCCGAAGTCGCGGGAAATCTTGAGCGAACTGGTTTGCATCCAACCCAACCGTCCATCCTTGGCAAACCTCAAATGGTTTGGTTTCACCCAGGCCCGGCTGCATGACCGAGACGGGCCGCAATTCATGCTCACCCGCAGCGGGTTTACCGGTGAATTGGGCTATGAGATTTTTTGCGATGCGGGGGATGCGGAAAAAATCTGGGATGCGTTGATGGAAGCGGGCGAACCCCACGGCATGGTGCCCATGGGCACGGGCGCGCTGGACATGTTGCGCATTGAAGCGGGGCTGATGGTGCGGGGCGCGGAATTTGTGCCCGATGTGGACGCCATGGAGGCCGGGCTTGGTTTTGCGGTGGACTTCAATAAGGGCGATTTTCTTGGGCGGGCGGCGCTGGAGCGCAATGCTGCCGCCGTGCGGCGCAAACTGGTGGGCCTAATCTTTAACAGCAATGAAGCGCCTGACCACGGCGACCCGGTTTTTGTGGGGCGCGAACAGGTGGGCGTGATTACCTCTGCGGCCCAATCGCCACAATTGGGCAAGGCCCTTGCCATGGCACGTCTTGCTGTGGAGGAATGCGATTTGGGGAAAGAGTTGGAAGTGGGGCGGCTTGACGGTCACATGAAGCGGTTGCCATGCACTGTGACATCCATTCCCTTCATCGACCCCAAAAGGGAGAAACCGCGAGCATGACAGAAAAGAGCGTATGACAGTAACTAGCGAAGAACCCGTCGTTGTCTGCCGCAACGTTTGGAAAATATTTGGCGAGCGTGCTGACGAGGCCATGAAGGCCGTGGAGGCGCGCAATCTTTCCAAGGCCGAAGTGCTGGCGGAATTCGGCTGCGTGGTGGGGGTGCGAGACGTCTCCATCGAAGTGGGCGAGGGCGAGGTTTTTTGCATTATGGGCCTGTCGGGCTCCGGCAAATCCACACTGGTGCGCCATATCAACCGGCTCATCGAGCCCACCAGCGGTGACATCATCATCAACGGCACCAATGTGGGCAAATTGAACGCGGAAGAATTGCGCGTCATGCGGGCCGACAATATCGGCATGGTGTTCCAGAATATGGCCCTGCTGCCCCACCGCACGGTCTCCGACAACATCGCCTTCGCGTTGGAATTGCGAAAAGTGGATGCCTTTACCCGCGCCCAACTGGCCGAAAAGGTCATCGAGACGGTGGACCTGCAAGGCTATGGCGACCGGCTGCCGTCAGAACTTTCCGGTGGTATGCAGCAGCGTGTGGGCCTGGCCCGCGCCCTGGCCGCCGACCCGGATATTTTGTTGATGGACGAGCCGTTTTCAGCGCTGGACCCGCTGATCCGCCGGGGCTTGCAGGATGAATTCCTCGCCCTGTCACGGGATTTGAAAAAGACCACGCTCTTCATTACGCACGATCTGGATGAAGCCATCCGCATGGGCAATCGCATTGCCATTATGAAGGATGGCGAGATCGTGCAGGTGGGCACGCCGGAAGACATCGTCACCCAACCGGCAGACAAATATGTGGCCGATTTTGTGGCCGGCATTTCCAAACTCAAACTCATCTTTGCCCACACCGTCATGCAGCCGGTGGCAGAATATGAAGCGAAGGTGAAAAAACTGCCCGCGTTGAGAAACTGCCCCCAGGCGGGGACGGAGGATGATCTGGACACGCTGGTGGGCCTGTCCATCAATCAGGACAAGCCGGTGGTCATTATGGATGATGGCAAAGCGGTGGGGGTCGTCACCAAAGATGCCCTGCTGCGCGGTATTCAGGGGGAGGCGTAAATGGCAACCGAAGAAGAAATGCGCGCCCCTTTCCGCGAGTTTGCCGGCCAGGGCGGCGATTATTACGCGGACACGTTCTTGGAAATCCAAAAGGACAAATTACCGTCCACCCATCTCAACTGGGCGGCGGTCATTGGTTCCTTTGTCTGGGCCGCCATGCGCGGCAACTGGCTGCTTTTCTGGATCGCGTTTTTGATCGATCTGGTGGCGGCCGTGAATCTGGCGCTGGTCTACAAATACTCACTTGCAGCTGAAACCTTTGCCGATAAGGCTTTTCTGGTGGTGCGTTACGAGGCGTGGACCCAGTCCAGCCTGATCTGGGCCATTGTGGTGTTTGTGGTGGGCCGCCTGCTGTTTGGCTGGCTGGCGGACCGGCTCTATTACACTCAATATTCCCGCTGGCGCATCGACCGGACGGTGAATTCGGGCTTCACCACCCAACGGCTGGTGATTGCTGCCGTGATCGTGGCGCTGATTGCGCCGCTCTTGCTCTACCGCACAACACAATTTGCCCCGGAAAAGCGCGAATGCGTGAAACAGACGCGGGCCGTGGAGCGGGGCGAAGAAGTGCCGTTTAAGGACCGTTTTGATTGCGCCATTATCGGCGAGTTTCCCACCCTGTTTTGGATCGACCGGGGGCCGGAGGTCACCTATCCGCGGGATGATGATGGCAATCGTTTCGTCAAGCTGACACCGCCCCGCGATGGGCTACCACCCCTCGATCTCAACAAATGGGCTGCGCAGAAAATTGATGACAGCATCGGCTATCTGACCGCGTTTTACGGCTTTTTCTTTGATGGCATCACGGCGTTCTTGCGCACCATGCTGTCGGGCATCACGGCTGTTTTTGTAGGCACGCCATGGATCATCACAGCCGGGTGGATATTGGCCCTGTCCTATTATCTGGCCGGGTCCAGGGTAACGATATTTGTGGGGGTCTCCTTAGCCTATCTCGCCCTGTTTGGTTTTTGGCAGACGGCCATGGATACGCTCTCGCTGGTGGCGGCGGCCTCCATCATTTGCGTGGTGTTTGGCCTGCCATTGGGCATATGGGTGGGTAAATCCAAACGGGGTCAGGCGATCGTCACGCCCATATTGGATATCATGCAGACCATTCCATCTTTTGTGTATCTGCTACCGGCCGTGGCGTTTTTCTCCATCGGCAAGCCCCCCGGCATTTTGGCCACGGTGATTTTTGCCATGCCGCCCATGGTGCGGTTGACGGCGCTGGGCATCAAACAGGTGCCGGAAAGCACCAAGGAAGCCGCCCTTGCTTTTGGGGCAAACCCCCGTCAACTTCTCACCAAAGTGGAGTTGCCGCTGGCACTGGCCTCCATCATGGCGGGCGTCAACCAGGTGGTGATGATGAGCCTGTCCATGGTGGTTGTGGCCGCGCTGATTGGCGCAGGCGGCATGGGCTTTATCGTAACGGAAGCGCTGGCTAATACCCGTACGGGGGCTGGCGTGTTGGCGGGGATTGGCATTGCACTCTTGGCCATGATGATCGACCGCGTGGTGCAAAAAGCAAACACCGTCAAAGAATAACTGGATTTGCCCGCCAGAGTGACGGGCAGGACCACAAACTGTGAGTTCAACAAAGGGAGAAACCAATGAAACTCATTAAAACACTCATGCTGTCCGCAGCTTTTTCCGCCGCCACGCTGGCTGGCGCAGCTGCACAGGGTCCAGCCAAGGTCGCTATTTCCGATCTGAACTGGACGGGTGCGAAGGCGATTGCCCACGTGATCCAGGCCGTGATTACCGGCCCACTGGGTTCCGAAGCGGAGATCGTGAAAGGTCTTTCCGACCAGGCCATTATTGCCGCCGGTATGGACAAGGGCGATGGTTCCGCCGACGTGTGGACCGACATGTGGATGCCCAACCAGCAGGGCCCTTGGGACAAATACATCAAGGACGCCAAGACGGTGGCCCACAACCAGCCCTATTTGGGCACCCAGAAAATGTTCGTGCCGTCCTACATGACCGACAAAATCAAGTCTTTTGAAGACCTGAAAAACCCTGAAATTGCCGCCATGTTCGACACGGACGGCAATGGTAAGGGCGAGTACTGGGCCGGGGACGCTTCGTGGAAATCCACGAAAATCTGGCAGGTGAAGATGAAAGACTACGGCCTGTCTGAACTATGGGAGCCAAACATCATCTCCGATGCCACGTTCAAAGCGCAGCTGAAGGCCAATTACGGCAACCAGAAGCCGATCCTGTTCTACTACTGGACGCCCGAGTGGATCCACGCCGCCTACGATATCACGCCGCTGAACGAGCCAGCCCATACGGAAGGCTGCATGGAGTTGAACCTGGACGGGGAAGACTGGCTGGAAACGTCCAAAGCCGGTTGCGCCACACCAGACGCTCAAATCTTCGTCTCCTACTCCAAGTCTTTGGAACAGCGTAACCCGGCTGCGGCCAAGTTCCTGTCCCAGATCAAGCTGGACCCCGCCGTCGTGAACGACTGGATTTTGAAAATCGGTCGTGACGAAATGGACCCACAGGACGTGGCCGAAGAATGGGTGAAAGCCAACATGGACACGGTGAACACGTGGATTAAATAATCCACCTGTATTCCGGTGAACCCAAGAGGGGGTGGCGCAAGCCACCCCCTTTTTTGTTGGCACGTTCATTGGCACGCGAATCAAAGAACCAAGGGCGCTTCAAGCCGCTGCCCAAAGCGTTGCTTTACGGACGTTCCGGCATTCCTTGGGCGAGAATAGGTTGCGGACCGCTCCAATGGATTTTCGCAATTCGTCGCAGGTTCACCCGGCTGATTTCCAGAGGTGCACTTTGAGTTTCGAGAAGGCCATCTCGATTGACTTAAGGTTGGTCGAGTAATTGGGAAGATAGAGGAACCAAGCACCCCTGACCGCCAGCGCTTTCTTGGCCGTCCGGGTCTTGTGAACATAAACACCGTGGATGGGGCCACAGCAAACTGCCTGGCGATAGAACAACACGAACGGCCTTCGTCCCAAGCATCCAGAATGCGAAAGTGAAGATCGTATGAGCGTGAGTTGCCCATGATGAACCGCCTCACAAGGGCGAACCCCAAACAAACTTTTGTTTCAAACCAATTGAACCGCATGAGCTGCTGGCTGCCCTGTTGGCTCTCTGCCGTACGACTGACGGATGAAAGTAGATTAGACGCCTGCGCCGCGATGAACGACCCTGCCTGTGCCAAGCAGGATTTTGCGCTCATAACACCAAAGAAAAATCGACGTGATGTCTGTTGCAGAAACTGTGTGGGGGAGCGGAGTGTCGGGCGCGTCAATAAAGGCGATAGGAGCGCCATCTTCACTCTGGCCTGGAAAGCGGTGAATGAGGTTTTTTTTCGCTTGTGCTTCATCGCCCGGGCCGCTTGTGGAGAATGCAAGCCCAGGCCCCGGAGGGCCAACATAGTGAAACTCGTCCAGCGCCAAAACCACTGCCCCCCCGCGTTTCTCCAGGATGAATTCACCCTCCAAGGTGTGGTTTTCGTGCCCTTGCAGTTTTCCTTCGCCAATAATCATTCACTGTTCCTCCTTAGGGCTGACGGGAATGCTGCTACTGGCGCAGCAAGTTGTTGCGCATTTTCCGGCTTGGGCGCGCAAGATGTTTGTTGTCGTCGATTTGGTCGGGTGTTGAGACCAATTCCGCCTTGCGCACCATGCCGCTGAGAAAGCGGGCTGGTGTCACGCTGGCCCGCTGTTGGTCGTCCATGCGCGAGAGAGCACGCGCAATCTGCCGGGCAACCTGCGGTGCAGCAAGGCTGGTGCCGTTAAGGGGCGCAATACTGTCTCCAAACGTGCCCCGGGTGAGAATGGAGCGCTGAACCCGCGACCGCTCCACCACCGCCGCCACATTGGGGGCTTCAATGTTCAGTGCTGTGTTGGTGGAGGCCGCACCGGCATAAGAGACAACGCTAGTGTTCGCCGTAATACCGGTGGCGACCACCAGATCCAGCATTTCATCCTCCCCTTTGTTCATTTCAAAAGTGCCTTCGCGCGGGTTTGTCGCCAGCCCGGACAGGGAGCCGGAACGGCGGATGGTTGTTTTTGGTTGCTCTTGGTCCACTAGGCGGACAGCACCATTTTTCTCAAACCGGTCTTCTTCATAGGTTGGGTCGTCGAAATAGGCCTGTCGCGCGCCGGTGGCAACGCTGCCGAATGGGTCGTCCCGCTGCACCCAAGCGCGAATGGGGCTTGGTTTTTCATCAAACTGCGCGTGCACTTCAAGATGCCAAAGCCCCGCCGGTGTTGGCGTGAGTTTTCGCTTCCTGAAGGAGGACGTATCCGTAGGCGCAAACGACAAGAGTATTCTGTGGCCGGCCAAATCGCGCTTTTTAGTTTTGTCATCGTTGGGAAAGATAGTCTCCAGGTAAAGCCGACCGATAAGTTCGCCGTCTCTGGTCAAATTGTAGGCCGTTTGCATGGCCCAGTCGTCGAACGTGGCATCAAAGGATTGCCCGTCCGGGGTCGTCAGGCGAAAGAGCCCACCCTTGGATGACTGCGGAATGTAAATTTCCACATGGGACGAAGTCCGGTCTCCAGGTTGCAGGCGCAGTCCGGTTTTCAGCGTGCTGATCTTGCTCTTTTTGTCTTCCGAGTACACATCGCCCACGGCGTGCAACTGAGCGAGCGCTGTGTTGCCGGCCGGAACGACGCGGATGGCAGCCGTGCTGGTGCCAAATTTGTCTTCTGCCCAGAGACGGTATTGCAGCGATGCATGCCGCATTATTCGCTCCAGAATGAAACGTCCGTCATGGGGGCCGGCAGCAAAGCCGAAGCTGAAATTGAGCACCACCGGCAGAGGTCTGTCTGCGCGCGCCGACATGGCGCGCGCCCTGGCAAAGATGAACAGGGCCGCATTGCGGGCAAAGGACGTCAGGCTTGCACCGGAAGTGTCGCGCGTGGCGGCGGGCGGCAATTGCACGGCGACTATGCGGTGGTTCACCCCCCTTTTGTCATCGGCATCATACCCTGCTGCCAAATCCATCACTGCCGTGCCATGGGTGACCCTTTGGTTCAGATTCGTGGGCCGCAGAGAACCGGGTTCTGGCAGAAACCCAAGTGCTTTGAGAGCAGCCCTTTCATCACCTTGCGCTTCTTTAAGTTTCTGCTCAATTTCGCAACGTGTCACCTCACGGCCATAGGGGACGGTAGAGACCTTTTTTGCTTCCGTTTCCAGACAATTGTTATGGGGCGCATCCTGAACCCAAGCATGGTCAATGCGGGACCGCCCTTGATGATCGCGGAACCGGCGATGGGTGATATTGATGCCATCATCAATGACGCCAACCACGACCATGCGGTCTTTATCTGGCACCGTTTTTTCATCTTTCAGGAGGGAGGCAAAATCTTTCCCGCCCGGCACCGGCGCGTTTTTATCATCATAGTCTTGATCGATGCTGGAATAATGCAGGGGAAGTGGAACAACCATACCGGGGACAGTGTTGCTCGGTGCCGGGCTGAGACCGTTGCCTATTCCATTTAAGGTGAAGCTTTCGCCATAGGCATTTGGGGCCGAAGTGATTGCACTCTTGCCAAAACGTTGAATTTGGAGCTGCAAAAAAAGTGGCGGCGGCAGGGTGGCTCGTACGCCAGCGGAAACAGTGGTGGTCAAATCTGCGATAATGTCGGCAAAAGACCCTTGGTTCTCTTCACTCACGTCAATATCGGGATCCCGCGCCATCAGGTAAGGGTCATTTTCAGTCGCTTCAAAGTGGCGACCAAAATCCAGTTTCCACTGGGAATAGCCGTCGATCAAAACGTGCTCTTTGCCATTGATCTGTGCGGTGCGTGCGAGTGGCTCTTCGTCTTCGACAAATTGAAAATTATGCGCCATGGATTTTCCTCACCTTGTGCTTTCTTTAACGGCCAGGTCCCAAAGCCACGACAACATGGGATCGGATTTTATTTCCCCTTCAGGAAGCGCTTTAGAAAGGGAAACAAGGTCATTTATCGCGGCATTTTCTTTAAGGGGATCGAGTGACGTGTAATCACCGGCTTCAAAGTCAAGACAACCTTTATCCGCTTTCGCTTCAAAGGTGCCGGGCTGCACTTCCTGCTTGCCCGTGCACATGGCGATGAAGGCCTGACCGAGGGCGATGCCGAGCATGGCGCCAGCGGTGGAATCTGCGGGGAAGTGGAGCCCTGCCACCGTGCGGTTGATGGCAATGCGGGCGGCATGGCTCATAAGTTGCTCATTGATACCCGCTTTACCGGAAAACAGTTGGGACAGGACGGTTGCCATGGCAAAACTCTCCGTGGCGTGTCCGCTGGGGAAAGCACCATGACCCGGGGTGGGCAATACCGGCTGAATTTGCGCCGAATAGGCATCAGGGCGGCGGCAGGCCATGGTGTGTTTTGTGGCCAGCACGGCACTTGTGGCAAAGCTCTGGACGAGAGCCAGAAGCTCATAAACATGGCGCATACGACCGGGGGAAAGACCTACGACAGCGGCTAGGTGTGCGAGAGGATCCCCCGCTTGGGAGATGATTTCTGCCATGCGGTCCGCGCGCAGATCGGCATGGCTGGCGATAATGTTGCACTGTTGCGCGAAGAAGGCTTCGTCTGGCCGTTTAATCGTGCCCAGAGTGCTGGCAGCACCGGATCCGTCCGCCCTGCGTCGTATGGCGATGCTGCATGTGTCGTCTTTATGGGCATTCACCGACAGGCGGGCAGCCATGCGCCCGCCCAGCACGATGAGACGGATGGTCTGAGACCATTCTCCAAGATGCTCGGCCTTGCCAAAGGCCCTATGGGCCGGCGGGTTTTCGACAGGTGTCCAATATCTGCTCACGCCATCGCGTGCCGTTAAAAGAGCAGCAGACGTCACCCCGCTATGGATGCCAGCCGTTGGTTGCGTGCCCTGCACGGCCGTAACAGCTGTGACAGCAGTTACGGCGGTTTGTGCCGAAACGGCGGTGACAGCGGTTTGGCCGGACACGGCAGTCACGGCGGTGACAGCGGTTTGAGAGGTCATGGTTTTTCCTTCGTTGCTCGATCTTAAAATATTGAGTTCGGCTAGAGCGGCAGGCCTGCGGCTAACAATGTGTCTGCCCAGTCCCGCCCCACGGGTAAGTCCGCGGCGGGGTGTTTGGCCAAATACGCGGTGGCTGTGAGTTCTGGCTCCAGCTGGCGCAATTGGAACATGGCTGAGCGCACGCGTTCTTCGTCGCCCATTTTATGGGCGGCAACGATGAGGCAGCGCAGCGATGATGTGTGGCGCGGATTAGAGGCCACGGAGAGTTCCGCAATTTCGCGCGCGCGTTCCAGCTGCCCATCCACCAGATAGGCTGTCGCGCGCATGACTTCGAAAAAATAGGCTTGCGGGTCCAGGGGCGAGAGGCGTTGTGCCCGTTCGGCGCTTTCCACGGCGGTTGATCCGTTGCCGTGAAAAGACTCCAGCCGCGCTTGCATTAAATGGGCAAGCGCATTGCTGGGGTCTATCTGCGTCGCGCTAGAGAACCGCTCGGCAGCGTCTTCAAATTCTGAGGCGCTATGGCTTTTGGTCATGCCATCGATGGTAAGTGAAACCGGGCAGACCGGGTCAATCTGGAGAGCCATGTCTGCACTTTGACGGGCCTGATCCAAATCCCGGGAAGCATCGCCTTGCCCCTGGGCCATGCGCAGCAAATACCACATGCCAAGCCAGGCATGGAGTACGCCTTGTTCCGGGTGACGTTTGGTCAACTGTTCCAGCATGTGCCGTGCGAGGGAAAAGCTGTGCACGCGGTGCCGGTGCATGTGTTCAAGCGAACTCATGAACAAGGCGTGGCTTTCGACTAAGGGCAGGGGCTGGGAGAGGGCCAGTTCTACCGATGCATGGACAATGCCGGCGCCAACCCTGTGAGCAATGTCACTGATGCCGTCTAAGCGCCCGTTGATCGCTGCGCTTACCGGCCCTTCCAAAGTTTCCGACCAGACCATGTGCCCGGTATCGACCCGAACAAAATCCACATCCAAACGAAAATTTGTCCCGTTTATCCCTACACTTCCGCAAACGAGATAATCAGCGTCGAGCTTTGCGTTAATGTTTCGAAGGTCCATCATGGGGCCCGCCAGCTGACGGCTTGAAAAATGGGAAATTACTTCAAGACCACTGCTGCGCGAGAGAAGACGGGACACCTCTAAAGCCAGCAAATCACTGAGATGGCTTTCTGTCTCGACCATGGACCGTGAGATGAATGGTACGATGGCTACCCTCGGCAAGAGACGGCTGGGTGCAGGGTTGGCGCGCAATAGCTCTCCGCGTGCGAAGGCTCGTTTGCTGCGGTTCAGCCATAAGACGAACGGCGGTTCGTCGAGGTCGATACCCTCTAAAAGCTCCCCCTGCCCGCTGGGTGGCAGCAGCGTGACATGGTCGAGATTGAGCGCAATTTCCTTACGGTCACTGACAAAGACATGGTCTGCGCGCTTTCCCATCAGTTTTCGCAAGGCACTGATGGCCTGCCGAAAACTGTCGGCGCTTTGTTCCTTTTCCACCCGCGACCACAGGGTGTCCCGCAACCATGAGCGGCTCAACCGGCCCCCCGGCGCAAGCGCCAGCATGGCCAAAATCGCCCGGTGTTTATCACCCTGTATGTTTGGTGGTGTTTCCCCATCGGACCAATCGCATTGGAATGGTCCAAAAACGCCTAAATTTAGTTTGCCCATCGTCGTTCCGCTTAAAAACTACCCGACGCCCCATCTCAGTGTCGCTGAATTTCGTCCTGCGCGAAACCGTATTCATGGGGAATTCATGGTGGGGTTTTTTCGGGGCTTCTAAACTAGGGCAAAACTGTTGTTTCAGGACACTGTAATTTCCATGGTCGGCAAAACTCAAAAGCCTCTCAAAACGCTGGCAAACGTAAGAGACATGCATGATTTCTGTCTTGTGTGGCACGAACTAAAGTCGCTCACCGAATTTGATTGTTTTGAAAATCTATCGCCTGCCCATAAGCGAAAACTATTGCAGCATTTGCGTGAACTGGCCGATGCACAATGCACTTCCGAGAGCATTGATGGCCTATTTAAATAAATGAAAGTTGGGAATTGATCCTAATTCATGGGCAATTCATGACCGTTTTTCAAAAACGTCCCTAACCTGCAAATTAACGTAATGTTAACCTGCCTGGGAGGGTCTTTTCATGGCCATTAATGCTTTTCAACCGGAACCTAAGGGTGAACCGCGCCGCACAATTGCGGATAATGTTCGGGCACTTGCGCGTCAGATTTCGCGGCCGCCCGTCACGCAACAGGCAAACGGTGAGCGGCTGAAATATGCCGACTCCTATGCCACCAGCTTCACCAAGGGCCTGCCCCATGATGAATTCGGCATGGTGGACGTCGCGGCTTTCGAGACCTTTTTCGATGCTCTCAACACACCCGACCGGGGGTTTAATGTGCCCCTTGGACCAGTGGGTACCGTGAACGGACAAGCGCCGTTCTACAGTAAGCCACGCCCGGGTAATAATGCACCGCAAGCCTGGTCTTTGCGGGGTTGGGAAAGCCCTCTTGCGGGCCATACATACGATCTCCAGGGGCCTGATGCGGACGCCGTGGGCATGGCTCCGGCCCCCCGTCTCGGTTCCGATGAGCTGGCTGCGGAAATGGCTGAAGTCTACGCCATGGCTTTGCTGCGCGACGTGCCCTTCCACGACATTGAAGCTGGTGGCGGGGATACTGAGAAAGTTGTTGCCGCTCTCAACAAACTGGAGTGGTTTGGGGGCAATCCCACAGATGTGGACAGTGCACCCCTTTCCAGAAACGCTCAAAATCGGCGTGACGGGCGCAAATTGAACGGTGGGGGCCTGACCGCCAAAACGCTGTTTCGTGGTTCCGCACCAGGGTGCGCGGACGGCCCCTATGTTTCGCAATTTCTGCTCCAGGGGGTCACAAGCCGAGCGCCCAACACTTCAAGCGTGTCTGCCCTGAAACAGGGGGGCACGCAAAAAACCTACAGCATGGTACGGGACGTTCAAAGCGGGCAGTTGCGCAAGGCTGAGGCCGCAGACGGTTACGTCTTGTTTGGCGCTCAACGCATTGATCAGCGCATCCATGCCCAGTCCCCTGGCGTTGATTATATGCAGGATTGGGCTGAATGGTTGGACGTTCAAAACGGGGCGTCCAAAGGTGGTACAGATGAGTTTGTCACCAACGAAACGGCGCTGCGGTTTATCCATTCCCCCCGCGATCTGGCCAGTTACGTGCATGTGGATGCCCTGTATCAGGCGTATCTCACGGCCTGCCTGATGCTTCTGGGATCTGGCGCAGCAGCGGACCGCGGCTTGCCGGAACCAAACCGGCGCGGCGAGGAAAACAAACTCAACCCGGCCACGCGAACCGCTTTCGCCCTGTTTGCCGGCCCGCACATTCTTACTCTTGTGACGGAAGTGGCCACCCGTGCCCTGAAGGCGGTGCGGCGGCAGAAATATAACATTCATTGCCGCGCCCGTCCGGAAGTCTTGGCCGGCATCACCGCCCTTGCCGCGAATGGGCATGGAGCGCAGCTTAAGTCCGCTGAAGCGGATGGTGCGGCTCATTTTGCCAAACTGGCGGACGCTGAAGTGGACGGGTATTCCATTGTCGACAGGATTGCGGCGCGCAATCAGGGTAACCAGACCCGTTATCCACGAACGGCCGAAGGGGATGCTTTCAAAGCACCGGCGTTTGAAAACGGCAATTTGCTGCTGCCCATGGCCTTCCCGGAAGGTTCGCCAATGCACCCCGCCTATGGCGCGGGCCATGCCACTGTGGCGGGCGCCTGCGTCACTGTTCTCAAGGCATTTTTTGAGATGTACGAAAATGACGGCACCACATTGCTCGACCTTAATCAGGTTGGCAAACGCGAAGGGGAGCCAGAAGGCCCGATCAACAAGGTGTTTTATGCAACCGATGACGGCCAGAAACTGAACGCGCAAACCCATCCCGACAAACTTACTCTCGCGGGAGAGCTGAACAAGTTGGCCGCCAATATTTCTATCGGGCGCAACATGGCGGGCGTGCATTACTACTCCGACTACTACGACAGTCTGCGCATGGGCGAGCGGATTGCCGTGGGGATGTTGCAAGAACAGGCCCTCACCTATGGTGAACTGGTCTCAATGACCCTTCCTACCTTTGATGGTGACAGGCTCACGATCAAAGGGACGCTTGATCGGGCTGGTTCGCCAACGGCTCACATTGAAATCGACGGCGGCGATGTGGACGAGTGGTTCACACGCCATCTGGCAGACGCCGTCGAAGTGGCACAGGCAACCGATGCCAAAAGCTCAGGCTAAGGAGAACAACTATGGCAACGCCTCAAAAAATAGAAAGCCTGCCCCAGCTTCGTGACGGATTGCTGCAAAATGAAAGCCTGATGGAGGAGATGAAGAATGACCCCGTTGCGGTGCTGGAACGATTTATCGTGCCAAACACGGCGGTCTATCGCCTGATCGTGTGGTTTCTGGGTCTGGCTCTGGTGATCTCTCTGATGGGCGCCGTTGTGCTGTTCTACAAGGATCCGACTATCGCCACACCGGCCATTTTGGTGTCCACCGCTTCGGCAGCCATTGGCGTTATCGCCGGTCTGCTCGCGCCTCAAGCAACGAATTGAGGTGTGGTCATGATGAAAATTGTCGAGGAGTTTCGTGGTGTATTAACCCACCTGGCAACTGACAACGGCTGGGCACGGGTGTTCGATGCCCTTGGTGTCATGCCATCTGGCGAGGGTTTTGAGGAGCGGCTCACCACGCCGTTGGACAATGCACAGCAGGTTTTGGCGGATCTCGGGCCGGGTTTCGTGGACCTTGCAACGGGGGCCTCCCGCCCTGTGGAACCGGCCAAACCAGCCCGAAGCATCCTGTTTCACGCACTTGCCTCCCCTGGCGTGACTACAGGGCCAATGGGCCAGGTCTTTACGATCTGGCCCACACCGGGCCACCTAGAGGTGGCGGAAAACCTCGTTTATGCTCTGGCGCAGCGTAGTCTTGATGATGTGAAAGCACTGGCAGACGGCGCGCCCTTGGCCGCGGTCGTATTTGCCCGGGAGTACCGCGATGCGGGGGCAACGCCCCACGGCTTGTTTGCGGATATGACCTATGCGCGCACTGGGGTTACCCGTGTGGGCACTCTGCCCCCGTCATGGCACGGTTCTGTGCGGGCTTTCCGGCCGTTGCTTCGCCACGATGATGCCCATGCGTTTCGTGTCTTGCCTTGCCGCTACGGCGTCTACCTGGCCGCCCGATTGAAGGGTGGTGAAGCCGAGGATCGCTTGTATCGTCCCCGTGATGGTGACGATGGCAGAGACTTCTGGCTGCCAATTCATAAACTGTTTGCCGGGGATGAATGCCTGCACGGTATGACGTTGGAAAAAGTTGATCTGCAGGCTGACCATATCAATGAAAAACTCTGGCGTATTCACCAACACCTGCGCCGAGACGAGGGTTTTGTTCCGCCCAAACGAGAACCCTATATCCGGCGCGAAGGCTTGGCAGAATTCTCCACCGAAGAAGCCATGGGGCCAGGCGTTCTGGTGCCGGTTCCCCATGAAAAACTGGTCGACGAGGTCACTGATAGCGTGTTGATGGATGTGGAGGATTCCTCCGCCATCGTGTTTGGACCCACTTTCCGCATTGCTTCTGTTGGCATGTCTGGAGGCGGCTTTGCGCATAAAGCGCCTGAATATGTTCATGTTCGCACCAAGGCTAACGCCGGCGGAGGGTTCGACGATCTGAACCTTCTGGAAGCATCTGCTACTTTGGGAGACGGGGGACCGGGCAATATTGAAGCGCCTTGGAAAGCCCGTCATTACACTGACTATAGCGCCGATGGGATCATCACCGCGATTGTGGAAGGTCTTGATAGTGTTGATGGACTTGAAGAACCACGCCCGGCGTTTTCGTTGGTTTCCGCACCGGACTTCTATCCCTATGTGGATCAGGCGCGTCTTTCCGACTGGTTCCAAGGCGCAGGTCAAGACTATGACACGGATGTTTTGGGGCGCCTGTTCCAACCTTGGCGCGGCAATCTTCAGGTTCTCGCTGATGAACGCTCCTTTCCCAACCTGAGCGAAAATATGGCCACAGGGGGGTTTGATACCGCACCGGATAACAGGACGATTACTGCTGTGATGGCCGCTCTGGCGTCTTCACCACAAGCGGGAACTGACAGCGTTAGAAACGCCGTGGTCGCCCGCGTTTCAACCTTGCCGGATGCCGCATCAAGCACTTTTGCGCCGGGTTGGGATGTTTCTGTTGATGCTTTGGACAATGACCGAAACAACGCGTTTGTTACCAATTACGGGCTTGGCAGTCCTTTTCCTGAAGATGCCAAACTCTGCGCAGCCTTGTCTGCTTTTTGGCCGGCGGTGGCTCCTGACACCTCTCGGCAGATGAGCTGGAATCGAGGCGCACCGCTTATTCGCCCATCCATTGCCCCTCTCAACGATCTGGAGATGGGACATGGTCTGCTACCGTCTTGGGACGGAGTGCGGGGGCCGCAACTGATCCGTGACCCCCAGGGCTGGTACATCGAAACGGAAAACTGGGATCATATTGACTATACGCTCAATGCCCTGGAAGGCCGTTTCAGCATGGCACAGACCATGACCGTCTCTCAGGGGGACTATCAGGAGCGGGTCAACCAAACCATGCGGGCCTATAGCAAGATCCAAAAGGATATGGCCAACTATCTCTCGCAAGACGGTTTCGCTTTCAACGAGCTGTATCTCGTCTCCCTGTCAGAAGACACCGCCTCAACAAAGGGCATGGCGGCAGAGGCGGGACTGGCAGCCTTTTCCTCGCGCATAACCCGGTTCGTTTTTGCCCGACCCGACAGCACGCGTGAAAGTCGGCTTTATCAACGCGGCGACACACGGCACTGGACACGCACCGTTCCAGTGGATGTGGTCATGACGTTGCTGATGTCTAGCGACGGCCAGATTGATCCCAAGGTGGAGTTTTCGCCCAATCCTGATTTTGCAGGTTCCTAGGTAATGGTGCAGATGCAGCGGGTTGATGTGGTTGTGATTGGAGCAGGCATTGCCGGTCTTGCGGCAGCCATCGCGCTGCGGTCGCGGGGCTTCTCGGTCACCGTACTGGAACGACAGGCGGCGCCGGCTGACTCCCCTGGAGAGACCCTGCACCCTGGGGCCAGCCCAATCTTTCAACAACTTGGTGTAGAAGATGCCGTCGTACAGGCAGCATCCGGTCGCCCAACAGGCATTGTTCACCTTGATGGAAACACTCATGCCTCCGGCCGCGGGTCGCAGATGCAGTCGTTTGGTCATGATGATGCGGGGCCCTGGAGGGGCTTTCACATCCGTCGCAGTGTTCTGACGGGCCTATTGCTCGGCAAGGCAACTCAGCTGGATGCGCGGGTTCAATTTGCATGTGCCGCACGGCTCTTGGTTGGTTCTGCCACTACAACACGGCGTCTCCGCGTCCAGGGAGCAGGAAATTTTGGTGTAGAGGCCCGATGGCTGGTTGATGCATCGGGACGGTCTGACTGGAGTGGGCGCCATTTGGGCATTAGGGCACAAAGACGCGGTAACCCTCTGCCCCTGCGCTACGGTTATACGCCGACGGGACCATCGGAAATGGCCAATCCTGTCTTTTACCAAAGTGGCACAGGTTGGACTTGGCGTGCGGCCCTTGGAGATGGGCGAACGGCTTGGGTGCGACCCCGGCTAGATGCCCAGGACCGTGAAGGACGTGGGGCCGATGGTTCATGGGCCATTTCGACCGTGTTGGCCAAGGATTGGGTGCTCCGCATCGGCGATTGCGCCTGCCGCACCGACCCGCGCACCGGAAACGGCATGCTGCGAGCCATGATGAGCGCTATCAACGCCGCCCACACAATTGAATGGAGTACGCACGATCCCCATCGGCGGGCCGAATATCTGGCGCGTCACGATACATGGCTGCGTGAGTGGTTTGAGCATGACGTTGAGCGGCTATTGTTGCGGCCAACCAGCGGAGCATTTTCACAAAAGAAGAGGGTTGCATAATGATAACTTTATTCAAAAACTGCGCGAAAGCGCTTCTTAGCCCCATCAGCGTCCTTGCCCTTTTGGGGTTGGCGCTCATGCAGCAGGCAAAGGCTCAGACCGCTGAGGAGTTGCTCATAAAGGCCGTAAAAGACGGCTGTGTTGGACCAATCGTCATCATGGAATGCGTGCCCGCCGGTCCAATCCCACCACCCAAAGGTGGCAGCCCAAAACCGCCCAAAAAGCCAGGCACTCCGCCCCTCCCCATCCTGGTGCCAGTGCAACCGCTTGCCCAGGGCAAAGTGAAGCTCAATGACACCTATGGTGTTCTTAAAAACGGGACGCTGAGTTTAAGGTCCGGTGCCATGGAAAAGGCCAGCGAAGTTGGGCTGGCGGAATTTCAGGGGGCGGAGGGGCTGGACAGCACCAAGACCTATCTGTGGTTGCCTCGCGATCGGAAGGGCAGACTTATGAAAGAGGAACCCTTCCTCCTGTTTGATGGCAAAACGGTTCTGGAAAGCCGGTGAGATGGAAAGTTTTCTCAACGAATTTGGCTCCTCCTCCCTTGCCTTTGTAACTGCCGTCGTGGCGGGGGCTGGCTTGCCCTATGCCGTGGCACGGCGCAGTCAAAGCGAAAAGCGCGTTGAAATCGCGGTCCTGTTGATCTCATTGGCCGTGGTTGGCGCTGTCGCCGGTGTGTTGGGCGGCATGAGCCGGGTGGGTGTTGTGGGGGATATAACCGCCGCCTTTCTGGGCATTATTGGCGCTGCGGCCGCGTTCCTGTTTGGCATTGACCGGTCGCGGGGGCTCATTGGTTCCTTTTCAGCCGTTGCTTTGGCTCTCTCGTTGGGAATCGGCTTTTTTGGCGGTGCCAAGGCGCGCTTAATTCCAGAAGATCACCGGGCATTGCGTAGCGCATGCGTGAAGGCGTTTAGTGATGCGGATCTTTTGTCGAATGAAACGGCCTATCGTCGTTTTCATGCGGTGTTGAGTGGGCCGTGCAGCCGGGCCATGACATGGCATCTGCCAGCCGAAAAGAACTTAAACTGAACGGGCAGAACGGGAGGGCAATGATGGACATGTTCGACATGAAACCGGGCATGGCAGTGCCCCTGTCAAATGGGATCAAGCCGGGAGACACCATTGTTCTAGAGCCGGGCATTCACGAGAACCCCTTGTATTTTGCAGGCCTTCGGGGAACACAGGAGAGGCCCATCATCATTCAGGCAGGCAAGGGCATGACGCCTGCGCGTCTGACAGGCCCAATCTGCCAAAACGTCGCCAAAGATATCGCTAACCGGGAAGCAGCCCGGCGGCAGGAGGGCGGCTACTATCCAGCTCCCGGTTTTCTGGGAGACTTGGCAGCTCTCACCTTGCGTGACTGCCAGTATGTGGTGGTACAGGGCCTTTACTTTGACCAGTGCTGGCTGAGCGCCATTTACATTGACGATTGCCGTTTCATCGCAGTGCGGGACTGTCGTATCGAAGGGTCCATGAATGCGTTCGGGATCAATGGGCCGGATACGCGCCATATTCTGATTGAGCACAATCATTGGCGACAAGATATGAGTGACGACCATGATATTTGGAACAATGTGCCGTGGTCGGCGATTCACGGCTCGCTGGCCAACAGCAAGCGCGAGGTAGACCCGAAGCGGGACGTGCGCCATTTCGATGGCGATTTTGTGCGTTGCTGGGATATTGCAGGCGATCTTGTGGTGCGCGACAACGACGTGGAAGACGCTTTTAACGGCGTGCACACATTCAACGATGTGGACGAATTGGCTCCGGGTGTGGAAGCACCGGCCACCCAGTTCAACCGCCGCCGCCGGTCCACCGCAAGTGTGTTGATTGAAGACAATCGTTTTACACGCATTCGCGATAACGTCATTGAGCCGGAAGACCACGCTTGGAATTGGGTGGTTCGGCGCAACACGTTTGTGGATTGTCTGGTTCCCCTGTCGCTGGAACTGCACCGGGCGGGATGGCTATACATTTACGCCAACCAGTTCGCCTCCTTCCACAAACCTTCCCAGACAGTGCCAAAGGACTGGAAGGATGAAAGCAACCGGGATGGGTTTGCCATTTTCAAAACCGGCGGTCTTCAACGCAATGAAGGCGATATCTATTTCATGTTCAACAGCATCACCTTGCCCACTAACGCGCGCTATTTCCGGCGCGGCTTTTTGGGGCGCTTGCAGCATATGAACAACGCCATCTCTTTTGAGGGTGGAAAAGGGCGCTTCTTCGGCAAAAATGGCCTAGAACAGGGCGCTGGATTGGTGCTCTACCACAAAGACGGGCCATTCGGTGCCATTTTTGCGCAAGAGCGCCGGCGCTTTACCCGTCGGTGGGATGGGGCCCTGGTTACAGACCCCCATGCGCCGGATGACCTGAAAGCCCTCGCCAATCTTCATATTTCTATGGAGGGTGATGTGATTTTTGACAGGAATTTCGATCGCCAAGCCAAGTCCGGTCGCACCTATGAGCAAGTGGGCTATCCGGTAGGCAACACCGTGAAATTTGATGACCCGGGTTTCCCCGGACAAGGAGATTTTCCCTTTCAGGTGAAGAATTTGAAGCTGGAAGGTGCCAGAACGGTTTTGTCGGGCGAGGCCATTGCCATGACGGTGGAGCTGCCGGGCCTGCGCCAAGCGGCTCCGGATGTGCGCAAGCGTCATGAAGTTCCTGCCGGAATGGACGTGGGTGCCGTCCAGGTTTCCAGCACGGGTCGCCAAGGCATGGAGGCCCTTGATGACGCGTTTGGCTTTATTCCGAACTTCGATTGGGTGGAGCGTGTGAAACGGCAGGATCGTCCCGCCTCACAGCCGCTTTCCGCATCTGGCGCTGCTACGGTTTGATGTCCTTGACCGTCCGATCGGCGGCACCGGGGGGTCGTTCAGGCGCAAGTCATGGTTCACCCCTTAAGAGGGTTGCTGAGCCAGATCACTCCATCAGAAAACAGCCAATCCTGTGTCACGGTCGCTGGCCGAGAACCGTAAAGGTTCTGCACTAAAAGGGCGAAACTGTCTTGACGTGAAATGGAGCGGGCGATGAGATTCGAACTCACGACCCCAACCTTGGCAAGGTTGTGCTCTACCCCTGAGCTACGCCCGCTCGGCGGTTGGCGTAATGGACCAACAGCGGCCTTATGAGCCAAGGGTTTTGAGAATGCAAGATGAAAATAGGGGGATTGTGCGTCATATTCGGAAGCCATCCCCACGGCTTCTTGGCAGACGTTAAGGGGCCGTGATAACGCAGAGCGACCTGCACGTTGGAACCCGTTTTGATGTCTGAACGCACGCTTTTACCCCTGCCCCCTGCCCCTATGACCCGCGATAGCCTGTTGCAATGGTTGGAGGCCTGCGGGCTCGATGCGGTGACGCAGGATCACGCGCCGGTCTTCACCGTGGAAGAAAGCCAGGCTCTGCGGGGCACGCTGGAGGGTGGGCACACGAAAAATCTGTTCCTTAAAGACAAGAAGGGCAACTATTTCCTGCTGACAGCCCAGGAGGACAGCACTGTAAATTTGAAGACCCTGCACAAATTGCTGGGTGGGTCGAGCCGGTTTTCCTTTGGTAGTGCTGAAAAGATGGAAGAATATCTGGGTGTGACACCGGGGTCGGTGACGGCATTTGGTGTTTTGAACGACCGGGCCGGTGCGGTGCGCTTTGCCATGGACAAGCGGTTGATGGGGCATGAAAAGCTCAACTGCCACCCCATGACCAATGCCGCTACCACCACCATCGCCCGCGATGACCTTTTGGCCGTTCTGCAAGCGTGCGATCATGATCCCTTGATTGTGGATTTGGACGCACCGACGCAATAGCGGGCACTGACCGATAGGGTGTGCATTGCATTTGCGCCCCTAAATGCCATTTAGAAGAGAAGAGTGGGCCACAGGTGCCCGACGGGCCAAGGGGCAGGACTGAGTGCCATGGATAATGAATATAAGAGTGATCAACCCTATGCCATGAACACCACGATGGGGGGTTCTGGCATGAGTGGTTCGGCAGTCGGTGGTGCGGGCGCATCGTTTGCGGGTGGCATGGGGGCAACGTCGACTGCGCCCGTCAAAGACGTGACGACGGCCACATTTATGACGGACGTCATAGACGCCTCTCGCCACGGGCCGGTGGTGGTGGATTTTTGGGCACCCTGGTGCGGGCCCTGCAAGGATCTGGGTCCTGTCATTGAACGGGTTGTTACGGAAGTGGCGGCCACAGGGCGCAATATTACGCTGGCCAAAATGGATGTGGAGGCGCATCCGCAGGTCTCCCAGCAGATGGGCATTCAATCCATTCCTGCCGTGGTGGCCTTTGTGGACGGTCGCCCGGCGGAGGCCTTTATGGGCAATAAGCCGGAGGCGGAGGTGCGCGCTTTCATTGAAAAAGTGGCGGGCCCCACCACGGCGGCTGCCGATGCGGCCGCGCTGATGGAGGAGGCGGACCGGGCCGTTGTGGAAAAAGACCATGAACGGGCGGCGGAAATCTATGCCGCAGTTTTGGCGCGGGAACCGGGCAATCTGGATGCGTTTGCGGGCCTTGGGCAGTGCTATATCGCCGTGGGCGAACCGGACATGGCGGCTGCCCTTCT
Organism: Pseudomonadota bacterium; assembly: GCA_038525315.1. Classification (GTDB taxonomy): domain Bacteria; phylum Pseudomonadota; class Alphaproteobacteria; order Rhizobiales; family Rhizobiaceae; genus Pseudahrensia. The sequence goes on from JBCBHU010000001.1 coordinate 607,355, forward strand.
GGAAAAAATTCCCGAAGAGCATCACGCCGAAGGGCCGCTGGTCAGCCTGAAAAAAGCCGTCGATCTGGCCCGTCAGGCCGCCGATCTGGGTGATCTGGGCACGCTGGCGGCGGCGGTGGAGGCGGCGCCGGACAATCACGAGGCGCGCTTTGATTATGCGCTGGCGCTAAACGGCCATGGGGAACGGGAGCAGGCAACCCAACAATTGGTGGCCATCGTGAAGGCAGACCGTGAATGGCGTGAAGACGGCGCACGCACCCAGCTCTTGGAGTTTTTTGAAACCTGGGGCCCCATGGACCCGGCCACCAAAGCGGGGCGGCGGGCGCTGTCCTCGGTGTTGTTTTCTTAAAGACACCGCAGGCTGACGCCATTGCTGTCACTATGACGCGGACAGTGTTGCCCTATTTGCGTGATAGTCTGTTCGCCACTGCTCAAGAATGAACAACGAGGGAGAAAGCCATGAAAGCGGGAAACACGACCTATACCGATCCCGCAGACCTGCCCGATGTGGTGCCGGTCTTTCCGCTCTCCGGTGCGTTGCTGCTGCCGGCGGGGAATATGCCGCTCAATATTTTTGAGCCGCGCTATCTGGCCATGATCGAAGATGCCCTTTCCAGCGGGCGGGTCATTGGCATGGTTCAGCCGCGTTTTGATGGTGATGACGGGGGCGACAGCGACCATCCCGACTTGTGTGAAGTGGGCTGTCTGGGCCGTATTACCGCGTTTCAGGAAACGGGGGACGGGCGCATCATGGTCAATCTGGCGGGCATTGCCCGTTTTCGCATGACTGGTGAGGAGACGGGGCAAAACGGCTACCGCCGCATTCGCTACACGGCTTTTGCCGATGACCTGCTGGACAATGAGGAAGCCGCCAAGGCCGTGGACCGGGACGGGCTGTTGCGCACGTTCAAACTGTTTCTGGAAGCCAATGATATGGAGGCTGATTGGGACGGCGTGCGGGAGGCGGACACGGAAACGCTGGTCAACACGCTCTCCATGATGAGCCCCTATGGCCCGCCGGAAAAGCAGGCTTTGCTGGAAGCGGTGGATTTGAAAACCCGCGCCGAGACGCTGGTGGCCATTACAGAAATTGCCCTGGCCCGCGAAGGCTCTCAGAGCAGCAGCACTTTGCAATAAGCGCAGCTTATGGCTGTTTGTTTTGCGCTCTCATTTTTACGCTCACGCTGTCAGCGGCTGTGCCGCTTGCGCTCCGCGAGGGCGGCAAACGTTTGCCGGGCAGCTCTTCGCTGCCTTTGAGTGCCAAACACGAGTTTAGGAACTGGCGTTTTCATCTTCTTCCAGCGAGTGGCGCTGGAGGAGGGGGACTTGGGTCATGACGAACAGGAATGTTAGGCCCGTCATGCCGTAAAACTTGAAGCCCACCCAGAAGGCTTCCGACGTATTGCGCCAGACCACCTCGTTGACGGCGGCCAGAAAGAAAAAGAACAGGCCCCAGCGCAGGGTCAGCTTCATCCACCCTTCATCGTCAATGGGGAAAGCCATGCCCATGACGGTCTTCAAAAATGACTTACCAAAGGCCAGCCCCACTAGAAGTGCCGTGCCGAACAGGCAGTTGACAATGGTGGGCTTCATTTTGATGAATGTGTCATCCTGCAAATAAAGCGTCAGTCCGCCAAAAATGGTCACCACCACCAGTGTGACGATGGGCATGGCGGGCACGTGTTTCATCAAATAAAGCGACAGGCCGATGGACACCGCCGTGGCCACCATGATGACGGCGGTAGCGAGAAAAATGGGCTGTTGCAAAATGCCGGTCAGGCCCAGCCAGCCGGCAATGTTTTCGCCGAACGCATAGGAGATGACGAACAGTACCACCGGGCCCATTTCCAGCGCCATTTTCAGCGTGGGGCTAACGGGCTCCTGCTTGCCTTGGGCCTGAGTTTTGCCCTGAATATTGGCCTGAGGTTTCGGTTGGGCTTGGGCTTCTGGCTGGGGTCGCGCCGCGTCTTGCATGGTCATGTCCCTATCACGTGTGCGCCCGTGTCTTATCAGGGCATCGGCCCCGTGGCCATCACCCGGGGACAGGCGAATTGTCATGGGTTTGTCCGACCTCCCGGCGCACTTTAGATTTGGTCTAAGGTAGCGTTCCGGCCAACTGGACGTGCGACATTTGGGGGCCTATAGAATGCCCATCATTCGCCGGACCGGCCAGGGGAGCGCGCACGCACCCGTAACGGTCCTTGAACCCTTTAGGAAGCGAACTCAGGAGCCATTCGCCCATGTCCGACACCAAGTCCGAACATCCCAACAGTTTTTCCGCCAAAAAAACCTTGTCCGTCAACGGCAAGGACTATACCTATTTCTCGCTGGTGGAGGCGGAGAAGAACGGCCTTACCGGCGTCACCAAACTGCCCTATTCGCTGAAAGTGCTGCTGGAAAATCTGTTGCGGTTTGAGGACGGGCGTTCCGTCAAAAAAGAAGACATTGAAGCCATCGCCGCATGGCTGGACAATAAGGGAACGGCAGGCAAGGAAATTGCCTATCGCCCCGCCCGCGTGCTGATGCAGGACTTCACCGGCGTGCCCGCCGTGGTCGATCTGGCGGCCATGCGTGATGCCACGGCCAATCTGGGCGGCAATACAGACGCCATCAACCCGCAGGTGCCGGTGGATCTGGTGATCGACCACTCTGTCATGGTGGATTATTTTGGCGGTGAGAACTCCTTCGAGAAAAATGTGGAGCGCGAATATGAGCGCAATGGCGAGCGCTACACCTTCCTGAAATGGGGCCAACAGGCCTTTGAAAACTTCCGCGTGGTGCCTCCGGGCACCGGCATTTGCCACCAGGTGAATTTGGAATATCTGGCCCAGACCGTGTGGACCCGTGAAATCAATGGCGAAACGCTGGCCTATCCTGACACGCTGGTGGGCACTGATTCCCACACCACCATGGTGAACGGCCTTTCCGTGCTGGGCTGGGGCGTGGGCGGTATTGAGGCGGAAGCGGCCATGCTGGGCCAGCCCGTCACCATGCTGATCCCCGAAGTGATCGGCTTCAAGCTGGACGGCAAACTGCCCGAAGGCATTACGGCCACGGACCTGGTGTTGGTGATCGTGCAAATGCTGCGCGCCAAGGGCGTGGTGGGCAAGTTTGTGGAATTTTACGGCCCCGGCCTCGACAATCTTACACTGGAAGATCAGGCCACCATCGCCAATATGGCGCCGGAATACGGTGCCACGTGCGGTTTCTTCCCCATTGACCGGGACACGATCAACTATCTGGAATCCACGGGCCGTGATGACGACCGCATCAAACTGGTGGAAGATTATGCCAAGGCCCAGGGCATGTGGCGCGACAGCGACAGTGCCGACCCGGTTTTCACGGACACGCTGGAACTGGATCTGGCCGACGTGGTGCCCTCCATCTCCGGCCCCAAACGCCCGCAGGACCGCGTTGTTCTGGCCGGTGCCGACAAGGCCTTTGCCGACACCATGAAGAACGAATTTGGCAAGGAAGGGCGCGGGGAGCGCTTTGCTGTGGAAGGCGAAAACTACGATCTGGGCAATGGCGACGTGGTGGTGGCCGCCATCACCTCCTGCACCAACACGTCCAACCCCTCCGTGCTGATTGCCGCCGGTCTGGTGGCCAAGGCGGCCCATGAGCGGGGTATGGAAGTGAAGCCCTGGGTAAAAACCTCCCTCGCCCCCGGTTCCCAGGTGGTGACGGATTATCTGGAGAAAGCCGGTCTTCAGGACCATCTGGACACCATGGGCTTCAATTTGGTGGGCTATGGCTGCACCACCTGTATCGGTAACTCCGGCCCACTGGCCGAACCCATTTCCAAGACCATCCATGCCAATGATTTGGTGGCCTGTTCCGTCCTTTCCGGGAACCGCAATTTTGAAGGGCGTATTTCGCCCGACGTGCGCGCCAACTATCTGGCCTCCCCGCCGCTGGTGGTGGCCTATGCGCTGGCTGGGTCGCTCTATATCGATATCGCCAAGGATTCGCTGGGCAAGGATAAAGACGGCAAGGATGTCTATCTGGCGGACCTGTGGCCCTCGGGGGACGAAATCGCCGCCATCCTGCGCTCCACCATTGACGAAGAAATGTTCCGTTCCCGCTATGGCGACGTCTTTAAGGGCGATGACATGTGGCAGGGCATTGATGCCGGTGAGGGGCAGACCTATGGCTGGCAGTCCTCTTCCACCTATGTGCAAAACCCGCCCTATTTCGACGGTATGAGCATGGAGCCGGAGACTGTGACCGATATTGAAGGGGCGCGGGTGCTGGCTCTGTTTAAGGATTCCATCACGACGGACCACATCTCCCCCGCCGGCGGCATTGCTGGTAACAGCCCGGCGGCGGATTATCTGCGCTCCCATCAGGTGCGCCCCGTGGAATTCAACTCCTACGGTGCCCGGCGCGGTAACCATGATGTGATGATGCGCGGCACCTTCGCCAATATCCGCATCAAGAACCAGATGCTCGACAATGTGGAAGGGGGCTATTCCAAGCATTACCCCTCCGGCGAGCAGGGCCCCATGTATGAAGTGGCCATGCGCTACAAGGACGAGGGCACGCCGCTGGTGATTTTTGCCGGTAAGGAATATGGCACCGGGTCGTCGCGGGACTGGGCGGCCAAGGGCACGCGTCTTTTGGGCGTGCGCGCCGTTATTGCCGAGAGCTTTGAGCGTATCCACCGCTCCAACCTCGTGGGCATGGGCGTGCTGCCGCTGGTGTTTACCGGCGATGACAGCTGGGATTCATTGGGCCTGAAGGGCGATGAGAAAGTCACCATCACCGGTCTTGATCAACTGGCCCCCCGTCAGGAAATGACGGCGCTCATTGAAATGGCGGACGGGTCCACCAAGACAGTCTCCCTGCTGGCGCGCATCGATACGGAAGATGAGTTGGACTATTTCCGCAATGGCGGCATCCTCCATTACGTGTTGCGCAACCTGAACAAGGAAGCCGCTTAAACCCAGCTCTTCTTGTTGCAATTCAAAGACCCGCTGGTGCCGCCGGCGGGTTTTTTTGTGCCCGTGGGAAAGGCTGTTCCCATTTGCCGCACTGGAATGTGAATTGCATGTGACAGTCCCAAACCCTTAGATCATGACCACAAGTCTACCGGTCCTTTTCTTCCTCCACGGGTGTTTCATCGTGTTTTTGCCCAAGCCAAGACGATCTGTATTGAACCTGTTTGCTGGGGTCACCCTGTTTGGCATGGGGCTGGCCCCCGCCGTGGCCGAAAGCAAATTGACCGGCGTGGTAGAAATGTTTACCTCCCAGGGCTGCTCCTCCTGCCCGCCCGCCGACAAATTGTTGGAAAAATATGCGGCGCGGGATGATGTGCTCGCCCTCTCCTTCCATGTTGATTATTGGAATTATCTGGGTTGGCAGGACACGTTCTCCCATGCCGGTTTTACCGAGCGGCAATATCGCTATGCGGCCAGTTTCAAGCGGCGGGGAGTGTATACGCCTCAGGCCGTCATCAACGGGCGCACCCATGTGGTGGGGTCCCGGGGGCAGGAAGTGGAGGGCCTGTTGCAGGCCTATCGTGATGGCGGCAAAGGGCTGACGGCGGATCTCAATGTGCGCCAAAGCGATGGTGTGGTGCGCATTTCATCCACCGGCACCCAGAGCGCCACCCTGTGGCTGGTGAGTTATCATACCGCCCGGTCGGTGGACATTGAACGCGGGGAAAACCGGGGCAAGCGCATCACCTATCACAACGTGGTGAGGGATGTTTCCATGCTCGGGATGGTTAAGGATGGGGTGCTGGACATCAGCCTTCCTGCCGCAGAATTGGGGCGGGGTGATGCTGATGGAAAAGCACTGCTGTTGCAGCAAACCACCCCGTCGGGCACACCCGGCCCCATCATCGGTGCCGCGCGCATCAAGGTGCCCGCCTCCTGAAGCGCTGGGCGTTCACTTTGACCCAAGAGTAGCGGCCTCATCAGTCCAATTGAGACATGAGAGGCTTTAAAAAAAGCCGGGCTGCGCGTCCCGACACTGTCGTATCGAAAGGCACAACCCGGCTCTTATGTGCGACTGCTCGGGGGAAGAGCAGCTTTTTCAAAGCGGGTCCTGCAGGGTTGATCGAGCCATTGCCCAAGGGCTGGGGGCTGTACGGGCAGCTCGATAAAGACCATCGCTTCGAAGCAACGCCCACATTTCTGCCCTGAAACGGGGCTGAACCACGGCATTATTGCGGCCACTTTGCGGCCAGCGGCCCAAAACGATCAACTCACCTGTCATTGTGTTTCAATGGCGTGCAAAAACCCGTTGCCGACTGGCTTTGCCTAACGACCGTGCCCATCCAGCCTGGATCAAAAATGGCCACCTCTCAAACGGCAAATGGTGATTTGGGAACCCATTTCTTGGGCCATCTTTGTTTTTTTGCGACATGAGGGGTGCGTTAGAAAAACAGTCCCTTTTTCTTGGCCGGTTTGGCGTCCTTATCGATGCCGGGATCATCAGGACGGTGGTCCATGACACCGTCTTCATCGGCGTCAAGATTGGTATCCCGGGGGCGGAAGGGAGAGTTGGCGGTGGCAGCATCGCGCGTCTCCACCGGTTTCGGTGGGGTGCCGGCGGCTTCGCTTGTCATGGGCTCCATGGCGTTGGCGGTCTGCGCCACCGGGTTTGGTTCCGTCACACTTCCCACGGCCACGCCGGCAATGCCTGCGGCAACGGCGCCGGGGGAGCCTCCCACTTTCACCGCTTCAATTGTGCGCTCAATGGCCCCTTCACCGCTGGTCTGTTCAGTCTTTTGCGATTCTACGGGCTTGGTTTTTGCCGCGCTGTCCTGGCTTGACCCTGCGTCAGCTTTCGCCGCCGGGGCCGGTTTGGTGGTCTCCTTTGTCTTCGGCTCCACCACTTCCGCGTCCACCACTTTGTCGCTGTTGATTTCTTCGCTGGCCGAAGGCGTTTCCGTCATGGGGGTCACGGTGGGTTTTTCATCTTTCGTCTCGATGACCGGATCCGTCTTAGGCGTTTCAGCGGGCAGGGGGGCGTGGACAAGTTGAGCGTAATCCACTGACCCTGCCAGCTGGGCCTGTTGATCCTCCGGCACTCTCCATTCAAAGGCATCCAGCCGCCCGTCCACGGGGGAGACGGGGGCCCACTTGTCGGCCACCACGCCGTCGGCCACCCAGGTGGCATCGCGGGGGGCGCTGACGGCCCGGGCCAGCCATTCGCGGACGCGGCCCTTGTCGCCGTGTTCAGCCTCTTCGATATCGGCCATCAGCAGGCAGGCCCGTTCGCTGGGCTGGGCGGTCAGCAGCTTTTCCATGGCCTTGCGGGCATCCACAAATTCGCCCGCGTCCAGATTGGTCTGGGCCAGAAGATAGAGGCTTTCCACGTGTTCGGGATGTTTGCGAGCCAGCGTTTCGGCCCGTTTGCGTTTTTCGGCGGCGCTGTGCCCTTCTTTCAGGTTCACATAGGCCTGGCCCACTTCGGGGTGGGGGTCGCGCTTCCAACTGGCTTCCAGCACTTTTCCGGCCTTGCGGTCGTCATTATTGCGCTGGGCGGCCCGGGCGGCCACGAGTGCGGCGGGCACGAGATCGGGGGCCAGTTTATGGGCGGCCAAGGCGTGGGTGCGGGCCTTTTCGGGGTCACCATCCTCTTCGCTCTGGGCAAGGGCAGTGAGCAAGACGGCCCGCTTGCGCTCATATTCGCCCCGCTCCAACAGGCCGGAGGCGTTGTTCATGCCAAGCGAGCGCAGCGCCTCTTCCCACTGGCCGGTGGCCGTTTGGGCCTTCAGCAAAGCCTTGGCAGCCCAAGGGGTGCCGGGGGCATGCTCTGTGGCCTGACCGGCAAAATAGGCGGCGGCTTCGGTAACACCCTCCTGCTCAGCCTCCACATAAAGGCCCCGCAGGCCCAGCAATTTGGTCTCGTCCTTTTCCAGCATGGTTTCAAACTGTTCCCGCGCTTCCTTGCGCTTGCCCTCCAGCAGGGCGGACTGGGCATCCAGCATGGCGAGCAGCGGCTCGTCGTCGAGATATTTGTGGCTGTCCTTGGCCAGTTTGCGCGCCAGCGGTGCATTGCCCGCCCCCGCAGCAATCAAACCCTTGGAGAGGGCGTCAAAGCCCTTGTCACGCCGCCGCCCCTTTTGCCAACGGCCAAAGGCTTTGGGCGAGTTGAGAATGGCCGCCACGATGAGCCAGAACACGGTGGCCAGCACGGCAAGAAAGGCCACGGCGATGACCGCCTGGAGCAGCGAAATCTCAATGGAACTGCCCAGCCAGGGCCACTCGATGGTGACCGTGCCGGGGTGGTCCGCCAGCCACACAAAGGCGGCGGCCAGGGCAAAAAGCATGAGAATGAAAAGGGCTATTAAAATCATCGATCAGGTTCCAGCGGGCATAAAGCGTAGGGGAGGGCGTTTTCCAAAATGGCCTCTCGGCCGGTCAAACGGGCTATTGCGAGGCGTTGGTGAGCAGGAAGGATTGCACCGCCGTGTCAACCATGGCGTTGGCGGCCAGACGGGCTTTCACATCCTTATGCCAGCTGGCGGAGACGGTTTTGGCCGCCTCCGGCAGGCCTTCCCAGAGGTCGCTGGCCTTGGCCAGATCGCCCTGCTGCACGGCCGCCTCCAACTGGGAGAGGCGGGCGGCCGGGGTGTCGCCTTCCAGCGGTTCCAACGGTTTGACCTTCACCAACGACTGGGCGCTGGAAAGCAGGCGGCTGGTGAGGGAGCCGTCGCTTTGCGGTGTGATGGCGGCTTGCATGGCGTCCCGCACGGGGTCGAAGCGTTCAATCAACTGGGCTTTGGTGGGCACACCCTTGTCGGCATAGGCGTCCAATTGTGCCAGCAGGCTATCGTCGCCGGAAACCTGACGCAGGGTGGCGAGCGTTTCGCCAAAGGGGCGACCCTGGTCCACATCACCTTTGAGCGCTGCGGCGGCAATGGCCTGGGCGGCTTGTTGGTCCGCCCGGCGGCGGGTGGTTGTGGCTTCTTGAAGGGCGGCCACTTTTTCGTTCTGGGCCGTAACTTCATCGGCAACCCCCGTCACCTGGCTTGCCAATTCATTGAGGCGGATGGAAAGGGCGGAGATTTTTTGGGTTTCTTCTTGCAGCCCTTCAAGACGCCCCGTGGCTTCCGTCACCTGCTGGGACAGGGCGTCGGTCTTTTGCGTGACCGTCTCCTGCAAGGGGGCGATCTGCTGCTCCTGCAGGGTTGTCAGGTTGGATTGGGCAGTTTCCACCTGTGTTTGCACGGCGGAAAGCTGCTCGTTCAGCCTGGCCAGCGAGGCCGTCAGTTCTTCATTGGCCGCGGCGCCTGGATCGGCCTGTTCCAGGGTTTCCACGCGGGCGGATAGGCCTGTAAGCGTTTCTGTGGTCTGTTTTAACTGGCTGTCCATGGCCGACAGGGCTGCGGTTTCGCCCGCCTCCCCGCCATTAACAGCCCCTTGCAGGTCCGACACCGCCTGTTGGGTGGTGGTCAGTTTGGCTTGCACATCCGTCAGTGTGGCGGCGGCCTGTTCATCGGCCTGTCGCAACTGCTCAAGGGCGGCGCTGCTGTCTTCTCCCCCACCGGAGGGGGTGGGCATGGCGGCGATGGCCGCGCCCACCTGTTCATCCACCCGTGTGTCGATGCGGTTAGTGAGGGCATCCATGTCCACGCCGGGGGCGGTGCTTGTCTGGGCTGCGCCATCGGCAGCCTGTTTTGCCAAACGGGCTTCCAGCGCGGCGATCTGCTCTTGCAGGCTGGTGCGGGTTTCGTTCAATTGTTGCGGCGAAACACTGGCCACGGTTTCCGGTGGCGTGTTTCCGGGCGCGCCCAGAACGCCCAGATATTGGGCCGCCCCCGCGCCACCCAGGGCGATGATGCCGCCCACGATACCTGCCACCAGTTTGCCGCCCCCATAACGCCCTTCACCAGTCTGTGTCTTCGCGGCAGTTTGCACGGGCTTTGCGGGTTCGCCCTTGGCCGATTTGGGTGCGGTTTGGGGCTTGGTTTCCGTCGTTTTTGCCGCCTCGGTCTTGTTGGTTTTGCCTTTGTCCGTCGGAGTGGTTTTGGCGGTGGCGGCGACGGTATCGGCCTTATCGGCAGGTTTGGCGGTATTCGGTTTCGCCGCGCTCTCTTTTGCGGGCCCATCTTTTGCAACAGTGTCTTTCGGGGTGGCGGCCGATTTCTGGTCGGGTTTTGTCTCAGCCTTCACGGCCTGTTCGCTGCGTCGGGCGGCGGGCACGGCGGAACGGGTGGACTTTTGCTTCACATCTTGAGCGGGCAAGTCGATGGTCACCGGGTCCTTGCCGGTTTTCGAGTGTCTTGGACGGGAGGTGGATTGTGAACCGGTCAGTTTTTTATTGTCAGGGGCGCTGGGTTTTTTCATGAAAACTGTCTTTCTTGCCGCCGGTGGAGGCTGTGCGGGGGCGGTCTCGCCAGATTTTATCTTTTGCAATACGGCACACGGGTTAGAAGGGCAAGCGAAGCCCATCCGTTCCCTGACAGCGCAAGAATAATTGCGCTCTGTATTAAACCGTATGGTTCCTAATTGAGCGCGGTCCTCAGGCGCTCCAGAAGCAAGTCTTCCGAGGGGGTGTCGGGCCAGACGGCATGGGTTTGCCACGGGGCAGGCAGGGCCTTGGCGATAGTTGGGCTAAGGCAGGCCAGGACAGGCGGCCTGGCGGGGGGCTGGTCGATTAATTGCGCAAAGGCCCGGGCCGTGCGCGGTGAATAGAGCAACACGGCCCCAATATCGCCCGCATCCCAACGGGATTGCATCTCAGCGGATGGGGCGTGGATGGGGTGCGTGGCGTAAACGGACAGGGCAGTGCAGGTGAACCCGTGCTGTTGGGCCAGGGTTGGCAAATCATGGGCGGTTTGTGCGGCACAGGGATAAATAAGCGCGCCCGCCGCGGGCCCCAAGACACTGCGCGCAGACCCCAAGACATGGGGCGCGTCCCCCTGGAAAGCGTGAACGTTCTCAAAACCGGCCTTTTGCGCCGCTGTCGCGGTTGCCTTGCCGGTGGTGAGGATCGGGAGGGTTGGCAGGTCGCGGCGGGTGGCTGCCCATGTTTTCAGCGCCGTCACAGCGTGGGCGCTGGTGAGAATGATGCCGTCAAAGGGTTGGTCCGGAAGGGGCGGCAGAGGCAATTGCACAACGCTGAGCAGGGGGGTGAGGAGCGGTGCAAAACCCATGCGTTCCAGCTTTTTGGCGGTGACCCTGTTTTGTCCCTCGGGCCGCGTGATCCAAACGCAGGGCTTCAAGGGTTTTTGTCCCCATCCAGCAAATTGAGAAGGCTTTCATCCTCCACCGCCGCCTTGCGAGCCGTTTTTCGGTTGGCGGGCCGGCGCATGAAAGTCCAGCGCAATTCCTCGCTTTCCGTGGTGGTGTAAATGACGATCTGGCGGGTTTTGCGGGGCTGGCCGGGGCCGGAAAACTGCATACTTTCCTCCAGGGCAATTTCTCCATCCACGCAGGTGAAGGTCCAGGCATCCCCTTCCTTTTCACTGCCTTTTTCGCCCTTCAATGCGGCCAGCAGGATGGAATGGCCGGAAGACAGAAAACTGGCCGAAATATCGGCGGGCAGATGGAAACGAATGGCCACATTAGGGGGATCACCGGCCCGCTTTGGCCTGGTGGGCACCATGCGGTCGATCCCGTTCAAGGCGGCGCCGTCCGGGGTCAGGGTGAGGGTGCGCTCGTGGACAAGGCCATAGGCGGGCCGATAGCCCGAATGGCTTGCGGTGATGGTGAGCGGTTCGGTGCGGGTGCTGGAGACGTTGTCCGGGGGGGCCAACAGGGTGGCGGGCATGAACCGGTGCAGGGTGCGCCCCCCGGCAAAACGGCTGGAGGAAGCATCATCCACCACCAGCGTGGAATGGGCCGCCGTGGCGCGCGTGAACGGGGCGTATTCATCCCTCAGCGTTTCCGGCACCCCGCAATTGGCAATAAAACGGTGGGCTCCGCTGGATAATTCAAAGGACAATGTGCCCGCCAGCGCCTGTTCTGACGTGCCGGGGGACAGGGGTTTGCCCACGTCCATGAGGACCACCGTTTTGCCGGCAGCCAGCCGCTCGTAGCCCGATTGGGGGGCGGAGGACTGGGGCTGCCCGCGCTCCTCATTGTGATGGAGAATGGTGGCAAGCAATTCCTGCGGCGTTTCCCCGGTGCCGTTAAACTGGGCAAGCTGTCCGCTGCTGTGGGTAAAAAAGCGCAGGGCCGCCATCATGCGGTCAATGGCCGACAGCAATATGGGTGAGGGGCTGTGCCCCTGCCGGGCATAGGCCTGCCGTAAAGGCATTAGGTCGGTGAGCAATTCCAGAAGGACCACTGGATTGCGGGAAACATGGCCCCCGTCGGGCAGGATCTGGCGGTCAATTTCCCGGTCCAGCCCATGGGCTGCCTGTTTGATGGTCCTTTCGCGCCCCTTCAGGCAAAGGGATGAATAGGCCAGGGCGATGGCCACCAGCAGGCGGGGGGCACCGTCGCGCGTATAGCGCCCGTTATGGTGCAAAACGCGGGTCTGCCGGGTGAGGGATTTGAGAAATATCTGGTAGGTCTCATCGCTCGTATTGCGCATCAGCATGGGTGCGTGGGAAAGCCATGCGATCTGGCGGGCGGCCACAATTTCCGAGCGCCAGGCGTGGGAGGTCAATTCGCTGCCCCAAAGGGCAATCCAGTCGGCCACCAGCGCATTGGAATGGGCCTGGGCGAGGTTGGTATTGGCCGCGTGCAAATGGCGCAGCCAGCGAAATGCATGGAGATGGGCAAACCATTCCGGGCTGGGGGGGTTTGCGGCAAAGGGGGACTGCCCCCCGGTGGTGATGCTGTGACCAGCAAATTTGTAAAGACCGCTGTAAAAATCATGGGCAAGACGGTCATCGGCCGGGCGCAGGTCCTGGGGGGCCATGGTCAACCCTTCGGCCGCAGCCCCTGAGTATCGCCAGGCATAAAGGCCGCTGGTGCGCGCCCGCCGTTGGCCGCGCCGCCACGCTTCCCGCGCCGCCCGCGCGGGGAGAATGATAAAGCCCGGCAAACCCATGCGCCCCTTCCTCAAATGGGAACGAATGCCCGGATTGGCTTTGAACAGGTCCGGGCATTCGCGTCGTCGTGCGGCCGCTCTCTCTTATGACGGGTCCATCCTGGGGAAAGCCTGCCATCGACCGCAGCGTAAGTATGGGGGTTTGCGGGGGACTTGGCCAGAGGCCAGCCTTCGAATTGGCAGGTGGCAGTGTCGCGCGGACGGTCAGATCTTTATGAAGCGTGCGCAGAAAAAACCGTCCATGCCGGAAAGTGTGCCTTGCACGGTATCGTTGGTGACCTCCCGGTCTGCTTGCTTTTGGCATGCCGGATAATGGGGCAGGGTGCGCACCGTGCCCTGGCCGGTAATCCACTGGGCATCCATCTCATGGGCCGTGACAGGGTCCAGCCGCAGGCCGAGTGTTTCAAGATCGAGGCGGGCCACCATGTCCTCGCCTTCCTCCCGATCCAGCGAGCAGTTGGCGAAGACAAGCCGCCCGCCGGGGGCCAGACAGGTGGCGGCATGGGCCACCATGCGGGCTTGCAAGGCCGCCAATTCGCTCACAAGGGTGGGGGATTTTGTCCACTGCACATCGGGGTGGCGGCGGATGGTGCCAAGGGAAGAACAGGGAGCGTCCAGCAGGATGGCATCATAGGGCTTTTGGGGCCGGTGGTTGAACAAATCACCCTCCACCAGCGTCGCCTGCAATTTAAGCCGTGCCAGGTTCTGCCGCAGCCTTTCAAGGCGGGGGGTAGATTGTTCCAGGGCCGTAACGTGGGCGCCGGCGGTGATGAGTTGCGCCGTCTTGCCGCCGGGGGCAGCGCAGAAATCGGCCACGTGTTTGCCCGCTATCTCCCCCATCAGGCGGGCGGGAATTTGGGCCGCCACATCTTGGACCCACCATTCGCCCGCGTCAAAACCAGGCAACGCGGTGATCTGCCCTTGCGCCACCACACGCACAGCCTTGTCCATCAGCACGGTTCCGCCCAGCCTGTCAGCCCACGCATGGGGGTCGGATTTTACGCAAATATCCAGCGCGGGGGGCACCATGTGTTGGGCAGCAATGGCGGACAGGCGCTGGCGGCCATAGGCCTTGCGGGTGCGGCTGCGCAGCCAGGGGGGCATGTTGGCCACGGCCCGGTCCACGGGCTGTTGCGCCCCGGCGGCGCGGGATTTGATCTGCGGCGCGCCAAGCAGTTCCTCTTTTTCGCGCACCAAGCGGCGCAATACGGCATTGGCGAGGGACGCGAAGCGCTTGGAGCGTTGGTCGCTTCGTATTTGCGTTACGGCCACATCCACCGCCGCGCTGTCGGGAATATACAGAAACAGAATTTGTGTGGCCGCCACGGTGAGCGTGTGGTGCAGGTGGCGGGCATTTTTGGGCAAGGGCCGGTCCACCATGCGCTCTAATGCGGCGAGAATTTCGCCATAATGGCGGCAGGCGGCCATGCAGATGGCGCGTACAAGGCTGCGGTCTTCCGGTGAAAGGGCGAGGAATGGGGGAAGGCCGTGCTGCGCGTCAACCAGCCCGTCCAGCCCCCGCCCGTCATCCATGATGCGGGTGAGCACGGTGGTGGCGGTTTTTCGGGCGGCGAGGCCGGGCTTTGGGGTTTTGGTTTCAGGGCCGGACACAGCACTCTTACCGGTGGAAAGGATGCGCTGTCTTGGACGCAGGGCAGGGCGATGTCAAAGCCGGGTGGTTAGTCCCACGGCCCCTTTTTGCCGTAGCCCCCATCACCCCAAGGCCCGTCCTTTTGTGGCGGTGTGTCTCGGGGCCGGCGCATTTCCCCGGCATTGCGGCCAAAGACCTCTTTTGTGGGTGTGGGGGCCGGTGGCGGTGTGGGGGCTTCCAGCGCCTGCCACTCCTGCGCCAGCGTTTCCAAGGCATCGATCCGGTTGGCGGTGTTGGGGTGGGTGGAAAAGAGATTGTCCATGGAACGGCCGTTGAGAGGGTTGATGATGAACATGTGGGCCGTGGCGGGGGCGCGTTCGGCATCTTCGTTCATGGTGCCGCGGGCATAGGCCTCGATTTTGCGCAGCGCGCCGGCCAGCCACAGGGGATTGCCGCAGATAATGGCTCCGTCCTTATCCGCCTCATATTCCCGCGCGCGGCTGATGGCCATTTGCACGATGCCTGCCGCCATTGGGGCCAGAAAAAGCGTGGCCAGCGTGCCGATCATGCCCAGGGGGTTGTTTCGGTTGCCACCGAAGAAAAACGCAAAATTGGCCAACATGCCGATGGCCCCGGCTAGTGTGGCGGTGACGGTCATGGTGAGCGTGTCGCGGTTTTTGATATGGGCCAGTTCGTGGGCCATGACGGCGGCCACTTCTTGCGTTGTCAACCGGTTCAGCAGACCCCGGCTGGCGGCCACGGCGGCATGGTCCGGACTGCGGCCCGTGGCGAAGGCATTGGGCTGGTCCGTCTCCAGAATATACACATCCGGCATGGGCAGATCAGCATTATAGGCCAGATCCTCCACCATGTGATAAAGTTCCGGCGCCGACTGGGCATCCACCGGCACGGCATTGTGCATGCGCAACACCATTTTGCCGGAATTCCACCACGAAAACACGTTCATGCCCGCCGCCATGACAAAGGCGATGACCATGCCGCTCTGCCCGCCGATCATATAGCCCACGCCCATGAACAGCATGGTCATGAGGGTGAGCAAAACCGTCGTCTTGAAAAAATTCATGGGGTCGATCCTTTGGCAAGATGTGACCATTTGGTGCGCGATGCCGCTTGCAAAAATTTGGGAAGGGCACCACCTCTGTTCAAGCCCTAGTCCGCCACCTGTCATCAGCGAAAGAGGTTTCCATGGCAAATGACCGCAAACCCGATCCTGCCATCGCCAAACAAGCGCTCAAAGAGGCGCAGGCCCGCCGGGAAGCGCGGGATAAGGCGGCGCAGGAAGGGCCTCCGGAAATTGACGGCCGCAAGGGTCCGGATCCGGCCCGCTATGGGGATTGGGAGAATAAGGGCATTGCGTCTGACTTTTGATATTATTCCTATTGATGTAGGAAAATAGTCATTTATTGTGATCCTGTTGTTTCGAATCGCCAACGGGCCCGACTGTGCGAAAGTTGCTCTTCTTTCTGTTTTTGCTCTGGCCAGCGCCCACAGGTCCCTTTTTGGGGGAGGCGGAGGCGACCACAACAAAACCCGTCAAAATCATCCAAGGTCCCATTCTTGCCCACGTGGTGCGGGTGCGGGATGGGGATTCCATCGACGTGATCGCCCATGTTTGGCCGGGGACGCAAATTCGGGTTTCCGTGCGTCTGGCCGGGATTGATGCGCCGGAGTTGCGGGCGCGCTGCGGGGAAGAAAAGCGTCTGGCCGTGGCGGCACGGGACCGGCTGGCCCAATTGGTGGCGGATGGCCCCGTGTATTTGGAACAAGTGCGCGGCGGCAAATATTTTGGCCGCATTCTGGCCCGGGTTTTTGTTGATGGCATCGATGTTCAAAATGCCTTGCTCAAAGAAAAACTCGTGCGCCCTTATGGCGGTAAGCGGGCAGGTTGGTGCGATACTGAGCGCATGGTGCAGGGCTGAAAACAGCAGCCCTCGATTCGTAAGCAAATGGCGGCGAAGAGCCGCCCGGCAATCGTTTGCCGCGCCTGCGCAGGCGTTTGGCAAAGCCAAACTGCCGTGAGCACAAAAAAGGCCGTTCTGCGCGCAAAAGCAGAACGGCCCCGCATTTTTTGTCCGGAGGGATCACGGGACGGATCGTTTTGGAAACGACCGGCGTGAGCCTAACCCGCTTCGCTTGAAACGGGGTGTCCGGTCCGCAGGTTTAACGGGAAGGCTGCTCCGCCATCAAACCCTTGCACAAAGACCCATCCGAATAAGTGAAAATGCTCGACATTGGATCACCTCCTTTCTGTTGACGGTCGCCCGCGTCACCGCAGTGAGGTACGGGCCGAACCGATGTTGCGACGCACAAACTATGGGGGCGAATTTCGACACTGACAAGGCGCTTTTTTGCGCTTGCGCTGTGGGCCTCCCATGGCATGGGCGACCTTCTCTCCGTGAGGGTGGCACATGTTTGCCGGGCGGCTCCTCGTCGCCGGGAAGTGCAAGGTCTGTGCGGGAGTGCATTCGCCTACAACAGATCGCGCAATTGGCGGGCAATCCAGAAGCGGGGGATGAAATGCCCGCGGCGGTGAACGTCCAGTACGACGCGCTTGCCGGTGGTGCAGCGGTTCCAGATGTGGCGCTCGAAGGGGAGAATTTCGACGGCCTGCCAGTTTTCGCGGGCATCGGCCACTTGGGCGCAACCGTTTTGGGTGAGCCATAGGTCAACGGCGCTTTCTTCCGTTCCCGACGCGCCATAGGGGTAAGACAACACGCCGTCCTTGGTGCCATGCACATAGACCATGTTGACGGGGGCGGCGCAGGGTTCGTCCCGCTCCCGAAAGCGGCCCGATATGGC
Source organism: Pseudomonadota bacterium (assembly GCA_038525315.1). GTDB lineage: Bacteria > Pseudomonadota > Alphaproteobacteria > Rhizobiales > Rhizobiaceae > Pseudahrensia. Next base: position 624,726 of record JBCBHU010000001.1, read on the forward strand.
CAGCACGGTGTTGATTTTTGCCCCCCGTGCGCAGGCGTAACGCCATGCCATGATGGAGCCGTAGGAATAGCCGGAGACGAAGAGGCGCTTTTCGTCGATGGGAAAGCGTTTGGCCACATCCGCCAGCACGGCATCGGCAAAGGCCACATCGGGGGAATTGGCCTGCCACATTTTCCACGTGCGGCCTTCACCATTGGGGGCCACCAACAGCACGCCCGCCGGGCGTGTGGCCCCGGCAATGCGGCTGTGGTTCATGATCAATTTGCCCTGCCGCCCCCAGCCGTGAAAGTGGAGCAATACGGGAAGGGGTGACTTGCCGTCCCAATTGTCGGGGGCGCGCACGTGGTAGGAGCGGTCACTGCCCGGCAAGGGGCAGGGGGTTTCGATGCCACAGGCAAGGGCCTGACCGGTGGCGAACAGGGCGAGCAAAAGGGCAAGGAGCATTTTCATACCGCCGCTATAAAGCGGCAGGGGCGCAATAGGCCAATATCATTTGCGTGACTTCCTGGTGGCTGCGCAGCATGGTCCCGCCATGGACCATCTTGACGCCGCCACCGCCCGCCATGTGATTTTGCATTTGCAGGGCCTGACTTTGCCCCACCACAAGCGGTTGGATGATGATGCGTTGCTAGCGCTCATCACCCAGCTGGGTTTTGTCCAGATGGATTCCATCCAATGGGTGGAGCGGGCGCACCATATGATCCTGCAATCCCGCAGCCAGACCTATCGGCCCGCCCAGTTAAAGCGCCTCCACGAAAAGCGGCGGGATGTGTTTGAGCATTGGACCCATGATGCCTCTTACATACCCACGGCCTTTCACCCCCATTGGCAACACCGCTACCGGCGTGAACATGCCCGCATGGCGGCCAAATTCGAGCGCTGGCAGGGGCCGGGCTATGCGGATAAATGCGCAGCCCTGCTGGAACGTATTGAGCGGGATGGCCCGCTTCTGTCGCGCCAGTTGGAGCGGGACAAAAACCAGCCGCAAGAGATGTGGCAATGGCATGATGGCAAGGCGGCGCTGGAATTTTTGTGGCATACGGGCAGTCTGGCCATCACCCGCCGTGAGGGGTTTCAGAAGGTCTATGATCTGACTCATCGGGTCATAGAGGGGGCGGACAGGCCGTCCCCCGTATCCGAAGAACAATTCATTGACTGGGCATGTCGGGCGGCGCTGGAGCGGTTGGGCTTTGGCACGCCCACGCAAATCGCCCGTTATTTCGATCTGGTTTCCATTGGGGAAGCCAAAGACTGGGTGATGGCCCAGGGGGGCAACACGCTGCGGCCCGTCACCGTGACGGGCGGCACACGCCGCAAGCCCGTGGTCAAGGACTGTGTGGCGCGGGCCGATCTGGCCTCAGTGGTGGAGACGTTTGGGCCCCTGCCGTCAAGAATGCGCGCCCTGTCCCCCTTTGATCCGGTTATTCGAGACCGCGACCGGCTGGCATGGCTGTGGAATTTTGACTACCGCATCGAAATCTACGTGCCCGCTGAAAAGCGAAAATGGGGCTATTACATCTTCCCGCTTCTGGAGGGTTCCAATCTGGTGGGCCGGGTGGACATGAAGGCCAACCGCAGGGAAGGCCTGCTGGATGTGAAGCGGGTGTGGTGGGAAAATGATCGCCCGCCCAGCCGCGCCCGGCTGGACCGTCTGGAGGTGGAAATGCAGCGGCAGGCCCGCTTTTGCGGTCTTGATGGCGTGCGGTATCTGGAAAGAGCGCTGGACTAAATCAACGCCAGGTCCGTCTCGGCCCCGTATCAATATGAATGTGTCCGCCCCGGCGGCGGGGGTAGAGTTTGTGACCACCCACGGCGCTTTGCCTTTTGACGTAGCGATAGACCTCACGCATGTTTGCGTCTTTCACCGTGAAATCCACCGCGCGGCATGTCTTGTGATAGGAGGCGGAGGCACCGCCCACGCGGGCATTGTGCCAGGGGCTGCGCCAGGTGGAGAACACCACCACATCGCCATAGCGATAGGCCACACGGCGCAACACGCGCTTGAGGCTCCACGGCACGCACCAGGAAATCTTTTTGTAATCCACCGTGCCCTTGCCGCCGATGCGATAGAAGCCCGGCAGGCTTGAACAGGCGGACAGGAGCAGCGTAGCTGCCAACAAAAAGGCGAGAGGGCGAAGACGCATGGGGTTTGGCTGTCACAAACGCGGTTAACACAGGGTTTGGACAATCCCTCAACTTCGCTACGATCGGGTTGCGAAGACTGGTTAACACGCGCTTAAGGTTCGCCTCATTGTGGTTAACATTCCCGCATTCCTACCTTTATAGAGGGCTATCCAATCGCAGGCGCTAACACGCGCGGCTAATGCCGCTACCATGTGCGTTTGGGGCCGGTGTCGATGTGGTAGTGGCCGGCGGGGTAGCGTTTGTAGCCGCCCACGAGGGGGTGACGGGCGAGCCAGCGGGTGAGGCCCTTGGTGGTGCCGCGCACGCGAAAATCCACGGCCTGACAGCGCAAGTGATAGGAGCGGCGTTTGCCCCCCACCTTGCGGTTGCGCTTGGTGCTGCGGTGGGTGGAGTTGACGATGACCTTCCCGTATTTTTTGGAAATTTGAGTGATGACGGTCTTCAGCCGGCCAGGGACACATTTCCATGGGGCGTTGCGCACGATGCCTTTGCTGCGGCCGCCCACGAAGGCGTTGGTGGATTTTTTGATCCGCTTCACCTTACCCTTTTTGGTGACTGCCTTCCGGCGCTTGGCGGTTTTGGTCGTCCGCCGGGTGTTCTTTTTGGTGGCTTTGGCCTTGCGCGCTTTTTTGAGAGCGCGCTGTTTTTTCAGCCGGGCTTCCGTGCTCTTGGCCTTTGCCGATTTTGATGCCCGTTTGGCGGCGAAGGCTTTTTGACGTTTGATGCGGTTGGCCTTGGCCCGTTTGCGGGCGGCCTCAATCTTGGCCTTGCGCTTGGCGTCCACCGAGGTGCCCAGCGAGCCTGAGTAGGAAGACACTGAGCTTGTTTGCGTCGTGGTGGCGGAACACGCCGAAATGAGTGCGCACAGGACAAGCACCACGGCCACGCGGCCGCGCTGGAAAAAACTGGTCATCGTCAAAAAACCCCGCATTGAACGCGCGCCACACCCTTTGCGGGCGCAGATCGGACCGTGAAATGATGGTGTGAACCAAAAAGTTTTGAGTGAACCGGGAGGTTCGCAGTGCTGAATGCCGGATTGAACGCAAACCATTTATCCGGCCGTTGACCCTCGAGCGGGCCCTGATCAGCGCTGGGGGCCGAGTGGGGGCCAAATGTGGCAATCCCGTGGTAAAAGGGGCTGGGTAACAGTCACACCATGTTTCACCAGGTTACATGACACCGTTACACGGGGCCTCCCCACGGGCCCTCCCCACGGGCCCTCCCCACGGGCAATGGGGCCGTCCAACGTCTAATGGACGGCCTTTCCTTTCGTCTCTATCAAAGAGCCCACGATCAGGGAGGAGAGTGATCCATGGACCAAAAAATATACCCCGTGCCCGCCCCGGTGGCGGCCCGCGCCCATGTGAATAATGACCAGTATCTGGCGAAATACGAGGCCAGTGTCGCTGATCCTGACCAGTTTTGGATGGAGGAAGGCAAGCGGCTGGACTGGATGAAGCCCTATACCAAGGCTGGCAACTGGACCTATGAGCACCCGGACGTTTCCATCAAATGGTTTGAAGACGGGAACCTGAATGTCTGCGTTAATTGCGTGGACCGGCATCTGGAAACCCGCGGCGATCAGACGGCCATCATCTGGGAGGGGGACGACCCCGCCGACGATGCCCATATCACTTACAAACAGCTCCACGAGCACGTGTGCAAACTGGCCAATGCCATGCGCGCCCAGGGTATTTCCAAGGGCGACCGGGTGACGATTTACATGCCCATGGTGCCGGAGGCTGCCTATGCAATGCTGGCCTGCGCCCGCATCGGGGCGGTGCATTCCATCGTGTTTGGCGGCTTTTCGCCGGATGCCTTGGCCCAGCGCATCGTGGACTGTGATTCTTCCTTTGTGATCACCGCCGATGAGGGCCTGCGCGGGGGCAAGAAAGTTCCCCTCAAGGCCAATACGGATGCGGCCATCGCCATTGCCAAAGACAAGGGCATGGAGGTGGACAAGGTGTTTGTGGTCAAGCGCACCGGCGGCGACGTGGCGTGGGAAAGCCGCCGCGATGTTTGGTATCACGAGGCCGTGGCGGACATGGATGCGGACTGCCCGGCGGAAGAGATGAATGCGGAGGACCCGCTTTTCATCCTCTACACGTCCGGTTCCACCGGCCAGCCCAAGGGGGTGTTGCACACATCCGGCGGCTATCTGGTCTGGGCCTCCATGACCCACCAATACGTGTTCGATTACCACGACGGCGACATCTATTGGTGCACCGCCGATGTGGGCTGGGTGACGGGACACAGCTATATCGTCTACGGACCGCTGGCCAATGGGGCCACCACGCTCATGTTTGAGGGTGTGCCCAATTATCCCGACAATTCCCGCTTCTGGCAGGTCTGCGACAAGCACAAGGTCAATATCTTCTACACGGCTCCCACGGCCATTCGCGCGCTGATGCAGGCGGGCGATGGGCCGGTGACGGGCACTGACCGTTCCTCCCTGCGTCTTCTGGGTTCGGTGGGCGAGCCCATCAATCCGGAAGCGTGGGAGTGGTATTACAATGTGGTGGGCGAAGGCCGCTGCCCCATTGTGGACACGTGGTGGCAGACGGAGACGGGCGGTATCATGATCACGCCCCTGCCCGGTGCGACGGACCTCAAGCCCGGTTCCGCCACGCGGCCCTTCTTTGGCATCCAGCCCCAATTGGTGGACAACGAAGGCAATCCGCTGGAGGGGGCCACGGACGGGAACCTGTGCATCACCCATTCCTGGCCCGGCCAGATGCGTACGGTCTATGGCGACCATGAGCGCTTCGTGCAGACCTATTTCAGTACCTATAAGGGCAAATATTTCACCGGGGACGGGTGCCGCCGGGACGAAGATGGGTATTACTGGATCACCGGTCGGGTGGATGATGTGATCAACGTTTCCGGCCACCGCATGGGCACCGCAGAAGTGGAATCCGCCCTGGTGGCCCATGATGCGGTTTCCGAATCCGCCGTGGTGGGCTTTCCCCACGACATCAAGGGGCAGGGCATTTATTGCTATGTGACGCTGATGGCGGGGCAGGACCCCAGCGAAGAGTTGCGCCAGGCCCTTCGCACCCATGTGCGCAAGGAAATTGGCCCCATTGCCTCGCCCGATGCGATCCAGTTTGCCCCCGGCCTGCCCAAAACCCGTTCCGGCAAGATCATGCGCCGCATTCTGCGCAAGATTGCGGAGGATGATTTCGGTTCACTGGGGGATACCTCCACATTGGCGGACCCGTCCGTCGTGGATGACCTGATCGAAAACCGGCAGAACCGGTCGGATTAAAGCTCCCTCAAGCTTGTCCCTCCTGCAAGCTTGCCCTCCCTCAAGCTTGTATTAGGGCCATTCGTGGAAACGCGGATGGCCCTTTTCATGCTCGATCAAATGGGCCACCTTGAAAGGCGCGGGGGCGCATGACGACAGTTTTGGGTGGGGGAATTTTATGAAAACGATGATGAGCCGTTTGACGGCAGGGCTTTTGCTGGCCGCAGCATGGGCAATACCCGCCCATGCCCAACAGGCCGATGATCTGGTCCACGATATGCAGGGCCTGTTGCAGGATATGGGCAAGGGCAAAAAGCCCGTGGCGCTGAAAATGAACCCGTTGGATATGGGTGGCAATGAAAAGCCCGGCCAGCACGACTGTTTCTGGATGGGGCCGGTTTATGCGGGGGCCTTCAACGTGGCCTATCCCGATGGCGGCGCCGTTTATTGGCCCGCCACTTTTACCATTCCCGGCCTCGCGGAGGGGGCCTATCTGGAGATTGCAGGCTCGTTCCCCAAGACGCGTTATTTCTCGCTCCACACCTATGACAAGAAGGCCGCCCCCTACGACCACATCCGCGATGAGGAGATCGTGCCCGATGAAGGGTCGCAAAACCCGTTCATTACCGGGCGCTATGACGGCGCCATGAAATACACTTTGCGGGTGGTGGGGGGCGCGCTGCCCACGGACCCGGCACCCAATACAATTTACATGGGGGCGGCGGACAACATCAATCGGTCGCCCATTTTGGTGCGCCATTACATTCCCGAAACCCCCGACGATGAATCCGGCGGCGCGGGCCTGCCGCAGGCGACGCTGGTGACACCGGACGGCACCCGTATCTCCGGGGAGGATGCCTGCGCTGCATTAAAAAGCCCGCCCGTGGGGGACCCAAGGCGCACCCTGTTTGTGCCGGTGATGGAGAAGGCGGATTTTGACGAAAAGCTCAAAAAGCCCGCCGTCGCCAAATTCTATCTGGACACCAAAAAGACCGACTGGAACGTGTTTTGGGACCCCCGCATCAATATGTTGGCCTTCGTCTCCCCACCCCTGCAACGGGTGGCGAAACTGGCTGCACAGGAAGGTCTGATTCCCAAGACCTCGGGCTTTTATGCCAATCTGGACAATCAATACGTGGCCCTGTCGCTCAACGACAAGTTTGGCGATGTGGTGGTGCTGGAAGCCAAAATGCCCAAGACGCCCAAGATCGGGTCCGATATGGGCAGCGGCACTTATGATATGCGCTATTGGTCCCTGTGTTCCAACGAATCACTGGTGACGACCCGCTTTTCCGCCTGTGTTTATGATTCGCAGGTGGCGCTGGACGCGCAGCGCAATTACACCATTGTGGTGAGCAAAAAGGCTAACCGCCCCGCCAATGCGAAGGCCGAATGCGGCGTCACATGGCTGGACTGGGGCGATCGGGGGGATGGTGCGGGCCATCCCAACCTCACAACGCTTTTGTTGCGCAACATGGCGCCCTCGGCGGATTTCGGCAAAGCGGTGCAGGATATTGCCGGCCCCGGTCTGGAGGCCCAGACCATGGGTGATTATCTGCCCAAACCGGTCTACAGCGACAAAGCCTCTTTTGAAGGGCGGGGGTGTTAGGCCATGACCCGCACGCTGATCTCATCCGGTTCCCCGTTTGAAAAGACCGCCGGGTATTCCCGCGCCGTGGTGCAGGATACGCCCGCCGGGCGGTGGGTCTTTGTGGCGGGGACCACGGGCTATGACTATGACACGATGACCATGCCCGAAGGTGTGGAGGCCCAGGCACGGCAGACCTTGCAGACCATCGGCAAGACCCTGGAAGAGGCCGGGTGCGGCTTTGAGCATGTGGTGCGCTGCACTTATTATGTGACCGACCGGGCCCATGTGGCAAAGGTGTTCCCCATTTTGGGGGAAGTGTTTGGCGGTGTGCGCCCGGCGGCCACCATGGTGACGTGCCAACTCAATGAGCCGGACATGCTGATCGAGATTGAGGTGACGGCACTGAAAGTGGATTGATTGCGCCATTGGGCCCCGGCCGGGGCGGCCCCGGGCAGGGCGACTTGGCAGGGCGGCTTGGCAGGGCAGGCCCCGCGGTCTAAAGGCTGCGTGCTGCTTCCCGTCCATAGCCAAAGTCCCATCGCGTGATCCATCTGCCTGACCCCGCCCGCCCCTTTGAAGTGTCGTTTATGGAACGGCCGGCCGTGGTGTTTGCCGGGGCGCTGGCGCTCGCCTTTGCCACGCTCATGGCTTTGCGCTGGGCCGCGCCGCTGGAATTGGCCTTGCAGGATGCGGCTTTTCAGCCCCGCCTGTGCGCGGACGGCCAATCACTGGTGGAGGGCACTCGGCGGTGCGGGTTTTTCCCCCTGCGGGAGGACCCCTTTTGGCGCGGCGTGCGCGAGCTTGGGTTTCAGGGGCCGCTCTTGCTGATCGGGCTTGGGTCGCTTCTCTATTTGTGGCCGCGCGCCGCAAAACTGCCCATGACCCCCGCGCGTTTGGCCCCGTTGGTGGTGGCCGCGTCGTCCCTCTGGTTAGGGTCTGTGGCCATAATCAATTTTGTGTTCAAGCCCCTGTTTGGGCGGCCCCGACCCAATCATCTGGAGATGTTTGGCGGCACGGACGCTTATATCCTGCCGGGCAGTTTTTCGACCCAGTGTTCCGGCAATTGTTCCTTTGTGTCGGGGGAGGCCAGCACGGGATTTGTGTTGGTGATCTTCGCTCTCCTGTTGCCCCCCGCCTGGCGTGGGGCCGGTATTGTGCTGGCCCTTTTGGCGGCGGTGTTGATCAGCGGGTTGCGGGTGGCCTTTGGCGGGCATTTTTTGTCGGATGTGATTATGGCGTGGTGGATCATTGCGCTGGTGGCGCTGGGCACCGCATGGTTGATGCAGACCCCTTGGGGTGAGCAACTTCTTGCCCGGTGGTGCGGGGTTTTGAACCGCTGGCGCGGGGTCGCCAGCGCGCAAGTCTGACCTTGCCATGATTATGAAGGCAGCTTGAAGGCGGGGCGGGGGTGTGCGAAAGCCAACGCAAGAAATGATAGGGCCGTGCTACCGGCTCCTTTGAAGGACAACCCCATGGCAAAGATCAAAAAAGGTGATGTGAAAAAGGTCGTGCTGGCCTATTCTGGCGGGCTGGACACATCCATCATCCTTAAATGGTTGCAAACGGAATATGACGCGGAGGTGGTGACCTTCACCGCCGATCTGGGCCAGTCCACCATTGCCGACGGGGAAGAATTAAAAGAGGCCGAGCGCAAGGCGCAAAACCTGGGCATCAAGGAAATTTACATCGAAGACGTGCGGGAAGAATTTATCCGCGATTTCGTCTTTCCCATGTTTCGAGCCAACGCGGTTTACGAGGGCGTCTATCTGCTGGGCACCTCCATCGCCCGCCCTCTTATTTCTAAACGGCTGATTGAGATTGCCGAGGAAACCGGGGCCGATGCCATCGCCCACGGGGCGACCGGCAAGGGGAACGATCAGGTGCGGTTTGAATTGGCCGCCTACGCGCTGAACCCGGATATCAAAGTGATCGCCCCCTGGCGGGAATGGGAGTTTTCCTCCCGTACGGACCTGATGGATTTTGCCGAAAAGCACCAGATTCAGATCGCCAAAGACAAGCGCAATGAAGCGCCGTTTTCCGTGGATGCAAACCTGTTGCATTCGTCGTCGGAAGGCAAAGTGCTGGAAGACCCGGCGGTGGAAGCGCCGGAATACGTCTATATGCGCACCATCGACCCCCAGCAGGCCCCCGATGAACCCACGGAAGTGACCATCGGGTTTGAAAAGGGTGATCCGGTCTCCATCAATGGCGAAAAACTTTCCCCCGCCACGTTGTTCACCAAGCTCAATGAGCTTGGCCATGACAATGGCATTGGGCGGCTTGACCTGGTGGAAAACCGTTTTGTGGGCATGAAATCCCGCGGGGTTTATGAAACCCCCGGCGGCACCATCCTGCTCACCGCCCACCGGGCCATGGAATCCATCACGCTGGATCGGGGCGCGGCCCATCTGAAAGACGAGCTTATGCCTCGCTATGCGGAACTGATCTATAACGGTTTTTGGTTTTCTCCGGAACGGGACATGCTGCAAGCGGCCATTGATGCCAGCCAAACCCATGTGGAGGGCGAGGTGACGCTGAAGCTCTATAAGGGCAATGTCATCGTCGTTTCCCGCGACAGCAAGGCGTCGCTTTACTCCGAAGAGCTGGTGACGTTTGAGGACGATGCGGGGGCTTATGATCAGGAGGATGCCCACGGTTTCATCCAGCTGAACGCCTTGCGCCTGCGCACGCTGGCCGCCCGTAAGAAGCGTATCGGTTAGGGTTCATGCGCGCCCTCTGGGTTGGCATTTTCGGTCTGATTGTTGCCATCGGTGCGGCAGGGGGCTGGTGGCTGTATCAGGAGAGCCAGCGCGTCACCACGCTCACCGTGGCGGCGGGGGACCGGGGAAGTGATTCCCACCGCCTGCTGTCGGAAATTTCGGAGGTGGTGGCGCGCCACAGCGACCGCATCCGCCTGCGGGTGGTGGAAAGTGATACAGCAACGGACGGGATTAATCGCATCAATCGCGGTGAGGTGGATTTGGCCACGGTCCAGTCCAACACCCCTGCCTATACCAATATTCAATTGGTGGCGGAGTTGTTTGCCGACCACTACCTGCTGATCACACGCCAAGACCCCACGCGGGGCCGCTTGTCGCCCAAGCTGGACAAGGTGACCGATCTGGAGGGGAAGCGAATTCTTATCCCCCGGTCCGGCACCATCAATAATCGCTCCTTTTGGTCCATGATTGACCATTACGGCGTGGCACCGGAGCGCATTCGCACGGTGGCACTGCCCCGGCGGCGCGCCATGGAGCAGTTTATCGCGGGAGACGGGGATGCCATTTTCTTCTTGCGCTCCCTGCGGGACCCTTTCCTGCTGGCGTTTATCGAAGAGGCTGCGATCCGACGCATTGGCTTGCGCTTCATCCCCATCAATCAGGCCCCGGCCATGGCGTTGAAGCGGCCCTATCTGCTGCCCGCCACCATCGTGCGCGGGGCTTTTGATGGATCGCTCCCCTTACCCAAGGAAAGCGTGGAAGTGCCAAGTCTCACGCGACTTCTCGTGGCCGGTGCCCATGTGAGCGAAGATGCGGTGGCGGAATTGGTGGAGACGGTTTTTTCCAACCGGCTGGACCTGCTCATCCGCATGCCCCTCTCCAGCCGCATCGCGGACCCCCGCACCGAGGGGCGCGCTGCCCTGGGTCTGCACCCCGGTGCGCAGCGCTATTATGAGCGCAATGAGCCGTCCTTTTTGCAGGAAAATGCCGAACCCATGGCGCTGATGGTCACACTTTCAGCGCTCCTGTTCTCCGCTCTACTGGGCCTGCGGCGCACCCTGCTGGCCCGGGCCAAAAACCGGGCTGATGTTTATAACGAGACGCTGTTGGACATCGCCGTCCGCGCCCGCAACAGCCAGGATGGGGACGATCTGCGCGCCATGCGTGAGGAACTGGGCATGACCATGGAAACGGTGGTGCGGGCGCTGGACGAGGACCGGGTGACGGAAGAGGGCTTCCAGTCGTTTACACTTTTGTGGAATTCCGTGCGCGATACGGTGAATGAGCGGCTTCGTGATTTGCGGTAGGTAAAAAAGCGATGCTTCAGTCTTGCCTAACCTCCCACCGGAGGGGAGGTCGAAACTGCTTGCAGTTTCGGGTGGGGGCTGGATCAGCGCGCTACACTTTGATCGGCCCCGCGCCCGGATCGTTTTGCTCTCCAACCTCCCCTCAAGGGGGAGGTTGGCTCATTCAACGACCGGATCTGGCCTGTCCGGCCCCAGCCATTTGCCGGCCCGGTGGCCTGCCAGCAGCCAATGGGCGGCACCGCCGAAAAAACCGGCGGTCAGCACGGTGAGCCATGCGCCGCCGTCCAACCCGGAAGGCGCATCCGGTCCTGCACCCATGCCAATGGTCAAAACCACAGCGGCGACGGCGATGGCTGCCCCGCCAAGCAAGTGAGAAAGTAGAGAACGCAGCCGTGCCCCTTCCTGCACCGCAAAAACCACCACGGCGGGCCAGAATGCGGCGGGTAAAATGGTGAACCAGACCGTGCCGAAAAATGCCGATGCGCTGGCCCAGGTGAGGACCAGTTCCGCCGGGTCCCGCTCTGGCGCAAAAGCAAGCCAACCAATGTCCTGACCCAAAAAGATAACGAAAGTGATGGCCGCTGCCGCCACGGCGCAGGACAGGGTGTAGGACAGGGCCAGCGCCATCAGGCGCAAAAGGAATAGAACAAGCCGGGTCAAACGCTATTCCCCATGCCCCGCGACCATGGCCTTCATGGCCTCCAAAGATTGTGTTGCTTCCAGCGCCTCCCGCTCCCGTTTGCGCAGCCGCTCACTTTCCGACTTCAACTGACCGCAGGCGGCCAGAATATCCCGGCCCCTTGGGGTGCGGATGGGGGAGGCGTAGCCGTTGGCGTTGACGAAATCGGCAAATTTTTCGATCTGCTCCCAGTCGGAACATTTATAGGCCGAGCCGGGCCAGGGGTTGAAGGGGATGAGATTGATTTTCGCCGGAATGCCCTTGAGCAGGCGCACCAGTTCTTTCGCATCAGCCAGGGAATCGTTCACGCCCTTCAACATCACATATTCAAAGGTAATGCGTTTGGCGTTGGAAACGCCGGGGTAATTGCGACAGGCGTCCAACAGTTCTTTGATGGGGTATTTTTTATTGATGGGCACAATCTCGTCGCGCAACACATCATTGGTGGCGTGGAGGGATATGGCCAACATGCAGCCGATTTCGTCCCCCGTGCGCACAATGCCCGGCACCACGCCGGAGGTGGACAGGGTGATACGGCGTTTGGAGAGGGAAAGCCCTTCGCCGTCTGAAGCGATCAGCAGGGCTTTTTTGACATTCTCAAAATTGTAGAGCGGCTCGCCCATGCCCATCATGACGATGTTGGTGACCTTACGATCGCCGTCTGGCACGAAGCCTTTGCCTTCGGCTTGCTTGTCGGGAAAATCCCCCAGCCGGTCCCGGGCCACGATCAACTGCATGAGGATTTCTTCCGCCGTCAGATTGCGCACCAGCTTTTGCGTGCCCGTATGGCAAAACGTGCAGGTGAGGGTGCAGCCCACTTGGCTGGAGATGCAGAGCGTACCCCGGTCACTTTCGGGGATGTAGACCGTTTCCACTTCCACCGGCTTGCCCGCGCCCCGAGCAGGAAAGCGAAACAGCCATTTGCGCGTGCCGTCTTGCGAAATCTGTTCTTCCAGCATTTCCGGGCGGGCCAGCGTAAAGTGGTCTGCCAGTTTGGCGCGCAGGTCCTTGGCGATGTTGGACATGGCGGAAAAATCCGTGTGCCCATACCAGTAAATCCACTGCCACAACTGGCTGGCGCGCATTTTGGCCTGTTTGGGGGGGACGCCGATTTCTGCAAGGGCGGTGGCCAGTTCGGCGCGGTCCAGCCCGATCAGCGAGCGATTTTCGACAGTCGCCTGCTGCCCGGCGCTCATTGTGGCGCGGGTCTGCGGGTCCAGAAGATTAATCGTGGCGGGCATGGGGGCACCAATAGGGGAAAACTGTGCCGCCTATATGGCTGTTTGTCTTAGCGCGTTCAACTCGCCCGCTTGTTTGCGAAGCGGACGGGCCGAATGGACCTATTTGCAGTTTGACACTTCTTTCAGCGCTGCCGTTACGCCGGAAAGGGAATAGGTGTAGCTGGTCTGGGTGCCGCGGGAGGACTGGCCGGAAACGGTCATGGAGCGGCCATCGCGCATGGCGGCCACCAAGGCGGGTTCCTGCCCCACATCTTCCAGCCATGCATTATTGCCCTGGGAAAACATTTTGAAGCTTTTGCCGTCCACCGTCACCGTGACCGCTGCCTGGGGCTTGAGCGGGTAACCCACTTCAACCTGGGGTTCAAATTTGCGGGACCCGTCGGGCTTTTGGCTCACCAGAAAGAACACATCGCCGTGGTCGCGGTCGGTGGGTTCCTTGGCCGTGGGAATGGAGAGAATGTAACAAATCTTACCAGCGCGGGCGTCGTTATAGGTGTAAGCGCCCCAGGCCTTGTGCTGTTTGATGGGCTTGGGTGTCTGGGCGTTTGCCGTGCCCGGAGAGAGGGTGGCACTGCCTGCCACCGCGAGACCTGCCACCATCGCAGCGTTCAAAACGAGAGAATGTGCGCGCTTCAAAAACATCGTGTTCCCACCAGTTGTCTTGTCTCAAGTCAGCCCGACGTTGGTTTCAATTGAACCAAACGCCTTCATTTGGATTTAACCATGCCTTCGGCCTGTTACAAAAGCCTAAACAGCCATGGTTAATGATGCAGCATTTGCCGCCCTGCCGGTTTTGCTTTGCGCAAAAAAATTGACGACAATGGGGAGAGGATCACTCGTGGCCCCGTGAACCCACTTTGGACAGGCGATTGCGCCCCTTTTTTGCGTCCAGCCGCTTGCCGCCCTCATATTTTTCGCGCCCGTAGACGTGGGGCGGTAGCGGCCCGTGATAGCCTGCCACCGGGCCACCGGCGCGCACGGGGCGTTCGGCAAATTTGCCCATGGATTGTTGGCGATCATACATGATGATGGCCCCGGCCGTTGCCACGTTGAGGCAATAGAGCGTGGGGATTTTGACTATGAACTCGCATTTTTCCATGAGCGCAGGCGACAATGAGCCGTTTTCCGGCCCCAGCACATAGGCGGCGCGGGAGGGGTGGCGGAAGGAGGGTAGCTCGATGGCCTCCTCCGTCAGTTCCACCCCCACAAGGCGGCAATCATCGGGTAGAAGCATCTTGTCCACACCCGCGAACGTGTACCATGGCATATGGTCCTGACTGCTGGTGGTGTCAGAGTGCTGACGCTCCACCTTCCAGCCCGGCGTGATGGTGAACACGAAGGACGCGCCAAACCCATGGGCCGTGCGGGCCATGTTGCCAAAATTCATGGGCTTGGAGATCCCCTCCGCCCCAATACCAAAATAACCACGTGCTTTCATGGGCGCTTCATAAGCAATGTTCGGCCCCTAGACCAGAGGTGGGCGTTTGCTGCAAAAGGGGCGGAAATTCCTCTCTCACGGATCATTCCCATGAAAGCCCTGTTGTCGAAAGAGCCCGGACCGCCGGAAACGCTAGTGGTGGATGATCTGCCCATGCCGGCGCCCAAGCGGGGCGAGGTGCGGGTGAAGGTGCATGTGGCGGCGCTCAATTTTTTCGACTGTCTGATCATCGAGGATAAGTATCAATACAAGCCGCCCCGCCCCTTCTCCATCGCGGCGGAACTGGCCGGCACGGTGGAGGCCGTGGGTGAAGGCGTGGAGCGTTTTGGGGTGGGGGATCGGGTATGCGGCTATGTGCAGGATGGCGCGGCGCGGGAATATGTTTGCGCCCATGAGGCCGTGCTGTCGGCCATTCCCGAAGGGGTTACCGACGAACAGGCCGCCTGCATCATGGTCACCTACGGCACGTCTTACCACGCGCTGAAGGATCGGGGGGAATTGAAAGCCGGTGAGACGTTGGCCGTGCTGGGGGCGTCCGGCGGCGTGGGTCAGGCGGCTGTGGAACTGGGCAAGATCATGGGTGCCCAGGTGATCGCATGCGCTTCCACTGACGATAAACTGGCTTTCGCCAAAGAATGCGGCGCAGAAACGCTGATCAATTACAGCGATTTGGAACTCAAAGACGCGCTGAAAAAGGCCACCGGTGGTGCCGGCGTGGATGTGATCTATGACCCGGTGGGTGGGGACTTTTCAGAAAGTGCTTTCCGCGCCGTGGCTTGGGGCGGCCGTTTTCTGGTGATCGGTTTTGCCGCCGGTCCAATTCCGAAAATTCCTCTCAATCTGCCACTGCTTAAGGGCGCGGATTTGCGCGGCGTGTTCTGGGGTGCATTCACCATGCGCGACCCTAAGGGCAACCGGCAGAACATCGACGATCTTTTGGGTTGGCTGGCCGATGGCACGTTGAAGCCCCATGTGGATTCCGTCTTCCCGCTGGAAGAAGGCACACAGGCTTTGCAGAAAATTGCCGCCCGCGATGTGAAGGGCAAGGTGCTGCTGCGCGTGGTGGGTTAGGACACCTCTTTAGCAACGAACTCTCCTAATACTCGGCTTTATGCCGGGCATCCATTCCGCAAAACTGAAAACGCCTTCGGTCTTTGGGCATGGATCCCCGGCATGCGCCGAGGATGAGGGGCGAGCGGGCCGTTCTGAAATTCTACCTTGGCTTCAGGCCACTTCCTTAGCCTCTTCCACCGCCTCCCGCGCCTTTTCGCGGTGCTCGTCGGTGATGTGTTGGCGCAGGGTGGAAAAAGCCATGGTCAGCACGGCGAAATCATCGGTGAAGCCGAGGAAGGCGATCACGTCCGGCAGCATGTCCAGCGGCATGATGAAATAGGCCAGCGCGGCCAATAATGTGCCGCGCGCCGTGAGGGGAGTTTTGCTGTCTGTGGCGCAATAATAGGCGGCGGCAATGTCTTCCGCGAAGGGCAGACGGGCGGCGCTGGTGCGGAATTTCGACCAGAACTCGCGCTTCACTTCATCTTCCCGGGCCCGCTGTGCTGCGGGTTCCAGCGGGGCCAATACGGCTTCGATCTGTGTCTTTTTGGGTGCTTTCATCCATCTCTCCTCGGCTACGATATGGGGAGCGGTGGGCCATGACGCAAGTTTGCATGGCCGTTTGCAGCCTCGTGCGGGGCGGTGCAGACTGGGGGCCATTAGACTGCAATCTAGAGAATCAGACCATGAAACTGGACAATTCCATCGCCGCCATCATCACCGGCGGGGCCTCCGGGCTGGGCGAGGCCACGGCCCGCATGTTGGCGGGTCACGGGGTGCAGGTCGCCATTTTCGACATGAACGGGGAGCGCGGCACCCAGGTGGCCGCCGATATGGGCGGCGTCTTTTGTGCGGTGGATGTGGCCGATGTGGACAGCGTGGCGGCGGGCTTTGAAAAGGCCCGCAACGCCCACGGGGCGGAGCGCATTGTGGTGAACTGCGCCGGCATTGGCCCGGCCATGAAAACGGTATCGCGCAACCGGGAGACAGGTGCGGCGCGGATGCACGATCTGGGGGTTTTTGCCAAAACCATCGCCATTAACCTGACCGGCACTTTCAATTGCATCGCCCATGCGGCGGCGTCCATGATCGATTTGGAACCGCTCAACGATGACGGCGAGCGGGGCCTGATCGTCAACACGGCCTCTGTGGCCGCCGAAGACGGGCAGATCGGGCAAGCTGCCTATTCAGCCTCCAAGGGCGGGGTAAAGGGCATGACGCTGCCCATCGCCCGCGATCTGGCCCGTGAAGGCATCCGCGTGAACACGGTGTTGCCGGGCCTGTTCAAAACGCCTCTGTTTGAGGGGTTGCCGGAGGAAGCTGTGCGTTCTCTTTCCGCCTCCGTGCCCTTCCCTTCCCGCTTGGGCGACCCGGCGGAATATGCCGCGCTAGTGGAGCATATGTGCGTGAACCCCATGTTGAATGCGGCGACGATCCGCTTGGACGGGGCCATAAGAATGGCGCCTAAATAGGGGCAAAAGCCCCCATTTAGTTCGGTTTGCGCTCACGCAATTCGGCTTCGCCGAATGCTCCGCGAGGGCGGCGCACTCGCGCCGGGCGGCTATTCGCCGCCTTTGAGCGCCGCTAAAGATTATTGAGAAAACTCAATACCCCGTCGGTATCTCATCCAGCAATTTGCGTTCATGGGCCGTGGGGTGCAGCGCCAGGGCACGGCGCAGGACGGAGCGGCCCGCCTTGTAGCGGCGGGTGATGCGGATGTGGGTGATGGCGAGACCCGTCAGACAGCCCAGATGGCGGGGCTCCAGTTCAAGTGTCTTTTCGCAGTCCACAATGGCCGCGTTGAAATTGCGGGTGCGGAAATGGAGGTAAGCGCGCTGGTTCCACGCCTCCGGCCATTCAGGGTTTCGGGCCACGAGATCGTTGAACGTGATAAGAGCATCGCGGAAGTTGCCATTATGGGCGGCGCGGATGCCTTTGTTCATCAGCGCTGCCGCACCAGCATCGGGCGCGAGCATCAACAAGCGGTAGAGCCGCGCTGTTGTAGGTTTGGCTTCGTTCAAATCCCGTGCCGATTTCAATTCAAATAGAATGGCGGCCAACACTTTTTCTTTGTCGTAACCGGCAGCTACCGGCTTTGACGGGCCTAAAGTCTGCGCAACGGCCGGGGTGGCCAAGAGGAAAAAGATAGCCATGAAGAGGCGACAGGATTGTCTCACAATAAGGCCTCGATGCGTCGGGCCAAGGCCGCATCCAGCTCTGTCACACCCTTGGCGGAATGAGTCGTCAGCGTGATAAAAACCCGGTTATAGCTGTTTGACCATTCCGGGTGATGGTCCAATTCCTCCGCAATCACCGCCACGCGGGTCATGAAGGCGAAGGCCTGTTTGAAGTCTTTGAACTTGAAATCGGCGTGGATGGATTTTTCATCTGCGGAAAGCGCCCAGTGGGACAGGCTCGTCAGCAGGGCATTAGTTTCATCTTTTGAAAGCAGGTCTCGCATGGGGGGAGTGTGGCAGATGAGTGCTGTCATGCAACGGCCTCACCGTCATTTTACTAACTCGTTAGTCGCGCTCACTCACCTCCGGCGGCAGAACCACACTGATATGGCCCTTGTCCAAATCCACCTTCGGCACATTGGCTTTCGTGAATTCCAAGAAGAACGACCGGCTTCCTTTCACAGGACCACTAGCAACGGGTTGAATTTCCAACAGATCACCGGCCCCAAAATCCGGCACGGCGATGACTGTGCCGATGGATTTGCCATCCGTGTCCACCACATCGAGTCCCATCAGATCGGTGATGTAGAACTCATCTTCGTCTTTATCATCGGGCAGACTGGCGCGATCCACGTAGAGGTTCTGACCGTTCAGGGCCGCCGCCTGTTCGCGGGAAGTGATTTCCTTGAAGCGCACAATCAAAACGGTCTTTGAAGGACGCGTGGAGAGCACCGTCAGTGTGCGCCCGTCTTCCAGATGCAGCGGTCCATAGTCGCCCATGGCCTCCGGATCGCCGGTAAAACTCTTCACCCGCACTTCACCGCGCACCCCATGGGTGCCGCCTATGGTGGCCATGAGGACGGGGTTATCCAATTTGGTCACAAGCACGTGCTCCCCTAAAGGAAAGGGCAGTCCAAACGCAAATGGTCGAACTGCCCTTATCCATGAACCCTATGGGCCGCGCGAAGGCGCGGGGCTTACTCAGCAGCCGCTTCTTCTGCGGGGGCTTCGGCGGCGGCGGCCTCAGCAGCGGCGGCAGCGGCTTCTTCTTCTTTCATTTTCTTTTCTTCGATGCGCTCCTGCGCCTTCTTGCCGGGCAGGGCTTTCTTGGGGTTGTTGCGGGCGTCACGCTTGGCGATGCCGGCCTGGTCGAGGAAACGCAGCACGCGGTCGGTGGGCTGGGCGCCCTGGTCCAGCCAGTGCTTGATGCGTTCTTCGTTCATGGTCACGCGCTCAGCGCTGTCCTTGGGCAGGAGGGGGTTATAGGTGCCCAGTTTTTCGATGAAACGGCCATCGCGGGGGGCGCGGGCGTCAGCGGCGACGATGCGGTAGAAGGGGCGCTTTTTGGAGCCGCCACGGGCGAGACGAATTTTGGTAGCCATGAGAGTTATCCTTGAATGTTCATGTCTTTTGGGAAGGGGTCAGCCGGTCTTTTGCGACGCGGCGGATTTGTGATGCTGGATGACTTCGCGAATGATGAATTCGAGAAATTTCTCCGCAAAATCGGGGTCGAGATTGGACCGTTCCGCCAAACGGCGCAGGCGGGCCACCTGTTCTTCCTCCCGTTTGGGGTCGGAAGGGGGAAAGTCGTGATTGGCCTTGAGGCGCCCCACTTCTTTCGTGATGCGAAACCGCTCGGCCAGCGTGTGAACGAGGATGGCATCGAAATTGTCGATGGATTGGCGCAGGTCCAGCAGTTGATCCATGGGAGATTTTTCGGTCATGTGAAACGCTCCATGAAGTCGGCAGGGGGCAGGTGACGCCACACGTCGGCCACGAAATTGTTGATGGGCACATCGCGCTGTTCCAGCACCGCGCCCAGCTTTTTGGCCACGCCCTGAGAACCGATATTGTCTTTATCAATGCAGGAAATGGCGCTCTCCCAGCCGAGCTGACTATAGGCAAACCGCAGGCTGGCGATGGCTGCTTCAGCAGCATAGCCCTTGCCCCATGCACTGCGGCGAAGGCCATAGCCGATTTCATTGCCGGGCCAACCGTCCGGTTTCCATGGGCCTGCCCAGCCGAGGCATTGACCGGTTTCTTTTTCTTCCACGGCAAACATGGTGAAACCGCGCAGGTGCAGGTGGCCGATATACTGAGCAACCATGCGGAAAGCCTGCCATCCCTCCGCCACGCCGCCCACAAAGCGCGCCGCTTCTTCATCGGTGGAAATGGCGGCGATGGCCTCTTTATCTTCCTCGCGCCAATTGCGCAGGATCAGGCGTTCGGTTTCGAGGACGGGCATTTCAAACTGCATTATGCTGTCACCTTCAAAACGTCCGCTGGTTCAAAACTAGAGAATTGTTCTAAATCACCCTTAATTTTATCCCATTCGCTTTTCAAAAATATATTTGACGAAACCATATATTTAGCGAACGTCTTCTGAAATTCTTTTTCTACATCATTGTCAATATCCTGCCTTTTGTAGCGATAATAATCTAGAATTTCTTGTAATTTATTCATTTCAGAAGTTATTATACTTACAAGCTTCTCCTCTTGATTAATTTTCAACAGCAAATAATTATATTCATATTGCGCGCTTTCAACAAAATTCTCATTTGCTTGCAAGCTAAAGAAATTCGCTGTTTGCTTTCTTCCATATTCGGCTAGTTTTTCAGAAATATCATTGACCCAATTTTGCCTCATCTTTGCAATTTCGATATTTGAAAGCAGAGAACTTTGAACTTTGAAGTTTTGATCGCTTGAGTTCACAGAGCGTTGCGCATCGCGTTCAGAGCGTGCATTTGACATCCTCACAACTAAAATTGCTATCACTGAACTCAGGAGAGCATTCAACAGCAATGCGACTGCGCCAATGAAAGCCACACGTTCAGAGACTTCAAAAGCGCTCCACCAACCTGTCATTTCTTCTTGCCCCCAAACGGGTTGCCACCGAGGCCGGGCAGACCACCGCCACCTAAGCCAGGGAGTTTGCCGCCTCCGCCGCCAAGGCCCTTGCTGAGCTGCTCCAGCGCTTTGGGGTCCATATCGGGCAGGCCGCCTTTACCCCCCATACCGCGCATTTGGTCAGCCATGGCTGCCATGTCCGCACCACCGCCCATGCCGCCCATGCCACCACCAAGGCCCATGGCAGCTGCCATCTGGCCCATGAGGCCTTTGCCCTTCTTGCCGGACATGGCCTTCATCATATCCGCCATCTGGCGGTGCATTTTGAGGAGCTGGTTCACTTCCTGCACGGAAGAGCCGGAACCAGCGGCAATGCGCTTCTTGCGCGAAGCGTTGAGCAGTTTGGGCGTCTTGCGCTCTTTGCGCGTCATGGAAGAAATAATGGCGATCTGTTTTTTGAAGACATTGTCGTCAATGCTCGCAGCCTCGATCTGCTTGGCCATTTTGCCGATGCCGGGCATCATTTTCATGATGGAGCCCATGCCGCCCATTTTGGACATCTGCCCCAGTTGCTGGGCCAGATCGTCCATGTCGAACAGGCCCTTTTGCATTTTGGCGGCCATGGCGGCGGCCTGTTCGGCGTCGATACTTTCCGACGCTTTCTCCACCAGCGAGACGATGTCGCCCATGCCCAAAATGCGGTCGGCGATGCGTTTGGGGTAGAAATCCTCCAGCGCGTCCATCTTTTCGCCCACACCCATGAGCTTGATGGGCTTGCCGGTCACGGCGCGCATGGAAAGGGCGGCACCGCCGCGCCCGTCCCCGTCGATACGGGTGAGCACAAGGCCGGTAATGCCAACGGAATTGTCGAAATTCTGCGCCAGATTCACCGCGTCCTGACCGGTGAGGCTGTCGGCCACCAGAAGCACTTCATGGGGGTTGGCGGCTTTGCGAATGTCTACCATCTCGGCCATGAGCGGCGCGTCGATGGCGGTGCGGCCAGCGGTATCGAGGATCACCACATCATAACCGCCCAGTTTACCGGCCTGCATGGCGCGGTTGGCGATTTGGACGGGGTCTTGGCCCTCAACGATGGGCAGGGAGTCCACGCCGGTCTGTTCGCCCAATTGGCGCAATTGCTCCTGGGCGGCGGGGCGGCGGGTGTCCAGCGAAGCGATCAGCACTTTTTTGCGCTGCTTGTCTTTCAGCCGCAGGGCCAGTTTGCCCGTGGTGGTGGTCTTACCGGAGCCTTGTAGGCCCACCATCATAATGCCCACGGGAGAAGGGGCGTTGAGGTCCACCGTCTCGCCCTCGGTGCCCAGCATGGCCACCAATTCGTCATGGACGATCTTCACCACCATCTGGCCGGGGGTGACGGATTTGACGACCTGTGCGCCCACGGCTTTTTCGCGCACCGCATCGGTGAAGGAGCGCACCACGTCCAGTGCCACATCGGCTTCGATGAGCGCGCGGCGCACTTCGCGCAGGGCCGTGTTCACGTCCTTTTCAGACAGCGCCCCCCGACGGGTGAGGCCGTCGAAAATACCGGAAAGGCGATCGGAGAGGGATTCAAACATGGTCTATTCCATCAGGGTCTGCATTGGCACGCCAAACTTTCCCTCAAGGGGAAGGCAGGCTGTTTTTATTCTTGTGACCTAAATGGTCCTTTCCGATTGCATCTTCAAATAAGGGTCAACCAATAACCGGCAAACCAACGCGAAACGCACCCGCGGGCGCATCGCGCTGGCGGGTGGTGACTTCCGGCAGCCGCTTTCAAAAAGCTAACCGGTCAGTGGCTCGTCGGACACAAAGTGTGACGGATGGCACGCGGCGTAAGCCCCGCTTACAAAAATGTCAAGCAAACGTGTAATCGCGCACGGATGCTCCCATATGGCCGTCGTATTCAGGCGTTACGAACACAATACCTGAATGAGGAACAGGACAATGATCTTTCGGTTCGACACGATAAGCGACAAGACGACAGGGAACCACAAGATGGGCGGCGAAACCACCCGCAGCAAAGCCAAACGGTTGGGCAAAGACCTGCGTCAGGCGCTCACGGACAAGGCCAGCCTGCGCGGCCCCATGGTTAGTAATGTGACCATGACGACCATAACCGCCGTGACGGTTTATCCCTACTAAAGGGACCCATTGACTTTGGCCGCCTGCACGCCATTTTGCGGCCCATGAACAGACGCCGCTTTTTGAAATGGCTGGGCTATACCGGCATTGGCCTTGGCACTTTGGGTGCGGCAGGTGTGGGTTCTGTAGCGGTGGGTCGAATGCGCAATCCCTATTATGATGGTCCGGTGAGCGACCATTTTGACGGTGTCAATTTCTTCAATCCCGGCGGCGTGCCGCCCAAAGGGTTCAAAGACCTGCTGAAATGGCAAATGGGTGGGGGGCGCAAAAAATGGCCCGCTTCCTATCCCTCTCCCTTTGAGGACAAGCCGCCCCAGCGGGTCTTGGGCGAAGCGTTGCGGGTCTCCTTTGTGGGCCATGCCACGGTGCTTATTCAAACGGGCGGTCTGAATATTCTCACCGACCCCGTCTGGTCGGACCGGTGTTCCCCCGTCTCCTGGGCCGGGCCCAAGCGGGTGAACCCGCCCGGTATCAAATTTGAAAACCTGCCGCCCATCGACGTGGTGCTGCTGAGTCACAACCATTACGACCATCTGGACATGCCCACGCTTTCGCGCCTGCACGATGTGCACAAACCGTTGATCGTCACGCCGTTGGGCAATGATACCATTTTGAAGGGAGCCGATGAACGGCTCAATGTTTCCGTGGGGGATTGGCAGGACACGATTGCGCTGTCGGAAGATGTGAAGGTGACGCTGGAACCCATGCACCACTGGTCGGCCCGGGGCATGGCGGACCGGCGCAACGCCCTGTGGGCCGCTTTTGTGCTGCAAGGCCCCATGGGTAAGATTTACCACATTGGCGATACGGGTTTTCACGACGGGATCAATTACAAGGCAGTGGCGGCCAAATATGGCGGCTTTCGCCTCGCCATCCTGCCCTTTGGGGCTTACAAGCCCCGCGATTTCATGAGCGGTCAGCACCAGAATCCGGATGAAGCCGTGCAGGGGCATCAATTGTGCAACGCGCAGTTCACGCTGGGCCACCACTGGGGCACGTTTCAGCTCACCAATGAAAGCATCGAAGACCAGTTGTCCGATCTGGAAGCGGCGCGGGTGAAGCACAATGTCCCCGCCGAAGTCTTCCGCGCCCTACAGCCCGGTGAAGTGTGGGACGTGCCTCCGAAAGCCGCCCAGCAGGTCTAGGCCTCAAAGCCATTGGACTTGCCGGGGAGCACCGCTTTCACCATATAGGCGGCATGGAAAACACCGCCCCCTTTGCGAAGATGAATGGCATCGGCAACCAGATCGTGGTGGCCGACATGCGTTCGCATGGCGGGAAGGTGACGAGCGAGGCTGCGGTGGCTTTGGCTGCGGATAGCAACACG
The DNA here is from genome assembly GCA_038525315.1 of Pseudomonadota bacterium. Lineage (GTDB taxonomy): Bacteria > Pseudomonadota > Alphaproteobacteria > Rhizobiales > Rhizobiaceae > Pseudahrensia. Next base: position 648,640 of record JBCBHU010000001.1, read on the forward strand.
CAATTTGACCAGTTGATGGCGGTCTATCCGGCCCCCGCCGAGGGCCAAGCCTTGGAGATGGAAATCTTCAACGCCGATGGTTCCCGCGCTGGAGCCTGCGGTAATGGCACACGCTGCGTGGTGGATTATGTGGCCCGTCACGGCATGGGCGAGACCGAGTTTTTCCGCTTCACCGTGGACGGCAAACCGCTGGCGGCTAAGCGGCTGGAGGGTGGGCATATCTCCGTCAATATGGGCCTGCCCCGGCTGGAGTGGGATCAAATCCCGTTGTCAGAAGAATTTGCCGACACGCGGGGCATCGAATTGGAAATCGGCCCCGCCGGAGCACCGCTTCTACACACGCCATCGGTCGCTAATATGGGCAATCCCCATGTGATCTTTTGGGCGGAAGACAGCGTGGAGAATTACGCGCTGGATAAATTTGGCCCCATGATCGAGCACCACATGCTGTTTCCTGAGCGGGTGAATGTCACGGTGGCACAGGTCACCGGCCCCGATAGTCTGACCATGCGCACGTGGGAGCGCGGGGCGGGGCTCACCTTGGCCTGCGGCTCCGCCGCCTGTGCCGCCGTGGTGAGCGCGGCACGGCTTGGAAAAACAGGGCGCAAGGTCACCGCCACCCTGCCCGGCGGGCAATTGGAGATTGAATGGCGCGATGATCTTTGCGTCATCATGACCGGCGGGGCCACCCATGAGTTTGACGGCGTTTTCGACCCCGTCACCGGCCATTGGGAGCGCGCATAATGGCCGCGCCCCATTTGGAGAATCCGGTTCTGGAAACCGACGAAAAAGACGGTGTGGAGGTCATGACCTTCGGCTGTCGACTCAACCTATACGAATCTCAAGTCATGGCCCGGGAGGCCCGGGCCGCCGGTTTGGGGGAGGTGGACGGTGGGGCCATTGTGGTGAACACCTGCGCTGTCACCGGCAAAGCCGTGAAGGACGCCAAATACGCCATCCGCCGGGCGCGGCGGGAAAACCCGAAGGCGCGCATCATCGTCTCCGGCTGCGCGGCCCAGACGGAGCCGGAAACCTTCGCCCATATGGACGAGGTGGATTTGGTGCTGGGCAATGAGGAAAAGCTCTCCGCCCATTCCTACCGCCAGTTGCCGGACTTTGGCGTGAACCTGTTTGAAAAAGTGCGGGTCAACGACATTATGGACGTGCGCACCGGCGCCTCCCACATGGTGGATGCCATTGAGGAGCGCACGCGGGCTTTTGTGCAGGTGCAAAACGGCTGCGACCACCGCTGCACGTTTTGCATCATTCCCTATGGGCGCGGCAATTCCCGCTCCGTGCCTGCCGGTGAAGTGGTGGACCAGATCGCGCGGCTTGTGGAGGCGGGGCATCCCGAAGTGGTGCTGACGGGCGTGGACCTCACGTCATGGGGGGGCGATCTGCCCGGCAAGCCTTCGCTGGGGCGTTTGGTGCAATCCATTCTCACCAAAGTGGATCGGTTGAAACGACTGCGCCTGTCATCCATCGATTCAATCGAAGTGGATGAACCGCTGATGGAAGCCATTGGCGGCGACCGGCGGCTCATGCCTCACCTGCACCTGTCGCTCCAATCCGGCGATGACATGATCCTCAAGCGCATGAAGCGGCGGCATTTGCGCGACCACACGATCCGCTTTTGTGAGGACGTGCGGGCCGCGCGGCCGGACATGGTGTTTGGGGCCGACATCATCGCGGGCTTCCCCACAGAAACCGAGGCCATGTTCGAAAATTCCATGGCCATTGTAGAGGAGGCGGGGTTGACCCACCTCCACATCTTCCCTTTCAGCCCCCGCCCCGGCACGCCGGCTGCAAAAATGCCGCCGGTGGATGGTGCTGTCATTAAGGAGCGCGCGGCGCGGCTGCGGGCACTGGGGGCGCAAAGGCTTTCCGCTTATCTGGAGAGCCGTGTAGGCGACACCGTGCCGGTGCTGATGGAAAGCGGCGGGCGCGGGCGGCTGGAACAATTCACCCCAATAGCGGTTTCGCCAAACCCCGATAAAACGCCGCTGGAAGCGGGCCAGTTTATCGAAGCGCGCGTAACCGGCCATGACGGGGCGCGGCTGATCGGGCATGTGGTTTGAAGAAAGGAACAGCGTTTGACGGATAAACCCAAAGAAGGCGGTTTCTTCAAACGGCTGTTCAAATTTGGCAAGAAAGACGAAGTGGCTGAAGAGGCAGTGGCCGAGCCGAAAATTGCTGATCTTCAGCCGGTGGAAGACGAAACCTCCAGCATTGCCCTTGCGGAAAGCGAAAACACCCCTGTAGCGGCCCATGCCGATGCCGCCGCCAATGTTATTGCCGACGGCGAAGCCGGTGCCGACCTGGATGATGCACCCGGCATCACACCGCTGGCCGAGAAAGCCAGTGAGGCACCGAGCGCTGAGGAAGTGGATCAAAAGGCCGCTGCTGAACGGGCTTTGGCCGAGGCGGAGGCGCGCCGCGCTGATGCTGTTCCAGAACTAGAAGTGCAGTTATCCGCCACGGTTGACGTAAGCGACGGCGTATTCGGTGCGCCACCCGAAACGCGGGTGGACGAGCCCGTGGAGACCCCCGAACCCCTCGCGGAAACGCCGGAGCCGGAAGTTGAGATTGAGGTCACGCCAGCGGAGGAAGAAGAGGAGCGTGAGGACGACGCGGCCTTTGCCGGGGCCATCGAAGAAGAAAGCGCGCTAGAGGACGAAGAGACTTTCACCCCCGAAGCCAACCCGCGCAAACGGGGGGAAGAACCCGAACCCGTTCAAGAAGAACCGGCTCCGAAAAGACGATGGTTTGAGCGACTTCGTTCCGGCCTCGCCCGATCTTCCGGTCAGCTCACAGACAATATTTCCGCCGTTTTCACCAAGAAAAAACTGGACGAAGACACGCTGCAGGATCTGGAGGATATTCTCATTCAGGCGGATCTGGGCGTGGAGACTGCCATGAACATTACCGACGCGCTGGCTGCCCAGCGCATGGGCAAGGATGTGACGGGTACGGAAGTGCGCGAATTTATGGCCGGCGAAGTGGAAAAGACCCTCGCACCCGTGGCCGCCGAACTGGAGCTTGATCTGGACCACACCCCCCACGTGATTTTGGTGGTGGGCGTGAACGGTTCCGGCAAAACCACGACCATCGGTAAACTGTCGCAAAAGCTCTACGATGCGGGTTTTTCCACCCTGCTGGTGGCAGGGGATACATTCCGTGCCGCCGCCATCGAACAACTCCACATTTGGGGTGACCGCACCCAATCCCCCGTCGTCTCCCGCCCCTTGGGGTCAGACGCTGCGGGCCTCGCCTTCGATGCCTATACGCAAGCTAAAGAAGAAGGCCGCGACGTAATGCTGATGGACACGGCGGGCCGTCTGCAAAACAAGGCGGAGCTGATGGACGAGTTGGAAAAGATCGTCCGCGTGCTGAAGAAACACGACCCCGAAGCCCCCCACACCGTGTTGCTGACATTGGACGCCACCACAGGCCAAAATGCCCTCAGCCAAGTGGAAATTTTCAAAGATGTGGCAGGCGTCAACGGCCTCGTCATGACCAAACTGGACGGCACCGCCCGCGGCGGCATCATGGTCGCCATCGCCGCCAAATATAAACTCCCCGTCTATTTCATCGGCGTCGGCGAACACGTGGACGACCTCGAACCGTTCGAAGCGGGTGATTTCGCGAGGTCAATTGCTGGGCTGACTTAGGGTCAAATTGGCCCGCAGTCTTGTGTCGTACAAAAAGCGATGCAATCCGGATCGTTGGTCATCCCCGTCGAAAGCGGGCGGAAGCTGCGCTCGACACGTCTATATTTGCCATATAAAACAGAGGCCTGTGAAAAGCGGGGGCGCTTTGACAGTGGTAACCGGGGCTGTAAATCGGCCAGAGTTACCCGAAAGGCAGTGATCAAATGGCAGCGGACCTTCTCACCAAAATCGATGAGCTTCGGTTTTACAACGCATCGCTAAACGGGGCTTGGTTCGCTTTTGATTATCTCATCATCAACGAAGGGGATATGAGCGCTGATAACTTTGAAGCTCAGTTGTTATGGGAATGGTTTGGCGGCAGCAATTCCTCTCCCAGCACGGTGACGGTCACTGGCCCACTGCAACCCGGCAACACCACTGAAGGTGTGTTTAGCAATCCGTGGTTTTTTCCAACGGATGAAGGAGATTACTTTTTCAAATTTGTCGTCGATAGTGACGATGACGTGGCAGAAGCCGATGAGACTAATAACGAGTCCGCCCCGTTTAAGATCAATTATACCAACACGCTTGCCTTTGACCCCGCCTCAAGCACGTGGTCGGGCGCGGCGCTCTACACGCTTTACACATATGGCCCCGGCTGGACCTTGGGCTGGAATGTGGGCTGGTATAACGGATGGGGCCTGGGGTGGCACTATGGCTGGTATAATGGCTGGGGTTTCGGTTGGAATCTGGGCTGGTATTTTGATGGAAAAGCCTGGGCCTATGGCTGGAATACCGGGTGGTATTCGGGATGGCATCTTGGTTGGAATCTAGGCTGGCACGTGGGGTGGCACTACGGCTGGAATGACGGCTGGCACATCGCAGAAGGCTGGAATTTCACGGATACGATCAGCTACACTCTGTAAGGCTGTTGGTTAAATGCCAGCCGCTACCTGGTATAGTTACCGCCACTCAATCATCCAGCGCGGCGATGCTGGGCAGGCCGCTGAAAATGCGGTTGGCGCGCAGGGTGCGGCGGCGGTCCAGTTCGGCTTCGATGGTTTGCACCAGCGCTTGGGAACGCTCTTTGTTGCGGCCCCGCTTGGCAGCACGGCGCGCCATGGCGCGGTTGGCGAGGAGTTCGCGATGGGTGAGTTGCGCCAACGGATTGTCGGGATCGGGCGGTAAGCTCATGCCTGCCGTTCTTTGTGCAGGCGGGCGACGGTGGCAATTTCGTTGTCACCCATGACCTTGCGCAATTTCTGCACTTCCATGCCCGCTTGCGGGTGGCCGAGGCGGAAGGCGGTTTCGAACCAGAAGCAGCCGCGCACAAAGTCGATGGGCACATCGTGGCCCCCGGCATGGACCATGCCCAAATTGAAAGCCGCCATGGCCTCGCCCTTGGCGGCGGCCTGTTCCCACAGCATGTAACCTGCCGTTACGTCCTTCGCCCCGCCGTCCCCCCTGGCGGTCAAAATACCGAGATTGAGAAGGGCGGTGGCTTCGCCCTTTTCCGCCGCCTTGCGGTAGAGATTGCGGGCTTCGGTGAGGTCTTGCGCGCCGCCGCGGCCCATGTGCAGCAAAAAGCCCAGATTGAATTGGGCCAGTGCCAGACCTTGGTCGGCGGCGATGGCGTAAAAATGGCGGGCGCGGGCCTCGTCTTTGGCCACCCCATGGCCGCGTTCCAGCAAAGCGCCCAATTGGTTGGCGGCCACGGGGTGGTGCAGGTTTGCGGCTTCCTCCAACAGGGGCAGGGCCGTCTTGATGCGGGCATCGCGCAGGGCTTCCATGGCCTGCACGGTGAGTTGTTCGGCGCGGGCCGCATCGTCGGGTCGAATCGCATCGCTCATGGGTCTGTGGTTACCCTGTGGGGGTGGTTTCGCAAGGTGACATTGTGGGCTACAGGCAGGGCATGGAATTGCACGCCCGAAATATCACCGTTTTGCGTGGTGAAGATGTGATCATCGCGGACCTTTCCCTGAGCGTTTCCAGTGGAAAGGCCATCGTGCTGCGCGGGGCCAATGGGGCGGGCAAATCCACCCTGTTGCGGGCGTTGGCGGGGCTGTTGCCGCTGGCGGGCGGAACGCTGACCCATGAAGACGAGACGGGGGAGTTCGCGGACACGCCCCTTGAACATCTGTGCCATTATCTGGGCACGGACAACGCCATGAAACCGGCCATGACGGTGGGCGAGAACCTCACTTTCTGGCAGGCCTTCGACGGCAGGCCCCATCTGGAAGTGGACGAAGCGCTGGACATGGTGGGGCTGGACGGGTTGCAGTCCGTGCCCTTTGCGCACCTGTCCACCGGCCAGCGGCGGCGCATTGCCATTTGTCGCCTGTTGGTGAGTTACCGCCCGGTCTGGCTGTTGGACGAACCCACATCCGGGCTGGATGCGGCGTCTGAACGGCAGTTTAATGATCTCATGGCCGCCCATCTGGAAGATGACGGCTTGATTATCGCCGCCACCCATGTGCCGCTGGATTTGGCGGATGCTCAGACCGTGGTTATTGGTGACGAACCTTATGATCTAGAAGAGACCCCATGAAGGCCCTTCTGCTGCGGGATTTGCGCTTGGCGCTGCGGGCTGGGGGCGGGGCAGCCACGGTGCTGCTGTTTTATCTGGCCGTGGTGGTGGCCATGCCCTTTGCCATCGGCCCCAATGCGCAGCTTCTGGCGACCGTGGGTGGAGCCACGCTTTGGATCGGCGCATTGCTGGCCAGCCTGTTGGGGCTGGAGCGGCTGTTTCAGGCGGACCGGGAGGACGGGTCGCTGGATGCCATGTTGGTGGCGCGGGTGCCCTTGGCACTGCAAGTTTTCACCAAGGCGTTGGCCCATTGGCTGGTGACGGGTCTGCCCCTGGCGCTGGTGTGCCCGTTATTCGCCCTGTTTCTCAATCTGGACGGCACGACAACGCTTGCCACCATGGCGACCCTGTTTGTGGGCACGCCTGCCCTCTCTTTCATGGGGGCGGCGGGGGCGGCGTTGACGGTGTCGCTGCCCCGGGGCGGGTTGCTGCTCTCGGTATTGGTGCTGCCCTTGTGCATTCCAGTGGTGATTTTTGGCGTGGGGGCCGTGCGGGCCGCCACCACCGAGCCGGACCCGTTTTTGCCTCCCTTCCTGCTAGTGAGTGCCATCTCCCTGTTCTTTGCGGTGCTTGGGCCGTTTGCCGGGGCATTGGCGCTTCGCCAGGGCCGGGAGTGACAACAAAACTGTGAGAATATGTCACCATGGGTCGTGTGGCCTCTCCTTGAACCCTGCCCCTGTTTCACCCTACATCGCTGCTAATGTGAGACTGCAACAACTTCATAGCTGATTAGAATGTCCGTCACTTCCACCAACCCCGCCCCCACGGGCCTTACGGCGCTGGCAAACCCGACACGGTTTTTGGCGTTGGTGGCGCGTGTTTTGCCCTTCCTGTGGGCTGCAACACTGGGGGTTTTGGCGGTGGGGCTGTGGATGTCTTTTTCCGTGCCGGACGATTATCAGCAGGGCCGCACGGTGCGCATCATGTTTGTCCATGTGCCGGCGGTCTGGATGGCCATGGGGGCCTATATGGTCATGGTCTCCGGCGCGCTGGGTGTCTTGGTGTGGCGGCATCCGCTGGCGGATGTGGCGGCCCGGGCGGCGGCTCCCTTCGGTGCGGCTTTCACTTTTCTGGGTCTCGCCACCGGCTCCATCTGGGGCAGGCCCATGTGGGGGACGTGGTGGGTTTGGGACGCGCGCCTCACGTCTTTCCTGCTGTTGCTGATCATCTATCTGGGCCTGCTGGCCCTGTGGAACGCCATTGAAGAGCCTGCCCGGGCGGCGCGGTTGGCGGCGGTGGCCATTTTGGTGGGGGCGCTGAATATCCCCATCATCAAATTCTCCGTTGATTGGTTCACCACGCTGCACCAGCCCGCCTCTGTCACCCGGCTGGACGGGCCCACCTTGGCGCCGGAATTTCTCTATCCGCTGCTGATCATGGGGCTGGCTTTTCTGTTGCTGTTTACAACGCTGCATCTGATGGCCATGCGTAACGAAATTCTGCGCCGTCAAATCAGGACTTTACAGCGCAAGATGGCCCGGTCGGCAGGAAAGGGGGCCGTATGAGTGATTTGTTCGGCACTCGCTACTTTGAATTTATCGCCTCGTCCTACGCCATCACGGCACTGGTGTTGGTTGTGATGGTGGTTTGGGTGTTGCTCACCCAGCGCAGCCGCCGCCGCCAGATCGCAGCGCTGGAAGAGGCGGGCATCCGCCGTGCCTCCCGTGAGAAAGCAAAGTCATCGTGAGCCAAGAGACTGCCCCTTCCCAGAAAACCTCCATGGGCCGCCTGTTCTGGCTCGCCCTGCCTCTCGTGGTATTTGGCGGCCTTGTGGTCATCTTCTTCATGCAGTTGACCTCGGGGAGGGATGTATCGGAATTGCCCTCGGCCCTGGTGGGCAAACAAGTGCCGGCGTTCTCCCTGCCACCCTTGGAAGATTTGAACCGGGCCGGTGCGCCGGTGCCGGGCCTATCGTCCGATAATCTCACCGGCTCGGTGAAGCTGGTGAACATCTTTGCGTCCTGGTGCGTGCCATGCCGCGCCGAACATCCCGTGCTCATGGCGCTGGCGGAGCAGGATGGGCTGCCTATCGTGGGCATTAATTACAAGGATAAGGGTGAAAACGCCCGCCGTTTTCTGGGCACGCTTGGTAATCCCTACACCCATGTGGGCGTGGATGCGCAGGGCCGCACGGCCATTGAGTGGGGTTTCTATGGTATTCCCGAAAGTTTTCTGGTGGATGCCCAAGGGCGGGTGCGCCACAAGATTGTGGGGCCGATCACGGCGGATAAATTGCAAACCCTGCGGGCGGAGATCGCCAAACTGCAATGACTGCACCGGTTAAAAACAAACAAGGCCGTGGCACCCCGCCACTGCTGGACCCCAAGATGACAACGCTGCTGGTGTGCCCGCGCACCCATGGTCCGTTGCATTTTGTGGAAGACAAACAGGAATTGCATTCACCTAAAGCCCGACTTGCCTATCCGGTGCGCGATGGCATACCAATTCTCTTACCCTCCGAGGCACGGCCTCTGGAGGAGGATGAACTGGAAGAACGCCACCGCTGAGAAGCCGCCATGCCCCACAGACAAAAAGAAGCCCGGGAATTGGTGACAGAGGGCTTCCCTCGCGCATTGCTGGGGGGCTATGCGCAATTTGCCAAAAATCGCCTCGCCCATGAGCGGGCGCGCTATGAACAATTGGCCGCCAGGGGCCAAAAGCCCACCACCATGATCATCGCCTGTTGCGACAGCCGCTCCGCGCCGGAAACAGTCTTCGGTGCTGCCCCCGGCGAGATGTTCGTGGTGCGCAGTGTGGCCAATATTGTGCCGCCCCATTCCCAAAACCGCGATTATGATGCCACCGCCGCCGCGTTGGAATTTGCCGTGCAGGCGCTGAAGGTGCAGCACATCGTGGTCATGGGCCACGGGCGCTGCGGAGGTATTGCGGCCTTTCGCAGCCACATGGCGGGAGAAGCGGCCAACCCGCTCTCGCCGGGGGATTTCATCGGTAAGTGGATCTCCCTGCTGGAACCTGTGGCGCAGGACCTGCAATGCACGGGTGCGGAAAGTGCCGAGGAATTGCAACGCAAATTGGAAGAACAGGCCATCCGCCAGTCGCTGGATCATCTCAAAACCTTCCCCTGCGTCTCCGCCCTGTTGGAGCGGGGGCAGATAGGGCTTCACGGGGCGTGGTTTGATATTTCCAGCGGAGAATTGTGGACCATGGATTCGGCCACCGGTGCGTTTGAAAAACCGTTCGGTTAAGGCGTCACACACCCGCCACCAGCACGGTGAGGGCCTTGGGGTGCAGCTCAATCGTGGCCTGGGGCGGCAGGGGAATGAGTTCCCCGTCCACCAGCGCTTTGGCGTTGCGGTGGTGGCGGGTGAAGGTCAGGTGTACCCGTTGGGCGCGGGTCTGTTCCATATCCGGATGGCTGGCCCAGCGGCCCACTGCCATGTGCATCATGAGCGAAAAAGCCGATTGGCGTGAGAGGGGCCTTGTGCGGCACACGCCCAGCACCCCCTGATCCAATCGGTCGGCATAGGGCAAATGGCCCTCACCAAACGGATTGGTGGCAATGGCCAGATTGGACAGGCGCTCGCCGGGGGAACGTTTGAATTTGGCAAAGCGCCTGCGGGCGGGGGCGTGCGGCGTGTCCCCATCGGTGGAAATGAGCACCTTGAAACGGGGCGGATGCAGCATGACCGAAAAAGCCGCCCGGCCGCTGGCCCAGATTTTGCCCAGCCGGGAACGGGTCTCCATGCGGTCGCGCAACGCCACCGCACTGGGGTGCAGGCCCACGGCGAATTGGTGAACGAAGGGGCGACCCTCCACCGTCGCCACATCCACGGCTATGGGGCGGGCATGGGCAAAAAGGGCGAGGGCTTGATGAATGTCCAGGGGCAGACCCAGGGAGCGGGCAAACAGGTTCATGGTGCCGGCGGGCAGGACAGCAAGCCGCTTGCCGGATCGCCAACAGGGGCCGATGGCGCTGGAGACCGTGCCGTCTCCGCCCGCCACCATCACCACGTCTACCTTAGGGTCTTCCACGGCTTGATGGAGGGTGACGGGAAGCGCAGGCCCGTCAATGGTGTAAACCTCCACCGTATGGCCCGCCCCATGCAGCACATGGCGCACGGATTGTGCAAAAGCCTCGCAATCTGTGGTTTTCAGCGTGCCGCCGTGGCGGTTGAGGATGGTGAAGAAATGCATTGGCGTCCCTTCCATCCCGCCCGTGCCGGGGCGGTTGCAAGGACTAACTGATGGGGGGCCCTATTGGTTCAAGCGTAGTTTGCGACGAAACTTTGTTGCCACACTGCCTTGTTCTCAGGATGCCTTGGCCAACGCTTTCCTCAAAATCTTATCCCGCCCGTAAATATCGCGGCGATAATGGACGGAGCCATCCTTGTTCACCCAGGCGGTGAGATAGGCGATGTGGACGGGTAGTTTTTGTTCCAGCCGCACGATCTTCTTTTTGCCGCTCACCGCCCAACCGTTGATTTGATCTTCGGTGACGCCTTGAAAGCCCAGCACGACCTTGGCCAGTTCAAACGGGTTTTGCACCCGCACGCAACCATGGCTGAAATAGCGCGAGGCGCGGGAGAATTTGGACTTTGAGGGCGTGTCGTGAATGTAAATATTGTGCTTGTTGGGGAACATGAATTTCACCCGGCCCAGCGCGTTTTTGGGCCCCGGGTCCTGGCGCAGGCGCACGGGGAAATTGCCTCGCGAATAGCGGGACCACGGCACGGCGCCGGGGTTCACCACCGAACCACCGCGCAGCACGCGGATTTTCTGGCTTTGGAGCGCATAGGGGTTGCGCTTCAATTTGGGCAAATATTCCTTGGTGGCGATGGAATAGGGCACGTTCCAGAAGGGATTGAAGTCCACATATTCCATCTGGTCGGAAAACACCGGCGTGCGGTGGAAGGGCAGGCCAACCTGCACAATGGTGGCGTGGACGGTCTTTTCCTTGTCCACCACTTTCAACACCTGGTCGGCGAGGTTCACAAAAATATAGCGCTTGCCAAAATCCGCCTGCATCCAGCGGCGGCGTTCCAGATTGATTTCCACCTGGGTGATGCGCTCGGCGATGGGAATGTTCATCTGGGCCAGGGTGGCCGGGCCGATGACACCATCGGCCTCCAGCCCCATGCGGTATTGATAATATTTCAGCGCCTGCAAAAGCTTGCCGTTCAGCGTCTCGCCGGTGTGAAGATTTTCCGGCAGGTCGCCCGACTCAATCAGGCGTTGGCGGATGAGCGGAATGCGCGGGTCGCTGCCTTCCGGCTTAATCACCTCCCCCTCGGGGATGACCGTATAGCCCCCGTCGGCGGCGCGCAGGCGCAGGGCCAGCAGATGTTTTTTCAGCCGGGCATAGCGGTCCGTGCGGGGGGACAATTTTGCCAGCGCCGTTGTGCTGCGCCCGCCCTCCGACAATTTGTCGAGCATTTTATCCGCCGACAGCGTGTCGGGATAAAGCATGAGTTCGCGGTTGATTTTGGAAGGGTCCACCCTGCCGGAATGGAGATGCTGGCCGTATTGAACGGCGGAATCCGCCAGGGCCACCTCAAACTGGCCCAGTTTGACCGGCCCCGCCACGTCCAGTTTGCCAAACAGTTTGGCTGCGCCGTAATCGGCCGGGTCCAGCCCTTCCTCATTGGCCTTAAACAGGGTGAAGGTGACCCGCTCTGCCGCCGGTGTGGGTTTACCCCCGCGCACCCAATGGGGTTCATAGTTGCGGGCCTCATACCAGCGGGAGATTTCCGTCGCGCGTTTCTTTTGGGCCGCCGTTTTGCGGGGAAGGGCTTCAAGGGCCTTTTTTATGGCCTGTGAGATAGGCGACAGGGCCGCTTGTTCGTTCACCACGGGCGTCAATTCGGGGGCCGCCGTCTGGGCCCATACCGGCGTGGACAGCAAAATAGCGCTCATCAGGGCGGGGATGCGCAGGGTCATGGCGGTCTCCAAAATGGGGATGGTGGGCGATTGCAGGCCCAAGCCTATGGCCAAAGGCCTCAAATGAATAGAGGTTCCCGTTTGAAGGCGGGTACGTGTGGCCCGGGGGTAACGCGAGGAGATGGTGATGAAATTTTCCGCCAATCTGGGGTTTTTGTGGAACGACAGGCCCTTGCCGGAAGCCATTCGGCTTGCAGCGAAAGCCGGGTTCCACGCGGTGGAATTTCACTGGCCCTATGAAGAAGACCGGGAGGTGGTGGCCGCCACGCTTTCAGAAACCGGCTTGCCCGCGCTCGGCCTTAACACGCTGCGGGGGGATGTGGCGGCAGGGCAAAACGGGCTGGCAGCTCTGCCTGGCCATGAGGTTGCGGCCCGTGATGCCATTGATTTGGCGCTGGACTGGTCGGTGGCACTGGATATCGCCAATATACACGTTATGGGTGGCTTCGCACGCGGTGCTGGAGCGGAGACCGTCTTTGCTGACAATCTGCTCTATGCCTGCACGGTGGCGGCGCAGGCGGGCAAGACCATCGTGATCGAACCTCTCAACCGCCATGACGCGCCGGGCTATTGTATCGAGACCACACGGGAAGCCATGGCCATGATCGGCCGGGTGGGGGCGGATAATCTCAAACTTATGTTTGATGTTTATCACGTGCAGCGCAGTGAGGGGGACGTGATAACCCGGCTGGAGGCATTATTGCCCCATGTGGGGCATGTGCAATTTGCCCAACCTCCCCACCGGGGCGGGCCTGATCAGGCGGGCGAATTGAACTTTGATTTCATCTTCGCGGCAATCAAGCGCCTTGGATGGGGTGCGCCTTTGGGGGCGGAATATAAATGCCCCGATGGTGTGGAAGCATCGCTGGCGTGGCTTTCCAAAAAGGCATAAAAAAGCCCGCCTGTTCGGGCGGGCTTTCCACAGTCAATGAAGCTGGCGCCTACTCGCTATCCACCGGCTTCTTGATGGGTGCGGGGGCCACTTCCGCCTTTGTGTCAAACACGGGCTTGGTGCTTGGGTCAAAGGTGGACATGGCCTCTTCCGTCTTCACCGTGGTGGTGGAGGCGGTGGTCATGGGCTCTTTGTGATCGGCCATCTTGCCAAAGCCGCAGGCAAGGGCGGGGCTTGCCATAAAAGCGGAGGCCACAAGGGCGGTCATCATGATCTTCATGGGGCATTCCTTCCAAGTGTTGGACGTTTGAACTCTCTTCAGCCGGCAGAGGCTAACCTGAAAGCGGCAAAAAGCAAAAGGGAAGACCTGCGACCGATCGGAGCGTCTGATTTGCGCTCACGCAATCGGCCCTGAGGGCCTACGCTCCGTGGGGGCGGCAGAGGCTTGCCGGGCGGCTCTTCGCCGCCTTTGAGTGCCTTAAAGTCCGATCAATAACCGCAGGTTTCGTCAGCGGCCTTTTCGCCGTCGCGGGTGCAGCGCATTTTGGAGGAGCAGAACATGCGGTCCATCTTTGAATAGGTCATGATGCCCGCCTTCACCTTGCCGTTCTTGCGGGCGCAGCGCAGGACGATTTCGATGACAAGACCCTTATCCGTGGTCATTTCCACAAAGGCGTTGGGGTCCTTGAAGCCGGGATAAAGGGTAAAATTGGCAGCGTCCGCCATGGGGGTGGCAGCAAGGAAAAAGGCAACGGTGAGAGCTTTGCGCATCGGGGGGTGCTCCGGAAAACAGCGAGCGGGCCGTGGGTGGCCGCGCTTTCTGTATTATCCGGTGCAATCCCCGTGCCGGTGTTACCGCCGCGATTCTGTGCCGTATTGGAACACAATCATTGGATGCGCTTGATGGTATAGCCGCGCTGTGCCAAAAGGTTCAGCAGGCCCTTCTCGCCGGGCAGGTGTAGAGCCCCCACTGCGATGAAGGCATTGCCCGCGTCGATTAGTTTGGCGCTGCCATCGGCCATGGTCACATTGCGCTTGTCCAGCATGATGCGCTGGAAGGCGGCGTTCTTGGCCAGCTGGCTCTGTTCGCTGAAGCCCTGCGGGGTGAGGCGGTTCATCATAGACCACAACATGCCCGTTTCGCCGTTCAGATAGAATTGCACCATGGTCTCCAGCACGTCATCGGCGCTGGCGCTCATGTTGGCCCACTCCACCAGCACGTCGAGCATCATCTTCTCCGGCAGGGCGTTCACCGCTTCCAGCTGCCCCACAAAGTTCTCCAGACCCACCACCGATTTGCCGGCTTTGAGTGCCTGTTTGCCCAGCTTGTCGTCCAGCCCAGGCAGACCGGCAGCATCCCGCGCTCTTTCACAGGCGGGCAGGCTCATCATGGCCATCAAAAAGAAAGGACGGATTTTGGAGGTCGTGGACCACGGCATTCCCATGGCCAGCGCCGCCTTCTTCACCGCTTCGCCATCGGCCTCAGAGAGCTTGTCGGTGAGGGTGGTGCCGTCGGTGTAGAACAGCTTGCCCATGTTCTGCATGGTCAGGGCAGCCGCCTTTTGGGGAAATAGCTGTTCGGTGATTTCCAGTGCCACCACGTCGGCCCCGTTCAAAGCCTTCTCCACCGCCGGGGGCAGATCGGCGATGCGCGGATCGGTGATGTGGACCGTGCCCATGACGATGGAAGGCGCGACACCTGGTTTGGACACGGAAAAATAGATGCCTTTGCCATAGGGCTGGGTGGCCGCCTCCTGCACCATTGTCTGCGCCAGCGCCGGGTTCTGCGTCTTCAATTGGGCGTAGAGGTCCTGGCCTGTGCAGGCGGGCGGGGTTTGCGCCCATGCGGCTGGTGCCAAAAGAAAGGTGGCGAGGAAGGTAAGCAGGCGCATGTCGTGTCCTTTAAGCTCTTGTAAGCTCTTGTAAGCTCTTGATTAAGCCCGGGGATGGGCATCAGCCCATGCATTGAGCAGGGCGTTGGTGTCCACGGCGGTATATTTTTGCGTGGTGGAAAGGCTGGCATGGCCCAGCAATTCCTGAATCGTTCGCAAATCTCCGCCATTGCCCAACAGATGTGTGGCGAAGGAATGGCGCAAGGCGTGGGGTGTGGCGGAGGCAGGCAGACCCAGCGCCCCGCGCATGACGCCCATGGCCCGCTGGATGACCGCCGGTTGCACCGGGCCGCCCCGCGCGCCGCGAAACAGATTGTCCGCCGGATCCAGCACATGGGGGCATTGGGTGAGATAGGATTCTATGCCCCGGCCCACCGCTTCCATCAGCGGCACCATGCGCCGCTTGCCGCCCTTGCCCAGGATGGAAAGGCTATTGACGCTCACGCGGGGCTTGGCCGGTTTGGCAATGCCCAGATCGGCGGGGGTCAAGGCCAGCGCTTCCGAAAGGCGCAGACCGCACCCGTAGAGCAGGCCCATGAGGGCGGCGTCACGGGCGGCAATCCACGGTTCGTCGTGGGCCTGTGCATTTTGGTCTGTCAGCGTGAGGGCCTGTTCGGCGGTGACAGGGCGCGGCACGGTGGCGGGTTGTTTCGGTATTGCCATGGCAGCCAGCGCCGCTGAGGAGGCTATGCCTTTCTTCTCCAGATAACGGATGAAAGAGCGGATACCGGCCATACCCCGCGCCAGCGTCCGTGCTTCTACGCCGGATTTGCGGCGATGGGCCAGATAGGCCCGCATAGTAATGGGGCGCAGGTCCGCCACGTCCTTCACCCGCGGCGGGTGGCCCAGATAGTCCGTTAGGAAAAAGCAGAACTGGCGCACATCCCGCTCATAGGCTTCCACCGTGCGGGCGGCCATGCGCCGCTCCAGCGCCAGCCCGTCCAGCCAGTCCAGCCGGTGGCTTGTGAGGCACGGGGCCATGGGGATCAGGATTTTCGATTCGCTCATGGCCATGCCTTAGCATGGGCAGGTTGCGAGAGGGTGAAGAGGCAACGGTGTTGCCGAAGTGTGACGCGACTTTCACTCTGACCCCCATCCTCGGCGAATGCCGGGCATCCATGCCAACGGACTGATGGTGTGTTCGGTCTAGCGGAATGGATTGCCGGGATAAACCCGGAAATGAGGAGCGTCAGGTGGACAATAATTTCTAAATCGTCTGCCCCGTCTTCTCCCAGTCCTTCAGGAAGGCATCAAGACCCTTGTCTGTCAGCGGGTGTTTGACCAGACCTTCAATGGTGGAGGGTGGCAGGGTGCCCACATCGGCGCCGGCCAAGGCGCACATTTTCACGTGGTTCACGGTGCGGATGGAGGCGGCGAGGATTTCGGTCTCAAAACCGTAATTGTCGTAGATTTCGCGGATCTCTTCGATCAGTTCCATGCCGTCAATGGCCATGTCGTCCAGCCGCCCAATGAAGGGCGAAACGTAGGTGGCGCCGGCCTTGGCTACCAGCAAAGCCTGATTAGCGGAAAAGCACAGCGTCATATTGGTCTTGAAGCCTTCGTCCACCAGCGTCTTGCAGGCGCGCACCCCGTCCATGGTGATGGGCAGTTTGATGCAGATGTTGTCGGCGATCTTGGCCAGTTTGCGCCCCTCCGACAACATGGTGTCATAATCGGTGGCGGCCACCTCCCCGGAGACATCGCCATCCACGATGTCGCAAATTTCGGCCAGCACTTCTTTGATGTCGCGACCGGATTTGAGAATCAGTGAGGGGTTGGTGGTCACCCCGTCCAAAAGGCCCGTGGCGTTCCAGGTGCGGATTTCGTCCACATCGGCGGTGTCGAGAAAGAATTTCATGGGGCGCGTCCTCCGCACTGTCTGGCCCTGCGGGGCCGGGTTCGTTGTCTGGACGTCTTGTAAGACAAAGCGTTCAAGCCGTCACGGCAAAAGCGTTATGCCCGTTTTATATGACAAGTCGCATATGGCGCCGAGTTGTCCTACATGCAGGGGCATGGAGCAGACCACCTTCCTTCCCGATGAGACCGTGCGCCAGACCGTGCAGGTGCTTCTGCCCATCCCGGCGGACGGGCCCTATTCCTACGGCGTGCCGGAAGGAATGGAACTGGCCCCCGGCGATTTCGTGCAGGTGCCCCTGGGTCCCCGCAAAGTCGCCGCCGTCGTCTGGGACAGCCGTTCGGCTGATCGGCCGGTCGATGCCAAGAAATTGCGGGATGTGGAACTGCGCTTCGATTGTCCGCCGCTGGTGAAGGACATGCGTCGGTTTGTGGATTGGCTGGCCCACTACACCGTTTCCGCCCCGGGCATGGTGCTGAAATCCGTGCTGCGCGCGCCCGGTGCATTGGACCCGGAACAGGCCCTGCCCGGTCTGCGCTTTACGGGCCAACCGCCGGAGCGGATGACGGATGCGCGGCGACGGGTGCTGGAGATTGCGGCGGAAGAGCTTGAAGGCGGCTATCAGGCGTGGACCCGGTCGGGTCTGGCCCATGCGGCCGGCACCTCCCTTTCGGTGGTTGATGGCATGGTGAAGGGCGGTTCGTTTGAACCGGTTTCCATTCCGCCCGCGCCGGTGGTGGCAAAGCCCTTGCCCGATTTCCAGCGCAAGCCTCTGAAGGGCGAACAGGTGCAGGCGGCGGCACAGCTGGTGGAAGCGGTGGAGCGGGAAGGATTCGCCCCGGTGCTGCTGGACGGCATTACCGGGTCCGGCAAAACGGAAGTCTATTTCGAGGCAGTCGCTGCGGCGCTGGCGCAGCGCCATAAAGAAGGGGCGGCGTTGGCGCAGGCTGACGGTGAAGCACAGGTGCTCATCCTGCTGCCAGAGATTGCGCTCACCACTTCCTTTCTGGAACGGTTTGAAGCGCGGTTCGGCGCGCCGCCCGCCCAATGGCATTCCGCCCTTTCCCCCAAAATGCGGGAGAAGACGTGGCGGCAGGTGGCCACTGGGCAAATTAAAGTGGTGGCGGGGGCGCGGTCAGCCCTGTTTCTTCCCTTCCAAAACCTGCACCTCATCGTGGTGGATGAGGAACATGACGGGGCCTACAAACAGGAAGACCGGGTCTTCTATTCCGCCCGGGACATGGCGGTGGTGCGCGCTTCGCTGGGCGGGTTCACGTGCGTGCTGGCTTCCGCTACGCCCTCTATTGAAAGCCGGGTGAATGCGGAGGCGGGGCGTTACAAACATGTGGTGATGCGGGAGCGTCATGGGGACGCCATTCTGCCGGACTTGGCCACCATCGACATGCGCGCCCACCCGCCGCCGCGGGGCAAGTTTCTCTCCCCCGTGCTCACCACAGCGATGGAAGAAGCCATTGGGCGGGGAGAGCAAGCTCTTCTGTTTCTCAACCGGCGGGGCTATGCGCCGCTAACCCTGTGCCGCGTGTGCGGCTTCCGGTTTGAGTGTTCGCAATGTTCGGCCTGGTTGGTGGAACACCGGTTTCGCCAGCAATTGCAATGCCACCATTGCGGCCATTCCCAACCCACGCCGGAGGCCTGCCCCTCCTGCGGCACGCTGGATCATCTCGTGGCCTGCGGTCCCGGGGTGGAGCGGTTGGCGGAGGAGGTGGATGAGACCTTCCCCGAAGCGCGAATCATCGTTTTGTCATCCGATATGCTGGGGGGCGTCTCCCGTCTGCGGCTGGAATTGGAGGCCATTGCCAAGGGCGAAGCGGACATCATCATCGGCACGCAGCTGGTGGCCAAGGGGCACAATTTCCCGCTCATGACCTGCGTGGGCGTGGTGGATGCGGATTTGGGCCTGGCCAATGGCGACCCCCGTGCGGCGGAGCGCACGTTTCAACTCTTGTCACAGGTGACAGGTCGGGCCGGTCGCGTGGGCGGCAAGTCCCTGGGCCTGTTGCAAACCTATGCGCCGGACCATCCCGTCATTGCCGCCATTGCTGCCGGGGACAGTGAGGCATTCTACGCACGCGAGATGGAATTGCGCAAAAAGGGGGGGCTGCCGCCCTTTGCCCGGCTGGTGGCGCTCATTATTTCCGGCACGGACAAGCGGGAGACGGAGTTGCACGCCCGTGCCCTGCGGCAATCGGCACCGGAAGAGAAAGAAATATTCCTGCTAGGGCCTGCCGAGGCGCCCATGGCGCTGGTGCGGGGGCGCTATCGCTACCGCATCTTGCTCCACGCGCCCCGTGCCTTTGACGTGCAGGCCTATTTGAGGCGGTGGATGGAAGCGGGGCCGAAGGAACGGTCCACACTTCGTGTCCAGATCGATGTGGACCCGCAAAGTTTTCTGTAAAGGTGAGATGCTATGCCAGCCGATTTATCCCCCGCCATCGCCTTGCCCGTATCATCGGGGGAGTGGCTGGCATTCATGGTTTTGTTGATCGCTTTGGCAGGCGGTTTGATGACCCTGTTGGCCCCGCGCACCATCATGGCGTGGACCGGCCTTGCCCCAGCGGAAGGTCGTGATTTTGGGTTTTCGGAGATTCGCGGCCCACTGGGGGGCTTTTATGTGGGGGTGGCGCTTTATCTGCTCATGGCCACGCCGCGCCCCTACATCGTACTGAGTTTTGCGTTTGGTTTTGCCTGCCTCGGGCGCATCACATCCTTCGTGTTGGACCGGGTGCGCAACCGGGAGCATGTGGGGGCGATCATCGGAGATGCCATTTTGGCCACCATCCCACTGCTGCACGTGACGGGCGGTTTCGGCTGGCTGGAGACCCTGCTGGGGTGGTAGCCGCCGGATGCAGGACCCGGCGGCGCGCATTCCTTAGAGGAAGTTGCTGAGACCCGGAATCTTGCTGGTAATCGCGTCCACCGCTTCGTCACCGGCCTGTTCGCGGGCGAATTGGAAAGTCTCCTGGGCCACGTTCTGGATTTGGCCCATATCCATGCCTTCGCTCATAAGGCTTTGGCCGATGGCCATGATGCCCCCTTCTTCGTCACCGCCAGTGACTTTGGACAACATGCCCATGGCCATGCCCATAATGCCGCCGCCGGATGCGCCCTCGGCCACGGCTTCGGTTTCGGCGCCGTCGAACTGTGCGATGAGGTCAGTGGCACCGGGAACCTGTTCCAGCAAATTGGCGACGGCGCTGTCCTCACCGGCGCGCTGGACGTAGCCGAGGATCATGCCCACGGCCTTGTTGGCGAGGCTTTCGTCAATGCCGGTGGCGGCGGTGATGCGCTGGATGAGTTCTTGCATGGGGCTTGTCTTTCAATTTGGGGCAGGGGACGTTCACGTTATGATAGAAGTGCCGTTGTGGCGCAATAAAGACGAATGATGCGATTTTGGCGCAGGGCGGCTAGAAGAGATTGGGCGAATCAAAGCCCGCGGCAGGAGCAGCGCCATGATCGAACTATCCGCACCGCTTTCCACCGGCGAATGGCTGGCGTTTCTGACGGCGCTGGCCACGTTTCTCATCGGGCTGGGGCTGATGTTCTTCCCCCGCCCGTTCATGGCGTGGCTGGGCCTTGCGCCCCGGGCGGGCACCAATAATGGGGTATCAGAAGTGCGCGGGCCGTTTGGGGGCATGTGGGCGGGTCTTGGGTTGGCGGCCATGGTGCTGGCGCAGCCGCTTGTCTACCTGGCGCTGGGGGCCGCGTTTGCCCTGTGCGTGCTGGGGCGGCTCTATTCTTTCATCGTGGATCGCACGTTCAACATTCATTGTGTGGTGGCAACGCTGTTTGAAGTGGCCAGTGCTGTCTTTCCCATCGCCTACGGGTTGCAGATTATCCCCTGATAACTGGGTCTAAATGAACCTGTTCTGGCCGGTTGCGGGTTGAAAAAACCCGTGCTAGGGGAGGCGCGGTTTCGCCGGGGCGGGGTCGGTGGATGGTGTTTGCGCGCAGGTCGCGTTTGCCAATCTCCGCATCTTAAACCGGCACATTATCATTGTAGACAAAAGGCGCGGTTGCCTCTCCGGCCCAATGGATTAGACAACCGCCAACCCTGTCAGAAGAAGATCAGAGCACCCGTGGCCAATTCCTCCGACCCGTCCGCCCATGCATCCGGCAAAATCTCGCCGGTGGCAGAGCGTTATGCCCTGGCCCTGTACGAGTTGGCCTCCGCCGAGAAAAAGCTGCCCGCCGTTGAAAAAGACATCAATCGTTTGGGCGATTTGCTGTCCGGCAGCGAAGACCTGATGCGTCTGGTCAAGTCTCCCGTCTTCTCCGCAGACGATCAGCAGGCCGCCATGGGCGCTGTGCTGGACAAGGCCAAGATTTCCGGGCTTGTGGGCAATTTCGTGCGCGTGGTGGCGGCGAACCGCCGCCTGTTTGCCGTGCCGGACATGATCCGCGGTTTCCGCCAGAAAATGGCGGAGCATCGCGGGGAAGTTTCCGCAGAGGTAAAGGTGGCGCACAAGCTTACCGCAGCCCAAACAAAAGAACTCGCCGCAACGCTGAAAGGCATTGTCGGCAAGGATGTGGCGCTGGACGTGACGGAAGATGCGTCCCTTCTGGGTGGCATGATCGTCAAGATCGGCTCCCGCCAGATCGACACATCGCTTAAAACCAAACTTTCTTCCTTGAAGCTCGCACTTAAAGAGGTCGGCTAGATGGATATTCGTGCTGCGGAAATTTCCGCAATTCTGAAAGACCAGATTAAAAATTTCGGCAAAGAGGCGGAAGTCTCTGAGGTCGGTCAGGTTCTGTCGGTGGGGGATGGTATCGCCCGCGTTTACGGTCTCGACCAGGTGCAGGCCGGTGAGATGGTGGAATTCCCCGGTGGCATTCAGGGTATGGCTCTGAACCTGGAATCCGACAATGTGGGCGTCGTGATCTTTGGTAATGACCGGGAGATCAAAGAAGGCGATGTGGTCAAGCGGACCGGCGCCATCGTGGACGTGCCTGTCGGCAAAGAATTGCTGGGCCGCGTGGTTGACGGTTTGGGCAACCCCATCGACGGCAAAGGCCCCATCAAGTCCAAAACCCGCGCCCGTGTGGACGTGAAGGCCCCCGGCATTATTCCCCGTAAATCGGTGCATGAGCCCATGGCCACCGGCCTGAAAGCCATTGACGCGCTCATCCCCGTGGGCCGTGGCCAGCGCGAATTGGTGATTGGCGACCGTCAGACCGGTAAGACCGCCATTATTCTCGACACGTTCCTGAACCAGGCCCCAGCCCATGCGGGTGATGACGAGACGGACAAACTCTACTGCGTTTACGTGGCCGTGGGTCAGAAGCGCTCCACCGTTGCCCAGTTCGTGAAGGTTCTGGAAGAACGCGGGGCCATGGAATATTCCATCGTTGTGGCTGCCACCGCTTCCGATCCTGCCCCCATGCAGTATCTGGCTCCCTTCACTGGCACGGCCATGGGTGAGTATTTCCGCGACAACTCCATGCACGCGCTAATCGCCTATGACGATCTGTCCAAACAGGCCGTGTCCTACCGTCAAATGTCGCTTCTGCTGCGCCGCCCACCCGGCCGCGAAGCTTATCCCGGTGACGTGTTCTACCTGCACTCCCGCCTGTTGGAGCGTTCGGCCAAGCTGAACGAAGACAATGGTCTGGGCTCCCTCACGGCACTGCCCGTGATTGAAACGCAGGGTAATGACGTGTCCGCGTTTATTCCCACCAACGTGATTTCCATCACCGACGGTCAGATCTTCCTGGAAACCGACCTCTTCTTCCAGGGTATCCGCCCTGCCGTGAACGTGGGTCTGTCCGTGTCCCGTGTGGGTTCTGCCGCTCAGGTGAAAGCCATGAAACAGGTGGCCGGCTCCATTAAGGGTGAGCTTGCCCAATATCGTGAGATGGCAGCCTTTGCGCAATTTGGTTCGGATTTGGATGCCTCCACCCAGCGCCTGCTGAACCGTGGTGCCCGTCTGACGGAATTGTTGAAACAGCCCCAGTTCTCCCCGCTGAAAACGGAAGAGCAGGTTTGCGTGCTCTATGCCGGCGTGAACGGCTATCTGGACGAACTGCCCGTGAACCGCGTGGGTGCCTTCGAGCAGGGTCTGCTGACCTCACTGCGCGCCGATCATCAGGGTCTGCTGGACGACATCGCCAAGAAAAAAGCCTTGGACGATGACCTCACCAGCCGCCTGAAAGACGCTATCGACGCGTTCGCCAAAGGCTTCGAGTAGGAATATCAGGACAGGATAGAGCCTGATGGCTTCACTCAAGGACCTTCGTAACCGGATCGCCTCCGTCAAGGCCACGCAGAAGATCACCAAAGCCATGCAAATGGTGGCGGCGGCTAAATTGCGTAAGGCTCAGGCGGCGGCAGAAGCGGCGCGGCCCTATTCCCAGCGTATGGACGCTGTGATGGCCAATATTGCTGCCGCTATCGGTGACAATACGGAAAATGCCCCTCGCCTGCTGGCCGGTACGGGCAGCGACAAATCCCACCTGTTGATCGTGGCCACCGCTGAGCGCGGCCTGTGCGGCGGCTTCAACTCCTCCATCGCCCGTTTGGCGCGGGACCATGCCAGGGACCTCATGGCCGCAGGCAAGGATGTTCGCATTCTGCCCGTGGGTAAAAAGGGCGCGGATGTGCTGCGCAGCGAATTCTCCGGAATCATGATGCCGGTGGTGGACATGCGCGAAATCAAGCAAGTCGGTTACGCCGACGCTGCATCCATCGCCAAACAGGTGCTGGGCATGTTTGACAACGACGAATTTGACGTGGCGACCCTGTTCTACTCGGAATTTCAGTCGGTCATCAGCCAAGTGCCCACGGCGCAACAATTGATCCCACCACAAATTCCAGAAGCCGCTGAGGGCGAGAGCGCTTCAGCCTCCGTCTTCTACGACTACGAACCCGATGAGAACGAGATTCTCACGGATTTGCTGCCCAACAATGTGACGGTGCAGATTTTCCGCGCTCTACTGGAGAATGCGGCTTCTGAGCAAGGCGCGCGCATGTCCGCCATGGACAATGCCACGCGCAATGCGGGCGAGATGATCGACAAGCTGACGCTGACGTTCAACCGTCAACGCCAGGCCAAGATCACAACGGAACTGATTGAAATTATCGCGGGCGCGGAAGCGCTCTAATGCGGGCTTGATGGTCCGTTGAACAGGAAAGAGAAGGGTTAGACACATGGCTAAAGCAGCAGAACCCAAGAAAACCGCCGCTAAGAAGGCGCCCGCTAAGAAAGCTGCGCCCAAAAAGGCCGCCGCAGCCACCGCTGGTGGCACCATCGCTCAGGTGATTGGCGCTGTGGTGGACGTGCAGTTCGAAGGCGGCTTGCCGCCCATTCTGAACGCGCTGGAAACCGATAACAACGGCAACCGCCTCGTCCTCGAAGTGGCGCAGCACTTGGGCGAAAACACCGTGCGGACCATCGCCATGGACGCGACGGAAGGTCTCGTGCGCGGTCAGGCTGTAACCGACACCGGCAACCCCATCGAAGTACCCGTGGGTGAGGAAATGCTGGGCCGTATCATTAACGTGATTGGTGAGCCTGTGGACGAAGTGGGCCCCATCACGGCCACCAAGACCCGCCCCATCCATGCCGAAGCCCCTGAATATGTGGACCAGTCCACGGATGCTGAAATTCTCGTAACCGGCATTAAGGTGGTGGATCTGCTGGCCCCCTACGCCAAGGGCGGTAAAATCGGCCTGTTCGGCGGTGCCGGTGTGGGCAAGACGGTTCTCATCATGGAATTGATCAACAACATCGCTAAGGCCCATGGTGGTTATTCCGTGTTTGCCGGTGTGGGCGAGCGGACCCGTGAGGGCAATGACCTTTACTGGGAAATGATCGAATCCAACGTGAATAAAGACCCCAATGAAAATGCTGGTTCCACCGCAGGGTCCAAAGCCGCGCTGGTGTATGGCCAGATGAATGAGCCTCCCGGGGCCCGCGCCCGCGTGGCACTGTCCGGTTTGACCATTGCAGAAGAATTCCGCGATGAAGGTCAGGATGTGCTGTTCTTCGTGGACAACATCTTCCGCTTCACTCAAGCCGGTTCCGAAGTGTCCGCGCTGCTGGGCCGTATTCCTTCCGCTGTGGGGTATCAGCCTACACTGGCCACCGACATGGGTTCCATGCAGGAGCGCATCACGACGACCACCAAAGGCTCCATCACCTCCGTGCAGGCCATTTACGTGCCTGCGGATGACTTGACCGACCCAGCCCCTGCTACGTCCTTTGCCCACCTGGATGCGACGACGGTGCTGAACCGCTCTATCGCTGAAAAGGGCATCTACCCCGCTGTGGATCCGCTGGACTCCACGTCCCGCATGCTGGACCCGCAGGTGATTGGCGAAGAGCACTATGAGGTGGCCCGTCAGGTGCAGGAAGTGCTTCAGCGATTCAAGGCGCTGCAGGACATTATTGCCATTCTGGGCATGGACGAACTGTCCGAAGAAGACAAACTGGCCGTGGCCCGCGCCCGCAAAATCGAGCGCTTCCTCTCCCAGCCCTTCTTCGTGGCGGAAGTCTTCACCGGGTCCCCCGGCAAACTGGTGGACCTGCAAGACACGATCAACGGCTTCAAAGGCCTCGTGGCTGGTGATTATGACCACCTGCCCGAAGCTGCCTTCTACATGGTAGGCAATATGGACGAAGCCATCGAGAAGGCACAAAAAATGGCTGCCGAGGCAGCCTAGCGGCCACGCGTGTAAGATACGAATTCGGCCCGGCATTTCAGTGTTCGGGCCGTTTTACTAAGGAACACCCCCACGGGTCTAAAGAGCATATTCCATGGCTGACACATTTACCTTTGAACTGGTCTCCCCCGAAAAACTCTTGGTTTCCGGTCAGGCAGAAATGGCGACCATTCCCGGTGTGGATGGGGATATGGGCGTGATGGCCAACCATTCCGCCGTCATGACCAGCCTGCGCCCTGGCTTGATCGCCGTGAAAATGGATAATGGCAATGAGGACAGCTATTTCGTGCGTGGCGGTTTCGCCGATGTGACGCCGGAAGGTCTCACCGTGTTAGCCGAATATGCAATTCCGCGTGCCGAAGTGACCGCCGAATTATTTGCGGAACAAAAGCGTATGGCGCAGGAAGAGCACGATGCCCTTGTGGCCGCCGGTGACAACGAAAAAGCGGCCAATGTGCGCAGTTATCTGGATCAATTGACTCATCTGGAACCGACGATCCTACCCGCATAAGGCATAACGGGCGGCGCTGGCCCAGCGGGCACTCTTTAAGTAAGCAACCAAATTGTGACCCCTGTGTTGATCTCAAAATCAACACGGGGATTTCGTGTGTGGAATGTCCAACAATTCCCGTACCCCACAATAACCGCTGGCCTTCTGGCGGGTGTTGCTCTCTTGCGCAAAGGCTTGCTGCTTGCGTCAGCGCAGATCACACCGGATGCACCATTGTGGGCTGATATCATCAACCGGTAGCGTAACACTACCGGGTCGCTGGTGACTTAAAAACGCTCTCCGGCATTGTTCTGCTTACTGTTTCTGGCGGCGGTCTGACGCAGGTTGGCACGGGATTCAGATTTATGAGACCGGGAAATGTGTGTTCGCTGTCGGCTTCAAATCTGCTGGCGGGCCCTTGTCACTGGGTAAGGATCACGGATTGAGGAGCGACAATCGCCCGTATCCGTGTGACCTTTCCAATCAAACGGTTCAGAATGGTGGGCAGATGGTAGCTGGAATATTCAGAATGCCGACGGTGCTGGCGGCACAAATAATGGCTGCCGGGTGCACCTTCATCGCCCTCGCAAGTCGTCGCGATTATATGAGCCAGCCCAGTGGTAACGCGTGGGAAAGGGTGGCTTGCGGCGTATTCGAAAAGCTGGAATGATTGGATATCACCCAGAATCGGCCCATTTGTGAAACCGGGCAATAACCTGGTCATAAACCTCACGCTTGAAAGGCACGATCATGTCCGGCAGCTTGGCCATATCCTCCCAGCGCCAATCGTCGAATTCTGCTTTATGGCCGTCGGGTGGCGGTGCGATGCGGATTTCACTTTCGGGCCCGGTAAAGCGGTAGACGAACCACATCTGCTTCTGCCCGCGATATTTCTCGCTGATCTTCTTGGTGAGCCCGGCGGGAAAATCATATTTGATCCAGTCCTCGGTCCGGTCTAGGGGTACCAGCGAAGACATGCCCGTTTCTTCGTAAAGCTCCCTGCGAGCCGCCGCTTCCGCATCCTCGCCTTCGTCGATGCCGCCTTGGGGCATTTGCCACAATTGGGCCTGCGTTTCGTATTCGGTGCCGATGGTCTCCGACCGATGGCCAATCCACACCTTGCCTTGGGCGTTCAGCACCATGATGCCCACATTGGCGCGATAGGGAAGGTTCCGGTCAGGCATGGGGTTAACGCTGGTAGTCCTTGATCAAATTGGAGGCGGGCACGATGAGTATGCCGCGCCGTTTGGCTTGCTGCGCCCATTCCTTCACCACGGCCACCGTCTCGGGAAAAATGCTGGCGGTCCCGATAGCGAAGCCACGGGCCTTCGCCAGCGCTTCAAGATTATTGAGTTTGGCCCTGATTTGATCCGCATTGCGGTTGCCGTCCAGGACGATGCTGCCTTGGGCGTTGGGTATTCCCATCTCTTGGGCGAGGGTCAGTGTCCGGCTTGCCTGGGCGGACCCATCGTCAATATAGCCCAATCCCCGGCGCCGGATTTCGGCGAGGATGGGGCGCAGCGCTTCGGGCTTGGTGCCCAGCCCGGCGCCCAGATAGTTCATGACAAGCGGATAATTGGTCATGCGGGCCATGGCCCAATGAAGATTCTCCCGATTTTGCGCTTCCGAGGCACTGCTCACCAGTGTACGCGGACCGGGGTTGATGGCGGGATAGCCCAGCGGCTCCATGGGCAATTGCAGCACAACTTCGTGGCCCTCACGGCGGGCGGCTTGCATCCAGCGCTGCAAAGAATTGCCGATGGGCGAAAAGCCCAGCGTGATGCTGGAGGGTAATTCTGCAATCGCCTTCTGACTGCCCGTCTGGCTCAGGCCCAGGCCGCCCAGAATAATGGCCACCCGGTTGGCCCCGATCAGCCCGCTGGATTTGGAGTAAGCGTCCAGCGGGCGGATGCCGCCGGGGGAAATTTTGGGCAGGGGGCCAAATGCGCTCTGTTCCACCATATCGGGGCGGGGCACCCAATCAGACAGGGGATTGCTGGGAACGGGCTTGGGAACAAAAGCCGGTTTCAGCGCGGCATTCGGCGCGCCATCTTCCTGATCGATGGGAAGCAATGGTGAGAGCTTCTTCACCTTGCTTAAGTCAAGCGTGCCATCGGGATTGATACCAATCTCACCCTCGCCTGGACCTGTTTGGCCGGCCTCCCGGGCAGGATCAACATTCGGAGGAGGCGACGAGGATGTGGGTTTGTCGGCCTCTGAATTGATGGCGACGCGTTGAACGGCGCTGTCACGATTTTGGATAAAAACCCAAAAGCCGGACAAAGCGATGACCAGGGTCAACGTAATGGCAGCCAAAGGCACCCACTTGGCGCTTGTGTTGGGTGCCTTTGGTTTCGCCGCTGACAGGGGTTTATGAAGATCGCTCACAACACTGTTCCTGACAGCCCAAATGCTGCTTGCCTTTACCCCGCAGGCCTAGGCGCGTTTACAGTCACGCTGGCCCTTGATGGCATCGTCCTTGTTGGGCGGGAAAGCGGCATCTTTCTTGATGCCCCGCAGCAAATCCAGCGCGTAGTTAAGCTGAATATCGTCCTTGGGGTCTGGCGGCACGTAGGCGATGGAGCCGGAACCGCTATCATCTTGGCTCTCGCCTTCGATGGAATTGCGCAGTTGCGATTCGCCCCGCGCTTCCACGCGGCCCTGCAATTCTGCCGGCAGGGGCTGGTTCACGGAAATATCGGGATCAATGCCGCGGCCCTGAATGGAGCAGCCGGAGGGGGTGTAATACAGCGCTGTGGTGAGACGCAGCGCCCCGTTGCGGCCGCCCAGTGGAATAATCGTCTGCACAGAGCCTTTGCCAAAAGAGCGGCTGCCCAGCACGGTGGCGCGACGGTGGTCCTGCAAGGCACCGGCGACAATTTCTGACGCCGAGGCGGAGCCGCCGTTTACCAGCACGATGACCGGCTTGCCGCGTGTCAAATCGCCCGGCGTGGCGCTTTTGCGTTCCACATCATTCTTGTCCCGACCCCGCGTGGAGACAATCTCCCCCCGGTCGAGGAAAGCGTCAGACACGCTGACGGCTTGGAAAAGAAGGCCGCCGGGGTTGAGGCGCAGGTCCAGCACATAGCCTTTCAGCTTATCGTCCGGCACCTGTTCGCGGATTTTCTTGATGGCATTCTCCATGCCGGAATAGGTCTTCTCGGTGAAGCCATTCATGTCGATATAGCCCACGTCATCGCCTTCCACGCGGAATTTCACCGATTTCAGAACGATGGTGTCGCGCACGATGGTGATCTTCATGGGCTTGTCCGCGCCCTTGCGAAGCACGGTCAACACAATGGGCGTATTGATGAGGCCGCGCATCTTTTCCACCGCCTGTTGCAGGGAAAGGCCGCGCACGTTTTCGCCGTCGATCTGGGAAATCAGGTCACCGGCCAAAACACCGGCCTTGGCAGCTGGCGTGTCGTCGATGGGAGTGATGACCTTCACCAGCTCATTTTCCATGGTCACTTCGATGCCGAGCCCGCCAAATTCACCCTTGGTCTGGGTGCGCATGGTCTCGCTTTCCTTGGGGTCCAGGTAAGATGAGTGGGGATCGAGGGATTGCAGCATGCCGTTAATGGCATTTTTGATGAGCTTCTGCTCCTCAGGCTTGTTCACGTATTGGGAGCGGACGCGCTCGAAAATGTCGCCAAAAATGTCCAGCTGGCGATAGGTCTCGGCACCGGCAGCGTTGGCCTGTTTGATGGGCGGAAGATGGGTCAGAGCCACCATGCCCAGGGCGCCAAGGCCGACACCGGCCATCAGATAGGAGAACTTGCGAAACATGATGTGCACCTGATCCTTTGTCTGCACCCCACCGGATGTGGAGCATGGCAGGCTGTTGGACCCGTCATGAACGCGAGGTGTTTAACCGGCAGTGTCGCCGGTCTGGCCCCCGTCCAGCACCTGCCCCAGGGTCTTGGAACCCGCTTTGCGCGGTGCCCACCAGGGAGCCGGGTCCACCGGCTTGCCGTTGATGCGAAACTCTACCGTCAGAACAGGCTTATTGGAACCCAAATTAGGCGAAAGCGCGGAGGCGATGCGCCGCGCCCCCATGCGTCCGATGGGCTCCCCCGCCAGCACAAACCGGCCCGGCTCCACATTGACCTGTGACAGGCCCGCAAGCACCACGTGGGCATTGTCGCCGCCGTTGAGGATGACGATTTTACCAAAGGAGCGAAATGGCCCGGCATAGACGACCCAGGCATCCGCCGGCGCGCTGACGCGGGCATTGGGGCGGGTGGCGATGGCGATGGATTTTGCCGCGCTATTGATGCCGGAACCCCCGTTATTCAGCGGTGCTCCGAAGGGGCGAACAACCTCACCGGCCGCAGGAAAGGGCAGTTTTCCCAAGGCCTTGGAGAAGGCCAGTGCCGGTTGCTGGCGATTGGGGTCTGCGGTGAGCAACGCATTGGTGCTGCCGTCGGGGGTGATGCCTTGCTCCAGCTTGCGGCGCGCTTCGGCCAGCCGTTCTTCCTCGCGGGCCAGCCGGTTGCTGTCGGCTTCCCGGGCGGCGCGGGCGGCCTCGGCGGCGGCGCTGATGCGGCGCTCCAGATCATTGATGAGTTTTTCCAGCGAGGTTGCGTTGCGGGCCAGCCGTTCAGCCTCGGCCTGCTCCTGCTTCAATTTTTTGCGAGAAGCGCCCGTAAGCGCCTGTTTCTTGGCCACAAGAGCGGCAAGGCGGGATTCGTCTTCGGCCAGAACATTGAGCCGGGCGGTGAGTTGCTGGCGTTGTTCCTCTACCGCCCGGCTGGCCTGACCCAATTCGCGCACTTGCTGGAGGAGGACTTCTGTCTCGCCACGAATCTCCGGCACGACGGCCCCCAGCAGGATAGCGCTGCGGACGGATTGCAGGGCATCACTGGGGGTGACCAGCAGGGCGGGGGGTGGATTGCGGCCCATGCGTTGCAGGGCGGCGAGCACTTCTGAAAGCAGTGCGCTCTTGCCCCTCAACTGGTTGCGGGCCAACCGCTGGCGAGCCTTCGCGTCGTCAAGGCGCTGCTCCGTTACTGCCACCTGCTCTTCCAGCGCCTGCCCCCTTTGTCCGGCGGCCACCAGGGCCCGGTTGATGGCCCCCATGTCCCGGGCGAGGGTGTCGATCTCTTTCTTGAGCCGTTCCTGCCGCTCTTCGGTCTCGCGAATTCGGCGGGCGACCTCTTCCAGTTCCTGCTGCCTGGCTTCCCGTTGTTTCGCCGCTTCCTGAGTATTGGTGATTTGCGCCGTCTGCGCGTGGACGGCCAGTCTGTGAGCATCCCAGAACAGGGCTGTGGCGGCAAGCCAGAGAGGTACGAAGCCGTAATGGATGTGGCGCTTGCGAATCACAAAGGGTCCCTCAAAAAGCCGTGGCCTGTTTTGAACGGGCAGCCGTTAAGGTTTCCTTAACCATGGCCCCACGGGCAGCGTGGATCAATCCCGGTGGTAGGGATGGTTGGTGAGGATGGTGACAGCGCGGTAGAGTTGTTCGGCCACCAGAACACGGGCAATCTGATGGGGGAGGGTGAGCGCACCGAAACCGATGATGTGGCCTGCCGCATCCCGCAGGGAGGCGTCCAGACCATCCGGTCCGCCGATGAGGCAGGCCATGTGGTCAGCACCGCCATTCAAAGCATCACCCATCAGTTTGGCGAATTGTCGACTGGTCGGATTTCTGCCCCGTTCATCGAACACAATCAGGGGCCTTGCCGGACCAACCTTGGCCAGTAACCCCTCCCTCTCGTCGCGTTGCCTCAGCACCGCCGTTTCCTGCCGCGATTCGGGCAGTTCAACTGTAGCGAGATTTGAAATGCCGATGGTTCGACCGGCCTTGCCCGTGCGGTCCAGATAACGGGAAACAAGCTCCTGCTCCGGTCCCTTCTTGAGGCGGCCGATGGCGCCAAGTGTGATTTTCATGGGCCTGGGGGGCGGGAGAGCCTATTGGCCCTCTTCCGCGATGACCTGCCACATTTTCTCAAGGCTGTAGAATTCCCGCACTTCGGGGCGGAAAATATGGACGATCACATCGCCCGTATCCACCAACACCCAGTCACAGGCGGGCATGCCCTCGACCTTTGGGTTGCCATGGCCATTGTCCTTAAGGTCGCGCAACAGACGGTCCGCCACCGCGTTGACGTGGCGGTGGGAGCGCCCATTGCAGACGATCATGTGATCGGCCACGGGAGATTTACCGGCTATGTCGATGTGGGAGATTTCCTCGGCCTTGGCGTCATCCAGACTGTCCAGCACCGTGGTGAGAAGGGGGCGTGCGTGCTGCACGGCCGTTGCTTCGGTTTGAGCGTTCAGGGGTATCCCTTTCTTATCAATGAAGGCCGTTACTCGTGATTATTGGCCGTGTTTCCTTCCGCTATGGCGTGAGGATAGGCATGGGGAGCGGCAATATCAATGAATTATGATGCTTTCGCCTTGGCGCGGGCCCGCAGCTCTGTGGACGAGAGCGCGTTGCGTGGGCCGTGCAGGAACGTCCAGGCGGGCGGTTTCATGCCGGGCAGGCGGGCGGCGTCAACTTCGTCCACGCGGAAACGCCGCAGGGCCTGGGCGGCCATGGCGGAGTGTAGCGCCATGGTGGAGCCGGGCCGGTCCACCACCACAAAGGGCATGGTGGCCGCAATGTCCCGCCAGCGCTCCCAGCGGTGAAACTGCCCCAAATTATCCGCCCCCATGATCCACACGAAGGAGACCGCCGGATTGCGCTTGGTGATTTGCGCCAGTGTGTCGGCCGTATAGCGGGTGGGCATGGCCATTTCGCAGGCGGTAATTTTCATGCGCGGGTCCGGCGTGATGGCCTTACAGGCCGCAATGCGGTCGGCAAGCGGGGCCAAATTAGATGTGTCTTTGAGGGGGTTGCCGGGGGTGACCAGCCACCACACCTGATCCAGCTTCAACCGGCGCAGGGCCTGTTCGCATACATGCACATGGCCCGCATGGGGCGGGTTGAACGAGCCGCCGAACAGGCCGACGCGCTGCCCCCGCTCCACATGGGGCATTCGGGCGTAATGGGGCGGTGTGTTAGCTGGAAAACCCAAGAAAAGTCTTTCTTCATTTGCGCTCACGCTGTCGGCCCATTGGCCTGCGCTGCGCGGGCGCGGCGCATGAGCGCCGGGTGGCTCTTCGCCACCTGCAATTGTCAACGCAGAGTTGACACTTGCTAACCCCGGATCTGGCCGGTGCCGCGCACCACATATTTGAAGCTGGTCAGCTGCTCCACGCCCACAGGGCCGCGGGCGTGCATTTTGCCCGTGGCGATGCCGATCTCGCCGCCCATGCCAAATTCGCCCCCATCGGCGAACTGGGTGGAGGCGTTGTGCAGCAGGATGGCGCTGTCGATTTCGTTGAAGAAACGGGCAACGGCACGGGCATCCTGCGCCACGATGGCGTCCGTGTGGCTGGAGGACCAGCGGTTAATGTGTTTGATGGCTCCGCCCACACCGTCCACCAGACCGGCGGAAATCACGCTGTCGAGATATTCGGTGGCCCAGTCTTCTTCCGTGGCCGCGCCGATGGCGGGCATGAGACTTTGCAAGTCAGCATCGCCGCGCACTTCGCAGCCCCTGTCCAGCAGCGCTTGTAGGAGAGGCTTGGCCAGACGGTCGGCGTCATTGCGGTCGATCAGCAGCGTCTCGGCAGCGCCGCAAATGGAAGTGCGCCGCAACTTTGCGTCGATGATGATGTTAACCGCCATGTCCAGATCGGCGCTGGCATCCACATAGACATGCACCAGCCCTTCCAGATGGGCGAAAACAGGCACGCGGGCTTCGCTTTGCACCCGCTCCACCAGCGAGCGCCCGCCCCTGGGCACAATCACATCCACCGTGCCGTTGAGGCCCTTGAGCAATTCGCCCACGGCGGCGCGGTCGGTGACGGGCACCAATTGGATAGCATCTTCTGGCAGGCCAGCGGCGCGCAGGCCTTCCACCATGCAGGCATGGATGGCGCGGGAAGAATTGAAACTGTCCGTGCCGCCGCGCAGAATGACCGCGTTGCCCGCTTGCAGGCACAGCGCCCCCGCATCGGCGGTGACATTGGGGCGGCTTTCATAAATGACGCCGATCACGCCCAAAGGCGTGCGCACGCGGGCAATATCAAGGCCGTTGGGCCGGTCCCACCGGGCCATTTCCGTGCCGATGGGATCGGGAAAGGCGGCGATGGCCTGCACGGCGTTGGCCATGGAAAGGACGCGGTCCCGGGTCAGGTTCAGCCGGTCCAGCATGGGGGCGGAAAGGCCCGCCTCTTCGCCGTTCATCATGTCGATGGCATTGGCATCGAGGATCTTGTCCATCTGCCGCTGCATGGCTTCGGCGGCGGCGGTGAGGGCCGCATGTTTGCGCTCTGATGAGGCGGTGGCCAGCACACGGCTGGCTTCCTGGGCGCGGCGGCCCATGTCCTGCATCAGGGACGCAATTTCAGCGGGGGAAGGGGTGGTCTTGTCAAGCATGGGCTGCTTGTGCGGCAAAACGAAACCACAATCAACACTTGCCGCATCCCGTCAAGGCGGGCGGGCAATCCTGTGTCAAGGTTTGGCAAGGGCCATATCATCCCGGTGAACCAGCGCGCTGCGGGGCGGATAGCCCAAAATGGCTTCCACTGCATCGCTTTGGGCACCCATAATGCGGCGGGCTTCATCGTCGCTGTAGCCGCTCATGCCGTGGGCCAGCACGTGGCCGTCTGGCGTGGCGATGGCGACGGCATCGCCACGCTGGAACGAGCCGGTGACGGCGGTGACCCCGGCGGGCAACAGGCTCTTGCCTTTGCGCAAAGCGCGGGCGGCACCTTCGTCCACGGTCAAAGTCCCGCTGGTTTCCAATTGCCCTGCGATCCAGTTCTTGCGGGCGGCGCGGCGCTGGGGTTCGGCGGCAAACAGGGTGTGGGGGGTACAGTCAGCGATGGCGGCCACGGGATTGTCGCGCTTGCCGGAGGCGATGATCATGGCGGTGCCCGCACGGGTGGCGATCTTGCCCGCCTCGATCTTGGTGACCATGCCGCCCCGGGAGAGTTCCGATCCGGCGCTGCCGGCCATGGCTTCGATCTGCGGCGTGATGGTCTCCACCCGCGGGATCAGCGTCGCGTTGGCATCATCGGCAGGGGGCGCGGTGTAAAGGCCGTCAATGTCTGACAAGAGCACCAGCAGGTCTGCCCCCAACATGGTGGCCACGCGGGCGGCGAGGCGATCATTGTCGCCATAGCGGATTTCGGACGTGGCGATGGTGTCATTTTCGTTGATGACCGGAATGGCACCAAACCCGAGCAGTCGTTCGATGGTATCGCGGGCGTTGAGATAGGAACGGCGGCTGGCCTGCCCCTCCGTATCGGTGAGCGTGAGCAGGATCTGGCCGGGCACGAGATTTTGCGCCGCCAGCGCTTCGGCCCAGGCCCGGCCCAGTTCAATTTGCCCCACCGCGGCGGCGGCCTGACTCTCGTCCAGTTTCAGGGCGCGGCGGGGTAGGGAGAGGACATTGCGGCCCATGGCTATTGCGCCGGAGGAAACCACCAATACCTGTTTGCCCGCCTTGTGGAGTGCAGCAATATCGGCCACCAGCGAGGCCAGCCAATCGCTTCTCACCCCGCTATGCGGGTCCACCAGCAGCGCACTGCCCACTTTGATGACGATGCGCTGATGGCTCTTGAAAAATTCAGAGTTCATTGCGGGAAAGATCCAGCCCGGTCTTCTGCCAGCGGGGGTCCGGCTCATTCGGTTCGTCGGCGGCTTTGACTTCCTCCACATGATCCGCAAGCGCGCGCAGCACCGCGTCGATACCTTCGAAAGCGGCTGAAGAAAGGGGCATGATGTCGGTGTTGGCGGCGGCTTTAAGGGCCGCTATTTTTTCAGCCCGTTCTTCATCGTCCAGCGTGTCGATCTGGCTGAGCGCTACGATTTCATGTTTGTCGCCCAACTCGCCCTCATAGGCTTCCAATTCCGTGCGCACGGTGGTGTAAGCGGCGGCCACGTCTTCCTCTTGGGCGGAGACCAGATGGAGCAGCACGCGGGTGCGTTCCACATGGCCCAAAAAACGGTCGCCAATGCCGGCCCCTTCATGGGCCCCCTCGATGAGGCCGGGTATGTCGGCGATGACGAATTCGCGCCCGTCCACCGCAGCTACGCCCAGATTGGGGTGGAGGGTGGTGAAGGGATAGTCGGCGATCTTGGGTTTGGCGCGGCTGACGGTGGCTAAAAAGGTGGATTTGCCCGCATTGGGCAGGCCCACCAGACCGGCGTCCGCAATGAGTTTCAGGCGCAGCCAGATGGTGCGCTCGTCCGCCGGCTGGCCGGGATTGGCATTGCGCGGGGCTTGGTTGGTGGAGGATTTGAAGGCCGCATTGCCAAAGCCCCCATTGCCGCCCTTGGCCACGAGAAAGCGCTGGCCCTCCTCGGTGAGGTCACAAATGAGGGTCTCGTTATCTTCTTCATAGACTTGCGTGCCCACGGGCACCTTCATGACCACATCAGCGCCCTTGGCCCCGTGGCGATTACGGCCCATGCCGTGAACACCCGTTTTGGCGCGAAAATGCTGCTGGTAGCGATAGTCGATCAGCGTGTTCAGGTTGGGCACGGCCTCCACCCA
Organism: Pseudomonadota bacterium; assembly: GCA_038525315.1. Taxonomy (GTDB): domain Bacteria; phylum Pseudomonadota; class Alphaproteobacteria; order Rhizobiales; family Rhizobiaceae; genus Pseudahrensia. The sequence goes on from JBCBHU010000001.1 coordinate 685,143, forward strand.
AACGTCTCCGCCACGCCCGCCATTGCCGCCATCCGGCCCGCCGAATTCCACGTATTTCTCCCGGTGAAAGGAGACAGCTCCGGCCCCGCCCGCGCCGGAGCGGATATAGACTTTGGCCTGATCGAGAAACTTCATGGGAATGCCGGGCGGGAGTGTTGTTTCGCCTAAATAGGCAATGCCCGCCCGTTGCGAAAGCCCTGCGTGACTATCTTGGCCGTTGCAGTTTGGCGATATCGCGGGGGCGGGCGAAGTTCACCACCACGCGGCCCACGGGCAGGATGGTTTTGAACACGGTGGCCGTATTGCGCACTGTGCCGTCTTTGCGCAGCACCATTTTATCGCGGAAGCGCACCAGATTGCTGCGGTTCTTGGCATCCAGATAGAGCGAATAGCTGTAGCGGGCCACATTGCCCCGCACCCGCACTTTGGCCACGCCCTTCACGTCTGACCGGCGGCCCGTATAGCGGCCAGGGCCGGTCTTGGTGAAATACCAGATTTTCGTATCCCGCTCCCCGTCATCATATTTGAAATATTCGACGAGCTTGAGCGTCTTGCCGTTCCATATGCCGTTCAGGTCCACGCGAAAGGTGCGCTTGACGCCGTTGATGGCGGAAAATTTGCCGAAGGCGACGGTTTTACCGCGGAAATAGTCTTCGAATTTGAAGGTTTCTGCTGCGTGACTAGTCACGGATAAAAGGGTGAAAAGAACGGTAGTGAAAAGGCGCTTGAAAAACATGACTTCTGGCCAAAGAGAGCGGTTGCGATAGAGCAGGAACGTGCGCCGGGGCCAAATAGTTTGCCAAGCAGACATAAGGCCCCGCTAGGCGGTCAGCGGGGCCAGAATTTACCTTAGGCTGCCACGGTTTCGTCCGGCTCACCAAAGATCGCGTTGAAGCGATCCCGCGTCAGTTCCATGGAGATGGCTTTGACGGTGGTTTTGCGCGTGGCATTGGCTTGCCGGGTCTCGCCTGTGGGTTGGAAGCCCAGCTTGTCCAGCACGGCGGCAGAGGCGGGATTATCTTCGTAATAGCCGGACTGAATGGCCTTTACGCCGGTCTTGGCAAAATACCATGACACCACGGCTCGGGACGCTTCGCTGATATAGCCCTGGCCCCAGGATGGTTCCTCCAGCCAATATCCGAGATTATCTTCATGGCCGTGGGCCGGGCTAATGCTCACCATGCCCAAAAAACGCTGGCGATATATGGAGAAATAAGCGCCCCCTTCGCGGGCGAAGCGGATGAACGCTAGCGCATCGTCCACACCATAGGGGTTAGGCACATTGGTGAGCATGCGAGCTGTGTTCGGGTTGGCCAGCGCCAAAGCCATGGGCTCGGCATCCACTTCCAGGGGTGGGCGCAGTGTTAAGCGTCTGGTGACGAGGATATCCAGTTTCGACATGGGGTTTCTCCCTCATTTGGCACCTGATCCGGGGCGGAAGTGCAGGGGCCTTTTGCTTGAACCCCTGATTTGCCTTGTGGACCGGTGCCAAACGCAAAAGAGGGGAGATGGTGCCCCATCTCCCCTCTTTTAGTGTCGGTCTTATGACATCCGGGGTTTTGAGGCCGCCGGATGTGAAGATTTCTCTCGTCCGGCTATTCAGCAGCGTCCGCGAGCGGCGCTACGGAAATATACACGCGTTTATTGGCGCGGGTGGCGAAGGTCACATTACCTTCCACCAGAGCATAGATGGTGTGGTCCTTGCCCATCCCGACGTTCTGGCCGGGATGCCACTTGGTGCCGCGCTGACGGGCGATGATGTTGCCTGGAACGACGGCTTCACCGCCGAATTTTTTGATGCCCAGACGGCGGCCTGCGGTATCGCGGCCGTTTCTGGAAGAGCCACCGGCTTTCTTGTGTGCCATGCTTCTGTCTCCTTGATCTTGCCGACATTTGTCGGCGCTGTCAGTTCTTGTCTTACGCTATGTCTTAGGCTTTGTCTTTAGCCTGGCCCTGCCAGTCGCGGATCTGGTCGGCGCTGAAGGGCATGTATTCGTCCACACGCTCAATGTCTTCTTCAGTGAGCGCCGCAATCTGGGCGAAGGTGGTGATGCCCTGCTCGTTCAACTGACGTTCTGCCACGGGGCCGATGCCTTTGATGTCCGTCAGCTTGTCCTTTTCGCCACCGGCGGGGGCGGTGAAGAGGGGAGCGGCGGGCGCTTCGGCAGCGTCGTCTTTCTTGGCAGGCTTGGCGGCGGGCTTTTCGTCCGCTTTGGCGGCCACAGCCTTATCGGTCTGCGTGTCCGTATCAGTTTCCACCGATAAATCGCCCTTCGCCGTTGCTGCTTTGGCGTCAGCATCGGCCTCTGCGGAAGACCCGGCGCTTTCAGCCTTGGCGGCCTTGGCGGCAGCTTTGGCCGCGCCCAGACCTTGGGACTTCTTAGAAGGTTTCTTGCCGTCCGTCAGAATTTCGGAGATTTGCAGCAGCGTGTAGTGCTGGCGGTGACCGATGGTGCGGCGGGAATTTTGGCGGCGACGCTTCTTGAAGGCGATAACCTTGCGGGCACGGCCCTGTTCCACGATTTCGGCGGTGACCATGGCACCGTCCACCACGGGGGCGCCCACGGCATTGCCCACCATCAGGACTTCGGAAAATTCCACCATGTCGCCCACTTCGCCGGGCAGTTTTTCCACGCGGAGTTGATCGTCGGCTTTGACGGAATATTGCTTCCCGCCGGTTTTGATGACTGCGAACATTGTTTTTCCCTTCATGTTCAAGCCGTGCCTTGCGGTATGACCACAGGCACCTTTTTGCCAGTCGTTGGTATGGTCCAGCGCGTCATTGCCCGCCGGGGTGAGATTTTGCTTGGATCAAGCAAAAGTGGCGCGGGTTGCCCCACGCCAAACTTGGGTTGGATATATAGGAGAGAAGGCGAGAGTCAACGCATTTCGCGTGGGTTAGAACTCCTGCAAGACCTCTCGACCCTGTTGCGCCAAGAGCCGGTTTAGACTTGCCGCCTCCGGCGCGCCGCACTCCAGGGCGAAAATATACGCGTGGGTGAGGTAGAAGGCGGCGCGGTTTTCATCATCCTCGTAGTGTTGTGCCGCTTCATGGTAGAGCCGCACGAGCTCCTGTTTGTCTTCGCGCCCATGGGCTGCCAGAAGAGCCGCCTCCAGATCAACCATCGGCTTCGGCCATTTTATCCCCAAGGCGCTGTGCCACCCAGGCATGGAACAGGTGGGTTGGATTATCCATCACTGGAGAAAACCGCCCGCCGTCAAATTGGCTGCTGTGGCGGCCCTTCTGCATACCCTCCACCACGAAAATATCCTCTTCAAAGACGCCTTTCCAAAGCTTGGCATTGTGCTCCTTCAGCGCCTCCCGCTCTGGTGTGTTTTCCATGGAGGCTGGATAGTAAATCTCCACGTGTTCGCGGGTGCGGTCCAGCCCCACCGGTTCCAGCAGGATGGCATAGGCGTGGTCCCGGTGGACGCCAAACAGCACGTTGGGGAAGAAAGAGATATATTCCGCCCCCGTGTCCCAAAATTCTCCCAGATCATTGAAGTCCGGGAAATGGGTGCCCGCGTCGTCTTTAAGCTGGCGATAAACGAGCGTGCCCTGGCCCGAAAATTTGTCCGGCTCTTCGATATGGTAGTGGTCTTCCAGCCGGGAGTAGGAATTGAGGCCAGGATGCACCCAGGGGAGGTGGTAACTTTCACAATAATTCTCCACCGCCAGTTTCCAGTTGCAATTCACGTCCAGCTTAAAGGATGAGCTTTCTCCCCCCGGCACCATGGGCTGGTCAAATTCCTTCCACCGTTCTTGCAGGGCTGCGGTGGCCGTTTCGAAATCCTCGGCCTCGCCATCCATGTTGACGAAGATCACATCCCGCCAGACGCGGCTGCGCACTTCCAGCAAGCCCAGATCATCCCGATCCATGGCCTGGTGTGTGTTTTGGCCCGGCCCGCCCACATGGGGGGTGGAGCGCAACTGGCCGTTTAGCGCGTAACACCATGAATGGTAGGGGCAGCGAATGGCGCCAGTGATCTTACGCGGCTCTTCCACCAAGATCATGCCCCGGTGGCGGCAAACATTGTGAAACACGCGCAGCGTGCCGCCTTTGTCTCGAACGATCAGGAGAGGCTGGCCCAAAAAATCTACCGGTTTGGCGTCACCTTCCTCCGGCACGTCCTTGCCAAAACCGATGCCCGCCCACGTGCCGAATAAAACCGCCTGCCTTTCCCGTTCAAATGTCTCGGGATCCACATAATGCTCATTTCCAAGCCCGCGGGCGCGTTCAATGGGGTTACGCACGGCGTCCAGCGCTTCAACAGCTTTGATATCGGTGTGTTTGCCCATCTTGTCCTCCCCGGTTGTGCGGGAATGGTCCAACGGCTTGGGCAGATTTGCAAAGAGATTTGCGACGGTTCCGGCACTTTCATGCCGCAAATGGCGCGTTTGAACAGATATTGTGCGTTGACCCCATAATCCCCTTTAATAAGCCGTTGAAAAAATTACGAATAAAAACGAGATAATTCCTTGAAAAAAATTGAGTGCGGCGTGGAACCCAATGGGAGCAGGCGTGTTTTGTCATCACTTACAGCAGCTGCTTCTCCCCCCCCCCCCGCAGCAGCTTGATATGATCGGTTGTAAGTATGCTGGCCTCCCCCCCGGCCAGCCTTTCATAGGGCTGCATACTCCACCCCCTGGAGCGTGCAGCCCTTTATGGTTTGTGGCGCGAAGAGGGCCAGATTTCTTTGAACGTTAAGCGACACGCGGCGCGGCAATTGTTAACGCCCTGTTAGCCACGTGTGACAAAGTTGAGGGAAAGACGGGTGCGTTCGGAACGTTTCGCAGGACCCTGTGTTGGTTGTCGTTACAAGACCGAGCGGCTTCCCGCATTTTCCTCTTGAACTCGAAATTGAAACCCGCCTGCTGAAACCGAGGGTGACCCATGAAGACCAACCAACGGATACTGCTGGTGGAAGATGATCCGTTGATTGCGCTGGATATGGAAATGCAATTTGAGGAAGCCAATTGCAAAGTGGTCGCCAAAGCCCATTGCAGTGAGAAAGCGGTCTCTTTTCTGGATGCCGTGCGCCCGGACTTTGCAGTGCTGGACTACAATTTGCGGGACGGCACCAGCCAAGCCGTGGCAGAGAAATTGAAGCAGATGGATATTCCCTTCTGTTTCGTCACCGCCCGGTGTGAGGCTGAGTTGCGTGCGCAGGCTGTGCCAGACGCACCGGTGCTCTCAAAACCCTTCGATATAAAGGCCGTAAAACGGGTGATGGAGGGCTAAAATGGCGCGCTGTTCAGCGCCGTTCCTTGATTGCCAACCACGTCAATGACGCTGCGATGGGCAGGGCAAGGGCGGCCAGACCCCAATTGGAGCCCTGTTCTTGCTCATGGGACCGGGTTGCCGTGTCGCGGCTGCTGTTGACGGTGCTTTCGGTCCCATTGACCGGTTCGATGTCTTGATTGTTCACCGTCACATCCTGTGCGGGTTTGCCAAGGTTATCGGCGGCATGGGCGTCACGAATGCCCATCTTCTCCGGGGCGCCTTTGGTTGTATCCAGCTTGGTCTGGGCTTCCAGTTCCGCGTTAATCTCTGCGCCCAGCAGCACCAGCGTGGTGCAAATCCATATCCACGTCATAAAGCCGATAATGGCCCCCAAGGAACCATATGTGGCGTTGTAAGAGCCAAAATTGGCCACGTAGAAGGAAAAGCCGGCGGATGCCATGATGATAGCAAAAGTGGCAAAGACACTGCCCGGCGTGATCCAACGCCAACGGGCGGCGTCCCGGCTTGGCCCCCAACGGTAGAGGGTGGCCAGGAGCAGGCTGATCAGCAGCAGGAGCACCGCAAATCCTAAAATTTGTACAAGCAATTCGGTGTTCTGATCCATGCCGATAAAGGCAAAAGCCACCGGTAAGATGATCATGACCCCGACGGCGATCATGGCGGACACCACCAAAATGAGCGTGAAAGAAAGCGAGACGGCGGTGAGTTTGATGAAGCCGCGCTCCTCCGTCTCATCATAGGCCACGTTCATGCCGTCAAATAGGGCTTTTACCCCGGTATTGGTGCTCCAAAGGGCAACCCCCAGCGACAGGATGAAGGCGAAACTCAGCGCCGTGTTGTCTTGGCTAGTGAGGCGCTGGAGTTGTTCATCAATAATGTTGATGGCCCCGCCCGGTATGATGGCGTTCAATTGCTGAATCTGGGCGCCAATGGTCACCGGGTCTGCAAACAGGCTGAAGAGGGAGACCAATGCGGTTAGGCTGGGGACAAGGGCCAGCAGCAAATAATAGGTTATCCCTGCGGCCACTAACATGATCCGATCGCTGGAGAATTCCGACAGGACCCGCCAGAAGACATCCTTCCACCCGACAAAGGGTATTTGGGAGGGAGCGGCGGCATAGCGGCCCCGGGGGCCTGGATGGCGTGGGGCGTGACCGTCGGCGGCAATGGCTTTGCTCATGGTGAACTACTCACTGTGCATCAGTGCAAACTGACTGCATATAAATTGACATTTCAAAGGTGTTGTAACGGGTCAACTTCCAAAGGGTTCCGCCGAGGAGTGGGGCTTATTCATGCAACAAAGGGGCAGTTCGGGCGTTAACGGATCGTTGGAAAGGTTAAACCGTGCAAGGCACGACCTTTGCCAAGGAGTTGTCCCATGCCCGGCGTGTCGCCTGTTCCTGAAGATGAGCGTGAAGAAGATCAGGGTCTTGGTGCGGGCACTTTTGAGGACCCGGTGCCCCGTGTGTCCTTGGCCGATCGCCAGCCGGTGGCACTTTCCGGGGGCACACGCATGTCCATACGCCTGTTGGCAATTATGGCCGTCTGCGTGGCGCTCTACTATGGCAAATCGCTGTTTCTGCCGCTGGCCTTTGCCGTGGTGCTCGCTCTGGTCATCAGTCCCATCATCAAGTTTGGCCAAAGGCTAAAAATTCCCGCCGTGGTGTCCGCCACGCTGATTATGCTCACCGTGGCCGGTCTGTTGGTGGGGTCTGCCATGACGCTTGCCACCCCCTTTTCCAATCTGGTGGCCAGTGCGCCAAGCGTTGCCAATGAGTTGAAGTTCAAGCTGCGCGATGTGGTGCGCCCGATGGAGGAGATTGACAGGATTGAGGAGAACGTGGACGACCTTGCCAGCGACGGGACGCAAAGACCTCAACAGGTGGTTGTCAAACAGCCGGGCCTGGTGGCCCGTGCCGCTGACGATGTTGCTTCTACGGCTGCGACGGTGTTGCTGACGCTGGTGCTGGCCTTCTTCCTTGCTATCTCCCGGGACATGTTTTTTCGCAAAGTGGTGCGGGTGTTGCCGCGCCTTTCCGACAAAAAGAAAGCCCTTGCTGCGGCAATAGATGTGGAACGGGACGTGTCGCGCTATCTTTTGACCGTGACGGTCATCAATTCGTGTTTGGGCATCGCCGTTGGTGCCTCTTTCTGGGTCCTCGATATGCCCAATGCATTGCTTTGGGGCGTCTTGGCGGCTTTGCTGAATTTTTTGCCCTATATCGGGGCGCTTATGGGTATTTTTGCGAGCGCCTGCGTGGCCATCATCACCTTTCCCACACTGGCGGGGGCGCTGGCCGTGCCCGGTGTTTATGTCTTGATTACAACGCTGGAAGGGCAATTTATCACGCCCACAATCCTGGGGCGGCGCTTCTCCCTCAACACGGTTGTTATTTTGATCGCCATATCTTTCTGGGGGTTCATCTGGAGTGCGGCCGGAGTGATTATCGCCGTGCCGATGCTGATTATTCTGAAGGTATTGTGTGAGCGGGTGGCGGGTCTGGCAGCCCTGGGCGAATTTATTTCAGGTGATGAAACCCCGTTGGAGGCAGGGGCGAATGGGTCTTCGGGCCTGCCATCCGGCGCTGTTGCCAAGCCGCGTTAGGCCTTGTTGGCCTTCAATTCGGCCACCTCTGCCCGAAGGGCGCGCACTTCGGTGAGGATCATTTCCGTCTCACTCATGAGCGTGTCCCGTTCGGCACGGGCCTCCGCCTCATGTTCGGATTGCATGGCATCCACGATCACACCGATGAACAGGTTCAACACGGTGAAAGCAGTAGCGATGATGAAGGGCACAAAAAGCAGCCAGGCCAGCGGGTATTTGTCCATGACGGGCCGCACGATGCCCATGGACCAGCTTTCCAGCGTCATGATCTGGAAGAGCGTATAGGAGGATTCGCCCAGTGAGCCGAACCAGTCCGGAAAATCCTGGCCAAACATTTTGGTGCAGATGACGGCAAAGACGTAGAAGATCAGGCCCAACAGCAAAACGATGGACCCCATGCCCGGCAGCGCCGACAGCAGGCCCGTCACCACCCGGCGCATGGCCGGAACAGAAGATATGAGCCGCAGCACCCGCAAAATGCGGAAAGCGCGCAGGGCCGAAAGGGCACCCGTGGCGGGCATGAGCGCCAGCGTGACGATGGCCAGATCAAACAACCGCCAGGGGTTGCGAAAAAAACCTTTGAAGTCGGCCACCATGCGCACGGCGATCTCTACTACGAAGATGGCGAGGATAATTGTGTCGATGGCCAGCAGGGCCGGGCCAACGGAATCCATGATGGGCGGCACCGTCTCCATGCCCAAAATGACCGCGTTGAAGACGATGAGGCCAATGATGAAGCGGTCAAACCAGGGGTGTTCGACAAGTCTTATGGCGAGTTGGCGCATCACGATGGCCTGATGGTGCAAGAGGCCGGGGTGGCCACGACTGCAACGGGAGTTGGTGCAGGCGGTGTGTTATGTCAAGACACACCGCCCCTTGTTTGGCCCCCTAGAGGACCGGAATGTCCACTGTGCCATCGAGCTGTGCCTGGTCTACCCCTTGGCTGTCCACGGTGTTGGCGTGGAGATTGACCGGGCGCGCTGGGTCTGTGGTGAAGTCGCCGCCGATCTTGTCGATGCCTAAGGCGCAGCGGGTAATGGCGCTGTCGGTGAGCGTGAGGATGCCGCTGGTAAGCGTTACACCGGTGGCAAGCCCTGCCAGCCGTGCGCCGGTTACCGTGCTGATGCCGGTGGCGATGGAAAGGCCGGTGGTTTGGTCATCGCCGGTGACGGTGAGGCCATTGACCTGACCCATACATCCCAGAGTGAGCGGCCCCTTGTGATCGTTAACGTTAGCTACCAGGCGGGGTGGGTTGTCTGTCAGCGCACGGGTCGACTGGCTGGTGCATTGGGTGAGTGTCAGCGTGAGCGTTTCACCCACGCCGCTCAGCGTGGCGCGTAAGCCCTCATCGCCATTTTGCACGGCTGTTGCACCATCAATGCGCGCCTTGCCCGTGCCAGCAATCACAATGCCATCGCCCCCGTTTTCGACAGCTTCGATGGCGAGCAGGCACAGTCGGTTTTGGTCGCCGGAAAATTCGACGCCGTGACGGCCGTTTTGTGCAAAACGTGTGCCATTACACAGGGCGTAGCAGCCGCTGTCGCTGGCCGCGCCGGAGGCGAAGGCGTCTTCAAAACAGCTGGCACTGTCATTCCAGATCACGTGCCCGGTGGCGTGAAGACCATGGCCCGTACCCGTGCCGTCAAAGTGGCAATGGGAGGTCGTCAGAACCCCATGGCCCATGTCCACAAGATGATGGGCGGCAAAACCAAGACGCAGGCCAGTGAGCGTCAAATGTGCGGCATCGTTCGACGTGATGCCGGTTTGGGCCGTGGGTACCTCGAAGGATTTTCCCACCACCGTACCATCATAGGGATGGAGATAAAGGCCTGTTCCCTGGGAGCCGACGCCATGCCACCAACTGCCGGCATTGTCTCCCACAGTTTGCTCGCTATCGGCCATGATGACATGGCCATTATCCGGCGGCGTAACGCCCATGCGGGTATTGTTCGTCCCGTTTACCTCCCACACGCCGCCGGGGTTTTCTCCCACGGGAAAGAAGAAAACACCGCTGCTGAGGGCTGTCAGGCTGGTTTCATCCAGTGCCATGGAGAAAAGCAGGCGGGGTGCGCTCTCATCTGTGGGGGCCAGTGCCCCACCCCATGGCGCAAGGGTAAGGTTTTTTTTCAGGGAGATGCCACCGCTGCGATGGGTCTGGCCCCGTTTGAGCAAAATTGTGCCCGCACCCAAATCCAGCGCCTCTTCGATGGTCGCGACGGGATCAGCGGTTGTGCCGCTGGCCCCGTCACGGCCCGTTTCATCCACATGGATGGTGAATGCGCCGTGGTGGGCCAGCGTATCGTGAACCACGCCGGGCAGTGTGATCTGCGCCGGCGGAGAGGTCGTTTGGCGCCCCAGCCAAAACCGGGAGAGGGTGCAGTCGGCCGTGTTCACGTCACCACCCGTGCTGTTGTCCAGCTCCAGATGGAGCGTGGCACTGGGGGCGGTGGCCGCAATTTCCCCGCTGAGCATTTGCCAACCGTGATCCAGATCGTGCCAGTGGGTGTTGAGCACGGTGGTGCCTTGGTTGTCGGTGGCTGTCACACTTGCTTGCCGCAGGGGCGTGCTGGCGTGGAATACCAGTGTCCAGGGTTCGCCGATTTCATGGAGGTCCTCCAATAGCATTGCCAGGCGGCAAATGCCGTTTTGGGGGAGAACTAAATCATCGCCTGTTCGCTGCGGGGCAGGGCCGGACAGGCTGGTGATGTTATCGAGGGTAATGAGATTGCGGGCACTGTTGGCCCTATCTGCGGTGAGGTTGGACAGGCTGACTACGGGCTCATCTTGGGGCGCGGTCATGGGTTCGCCATGGCCAAGACCCGGGGCGATGAAACGGACGGGCTGTGTGCCGGTGACGTTATCAATGCGCACGCGAAACGTGTCCGCCTCCGGCAAAGCTGTGATCGGGCGTAGCACCATGCGGTTGCGCTCCCGCACAAGGCTCAACTGGCCGTTGGGCAAGGTGGAGCCGTTTTCAATCTGGTCGATGGTGGCCGTCACCGGCTCCCCCGCAACCATGGGCAAATCCACATGGAGGTCTTCTGATGGTGCCGGAACAGGAAGATCGAAACTGCACGATGTGCCTATGGGTGCCAACCAAGTGCCGTCCGCCTGACGCGTTGCGCCGGCATTGAGGGATGCTTTGGCGGCCCGCCGCGGCAGGGTGCCAAGATCGTTTTCGTAGAGATGGCGGGTCTGCGCATCCACTGAAGGTTGGGCCGGGGCCTGTTGCCATGCGGTATCCGTCGCGCCGGGGCCGGTTTTGGTGAGCACTTCCCCGCTGGCGCCACCTGCGGGCAAGCCCGTGGCGAAGCCCGGCGTATGGGGCAGGGTGACGGTTCCGCTGGCTCCATCCACCCGCAGGGCTTCCGTCCAGGTGCCGCCATCGGCGGAAACCTTGATGGAAAAATCATCCTGCCCCGCCAGCCCCATTTCCGCCCGACCGGAATAGGCGGACTGGAAAAGAACGGAGGTGGTGTTGCCCGGCGCAGCCTTGTTGAGGCTTTGGCGCATGTCGCCATTGCCGGGGGTCACATCATCATGGGTGAGCAGCACGCCATCGCTTTTAACGGTGAGGCGATTGGTGGCATCTGCCGTAGCGTTGATACCCAATTGGTCCGTCTCGGTGCCATCGGAACTGGCTACGGCCCATGCTGCACCGTCGAAGGCCACCAGCCGGTTTTCATCTTCAACCCAAGCCAGCCAACCGGCTTGGGGCGCGCGGAAGATCCAGCCCTCGTCCTGAAAAGCGGCCAGCGCGTGGTCCTGTCCGGCGAAAGCACCCGTGGCACCCACAGGCACAATGAGGCGCTCACCATCGGCGGGGTTGGCGGGCGGTTCGACCGTGGTGCGGGAGGCAACGGAAATCTGCACCACCGCATCCAGCGTGCGGATGGCCTCGTTATGGGTCACATGTTTTTGGGCCTGCCCGGCCATGATATAGGGCAGGTCAAGATTGGACGTTTGTTCGCTCATGGGGAAAACTCCGGCTGCGTTTTCTCCAAAATGCGGTCGCTTTTGGTCGTGGGGATAAATTGGTGGCGATGGATTGCGCTTGATTTTGGCCAAGGGAGCCTGTTTGTGGAGAACGAACGCGCTGCCGGAGCAAGCCCATGACCGCCCATATCACTCTTCTTAACGGCCCCAATCTGAACCTGCTGGGCAAACGCCAGCCGGAAATTTATGGCTCAGATACGCTCGCTGATGTGGAGGCGCGCTGCGCCCAGCTGGCCGATGACTTGGGCATGGCGCTGCATGGTTTTCAGTCGAACCATGAGGGCGCGCTGGTGGACGCAATCCATGATGCGCGGGAGAAATCCGCCGCCATCATCATCAATCCGGGGGCCTATTCCCACACGTCAGTGGCCATTCTTGACGCTTTGAATGCTTTCGACGGTATCGTGCTGGAAATTCATATTTCCAACATCCACAAGCGGGAGGTGTTTCGGCACCACTCCTATGTATCCAGCCGTGCCGACGGTATTATCGCCGGGTGCGGGGTGAACGGTTATGAATTGGCCGTTCAACAGGTGGCCCACATGGTGAAGGGGTAGACTTACCCCCGTCTCTACTACCCCCTCGCCAAATCCGCCAGTACATTGGCTGCCACCGTTAACCGGCTCACACTGGCCTGATCGGAGGCAACGATATCGGCCATTTGATTGCGGGTGCGGCCAACGGCTTCTTCGTTTTTGGCAAGCCAGTTTTCCGCCGGGCCTGCGGATCTTGTGGCACGGGTTTTCAGGGCGTCTATGACAATATCGCGCCGTGCCTGATGCAGGCTTTGTAAGGCGCGGTCCAGGGCCAACCCATCATAGTAATCACTGGTTTCGATGCCGATGGCCGCCTGGATCATGCGCCCGATGCGGAACGTATCGGTGATGGTGAAGAAAGCTTTGGCGGCGTCCATGAGCGGTTTACCCGTCTGGTGGCTGGCGTAGAGAATATCTGGGATGAGGCCCGCAATGGGCAGCCGTGCCAGGGTCTCGGCCACGTCCGCGGGAACACCGCCTTTTTCATAGCGCTTCATATCCTCCGCCATGCGGCGGGCCAGGAAATCGGGCACGAGCTCGGGCAATTTGGGCATGAGGGTGGTAACGGCTTTGGCATAATCCTCGGCCACCTTACCGATGCCCTTGGCGTAATCCCCGTAGCGCACGAACCAGACGGTTTGGGAAATGACCCGCTCCTGCACGGTTTTGTAGAGAGACAGTTGCAACTCGCCGTCGATTTTTGTGTCGAGCGCATCGATGGACGCGTTGATGGCGGGCAGGTCAAAGGCGTCCCGCACGGTCACATAGGCGCGGGCGATTTCCGCCATGGGTGCGCCGGTACGGTCTGACACGCGGGTGATGAAGGTGGGGCCGCCCCGGTTGATCATGGAATTGGCCAGCACGGTGGCAATAATCTCGCGCCGCAGCCGGTGACCGCTGATTTGCTTGGCATAGGGCTTTTGCATTTTTGGGGGGAAATAATCCACCAGCAGGTCTTCCAGATAGGCATCATCCGGCACGTCCGATGCCACGAGATCATCCAGCGCCACGATTTTGGCGTAGGCCAGAAGAACACCGATTTCTGCCCGCGTGAGCGCCTCACCTGCCGTTTGTCGTTCAGCCATGGTGCCGTCGTCGGGCAGGTCTTCCACCGCCCGGTCCAGCCGATCGCGGGCTTCGAGATTTTGCATGAGGCGTTGCTGGTGGCCAAAGTCTTCCATGCCGCGCATCTGCGTCAGCGAAATAGCCAGCGTTTGCAAATAGTTGTTGCGCAGCACCAAGTCGGCCACGCTGTCGGTCATGCTCTCTAGCAGCGTATTGCGGCGCTTGCGGGAGAGCTTGCCGCTCTTCATGGCGGCGGCCAGGGCGATCTTGATGTTCACCTCCACATCGGAGGAGTTCACCCCGGCGGAATTGTCGATGGCGTCGGAATTGCAGCACCCGCCCCGCCGGTTGAATTCTATGCGGGCGGGGTGGGTGAGACCCAGATTGGCCCCCTCGCCGATGACTTTGCATCGCAATTGTTTGGCGGTGACGCGGATGGCGTCATTGCCCCGGTCGTCGGCGTCCGCATCGGATTCGTGGCTTGCGCGGATGTAAGTGCCGATGCCACCGAACCAAAGCAGGTCCACATCGGCCAACAAAATAGCGCTCAGGATGGTTTGGGGCGGGTGGTCTCCCGCCTCCAGCCCGATGGCTTGGGCCGCTGCTTTGGTAAGCGGGATGGATTTGGCATTGCGGGAGAATACGCCGCCACCCGTGGAGATTTTGTCCGTGTTATAGTCCTGCCAGCTGGACCGGGCCTTTTTGAACAGCCGCTCGCGTTCCCTAAAGGACACTTCCACATCCGGGTCGGGATCGATGAAAATATCCCGGTGGTCAAAAGCGGCGATGAGGCGGGTTTGGCGGGAGAGCAACATGCCGTTGCCAAAAACATCGCCCGACATATCCCCCACACCGGCGGCGGTGAAGGGTTCCGATTGAATGTCGCGGTTCATCTCCCGGAAATGGCGTTTCACCGCCTCCCAGCCGCCCCGCGCCGTAATGCCCATTTTCTTGTGGTCATAGCCCGCGCTGCCGCCGGAGGCGAAGGCATCGTCCAGCCAGAAATCATAGTCTTGGCTGATGGCATTGGCCGTGTCGGAGAAAGTGGACGTGCCCTTGTCGGCGGCCACAACAAAATAGGGGTCGTCCCCGTCATGGCGCACAATGCCCTTAGGCGCGATTACTTTGGTGCCCTGCAAATTATCCGTCACGGATAACAGGGATGAGATGAAGATGCGATAGGCCTCGCGCCCCTCTTCAAACCATGCATTGCGGTCGCCGCCGGTGGGCAATTGCTTGGGCACGAACCCGCCTTTGGACCCCACCGGCACAATGACGGCGTTTTTCACCTGTTGGGCTTTCACCAGACCAAGCACTTCGGTGCGATAGTCTTGCAAGCGGTCGGACCAGCGAAGACCACCCCGCGCCACGGGGCCGAAGCGCAGGTGCAAGCCTTCCACGCGGGGGCTGGAGACGAAGATTTCGCGGTAAGGCACTGGCTGGGGCGCGATGTTGATGGCACCGGGGTCTGTCTTAAACGCCAGCACCGGGGCTGGCGTATCGTCCAGCCCGTGGCCGGAGAGGATGGGCGCGTAGTAATTGGTGCGCAGGGTGGCGGTGATGAGATTGGCGAAATTGCGCAGGATGCGGTCATCATCGGGCGATGCCACATCGTTTAGGGCTTCGATGATGGATGCGTTTAGATCGTCCTGTTTCCCTTCGCGTCCTTTGGTATGGGGATTAAACCGAGCTTCGAACAGGTTTGCCAACATGCGCGTGATGCCGTCAAAGCGCATAAGGGTTCGTGCCATGCTGGAGGCGGTAAAGCGGCTGCGCAATTGGCGCAGATAGCGGGCATAGGCGCGAAAAACCGCGGCCATGGGCCAGGTGAGGCCGCATGTGAGGACAAGACCGTTAAACGCATCATCGTCACACCGCCCATGCCAAATGGCCTGAATGGTGTCGCGCAGGCGCGGTTCCAGTTCATCCAGCGCGTCCGCCTCCGCTTTCCCGCTTTCCAAAATCATGTCGTGGATGAAAACGGCTTTGCCGTCATGGCGGGTCACGTCAAAAGTGGATTCTTCAATGACGTGAAAGCCCATATTTTCCAGCAATGGCACGCGGCGGGACAGGGGCACGGCTTTGTCCAGGTGAAACAGTTTCAGATGCAGTTTCTCACTGTCGGCCTCGGAGGAAGGGTAGAAATCGAGACCGATCTGGCTCGCATTTTCAAGCGCCTCCAAATGTTCCACATCGTGGCCCGCCTCTTCTGGCGCCACTTTGTCTTTATAGGCAATGGGGAAAGTGTGGCCGAGGCGTCGGCCGGCCGCGTCGGCAAAACGGTCTTCCCAGGTGCGGGTAATGCGCACAATGGCCGCTTCCAGATCGGCTTGCTGAACCGTGGGCGTTTTGCCGCCCTTGCGGCCGATGATGAAGTGAACCCGTGTGAGGCCGTTTTCGAGAAACGTGGGAAAGAAGGCGGAGAGATAGCCGTCATAGGCCTGTTCCAGATGGCTACCCATTTGCTGGCGCACCCGCGTGTCATAGCGATCGCGCGGCACATAGGTGAGGACGGAGACGAAACGGTCGAATTTATCCACGCGGGAGAGGACGCGAATGCGCGGGCGCTCCTCCAGCTTGGCGGCGCTTTGGGCGAAGCGGGAGAGTGTTTCGGTATCCAGCTGGAACAATTCGTCCCGGGGCCATGTTTCTAGAATGTTGATCAGCGCTTTGCCCGTATGGCTGCGGGGATCGGCCTCCACTTTCTCCAGCACGGCATGGGCCTTGTGGCGCAGGAGCGGTATGGACAGGACGGATTTGGTGTAGGCGGTGGACGTGAACAGACCCACCACGATCAACTCCCCCTCCAGCTTTCCGTCCGCCGTGTAGCGTTTCACCCCGATATAATCGAGGTGACTGCGGCGATGAACGAGGGAGCGCACATTGGCTTTGGTGATGATGAGGGGATCTTCGGAAAACAGGAAATTGCGGATTTCCGGTGTCAGCGTGACGGGTTTGCCGCCGCGCGTCATCAACGTCATGTCTTCGTCGCGCAAAACGCCCAGCGCCGTATCCGCCACCGGTTCCAGCTTTCCCGACTTGCGGGTGCCTTTGTAAATGTAGTCGCGCATGCCCAGCAGGGTGAAATTATTGTCCGAAAGCCACTCAAGAAATTGCACGCTTTCCGCAATGGTTTGGCTGGGCAAAGGCGGTGGGGTGACGCGGAAATTGATGATGGCTTTTTCCAGCCGCAACAGCATGGGTTTCCAGTCATCGGTCACCAGCACAACCTGGCTTTGAATGTGGGCCAGTTGCTTTTCGAGGGTCTCCCGTTCGTTTGCATCGGTGGCACCGGCAATGATGACCATGACGGATGTTTCGTCCATCACCGGATGGGCCACCAAGTGAATGTCCAAACCCTGATGCGTGATCTGGGCGAGGACGGAATCCACAATGAATGGCCGGTTGCTCATGGTGAGCGCCAATACCGTATGAGGTACTTCCGTCTTGGTGGTTTCCACGGCCCGGTGGGTCCCGTCCTTGAAGGTCTTTTCACCGAGGTTTAGGGCATGGGCGAGGACTGGTGCCGCAATGCTGGTGACATCTTCCGCCGGTGCTTCCGCCAAGAGTGCTTTGGCAAAGGAAGCCACGGCCTTGCGGCGACCTGTTGGCAAAGTTGCGACAGCTTTTTTGATGGCATCGGTGATGGCGGGGTCGGGCGGGCTAGCCATGGTGGGCGACCTTGTGAGACTGTGAGCCGTGGGGACTGTCAGGCAAACAAATGGATGGGATTTATGCAAGAGAAAGCGGCCATTGCGCTGAAAATAGATCAAGAAACGCCGGTTTCGGACAAAACCGAGGCCTATTTCGCCCTTTGCGAAGAAAAACTGGGCATGGTGCCCAATGTTCTGAAGGCCTATTCGTTTAACGAAACGAAGCTGCGGGCGTTTACGGATATGTATAACGATCTGATGCTGGGGGAGTCCCAACTCACCAAATTGCAGCGGGAAATGATCGCCGTTGTCGTCTCATCGGTGAATAAATGCTTCTACTGTCTCACCGCCCACGGAGCGGCCGTGCGTCAATTATCGGGGGACCCGCAACTGGGGGAGTTGATGGTGATGAACCATCGCGTGGCCCCCTTGCCTGCCGATGAGCGTGCCATGCTGGATTTTGCCGACAAACTGACCCGGGAGCCGGAAATGATCGTGGAGAGCGACCGGCAGGCGTTGCGGGATGCCGGGTGGAGCGACCGCGCTATCTGGGACATCGCCGCGGTGGCCGCGTTCTTCAACATGACCAACCGCGTGGCCAGCGCCACCGACATGCATCCCAATGGGGCCTATCACGGGCAGGCGCGCTAGAGGTAAGGATGTCCCGCGCTTCTTTCTCCCTCACGGCAATCTGGCTTCGGCCAAACGGCTGCGGGGGCGCGGCAAACGCTTGCCGGGCGGGTCTTCGTCGCCGGAATGCCTAAGCCGACCTAAGCAGGGGGGCTGGGGTGCGCAATTCCACCGGGTTGGCGGTGGTGCCGATCCACAGGTCGAGGAAATCATCGAGCCACTGGCTGACGGCTGCATCGTGCAACAGGCGGCCTTCCAGATGCTGTTTGCGGTCTTGTGCGCCGGGCATGGACATGCGTTCCGCCCCTTTGACGGACCAGCGGCACATCATGGCCAGCGTAAGCTCCGTGTGGAACTGCACGGCAAAGGCCCGTTCACCGTAGCGGAAGGCCTGGTTGGGATAGGTTTCCCCCCGCGCCAGCAGGGTGGCACCGTGGGGCAGGTCAAACCCTTCCCGGTGCCATTGGTAAATCATGGAAGGCCAGTCCATGAGGGCCTTGCCTTCCGGTGTGGGGTAGAGCGGGTAATAGCCCACTTCTACTTTCCCTTCCGGATGAAACTCTACCTTGCCACCCAGATGGCGCACGAGTTTTTGTGCGCCAAGGCAGATGCCGAGGAAAGGGCGGTTTTCCCTAAGCGGTATGGCCAGCCAATCCGTCTCGCGTTTGACGAATTCTTCCGGGTCATTGGCGCTCATGGGCCCGCCAAACATGACAGCACCGGCGTGTTCGTCCAGCGTTTCCGGCAGTTGGTCCCCCAGGGGCGGGCGGCGGATGTCCAGGTGAAAACCGCGCTGTTCCAACCGTTGACCCACACGCCCGGGTGTGGAGGTCTCCTGATGCAGGATGATGAGGACGGATGGTCTATTGGCGGCTTTTCGGGGCATTACATCTTTATGCCGCCCTGTGCGGGGCAGTGCAAGATGGGGTCATGCGCCTTCACGCCGCGCCAATACACGCTGTTTCAGCACCATGCGGTCGCGGCTTAGAATGCCCAGCAATTCTGCGGTGCGCCACACGACATTGTCTTCAAATTCGTGGACCGTGCCGTCGGCATAGACCATCTCCCACAGGTCCTCTACAAGAGCCAGCCGCTCGCTCTCGTCCATCTGTTGTTTGAGCAGACTGGTGAAGGCGTAAAGATCAATGGCTTCCGCCTGGCGGGCGCGCGCCTCCGCCGTCAGGGCGTCCGCTTCAGCGGCGGAAACGGCATAGTGCTCTTCCAGGATGGCATGTAGACGGGCGTCTTCCTCCGGCTTGATTTCGCCGTCAGCGGCGATGACGTGCACCATCAAGGCAGCTGCGGCGAGTTTCTTGTCCAACACGCGGGGCTGCTGCGGGCTTGCGTCTTCTTGCGCTGTGAAAAACTGTTTGATCTGGTCGAGCATGATGTTTCCTGCCTGGATGATGCAATATCGGCTGATGGTCCGTCTTCGGCTCAACCTTATTGGGCTATTAAAATCCCTGCTCTAATATGGATAAACCGATTACAGGTTCAACGAGCGGCTGCGCCCATGGCTCCCCCTGAAACCCATTCCTCTCTGGCGAGCCGCCTGATGGCTGAGTCCGATGCGCGGGCAGAAGCGCTGATTGGGCTTGTGCGCATGTTCGTGTCGGCAACCCTGTTTTTTACCGTGGCGGCGGTTTTGTGGCGCCTGCCGCCCCAGATTCAGGAGTTGCGGGGCCACGCCCTGTATGTGGCGCTGGTCGTTACGGCCAGTTATTTTCTGCTGGGCGTCTTTTCGCTGTTGGTGTCCCGCTCAAAAAACTACCGCCCCGTATGGGGGTTGTTTTTTGCGCTGGTGGAAGTGGCGTTGGTGTTGATCAACATATACGCCAATATCCGCGCGCCCCACGCCAACGCCCTGTTTGCCCTAGCAAGTCCGCTCATCTTGATGATTGCGCTGGTGCTGGTGCTTCAGGTTTTGCGCTACCGTTTGCTCATTCACATAACGGTCTCGTTGCTGCTTTTGACGGGTACGCTTTTTTTGATCCTGTTTGGGGGCGGCACGGAGACAATTTCTGACGTCTTCATCGAAGAGGTGTTGGGCCTCTACAGCCTGCCCCCCAATGTGGTGCGCATGGTCATGTTTGGGGTGATGGCCACCATTGTGGGCGTTGCCATCTGGCGTTCCCGCCGCTTGATGGAAAGGATCGCGGTGGAGACGGAGGCGCTGCACAACCGCAACCGGTTTTTGCCCCGCGAGTTGACGGCTGCCCTCGATGACGGCGAACTGGAGCGTTTGCGGGAGGGCGAAGAGCGGGATGCCGTCATTTTGTTTGTGGACATCCGCAATTTTACCGGTTTGTCGGAGCGGTTAGGGCCGGCGCAGACAGCAGCGCTTTTGACCCGCTACCGCGCTTTGGTCAGCCGCACCGTCACCCGCCATGGGGGGGTGGTGGATAAATTCATCGGTGACGGGGTGATGTGTTCTTTTGGGTTGAAATGCTCATTGAAAGAGGCCGCCGCACAGGCCGTGGATTGCGCCTGTGCCATCACGGCCGAGGCTGCCAAAAGCGCACATGATGAAACGTCCCGATACTTGACCGCCTGCGCGGCGGCCAGCGGGCAGGTGCTGGTTGCCGCCGTGGGCGATGAAGAACGGCTGGAATACACCGTGATCGGCCCCCCCGTGAACCGGGCCGCCCGGGTGGAGGCATTCGCCAAAGAACACGATTACGGCGTGGTCATTACGGGCGAGATTTTCGATCTCACCGCCAACCAGGGTAATCCCTGGCGCAATCTCGGTGCGCATATGCTGCGGGGAGAAAAGGTGGCGACACGGCTATACGCCAAAGGGACGCCTTAACGGTTTGTCATTTTGCGGGTTGCAAGCGGTGCAGCCATTTTTGGTGGAAGTTCTCCACGCGTGCGACATCGGATGATGAGGGCGCATCAAGGGACCCGGTTTTACCATTAAATTGGTCAAAGCCGTCGCTCAAAAAATTGCGAATGGAAGGGGGCACCTGCCCTGTGCCCAGTTCGCGGGTTTCGGCCTTGGCGCTGACCAGTTGATTGATGTCCTGACGCAGCGCTTCAGGAAGCGGCACCTCGTTCAGAAGGGTCTGAAAATGCATGGGCGCAAATCGGGCGTCCGGGTGATTTGATAGCCAGTCCAGGGCAATCAGCGGACGCAGCACGTAAAACAGTTTTTTCAAAGGGATCGTGTCAGACCCTCCCGTCACCCGCCCGCGCATGGACAGGGCAAGGCGACGGTAGTGATGGACCATGGCCTGGCGGTTCACTACTTTGGCGATGAGGTCCATAGCATCGTCGTGGAATGCGCGAGTGCCTTGATAGATGATGGGAGAGGTGAGCCATTCCACAATGACCGCGTTGCCCTTCAGAAGCAGGCGCAGGGCTTTTGATAACTCCCAGCCGCCCACATCCAACACGGCATCCAGCGGTGTTTCGATCACGTCCCGTTTTGGAAAAAGGGACGTCATGTGGTGCAGCGGCCGCACATAGATAAAGCGGCAGTCATAATCGCTGTCGGGAGACGGGAACCCCCAGGCGCGACTGCCAGACTCAATGGCCCAGGGGATGACGACCGGTTCATCTTGCTCAAGCGCTGCCAGCCGCCCATCAATTTGCGCCACCACCGCTTCGTCCATGGAAGGGGCGATGGCGCGGGTGTCGGACAGGATCAAACGCGCCGTTCCACCATCATTTTCTTGATTTCGGCGATGGCCTTTGCCGGGTTCAGGCCCTTGGGGCAGGCTTGGGCGCAGTTCATGATGGTGTGGCACCGGTAGAGGCGGAAGGGATCTTCCAAATTGTCCAGCCGTTCGCCGGTGGCCTCATCGCGCGAGTCGATCAACCACCGATAGGCCTGCAACAGGGTGGCGGGGCCCAGATAGCGGTCGCCGTTCCACCAATATGAAGGGCAGGAGGTGGAGCAGCAGGCGCACAGAATGCACTCGTAAAGACCGTCAAGTTTCTCCCGGTCTTCCGGAGACTGCCGCCACTCCTTCTCAGGCTTGGGCGTGACGGTTTTCAGATAAGGTTCAATGGAACGGTGCTGGGCGTAGAAATTCGTCAGGTCCGGCACCAGATCCTTCACCACGGGCATATGGGGCAGGGGGTAGATTTTGATGGCCCCGGAAACCTCATCCATGCCCTTGGTGCAGGCCAGCGTGTTGGTGCCGTCGATGTTCATGGCGCAGGAGCCACAAATACCCTCACGGCAAGAGCGGCGGAAGGTGAGCGTGGGGTCGATATTGGATTTAATCCAGATCAATGCATCTAGCACCATGGGGCCGCAATCATCGGTATTCACCGTATAGGTGTCGATGCGCGGATTCCCGTCATCATCCGGCGACCAGCGGTAAATCTTGAATTCGCGTGCGGGCGCTGCCGTGTCAGACGCAATCTTGGTCCACACTTTGCCGTCTTCAATACGCGAGTTTTTGGGTAGGGTCAGTTCAACCATCTGTTTTTAATATCTTTCCAATTTCCACCGTCCGAACCTTAGTAAACCCGGGCCTTAGGCTTAATGTAGCTCACCTCGTTACTCATCGTGTAGGTGTGGACCGGGCGGTCATCCAGGCGCACTTTTTTGTCGTCCACGTCTGCATAGGCCAGTGTGTGGTGCATCCAGTTTTTGTCGTCGCGGTCGGGGAAATCCTCGTGGGCGTGGGCGCCGCGGCTTTCCTTGCGGTTTTGGGCGGAATCCATGGTCACCACGGCCTGGGCGATGAGGTTATCGTATTCCAGGGTTTCGATGAGGTCGGTGTTCCAGATCAGGCCGCGGTCCTGGACGGAAATGTCGTCGCTGCCGCCCCAGACTTTGTGGATTTTCTCGTGGCCTTCATCGAGAATTTCTGACGTGCGGAAGACGGCGCAGTTGGACTGCATGGCTTCCTGCATATCGTCGCGCAGGCGGGCGGTGGGTGTGCCGCCATTGGCGTGGCGGAACTTGTCCAGACGGGCCAGCGCGTTTTGACCTGCGTCAGCGGGCAGTGGCGCGTGGGCGGAGCCGGGCTGCACGGTGGCTTCGCAGCGCATCCCTGCGGCGCGGCCGAAGACGACCAGGTCAATGAGGGAGTTTGAACCAAGGCGATTGGCCCCGTGGACGGACACGCAGGCCGCTTCGCCCACGGCCATGAGGCCGGGCACCACGTGGTCGGGGTTGCCATCCACTTTGGTGAGCACTTCGCCGTGATAGTTCGTCGGAATGCCGCCCATATTGTAGTGAACGGTGGGAATGACGGGGATTGGCTCTTTGGTGACATCCACGCCTGCAAAAATCTTGGCAGATTCGGAAATACCGGGCAGGCGCTCTGCCAGAAGGTCCGCATCCAGATGGTCGAGATGCAGGTAGATGTGGTCGCCTTTGGGGCCAACGCCCCGGCCTTCGCGGATTTCCATGGTCATGGAACGGGAGACCACATCGCGGGAGGCGAGGTCTTTGGCGGAGGGCGCATAGCGCTCCATGAAGCGCTCGCCTTCGGAGTTGACGAGATACCCGCCTTCGCCACGTGAGCCTTCTGTAATCAGGCAACCCGCGCCGTAAATGCCGGTGGGATGGAATTGCACAAATTCCATGTCTTGCAGGGGCAGACCGGCGCGCAGCACCATGGCGTTGCCGTCCCCCGTGCAGGTGTGGGCGGAGGTGCAGGAGAAATAGGCCCGGCCATAGCCCCCTGTAGCCAAAATAACCTTGTGGGCGCGGAAGCGGTGAATTTCACCGGTGGCCATATCCATGGCCACAACGCCCCGGCAGGCCCCGTCTTCCATGATCAGGTCGATGGCGAAATATTCGATGTAGAATTCCGCATCATATTTCAGCGACTGACCGTAGAGCGTGTGCAGCATGGCGTGGCCGGTGCGGTCGGCGGCGGCGCAGGTGCGCTGGGCGGGTGGGCCCTCGCCATATTCCGTCGTCATGCCACCGAAGGGGCGCTGGTAGATTTTGCCTTCTTCCGTGCGGGAGAACGGGACACCGAAATGGTCCAGCTCGTACACAGCCTTGGGGGCTTCGCGGCAAAGATATTCGATGGCGTCTTGATCGCCCAGCCAGTCGGACCCTTTGACCGTGTCATACATATGCCACTGCCAGGTGTCCTTGCCCATGTTCCCCAGTGAGGCGGCAACGCCCCCTTGGGCTGCTACGGTGTGGGACCGGGTGGGGAAAACCTTGGTGATGCAGGCGGTTTTCAAACCGGCCTGGGCCGCCCCCAGCGTGGCGCGCAAACCTGCACCGCCCGCGCCCACAACACATACGTCCACCGTGTGGTCGATGAATTCATAGGCACCCTTCAAACCGTGGGCACCGTTTAATTTTTCCGAACCGTTTGCAGCTTGAGCCAAGGGGTCAGCCTCCAAAAGCGAGTTTCAACAGCGCAAAGCCGCAGATGGCGGCCATGGCAATGGCAAAGAATGTATTGGCGATCAGCAGCAATTTGCCGTTCACGCCATGGACGTAGTCTTCAATGATGACCTGCATTCCCAGTTTCATATGGTAGATGCCGGAGCCCATCACCATGAGCATAATGATCGCAACCCAGGGCTTGGACAGGCAGTCCACCACCTCTTGGTGGGATGCTCCGTTCAGCACGATCAACACCCAGATGAAAAAGCCGATCAGTGGGATATTGGCGATGGCGGTGAGACGCTGACGCCAGAAATGTTCCGTTCCCTCTTTAGCGGAGCCGAGGCCCCGGACACGGGAGAGGGGCGTGCGCATATCGTTTTGCATGGTCATAATTGTGTCCCCTAACCCAAACGCACGGCATAGCCGGCGAACCAGATGAGGGCGGTGAGCACCAGCGCCACCACGGGCTGGGCCATGGCCATTTTGGTGGTGAAGGTCTTTTCTAGACCGGCTCCAGTGTCCTGCACCAAATGTTTCATGCCGCCCAGCATGTGCTGCATGAGCGCGAACGTGTAGGCAAAGAGAATGAGCCGACCGATAAGGGAGCCGAAGAACCAATTGGCCGTGGCGTAGGCTTCTGCCCCAGAGGCGGCGGCCAGCAACCACCAGGCCACTAGAATGGTCCCGAAATAGAGAGCTGCTCCGGTGATCCGGTGCATGATCGACATGACCATCGTGGGGATGGGCTTATATATGGAGAGGTGCGGGGACAACGGGCGCGGCTTGGACGCGCCGCTCGTAACGGACGATTCATTCATGACTGCGACAGAGGCTCCATTCTGTTGCCCACTATGTTGCCCTTTTGCAACCTCTTTGGAAAGGTTCAAAATGACCGCAGGCGGAATGATGCCGTTTTGTGGCACGGATAAACGCAGAGCAAGGCCAAAAGCGCTGCCCCGTGTCACCTTTTAGTCGGAACACTCACCGAAAGGTGAGGAAGCGTGTGGGGGGCGCGTCTTGAGCCTGCCGCAGTGCTGGGCCACGGCTAGCGCAATCAATTTGGAACCATCGCCTGCGCCCGGTGCGTTTGGGGTGGGTATGAAAAGAAAAAGGATCTGGCCATGGCACGCCCACTCAACACGCTTATCTTGCGCAATCTGTCCGCAGCCTTGCTGACAGTTGCGGCAGTGTCCGCAACTTCCACCGCCATGGCCGCCCAAAAGCAGGCCATTTTTGCTGGAGGCTGTTTCTGGTGCATCGAAAAGGACTTTGAAAAAGTAAAGGGCGTGACCGATGTGGTCTCCGGCTATACCGGCGGCACCAACGCCAACCCCACTTATAAGAACCACACGAAATTTGGCCACCGTGAGGTAGTGAAGATCACCTATGACGACGCGAAGGTGAGCTACGGCCAGTTGCTGGACATATTCTGGCGGTCCGTGGACCCCACCGATGCCGGCGGTCAGTTTTGCGACCGGGGTGGCTCCTATACCACCGCCGTCTATGCCTTGGATGGGCAGCAGCTGGAAACCGCGCAAAAATCCAAGAAAGCGGCCAGCGCATCCTTGGGCAAACCTTTCGCCACCGACATTGTCATGGCCCAGCCCTTCACCCTGGCGGAGGATTACCACCAGAATTACGCGTCCAAAAATCCGATCCGCTACACTTACTACCGCCGCGCTTGCGGGCGGGACCGGGCCGTGAAGAAATTGTGGGGTGATCAGGCCTATCTTGGTATCAAAAAGTAACAACGGTCGCCGCTGCAATTAACGTTAACCAAAGGTGAAGGAAATTTTCACCTTTGGGCTCCATGACTCGCGCTTTCATCTAAATTTGGCCATATTACCCACTCGTTTACCTTAACGAGACAAAAGTGACTGGCCCGCCGCCATAAAGGTCGGTGGGTTGGATGAGTGGGATTTCAGGCTTGGGCCCGACTGCCACTTATACTGTTGCGTATTAGAGTGAGGGGCAGGCCCGTGACCGATATGATGTGGAAGACGACCGGAGTGACCGGTTCCAAAAGCCGCTATGCCAAAATGGCCTTGATGTTGGTGGCTGGAGCCGTGGTGGTGAGCGGCTGCACCCGCACCTCGCCCTTTTCGCAAGGGCAGGTGGCCGTGCAACAACGCCAGCCCGCACCTCTTCAACCGGCACCCCAGCCCTCTGTTCAGGAAGGGCAATTGGCACCGGTGACCCGCGAGCCCACGCCGCCGCCCCAGTCCACCGAACTTCCGGCACCGGAGCCAGTGCCCGCTGCCCCTAAGCCCGAGCCGGTGCAAGTGGCCGCCGCGCAAACCAGCAGCAAACCTGTGACCCGTCAGGCCCTTGTGGGGGCATGGACGGTGAGCACGGGCGCAGCCAATTGCCAGCTTTTCCTTGCGCTGACCAAATGGTCCGGCGGTTTCCGCGCCGCCCCGCGGGGCTGTGGTGCAACCGGTATCAAAGACGTGGCGGCCTGGGACGTGAAGGGCAATCAGGTGGTGCTTGTGGGCAGCGGCGGACAAACCCTTGCCACCCTCAGCCGCACGGCGGAGGAGCGCTATAACGGTTCCGTCAATGCGGGCGGCTCAATTACGTTTAGCCGTTAGGGTCAGGAACGCGCGTTTGTTGTAAATGGGTTTACGAAGGGCGCTGCCCTGTTCACTATCGGGCTTGTGACTTTTACCGCCCCGACCGGTTCCGCCGTGACTGCATCATCCACCACCGTTTCCCAACAGGTGCAGCAGCGCATCGATGCGGGGCAGCTTGTTGCTGATCCGGCGCAGGCGGCTACCATTGCCGCCTTGGATGGTCTGCTGGCGCAGTTGCACGCGCCGCCGCTGGCCAACAAAAAAAGCGCCCTTGGATGGTTGTTTGGGCGCAAGAAAGCGCCGGCCCCCGGCTTGCGCGGTCTTTACCTGTGGGGTGGCGTGGGACGGGGTAAATCCATGCTCATGGATATGTTTTTTGCCCTTGCGCCGACGGAACCGCGCCGTCGTGTTCACTTCCACGCCTTCATGCAGGATGTTCACGGGCGCATTCACACGTGGCGGCAAGCGCAGAAGACAGCGAAAGACCGCTCCGCCGATCCCATTCCGCCTCTGGCAGACGCGTTGGCCCATGAGGCGCAACTTTTGTGTTTCGACGAATTTGCCGTCACCGACGTGGCCGATGCCATGATTTTGGCCCGGTTGTTCACTGGCCTGTTCGAGCGGGGCGTGACGGTTGTGGCCACCTCCAACGTGGCGCCGGACTTGCTCTATAAGGACGGGCTTAACCGGTCATTTTTTCTGCCATTCATCGAGTTGGTCAAAACCCGTATGGATGTGATCGAATTGGTGTCGGAGACCGACCATCGCATGTCCATTCTGGCGGGCAGCCCGGTCTATATGGTGGGCGCTGACCGGCACTCTCGTTTTGATGATCTTTGGCATCAAATGGTGGGCACGTCCCCTGTTGAACCTGCTGTGGTGGAACGGGCGGGGCGTAAACTGGCCTTTGAACAGACCTGCGGCGGGCTTTTGCGCACGGATTTTGCACGTCTGTGCCAACGGCCGCTGGGGGCGGGGGACTATCTGGCCATCACAGCGCGGTTTCATACGCTGTTTTTGGAGGCGGTGCCGGTGATGGAGCATGGGGACCGCAATGCGGTGAAGCGCTTCATTGCCCTGGTGGATACGCTCTATGAGGCCGGAAACCGTTTGATTGTGGAGGCGGAGGCTCCGCCGGACGGGCTTTATCCCGTTGAGCACGGCACGGAAGCCTTCGAATTTCAGCGCACCATCTCGCGCTTGTCAGAAATGCAAGGGGTTGATTGGGCCAACCAACATGCTTGAGCACGGGTTGGCAAACCGGCGTTACGACTGCGACCCTTTTGATTTGAGCACAAAATCCGCCGCCTCCTGACGGTTTTCAAAAATGTGGGGCTGGATGGAGCGGTTTTTGAGATCCTGCCCAAGCTTTTGGCGCATGAAGGCGGAGGTCGTGTAGCGCGTGGCGGTGAGGTAGTAGTCATATTCCAACTGCCCGGCCACATTGGCGAATTTGGTTGCCATTTTGGGGGCAATAGAGATGCCATCGTAGTTGGAAACGAGGTTTACCTTGCCCGGGAGGGCCTGGAAAAAAATGTTCAGGCCTTTGGCAAATGCGTCCAGTTCTTCATCATTGTCGATGTGCAGGCCGGACAGGTTGGCGAAGACGATGTTTTGCTGCGGGTCAAAGTAAAGCCGGTCGGTGAGCGGAATGTCCAACAAGCGCTTGCGCAGGCCCATGGGGCGGTCTTCAAAGATACAGGCATCCATCAAGGTGGGGTTGTCGATGATGGGCTTGAAATCCATCTGATCGAGAATATCCCGCTCCACATCAATGCCGGGCGCAATCTCCTCCAGCCGCAAGCCACCCTCCACGAGGCGGAAGACGCACCGTTCCGTCACGTAAAGCACTTCTTGACCCTGCGCGGCCCCATAGGCACCGTTGAAGGTGATCTGTTCCACCTGTTTGATGAGCTTGCGGTTGCGCCCTTCGCTGGCAATGCGAAGCCTGCCGTCTTCGATGGCCACTTTCAGACCGCCTGCCGTGAAAGTGCCGACGAAGACCACTTTGCGGGCATTTTGCGAAATGTTGATGAAACCGCCAGCCCCCGCGAAACGGTCCTTAAAGCGGGAGACGTTGACATTGCCCTGCGTGTCCGCCTCCGCCATGCCAAGACAGGCCAAGTCCAGCCCACCACCATCGTAGAAATCGAATTGTTGATTGGTCTGGATAACCGCATCGGCGTTTATGGCGGCCCCGAAATCGAGCCCCGACTGGGGCACTCCGCCCAGAATGCCGGCTTCCGTTGTCAGTGTGATTGTGTAGATGACGCCTTCTTCGTTGGCCACGGCGGAGACGCCTTCGGGCATGCCGATGCCCAGATTGACGACGCCGTTGACGGGCAGTTCCATGGCGGCGCGGCGGGCGATGATTTTGCGCTGGTCCAGCGCCATGGGGCGCACTTCCGCTACATCCGCTTTCATGCGGCCTGAAAAGGCGTGGTTATAGGCGGTGGCAAAGGTCTGCTTGTGCTCATCCGGTTCGGAGACAACGATACAGTCCACCAGATTGCCGGGCACGGCGACGGCTTTGGGGTCCAGCGATCCGGCGGCGGCGATGCGTTCCACCTGGGCGATGACAAGCCCGCCGGAGTTTTTGGCCGCCATGGCGATGGGCAGCATGTCGAGGGTCAGCGCCTCCCGCTCCATGGTGATATTGCCCAGCCGGTCCGCCGTTGTGCCGCGGATCAGCGCCACGTCCACGGGAATGCAGTGGTAGAAAAGCCATTCTTCCCCGGCCAGTTCTTTCAGTTCAACAAGCGCCTGTGTCGTTTCAGCATTGATGGCACCGCCCTGTTGGCGCGGGTCCACGAAAGTGTGAAGCCCCACTTTGGAGAACATGCCGGGCTTGCCCGCCGCAATGTCCCGATAGAGTTGGGAGATACAGCCGAGCGGCAGGTTATAGGCTTGAATTTCATTGCGCATGGCCATGGCGCCCAGCTTAGGGACGAGAGACCAGTGGCCGCCAATGGCCCGCTTGATGAGGCCCGGCATGGCGAGCCGGTTCAGCCCGGCGTCCTTACCATCGCCCGGTGCGGCGGCAAAAAGGAGCGACAGATCACGGGGCATTTGATGGGCGCTGAAGCGATCTTGCAGCCCCCGCAACAGACATTCCGGTGTTCCAATGCCCACAAACCCTGCCACGCAAACGGTGTCGCCATCCGCAATCGTGGCAATGGCATCTTCCAGCCGGACGACCTTGTCGACCATGCTTTTTTCTCCGAAATATCTTCGTTGGGGCAGGTTAACCCCATTGGAGGGCGACCGTCATCCCCAACTTCCGGCGGTGTGTTGTTTTAGGATTTGAAAATTCGCCAATATCGGTGCTGAACGGGGGCAAAAATGCGTTGCCCCGCCCACCCGATTTGCTCAACACTGCCGCAGGGGCCGCCTATGGCGGTGGACGTATCCGGGGAGGGGTAATCCATGAAAACGCACACACAAGTGGTTGTCATCGGCGGTGGCATTGCCGGGTGTTCGGCGCTTTACCACCTCACACAGGAGGGCATTACCGATTGCATGTTGCTGGAGCGGGATGAGCTGACCTCCGGCACCACATGGCATTCCGCTGCGCAGGTGACGAATTTTGGCGGCAACCAGACCATGGTGGGGCTGAAGACCCATTCCATCAACCTGTATCAGGAACTGGCCAACGACCCGGACTATCCCATCAACTACCACCATGGCACCGGTGGGCTGCGGCTCGCCTCCACGCAGGATCACTTGGACGGCTATCACCACTTCGTCTCCATGGCGAAGGGCATGGGGGTGAATTTTGAGGTGGTGGACCCGCAGGAAGCCCAGCGCCGCCACCCGCTCATTTCTACCGACAACCTGCTGGGTGCCCTGTGGGACCCCATGGATGGGGACATTGATCCGGCGCAGCTATGCCAGGCGCTGGCCCGGCGGGCGCGCAAGGCGGGGGCGGAGGTGCATCGGTTCACGCCCGTCACGGGGCTTAAGGAAAAGCCTGATGGGACATGGATTGTCCACACGGATAAGGGCGATATCGCCTGCGAAAGCGTGGTGAATGCGGGCGGTTATCGCTGCAATGAAATTGGGGCCATGATGGGGGTGGAGCACCCCGTGGCCTCCATGGAGCATCAATATATGCTCACCGGCCCCCTGCCGGAAATTCTAGCGGTGAAGGCCGAGCGGGGGGACGATTTTCGTGTGCCCCTGCTGCGCTGTCCCACGGATGATTTCTATCAGCGGGCGGAAAAAGACGGCTTGCTGATTGGCTTCTATGAGCAGGATTGCAAAACATGGGGGCTGGACGGGATTGACCCCAACTTCACCAATGCCCTGTGCCCGGATGATCTGGACCGGGTTGTGGATGTGATGGAAGGGGCCACGGGGCGGCTGCCCTGTCTGGAAACGGCGGGCATTCACTCGGTGGTGAATGGGCCGATTACCTACACGCCCGATGGCCTGCCGCTGGTGGGGCGCATTCCCGGCAAGCGCCATGCCTATTGCATCACCGGCCTGCGGGCCGGCCTTGGCGAAGGGGGTGGCCATGGCTGGCTGTTGGCGCAGATCATCGCCCATGGGGAGGCTTGCTATGACACTTGGTGCCTCGATCCCCGCCGTTTCACCCGCTATGCCAATGTGGAATACACGGCGCTGAAGGCCATTGAAGACTATCAAAACGAATTCCGCTTCCACATGCCCCATGAGCACCGCCCCGCCGGGCGGCCCATGAAAACGACGCCGCTGACGGATCGTCTAACGGAACTGGGCGCAGAATTTGGCACGGTTAACGGCTGGGAACGGGCGCTCTATTTCAAGCCGTCCCCGGATTTTGTGGAGCACCATTCTTTCCGCTTCAACGAGAGTTTCGACATCGTGGCCGCTGAGGTGGCTCACGTTCAAAACCATGTGGGCATTATGGAAGTCTCCGGGTTCAACCGCTTCCAGATCACAGGCGCTGGTGTGCATGATTGGTTGGATGGTTTGTCTTGCAGTCGCATTCCCCGCCAAATGGGCAAGGTGGGGCTGGCCTATTTGCTCAACCACCAGGGCCATGTGAAAGGGGAAGCGACGCTGGCCAATCTGGATGAGAACACCGTCTGGTATGGATCAGCGGCAGCGGCGGAGTTTCACGATATGGACTGGTTGCGGGTCCATCTGCCCCATGACAGCGATATTCGCATCGAAAGCCTCACCAATACGCACACTATTTTGGTGGTGGCCGGACCAGAATCGCGGGATGTGCTGCAAGTGGCGGCTCCGCGCACGGATTGGTCGGCGGCGGCTTTCCCCTGGCTCACTTGTAAGCGCGTGTTCATCGGCAATGCGGAAGCGGTGGCCATGGCGGTTTCGTTTTCCGGTGAATTGGCGTGGGAGCTGCACATTCCCAACGAACAGCTGAAACTGGCGTTTGAGACCCTTTGGGAAGCGGGCCAAGCGTTCAACATCAAACCCTTTGGTGCCCATGCCACAGAATCCATGCGCATGGAAAAGGGCTATCGCCACTGGAAGGCGGATTTGATCACGGAGTTTAATCCGCTGGAATGCGGTCTTGAGCGATTTGTGCGCTGGGATAAGGATTTCATCGGCAAGGCGGCGCTGGAGCAGATGAAAGATAAGGATCGGCGGCGCTTCACAGCGCTGACATTGGAAAGCGACCATAACCCCGCCCATCCCGGTGACAGCATTTTGGCCGATGGCAAAGTTATCGGCACCGTCACGTCTGCCGATTGGGGGCATCGCGTGGGCAAAAACCTGGCCTTTGGTTTTGTGGACGTTGATATGGCCGAAGGGGATGGACCGCTGGCGGTGCAAACGGCTCTGGGGCTGGTTTCGGCCAAACGTTCAGCGCTTGGCCTCTATGACCCGGAAAATGAACGCGTTCGCGCTTAGGCCGATGCGCGCTCGATGAGCCTGCCGCTAAACAGCATTTCTTTTCGGGGGCCTTTGGGTCCGCCGTCTTCGATCATGTCCAACAGAATTCGCACGCTATGCTGTGAGATGTTGTCGTAATCCTGTGCCATGGTGGTGAGGGCGGGGCAGGTGAAGCGTGAAAACGGGTGGTCGTCGTGGCCTGCCACACGGAAAGTGGCACCTTCCCGCCCGACCGTGTGGCCCAGTTCATAGGCTGCTGAAATAAAGCCGATGGCCAGACGGTCATTGCTGCAAAAGACGGTGTTGGAGGGCAGGCTGCCCGCTTGAATCGCTTTTTTGCCCTCCTCATAGCCGATGCGCTCAAAGTCCCAGCCGTCGCCGTCTATGCGGATAATCTGCGGTTCATGCCCCGCTTCTTCCATGGCTTTGACATAGGCAGCGCGGCGCTTGTTGGCGTTGGGGTTCACCGGTTTCATTTCGAAAAAACAGGGGGGCTCACCGTCTTTGGCCAGATAGTTGACCATGGTGGGCACGGACTGAAAATTGTCTGACCCCACAAAAGCGGCCCCCACGTCGTCGATATTACTGTCGAACAAAACGGTGGGGATGTCCTCGGCAAAACGCTCGATGCGGCTACGGTCTGAGATGCGGCCCAGGGGTGCCAGAAGCACGCCTTTGGCGTTCATGGAACGCAGTGTGTCGAGAATCTCGTTTTCCTGATCCACCCGGCCATGGGCGCTGAACAGGGTGGGGGCGAGACCTTCCTCAATGCAGCGGGTTTCCACCGTGCGGGCAATCTCGGCAAAAAACGGATCCGTGAGATAGGGGACCACAATGCCCACCAGTCCGGTGGATTTGCGGTTGAGATTGGTGGCGAAATAGTTGGGAACGTAGTCCACCGTATCCAGCGCTGAGCGGATGCGGGAGCGGCTGCTTTTGCTCACCGTCTCCGGGTTCTGAAAATATTTGGACAGGGTGGGACGGGACACGCCGATGGTGGCGGAAAGCTGCTCCATGGTGCGAATTTTGGGCTTTTTCAAAGTCATGCGCAAAACCCTCCTTTCGCTTTTACGCCTCTGCTGCCCACCGATCCATTTGTCCGCGAGGGGAAGTTGTCCATTTGTCACCATGGAACGGCGTGCGACATGCTTTCAAGGGCCTAAGGGTGGGAAGTGTTGAAGGGGCTTAGCCCCGGAAGTCTAACAATATCGCTCCGGCCCCTGCCATTGGGCCTGGGAATAGCGATCTCCGTGCGCCCAGCCGATGGGAAGCACCCGCTCAATTTCTGAAACCTCCTCGGGCGTGAGCGTCATCTGGGCGCCGGCGACCAGTTCTTTCAAATGGTCCTCATGGCGGGTCCCGGGGATGGGCAGAATGTGGTTGCCCTGATGCAACACCCAGGCGATGGCCAATGAAGCGGCGGCCACGCCCTTGTCGGCGGCCAGTGCCCGGAATCTGGCGTTCATCTCCAGATTGTGGGTGATGTTGGGTTCCATAAAGCGGGGGTTGGTTTTCAGGAAAGGCATATCCTGCACCGCCTCCAAACTGTGGGGTCGATCCGTCAAAAACGCCCGCCCCACCGGTGAGAAAGCCACAAGAGTGGTGCCAAGCTCTGCGCAGGTTTGCACCAGGCCCATTTCCGGCGAGCGGGTGGACAGGGAATATTCCGATTGCACCGCCGCAATGGGGTGAACCGCGTGGGCGCGGCGCAGGGAGGCCGGGGCGATTTCGGAAAAGCCGATGGCCCTGACTTTCCCCTCCTTCACAAAACCCGCCATGGTTTCCGTCACCTGTTCAATCTCAAACCGGGTGTCGCGGCGGTGCACATAATAGAGGTCAATGGCCTCCACGTTGAGACGCTTGAGGCTGGCCTCCAGCGATTCCCGCATATGGGTGGGATCATTGTTCAAGCGCTGATCGGGGTTGTCGGTAATGCCGACCTTGGTGGCAATGGTGAACGGGTTTTGGCAACCACGGCGCTTCAACCATTCACCGATGACCGTTTCTGAACGGCCCATACCATAGACATTAGCCGTATCCACATGGGTGATGCCCAAATCCACACAGGCATCCAGAATGGCCATGGACCCCTGATCGGTTGCGGGTCCGTAAAAGTTGGAAAACGACATGGCACCGTAGCCGATGGCGCACACCAGTGGGCCATTTTGTCCCAGTTTGCGTTGTTTCATTTGGGTTTTTCCCATCCTTTGTTTTCGCCCCCATACTTTCGGGTTGCAGTAAAAGTGGCAAGAAAAAGGCAATCAAGCCTTTGGAAACCTGCTGTTGCGGGTCAAATTTGACCATTTGGTCAGACGGAGCGTTGCGTTTTCGGCAACACGCTGCATCTAATTCAGCAGACGACGGCAACGGAACTCCGGGCCTAATTTCCCGTTGTCGACTTCCGGGTCGGCGCTTCGTGGCGCTCCTGCAACCTCCTCCCGCATGGGTGCCTGTTAACTTCAGTTGCGATGGTCGGGTCTTCCTCCTCCCCCATTTGGGCATGATCCGACCATCGCCCATGCAGGAAATTTCTATGCGCTCATTTATGATCAAGACCGCCCTCACGGTCGCTGTTTCTTCCATGCTGGTTTGGCCTGCCTTTGCCGAGCTGGAAGTGGAGAAGGACGAGTTGAAGCTGGGCTTCATCAAGCTCACCGACATGGCCCCTTTGGCCATTGCCTATGAGAAAGGCTATTTTGAAGACGAAGGCCTGTTCGTCACGCTGGAACCTCAGGCTAACTGGAAAGTGCTGCTGGACCGCGTGATCACGGGTGAGCTTGACGGTGCCCATATGCTGGCCGGTCAGCCGCTGGCTGCCACCATCGGCTACGGCACAAAGGCGCACATTGTGACGCCGTTTTCCATGGATTTGAACGGCAACGGGATCACCGTTTCCAACGAAATCTGGGAGATGATGAAGCCGAATATTCCCACTGGCGATGACGGCAAGCCCGTTCACCCCATCAAGGCCGATGCGCTGAAGCCTGTCGTGGACAAATTCATCGCCGACGGTAAGCCTTTCAACATGGGCATGGTGTTCCCCGTCTCCACCCACAATTACGAGTTGCGCTATTGGCTGGCCTCCGGGGGCATTCACCCCGGTTTTTACTCCCCCACGGATGTTTCGGGTCAAATCATGGGCGAAGCGCTGCTTTCCGTGACGCCACCGCCCCAAATGCCCGCCACTTTGGAAGCCGGGACGATCTATGGGTATTGCGTTGGTGAGCCGTGGAACCAGCAGGCTGTTTTCAAGGGCATTGGTGTCCCGGTGATTACCGACTACGAAATCTGGAAGAACAAC
Organism: Pseudomonadota bacterium; assembly: GCA_038525315.1. GTDB lineage: Bacteria > Pseudomonadota > Alphaproteobacteria > Rhizobiales > Rhizobiaceae > Pseudahrensia. The sequence continues at coordinate 720,908 of JBCBHU010000001.1, forward strand.
CCGGAGAAAGTGTTCGGTCTCACCAAGGAATTCACCGAGAAGAACCCCAACACCACACTGGCGCTGACCAAAGCGCTGATCCGCGCGGCCAAGTGGCTGGACGAGAATGATAACGCCAACCGTATGGAAGCGGTGGAGATCCTTGCCCGCTCCGAATATGTGGGCGCGGATGCGGAAGTGATCGCCAACTCCATGACCGGCACGTTTGAATATGAAAAAGGCGACAAGCGCGCCGTGCCGGACTTCAACGTGTTCTACCGCTACTACGCCACCTACCCCTTCTACTCCGATGCCATCTGGTATCTGACGCAGATGCGCCGCTGGGGACAGATTGCCGAGCCTAAAGCCGATGAGTGGTATGCGGAAACGGCCAAATCCGTCTACCTGCCAGACATTTACCTGAAGGCCGCCCGCATGGTGGTGGAAGACGGCAATGCGGCCGAAGCGGATTTCCCTTGGGACAGTGACGGTTACAAGGCACCCACGCCTGCTGCCGACATCATCGACGGCATTGCCTACGATGCCCGCAAGCCCAACGCCTATATCGACAGCCTCACGATCGGTTTGAAATCCGGCCAGACTGTTAAAGGCGCCGAGGTGGTCTCCAACTAAATCCCAAGCTTTGCGTCCGGTTGGCAATGACAACCAGACCCTACGGTGTGCCCCCTGCATAGTCTGTGCCCACCGGACGCAAACCCAATTCCTTCCTCATCCCTCAAAGACATCAATAAGGGTTTAGAACCATGGCCAATGCATCCGAAGCGGCGGTTCCTGCCGGCATGATCTCCCGGCGCGAGCGCGCCTTCGCCGCCATTAATCGGGCCTCTTCTTGGCTGGAAGCGCTGGGCTTGGCCTGGGTCACGCCTCTGCTGAAGATCGCCGCTGGCGACAATATCAAGGAACAGCTTTCCGAATTGAAGCGGATGCTGGTTATCCCGCTGCTGGGCATTCTTGTCTTTCTGGCCGCCTGGGCCTGGCTTGCGCCGAAGGTGCAGACATCCTTGGGCGCGGTGCCCGGCCCCGCGCAGGTATGGCAACAGGTGGGCAATCTTTGGGATGACCACAACCGTGAGCGGGCCAAGGCAGACGCGTTTTATGAGCGCCAGGACGTGCGTAATGAAAAGCGCATCGCTGCCGGTAAGGAACCGAAATACCGCACCTATACGGGTAAGCCCACTTACATTGATCAGATCGTCACCTCGCTTTTCACCGTGGCGCTGGGCTTCGGTTTTGCCACGCTGATCGCCGTGCCGCTGGGTATTGCCTCTGGCCTGTCAAAGACATTTTCCGGGGCCATCAATCCGCTCATTCAAATCTTCAAACCGGTGTCGCCCCTGGCGTGGTTGCCGATCGTGACCATGATCGTGTCGGCCACCTATGTGACGCCGTGGGAATGGATGCCCAAGGCGCTGCTTATCTCCGCCGTGACGGTGACGTTGTGCTCCATGTGGCCCACCCTCATTAACACCGCGCTGGGCGTGGCCTCGGTGGACAAGGACTTGATGAATGTGGGCCGCGTGCTGCGCCTGCCCACGTGGAAGACCATCACCAAACTGGTTCTGCCTTCCTCCCTGCCGCTCATCTTTACGGGTTTGCGCCTGTCGCTGGGTGTGGGCTGGATGGTGTTGATCGCTGCTGAAATGCTGGCCCAGAACCCGGGGCTTGGGAAATTCGTTTGGGATGAATTCCAGAACGGCTCCTCCCAGTCTTTGGCCAAAATCATGGTGGCCGTGCTCACCATCGGGATCATCGGCTTTCTGCTGGACCGGGTGATGTTCACCCTGCAACAGGCCTTCACCTTCTCGGCCAACCGATAGGGGCAGACCATGAGCATTCTTTCCATCGAGAACCTCGCCAAACATTATGGCGAGGGCACTGACCGCACCGATGTGCTGGCCGATTTGAACCTGACCATTGAAGAAGGGGAGTTTGTGGCCATTGTCGGGTTCTCCGGCGCGGGCAAAACCACCCTGATTTCCATGTTGGCAGGGCTTATTGCGCCGGACGAAGGCACCATTTTGTTTAAGGGCGATGAAGTGACTGGCCCCAGTCCCGAACGGGGTGTGGTGTTCCAGTCTTATTCGCTGATGCCTTGGCTCTCTGTAGAGGGCAATGTGCGGCTGGCGGTGGATGAGGTGCATCGCAAGAAGTCGGGCAGCGAGCGCTCCGAGATCGTGGATCGCTATATCGACATGGTGGGTCTCACCCCCGCCCGGGACCGCAAGCCTGCGGAACTCTCCGGTGGCATGCGTCAGCGGGTGGCCGTGGCGCGGGCGCTGGCCATGCAGCCGGAAGTCTTGCTGATGGACGAGCCGCTTTCTGCGCTGGACGCGCTGACCCGCGCAAAGTTGCAGGACGAATTTGCGGATATTTCCCAAAAGGAAAAGAAGACAATCATCCTCATCACCAATGATGTGGACGAGGCTATCTTGCTGGCGGACCGGATCATTCCGCTCACACCCGCCCCGGCGGCCACGTTCGGCCCGGATTTCAAAGTGGACATTCCCCGCCCCCGTGACCGCGGCGAGATGAACAGCGACGACGAGTTCATGCGCCTGCGCGGTGAGATTACGCAATATCTGATCGATGTGGGTGCCGAGCGGCGAGCCTCTGCCGAAGCTGCTGTGGAACTGCCCAATGTGGTGCCGCTGCATCCTGAATATAAAAAAGGGCCGAACCTTCCAAAGGCCTATACGGACGCCGCGCACTCGCCCATCGAGAACCGCTATCTTGAACTGGCCAATCTCACCAAGGTCTATCCCACGCCAAAGGGGCCGCTGACGGTGGTGGACGGGCTGGAAATGAAAATGGACAAGGGGGAATTCATCACCCTGATCGGCCATTCCGGTTGCGGCAAGTCCACGGTGCTTTCCATGGTGGCTGGGCTGAACCCCATCACCTCCGGAGGTGTGGTGCTGGATGGGTCCGAAGTGGATGCAGCCGGGCCGGACCGGGCTGTGGTGTTTCAAGCCCCATCCCTGCTGCCGTGGATGACGGCCTATGACAATGTGATGCTGGGTGTGGACCGGGTTTACCCCACTGCATCCAAAGCAGAACGGTCTGATATCGTCGAATATTATCTCGATAAGGTGGGCCTTGGGGATGCCATGCATCGGGGCGCTGCGGACCTGTCCAACGGCATGAAACAGCGTGTGGGCATTGCCCGCGCCTTTGCCCTCTCCCCCAAACTTCTGCTGCTGGATGAGCCCTTCGGGATGCTTGACTCTCTCACCCGTTGGGAATTGCAGGACGTGCTGATGGATGTGTGGACCAAAACCAAGGTCACCGCCATTTGCGTGACCCACGATGTGGATGAAGCCATTGTTCTGGCCGACCGGGTGGTGATGATGTCCAACGGCCCCAATGCCCGTATTGGCAACATCATGGATGTGGACCTGCCGCGCCCCCGCTCCCGCGCCGCGCTGCTGGATCATCCTGATTACTACGCCTACCGCGAAGAGCTTCTCGACTTTCTGGAAGCCTATGAGGGCGGGGCGGACCCCAGCGAAGAACAGTTGGCTGGCATCGCCGCCAAACGGGCGGCGCGTATTGCCCGCCAGAACAGCAAATTGGAGGCCGCCGAATGAGCGCTTCGAAACGCAAACTCGTTGTCATCGGCAACGGTATGGCCCCCGGGCGCATGCTTGAACATGTGCTGGAGGCCGACCCCGACCGGTTCGACATCACCATTTTCAACGCCGAGCCACGGGTGAACTATAACCGTCTCATGCTTTCGCCGGTTCTGTCAGGCGAGAAGACCTATGAGGATATCCTCACCCATGATGATGATTGGTATGAAACCCACGGCATTACGCTGCACAAGTCCGCCCGGGTGGAAACCATCGACCGTGATGCCAAAACCGTCACATCAGTAAACGGCATTACGGCCTCCTATGATGATCTGGTTATCGCCACCGGTTCCTCCCCCATTATCATCCCCCTGCCGGGTCATGATCTGGACGGGGTGCTCACCTATCGCGATCTGGATGATGTGGAGCGCATGATCGAAGCCTCCAACACCAAGCAACACGCCGTGGTCATTGGCGGCGGTCTGTTGGGGTTGGAAGCGGCGGCCGGTCTCAAGATGCAAGGGCTGGACGTGAGCGTCATACACCTGGCCCCCACGCTCATGGAGCGGCAGCTGGACGCTGCCGCAGGTCATTTGCTGGAAAAGGCCTTTGTGGACCGCGACATCAAAGTATTTACCGGGGCCAATACCAAGGAAATTACGGGCAAGGATGGCGTCGTCACCGGCGTTCTGCTGGACGATGGCACTCAGCTTTCTGCTGATATTGTCTGCATGGCCGTGGGCATTCGTCCGGCTGTTGATCTGGCCAAAGCTGTGGGGCTGGAGACCGAGCGCGGCATCGTCGTTTCAGACGATATGCGCACCTCCGACCCAACAATTTTCGCGCTTGGAGAATGCGTTCAACACCGGGGCCAGTGCTACGGCCTTGTGGCACCGCTCTATGAGATGGCCAAAACCATTGCGGACAATCTGCTGGAAGGGGAGAGCCTCTATGAAGGCTCCGTCACGGCCACCAAGTTGAAAGTGACGGGTGTGGACCTCTACTCGGCGGGCGATTTTGCGGAGGGCGAGAATCGCGAGGAAATTGTGCTGCGGGATGCCCAAGCCGGTATCTACAAGCGGCTGGTGCTGGAAGAGGACCGTATTGTCGGCGCCGTGCTTTATGGCGAAACGTCGGACGGGCCGTGGTTCTTCGATATGCTCAAAAAGCGTACGGATATTTCCGAAATGCGCGACACGCTCATTTTCGGCCAGTCTTTCCAGGGGGGTGCCCCGCTGGACCCTATGGCGGCCGTTGCAGCCTTGCCGGATGATGCGGAAATCTGCGGCTGTAACGGCGTTTGTAAATCAACCATCACGGGCGCCATAACCAGCAAAGGGTTGACCGACCTGGATGATGTGCGGGCCCACACCAAAGCGTCTTCCTCTTGCGGCACCTGCACGGGGCTGGTGGAACAACTCATGGCCATCACACTGGGGGATTCCTACGACCCCAATGCGGTGAAGCCCATGTGCGGCTGCACGGATTTGAGCCATGACGATGTGCGCCGTCTCATCAAGGCAAAGGCGCTGAAAACCATCCCTGATGTGATGCAGGAGTTGGAATGGAAAACGTCCAACGGCTGCGCCAAATGCCGCCCGGCGCTCAACTATTACCTCGTGGCCGACTGGCCCGATGAATATGCGGATGACTACCAGTCCCGCTTTATCAACGAGCGGGCCCACGCCAACATCCAAAAGGACGGCACCTACTCCGTCGTGCCACGCATGTGGGGGGGCATGACGTCTTCCTCCGAGCTGCGCGCCATTGCTGATGTGGTGGATAAGTTCGACATTCCCGCCGTGAAGGTGACGGGCGGTCAGCGCATTGATTTGTTGGGAATTGAAAAAGACGATTTGCCCGCTGTCTGGTCCGATCTGGGCGATGCGGGCTTTGTGTCTGGACAGGCTTACGCCAAAGGGCTGCGCACGGTGAAAACCTGCGTGGGCACCAATTGGTGCCGGTTTGGCACGCAGGATTCCACCGGTCTTGGCATTCGCATTGAAAAATTCATGTGGGGGTCGTGGACCCCGGCCAAGGTGAAAATGGCTGTCTCCGGCTGTCCGCGCAACTGTGCGGAGGCCACGTGCAAAGACGTGGGCATTATCTGCACGGAAGCGGGTTTTGAAATCCATTTTGCGGGCGCTGCTGGTCTCGACATCAAGGGCACGGAAGTGCTGGGGCAGGTGACCACCGAAGATGAGGCGCTGGAATATGTGGTGGCGCTCACGCAGATGTATCGTGAGCAGGGCCATTATCTGGAGCGCATTTACAAGTGGGCCAAGCGGATCGGGCTGGATGAAATCCGCCGCCAGATCATGGACGACCATGTGGCCCGCAAGCGCTATTTCGATGCTTTCGTGTTCAGCCAAAAATTTGCGCAGGTGGACCCGTGGGCAGAGCGTGTCTCCGGTGCCGACAAGCACGAATTCAATCCCATGAATGTGCTTCAACTGGAGGCGGCGGAATGAACGTCATGGCTGGAAACTGGGTCGCCATCGGGCAGTTGAGCGATATTCCCCGCCTCGGCTCCCGCCGGGTGATCATCGGCGATTTGAAACTGGCCATCTTTCGCACGTCCGACGACAATATCTATGCGCTGGAAGACCGCTGCCCCCACAAGAACGGGCCGCTCAGTCAAGGCATCATCCACGATGGATGCGTGACGTGCCCGCTCCACAATTGGGTCATCGCGCTTGACACGGGGCAGGCTCAAGGGGCCGATGAAGGGCAGGTGCAAACCTTCCCCATGCAGGTGGATGGCGAAACGCTCATGCTGGATGTGTCCACGCTGCCTTCCGTCACGGGCGCGTAAAGATGGCGGCGGTCCGCACCACGTGCCCCTATTGCGGCGTTGGGTGTGGCGTGCTGGCTTCGCACGCCAAGGGCAAGACCACCATTGAAGGCGATAAAGCCCATCCGGCCAATTACGGTCGCCTGTGTTCCAAAGGGTCGGCGCTGGGCGAGACCACGGGGCCGGAGGAGCGCTTGCTCTACCCGACCATAGACGGTGAGCGCGTCCATTGGGATGTGGCTTTGGACGCTGTAGCGGATCAATTTGGTGCAGTAATCCGCGAATACGGGCCGGATGCCGTGGCTTTTTACGTGTCCGGCCAAATTTTGACGGAAGACTATTACGTCGCCAATAAGCTCATGAAAGGGGCCTTCGGCTCCGCCAATCTCGACACCAATTCGCGGCTGTGCATGGCGTCTTCTGTGGTGGGCCACAAAAGGGCTTTCGGGACCGACACGGTGCCCGGCACCTATGAGGATTTGGAAGAGGCGGACCTGCTGGTATTGGTGGGGTCAAACCTCGCCTGGTGTCACCCTGTACTTTATCAACGCATCGCCGCCGCAAAAAAGGCGCGGCCGGAAATGAAAGTGGTGGTCATTGATCCGCGCCGCACGGCCACCTGCGACATCGCCGACTTGCATTTGGCCATAGCGCCGGATGGGGACACGGCGCTGTTCAACCAATTGCTGGTTCATTTGGCCGATAGCGGCCATCTAAAACACGATTGGCTGGCGTTCCACACCACCGGTTTTTCCGATGCCCTCACCATGGCCCGGGCTGACAAGAGCGATACGGGTCTGTCCTATGCGCACACCGCCGAATTCCTCAATCTGTTTGCTGCCCATGGTAAAACCGTCACCGTCTACAGCCAGGGCGTGAACCAGTCGGTGGGGGGCACAGACAAAGTCAATGCCATTTTGAATTGCCATCTCGCCACGGGCCGCATTGGTAAACCTGGCATGGGACCGTTTTCCATCACCGGCCAACCCAACGCCATGGGTGGACGAGAGGTGGGTGGTCTGGCCAACCAATTGGCCGCCCACATGGATTTTGCAGCAGAAGATGTGGACCGGGTTGCCCGTTTCTGGGGCATGGACACTATCGCGTCTAAGCCCGGCTTGAAGGCCGTGGATATGTTTGAGGGTGTGGGTGATGGGCGCATCAAAGCCATCTGGATCATGGGCACGAACCCGGCCGTTTCCCTGCCCAACGCCGATGGGGTGGCCAAGGCCTTGGCGGATTGCCCTTTTGTTGTTGTCTCCGATGTGGTGGAAAACACCGACACGCTGGCCTTTGCCGATGTGGTTCTGCCTGCCTTGGGATGGGGTGAAAAAGACGGAACGGTCACCAATTCCGAACGCCGTATTTCCCGCCAGCGTCCTTTCATGCCCCCTCCGGGTGAGGCAAAGGCCGATTGGTGGCAGATGGCGCAGGTGGCCCGCCGCATGGGCTATGCCGGATTTGACTACGAAAATCCGTCTCAGATATTTGCGGAACACGCGCAACTCTCCGCTTTTGAAAACAACGGTGCGCGTGATTTTGATATTGGGGCGTGGGCGCATGCTTCGGCTGATGTCTACGACGCCATGGAGCCCTTCCGCTGGCCCGTCCGGGCCGATGGCACCGCGCAGGAGCGGTTTTTTGGCGAGGGTGCGTTTTACAAACCCGGTGGCAAGGCTCAGTTGGTGGCGGTCTCGTCGCCCCCATCCCGTGTGGTGGAAAATGAGTTTCCGCTCACGCTGAACACGGGCCGCATTCGCGATCATTGGCACACCATGACGCGCACCGGGCGTGCGCCCCGCCTCAGCGCCCATATGGCGGAACCCTATTGTGAAATCCATCCCGTGGATGCGGCCCGGCTTAGCATTGCGGATGCCGATCTTGTCAGCATCACGTCCCCCTATGGTGAGATCATCGTTCGGGCGCTCCTAAGCGCCAAACAGGCACAGGGCAGCGTCTTCGTGCCCATGCACTGGACCAGTGCCTTTGCGGCTAAGGGGCGCGTGGATGTGCTGGTGCCACCGGTGACGGACCCGTTTTCCGGCCAACCGGCATCCAAGAATGTGGGTGTGAAAGTGACAGCCTATCGCCCCACCACCTATGGCTTTGCCGTAACGCGGGACCGCCCTGATTTATCCGCTTTGCCCTATTGGGCCTTGGGCCGCTGCGAAGGCGGTTGGCGCACGGAATTTGCCTGTGAAGGCCCGTTGCCTGCCTTCTTGCCCCATGAGGCAAGCCTGAGCGTCACAACGGCGGATGGTCATACGCGCGCGGCATGGTTTGACGGTGAAGTTTTGCTGGGTGCCGTTTTCACCGCGCCCTCGCCGGTTGCCGTGGCCCGGGCATGGGCTGTGGAACAGCTTTCGCGCGCCCATTCTCTTAGCGCGCGTCACTTGCTTGTGGCGGGCCGCCCACCGGCCCATGCGCCCGATAAGGGCGCTATCGTTTGCTCCTGCAACGGCGTGGGCATCAACCAGATTGCAGCCAGCATTCATGCCGGTGCCGGGACAGTGGATGCCGTGGGCAGCGCCTGCAATGCGGGCACCAATTGCGGCTCTTGCCGTGCGGAAATCAATGAATTTCTTGAACAAATGGGGGCACAGCATGGGCAAGCCAGCGCCATCGCCGCAGAATAATATTGCTCTTGTGGATAAGCCCAAGCGCCGTCGTCAACGCCCACAACGTATGGAAGCGCTGGCCACGTTACCCGTCTTCCACAAACTCCATGGCCGCACGGTGCTGCTTGCTGGGGGCAGTGATGCGGCTGCTTGGAAGGGCGAATTGCTGGCCGCCGCCGGTGCTGTGGTCCACGTTTACGCCGAAGAGCTGGACCCGGAATTTGAGGCCATCATTGCGGGCAAGCCGGACCATTTCGTGGTTCACCACCGACCCTGGTCGGCTGATATTTTTGCCCACCACGCCATCGCCGTGGCGGATGCCGAGAGTGATGGTGAGGCACAGGCTTTCTTGTGTGCCGGTAAAGCGGCAGGGGTGCCTGTTAATGTCATCGACATGCCCGCCTTTTGCGAATTTCAGTTCGGCTCCATCGTCAATCGTTCGCCGGCCGTCATTGCCATTTCCACGGACGGTGCTGCGCCCATTCTGGGTCAGGCCATCCGTCGGCGTATCGAAACGCTCCTGCCCGCCACGCTGACGGGGTGGGCTAAATTGGCCCAAACCATCCGCCCCAAAGTGAACGAACGCCACGCTATGGGCGCGCCGCGCCGGGCTTTTTGGGAGCGTTTTGTGGACCGGGCCTTTTCCGGTGAATCCGCCAACGAAGACGGTTTGTTCAAACCGGCCAACGAAGGCGGTAAGGTTACGCTCGTGGGTGCAGGCCCGGGTGACGCGGAATTGCTTACACTTAAGGCCGTGCGCGCGTTGCAGGCCGCCGATGTGATCCTGTTCGACGATCTCGTCTCCGACGAAGTGCTTGAATTAGCCCGACGCGAGGCCAAGCGCATGCTGGTGGGTAAGCGGGGTGGGCGGGAATCCTGCAAACAGGACGATATCAATGCCACTATGCTGCGGTTGGCCAAAGAGGGGCGTAATGTGGTTCGTCTGAAATCCGGTGACCCGGTGGTGTTTGGCCGGGCAGGCGAGGAAATTACCGCGTTGGAAAGCCACGGCATTCCCGTCTCCATCGTGCCGGGCATCACGGCGGCTTCGGCGCTGGCTGCGCAACTCAATGTCTCCCTTACCCACCGCGACCACGCCCAATCCGTCCGCTATGTGACCGGCCATTCCCGCAGAGGCGCGCTACCGGAATTGGACTGGCGGGCGCTGGCCGACCCTAACTGCACCACGATGTTTTACATGGGCGGGCGTACGGCTGCTGGTATCCAGAAAAAACTTCTTGGTGAGGGTTTGAGTGCGAAGACACCGGTTATCCTCGCCGCCAACATCTCCCGCCCCAACATGCGCCAATGGCGCGGTACCCTGGCGCAACTGGCCGAAGGGGCTGCAATTATCGGGGTCGATGATCCCGTTTTGATCGGACTAGGAGACAGTTTTGGCGCGGCAGCCGTCGTGGAGCAGCCTGAAGCCGAGGCTGTCGCGGTGTAAACAAGCGTCTGTCGTCATTTGCTGGCGCAAATGCCTGCCGCAGCTCACTTCATTTGCGAAGCAAAAGACTTGTGGCGCAGAGACAGGGATACGAACCCCGCGCAGGCGGAGCCGGAGCCATAAAGGACCAGGGTTCGATGCTCTAGCCGCTCTCGTCATTTGCTGGCGCTGTAAGAGGCACTTAAGTCTGCAGTGGGCGGGATTGTCCGGGATTATGTGGGATTTCGCGGAAGGTGTTGGAAAGACGGAGCTTTTCGGACTTCGCTTAGGTAGAAGATGATTTCGACAATTCTGCAGTAAACTGCCCTTAAGCGTGCTTTCGGCGGGTCGTGAGGTAAGTCGGCCAATTTTCACAGGTGGTTTGTGAAAGGCTTGTGAAAATCGCTAAGCTTTTGTTGAAAGGCGATTTTTTGCGCTGGCTCGACCGCTGAAAAGGAGGGTTCCTCATAGATGGCTCCAAACGGACTTTTGGACAAGTGACCAAAAGTCCGATTTCTAGGTGCGGGCCCCAAATGGAATTAAATAATTTCAACGGGTTATGCTGTCCAAAAGTCCTCGGCGGGGCGCGGAAAAGGAGCGCAGACTTTTGGACAGATTTTACCTCGGCATTTAGCCAGGGCGGATGGCACCGCCGGACCAGAAGACGCGGCCAATGATGCGGATGTCGCGTTCGAAGTCTGCTGCCTTGACCTGCTCGTCGCGGCTTTCGCGGTTGTCTGATGTGATAAGATAGTCGCCGTTGGAGAGGCGGGTGATGCGTTTGACGCGAAGGCCCACGGCGTCCTCGAAAACCCAGATATGATTTGCTGCCAGCTGCTGGGGTTCCATTTGCGTTGTGACGGCAGCATCGTCGCCATCGGCCAGCGTGGGATACATGCTGTTGCCTTTGATGCCCATGACAAAGCAGGTGCTGGGATCGACGCCATAGCGTTCGAGAAAGGTGCGCTCCACCGCCAGCTCGATTGTGGCGACCTCTGCCAGTGCCAGTGCTCCTGCCCCGGCAGATGCTTCAATGTCGAAGCGGCGGATGGTTGTGGTGGCTTCTATGGGGACTGAAACGTTGCTCGTCGAAGCCTGCTCCCCTGAAACGATCCAGTCCAACGAAACGTCGTAGAAACTGGCTATTTTCAATAGCGTCTCCGCCTTTGGAACCTTCTTTGAGTTCATAAAACTGGACACTGTGGAGAGGGGAGCGCCAATATTCGATGCGAAGGACGCCATATTTTCCCTTCCTTGCAGAGACTTAATGCGATCAACGATTGCTGTTTCGTCAAACGACGAATTTTCGTTGTTTTTGGTTGACTGGCTACGAGAAATCGTATCAACTCCACTTGTAGAAACGAAACAGTCGAAGATAGGGAGGCCGTGCAGGGCCTCCCTTTCCCCGGAGATCATGAACCCATTTAAGGACCCAATCAAACGGGCTGCGCACGTCCGTGCCGAGTTATTCACACTCGGTCTAAGACTGTCCGATGTGGACAAGCAGCATGGCCTCGTAAAACGGTCGTGCGCCAAAGCGCTCCAACAAGCCCACAAGGCCGGAGAAGAGGCCTTAGCGTCTGCCCTCGGCCTCGAACCGCACCAGATGTTTCCTGAGCGCTACGATGAAGCCGGTCGCCGGTTAAGCCCTCAACCACAGGCCAATTATGAAAACTCGGCCACCGTCGCTCAACGCCGAAAAGCGGTGGAGGTGTAGCCATGGAACTGGTCAAGAAACTGTGGCGCAGTTGGCACTGGAACAGCGCCTTTGTTGCCTATGCGGTGATGGTGGTTGTGCTGGAATTGAGCGTGTTGGTGGCCGTGGTCGCCCTCGCCGCGTGGTGGCTGTCATGAGTGCGCTTGTTACCCGTAGCGCAGTCTTCGCGCATGACTGGAAGGCTTGTCTGGAGGCTGCCCAGCGGTTCATGCCCCATCTGTGCTTGGAAGCGATCGAGTTCCCACCACACGGCCTGTTCGACGCTTTGCTAGCGCGGCAGGTGGCGGTTCACATGATGGTTCGCCGATTGATGTGGCCTGTTAGGCGGGTCGCACTGGAAACGCATCGCCCGAAATCTAACGTGATGCATGCTGCCAAGACTGTGGACAGTCGGATGGCATTGCCCGCTTTCGTGCGGGCCTATGAACGCGCTTTGCATGGCTCCCCCACAGGAAAGGAGCGGCGCGCTCATGGCTAAAGACACCATCAAGAAAACGGCAGCGCACAAAACGCTCTTCAAGACACTTCCGCTTAACAAAATCGAGGTGCCGGAAGATCGGTCTCGGCCCGTGGATGATAATCATGCGCTGGCGATCAGCACATCCATTGCGGAACACGGGCAGTTGACGCCGGTTCTGGTGCGGGCCACGCCGAACGGCAAACAGCCTTACGTGCTAGTGGCTGGCGGTCACCGTGTCCGTGCTGTGGAAATGTTGCAGTGGGCGGAGATCGACTGCGTCGTGTTCAAAGGAGACAAAACGGATGCTTTGCTAGCAGAGGTTTCCGAGAACGTCTTCCGTAACGATCTCTCGGTGTTGGATCGCGCCGTTGGCATCCAGATTTACCGTGATGCCTGGGAGGCAAAATATGGACGGATCGAGCGCGGTGGTGACCAAACCGTCAAGTTGACGGTTCGCTCTGATGATCGCCCGAACTACGGTTTCTCGGCATACACTGCAGACCGTCTTGGTGTCTCTGTCCCGGTGGTCGAACGCCTCACCCGCATCGCAAAAAACATTACCGGCAAACTTCGCTCGGCCATCCACCAGCACTATCCGAGCATCGCCGATAACCAGTCGGTGTTGCTGAAGTTCTGTGATGTGCCGGAGACGCACCATGCTCGCCTGATCAAGGCGCTGGAGGTGACCGAGGGCGATGCCCAAGCGGCGCTGGATACACTGGCCGACAAGCCTAAACCGCTGCCACTGAAGGAGCAGCGCTATCAGGCGGGTTTGTCTGCCTTCGCCCGTCTCACACTGGGGCAGAAGCGCACCTTTCTGGCGGAACTCACTGAAATGCTGAAGGCCGAGGAGGCCAAGCAGGCGCAGAAGGTGGAAAGCCGGAGGGCGAACAAACAGGCTGCCGACGCGGCCAAAACCAATGATGCGGAACCTGAAGAAAGGAACGCATCATGAGCCAAAAACGCTGCCAACTCTATCAATGTGAATACGCCCCAGCAGGTCGATCCCGCTGGTGTCTCGAATGCACCATGGACCTGTCCGCAGAAATGCGGGCAGAGATTGTCCGTTTAGCGGATGAGCTGGATGCCCTGGGCAATGCCCCAGGCCGTGTGGCGCTGAACCGCACTTACCTCATCAAGATGTCCGCAGCGCGGACAGTGGTGGACCGCCGCAGGGCCAGACGCGCCCTTAAGGCCCAGGCGCAGGAAGATGCTGCGTGATGGCCACCGTCTTGCACCCCGACCAGATGGATGCGCTCCATCAACCCTGCTTCCCCACCCGTGTGGTGGCTGGAGCCGACCGGCGGGCCACGTTCCCTAGCCGTCTGGCGCTGGCCATGAGCCGTGCCATCGACCAGAGCGATTTTGACCGCACAGAACTGGCGGAGCGCATGAGCCGCGAGTTGGGCGAACGGGTCTCCAAGGTGACGCTGGATGCCTACACGTCGGCGGCGAAGACAGGCCACAACATTTCGCTAGTTCGGTTCCGCGCCTTCGTGATGGCTACCGGCGCACGGTGGCTGTGGGATTTCGTGCTGCATGATGACGGCATGCTGGCGCTGGAAGGGGCCGATGCACGTTTCGCTGAAATGGGGCTGGCCGTTCAGCGGCGTGATGAAAACACATCTCGCATCCGTGCCCTCCGCCAGACTGCGCGTCCTCCAAAGCGGAGGGTGCGCAGATGAGTAGAATGGTAAAATGCCCTTGTTGTGGGCAGTCGGTCGAGCATGCTCTCCCGTTGACGGAACTGGTAAATCTCTTCACAGCGCCAAAGCAGCGCATCTTTGCAGCCTCTCTTGTCGGCCAAGCCGGACAGATCGTTTCTCTCGATTTTTTGACCAAGACCGTAAGCCCTAAGCCTGGGCCAAATGAGAGGGCGCACCTGCGCCACATCAAGCGATTGGTGCAGGCAAAATTTTGGGACGCCGGTTGGACTATCAAGGTTCACCGGAACCAAGGCTACAGATTGGTGCTTCGACGCGGGGTCAAGCTGTGACCGGTTGGCTCACCCCACAGGAGATCGTGGCGCTTGGATGTGCGGACCTGCCATCCAACGTGCGCGGTGTGAACCGGCTGGCGGCGCGGCTGGGCTGGCGGAAGCAGGCCGACAAGGCCAGGCTGCGGCCCAGTGGCGGCGGACGGCCCGTGTGGGAATATCACGAGAGTTTGCTGCCCTCCTCGGCGCAGTCAAAGGGAAAGGTGTTATCGCTGCCTACCGCTTACACGGCGGAGCCGGGGAATGCGGATGCTTGGGAGCGTTTCGAGGCACTTTCGAAGGCACAGAAAACGGCGTGTGAAGACCGTTTGAAGGCGGTTCAGAACGTCGATGACTTGGTGAAAGCAGGTGCCAGCGTGACCGCTGCGGTCTCTGCTGTTGCCTTGAATGAGGAATGCTCCGAACGGTCGCTCTATCAGTGGCGCGACAAAGTGCAGGGTAAGCCTCGCCAGGATTGGCTGGCGCTGCTGGCTCCCGCTGCCCGTAAGGCCCGCGAGTTCAGCGAAATCCATCCCGATGCCTGGGATGCAATCCTATCCGACTTCTTGCGCCCTGAAGCGCCACGTTTCTCGGTCTGTCTGCGGCGAGCCAGTGAACAAGCCGATGACAAGGGCTGGGGCGGGTTTCCCCATGAGCGTTCCTTAAGACGGCGGCTCAATCTGGAAGTGCCGAAGGCAGTGCAGAAGATCGCTCGCGAAGGCCGCACGGCGGCGCGTATTCTGTTCCCAGCCCAACGCCGTAGCGTTGCCGATCTCCACGCCATGCAGGCCGTCAATATGGACGGTCATGTGTTCGATGTGTTCACGCGGTGGGACGATGGGCGGATCGTCCGCCCCACCATGGTGGCGTTGCAGGACCTCTACAGCCGCAAAATCGTGGCTTGGCGGGTGAGCGACAGCGAGGCCAAAGATGTAGTGCGCCTGGCCATCGGTGATCTGGTGACGAAATACGGCGTCCCCGATGCCCTCACCACAGACAACAGCCGTGCCTTTGCCTCCAAGTGGATCAGTGGTGGAGCCACCACGCGGTTCCGCTTCAAAATCCGCGATGAGGAACCTTTGGGTCTGCTCCCATCGCTTGGCGTAGAGTTGCATTTCGCAATCCCAGGGCGCGGCCAGTCCAAGCCCATCGAACGGGCCTTCCGCGACCTCTGTGAGACCATCGCCAAGCACCCTAGTTTGAGCGGGGCCTACACGGGCAACGCGCCAGACGCGAAGCCGGAAAACTACGGCAATGCTGCTGTCCCGATCGACCAGTTCCGTGAGTTGGTGGATCAGCTGATCGCTTCCCACAACGCCCAGACCGGTCGCCGGACGGAGATGGCCAAGGGCCGTTCCTTCGATGAGACATTCCAGGCGAGCTATGAGAACGCCATCGTGCGGTGGCCTAGTGCCGCGCAGCGGTCGCTGTGGCTTTTGGCTGCGGAAGGTGTGCGTTGTCGCAAAGGCTCCGGAGAAATCCACCTATTTGAGAACCGCTATTGGGCACCTGAACTCAACGCCATTGCCGGACAAAAAGTGGTGGCCCGCTTCGACCCTGACCACTTGCAGGATGGCATTCGCGTCTATGACCTGACTGATCGGTTCATCTGTGATGCGGACTGTATCGCTGACACCGGCTTCTATGACGTGCGGGCGGCGCGGGAGAAAGCGCGGGCCGAGACGGCCTATCTGAAGGCGTTGAAGGATGAGCAGACCGCACTGCGGAAGCTGACACCGGATCAGCTGGGCGAACTTTACGGCGGCAAGCGGGCGCCGAAAGAGCCTGCGCCGGAACCCCCAAAAATCAAACGTCTGGCGACCGGCGGAGCGCGACCTGCTCCCGCGCCAGAACCGGCTTCCGATGAGGAGCTTCAGAAATTCGAGCAGGCCTTTGGCCGAGGTCTACGGATCATCACCGGCGGCAAAGACGAGGACTGATCGATAGGGGGAAAAAGGTCTCGCGCATCCCCCGACCCAAAAAAAGAGGCGGCCCAAAAAGGACCGCCCAAAGTGAAAGCATGGAGAAGATAGATGACTGAATTTGATCCCGCAATATGGGATTTACCCAGCGAGACACCCGAAGTCGGCGTGGAAACAAGTGGCCGGACTGAACGGGATGTAAAGCGATGGGGGCTTCTGACAGCCCGCGTTCGTGATGTGGCTCTGCGCAACAAATGGAGCAAGTCCCAGACCGCCAAACGCTGCGGCATCCCCAACGGCACATTCTCGCAATGGTATGGCGCGAAATATTTGGGTCGGCTGGATGAGACCAATCGCAAGGTCGGTATCTGGCTTGATAGCCTCGAAGAGAGTGAAGCTCTACTGAGCAGTTTTGCCCAGGGGCCTGGGCATCTGGACCTCAAGATCACCCAGGAAGTCCACCAGGTGCTGATGCTGGCCCATCAGATGTCGAAGATCGTGACGATCACCTTGAAGGCCGGTCTGGGTAAGACGGCTGCAGCCAAGCGCTATACAGAGTTGCACACCCATGCCTGGCGCGTTGTTGCCAGCCCGCACATCAAGACACCCCATGCCATGTTGGTGGATTTGGTGTCTGCCCTGGGGATCGTGCAGCACCATCCGGCAAAACTGGCGCGGTCCGTGGGTGAGTGGTTCCAGGCCAAAGGTGGGCCGTGCCTATTGATCATTGACGAAGCCCAGCACCTTTCTGACGAGACGATCAACCAGTTGCGGCTGTTCAGCGATGAATATGGCTGCGGGCTTGCTTTGGTGGGTAATGACGAAATCTACACCACGCTGTCGGCCAACAGGGGCAAGGCCAAAGCGCAACTGCGCCGTCGCATTATGCGCCAGCTGAAGCGCGATCGACCCTATGAGGAAGATGTGCAGAAGCTGATCGACGGCTGGAAGGTTGAAGAACCGGCAGCACGAAAGTTCCTGTCCGGCATCGCCCAGAAGCCAGGCGGTTTGGACAATGTGTCCACCACGCTCCAATTCGCCTCAATCCTGGCCGCCGGTGATGGCAGCGGGCTTACGCGAGACACCGTGGACTATGCCTGGAAAAACCGCCCGCTGGATGAATTGGCATGAGTGCGCGTCTTTCCAACCGACTGGCGAAACTGCGTGAGCGGTTCGTCGAGTTCGATCATCAGCCCCTCAATCTGGACGCGCAGAGCGTTGCCGGTCTCATCCATGAGCTTGGGGAACTGTGCGATGAGGCGCGCCATCTGGAAGCCCATGAACAGGCGCTGCGTTGCAAACTGAAAGTGCGGGAGGCGATGCGTTCCAATGCGCAGCGCCAAGCTCCAACGCCTCCCACTCAAAGCGAGCTGGGCTTTTGGGGGCATGTGCTCCGCGCCTGCGATCTGGGTGGCTGGCTGGATCACAAAACACAATCAAAACGAGGAAACACGAAATGACCACAACAGATCAAACTACGGCCATGCCCTCCATCGCTCCCCAAATGAGCGACCTTACCGATGGCATTCAAGAGGTGAACGGCAAGCAGTATCTCACCGATGCCAAGGGCAATCTCGTGCCCATCGAAAACGTCAAACCGGCTGACAAGCTGGAGGATGAGATGGTGCGCAAGGTAATGGGCTATGCGGAAGAGCTTCACGCCCAGATCAACCGGTTCCGCAATCACACGATGGTGGACCTGGGCGGCTTCGATGCGATGCTGGAGCAGGAGTATGGGGTCGCCAAGGGCGGCAAGAAGGGCAATCGCACTTATCAGTCTTTTGATGGGTTGATGCAGGTGCGGGTGCAGGTGTCCGAGTTCATCGCCTTTGGCGCACAGCTACAGACCGCAAAGACGCTGATGGATGAGTGCATGAACGAATGGGCGGCAGAGAGCCGTCCTGAAATTCGGGCGCTCATCACACGGGCCTTTAACACGGACAAAGAGGGCCATGTGAACCGCGCCGAGCTATTCATGCTCATGCGTCTGGATATTACAGACGAACGCTGGGTGCGGGCCATGGAGGCTGTCCGCGATAGCATCCGCATCACCGGGTCGAAGGAATACGTGCGGTTCTATCGGCGCGAGACGCAGACAAGCCGCTGGGAAGCAGTGACGATTGATCTGGCAAAGGCGGGTGCGTGATGAGAGCACCTTTAGCCAATCTTGTAACGCCTATAAACTTTTTCGACTGCATGAAATCTCGCGGTCAGCACAGAAGCGCAGGCGTGGACAGCCTCTGCCAACTCGGTCGCGTCGATCTCTGTATCGACTTCGACAAGTTCAAGTTGTCTGAGTTCTGCAGCTTTGAGGAAGTCTACAACCAGCAGTTCATCTGCCACTTGCATGTATCTCTGGTAGGTGACCACGCTGTCGCGAGCCCAGCTGATATTCTCCAAAAATCCTCCGTCCAGAATTTCAGTCAGTGCGTCATTCTCAATCAACTTATCGAGTTCATATCGGACATCTCGGAGGGCGATAGAAAGTGCCCCATTCTCTACCACAAAATCTCCAGCTTTATGCCGTTCGCGCAACGCCACAATCATGTAAGTGAGATCGACTACAGAATGCGCATTCTCTTGAATTTTGGCGATTGTTCTAGAAGCAGCTCGATTGAGCAGCAGTGCATCACGGCGCAGTCCGAGTGCCATCAGTTGTTCATGACGAACTTCCTGACGGTCGTCACTGAAATGGATTTGCCGGACTGTGAGGTAAGCTGCCAAAGTTGCCAGAACCCCTGTTATAAGTGTCTGCCACCGATTGAGCCACGCATTGAGCGCGCCGTTTTCGTCGATGAATACGGTCCCGATTATCACGATGGCGATCAGAACGATCACCATAATCGTCAGAATAGGATGCCTGGAGACCACAGGTATCAATCGGTCGGAGTGTTCGTCTTTCATAGCCAACCCTTTTCTCCAAATCCTACAATGTCGGCCCCGCCTCTGAAGCAGGAGGCAGCCTAATGAGCGTGATGTATTGCTTCAGAAATGGCGAGGTTGATATTGGTCTGTCCACACCCGCTGGTGCGCTTCCAGTGGCTTTGGGCTGCGATGTGTTGCTCAAACATGCTTTGAGCGTTTGTGCAGAGCATTTAACGGAGAAACAGACTTGGCTTGTGACTGGCGTTGCCAAGGCAGTTGAGAACGATGACGCTCATCAAGCGCTTCAGCGATTTCGTGCTAATGTCCAAGGCCGATTGGATCAATGGCGGGCCGAGGACGCATTAGCGACAACAGAGCGCGGACCCAAGTCCGCCTCTTTAGAGCTGTTGCAATGACCGCTCTCTCCGCACTTCACGCTACCCGCTCTGCTGCAAGTCTTTCTGAAGAAGAAGCCCGGGATATCTACGACCGTGTTGTTGGCAAGCGTTCCACCAAGGCCATGAGCGATAAAGAAAGGTTGCTGTGCCGCGATGAGATTTCGCGGCTCTATCCCCAGGCCGGAACGGCTCGGCGAAAAATAACAGGTCGCTACGCGCCGAAAATTCAGGCCTTGTGGATTGCCGCCTGGAACCTTGGCCTAGTGCGCGATCGCGACGACAAGGCACTGCTGGCCTTCGTGAAACGCCAGACCGGCATCGATCACACGCGGTTCCTAATCGATGGTCAGGAAGCCGCTAAAGTTATTGAAGCGCTTAAAGGGTGGATGGCTCGTGATACGACGCTGGAATGGTCGAACAGTGTTCTGACCCCACCATGGTTAACCAATGATCGGGCGAAGGTCGCCTTGGCACAGGCTGTCATTGTGGTGCGGCGGAAGGGCATCGATGCTGATCGGGCCGTCATGTGGTTGGTGGCCGAGGTCAATCAGGTTCTGGCGTGGAATTACACACGCATTGATTTCGCTGGTCTGTTGGGCCGTGTGACGGATGAACAGTGGATCAAGGTCATGAACGCGCTTGGTGAGCAGGTGCGTTCCCATCAGCCATGAGCAAGTCTACCGGCAAACAACTGGCCCTCTTTCCTGGCATGGACAAGCCGCTCGTGGTGCCGAACCGGCCTGCGGATGTTTATGCGCGGGTGGCGGAGGCTACCGATGAGCAGACGGCGGCGAAGTTCTCCGAACTGGTGGCCGGTTTGGCCGTTTACATTCCAGCTCGTGTTGACGGAGATCATTGGCTTGTGGATGCTCTCGGCGCTGAACGGGCGCAGGCCGTCTGTGATGTGATTGCAGACGGCTTTGGGGTCACCATGGACTTTCCCATGGGCGAACACTCCCAAAAGTCAAAGCGCGACCAGGATGTAGTGGATATGCTCAACGCGGGTCACTACAGCGTCAACGAGATGGCAGCAGCAGTGGGCACCAGCCGTCGCAACATGCACCGCATCATCAACCGGCTGCAGAAAAACCAACCCAAGGATTGAGTTGCTGACACAGTGACACCTGTCACAAGTCATAGGCTCTCCAAATCCCATTATTCCAAGTCCATCACCTCACCCGTTTCGGAGCATGAGCGATGGACACGCCACAGCAGTTCTTTAACGCAATCTATGCTGATGCCCGCAGCCTTGGTGCGCCCCACGTCCAGGCCGCCATTGCTGCTGCTCAATCGGCCATTGAGACGGGCTGGGGGGAACACCTGAAGGGTGGCGCATATTTCGGGATCAAGGCATCTGAAAGCTGGGAGGGGCAAAGCCAAACTTTCACCACCCACGAAGTGCTGGGTGGCCAGCGGGTCAAACTGGATGCAGCCTTCCGCGCCTATGACGATCGGCTCGATGCCGTCCAAGATTATCTCTCCGTCATTCAATCCACATGGCCGGAAACGTGGAACGCCAAGAGTATTGAGGGTGCCGCTGAAGGCCTGAACCGGGGTAAGTATGGGCGCTATGCCACGGACCCGGACTATTCGGGCAAAGTCTCTCGCACCGCTGTTGCGCGGGCGCAGAAGGCACGTGAGGCCTATGCCAACGGTCTGGGCGAGGGTCTCGTTGTTGCTCCAAAGGGCAGGCCACAACAGCCGTCGAAAGTCACCCGCGCCATCCTGCAGGACTGGGATCATGCTTATGAAGGCCAAACGGTCATGTTGGCCGTGCGCGGTTATTTCCGCGACAGCAAGGGCAAGCCGGGCGTGAATGATCGCGGCATCTTTGATGATGCAGTGTTCGTCGTATCACCACGGGGCGTATGGGCCTTCAACTTCAACGTGGACCCATCCCGTTACCGTGATGGCATCGCCTCTTACAAGGCGGACCAATCGATATCCTTCAAGCAAGGTATCCACGGATATTCGAAGCCTGCCCATCTGCGTTATCCGGCGCTGGAGCAAGTTTCAGTTGCCCACATCACCCGCGACGAACAGGCCGATGAGGTCGGCGACTTCCATATGAACATCCATAAGGGCTCGGCCTCCGGCAGCACTTCCAGTCTTGGTTGTTGCACTGTGCCGGTGGAGCAATGGGATGAATTCTTCGGGGTCGTGTGCCGTGAGATGGACGCGGACGGCCAGAAGCTCATCCACATGGTGCTGCTTGAATATCAGGGTGGCCATCCACCGGTTCAGCTCGATGCAGTCGACCAGCCGGAACCGGCCATCGTCCAAACGACGGTTGCTCCTCCTAAAAATGTTTCTCCTGCTCCCACACAGCCTCGCGCTCCGACAACGCTGAAAGGTGAGATCACGATCGACGCGCTGGATGAAGATCGTATTGCATCGCTTGTGCAGCGGCTCTCCGGCGCTGGGGCCGAGGTCCACGTAAACTTCAACATCAACGTGGCGGTACCGCCAAATTTTCCCCAGCCCGCCCCACTGGCGGGCCAATCCAAAAGGACGAACCCATGAACACTTTCAAAGGCGCTCTCGCCTCCAAAGGCATTTGGGGTGGCATTCTCGCCACCATCCCGCAAGTGGCCGCGATGATCGACCCTGAACTGCAGGGCGTTGTGACAAACGGCATTTCGGCCATCGGTGGCCTGCTGGCGATCTATGGCCGCTGGTCTGCGAGCTCCCGCGTTCAAGGTCTGCTCTAGGCCCAAGTTCCCAGACGCTTCTGCACTCCTCCTCCCGGCAGAAGTAACCCCCGGCGCGTCCTCCCCCTCCCAGAAACAGAGAAGGCGCGCCGGGGACCACACAGTTTGAAAGTTGAATGATGGCAAAAACCAAAGCGGCCATGCTTTTGGCAGGTGGTGTTGCACTGGGCCTCGTGGCCTCGGACGCTGCTTTTCACACGTCTTATGAGGGCACGGTGAAGCGCGTGATCGACGGCGATACCGTAGAGGTGTTGGTGGAGGTAGCCCCCGGCCTCGTCCAGGAAGTGGACATTCGGGAGCGTGATCTCGATACGCCGGAAAAGCGCCGTGGCGGCAGAGGCGGCGCAAAGTGCGAAGAAGAAATCGCGCTCGGAAAAAGCGTCACCGCGCTCGTTCGCTCAAAGCTGCCGCCCGGAACAACAGTCGGCATCGCCAATGTTGGCTTGGGAAAATACGCCGGGAGATGGGTCGGCGACATCCGCCTCGTCGTGGATGGTCGGATCGTTGATCTGGGTGACTGGCTGATCGGCCAGGGACTGGCGGTCAACTATGATGGCGGCAAGAAGCGCAAAAGCTGGTGCCCCAAAGATCAGGCGCGGCTGGAGCCGACACGATGATGCGGCGCGTTGGTGAATATATCCGCGACTGGACGTTTTTTGATTATGCGCGCCCGGTGGAGATCATCTCCTTTTGGGCCATGATTGGTTTCGGTTGGCGTTTCTACACGAACCCGCAAATCGTCCAACGAGATAGCTATACGCTGTTTGAGGCTGTGGGAGCGGATGTGTTTGCTTTCTTGCCCATCCTTCTGGCGTCCCTGGGTGCGTTCGCCATGCATGTTCCCAGTGAACGGGTCCGGGAGCCAATGCGAGTTTTGGTGAACAGCGGCTCGTTCCTTTTCTGGTTCAGCATCGCGACTGCCTTCCTGGCGGCGGAGACACCGACAACCGCCCATTTCACCTATTACGCGCTGTCCTTCGGCTGCATTCTATCGGGGGTCTATCTGGCATGGAAAAGCAGCTAGGCACCTGGTTTGAAACACTGGTGGTTGCTGCCACGCCGGTGGGGGCCACCATCGCCATTTTCCTGTTGGGCCTTTACGGGCTTTCCAAATGGAAGGGATGGGCTGTGTTTGGCGACAAGGCCCAGATCGTCAAGGCAGAAGATGTCAAAAGCCTTAGCGGCAAGATCAGTCACATCGAGGGCCGATTGACCGACATTGAACACGATCTGGAAAACAGACCCACACTGGGACAGGTCCACAATATTGAGAAGATCATCGCCCGGATGGATGAGCGGATGGAGGGACTAAAGTCCACTATTGGTTCCACCAATGCCGCTGTGGGGCGCATTGAGCAATTCATGATCGACTATTCGCAAAGGAAGGGGTGAGGCCATGTTCGAAGACTATTACGTCCACTTCGATGCCCAGGCCCGACTGGCCATTCTGAAGTCTCTCGCCGAACAAACAGATGGGCGGCTCAACGATGCCTTGCTCAAGGACATCCTTGTTGAATTCGGCATGAACAAAAGCCGGGACTACATCCGCACCCAACTTATCTGGCTGCGCGACCAGGGAGCAGCGGTAACCCTGAAACAGGTGGGCACAGTGATGGTGGCAACGCTCACCGAGCAGGGCGCAGACCATGTGAGCCGCGTGAGCATCATTTCCGGTGTTGCACGGCCATCCCTGAAACGGGCTTGATATGGCTGCGGAGAGTAAGCGCCAAGGGCGAGGCCGTCTCTCCTCGATCGAGCTTCTGCCGAAGGAAGCGGACGAGGTTGTGGTCTGGGCCGCCCATGAGCTGCGGGAACGCGAACGCACGCAATTGGATATCTGGCAAGAATTCAATGCCAGGCTTGCTGACCTGGGCATTGCCTCCATTTCAAAATCCGCTTTCAATCGTCACTCGGTCAAAATGGCAGAGGTGGCACGGCGGGTGGAGACCACCCGCGAAATCACCGCCGTTCTAACCGAGCGCCTCCAACCGGGACAAGAAGATGACCTCACCATTATGGTGGCGGAGCTGATCAAGACGCTGGTGTTTGAACTGCTCAATTCCCAGGGCGAAGCGGGCTTCTCACCCAAGCAGGCCATGGAAATGGCTTCAGCAATCAAACAGGCCGCTGCCGCGCAGGCCCTGTCTTCCACCCGCCGCCAGAAGCTGGAGGCTGAATTGGCCGACCGGGTGGAGGATGCGGTGGACCAAGTGGCTCAAGTGAAGGGTATGAGCAAAGACACCACCGATGCCATCAAGCGCTCCATCCTCAAAAAAGATGCCGCGTGATGGCTGCCCTGGCAGAAAAATCCGGGCGGGCCATCTCTGAAGAGGAGTGGCGTGTTCTGCGGGCGAAGAGCATGTCCACCCATCCGGCGGAGCTGCTGCCGGACAATGACAACTTGCCTGCAATTCTTCTGCCTTATCAACAGCGGCTCATGGAGGCCGTCTCCGAACACGCGCTAACGGTCTATGAGAAATCCCGCCGAACGGGCGTGACCTGGGCCGCTGCCGCCATTGCCGTTCTGACTGCCGGAGCGGCCCGCGATGCCGGTGGTATGGACGCGCTCTATATCGGCTACAATCTGGATATGGCGCGGGAGTTCATCGACACGGCCGCCATGTGGGCGCGGGCCTTCATGCCTGCTGCCATGGCCGTGGAAGAGTTCCTGTTCGATGATCAGGATGAAGAGGGCGATACCCGCCACATCGGCGCGTTCCGCATCCGCTTTGCGTCCGGTTTTGAAATCGTTGCGCTCACGTCAAAACCACGCTCCCTGCGCGGTCGGCAGGGTTTCGTCATCATCGACGAGGCCGCTTTTCACGATGCTCTCGATGAGCTGTTGAAGGCTGCCATTGCCCTTCTGATGTGGGGCGGGAAAGTGCTGGTGATTTCCACCCATGACGGTGACACCAATCCGTTCAACGAGCTTGTGCGGGAAATTCGCGCCGGAGATCGAGCCGGCATTGTGTTGCGCACGGATTTTGACGAGGCGCTGGAAGAAGGTCTCTATGAACGCATTTGCCTGGTTACAGGTCGCGAATGGTCGGTGGAAGCAGAGGCGGCATGGCGCGCCGAGATCATCGCCTTCTATGGCGAAGATGCCGATGAAGAATTGTTCGTCATTCCCGCCGCTGGTTCCGGCGCCTGGTTGTCACGGGCGCTGATTGAGGCGCGTATGGATCGCAATCTGCCGGTGTTTAGGCTGGAGCGGAAGGCAGACTTTGTCGAGTTGCCCGAACCAGCCCGGCGTCTGGATATTCTGGACTGGTGTGAAGAGCATCTGCGCGAGCCACTCAAAGACTTCAATCCGATCCTGGACAGTTTTGTAGGCCAGGACTTTGCCCGCTCGGTGGATGTGAGCGTCATCGCTCCCGGCCAGCTCACCATGGCTATGAACCGGATTGTTCCCTTCATGGTGGAAATGCGCAACATCCCGTTCGCACAGCAAAGACAGGTGCTGTTTTACATTTGCGATCGGCTGCCCCGGTTTCGGGTGGGAGCCATGGATGCCGGGGGTAATGGCGCGCAGCTGGCGGAAGAGGCCGCCGATGAATATGGCCACGATCGCATTCACCAGGTGAAGTTCACGGTGGAATGGTACCGCACGGAAATGCCGCCGCTGAAATCCGCCTTCGAGGATAGCAGCGTTGTGCTTCCTCACGACAGAGACGTGCTGGCCGATCTAGCCATGGTCCGCTTGGTGGACGGTGTGGCCCGCGTGCCCAAGCGCAGAGCGGAGGGCACCGATGCCAAAGCCCGCCATGGGGACGCGGCCATTGCCATGGCGCTTCTCCATTTTGCTTCACGGCAGGACTTCTCCGATATCGCCTATGACAACGCAGAAACAATTGACCGGGGACAACGTCGGTTTCGCAAACGGCCCGGCCCCGGTGTTGGCCCAAATATGCACCGTAAAGGAGGGCTGCTGTGAGACCCGTCATTCTTGATCACACAGGCCAGCCCATGCGGGCGGACTTAAAAAAGCTCTCGGGAGAAGAAGCTGCTCCTGTGACCGGCGGTGCGCGGGAAGCGACATTCGCCAGTGTTGTCTCCGGCCTAACGCCGCAGGATATGGCATCCATCCTGGAAGGGGCTGTGACAGATGACCCAGCCCAATTCTTCGCTTTCGCCCAGGAGATCGAAGAGCGGGACACACACTACGGAGCCGTCCTCGCCACCCGCAAACGAGCAGTGACCAAATTGGACTGGCAGGTCGAGGCGGTGGATGAAAGCCCGCAGGAAAAGAAGATCGCGGAGGCCGTTACCGACGCCCTGAAGGGCCGCAGCTTCCGCAGGTTGCGCAAGTCCATGATGGATGCCCTGGGCAAGGGCATCTCCATCACAGAACAGGATTGGAACTCGGACAGTCAACCGTGGCTGCCCGGCAACTGGCGCTGGCGCGATCAGCGGTTCTTCGATTTCGACACGGCCACCCGCACACGGCCCATGCTCAAGGGTGATGGCGGCGGCTTAGTGGAGTTGACACCGGGCAAATATGTGATCCACCAGCCGGAGCTGAAAACCGGCATCCCCGTGCGCAACGGGCTCGCCCGTGCGGTGGCGTGGAACTTCATCATGAAGTCCTACACGCTGAAGGATTGGGCGGCCTTCTGTGAAATCTTCGGGATGCCGCTGCGGGTGGGGCGCTATGACCGTTCCGCCTCCGAAGAAGACAAACGCCGCTTGTTGCAGGCCGTGCTGTCCATTGCCTCCGATGCTGGCGCGATCATCCCCAAGGGCATGGACATTGAATTCATCACCGCCACCGCCGGTCGTGGTGAAGCCGTGTTCGGCAACCTGGCAGACTACTTGGACAAGCAAACATCGAAGATCGTGCTGGGCCAGACCATGACCACGGACGACGGTGCGTCCCTGGCGCAAGCCAAGGTCCATGACGAGGTGCGCGACGATATCCGCGATGACGATGCCGCCGATGCGGAGGAGACAATAGAGCGCGATGTGATTGTGCCCTTCGTCACACTGAATTTCGGGGTCCGTGAGGCCTACCCGCAGTTCAAATTGCTCATCCCGGAACCGGAAGACATCGCGGCTTTATCGACTGCGTTGAGCCTGCTTTTGCCGAACGGACTGCGGGTCAAGGCCGATCAGGTGCGCGACAAGCTGGGGCTGGAGCATCCAGGCGAAAAAGACGAGGTGCTGGGTGGTGCGCCTGCGCCATCTACCGAACCTGCGAAAGCTGCGCTGGCAAAAGTCCATGGGGCCCGGTGCAGCTGCGGCCAATGCACCAAGGCCCTCGCAAACGACCAGTCTTCAAGTAGCGACCCCCTTGGCGATGAGATCGATGCCATGAACGACCTGGCGCTGGAAGGTTGGGAAGAGCAGCTGGAGCCGGTGGTGGACGCCATCGACGCGTTGGCGGAAGACTGCAACAGTTTCGAGGAGTTTCTAGCCCGTCTGGAGGAAGTGCTTACCGGTGCCGATTTGAGCGCCACCACCAACGCCTTGGCCGGGGCCATGGCCAAGGCACGGATCGCCGGACTGTTTGATGACCGATAGCTATCGCGTCCCGGAAGTCCCACGGGATGTGAAGGCGGCTTGGGATCAGCGGGCTAAGCGCAATCTCTACGGTTTTTCCTACAAGGATGTCTGGCGCGAAGAACACGCCCATGGCTTCACCGTGGCCAAGGCCATGACCGCTGATGTGCTGGATGACATCAAAGGCGAAGTGGAGAAGGCCATCAAGGATGGGGTGCCGTTCGATCAATTTCGAAAGGAGCTGGAGCCGCGTCTTCAAGCGCGGGGTTGGTGGGGCAAGAAGAAAATGGTGGACCCGGTCACCGGCGAGACCAAATTGGTGCAGCTGGGCAGCCCGCGCCGGTTGAAAACCATCTACTGGGCCAACACCCGCACCGCCCGATCGGCGGGTCAGTGGGAGCGGGCGCAGCGGACCAAGCGGGCGCTGCCCTATTTCGTCTACGGCCTGGGGCCGTCGCTCAACCACCGTGAACCCCATGTGAAAATGACGGGCACCGTGGCCAAGGTGGATGATCCCATCTGGGATATCTGGTTCCCGCCCTCTGCTTGGGGCTGCAAATGCTGGGTGCGCCAGATATCGGGGCCAGAGGCGGAAAGCATCGGCATCAAGCCGCCCCCAAAATTGCCGACACGCAGCTGGCGCAATGACCGGACGGGCGCGGTGATGGAATTGCCGGAGGGTGTCGATCCCGGTTGGAACACCAATCCTGGCAAAAACCGCAGCGTTGCGCTGACCAAAACGGCACGAGAGAAACTGGTGAAACTGTCGGTACCGGGTGACGATAAAACTGGCACAACAGTGTTGGGGCCGATCGCGCGCGCGAAAATTGAAACGGCCATGAACATTCGGGAGCAAAGGGATGGTCTATCCCGATCTTTGAAAGCTGCCGGTCCGGCTGCAGGGGAGGACAGCCCTGCGTTCAAGGCGAGAATGGAGCGGATGCTCGATGAGGCCTATCCCATATCGAACGAACGCTTTCCTGTTGGTGTGCTACCGCAACAGGCAATCGACTATTTAGGTGCCCAGGATGATCTGGTGCTGGCGAGCATGCGCACGTTTGCCAGTAAGGAAGCGCGGGCACACAAGCTCGCCGATCTATTTGAGCTGCCTGCCTTTATCGAAAACGCGACCGTCTATGTGAATGCGGTTCAGCCATCCAAGGTCCAGCTGGTGGGTGAGGTCGCTGGCGTGAGGCACTTTTCGGTCTTCTCGCACCAGGACGACACCTTGATGGTCACCTTTTTCATTCCGCGCCGGAAGAACTACTGGACAAACCAAACCACGGTTCGTCCAGGGCGTGATCCAAATGATGTCTGGGTGGAGCTGAAATAGAGAGCGGGGGGAGGGACGCAGAAGATCCTCACGGTCAAGCCGCCCCAGCGAATTTCGGGCCGCCCACACCATGGAAATAGCACAAGACCGGCCAATTTCAAATTTGCCCGTAGAGCGCCGTTTCATACTGGGATGGCCACAGATAGCCACCCATAGCGTGAAAGGGCTTTAAGAAGCCTTCAAAATGGGTTTCTGGGGCTTTCAAACGGTGCTCACCGGCTTCACGGTGGCATCTTGCGGGGCAGCTGGCGGTTGCCGACACTGTGACGGGTGCCACAAGCGCGGCGTGGTCCGGTTCGTGTTTGAACCGACACCATGGCACAGCACTCCACCCTTCGCCTAGAGCAGGCCCTGGCTTTTACCGACGAAGCCTCCGTCCCGGCGTGGATCGAAGTGTTTCCCAAGGGGCCGCATATCACAGCCCGTGATGGCCGTTCATGGACGTTGGACCCACAAGCGGTCGTTCGGGCGTTCGCGGAAGACGATGGCGATCTGGTCGTCGATTACGAACACCTATCCGAGGAGCGGCCCACCGGCGCTGTGGCGGCAGCAGGCTGGGTCAAAGAGGTTGAAGAGCGCGACGGCGCGGTGTGGGCGCGGGTGGAATGGACCGAGCGCGCCCGCGCCATGATTGCCGATCGGGAATACCGTTTTGTGTCTCCAGGCTTCCGCCACACCAAAGCGGGCGATGTGACCCGTCTCACTTCGGTGGCTCTGGTGCACAAACCTGCTCTCAAAATGACGGCGCTGGCCCACGACGAGCGCAGCGCTCCAGCCCGCCCCCTTGAACACATCACGATCACCACAACCCGTGATCTCGAGACCTTTCAAAAAGCGCTCGATGAGCTTCATCCCCAAACCGAAGGACCGATCATGAAAGACGATGCCCGCAAAGCCCTGTGCACCAAACTGGAACTGGCCCCTGAAGCCAGTGATCAAGCCGTATTGGATGCCGTGGAGAAACTCCAGGCTGACACCACCACGGCACTCGCCCGTGCAGAAACCCCGTCGCCGGACAAGTTCATCCCGGTGGCCACCCACAACCAGGTGAAAGGTGAGTTGGAAACGGCCACCGCCCGTCTGAAAGAAATTGACGATGGTGCCGTGGAAGCGAAGGTGGACGCGGCCATTGCCGCCAAGAAGATCGCCCCTGCCGATCGTGACTTCTACCTTTCCACCTGCCGCAACGACCCGGAAGGGTTCGACAAATATGTGAAGGGCGCGCCGGAACTGGCTTTGGCCAAGGACAGCGGTCTGGACGAGAAGAAGCCGGATGCGGGCAAAAACCTGTCAGACGAAGACAAAGCCATGTGTGCGGCTCTCGGCGTCTCTGAAGAGGCCTACGCCGCGACCGCCTAAGCCAGCCCGGCAACCCTACCGCCCCAAAATCACCGCCACGGGCCGAAGCCCGTCATTGAAGGAATATTCGAATGCTCTCTGGTCCCCGAAAATCACAACAGTTGGCCACGCTTGATGTGCCCTACGCGGTCGCTGCTGGTGCCGTCATTCACCAGGGTGCGATCGTCGTGCTCGATGCCGGTCTCGCCAAACCCGGCTTTGCCGACCCGGCTGTCAAAACGGTGGGCGTGGCGTTGGTCTCCGATGACAATTCCGAAGGCGGCGATGGCGCAGGTCCGGTTGTGGTTCGCCGCGAGGAGGTTTGGCTCATGGACAATGATGCCAACGACCCGGTGACTGCAGCTGATATCGGGGACGATTGCTTCGTCAAAGACGATCACACGGTCTCTTCCACCGATGGCGGCGGCACACAGGCGGTGGCTGGCGAAATTATCAAAGTGGATGCCGGGGGCGTTTGGGTCCGGCTCTAAGTCACCCTTTCGCTGTCGCGTTTCTGTTCCTCAAGTCAAAGGACGATCCTGATGGAAATCACTTCCCCCAATCTTGAACGGCTGTTTCGGGGCTTCAAAACCTCCTTCCAGCAGAAGTTCAACGAAACCGAACCCATGTGGAACAAGGTGGCGTTTCGCGTCCCCTCCATGACCGCCGCCGAAGACTATGGCTGGCTGGGCGAATTCCCTTCAATGAAGGAGTGGATCGGCTCCCGTGTGCTGAAGTCCATCGCCACGCACAGCTATTCCATCACCAATAAGGACTGGGAAAGCACCGTCACGGTTAGGCGCAACAAGATCAAAGATGACCAATACGGCATCTATGGTCCGATGATGGGTGAGATGGGCCAGTCGGCCAAAGCCCACCCAGATGAATTGGTATTCGGCCTACTGCCTGCCGGGTTCACCACCATCTGCTATGACGGGCAGAACTTCTTTGACGACGATCATCCGGTTTATGACCCGAAAGCCCAGAAAGAAGTTTCTGTCTCCAACATGCAGGATGGTGGCGGTGCGCCATGGTTCCTGATGGACACAAGCCGCACGATCCTGCCCGTCATTTTCCAAGAGCGGGAGAAGCCGGTCTTTACATCGCTGACAGACCCGAAAAACTCCGACCACGTCTTCATGAACAATGAATACGTGTTCGGCGTGGATGCCCGATATAATGTGGGCTTCTCATTTTGGCAGTTGGCTGCCGGGTCGAAAGCCCCGCTGACCCGCGAGAATTTCCGCGCCCTGCGCACGGGTATGACCTCGCTGAAGAATGACGAGGGCCGCCCGCTCAACGTGAAGCCTACCATCATCGTGGTTGGCCCCAGCAATGCCGATGCCGCCCGCGATCTGTTCCTATCGGAGCGGCTGCCCAATGGCGAAACTAACACAGACCGCAACCTTGTGGAGATCGTTGAGGTGCCTTGGTTGGATTAAGCCAGCGGACCTTTCCGAACTCACCCGCTGCGGGGCGTAGCAGGTGGGCGTGAACTGGCCACAACGGGCTCCCTCTTTGTTGTGGCCGGTTTTCCGGCAACCGGCAGTCCATGAGGCGGGCCGGTTCCCCGAAAACCGCACAGGAGAATTGTCATGCAACTGATCGTGCAAGCCGCCCGCGCCCGCCGCCGGTGTGACCACCGTTTTGCCAAAGGCCAAAACGGCCCCTTCGACCAGGAGGAGTTTACCGACGACGAGTGGGAGACCATCGACGGCGATGAGTATCTGTCCGTCCGTCCTTATCGTGATGACGATGGCGAGGTCGATGGGCCGAAAAACCGGAACAAGGCCAAACCCAGCAATCGGGGCAGTTCTGCTGCGGCCCGCCGGGCCGCAAAGAAGAAGCAGGCTGAACTGGATAAGGCGCTTGCCGCCATCCCCGAAGGCACGGAGCCGACACCCGAAAGCGTGAAGGCAGCTGGTGGTCCGGACGTCACCGAGGCGGAGATCGCCGCCTCTCTAAAGGCTGCGCAGTCGAACTAACCTGCAATAAAGGATCGTCTTTTAATGGCTCTCGCAACCGTTCAAGACTGGCTTGATGATCAGGTGGCCCTTGCCCACGTGGCCGATCTGGACGGCGATGGCGCGCCGGATAATGAAGCTATAGAGCGGGCGCTTGCCAAAGCCTCGGTGGAGATCGACGGCTGGTTAGCTTCTCGCTATCCGGCCTATCCTACGGCGGCGCTGCCCACACTGCGGATGCATTGCATCAAGATGGCCACCCACCATCTGGCGGCCACCGCCCAATCTTCGACCGATGATATCAAGGATGCCTGGAAAGCCTCCTGCGATTATCTGAAATCCGTCGCCGCCGGTCGCGCCGATCTGCCCGGCACCGATAAGGGCGGCGATCTGGATGGCGGCTCCGGTGGGGTTCAGATGGTGGCTCCCGATCGCATGTTCAGCCGCGACACGCTGAAGGGTCTGTGAGATGGTAGGCCTCGAATTCGTCACCTCCTTCGAAAGCACACGCGCCGAACTGGTGCTGGACCGGTTATCGAAAGCCGACAAAAGCGAATTACTGGAAAGCCTCGCCGTGCTGGGCGAGAGCCAGACCAAGCGGCGCATCGCTGACGAAAAGACCAGCCCAGACGGGGAGGCGTGGCCGGACTGGGCCGAAAGCACCAAAGCCAATCGCCATAACGGGCAGTCATTGCTCTTTGCCGAGGGCGACCTCCACGGTTCCATCGCCGCCGGTGATCCCAGTGGCAACGAGATCGCTTGGGGGTCAAACCTGGAATACGCCGCCGTTCATAATTTCGGGCACACCTTTGATGACGGGTTCGGCAAGGGCATCGAGATCACCATACCGCAGCGGCAATATCTGGGTTTGTCCGCAGATAATGAGCGCGAGATGGAGATGGTGGCGCTGGGCTTCTTCCGGGAGGCCCTGCAATGAGCGAGTTACCCACGACCAGCTCTTATTCTCACATTCTCGATAAACTGGCGGCGGAAATTCGGGCCACCGGCATTTTCAAACCGGCTGCCCGCATCGAGCCGGCTCCCGGCCCCTTGTCAGAAAATTGGCTCCAAAAGAACGCTCTGCCCCATGGTGGTGCACTGCCTGCCATCGCAGGGCTTGCCGGTGTGGATGTGCTGACAAACGGCATGAAGAAACACCAGCTGAACATGGGGCTGTATTTCATCCCCGCGCCTGCCAATCGTGCCCGCCAGGCAAGCGACCTGGCCGACGACGTGTCGGCCATCGTAAATTTGATCGAGGGCAACCGCTGGGGTCTGGCCGGTACCGGAAAGCCGGACAAGCTGCGCGCTTCAAACCGCTATTCCGTCAATCTGGACAAGCAGGGCACGTCCCTTTGGACCATCGATTGGACGCAGACGTTTTATCTTGAAGGTCATGGCCAACGCGCTGAACGCTTGGGCTTGGTGCTGGATGCAGAAGAACGGGGGCAGCTGACCGATGCGTGATCCTTTGATCGAACTGGTGGAGCGCATTGCCGAGCTGGAGCGGCGGCAGGCCAATTTCATGCGGCCTGTCACCGTCACCAAAAACAACGAGGACGGCACGGTGACCGTCTCCGATGGCAAGGGCTTCGACCCCAAGCCCGTGCGGCAAATGTCGGTCACGGCGGGGGATTGGCATCTGGATGCGCCTGCTGCCGAAGGCACCCAAGGCTTTCTGCTTTGCCCGGAAGGTGACCCCAGCCAAGGCGAATTCCTGCCCTGTATGGCCAGTGATGACAAACCCCGCACCTCCGCCGACCCGCAAGTCCTGAAGCTACGCGGCCCGGAAGGGATCGAACTGACGATCACCGGCGGGGTGATGACCTTTACCGGAAAAATGGAGCTGGGCGGTGCCGGTGGCCCGCTGGTGGCTCGCAAGGGCGACAAGGTCATCTGCCCGGCGGGTGAAGGGGTGATTGTCGAAGGGTCCAGCCAAGTGACCTGTGTGGATTAACAAAGGAGGCCATCATGGCTGATGAGACGAAACCAAAAAAATCGGTTGCGCAGCCCGTTGTCGAAAAACCCAAACTGGAAACGGCACCCGATCCGCAGTCGCCGAACGCGCTGAAATCAGCGGCGAAGAAAGCGCAAGCCGACAAGCCAAAGACAGAGACCTATGTGGTTCTCAAGCCGCAATTCATCGATGGTGCCTGGAAGAAGAAAGACGACACCGTCGATCTGTTGGAAGTGCAGGCCCGCCACCGCGTTCTCTCTGGCAAGCTGGAGAAGAAGTAGGTCATGGCCGGGGTGGATGCACGGACGGGAAAGCCGTTGCATGGCGATGCGCGGATCGTTCAATCGATCCGCCGTCTCGTGCAGACGGATGGCGATCTCGCCCTGCGCCGCCACCTTGCCCACGATCTGATAGATGCCATCGGCGCACCCAACAACGCCGTCACCGCGCTGGCCTGGTCTGCCAAAATGGCTGGGGCCATCGTCAGCGGTGAACCCCGCGCCGAATTGCGGGCCTGCCGCTTTCTGGATGCCAGCGAAGTGCCGGATGGGGCCGACGCCACCCAGTCCGCCAATGGTCAGGCCTGGCTCTACATTGATGCTGTCAGCCGAGAGACCGGCAAGCGCATCGAGCTGACGGAACTGGTGGCATGAGACGGTTTGATGATGTCATCGAGGTTGGCCATCTGCCCCAGCCCAAACTCATCGTGGAAACACCGGTGGAGCAACTGGTGGCCCGGCAGGTGGCGGAATATCAACGGGTTTGGGAAGAGTGGGAAGACGACACCCAATATGAGCCAGTCCTGGCGCATCTGCATGTGGATGCCGACAATGAAAACCTGATCCGCCGCCGCATCAATGAAGCGGCGGCTGCAACCCAACTGGCTACCGCTACTGGGGCCGATCTGGATATTCAGGGCTGGGCGCGGCGCGTGAAGCGCAAAGTGCTGGTTGCCGCTGACCCCGCAGCCATTCCACCGGTGGAAGCGGTGTATGAGAAAGATTTGGATTACCGCCGCCGCATCCAGCTGGCTCCCGAAAGCTGGTCCGTGGCCGGGCCGGAAGGGGCCTATGTGTTCTGGTCTATGGTGGCGGAGACTTCCGCCGATGCCACCGCCGTCTCGCCGGAACCGGCGGATGCCCTGCTCACCATCATGAGTTTTGATCTGGCGAACCGTGGCCAGGCTGATGCTGCCGCGCTGGATTTCGTCAACGTGGCTGTGGACCAGGACAAGGTGGTTCCGTTTACTGACCGCGTCACCATCCGGTCGGTGGAAGCCGTGCCTTTCGATTTCGATGCCACGATCTTCGTGAAGCCCGGTGCAGACGGTGAAGTGGTTCGCGCCGAAGCCGCCAAACGAGCCGCCGCTTACACGGACTATGTGCGCTATATCGGGCGGCAGGTGGAGCCGGTGGGCCTTTATGGCGCGCTGAACGTGTCCGGCGTCGAGCGGGTCGATCTGGGTGAGTTGTCGGACGGCCTCGTCATTCAGCCCCACCAGGTGGCGTTTTGTGAACAGGTCTCCATAGCCCTTCAGGTGGCCCATGTCTGACCTTCAAACCCGCCTGGAAGAGAAGCTGGATGGGGAGGCGCTGGCATCTGCACTGGCCCGCATGCGGGACATGCCACGCTATGCCTCCGAATGGGAGCGCCGGGTAGTGGCCATCGGCACGGACGATGGGGCGCTCAACGCCGCTGCGGACGTTCTGCGCAGCCTCACCAATGTCTGGGCCTGCCCTGCCGAATGGCTATTCCTGCTGGCCTGGAGCAACTCCGTCGATGTGTGGGACGAGGACTGGCCGGAGGCGGTGAAACGCTCCGTCATTGATGCCAGTTGGGAGGTTCACCGCTTCAAGGGCACCCGCTTTGCAATCCGCACCGGATTGGCGGCATTGGGACTTTCAGTGAAACTGACAGCCTGGCACGAAGCCGATCCGCCCTTGCCCCGCGCCACATTCACCGCCGACGTGTTCGTCACGGAAGACACGCCCATCGACGTGGATAACCCGGCTTACTCTCGCCTTGAAGATCGAGCGGTGGAAACCATCATCCGCACAAAGCCCCTCACCCGCCATTTTGCTCATCGGTTTGCCTTGCGCAGCCGCACTCGTATGCGTGTGGGCGTTCATGCCCGCGCCAAGATCATCGCCCGTGCGCCGGACACGTTCAAACAGCCGCAAGCCCAACGGACTACCATGTTCCATGGTGTGAACGGGCGCGTCCTTATCACCGCTAGGAGCCAATAATGTCCGCCACGCTCACCACAATCGGCCAAAACAAAATGGCCCAGGCTCTCGCCAATGATGAGCCGCTTAACATCCACGAGATTGCTCTTGGTGGTGCCGCCGTTGACCCCACGGGTGAAGAGACAGCACTTACCGATGAGCTTTACCGTGATGTCATCGCCGTTCAGGGCACCGTGGAAGGCAGCCCCAACGAAGCCTTTTTTGAAGTGACCGTTCCGGAAGATGGAGACGATCCGACCAAGGACTACGGTCCTTGGGTGGCGCAGCAATACGGTCTGTTCGACGATGATGGTGACCTGATCGCTATCGGTCGTTGGGCTGCGCCGCTACCCAAGCCCGCGCCCGGCGACGAAGGCCGCGCCATGCTGATCGTGGTTACCATCGTGGTGAGCGATCTGGATGCGCTGAACCTCTCCTATACGGCTACCGCTAACCTGCCCTGGGCGACGGATGCGGAAGCGCAGAATGTCAATACCACTGGGCGCATTATGGAAGTGCGCCAGGCTTATGAAGTGTTTGATGACCGGTTCATACCACAGATCGTGGACGGTCGCGCCCAAAGCGATGTGGTGGACCCCGGCTTGCCGGATGAGAATTTCTTTAACCTTTTCCCGGTTCCCAATAGCGGGGTTGTTGGCAGATACGTGCAAATTACGGGCGCGGTGGATGTGGCATTCTACCCCTTGTCCGGCGCTGGCCCCCTAACGATTTCATTTCGCTTGCAAACTTACAGCCGCGAACGTGGAATTGTGGTTTACTACATTTCTGGACGGTTTCACGACACCGGAAGTCTGACGTCCTTTCGCGTCTACTCAACCAATCCTTCTGCGGCACGGCCCGTTCGTGTTCATTTTGATAATGCAGATCAACCGGTGTTTCATATTTATCTGGGTGCATTGGATGATACGCACTTCGAGCCAAGTGTGTTTTGCACAATGCAAGCGGTGCCTTCACATCGGGCGGACACCCAAACAGCGGTCAATCTGTCTTCCTTGCAACCCCGCTATGAAGACACCGCCTTTGTTGGCGTCGAAAAAACTGTGGTGTCTGTCAATGATATGGACGCGCGTAGGGTTGTGGGGCGCTCCATCGCAACGCGGGAAG
Source organism: Pseudomonadota bacterium (assembly GCA_038525315.1). Taxonomy (GTDB): domain Bacteria; phylum Pseudomonadota; class Alphaproteobacteria; order Rhizobiales; family Rhizobiaceae; genus Pseudahrensia. The sequence continues at coordinate 758,804 of JBCBHU010000001.1, forward strand.
ACTTCGATCTTTCGTCATCAGCCTATCAACCCATCGTGCTGACAGGCGTCGTCAATGACGAGGAGGGCGCTTACAGTCTTGTATCAGGCCGCTTCCAGCCACAGCGGCCCGGTTACTATCGCGTCCACGGTCAAATGCAGATTACGAACGGCCCAAGCGGCATGTTCGCCATGCGTTTGGAGCTGAACAATGGCAGCCAGTTCATCTGCGGCGACAGCGGCTTTGCGCACCCCACCGAATTCATGCCCGCCAGCGCCAGCGGCACCGTCTATTTGAACGGATCATCCGACTATGTGCGCCTTTTGCTGAAACGCGACGAGGTGGACGCGAACAGTCAGCGGCGCATCAATTACGCCGAATTTGAAGCAGTGTGGGAGGGCTACTGATATGGCCGAACAGGAACGTGAGGCCCGTGAAGGCCATAAGTATGTCGATTTCGACAGCCCGGCAGCGTATGAGCAGGCTAAGAAACTCGTGCTCACGAACGGCACGGCTCTAAACGATCATGTGCTTGCGGAGCCGGAAAATACCCCGGAGGGTAAGTTTACAGTCGAAATGGCGCAGGCCGATGCCGATGCCTTTCAGAGCATTTTCGCCGCTGGCCCGGAGGGTATTCTTGCCAAGCTGAAGGCGGACGCTCTTTCCAATTTGGTGCGAGAAGCAGATGCGCTGGTGGCGCCGCTCATGGGCAAATACACGCGGCTGGAGAGCAAGAGCCACGACAAGCAGCGCCAACAGGCCCTACTGGTAAAAGACGGTGTCACCGGCGAAGAGGTGGCACTGCTGCGGATGCTGGCAGGCAGCGATGAGGCCATGGAAGCCTATGCCGACGATGTGTTGGCCATGGCCGCGTGGGAAGATGAAGTCACCGTGAAACTGGTCGAGTTCCGCCGTCAGGCCAAAGCCGCCATCGACGCCGCAGAAAGCGCTGACGTTCTCACCGCGACGATCGAACAGCTGAAGCAACAGGCCGCCGCTGCCGCCGCCGACATGCAAGCCAAACGGCCCGCATAGCCGTGGCTCGCGACCACTGCACTCTTTGGTGGGACCGGTTGTTCGGCAAAGACTGGAGCCAATGCTGTGCCGCCCATGACCAGGCTTATGCGTTGGGCGTGGATCGCGGGCTGGCCGATGCTGCGCTTGAGGCTTGCGTGGCCGTCGTCACCGGTTGGCCACTGTGGGCGGCGATCATGGGCGCAGGCGTTACGGTGTTCGGCGGGTTCTTTTACAAAAGGCGATGGGGACTAGCGTCAGACCACTAATTACAGCCCTGCCATCTTTTCAAAGAACCATGCGACAGCTTCTCGGCTAATTGCGTTTCCTGTCGCCTTCACCCCACCTTTTCCAACGGTTTTGGCCATCGACTTTGGCGTAGCTCTTTCACTTAAACTGGGGGGCACTTTCGAAAGGACACCTAACGATTTTGCCGTCAGGATAGTCTCAGAGGGACTGCTGTGAAGGCTCACCACGTTGTCACCATTCATCATACGTTTGGTGGAAAAATTCGGTTGATACCTCACGTAACCTTCAGCATCCATCCAGATCAGTTGCTGATGGAGAGTGGCTCCGATTGGTATGCTACTGCCTTTTGGGTGCAATTCGGGCTGAAACAGTTCTGTTAACGGCGGCACTCTATCTACTTCTGCAATATTTGCCGTCCACTTCGTCACAATGGCATTCTCGTCTGGAAAATAAGCTGCCAATTCAATTAGGCCTTTTCGGGGATCGATTTCAGCGGGATGAGGATGGACCGCAAGGCACTCATTGAAAATGAATGCTGTCATGTCGTTAGAATAAGCTAGGTTGTCGAATTGATGATCCATGTTTGTTTCCTTCAGTATTTAAAGAAACCACACTCTACGGCACCGCTGGATGTGGTTGAAATTTGTACCTGCACGGAACCTCGATCAAAACGCAGACGACCGCGCTGAAGGCCTTGTGCAAAAGCCTGTTGCATGAGGGCTTCGGCATTGTCTTGGGCGTTGCCGGTCAGACCCGCAAACACGGCTGCGCAGACGCTTCGATATTCTTCGCCAGACATGGTGCCCCCAGACAGGACATTGACGACCCCGCGCCCATAGACCTGCACTTGGGTCCAGTTGAAGGAGGCCGAGCAAAAGCCATCGTCACGACAGGCCTTGTCGCCAATGAACTCGGCTTTGTGACCGGAGACCTTCTCTACCTGTGGGATGATGTTATCAATCATGGCTTTCGTCTTATCGGGCAGGGACTGGGCGTTGGCTGTCGCAGCCATCAAAACCAGAACGGCGATGAGCAGAGTTTTCATGAAAGGTTCCTTGTGCTGGTGACACCTGTCCCAAGTGAGCGGTGTGTGGGGTGTGCGTAGTGAGGGAAGAACGGCGCAGGCCGCCCCTTCGATCCCGATCTTCACGCGGAGCATCCCACCATGTCCACCACCTATTTCTCCGGCGTTCGCGCATCTGACCACACCATTGCGCCGCCGGTCATCCGCGTTGGCGATGCGGGCGATATCGGTGTGGTGGTCACGGCTCCTGATCGGGACACGGACAAGGTGGCGCTGAACCGCCCTTTCGACATTGTGGGCGATTTCACCAAAGCCGATCTCCTTGGTCTCTCCGGCACGGCGGCGCTGAACCTGCGCCACATCTGGGACCAGTTTGAACAGCAGTCCGGCAAGATGTGCGTCATCCCTGTGCCGGAGGTTGCTGACCCCACACAACAAAAGGCGGCCGTGATCGGTGACCAGACCACCAAGACGGGCATCTATGCCTTTCTGGACGCGGAAGGCACGGTGGGCATCAACCCGGACTGCATTATCGCACCCGGTTTCGCCAACGCACCGGAGGGCAACCAGGCTGACCCTGTGGTGGGCGCTCTGGCCAATGTGGGCCAGAAAATCCGGGCGCTGGCCATCGCCGATGGTCCAGCGACCACCGCTGCAGACGCGATCTCGGCCCGCCAGAATTACGGTTATGACAATCTGGTCATTACCGACCCTGGGTTTGAAATCTTCGACACGGCCTCCGATGCCAATGTGGAAATTCCGCTCTCCACCACGGTGGCCGGTGTGCAGGCCCGTACCCATCTGGAGAACGGCTGGTGGTGGAGTTTCGACAACAAGGAAATTCGCGGCACCATCGTCGGGCCGAGCCGCCCGGTGGATTTCCGCATCAATGATGCTGGGTGTGAGGCCACCCACTTAAAGGGCAATGACATCACCACGGTGATCCGCCGCAAAGGCTTTCACCTGTGGGGCGGCCATACCGCTGACCCTGCCCGCCTGATGGGCGGCACCACTGTGGGTCGGTTGGTGAGTTGGAAGCTCTATGACGCGCTGGAAGAGGGCCTGTTCCCGTTTATTGGGGTGCCTGGCAATGTGCAGGCCGTTCCCCAAATCGAGGGCGTGGGTCGCAAGTTTTTGTCTGACGTGAAGGCCCGTGGCGCGATCATCGACTACACCTTCTCGCTGCCTCGCGATCTGAACTCGGCCACGCTGATGGCGGACGGGGCCTATTTCTACCGCCTGCGCTTTGTGGAGGCGGCCCCCATCCGCGCCATTGAAATCTACGGCTACCGGACGCCGGAATTCTACGCCGAATTCCTCACCCAGGCGGAGGCCGCCAACGCCTTTGCCGCCTTCACCGCCCAGTAGTCCATCCTGCCGTCATCGCGCCATCCAGTTGAAGGAACCGCACCATGTCTCTCATCCACGCTGACAGCCTTGATGGCTTTTCGCTCTTCGTTGGCCCCAGCGATTTTGGCGGCACCATAACCAAGATGAAGACGCCGATGCCGAAGCGTGATCTGAAGGATCGTCGGCCCGGTGGCACCAATATGAACCTGAAGACCCAGCACGGTTGGAGCCTGGAGAATTATGAGTTCACGGCTAAAGGCCTTTCTTCCGTGCTGATGAAGGTCATGGGCGGGCGCACCATTGATGCCAAACAGCTGTTCGTGCGCGGTGCTTGGACGGATGAATTCACGGGTCAGACCCAGACCCTGGAAATCGAAATCTGGGGCCGCACGGAAGAGAACGACTTCATTGGAGAGTTGGAGGGCGAAGAGGACAATGAAGGCTCCTTCACCTTCGCGCCGCTGCAGGCCCGCTGTGTCTATGCGGGTGTCGAAGTCTACTATTACAACGCCCGCACCGGCGAGGTTCGCATCGATGAGACCGATGTGACCGAGGCCATCCGCATCGCGCTTGGTCGTTCGTAACGCCCTTCAACCGCCTTTCAAAATTCATTTGAAATGCCTTTCACGACAGGAAAACACACCATGAAGAACGATAGCACCCACGTGGATGATCTGCCGGAGCAGGTGGAGTTCACCCTGCCGGACCCCATCGAAATCAACGGCCAACCGGCCACCGATTTCATGCTAACCCGCCAGCCCACCGGCCATGATCTGGGCCGTCACACGTTTGCCGATGTGCTGGACGGCAATGTGCGGGCCATGGCCGCTGTCACGCCCAAACTGGTTTCCCCCTATCTTTCCCCTGCCATCATCAAGGGCATGTCGGGGCGGAACCTGATGGCCGTCCAGCAGGCCTACAACGCTTTTTTCGAGGGGGTGGAGCTGGAGAAGATGGCGAAGCCGAAGACGCACTCGACCCCCGTATCACCGAAGCCTGCGGCCTCCGCCCCGAAGGGGGATTGAACCAGGTCTATCAAGAGATCACAGCGGCCATCGGCTGGGGCATTGGTGATCTGAAAACCATGGCCTGGCCGGAGCTGGCCGAACACTGGGCCGCTGCCCGCAAAATCCTCCAGGAGCGGCTGAAGCACCAAAAGCGCATGGAAGCCGCGAACAAGGCCAAGCGGTAGAGAAAGGCGGACAGGATAATGGCATCCATGCGCGCAGAGATGGTGCTGGCCGTCCGCGACAAACTGCTAGGTCCGCTGCGCCGCAACCGGCAGGAACTGCGCAATGTGGGCCGTGAAGCCCGCCAGATGGGCGCAGGAATGGACAGAGCTACCCGCGCCAGTGCGGGGTTCACCAGAGGCCAACGGCAAGCCGCCCAGGAAGCCCGCCGCGCTAATCGCACCTATCAACAGCAAGAGCGCATTCTGGGTCGCCTGGAACAGCGGTATCGCAATCTGCGCAATAAACGCATGATGCAAGGGGCCGGGCTGGCAGCGGGTGGTGCCACAGCCACCTATGCCGGTGCCCGTGCAACCATGGCGGCCCTGCGCCCGGCGCGGGGTTATGGGACTTTTGATGAGCAGGCCGATGCGGTGGCTGCCATTGCCCGCGTGACGGCGGGTGGTGCACAAGACAAGGCGCTGCGGTCCAATGCGCGGGAGCTGGGGGCCAGCACTTCATTTTCTGCCATGCAGGCCAGTCAGGGCCAGGAATATCTCGCCCTTGCCGGTTTCAAACCGGATGCCATCATCGCCTCCATGCGTTCTGTCTTGGATATGGCCAAGGCCGGGCGCGTGGAAATTTCACAAGCGGCGGACATCGCCTCAGATGTGGGCTCCATGTTCGGCGTTGATAAGACAGCCGAAGGGATGGGGCGGTTGAGCGACGTTCTCATCGGCACCACCACGCGGGCGAATACCAACGTCTCTATGCTGTTTGAGACGCTAAAATATGCCGGTCCCATGGCCCGGCAGTTTGGCACAGAACTGGAAACTGTATCGGCCATGGCCGGTGTGATGGCTGATAATGGCGTGAAAGGTTCCATGGCGGGCACGGCCTTGCAGTCCATGTTCTCCCGGCTGGCAGACCCGCCCAAAGAGGCTGCGGACGCACTCAAATCACTGGGGGTGAAGACGGCAGATAGCGCCGGGAATATGCGTCCCATCGTGGATGTTCTCACGGACATCAACGAAGCCGCCTCGAAACTGCAGGGGCAGAAGCGGATTGCTGCGCTTACCGCAATTTCGGGGCTGGAAGGAGCTAAGGGCTTTCTCAACATCGTGTCCGACGAAGGGCTGGCGCGGGTGCGCGAACTCGTGAGGGAGCTGGCCAAAACGAAGGGTGAGGCCTCCGAGATGGCGGAGCGCCTGGGGGATAATCTGCCCGGCGATGTGAAGAGTTTCTCCAGCGCCATGTCGGAACTGGGTCTGGTCATCGGTGAACAGGTGGCTCCCACATTGCGAGAGTTAATTCAGGGAGCCACGCGCCTGGTGCGCAAATTGAGCAACTGGGCTAACGAGAACCCGCGCCTGGTCAAGACATTGGGGCTGGCTGCCATCGCCCTGGGAGCGTTCGTGACAGCAGGTGGGGCTTTGGCGACGGTTTTGGGAACAGGCTTGGTGGGTTTGGCAGCCACGCGGTTTGCGTTGCAGATGCTGGGGCTGCGGGCGGTGCGCTCGCGCAAAAGCGTGACCGGTCTGCGCGGGTCACTGTTGGGGCTTGGACGGACAAAGCCGCTGCGTTGGGCAAAGTTCATTCCTCCCATTCGCTGGCTGGCACTGGCCGGGGCGCTCACCTGGGCAGTGTTGGTGGGCAGCGAGATTGACTGGGGGCGTTGGATCAATCCGGCGAACTGGGGCGAGCTGGTGGGCCAATTGAGCTGGGGCGATGTCATCACGGCTGTTAGTCTCGCCTCTTTCATTTTGCCCTTCAGCTGGACAAAGGCCATGGGTCGTTTGAGCTGGAGAGCGCTCATTCCGCCGCTCAAATGGGGTGTGCGGTTTATCCCCGTCATTGGCTGGGCGGCCCTTGCCGGAACGCTGGCTTGGAACCTTCTCATCAAGCCGCTGGGCTGGGACAAATATATCAACAAAGAGGGCTTTAAGGCCGCTACCACGTCCATCGCCGATTGGCTTCAAACCAACCATGGTGCCGTGGAGGCGGTAAACGCCCATGCCAGTGCCCTGGATGGACTTTCGGGCAGTGCCGATGGGGTTATAGCGCGCATACGGGAAATGACCCAGGCGGAGAAGGAACACATCCAGATCACCGCAGGTAAGGGCATGGCAGCTGCTCGTGATCTGCGCACCAATACGCTGGACCGGATGGATCAGGCGGCGGGCAACAGCCATGGACGCAACAAGCGCCACCATTTCATCGAGGGCGATGAGATGGTGGAGAAGTTGCGCCGGGGTGAAATGGCCCTCACCGCCGTTCGTGACCGTTTGAAGGAGATCAGCGAAGCGGGTGGGAAACACAGCACCAAAGCGGGAGCCATGTTGAACATTCTGCCGGACCTCTCGGAAGTGGATGCCAAAATTGCTAAATTTGAGCGGGTGCTTGAGCTTGCAAAGGAAGCGGCTCGGCTTGGGCCGAAGGTTCACAAGCCCATCGACACCGTAACGAAACCCGCCGGTAGGCCCGACACTCCAAAAAGCGCTGCCACTATTCCTACCCCGCGTCCTTCCCGGCCTCCCAAAGGAGGAGCGATCAAGGGGGAAGCCCAAGCCGTGATCGCGGAGACGACAAAGGCACGATCCAGCGTGGAGGCATTGCCCGGCCAAGTGCGAAGCGCCACCCAGGCGGCAGAAAACACCCTTCGGGCCGTCGACTGGGCCAACCATGGTGAGCGCATGATGGCCACCTTGGCCCAGGGGGTGCGCAATGGCGGTGCCCTGGTCAAATCGGCCGTGGCGGCGGAACTGGCCAAGGCACGAGCCCTGCTCCCATCATCCAATGCGAAGGAAGGGCCGCTCTCCAACCTCACCGGCAACGGGGCTGCGATCCTGCGCACCATGGCGCAGGGCGTGAACCAGGGCGGCGATGGCGGTCTGGCTCGCGCCTTGGGCGGCAAGATGGCAGCGCCACTGTTGCCCCAACTGGCGGGCGCAGGCGCAGCCGTGGGTGGTGTGCCTGCCACCGGTGGTGGCGGCAATGCCGCTCCAGCAGGTGGCGGGGCCGGCGCGTCCTTCGGCAACATCACCTTCAACATCTACCCGCAATCGGCAGACGATGGGGCTAATCAGATCGAGGCGCGGCTGCGCCAGATCATGCATGAGAGGATGAATGACTGATGTCCATGCCACCTCTTGCGGCCCTTGGTTCATTCATTTTCTCACCCACATCCGGCTCCTTCGAGGAGTTGGAGCAGAGCTGGGACAACCCACGCGCCGTGTTGGATGTGATCGGTGGTCCGCCGGTGAAGCACTGGATGGGGCCGGGGGATCGCATCGTGACGATCAGCGGTTCCATCTGGCCGGAAATCCAACTGCCTGGCCTTTGGAAGATTGATGATCTTGCTGCTGTCGCCCGCACAGGAACGCCGGTGACGTTGCTTATGGCCCATGGAGCCTATCTGGGCCTGTGGGGTATCCAGCACATCACCAAGACGGACGGGCTGCTGCAGCGCTTCGGCTTCCCCGGTGAGATCAACTACACCATCACGCTGGAGGGTGTGTGATGGCCACCATTCGTGCCCAGGCCGGTGACACGCTGGAGCTGCTGGTGTTTCGCCACTACGGCAAGCAGGACCACGCCACGCTGACCGCTGTCATGGACGCAAACCCCGGCATCGCTGATCACGGCCTCTTCCTGCCCGCCGGGTTGGAAGTGGTCGTTCCGGTGTTGACCGTTGATGAGCCGCAGCGCGTGTTGGCGCGTGTGCAGGAGCTGTGGTCGTGACGCAGCTGACACCGGACTTCCAAATCTCCATCGGTGGAGAGCCCTTCACAGACTATTTGAAGGCTCTTTTTGCCCTGGATCAGGAGGCCCCGCCACGGGCACCGGCAAATCTCGATATCTCCATCACTGATAATGCAGGGGGCACCTCCGACAAGTTGGAGTTGACCTTCGCCCGCTCTGGTTTCACCAGGCCGCCCAAGGCGGGGGACAAGGTGGACGTGGCCTTCGGCTATGTGGAGACCGGCGTGGTGTCCATGGGCATTTTCACCATCGACAAGCCCCGCAGCACCTTGGCCAAAGACGGAGGCCGTCAGATCAGCATCACGGCCACGTCCGCCGATATGACCAGCAAGCTGAAGGAGCCGCGCAACGAGGGCTACGAGAAGCGCACGGTCAAGGATGTCGTCGGTAAGATCGCGGGCCGCAACGGCCTCTCCCCCGTCATCGATGGCGAGCTGGCTGCCATCGAATTGCCCCAGGCGGACCAGACGCAGGAGAGTGATATGCACTTCCTCTCCCGCCTCGCCCGCGATGTGGGGGCTTCGTTCAAGATCACAGACGGGCGGTTGATCTTCATGACCCGCCGCAGCGGTAAGGTGGCCAGCGGGGCGGGCAAGATATCTCACATTCTCGCTCCCACCGACATTCTCATGGCCAGTTGGGAGGGCGGGGAGCGCGCCGCCTTCGGCAAGGTGCAGGCCGCCTGGCACGACAAGGCCAAGGCCAAGCGCGAGATCGAAGAAGTGAGCGTCGGCGAGGGCGACACCACCAAGGTGCTCAAACGCACCTACGCCACCAAGGTACAGGCCAAAAAGGCCGCCGAGGCCGAGGGCAAAGACGGGCAGGCGGCGAAGGAAACGATGGAAGTGGAGATCGTCGGCAACCCGTTCATCCGCGCCGAACACCAGGTGGAACTACCGCTGCTTGAGCCGGAATATGCGGGCCTATGGATCGCCCAGAAGCACCTCCACCGGGTTGGTAAAGGCACTGGCTTTCGCGGCACGTTGAGTTTGGAGAGACAGGGGTGATGGAAGCGCTTCAATCAAAAGACCGCTACTGTGACCCGAGGGAGCGATCGATCCGCCTACTCGCCTTCAGTTCCATCACCTTCGGTGGAGGATGCCGCAGCCATCTCGCGCTCCTTAATCTGGGCTGGAAGATCGTAAGCGACCTGAAAAAACAGCTTCAGATAGCTAACGTGTTGGTGGGCATCTTCCATTGTTGCTTTCAGATCGTGTATCGCGTCGTTACCGTCTTTCCAGACCCTTTGGCCCCAATCTGCCAAGCCCGCCGTGAGAATGTTTTTCTTTCGCAGCTCATTCAATCTTTCACGTCGAACGCCGGTCGTAGCGCCCAAGTCTTTCAAGCAAACGTCGATGATCGAGCGACATTGGCTTACGATTGTTGTGGCAGGGTCTCCTCTCCGAATACCCTTCAGCACATTGGGCCAAAGTTCAGCAACCTCCTCTGGAACATAAGCTGGAGGATCAAAAATTTGAGGACTGGGCATAGTGCCGATGAGTTCGCAGGTATCAGCCTGTACAAGTCTTCTTGTGATTTCGTCGAACATAGCCCCATTTACACCCTGAAAAACGGACATGAGCACTGTCGACAAATTGGACTGAAAGCGACCGATTACCGGCTGCTTGCACCTCTGGCAGTGGGCAATCGCAAAAATTTCGGTGTTCTCCGTTTCCCTTCGTTGTCTTATTTCTCTTGCTTCTTCGTTGATTTGTTCCGACGACTTCTGATGGTTTTTATCGACCCTCGGCCCCAATCTCCGTTGGTTCATCGTGTTAATTACCGACTGCACCTGCTTCTGGGTCTTTTCCGAAAGACCGCTGCTGGTAGGTCGCCACTGCCACACATGGTTAAATCTGAAATCCACCTCTTGTGCGCACCAAGGGCAGTCCATTGCTTTGTGAAAACTGAAGGTCAAATACCACGCCTTTCCAAAATGTATTGCCAACCGCCCTAGTGGGTGCCCGGCGCTTGCGCGCCGGTGGTGCCCACTCTTGGCGGACCAGGCACCAGACAGCGATCACAGATAACCATCACACCCTCTGTCCCGACGCATCGAGACCGGCAGAGCGTGTCTGATTCTCTGGAAGGCCACAAGCGTGCAGCCCATCGATCCTGTTCATCCCCCCGCTGCCTATCTTGGCGGCAAACGCATTCTCTCCAAAACCATCATCCCCATCATCAACGCCACGCCGCACACGGGTTATGCCGAGCCGTTCTTGGGCATGGGTGGCGTGTTCCTGCGCCGCGACATGCAGCCTAAGACAGAGGTCATCAACGATCTATCCGGCGATGTGGCGAACCTGTTCCGCATTCTCCAGCGGCACTATCCTCAGTTCATGGAAGTGCTGCGCTTCCAACTCACCAGCCGCCGCGAGTTCAACCGGCTGGTGGACACGCGCCCCGAAACCCTCACCGATCTGGAGCGCGCTGCGCGCTTTCTCTACCTGCAAAAAACAGCCTTCGGAGCCAATGTATCCGGCAAGAACTTCGGCGTGGATAAGAACGGCGGTGGCCGGTTCAACCTCACCCGCCTCGCTCCCGTGCTAGAGGACGTCCACGAGCGCATGGCCGGTGTCATCATCGAGCAGCTGCCCTGGCAGGAACTGATCCGCCGCTATGACCGCGAAGGGATGCTGTTCTATCTGGACCCGCCCTACTGGGGCAACGAAAAGGATTACGGCAAGGACGCTTTCAGCCGTGACCAGTTTGAGGAGATGGCGAAGGTGCTGGCCGGGCTTAAAGGCCGTTTCATCCTGTCTCTGAACGATGTGAAAGGCGTTCGAGACACGTTTGAACGCTTCTCATTTCAGCAGGTGGACTGCAACTACACGATCAAGGGTGGCAAACCAAAAGCAGTAAAGGAGGTCATTATCACTCCGTGATCTAAGGCGTTGCCGACAAGAGCAATGCCATTGCTCTTGTCCCGTCATTCAGGCCGGTTGCAGCCAATCCAATCCTGCACGGCCGGAAAAGAGCACTCCGATTGCTCCCTTTCTCGCGAGCACGAAGCGATGGTGTCTTCACCAAAACAGATGGAGACACACCATGACCACCGCCAACCAAAAACGCTACGAAACCGCCATTACAGTGATGATTGAAACGCTTGGCCAAGTGAGTAAAGAGCTGGAGGAGATCACCAACACGGCGAATGATGACCTGCAAAACCATTCCGTGAACGCCGCTTTGGGCGGCTTGTCCTTGGCTGACGAAGCCCTCGAGCGCTACGCCGCAACGCTCTCGGCGGTCCGCGCCCTTAGAAAGTATAGTGTGTGAGCAGGAACAAGACGGAGGGTTGTTCTAGCGGCCTTCCGTGCGCATTCTGGTCCACGGCTGACCAACTGATTCATTTTCAATGAAGGAGGCAGCCGTGAGCTACCAAAAGCCGGAACGACGTGGTCCCGATATGTGGGACGGGATGCGATATCAGGTCGACATCTACGAGAACGGTCTCCACAAAAAGAAGGTCGCCAGGTTGGCTGAACGGTCTGATGCAATGCTTGTTTGGCGACAAGCTTGTGTTCGTCACCCCGATGAGCAGGTTCTCATGCGTCATGCCACACTGGTCGTATGCGACAGCACAAGACTTGAGGACCTGGCCGAAGAACTTGGAATGGTTATCCCGCTACGTCTCACCGAGCAGACGCGAGAGGAATGAAGGCCAGCCACCTCCAACTTACTGCAAATTTATGCGTCCAAAACTGCAATTTTTCGCGCCAGCTACAGGCGCAAATGCCTGCCGCAGCCTGCGTCTTTTGCGGAGCAAAAGACTTGTGGCGGAGAGACAGGGATTCGAACCCTGGGTACGCTTGCGCGCACAACGGTTTTCGAGACCGCCCCGTTCGACCACTCCGGCACCTCTCCGCGGGCAGGCTGGGGTCGTTTGTTCGTGAAGAACTGCTCGGCCTGCGGGCGGTGTTTAGCTTGAAACCGGGGGCGGGGACAATGGCAAATCACAGGGCTACGCAGTCGGATTGCGGGCATTTTTTTGGTCAAAAGCCGATGATCACTTTTTTTGCCATGCGCCGCCTGGGCCATGACAGACAGGTTTTCTTGTGAGACGCTTTGGTACTGCTCTCTCTCAATTGGAAATTTTCATGTTCTGCCCTGTCAAAACCCTGGCCACGATGGCCGCAATTACCGTTTTCTCCACGTCCGCGTTTGCAGCGGGGGATGCACCCAAAGAGCGGCAGGAAATCATGCGTAATGTGGGGGCTGCCACAAAGGTGACGGCGGGGATGGCGCGGGGACAAGTGCCCTTTGATGCGGTGGCTGCGCAAATGGCGTTGAAGACCATGCATAGCGCAGCGCTTGGCTTTGGCTATATGTTCCCGGAGGGTTCTGAAAGCGGGTCCAATACGGAAGCCTCATCCAAAATCTGGTCGGACCGCGCGGGTTTTGACAAGATGGTCAATAAATTCGTGGCGGACACGTCTGCCAAAGTGACGGATCTGGAGTCCCTTAGACAGGCTTTTGGTGGCATTGCCGCTAATTGCAGTGCTTGCCACAAGGTCTATCGGGAAAAGAAATAGAGCTGTCCTTGGTTCGTCGAGGTGAAGCGTCTTTTCGTTCTGTTGGTCGTCTTGGGAGGCTTGGCGGCGGTGGTTGCCTGGTGGGCGACTGCGCCGCGCTTGCTGTCGGCTGGGCAGATTGCGGCCATGCCCGTGGGGGATGCGGTGGCGGGGGAGCGGCTTTTCTGGGCCGGGGGTTGTGCGTCCTGTCATGCTGCACCGGAACCGGGGGCGGACAAAAAACTGCTTTCGGGCGGGCATGCCTTCAAGACGGATTTTGGGACCTTCTATGCGCCCAATATTTCCCCCCACCCTGATCATGGTCTGGGCAAGTGGACATTGGCCGGGTTTTCCAATGCCATGAAGGCCGGTGTCAGCCCGGAAGGGCAGCATTATTACCCGGCTTTCCCCTACACGTATTACCAAAACATGTTGGACAGTGATGTGGCCCATTTATGGGCTTATATGCGCACGCTGCCGGTGAGCGATGTTCCCAACAGGCCCCATGATATTGGTTTTCCGTTCAATATCCGGCGGGGCCTGGGCGTGTGGAAAACGCTCTACATGCAGCCAAAAGATATCAAACTCTTACCCGATCAGATTTCCAAAGGGGAATATCTGGTGGAGGCGCTGGCCCATTGCGGTGCCTGTCATACGCCGCGCGATGCTTTGGGCGGGCCGGATAAAACCCGTGCTATGGCCGGAGCCGTGGCACCGGATGGGAAGGGGAACATCCCCAATATTACATCCCATGCCGATGGTATTAATGCTTGGTCACAGTCCGATCTGGCGGAAAGTCTGGCCACCGGCTTTACGCCTGAATTTGATTCCTTTGGTTCCACCATGGCGGATGTGGCTGAAAATACGGCCAGATTGACCGACGAAGACCGGCAGGCCATTGCCGCTTACATCAAGTCTCTGCCGCCGGTTGCGAGCACGCCAAGGCCCTGATCTATACGGCCGCCCCACTTCGGTACCTTTTTGTTAACCTTAACAAAGCGCCAAAACGAAACCGTTTGTTAGCCATATCTGCCTAGCTTCCGCGAGTGGAACACTTGTTACTTGCGTAGAGTGGACGTGGACAAAAAGCGGGACATGGACACAGGAGCTGCGAAAGCTCCGACCGGCGGCCTTTTGAGAAATTTCAAATGGCTGTTCGTCTTTTCGGTGACAGCTAATGTGCTGTTGCTGGTCATGCCCATTCATATGATCGCCATTTACGACCGTGTGCTTGTGTCGGGCAGCCGTGAGACTTTGCTTTACATCACGCTCATCGCGCTGGCTGCGCTGGCGCTGTTGGGCATCACAGAAGCCGTGCGCTTGATGATCGCCCAGCGCATGTCGGCCCATTATGTCACGCAGACGGCGGGAAGGCTGTTTTCCGGCCTCATTCATGCCCATCAGGTGCCTGCGGAACTGGGTGGCAAATCGCAACTGATGCGCGACTTTTACGCCCTGCGCACCTTTTTGTCCGGTCGGGCCATGATCAACCTGTTTGATTTGCCCTTCACGCCCATCTTTCTGAGCCTTCTTTTTGTGCTGCATGTGCAATTGGGGTTCATCACGCTGGTGGGTATTTTGATGCTGGCGGGGTTGGCCTTTGCCAACCGGCGCCTGTCGCTGGAATCCAGCGAAAATGCCACGCGGCAAAATTCTGATGCTGTGGCCTTCTCCCAAGCCATCATCAACCGGAGTGAAGACATCCGCGCCATGGGGCTGCTGCCCACTTTTTTGCAACGCTGGGGCGGCAAGATGGATGGGGCGCTCACCCAGGCGGATAAATCTGCCCAAGTGCAGGCCTTCTTTTATGGGATGACGCGGGCCATTCGCCAAAGCCTGCAAATTATTCTTATGGCATGGGGCGCTTATCTCGTGTTGGGGGGAGACCTTTCCGGCGGGGTCATTTTTGCCTCTTCCCTCATTTCCAGCCGGGCCTTTGTGCCGGTGGAACAGGTTATCGGGTCGTGGGACCGTATTACCCACGCCAATACGGCCTTTCGCAATCTGGAAGCTTTCATGAACGGCATTCCTGAACAGCGTCGCGCGGTCATCCCCAAATTGACGGTGGGGGATATGGCGGTGGAAGATCTGTCCTACGACGTGGATACCGGTGCCCGCACCCAAGCCGTGTTGCACAATATTTCCTTCTCGCTGAAGGCCGGTCACGTGCTGGCCATCATCGGCCCCACGGGGGCGGGCAAATCCACCCTGGCAAAACTGTTGGCGGGGGCGCTCAAACCCTCTGACGGGTCCGTGCGGTTGGATGATTTTGAACTGTCGCTCTGGCCGGAAGACCGCAAGGGGGAGTCCATCGGCTATGTTCCTCAGGACAGCCATTTGTTCCCCGGAACCATTGCGGAAAATATTTCCCGCTATGAAGCCTATCCCGATGAGGAACGCATTATTGCGGCCGCCCGCAAGGCGGATATTCATTCTCACATCGCAAAAATGCCGGAGGCCTACGCCACCCTCGTTAACATGGACAATCGGGAAATGTCCGGCGGGCAGCAGCAACAGCTGGCGTTGGCCCGGGCGTTTTATGCCCAGCCGCGGGTGATGATCCTGGATGAGCCCAATGCCCATCTGGACCAGCGGGCGGAGGACTCCCTCCTGCGATCCCTGTCGCTGGCCCGGGACGAGGGTATTTCTTCCATCGTCGTTTCCCAACGCCGTTCGATCCTGAAAGTGGCAGACTATGTGTTGACCATGAATGACGGACGCATGGTTTCTTTCAAGGAAAATCGGGGTCAATGGCGGGCCCGTCACTCCGACGATCGACCGGAAGAGGGCCGCGAAACTGCACCGCGCCCCGGTGATGCCAAGCCGGAGGTGACGGTCACGTCACTCAATGCGGCCAAGCCGAGGCAAATGGGTGCCGTGCGGGTGGAGGGGTCGCCATGAGCGAAGGCCTCAAACCCTCCGCTATTTCAGAACTGGACGCGTGGGCCGACCGGGATGAGGACGGGCTGCGCACCCGCGTGCGCGACGATGGCACGATCCGCTGGCAATCGGCCACCACCACGGACAGTAGCGCCATCATACGGTTCGGCTTCTGGTCTGTTTGCATTCTCATGATGGGCTTTTTGATTTGGGCCATGACCTTTCCGCTGGCCTCCGCCGTGGTGACACCGGGGACCTTTGTCTCCGAAGGACGCAACAAGCTGATCCAACACCCATCGGGCGGCACGGTGCGCACCATTCACGTGCAGGAGGGTCAAAGCGTTGCGGTGGGTGATGCGGTTGTCACGCTGGATACCACAAAATCCCAGGGGGAATTGACCCGGTTGGAGGCCCGTCATGCCTCGCTGGTGGCCCTGCGGGCGCGGCTGGATGCGGAGCGGTCGGAAGGATTGCGCGGCATGCCCGCCCCGGTTGCAAAAAACCTGACCAAGCCCATGCGCCTTCGCGGCTCCAAGGACCGGTTCGGGGAGGGCCTGCGCCTTTCTTCACTGCGAGCCGGTGGCGATCTCGACCCCATGACAACGGCCTCTGTGAAGCCCGCGCCGAAAAAGCCGTCTCTTATGGAAGAGCAGCGCACCGCCTTTGATAAGGGACAGGCCGTCCTGAAGGAAGAACTCGCTGGGATTAAGCAAAAAATCCTCACGCTTTCCAAACAGCGGGAGGGTCTGTTGGCGCGGCTGGAAGCGCAGCAGGCGCTCATGGCCATGACGGCATCGGAATTGGAGCGCCTCGCACCGCTTCGGCGCGATGGTTATGTGGCCCGCAGCCGGATCTATGACAAGGAACGCTCCCTGTTGGAAACGCAGGGGGCCGTAAAGGCGCTGGAACTGGACGTGCTGGGGCTTGATACGCAGATCGACGAAATGCGCATTCGTATGCGGCGGGTAAAGGCCGATGCCGCGTCCACCGCCGCACAGGAATACACTAAAATCGTGGGCGAATTGGCGGAAATTTCCGATCTATTGGTGGCCGCCCGCTCGGCCGTGTCTTCCGCTGTGGTGCGCGCACCGGAAGCCGGGGTGATAACCCGCATGAACGTGGCCACGCAGGGCGGTGTGGTGGGGGCCGCCGATCCCATCGGTGAATTGGTGCCTGCCGGTTCCGCTCTTGTGGTGCAGGCCCGCGTGGCCCCCGGTGATATTGATTATGTGCAGCGGGGGCAGGACGCCGACATTGCGGTGACCGCCTTTAACCGGCGGTTGGACGACATGCTGACGGGGCGGGTGATTTATAAGGCCGCCGATGCGGCAACGGATAAAAAGACGGGCGACCCCTATTTTACAGTGCGGCTCGCCATCGACGGCACCAAAGGGCAAGGGCGCGACCGGCGGGCGGATATCCAGGCGGGCATGCAGGCGGAGGTCTACATCCATACGGGGGAGCGCACCTTCCTGACCTATCTGGTCAAGCCGATGATTGAGAGTTTTCGACGGGCGTTTCGCGAGCAGTAGCGCCCAAAACAAAGCCAGCCTTTTCGTTAATCCAATGGAGAGGCGCTGGTCCTAGAGTAAACCCCGGCACGATTGCTGGGGATTTTGAGTTGCGTAGTCCTTCACGTTGAAGGGCCTGAGTTGTGAGTTGGTTATGTTGCGTATTTCAAGGCGAGATAAGGGGGCGGCCCGTCGCCGCTTTTTGAGCACCGGCACCACGCTGGCGGGATCGGCAGCCCTTGTGGCGGGCTTGCTGGCCACCCATTCCATCGCTACGGAAGCGCCCCTGAACCTGATGCTGCGCGGCTCTGATAGCCACGGGCAAGTCTCAACGGGTTTGCGCAATTCTCAATCCCATCAAACCTCCGCCGTCGGTCTGCGCGGGGCGGTGAATGGGCGTCACAAACAGCCCGTGGATCAAATATCCCAACCGGGGGGCCTGCGGGGTTCAACCACGGGCGCGCAAACACGGGCCGCTTTGCCCGGCGTTGGCGTTCATCCCATGACGACCGCTACACACGAAACCGCCCCGGTAGCGACCCATTCTATGGAGCCCCAGGAAACTGGGTTTTTGGATGATTTGGGGTCCACGCTTTTATATTTGCGTGACAACATTGTGCCCGTCGTTTTGTTTCGCGGTTCCCGCGATGCGGTGCAGGAGCGCAATGTTACCTATTCCATCCCGAAGGCGGGTCCGCTGCGCCACTCCATGATGCACGCCGCTAACACCTATGAGGGGTTGCGGTCGGCGCAAGCCGGTGTGGGAGATACGGTATCGGCGGCCCTGCGCGGGTCCTATTCTGCCCGGGCACGGCTGGAACGGGCCAATGTGGACCGGGCGCGTGTCCACGGGGCCATGGCAGCCTTCCTGCCCCGGGTGGAAGCGACGATCACCGGCTCCGCCAACGGGCAGGGGGGTGTTTCCACCTCCAGTGTCAACAATACGGGCGAGATTGTCAGCGCCGGCGTGGAGGTGCAAATGCCCCTTTACACGAGCGGTGTGAATTTGAACCTGTTGCGCTCCGCCAAATACACGGCGCGGGCCTCCGCCTATTCCTTCATGGCCGAAGAGCACCGCGTGGCTTTGGAAGCCGTGACGGCCCATATCAACCTGCGTCTGCAACGGCGGGTGGAAAATATTCTGGGCCGCAATGTCAATTCCATGCAGCGCATTGCCTCCATCGCCCGGCGTCTGTTTGAGGCGGGGGACAGCAGCCGCACGGACATCGCCATTGCCGATGCCAATGTGGAATCCGCCCGTTCCGAGCGGGATCTGGCCCGTCGCACGCGGGAGGAAACGCAGGCGGATTATGAGAGCCTCACCGGCAAGCACGCGCCCCGCAAACTGGCGGCTGCCCGACTGACCGGTCTATTGCCCAAAACGCGGGATGCGGCGGTGGATGAGGGATTGCGCCATAATCCTACGCTGGCAGCAGCCACGAATACGGCGGCAGCCTCCCGCCATACGGCCAAAGCGGAGCGGGGGCGCTATGGGCCGCAGGTCAACGCCTTTGGCAGTTACAACCGCGATCTCTATCGCTCTACGCCCTCTTCGTCCGATACGGATTGGAGCGTGGGTGTGCGCCTTCGTGTGCCGTTGTTTGATGCCACCATGGCCCCCACGGTCAATGCCGCACGCCATGAGGCGCTGGAGCGGGGATATCAGGCCCTGGATCAGGCCCGGCTGGTGGAACGTCAAATTGAGCGGCAGTGGACAGCCTATCAGTCGGCCCGTCGCCGCGTGGCCATCATCTCCCGCCAGGTCAATGCCATTGCCGCCGGGCTGGAAGGCGCGCGGCGGGAATTTAAGGCGGGTTTCCGCGCGGTCACCGATGTGTTGGACGAACAGGTGAAATTGGCACGGGCGCAAATCCAGCTGGAAACGGTGCGGCATGAGGAAATGCTCGCGGCCCATGAGCTGGCATTCACCATTGCAAGTCCGCGCCTTGCCAAACTGGCCTCCGCCCGCTGATCGACACGAGGGTTCATCCATGAGCAATCCTACGGAAATTCCCGGCGTCACCCGCACACCCACTGAGGGTGGGCTTGTCTACCATGTGCCGGGCAATTCCACTGCCTATGGCTGGAAACTGGCGGCCAATTCCCCCGCCATCGTGTGGACGACGGACGCCCATTACAGCGTGCTGCCGGACTGTGTTTCCATCAGTTTTGACGATGTGGTGATGGAACTGGGGTCAGACGGGGAAACCCACACGCATTTTCATGGGGAAGGCGATTTCAAACCGTCAGAAGCGCTGGCGATCAATATCGATCGGGAATTGGCCACGTCCCTGGCTGAGAAACAGCTCGCCGCCAATCAGGTCACGCTGGAAGAACAACTCATCCCCGATCAGGCTGACGATATGGGGGCCGAGATTTCTTTTGACGTGGGCACGTTCCTGTCTGACGACATGATGAGTGCGGGCTGCACAATCCACATGATGGGCATGCCACCGGGGCTGGAATACAATCCCGGGCGGATGCGCGTTGAGGGCACGTTGGCGGATGAAGCGGTGACGGGCGATCCCTATACCGTCTCGATCATCATTTATACGGCCCATGGGGAGGTGCTCACGTCTTCCTTCAGTTGGACCATTCGTGACCCCAAGACGGTGGATCAGGGGGCGCTTAGTACGATGGCGGTGCCCGCGCTCAACAATTCTGACGATGGGGCCTCTGCGGCGGTTCTTTTTGCCGTGGCCACCCAGTCTGCCCTGGCCGCGCGGGGCTTCACACTGGCCCAGCGGGACACATCCACCGGTCGTACCACACCCCGCGAAACTGCCGATGATGGGGCCGCCCCATTGTTTGCCCAGCAGGCTGCGGCCGGTGGCTCATTGAGAGGCGGGGAAGGGGAAGATCGTCTTTTGGATTTGAATGCCCAAAACCTTTTGCCCGCCGTTGGGGAAGAGGACGATACGGGGCTGGATATCCGCTTGTCACCCGCCACGGGCGGTGGTGGAACGGGCCGTTCGGGGCGGGGGGATGATCTGGGTGTTGTGGCCGTCACCAATGGTGATCAGGGGGAGCCGCTGTCGTCAGAAGACGTGGCAATTGCAGCCGGGGTGGTTGGTGATGGGGGCAATTCTTTGCCCTTTGCGGGCCGCCCGTCCGGTGTGACGGCGCTTGAGGATACGCAGCGGACCAATATTGATCTCTTGGGTTCGGCCTTTGATGTGGATGGGGATGACCTCACCATCACGCAGGCCAGTGCGCAGGTGGGCACGGTGACCATCAATCCCGATGGCAGTATCAACTATCTACCACCGGCGGAGTTTTCCGGCACAGACCGCATCACCTACACGGTGGATGATGGCAATGGCGGTTCCGACACATCAGAATTCGAAATTTCCGTCTTGCCCGTCAACGATGCACCGGTGGCCTCCGAAGGACAAACAAGCACGGGCGATGAAGATGCGGTGCAAACCGGGATCGACGTTCTTGCCGGGGCGTTTGATCAAGAAGGCGACGGGCTTTTCGTCTTGCAGGCTTCGGCAACCAACGGGCAAGTGGCCATTAATGGCGATGGCACGTTAAGTTACACACCCGATCAGGACTTTTTTGGCGCCGACACGATCACTTACGTCATCTCCGACGGCAACGGGGGTGAAGCCACCGGACAGGTGAGTGTGGAGGTTCTCTCCGTAAACGACGTGCCGCAGGCTAATACGCCCACAGGGTCAACAACCGCCGAAGATACGCCGTTAACCGGTATCGACCTTCTGGCCACGGCCACCGACGTGGAAGGGGATGTGATCAGCGTTATTGCTGGCACATTTGCGTCCTCACGGGGGGGCGTGGCGGTCATCAATGCTGATGGCACGTTGGACTATACGCCGCCTGCGGACTTTTTTGGCACCGATACGGTGAGTTACCAGATCACTGATGGCTACCCCAACGGGACGGTAACGGCGACCCTTCAACTGGAAGTTACACCGGTCAATGATGCACCGGATATCGTCGTGCCTTTGGTGGCGGATATTGACGAAGACTCAACGCTTGTTGCCATTGATGTGCTGGATGGTGCGACGGATGCGGAGAATGATCCGCTGACGGTCTCCATCGTCTCCGATCAAGGGGGCACCGCCAGCGTTAACCCGGATGGGTCCATCACATTTGTGGCGGATGCGGATTACAATGGGCCGGCCGTCATCGATTATGTGGTGAATGACGGCACGGCGGACCCGGCCAATAATGCCACGGCCGGGCAGATCACGTTTAGCATTTTGCCCGTCAATGATGCGCCGCAAATTGTTGTGCCCACTGTTCCGGATTTGGCGGAAGATGGAACGATTGCGTCAATCGACGTGCTGGATCAGGCCAGTGATGTGGAGGGGGACCCCCTTTCCGTGTCCATCGTGTCCAGCGTTGGGGGCACGGCCACGGTGAACCCGGATGGGACGATCCGCTTTGAGGCGGACCCGGACTATAACGGTCAGGCGACGGTGGATTATCTGGTGGAAGATGGCACGGCGGACCCGGCCAATAATGCCACCCCGGGGCAATTGGTTTTCAACATCACACCCGTCAATGATGCGCCGGATATCGTGGTGCCCAATGTGGCTGATATGGCCGAAGACGGCGTTATCACTTCCATTGATGTTCTGGATCAGGCCAGCGATGTGGAGGGTGATCCGCTTTCCGTCTCCATTGTCGGCAGCACCGGCGGCACGGCCACGCTCAACGTCGATGGCACTATTCGCTTCGAGGCGGACCCGGATTACACAGGTCCCGCCACGGTGGACTATCTGGTGGAGGACGGCACGGCGGACCCGGCCAACAACGCCACCCCGGGACAACTGAGTTTTGATGTGTTGCCCGTCAATGATGCGCCGGAACCCGCCAGTCTTGTGGGCCAGACCACGGCGGAGGATGTGGCGCTCATCAATATTGACGTGTTGAGTGGTGCCACAGATGTGGAAGGCGACACGATTTTCACCGTTAACGGCAGCGCTTCTTCGCGCGAAGGCGGGGTGGTCACCACCAATCCTGACGGCACGTTGAGCTACACGCCACCCGCAGACTTCGTGGGTCAGGACGAGATCACCTATCAGATTGATGATGGCAATCCCGGCGGTCTGGTGACAGCGTCATTTTTGATCGACGTGACGGCGGTTAATGACGCGCCGGTTTTAGATCTGAGCGATCTGCAAAACGCGGTGCGAAATTCAGAATTTACCGCGTTGGGCAATGCCGATTGGGAAGATTGGGTGGAAACCGGCAGTTTTGATGATCGGGGCAGCTCCTACAATGCCCCCTCCAGCAGCGGACCATCGCCAGATCCCATTTCGACATTGACCCAGTCTGGGCTCACGGGTCTCGCCACGGGCCCTGGCGCTTTTGGTGCTGGCATTGTTCAGTTCGATGCGGCCTGGAACAACAGCGCAACCGGTGGTGTGGGTGGAGAGTCACAAAGTTTGACGCTTTCCATCGCCGGGGTCGACTACATGGTGCTGACAACGCCCACGGGCGCTGGCGCGTCGGCCACGATTGCATTTCTCAATGGCGCCAGCGGGACACCGTCCTCGCTGGCGGGTTCGATGGTGCTGGATTGGACTTATGAGCAGATCACAGTGAATCTGCCGGCTGATGTGGCCGATACTGGCGATTTCCGCTTTACTTTTGCCGATGATCCTTTGGCGATCGGGTCTTTTGACGACATCTCCATCGATAATGTCTTGCTGTTTCGCACTGCCGATGACCCCACCGATACGGGCCATCAGGTTCTTTTTGAAAATGATGCACCACCGGTTTCCCTGTTGGATGATACGGCTTCGCTGGGAGACATTGACGATACGCAGTTTGAGACCGCAACGGTTCGGCTGACTAATGCCCAGTCGGGCGATGGATTTGAGATTGCGGGCACACTGGTGGGTGACGGTGATACGGGCGTGGTCGGCGGCTTAAATTACACCGTCGCCGTGGCCGGACCTGAAATTCTTGTGACGCTCACCGGTACGGCAGGCAGCACGGCCTATCTTGACGCTTTACGGGGCGTGCAATTTGTCAGCAGCAGCGGCACACCCTCCTTGGCGCCGCGCACCGTGGAAATAGCCGTGGGGGACGGCGATGATTTCTCTGATATTGCCACCACCACCATCGTGTTCAATTCCACCATCGCCGCACCCACCACGAGTGCGGACACGGCTTCGGCTGCGGAGGATAGCGGTGCCATTGTGGTCACCGTTTTGGCCAATGACACACCCAATGATGACCCTATCGACGCCACCAGTGTGCGACTAGTGGATGGCGGCGCTCTGGTAACAACGCTCACCGTTTTGGGCGAAGGGGTTTGGACGGTGAATACGGGTACGGGCGAAATTACGTTTGCGCCTGAAACCCATTTCAATGGGGCGGTCACACCGGTGGAATATTCCGTGGCGGATACGTCCGGTTACCGTTCTGCGCCGGCGGCGATTTCCATTTCGGTAAGCCAGGTCAATGATGCCCCGCTGCTGGACCTTTCCGCCGCGGTGCCCGGCAATGATTACACGGTCACCTATGCGGAGAATGATCCAGCGGTGAAGCTGGTGGCCGCCGATGTGGACGTGTTTGACGATTTTACCAATGAGGGGGATTTGTTTTCTGCCCTCACGGTGCGGCTCACCGGGCCTGCACCCACGGCCACCGAATCCTTGGAAATTGTGACAACGCCTTTCACCATGCAAAGCGATGCCAGCGGCTCCATCGCCATTGGGGGTGTGCCGGTTATTTATAACTGGGTGGCGGCGACGCAGACGCTCACATTCACCCACCAATTGGGAGCAGGCAATTCGTTCACCAGCGCCGAGGCGGAAGCCATTTTGCACACGGTGGGTTATTTCGACACCAGCGAAGACCCGGCTGCGGGCACGCGCACCTTTGAGATTACGGCCACCGATTATACCGTTGACCCCTTGGACCAACTCACCTCTGCCCCCGCCACCACCACGGTAACGGTGGTCCCCATCAATGATGCGCCCACGGACATTACGTATCCGTCCGCCATTGTGGCGGAAAACTCCATTGCAGGGGTAGTTGCCGCGCTGGCGGCGGTGGATCTGGACCACGGTGCACCGGACCACACGTTCACCCTGCTGGGCGGGCCGAACACGGATTTTGAGATCGTGGGCAATGAGTTGCGCGTGTTGCCCACCGCCGATCTGGACCATGAATCGACGCCCTTTATCGATCTGGATGTGCAGGTCAGCGACGGGGTCGATACCTTCACCGAAACCATCCGGGTGACCATTACCGACCAGCCGGAGGCCCCCATCGCCAATCCGCCGTTGGGTTTGACCATGGGGGAGGATACCGGGCCGATTTTTATTGATGTGCTGGCACCGGCGGCAGACCCGGACGGCGATCCTGTGAGCGTTATTCCCGGTTCCGTTTCTTCGGCCCAGGGCGTGGCGGTATGGGACGGTTCACGCATTCAATTTACGCCCACCGCCAATTTTAACGGCACGGCCAGCATTGATTATCAAATAAGCGATGGCACGGGTTTTGTCACCCCGGCCACCGTGACTGTGTTGGTGACACCGGACAATGATGTGCCGATCATGGACCTGAACGCCGGCTTGCCGGGCAGCGGTCATACCGTCACCCATGTGGAAGAGGCGGGGCCGATGGCGCTGGTGAGCGGTCCGGTATTCTCCGACCCGGAGGAGACGGTTGTGGCGTTGCGCATCACGGCAGATGCCAATTTGCATGGCGCCGATGATGTTTTGCTCCTGAACGGCAATACAGTTGCCATGAACGCCGATGCCAGTTTTAGCACCACCACCGTATCGCTCAACGTGGCCGTCGTTTACACCGCCGCGACCCGCCAGATGGTGATTACAGATTTTGGCGGCGGCACGCTGGACAGTGCGCAGGTGACCGAGCTTCTCACCCTGCTTGCCTATGAAAACCTTTCGGATGCTCCCAATGAGGCAACGCCAATTACCTTCACCGTGCAGGCGCAAGATGATGCGGGCAATCTGGTGAATGCGGCAACATTGTTAACCAATCAAAACGTCAACGACGCGCCCGTGCTCACCCAGCTGCCGCCGCAGACGACCAATGAGGACACAACCATCGCGGAAATTGATGTGCTTGGTCCGGCCAACGCTTCTGACGCCGATGGTGATACGCTGTTTGTGGTCAATGATGCTTCCCTCAGCGCCGTGAACGGCACGGTTGTTGTGACCCCCATGGGCAATATCCGCTACATACCGGATACAAATTTCAACGGCACCGATACGATCAGCTATCAGGTGAGCGACGGCACAATTTCTGTTTCCGAAACCATTTCGGTGACCGTGCTGCCCACCAATGATGCGCCCGTGGTGGACCTGAACGGCCCTGCCATCGGCACCGGCTACGCTGCCACTTTCAACGAAAACAGCCCCGCGCAGATTTTTGCCGATGGTGCGTTGACCGTCACCGATGCGGAAGATGAGATCTCTCAGATCAATCTCGCCGTGGCCGGAATTGCCGACTTGGGGGCCGTGGAAGAGATTGGTCTTGTTGGCTCAACCTTTTCCGGGAATGGCACTGATACTTTGACAACCACCTATGCCGGTATCGGGCTGACTTTGATGCGTGCGGCGGGTGATTACACCATCACGCCCACCGCCGGGCCTTTCTTTACGGCTGCGCAGGCGGAGACAATTTTGCGCTCCGGCACCTATCAGCACCTGTCAGAAGACCCCACGGCGGGGGATCGGACATTTTCGGTGACGCTGACGGATGGAGACGGGGTGACACTGTCCAATGCAGCCGTGGGCACATTAACCGTGGTGCCGGGCATTGACCGGCCCACGGGCAGTAGTTTTAGCACCACGGTGAACGAAGACAGTGACGCGGTCTTTGACGTCATGGCTTCGGCCAATGATGTGGACGGCACCCCGGACCCTGCAAGCGTGACGATCATCGGCGCGCCGGGGGCAGGTAAACTGCTGACCCAGCCGGGCGTGGGCCAGTGGTCGGTGGACCCGGTGACGGGCGTCATCACCTTTTCCCCCGAGGCGGATTACGATGGGGCTGTGCCGCAGATTTCCTACACGTTCAATGATGATGAGGGGAATGCCCTGGCCAGTCCGCTGACGCTGGATGTGAGCCTGACACCCATCGCCGATGCGCCTGTCCTTGACCTTGACGTATCGGGTCCCGGCACGGGTTTTGCTGTTAGCTATCTGGAAAATGATCCGGCGCGGTTGCTGGCCGATACGGATGTTTTGGCCACTGACGCGGAAGATCAGATTACCAGCATTGTGATCAGTCTTGCCGCCATTGTGGATTCGGGTGACGAATTACTGTCCGTCGGTGGCAACAGCTACAGCGGGGCGGGCAGTGTGACCACCAGTTTCAGCCTCGGTGCTATCAATGCCACGGGAACGGTGAACGCGGCGGCCCAAACGTTGACGATTGCGCCAAATGGCGCGCCCCACTTCACCGCCGCAGAGGCGACGACCTTGCTGGCAGACTTGCGCTATCAGCACGTGTCCGACGATCCGACGGCGGGGGACCGTGCGTTCACGATCACGTTGAACGATACGGATGGTGTAGCCTCCAACACGGCCACCAGCACCGTGACCGTGGTGCCCCAGGCAGATGCTCCCATGGGCACAGATTTATCACAAACCATTGCCGAAGACGGCACGGCCACTTTTGATGTGATGGCCAGCGCCAGCGATGTGGACGGCACGCCGGACCCCACATCGGTGTTTCTTGTGGGTGTGCCCCTGCCGGGCAAAACCCTTACGGAGCCGGGTGTGGGCCAATGGGATGTGGATTTGGTCACCGGTGTTATTACCTTCACGCCGGAGGAAAACTATAACGGCACCGCCCCAACGGTGACCTATTCCTTCCGCGATGATGAGGGCAACCTGGTCGCGTCGCCCTATGATTTGGATGTGACGGTAACGCCGGTGAATGATGCACCGCGGGAGATGGTCATCGCAGGGGATGATGACACCGTCGCGCTGAATGTGGATGGTGGCAACAACGCCTATTATTTTGTCAATGATGGCGACATCATCTCCAACCCCGGTGATCCGGTGGTGTTTGGCGGGCGCAGTAGCTTCACGTTTGAAATGACGTTTTCTGTGGCGGACACGACGGGTGTTTCGGTTGTTCCCTTGCTCAATTATTACACGGGCGGCTCGTTCAACGATGACGAAATCAGCGTGAATATTTCAGGCATGCCCGCCACGCCCATGCTGTCGCTGGAACTGAGCAATGCCTACATTCCCAATTTCGCCCCCGCTGACGTCTTGCTTGACGGACAGGAGCATACGATCTCGCTGACCTGGGATAATACGGCCGGTGATTGGGCCTTCTACATTGATGGGTTGCCCGTGGGTGGGGGAACGGGTGCTGCAACGGGACAAACCGTGCGCACCGATGGCCAAATTGTGTTTGGTCAGGAGCAGGACAATGTTGGTGGCGGATTTGTCACCAATGAGGTTTTCATGGGCACGATTGATGATGTGCGTGTGTTTGAAGACGTGCGCACGCCGGCGGAAATTTTGGCCAATGCCGGCAGCACCGTGCTCTCCAACGAGCCGGGTTTGATTGCCAACTGGCAATTTCAGGACACCCATGGCGGCACCATTTCAAACGAGGTGTCGGGGGGGCTTGCCCTGCAACCGGCCAATGTGGCGGTGGGCGGCGGGTTCACTGCCAGCACGGCCAGCGATGCTCTCTTTATAGATGAAAATACCGGCGGTGGTGTGCCTGTGGCGGTTCTCTTCACCGACGATCCCGAGACCTTCAATCAAGGCAGTTTCAATTACACGCTCACCGGCGGGGGCGGTAATTTTGAGATCATTGGCAATGAAATTCGCACCACCGTGGGCGCATCCTTCGATCATGACGCGCAGGGGTCCTACACGCTCAGCATCACCGTCGATGATGACGGGGTGCCCGTGGAGAGCCTGACCCAGACCTATCAAGTGGTGGTGCGGGATGTGAACGAGGCTCCCACGGCTTTGAACATTGTCGGCAATGAGGGTGCGCAATTAAACTTCAACGGCGGTAACGCGGATTATTTTCAAGTTGTCGATGAAGATGCCCTTTGGGCGGGCGTAAGCGACTTCACATTAGAAATGCAGGTGGCCATTGCGGACTATAATTTGGCCGCCGGTCATTTGGCGCTGTACAATCAGCGCAATGTGACCAATGAGGTGCTGGATGTTCGCATTAATCACCCCAACGGCTTTCCTGAAATTATCATCGAGGTCAACAATATCCCTCATAACACTGGAGCCAATGCATCGGTGTTGCTTGATGGTGGGCAACATACGCTCACGGTAAGCCGTGAAGCGGCCAGCGGGGATATGGTGGTCTATGTGGATGGCACGGCGGTGAGCACGCTTTCCGCCATTTCGCCGGGTTTTACCATCCCGACTGGAACCACCGCTGTCCTCGGTCAGGATCAGGATTCGCCGGGGAGTGCGTTTGAGTCAGCTGAAGCATTTGTGGGCACATTCTATGATGTGCGCCTTTTCGATAGCGTGCGCACGGCGCAGGATATTCTTGCCGATGCCAATATAACGGTCGCGCCAACGACGCCCGATCTTGTGGCCAATTGGACCTTTGATGAAGCCAGTCCTGCGCTGGGTGACCGGGTAACAGACACCACAGGCAATCACGATTTGCAGCGTATGGAGGTGAACGGCGTTCCCGGTGGCACTGGTGATCCGGGTTTCACCCCCAACAGCCTTCAGGATGTGGTGGGGGTGGCGGAAGATGCCGCTGCCGGCACCGTTGTGGCTACGCTGACGGGCACTGACCCCGACGGGGACACGCTCAGCTACACGATCGTCAGTGATGCAACTGGCTCGCTGGAGATCGTTGGCAATGAATTGCGCGTGAGCAACACGTCCACCCTGGACCGGTTCCTTGACCCGGGCGACAGCGTAACCCGCCCGCCCGAAGCGGTGGTTATTCGTGTGAGCGATGGGGATGGGTTGACCTATGACCAAACCATCTATGTGGAGACGTTGCTGGGCACGCCCGCGCCGTTTGCGCTTTTTGGTTCGCCGCAGGTCAACGGGCTGACCGGGTCTGCCACCACCGCTTATATTTACGGGCAGGGTTCGAACGACATTATCACGGCGGGCAATGGCGGTGTCAGTCTCCATGGGCAGGACGGCAGTGACGTTCTCAACGGCGGCGCGGGCAATGATATCCTGTTTGGCGACCGCGAAGTTCGGGTTACGGACCGGGACGGGGCCAACCCGGTTCTCAACAGCGGTGCGCTTAATGGCGTCAGTGCCGGCGATGTATCCGGCCCCGTGACGCTGACGCTGGGCGACGGCAATATGATGGTCATCTATTATGACAACGCCTTTGGCACATCGAGCACCGGATTATACGCGCAAAAAGTCTCGCCGATTGGCGTTCCAATCGGTCCCCAGATTGCAGTGGGTCTTCCGGTTGGTGGCAACAATGCGGTGGATCTCAATGGGCAGTTCGAAACCCGGCCCATTTCCGCGACGGTTTTGTCGGATGGCAATGTGATGGTGTCGTGGATGTCGGACGACGGTCTCGGGCTGGACGGTGATCTCGGTGCATCCATGGTGGCGGTCATTGATACCACCACCAACACATCCGGCGCCGCTCAACAGGTCAACACCACAACGACTGGTTTTCAGTCCGCTTCATTGCTCACCGCTTTGCCGAACGGCAACGTTTTGGCAGTCTGGGTGGACCAGCCCTATATCAATCCCAACGAGTTTGTCCGCGCCCAGGTTTTGGCCCCTGACGGAAGCCGGATCGGTTCTGAAATGATCCTCAGTACCGTGGGTGTTGAAGGTAACGATGCCTACGAAATGCCGCCGGTTAGCGTTTCCTTGCTCAATTCGGGATCTGTGGCCGTCTCTTGGGTGGCCACCAATAATGGCGGTGGGATTGAAGGGAATGGCACAACAGGCGTGCAAACGACGGTAGTCGATCCTTTGAGCCAGACGTTTATGCCGGTTCAGCAGGCGAATACCACAGAAGCCAGCAATCAGTCCGGGCCTCTCACCGTGGCCTTGTCTGACGGCCGCTACATGGTTGTGTGGTATGATTTTGCCAATCAGACTTCCAATCCCAATATGGTGTTGCGGGGCCAGGTCTTTGGCGCTGACGGCACGGCGGATGGTTCGGAAATTGCCATTTCAACAACCCCGGTGGAGGGAAGCCCGGGCACGGAAACGCCCCCGGTCAAGGCGCTTGCCCTGTCCAATGGCGATGTGGTTGTGGGCTTTCAGTCGGAGGCGGGCATTACCACGCAGGGGGACAATAGCGGTACGGCCTCCGTGTTGGTGGTTGTAGACACTGACACGGGCGTGGCGGGGCCTGAAATTCGAGTGAATAATGCCATAGCCACATCCCAGTCCGCGCCCGTTTTGGTGGAGCTTCAGGATGGTCGCTTTTTGGCCGTCTTTTATGACGAGGCGGATAGTCCTGCCCTCGGCAAGGACGTTAAGGGTCAGTTCTTCAATGCCGACGGCACCAAATCGGGCATCGAATTCAATATCGGTTTGGTGGCGACAGACGGTAATAACAGTCACGACATGCCGCCTGTGAGCGCAGAACTGACCGCCAATGGTGATGTTTTCGTCGCGTGGCAGACGGATCAGGCATCAAACTTTGACGGCGCGGGGACGGCCATAACTTCGGCTCTTGTGACCACGCGCACTACCGCAGGGGATGACACGCTCAATGGCGGTGATGGCAATGATATTTTGATCGGTGGCGCCGGGGCTGATGGGTTAAATGGCGGGGATGGTGTGGATACGATTTCCTATGCCACCGCGCCCACAGGCGTGGACGTGTTGCTGGAGGACACCAATGTTCACGGCATCAACGGCGAGTATGCCTTCACCGCTGCAGGTGGCCAAACGGGCGAAGCGGCGGGGGACAGTTTCACCAGCATTGAACGTTTTATCGGGTCGGCCTTTGATGACAAGGTGTATGCGGCCGCTGAGACGCAAGAGCTTCGGCTCGGGGCGGGCAATGACACTGTGGATGCTGCTAACGTGGCCGGTGTGGATCGCACCATCTATGGAGAGGCGGGCAATGACACACTGTTTAGCGGCTTTGCCAATGACACCATCTATGGCGGCACCGGTGACGATACACTATTGGGCGAAGTCGGTGACGATATTCTCTTTGGCGGTGATGACAACGACATAATTCACGGTGGAGAGGGGGCCGATACCATTGACGGTGGTGCGGGCACGGATACCGTGAGTTTCAATTTCAATCCCAGTTCTGGGGTTGTCGCATTGTTTGCCGATACGGATGCCGACGGAATTTTGGGGGACTACCGCAACGAAACTGCCGGGGGTCGGACTGGCGAAGCGGCGGGCGACACCTATGCCAGCATTGAAGTGGTGATCGGCACCTATTTCAACGATCGATTTTACGTGGGCGACGATCAGACCACCATTTATCTGGGTGATGGGAATGATGAGCTTGAAACCGGTGTGACCGATCTTGGGGAGCAGACGGTGTTTGGCGAAGGCGGTTTGGACATCATTTCCACCGGCGGTGGCGACGATGTTGTGGATGCCGGTTCCGGCAATGACCGTATCTATGCCGAAGGCGGCAATGACACCATAACCGGGGGTGCCGGTGATGATGAAATCCGCGGGCAAGCCGGCACAGACGTGGCCGTGTATAGCGGCAATCTGGCCGACTACGACATTATGGACAACCAAAACGGCACTTATACAATCACGGATTTGCGCCCCGGAAGTCCCGATGGGACCGATGCGGTTGACGGCGTGGAGCAATTGCAATTTGCCGACATTTTGGTGCTGACCACAGCAGCGGTGACATCGGTTTCCCCCATCGCCCTTGATTTGAACGAAGATGGTCAAATCGGTGTCACCGGTGAAACCACAGCCAAGGAGAAGGCGGGCGTCGAAGCGGTGGGTGAGACCGTTAAATTCGATATGGACGGGGATGGCGATCTGGAAACCATCGAATGGATCGACGGTTCCGGGGACGGCCTTTTGGTGGACAATTCAGACGGCCAAGCGACCATGGATATGAACGGCACCCGACTGTTTGGCGATGAGAATGGTCGATATGATCACGGCTATCAAAAATTGGTGCAGCGGGATGCGGATGGGGACGGGACCCTTGCGGGTGAGGAATTAGACGGGCTGAACCTTTGGGTGGATGATGGTGATGCCCAGGTGGAAGAGGGCGAATTGTTCACGCTCGATGACTTTGAAATTTCCGAAATCCAGCTGACCCTTGAGGACAATGCGCAAGACAGCGAAGGCCGCGATTTGTTCCGCTCCACCGCCACGCGCACGGACGGCACGCAGATTATGACCGAGGACGTGTGGTTTGCCGATGTGACGCCCGAGGAAGAAGAGCGCATAATACGCCCTGACATTGAGCCGATGGAACGGGTGCAGGACGAACTGGTGGGGTAGAGGCGTAGCCTCAATGCTTGCACCGTTAAGGCAAATCTCTCTTCGATTGTCATCCCCGCGCAAGCGGGGACCCATCTATTTGTCTGCGTGATTGCAAGAAAATATGTTTTGCGTCCCGCAAACGCTCTTACCCATTACGCAAATGAAAAAATGGGTCCCCGCTGTTGCGGGGATGACAACTGCATTTGTTTGAACCTCGATACACAAAAACGCCAACCTCGCAGGACTTCATTCCCTCACACAAAATCCACTTCGTCCGAAAGCGGCATGGAACGAATTCTCTTGCCCGTTAGATTAAACACCGCATTGGCCAGCGCCGGAATAACCGGGGGTGTGCCCGGCTCGCCGCTGCCACCCATATGTTCGGCGGTCTCCATCACTTCAATGGCAAATCGCGGGCACTGGTGCATGCGCAGGGCGTCATAGGTGTCGTAATTGGTTTCCTGCACCATGCCGTCCTCAAACGTGATCTTCTCACCCAAGCAAGAAGAGAGACCGTAAATGGCGCCGGACTGCAATTGGGTTGCCACGATAGCCGAATCCAGCGCCTGGCCAATGTCGGCGGCGATGGACACTTTTTCGATACGAATACCATCGTCTGTTTGGGCCACTTCCACTGCAATAGCCGTCCAACAGCCAAAAGAAAGGGTGAAGGCCACGCCCTTGCCCCGGCCTTCAATGGCGGGCGCCGACCAGTCGGCCAGTTCGGCCACCTTGTTGAGAGTGCCCAAAGCGGTGGGATGTTTGGCCATGATGCGGCGGCGCATCTCGATGGGGTCTTTGCCGGTGGCATGGGCAATTTCGTCCATGAAACACTCATGGAAAAACCCGTTGTAGGAATTGCCCACGGAGCGCCAGAAGCCGATGGGAATGTCCACGGGGGCCTTTACGCCGGTAATTTTGTAGTCGGCAATATCATAGGGCTGGTCGGCAGCCCCTTGGGTGATGGTGTTGTCCGGCCCCGCCGCGCCGATGGAGGGGAATGTGCGGCCCATGACGCTTTTGATGATGGAGGGACAGGCGATGCGCCCGTCCACCGCCACGGGAAAGCCCTCCTCATCCAGCCGCGCTTTCCATGTGCTGATGGCGGCGGGGCGGTAGGTGTCGTGGGTCATGTCCTCTTCGCGGGACCAGACGAGTTTGACGGGCTTGCCGTCCGTCTTTTTGGCAAGTCTTGCGGCGTAGCGGCAGAAATCAATCTCGCCCCGGCGGCCAAAGCCGCCGCCCAGATAGGTGGAATGGATGAAGGTCTTTTCCTTGTCCACGCCCGCTTCATAGGCGCAATCATCGCGCACGAGCGTGGGGGCCTGGGTGCCGGCCCAAATGTGCAGTTCACCGTCCTTGAGTTGAGCGGTGGCGTTCATGGGTTCCATGGTGGCGTGGGCGAGATAGGGCACCTGATATCGGGCTTCCACGATGCGGCCGCGGGGCGCATCGGCGAAGGCCAGCTTCACATCGCCCTCGTCGCGCATCACATCGCCGTCACCCTCCGCTTCGGAGCGGTCCAGCGTCTTGGCGATCACATCCATAATGCCTTGCGTAGTGGCGGGGTAGGGGGCGGGACCCCAGTCCACATCCACCGCTTCCGCCCCTTTGAAGGCGGCCCATGTATTGGTGGCAATCACTGCGAAACCGCCGCCAAAGGCCTCGTCTTGCGTCGCCGTCATATCCACCACGTCGATGACGCCCTTGATCTTGCGGGCCTCGTCCGCGTCCATGCGCGTCATGGGGCCGCCGAGGCGGGGATTCATTTTAAGGGTGGCGTAGACCATATCTGGCAGGTCCACATCCATGCCAAAAATGGGCGCGCCGGTGGATTTGGCGCGCATATCCGTGCGGGGCTGGGATTTGCCGAGCATCTTCCAGTCCGACGCCGGGCGCAGAGAAACGTTGGAGGGCGTATCAATTTCCGCCGCCGTGTTGGCGAGCGAACCGTAGGTCAGTTTGGTGCCGTCGGGCAGGATGACATGGCCATCGCGGGTTTTCATCCGGTCTGTGTCGATGCCGCTCTTTTTATAGGCCGCCAGTTTGAGCGTTTCGCGGGCCGTGGCCCCGGCCATGCGCATTTTTTCGTAGGCATCTAATGTGGACGATGAACCGCCGGTGACCTGCAAGCCCAAAACCTTGCCCACCGTGCCCATGGTGGCGCGCAGGGCTTCCGCGCTGAAAGAGCGGTCGAAATGGGGTTTGCCCGCGCCCTCTTCCAGCATGGCGGCATTGTAGTAGGCGTTGGCGGCGGGGGCGATTTCTGCCTTCACCGATTCAAGCTCAACATCCAGTTCCTCCGCCAAAAGGGCGGCAAGGGTGGTGGTCACGCCCTGGCCCATTTCTGCGCGGGGGATCATGATGGTGATGCGATTGTCGTCGGTAATTCTCAGATAGGGGTTGAAGGCCACTTCGCCTTCCGCCGTCTTGCCTGCCAGCGGGTTGGGGTGGTCCCTGTTCACGTAATATGCGCCAAAAGCGACCCCACCGGCGATGGCCGCGCCACCGATGAGGAAAGTGCGTCGAAGTATCTTGCCCATGATTATGCCTCTCCGCCGGACTGGGATTTCAGTTCAGCGGCCCTTTTGATGGCCTTGCGAATTTGCGGATAAGAACCGCAGCGGCACAGATTGGTCATGGCCATGTTGATATCCTCATCGGTGGGGTTCTCCACCTCGTCCAACAGGGACACGGCGGCCATGATCTGGCCGGACTGGCAATAGCCGCATTGGGCAACCTGTTCTTCGATCCACGCCTCTTGCACGGGGTGGAGCGTGTCACCTTCCGCCAAGCCCTCAATGGTGGTCACTGCGCCGTCTACGTCTTCCAGTGGCAGTATGCAGGAGCGTTGGGCCACGCCGTCGATCAGCACCGTGCAGGAACCGCAGGAGGCGATGCCGCAGCCGAATTTCGGGCCCTTAAGGCCCGCCAGATCACGCAACGCCCAAAGGAGCGGCATATCCGGTTCCGCATCCAGCTCCATTTGCGTGCCATTGACCGTGAGTTTCATGGTATCGTCCTCAACACCGGGGTTATGCCGTCATAAGAATATCAGATTAGGGCACCAAAGTGGTGCTCAATTTGGCGCATGGGCTTGCGCCCTTGCGCCTGTCCAACAATATGGACAGATCATCGTTCCATAGGCGATGATATCTTGCCGCAAAGTGAAGGGCCGAAGCGAGAAGCACCATGACTATTTTTTGCGATCCGTTTGAGAACCGGGCCCCTTTGACAACGCCGCTGGGCCGCCAGCGCACGGTGGGTGTGCCTGTGGGGGGCGTTACTGTGGGGGGCGCAAACCCCATCGTCGTCCAGTCCATGACGAATACGGACACGGCCGATGCCGATGCCACGGTGGAGCAGGTGGCCGCGCTGGCCCGGGCGGGTTCTGAAATTGTGCGCATTACCGTGGACCGGGATGAAGCTGCCGCCGCCGTGCCGCATATTCGGGACCGGTTGGACCGGTTGGGCATTTCGGTGCCGCTGGTGGGGGATTTTCATTATATCGGCCACAAATTGCTGGCCGACCATCCCGCCTGTGCGGAAGCCTTGGCGAAGTACCGCATCAACCCCGGCAATGTGGGGTTTAAGGAAAAGAAAGACACGCAGTTTGCCGCCATCATTGAAATGGCGATCAAATATAACAAGCCCGTGCGTATCGGGGTGAATTGGGGTTCGCTGGACCAGGCATTGCTGACCAAATTGATGGACGACAACGCGGCACAGGGTTCACCCCTTTCCGCGGAGGAAGTGATGCGTGAAACCATCGTGCAATCCGCCCTGCTGTCGGCGGCGGAGGCGGAGCGGATCGGGCTTCCGCGCGAAAAAATCATCCTGTCGGCCAAGGTTTCCGAGGTGCAAAATCTCATCGCCGTTTATGCGGAATTGGCGCGTCGGTCAGACCATGCGCTGCATCTGGGGCTCACCGAGGCGGGCATGGGATCGAAGGGTATTGTGGCCTCGTCGGCGGCGTTGGGCATTTTGTTGCAACAGGGCATTGGCGACACGATCCGCATTTCCCTGACGCCCGAACCGGGGGGAGACCGCACCCGGGAGGTGCAGGTGGCGCAGGAATTGTTGCAGACCATGGGTTTCCGTTCTTTTGTGCCCATCGTCGCCGCCTGCCCCGGCTGCGGGCGCACCACGTCGACGGTGTTTCAGGAACTGGCGGCGAAAATTCAGGGCCAGTTGCGCGAAAATATGCCCCTGTGGCGGGAGCGCTATCCCGGCGTGGCGGACCTTAAGGTGGCGGTCATGGGTTGCATCGTGAACGGTCCCGGCGAGAGCAAACATGCCGATATCGGCATTTCCCTGCCCGGCACGGGGGAGACACCTGCCGCGCCCGTGTTCATTGACGGCAAAAAGGCTGTCACGCTGCGCGGACCCCATATTGCGGAAGAGTTTGAGACGCTGGTGCAGAATTACGTGGAAACCCGCTATGGCGGCCAGGCGGCAGACGCCGCGCAATAGTGAAAGGGGGGCGCAGCATGTTCCGCGCCCTTGTGATTGCCATATCCCTGCTGGCCGCCCCTTCTGTGGGGGCGGCGGACAAGAACAGCGTCACCCAGTGGTCGACCGCCCGCATCTGCAAGGCGCTTGACCATCTGTCGCGGGAATACAACTTGCCCCGCGCCACATTCACCCGTCTGATCTGGACGGAAAGCCGGTTTGACCCGGGGGCTGTGAGCCCGGTGGGGGCGCAGGGTATTGCCCAATTTATGCCGGGCACGGCCCGTGACCAAGGTTTGAAAGACCCGTTTGACCCCCTTCAGGCTCTCCCGGCTTCTGCGGCGTTGCTTTCCCTCCTGCGGGAGCGGCTCGGCAATTTTGGTTTGGCGGCCATGGCTTATAATGCGGGGGAAGGGCGCGTGCGGCGCTGGCTGGCGGGCACATCGCGCCTGCCGTTTGAGACGCGGGATTATGTGGCGGCCATTACCGGCCAGCAGGCAGAGGCATTTCGTGACCCTGCGGCCCGGGTGTTGGATTTTTCCCTTGCCAAGGGCAAACCTTTTTTGAGTGCGTGCGAAGCCTTGCCCGTTCGCAAAACGCGGGCAAAGCGTGTGGCCCGGGTGGGCGAAGCGGCTTTTCAGCCTTGGGGTGTGCAGGTGGCGGGCTCTTTTTCGCAAAACCGCGCCATGCGGTCCTGGACCCGTATTCGCGCCAAATTGCGGCTGGCCATCGGTGACGCTAAACCCCGCCTTTACCGCCAGCGCACCCCGCGCGGTGTGCGCAGCAAATGGGCAGTGCGCTTGGGCACGCCGAACCGAAAACAGGCCAATGCGCTGTGCAATCGCATTCGTAAGGCCGGTGGGTTTTGCGTCGTTCGGCGCAATCGGTAGGCTTCTTTGCGCTCACGGCAGTTTGGCTTTCGCCAAACGCCTGCGCGGGCGCGGCAAACGCTTGCCGGGCGGCTCTTCGCCGCCTTCTAGTGCCGCTAAAAGCAGCCTGACTTTCAACTACGCTCGGTCGCTTTATCCCGCCGGAAGGTCTTAGGCACGATCTGCAGTTTGGCCATGCGGTCGTAGAGCGTGTTGCGGGGCAGGCCGAGGCGTTTGGCGGCGGCGGCGACGCTGCCCCTCTCTTCCTCCAATACCCGGTGAACAATGCGGCGTTCGTGTTTTAACAGGCTTTCGGCGAGAGTGGCTTCGTTTTCTTCCTCCACCCGTTCCCCCACTTTCTGGCTGTAGGCGCGGTTTTCCAAGACGAGTTTTCGATGGTCCAGCGCCCGGCGCAGCGTGTCGGTGAGGCGGACCGGGTCGCAGGGTTTTTCCAGATAATCATAGGCCCCTGCCTTCATGGCCCGCATGGCGGTGGGCACATCGGAATAGCCGGTCAACAAAATCACGGGCAGGTCCGGATCCCTGCTGTGGACGAAACTGAGCACGTCAAACCCGTCATGGTCCGGCATTTTGATGTCTGACAGGACCACGCCGCGAAAATTGGCGCGCAGGGTGCGCCGGGCCTGCAAAAGGCCAGAGGTGGCGATGGGTTCCAGCCCCTCCAGTTCCAGCGTCTGCACGATGGAAGCGCGCAGCGTGGTGTCATCCTCGATGATGAGCACTTTTTCGATCATCATGATTGGGTCTTCCCCTGTGTGATCAGCGGCAGCGTGACGGTGAAGCGCGCACCGCTGGTGATATTGGTTCCGGTCAATTGCCCGCCAAAGCTGCTGACAAGTCCAAACGCCAGGGCAAGGCCCATGCCCAGCCCTTTGGAGGCTCCCAATTCCTTGGTGGAATAAAACGGTTCAAAAATGCGATCCGGTTCGGCGATGCCCGGGCCGGTATCGGTCACATGAACCAGCGCGTCATGTTCCGTCTCACGCAGTTCCACCCTCAGCACTGGGTGGTCCAGGTCGCGCATGGCGTCGATGGCGTTGGTGAGCAGGATGAGGATTACTTGCTCCATGCGAACGCGCCCGGCGCGGACCAGAATTTCCTGCCGAGGCAGGTCTGCCGTGAGGGACACATGGGCGGCGGTGCGTTCCTCTTCCACCAACTCCAGGGCCGTTTGCACCACGGCCACCAGATCCACGGGTTCCGTCTCCACCTCGTCCTGTTTAGCAAAGGCGCGCAGGTGGGAAATGATGCGGGTGATGCGTTCCACTTGCCCGGAAATGAGATCGAGATTGTTGCGGGCATCGCCCAAGCGGTTCTTCTCCAACAGCCTTGTGCCGTTCTTGGCGAAGTTGAGAATGGCCGCGAGCGGCTGGTTCAATTCGTGAGAAATACCCGCAGAGAGGCGACCCAAAGCGGCCAGGTTTGAGGCTTCCACGAGCGCGGTCTGGGCGGCGCGCAATTCCTTGGTGCGCCGTTCCACCTGCTCTTCCATGGTGGCGGCCTGCCGGGCTTCCACGGCCAGCCGCCGCCGCTGTTGCACCAAAATGGCCACCACCAGACCCAGCGCCAGCAGCAGGGTTATGGCAAGGCCCGCGCGCAGGCGGGCGGTGGTTTGGGCTTCGCCCTTGTCCAGCAAAATAATACCGTCCATGCGCAGCAAAGGGATGGACACGCGCAGCATTTGTGCCGATTGCAGAATCTGCGGGGACAGGGAGAAGGTTCCCTTTGCCCGCCCGCTTTCATCTTTGGGGGCCAACAAAAGCGCCGGTCGGTTGGACGATATGGCCCGGCCTTTCCGGTCCACAAAAATCAGCGGTTCGGGGGTGACCGGCCACTCAAATTCCAGCGCAGCCAGGTCGGCGCTCACCACCACGGCTCCGCTTCGAAACGTCTGGCCGCTCCGCAGGCTGCGCAGGCGGCGGCTGAAGCGCACCAAGCGCGTGCCTTCTTCCACCTCAATCGCATAGCCCAGACTGCCATTGGCCGCTGCGCTCACCAGTTGGGTGTCGTAGCGATACCCCAGATGGCGCTCAGATGATGTGGCCATGACCTGCCCATTGCGATTTACCAGATCAATCTCCCAAGCCCCGTAAGTGAGGCTGAGCAGGCTGAGTTCCGGGCTGACCTCCGGTTCGTCTTTGCTGCGCAAAATGAATTTCATGCGGGGGTCATTGGCCGTCGTATTAGCTAGCGCTCGATAGACCGCCAACTGGCCTTTGAGCCGACTGATCGCTTCTGAAAGGCGCACTTGTCCTGCCGTCCGGTCCTGTTGGAGCGCGGTCTTGAGTGCATCGCGGTAAACAAAGGCGGCGACGCAGGCGGAAAAGATCACATAGGCGAGCAGGCCTGCTGCAAGCGGTCTTCGCATTATGCCCTCCCCCTTTGAGAACCGGCCCGATGCTAGAGAGGGGCTTGGCGGTGGGCAATAAGTTTGTCCGAAAATCCGGAATTTTTGGGTTTTGCGTCGTAAAACTCAATCTAACGCGCTGAAAAATATGGAATATTAAACAAAACCCCGGGCGGGCTTGCGCTTTTCCTCACCCTTGGGCTTCCTATGGGGGTGCGAAAGAGGCGCACTTACATTCTGGGAGGTTCACAATGAAAACCACACTTATCGCGGCCGTCACGGCTGCATTCCTCGCCGGCACCGCCGGTTCCGCCATCGCCGCCTGCGACGACGGTGAAATGGTCATCAAATTTGCCCATGTGACCAACACGGACAAACACCCCAAGGGCATCGCCGCATCGTTGCTGGCCGAGCGGGTGAACAATGAAATGAACGGCAAGGCCTGTATGGAGGTCTACCCCAACTCCACGCTCTACAACGACAACAAGGTGTTGGAAGCCATGTTGCAGGGCGATGTGCAGCTGGCCGCGCCGTCGCTCTCGAAATTCGAGAAATTCACCAAGAAATTCCGCATTTTCGACCTGCCCTTCATGTTCAAGAACATCAACGCGGTGGAGGCCTTTCAGGCGTCTGAGGCCGGTCAGGCCATGCTGAATTCCATGCAGCGCCGTGGTCTTCAAGGCCTGGCCTATTGGCACAATGGCATGAAGCAGATGTCCGCCAAAGTGCCGCTCATCAAGCCCACCGACGCCAACGGTCTGAAATTCCGTGTGCAGTCTTCCGACGTGCTGGTGGCGCAAATGGAAGCCATTGGCGGTTCCCCCCAGAAAATGGCGTTCTCCGAAGTCTACGGCGCGCTGCAACAGGGCGTGGTGGATGGTCAGGAAAACACCTGGTCCAACATCTACGGAAAGAAGTTCTTCGAAGTGCAGGACGGTGTGACGCAAACCGACCACGGCATTATCGACTATCTGGTGGTCACCTCCGTGGACTGGTTGGAAGGTCTGGATGCGCCCGTACGCGACCAGTTCCTGAAAATCGTCGCCGAGGTCACCGAGACCCGCAACAAGGAATCCACCGCCGTGAACGATTCCGCCAAACAGGCCATCATCGATGCCGGCGGCACCGTGCGCACGCTGAACGCTGAACAGCGTCAGGCCTGGGTGGATGTGATGAAGCCCGTATGGGCCAAGTTCGCTAGCGATGTGGGCCAGGAAAACATCGACGCCGCTCAAAAAATCAACGCGGGCATGTAAGCCTGTTTGAGATTTCCGGGCGCTGGTGAAAACTAGCGCCCGGATTTTGCGCGCCTTTTGGGATGGTCCGTTTGAACCGGCGGGCCATGCCAAAAGCCAGCATATTCTCTTCGGGGGGAGGGGACCGTGAAAACAAGCACCCAATCCAGCGGCAGCGACCGGTTGGAGGAAGCCATCATAGCCCTTCTGCTGGGCGTCATGACGTTGATGACCTTCGCCAATGTGGTGGCGCGCTACGTGTTCAACTCCAACATTTTCTACGCGCTGGAGCTCACCGTGTTCCTGTTCGCGTGGCTGGTGTTGCTGGGGGCGAGCTATGCGGTGAAAAAGACACTGCATCTGGGGGTGGATGCGGTGGTGAACGCGGTGACACCCACGGTGAAAAAACCGCTGGGCCTGTTCGTCGTGGCGGTGTGTCTTGTCTATGCCCTGCTGCTGCTCAAGGG
Source organism: Pseudomonadota bacterium (assembly GCA_038525315.1). Classification (GTDB taxonomy): domain Bacteria; phylum Pseudomonadota; class Alphaproteobacteria; order Rhizobiales; family Rhizobiaceae; genus Pseudahrensia. The sequence continues at coordinate 801,033 of JBCBHU010000001.1, forward strand.
GTCGTGGGACTATTGGGCGCCTTACGCCAATCTCCCGCCCACATCGGGCCGATGGTTCCCCACGGGGTTTGTGGAGAAATATCGTGGGCAGGGCTGGTATGAGACGCAGGATATTCCCGTGCCCTTTTTCCTCACCTGGTTGGAAACCGTCTTCAACGAGGGCGAGACCTACGAGAAAATGCCCAAAGTGGTGCCCTATCTGGTGATGCCCCTCTCCATGGGCCTACTGGTCTATCGCTTTATCCAAGCGGGTATGCGCGTGTGGCGCGGGGAGCAGGACATGCTCATCGTCAGTCATGAGGCGGAAGACGATGTGGCCCAAGCGGCGCAACGGCTCAAAGCTGAAGAGCAAGGGCAGAAGTAATGGAAGTCCTCCTCCTTTTTGTTCTCGTCATCGGGCTCATGCTGGTGGGCACACCCATTGCCGTGGCGCTGGGGTTCTCCTCCGTCATGTTCCTGCTGGTGTTTTCCGAAAGCACCCTGGCGTCTGTGGCGCAGACGCTGTTCGAAGCCTTCGAGGGCCACTCCACCCTTCTGGCCATTCCCTTTTTCATTTTGGCTTCGTCGTTCATGTCCACTGGCGGGGTGGCGGCGCGGATCATCCGCTTTTCCATCGCGCTGGTGGGGCATTTGCGGGGCGGGCTGGCCATTGCGGGCGTCTTGGCCTGCATGATTTTTGCCGCTCTCTCCGGCTCGTCCCCCGCCACCGTCGTGGCCATCGGCTCCATCGTCATCGCCGCCATGCGGCAGGTAGGATACACGAAGGAATTTGCGGCGGGTGTGATCGCCAATGCGGGCACGTTGGGCATTCTCATCCCGCCTTCCATCGTGATGGTGGTCTATGCGGCGGCGGTGGAAGTCTCCGTGGGACGCATGTTCCTGGCCGGTGTCATTCCCGGCCTGCTGGCGGGCACGATGTTGATGATTGGCATCTACATCATGGCCCGCATCAAGGACATGCCGGCAGGGGAGTTCAAAGGCTTCCGCGAAATCCTCAACTCGCTCCGCGAGGCGGCGTGGGGGTTGATGCTGATCGTCATCATCATGGTGGGGATTTACGGTATTCCCGGTGTGACGGGTGCCATTTTCACGCCCACGGAAGCTGCTGCCGTGGCCTCCATCTATGCCTTCCTCGTGGCCACATTCGTCTACCGCGATATGGGGCCGCTGAAAGAGGGGCGCTCGCTGCTGAAAAATCCGCACACGCTGATTACGGCCCTGTGGCACCCGGACACGGTGAACACGCTGCGGGACGCGGGGAAGCTGATTATCACGCTGATGTTCGTGATCGCCAATGCGCTGTTGCTGAAACACGTGATTACCGACGAGCAAATCCCCCAACAGATCACACAAACCATGCTGGCCTACGGTTTCGGGCCCATCATGTTCCTGATCATCGTAAACGTGATCCTGCTGATCGGAGGTCAGTTCATGGAACCATCAGGCCTGTTGGTGATCGTCGCGCCGCTGGTCTTCCCCATTGCTATCGAGCTTGGCATCGACCCCATCCATCTGGGCATCATCATGGTGGTGAATATGGAAATCGGCATGATCACGCCGCCGGTGGGGCTGAACCTGTTTGTGACGGCGGGGGTGGCGAACATGTCCATGATGGGCGTGGTGCGCGCCGCGCTGCCCTTCCTTGGCATCATGTTCATTTTCCTGATCCTGGTGACCTACGTGCCGTCCATCTCCACCTTCCTGCCCAACACGCTGATGGGGCCGGAGATTATTGCGAAGTAGGACGCCACTTATACGATTGTCATCCCCGCGGCGGCGGGGACCCATTGAACAACTTGTGTGAGTTGTGAGAGCAATTTCGGAAAGTTCCGAATACTCTCGGCACCATCACGCAAGAGTAAAAATGGGTTCCCGCTTTCGGGGGAATGACAATTGCGCCAGTCTTATAAAACCACCACCTGCGTGCCCTTAGGCGTGCGGTTGTAGAGATCGATCACATGATCGTTAAGCATGCGGATGCACCCATTGGAGACGGACCGCCCAATGGACCACGGCTGGGTGGTACCATGGATGCGGAACATGGTGTCGCGCTTGCCCTTGTAGAGATATAGCGCCCGCGCACCCAGTGGATTGCCGGGGCCGCCGGGTACACCGCCGGCAAAGCGGGCATATTTTTCCGGCTCCCGGCGGATCATGTTTTGGGTGGGTGTCCAGCTGGGCCATTTGGCCTTGCGGCGGATGGTGGCTGTGCCCCGAAAGGCAAGACCTGCCCGGCCGACGCCAACACCATAGCGGCGGGCGGTGAAACGGCTTTCCACCAGGTAGAGATAGTGGTTGCGCGGGTCCACCACGATGGTGCCGGGGCGATAGCCGCGAAAGCGCACGCGCTGGGGCTGGAAGCGATTGGCCAGCTTAAACCGGCGGCGGCGCTTTTTGGTATGGTGGGCAAGAGCCTCTTTCGAAACGAGCGAAGGGGCGGCGACAGTGACGGCGGCAAGGCCAGCCACAAAGGAACGACGGGTAAGCATGAAATTTGTCCGTTACACAATTTGAACAGGGACGGGCGCGCCAGCAAGGCAGCCCATCGGATGAGGGTGTTGTTCAAACGTGCAGGCGGGGAGGTCGTTTCATACCCGAATTGGTCAGATCGACACAAAGGCGTGAGGCGACCGGTTTGGGGCGGTAAGATTGGGGCTGCAACAGAGCGCCCATGCCGGAAGCGAGCAGGGCGAGCGGCCCCGAACAGGATGTTTCCATGAGCTTTTGCTTGTCGCAGCAATGCTCTTTGACTGTTTCCGGGACTATTTCCGAGACTGTTTCCGCTTCAAGCTGAGTGTCCGCGGCGATTGTCATAACCACTTTCGCCTTCGGCGTGACCTCCACCTTGGCTAAGCGCGACAGGCCGCCACCGGCAAAAATCAGCGCGAGCAGGCAGAAGATGGTCACAATCCGTTTCATGGTTTTGCTTTAGCAGATCACCATGCAACAGGGGTAAAGGGCGGCTACACATTTTGGTGAGAGCGACGACAAGGCCGGGGGCGAACGCCCCTTCAACGCTTCATTAACCATAAAAACGGCAGGGTGGTCAGGCGGTCGTGTATTTGGGCCTTCGCGCGGCCCTCCGGGCCGTTTTGTCATTGTTTAACCCTAATTACCGGCCAACCCGCCTCAAGATAATTGCGCAGGCCCGGGCAGTGCCCCTTTTGCAAAAGCAATCACCGTCCCTGCGTTTCGGAGCCTTCCCTTGTTGACCAGAATTTTTCTCATACTCCTCAGTGTCGTGATGGCATCCTCCGTGCACGCACAAGAAGTGCTGCAGGAAGGCCTTGCTGCACCCACCGTCGATACCTCCCTGATTGGCCTGTTTCTGGAAGCTGGTTTGATCGTGAAGATTGTCATGATTGGGCTGCTTCTGGCCTCCGTCTGGTGCTGGGCCATCATCATCGACAAAAGCCTGCTGTTTGCCCGCACGAAGCGGCAGCTTGACCAGTTTGAGCAGGTGTTCTGGTCCGGTCAGTCGCTGGAGGAACTCTACAGAACCCTGTCGGAGCGCAAGAGCAATGGCATGGCCGCTTTGTTTGTGGCGGCCATGGGGGAGTGGAAACGCTCCTTTGAGCGCAACGCCCGTTCGCCCATCGGCCTGCAAACCCGCATTGATAAAGTGCTGGATGTTTCCATGGCCCGTGAAATGGAGCGGCTGGAAAAGCGGTTGTTGTTTTTGGCCACGCTCGGATCGGCCGCGCCCTTTGTGGGTCTGTTCGGCACGGTGGTGGGCATCATGACCTCGTTTCAGGCCATTGCCGGGTCCAAATCCACTAATCTGGCGGTGGTGGCGCCGGGCATCGCCGAAGCTCTGCTGGCCACGGCGCTGGGCCTGCTGGCCGCTATTCCGGCGGTGATTGCCTATAACAAACTCTCCGCCGATGCGGGCAAAATCAGCACGCGCCTTGAGGGATTTGCGGATGAATTTTCCGCCATTCTTTCTCGCCAGATTGATGAACGGGCGGCTGCCTGATGGTTTTGCTCTCTCCAAAACCATGGGAGGCAGACGCCGACCCGGCGCTGATGCGCCGCTCCCGCGAGGCGGTTTGGCATAGCCAAACCTGCGTGAGCGCGAAGAGAGAAAGAGCGTAGCCATGGGTATGAGCACATCAGGCTCGGGCGTTCCCGGCGGTCGGCGACGACGTGGCCGCCGCCATGCGCCCATGAGCGAGATTAATGTCACGCCCTTTGTGGACGTGATGCTGGTGCTTTTGATCATCTTCATGGTGGCCGCGCCCCTGCTCACCGTGGGCGTGCCCATCGACCTGCCGGAAACGCGGGCCAATCAGCTGAATTCTGAAACCCAGCCCATCACCATTTCCGTGCGGGCGGGGGGGCAGATTTTCTTGCAAGAGACGGAGATCACGGCGGAAGAACTGATCCCCAAACTCCAAGCCGTCGCCAAGAATGGCTATGAAGAACGCCTTTATGTGCGCGGCGATCGGGCCACGGATTATGGCACGGTGATGAAGCTGATGGGGGCGCTCAATCAGGCGGGCTATAAGAAGATTGGCCTGGTGACCTTGCAGGAACAGGAGGGGTAATCTTCTGTGAAAGCGGGCTTTCTGACATCGACGGCGCTGCATGTGGGCGTGCTGGGTTATGCCATGGTGAGCCTGGCCGCACCCAAGCCCCTGTCCGTGCCGCAGGTGGAAGCCCTGCCCATCGAACTGGTGCCCATCGAAGCCATTACAAAATCTGTGCAGGGCGACCGAACCGCCACGATTGAAACACCCCCCGCACCGCGCCCCAGCACACGGCCCGAACCGCGTCCGGAGGTGGTGAATGCGGGCAATACGGATAATGACCGGGCAGCGGATGCCAGCGAATCCACACCGGCCCCACCGGTGGAGGAGACCAAAGCCCCCACGCCCGCGCCGGAACCGGCCCCCCGTCCCGAGCCAATACCCAAACCGGAGCCTGTGGCAAAGCCTGAACCCGCTCCGGAGCCTGCGCCAAAGGAAAAGACGGACATCGCCATGCTGGTGGAGAAAAACCAGCCTTCGCCCGAACCTTCTGAACCCGCCCCGGACCCGGAAGTGTTGAAACTGCCTGAGCGGGTGGCCGCCCCAAAGCCGCGCCCCAAACGCCCGCCCGTCAAAAAAGTTGATGATCGGAATGTCAAAGAAAAGGCTACGGTGAACCGTGAAAAGGCCAATGCGGGCGGGGCCAAATCCAGCACAAGGCCAGCCGGGGCAGGCACTAAAAGGGGCAATGCCCCCAAACTGGCCCAAAGCGAAATTGATGCCCTGCGCGGGCGGCTGGAAACCTGCTGGTCCGTGGCTGATCTGACAGGCCATCCCGATGCCAGCACCATGCGGGCGCAGGTGATCTTCAAATTGACACGGTCCGGCGACATAGACGGGCGCGTTCGGGTGAAAGTGTCCGGTACGGACCGTTCTACACGGGCCACGTTGGCCGTGCGTGTGCGGGCGGCTGTTACCGAATGCGCGCCCTATGCGTTGCCGCCGGAGAAATATGAAACATGGTCGGAAGTGCAGGTGAATTTTTCGCTTGCCGACATGTTGTGATGTGAAGCAAGGAATGACCCTCATGATGCGTGCCCAATCCACCGCCCAAAGCCGCACCCTTGGCAAAGTGATGGCGTTCGTTCTGCTGGCCATTGCCGCGCTGGGTGTGACCATCGCTTCCACCCTGACGGGTGCCCAGGCCCGCGTGGTGGTGGACGTGACCAAGGGCACGGTGGACCCGCTTCCCATCGCCATCCCGCAATTTCAGGGCGATGGTGCCATTGCCCAGACCATCACCAGCGTGGTGGAAGCCAATCTGCGCCGTTCCGGCCTGTTTGCCCCCATCGACCGGGCTGCTTTTCTGGAACAGATAACGGACACCAACGCCCAGCCCAATTTTGCCAACTGGACGGCCATCAAGGCGCAAGCTCTGGTGACAGGGCGGGTGGTGAGCGAAGGGGGCGGCCGTTTCCGCACGGAATTTCGCCTGTGGGACACCTATGGGGCCGAGCAATTGCAGGGCCAGCAATATTCCACCAACCCGCAAAATGCCCGCCGCGTGGGCCACATCATCTCCGATGCCATCTATAAAGCGCTGACGGGCGAGAGCGGTTATTTCGACACGCGCGTGGTCTATGTGGCCGAGAGCGGGCCGAAGAACAAGCGAGTGAAGCGGCTGGCCATTATGGATCAGGACGGGTTCAACAACCGCTTTCTCACCAATGGCGGTGATCTGGTGCTGACCCCGCGCTTCTCCCCCACGCGGCAGGAAATTACTTATATGTCTTTTGCCGGGGACCGGCCCCGGGTCTATCTGCTGCAAATCGAGACGGGCCAGCGGGAAGTGGTGGGGAATTTCCCCAATATGACCTTCTCTCCCCGTTTTTCGCCGGACGGGCAGCGGGTGATCATGTCCCTGCAACAGGACGGCAATGCCAATATCTACACAATGGATTTGCGCTCCCGCACCACCACGCGGCTTACCAACACGGCGGCCATTGACACGTCCCCTTCCTATTCCCCGGACGGGTCTCGCATCGTGTTTGAAAGCGACCGGGGCGGGCGGCAGCAGCTTTATGTGATGGGTGCGAGCGGCGGCAACCCGCAGCGTATCTCCTTTGGGGCAGGCAGTTATTCCACCCCCGTCTGGTCCCCTCGCGGTGATTTGATTGCCTTCACAAAGCGCTCCGGCGGCAAGTTCCTCATCGGCGTCATGCGCCCGGACGGGAAAGGTGAGCGTATTTTAACGGAAGGATTTCACAATGAGGGGCCGACTTGGGCTCCCAACGGGCGCACGCTCATGTTCTTCCGCGATACCCCAGGAGCCAATGGCGGCCCGCGCCTCTATTCGATTGACCTGACCGGGCGCAATGAGCAGGCGATCAAGACGAACACATTTGCCAGCGATCCGGCTTGGTCGCCTTTGTTGGATTGATACGATCCTCTTATTTGCCGATTTGGCTTATCAATTCTGTTGCTGAATATCCAAATCGCATGCGTGCGTAAGCCTTACTTTTCAGGTCGGCATGTCCAGCAATGCCATTTATGTTGAGTTCTTTAAAGGTTTCTTGTTTTATCGTTCTCGTTCGATTTTTTCACTTAGGCATCACGCTTTATGGTATCTCATCCCGATGATGGCTTCAGAAGTAGTAAGGTCAGAATAGCGCTCAGCGTTAGCAAGGAAGCCGAGCGTAAAATCGAAAATATAGCACGCTTTACGAGTGCAAAGTCAAAATCTAATGTTCTTGTAGCTGCATTGGAGGCATTCGACGTCATTGTTGAAGAAGTTTCTGGTGGAGGCGACATTCTTGTTCAAAATGACGACAAAATTGCTAAAATAGATTTGATAGATGGGGAACTCGTTAAGTCAAAAGATATAATATACACAATATCAAAAAATAAAAAGGAGCTTATTCACTACTCAAATATTCTTGAGAGATCTATTCAGGACTATCGCTCCAATATTTTTTGGCTTGGTCATAATAATCCTCCTAGCGATTTGAATAGAGAAGATCTGATCGCTCAACTCGATTTAATGGAAAAAGAAATATCTGAGCTCAAGAAAAATCTGGAAAACCTCAATATTGAGGGTGCCTCAAAGCAAATTTACAGTGTCCAAAAAAACGTAAACGTTTTTATGGACAATTTTACCCCAATAGTGGGCAAGGGTGCAGCTTTGCTTTTGGTGACTGTAGCTGCTGCGATGTTAGGAAAAGCCGGCTTGGATACGGGTATCATTGCCTCACTCGTAGACAAAATCACAAAATAGAGTAATTCTATTTGTTAATCTAAAGTACAATTATTTTAGCTTACCCAAATTGAGATGCTCTGATTGAATAGCAAACGGGCTACATCCCCGCCCGCACCAACGCCTTGGCATCATCGCTGGCCCATTCCGCTGGGCCGTTCAGCGCGCCGAGCACACACCCATTGCCATCAATGAGCAACGTTGCGGGTAGCCCATAGGCCAATCCTGCCTTTTTGAGCGTGTTGAGCGGGGCCATGTCGCCGTCGTGGTAGAAGGCCATGTGTTTGATGCCGATGTCTTTGTAGAATTTTTTGGGCTTGTCGGCTTCGCCCAGATCGACGCTCACCGCCACCACTTCAAAATTCTCGCCGCCCATCTCGGCCTGCAATTCGTCCAGCGCGGGCATTTCTGCGCGGCAGGGGGCGCACCAGGTGGCCCACAGGTTCATGAGGACGGTGCGGCCTTGCCAGTCGGCCAAAGTTTTTGGATTGCCGTCTTTATCCTTGAAGGAGACTTGCTGGGCGGAATAGGGGCGGTCCAGCGCGCGAAAGGCGGCCACTTCGCCCTGTCCGGCGGCATCCATGCGGGCGCGTTCGGCATCGGAAAAGGCGCATTGGCCGCTCCCGGCGTCAGCCACGGTTTTGCCGCCGCTGCCCATCCACACCAGACCGGCCCCAACGCCTAGACCCAGCACACCGGCCAGTAATGCGCCGACGATGAGCGGGGATTTTTTTGCGGTGGTACCGGTTTCTTCCGGCAGGGTCTGCTGGGCCATCTTTCCAATCCAATTCAACTCTTGTAGCACCGCCGCACAGTGCCCGTTGCTGCGCTCCTATCTGGGGCAGCAAGGGGGAAATTCAAAGGCGTGAGCGATAAATCATGAGTGACCAATCGTCCAACAAGAGCCAAATGTGGGGTGGGCGCTTTGCCGCCGGGCCGGATGCCATCATGGAGGAAATCAACGCCTCCATCGGGTTTGACCAAAAGATGGCCGCGCAGGATATTGCAGGGTCCCGCGCCCACGCCAAGATGTTGCGCGATGTGGGCATTCTGACGGCCCAAGACCATAAGGCCATCGACGAGGGGCTGGCCACCATTCTGGGTGAAATCGAGGGCGGCACGTTCACTTTCTCCACGGCGCTAGAGGACATTCACATGAATGTGGAGAGCCGCCTTTCGGACCTCATCGGCCCGGCGGCGGGGCGGCTGCACACGGCGCGGTCGCGCAATGATCAGGTGGCGGTGGATTTTCGCCTCTGGGTGCGGGATCGGACGGATGCCACCATCGCGCAGATTGAGAATCTGATGGGCGTGTTTCTCACCCGCGCTGAGGAACATGCTGACACGCTCATGCCCGGTTTTACCCATTTGCAGACGGCCCAGCCGGTGACCTTCGGCCACCACTGCATGGCCTATGTGGAGATGCTGGCGCGGGACCTGTCGCGTTTCAAAGATGCCCGTGCGCGCATGAATGAGTCGCCCCTTGGGGCTGCCGCTTTGGCCGGAACCGGATTCCCCATCGACCGTCACGTCACCGCGAAGGCTCTTGGTTTTGATGGTCCCACGCGCAATTCGCTGGACAGCGTGTCAGACCGGGACTTCGCGCTGGAATTTCTGGCAGCGGCCAGCATTTGCGCTACGCATCTTTCGCGGTTGGCGGAGGAAATTGTTCTGTGGTCCACGCCGCAATTCGCCTTCATTCGCCTGTCAGATAAATTCTCCACCGGCTCCTCCATCATGCCGCAAAAGCGCAATCCCGATGCGGCGGAATTGGTGCGCGGTAAAGTGGGGCGCATCAACGGGTCGTTGATTGGTATGCTCACCGTGCTGAAGGGCCTGCCGCTCACCTATTCCAAAGACATGCAGGAAGACAAAGAAGGCGTGTTCGATGGGGCCGAAACGCTGGAACTGTGCCTTGCCGCCATGGCGGGCATGGTGGCCGATATGGAGGTGAATAGATCGGCCATGGAGGCCGCCGCTGGCTCCGGTTATTCCACCGCCACCGATCTTGCCGACTGGCTGGTGCGCGAAGTCAACATGCCCTTTCGTGAGGCCCACCACGTCACCGGCAGCGCCGTGGCTTTGGCGGAAAAGAAGGGGTGTGATCTGGCGGATTTGTCGTTGGAAGACCTTCAAGCCCTTCATGGCGACATCACGCAGGCCGTGTTTGGCGTTTTGACGGTGGAAGCCAGCGTCCACTCCCGCCAGAGTTTCGGCGGCACATCGCCCGTGCGCGTGCGGGAGCAGATTGCGTGGTGGCGGGAGCGGTTGCGGTAGTTTTTCCGCCCTGAATGCAAAAAGACTGTCCGCAGCGTTTGCAGACAGTCTCCGGAAGTCTGACTTCAGCTTTGGGCCTTAAAGATCGGTCGCCATTTTCAGCACGTTTCTGGCGAAGCGACCGCCCTTGCCGCGCTGCTTGCGGAAGGCTTTGTTGATGTGCTTGTTTTTCCACTTGTTGGCGTTACGGCGGGCGTTGTCGATTTTGCGGCCGGTTTTGGTTTTGCGCACCGCTTTGTTCACGCCACGGCTGGCCTTATCGATGCCCTTGCGCCCCTTGCGGGCCCCTTTGGATACGCCCTTGCCCGCTTTGCGTACGATCTTGATTTTGGACTTGGACATTTTCTTGCCGACCCGGCCAATGCCCTTCAGCACCATTTTTGAACCCTTTTTGACGATTTTCACCTTGCCCGCTTCGGCCGGTGTGGCGGTGACACCGGCGATGACGCCCCCTCCACCGATGGCAAGGGTGAAGGCCACCAGGGTGGCGCCGACGGTTTGGCGAATTTTTTGAAACGTGAACATTTGTCTCTTCTGAATGTTGTTTTGCGTTTCGGCATTCGCCCCGGATGCCGTGACACACAATTGCCCCATTCAAGATGAGCGAAACCTGACCGGGCCGTTCATCTGGCGTTCACCCTGTGGTGTTGCGGGTGGAACGGCCAAAGTTCAGCGCAAACCGGCAAGCGCGCCTTTGACCATTTCCCCTTCTGAATTTTCCTGATATGGCCAAGGGCATGACCAAGCTGTTCACTCCTTTCGCGTTTCTTTTGGCAACGTCGTTGCTGGTGTCGGGGTGTGGCCGGTCGGGGGCGCCTTTGAAACCGTCGGAGGCGGCGGCGAAGGAGGCTAAGGCGAATAATCAGCCAGCGCCCGCGCGGCCCGTGCCCAACAACCAGAATCCGGATAAGCCGTTCATTCTGGACCGTCTGCTTCAGTAATCGCCCTTTTTCAAACCGGCTTTTCCCATGCACCATTTCGATTATCGCAACGGCGTGCTGCACGCTGAAGATGTGCCCCTGCCCACCATCGCGGCAGAAGTGGGCACGCCCTTTTACGTCTATTCTACGGCCACGTTCGAGCGGCACTATTCGGTGTTTGCCAAGGCGTTTGAGGGGCTGGATACGCTGGTGTGCTACGCCATGAAGGCCAATTCCAATCAGGCGGTGCTGGCGACCTTGGCCAAGCTGGGGTCTGGCGCTGACGTGGTGTCGGAAGGGGAAATGCGGCGGGCGTTGGCGGCTGGCATTCCGGCCCACAAGATCGTTTTTTCCGGCGTGGGCAAAAAGCCTTCGGAAATTGACTACGGTTTGGCGGAAGACATTTTGTGTTTCAACGTGGAATCCGAGCCAGAACTGGAGATGATCGCCAGCCGGGCCCAGGCACTAGGCAAGGTGGCGCGCATTTCTTTCCGCATCAATCCCGATGTGGACGCCAAGACCCATGCCAAAATTTCTACCGGCAAAGCGGAGGACAAGTTCGGCATTCCGTGGGCGCAAGCCAAGCGGGTTTATGCCCGGGCGGCGGCGCTGGAGGGGATCGAAGTGACCGGCATCGACATGCATATCGGGTCACAAATTACCGATCTGGAGCCGTTCGATGATGCGTTTTCGCGCCTTGCCGGACTGGTGGCGGATCTGCGGGCCGACGGCCACAGCATCAAGCATGTGGATGTGGGGGGCGGGCTTGGCATTCCCTATCATGACGACAACCAGCCGCCGCCAAACCCGGACGATTATGCGACCGTGGTCTCCCGCCATGTGGAGGCGCTGGATGCGCAGGTGATTTTTGAACCGGGGCGGTTGATTGCGGGCAATGCCGGGCTGTTCGTGGTGGAAGTGGTTTATGTGAAAGAGGGCGCGGAGCGCACTTTTGTGATTACGGACGGGGCCATGAATGACCTGATCCGCCCAACGCTCTATGAAGCGCACCATGAAATCATGCCGGTGGACATCAACCGCGCCCATAGCGGGCGGATTACCGCTGATGTGGTGGGGCCGGTGTGTGAATCCGGTGATTATCTGGCCAAAAAGCGTGAGATGGCGAAACCGCGCCAGAATGACTTACTGGCGCTGGGGTCTGCCGGGGCCTACGGGGCCGTTCAGTCGGGCACTTACAACACGCGCCTTTTGGTGCCGGAAGTGTTGGTAAAGGGCGCTCAGTTCCACGTGGTGCGGCCACGGCTCACCTATGATGACCTCATCGGGCTGGACAGCCTGCCCGATTGGCTCTCCGACTAAACGGAATGTGAGCAAAAAGGCGGCGAAGAGCCGCCCGGCGTTTATGCGCCGCCTTTCTCTCTATAACAGGGCGGAGCGGCAGCGCGAGCGCAAAGAGACTTTGGAATAACTCATCGAAGATGTGATCGTTCTAAAGGCGACATAATCGCACAACCGCCTCGCGCTGGCCCAAATTGGTGCTAGAGTTTCACAAAGGCGCGGTTCGACGGCTCACCCTTTCCCGCGCCCGGATGGAAGACACCATGGCGCACGACGTTGAGACGCAAGAAAATGGAAGCCTGAATCGCACCCGGCTGGCCGCTTTGGCCGCCCTGACATGGGAACGGTTTTGGCCCTTGGCCCTGCCTGCCTTTGGGGTGTTGGCGCTGTTTTTAGCCGTCTCATGGCTTGGCCTTTGGCCCATGATGGGGGACACGTGGCGCATTGGTCTGCTGGCCCTGTTTGGGGCGGTGGGTCTCGCTGCGCTGTTTCCCCTGGGTCAGATGCGTCTGCCCACGGATGCCGAACTGGATACGCGGATTGAACGGGCCTCTTCTTTGGAACACCGGCCCGTCACCGCCCAAAGTGACGCCTTGGCCAATGACAAACCCGCCTCCAACGATCCCATGGCTTTGGCCCTGTGGCAGGAACATCGCCGCCGCATGGCGGCACAGCTCACAGGGCTAAAACCCGGCACGCCGGTGCCGCAGGTGGCCAAGCGGGACCCCTATGCTCTTCGTGCTCTGGCAGTGCTTTTGCTGTTTGTGGGCTTTGCCGCCGGGTGGGGGCAATGGTCCAACCGGGTGGGTGATGCCTTTGTGAGCCATGCGGGCATTGCTGCGGAAACTGGGCGGGTGGACGCGTGGATCACGCCACCCCCTTACACAAACCGCCCGCCCCTCTTTTTGGCGGCCACCGGCACTGAAACGGACAAGCCCGTTACCGTTCCGGAGGGCAGCACGGTGGTCGTGCGGGTGCTGGATATGGACCAACCGTCTTTGGCCTTGCTCCGTCGCAACTCGGAAGAGGCGATTGTGGCCGATACGGGTGAAGAGAAAACGGCGGCCAAAGGCGATCCCGCCAGTGAGACCTTCACATTCAAGCTTGAAGAAACCGCTGCCATGGTTTTGCGCGGTAAAGGGCAGGACCGGGCCACGTGGCGGTTTGCGGTGACGCCGGATGAAAATCCACAAATTGAGTTTTCGGAAGCGCCCACGACCTCCGCCCGCGGCCAGCTGGAATTTTCCTATACCGTCAAGGATGACTACGGCGTGCGCGGTGCCGTGGCCAATCTGGAACTGGCGGAAAATCTGGTTCAGGCCGGGGGGAGCGTTAGCCAAAAACCGGCCGACCCCCTCGTGGAAGCACCGGAAATCAATCTGCCCTTGCCCAGCCAACGGGCGCGGGAGGGAACGGCCAAAACAAGCCAGGATCTAACGGCCCACCCTTGGGCTGGAGCGCGGGTGAGCATGACGCTGACCGCCACTGATGATGCGGAGCAAGAAGGCAAATCCGCGCCGGAAACCTTCACCCTGCCCCAGCGGGTCTTTGTGAAACCGCTGGCGCAGGCGCTGGTCTATGAGCGTCGCCGTCTTGCGCTGGATGCCAATCAGGCAAAGGACGTGGCGGGGATGCTGGACATCATCACCACCACCCATCCGGATGAATTCATCAAAAACGTCACCCATTACACGGCCCTGCGCGTTATTTTCCGCACGGTGGATCGGGCGGACAGTAAGGAAGACCTGCTGGAGGCGCTGGACTTGATGTGGGAGACAGCGCTGGCCATTGAAGATGGTGGTCTTTCCCAAGCCGAGCGTCGGCTGCGGGATGCGCAGGAGCGGCTCTCCAAGGCTTTGGAAGAAGGCGCGACGGACGAAGAAATTTCGGAGCTCATGAAAGAGCTACGCGAAGCCATGGCGGAGTTCATGCGCGAATTGCAAAACCAGATGGCGCGCAATCAGCAGAACCAGCAAGCCATGCCCATGGATGAAAATACGCAGGTTTTGCGCCAGCAGGATCTGGAGCGCATGATGCAGCAGATTGAAGATCTGGCGAAATCCGGTTCCAAGGATGCGGCCCGTCAGTTGTTGCAGGAATTGCAGCGCATGATGAACAATTTGCAGACCGCCCAACCCAGCCAACAGCAGCAGCAGCAAAATGATGAGTTCAGCCGTCAGATGGACAAGCTGGGCGAAATGATGCGCCAGCAGCAGCAGTTGATGGACGAAACATTCCAGATGCAGCGCCAGCAGCAGGAAATGCGCCGCCAGCAACGGCAGCAGGGCCAGCAAAACCAACAGGGCCAGCGCCAGCAAAACCAGCGCCGTCAGGGCCAACAACAACAGGGGCAAAGGCAGCAGCAAGGTCAACAACAGCAGGGCCAGCAACAGCAGGGCCAGCAACAGCAAGGCCAACAGGGCGAGCAACAGGGTCAGAGGCCCATGACTGCTGATGAATTGGCCGATGCCATGCGCCAGCTTCAGGAGCGGCAGGGTGAGTTGCAGCGGCAAATGCAGGAAATGCAGCAGGCCATGCGCGAATTGGGCATGGAGCCGGGCAAATTGGGTGAAGCCGGTGAGGCCATGGGTCAGGCGGAAAGCGAATTGGGACAGGGGCAGACCGGCCCTGCCACCGGCGAACAGGGCCGCGCCCTACAGGCCATGCGCGAGGGTGCCCAGCAGATGATGCAGAACATGCAAAATCAGGCCGGTGAACAGGGCCGTCAGGGCGAGCGCGGTCAACACGGAGAGCAGACCCGCAATGACCGTGACCCGCTGGGCCGCAATACCCGCTCCCAGGGCCCGCAGATTGGTCAGGACACCAAAGTGCCCGGTGAAATCGACGCCCAACGGGCGCGGGAAATTCTGGACGCCATCCGCCGCCGTTTGGGAGAGACCACCCGGCCCAAGCTGGAACTGGATTATCTGGACCGGTTGTTGCCGACGCGGTGATGCTTGAGGCATTCAATGCGAGATAGGCCGATCAAGTAGACTTATGATCGGGTTGGTCCGGGGCTAATTACCCGTCCCGCAACTTCTCCCGCAGCACGAATTTTTGGATTTTGCCTGTGCTAGTCTTCGGCAAGTCGGTGAAGACCACCTGTTTGGGGATTTTGAAGCGGGCGAGGTTCTCGCCGCAGAACGCGATTATGTCTTCCTCGCTGCACCTGGCACCGGACTTCAACTCGATGAAGGCGCAGGGCACTTCGCCCCATTTTTCGTCCGGCTTGGCCACCACGGCTGCGTCTTGCACGTCCGGGTGGCTGTAGAGGGCGCCTTCGATTTCCACCGATGAGATATTTTCGCCGCCGGAGATAATGATGTCCTTAGAGCGGTCACGGATCTGGATGTAGCCGTCCGCGTGTTGCACGGCTAAATCGCCGGAGTGGAACCAGCCGCCGGCAAAGGCTTCTTGCGTCGCTTGGGGATTGCGGAAATAGCCTTTCATGACGACATTGCCGCGGATCATGACTTCGCCCATGGTTTCACCATCGTCGGGCACGGGTTCCATGGTCTCCGGGTCGGCTACCATCACGTCCTCGGTGACCGCGTAGCGCACGCCTTGGCGCGCATTCATGGCAGCCAGCACATCCGCATCCATGGCAGCCCATTCCTCTTGGGAAACGCATTCCACCACATGACCATAGGTTTCCGTGAGGCCATAGACGTGGGTGAGGCTAAAGCCCGCCTTGGCGATGGCGTTGAGCACCGACGGGGGCGGCGGGGCAGCGGCGGTGTAAACCCGGATGAGCCAATCAAAGGGTTTGCGCTCTTCCTCCGTGGCGTTGATGAGCATGGACAGCACGATGGGGGCGCCGCCAAAATGGGTGACGCGGTGCTCTGCAATGGCGGCATACAGGTTCTTGGCGTTGATGTTGCGGATGAGCACTGACATGCCGCCTGTGGCCGCCAGCGCCCAGGCGTGGCCCCAGCCGTTGCAGTGGAACAGGGGCACCACATACATATGGACGGGCCATGAGCCGGGTTCCGCCCCTTCCGCCATGGGCCATGCGGCGATGGTGCCCAGCGCAATCTGGTGTGCGCCGCGGTGGTGGACCACCACGCCCTTGGGGTCGCTCGTGGTACCGGAGGTGTAGTTGAGGGAAATGGCATCCCACTCATTGCCAGGCATGGACCACTCGTAGTCTTCCGCCCCGGTTTCCAGAAATGTATCCCAAGTCCACTGTCCCAGGCGCTCGCCCGGTGCTTCGGGCGTTTCAGCATCTTCAATGTCGATGATGAGCAGATCGTTTTTGCCCAAGATCGTCAGTGCTTCACGGGCGACGGGGGTGAAACGGGTGTCCACCACCAATGCCTTGGCCTGCCCATGCTCCAGAATGTAAGCGATGGTTTTGGCGTCCAACCGGATGTTGATGGGGTTCATCACCGCCCCGGCCATGGGCATGGCAAATTGGGCTTCGAACATTTCGGGAATATTGGGGGCGATGATGGCCACCGTATCGTTTTTGGCAATGCCCGCTTTGTTGAGCGCATGGGCCATGCGCACGCAGCGGGCGTAAAGCTCTCCCCATGTGCAGCGGCGGCTCTCATAGGCATAGGCCGTGCGGTGGGGGAACACATCCCGCGCCCGCCGCAGAAAAGAGAGGGGCGTGAGGGGTGCGAAATTGGCCGGGTTGGCGTCAAGATCAGTGTCGAAGGGGGAGGTCATGGAACGGCTCGTAAAAAGCGTTGCGGCTTGCCGCAATTTTGCGCAGTCAAACTGTGTGGGCAAGCCGACAAAAAGCATGGTTTAGGATTGGTGAAAAGCATTCATCGCTTTTGCCACAAATTGCACCGCCCCGCGCCAACGTCTTGCTTACGCTTATGGGGTAGAGTTTTGCCCGCAGGCAGGAGTTTTGACGATCATGATCTTGAAAAACATGCGGTTGACGGTGGTTTTGGCCGCCTTTTTTGCGTTTTGGGCAAATCCTGTTGTGGCATCCAGCATTTTGGAACTGGGTTCGCCCAATGAGGATGGCAGCGTGGTTTCCCTTGGCGAGGTGCCGGAAAAAACCACGAAAGAGATGGAATTGGGTGGACTGCGTTTCACCAAGGGTGTTCTTCCCGCCGGTCGGTTGACGCTTAAACAACGGATGCGCAAGCGCTTGCGCTTGGGCCGCAGCCGCAATGAAACCCTGTCGCGCTCCAACAGGGAGCGGCTGAAGCGTGTGCGCCGTGGCGGTGGCGAAGGTGCGCGCGATGAAGAGGTGGATGACATTGCCGCCTATCGCGACCGCCGCCGCAATGATGACGACGAGGAAGACCGCACTGACGAGCAGGACGAGGAAGACTTCAAGGATATCG
This sequence comes from Pseudomonadota bacterium, assembly GCA_038525315.1. GTDB lineage: Bacteria > Pseudomonadota > Alphaproteobacteria > Rhizobiales > Rhizobiaceae > Pseudahrensia. Next base: position 818,557 of record JBCBHU010000001.1, read on the forward strand.
AAGATCAATTGGTGTCTTCAGAGGACGAGGAAACCAATGGTGGCAACAGCGGACAGGAAGACGATGACGACGTGCCGGTGCGCAACGATGCCGATGAAAGTGATAACAGACCGGTTGCCGAGGCCCCCGAAGGTGATGTGGGCGTTCGAGGCGGTGTGACGTCTGCCGGGAAGTCCATCGAACTGAAGGAAGGGGCCCGCGACCCCAATGGCGATATTGATATCGGGGTGGAGAGCTAAAGCCCGCCTTCGCCCAGGCTCACGTCGCGGGTGGCTGTGCGTATGGAAACGGAAAAGCCGGCCATCACGTCCACCAGTGTCATCAACATCAGCAAAAAGAAGATGGAAGTGCCGGCGGCGGGGACGGCCAGAAATTCGATCAGGAATAAAATCAGCACCAGCGTTGACAAAAGATGATCCACAATGGACAGACGGCCCACACGGGTGGCCTTCAAAATTTCAAAAAACAGCAAAAAAAGGCCCAGCGCCAGCACCGCGTCGCCCAGGCTCACCTGCCAGGGCTGGCCTGAAATTAGCGTGAAGCTGAACAGGGGGTCCGCCCAAGTGGGGCCTGCACTGGCGACGGATTGCACACCCATGCCAAAGGCGATGCCGTTATAGACGATCAACGCCACGGCCATGAGGGGGAAAGTGGTGAGCATGGTGCGACCCGCCCGGAGTTGTGGTTTATCCTTTCAGATCATGCTTCCACGATTGAGCCGAAACAAGGGGCTGATGCGTGAGCGCTTGTATCCCCAACAAAAAAGCCCGCTGGAACAAGTCCAACGGGCTTTTTGAATGATGCTGTAAGAAACGGATTATACCGCGTCTTTGGGCTCAAGAATCTGGCGGCCGCGATACATGCCTGTTTTCAGGTCAATGTGGTGGGGGCGGCGCAGTTCGCCGGAGTTTTTGTCTTCCACATAGGAAGGGTTTTTCAGCGCATCGGTGGAGCGGCGGTGGCCGCGCTTCATGCGGGTAATCTTACTCTTTGGGACAGCCATAATATGCTCCGTCGTGTGTGACTTGATGCCGTGATTTTTGAATTGGCGGGGCGTACCCCAAACCGGCTTTCCCGCCGGACCCGCGCCCTAAAAATGAACGCAAGCATTCGTACACGGCCCGAAAGGGATGTGTTGGCGCGTGGTATAACCCATTGTGGAGCACTTGCAAGGAAAATAACCGTGAGATGGCTGGCCGCTACCGCAAGCACTTCACATAGGCGCCGGACGCGCGGGCCCGGCGCTCATTGATGCGGGCCAAGCGGTTCAAGCCCCGTTTGGGTTTGGCCGGATTGCGCAATTTGGGATTGGGCAAGGAGACGGCCAGTAAAGCTGCTTGACGGCGGGACAGTCTGCTGGCGGAGCGGTTGAAATGATGGCGCGCGGCGGCCTCGATGCCATAGATATTGGGTCCCCATTCGGCGATGTTGAGATAGACTTCCATGAGCCGCTTTTTGCCCCAAAGCCAGTCGATATAAAGCGCCAAGGGCACTTCCAGCCCTTTGCGGATGTAGGAGCGCTGGGGCCACAGGAACAGGTTTTTGGCCGTTTGCATGGCCAGAGTGCTTGCCCCGCGCGGGCTTTCGCCTTCCAGTAAATCGTCCACCACGCCCTCCACCTCTTTCCAGTCCACTCCGTTATGGGCGCAGAACTGGCCGTCTTCGGAAGAGATCACAGACTGCCAGACCACAGGGCTGATGTCGTCCAGGGCCACCCAGTCCCGCTTGGGGGATTTTCCGCGCACAATATCGGCCATGATGAGCGTGGAGACGGGTTTGACGAAGGAAGGCCAGTAGGCCAGACCCAAAAAGAGCGGAAAAAGGGCCAGCAGAAAGAGGGTGGCGACGCTCCACAGCGCAATTTTTTTGACCCATTGGCGCGGTGGATTGGCCTTGGGGTCCACCCGCACCGCCGGGGGTTTGGCGTTGCGGCGGGCGGATTTTTCCACCTCCCCGGACAAATCCCGGGCCGCGATGCCGCGCCCTTTATGGGCGGTGGCTTTTTTGGCGCGACTGGATGAGCGTTTTTTGGCCAAGGGTGCGGTGGGCTTTCAACGGGGCAGGACAGGTCTGGTGTATCCCACCACTTGTGGAAACTGAACCATAGGATTGCGCTTGTTGGTGGCTTTTGGTGCTTGACCGGATGGGGTGGGAGGGCAACAACTCAACCCACTGCCCTTAGACTTCGGTTCGCGCATGTCCTCTCCTTCTGTGTCCGATCAATTTGCCCCCTTGCAGGAGGCTCTTGGAGCGTGCGCTCGAACGGTGAACGGGCGGTTGGAGGAATTGCTGGCCGATCGCGCCCTTGATGGCGAAACACTGCGCCCGCCGCGCTTGATGGCGGCCATGCGCCATGGGGTGTTGAACGGCGGCAAGCGGCTTCGGCCTTTTCTTTTGATGCAATCGCTGGCCCTGTTTGATGATGGCCAAAACGGGCTGGATGCGGCCTGCGCGCTGGAGTGTTTGCACAGTTATAGCCTCGTCCATGATGATCTTCCGGCCATGGATGATGATGATCTGCGGCGGGGTCAGCCCACGGTCCACAAGGCCTATGACGAAGCGCTGGCCATTCTGGCGGGGGACGGTTTGTTGACCCTGGCCTTCGATATCATGGCGCGGGAAAGCACCTGTGCGGATGCTGCCTCGCGCAGCGGCCTTGTGCTGCGCCTCGCCCGGGCCGCTGGATTGGGCGGCATGGTGGGGGGGCAGGTGCTGGATATTGAGGCGGAGACGACCAGTCCGTCAGAGGTGGAAATTCGGCGTTTACAGGCTATGAAGACCGGTGCGCTGCTGCGCTTTGCCTGCGAGGCTGGGGCCATGTTGGGTGGGGCTAAGGTGGAAGAGCGGCAGGCGCTGACCCGCTATGGTGAAATCGTTGGCCTCGCCTTCCAACTGGCCGATGATGTGCTGGATGTGACGGCCGATGCCGAAACCATGGGCAAGGCCACCGGCAAGGATGCCGAACAGGGTAAGGGCACGTTGGTTGATCTGCATGGCGTGGAGGCCGTGCGCGGCATGTTGGATGATCTGGTGGCGGAAGCGGAGGCGGTGTTGGCACCGTTTGGAGGGCGGGCGGCCATCTTGGTGGCCACAGCGCGCTATATCGCGCAGCGCAGCAATTAGGCGTTGAGATAGGCTTTCAACGCGGTTTCCGTGCCCTCGGTCCATATCAAATTAAGCCAGCGGGCGAAGCTCTCTTGCAGGGTCATATTGTCTGCCAGATCACCATAGAGATCCCGCTGGTCCAGCCATGCCTGCGGATTTGTTTTTGCTGCTTTGGCTGCTGTCGTGAGTTGATCCCAGAAGGGGTCATTGGGTTCTATCTTTGTGCCGTCTTCGCGTGTCCCCTCGCACATACGCGCCCAGAGGGCTTGGGAAAGGGCCAGACCTTCGATCGGTGTTCCTGCGGCCAGCGCATCGCGCAGGGTGGGCAACACGAAACCCGTTTGTCGAGAGGAGCCGTCAAAGGCCACGCGGCGTACCGTGTCCACGATCTCCGGGTTGGAAAAACGGGCGTCGATCAGGTCCAGATAGGCCAGCGGCGTCATGTTCGGCACCGCAGCCACATGGGGGGCTATTTCGTCCCGCGCGGTCCTGCGCAAATAGTTGCCAATGAGCGGATGGTCCATGCAAGCGGAGATGGTCTCCACCGACAGGATTTCACCGGCATCGGCGATGAGTTGATGGCCACCGTTCAACAGGCGCAGTTTCATGGCCTCATAGGCATGAACATTGTCGGTGATGGTCACGCCCACCCGTTCCCAGGGCGGCCGACCGGAGCAGAATTTGTCCTCGACCACCCATTGGCGAAAATTTTCGTGGGTGACGGGGGCGGCGTCGCGAAGGCCGAAGCCACGGGCAAAGGCCAGTTCTTTCTCTCCGGTGGCGGGGACAATGCAATCCACCATGGCGTTGGGGAAGGTGCAGTTGGTCTCAATCCAGTCCGCCAGATCAGGGTCGGACAGACGGGCCAGTGAAACCAAGGTCTGGCGCAGAATATCGCCATTGCCCTGCAAATTATCGCAACTCTGGCAGGTGAACGGGCCATGGCCGTTTTGGCGACGCTGGGCGAGGGCGGCAATCATGGCTCCAAAGGCCGTGAGGGGTTTGTGCGGATTTTGCGCATCATGGCGGATATCGTCATGGTCGGCATCAAAAGCCTTGGTGGCCGGGTCCATGTAATAGCCGCCTTCGGTGACCGTGAGTGATACGATGCGAATGGCCGGGTCTGCCATTTGGGCAATCAGAGCGGCGTTGTGCTGCTCCACAGGCACGAAACCGATCATGGAGCCGATGATTTCGGCGCTGTGGTTTGTGGGGTCCAACTCAATGAGGGTGGTCAGATAGTCCTGCGCGGCCAGCCGCTGGCGTTGGGCCTCGTCTCCGGCCCGCACACCCGCCCCAATAATGCCCCAGTCCAACGCCTTGCCTTGCTGCATGAGGCGGTGGAGATACCATGCCTGATGGGCGCGGTGGAAATTGCCCAATCCGATGTGAACAATGCCGGGCCTGATGGCCGCGCGATCATAGGCCGGGCCTGCAATGCCACTGGGCAGGCGGTGTAGTATCTCGTTGGATAGTTTATGCAAACTTCCGCCCATCAGATGCGCTGGCCCGCTTCATCGAATTTATGGATAAGGGCTGCGTCCGGCGTGAGGTAAACCGTGTCGCCATGGCTCACTTCCACATCCCCTGCCGCGCGCACGGTGAGGGGGTCGCAGCCTTCAATGCCGTGGATGTGGATGAATGTGTCAGACCCCAGATGTTCCGCCACGCCCACGGTGCCCTGCCATGCCCCATCCTGCGGATTGGTGGAGACAGAGATATGCTCGGGGCGGATGCCGATGGTTTTTGCGCCATGGGAGGCAGCCAACGGCCCTTCGATAAGGTTCATTTTAGGCGAACCGATAAAGCCCGCCACAAACAGGTTTTGCGGACTGCGGTAGAGCTCCAGCGGACTGCCCACCTGTTCGATATGGCCAGCCTGCAACACCACAATCTTGTCGGCCATGGTCATGGCTTCCACCTGATCATGGGTCACATAGATCATGGTGGTGCCCAGACGCTTGTGCATTTCGGAAATTTCCAGCCGCATCCCCACGCGCAGGGCGGCATCCAGATTGGAGAGGGGTTCGTCGAAGAGGAAAGCGGAGGGTTCGCGCACGATGGCCCGGCCAATGGCCACACGCTGGCGCTGGCCACCGGAAAGCTGGCCGGGCTTGCGGTCCAGATAGTCCAGCAGATTGAGGGATTTGGCCGCCACCATCACCCGTTCGTTCTGTTCTTCGTCGGAAAGGCCTGCCATGCGCATGGGAAAGGCGATGTTCTTGCGCACGGTCATATGGGGGTAGAGGGCGTAGGACTGGAACACCATGGCCAGCCCCCGCTTGGAGGGGGAGATTTCGGTGACGTCGTTGCCGTCAATAATGACGTGTCCTTCGGTGCAGTCCTCCAGACCAGCAATCAGGCGCAGCAGGGTGGACTTACCGCAGCCGGAGGGGCCCACGAAGACGGCAAACTCTCCATCTTCAATGTGGAGGTTGAGGGGTGGGATGACTTCGACCGTATCGAAGCGCTTCACCACATCTTTGAGAATGATCTCGCCCATGGCCCCTCTCCCTATTTCACCGCACCGAAGGTGAGGCCTTGCACCAGTTGCTTTTGGCAAAACCATCCCAGCACCACGATGGGCCCCACGGCAGCGGCGGATACGGCGGAGAGGCGCCCAAAGAACAGGCCCTCCGGCGCGCGGTTGCCCTCAATGAGCTTTGACAGGGTGGCGGCTTCCGTGGTGGTGAGCCGCACGGTCCAATAGGCCTCGTTCCAGCAGAAGATGAAGCAAAGCAGGGCGGTGGAGGCGATGCCACCCCAGGCCAGTGGAATGAGAATTTCCTTGATCTCGCCCCAGGTGCTCACCCCGTCCATCTGGCCCGCTTCGATGATGTCTTTGGGGATTTCCTTGAAATAGGTGAACAGCATCCAGATCACGATGGGCAGATTGATGAGCGCCAGCACCATGATGACCACAAAGTGGGTGTCGAAAATGCCGAGGCTCTTGGCCAAGAACGTCATGGGGTAAAGCACGGCGGCGGCGGGCAGCATTTTGGTGGAGAGCATCCACATCAAAACGTCTTTGGTGCGCCGCGTGGGGTTGAACGCCATGGCATAGGCGGCGGGAATGCCCACAAAAAGCGCCACCGCTGTGGCCAGAACGGAGGTAATGACGGAATTGGTGGCGAAGCGCCAATAGTCATAATTCTCCGTCATGTTGAGATAGTTATCGAGCGTGGGCGTGAAGAAGAACAGGAATTCAGGCTTCACCGCGTCCGCGTCCGTCTTGAAGCTGGTGAAGACCAGCCAGAAGATGGGGAAGAAGAACAGCAGAGCCACCACCCATGCCAGGATGGGCCGCCCAACCGTGCTCCATTTTGAAGACTGCGCAACAATCGCCATGGTCCTGTTCCCCCTATTCCATCAACGTCTTGCCGACCATGCGCAGCAGGAAGATGGCGACGATGTTGGCGAGGATGACGGCGAATATGCCGGTGGCGCTGGCCGCGCCGATATTATTGTTGGCGAACTCACCGATGAGATAGGGCAGGTTTTTATTGCCATTGCCCCGGCTGACGATCTCGATTTCCGCATAAAGGGATAGATGAAAGATGGCCTGAATCATCACCACGATGGCGATGGGGCGGCCCAGATGGGGAAGCGTGAGGAAGCGAAACTGGTTCCACGGCCCCGCCCCGTCCAGAATGGCGGCCTCTTTCTGTTGCTCATCTTCCGATTGCAGGGAAGTCATGAAAATGAGCACCGCAAAGGGCGTCCACTGCCACGTGACCATCATGATGACGGCATAGGCAGACGTCTGCGTGGCGCGGAAGGAGACGGGCTCAAAGGTGGGCCACAGGGAGAAGAACCAGCCCACCAAAGGCGCGTCCTTCATGCCCGCGATGAACGTGTTGATGCCGTCCACCGCCAGACCGTTAAGGCCCAGCACAGGGTCCAGGATCATGTTGATCCACAGCACCGAGTTCACCGCCGGCATGATGAAAAAGGGTGAAATGAGCAGCACCCGAACAATGCCTTGACCAGGAAAAGCCTTGTTGATGAGGACGGCGATGAGCACGCCGAAAATCACCGTGAGGAACAAAATGCTGCCCACGATGAACAGGCTGTTTTGCATGGCAAAAACGAAGTCCTTGGCGTTCAGCACATATTCGTAATTGCCGAAACCGCGCCAGTTGCTGATGGACGGGGTGGTCCATTCCGGGCGGCGCAGGCTGTTCAACACATAGCGGATGAACGAGAAATAAAGCGTCATGGCCAGCGGCACGAGCATCCAGATGAGCAGCAATAGTACCGCCGGCGTCTGCAAGAGACGGGGTATGGTTCTGCTGGACATGATTTCCCCTCCCCGAGAAATGCCGCGTTTTTTAAGCCATGCCGGGGTTAGCCCCGGTCATTGGGCCAAAGCTCTTTGGGAAAAGCAGCGGCGGGGCTGATTTTACCGAAGGGCTTTTGAATGGAGAAGAGAAAGGCCCGACCTTTGCCAGGCCTTCCCAAAAAGCGCGGTCTTAGTAACCGGCTTCTTCCATGATTTTTTCTGCGGCCTCCTGGGATGCGGCGAGGGCCTCATCCACAGACTTGGCACCGGAGAGGGCAGCCGCCATTTCCTGCGCCACGACCGAACCCACTTCGGGGAATTCGGGGATGGCGGCGAACTGCACACCCACATAAGGCTTCAGGTCCGTGGCCCCGGGGGCGGCGGACTCAATGGCCTTCATCTCAGCGTCCGCGAATTTCGCGGCAGCCTTGAATTCTGGATAAGCGTAAGTGGACGAACGCGTGCCGGTGGGCACTTTGCCCCAACCAAACTCAGGATGGTTGGCCACAGCCTTGATGTAGTCTTTGGACGTGGCCCACTCGATGAACTTCTTGGCTTCTTCGGTGTTTTTCGTGCCCGAAGGCACAGCCATGGCCCAGGCCCACAGCCAATTGGCCCCGACAGGATTACCCGCATTGGGCGACTGGGCGTAGGCCACATTGGGGTTCTCCAGGAAGGAGGCCGCGATGGTGGCGTCAATCCACATGCCGCATTTGTTTTCGTTGTAGAGAGCCAGAATCTCGTTGAACGAATTGCCTTCGGAGCCGGGAGGGCCATAGGTGCCCAGCAGGTCCACATAGAAGGAAATGGCCTTTTTCCACGCATCGGAATTGATGGTGGGTTTGAAGTCTTTGTCAAACCAAGCGCCGCCGAAGGAGTTCACCATGGTGGTGATGAAAGCCATGTTATCGCCCCAGCCGGGCTTGCCCCGCAGGCACACGCCATACACGCCATCATCGGGCTTGTGCATGGCAGCGGCAGCCTTCTTGATGTTGTCCCAAGAGTCATTGTCCGCGATGGTGACCCCGGCTGCATCGGCCAAATCCTTGCGGTACATGACCATGGAGGATTCGCCGTAGAATGGCGCGGCATAGAGCGTGCCGTTATAGGACAGGCCGTTGCGGATGGCGGGCAACATGTCGTCCATGTCGTAGGATGCGCCGAAGTTCAGCGGCTCAATCCAGCCGGCCTTGCCCCAGATGGGTGCTTCCTGCATGCCGATATTGATGATGTCGTACTGGCCGCCGCCGGTGGCCGTGTCCGATGTGACCTGCTCGCGCAGAACGCCTTCCTCCAAAGACACCCATTTGAGCTGCACACCGGTTTCCTTGGTGTAGGCCTCAGCGACCTTTTTCATGTTTTCCATATGGCCATTATTCACGATGGCGATGGTGAGCGATTTGGCGTGACCGTCCGCCAAAGCCACATGGGCCACGGCGGTGACGACACCGGCTGCGGCCACAAAGCCGACAGCAGTATTCATGAGTTTGTGTTTAATAGACATTGCGTCCTCCCTAGGTTGCGCCGCCATTGTTTGCGCATGCCAAAGGGGAGGTCAAGAAATTTTTACATACGTAAGAAAATGCAGCGGCAGCGACGGTATCGCAGCCGCTGGCTTGTCTATCTCAAAACCAATACGGGGCACTGGGCGTAACGCACCACGTGGTTGGCTGTGGAGCCCAGGAAATAGTCTGCCAGACCGGGGCGGTGTGAGGAGATAATGGTCAGGTCAGCGTTTTGCGCCTCCATCTCGGTCATAATGGTGCGGCCGGCGTGTCCCTTGACCACCTTGGTGTGGAGATCGCTGCCAAGGGCCGCCGCCATCTCATCCAATTGCTGTTTTGCGTCGTCGCGGATTTTGGTGAGCGCTTCCGTGACCACATAGGTTTCCGCATAGACGGGAATTTCCTCCACAACGTTTAAGAGCGTGATGGTGCCTTGTGGTGCCAAAAGAAGGCGGGCGTTGTTTACCGCGTTTGCCAGCAGTTCTGGATTGTCCAAAAGGGTCGGAATGAGAATTTTTTGATACATGATGTTCTCTCCACATTCAGGGATGGGTCTTTGTGCCATGGGGGTGTTCGCTTCACCTTGACGTGGATCAAGGATGGGAGGCGCGCCCGTTTAGCTAATGATGCGGCGGTAAAGGTGCCAACTGGCATGGCCCACGATGGGGAGCACCGCCACAAGGCCTAAAAATCCCGGGAGCATGGCAAAAAACAGGGCTGTTGCAATTGAAATACCCCAGACCAGCATGGTGGCTGGGCTTGCTGCCACGGCCCGCACGCTGGTGATCATGGCCGTTATGAAGTCCAGCTCGCCGTCCAGCAGCAAGGGTAGGGAAATGACGGTCACACAAAACAAGGCGGTTGAGATTATTGCGCCCACAAGGGTGCCGATGCCCAAAAATACCCAGCCGTCGCTGCTGTATAAAACCGCCTCCATAAAGGCCGAAGATGAAGACAGGGCAATGCCCGGCAGGAGCAGGGCGATGAGCAGGCGGACCTGATAGATCCAGATCCAAAACACGAAAAGCACGGTGAAGGCCATCCAGCCCAATTCCCGTCCCTTCTGCCGCCAAACAACACCAAGCACATCTGAAAAGGACACCGGCTGGCCCTGCTCGATGCGGCGGCTGATGTCGTAGAGGCCGGCGGCGACAAACGGCGCCACCAAAGGAAAACCAATTGCAAAGGGAATGGCGGCCCACGATCGGCCCGATACAAAAAGGGCGTAGACAATGATGTAGCCGAGCATCACGTAAAAGGCCCCAAAGAACATGCTCAACCACGGGTGGCGTAAAAAATCGGCCAGACCGGACCGCAGGGCGGTGGTGAGGTCTGCGCTCGTGGCGGCCTTAATGGTCGGGGCCGTGGGGCTATCTTTGTGGGGCATGAAACCGAGCGATCTTTGCCGTGCCTATCGTGATTGATCATCCCGCAGGGTTGACGCGACACGGTTGAGCTCTTCTGCATTGCTGCAAAAATCAGGCGCTTGCTGGGGTGAGGTTGATGGGGTGCTCTTGGCTTGTGCCAGCCATGTGGAACAGGTTTGGGCACAAGGGCAGGCCAGACAGGCGGTCACACAATTGGTCCAGAATGTGTCGTCAGCCAGCGGTGTCTCCGCTTGGGGTTTTGCGCCGGTGACCTGCGTCATCTGGCCAAGCAGGTGGAGCTTGTTGTCGGTGGCTTCCAGTATTTCAAACATGGTTGCGTTTCCCATTAGCTTACCCTGCACCTTAAATGGGCGGTGGCGTTGTTCCTTGATCCAAATCAAGGCGTCTGCATAATTGTGCAGCTAAAAAAAAGTGCGCAATCTGCGGCGGGGCTGCCCCACATATGCTACAATTGTTGGTAGCTTCGTGCGCATGAGCATGTCTTGAGGGGGACCTGATGAGCGAGCGTAAGGATATTCACAATTCCGATATTCCGGTGATATGCCGTGCGTGCGAGGCGCGTCACAAGGGTATTTGCGGGGCGCTCACCCCAGACCAACTCACCAAACTGAGCAAGCAAACCCAAAAGACGGCGGTGGAACCGGACTCGTCCCTTTTGGAAGCGGACCAACCCGTGGACATGTATTCCAACATTTTGAACGGTGTGGTGAAGCTGACAAAGCTCATGCCCGATGGGCGGCAGCAGATTGTGGGATTGCAGTTTGCGCCGGACTTTCTGGGCCGACCGTTTCAAAACGACAATGCAGTGTTTGCTGAAGCGGCAAACACGGTGGCCCTGTGCTCTTTTCCCAAAAAGGCCCTTGAGGACCTGGCGGCCGAATCGCCTGATTTGGAGCACAGGCTCCATGAACAGGCCCTGCGGGAACTGGACGAGGCCCGCGACCTGATGCTCCTTTTAGGCCGCAAGACGGCGGGAGAAAAAGTGGCCAGTTTCCTCATGTTGCTGATCCGGCATATGGACCCCGAGCGGGAAATCACCGACGGCGCGGTGGCTTTGGAACTGCCCCTGAAACGGGCCGATATTGCAGACTTTCTGGGCCTGACCATCGAGACCGTCAGCCGTCAACTGACCAAATTGCGCAAGGCCCATGTGATTGAAGTGGAAAATAATCGGACCATTCACGTGCCGTCCCTCGAGCGGCTTCGGGCGGCAAGCGGTGATTTTTAGTTTCGACAGCGCAAGGGGGTCTGCGCCTTTCAAGGCCGCAAAACCTGGAGACTAAACCGCCATGGAGAAGCGGGGCTGGTTTTGCGCGCTGGGTGCCAGATATTGGTCAAACCGGCTGGCAATGCTGCGCACAAAGGGGCGCCCTTTTGGGGTGACACACAATTTCGCATCATCCCAATAAACGAGGCCGAACGGGTCGGTCGTGCAAAGGTCGGTGGCGACCTCTACGGCATCTTCCACCAGCAGGGCAGGGGCTGGAATGGCGGTAAAGTCGATCTCGAAATTGCACATGAGCGCTTCGATGATGGCGGCGCGATAGCGGTCCTCGTCGGTGAGAATGAGGCCCTTGTCCACGGGCAAGATGCCCTGTTCCACCTGGCTGCGATACATGTTGGTGGGCACGGTATTTTGCACATAGCCCACCACGCCCTTGCCGATGGAGGATGCCCCAAGGCCCAGCAACGTGTCGTGGGCATCGGTGGTGTAGCCTTGAAAATTGCGCCGCAACTGGCCCGTCCGGCTGGCCACGGCCAGGGCATCGTCAGGCTTTGCGAAATGGTCCAAGCCGATGGCCTCGTATCCACTGGTCTCAATGGCGTGGGCGGCCCGCCGGGCTTGCTGGAACCGGGCGTGCATGTCGGGAAGGCTATCATTGCTGATCATTTTTTGATGGCTTTTGAGCCAGGGCACATGGGCATAGCCAAAAAGGGCGATGCGGTCTGGCTGAAGCTGGAGGCATTGTTCCAGCGTAGCCTGCAAGCGTTCCTCGCTTTGGTGGGGCAACCCGTAAAGGGCATCAATGTTGAGGGACGTCACGCCAAGACGCCTGAACTCTTCCACCACCGCCAGGGTTTGCTCAAAAGACTGAAAGCGGTTGATGGCCTTTTGAACGTCGGGATTAAAATCCTGGACCCCAAGACTGACCCGGGTGATGCCGAAGGCCGCAAGATCCTCAAAGGTGCGCTCCAGGGCGTCTGAGGGGTCAATTTCAAAGCTGATTTCGGTGTCGTCGTTAAAGACAAACGCCTGTTCCAGCGCGCTTTTTATGGCGGCCAGATCATCGCCGTTCAACAGACTGGGTGAGCCACCGCCAAAGTGCAGGGCACCAAGGGTGGGCGCAAAGGCCATGCGCGCCTTCAGGAGGGCGATTTCGGCAATCAGCGACTGCACATACTCCGCCACCGGTTTGTAGCGGTTGGTGTGTTTGGTGTGGCATCCGCAAAACCAGCACAGCCGGTCACAAAACGGGATGTGGATATAAAGCGATATGGGCGTGTGCCGCTCCATTTGCTCCAGATTGGCGGCGAGAACCTCTTTTCCAAGGCCCGCCTGAAAATGGGGCGCGGTGGGATAGCTGGTGTAGCGGGGGGCGACCCCGCCATAATGGGCCAGAATGTCTTGAACGTTGGTCATGTGGCAGGCCCGGGTCACGTGGAAGACCCGCTTGCCATCAATCCCAGGGCTTCTTTTTCAAAGGCGATGTGGCGGCGCAGGCCCTCAAAAAAGCCGCGCAACATATAGCCCAGCTTTTCCACATTCCTGTCCCGCCCGGCCACGAAGTCTTTGAGCGCCTCGCTCAACTCACCGCTGAAACTCTCATCCTCCCAATGCTCCGCATGAAGGCGATCGAGGGTTTGGGGCAGGTGGGCCGAGGCCCCGGCGGTGACCAGGGCGGGGAAAAGCTGCTGCTCTTCAAATTCATGGGCACTGCGCACGATGGGATAGATGGAACACGCCAGTTGCAGGCACAATTGATTGTCCACCGCCTCGGGCAATCCATCGGCAATATTTTCCAGCGCATCGCACAGGGCCAGTTGCTGTTCCAGATGGTGGCTAAGCCCTTGGAGCAGCTCTTTTGATAGTTCCGAACAGCCCGTTGTCGACAGTTGTGTGTTGTCCATGGCGCGGCCTTTCATGGTTGCTTGGCCCCATAAAGGCATCGAATTCAGACCTGCGCATTGATCCAGATCAAAGACGTTTGGAAAGGGCGATGAAATTCTCCGGCTCATCGCAGGCCGAGTTGACCCACGAGAGGATCATGAGATTTCAATCACCCTTCATCCTGACTGCCCTGGGGACATTTATCGCATTTGTTCTGGTGGGTGTGGCTCAGGATGCCGCCTTTGCCCAGCACATGACGGTGCTGGCTATTGTTTTGTTTATCGCCACCCTTGTGCTGGCCCGACGGGTTGAGTTTGCCCCGGCCGGACAAACCCTGGCTGCCGAAGGGCATGATCAGGGCGTCTATATGGACGAAGTGATCCGCTATGGTGTCCTGGCCACGGCCTTTTGGGGTGTTGTGGGCTTTCTGGTGGGTGTTGTGGCGGCAGCCCAACTGGCCTGGCCGGAGCTGAACGTTCAGCCCTATTTCAATTTCGGGCGCATCCGGCCCTTGCACACATCGGCGGTGATTTTTGCCTTTGGTGGGTCGGCGCTCATTGCCACCTCGTTCTACATTGTCCAACGCACCTGCCGGGCGCGGCTGTGGGGCGGCAATCTGGCGTGGTTTGTGTTCTGGGGCTACCAGCTTTTCATCGTGATGGCGGCCACGGGCTATCTGTTGGGCATTACCCAATCAAAGGAATATGCCGAGCCGGAATGGTATGTGGATTTGTGGCTCACGCTGGTTTGGGTTGCCTATCTGGCGGTTTTTCTGGGCACGATCGTCAGGCGCACCGAGCCGCATATCTATGTGGCCAACTGGTTCTTTCTGGCCTTTATCGTCACAGTGGCCATGCTGCATGTGGTCAACGGCCTGTCCATGCCGGTCTCTCTTTTGGGGGCGAAAAGCTATTCCGCCTTTGGCGGCGTGCAGGATGCGCTGACCCAGTGGTGGTATGGCCATAATGCGGTGGGCTTTTTCCTGACCGCCGGCTTCCTGGGTATGATGTATTATTTCGTGCCGAAACAGGCCGACCGTCCCATCTATTCCTACCGCCTGTCCATCATCCACTTTTGGGGCCTGATCTTCCTCTACATCTGGGCCGGTCCTCACCATCTCCACTTCACCGCGCTGCCCGACTGGGCGCAGACGCTGGGTATGGTGTTTTCCATCATGCTTTGGATGCCCTCCTGGGGCGGCATGATCAACGGCCTCATGACGCTTCAAGGCGCTTGGGACAAGGTGCGCACCGATCCGATCCTGCGCATGATGGTCATCTCGCTGGCGTTCTACGGCATGTCCACCTTTGAAGGGCCCATGATGTCCATCAAAACCGTGAACTCGCTGAGCCATTATACGGATTGGACCATTGGCCACGTGCATTCCGGGGCTTTGGGCTGGAACGGCATGATCACGTTCTCGGCGCTCTACTTCCTGGTGCCGCGTCTGTGGGGTCGCGAGCGGCTTTATTCGCTGCGCATGGTGAACTGGCACTTCTGGCTCGCCACATTGGGCATCGTTCTCTACGCCGCCGTCATGTGGGTATCGGGCATCACGCAGGGCCTCATGTGGCGCGAATATGATGCGCAAGGCTATCTCGTCTACTCCTTCGCGGAAAGCGTGGCCGCCCTCTTCCCCTACTACGTGGCGCGGGTATTTGCCGGTGTCCTGTTCCTGAGCGGCGGGCTGGTGATGGCTTACAACATCTTCATGACCATCCGCGGTTACGAGCGTGAGGAGGAGGCGCTGCGCACAACGCCTCAGCCCGTCAATGATCGGCCCATCGTGGCCCAGCCGGCAGAATAGGAGGGCACACCGATGTCGAATTTCACAAGACGTTTCTTGAAACAACACGGCAAGCTGGAGCGCAACGCTTCCCTGCTTTTCGTCTTCTCCCTGCTGGCCGTTTTGGTGGGGGGGATCGTGGAAATTGCGCCGCTGTTTTATCTGGAAAACACCATCGAGAAGGTGAAGGGCATGCGCCCCTATTCGCCGCTCGAACTGGCGGGCCGCAATGTCTACATCCGCGAAGGGTGTTATGTGTGCCACAGCCAGATGATCCGCCCGTTCCGTGACGAGGTGGAGCGCTACGGTCACTTCTCGCTGGCCGCCGAGAGCATGTATGATCGCCCGTTCCAGTGGGGCTCCAAACGCACGGGGCCTGATCTGGCCCGCGTGGGGGGGCGCTACTCTAATGAGTGGCATGTGCAGCACCTCATCGACCCGCAATCGGTGGTGCCGGAATCCATCATGCCAAAATACGGCTTTCTGGCGGACCGGGACCTGGATACCAAAAACGTGGCCAAGCACCTGGTGGCCAACCGCCGGGTGGGCGTGCCCTATAGCGACGCCATGGTGGAAAATGCCAAAGCGGACATTCTCGCCCAGGCCGACCCCGATGCTGACTGGGATGATCTGACACAACGTTATCCCAAAGCGGTTACCGGCGATTTTGACGGCGATCCCAAGCGTTTGACCGAAATGGATGCGCTGGTGGCCTATCTGCAAATGGTCGGCACATTGGTGGATTTCTCCACCTATGAGCCCGAACTGGCCGGTCGATAGGAGGCGATCATGAACTCAACCTATCAAGCCATGCGCACCTTCGCCGACAGTTGGGGGCTGCTCTACATGATGGTGTTTTTCCTGGGCGCCGTCATCTGGACCTTCAGACCCGGTTCTAAATCCGTCAGCGAAGATGTTGCCGATATTCCCTTCAAGGAGGACAAGTGATGTCCTACAAACCAGAAAAAGACGATATTACCGGCGTAGAGACCACCGGCCACGAGTGGGACGGGATCAAGGAACTCAACAACCCGCTGCCGCGGTGGTGGCTGTGGTGCTTTTACGGCACGATCGTATTCGCCATCGCCTATTGCATTGCCTATCCGGCGTGGCCGCTGATCAACTCCTCCACAAAAGGGCTTTTGGGCTGGTCCAGTCGCGGTGACGTGGTCATGGCCATGGCGGCGGTGGATACCGAACGCAAGGAGCTTGCGACGCAACTCACCAATACGGCGCTGGACGCGGTGCCTGCCAAGGAAGATCTGTTGCAGTTTGCCGTGGCGGGCGGGGCCTCCGCCTTCAAGGTTTACTGTTCCCAATGCCACGGGTCCGGGGCCGCCGGTGGTGGCATTTATCCAAACCTGGTGGATGATGACTGGATTTGGGGCGGTTCGCTCAACGACATTTACACCACCCTCAATCACGGCATTCGTTATGAAACCGATGATGATACGCGGGTGTCGCAAATGCCGGCCTTTGGCGACGGTATGTTGGAGCGCTCCGAAATCCGCGACGTGGCGTTTCATGTTTTGTCCCTGTCGGGCAAAAGCACTGATGCGGAGGCGGCACAACGGGGTGCCCCGCTCTATGCGGAAAACTGCGTGAGCTGCCATGGCGAGCGGGGCCAGGGCAATCGGGAACTGGGGGCACCGGCGCTCAACGATGCCATCTGGCTCTACGGCTCCACCCCGAACGCTTTGATCGCTCAGATATCAAACCCCAAACAGGGTGTCATGCCCGGCTGGAAGGACCGTTTGTCGGACACCACCATCCGTCAATTGTCACTCTATGTGCATAGCCTCGGTGGTGGTGAATAAACCACCCCGCCCAAGCCGAGGCTTGCGTCGCCGCCTTCAGAGGAAGGGGGCGGCGACGCTCTTTGGGCCTTGATGCAGATCAAGGACGCCCCCCATGGCCCGTGACATCATCACGGTGAAAGGTAACCCCACCCCCTCACGACCATGAACGATTTGAGCTTGGAAAAATCGCTGCACACATCGCCCCCTGAGGAGAAGATCACGCTCTATGAGGCGCGCCAAAAGATCCATCCAAAGCGGGCCAGCGGTTCCTATCGTCAATTCAAATGGGTGATCATGGCGATCACGCTGGGGATCTATTACATCACCCCATGGTTGCGGTGGGACCGGGGAGAGTTTGCCCCCGATCAGGCGGTGTTGGTGGATATTGCCAATCGCCGTTTCTACGCCTTCTTTGTGGAAATCTGGCCGCAGGAATTTTACTTCGTGGCGGGCATGTTGGTGATGGCCGGTATCGGGCTGTTTCTCGTCACCTCCGTCGTGGGTCGGGCATGGTGCGGTTATACCTGCCCGCAGACGGTGTGGACGGACCTGTTTTTGGTGGTGGAGCGGTTTTTTGAGGGCGAGCGTAATGCGCGCATCAGACTGGATAAAGCGCCGTGGAGCATCGCCAAATTTCGCAAGCGCCTGCTGAAACACAGCACGTGGTTGCTTATTGCCATGGCCACGGGGGGCGCATGGGTTTTTTATTTTGCCGATGCGCCCACGCTGTTGCGCGATCTGGTAACGGGCCATGCCCATTTTGTGGCCTATGCTACGGTCGCTGTCTTGACCGCCACGACATATGTTTTTGGCGGCCATATGCGCGAGCAGGTGTGCAATTACATGTGCCCGTGGCCGCGCATTCAGGCGGCCATGCTGGACGAAGACTCCCTCGTCGTCACCTATAACGACTGGCGTGGAGAACCGCGCACCCACGGCAAAAAGCGGGCGGAGCAGTTGGGCGCACCCCAGGGGGACTGCGTGGATTGCAATGCCTGTGTTGTGGTCTGCCCGGCGGGCATCGACATTCGCTATGGCCAACAGATGGAGTGCATCACCTGCGCCCTTTGCATAGATGCCTGTGATGACATCATGGGCAAGCTGGGGCGGGAGAAAGGGCTCATCTCCTATTCCACCCTGCGGGACTATAATGCCAATATGGCAGTGGCCACGGAGCCGGAGACGGGCGCCCTCAATCCGGATTTGATCCGCAAAAGCGACGGCGCTTTCATTGACGCGGTACGCCATTTCAACTGGCGCATTTTTCTGCGGCCCCGCACTCTCCTTTACTTCACGGTCTGGATGGGCATCGGCCTTGGCCTGCTTTTTGCCCTGGGTCAGCGGGACAGGATGAGCATTAATGTGCAGCATGACCGTAATCCGGTCTATGTGGTGCTCAAGGACGGCTCCCTGCGCAACGCCTACACTGTCAAATTGCTCAATATGATCCCGGAAAAGCGCGTGATCTTCCTGTCGCTGGAAGGGCTGCCCGGCGGTACCATGCGCGTGGCGGGGCTGGATCAGCCAGAGGGTGTCTCTTTTGCCATCCCCGTGGAGCCGGACCGTGTGCGCCCGGTGCGCGTCTTCGTGCGCCAGCCCTCCCAATATGCGGAAAATGGCGGCCACGCCTTCCGCTTTATCGCCGAAGACAAGCAATCCAACGAAACCGATATTTATGAAGCGGTGTTCAACGCACCGGAGGTGGGAACATGAGCATGATAAAAGCAACGTTTGGTGCCATTTTTCGCAATGGCAATTTTACCGGCTGGCACATGTTTGGCGTGTTGTGCCTGTTTTTTGGCACCATCATCACCGTCAATCTCACGCTCGCTTTCAGCGCTGCCACCACCTGGACGGGGTTGATGGTGAAAAACACCTATGTGGAAAGCCAGAAATTTGACACCCGGCGGGCTGAATTGGCGCCGCAAACCAAATTGGGCTGGGTTGCGCAGGCCGCCGCAGAGGAGGGCGCGCTTCGCATCACGCTGACCGATCGCAATGGAAAGCCTGTGGCGGGGGCGATTATGACGGGCCATCTGGGGCGGCCGGTCCATGAGGGTGAAGACCGGCTAATCGCTTTCCAGGCCGCGGGCTCGGTTTATGAAAGCACGCAAGACCTGTCCCCTGGCATGTGGCGCGTGCAGGTGAAGGCCATCGGCCCGAAGGGGGAAGTTTGGATCAAGACCCTGCGTTTTGTGGCCCCTGCCCGTCAGGCGGCCCTGCGGGGTGAACAGGCTTTGGTCGTCGGCAAAGGGGGGGCGTGATGTGCGCTGCATGTGGGGGCGTCTCGGAGGCACTGGCCAAACAAGCGCTGGAAGGGGCCGTGTTTGAAAAGTTTGAATTTTCCGTGCCCGGTGTTTCCTGCGGCAGTTGCGTTGCCCGCATAGAACGCCACTTCAACGGGCTTGAAGGTGTGCGCTCGGCACGGATGAACTTGACCCTCAAGCGCCTTGTTGTGGAAGTGGCACAATCCAAGGGGGATGCTTTTGTGCTGGAGCAGTTGCGGGGCCTGTCATTCGAGGCCCACCGCATTGATGAAGAGGTGAAAACCGATGATGCCCATGAGCGGGCGGCCCGTGGTCTGTTAAGGGCGCTGGCGGTGGCGGGCTTTGGGGCGGCCAACATCATGCTGTTGTCGGTTTCCGCATGGTCCGGTGCCGATGGTGTCACGCGCGATCTGTTTCATCTTATTTCTGCGGCCATTGCCGTTCCTGTGGTGGCCTATTCCGGCCAGCCGTTTTTTCGCTCCGCTTTGCAGGCTTTGCGGGCTGGGCATGTGAATATGGATTTCCCCATATCGCTGGCCGTTCTTTTGGCGCTTGGTATGAGCATTTTTCAAACCATGGCCAGCGAGGAAACGGTCTATTTTGATGCGGCGGTGATGCTTTTGTTTTTCCTGCTGATTGGGCGCTATCTGGACCAGCTCATGCGCGCCCGCGCCCGGTCCGCGGTCATTTCGCTGAGCCAATATGCGGCACGGTATGCCTTGGAAATCAAACCGGATGGGTCGACCCGTGAGATCCCGGTGAGCGGGATTGAGGAAGGCATGACCCTGCGCATTTTGCCCGGTGGTCGGGTGCCGGTGAATGCGACGGTCCTGTCTGGAAAATCAGAAATCGACCGCTCCATGATTACCGGGGAGAGCGATCCTGTGCCGGTGGAAGACGGGACGTTCATCGAAGGCGGCACGTTGAACCTGACCGGCGTTCTCAACGTTCGCGCCGACAGCACGGACGACACGTCTTTTCTCGCTGAAATTCGGCGCATGCTGGAAGCTGCCGAACAAACCAAAAGCCGCTATGTGCGCATCGCGGACCGGGCCGCACGGGTTTACACGCCCGTGGTCCACATGGCGGCCTTCACGGCCTTTGCAGGGTGGATGTTGGCAACGGGTGGGGATTGGCACACGTCTTTGCTGGTGGCTATCGCGGTGCTGATTATTACCTGCCCCTGTGCGTTGGGCCTTGCTGTGCCGGTGGCCCATGTGGTGGCCGCTTCGCAATTGTTTTCCAAGGGTCTCTTGCTGCGCAATGGGGCTGCGCTGGAGCGGTTGGCCAAGGTGGATCTGGCCTTTTTTGACAAAACCGGCACCGTCACCAATGGCATCAAGACCGTGGTGACGCTGCCGCCTTTGTCTGATGAACAAGCCCGCGTTTTTGCCACCCTGGCCAGTCATTCCAACCATCCCGTCTCCATGGCCATTGCGCGCGCGCTCACGCCCTTTGACCCGGTGGTGCTGGAAGACAGCCACGAAACGGCGGGCTTGGGTATTTCTGCCCTGTGGCAGGGCAAACCCGTGGCCCTGCGCAAGGCGCATAGCGGCACGCAGTTTGTGTTTGACGGGCAAGTGCTTGGCCATGCCACTTTTGAGGAGACGTTGCGGGCCGATGCCCGTCCCTGCCTTGAGGCTTTGGGCAAACAGGGCATTGATGTGGCGCTTTTGTCGGGGGACACCCCGACCGCCGTCTCAAACATGGCGGTGCGGCTGGGTATTAAAACGCATTACGCGCACCAAACGCCCGGCGAGAAACTGGACCGCATTGAAACAGCCCGGGCGCGGCAGGGGCGTGGCGTTTTGATGGTGGGGGATGGGATTAATGACGCCCCCAGTCTTGCGGCAGCGGATGTATCCATCGCGCCCTCTTCGGCGGCGGATGTGGGCCGTCAGGCTGCCGATTTTGTGATGACACGGGAGAGCCTGTCGCTGGTGCCGCAGGCCATCGCCATTGCCCGCCAGACGGATATGATCGTGCGGCAAAACTTCGCCATTGCCATTTGCTATAATTGCATCGCCGTGCCCTTGGCTTTTGCGGGCATCGTCACACCGTTGGTGGCAGCCTTGGCCATGTCCGGCTCCTCCATCGTGGTCATCACCAACTCCCTGCGCATCGCATGGCAGCGTGGTGCTCACGGCAAAAATGCGGGCCCTGCGCGGCAAGATTTGCGCCCCCCAGTCAACACCCAACCTGAGATGGTGGCCCCGTGAACCAGCTTCTTTTTCTCATCCCCATTGCCCTGTTTCTGGGAGGTCTTGGCCTCCTTGCCTTCCTTTGGGCGCTCAACAGCGGGCAATATGACGACCCCGATGGGGCGGCAGAACGCATCCTGCACGATGATTGAACGTGTGCCATTGGCAGCGCCTATGGCCCGAAAGGAATTGTAAGCCGGGATTGGCGTGTTCACCCCTCGGCAGCGCGCTCCCTCGGCCAGTGAACCTTAGGACACGACGTTATCCTTGACCGCCTCCATGGCCACATAGGTGGAGGTCTGGGCCACATGGGGGAGGGCCGATATGGCCTCGCCCAGCACCCGGCGGTAACTGGTGATGTTGTCGGTGCGCACCTTGAGCAGGTAGTCAAAGCCGCCGGCAATCATGTGGCACTGTTCCACCTCCGGCAGGGCGCGGACCGCCTCGTTAAAGGCATCCAGCGCCGATGCTCTGGTGTCTGACAATTTGACCTCCACGAAAGCCACGTGTTCGCGCCCCAGTTTTACGGGGTCGAGGAGCGCCCGGTACCCCACTATTATGCCGTTTTCTTCCAGCTTTTTCAGCCGCGCATGGCAGGGCGTTTTGGACAGGCCCACCTGTTTGGAAAGATCGGTAATGCTGATGCGGGCATTGTGACTGAGGGCGTCGAGAATTTTTTGGTCAAAGGAGTCGATCATATTTCCCTGAGAATTCCATGATATTTGGTGAAATCCTCTAAGAAATAAGGAAATTGCGGCGAAAAATCTATCGACTGGGGGCGATAATGGTCTGAATTGGGGAGAGCCGCCATGTCGTCCATCAGATCTGCTATCCACGCCATGGGCGGGCAAAGCGAGCGCGAGGCGCTTTCGCATTTGCTGTCACAACAGACCATCGATACCGCGCTTCGCAACAGGATGAGAACCCGCGCCATTGCGTTGGTGAAGCGCATTCGCGCCCAAAGCGAACCCACCATGATGGAATTGTTTTTGGGCGAATACGGCCTTTCCAGCGAGGAGGGGGTGGCGCTCATGTGCCTGGCGGAGGCCCTGCTTCGTGTGCCCGATGATGAGACCGTTGATGCGCTCATTGAGGATAAAATCGCACCCAAGGCGTGGGACCGGCATTTGGGGCAATCCCACTCATCCCTGATCAATGCTTCCACATGGGCGCTTTTCATGACCGGCAAAGTGCTGAAGGCCGATGAGGGCGAAAGTGTTTGGGGTGCCTTGAAAAGCGCCGTGAAACGCCTCGGCGAGCCGGTCATCCGGCAGGCTGTCACCCGCGTGATGAAGGAACTGGGGCAACAATTTGTGCTGGGCGAGACAATCCAGTCGGCCATGCAACGGGCAAAGGGCGAAGAGGCCAAGGGGTTCACCTATTCCTACGATATGTTGGGGGAAGCCGCCTGCACGGAGGCCGATGCCCGCCGCTATTACCTGTCCTACAGCGAAGCCATTGGGCAGATCGCCAAGGCCAGCCTGAGCGATGATATTCGCGAAAATCCGGGTATCTCGGTGAAGCTGTCCGCTCTGCACCCGCGTTATGAAACGCTCAATGCCGGGCGTGTGATGGACGAACTCCTGCCCCGCGCCCGATCTTTGGCCATTCTGGCAAAATCCGCCGGTATCGGGCTTAACCTGGATGCGGAAGAAGCCGGTCGCCTAGAAATTTCCCTCGACATCGTGGAGGCCCTGTTGGGCGACCCGGCGCTGCGGGGTTGGGATGGATTTGGTGTGGTCATTCAGGCCTATGGATTGCGCGCGCCGGCGGTTATCGACTGGCTTTATGCTTTGGCGCAAAAGCATGATCGCAAAATCATGGTGCGGCTTGTGAAGGGTGCCTATTGGGACACGGAAATCAAACACGCCCAAACGCAGGGGCTGGCCAATTTTCCGGTCTTTACCCGCAAGGAAGCCACCGATGTGAGCTATATTGCCTGTGCGCAAAAACTGTTGGGCATGACGGATCACCTCTACCCGCAATTTGCCACCCACAATGCGCATACCGTGGCGGCCATATTGGAGATGGCAGACGACAAAAGCGCCTTTGAGTTTCAACGCCTGCACGGCATGGGGGAAGCCCTTCACAAAGCGGTGCTGGAGAGCCAATCCACACGCTGCCGCATCTATGCGCCGGTGGGCGCCCATCGGGACCTGTTGGCATATCTGGTGCGCCGCCTGTTGGAAAACGGGGCCAATTCCTCCTTCGTGAACCAGATTGTGGACGAGACGGTGCCCCCCGAAGATGTGGCGGCGGACCCCTTTGCCCGGATCGAGAGCCTGGGTGAAGCGGTGGAAAACCCCTTCATCAGGAAGCCAAGCGCTCTGTTTGCGCCCGGGCGCGAAAATTCCAAGGGCTGGGATTTGGAAGATCCAAAGACCCTGCTGGCCTTGCAAAAAGATATTGCTTCCCATCGTGAGCGGTATTGGGATTATTCCCATGGGGCATTTTCCGGAGAGACGGTTTCCATCACCAATCCGGCCAATCATGGGCCGGTGGGCAGGATCACGCAGGCAAGCGCTGCTGATGCCCGTGCCGCCATCGACAAGCTCTCCCCCTGGACCGATGCCAGCCCGGCAGAGCGGGGGAGTGTGTTGCGCGCGGTGGCGGATCTGTATGAGGAAAACGCCCCGGAAATATTTGCCCTGTTGATGCGTGAAGCGGGCAAAACCCTGCCCGATTGTGTTGGCGAATTGCGCGAGGCGGTGGATTTTTTGCGGTACTACGCCTTTGAGGCGCAGAAGCATGAGGCGCCGCCCGCAGGCGTTTTTGCCTGCATTTCGCCGTGGAACTTTCCCCTCGCCATTTTCACGGGTCAGATGGCGGCGGCCCTCGCCAGTGGCAATGGGGTGGTTGCAAAACCGGCGGAAACCACGCCCCTCATTGCAGCCTTTGCCGTGGGCTTGATGAAACGGGCCGGTGTGCCCGAGCGGGTGTTGCACCTGGTGCCGGGAACGGGCGTTGAAGTGGGTGGGGCCATAACATCGCATTCCGGCGTGTCAGGCGTTTGCTTTACCGGTTCCACCAACTCCGCCCAATCCATCAACAGGGTCATGGCCCACTCCCTTGCGCCCCACGCCCCTTTGATTGCTGAAACGGGCGGTCTCAATGCCATGATCGTGGACAGCACGGCATTGCCGGAACAGGCGGTCAAAGACGTGATCCAATCGGCATTTCAGTCAGCCGGCCAAAGATGCAGTGCCTTGCGGGTCTTGTATTTGCAAAAGGACATTGCCGAAGATTTTCTCACCATGCTGAGCGGGGCCATGGACGAGTTGGCCCTGGGTGATCCCATGTGTTTTGACATCGATATCGGCCCGGTTATTGACGCTGGCGCGAAGGCTAAAATCGACAGCCATATCGAACGGGCGCGGCGTGAAAACTGTCTGATCAAACAGCTTGATGCGCCGTCCCGTGGAACTTTCGTGGGGCCGGCGCTCCTTCGGGTTTCGGGTATTGGTGATTTGGAAGAAGAGATTTTTGGTCCGGTCTTGCATGTGGCGACCTATGACCAGTCCCAGTTTGAAACGGTCATCGCCCAAATCAACGCCACCGGGTATGGCCTCACCTTTGGCATGCACAGCCGCATTGATGATCGGGTGCAGATGGCCGTTGAAAGCGTTGAGGCGGGGAATATTTACATCAATCGAAACCAGATTGGGGCCGTCGTCGGGTCACAGCCCTTTGGTGGAGAGGGTCTGAGCGGCACGGGCCCCAAGGCAGGTGGTCCTCAATATCTGAAGCGCTTTTACAGGGTCACGCCCCTGCGTTACCCCATGGCCGCCGCCAACGCCGTGGGCGCGGATGAGATCAACGCTGCTTTCCATCGGCTTGAGCAGGACAGGGACGGACTGTCATCCGCCCTTCCCCAGGGGGCGATGGAGCTGCCCGGTCCGACGGGTGAATCCAATCGATATTTTCAAAAGGCGCGCAATCGGGTCCTGTGTCTGGGGCCCAGCGCCGGGCAGGCGCAGGAGCAGGCTTCGCTGGCGCGATCGCTGGGGTGCAATGCCTTGGCCATCGCGCCCGGCGTTGAGGACGGGTTGGACGGAACCGTTCCTCCTGAGGCGCTTATTGACATGGAGGGCGTGGAAGCGGTCATTGCATGGACAGAAAATGCTGCCCACATACGCCGTGCCCTCGCTCGGCGGGAGGGACCCATCGTGCCGCTCTATACGGACGCGGATTTTGCGCCATGGCTTCTCTACGAGCGGCATGTTTGTGTGGATACGACGGCAGCCGGTGGCAATGCGGCTCTGCTGGCGGGGGATGCATAGGTTTTTTGCGTCAGCTTTCGCGGTGGGCCCGCTCCAGCGCATGGGCCAGATGATCAAAGACGATGCGCACGCGGCGGCTGGTGCGCACCTCCCGATGGGCCACCAGCCACACGTCAAATTCAAACGGGGGAAGCCAGGGGGCGGCGCGGCGCACCAGGGGTTCGGCATCGCCAATCCGTTCCACCATGACGCCAATGCCAAGCCCCTGCCGGATCATGGGCCACTGGATGAGTTGGTCCGCGCAGCGCAGCGGAAAATTGGCCTCCGTTACCGGCACGCCAAAGGCATTAAGCCCGCCTTGATATCCGGCATTCTCCCGAAATCCGATATGGTTGAGCTTTGCCAGCTCCTCCGGGTTTTTTGGGTCTCCTACGCGGTCAAGATAGGCCTTGGCCCCGTAAAGATGCGCGCGATCCGTCCAGATTTTGCGCCCCACAAGGTCTGGATCGGTGGGGCGCACGGCGCGGATTGCAATGTCAGCCTCGCGCCGCCGCAGATCGGAGATGGCATTTGATACCACCACCTCAATTTCAATGCCCGCATGGACAGCACGCAGGTCGGCCAATATGGGCGGCATGACATAGGCGGCCGCAAGCTCTGTCATGGACAGAACCACCGTGCCCTCAATGCGCTCGTTACGGCCCGAAGCGGTCAGCGATATGCGGGAAGCGGCCTCGCCCATGGAGCGCACATGGTCCACGAGCGCCTCTCCGCTGGGCGTGAGCACCAGCCCGTGTCCGCCCCGTTCAAACAGGACAACACCAAGCCCTTCCTCCAGCGCACGGACCTGACGGCCCAGCGTGGGTTGCGCCATGCCCAGGGCCCGGGCCGCCGCCGATAGGGAACCTTCCTCCACCGTCACGAGGAAGGCGCGGGCCTGATTCCAGTCAAAGGTAACGCTGCGCCAATCCATGCCTACGCACCGTGCCGCTGCAAAAAGCTGTCCATGCAAATATGCATAGGACTTCGGCAGCGCTGGTCAATTCAAAAACGTGGATGCCAAAGCTAGGAAGCGGGCAAGGCTTCAACCGAGAGGCCAACCATGCAAATTCAGATGAGAATAATGATGAATGCCTCCACCATGCCTGAAACGAACAAGACGCAACCCAACGCAAACGACCATCCCGATGCCCCTTTCTGGAACAGGATGGCGGCGCGCTATGCCAGAACGCCTGTCAAAGACGAAGAGGCCTACCGCACCAAGCTGGCCATGACGCAGGACTATCTCGACGACACTTCCACTGTCGTTGAACTGGGATGCGGCACGGGCAGCACCGCCCTGCATCATGCTCCCCGGGTTCATCGCATCCTTGCAACGGATGTTTCGCAAAAGATGGTGCGCATCGCCCAAACCAAGCGGGAAGAAGCGGGTGTGCACAATGTTGACTTCGAAGTGGCCTCCGCAGAGCAGACGACCGTGCCGCCCGCCAGTGCGGATATAGTCATGGTTCACTCCTTGCTTCACTTGGTGGATGACCGGGACGCTTTGCTGGCACGGGTACGTGATTGGCTGAAGCCGCAGGGTGTGCTCGTCACCTCAACGCCGTGCCTTAACGACATGGTGCCATGGCTTCGTTTCTTTGCCCCTTTGGGGCGTATGGTGGGCCTCTTCCCGCCGTCGCTGCGTTTCTTTAGCGAAGCAGAATTGACCGCCTCTTTGGAAAGGGTCGGTTTTTTGATCGAGCGCCGTTACCGGCCCGATGAAAAGGCCGCCGTCTTTTTGATCGCCCGCAAGGCCGACTGACCCACGCGCCCCGGCGGGGGCGCGCTTCTCACAATCAAATCCTTGAACGTGGAACGCCATGGGCGGTCTGCGAAACCTATCCCCATGCCTGAAGGAATTTTACCCATGCCCCTGAGCGATACGCCCTCCGTTCCCAACGCGACCATACCGATCTTCCAGCAATCCTTGGGATCATGGCGGTTGCGTTTGGAACGCACACCCTTTGACCGCCCCTCGCTGGCGCAGCATTACGACCGGGCCGCCCAATCATGGCAACGGCGCATCGAACGCCTCGGCATGGGCCGTGCCTATGCCCGGCTTGTGCGCCAGATGTTGCGCCATGCGCCCAATCTCAACGCTGGTCCAAATGTGCGTGCCCTTGATTGCGGCATCGGCACCGGTGCCCTTTCGGTGGCGCTGGCGCGGGCCTTGCCCGGTCGGGCGCAGATTGAAGGGGTGGATGTTTCACCCGCCATGCTGGCGGCCGCCCGGGCGCGGCTTGCGCCAAGCCATGCCTTGCAGGGCACCAGCCTTGCCGATATTCGCGCGCTCCCCCATGCTGCTGGGCAGTTTGATTTGACGATGGCGGCCCATGTGGTGGAGCATGTGGCCTGCCCGCAGGATGCGCTTGCCGAAATGGTGCGGGTGACACGCCCTGGCGGCCGCATCATGCTCTGCCTCACGCGGCGCAGTATCCTTGGCCTTTTTGTGCAGGCGCGGTGGCGCACCCATGGTTTCCGCCCAGCGGAGGTGGCACCACTTTTGCGGTCGGTGGGGCTTTTGGAAGTGCAGCGCCTCTCATCCGGCTCACGGCTATTTGACGCTTTCTCCACCGCCTGGGTCGCCACCAAGCCGGATGATCGAAAAGCGGAACATCAGCCGGCCCGTTGGCCCATCGGATAGACGACTTGGCGGGGGACCCGGTCGGATAAATAAATGATCAAGGCCGGTCTCCCGCATGTCTCCACTCCAAACGCGTTTCACTTATTGTAGGCGTCATAGAAAGCCTCACCGCTTGGTTGAGCAAGCTGCGGCCAGTGTTGCGACTTGTTTTTCCGCAGGGGCTGGAAGGGTTAAGAAGGCTGGGAAAGCGCCAACTTTGCCCAGCGGGCCCATGTGCATGGGCGTGGACAGCGGTAGTCAACGAAATAAACGCTTTCGGCATTTGCTTCGCAATTGCCTGCCGCTTTGACCGATCCTGCAAGTGACACCCATTTCGCTTACGCGAATTGGGTTTGGTGCCCCCCGCCCGCATATTTTGAGATTCTCATATTCTCTCATTTCAGCTCATAACAATCTGTATTATCTCAGTTTTCTGAAATTTGGCCTTGACATGGTGACTCATAGAATCCCATAGTTTCGCGATCTTGAAGGTGGGCTGTTCGACGGGCCAAAATTGATGTCCTAGTTCGATTCCCAATCTGCGAAAAGGTGGGCTGGTGATGGTCAAATATAATGCCCTAACACAGATGACAGCCAAAAATCTGAATGCTGGAAAGTACGCCGATGGACAGGGTCTTTGGCTCATCAAGCGTAATCGTCAGTTGGGAAAATGGATATTGCGGACGGTGATGTTGGGCAAACGTCGAGAGATGGGGCTCGGCCCATGGCCTGATGTCTCTATTGCTGAAGCCAGGGAACAAGCAGCCAAGGCTAGACGTACTATCAGAGATGGACGTGACCCGATTGAAGAACGTTGCAAGCGACGACATCAAGTAAAGCGACTTACCGTCGAGGAAGCAGTTTACGGTTGTTTTGAAGCCCGGCAGGCCGACCTCAAAGGCGATGGCAAGGCGGGGCGATGGCTTTCACCAATGACCCAGCATGTGTTTCCCAAACTAGGAACTGAAGCAGTGGAGGATTTGGACCAGCGTCTGATTAAGTCAACCTTGGAGCCCATTTGGCACGAAAAGGCCGACACTGCTCGCAAGGCTCTCAATCGTCTCAACCTCACACTCCAACACGCGGCTGCGTTGGGGCTGGATGTCGACCTGCAGGCAACCATGAAAGCACGAGCATTGCTTGGGAAACAGCGGCATGTCGCCAGACACATCCCGGCGATGCCATACCAGGATGTACCTGCTTATTTTGCTCACCTCGCAACCCTGAACCAAGTGGCCGCCAAGGCGCTGCGGTTCCTAATCCTAACTGCCGCTCGCACCAGCGAGGTACGATTGGTAACATTTGATGAGTTCGAAAACGGTGTCTGGCAACTCTCAAATGCGAGAACGAAGACGGGACAACCGCATCGGATACCACTCTCACCTCCAGCGCAAAAATTGATTGATTTTGACACAGCAGATCGGCGTTCGAGCTACCTTTTCACTAACCCTTCTGGGAAACCGCTGTCTGATATGGCTATGTCGAGCTTGATGAAGCGCGAAGAGCTTACGGCTCGCCCACACGGTTTCCGCGCCTCATTTCGTACCTGGATGGAAGAAAAAACGGACTACCCATTTGAGGTGAAAGAGTTGGCTCTCGGACATCAGGTGGGAGACAAGATTGTCCGTGCCTACCAACGGTCGGACCATTTAGAGGCGAGAACAGAGTTGATGCGAAAGTGGGGCGAATATGTCTCGGGAGATGGTAGCTGTGGTGTCAATGACTGATGAATGGGGAGGGCGGAAGTTCACCTTGTGTGCAACACACCCTGCCCAGGAACCTACAAGCGGGAATTGATGACAACCTAGAAAAGGAAAAATGTTAGCCGATCACGTCTCTCCAAAACGGTGCAAGGGATTGAAGCCAAATGGCGGAAACAACAGGCTCGGTTCCCGATAGTTTGTCGACACACGTGGCGCGAAAGAGATTTTCATTCGGAATGTTCTGTTTTTCTTGACTACTGATGCCAGGAAAGCCCTTGCGAATCCTTGCATTTTATTATGCTAATCGTACAAACTGCAGAACTTAGCATTTCTAAACCAACTAACAGCGACGTCTTTACAGGTTATGCGTCACCGAGAAGGGTCCCTTCCATGGCTGTTCCTACAATCCACACGCATGTTCCTATCGATGACCTCACACTCGATGTCGACAACCCACGCATTCAGCTTATCATGGAGCGCTACACAGGGGAGGTCACGGCAGAGATCGTTCATCTGGCGCTTGGCAGCGGACGTGACTCTCAGGACTCCGGTGATAGCGGAACAACGTTTTACAGCTTGAAGGAGTCCATCCGCACCAGCGGCACAATTATTCATCCGATCCATGTCAACAAGACCGAAGACGGCAAGCTTCTGGTGATTGAGGGCAATACCCGTGTCGCGATCTACAAAGAGCTGCGGGAAAATGGCGTGGATGGCAATTGGGATGAAATCCCAGCCATTCTGTATCAGGGGCTAACGCAAGAAGAAATCGACTCGATTCGACTGCAAAGCCACCAAGTCGGACCACGAGCCTGGGATCCCTATTCCAAGGCCAAATACTTGCACAAACTGAACAGGCATCAAGACATGCCATTTGCTCGTTTGGTCGATTTGTGCGGCGGCCGCAAAAACGAAGTGCGTGATTACATCGCAGCCTACGAGGATATGGAGGAGCACTACCGCGAGGTTCTTGATGATGATGCGGATTTTGATCCAACGCGATTTTCATCTTTTGCCGAACTCCAGAAGTCCAAAGTCAAGGAGGCCATCACACTTTCCGGTTATGATCTCGAAGATTTCTCGCACTGGGTGAATGATGGCAAGATTCACCCGCAAAATACAGTCAGGAAACTGCCACTGATCCTTGGCAACGAAGAGGCAAAAAAAATATTCGTCGCAGATGGAGCGCAAGCGGCCATTCGCTATATGGATCGCCTGGATGGCGCCAGCGGTAATTTGATTGATGGATCACTACCGGAGTTGTGTAAGGCAGTCCTCGCAAAGCTGCGAGCTGTCACCTGGCCGGACATTCAAAAGCATCGGGCAGACAAGGATGGTGCAGATACTCAGGCCATTCTCGATTTAAATGATGAATTAGCCGACTTCGTGAACGAGATATCGGACTAGGATGGTTTCCAGAGCACATGAAGAGCTTGTCAAAATGATACTGGACTGGCTTGATCCATCAAGTCTCGCGCCGGACGCACAAGTCTACACAGACGGCTTTGGCATACTTGGTAGCGCGAAGCCAAAAAAAATTGGCGGCTACACTCCGGATGTGCTTTGCAGCGTTCCAAGCAGTGCGCGTACAATCATCGGCGACGCCAAGACACCAAACGATCTGAAATCCCGCCACAGCAGGGACCAGCTCGAAGCATTCGCTGCGTATTTGGCCGATTTGGGCGTTAATGGGGAACTTGTCATAGCAACACGGTTTCAATGGGCACCTCGCGCGCGCCGCATACTGAACAATCTATCTACTGTGCGAAAGCACGGCCAACCGTGCGTTAGGGTTCTGTGTGAATTCGGAGAGTGGGGCTAGCTATGGCACAGCTCATCTTCAAAACAGCGCATGATTTCGCGCCGACCCATGCGCCATTTCCGTATCAGGAGCATGCTTTCGAGGCGATCAAGGACTTGGAATACAGCGCCATCTTGCATGAACAAGGTCTTGGCAAAACCAAGATTGCGCTTGATTTGCTTCTCTACTGGCTCGCTCAAGATGTGCTGGATTGTGTGATCCTCGTTGTAAAAAAGGGTCTGATCGCGAACTGGCAGAAGGAAATTGCGGCGCACACGTCATTGAAGCCAAAGCTCATCACGCAGAAGAAATCCGATAATTTTCATGCCTTTAACGCCCCGCACCGTCTCTATCTGACGCATTTCGAAGCGATCAAGGGGGAGCAATCACGTGTTGCTCTATTCTGTAAGACCAGAAGGGTCGGCATCGTTATTGACGAGGTTCAAAAGATCAAGAACCCGAGCGCAGCTTTGACTAAGTCCTTTCTCGATTTGGCGGACGGATTTTCCCGCCGTACCATTATGACTGGTACGATTGTTGCCAACCGTCCATACGATGTTTGGTCACCAATCCATTTTCTGGATGGCGGACAAAGCCTGGGCACGGATTTTGATACGTTCAAACAAGACTATGACTTCTCGGACAGCCTGCCGGAGAATGAGGCTGAAAGGGTCGCCTTCGAAAAGCGGCTGTCTTCTTTGTTTGAACGAATATCGGGTTTTGCGGTTCGAGAAACAAAAGATGGTGCGGGCATAGACCTCCCATCGAAAGTCTACCGGACGATCAAGTGCGAATGGGAAACACAGCAGGAAGAACTCTACAAACAAATCAGAGATGAGTACCGCGTCATTGTTGAAAGAGACGGACTTCCTGCGCTGGATGAATCCGAAGGTATTTTGAAGCGTCTGCTCCGGCTCGTTCAGATAGCCTCTAACCCGAGGCTAGTGGATGGCAGCTATTGCAGAACACCTGGAAAGTTTCATGAACTCGAACATTTACTCATTGAGGCAAAGCAACGAGGTGAGAAAGCCATCGTCTGGACGACTTTCACCGAAAATGCCGACTGGCTGGCCACCCAACTCTCCTCCATTGGCGCGGTCAAAGTGCATGGCAAAATGGCTATTGATGCTCGAAACAATTCGATTGAGCGCTTTATTACTGAAGACGCGATGCGCGTACTCGTGGCAACGCCGGGCGCGGCTAAGGAGGGTTTGACGCTTACGGTGGCTAACCATGTCATATTCTTTGACCGCTCATTTAGCCTTGATGACTACCTGCAATCGCAGGACCGCATACATCGGATTTCGCAAACGAAGATCTGCTATGTCCACAACCTGGTCATGGAAGATTCGGTCGACGAGTGGGTGGATGTACTGCTCGCAGAAAAGGAGCTCGCGGCAAAGCTAACTCACGGAGATATCGACCGCGATGACTTTGGAAGTAATATGAACTATCAGATGTTTGCAATGCTCAAGTCTGTACTTGGTATGGAAGAGGTGGATTAGCTTTTGACCTGGGTTGACGATACAATTTTGATCCGCGGTGAAGAAGTCGAGGTTAAGCGGGGCAAAATCGACCACAAAAAGCTCAAATTCTATCCCGAAAATCCGAGGCTTTACTCGCTGGTTAGACCGGATGAGGGAGAGCCTGACCAGGAAGCCATCCAGCGCCGTCTAGTCAAGATGGATCATGTCAAAGAGCTCATCCAGAGTATAAAAGAGAACGGCGGGCTGATGGAGCCCATCTTCGTCCACGGTGCGACATTCGAGGTTCTGGAAGGCAATAGCCGCCTTGCCGCATATCGCCGCTTGGCAGAAAACGATCCTTTCAAATGGGCGGAAATGAAATGTGTGTTGCTTCCTGCGAAGTTCGAGAAGGAACGGATTTTCGCATTTCTGGGTCAACTGCATATCGTTGGGAAGAAGGATTGGGCGCCTTTCGAGCAGGCTGGATTCCTGTATCGCAGACACAAGCGGGAGGGGATATCAGTGGATGACATTGCGGCTCAAATGAACTTGCCTCGTGCCGATACCAGAAATCTGATCAAGACTTATGACTATATGCTGAGCGTCGGCGATACAGATGTGGGCAAGTGGAGTTACTATTTCGAATATATCAGGTCCCGGAAGATAGCGGGCATCATAAAAAAAAGTCCGAGCTTTGAAGGTTTCCTTGTTGATAAAATCAAGACAGGCGAGATCAAAAAAGCTGTCGATGTCAGGGACTCCGTTCCAAAGTTAGCGTTGGCGCAAAAGAAACTGATCGACAAAGTCGTCCGCGGTGACATTGATATCTACGATGCCGTTGAGCGTGTTGAACAATCCGGCAATGCGGATTCGACCTACAGACGACTCAAAAGGTTTCGTGATTGGCTTGTGGCACCGGAGACAAGGGCAGCAATCGAGAGCACGAGCGACGATACAAGAAAGAAAACCCTATTTGAACTCAGGCAAATCGCGAAGCGCACAGCACAGCAACTTAAGCGAATCGAGTAGACAATCCACCTATCGCTACGGGTTGATAAGTTCTGGATCGACAAATCGAGCAGCGCTGGGTAAGAGGGTAAGAGACAAGAATCGAGGCCGAGCATGGCGAATAAGAACATTCTTCTGGTTGAGCCGGGCTACCGCAACAAGTATCCGCCGCTCGGCCTGATGAAAATCGCCCAATACCATGGGCCACAAGGCAAAAAAGACCACGTTCGCTTCGTAAAGGGAGAAGACCCGTCAGCCTACGAAACGGCCTGGGACCGCATATACATTACCACTCTGTTTTCCTTTGAGTGGGAGCGAACAGCGCGAAGCATCGACTACGCGCTTGATCTGGTTGGCGGGCAAGCGCACCGCGTTTTTGTCGGCGGCATTGCAGCTTCCCTCATGCACGAGAAGTACATCTCTGAACCGAAGTGGCGCGGTGTACGCTTCATCAAGGGACTGTTAGGGGATGCCCCGGCCACATCGCTCAAACTCGATCCATTTGACGAAGACCTCTACGCCGACGACACGAACGGCAAACCAATCGAGGACCTTGTCCCAGACTACAGTATTTTGGATCAGATCGGATATGAATACCCGGTTTCAGACGCCTACTTCACCTATGCTTCGAGAGGTTGCGTCCGGAAATGCGCGTTCTGCGGAGTGCCGAAACTTGAAGGGATGCAGCGCGACACCAACTCACTGACTGAGGTGGTTGAAGGTGTCAGCAAGCTCTACGGTGAAAAGCGCGACCTGATCCTTATGGACAACAATGTCGTTGCCTCTGCGAATTTCAAAGATATCATCGCAGAAATCATCGATTTAGGCTTCGAGCGCGGCGCGAAACTTAAACGCGGTCGATACGAATTACAGCGGCGGGTGGATTTCAACCAGGGCGTTGATGCGCGTATTCTCTGCAAAGATCCAATGTATCTGCAGCAGCTCGCCCGCATTGCACTTAAACCGTTGCGTATTGCGTTCGATCACCTTGGGGTGAAAAAGCCTTACGCTCAGGCAATCAGATACTCTGCCGAGGCGGGTCTAACTGAACTCTCAAACTACATGCTGTACAATTTCAAAGACAGTCCGCAGGACCTGTTTGAAAGGATGCGGCTCAACGTTGCTCTGAACGAAGAACTGAATATCCGCATATTTTCATTTCCGATGCGCTACCAACCGGTCAGCCGACCGGACCGAGGTCACATCGGAGAAAAATGGAACTCCTACTATCTCCGTTCAATGCAGGTCATCCTGCAAGCAACGCACGGCATTGTCAGTGGAGCGCCAGACTTTTTTCGAACAGCGTTCGGCGACACTTACGAAGAGTTCGAGGATATTTTGCTCCGACCTCATCACTTCATTTTCAACCGTTATTGGTATGAACAATTCGACGGTCGCGCAGAATTTGAAGAGTTCAAATCGGTAATGTCTTCCCTTTCGGGCGACGAACGTACCGAGCTGATCGAGTATCTTTGTGAACGCGAAAAAAGAGATTATGAAGTCGACCTTGGGAACTTGGCACGTGGAAAGCTCCGTGATGCCGCTCACTTCTTCATTCCAATGTCAAAGTCAGACGAAGCAAAGATTTGGGAAGCCCAGAAACAACGTCGCATCGAAGATATCAGTGCGTACTTAGTCCCTGAGGATGAACGCGTCGAGGACGCTGCACTCACCGATGAGGATGTGCCTCCGAGTGCTGGCGCAAAACAAAATATTGATAAAATAAATCAAGTATTTGCTTGATCGGCAGGGGGTAAAAAGGATGACGGAACAAGCTAGGAAAACCGAAGAAAGTGAACTTGGCGAACCTGAAGTCTTTGTCGGCAAAGATGTATTGGAGCTATTGAGTAGCTCCATGTACGTGAACCCCCTCGCGATCTATCGTGAGTATGTGCAGAACGCGACTGACGCAATCGATGATGCGGTCGCCAGTGGATTACTATCGTCAATTGACGACGGGCGTGTTGAAGTAAACTTGGACCACATAGATCGCCGGGTTGTAATTCGAGACAATGGGATAGGTCTTTCCAACTCGGAATTCGTTCCCAGAATGATGTCATTCGGTGCAAGCCAGAAACGCGGCACCGATGCACGAGGATTTCGGGGTGTCGGAAGACTATCGGCATTGGGATACGTCCAACAGCTGATCTTTCGTTCGCGCTCGAAGGGTGATGCCAAAGTGATCGAATCACGTTGGGACGGTCGCGTGATCAAAAAGCTGCTTTCTGCGCCCGACGAATATTCTGATCTGCAGTCGATCGTGAAGGAAGCTGTCTCGCTAAATGAACTCGATCCCACTGATTATCCTACCCATTTTTTCGAGGTAGAGCTCGTTAAGCCCCGACGCATTGCAAATGATCGCTTGCTGAACGAGGTGGAAATCGAGACTTTTATCGGCCAGATCTGTCCTTGCCCATTCTCACCTGACTTTTCTTATCGAGAAGAGATCGTTGCGCTGCTGAAGGGCCAAGGCAGAGCAGGTCGTTCTTATAACATCTACATAAACGGGGCAGAAACGCCAGTTTGCCGTCCCCATCGCGATGAAGTCGAATTCTCCGAGTCGAAGAAGTCCACATTTCGCAGCCTGAAACCATTCAAGATTGACGGCATAGATGGTGAACCAGCTGCCGTAGGTTGGCTGGCTCATCATGACTATCAAGGTGCCATACCGGTCTCTGAAGGAGTAAGAGGGCTGCGAGCCCGCGTAGGCAACATTCAGATTGGCCTTGATAGGCTCTTTGCGGAGACATTCCCAGAGGATCGATTCTGCTCTTGGTCCGTTGGCGAAGTTCATATTTTGGATCCGCGTGTCATTCCAAATGGCCGCCGAGATGAGTTCGAAAGTAACGCTCATCTCGATAACATCATCGCACACCTCCGGCCAATCGGCGCGGAAGTCGCCCGCGAGTGTCGCGTGTCTTCGCAGAAGAGGAACCGCCAAAAACAGTTCGAGTTGGCAGCGGACAAGGTCTATGAAAGGCTTGATGTCCTGAAGCAAAGTGCAGTGTCAGAGCGGTATGCCAAAACGATCAAAGCGGAGATCGGAACGCTTCTTTCGGAGATGCTAAAGGCGACTGATTTCGACCTATTTGAAGAACAAGAGCAAGGTGCTCTCCGGCAACAACTGAGAAAGATTGAAAGAGCTGTCGACGAGCACACAACCAAAGTCAAAGGCGATATCTTCGAAAATCTACCCAAAAGCAAACGATCAACATATAAGGAAGTCTTCGACCTGATCTATGATTGCTCGGTAAATCAGATTGCGGCTAAGAGCTTAGTCGATCGGATGCTGGAACGGCTTTCGCGCTCATAATGACAAGCTCGAATGCAAGTGACCCTGTCGATGGAAACCGAGATGACGGCGGCAAGGACTATTTTACGCAATTCCAACTGAAAGAGTATGAAAACATCTCGCAAGCACACTTCAAGACCAATGAGGTACTTGCAACGTTTTATCGGTACTTTTTGTTGATTGCTACAATTCCGATTTCGGCTGTTGGCATTGCTTTGATCAATCTGTCCGACGGCGGAATCGGTGCCGAAGGGCGTTTTCTAGCCCATGTCATTTTTGGTGTCTCGACGCTCTTGTTGAGTGTCGTTGGCGCTGCCGTCATTGCTTATATCGAAGGGCTTCGGCTGGATGCAATTCTGTATGCTCGTGTTGTGAATTCCATCCGCGACTACTTTTTCAAATTGCCGGGTTCGGAGAAGTTCGGTGAGCCCGTACTCCCAACCAGAATAGACAAGCCATCCTATGGTGGATTTGGAGCAGGCTTTGTCATCTATTTCGCATGCGCCATAATGAATGCCGCATATTTTGGTGCGGGCATACTTGCCCTGATGTTGGATCATTCGATTTCGCTGGTTGATGCAGAAGTCACGAGCGTACAGAAATGCACCACCAGCATTGCTGTCGCCATCATGCTCGGCGTACAGGTGTATATTCGAAATCGGCTGCTGAAGGGCAAGGTTGAGAAAGGGGTTTGAGACAATGAAGTACACTCTTGAATTTTAACCGACCGCTGGGCGCCGGTCGCAATGATCAAATCTCTTTTGTCTTTGCTGCCATTGTGACGTAACTCCGTCATCACTCTGGTCGCATGTGTTTTGAGCATAACGCTGAAGAGTGTCCACTTTAAGGAAGCCGCAGCTGTGAGATTTTGCCCAAATAACGTCCGCAGTTGCAAATGAATAACTCGATCAACAGCAATAAGCCTTGCTGACCTAATTTCAATTGCTATCCTTGCTATTGCCCATGGGCGTCAACCCCTGGGGCATCCTGGATGCTCCTCAACTGAGGAGTATTCGAGATGAGAATGGTATCAAAGCGTGAACTGGTGAAGATGGTTTTGTATTCTCCTGCGCACATCGCCCGCCTGGAAGCGGCAGGCCAATTCCCCCTGCGGGTAAAGCTGGGCCACAACCGGGTCGGGTGGATTGAGCAAGAAGTACTAGATTGGCTTCAAGCCAGAATTGACGCTCGCAACCAATCTACTGACACTCCTTAATTGGAGCGGGAGTTGTGTCTCAAGGAGGTGCAACTCCCATTTTGTAGGGGGATACCCTTTGGGGATAGCGAGGGGGATACCGTATCCCTCAGTATTTATACACAAGCATCATTCTTATAGTTGCTCATAGCGCAGCATAGACGTACTCTTTCTCTATGGGGCTATGACCGGAATCAAGCAAAGTATCGTGCGGTGCTTTGCTTGATAAAGAGGGTTCTCATGCAGCTGTTATTGT
The DNA here is from genome assembly GCA_038525315.1 of Pseudomonadota bacterium. Taxonomy (GTDB): domain Bacteria; phylum Pseudomonadota; class Alphaproteobacteria; order Rhizobiales; family Rhizobiaceae; genus Pseudahrensia. The sequence continues at coordinate 857,605 of JBCBHU010000001.1, forward strand.
CAAGGGATCAAAAGGCAGGTTCTCTGTCTTTGGTGCCGTTACGCATCGGTGCTGGCGTAACCTTCACTTTGCACGCAACGCTGCAATTGGAACCGGAAGAAGACGCACTCTTGAAGAAGTATGCGCTGACCACCGTTCCATTGATCATATCGAGTCCAATTGAAGACTTCCGAAATGCTCTCCGTTCGGCCCTGATTGTCGGAGCTTTCGTGTGGCTCTTGATGTGGATTTTAATTGGTTGGTGGGCTGCAATTCCAATGGCTGTCGCGGTCACCATCATTATGACCGTGGTGTATTTCTTCGCGCTACGTGAGCAATTGCAAGTCAATCATCTGATGGTCGGTGGGCGCACGTTCTATTGCTTCAGCGTGCGGGAACTGATCGAGAAGGAAGCCTACCTCGAAGGCACTTGCTCGTACCTTCGCCAATTGTTGGAGAGCGCTAAGCATTGGGGCGACCGGGAAGCCATCGACATTCCTCCACTTGATCGCGAGGCAGCCAAACAAGCCGTCTTGAACGCGAAATGAGCTTCGAGCCGATCTATCGCGGTTGGGATATCCCCGCTCGGATATGGCTTGCAATGAGACAGGTTTTTGCAACCGGCGGTCTACAGCGCGACATTGGGGTGGTGGAACAAAGAGCCCGGCTTGTAGTGGGGAAGCTTAAACGAGCCAAGGTGGGTTCGGCTGCGGAAATCGAAACACTCGCAGAATCCATTTCTGAATCCGTGCTGATGGAGCTGGGAGCCGACGAAGACTCGGTTTCCGAGCTTCAACTTTTCAGTGTCTTGCAAGATGCGATCTCCTCAATCATCGAAGCTGAGGGATGGTTCACGCTTCCGACCTCTCTCAATCAACACAGCCCACTGACACGTTCGGAATTGTGGGAGCTCGAGGATGCAATAAAGCGCACCGAGCAAATCGTTGACGATCTTGATGCGGTAGTTGGCACCCTGATCGCATACGCGTCTACGCTACTACGTCCAGTGGTGGATGCAGAGCCGAATATTCTGATGGCTGATGTGTCCGATGATCATGACCTGCAATTTCCAGCACCCTTGCTTCGGAACCTGTCCAATCTACCAGACTATCTGGATCATCTGATCCAAACTTCGTTTGCACCCGAGTTGGAACAACACAGCCTGCTAGCCGGCCTCCAGCAACGCCTCGAATACAACCTAACCATCGCTTCTGGTGGCAATCCCGCCGATGCCGGAACACTCCGCTATACAAAGTTGCCGTCCAAGGCCCCCGCCATGTCACCGGAGAAGCTGGTGGAGAGCTATCTCTCCGGTACGCCGTGGCCTGCCCTGTTTGATATTTCGACGACCATAACAATCCCGCAGCGAACCCGAACCGAGCATCACCATATCGTGGCGGGCAGTGGACATGGAAAAACGCAAACTTTGCAGCATTTCATCCTGCATGATCTGCAGGCGGTGGAGCGTGGTGAAGCTTCCGTTGTCGTTATTGATAGTCAGAGTGACCTCATCGAGAACATTGCTGGACTCAAGTGTTTTGCGCCTGGCCAGCCGCTGGCTGATCGACTAATTGTGATTGATCCCACCGACATTGAATATCCGGTTGCCCTTAATCTGTTTGATGCCGGACTGGACCGTTTGGAAGACTATTCACCGCTCGAACGCGAGAAGCTCACTAATTCCATCCTCGAACTCTACGACTTCGTGCTGGGTTCGCTCTTGGATGCCGGGATGACACAGAAGCAAAATGTCATTTTCCGATACATCACGCGTCTGCTGCTCCATATCCCCAACGCCACCATCCATACCTTGCGCGAACTCCTGGAAGATGGTGGTTACGAAACCTACCGAACACATATGGACGAACTCGAAGGCACGGCCCGTGCCTTCTTCGACAACGAGTTTATGAGCAAGGAGTTTGCCGCCACCAAGAAGCAAGTGCTGCGTCGCCTCTACGGCATCTTGGAAAATCAAACCTTTGAGCGGATGTTCTCCCACCCTAAGAGCAAGCTAGATCTGTTCGCCGAGATGAACGCTGGGAAAGTGGTCCTAATAAACACTGCCAAGGATCTCTTGAAAGAAAACGGCACCCAGGTCTTTGGCCGGTTCTTCATCGCATTGATTGCCCAAGCCGCGCAGGAGCGCGCGACACTAGCAGCAGACGACCGCCTTTTCACCACCGTCTATGTTGACGAAGCACAGGACTATTTCGACCAGAATACGGCTGTGATCCTGAGCCAAGCCCGCAAGTACAACATCGGTATGGTGCTGGCGCATCAGTATCTCGGTCAGCTCGACGGCAAACTTCAAGAAGCCGTCTTCACCAACAGCTCGATCAAATTTGCTGGCGGTGTTTCTGCCAAGGATGCGCGGGCGTTGGCGTCGGAGCTACGCTGTGACGCAAGCTTTGTGGAAAGCCAGTCAAAGTTGTCATTTGCTGCCTATGTGGCCGGAGAAACCAAAGGCGCAGTCTCACTTGCGATTGAACCAGGACAGATGGAAACATTGCCGCGAATGAGCCCTGAAGAACTTGTCGAACATTGCAATAAAATGCGTGAGCAATTTGCTGTTCATTACAGCGGACTAACTGCCGGTGTTAGCGAAAAAAAGGAAAAATCTGATGAGTTCGGCAAGAATATTAGAAACGAAGACAATTATGATGATGGTTCACCCGAACGTTGGGAGTAGAATATATTCCATCAATCCAACCAACTTGTTCAAGGAGAAAGCAATGAAAATATTCCTGCTAGCGATAACTCTCTCTTGCCTTCTTTCATACTCGCAAAATTCTGCCCTAGCCAATGAAATAAGATACTGCGGTGAGCGAGTGCCCCAGGAGATAAAAAGTCCTTTAATGGCTAGTTGGTGGGATACCGAAGTTTTTGCAAAACCTGTGTTGGAGAGGCTTGTTGATTATGATTCTCAAACAAAAAATATTGGACCGATGCTGGCGGAAAAATGGTTCGTTAACGACAATCAATCGGAATTCACGATAGTTATCAGAAAGGGGATTAAATTTCATTCGGGAACTAATATCGGTACCAAAGAATTGGATGCTGATGATGTTTTATCGACATTCAAATCCTTGCTCGGTCGAGGTGGAAGCGGGAATCCGAATGTTCGCAATCGCTTGAAAGAACAAGGATTGAATGCACTTAGTCAGCTTTCAGAACTAGAAAAAATAGATGCATATACTATTCGTTTTCGATTTGACTCACCACAACCCTCATTTCTTTCCGAATTATCAAACCCTCTAGTTTCAATACACTCGTCTCAATACCTCGACCTGATAAGTCAGGGTGTCGGTGGCGTGTTGCCCGTAGGCACGGGGCAATGGAAAATATCGAATTTTGAGCCTCACGTCGGAGTGACATACGAAGCGTTTTCTGAACATTGGCGAGGCAAGCCCCCCTTTGACCGAATGACAATGCGAGCTCTGCCTGATCCGTTTGCGAGAGCCGCTGGACTTGCTTCAGGAGAATGCGATGTCATTTACATTCAACCTAGCCAAACAAACTTGCTTGATAGTGTGGCAGCAGATGTTTCGATTTATCCCAATCAATTCATAGCCGCTAAAAATAGCCTGATCTGCTACGAAGCCGATAGCGCTTTGGGCAATCTTGCCTCTGTGTGTCTACCAAGTTCCGCAGCTTCATCGGGTAAGGATCAGTGCCCTAAATGCCCAAAATCAGGAGCATGCCCGCAATCTATTCTCGCTGCAAGAAAACAGTGTTGTCCCAAAAGCGGAAGCTGCGGACAATGACAGAGAAAAACTCTCAAAGCACTGACATAAAGAATTTAGAGGTATCGCGGGCTCAATTGTTCGATCTCAATGTTGCCTGGTCTCAAGGTACAAGTCTGAGCGAGGCCGGTATTTCAGAACCCAAGAAGTTTGCGTTCTTCGGTTATGAGGTGGGCGGTTGGGGTGCGTTACTAGCATTTGTAATTTCAATTGTGACTTTAGGTCTAACAGCTGTTGATCGATGGTTCTTGACGGCAAATCCCATTGCGCTGCCACCCGAGCAAATCAACATCGTATGCCAACGACATGATGGGACGACCTGCGAGGCAGACAGCAGCTTATACATAACCGGAGTTCCAATTATTTTGATCAACGACACAGCGGCACCCCATTCTTTTACAGCTATTTCATCCGATGTGATTATGACCGCGCTGAACAAAAAGGGAGCTCCAATTAGGTCGATCGAACTCGCTTGGCAGTATATTGGAGATCCCAGAAAGCCAATTGGAGCAATAACCGTTGCCCCACAAAAGAACGTTTCCAGTGAAATTCAATACCATCCAAGACGGACGTTCGATAAAAATGGAAACCTGATGACAAAGAATTTTTGGAAATATTCAAATTTTCAGAGTTTTGTTTCGTCAAGTAATGCTTCGAATTTGAAATTTGAATTTAAGTTCAATCTCTTGGACAGCAATCCAGTCGATAACCTTTCGGCTGTATGCACAGTGCCAATCGATGCCGATTTCAGAACTAACGCGGGGCTAGGAACTTTCTTGCTTTTTTCTCGAGAGTGTTTCCCGGCATAGGCGGACTATGAGATAGGATATGCTCAATCTCAATTCGATCGGCAATCTCACGCTTGAGTTTGCATGACGCGAGCCAAACATTGTGCCACAAATTTGGAATAATATTTCAACCTGCTCATACCGTCTCAAGCCATGCCACAAGCTCTTTTCTGCTTTCATAGCAAACGGTGACGCCCATTGAATTAAATGATCTCGTATCTGGGTTAAACCCCAACACGGAGCACCATCATGAAGAACGAAATCCACGTCTACCACCACCAAGTTCGTCCACGACCGAAGAAGAAAAAGTACGAGCCCTTCTGGAAAGGTATGGGCAAGTTGGCGCTGAAGGAAGCTGCCAGCGTCGGCAGCTTGATTGCCAAAGAGGCAGCGGATGTTGGCGAGCGCGCCGCCTATGCCATGGTTCTGCAAGAACCCCCGAAGAAGAAAAAGAAACGCTGAGCCTTAGGTACTTCCAAAAACACCCTGCCCAATGAGCGGGGTGTTTTCATGTTGAGGACGCTGTCATGCCCACCGACACTTTAGGTCGTCGGAGTCGCTTCAAACGTACACCGAAACAGAAACACATCGTCCTGGGAGATCGGGACATTGAAATTCTTCAGTACTTGTATCGATACCGTTATCTACGCCAAGCGCATCTGATCGCATTCTTGAAGCCGAAGTCTGAGAAACGCTTCATTGAACGACTTGGAGATCTGTTTCACGAAACCGGCCTTATCAATCGACCACCGGTGCAATGGCACCAGTGCGATGCTCGCTCCACGCCTCTGATCCATGAAATTTCCAAATCGGGGATCGCTCTATTGCAGGATGCGGATGCTCTCCCTCATCGGGTAACCACGCTATCTCGACGGTCATACCGCGGTCGCAGTCCTCAATTTGAACATGCCATGCTGATCGTCGATACGCTGGTAGAGACTGAGATGCAGACAAATGCTGCTGTCAATCAGCGCTTCGTCCCGGTGGATGAGATACTGGCCCGAGCGCCGGAGCATACCAGAGACCAACCGAACCCACTGCGTGTACCGGTTACCATTCGGCCATGCCGAGAATTTCCAATGGTCCGGCACGTTATGGATACTCACCTCATTCCTGACGCGCTCTATGGTATCGAGCACATCGTTGAAGACGAGAAGCGATACCGCTTCTATTCCCTCGAATGTGAGCGAACCAGTCCCTATTGGCGGGCCGACCCTTGCTACTCAAGCACCGCCAGGAAGCACCTCGCTTACCGCACGTATATTCAAGAGCGAGGATTCAAACGAGACTGGGGCATTCCCAATTTGGAGCTACGGGTCGTGCGCTGACTCATCCGGGCTCGATTTGCAGCGGGAAGATCACCAAAAAACAGTTCGGTGATCTGATTTCGGGTCGCTGTGATAAGTTTGCTAACAGAACCAAAAGACCAGGCAACGGCTGCGCCGTCCTCCACTAGCGTTTCGGCCTATGGTGCCAGGACTTGTGGCTCTGTTTTCAGCGCTTTCACAGTGGCTCCAAACTTAGGCTTCCGGTAAAGACATATAGTCATCAACAAAACGCAAAAATCATTGAGGTGACATGTAGTTGTCAAATATATAATATTTAATCGGGGCGCTGATGGGAGGTATTTATGCCAATCAAATTTGCGGCCTTCAACGTCGAGAACCTGTTTTCTCGGCCCAAAGCAATGAATCTTTCAAATCGCAATCTGGGTACGAAGAAACTCGATATCATCGCTGATCTGCAGAAAGAGTTGGCGAAGAACACATACGACAAGCCCAAGATCGTTTCTCTGGCAAATTCTGTTCGCGGTTATTTCAAGATCAACAAGACGCATGGGCGAAAACCACTTTCATGGAGCCGAGCCAACCGCACATACAGTGTCAGAGTGAACGGAAGAAATGACTGGGATGGATTCATTGAACTTACCCGGGCATCGTTTTCTTTTGAATCTGTTGAGAACACAGGGAAATTCTTGCGAAAACTGGATGCCGACATACTGGCTCTATGCGAGGTTGAAAGTTCCGAAGCCTTGCGACAATTCAGAAAGGATCAGCTCTCAGGCAAAGGCTTCAAACACGATCTGCTGATCGCGGGGAATGACCCCCGAGGAATTGACGTGGCAGTGTGTTCGAAGGTGCCGATTGGATTCATTCGGACTAACGGTCAATATCGCACCAATCCAAACGACAGCAGACCATTGTTCTCACGCGACTGCTTAGAAGTTGAGTTCGAATTGGCCAATGGTAGGAAGCTGTGGGTCCTGCAAAACCATCTTTTGAGCAAGCTTCGAGCCAGCAACGACGCGCGGCGAAAGAAGCAAGCTCAAGGTGTCGCAGACATTTTGGCGCAACGTTTCGATCTCACCAATGATCTGGTCATCGTATCTGGTGACTTGAACGATACGGTGCAGAACGCGCCACTTCGTCCCTTGTTAGACGTTCCTCATTTGACCGATGTTCTAGAGGTAGCCAACGTTCCTGCAAATGATCGTTGGACTTATTATTATGGGCGTGACGATGCCAAAAACCAGATTGACTTCATTCTAATTTCAGATGCGCTGAAGCCGTTTGTCGTAGACGCGGGCGTTGATCGGCGGGGAATAGCCGGCATTGATGACCTCACAAACGGTGCGACCCAACCACTGGCTGGCATAACAAACTGGCGCAATGCTGCCTCAGATCATGCCGGCGTTTATGTGAACCTGAACCTCTAGGAGATCGAAACATGTCCCACCCTCTTTATGACACCCCACTCAAAGAACTGGATATTTCAGTATTCGACCTTGAGACGACGGGATTGTTTGCGCATCGGGATCGTATCATCCAGGTTGCTGTCGTTCAGGTTGATCAGAATGAGGTGGAAGACGGCGGATGGATGCAGCTCGTGCATCCAGGAGACGATCATCTGCCACTGAAAGACATTGTAGTTGATCTCACCGGAATCACCGATGACCGGTTGGAAGGGCAACCGGATATGGGAGAGGTATTGGCAACGTTTGATGGCATTGTCGGAACGCGTGTGGTCGCAGGGCACAACGTTAAGAACTTTGATCTGAAATTCATCAAGAAGGCCGAGTCCAGACACGGTATCGATGTTCAATCAGATTATTACATAGATACCTTGAAGCTCATGCGGAAGCTGCACCCGCAGTTGCCCGGTCACAAGCTATTCCAGTGTGGCGATCACTACGGGATACCATATGACGAAAACGCACTTCATGATGCCCTTGAGGACACCAAGCTATGCGCAAAGGTGCTCTTGGCTCAGATCGCGGAGCTGGAAGAAAAGGACGTCATTACCTTTGACGACATGATCAACTTCCTCACTTAGGGTCCTCGCGATTAGAGGCATCAACAATCTGCAGCGCCAGATTGATGGCTTCTATGTAGCTGGCGTTATACGGTTCGCCTTCCCAAATCTTCGGCATCTCTGGGAGCCAATTTTTGATGTCGGGAAAACGAGCGGCGTAGAATGCGGCTTCCTCATATTTGTTGTCGAACAGCTGCCGCTTGGATACAGCCACGTCAAACAATTCAAACTCAGCTGCCATCTTTTGAACTGCTTCAATCAATGTTTCGGATTTGGTACCTTTGCGGCATTGGTGCCCAAGCTTCTCCGTCACCACCACATCCGGTTCGAGCATTTCGATCCAGGTGCGTGCCTGTTTCGCCGCGTTCTTTGGGCTGAGACTCGCCTTGCGCGACAGCGCCCAATCGACCAACTTCTCATCCTCGAAATAGACATAACAGATGCGGCATGAAGCGACCGCTATCGCCATCACCCTACGCCCCGCCATCCTTTCGTTTGGTTATTGCTGATAACCGGGCGTCGAGTTTGTCGATGGTGTTGGTTCGATTGAACCGGGCAATCCACTTGGTCTTCGGCGTTGGAAGCGTAGCGAGACGATCACTCAGTTGATCAGCAGCATTCTCAAAAATAGATCGACATAGGGCATCATAGCTTTTGCCAAAGATGAGCGATAGATACGCGATGTCTTTGGCCGAGGGATCAAACCGACCCCGTTCGATGTGACCGATTTTGGTGCGGTGAGCATTTAATAGATGAGCGCAGTCAGACTGCGTAAGACCTGATTTGCGGCGAGCCACTTTCAGGTCCAGGGCAAAGTGTTTGGACATATTGAAATGAACTTATCGACTAATGGAGCATCAGCCTATCGCTCCATCGCGATGGTTCGTAGACCGCTCCAGGTGCAGTCTGCTCGCATATGCTTCAAGGAATTATAAAGTTCCGATAAAGGCCAGTCTGACTGGAGCACCCTAACAACGGAGGGGTGGAACCCCTCCGAATGTGCCCAGTCAGACCGACCTCTCGGTATTTCTACCCTTGGCGGGTCATGGTGAAAGAAGGATAGCTCCGACACACATTCAAACAACACCACCCGGAGTGCCCCAATCGCACCTCAGTCGGTCTACCGCGTGTTTGTCAGACCGTTATCCTGACCCCATGAAAAACCCAAACCAAGAACCCCTGCCACCGGAGCTCGAACGCTACCTGGCATTGTGCAAACGTGTTTATCAGCGAATGGAAGCCACAGGCGAATGGCCGTGGCCAGACTCGCCAGATTTTGAGGATGTGGTAGAGTCTGAGAATAATCAAAATGACATATGAAACAGTGCTTTGGGTACGTCCGCGTTTCCACCAAAAAGCAGGGTGAAGGGGTTTCGTTAGAAGCGCAGAAGGAAGCTATCCTTCATTTCGCTGAGCGGAATGAAATCAAAGTTGTCCGGTGGTTTGAAGAGCAGCAAACAGCGGCGAAGTCTGGCCGCCCCGTATTCAATTCGATGCTTAACGCACTTAAACGCGGTGGCGCGCAAGGCGTAGTCATGCACCGCATTGATCGCTCGGCTCGCAATTTCTTTGACTGGGCAAAAATCGGCGAGCTGTCCGATGCCGGATTTGATGTTCACTTCGCCGCCGAGAGTCTTGATTTTAATTCTCGCGGCGGTCGTTTAACGGCCAACATCCAAATGGCAGTCGCAGAAGACTACGTTCGCAATCTCAAGATCGAAATTCACAAAGGCCAACGCGGACAATTAGCAAAGGGCTATTATCCATTCACAGCTCCAATTGGATATCTGAACAATGGTAAGGGCAAGCTGAAGACACCCGACCCGGATCGTGCTCCGCTCATTCGAGAAGCCTTTGAGTTGTACGCCTCAGGCAATATTTCAATCCAAGCACTGCAACAGGAAATGGCAGACCGAGGCCTCCGTTCCAAGAACGGGAAGATTGTCTCAATGGGTATCATAGCAGAAACACTGTCCAATCCGTTCTACGCTGGCACAATTCGAATCCGCCGAACCGGCGAAATTTACGAGGGTAAGCACGAGCCTATTGTTTCACCGAAGATGTTCGAACGCGTCCAGGCGATCAAAGAAGGTCGAAAACACAAGACTCTGACCAGGCACAGCTATGCCTTTCGAGGTCTTTTCAAATGCGGCTCATGCGGCGCAGCTATGATCGCCGAACTTCAAAAGGGGCATATCTACTACCGCTGCCACAAACCGAGTTGCCGGGGAAACTGTGTCAGGGAAGAAACCCTCGAAGCTGCAATAAAGCCCGTAGTCCACCAGTCGAGCCTGTCTCAAGATCACATCGAAAAGGTTGTAGAGACAGTCACGGGCTGGATGCAGCGAACGGCACAAAATGCCAACTTGAGCTCTGCGGAGAAAGACCGAAAGGCCGTAGAGCAAAAATTGGAGCGGTTGGACGACGCCTTGATCGACGGCAACATCGACGCGGAGAACCACTCCCGACGGAAGCAGGTTCTCACGTTAGAGAAAATAAAACTGGCAGATAGTGTGCGGAATGCGCAGGAAGTGGCCCAAAAGACGGATCAACTCCGCAGATTTCTCGAACGCATAAAAAACCTTGCAGAACATCATGATTCTGCCGAAGGAGCTGAAAAGCGGGAAATCGTCGAATTAGCCACCTCGAACCGAACGGTGACCCGAAAAACTGTTGCTGTTGAGCCAGCAAAATGGCTGGTAGCGGCCCGCGAAGTGCAAGCCGTCCTGTCGTGTGCACATTCCCGAGACGATTCTCGAACACCAACCAAGGTGCAGCAGGATCACATCAAAGACGTCTTACATGCACCATCAATAGCAAACAAACGGAATTGATAATCATGGACCGGCAGAAACATCAAATCCAACTCTCATTCTGGACTTTCTCGATCGAAGAAATATGGTCAGGCCATCTCCGACGATGTTTATCCCTGATTCTTGTTTCGTGCTCAAAAATGATCATAATAAATGAGTTGCGAGGTCTCGAAAAGAGCTTTGTGCGTTGATATATATATGAAATTCGACAAGAGTGTTGTGGCTCACTGTTTAAATGGTTGGGCAAAGTAGCAAATGTTTGGGCTTGAATGCTTTCACGCCATACATATCTAAAGCAAGTGCTCGATGATCGTTGGAGGAAGACATGAGGAATAAGCCCTAAATTTCCATAGTGCAGAGGCCGCTTTGGGCGGCCTCTGTATAATTGGAGGTGACTTTGAACCTATGTCTGAAACGGTCCCAAACGCATTTCTCCTTCTTCTCGGACAGATCGGCATTTTTGTTGTCAGTCTGTTCTTTGTTATTCCACTTGCGTTGATTTCGGGTTCATTTCCGATCACATCTATATCACTCGCGACGTGGGCGTTTCTGTATGTTGTAGCGGTGGCATCAGTAATGATGGTGGCCAACATAATGATTGGGTGGAACGCGGTTCGGTTTGCTCGACAAGAGATAGAGGGTAAAGGTAATTCATATTCTTCTAGGCTTTTCGTTGCAGATCTCCTTGTAATATTCATTTTCTTTTCAATGAATAACGTAATCATATTTGCTTTAGGAGTTGGCCTGTCTGCATTTGATCCTTCCATTCTGTTGGCTAAGGTTAAAGGCGGAATTTCCATAGGCACAACGTCGATGACCTTAGGCGTGCTGATGTTACTATCTGCTTGTTATCTTTTTGTTTGCAAAAGTTGGAACAGAGAATTCTATCAATTGGCTGCTATCGAGAACTCACAAGAGTATGAAAAGAGACTATCGCATGTGATCGTCATGCAGACTTTGGTTGGAGTGGCTACGCTCATCGTACCAGAACATGCGGCATGGAATTTGTTTATGTGTTCAGGATGGTTGCTTTCCTGGGTTTTCGTAAATTTTGGATGGATATCAGCGGGATTTGTCAAATAGCTTTGAACCATTAGACCCGATGTTCCCGCACAAGGCGCGAGAAATATTTCGGGACATGAGAGATCACGAGCCGGTCTTGAAAGAAGAGCGGCAGGGCAGAGCTTTTGTGCACTTGTTTCGGCACTCAGATTGCATCCAGGCTCTTCAGGACCACAACTTGTGGTCCAGCGACATACCCGAATTTGAGGAACTGTTGCTCGGTGACGCAGCCATTCTAATCCAGGACGATCCCCCGGATCATACCAAGTATCGAATTGCGGTTACACCGTGGGTCAACCAGATGACGGCAAACGCTTCCAAATTAATGAAGACAGGATTTGATCCTCTACGAGACGAATTGAACAAAGATTCGATTGATGCCGTCGCTTTGGCAGAGCAAATCACGACAGAGGTACTCACGCTGTTTTTCGGCTTTCGTCACAACGAATTGGAATGTCTCAAGTCCTGGTCGTCGAGGTTCGGAGACGGTGTTGGAATTGAATTTCTAGAGTTTGAAGGGGAAAACGTTGAGACTCAAATTAATTTTGTACGAGAGATGCACGTTGAACTAGACGATTTTTTGGACAGTCTCATTACCAATCCACCTGAACCCATCGGATGCTTGATCAACAGCCTTGAATCATCCTTAGGCGATCAATTGTTGTCGAGAGCTCTGCTAAAATCTTTAATCTTTGCTAGCGGTCATACACTTTCCGGCCAGATCGCAAATTCTTTAGAGGTTCTAGCAACACAAGGAAAAGAAAAACAGGAGCTTTTGTCGGTTAACTCAGGGTCGCAATCGAGACAAATCGCCGAAGAGTGTATTCGAATTAGACCTGTTTTCCGAGGAAGCCATCGAGTTGCAAAGAGAGATTCTGAAGTCCGCGGTATCAAAGTGTTCGCGGGAGACTATTTGATTGTTTGGAACGCCTCAGCGAACTTGGATCGTCGCGCTTTTAACAAGCCAGAAACGATCGAGCCGGCAGGTAGGAAGCTACGTCACACCTCTTTTGGCAGTGGCATTCATCGATGTATTGGTGCAACATTGGGATCGCAAGTTATTACAGCTATCGTATCCCAAGTGCTGCGAGCCCAAAGAACGCTTTCTGTAAAATCATCAACTCCAGCAAAAGACCCGTGGGTTGATTCCTTCGAGGCACTAGAAATTGCTGTCTACTAAGACATGTCATTCCAAATATGTCCTGACGCCTCAAATGGGTCTCAGAGAACTAATGAGACCGATCTTCGACGGGATGAAATCCAGAATTCTAAGACTACTTTTAAGAAACGCGGATCCTAGACCTCAAAAAAAGGTACGAGACTACTACATCGAAAAAAGATACAATGAAACAGATGTAGATATTATTGACGCCTCAACGGAGTGGTATGGCGATTTTGCGATGAAATTTTTGTCCAGCGCATTGGGTGATGCTGAGGTTTATCGACTGGTCGACCTTGGATGCGGACAAGGAACAACAATATCAAAATTGGATAAATTGTGCGTTAGTTTCAAAAAGTATGTTGGAATTGACCTCTTTGTATCAGACGTCCAAAGACGAATTGAATCTCGTGACGACCGCGTAAAATTTTGGGAAGGCGATATTGAAAAAGGAACTGAGATTGTCGCTCCGACGAAGATCGGTAAAACTGTCTTCTTAACCGTTAACGCACTTTGCTATTTGCCAAAGCTCAAGAATTTTCTGACGATCGGCCCTCACTCGCCTGCAAGAATGGGCGACGACTTGGTGATTGTTGAACCATATCCCAGCATATTTTGGGAATCTTGGTTCAGCGGCATCTCCATCCATTTGAGATATCCTTCAGAGGTTTCACGAACTTTCGAATTGGGTGGTTGGGAGCTACGCGAAGTTAGAAAAATCTATCTGTTTCAAATTGGAGGTTTCCATCTTTGGCCGGTTGCCTTTGGACTGCATTTGGTTGGACGCGGTGTGAGTAGAAGCAAATGATCCAAATTCGAGAAATGAGATCATCGGAGATTTCGACGGTTGCTTCGATGTGTGCGGATTTCTCAAGAGAGGTTGCTCCAAGCCGCGCCACTTCTCTAGAGATCAATGATTTTGTCTCGGCGGTAAACACAATCTTGGAAAGGAATGGAAAAGTCATCCTGGCGACCAGAGCTTCTGATTTAGTCCTTGTCGGCTTCATGGTGATAGCTGAGCGAGAAGCTCTGATATCTGGAGGTCCATATTTAGAATTAAGCGATCTTTACGTGATTCCAGAGGAACGCAATCAAGGGGTGGGCGCTTTGTTGGTTGAGCATGCGAAGGAATTTTGCCGGAGTTACGGAACCAATCGTTTGGCGCTTTCAACTGGTGAGCCAAATCACTCCGCCGCACCGAATACATTTTATCTGCGGCAAGGGTTTGAGTTTATTGGACCGACCTTCAGAGTCCTAGTGCAGGATAGTTGATGCCGTTTGTCGCAATTCTCGGATTGGCTGGTGTTGGAAAGACAACCGTAGCGCGGCAACTCGCCAAAACTTTAGGGGGACGGGCATTTTGTGAACCGGATCGTCGGGAATGGCCGTCATTCATTGAAGACGGCTTTGTAGAACATGCATTCGACGTATTGGAGTGGTTTCGCTGCTACCAAGTTAATGCAATACGAAGCGCTGCTGCGTTTGGCGAATACGGCTTGGCAATTTGCGACGCCTACTACCATAAGACCATGATAGGTTACGTGCATCATCCTTCATCGGAGTGGATAATACCAAAATCCGATCCATACTTCTCAGCGCTCGAGAAGATTCTCGAACTTGATGCAAATCGCCTCCCAAATGCGGACCTGATAATCTTCTTGTCAGTGAAGCACGACCAATGGAGGAAAATGGTCAGATCGCGAGCTCAGCAGGGTGACGATATTCTGCTGGCCAGTGCCTTTGCTTCGCAAGAGCCAATGTTGCACGCTACCGAAAAACACGCTTTCGAAGTTGGAATACCAATGATTCACATTCAACAACAGTACGGACAGCTCGACGATGCTGTGGTACAATGCTCTGAATTCATAAAGGAAAATATCGCATGACCAAGAGCCCGATACTTACCGATGAGCACGTCGCTGCGAATTTTGAAATGCAACTATCGGGCTATTATTCTGGAAAAGTCCAAGGACCCGACAATTCGTTTTACTTCTATTCAGAGTCAATTCCTTCTCTGTCATGGAATCACTCTGTACAGGCAGATCCGAGCAAATCTTCACACTTAGAGTTCGTAACCCAACAAGCTTCTTCAAGGAGTCGAACGCCCACATTCTTTGTTCGCGAAAGTGAGTTGGAACGGGTCACACAAGCGCTGGGTGATAAAGGTGAAGTGGCTAGAGAACGATGGATGATCTGCACTAGCGAGACATTGAACCAAGCTCCGCAGATGGATGATTTGGCAGTGACGTTCTCACACGATTCGAGTCCAACAAACGACTACTGCCAAGTGCTTGAGAGGCTCTTTGATGACGACGATTTGAATGATCGCTTCAAAAAATACTATGTTCCGACACTCAAACGCTCCAAACTGCGTGGCGAAACATCAGTATGTCACGCAGTCGGCTACGTCGCTGGCGCACCTGTAGCTTGTGGATCATATTATCGTATTGGCAAGTTCTCAGGCTTGTATAGCGTGGGTACTGTTGCCTCAAAACAAAAGCAGGGCTACGGGCGAGAAATCTCAAGGATGTTGACCCAATCAGCGCTGAATGAGGGAGCAGAAGACATATTCTTACAATGTGTCATCGGAACTCACGTTGAGCGACTATATTCTTCCATTGGCTATATAAGCGTTGAGCAACCTGGACTGATCTCGCTGTAACGAAATGATGCTCGCTAAGTTTTGGTACCAAGTACGCGCGAAGCTGATGAATATAGGGCTTGCAAGTGCCTAGGGTGGCCCTAATGTCTTGGAACATGCTCGCAAAGGAAAGCAATTTGGGTCTTCGCATGATCACGCGAAGCATCTGCGGATCACCTTAATCCGTCTGGACTGTTTAGTCACAGGCACAATTCGTCGGTATGCCTGCTATGATGTGTGCTTGTGATCAGTCGCTCAGGTTTGAGCCCACAAAAGCGCGACAGCAACGGCTGCAACAGACGGTCTTCGAGGCCTCATGCTATCACCTCAACGAACTGATTTGATTTTGAACCGCCCACCCTGTGCATTTTCAAAGTAGATAGAACCGCTTTCCTTAACGTACTTGTCGCAGCGGCGGTTATTGTTGATGAATGTGACGCAAACGCGACCTCTCCGCACTGACCATTTCCCTCGATAAGTCTGCCCCTGCCGCTGGAATGTATATCGACCATTCCGAGCGTAGGAGATGACCCCACCAGCAACGAGAGTGAGTTTCTTGCCGGTCAAAAGTTGTTTGAGGCCCGAAGTGGAGTAATAGGTTTCGCCAGCGGTGGCTTGCATCGCCCAGACCACCATTCCAGCCAGAAAAGCAGTGTTTCCCAAGATCGATTTTTTTGTCAATTTCCAATCCTCCCATGTGAACAAAATGACCGATTTTGTTCACCAATTGAAAAGATTGCGTTTTCAGGAATGATCCAATTGAAATTAACTTATCAGGTGCATCTCTGCTGAAAGAAGCGTTGAAATATCAGGTGGTTGCTGTACACTGAACAAAATCGGTCATTATGTTCAGTGCCCACCGATTCAGCGAAATATCCCGTGACCAAAGCCTTTTTACGCACTCAGGGCAACGCAAGTACTTGAATGCCGATGAGCGTGCGCGCTTTGCCATGGCAGCCCGAAAGATGGAAATTGGGTCGTGCAGCTTTTGCCTGTTTCTCTTGCAGTCTGGTTGTCGCATCTCGGAAGCACTTAACCTCACTCCCGAGGGAGTGCTGTTTGAAGAAGGGGTGGTTCTCATCCGATCTCTAAAAAAGCGAAATCAAATGGTGGTAAGACAGGTACCGGTGCCCCGACGTTTGCTGGCACTGCTGAACCTCAACACTGATCCAGAAGAAGGGCATCGTATCTGGAATTGGCAGCGGACATGGGCCTGGATGCAGGTTAAAGAGGTCATGCATAAGTCAGACATTATGGGGCCCCATGCTACGCCAAGAGGATTGCGTCATGGATTTGGCGTACACGCCATACAATCCGGTGTTCCGCTCGATATGGTGCAACGGTGGCTTGGCCACTCTGATATCGCCACCACCTCTATTTATACCGCTGCAGTTGGCCCCGAGGAACGAGCCTTAGCCGAACGCATGTGGCAGCGACGGTGACGGTAATGCACCTCAGATCACGTATCGCTTCTTTGGTTGGTCAACCAACATGGATGTGTGAAACCAACCAATGAAACCATCAGCCATCTAGCCGAGACCCGAGGTCGGCCACCACACCAGTGGTTTGGCATCAATCAGTCAGACCGGCTGTTTCATCAATACGTCATTGGGCAAACCGGAACTGGAAAATCCACCCTGCTGCTACAATTGATGCAACAGGATATTCAAAATCGGCAAGGTTTCTGTCTCATCGATCCCCATGGTGATCTGGCGAAACTGATAGCGGCGCGATTCGAAGATGCGATTTATTGGGACGCAGCTGATCCCAATTGTCCCCTGGGATATAATCCACTTACACACGTCGGGGCCCAGTATCGACCCGTCGTTGCATCCAGTCTCATCGAAGCGCTCAAGAAACAGTGGGCTGATGCCTGGGGCGCTCGGATGGAGCATTTACTCCGGTATTCGGTTCTCGCCCTGTTGGAGAGACCGTGTTCGTCGCTGCAAGACATAATGCCAATGTTCTTGGACAAGCAGTTTAGGCAGCAGGTGCTAGCCGAGGTCGCTGATCTCCAAGTTCAGAAGTTTTGGCGAGATGAATTTCCCAACCTCTCATACAAGACCGCTGCTGATGGGGTGGCACCCATAGCCAACAAGTTGGGGGCTTTCCTTGCACACCCTGTAATTCGAAAGTCAGTGTGTGAACCAGTTGAACCGCTGCGATTTCGCCAATTGATGGACGAGGGCCAGACGCTGATTATAAATCTGGCGAAGGGAAAATTGGGGGCGGACGTGTCAAACATCCTCGGCGGACTAGTCGTGTCGAAGTTGGCCCATGCTGCGTTGAGTCGTGAGAGCCTATCGGAGAGCCAGCGTCGCGCGTATTTCCTATACATCGATGAATTCCACCACTTCACCACCGAGGCATTAGCAGACATGCTCACCGACTTGCGGAAGTACCGGTTGGGCCTTGTTCTTGCCCATCAGCATACAGATCAACTCGACGCCGGTGTGCGAGAGGCGGTATTTGGTAATATTGGTAACCTGATGGTTTTCCGGGTGGGTGCCACAGACGCACCGAAGTTGGCAAAGCAACTAGGCAGTGATGTTCCTGCGCCAGCGGATTTGATAAATTTGGCGAACTACGATGCCTTCATGAAGCTGATGATTGCTGGTAAGCAAACGAAAGCCTTTTCGGTGAGAACCCGGCCAGCAGCCCGAAATAGAAGGTGGGCTGATAGACGGCCTCCAATTCCACAATATAAATTAATTTAACTAAATCAATATATTATTTAACATATTGGTGCCCCCCGCCGGAATCGAACCGGCACTCCCGAAGGAACGGGATTTTGAATCCCGCGCGTCTACCAATTCCGCCAGAGGGGCAGCAGAGTTGAGCGGCCCTTCTGGGGCGGCCCGTGGTATGGGGCGGTTATAGCGTTGCGGTGTTGATTGGCAATACGGGCCGTTCCTTTCTGCCACAAAAACTCGCTTGGCGCGGGTGGGTGCCTTTTGTGCGCTTGAAGCGGGAGGGCTTGCGTGGCAACGGTGCACCCAAACGTTCCACCTAAACGTGTCACTGCGACGTTCTCCGCACAACGCTCTCTTTGAAAGTCCCGACTATGATCCGCGCTCTTTATGACTGGATGTTCCGGCTGGCGCAGGGGCGTCACGCGCAAAAGGCGCTGGCGGGAGTTTCGTTCATGGAATCCTCCTTCTTCCCCATCCCGCCGGATGTGATGTTGATCCCCATGGTGTTGGCCAAGCGGGAGCAATGGGTGCGCATTGCTGCCGTTTGCACAATCGCTTCCGTGTTGGGGGCTGTGTTGGGCTATGCCATCGGGGCGCTGGCGTATGAACTGATCGGTGAACCCATTTTGCGGTTCTACGGCAAACAACAGGCCTTTGCCGATCTGGCAGAAACCTATAATGGCCCCACCGGCCTGTTGGCGGTTTTTGCCGGGGCGGTGACGTTTTTGCCCTACAAGCTGTTCACGATATTCTCAGGCACCACGGGGCTGAATTTTGCCCTGTTTATCGGTATCTCCATCATCGGGCGGGGGTTGCGGTTTTTTCTGGTGGCCTTCCTGCTTTATAAATTTGGTGATCCGGTGCGGCTGTTCATCGAGAAGCGGCTCAACTTCTTCTTTGCCTTGGGGGTGATCCTGCTGGTGGGGGGCTTTGTGGCGGTGCGCTACATTATTTGAGGTGGGTTTGATGGAAACGGCTCTTGCTGAAAACAAAGCGCTCAGGCTGCCTTTGGCGTTGGTTCTGTTTGGCATGGTGGCCATTATCGGCTCGGCCTTGGCTTTTGAATATATGGGCTATGCGCCCTGTCAGCTGTGCCTGGAACAGCGGGTGCCCTATTATTGGGGCATGCCTTTTGTGGCAGCGGGGTTGTTGGCAGCGCTTTTCAAAGTGCCGTCTTGTGCGGCGCAGGGGGCGTTGGCCATTGGCCTTGTATGCCTCATCGCCACGCTGATTTTGGGTGCTTATCATTCCGGCGTGGAATGGGGGGTGTTTGCGGCACCGGAATCCTGCGGCGCCGGGCTTTCCGCCACCACCAGTGATGCTGCCTCGCTGCTGGAAAGCCTCGCCACCGCCACCCCGCCCAGTTGTGATGAAGCGGCGGGGCGTTTTCTTGGCATCAGTTTTGCCAATGCCAATGTGTTGGCCGCCGGGGCGCTGGCCTTCTACGCCTTCATCGCCCTGCGCCGATAGAGCGTATCACGTCCAAACGGCATCGAAATTCGCTGCCTCTCAAACAGCAAAGTGCTGTTTTCGAACGCGATTTTCGATACGTTATGTTTCCGTGTGAACATGATTTGCTCTGGTTAGCAATTAACCTTACTGGCACGGCCTTTGCACCGCCCCCTGCACGGGGCTGGTGCTGGCGTCGTGCTGTCTCAAAACGACACGGTCCAAGCACGTCTATCAACCAAAGCGGCACAGATGTCCGCTTTTTGAACAAGCGTGGAGCGCATTATGGAAGCGACAAAAGGCGATTGGGGCGACGTATTCGACACGACCATTATTGGCATTCATCAGGTGGTGCTGGAAGACGGGCGGGTGCTGTATTGGGGTGGTGACGGGAATGGCAACGCCTTCTCCAACACCCAAAAATACGGGATTTTCGACCCGGCCACGGGCAATCATGAAATTTTGGAAGCTGATCACGTTGTGCGCATGTTTTGCGGTGCGGGGGTCATCATACCCGGCACGGACAAGGTGCTGATTGCGGGGGGCAATGGGTCCGGCAGTGCAGGGGGGCAGATTTTTGATCTGTCCAACAATGAACTCATCCGGGATGGGGCCAATGATATGGCCGTGGGGCGCTTCTACCCCACCACTGTGTCCCTTTCTTCGGGCCAGGTCGTCATTTTGGGCGGCAATGGCAATAAGAGCCTCAACGGCACGCCGGAAATCTTCACCCTGGGCGAGGGATGGCGGCAATTGGATGGGGCCACCGATGCCGACGTCAGCGCCAATTGGTGGTACCCGCGGGCCTGGGTCAATAATGAGGGGGAGGTGGTCTACTTTGCCCTCAATAGCGGCAATCAAAACGCCAACGTGACCAACGGTCCCGTTGAGGTGATGGCGCTGGACCCCACGGGTAGCGGTTCCATCCGCGAGATCGGCGAAGTGCCTTTCCAGATGGACGCAACATCCCCCGCCGTCATGTATGACGTGGGCAAGATCGTCATCATGGATGCATCGGGCGATTTGTGGTTCATGGATATCAATGGCCCCGCGCCGGTCTTTACTTTTGCGGCCGATTTGAACGGCGACCGCAACAATTCTGACATGACGGTGCTGGCGGACGGGCGCATTTTGCTCAATGGCGGCACGGAAGTGGGCAACTCGCAGGACATCAACAATGCTGTCTTGGAATCCGTCATCTTTGACCCCTTCACCGGCACCGTGACCGTGGTGGACGCAGAAGACGTCATGCGCCTCTACCACTCCTCCACCGTGTTGCTGAATGACGGAACCGTGCTTTCCATGGGCGGCGGCGGGTTGAACGGCACGCTGGATTTCATGGATGCGCAAATTTATACGCCGGATTATCTCTACAATGATGACGGGACGCTGGCGGATCGGCCCGAAATTCTGGCCGCGCCGGAAAGCGCAGAACCCGGTGATACGCTCACCATCACGGTGGATGATGCCTCCACCATCGCCCGCATGTCTTTTGTCAAAACGGGGGCGGTCACCCATTCGGTGAATATGGAATCCGGGCGGATGGATCTGGATTTCGTGGTGATCGACAACAGCACCATTCAAGTGACGCTACCGGAAAACCCCAATGTGGTGGGGGCGGGCAATTGGATGCTCTTTGCCATTGATGATGAGGGCGTGCCTTCGGTGGCGCCCATTATTTCGGTGGAACCGACGCTTGCGCTTTATGAAGGGCCGCTGCCCGCCGGTGCGGTGGAAGGCACGCTCTCCGTGGACTATTTCGATGCCGATGCGTCCGTATTGGCCGATGTTGATTTCGACGCGCCTCCTATTTTTGAAGAAACCCTGCAAACCATTCAGGAAAATGTCGGCAACGGCATGTTCTACACCGGCGGCCCTTCGGACCAGTTTGCGGCGCGTTATACAGGCGAATTTCTCGTCGAAACGGGGGGACAATACACGTTTTATCTGAACTCCGATGATGGCTCCAATCTGGTCATCGACGGAACGGAAGTGATCCTCAATGACGGTTTGCATGCGGAACGGGAAGTTTCGGCCACCATCACGCTGGATGCCGGTGTGCACACGTTCACCGCTGACTATTTTGAGCAGGGCGGTCAGGCCGTGATGGAACTGGATTGGTCGGGGCCGGACTTTGCCCGCAGCCCCTTCCAGGTCACAGGCAATGCGCCGGTGATCGGCGATGTGGTCAACGACGTTGAAAACGAAGTGCAGTTTCTGGACGGCGTGGGCGACAAGGACGTCTTTGCCATTGACGGCGTGTCGTCAGACTATGGCTGGGGTCCCACGGAAGATGGCGCGGGCATCGTGGTCTGGGGCCCCACGGGCCACGACCTGCTTTACGGTTTTGAGAGCATCGCTTTCAACGACACGATCATTTCGCTGGTGCCGGATGAGCCGGGCGTCTTCAACGATATTGCCGGGACGACGCAATTTCTCAACGGCACGGCGGATGGGACCGAAACCTTTGTCATCGACGGAAATTCGTCGGATTATGGCGTTGGCCCCACGGAAGATGGCGAAGGCATTGTGGTGTGGGGGCCCACAGGGTTCGACCTGCTTTATGATTTCGACCAGATCGCCTTTAACGATCAGACCGTTACACTGGAGGACCCCAATGCGGGTCTGGTGGTGGATGATGATCCGTTTGCCACCCAATACGAATTCGGCACGGCCAATGTGGACCGGTTTGTTATCAATGACACGTCCGGCAATTATGGTGTTGGTCCCACGGGGGATGGCGGCATTGTGGTGTGGAACACGGAAAACAGTTCCCACGACATTCTCTATGATTTCGAGGAAATCGAATTCAACGACAGCGTGGTGCAACTGGAGCCGTTTTTTGCGTAACCGGTTCACCGTCATGGGCCGACTTGATCGGCCCATCTCTTCAACGTTTCGCAGATAGGCCGGTCAACGTCTTTCGGGGAGCAAAACAAGCGCATTCTCCCTCATGCTCGGGCTTGTCCTGGGCATCCTCGCCAACATACCAACAACTTTAACAGTCGTTTGGAATGGGTTGCCCGAACAAGTCGGGCCATGAGGGTTGGAAAATAAAAATAGAAAAGGGGCCGTCTTTTTCGAGACGGCCCCTTTTGCTTGCATAAGGTCGTTTGAACCTACGGTTCTCTATTCATTTGGAACCTAAGGTTCGAGCGGCGCATCCCAATACAGATAATCCATCCAGCTTTCGTGCAAATGGTTGGGGGGAAAGCGGCGTCCGGCATTGTGGAGTTCGTGGACCGTGGGCACCCATGGCTTGCGGTTGGGGGTCATGCCCGCCTCTTTGGCCATTTTGCCGCCCTTCTTCAAATTGCAGGGCGAACAGGCGGTGACGATATTTTCCCACGTGGTCTGGCCGCCCTTGGAGCGGGGGATGAGGTGGTCAAAGGTGAGATTGTCCTCCGCGCCGCAATATTGGCAGGTGAAACCGTCTCGCAAAAACAGGTTGAAGCGGGTGAAGGCCGGGTGCCGCTGGGGCTGGATATATTGTTTCAGCGACACGACGCTGGGCAGCTTCATCTGGAACGAGGGCGAGGAGACCGCCGCGTCATATTCCGACACGATGTTCACCCGGTCCAGAAAGACGGCCTTGATGGCGTCCTGCCAGGACCAGAGCGACAGCGGGTAATAGGAAAGGGGTCTGTAGTCAGCGTTCAGCACCAGAGCCGGGTGGGCTTCTGGATTAACGGCGATGGTCACCGGTTCGTCTCCCTCTTCAAACCATGAGGGCGACGCCAGTCGAATCGTGCTTGGCCGTGGCGTCGCCTTATCGTGCCTTAAATGTAGGGCCAGTAAGACAGGAATGTGAACCCCATGGCGCAAGATGCCACACTTTATGCCCGTCGGATCGCTCCCGTCTTCGACGGATGCGATCCGGTTGTTTGTGCTCACGCTGTCGGCCTTGCGGCCCTCGCTGCGCGGGCGCGGCAAACGATTGCCGGGCGGCTCTTTGCCGCCTCTGCTTTGGCATCCCATTTAACTGACAGGTAAAATCGTCCGCCCTTTCATCTGGGCATAGCGGGCATAAAAGAGCCGCGCCGCCGCGCCGCGCCAGGGTTGCCATCGTTGCGTGGTGGTGGTGGCCAGCTTTGGCGGGCATTTGCCCTCTAAACCCAGATGGTCGCCAAGAGCTGCGTAGAGGGCCACATCGCCTACGGGGAAAATGTCGGCATGGCCTGCGCAGAAAAGCAGGTATATATCTGCCGTCCACGGACCGATGCCGGGCAGGGCGGTGAGGGTGTTGCGGGCTTCATCCACCGGCAGGGCGGCGATGTGGTCGAGGTCCAGCGCGCCACTTGCGATGGCCTGAGCCGCGTGGAGCAGCGTTTTGATCTTGGCCCGCGATAGGCCCACGCCTTTCAGCGTGGTGGTGAAAGCCCGCTCCACATCATCCCCTGCCACGGTCAGAAACGCGTCGGCGGTGAGCGGTGCAACCCGTTCATTCAACCTTTTCAAAATCGCATCGGCGCTGGCGCGGGAGACCAGTTGGCCCACAACAATTTCCGCCAGCCCCTCAAAACCCGGTTGGCGCAGGCGCAGCGGCACGTGGGGCACGCTGTCGATTAACGGACCAAGCGTCGGGTCCAGCATGCGCAGTGCCGTGAGACCCTGTTCAATATCTTGTTGGGTGTGGATGCGCTTTGCCATGGGCCTGTGATAGGCCATTGCCATGACCAATCCACCCGTTTTCCGCTTTGCCCCCAGCCCCAATGGCCTGCTGCATCTGGGCCATGCCCGTTCCGCGCTGATCAACCAGCGCATGGCCGATGCCGCGGGTGGCCGTCTGCTGTTGCGGGTGGAAGACATCGACACCACCCGCTGCACACCCGAATTGGAAGGGGCCATGGTGGAGGATTTGCGCTGGTTGGGCCTTGATTGGGAAGAGCCGGTGCGTCGCCAGAGCGACCATTTTGAAGATTATGCGCAGGCGCTGGAGGCTTTGATGGAGGCGGGGCTGGTCTATCCGTCTTTCCTGTCGCGGGGGGAGATCAAGCGGGCGGTGGCGGTGGAGCCGGACTGGCCAACCGACCCGGATGGGTCCCCCCATTATCCCGGTGAGGAGCGGGCCTGGTCCGATGAACGTCGGGAGGCTGCCATGGAAGCCGCAATGAAAGAGGGGCGTCCTGTCATCTACCGTTTGAACATGGCGGCGGCGCTGGCCCATTGCGGCGGCCAGACCTCGTTTTACTGGGAAGAAATGACAGTGACCGCGAAGGGCCATGTGGTGGCCACGGACACGGAAAGGATGGATGTTTCCCAATGGGGGGACGTGGTGCTGGCCCGGGCCGATGTGCCCACCAGCTATCATCTGGCGGTGGTGGTGGACGATGCGTTGCAAGGGGTCACCCATGTGGTGCGGGGGCGCGATTTGTTTGCCGCCACGGGCGTGCACGCGCTTTTGCAAAAATGTCTGGGCTTCCCCGCGCCCCTCTACCACCACCACGAACTGGTGATGGGGGATGATGGGCGCAAATTGTCGAAATCCCAGGGCGACACGGCCCTACGCGCGTTGCGGGAAGCGGGCCTGACGCCTGAAGATATCGCCCGCATGGTGGGGCTAGAGCACCAGCGATAGCCATAGCGGCAGGGTGATGATGGAGCCCAGCGTGGCAATCACAATCGTATTTGTGGCCAGGCCCTGGGCGATGTTGAAATAGGTTGCAAATAGGTAAGCGTTCATGCCCGTGGGGCAAGCGGCGGCCAGCACGGCCACTTGCAGCCACAGGACTGGCAGATCCAATACGGTGGTGCCCAGCCCATAGATCGTGCCGGGCATCACGATGAGCGATAGGGCGGCCAGCGCGAAGGCGGGGGCGAGATTGCCCTTGATGCCGTATTTGATGAGGCCCATGCCCAGCGAAAACAGGGCCAGCGGCCCCGTGGTGCGGGCCAGTGCGTCGATGACATCGCCCGGCAGGCCGCCATAGGGCAGGCCGGAAAAGCGCCATAGGAGACCTGCCGTAATCCCGATGATGATGGGGTTCACCGCCAGATTGCGGGCCAGGGTCTTGGCGATGGCCAGCGGGCGCAGGGGCGTTTGCTCCACCCCATCAGCCCGCACGGCGTGTTCCATCAAAAAGGTGGACAGGGTCATCATGAAGGGCAGGTGGAAAGAAATAAGAAAGAACAGGATTTGCAGGCCAGGCTCCCCAAACGCCCGTTCGATCAAGGGAATGCCCAACAGCACCAGATTGGAAAAAGAAGCCGCTACACCGGCAATGACGGAGGCCCGCCAACCCCGTTTGAAAACGGAGACGATCACGGCCCCGGCCATGGCCCAGGCCACCAGCACGGTAATGCCATAGGCGGCCAAAAAACCCCATGGGTTCACCTCGCCCAGTTGCGCGGTGGCGATGGAGCGCATGAGCAGCACCGGAACGGCGAGCTTCACCACAAATTGGGCCAAGCCGTCGCCCGCCGCATCCGGCAAAAAGTTGAACCGCGCGGTGGCATAGCCCAGCGCGATGAGCACGAAAACCGGCGCGATAATGTCGATGATGGACCCCATGGGGGCCGCATAGGGTATGGGGCCCCATTTGCCAATATTCCCATGTGGACAGGAGCTGCATCCTTCGGCAAAGCACACCCATGTTCGTGCGGCTCGCCCCCATCGTTTTTGTTTGTCTTTGGGCCACTGGCTTTATCGGTGCGCGCATGGGCATGCCCTATGCGGAACCGGGTACGTTTTTGGCGGTGCGTTTTGCACTGGCCTGCCTGCTCCTGGCGGCGTTGGCACTCATCATGCGCTCGCCGTGGCCGGGCCGGGCCGTGGCGGGGCAACAGGTGCTGGTGGGCTTTTTGCTGCACGGCACCTATTTGGGCTGCGTTTTCTGGGCCGTGGACCGGGGCATGCCGGCGGGGGTGTCCGCCATTATCGTGGGGCTGCAACCGGTTTTGACGGCGGTGCTGGCGGGCTGGCTGCTAGGGGAGTTTATCAGCCGCCGCCATTGGCTGGCCATGGTGCTTGGCGTGGCCGGTGTGGCGCTGGTGGTCTGGCCCAAACTCTCGTTTTCCGACGTGGGCATCACGCCCGTTACAGTCACTGTGTGCGTCATGGGCATGGTGTCGGCAACGCTGGGCACGGTGGCGCAAAAACGCTTCGGCGGCACGGTGGATTTGCGCACCGGCACTGCCTTTCAATATGTGGGGGCGGTCATTCCCGTGGCACTGCTGTCACTGGCGACGGAAACGCGCGACGTGATCTGGACGGGCGAGCTCATCTTTGCCTTTGTTTGGCTGGTTTTGGTCCTGTCCATCGGCGCAATTTTTCTCCTGCTTTGGCTGTTGCGGCAGGGGTCTGTGGCGAAAGTCTCTTCCCTCTTTTTTCTGGTGCCCGCGGTGGCGGCGCTCATGGCCTATGGCCTGTTTGGCGAAACGCTCACTTGGGTGCAGGTTTTTGGCATGGGTGTGAGCGGCTTTGCTGTGGCGCTGTCATCCAGGGCTTGATGGGGGCTTAAAAGGTTCCAGCGTGTCTGCGTCGCATTGCAGGGGCGCATGGGAAGGCCTAGTTGAAGGCCACTGCCAAACGACCGGAAGACCATTATGGGCAATATTCTCATCATTATCGGCTGCGCTGTCGTGGCGATTATCCTGCTGCGCGGGCTGTTCAACATGATGAAGGGCGGCACTTCCAGTAAATCCCAGCAGCTTATGCGGCTGCGGGTGGCGGCCCAGGCGGTGACCATCCTGATCATTGTTGTTGTTGTGTATTTGTCACGTTAACCATGCGCGCCCCGCCTGCGCTGGGGATAGTCTTGGCAATGGGTTACAACCGGGTGTAGTCAAAAGACTTGCAGGGCGATGGAATCATGCTGTCGCCGAGACCCAGTGTGCGCTGGTTAACGGGACCCTTAAATGACGGCACAACCCCGCCATTTTTTCAAAAGCTGTATGGCCGCCTCCATGCTTGCCCTCATGGCAGGGGTGGCGCAGGCGGAATCTGCTTTTGTGGACGAGCTGCGGTTTGGCGGCACTTGGGCGCAACCGGCTTTTCTGGACGGTAACCACCCGGAAAAAGATCAATTCGCCATCAATGGGGAAGTGTTGTTTGCGCCGCTAAATCTGGACGTGCGGGCCGATGCACCCAATGATTTTGTAAACGCCCTTCTTTCACCCCGCCTGCATGTGGGCGGCACGGTGAATTTTGACAATAACGGCACCAGTCTCGTCTATTCCGGCCTCACATGGCATTTTGGGCTGACGGAAAATCTGTTTTTGGAAACCAGCTTTGGCGGGTCGCTCAACAATGGGGAGCGCAACTACACGGCCAATCGTGCACCGCTGGGGGCCACTTTGCTGTTTCGTGAGTCCATCGCGCTTGGCTATCGGGTCTCGCCGCAGATGAATGTGATCTTGCAGATTGATCACAATTCCAACGCCGATTTGGCGGACCGCAACCGCGGCCTCACAGCCACCCACCTGAAAATCGGCTATAAATTTTAAAGCGCTTTGCCGCAGGGGCGGTGCGTTTCGTGAGTGCCTGTGGCCGTCTATAGAAGAGCCATACTCTCTCTTTTTCAGGCGCTTTACCCATGGTGGTTCTCAACAAGATTTACACGAAAACCGGTGACAACGGCACCACCGCCCTGGGCACCGGCGAGCGGCGCATGAAATTTGACTTGCGGGTGGAGAGTTACGGCACGGTGGATGAGACCAATTCCACCATCGGTCTGGCCCGCCTGCACACGGAATCCATGGCAGACCTGCACGCCATGCTTTTGCGCATCCAAAATGACTTGTTCGATTTAGGAGCTGATCTGGCCACCCCCGATACGGGTGAAAAGCTGGAATATGAGCCCTTGCGCATCGTGGATGCCCAGGTGGAGCGTATTGAGCAGGACATTGACATGCTCAATGCGGATTTGGAGCCGCTGCGCTCCTTCATTTTGCCCGGGGGTACGCCCGCCGCCACCGCCCTGCACATGGCCCGCACCGTTGCGCGGCGGGCAGAGCGGTTGATGGTGCATCTGGCAGAAACGCCGGGCGAACACGTGAACACAGCCGGTTTACGCTACATGAACCGCGTGAGCGATTTTCTGTTTGTGGCGGCCCGCCATGCCAACGAACAGGGCAAGGGCGATATTCTTTGGGTGCCCGGCGAAAATAGATAAGGAGAGAACAGATAAGGCGAAAATAGACAGGGCGAGAGCAGATAAAGCGAAAATAGATAGAACCGTGCATCACGGGGCAATTTGAGCTAACGCTTGGTGCAGTCTCGCCCACAGCCGGAGCAGTCCTATTTTTCTCCCCCTTTCCGATGGCAATCCGGTGCGCCATGTGCGGCTGCAATTTGTAACGCTGGCGCTGATCGGCGCGAATATCGTGGTTTATCTGTTGGTGAATGTGGCTGGTCTTGTCAGCCCACAATTTGCCAGCCTAGCCTTCGGTCACGTGCCGGCCGTGGCCAATGATTTGCGCACGCTGCCGGTGCAGTTTCAGGTGGTGCCGGATGATCTCTATGTGCTCACGGCCATAACCAGCACGTTCCTCCACGCCGATTTCTGGCACCTGTTGGGCAACATGCTGTTCCTGTGGGTGTTTGGCGACAATGTGGAAGACGCCATGGGGCATGTGCGCTTTCTGGTCTTCTATCTGGTGTGCGGCTTCGTGGCGTCCACTGCCCATGTTTTCACCTATCCAGAAGCGCAGGGCCCGCTGATTGGGGCCAGCGGGGCGGCGGCGGGCATTGTGGCGGCCTATTTGATGCTGCACCCCAAGGTGAAAGTCTGGGTTTTGTTTTTGGGCCGCATTCCGCTGCGCCTGCCCGCCTGGGTGCTGCTGGCGGGGTGGATTGGCTATCAGCTTTTCATGTTTTTTACCGATACCACGTCCAACGTTTCCTGGGCTGCCCATGCCGGTGGCATCATCGCCGGGTTGGTTCTGGTGGGCTTGTTCAAGCGGCGTGGTGTGCCACTGTTTGACCAAGAGGTCGTGGTGCCGGAGGCGGTGGAATTGAAACCGGACGCTGAACTGCCCGCCAAGGTGCAACGTGGCCCCTGGGGGCGGCAATGATGGCGTCTCGATATTGACGTAAACGTAAGAATTTGCTTCATGTTGCGGCATAGTGCCGGGGGCAAATTTTTGCGCAGGTGGAGCAAATCCGCTAAACCATGTCGGTATCGCGTGAGCATTTGGCCCCCGTAAAGGCTGCAAGACCAACACATGTTCGGAGCTGGGCGCTCCCCGTTGAAAAGAAGGTTGACCCCCATGAAAATCATCGTCCCCGTAAAACGGGTTGTGGACTATAACGTGAAAATTCGCGTGAAGGCGGATGGGTCCGGCGTGGAATTGGCCAATGTGAAAATGTCCATGAACCCGTTTGACGAAATTGCCGTGGAAGAGGCCCTGCGCCTGAAAGAAGCTGGTAAGGCCGAGGAAGTGATTGCCGTTTCCATTGGGCCGCAGCAGGCACAAGAAACCATCCGCACGGCACTGGCCATGGGCGCGGACCGGGGCATTCTGGTCAAGCACGATGATCTGGTGGAGCCGCTGGCTGTGGCCAAAATCCTCAAGGGCATTGTGGACGAAGAACAGCCCCAACTGGTGATCCTGGGCAAGCAGGCCATCGATGATGATGCCAACCAGACCGGCCAGATGCTTTCCGCCCTGCTGGGCTGGGCGCAGGCCACGTTTGCCTCCAATCTGGAAGTGGAAGGCACGGACGTGACCGTGACGCGGGAAGTGGATGGTGGTTTGCAGACCATCAAGACATCCCTGCCGCTCATTATGACCACGGACCTTCGCCTGAACGAGCCGCGCTACGCCTCGCTCCCCAACATCATGAAGGCCAAGAAGAAGCCCATGGATGAGAAAACCCCCGCCGATTACGGCGTGGACATGGCCCCCCGCTTGACCGTGGTGAACACCGAAGAGCCGCCCAAGCGTTCTGCCGGTGTGATCGTCTCCGACGTCAACGAGTTGGTGGATAAACTGAAAAACGAGGCGGGCGTGCTGTAAGGCGCTGACCGCGGTTGAACGAGAAACGAGAGAGACAAGAGGGACTAGAGATATGACAACACTGCTGATTGCCGAACACGACAACGAAACCCTGTCCGACCAGACCCACAAGGCCATGACCGCCGCCGCCGCCATCGGTGGTGACGTGCATGTGCTGGTGGCCGGGAATGGCTGCGCCGGTGTGGCTGACGCCGCCGCGAAGCTGGACGGTGCCGCCAAAGTGCTTTTGTGCGAAGCAGACTTCCTGACCAACCGTCTGGCCGAGCCCATGGCCGCGCTTATCGTGTCCCTGGCCGATGGCTACGACGCGCTGGTGGCCCCCGCCACAACGGACGGCAAGAACATCATGCCCCGCGTGGCGGCCCTGCTGGACGTGATGCAGATTTCCGACATTACCGATGTGAAATCCGCAGACACATTCGAGCGCCCCATCTATGCCGGTAACGCCATCCAGACGGTCCAGTCTTCTGACGCTAAAAAAGTGATCACCGTGCGCACCGCCGGTTTTGCTGCTGCGGGCGAAGGCGGTTCGGCTGCGGTGGAAGCGGTTTCCGCTGCTGACAATCCGGCCCTGTCCGAGTTCGTGTCCGCTGCCCTTTCCGACAGCGACCGCCCGGAACTGACCTCCGCCAAGATCATCATTTCCGGTGGCCGTGCGCTGGGTTCTTCGGAGAAATTCGACGAAGTCATCATCCCCGTGGCCGATAAGCTGGGTGCCGCCGTGGGCGCATCCCGTGCGGCTGTGGATGCGGGCTATGCGCCCAACGATTGGCAGGTGGGTCAGACCGGTAAAGTGGTGGCCCCCGAGCTTTACATTGCCGCCGGTATTTCCGGTGCCATTCAGCACCTGGCTGGCATGAAGGACTCCAAAGTCATCGTCGCCATCAACAAGGACGACGAAGCTCCCATCTTCCAAGTGGCCGACTATGGCCTGGTGGGCGACCTGTTCGATGTGCTGCCCGAGCTGGAAAAGGCGCTGTAGGGCACCAATCCAGCTTCAGAAACATTCTGGCCGGGCGGGCATCAATCCGTCCGGCTTTTTTATGGGAGTTTTCAGATGAGTGAATTGAAAACCATCGGCGTTATCGGGGCTGGGCAGATGGGGGCGGGCATCGCCCATGTTTCCGCGCTGGCAGGTTATGATGTGGTGATGATGGACCAGTCGGCGGATGCGCTGACGGGCGGCCTCGCCTCCATCGGCAAAAACATGGACCGGCAGGTTTCTTCGGAAAAAATCGCCGCTGCCGACAAGGACGTGGCGCTGACCCGCATCACCACCAGCGACGATATGGCTGCGCTTTCCGCCGCCGATCTGGTCATCGAAGCCGCCACGGAAAAAGAAGCCGTCAAACAGG
Source organism: Pseudomonadota bacterium (assembly GCA_038525315.1). GTDB lineage: Bacteria > Pseudomonadota > Alphaproteobacteria > Rhizobiales > Rhizobiaceae > Pseudahrensia. Next base: position 889,558 of record JBCBHU010000001.1, read on the forward strand.
CCATTTTCAAGGCGCTGGCCCCCCATCTGGCGGACCATGCTTTGCTGGCCACCAACACGTCATCCATTTCCATCACCCGTCTTGCCGCCGCCACGGACCGCCCGGAACGGTTTTTGGGCATTCACTTCATGAACCCGGTGCCGGTGATGCAATTGGTGGAACTGGTGCGTGGCATTGCCACCGATGATGCCACTTTCCAAACGGCACAGGGTTTTTGCGACCGGTTGGGCAAGGAAACGTCGGTTTCCGAAGATTTTCCCGCCTTCATCGTCAACCGCATTCTCATCCCCATGATCAATGAGGCCATCTACACGCTCTATGAAGGCGTGGGGTCCGTGGAGGGTATTGATAAGGCCATGCGGCTGGGTGCCAACCACCGTATGGGACCGCTGCAATTGGCGGATTTTATCGGGCTGGATACCTGCCTTTCCATTATGCAGGTGCTGCACGATGGGTTGGCTGATAGCAAATACCGCCCCTGCCCCCTGCTGGTGAAATATGTGGAAGCCGGGTGGCTTGGCCGCAAGGTTGGCCGTGGTTTCTATGACTACAGTGGGGATGAGCCGAAGCCCACTCGGTAGAGCAGACACATCCCGCAGCCTTACCTCCCCCGCCGAGGGGAGGTCGAAACGGCTTGCCGTTTCGGGTGGGGGGCTGGGTGCCTGACTGACTCTCAGTACTTTGATTGTGAACCGCGCCCGCCCCTTTGAGGGAAGGCCCAATCGCCTTCGGCTCTTAGGCCTCCCCTCAAGGGGGAGGCGGGGGCGTGAGTTGCACCTGTGTTGCCCCACTTCCAAAAAACTCGGCTTTCATTCCCGCCGCCATGGGGATGAAAAGTGAGTTTGGGGTGAATTTCAAAAAACTTGTCCCCGTGCCTCTACGATCAACCACACTATGGGTGCGGCCTTTGCGGGAACGGTGGGTTTGATCAGCCAGCTTGCTTGCCGAAGGTGCGCCGGTTTCCGGTCAATAGCGGGGAAGGTTGTTCCCGCCCGGAGCGCCGCTTAGCGTGATAACGCCGGGATGGAAGATCCCGGGTCTGGATTACCGCTTGGGAAGAAACCGTCCGTCCGCTCGCAAAGAGTGGGGGAAACCTATGGCGGCACAGGTCTTCTGGAGCAAAGGGCAGGCGCAGGCACCGCGGTGGGGCATTGGTCTCCGTCTGAAATTATATGCTAACTGGCGAAGGCTCATGCCCCACCGGTTCCCACGCCATCAACCCGGCCTGCAAAGGTGCGGGATCGTGGTGCTTCTGCTGCGGTTTGTTATTACCCCAACACTGAAAAACTGCTCTCGCCGTGGCCCTTTCGCTTTCGCGTGTAGAAGCCGGTGTCGATGGTCACGTCTGTTTTGGGCAGGGTGAAGCGCAGCGGGTTTTTGTCCTGATCGTTGCCCGCTTCTTCATGGGCGATCAGGGCGGCCATGATCTTGCCCACCACGGGGGCGTTTTTGAACTGGTTGCCGGAGGTGCCGCAGGCCATGAAGAAGCCGGGCAAATCTGACTTGTCGTAGATGGGTATCCAGTCGTCGGAGGCGTCATACAGATCCACAATACCACTGGCCTGACCGGGAATGCCCACCTGCGGCGCGCGCTGGCCGTAGCGCATGGCTTGCAGTGTCCATTGGTCGGAAAATTGGCGGTCGAAATTGGCTTCGTCTGCCACCATCACATGGGGGTCACAGGCGGGGCCTTCGGTGCCGATGAACAGCTGGTCGGTGCCATCGGGTTTGCAGTAGCACCCAATGTCACCGTCGGAGATGAGCATGGGCGTGTGGCCGTCCCACATTTTCGGTGGTGCTTTCAGATGCACCACTTCCTGCTGGACGGCGCGGGTGGCGATGCCCATCGTGTTGCCCACGCTTGCCAGGTGGTTGATGTGGCTGGAAGCGGGACCGGCTACATTAATGACAACGGGCGCGTGGATTATTTCGCCCGTGGCGAGTTCGACACCGGCGACACGGCGGGAGGATTTGAGAATGCCGGTCACCGTCTCCCCCATGCGCCGGGTGGCTCCGTAGTGGGCGGCGGCGCTGGCGAGGTTTTGGGCCGCCAAAGCCGGGTCGTTCACATAGCCCGAGCGGGGCCAGAAGGTGGCGCCGGTGATGCTGTCGCCATTGGGTTCGCCAAAGGCGGCATGGTCCATGGGTTTGGGCGGGGCAAAGCTGGCGAAGTCATAGGCGGGCAGGTGGTGCGCCAGATCATCCGCCGACCAGTCTTCGTGAGGAATGCCCAAAGCATCCGCATGGGCTTTGGCCGGAGCCATGGATTGGTTCTGTTCGGTGTGCATGACCAGACAGCCGATGGGGCGAAATTCCGCCACGGGGTCACCGGCAGGCAGGTCAAGATCGTTGGCAAAGTCCTGCCAGTGGTGGAAGCCCTCATGGGCAAGCGCCGTGCCGTCCCATGTGGAGTAAAAAGTGCGCACCACAGCGGAGGACGCGGCGGTCGACCCGTGGCCCACCTGCCGGTTGCGGTCCACGCTCACCACCTTGCGCCCCGCCCGCGCCAGTTCCAGCGCGATGGCGGAGCCGATAACGCCGGTGCCGATGATGATGACGTCAGCGGTTGCCAAGCTAGGCCGCCCGCATGGCAGCGCCTTTGGGGTCATAGGGGGAGGGGTCGATCACCCGCGCTTGGCGGGCCACGCCCACCACGTGGACTGTGAGTTCCGTGCCCACCTCACAACAGTCTGACCGCACCATGGCCATGGCGAGGGATTTGTTGATGGTGTGGCCATAGCCGCCGGAGGTGACGAAGCCCACCTTATCCTCGCCCTGCCAGACGGGTTCATAACCGGAGGCATCGGCGTCTTGTGCGTCAATTTCCAGTGTTACAATGCGGCGGGTGGGGCCATTGCCGTCTCTTTCGGCCAATGCTGCTTCACGGCCCACGAATGTGGGCTTCTGCCAGTCGATCCAGCGGTCCATGCCTGTCTCGGCTGCGGTGTAGCCTTGGGTGAATTCGGCGGACCAGATGCCGTAGCTTTTTTCCAACCGCAGGGAGAGGAGAGCGTTAAAACCGTATTCCACCAGCCCCAAGCCTTCGCCCGCTTCCAGCAGCGTGCGGCGGAGCGCAATGTGGTCGGCGGCGTGGCAGTGGATTTCAAAACCCAGTTCCCCGGCCACGGACAGGCGACCGATCTTGCAGCGGGCAAGACCCACATCGGCCTCCATGCAGCCCATGAAGGGCAGCGCCCTTGCGGAAACATCCGCATGGGTGACGCGCTCCAGCACTTTGCGGGCGTTGGGGCCGGAGAGGGAGAAGCCGACGATATTATCGGAAATATCGGCAACCTGAACGCCGTCCTGCAAATGGTCATTGAACCAGCGCATGTGCCACGCGCGCAGGTAATAACTGCCCATGATCCACCACGTGGGTGCTCCGTCCCTGGCACCCCAGTTGAAGACGGTGAGGTCCCCTTTCATGCGCCCGTCATGGCCCAGCATGGGGGCCAGCTTGCCCCGGCCGGGACCGGGCAGTTTGGAGGCCATCATGTGGTCGAGCCATGCCTCGGCGTTCTCGCCTTTCACCTCGAAGCGGGAGAAGCCGGAAATATCCAGCAGGCCCACGCCCTTGCGCACGGCGCGGCATTCTGCGCCCACAATGTCATGGGCGTTGGACCGTTTCAGACTGGGGGTTTCTTCAAAGCCTTCGGGCGCGAAATAGAGGGGCGTCTCCAAACCCCAGGAACAGCCCCAGCGGGCGCCCGCCGCCGTCATGGCATCATGGGCAGGCGCCATTTTCATGGGGCGTCCTGCGGGCAGTTGTTCGTTGGGGTAGGTCATGACGAAACGGCGGGAATAGAACTGGCCGGTGGTTTCTTTGATGTAGCGCTTGTTGGCGGCAAAATCGCCGTAGCGGGCCACGTCCATGCCGTAGACATCCGCCTCCGGTTCGCCGTGGATCATCCACTCGGCCAGCGATTTGCCCACGCCGCCGCCCTGCAAAAAGCCCGCCATGACGGCACAGGCGGACCAATAGCCGGGCTTGCCCGGCACGGGGCCGACGAGGGGGTTGCCATCGGGCGAGAAAGTGAAAGCGCCGTTGACCCAGGTTTTCACGCCCACTTCTTGCAGGCAGGGGTAACGCTCGAAACCAAGCGTGAGTTCTTTTTCGATCCGGTCCGGCTCTTCCTGGAAGAGCTCCATGCCATAGTCCCACGGGGCGCCGTCCATGGCCCAGTGTTTGTGGTCGATCTCATAAATGCCCAGCAGCACACCTTTCTGGTCCTGCCGCAAATAGGTGAAGCCCTCCAGGTCCACCGTCATGGGGACTTCGAAATCCAGCTCTTCCAGCTGGGGTATGGTGTCGGAGATGAGGTAGTGGTGCACCAGCGGGGAGACGGGCAATTCAATGCCCGCCATGCGGCCAAGCTGTTTGGCCCAGAGGCCACCGGCATTGACCACATGTTCGCACGAAATCGTGCCTTTTTCGGTAACCACATTCCAGCCTTCAGCGGTTTGCTGAAGCTCCACCACGCGGTTGTGCTCAATCACCGTGGCTCCATGTTTTTTGGCCGCCCCCGCATAGGCGTGGACGGTGCCGGTGGTGTCGATATAGCCCTCCCGGTCCGCCCACATGCCGCCCAAAAGGCCCTCGGTGGACATGATGGGACATTTTTCCCGCGCCTCTTCGGGGGTGACCAGATAGCAGTCTTCAATGCCGATGGACTGGAATACGCGGTAGGCCGATTGCAGCCATTCCCACCGGTCCGGTGTGCCGGCCATGGTGAGGCCGCCGGTCATGTGCAGGCCGATGTCCTGCCCGCTTTCCTCCTGGATTTTGGGCAACAGGTCGATGGTATAGGCTTGCAGGGCCGCGATATTGGGGTCTGCGTTGAGGGCGTGGATGCCACCAGCCGCGTGCCAAGAGGACCCGGCGGTGAGCACCGAGCGCTCCACCAACGCCACATCGCTCCACCCCATTTTGGCGAGGTGATAGAGCACCGATGCCCCCACCACACCGCCGCCAATGACCACAACCTGATAATGCGATTTCATGGTGTTCTCCCTCCCTAGAACATTTCCATCTTCGATGGAGATGCTCTCGCTTTTTTTCGCGCTCACGCTGTCGGCCTTCCGGCCTTCGCTGCGCTGGCGCGGCAAACGATTGCCGAGCGGCTCTCCGCCGCTATCGCGGGTCCATCTCAACCTAACGCACCCTCAACGTCATGAGGGTGGCAAATGGGGCGGTGATCGTCCACACCTGTTGCGCCTCCCCATGTCGTATTCGCCAAAGGAAAAGCATGACCGTCAAGCTGCCCCGCAAGGACCTGTTTCACCTGCCCGATGGGGTGATTTATCTGGATGGAAACTCACTGGGAGCTTTGCCCAAAACGGCCTCGGCGGCGGCTCAAACAACCATCGAACAGGAGTGGGGGGATCAGCTTATCCGCGCCTGGAACAGTGCTGGGTGGATGGACCAGCCCCGCCGGGTGGGCAATCGCATCGCACGCTTGATTGGGGCAACCGAAGGGACGGTGGCCGTGGGCGATACGCTTTCCATCAAGGTTTATCAGGCGGTGGCGGCGGCCCTGTCTGCACAGTCAGACAGAGGCCGCAGGGTTGTCTTGTCCGATACAGGCAATTTCCCCACCGATCTCTACATGGCCCAAAGCCTGTTGGAGACCATGGGAAGCAAACACACGCTGGCGACGGTGGCGCCGGAAGACGTGATGGGTGCGCTGGATGCAAGCGTGGCCTTGCTACTGCTCACCCATGTGGATTACCGCACGGGGCGGATGCACGACATGGCGGCCTTGACCCGGGCTGCGCACGATAAAGGCATCGTGGTCGTTTGGGACCTGGCCCATTCTGCCGGGGCTGTGGAACTGGATCTGGCCGGGTGTAACGCCGAATTTGCAGTGGGCTGCACCTATAAATATCTCAACGGTGGGCCGGGCGCACCGGCTTTCATCTATGTGCGTCCTGATTTGATCGGGAACGTGCAACCGGCGCTGGCCGGATGGTTGGGCCATGCGGCCCCCTTTGCCATGGAGATGGCGTATCGCCCTGCCCCGGGCACGGAGCGGATGCGGGTGGGCACGCCCAGCGTCATTCAAATGGCTGTGCTGGAAGCCGCCCTGGATGGGTTTGACGGGGTGAGCATGGCAGAAATTCGAGCCGCTAGCATGGGCCTTTCAAAACGTTTTATCCTCGAAGTGGAAAAGCGCTGTACGATGCTCACATTGGCCTCTCCAAGGGGGGCAGAGGAACGGGGTTCGCAGGTTTCATTCGCTTTTGAGTACGGGTATGCTGCGATGCAGGCGCTTATTGCCAATGGCGTTATCGGTGATTTCCGCCAGCCCAACCTCATGCGTTTTGGCTTCACACCGCTCTATGTGGATGAGGATGATGTGGTGGAAGCGGCTGAACGTCTGGAAAGGGTGATGAAGGAAAAAAGCTACGCGGAACCAAGATTTCAGGTGCGGGCGGCCGTCACCTAGAACCTCTCGCATTGGATAGGAAACGGAGAATGGGCATTGCTCTAGCGCCGGAGCAGGCGCTTGGCGATTTTGCGCAACTTCATCTCGCGACCGTGCTGGCGCACGGCGCGGGTTACTTCTGCGCCCGCCCGGGTGTTGAGACCGATGGCAATGTGTTCCATGCGAACCCGGTCGGGCCACAGATGGTTCATCATCCAGTGGTCCGGTTTGGCCAGACTGTCGGCGTGGATGAAATGGGGGCTGGCCAATAACGCGCGGCTGGCCCGGACCATCATTTGCATGCCCGGTGAGGCGGCGGCGTGAACTTCGTCATAGGCCATTTTCCATGGCATCATGTTGCCGTTCTCGCCCAGCATAATGAGCCCCGCCACCATGCGGGGCAAGGGGCCGTCGCCTTGAGACAGCATGTGAATTTCGCACGTGCCTTCCAACGCCAATTCCGTGACGATCTGGCGGGAAAAAGCGGCAATTTTTTTGTGGTTGTAAAGGGCGGAACCGCCCCGTCCTTTCCAACTGCGCAACTCCAACGTGATGAAACTTTCAAAGGCGTCCAGAAGAGCATCGGTTTCGCGCACGACGGAAAAATGCAGGGGCCCCTGTTGTTCCAGTTTGCGAAATTGTCGTGCCAGCTCCCGACGGCGTTTGGCATTGGCGGGCATGGCCTTGGCGGCCGCCTGTGGGTCAGCACCGTCTTTGAGCGGATGCAGGGCGGCCCGTTCGTATCCGTGGGTGATCTTGTGGGGCAGGCCAAGGCGGCTGGCTGCTGCCCGTAGTTGGGCAAGCGTTTCGCCCGTGCCGTATTGCTCATTCAGGTGCAATAGGGCGGGCATGGTCAGGGCCGGGTCGCCCAAGAGACGCAGCAGGGTCTCGCAGCTTTCCCCCGCGTTTTCCCCATCCAGCAGGGGGGTGGCCACCGGCATGTATTCGTTGCCCAGGGATTGAAGGACCAAAGCTCCGGGCAGACCCAACGCGGTGCGGCCCAGTTTTTGCAACCGCACCGGCATGAACAGGCGCAGGTGGCGCGCATCTTTGCCCTCTCCGGGTGGTGTCTCCCACAGGCACAGCATCCAGCAGCCCAGCGGGGCCAGAAGAGAGTTAAGACGGGGCCAAGCGGCCTTCACCACCGGGGCACAGAAAAAGGGGTGGGGTTCCAACGCCCGGTCATAAAGGCTTGTGATGTCATCGCCCAACCGTTCCAGCGCCATGGCGGGCAACAGTTCCAATTCCCAGCGGGTGGAGGTGATGCCCGATTGGCTGGCGCGCAGCGTGGCGGGGCGGGGGGCCTTGCGGCGCTCGCCCTTTGTGGTGGTCTGGGGGCCGATGGCCCGTTCCAGGACATCTTCAAACAGGCCCATGATCTTGCTCCTGTTTGGTGGTTATCGGCGCGGTCCGGCGGGCAAAAATGACCATGTGGAAGCCCATGCGGCGGAGCACCATGGCGTAAAGGGCGGCGGCCTCAAATATGAGTGCAATGGTGGTGGCCCATGCCGCGCCCGTGATGCCGTAAAGGGGGATAAGCGTGAGGTTGAGAACGATATTCACCAGCAGCGTCACCCCATAGACGGCGGCGCAGCTTTTTTGATAGCCCACCATGTTCAACAGCGTTTCCGATGGCCCCACGGCCGCGCGGGCGATGATGCCAATGATGAGTATGAAGAGGAGCGGATAGGCGGGGGCGAAATCCTCACCGAACAGGGCGATGAGGTATTGGCCCACAATCAACAAAGCCGCGCCCACCGCAATGGAGGGCCAAAAGGTCCAGCGCACGGAATCCTGCACGTAACGGCGCAGTTTTTGTGGGTCGCCCTCCTCGAAAATACGCCGGTAGCGGTGGGCCACGGCGGCCTTTACCGCGAAATAGACGAAGTGAACGAGGGCAAGCGTTTTGACGGCGGCAAAATAGATGGCCACCTGTTGGGGCGGCACGTAAAGGCCGGCGATGAGAATATCCACATTGGTGAGCAGGTTGAAAAACCCGTCCACCAACAGGATCGGCAGGGAAATGGCCAACCAGTGGCGAGATTGAAATTGGCGCGGCACGCGGGGCACGGTTTTGGTCAGCCGCCGGTTGATGATGATCATTTGCGTGATCGACGTGACCCAGGTGGCGGTGATGGTGGCGATGAGGGCCGTGGCCGCCGTGGCGGGGGCACCGGCCCAAAGCGCCGCTCCCATGGTCAGCAGGATGACGGCGGGGCGGATGAGATAGGTGGGGACAAGGGCAAGGCCCATCCAATTAAAGCCACGGGAGACGCCATCCTGTACCTCTCCCAAGGACAGCATGGGCAAACAGGCGGCGGCGAGAATGAGAGGCAGGGCATAGATATTGTTGGCCAGGGAGGGCACCAACAACAATGTTGCAATGGTGCTGCTCGCCACCAGCGTGGCCATGAGTACGGGGTAAAGGCGGCTGCCAAACACCACCCCGCGCAGGGCGCCGCCTCGGTCGCTCACCTGGTATTCGGGAATGAACCGGGTGATGGAGGAGGGGAAACCCATGGACACCAGCCCGCCCATGATAATGGCCATGGTCCAAACCCAAACGAAGATACCGTAGTCATAGGTGCCGATCCAACGGGCGATGAGCACTTGGCTCACATAGGCGATGAAGGCAGAAGCGATGCGTACGGCAAAGGCAAAACCCGCCGTGCGCAACGATTGGCTGTTATCATCGCCCCCCGCGGACAAACTGTCGGCCTGGGCAATGGCCTTGGCGATGGCGGGATTGGCGGTGAGCCTTTGATGCAGCTTGGCGGGCATGAGCCGTTCCAACCACCGGGATGGTGCTGCCCGCCTTTCGGCGGCAGGTTCGATGGTGGGGGAGGCGGCGTCTGTGCTGGACATCATGGTGACAGGGGTGGGCGAATTTCCAAACTGGCACGCTTCACCACTCCGCCCCGAAGTGCTGAACCCTGCCGATGATCACGAAGCGACAAGCGCGCTACTGGTTGCAGGTTAAGCGCGTGATTGTTTCAATTTTAGCAGAATTGGAGCGGTGGAGCGCAGTAATGGAAATTAGCGTTAAGAAACCTTGCCCGGACCATTCTTGCCTGGGCTGACTTCCAATCCATTTGCCGCAACGCCCTGGCCTGTCGTGCGGCCTGGACGTTCTTGCAATTCAGTGCGTGGCGCTAGCCTTTGAAGCCGCCGTCATCGAGGAAAGCCTGTTCCTCGTCCGTCATTGCCCGGCCCAAGACAGGGTTGCGGTGGGGGAAGCGGCCAAATTTTGCGATAATGTCCCGGTGTTCGCGGGCGGCTTTGATGTTGTCTTCTCCGCCATGGGCTTCCATGAGGGCGATACAGGTTTCCTGATCGGCGAGTTCTTCGCTGTGCATGAAGGGCAGGTAGCAGAAGGACCGCAGGTCCTCGGGCATTTTGGCATCGTGCCCCTTGGCCACCGCCCGTTTGGCCAGGGACAGCCCTTTGGCATCCTGCGCAAAGGCGTCTGCGCTGTTGCGGTGGAGGTTACGGGTGAACTGGTCCAGCACCAGAATGAGCGCCAGCATGGCGTTGGGTTCATCCGCCCAATGGTCCAACGTCCCCTTGCGGGCCGCTTTATGGGTGTCGCAGAAGCGTGTGGCGATGGCGGCGTCAAAGTCTTCATCCTTGCGCCACCATTTCTTGGGTCCGGCTGCCCGCCAGAAATTGATGATCTCTTCCGGTGTGGCGGTCATGACGGTCTCCGGCGATTTATTTTCGGGCGATGGCGGTTTATAGAAGCCGCAGTTTAGGGATGGGATCAAGCGACATGGCGGACACTGGCGAAACGGTGCTGGATTTACGCGGTTTCCAATGTCCGCTCCCGGTGCTGAAGACCCGCCATCGCCTGCGCCAAATGGCGGTGGGCGATGTCATCGTGGTGCTGAGCGATGATCCTTTGGCGGGGGTGGATATCCCCCATTTGTGTGCGGAGAAAAATCAGGATTTGCTGGACCAGCAAATGTTGGAGGGGGACGCACGGCGCTTCACCATCCGCCGAACGGAGGCGAAGATTTAGCGGGGAAGTCAGAAAGTCTTTCCCGGCACCGCCAGCGGATTTTGCTCCAGCGCGACCCTGTCGGGCGTGTCCACCGCCACTTCGCCAACGAGCGCTTTGAACAGGCGTTGCACATAGTCCTCCGCCATATCGCGGGTGATCATGACCATGCGGGTTTCGCGGGGGCCTTGGGGCCATTCGGGCAGGGTGGCTGGGGGGTGAAAGACCTGCTGCACACCGTGCAGAACCACGGGGCGGTCCTCGTCTTCGGCAATGCGCACAATGCCTTTCATGCGCAATAATTTGGGGCCGTGGGCAGAACGCAGCAGGTCCACGAAAGTGGCCAGCGTTGTGGCGGGGATGGGGGTTGTGGTTTTGAGGGTGAAGGCCCGGATACGGGCATCGTGACGGTTCACATCATGATGGTGACCATGATCATGCCCGTGCCCGTGCCCGTGGTTATGCCCATGGTCATGATGATGGTCGCTCACCATCGCTTCCTCGGCCAGCCATCGGGAAACGTCCGCGGTCTTGGTGGCGGGGTCATAAAGACCGCATTCCAACAGTTGGGACGGCGTAAGATCTTCCGTGGCTTGTAAAAGCCGTGCCATGGGATTGAGGCTTTTTAAGCGGCCAAGCAAGGGTTTTTGGCCTTCGGCGAGATCGTCCTTGGTAACCACAATGCGGTCTGCCACGGCCACCTGTTTTACGGCTTCCTCATGGCCGTCCAGCGTGGCCATGCCGTTGACCGCATCGACGACAGTGATGACCCCGTCCAGCCGCAGGGTTTCGCTCAGGAAAGGGTGGGCCATGACGGCGTGGAGAATGGGGGCGGGGTCGGCCAAGCCTGTCGTCTCGATGATGATCCGAGCCGGTCGCGGGTCGCGGGCCACGAGTTTGTTGAGCGTGTCCACCAGATCGCCGCGAATCGTGCAGCATAGGCAGCCGTCGGAGAGTTCCACAATGCCTTCATCCGCCGTTTCCACCAGCAGGTGATCAATGCCCACATCACCAAATTCGTTGATGATAAGGGCCGTGTCGGACAGGCTGCCGTTCTTCAAAAGACGGTTGAGCAGGGTTGTTTTGCCGGCCCCCAGAAAGCCGGTGAGGAGGGAAACGGGAATGGCAGTCTTCATGAGCGGGGCCGGAATGTGGGCAGCGGGATGCCGTTGGTGTTTTGCGCCAAGGCCGGTGCCGAAGAGGGGGCCGGAGACGGTTCCGATAACAGTCTTGGTTTTGGTGCGGGTGATGTCTTTTGGATCAGCGTCGCCACCGTGGTGGGTTGAATGGCGGGCCGGAATGTGGGGCGGGGCACACGGGCCAGGCGAAGGCCGCCGCCGGGGATGCCCAACCGCACGGTCAGCGGCTTTGCCCCCACCTGCCGCTCTTGCAGCCATGGGGAGCGGATGACGGCCTGCCCTGCACCCGGTTCATAGCGGGCTGCGCGCGCCGCCTCGGTGCACATGAGGGGGCGCATGTTGCGGGGGGATTGGGGCACGGTGCCCGTGGGCTTTAGCGCGGCAAGCGGCGTTCCTGCGGTCAGGGGAAATTGCAATCCCTCGGTGATGAGTTTTGCGGCATCCACGGCGCGGCTGGTCTGCCCGTCGCGGCCCAGCACGATGGCTGCAACACGACGACCGCCTTGCGTGGCGGAGCCGATAAAATTGTAGCCGGAGGCGCACACAAAGCCGGTTTTGAACCCGTCCCCGCCGCGAAAGCGTTCCAGCAGCAGATTGTAAGAATAATAGATGCGCTTGATCATTTTGCCGTTTTTCGTACGGCTGGGGGCCAGCACGGAAGGAGTGGAAAACCATACGTTATATTGCGGATAACGTTTGTGGAGCGCCTGCACCAGCACGGCCATGTCGCGGGCGGTGGTCACTTGCCGGCGATCGTGCAGCCCGTGGGGGTTGACGAAGCGGGACCCGGTCATCCCCAAGGCCTTGGCATCGCGGTTCATTCGGGCAGCGAACTTGTCCACCGAACCGCTAATACTTTCGGCGATGGCGTGGGAAACATCATTGGCGGATTTGATGAGAATGAGCTTCAGCGCGTTTTCCAGCGTCATGGCGGTGCCGACGCCATAGCCCATGCGGCTGGGGGGCTGGCGCCGGGCGGCTTTGGAAATGCGCACGGGGTGGTCAAGGCTCAACTCCCCCGTCTCGATGGCGCGGAACGCCACATAGGCGGTCATGAGTTTGGTCAGCGAAGCCGGATGCCACGGGTCGAAAGCCTGGCTGTGGGAAAGCACCTGCCCATTGTCCAGATCGATGGTCAGATGCGGCAGCGCATGGGCCTTGACGGGCAGGAGCAGCACAAGCGAGATGAAGGCAAAGAGCGGGCGCATGGTTTGTTTGGTTTTGGCGTGGTCGGGTTTTTGGTTTGGTTACCCTTTTCTGGCGGCGAATTGAAGCTGTAGCGTGGCAATGGCGTCATTCAGCCTCTGCGCCGCGGCCTCCAGCGAGTGGTTTTTGGCCATGTGGGGCGGGCCTGCGGTTGACAGTTCGTGGCGAAGGCGCGCACTGCCCAGTGCTTTCTCTATGTTGGCCGTGAAAGCAGCCCGATCATCTTCCGCACTTAGCAGGCCGGTTTTACCGTCCACAACGGTGAGCGGCACACCCATGGAGTTGAGGGCGATGACGGGAAGGCCCATGGCCTGGGCCTCCAAAAAGACCATGCCGATGGGTTCGCGCCAACCGGGCCAGCAAAACAGGGTGGCTTGTTGCATCAGGCCCAGCACCTGCCGGTGCTCTATGGCTCCGGTAAAGGTTGTGCGGTTTGGTCCAAGCACCTCAAAAGCCACTTGCAAGTCGGCGCGGCTGGGGCCTTCCCCCACCAGAACCAAGTGCCAGTCTTTTCCGCAGATGGGTTTAAGCGCTTCCAGCAACAGACGAAAATTTTGCTCCTTCTTGCCGGGGCGCATCATGCCCACGGCCAGCAGGATTGGTGTCGGTGTTTCGGGGATGGGCGAAGAGGCGGGTTTGGGGAGCGGGGCAATGAATGGGGGGAACATTTGGATGGACGCTTCATCCCCCAGAACCTCACTCAGCATGGCAGCGTCCTGAGGCTTGAAGGCCAAATGCAGGTCCGCCATTCGCATCCCCGCTTGCGCCTCGTGCCGCCAGTCGCGCCACAGGTCCTGCCCGTTTTCAAGGCCTTGGCCCGTGCGCGCGGCTTCCACCGTGATGTAGGGAATTTTAAGGGCTTGGCTGACCCGGGGGCCCAGCCAATCGGGCGCTTTGCAATAGGGATGGTAGGTGAGCCAGAGATCGGGGGGGTGCGCCTTCATCCGCGCAATAATCTGGTCCGCCTCTCCCCGCGCGAGCGCTTTGCGCTCTTGAAGAATTGCGTCATCGAGCCGTTTGGAATAGGCGATGAAGCGGGAGGCCAGGGCTACGCTATGGCCTGCCAATTCCAAGGCTTTGATCAGATTGCGCGCGATAAGCCTGTCGCCGGAGGCGATGGGATGGTCCGGTGGTTTGATGGGGGCATAGAAGGCGACTTTAGCCATGTTACCGGTCCAGCCAGTTGGTGATGATGCGGGCCGTGTTGGCGACACCCTCAAAGTTCACGGTGTGATCCACCTTGGGCAGGGCCAGAGTTTCCTCGATGGATTGCAATAAAGTGTCTGCGGTGAGTTGGGACTGGGGCAGGTTGGTTCCATAGCCAGCCTGTTCCAAGAGCGCGGCGCGCTGAATTTGTTCCTTTTGGCCTTGCGTGTCATAGGGCACGAAAATGGCGCGGCAGCCGTGGGGATGAGCGCTCAAAACGTCCATGGCCGTGTTATAGCCGCATTGGGAAATGGACAGGCGGGCCCGCGCCAAATGGTGGGTAAGACCCTCCAACCGCTTCACAAGGGTAACATTGGATGGTTTTTCGTCTTGTAGAGACCGACGGTCTTCATCGGGCATATTGGGGCCTGTGGCCATGGTCCATGTGAGGTCTGGTCGAAGCGCCGCCGTTTCCATGACCACCCGTGCCATGGGGCCACCGAAAGCGCCGCCGCCAACGGTGACGATGATGTCCGTGCTGTCCAGCATGTGGTGCGCCTTAGACAAGGGGGGCACCACGAAGCCCGTATAATGTGTCTTGTCCGCTATTTGATCGGCCAAGGGAAAAGTGGCTGCAAGGTCTATGATGGACGGGTCAGAATGGACCAATATGTGGTCGTAATGGGCGTTCAACGCGTCCAGCGTCTCCTCCGCCCGCCCGGCTTTGCGCGGTTCCAAAATATCGCGGATTGAAGCGGCAATTACCGGTGGGCTGGGCCGTGCTTTTGCCGCTTTGAGAAGGGCTGTAATTTCACGGCGCACCAGACGACGGCCAAAAGGGTAGGCTTCTGTGATAATTACGTCCGGTGATAGGGTTTTGAAGGCCTCCAGCAATTGCGCCTGTCTTTGATCCAACCATTCCGGACCCAAGGCTTCGCCATTATCGTCCACATAGGATGAAAAACTGGGGTCAGCGGCCCGGATGGGGGGAAGGTAGGTGACGGTTTGCGCGGGCAGGTTCAGCCCGTCAATTTTCCTTCCGCCATAGATCACATCCACCTGTAGTCCGGCGGCAACTATGCCTTCCATCAACCGTTTCGCGCGGTAGACGTGGCCCACGCCCAACAGGTGGAGGACGTAGAAAAGGACCCGTTTGCCGCTCATGGATTGGCGTCGAACAGGGCCAGCAATTGTTCGATTTCTCGGGCGTCGTTGAAGTTTTCGTGGACGCGGGCCATGCCTTCGCGCCCCATGGCATCGCGGCGGGCGGGGTCCTGTGCCAGCGTTACAATAGCCCGCGCCAATTTTTGCGCCTGATCCGGTTCCACCAGCAGGCCATTGGCGCCGTCCTCAATCAACTCGGGAATGCCGGAGATGGGCGAGGAGATGACCGGCACCGCCTGGCTTTGGGCTTCCACGATGACATTGGGCAGACCGTCCCGGTCCCCATCGGCGGCAATGCGGCAGGGCAGAACGAAGAGGTCTGCTTCGCCATATTCTTGAAGCACACGGGATTGGGCCTGGGAGCCCAGAAAGGTGAGGCGGTCAGCAAGGTTCAGTTCTTCGCCAAGTGCTTTCAGGTCCTTGAGAAGCGGTCCACCGGCAATGTGGGTAAAGCGCCAGTGCAGGCCTTCCGGCAGGAGCGCCAAGGCGCGCAGGAGCGTGTCCAGCCCCTTCTTTTCCACGGCCCGGCCCACACTGAGAATGTGCAGAGGATGGTCCGGGTCTTCGCCGGTGCGATTTGATGGAGGCCGATCGGGTTCGGGAAAGCGCTCCAGGTCCAGCCCGTGATAGAGCAGTTTGACTTTGTTATCAGTGCTCGCCAACCCAGCCAGATGGTCAGCCCCGCCTTTGGTGCAGGTGACGGTCCAGCGGGCATCATCCAGCTTTTCGCGCAACTCCCAGTCCGGTGAGGTCCAGATGTCTTTGGCATGGGCGGAGATGGAATAGGGCTTGCCCACCATCATGGCGGCGTAGCGGGTCACGGAGCCCGGCGTATGGATGAAATGACCGTAGAGCCAGCGCACGTTGGGGTCATTTGCCACTTCCGTGGCGGCCACCATGGCCTGCACGAGGCGACGCACGCGGTTGCGTGTGGGGTCTCGGCGTAAATCCCCTAACCATGTTTTCAGGGCTCTTTTATAGCCCGGCAGTTTGCGCGCAGCACGCCAGGCTTTGAAGGACCGCGCCCACTCATCATGCACATATTCAGGCAGGTAAGTGACCGGCGCAGTGATCTCAAAATGAACAGGATGGCGCTTGGTATCCGTAGGATGGCGTAGGGAGACAAGGTGCAGCGGCAATCCCGCCTTTTGCAGGTTAAGAATTTCCTGCGCTATGAAGGTCTCCGACAGGCGCGGATAGCCTTTCAAAAAGACCGCGATGGTGCCGGTGTTGTTGTTTGTGTTCACGAGGCCAGCACTTCCAGCGGCTCATCATTGATGGGCAGTGGCTCCTCCAGCAGTTCCTCCACCCGCCGTGCAATGACGGAAAGACCGCTGAGGTCCACTTGCGTATTGCTTTGGGAGGGCGGTTTGGCGTTCGGCAAGGCATGGAGGGCATCAGCCATTTTTTCCGGATCAAGCGCTTGATCAGCGTCCAGCACCCGCGTCAGGCCCAGTTCGCCGGCGCGGGTGGCGCGGATTAGCTGCTCCTGCCGGGGCTTGGTGCGGGGTACAAAAAGGGTGGGTTTGTCAAAGCTGATGACTTCGCAAAACGTATTGTAACCGCACATGCCCACCACGGCATTGGCACGGTTCATGATTTTTTCCAGCGAGTTATCGAAGTCGATGACTTTGACCGCCGTCAGGTTGGCGGCCCGCCGGTGAATATCCTCACGTAATTCCTGCTTCATGAACGGGCCGGGCACCAATACGAGGGGGAATATGAGGTTGCGGTCATATTCCCGTGCAGCCAGCACCATGGACATGAGGTCAGCCCCGTCGCCCCCGCCCCCGGCAGTGACCAGGATGAAGTCATCGGGCAGATTGTGCTGCGCGGGGGTTTCGGTATCTCGGGGCAATTCCCGATGCAAAAAGCCCGTGTAACGGCACTTGTCGCGCACCCTTTGGGGCACGTTGAGGCCTTGCAGCGGGTCCCAGAAATGCTCCGGCCCGTAAATCCAGACATCATCGTAAAGGGCAGCGATCTTTTCCATCACCTCCTTTTTCTGCCACTCCTCTTCCAGAAGGTCGGGGGCATCCATCACATCGCGCAGACCGAGCACCGTTTTGCAGCCGCGCAATTGCAGGGCTACCAGCGTCTTTTCCACTTCGTTGCGCAGGCCCATGGGTTCTTTGTCGACGATGAAAATATCCGGGTCGAAGGCCTCCGCCGTCTCTACAATCAGCGCCTCGCGCATGGCCAATGTATCGGCAATGTCGATGTGATCCCCGATGGAAGTGTAGTCCCCGGAATAGAGTTTGATGACGGAGGGGACCTTGATGAAGTCCACCCGGGCCTTGAAACCAAAGGCGCCTGCAATTTGTGAACCGGAAATGATGAGGACGCTCAGGCCCTTGAAGCGGTCCACCAGCGCGTGGGCAATGGTGCGGCAACGGCGCAGGTGGCCGAGGCCAAACGTGTCATGGCTATACATGAGAATGCGGGCATCGTTCAGGCGTTTCATGACGTTTTGTTCGACGACCTTGGAGGCTTGATTGGCGCAAACCGAAAAGCCCGGGGATATAAGCGCAAACCGCTGCTTGTGACAATTCAACTCATGGCGACGGCCTCGGTTGCGAAAATTTTCACACTTTCGTGCCCGACCAGCTCTCAAGCTCTATTCTTCCCAAATACTGCGTTGACGGGCCGGGCCAAGGTGAGGCGCGTGGAAATACAGTCTTTTGTCGCTGCCATCCAAACAAGGCGGTGAAGTGGTTATAAATAAAGGCTTTTAGGCCCTATTTACCGTTCTGTGGGACCCTGTGCGCTCAAATGTCAACGGACCAGGGCGGGTTTCGGTTGTGACGGATGCACTTAAACAGATGGGGCAGGAGCGATCCGGTGCGGTTTACCGCACACTCGTGCGCACGCTGTTTGGCAATTTTCAGATACTGATTCTGTCCATCGTGGGGACCAGCTTTGCCATGGCCCTCTCGGCCTACGCTTCCGGCGCGTTCAGCATTGTGGTGGTGACGGCGCTGCTGGTGTTTACGGGGCTGGTGCGGGTTGTGGTTCTTTCTCGCTTTTACGAGGTGGACTTTGAAAATGGTTTTACAGACGCCGTGGCCCGGCGTTGGGAGAACATTTTCACTGTCTGCGCCACAAGCTATGCGCTGGTGATGGGGTCGTGGGTTTTCATCGCCTGTTTGACCAACAACACTTTTGCCATTGCCGCGAGCTTTGCGGTGACGTTTGGCAATCTGATCGGCGTGTGCTGCCGGTCCTATCCGTTCTCGCGGCTGGTGCGTTATCAACTGGCGGCGGTATTTATACCCGTGGTTTTGGGGGTGGAATTGCTGGGCGGGCCGTTCATGCTTCTGGGCATTTTGCTCGTCCCTTATGTCTTTTCCATCTTCAGTTTCGCCACGGATTTGCGGGAGACCCAATCCAACAACATCATTCAGCGGCAGCTGGCGGAGTATTCTGCCAAACAACTGGACCATGCCATTAACAATGTGCCCCAAGGCATCATTTTGTTTGATGACAAGGCCCGGGTGGAAGTGGCCAATGCGGCGGTGCTCCAGTATCTGCGAGCGCCCATGGAAAATGTGCGGGGCAGGCCGCTGAAAGATCTGTTGTCCCACGCGGTGCAATTTGGCCGGTTGGACAATAATGACCGGGCCATCCTGACCGATTGGGTGCAAAACCCGGAGGCGGGGCCGTTTACAACTGCGTTCAAAATGGACGCGGGTGATCGGCGTTTGACCCTTAAGATGCAATCCACTCCTATCACGGGCGGCGGTCTTGTGCTCACCACCGAGGATATAACACGCGAGGTGGAGACGGAAAAGCGCATCGAGCAGATGACGCGGCTGGACTGGCTGACCGGATTGCTGAACCGCAATTATTTCGGCTCTATTCTGGAGGAGCGGCTGGGCACGGGTGAACCGTGCTGCGTGTTGATCATCCATTTGGAGCACTTCAAGTCCATCAACAAATTGCTGGGCCATCAGTTTGGCGACATGGTTCTTACACAGGTCACCAAACGGCTGGAACGTGTGGCCCGGGATAATGGTCTGCTGGCCCGCTACAGCGGCGATCAATTTGCTTTGGCCTTGTTTGGTCGCAACGCCAAGGATGCTGCCCGTATGACAGCCGACGCTGTGGTGGAAATCATGGCGGAGCGGTTCGCGGTGGAAGATCGCAAGGTGCAACTGGGATGCAAGATTGGACTGGTGGAAGCCGGGCGCGACGCGGTGAGCGCGTCAGCCCTGCTGAAATTTGGTGATCTTGCCCTGTTGCAGGCCCGCAAGAGCGAAAGCTGCTCCATTGTGGAGTTTCGCCCGGAACTGGCCGCCGAGGCTATTCGGATGGCGGAGTTGCAGGAGGATTTGCGTCGCGCTCTGGATCACAACCAAATGGAAGCCTGGTTTCAGCCGCTGGTGGCCTTGCGTAACCGCAAGGTTTCCACCTGTGAAGCGCTCATGCGCTGGCATCATCCGCGCCATGGCATGGTTTCTCCGGCCATTTTCATTCCCATGGCGGAAGAAATGGGGCTGGTGAGCGAATTGGGGGATTGGATGCTGGAACAGGCCTGTGCCGCCTGCACCACATGGCCGGCCCATGTGCGGGTAGCGGTTAACCTGTCGCCCCTGCAATTCAAACAAGGCGACGTGGTGGAAACCGTGCGCACCACGCTGGCCAAGACCGGGCTTGCACCGCACCGGCTTGAATTGGAAATTACCGAATCGCTAGCGCTGGATGACATCGAGGGCACCGTGGCGGTGCTCAACGAGTTCAAAGCCATGGGTGTCAGTATCTCGTTGGATGATTTTGGGACGGGTTATTCCTGCCTCAGCTATATGAACAGCCTGCCCATCGATAAGCTGAAGATCGACCGGGCGTTTGTGTTGGGTCTGGAGCGGGGGGACAAGGGCTTACCGCTGTTACAGGCCATTTCTGCCATGGGGCGCCAGTTGAAGCTAAAATTGGTGGTGGAAGGGGTGGAAAAACCCGAAGAACTGGCCGTCGTCACCCGCCATAAACTGGCCGATGAAGTGCAGGGCTATCTTTTTTCAAAACCCCTGTGCGCGGCAGATATCCTGCAAGCGTTGCAGCCTGACAGTGCCTTGAGCAACCAGCTCAGCGGTTCGATGGCCAAACACGCCATACATGTGGCTTAGGCCCTCTGCCCACGCAATATTGACGCCCGTTAACCTCTTTTCCCACTTGCCGGTTTCAGCGTTTGACACGCGTTAAGGGAGTGTTAACGTTAGTCCATCCGGAGGCCTTTATTGACAGGGGCGGCCTCCTGAGGGGGCAAGATGGGCGATCTTACTTTCCGGCAGCAGCTGGACAACCGACTGTATGATTTACTGCCGAATACCGAGTTTCGGCGCATGGTGGATGCCGAGGACCGCGAGGCGGTTCTGGACATGCGCTATGAGGGGTACCGTAAGAGTTTTCCGGTGCGGGAAAACTGGAATGGGTTCACAGACCCCTTCGACGCTTGCGACAATACCACAACATTTGGGGTGTTTGTGGGGTCCGCGCTGGCCAGCACGATCCGGCTTTCCATCATCACGGCAGAAGCGCCGGATGCGCAGGCCATGGCCATGTATGGGGAGCGGCTGCAACCCAAGCTCGAGACGGGCTGCGTGCTGATGGACGTGACGCGGCTGGTGGTGAACCCCACGCTGGCTGACCGGGTGCCGGAATTGCCTTATCTCACTTTCCGCATCGTCGCCATGGCGTGCCAGCATTACGGGGTGGATGAAACCATCTCCGCCCTGCGCCTCAAACATGTGCCGTTCTATCGGCGCATGTTTGGCGGGCAGGTGATCGGCGACCCGGTCTGGTATGAACCGCTGCAAAGCGATTTTGCGCTGGTGAGTTTTCCGCTTAGTGCCATTACGGAAGACTTGTCGAAGCGTTTCTCCAGCTGGCTTTCCACCTATATGGAGCGGCGCATGCTGTTTGGCCGGGCGGATATGATCCCCGGTATTTCTGAAGAGCATTCGTTGGCCGCATAAAGCTGGCGCATGGTTGTGGGCTGAATGGTGCCGACCTGTTCTGTGCGTTAGCCTTTATTTATACGGATCAGCCGCGTCCCGCAGCCCATCGCCCAAGAAGTTGAACGCGATGATGACGAAGATCACCGGCACTACCGGCAGCATGAGCCATGGATAGACCGCCACCGCGTTGATGTTTTGGGCTTCGTTCAGCAACACACCCCAGGATGTGATGGGTTCGCGCAGGCCAAGGCCCAGAAAGGACAGCGCCGTCTCGCCCAAAATCATCACAGGAATGGTGATGGTGGCGGAGGCGATGAGGTGGGACATGAAGCCGGGGATAAGGTGTCGCCCGATGATGCGCGATGGGCTAGCGCCGATCAGGCGGGCGGCCAGCACGTAGTCTTCTTCGCGCAGGGATAGCAGCTTTGAGCGCACGGCCCTTGCCAGCCCCGTCCAGTCCAACAGGCCTAATATGATCGTTATGCCGAAATAGATGAGTATGGGCGACCACGAGGCGGGCATGATGGCCGACAGGGTGAGCCAGAGTGGAATGGTCGGTATGGATTGCAGCACTTCGATGACCCGTTGCACGATCATGTCCACCCAACCGCCGTAATACCCCGCCGCGCCGCCGATCACGATACCGAGGATGAAGGAGACGGTAATGCCGATGAGGCCAATGGTCAGCGATATGCGCGCGCCCTGAAGTATGCGCGAAAGTAAATCGCGGCCCAATCTGTCCGTGCCGAGCAGATAGAAAGGCGCGCCTTTGGGGGCGCAGACCAGATGGTTGTCCGCCGGGATGAGGCCGAACCAGTTATATTCCTCGCCCGAGCAGAAGAACGAGAGTTTCATGGGTTTGTTTGTGTCGGGCGTATATTCCCGCTGCATGGTCTCCAGATTAAGTTTGCGCTTCAAATCATAGACGAACGGACCGACAAACTCGCCCTTGTGGAACAGATGCACGCTCTGGGGCGGCACGTAGATGTGTTTGTTGTGGCGGGTTTGGTAGTTATAGGGCGAGAGGAACTCGCTGATGAAAATTGTGCCGTAGAGAATGAGCAAAAAGATGCCGGACCAGACGGCCACTTTGTGCTTTTTGAACTTCCACCACATGAGGGTGAGTTGTGAGGCGAAGTAAATCTTCTCCTGCTCTGGCGTCAGCTTTTCCACGGAGCGCAGATCGAAGGGCGCGTCGGACACAAAGTGGGGCAAATGCGCTGTGCCTTCGGCGGGCAGCGGCGTGGTGTTTGTGGTGGGGCCGCCCGCATCCTTGGCGCGCAGGAGGGCCGCCTGTTCTTCGGCGGAGCGGGTTTCGTCCACCGTCAGGGGCGTATCAACATCGTGCTCGAAATTCTTGCTCATCGCTTCGCTCCGAGCATTTTTGTTCTTACGCTCCGCTGCACGCTCATTTATCTACCCCTCCCTGCAGCCGGATGCGGGGGTCGAGGAAGCCTAGCGCAATGTCCGACAGGAGCACGCCGATCACAGTGAGCGTGGCCAGGAACATGAGGAAGGAGCCTGCCAAATACATGTCTTGGGATTGCAGGGCCGCGATGAGTAGCGGGCCGGTGGTTTGTAGGGACAGCACGATGGCCACGATTTCTGCGCCGGAAATGATGGCGGGCAGGAGGGAGCCAATGTCCGCCACAAAGAAATTCAGCGACATGCGCAGGGGATATTTCACCAGCGCCTTAAAGGGCGGCACGCCTTTCGCGCGGGCGGTGACCACATATTGCTTTTGCAATTCGTCCAACAGGTTGGCGCGAATGCGGCGGATCATGGCCGCTGTTCCGGACGTGCCGATGACGATGGTGGGCACGATCAAGTGCTCAAGGATGGATTTGAATTTATCCCAGCTCATGGGCTGATCGATATATTCTGCGTCCATCAGCCCGCCGATGGAAACGCCGAAAATGGTTTGCGCCAGATACATCATCACCAGCGCCAGCAGAAAGTTGGGCGTAGCCAGGCCTAAAAGACCCACAAAGGTCAGGCCGTAATCGCCCCAGGAATATTGGTGCGTGGCGGAATAAATGCCGATGGGGAAGGCGATGACCCAAGTGAGGATAATGGTGCAAAAGGACACCAGAATGGTGAACCACAGGCGGTCGCCGACAACTTCCGACACGGGGCGTTGATATTCGAACGAATAGCCAAAATCGCCCATGACGAAATTGGAAATCCAGAGGAAATAGCGCTGGATCATGGGCTTATCCAGCCCATACTCCTCCCGCAGATATTGCGCCCGTTCCAGATCAACGCTTTCGCCCGAGGCCAGCAATTCGCCAATATAGGTCTCCACATAATCACCCGGCGGCAGCTGGATGATGGTGAAGATGACGATGGACGCGAGGATGAGCGTCGGGATCATCGCGCCAATGCGGTAGATGATATAGCCTAGCATGGCGCATGACTTTCTTTGCGCTCACGCTGTCGGCCGCCCACAGAGGTGGGCAGCCTGCGCTCCGCGGGGGCGACGCAAAAGCGTCGGGCGGCTCTTCGCCGCCTTGCCCAGTCTATGATCTTGCCAAACGCCACTTGGAGTTCCCGTCTTTACTCGTCCAGCCAGAATGTGTCGGGCATGTATTGGCCGAAATAGAGCGTGGGTTCAAAGGCCCAGATGCCTTCCTCCGGCACGTTGCGCAGTTTAGTGGATACCACGATGGGTTGGAGGCCGCCGGAAACGATGCCGATGGTGTAGACCTGATCGGTAAAGATGGAGAGCATTTCGCTCCACACCTGCTTTTGTTCCTCATAGGAGGTGGCGTTGCGCCACTTCGTATAAAGGGTATCCAGTTTTTGCACTTCCGGCAGGTTGGGCTTTTCGCCGGATGCGCCGCCGCTTTCCTTATACAGACCCCAAACCGGCCACTGGCCTTGAACGGGGGAGACGGGGGCCAGTTCTTCCGGGTTCATGTCCGGTGTGGCGAGGCCGCGGTTCAGCCCTTCCCACGTAGACATGAGCGCCTCTCCGTTGGAGACGCGCCCGCGCAGGATGTCGCGCTGGGAGGGTTTGACGAAGAGTTTGATGCCGATCTGTTTGTAGTGGTCGGCCACGAGTTGGAGAATATCGGTCTCCTGGCTCTTCTCGCCGGCGGTTTCTACGATGATTTCAAACTCGCGCCCATCCGGCAGCAGGCGGATGCCTTCACCGTTCTTTTGCGTATAGCCAGCCTCATCCAACAGGGCATTGGCTTTGTCCACGTCTTGCGTCGCATAGGCGCTTGAAGCTTCTTCGGTGAAAAGGGGGCTGGAGGGTAAAACCGCGTTGGCGGCTTCTCGAGCGAGGCCAAAGAAGATGGCTTCGTTGATTTCTGACCGATCAATGGCCAGTGACAAAGCGCGGCGCACGCGCACGTCCTGGAAAGCTGTGCGGAAAGCGTCGTCCTTGGCGTTCATATTGGGCAGTAGGGTCATTTCGGAGCCGCGCCCCGATGGCCACAGAAGGACCTTGTAGTCCGCCTTTTCGGCACCGCGCTTGAGGAAGGTATAGTCCTCAAAGCCGATATAGCGGGCCTGCAAATCGGTCTCCCCAGTGCCGGCCTTTGCGGCGATGATGGAGGAGGAGGCGATGTTCAGCACAACTTCGTCCAGATAGGGCAATTGTGTCCCGGCACCGTCCACCCGGTGGAAATGCTCATTGCGTTTGAAGACGATGCGCTCGGCCGGCAAAGATGTTGTGTTGCGCCAAGCTTGCAGCGTCGGCATGTCCGGATTTTCAGGGCGGTATTGGCGGCCCTTGCGTTTGTGCAGCGAGCCCCAGTTTTGCACCTGTTCTTCTTCCACCATGGCCGCCAGTTTTTCCGGGTCCGCATAGGTTTCATGGAATTGTTTGAGGTAGTGGGAGGGCATGTAGATATACATGGGCCGTGCTGCTGCTAGCGCCGTCAGAAAGAGCGGGTTTACGGTCTCAAACGTGTAGCGGATGGTGTGCTCATCGATGATTTCCACGATGGGCTTTTTGCCATCGGCGAGAATTTCGCGGGGTGGCCCACCTTTGAACAGGGCAGGATTGTTAGCCACATCCTCCCACCAATAGCGGAAGTCTTCGGTGGTGAAAGGCGCGCCGTCGGACCATTTATGGCCCTTGCGCAAATGGAGGGTGAAAACCTTATTCCCCTCATTATCCACTTTTTTGAGAATGTCAGGGGCCAGTTTGAAGGTTTGGTCATAGGCCACCAGCCGTGCGCCGGAATACACCGTCATCCAGCGCACATCCTTGGTTTTGGCCATGAGCGTTTTGATGGAGCCGCCGCGCTTACCGGGCACTTTATCCAGTTCTTCCATGTTAATGATGCGCGGCTCTTCCGGTGGTTCGGCCCAGGCGGTCACGGGGGCCATCAACAGTGAAGCGGTTAGCACTTTGACGAGTGTTTTCATCTTTTCTCTCCCGATCTTCACGCCGGTTCTTGAACGGCGTGTTGCATCAGGTCGGCGGCACTGGTCCCTTCCAATGCGCGCACCTGATGGTTGTCGTTGATACGGATCATATCCAGCCGCCCTTCGCCTGCAAAAGGCGCAGGCCAGACGCGGGCATTGCCGCTGTCATCGTCCTCTTCCACCCCAAGGGCCATGTCGCGGTTGATCCTGTCAAAGTCCAGCGGATGGTCCAGATTGGCATGGGGCACCACGTCCAGCAGGGCGCGGGTGTAGGGGTGGATGGGGTTTTCAAACAATTCCCTGCGCCCGGCCATTTCCACCAACTGGCCCTTGAACATGACGCCAATCCGGTCGGCGATGTAACGCACCACGGCCAGATTGTGGGAAATGAAGATGTAGGTGAGGCCCAGTTCTTCTTGAAGTTGTTTGAGCAGGTTCAGCACTTGTGCCTGCACGGAAACGTCCAGTGCGGACACAGGCTCATCGCACACCAAAAGTTCTGGCCGAAGCGCCAAAGCGCGGGCGATGCCGATGCGCTGGCGCTGGCCGCCGGAAAAGGAATGGGGGTAACGGCCCAGATAGGTGGGTTGCAGACCCACCAGCCGCAGCAGTTCCGCCGCATATTCCCGCTGCTCCCGGTCGCTTCCCAGCCCGTGGACCTCCATGGGTTCTTTGAGAATGTTCAACACGGTGGAGCGGGGGGAGAGGGACGAAAACGGGTCCTGAAACACCATCTGAATACGACGGCGAAACTGCCGTATGGCAGCGTCATCAAGTTGCATAATGTCCGTGCTTTTCCCGTCCTCCAACCACTCTACCGAGCCTTCATTGGCCGACAAGGCCCGCACGATCATCTTGAGCGTGGTGGTTTTGCCGCAGCCGGATTCCCCCACAAGGCCAAAACACTCGCCGCGGCGCACGTCGAAACTCACATCGTCCACGGCTTGGACCAGTTTCTTTTCGCCGCCAAACCAACCGCCGGATTTTTTGGTTTCGAAGGTTTTGGTCAGGCCGCGGACGCGCAGCAGGGTCTCATCGGCATGGGAGCGGCGGGCCGCGCCGTCGCCACGCATGGAGGCAGGGATTTCGTGGTCAATGTCGCGTAGGGATTGGAGCTTTTCATCATAGCCCATGTCCAGATCGGGCACCGCATGGAGCAGGGCTTTGAGATAGGGATGTTGGGGGTTGCGGAAAATGGCTTCCTTTGTGCCCGCCTCCATGATCTGCCCGTGATACATGACCACTACTTCGTCAGCCATATTGGCTACCACGCCCAGATCATGGGTGATGAGGAGGACGGCCATGCCGAGCTTGTCCTGCAACTCGTTCAACAGGCTCAAAATCTTGGCCTGCATGGAGACGTCCAGCGCCGTGGTGGGTTCGTCCGCGATCAACAGGGCCGGGTGGCAGATGAGCGCCATGGCGATCATGGCGCGTTGGCGCAATCCGCCGGAGAGTTCCATGGGATACATGGAATAGGCGGCGTCCGGGTCGGGAAAGCCCACGAGGCGCAGCATGTCCACCACGGTGGAGCGCACTTCGTCGCCGTTCACATCCCGATGCAGTTCCAGCGCTTCCCCTATCTGGTTGCCTACCGTGTGAAGCGGTGACAGGGAGGTCATGGGTTCCTGAAAGATGATGGACATTTTCCCGCCACGCAGGGCAATGCGCTGGGCAGAGTTATCGGCAAGGGCCACAAGGTCGAGGGCTTCATCTTCGGCATTTTCCCGATACCAGATGGAGCCGGCGGTGATGTGGGCCACTTTTGGCAAGATGCCGAGAATGGCTTGGGAAAGGATCGACTTGCCGGAGCCGGACTCGCCCACCAGCGCCACGGTCTTGCCCGCTTGAATGCGAAAGGATGCCCCGCGCACCACGTGTAAATTGGTGCCCTTGGGGTCGATGGTGATGTGAAGATCATCCACGCGGATGATGTCGTGGATGGGCGCAGGCGCACTTTCGCCCGCACCAGCCGTTCTCTCAGCCGTATCACGGGCCACCCCACTGGTGGCCATCCCGTTGACGTGCTGGTCCAAGCCGCGCGCCCCTTAGCTAGTTCTCCCTGGGTGCGCCGGCACCCCCTGGGCGAAACACTGCCACGATTTCACGGCTTCGTTAAGCACTGTGGTGGCGCATTTTTTCACCATCAAACAACCACGCCCCCTCATGGGGGATGTTTTGGCGTGATGCTGCATTTTTATCACCCCCATTGATGTGCTGAAGAAGAATGCGCAGCACAACCGAGTGGGTCACAACAATGCTGTGGGGGGGCAGTCTTCTTGCGGTTTTGATAATCTCCTCGGCCCGGCTTGCCATGCTTTCCCCGTTGGGAGGCGTGAAATGCCAGCGGTCCGCCCGCCTTTGTTTGCGCAGCGCAAAGTGGTTTTCGCGCAGACTTTCGGTGGTCATGCCCTCCCAATCGCCCATGGAAATTTCCCTTAGGCCGGTGTGGCATTGAACCGGGGAAGCAAGAGAAAGGGCATCGCGCAAAATCTCTGCCGTTTGCCGCGCCCTTTGCAGCGGTGACGAATGGAGTGTGATTTGGCGCCGCTCCAGCACCCCCTCGGATAGCAGATAAGAGAGGGGTGCCGCATGGGCGCGGGCTTGATTTTGCCCCGTCCCGTTCAACGCAATGTCCTTGGACCCTTGAAAGAGCCGTTGCCGGTTCCAGTCCGTTTCACCATGGCGCAGGAAAACAAGGGGAGCGGCGAGATAGGGCATGGTTCCCTTTCTTTCAGGGATTTAACTTGAAGGAAAGCCGCCCAAGGGGCAGGAATATGCGCCTAGAGGGCGCGGAGGGATACCATGAGGGTGCATCCATCGGTAAAGGCCGCTTTGCGGGCGGTCACAATTGTTTTGGCGCTATTTGTGGTCATGCTGCCCGTGCAGGCGCAGGTGCTGTCAGGCGGTGGGGGGGATGAAGAGACGCCCAGCGGCCTTGAAACGCTCGTCAAAGAGGCCCGCGAGGAAGGGTCCACCGTCGTCATCATTCGACCGGAGCAGCAAGCGCCGCCTCCCGCCATGGCGGACAGCATGCGGGCGGAGCGGTTTTTGCAGGCCCGGGAGCGCGTCACCGGGTTTTTCGCTGAATTGCCCAATTTGCCCACGGCCTTTGTGAAAACACTGGAGGCGGCCAGCCCTGATGGAAGTTATTTTTGGATACTGCGGGCCATTGGCACGGCGGTGCTGGGCCTGTTGATCGCCACGTTTGCCACCAGCCGGACCTTCCGCTGGCTGGAAAACAATACATCATGGGTCAACCCCGGAGAGCCCAATTCCCGGGCAGACCGGGTTAAGTATCTTTTGGTGCGCACGCTTATGGCGATATTTTTGGTCTGCATGGCCATTGCCTGCGCCTTTGCCGTGGCCGTTATTTTGGACAGTGGACACGAGCCCACCCGCCGGCTGATTTTTGAAATCATCATGGCCAATGCCGTCTACCGGTTTTTACGGCACGGCGTTTCCTGGAATTTCTTCGCCGGTTCCCTGCCAAAATTCCGTCTGGTCAACCTTACAGACGCGGAAGCGTTGCAGCTGCACCGGGGGTTTCACCTCAGCGCCATGGTGGCGGTTTTTGTGGTGGGGCTGATGCGGTTTTTCGGGTTTACCGCCCGTGAAGAAAGCATGCGTGGCATCGAAGGCGTGCTGACGGCGGAGCAGGTGGCGCTGAACCAGATATTGATGGGCGTAGCCATCACACTGTTGCTGTTGTTTTTCATTGCCAGAAACTGGCGGGCCCTTGCCCACATGGTGGCCCCCGCCGACCCCGGTGTGCCGTTCTTTCGGGCGCGCACTAATCTGGCCAAATTGGTGCCGGTTGCGTTTGTCCTATACGCCTTTGTGGCGCTGGTGGCCTATGTCCTGCGGGTTGAGGTGATGGTGCCACCGCCGGGCCTCATGCTTTTTGCCCCGGCCGTCATCGGGTATTTGGCCATTTTGATTTACGGTGTCGTGCTGATCGTAATCCAGACCTATTACAACCGGCGCGAATGGAAATTCAAAGAACGTTATGAAGCGGAAAAAGCGCGCCACGCTCAGGATGTGACCGTCAAAGACGAAGAGACCGGCGAGGAGATGGTGGTCAACCGTGTGGCCATGCCGGAATTTGAATATCAACCCGTGTTCCGGTCGTTTTTTGAAAACGGCGCGCTGGCCATCATCGCCGTGTTTGCGCTGGGAGAATTGGCGCGGTTTTGGGGTTTTGAAGTGGGGCGTGACGGGCACCCGTGGACCGCTTTTTTGGACATCTTTCTGGCGGCCACCCTGTGTTGGCTGGCCTATCGTGCGGTCTCCATATTCATTGATCGGCGGTTGCTGGAAGAGGGTGGCGCACCCGTTGAGGAGGAAGAAATTGGTGGGGAAGGGGGCGGTGCGGGGGCCACGCGCATGGCAACGCTGCTGCCCATCATGCGCTATGTCATGACGATCACCATATTTTCGGTGGCGGGCATGGTGATCCTGTCGCGCATGGGCTTTGACATTGCCCCCATTTTTGCCGGTGCCGGTGTGGTGGGCATTGCGGTGGGTTTTGGGGCGCAGACCCTCATTCGCGATATTTTCTCCGGCGCGTTCTTCCTGATGGACGACGCGTTCCGGCGGGGTGAATACGTGGAGATCGAAGGCATCAAGGGCACGGTGGAGAAAATTTCCGTGCGCTCTTTCCAACTGCGTCACCATCTGGGGGCGCTGCACACCATACCGTTTGGCGAGATCAAACAGCTCACCAACTATTCCCGCGATTGGGTGCTCATGAAGCTGCCCTTGCGGGTGACCTATGACACGGATGTGGAAAAGGTGCGCAAGCTGGTCAAAAAGCTGGGCCAAGCGCTGCTGGAGCATCCGCAAGTGGGGCACACGTTCATGCAGCCGCTCAAAAGCCAGGGGGTTTATCGCATGGAAGACAGTGCCATGATCATCCGTGTGAAATTTATGACAAAGCCGGGGGAGCAGTTTGTCACCCGCAAAGTGGTTTATGAGAGCATTCAGGACCTGTTTGCCCGTGAAGGGATCCATTTTGCCCATAAGGAGGTGACGGTGCGGCTGGCGGACCGAAACAAGGATGACTTGACCGAGGCTGAAAAGGAAGCCGTCACGGCGGCCGCGCGATCGGTGATCGACCAAGAAGAGGAAGCCGCCCAAGCCGCAGGGGGAGGCAAAGCGGGGGGCGATGGTGGACGTTGACCCGCTTCGGGGGTTGGACACGCAAAGCGCTTTCGGCACCCACCGGCCCGGTTTCTTTCAACGCCTTGTTTGGCAGCTCAGCGATCACCGCCGACTGTCGCAGGGCCTGCGCCAGAAATTGCGCAAACACTTTGCGCGGCCGGTGGCGGGGCCGTTTGACATCACCCATGACGGCATGAAGTTTCGGCTCTACCCGGCGGAAAATTATTGCGACCGGGTGCTTTTTGGGCGGGACGATCTGCCCGAACGGGTGGAGCACGAAGCGCTGGTCCCGCTGATTGCGGTGGACACCTGTTTTGTGGATATCGGCGCCAATGTGGGGTCCTACACCCTGTTTGTGGGCCGCCGCGCCGGACCTCAAGCAAAACTGGTGGCGTTAGAGCCGCACCCGCGCACCCATGCCAAA
Source organism: Pseudomonadota bacterium (assembly GCA_038525315.1). Classification (GTDB taxonomy): domain Bacteria; phylum Pseudomonadota; class Alphaproteobacteria; order Rhizobiales; family Rhizobiaceae; genus Pseudahrensia. Next base: position 920,559 of record JBCBHU010000001.1, read on the forward strand.
TTACTCTATAATCTGCGGGCCAATGGCTTGCCCACGGCCCATGTGTTCAACGGCGGGGCGGGGCCTGAAAGGGCGCAGATGGATTTATGGTCCGACGGCGGCAGCAATATCGGCCACACATCCATGTTGAAAGAAGGCACGGCTAATCCGGTGGCCAGCGTGTCGGTGCCTGTGGTGCAGTTGATGGATTTGCTGGCGGAGTTTCAGATCGACCGCATTGATATTCTCAAAATCGACATTGAAGGCTTCGAGGATCGCGCGCTGATGCCGTTTTTCGATGCGGCTCCCGAAGCGCTGTTGCCAAAACACGTTCTCATCGAAGTGGCCCACGCCCATCTTTGGAAAGCGGATTTGATGGGGCGGTTGGATGAATTGGGTTATCAAGAGGTGTTTTGGACGGAAGAGAACCGCCTTCTGTCAAGATGACCTTGGCCTGCGCTGGACTTCTAAATATGCCTGCAAACATGATTGTCATATCCGTCTGCGCTGGGGTGACAATCGGGCAGGTGGGACGACCGGCGTCTTACGCGGATTTCAAAAACCGCCCCGTCCTCTGGTTTTCCCGCTCGACACCCAACGTCCGTTTCACGGCGCTGCGGATTTCTGCCAGCGAGAACGGCTTGGAGATCACGTCCACCACCACGGCGTTTACGCTATCGGCCCGCTCGCGCTGGTCGGCATAGCCGGTCATGAGCAGGATGGGCATGTGGGGGAAATGCCTGGCGACGGTGTGGGCCAGTTCAATGCCGTCCATGAAGGGCATCTTGATGTCGGAAAGCAGGAGGTCAAACTCCCCGTCATGCTCAATCATGCGGTCATAACCGTCCTCACCATCATCGGCGGTGATGACTGTATGGCCGTCCATCTGCAAAGCACGGGCCACGAAGGCCTGCACGGCTTCATCATCTTCTGTCAGCAGGATACGGGCCATAGGGACGCATTAACCAATTGAGCACGGTTTGTTCCTGAAAATGCGGTGATTCGGGTTAACGCTTGGTTAACAATAGAACGCAAATGGTTAACGGGTCGGTGAGGAGCTCGTTCGCCCGCATGTCAAAAAACTCTCCCCCCATTACCGGACTTGTTCCGGTAATCCATTCCGCTGGACCGAATGCGTTTTCAGTTTTACGGACTGGGTCCCCGGCACGGTAGCAAGACACGCGGCTTGCGGACAGCCGAGGATGAGGAGGAAGTTGATAACGCTTTGTTCAAGCGGTCCTACACTGTGCAGTTGACGCGTCATGCATCCCCTTCGACGACGCCCACAAAGGGTAGTTCGCGGAAGGCGTAGGCCACGTCCATGCCATAGCCGACCACGAAATGGTCGGGGCAGTGGAAACCCACGTAGTCGGGCTCTAAATCCACCGCGCGGCGGGAATGTTTATCCAGCAGCACGGCCACTTCCACCGATTTTGCACCCCGCTCCAGCATGAGATTGCGGGCAAAGCGCAAGGTGTTGCCGGATTCGAGAATATCATCAATCAGCAGCACGTCCCGGCCTTCCACGGCGCTGTCGATGTCCTTGACGATGGTGACGCCCTTGCTGGTGGTTCCGGTGCCGTAGCTGGACAGGGTGATGAATTCCACCTCCGGGGCCATGCCGGCGGCGTGCATGGCGCGGATCAGGTCGGCGGCAAAAATGAAGGAGCCTTTCAGGATGGCGATGACCAGAAGGTCATTATGCGTACGCCGGCCCATCTGCACGGCCATGGCCTGGTTGGCCTTGGCAATATCCTGCGGTGAAAACAGGGTGGAAATGCGCTTGCCGCGCACGGTCATGCGCGGTTCGCCGGGTTGGGGTTCTGGAATGGTGGTCATGGGGATGACCCTTGTGGAACGGCGGGGTTACCGGTCCGTCTTACCCGATGCGGGGGCAAATTCCACATCCACATTCACCGCACCCTCGGGAATATCGGTGGCGACGGCGGTGAAGCGGCTTTTTTCGCCCTTTTTGAGGCTGTCGCGGGTGGTGGTCACGGTCCAAGCGTAGAGATTGTCATTGCCCTTGTCGCGCATGATGAGTTTCAGCGGCGGCACGGGCACGGTGTTGTCGGCCACATTGAGCACTTCACCTTTCACAATGAGCTTGGCGATGCCGTCTTCCAGCCGTTTGTCGGTGCTCACATTGGCAATTTGCAGGCCCGGATTGTCTGACGCCAGCCCGGCGGCCTGATAATAGGCGACGGTGGTGGGCAGCTTGGCCATAACCGCATCCTTGAACAGAACCGTGCCGGCCACAAAAGTAGCGAAGGCCAGTGACAGCATGGGCACAACCATGGCGGTCTTGGAAAGCGTGTGGACCGGTTCCGGTGCCCGGTCCACAAGGCGTGGCGTGATGGCGGGTTTCGCCGTTTCAGCTTTGCTGTCCACCAGAACCGGAAGATTGGTGCGGATGGTTTCGCCGGGGGCGAGGTCCGCCAGTTCCGGGGCCATAGAAGGGGCATCGCAGGTGATACGGTGCCCCTTTATGTCAGAAGGGGCTGGTGTCCATTCATGGTCGCACACGCCGCATTGCAGATTGCGGGTGCGAATGATGGCGTCACCGGGGTGGCGGTAACGGGCTTTGCAGGCGGGGCAGGTGATGGTCACGGTGTTCAACTCGGCACAACAATATGGTGAACAAATTCCTGACCACGTTGGGGCATAAGTGGTTAAGGCATTGCTTACAATTGACCACTTTTAACCGCCCCTTAACCATAAGAGCGCGACAGGTTGGGCGCAGTATTTTGAGGAGGTTTCACCCCCATGATCCGGTTCGACAATGTGGGGGTGCGCTATGGCATGGGGCAGGAGGTGCTGCGCGACCTGACCTTTTCCATCCAGCCCCGGTCGTTCCAGTTTCTCACCGGCCCGTCCGGGGCGGGCAAAACCAGCCTTTTGCGCCTGTTGTTCATGTCGCTTAAACCGACACGGGGCGTCATCAACGTGTTTGGCAAAAATGCGGCTGATCTGGACAAGAACACGCTGCCCGCCATTCGCCGCCGCATCGGCATCGTGTTTCAGGACTTTCGCCTGCTGGGGCATCTCACGCTTTATGAAAATGTGGCCTTGCCCCTGCGCGTGCGCGGTAAGGAAGAGGCCAGCTATCGCCGCGATGTGGTGGAATTGCTCAAATGGGTGGGTCTGGCCCACCGCATTGATGCTTTTCCTTCAGTCCTGTCGGGGGGAGAGCAACAGCGGGCGGCCATTGCGCGGGCGCTCATCGACCAGCCGGAAGTGCTGCTGGCGGACGAACCCACGGGCAATCTGGACCCCACCCTGGCGCGGCGGCTCCTCCGTCTTTTTGTGGAATTGAACCGTTCCGGCACGTCCGTCGTCATCGCCACCCATGATCTGGCGCTGATGGACCAGTTTGATGCCCGCCGTCTGGTGCTCAATCAGGGGCGGTTGCAGATTTATGAGTGAGGAGAAGCCGCCAAAAACAAAAATGCAGGGCCCGCCCATTCCCCGCAAGCCCGTGACCCCGGCGCAAGCGCCGTTGCCCGCGGAAGATTTGCCGGTGCAGGGTGTTGAGGCCGTGCGTCAGGCCCTGCGCCGCAGCGCTCTTGCCCGAAAAGAGGCTGAAAAGCGCGAGCAAGAAGCCGCTCAAGCCCGCACCGCCGCCGATGTGGAGAAGCGGCAGGAAACAGTCATTTTGGAAACAGAGCGTTTAGCTGCGCTCGTTCGTGAAAAGGAAAAGGCGGCCAAAGCGGAATTGGAAGCAAAGGCCGACCCCAAGAGCGCTATTACCATCGCCACCGAAAAAGCGCTGAAGGCGGCCAAAGAGGCATCAGCGTTGGCGGAACCCTCGCCGGTGGTGGAGACACGCCTTGCCGAACAGGGGCCGGTGGCCCCGTTGCCCGTAGCAAAATCCGACACCAAAAAGGCGCAGACGACGGCGGGGGAAAAAGATCAAGCGCAAACAAAGCCCGCCGGCAAAAGTGAGGCCCGCCCTGCTTCCCAAAAGCCCACCGGCAACCAGCCGGCGGCAGTGCCCGAAGATCAACTGCTGACGGAACGGCCTCAACACTCCATCGTCCCGCGCTCTTCGGTGGCGGGCACGGCATTGACAACGGTTATCGCCATTATGGCCTTTTTGGCCAGTCTCACGCTGGGTTCTGTTTCCATGGTGCGCGATACGGCGGCCGGTTGGCAGTCGGATATTGCCCGCGAGGTCACCATACAAATCCGCCCGGTGGAAGGCACCGATATGGCACAGGCCATGGCTCGGGCGCAGGCTATCGCCCAGGGGTTTGATGGCGTCACGGATGTTTCCGTACTCGATGACAGCGCCATGAACCGGCTGCTGGAACCGTGGTTGGGGGCGGGCCTGGATTTGGACACATTGCCGGTTCCACGCCTCATCATGGTGCGGGTGGATGAAGCGTCGCCCCCGGATTTTGCCGCCCTGCGGCAAGTGCTGGCCGCTGATGTGCCCGGCGCATCGCTGGACAATCACCGGGCCTGGGTGGATCGCCTCACCACCATGGCGCAGGCCACGGTGGCCGTGGGTTTGGTGGTCTTTCTTCTCATGCTGGGGGCCACCATGTTAATGGTGGTGTTTGCCACGCGGGGGGCCATGTCTGGCAATGCCCACGTCATCGAAGTGCTGCACTTCGTGGGGGCGGAACAGTCTTACATTGCCGGAGAATTTCAGCGCCATTTTCTTTTGTTGGGTCTGAAAGGGGCGGTAACCGGGGGGCTTACGGCCATCGGTTTCTTTCTGATTTTGGGCTGGTGGACGGCGCGCAATGTGGCAGACCCGGCGGCGGAACAGGTGAGCGCACTTTTTGGCACATTCTCCGTGGGCCTGTGGGGCTATGTGGGCGTGTTGGTCTTGATCTTTGTCATCGCACTTTTAACCGCGCTCACGTCGCGCCTGACGGTTTATCGCCATGTGGGTGTTCTGGACCGGAGCGGCGCCGATACGTGATCTCTTTTCACACTTGCCAATCGTGCATATATTGCCGGCGGGTGACAGGGATAAGCATATCGCCATGGATGAGCAGGCAGACGCACCGCAAAAAAGCCGTAGCCGGCGGGCCGCCGGGGCCACCATGCGTGGGACCGGGCATCTTGTGCGCATTTTCACCAAACTGACCTTGTTGGTGCTGGTATTGGCCATGGGTCTTTTCGTGGGCGGTTTTTTCCGCTTTGCCAACACGGTGGCGCAATCAACACCCCCACAAAACCCGGTGGAGACCCAGGCTGTGGTGGCCCTCACGGGGGGGTCCTCGCGCATAGCCCAGGCCCTTGATCTGGTGGAAAAGGCAAAGAGCAAGCGGTTGCTGATCACGGGCGTGGACGAAAAAACATCCATGAATGCGCTCAAAGCCTTAAACGAGAGCCAACGCGCCACGTTTGATTGTTGTGTGGAGGTGGAGCGGGCTGCGCTGGACACGGTGGGCAATGCGGTGGAAACCGGCAAGTGGATGGCGGCCAATCAATTCAACAGCATTACGCTGGTGACCAGCGACTACCATATGCCCCGCAGTCTGCTGGAATTTCGCCGTCAAATGCCCGAAGCGACAATCCAGCCCTTTCCCGTAAAACTGCCGCGCTTGCAGGCGCAGGACTGGTATACGGACGGGGAGACGCTGCGCTTTATGGTGTCGGAATACATTAAATATGTGGGCGCCCTATCGCGGGATTATTTGAACAGCGACACGCTTAAAACCTTGCGCGCTTCCGTGGGCGGCGCTTAGGACAGGCCACGCTCGTTCACCGGTGTTTGCGCCCATGCTGTTTCTTCGCTCCCTGCTGTTCAACATCGTCTGGTATGTGAACCTCATTGTGCAGATGCTCGTGCAGACGCCGTTTTATTTCTTTTTGTCCCACAAAAAAGCGCTGGATGTGCCACGGCGCTGGGCTTTTTCCACCCACTTCTTTCACCGCTGGCTGGCGGGCACAAAGATGGAGATTTTGGGCGAGGAGAATATCCCCGACTATGGCTGCGTGGTGGCGTCCAAACACCAGTCTTTGTGGGATTTCTATTCCCTCTACGCGCTGCTGCCCGATGCGGCCTATATCCTGAAATCGGAGTTGATGAAGATCCCGTTCTTTGGTTGGTATGTGGGTTATCTCGACATGATCCCCATCCGCCGGGGCGACAAGGGCAAGGCGCTGCGGGGTATGCTGAAAGAGAGCGCCAAGGCGCTGGAGCGCGGCCGTCAAATTCTGATCTATCCCGAGGGCACCCGCACCGCGCCGGGGGCGCAGCCCAATTACCGGTATGGTATCACCCGCATGTATGTGGAACTGGGCTGCCCTGTCGTGCCGGTGGCGCTGAATTCCGGCCTTTATTGGCCGCGCCGCAAATTTGTGCGCCACCCCGGCACCATCCGCGCCAAATTCATGGAACCCATCATGCCGGGCCTGAGCGCGGAAGAGTTTGCCAGTGAGTTGGAGCGGCGGGTGGAAGAAGGGTGCGATGAGCTTTACTGGCTGGCCGCCCAAGACGAAAAACAGCCCCCGCTCAGCGATGCCGTCAAGACGCGCATTCTGGCCCACAGCGCGCGGATCAATGGGAAACAGGGCGAAGTGTGAAAATATCGTTTTTGAACGTGGTTAAAAAGTTCTTGTAATGTTCTGTTAATTTGTTCTATCTATGTTCCAAGACATAAGGAGAACATCATGCCCGCTGTTTCGCTCACGTCCCCCGCGCCCACCCTGCCCAACACCTACCCCTTTGCCCCCGGTTCTGTGCCCCGTTTTGACAAGGCCGGGCTTCGGGAGGGGGCGGTGGATTATGTGCAAAGTCCCGCGCGGGAAAATGCGGCTTGGGAGGCGCTGGAGGCGGAAAAGCAGGCTTTGGAAGATACGTTTGCCGCCGGTGATGCGGTGCCGCTGGCCCGCGTGGTGCGCTCGGTGGTGGCGGAGGCCGGTTTGAACCGTTTCGTTTATCTCCACGGGGCATCGGGTAAGCGATACGTGTTTTCCTCCATCCAGCCGGAGCAGGCCGCGCTTTATGATCGTGCCCTGTTTGCGGCCACCGCCGTGGGCGGCACCGTGTTACGGGTGAGCAAGCGGGCGGAGGATGTCATGGTGCCCGGGACGCTGCTGCACGTGCATCTTTTGGATGATGATGGTCTGGATGGCGAAACCGCGCTGACCGATTTGAATTTGACGCTGGCCAGTTAAAGCGTTTCGCATTCAATCAGAAACGAAAGTGAGTCAAAAAGCGTTCGAAAGCAGTATTTTGCTGTTTAAGGAGCGGCAGTTTTTGCTTCACATTGAACGCTTCGTGTTTGAGGTTTCTCGCAACCGGGTCGCGATGTCCTCCATCAGCGGATCTTTGATGCCTATGGATTGCAGTTTTTTGGCGGTGTCGAAAAAGTAGTCTTCATTGGCTCCGGACTTACCTTTGGCTCCGCTGATTTGGTGAACCAGGGCGTCAAGGCTCAGGCGTCCCGCATATTGTTCGTGGGTGCGGTCCACCATATAGCAAATGGCGGAAACCGAGCGTCCGTCGGCCAATTGCACGTTGCGGCGGGTTTCAAAATAGACATTGGTGACCAATTCGCGGGCCCGCAAATAAGCCATAACGGTTTCATAGTTTCTACCCGCTACGCTGAAGGCTGTTCCGACACAGGAGCCGCCCCGGTCCAGACCCAGCACGATGCCCGGCCGTTGCCGGGTTCCACGATGTTCCCAAGAATAAATGCAGGGGGAGCGGTGTAGACCGTTAAGGCGGGCTCGCATGGCCAGTTTGTATTCAAAGCCCGGCCTCCACATGAGCGACCCATAGCCAAAAACCCAAAAATCGGGGGGAACAGTCATGCCGGTCCGGTTTTGTTGAAAGGTAAAGACCTTTTGACAGGGCAATCACCGCTGAGCAATGGTGCTCTACAAAGCTGCAGGGCCAAATATCCTCGGGAATAAGGTCGCAAATGCGGATTGTTGTTCAACAAGCGTATGGCTTGGCTTCTGCTGCATGGGCAAGCCCGGAAAATGACCACCGTCCGAAACCCGCTCCGCAAATCACGGATTGGGTTGGGTGCGGTGCTTTTCAAAGTCGCACTTGGGCGAACTTGAACCTATGCTATGCGTTCGCCCCACAGTAGATTTTCGAGATCTTTGCCCATGTCTGAAACCCGGTCCTTTTTTGCCCACCCCATGGCCAAATGGGCTTTGTTTGTCGTGATGCTTTTCGTGCTGTGGTTTGGCGGATGGTTCGTCTTCTCGCGCTATCTGGACGGGCAGATTGGTCAGCAGATCAGCCGATTGGAAACACGGGGTGTCGAAATCGAGTGTCAGGATCGCGCCATGGTGGGGTTTCCTTTCCGCATCGGTGTTTTGTGCGCAAGAACGGCCGTTTCTGACCCCCGGCGTGAGCTTCTGGTGCAAGCGGGTGAGCTGCGCACAACGGCCGTTGTTCATGACCCCACGCGGATTATTGCTGAATTGAAAAGCCCGATGATTATCCAACGGGGGCGGGCGGAACTTATGGCCGACTGGAGTGCCATGCGCTTGTTTGTGGATGGCGACTTATCGGGCGGGTTCGAGATCATCTCCCTTAACGGCAGCGCTCTAAAAATCGCCGCCGGTGAAGCCAAAGTGGCCATGGAGAAAGGCGATTTTCATCTGCGCCCCAATCCCGTGGATACCCAGGCGCTGGATGTGGCGTTTTCCACCACGCAATTGACGGCTAACCCTACCGCAGACGTCTCCATCGCACCGGCCACTTTATCCTTCAACGCCCGAATGGACGATGCCTATGGCCAGTTGGTCGCAAACCGAGCGCCCATGGCGTCTTATCTTGGTCGACAAGGCAGCGCGCTTTTGCGTTATTTTGTTCTGTCTACGCCTAACGGCGGGGAGCTGGCCTTTTCCGGGCCGGTCACCTGGCATGGGGACGGCACGCTGAGTGGTGAGGTAACCATCGGGATAGCGCAAGCGCAGGCTGTGGGTGCCTGGGCGGCGCAAATCAACCCTAATCTAGAGCAGGCGGTTGCTGGGATCGGTCAGGCCGTGGCGGGCATGGGCGCCAAGGCCAGTTTTGGTGCCGCAGAACTGCCGTCGGTGAAAGTTACGATCGACAAGAATGTGGTGAAGCTGGGCTTCATCACGCTGACGACCTTGCCGAAATTCGGCGTCTAATCCTCGTCACTTTCCAATATTTCACGTCCAAAGCTGGGCAAATCCACCTCTTGCCCGGCCTCAATTATACCTTTGCGTACGGCACGGGTTTTGGTGAAATGATCGAAGAGCAGCTGGCCGTCCCCATTGCGCACGGCTCGTTGCAGATAAGCCAGATCTTCGGAAAAGCGCCCCAGCATTTCCAGCACCGCTTCACGATTGTGGAGGAATACATCGCGCCACATGACCGGGTCGGAGGCGGCGATGCGGGTGAAGTCACGGAAGCCGGAGGCCGAAAATTTCATCACTTCTGATTGGGTCACCTGCTCCAGATCGGACGCCGTACCGACGATGTTATAGGCGATGAGGTGGGGGATGTGGGAGGTCACGGCCAGCACGCGGTCATGGTGGTCCGGATCCATGAGTTCCACGTCGGAGCCGAGCGCTTCCCAAAACCGAACGAGCAGATTGATGGCTTGCGGGTCGGTGTCAGGCAGGGGGGTGAGAAGGCACCAGCGGTTGTCGTAAAGCGTGGCGAAACCGGCGTCCGGACCCGAATATTCTGTCCCCGCAATGGGGTGGCCGGGGATGAGATGCACGTGGTCCGGCATGTTCGGGGCAAGTTGGTCTATGACCGAGCGCTTCACCGAGCCGGCATCGGTGACGATGCAGCCGGGCTTGAGGTTTGACGCGATTGCCTCCCCCACGGCGGCAAAAGCGCCGACGGGAATGCACAGCACTACACAGTCGGCATCCCGCACCGCCTCTGCAGCGTTTGGATGATAGCTGTCGCCCAGCCCCAGTTCCTCCGCCCGTTTCAGCGTCTCAGTGCTACGGGTGGAAATGGCAATGTGGTCGGCCAGACCGTCCCGGCGCACGCGCAGGGCCATGGAGGCACCGATGAGGCCGATGCCGATGAGGCACAGGCGTTTGAAGAGGGGGCCGTCACTCATGCGGCCTGACCCAGGAACGCCCGCAAGTGCTCCACCGTGCCCCGGCAGGCTTCTTCGGTGCCGATGGTCATGCGGATGGCATCGGGCAGTCCATACCCCCCCACGCGGCGCAGCACAAAACCGTGGGCGGTGAGATAAGCGTCCGCATCGGCGGCCGTTTTCCCCGTGGCCGGGTCAAAGTGGATGAGGATGAAATTGCCCACGCTGGGGGTCACTTTCAGGCCCATGTCTTCCAGTTGCGATGTGGTCCAGTTCAGCCATTCATCATTATGGGCGATGGCTTTGTCCACCATGGACCGGTCGCTGATGGCGGCTTCGGCAGCGGCCAGCGCAGCGGCGTTGACGTTGAAGGGGCCACGCACCCGGTCCATGGCGTCGATGATGGCGCGGGGTGCATAGACCCAGCCCACACGCAGGGCCGCGAGGCCATGGATTTTGGAGAAGGTGCGGGTCATGACCACGTTTTCATTATTGGCCACCAGTTCGATGCCAGATTCGTAGTCGTTGCGGCGCACATATTCTGCATAGGCCGCATCCAGCACCAGAATGACGTGTGACGGCAGGCCCGCGTGCAGGCGGCGCACCTCGCTCATGGGCACATAGGTTCCCGTGGGGTTGTTGGGGTTGGCCAGGAAAATCATTTTGGTTTTGTCCGTAACCCGCGCCAAGATGGCGTCCACATCCGTGTGAAAGTCTTGCTCCGGGGCCACCACGGGCGTTGCGCCGCAGCCCAGAATTTCGATGCGATAGACCAGAAAGCCGTGCTCGGAATAGATTGCCTCGTCGCCCGGGCGCAGGTAGCATTTGGCCAGCAGGCTCAGGCATTCATCAGAACCGTTGCCGCACAGGATATTATCGGCATTGATCCCGTGGGTTTTGGCAATGGCCTGGCGCAATGCGGTGGCACTGCCATCGGGATAATCTTCCAGCCGTTCAGCCAGCGCGGCGAAGGCTTTCTTGGCTTCGGGCGAAGGGCCAAGGGGCGTTTCGTTGGCGGAAAGTTTGTGCAGTTTCACGCCCGCTGGCACGGCGGATTTGCCGGGCACGTAGGCGTCAATGTCCATCACACCGGAATTGGCGACAGGGGTAGAGGCCATGGTCTTCACTCTTGTTGAGGAAAATTCGCCGCATCTTTAAGCGGGATTGGCGCGAAAGGGAACGCGCTATTTCACCTCTTTGTGCGCTTCGATACCGAGGTTTGCGCCTAGCTTTGCGCCCACTTTTGCCCCTTGTGGTGCCAGAGCCGGCACAAAGACCCGACGGGACTGGCGTTGGCGCACGGGCAGGCCCTGCACCAATTGTTTGGTGGCGGACACGGCGATGGCTCCGCCGAAATGGGGGGCAAAACGGCGGCCAAAGCGTTCAAACGCACCGGCGCTTTTCAAGATGAAACGCTTGTTGGAAGGTGGGAAGTGCAGCAGGTCCACCCAGGCATTGGGGGTGAGCATGTGCTCGCGCAGCAACCGCGACAATTGCCCGGCGGAATAGGGGCGTCCGGTGCCAAAGGGTGTGTGGTCCATGCGTGCCCACACGCCACGCCGGTTGGGCGCAATGATTACCAATTTCCCCCCCGGCGCCAGCACCCGCCAGATTTCCGTGAGGGTTTCGCTGGGCGATTCGCAATGTTCCAATGCGTGAACCATCAGGAGCCGGTCGATGGAGGCATCCGGCAGAGGCAGGTCTTCATCGAATACAAGGGCGGTGGCGCTGGGTTCCCCAAACGGCCAGTGAACGGCCCCCTGCCGCGCAGGCATGAAGGCGATAGTGCGTTCCGTGTCGGCACGGAAACGGTCCAGATAGGGCGTGGTGAAACCAAGGCCCACAAGGCGTTCGTCAGAAATAGGTTTCCACAGGGCCATGAGCGCTTGCTCCGTGGAGCGGCGGGCGAGCTTGCCCAAGGGAGTGGCGTAAAACTGGCGCAGATCGACGATATCCATATGCATGGCTCTACCTAGCTCATGCGTGCGCAAGCTGCCACTGAAAGGGGCTGCGGCATTTGACGGTTACACCGGCCCCCGCTTGGGCTTATGGTGGGGCAAAAAACCCCAAGGACGATTGCCATGGCAGCCCGTTTGAAATGTTTCCAATTTCCCTGCCGGGAAGACAATTACGGCATCATTCTCCATGATCCCGAAACAGGGCTGGTGGCCGCCATCGACGCGCCGGAAGTGGAGGCCATGGAAGATGTGCTGGCCGATAAGGGGCTAACGCTCACCCATATCCTCACGACGCACCACCACTATGACCATGTGGAGGGGAATAAGCATTTCAAGGGGGAAACCGGCTGCACGATCATCGGCCCGCGCAAGGAGGAGGCGAAAATTCCGGGCATTAATACCGCCGTGGACCATGGCGAGACGTTCGACTTGATGGGCCACACGGTGGAAGTGATCGGCACGCCGGGCCACACATTGGGGCAGATTGCCTATTTCTTCCCGGATCAGAAAATGGTGTTTGCTGCTGACGCTTTGTTCGCGCTGGGGTGTGGACGCCTTTTTGAGGGCGATGCCGGCATGATGCACACGGCGCTGCAACGGCTGGCGGCGCTGCCGGACGACACCAAGGTCTATGCGGGTCACGAATACACGCTTTCCAATGCGCGCTTCGCCGTCACAGTGGATCCGGACAACGAAGAACTGGCCGCCCGCGCTCGGGAGATCGAGTTGATGCGCGATGAGGGCAAGGCGACCTTGCCCACCACCATAGCCCTTGAAAAACGCACCAATCCCTTCCTGCGCGCCCACGACCCGGCCATCCGTGCCCATCTGGGCATGGAGGATGCCAGCGACGAAGCGGTGTTTGCGGAAATTCGCGCGCGGAAGGACCGGTTTTAATGGCCATCAACGATGAAATGAGCGCCCGCGATGTGATTGCACAACTGGACCTGGCCCCCCATCCAGAGGGGGGCTATTTTCGCGAGACCTTCCGTGACGAGCACTCCACGGCAATCTATTATTTGCTCGAGGCTGGCGATTGTTCCCACTGGCACCGGGTTCTGGGCAGTGTGGAAATTTTCCACCACTATGCGGGTGGTCCGCTTTCCATGACGCTTTCGCCCAACGGCCATGATGCCCAGGCCCTGCGACTGGGGTCGAATATTGCCATGGGGGAACACCCCCAAATTGTGGTGCCCGCCGATTGGTGGCAGACGTCTGAGAGCCTTGGACACTGGACGCTGGTGGGCTGCACGGTGTCGCCCGGCTTTCAGTTCGAGAACTTCGAAATGGCCCCGCCGGACTGGCGGCCCACGCCCCGCGACGGGCGGGACTCGGTTTAATCTGCGCCCACGCTGTCGGCCTGCCCTGTTCATGGAAGGCCTGTGCTGCGCGGGCGCGAAGCACAAGCGTCGGGCGGCTCTTCGCCGCCTGCGCGCCCCTTCATTGATTGATACGTTGTAGGAGGACTACGCCTCCGCCTCCGCGGGCCACGGCAAATCGCGGCTTGGTTTACCCAGCCAATAGCCTTGCAGATAATCAACATTCCAGTCCCGCAGCAGGGCGGAGGACGCTTCATCTTCCACCCATTCCACGACCACTTTAGCGTCGAACAGGTGGGACAGGCCGACCAGCGCTTTGATGAAGCTCTGGTTCTCACGGCTTTGCGCCACATTGTCCATAAATTGGCCGTCCACTTTGATGATGTCGAAGGACAGTTCCTTTAGATTGCGGAAAGAGGTGAAGCCGGCACCGAAATCATCCAATGCCACTTCCAGCCCCAGATCGCGGATGGAGGTGATAAAGCGGCGGGCCTCGTCTAAGGATTCCGCCGCATGGGATTCGGTGATTTCCACGATCAGACGGCCCGGGATGGAGGGGTTGGCGTAAATGGCGCTGGCCAGTTTGGAGAGCCATTCCGGGTCACAGGCGGTTTCGTTGGAAACATTGAGAGAGAAGCGAGCCTTGGGCGCGCGGCGCAACACATCGATGGCCAGATCCAGCGCGTGATAGTCCACCATACGAATGAGACCGAGACGCTGGGCGATGGAAACGAAATCCCCCGCATCCATGCGCATGCCGTCGGGCGTGTGCAAACGCAATAAGGCCTCGTGGAAGGCCACTTCGTTGGTTTTGGCATCCACGATGGGTTGGAAAGCCAGGTGAATGTGGCCCTGCTTCAGGGCGGTGACGATGCGCTCCGCCGTCTGGGCATCGTGTAGCTGTCGGCGGGCCTTTTCCGCGTCGTATTGATAGACCACAATGGCGGCATCGCGGGCGCGGCGGCTTTCCAGCAGGGCCTGTTGGGCAGCCACGAAGACCTCACGGGATGTGCGGGCCTGTTGGGGCATGCACACGCCCCCCACGGAAACGCTGATGGCGATGGGGCCCTTGGCGGTGACGATGACGTTTTCACGCAAAAGATTCAGCACGCGATAGCCGGCCACCAGCATGTCGTGTTCATTGCATTCCGGCAGGATGATCCCGATTTTTGCACCGGAAAAGCGGCCCACAATATCGTTGTCGCGCAGGTTCTCGTTGAGCCGTTTGGCAATTTCCGTGATGACCTCATCGCCCGCATCATAGCCGTAGACGGAATTGATCAGATCGAAATGCTCCAGCCCCACCACCATGAAACAGGCGTTTTTGCCGCTTTGTTTCTGGTCTTTGAATACCTGTTCCAAACAGGCGTTCAGGTGGGAACGGTTGAAAAGGCCGGTGAGCGGGTCAAAGCGGGAGAGATGGTGCAACCGCTCTTCGCTCTGGCGGCGTTCGTTGATAAGGCGCACCACACCATGGGCATGGATGGGCTGGCCGGTTTCATCGCCAAACCACCGGCCCTGTTCCTCAATCCAGATGTCAGAACCGGTGCCCAGCGTTTCACCGCTCAAACCGTATTGGATGCAAAAGGGCGTGCCATTGGGGTCAACGGATCGGGCGGCCTGGGCCAAGGTGCTGTCGCGGGTGGTGGTGGATTGGGGCAAAAGCAGGCTGTTGAAATGGCGGTTGACCTCCAACAAAGCCGGGTCCGGGATGCACAGAAGGTCGGCGGCACCGTCACTCCAGATCATGCGGTCCGCGAGCACATCCCACTCATAAACCGCTTCGCCTACGGAATGTAAGACGGCATTGGCCAGGCCGCGCCTGTCTAGGGAAAGGGCGTGGGTTTTGCTCAGCGGGTGTTGTGTCCCGTGATCGTTTGGGGCGGTGGCCTTACGGTGAGTATTTTGCATTAGTGTTACGCTTGCCATTATGGAACGCTCTTCCCCGCCTCAAAGGGTAACGGGCAAGGGTTAAGGCTTTGTTTACCATGATTGCCAAATTGCGCCCTATTTGGCAGGCAAATGGTCAAGGCTTTTGTTGCGCTGACGGGCCATCAGGCCTTTTCAGGTGCGGTTTGTTTCGGAGATAGATCAGTTCATGTCGGCCAGTTTACCTGACACATATGATGCCTTTGCCGCGCATATGCGCCAGCTCACCGCCCTGTCACAGGCGGCGGGCGTTTTGTCCTGGGATCAGGAGGTGATGATGCCGCCTAAAGGGGCCGCTGGACGGGCGGAACAAATGGCGGCCTTAAGCACTGTGATGCATGAAAAAATTACCGATCCTCGGATGGGGGATTGGCTGGATGCGCTGGAAGATGGGTCGGCAGATTTCTCCTCCGTCGAAGCCGCCAATATCCGCTTGGCGCGCAAAAAATATGCCCGGGCCAGCAAAGTGCCAGGTCGGTTGGCCACGGAACTGGCCCGCACCACATCCATGGCCCAGACCGTTTGGGCCAAGGCGCGGGCGGCCAAGGACTACGCCGCTTTTGCGCCCACGCTCAAAAACATCATTGATTTGAAGCGGGAAGAGGCGGGCTACATCGCCGCCGACGGTCAGTCGGCCTACGATGCACTGCTGGCGGATTTTGAACCGGGCATGACGGTGGCCGTTTTGCGCCCGCTGCTGGAGGGGCTGCGCCCGCGCCTTTCAGCCTTGCGCGAAAGGATTGCTGAGAAGGCCCACACCCAACCTAAACTCTCCGGCACGTTTAGTGCGGATGCCCAGATGAAACTGGCGCGGGAATTGGCGGATGTTTTGAACTATGACTGGCAGGAGGGGCGTCTGGATTTGTCGGTCCACCCGTTTTCCTCCGGCACACGGGGGGACAGCCGCATCACGACGCGGGTGGATGATCACGACCCCATGGGGTGCCTCTATTCCACGGTCCATGAATTGGGCCATGCGCTCTATGAAGTGGGCCTGCCGGAGGAACACCAGTTCATGCCCGCCGGGCAGCATGTTTCCATGGGCGTGCATGAAAGCCAGTCCCGCCTGTGGGAAAATCAGATCGGGCGCTGTGCCGCCTTCTGCCGTTGGCTTGCGCCGCGCTTTGCCAAGGCCTTTGATCGGCCTGAATTGGCGCAGGGGGACACGCTCTACCGCGTTATCAACCGGGTGGAGACGGGTTTCATCCGCACCGAAGCGGACGAAGTTCACTACAACCTTCACGTGTTGCTGCGTTTTGAGCTGGAAGAGGATTTGATGGCGGGCAATCTGTCCGTGGATGATCTG
This sequence comes from Pseudomonadota bacterium, assembly GCA_038525315.1. Classification (GTDB taxonomy): domain Bacteria; phylum Pseudomonadota; class Alphaproteobacteria; order Rhizobiales; family Rhizobiaceae; genus Pseudahrensia. The sequence continues at coordinate 937,060 of JBCBHU010000001.1, forward strand.
GAGGGTGAATGGGCCAGCCGGTTTGAGCGGGATTTTGGCACGGCTGTGCCGGATGCTTCGCTTGGCGTGTTGCAGGATGTCCACTGGTCTGTGGGCCTATTTGGCTATTTCCCCACCTACGCGCTGGGCAATATTTATGCCGCGCAACTCTATCAAAAGCTGGAAACCGATCTGGGCACGCTGGATGACCGATTGGAGAAGGGGGAGACGGGCGATATTCTGGCCTGGCTGCGCAAGAATGTGCATGAAAAGGGCAGTCTTTTGCCAGCAGACGAACTGATGGAACAAGCGAGCGGTCAGCCCGTCAGCGGGGAGCCGCTTTTGGACTATCTAGAAGAGAAATATTCCGCTTTGCTGGACTTATGACCATGCCTGCCGTTTTCACCAAACCGTTCACCCAACAGGAGCCCATTGATGAGGCGACCATTGCGCGGGTGGGCGACATTCTGCGTTCCGGGCGCTTGCATCGCTACAACACGTTGCCGGGTGAGATGTCCGAGGCGGCGCTGCTTGAAAAAGAATATGCCGATTGGCAGGGCGCAAAATATTGCCTCGCCTGCGCGTCCGGCGGTTATGCTTTGCAAGTCGCCCTGCGAGCGGCCGGGTTGAAGCAGGGCGATGTGGTGTTAGCCAATGCCTATACGCTGGCACCGGTGCCGGGGGCCATCCACAATGCGGGCGGTGTGCCGGTTTTTGTGGAGATCGACGAAAATTGGCATATCGATTTGGCTGATCTTGAAGCCAAGGCGGAAGCGAGCGGTGCTCGGTTTTTGATGCTGTCGCACATGCGCGGGCATGTGGGCGATATGGATGCCATCATGGCCATGGCCGATCGTTTTGGGATCACGGTGGTGGAGGACTGCGCCCACACGATGGGGGCCATGTGGAAAGGCAAACGGTCCGGCAATTTCGGCCATGTGGCGGCCTTTTCCGCCCAGACCTACAAGCACATCAATTCCGGGGAGGGCGGGTTGCTGACCACTCATGATCCTGAAATCGCCGCCCGCGCCATCATCATGTCCGGTTCTTACATGCTCTATGGCAGCCATGGGGCCGCACCCGATGAAAGCGTCTTTGCCAAAGTCAAACTGGACGTGCCCAATTATTCCGGCCGCATGGACAATGTGCGCGCCGCCATTTTGCGGGGGCAATTGGCGGGGCTGGAAGAGAATGTGGAGCGCTGGAACAGCCGTTATCGGGCTGTGGAAGAAGTGGTGCGCAGGTCCAACCACATCAGCGTGCCCCTGCGGGCAGAGCAAGAGCGCTATGTGGGGTCGTCATTCCAGTTCCGCCCCCGATTGGAAAATTCGCAGTTTGAACCGCTTTTGGAACATTGCGCCGCGCGGGGGGTGGATTTGAAATGGTTCGGGGCGGATGAGCCCAAGGCTTTTACAAGCCGGTTTGACTCGTGGCGCTACCTCGGCGACCCACAAGATTTGCCGCAAACGCAGGCTGTGCTCGCCAATACGGTGGACATGCGCGTGCCTTTGACGTTCACCGAAGAAGATTGCCGCATGATTGGCACAATCATCAACGAAGAGGTGGCGCGCCTCGCCTGATCGGGGCGTGGATTAATTTGAGAACCAAATACCCGGCGATGGGGCCGCGCGGGTTTGCAGGGTGGGATATGAGATGACCTTCCAATCGGTATTGGGTGCCATCATGGGGGCATGGCTTCTGCTGTGGCCGGCAACCTTGGCGGCAAAAGAAGCCCCCAAAGAGAACGCACAAACGCCATTGCGCGCGCCATCGGCGGAAGAACCGCTGCGTATCGTGGTCTTGGGGGATTCCCTGGCCGATGGGCTGCACTACGGCCTGACCCAGTTGAACAAGGACCGCGCTGACATCAAAACCATCAAGAAAGCCCGTGTGAATACGGGGCTTGTGCGGCGGGACCGGTATGACTGGAACAAGGGCACACGCAAGATCATGCGCAAGGGGCGCTATGACGTGGCGGTGGTGCTGCTGGGGCTCAACGATCTTCAATCCATCCGCGAGAAGGGCAAGGCCCATCACTTCCAAACAGACGGTTGGGTGGAGCGCTACCGGGCGCGGTTGGAAGAGATGATCGGCGATCTGAAAAAAGCGGGTGTTGCGGTCTACTGGGCCTCTATCCCCATCACCACGCGCTACCCGCAAGAGTATCAATATCTCAACACGTTCTTCGCCGCCGCTGCCAAAAAGATGGATATTGGTTATGTGGATACATGGTCTGCCTTGGCTGATGAGCAAGGCAATTACACCGCGTTTTTCACCATGCCAGACGGTAAGAAAAAAGAAATTCGCCGCCGGGATGGGGTGCATTTCACGCCCAAAGGGTATGAGGCTTTTGCCTCGCTGGTGAATGACCGGTTGATGGCCGATCTGGGAAAGGCCGCCACACCCTCGCAGTAGAGGGAAGCGGCGGCGGGGTTGAACCTTCCTTAACCGTGTTTCGTTAGCCTTCGTTAAGGTTGTGTCCCACTCCTGCCGTTGTTTGCGGGCAGGCTGCGGGCTCGCGCATTCAGTGGAAAGTTTTTGTGCCCCTCGTTGCCCGTTCCTTTCTTGTGGTCACGCTTGCCGCTGCCAGCTTGCTGGCGGGGTGCAATCGCGCGGGTCAGGATGGTGGGGTGGTTCAAGCCAACTATCCTGTTTTACCGCAGGCCGATCTAGATCGTCGGGAAAAAGTGCGCCGCGATCTGGCGGTAGAATTGAAGGCCCAGCGCCAACAGCTTCTGGCCGGTCGGGCGCAGCCCGTAGAAGCAAAGCCCTTGCCAAAAAGGGCGTTGCAATTGGCCGCTCTTGCCACCGATGACAAGCCTGCCCTTTCGCCCACAGCGCAAACGCAATTGGCTCTCGTCACACCATCGCCCGTTGCCATCACCAAGCCTGATATTGCGGAGCAGGACACGGCGGTCCCGCGCGAGCGGAAGGGTTTGCAGCGTTTCCACGCCAAACTGGCGGCGCTTGAGGACGGTCGGCGGGCCAAGCCCATTACCATTTTGCATTTGGGCGACAGTCACGTGGCGTCGGACAGTTTTTCCCGTGGTATCCGCCGGGCTTTTCAAGCCCGCTATGGGGATGCGGGGCGGGGCATGGTGATCCCGGCCAAAGCCTTCAAATATGGGGTGGCCGATCAAATCAGCATGAGAGCCAGCGGTGCGTGGAAAAGCAGGACGGCTTTGAAAATCCGCAAGGGAGGCGGGTTTGGTCTTTCGGGTGTGTCCGTCACCTCCGCGCAAAACGGGGCGGTCATGAAACTGGTGGCGCGTAAACAGCCGTTTGATGAAGTGCGGGTGACGGTTATGACTGGCCCCAAGCTGGGCAGGTTCAAAGTCACCGTTGGCAATAAGAGTGAGATATTCTCGGCCCGCGCCGCCAAATGGGGCTCCAAACAGGTTGTTATGAAGGCCAAGGGACGACGACTTTCTGTGACCGCTTTGGGGGGGGGCGCCGTCTCCGTGCTCAATTGGTCCACCCTGCGTAACCGGCCCGGCATCCGCTACGTCAATTTCGGTCTGATCGGGGCCACCGTCTCTATCACCCAGCGGTTTAGCGAAGCGCGTATGCTGGCCGACATCAAACGGCTGGACCCGGATCTGATCATCTACGGTTACGGCACCAATGAGGGATTCCAGGATGGGTTGAAGCTGAGCGCCTATGTGAAAGAGGCGAAGGTGCTGACCCGCAAATTCCTGAAGGCCGCCCCCAATGCGGACCTTGTCTATGTGGGCGCAGCCTCCGGCTTGCGTAAACGGGGCAAGGGTAAAACGTGCGGTGGCGGCTGGCGCACGCCGCCCAAGTTGGACGCCGTGCGCAAGGCAGTTCGCGGTTTGGCCAAAGAACAAAACGCCGCCTATTGGGATTGGGCGCAGTTCATGGGCGGGCGTTGCGGTATCAATGCGTGGGCAGGGCAGGGTCTTGCGGCCCGGGATCGGGTGCATTTGACCCCCAAAGGCTACGCTAAAAGCGCCCAAGCATTTGCACGCTTTCTGATGCGTCCGTCCGGTGCGCCGGTGACGGTGGCGTCCAACTAGCGCTCATAACCATTCCGCCGAAATCTGCTTTCCTTCGCAGCTAAAAGCCATCACATTGCGGCGCGTCGCCACCCTTGCCCCCTGTCCTTTTAGTGCTTTTTCCCACCGTCAGTTTTGCCGTATTTTTTACGGGCGTTTTTGCGCTGTCTTGGGCCATGCGTGGGCGGCTGGAGGGGCGCAAGGTAATTTTGCTGGTGGCCAGCTACGTGTTTTACGGCTGGTGGGACTGGCGCTTCTGCTTCCTTTTGGCCTTCGCGTCCCTCACCGCGTGGGCCGCGGGCCTGTTGTTGGAGGCTGACAAGACCAAGGGCGGGGCCCAGGAACGGGCGGGCAAGACGATCGTGGCGCTGGCTGCAACCGTGCTGCTCCTCGTGCTGGCCTTCTTCAAATATTACGGTTTTTTCCTTGATAGCCTGCAAGATTTGCTTTTTGCGCTAAACCTCCAGCGGGACCTGCCCTTTCTGCAAATCGTGCTGCCGGTGGGTATTTCGTTTTTCACGTTTCAGGCCATCTCCTACGTGGTGGACGTGTGGCGGGGGCAGGTGGCGGCCCGCCGTTCGCCGCTGGACGTGATGCTTTATATTTCGTTCTTTCCGCAGCTGGTGGCCGGACCCATTGTGCGCGCCGCAGACTTTTTGCCCCAGTTGGAAAAGCCTGCCCAGTTAGCGCGCCCCATGGTGACGGTGGGATTGATGTTGTGCCTGTTCGGCCTGTTCAAAAAGATGGTGGTGGCCAATTATCTAGCCACCGATTTGGTGGATCCGGTTTTTCTGGACCCGGCCGATCATTCATCACTGGATGTGCTGATGGCCGTCTACGGTTATGCCGTGCAAATTTATTGCGATTTTTCCGGCTATAGTGACATCGCCATCGGAACCGCTTTGCTGCTGGGTTATCGTTTTGCGGAGAATTTCAACCAGCCCTACCGGGCCGTGCGATTGCAGGATTTCTGGCGACGCTGGCACATCAGCCTGTCGGGCTGGCTGCGGGATTATCTTTATATTCCCCTCGGTGGCTCACGGTTTGGGGCGCTGCTCACCTATCGCAATTTGCTGCTCACCATGGTGCTGGGCGGTCTTTGGCATGGGGCGGCGTGGACCTTTCTGCTATGGGGCATCATCCACGGCGCGTGGCTGGCTTTGGAGCGGCTGGCCGGACTGAACGAGAACAAAAGCACAGTTGGTGCAATGGTGGGCTGGTTCATTACCTTCCATCTGGTGTGTCTGGCCTGGGTGTTTTTCAGGGCTGAAAATCTCGACGGGGCGCTCACCATGCTGTCCACCTTTGGGGCCTTTGAAGATGGCCCATCCATTCTCACCTGGCTTGCTTTGACTTTGATTGTGACCACCCTTGCTTTTCAATTCGGCCCCGCCCGTTTGCCCAACCGCATGGGCGCAATGCTGGGCGCGATGCCGCTTTGGGTAACGGGTTTGATCTTTATTGTGGGTCTTCTCTTCACCCTATGGGTCGCGCCGGGGGGCACGGCACCGTTCATCTATTTCCAGTTTTGAGGGTCCTATGGAAACGCCCATCGCACCGGAACATGATTTTCACCATCCCCGCCTTGTATGGGCGGTGTTGATGCTGTTTTGCGCGGCATTGCTGGCGTTGGCTATCTTCCAGTCGGCTGCACTGGTAACGCTGAGCTATGACTGGCCGCCCTCCGTTTTCACGGAGCGGGCGGTGGTGATGATAGAAACCTGGCATGACTGGATGGAGGCGCTGGGGCCGGGGCGATGGACCGCCGGGATTGGTGAGAGCGTGGAAGAAGGGCGTGAGGTATTGATGGCACCGTAACCTGGCTCATCTGCCCCGCCAATTTTGGTCCAGACCTGCCCTGTATATGGTGCCAATACAGTTGCGCCATGGGGCCAATTCGATCCGCGCGAATGGCGCGGAGAGCTTATATTTTTCAATCGCTTAATCTGGTCTTTGGCCGCAAAAGCCGGGCCGGTGAGGCGGTCGTGCCATGTGCCGATTGCCCTTTGGCGCGGTTCCAAATCCCGGCTGTTCAAAAACTGGGACTTCTTTTGCAATTTCAGGGGCCTGCGACCGTTTGACTTTGACGCAAAAACGCGCCTAGCTTTCCGCCACCGGTCCCGCGCTTGTGCGGTGCACAGGTTCTATGGGTCGGTCCAGCCCAGCGGGTACGACCAACCCACGCGGGAACTTCATGAGGGGCGCAACGCCTGACCGGAAAACAACAGGGAGAACACCATGAAAAAAGTTATGAAATCCGTATTGGCCGGTGCCTTTATGGCCCTTTCCTCCACCGCCGCTTTTGCTGACGGTCACTTGAAGGAACTGACGGTCGCCTACTTCCTGGAATGGCCCACGCCAAACCAGTATGCCCAGGCCAACAAAATCTATGAAAAAGAGCTGGGCATTCCCGTGAAATGGGTTTCCTTCGACGCCGGCACGGCCATGTCCGCTGCCATGGCTTCGGGCGATGTGCAAATCTCTTTCTCCCAGGGCGTGACGCCGTTCCTGGTGGCCACCGCTGCCGGTCAAGACCTGCAGGTTGTGGACATTGCCGTGTCCTATTCCGACAACGATAACTGCGTTGTGCGGGCCGAACTGGAAGTGAACAAGGACAATGCTGCCGAAAAGCTCAAGGGCAAAAAAGTTGCCGTGCCGCTGGGCACTGCTGCTCACTCCGGCTTCCTGGCGCAGATTGCCTATCTGGGCATTAAAGAAGCTGACTTGAACATCGTGGACATGTCGCCTTCCGATTCCTCCGCCGCCTTCGCCCAGCCCAATACCGATTTGGCCATGGCCTGCGGTTGGGGTGGTTCGCTGCGCAAAATGAAAGAGCACGGCAACACGATCATTTCCGGCGCTGAAAAAGAAAAAGTCGTCGGCAAAGTGTTCGACGTGACCTCCGTCCCCGCTTCCTTTGCGGAAGAGAACCCCAAATTGCTGGCCAAATTCCTCAAAGTGACGGCGGACATGAACGCCCGTTACGCCAAGGACAATGCCGACATGATGGATAGCATTTCCAAGGCTGCCGGTATGGACATGGACGCCACGAAAGCCGTGATTGGCACGTTTGTGTTCCCATCCGTGGAAACGCAGCTTTCCGCTGACTGGATGGGTGGCGGCGTTGCTGAATACCTGGCTGCTTCCGCCAAGAAGCTGGAAGAGGGTGGCAAAATCAAAGCCCTGTCCGACTACAGCGCCCTGGTGAATGCCGGTCCGCTGAAAGCGGCCGCAGGCATGTAATCTCATGTGATGTGAGAGACCATGGGGCGTGGCGGCACTGCTTGCCACGCCCTTTTTGTATCAAACTGCACTTTGTGCAGGGGTAAAGACCCATAACGGGCGCGCCCAATGGACTGGCGGGGGGCTGGTCGTTCCAATTTATCGGCAGGGGCCCGTGTGAAAACACCGCCGATGCCAGCACCTGAAGAGGGAAAGCCATGTCGGGACTGATCGTCGATGACGTATCCATGGTGTTTGAACTGCCGCAGGGCGGCAATGTTCACGCCTTGAACAATGTGTCGTTGGACATACGCGAGGGCGAGTTGATTTCCGTGCTGGGCCCGTCCGGCTGCGGCAAGACCACGTTGCTCAACATTCTAGCCGGCTTTCTGGCCCCCACGAGCGGGGAAATACGGCTCAACGAGGCCCGCGTTTCTGGCCCAAGCTCCGAGCGGGGCATGGTGTTCCAACAGGGCGCGTTGTTTGAGTGGATGGATGTGTCCAAAAATATTGGCTTTGGGCCGAAGATGAAGGGCACGCCCCAGGCGGATATCGATGCGCGGGTGAACGAACTGCTGGGGATCGTGGGCTTGCAGGATTTCGGCGAGAAAATGATCTATGAATTGTCTGGCGGGATGCAGCAGCGCGTGGCCCTGGCCCGTTGCCTTGCCAATGATCCCGACGTGATCTTGATGGATGAGCCGCTGGGCGCGCTGGACGCGCTGACCCGCGAAAAGATGCAAAGCCTCGTGCTCGATATCTGGAAGAAGACGGGAAAGACCATCATCCTCATCACCCACTCGGTGGAAGAAGCGCTTCTTTTGGGGGAGCGGCTGATCGTGATGGCCCCCCGCCCTGGCCGCATTCACAAGCAATACAATCTGCCCTTCGCGGAAATCGGCGTGGGCGCTGATCTGCGCGAAGTGAAACGCCACAAAGACTTTGGCACCACCCGCGATGAAATTCTCTCCATGATCTGGGACATGGAAGAGGAAATCATGGGCCGGACGGAAAACGCGTAAGGGGGCGGGACCATGTTTGCAGAAATTATCGACGTCATCATCGTTACCTTTTGGATGGTGCTGGGCATTGCCGTCATCTTCGGTATCTTTTTGGCCGTCAGCGCGCTCGTCTATTTCGTGTGGAATTTCATTTCCGGCAAACGGGAGCAGATGCAGGGCTATACCAGCCTGAAGACTGTGACCTTTGGGGATGAGTCGGCCGTTACGGCGAACCGCGTTGCCTCCATCGCCGGTGTGATCACGGTGTTCCTGATATGGATGATCGCCACCGGCTCCAACCTCCTGCCCTTCAACGTTTTGCCGGGGCCGTTTGTGGGGGATACGCAGTTTACCTACACGGCCACCAATGCTTCCGGTGACACGGATGATGGCTCGGTTCAGGTGCGGGTGAGCGCTTTCACCGATCAAGATGTGGAACGGCTGGTGGCGCCCGAAACCTCCGACGGCTTTGCCAAAGACGATGTGGTGATGGTGGCGGAACGCCGCCGCAAGATCGTGCGCGTTAACAGCAATGACGAGGGCGGGAGCGAAGAGGGCTACGGCGTGACCGCCATTAATGGTCAGGCCATTGAACGCGGCGGTGAAGTGGCCATCGACGGGGGCGTGGTGGCCATGTTGCCTTCCGGCAGCCTGCAGGTGCGCCCCGAAGAGGGCATGACCATGGAGGCCCTTTATCTGCCCCCACCAGAACAGGTCTGGACTCGGTTTCTGCAACTCAATTCCGAGGGCTATCAGGGCGTAGGCCTGTGGGAAAACGTCATGTGGTCCCTAATCCGCGTGGTACTGGGCTTCTTCCTGGGCTGTCTGTTCGGCATTCCGCTTGGCTTTGCCATGGGTTTGAATTCATGGCTGCGGGGTTGGTTCGACCCCATTGTGGAGTTCATGCGCCCTGTGCCGCCATTGGCGCTGATCCCGCTGGTCATCATCTGGTTCGGCATTGGGGAGCAGGGCAAGGTGTCGTTGCTCTTCCTGGCTGCGCTTTGGATCATGACCATCGGCGCACGGGCCGGTGTGTCGGGCGTGAACATTTCCAAGGTTCACGCGGCCTATTCGCTGGGGGCCACGAAGACGCAATTGCTCAGCAAAGTGATCCTGCCCAACTCCCTGCCTGAAATCTTCACTGCCGCCCGTGTGGCCATGGGCGTGTGTTGGGGCACGGTGGTGGCTGCGGAACTGGTGGCGGCTGAAAAGGGGGCAGGTAAGATGATTATCGCGGCCTCCAAATTCCAGCTCACCGATATTGTGATTATCGGCATTATCATCATTGGCATTATCGGTTACGGCATTGATGTGCTGATGCGGCTTGCTGAAAACAAATTGGTGCCCTGGAAGGGCCGCGGCTAGCGGCCCTGACCACGAAGGATGAGGGTCGCGGCTAGCGACCCTAACCACAGAAGACGCGGGTCGCGGCTAGCGACCCTGACCACAAAAGCTGAGGGTCGCGGCTAGCGGCCCTGACGACCAGCAAGCAGGGCCGCAGTTGGCGGCCCTTACAAAAAACGCACTGCGTCCCACTTATCGCTGTAAATGCGCTTCCGAATGAAGGCTTTGCGAAAAATCGGCCGGTTTTCATTAAGCCGCCGATAACTACAGTTTTAACCGACCGCCACGCATTAAGACTTCGTTCCCGCCTCCCCTATTGGGTGTTTCCACTGGAGCGCGAGGGGCGACGCGGGGCGAAAGCGTATGAAAATTCGAAGCAGTCTAATTGTGGTGCTTTTTCTTGTGGGGCTCGTGCCTTTGGCCGGCTTCTCGTGGTTTACCTATGAGCGCATGGTGGAGCGGGAATATGCAGATGTGAAAGACCGCCATCTGTTGCTGGCGCGCAATCTGTCTTCAGCCCTTTCAAAATATGAACGGGATGTGCGCGTGACCGTGCGCACGGTGGCCCAATCTCTGTTGGAAGGGGATGCGTCTAAGGGGACCCTCGGGCTCCTGAACTCCCTAAGCATTGACGCTGTTGAAGTGCTGGATTCCCGCACCGGTGAAAGTGTCAATCGGGTTCAGGCGGACAGGCGGTATCAGACCGTGGCCTACCGCGCCAATGTTGTGGCGCAGGCGCGCAGCATTGTGCGGGACGGCGCTATGCAGTTTACCCCGGTCAGCCGTTCCTATGACACTTACAACACCATGTATGTGGTGGGGCGGGTATCAGACCATCTGGTGATCGCCCGCCTCAACACCAAGCAATTTGTGATGTTGGGGCGACAAATCGCGTTTGGCAAACGCGGTCATGCGGCGATTGTGGATCACAAGGGCAATACGCTTTCTCACCCCAATCAGAAATGGGTTCACACCGCTTTCAATCTGGCGGGTATTTCACCGGTTCGGCGCATGATGGCGGGCGGTACGGGTGTGGAGCAGTTTTATTCGCCCGCTCTCAAGGGCGATGTGATCGCTGGTCTCACCCATGTGGCAGGCCCCGGCTGGGGTGTGATGGTGCCGCAGCCGGTGGACGAACTCCATTATCGGGCTTTGGCCAATCTAACCCCTTTGATCGGCGGTCTTTTTGCGGCCCTGGGCCTTGCCTTGTTGTTGATCCAACTTTCCACCCGGTGGCTGGCCCGCCCGTTGGAAAACCTCTCGCTTGAATTTACCAAACAGTCCGCCGATGGCATGCCCCAACCGGTGCCCCCCAACAAATCCACAACCCGCATCCACGAGCTTAGCCATATCGTAAATGCCTATAATGAGTTGGCATCGACGATCCAGAAAAACGCTTCCCAAATGGCCGAGAAAGCCATGCAGGACCCGGTGACCGGTATCGGCAACAGGGCCTATTTTAGTGCCCGGGGGACGGCGCAGATCGCTCAAAGGGTGGCCTTGAGCAGGCAGGGTATGCTTATTCTTTTGGACCTAGACGGGTTCAAGGAAATTAATGACACGCGGGGCCATGGGGTGGGCGACAAGGTGTTGTGGGGCTATTCCCAGCGGCTTTACAGCATCGTCAAACAATTCATGGACCACGAGTTTCGTGGCGTGCCGGGGGCACACCCCATTATCGCGCGGCTTGGGGGGGATGAATTTGCCATCCTGCTGCCCGTGCCCTCCGGGCGGGAGGATTATGACGCCATCGGCGAGAAGCTTCTGGCCCGCTTCCCACGCACCGTGAACCTGGACGGTATTGAAATTGCCTTTGGCACGTCTGCCGGTGGCGCTGTTTATCCGCACCATGGCACAAATTTAGAGACATTGATGCGCCGGGCGGATGTGGCGCTTTACGCATCCAAAGCCAATGGCAAACAGCGCTATACGACTTACAAACAGTCCCATGCGCTGGGCAGCAAGAGCGAAATTATGGCTGCGGTGGTCAATGCCATTGAGCGGGATGAACTGGTGTTGGAATATCAGCCCAAATTCTGCCTGCGCAAAAACCAGGTGACCGGTGTGGAAGCGCTTTTGCGCTGGGACCACCCCACCATTGGCCGCGTGGCGCCCAACCTGTTTTTGCCCGCCGTGCAGCAATCGCAGGTGATGGTGCAATTGGGCGAATGGGTCACCCGTCGGGCCATCAAAGATATTCAGGCCATGGACGGGTTGGGCCACAAGCTCACCGTTGCCATTAATATTGGCGTGGAACATTTCTCCCAGGCAGGCTTTGTGGAAACCATCGCGCAAGCCTGCCGGGAAAGTGACTTCAACCCCCGCCGCTTGCAGGTGGAGGTGACGGAAGATGTGATGGATGCCTCCCGCAGCGTGTTTCGGGAGACCGCCGAGCGGTTGCAAAAGCTGGGCATTTCCATCGCCATTGATGACTTTGGCAAGGGTTTTTCAAACCTGTGCCGTCTCGCGGCCATTGAAGCTGATGTGGTGAAACTGGACCGTTCTCTTATTTCGGAGGCGGCCACCAACCCCCGGGTGAAAGCGGTTATGGATGGTGCCACCACCATGGCCCATGCGCTGGGGTCCCGCGTGGTGGCGGAGGGCGTGGAAACGCTGGAAGAAGTGCGGTTGGCGAAGCTTGCCGGGGCGGATGCCCTACAGGGTTTTTATTTCTCCAAGGCTTTGCCTTTGGAACAGTTGGGGGACTGGCTGGACAAACAGTCTAAATCTCCCCAGCACAAGCAAATGGCGGATCTGACCAAACGCCTTGGCGCAAAGGCGGCCTGACAAGTAAAGGCGTTTCCGTTTTGCCCCAATTAGGGTTAGCCTCGCGCCAAGGTCCCGTAGCTCAGCAGGATAGAGCAACAGATTCCTAATCTGTAGGTCGCGCGTTCGAATCGCGCCGGGATCACCATAAACGGTTGGGTGGTGGCAGCTTGTTTGCACGGTTTTCGGCAGCGTTGATGGGGGTTAGCGTGGTGTTTCACGGCGGGCAGGTTTTGGCCCATCCGTGCGAGCGTGGGGCGGAGCAGATACCGCAGAACGCCCTTGTGGAAAGCCGGGCGGGTTTTCAAGTCCGCGGGGAAAAAGGCATTTTTCGACTGGCGGATGTCCATGTGCCGGACCCGGCCCCTTTACCCCAAAAAGCGCGTTTGGCCGGGCGGGCCTCTACAGATCGCTACGGGAGGCGCGCCGCCCATGTTTTTGACAAAAGCGGCTGGTTTCAGGGGCGTTTGTTGCAGCAGGGGCGTGCACTGCTCGTCGTGGGGGAAGCGGATGGCGATTGCCTTACCGCCCTGCGTGAGGCGGAGGCTCAAGCAAGAACGGCGGGGCGGGGCGTTTGGCGTCAACCCCAGCACCGATTGCGCGCGGATGAGACCGAGGCCATGGCAAATTTTGCCGGACGGTTTGTGGTGGTCACCGGCCCGGTTGCTTCGGTGGGTGATCGCAAGAAACGGCTCTATCTTAATTTCGGCCAAAACTGGAGCCAAGACTTCACTGTCTCGGTTGTCAAATCCGGCCGGGGGGCGTTTAAGGAACGGCAAGCGGGGGCGCTGGCGCGCTTTCAGGCTTTGACAGGCAAAACGGTGCGTGTGCGCGGTGTTTTGGAACAACGACAGGGACCGTTGATCCGGTTGGCCGATGAAGCACAGATTGAAATCCTTGATTGAAACAAGATGCTGGCGCGCCCTCGCGCTGGTGTGTCTTGTGGCGCTTGCCGGGTGCAACCTGTCCGGCAACAAAGGCAGCATTGATACGGTGTTGACACCCACTGACGGTGACGTGGCGCAAACGGCTGATGGGTCGGAAGAGACACAACAAAAATATACCTTCGATGCTTTGCGTAAGGCGGACCCGCAAGCGCGCATCGGTGCGGCGCAGCATCCAAAAATTCTGGCAGCTTATGGCGGCGCTTACGAAAATGAAGAGTTGGAGAAGACCCTGGCGCTGATCACCGGGCGGTTGGTGGCCCAGTCGTCTGATGCCGCGCGGGCCTATGACATTACGGTGTTGGATTCGCCCACGGTGAACGCTTTTGCCCTGCCCGGTGGGTATCTTTACATCACGCGCGGGCTGCTGGCACTGGCCAATGACAGTAGTGAAGTGGCTGCCGTCTTGGCCCATGAAATGGCTCACGTTTCGGCCAATCACGGTATCGACCGGGCGCGGGCCAACAAGGCGCAAACCATCGCCGAGCGGGTGGCCAACACGGTGGTGAGCAACCCCGTGGCGGGCCAGGTGGTGAAGGCATCGTCCAACCGCCGTCTCGCCGCTTTTTCCCAACAGCAGGAACTGGAAGCGGATGCCATCGGCATTCGCATGACAGGGCAGGCGGGGTTTGATGCCTATGCCGGGGCGCGGTTTTTGGAATCAATGGACCGTTTTAACCGCTGGCGCAGTGCGCAGACCAGCGGAGCGGAGGCGGAGATGTCTTCGTCTCACCCCTCCACGCCGCGCCGGGTGGAATTGGCCAAGCGGCACGCCCGCCAGTTTGGCCCGCCAGGGTCTGGGGAGCGCAATCAGGCGCGCTATTTGCGTGGCATTGATGGCCTCCTGTTCGGCGAGAAAGCGTCTGAGGGTTTTGTGCGGGGCCAGCGTTTTGCCCATGCCAAACTGGCCATAACATTTTCCGTGCCGGATGGATTTACCCTGGCCAACAAGGCAAAGGCCGTGCTGGCCAATGGCCCAAGCCAACAGGCGCTACGTTTCGATGCCGTGCCGCGCAGTGGCGGTCAGGCTGCGGCGGATTATCTGAAATCCGGTTGGGTGAACGGATTGGACGAAAGCTCCGTTTCTGCGGGTAAAGTCAATGGCTTGCCCATGGCCACGGGCCGTGCCGCCGCCGGCGACTGGCAATTTGCTTTAACGGTGGTGGCCACCAAAAAGCGGTTTTACCGCTTTATTTTAGCCGCACCCCGCAGTGCCACTGGCGTTGAGCGGACGGCCAAGGCTATCCGCGACAGTTTTCGCAGCCTGTCACAGGCGGAAGTGGCCCGGCTGAAACCGTTGCGGGTGAAAGTGGTGAAAGTGGGCGCGGGCGACAGTGTCACCCGGTTGGCCAAAACCATGCCGGATGTGGGGGCGGCGGAAAGTCTGTTTCGGGCGCTCAACGAGCTTGGCCCCACGCAGGAGCCTAAGCGGGGTAGTCTTGTGAAGGTGGTGAGATAAAAAGCCGGGCCTTTTGCAAAGCCCGGCTTTCTGATCTACGCGGCGTCCAGACCGCCATCCACCACTTCAAACGTGCCGTCGCCGGGGGCAGTTTTGCTGCCCTTGACGCGGAACTTCAGTTTTGTGGTGCCGGACGTGACGCTTACGGTCTGACCGTCCAACACCTCGCCGGCAAGAATCATCTCTGCCAGTGGGTCTTGCACTTGGTTCTGGATCACCCGTTTGAGGGGGCGTGCACCATAGGCTGGGTCGTAACCCTTTTCGGCCAGCCATGAGAGGGCGTCGCCGTCCATGTCCAACGAGATTTTGCGCTCTTCCAACAGTTTTTCGAGCCGCGCCAGTTGAATTTCCACAATGGCCTTCATGTTGGCCCGTTGCAGGCGGTGGAACAGAATGGTCTCATCCACCCGGTTGAGAAATTCCGGGCGGAAGGAGGCTTTCACCACGTCCATCACCGGTTCGCGCACGCTGTCCACATCATCTCCCTCGCCAAGATTGACGAGGAATTCGGACCCTAAATTAGAGGTCATGATGATGAGCGTGTTGCGGAAATCCACCGTGCGGCCCTGACCGTCGGTGAGACGTCCATCGTCCAGCACTTGCAGCAGCACGTTGAACACATCCGGGTGGGCCTTTTCGATCTCGTCGAACAGGATGACCTGATAGGGGCGACGGCGCACGGCTTCTGTTAGCACACCGCCCTCATCATAGCCCACATAGCCGGGGGGCGCTCCAATGATGCGGGAGACGGCGTGCTTTTCCATGTATTCGGACATGTCCAACCGCACCATGGCGGTGTCATCGTCGAACAGATAATCGGCCAACGCCTTTGTCAGTTCCGTCTTACCCACGCCCGTGGGGCCAAGGAAGATGAACGAGCCGAGCGGGCGGTTGGGGTCTTGCAGCCCGGCGCGGGAGCGGCGCACGGCGCGGGAGACGGCCTGCACGGCTTCCCCCTGACCCACCACGCGGCGGGCCAGTTCGTCTTCCATGGCCAACAGTTTTTCGCGCTCCCCTTCCAGCATTTTATCCACCGGTACGCCCGTCCAGCGGGAGACCACATGGGCGATGGATTGGGGCGTGACGGCTTCATCCACCATGACATCGCCGCCTTCCTCTTCCCCCTCAGCGGCTTCGATCTGGCGGGTCAGCTCTGGAATGACGCCGTAGGAAAGCTCCCCGGCGCGGGCGAGATTGCCGTCACGCTGGGCGATTTCCAACTCGCTGCGGGCCTGGTCCAGCTTTTCCTTCAAATCGCGGGTGGAAGAGAGCTTGTCCTTCTCTGCCAGCCATTTGGCGGATAGGGCTTGTGCCGTGTCTTCCAGTTCCGCGAGGTCTGCCTCCAGTTTCTCCAGCCGGTCGGCGGAGGCTTTGTCGGTTTCCTTGGTCAGTGCTTCCCGCTCGATTTTCAGTTGAATAATCTTGCGGTCCAACTCGTCCAATTCTTCCGGCTTGCTGTCTACCTGCATGCGCAAGCGCGACCCGGCCTCGTCCATCAGGTCAATGGCTTTGTCGGGCAAAAAGCGGTCGGTTATGTAGCGGTTGGACAGGGTGGCGGCGGCCACCAGCGCGCTGTCAGCAATGCGCACGCCGTGGTGCAACTCGTATTTTTCCTTGATGCCCCGCAGGATAGAGATGGTGTCGGCCACGGTGGGTTCATTGATGAACACGGGTTGGAAGCGACGGGCGAGAGCCGCGTCTTTTTCCACGTGTTTGCGGTATTCGTCCAGCGTGGTGGCTCCCACGCAGTGCAATTCGCCCCGCGCCAAGGCGGGCTTGAGCAGGTTGGAGGCGTCCATGGCGCCGTCGGATTTCCCGGCCCCCACCAGCGTGTGCATCTCGTCGACGAACAGGATGATGCCGCCCTCCGCCGCCGTAACTTCCGACAACACGGCTTTCAGGCGTTCTTCAAACTCACCACGATATTTGGCTCCGGCGATGAGCGCGCCCATGTCGAGGGACAAAAGCTGCTTGTCGCGCAGACTTTCCGGCACATCCCCATTGACGATGCGCAGGGCCAGCCCTTCGGCAATGGCGGTCTTACCCACGCCCGGTTCGCCGATCAGCACCGGGTTGTTTTTGGTGCGCCGGGAGAGCACCTGCACGGCCCGGCGGATTTCCTCATCGCGTCCGATCACGGGGTCCAGACGGCCTTCGCGGGCATCCTGGGTGAGATCACGGGCGTATTTTTTGAGGGCATCAAAGCCGTCCTCGGCGGATGCCGTATCTGCCGTGCGGCCTTTGCGGATTGTCTCTATGGCCTGATTGAGGGCCTGGGCCGTCACGCCCGCTTTCTTGAGAATGTCTGCGCTCTTGGCGGATTTTTCCATGGCGAGGGCCAGCAGAAAACGTTCGACGGTGATATAGCTATCACCGGCTTTCTTGGCAATTTTGTCCGCCTGTTCCATGACTTTGGCCAGGGGTTGGGAGAGATAGACGCCGCCATTGCCGCCGGAGACTTTGGGCAATTTGTCCAGCGCCAGTTCGGTGGCTGTCAGGGCAGCTTTCGCATCGCCCCCGGCCCGGGCGATCAGCGAGGCGGCCATGCCCTGCTCGTCTTCAAGAAGCACCCGCAAAAGGTGTTCTGGCAGGAATTGCTGGTGCCCATCGGAGAGGGCGCGGGCTTGGGCAGACTGGATAAATCCGCGCATGCGTTCGGTGTAATTTTCGATATTCATCGCTTCGTTCCTCATAATTCTGCGCCACCCGAAGCGAAGCGCAGAGATCACAAAAGATAGGCCCCCGGCGGGATCAACGCCCCTGTGGCAGGCCCGGTTGAGCAATATGTAGGGACAGGAATTGGGTTTTGAAGGGTTGGCGCAACGCCAACGCTCTGGGGTGAAGTTTGCGGTAAAGAAAAAGACGTTTTCCTCATCCTCGGCGAATGCCGGGGAACTATGCCTCCAGATCTCAAACAAATTTAGTCTTCATGCATGGATGGCCGGAACAAGTCCGGCAATGAGGAATGGTGGTGATTTCAATGGCCTGTAGGAATAATCCCCCACCCGAAACGGCGAGCCGTTTCGACCTCCCCTCCAGGGGGAGGGTGGGCTGCGGTCCTGTTCTACAACACTCAGTCTACCCGGACTGTGGTCATACTTTTTACAAAAAAAGGCGCGGTCCCCGTGGGCAGCGCCTTTTATAAAGCAGTTGTTGCAGGCGCTATTCGCCGGTTACAAAGGCCGGGAGACTGGCGGCATCGTCCGCGGGGACGGGTGTAGCCTCCGACTTGCGGGGGCGGCGGGCACGGCGGGGTTTGGGGGCCTCTTCGCCTTCGTCATCTGACTTGGCTTCGGCCTTGTCGTCCTCTTCCTCGGCCGCTTTCGGCGCGGCGCGGCGACGGGTTTTGCGGGCAGGCTTTTCAGCCTCGTCCTTTTGATCGGTTTCTTTTAAAGCCACTTCTGCGGGCTCATCATTCAGGGCTGGCTGGGGCGTATTGGCGGGATCGTCTTTGCGGTGCTCGTTAGTCTCCGCATTGTCGTCATCGCGGTTGCGGCCCCGACGGGGGCGGCGCTCGGAGCGCTCTTCATCGCCATCCTGTCGGTTATCCCGCTGTTCGGCGCGGCGGGCTTCCTGCTCTTCGCGGGCTTGTTGCTGGGCGGCCTGGGCGGCGGCGACGATGCGATTGTAGTGCTCGGCATATTGCCAATAGCTTTGGGCGGCGACTGTATCCCCGGCGGTCTGGGCATCGTTTGCCAGCTGGGTGTATTTTTCCGCAATGTGGGCTGCGGTGCCACGGATGCGTACGTCCGGCCCGTTGGATTCCATGGACCGGTTCAGCTGATTGCGGTTGTTATTGTTGTTGCGATTGTTGTTACCGCGACCGCGGGAACGCTGCCGGTTTTGCGGTTGGCCCTGTCTCATATGCAGTGTCTCATTCAACGCTTCGGGTTGGTATCCGGCAAAGGCACCCGCCATCATGGGCGGTGGTGCAGCCGGAAGGAAATGTGATTTGTGTCTTGCCCTGATGCGCACCGCCTGCCGGTGCATCGTGTGCGAATTGTCAAAGGTGTAAGCCCAAGCCCGTTATCTCTTCGGATGCACCGCCAAGGTGCCTAAACCGATGGGAATGTGTGGGGGCAACAAGCGCTTTCCGCTTCGTCTTGATGTAGTGGTAGCCGTTGATTGAGAAAAATCAAGCCCTGACGTGCAAATTGTTACCGTTCAACCCATTTACACCCCAGCTTGTTGCGCCAAGATGGGGGGTGAAAATGAGGACGCGGTCGGCACCGTTAAGGTCCTGTGCGGCGGCGATGGACTGCCAGCCATGATGCTGGGCCAAGCGGGTAACGTCCTCTTTTTGATCATACCCAATTTCAATCGCCAAAAAGCCATTGGCGCTGAGGTGGGTGGCTGCGTCCCTCAAAATGGCGCGATAGGCATCCAATCCGTCTTTCCCACCATCCAGCGCCCTGCGTGGGTCGTGGTGTAGGACTTCCGGGTCCAGTTCGTCTACGATTGGACTTGGAATATAGGGCGGGTTTGAGACGATGAAATCGAACCGGTCCACCAGCGGTTTAAGCCATGGGCCTTGTTGAACACAAAAGCGCTCGGCAAGCCCCAAACTTTTTGCGTTGTTTTGTGCTGCAACCAGGGCGTTTTCGCTGATATCCGTGGCCGTCGCGGTGGCGTTGGGTAATTCTGCCAGCAGCGCCAGGGCGATAATCCCTGTGCCGGTGCCTAAATCGGCAAACCGGAGGGGCGCTGAGCGGTCGTCGATCCGGGCGAGGACGGTCTCTACCAGTGTTTCCGTGTCGTCGCGGGGTTCCAGCGTGTCGGCATTGAGCAGGAAATCCATGCCGTGGAATTCCCGTTTGCCGATGATGCGAAAGACGGGTTCGCGGTTCAGGCGGCGGGCGATGAACGTTTCATACAGGGTTGCAGCACTCCTCGACGCCGGTTCATTTTCAGCGAGCAGAAGCCTTGTATTGTCCATGCCAGCGGCATGTTGCAGCAGCAGGCGCGCTTCGCGCGGTGCATCGGGAAGGTTGGCGGCGGACAGTCTTTTTGTGGCGCTGGCCAGCAGGGTGGCGAATGTGGCCACCGCTATTCTTCTTCTCCCAAGGCCGCTAGCTGGCTGGCCTGAAAATCGGTGATGAGGGCGTCGAACAATTCATCCAACCCTTCGCCCTGGATCATGCGGTCCAGCTTGTAGAGGGTGAGGTTGATGCGGTGATCGCTGACACGGCCTTGGGGGAAATTATAGGTGCGGATGCGTTCGGAACGGTCGCCGGACCCCACCTGGCCCTTGCGCGAATCCGCCCGTTCCTGATCGGCCCGCTGGCGCTCCATGTCGTACAGGCGTGTGCGCAATTCCTTCATGGCGGCGGCGCGGTTCTGGTGTTGGGATTTTTCCGCAGAAATGACCACCACGCCTGTGGGAATGTGCGTGATGCGCACGGCACTGTCCGTAGTGTTCACGTGCTGACCGCCCGCCCCGGAAGCACGCATGGTGTCGATGCGGATGTCTTCGTTGCGAATTTCGATGTCCACATCTTCGGCTTCCGGCAGCACGGCCACGGTAGCCGCAGAGGTGTGGACCCGCCCGCCGGATTCCGTCTCCGGCACGCGCTGGACCCGGTGGACGCCGGATTCGAATTTCATGCGGGCAAACACGCCAGCGCCGCGAATGGCGGCGACGATTTCCTTGTAGCCGCCCACTTCGCCCGCGCTTTGGGACAGCACTTCCACCTTCCAGCCATGGGTTTCCGCATGGCGCTGATACATGCGGAAAAGATCACCCGCAAAGAGCGCGGCCTCCGAACCGCCTGTGCCGGCCCGTACTTCCAAAATGACGCTTTTGTCGTCGGCTTCGTCCTTGGGCAGCAGCAGGATTTGCAGATCGGCCTCAGAGGTCTCAATGGTCTCTTTGAGATCAGGCATTTCCATCTCGGCCATCTCGCGCATTTCTGCGTCGGTTTCGCTGTCCGCTACCAATTCGGCCAGATCGGCAAATTCATTTTGGGCATCGCGAAGCTGGCGGATTTTTTCGATCACCGGGGTGAGGTCGGAATGCTCCTTAGCCAGTTTGATATAGGTTTCTTGATCCGGCCCCTCGGCCATCTGGGCTTCAATCTCGCTGTAGCGGGCGAGTATCTGGTCAATTTTTTCAGGCGAAATCATGGGGCAGGCTTTCGTGAGAGAGGGGGGCAGGCGTAACTCTCTCTTGCTAAATGGGAAGGCCATGGGCATCGGCATAATCGTGCAATACTTCCGTGAGCGTTTGGGTGCCGATGGCATCGTCCACGGCGTTGTTGACCGCCTCGGTGAGGCTTGCCATGTCCAGCGCCAAAACCAGTTCCTTGACCGGGCCGACGCTGGCGGGGGGCATGGAGATGGTGCGATAACCAAGACCCATGATAGCCAAAGCCGAGAGGGGTTCGCCTGCCAGTTCACCGCAGAGTTGAAACTCCGTGTTGTGTCGCTTGGCGGCGCGGGCCACTTCGCGCAGGGCGCGCATGAAGGGGCGGGAAATGGGGTCAAAGCGGTTGGCCAGATAGGTGTTGGTGCGGTCGCTGGCGGCCATGAACTGGAACAAATCGTTGGAGCCCACGGAGACAAAGTCCACCCGCTCCATCAACTCATCCAGTTGGTAGAGCAGGCTCGGCACTTCGATCATGCAGCCCAGCTCAATTTTGGTGGGTAGCGGGTGGCCGAAGCTCTTTTGCTTTTCGATTTCCTTGTCCAGAACGGCGCGCACCTGATCCACTTCGGTAACCATCGTGATCATGGGCAGTTTGATGCGCAGCGCCCGGCCTCGCCCGGCTTGAAGCAAGGCGCGCAGTTGCGTGCGCAGCAGGCCGGGGCGGTCCATGGCCAGACGGATGGCGCGCCAGCCCAGGGCTGGGTTGTCTTCTTTTACCGCCCGTAGATAGGGGAGCACCTTGTCGCCCCCCACATCCAGCGTGCGAAAAGTGACGGGTTTATCCCCCGCCGCGTCCAGCACGGAGGTGTAAAAGCGGGCCTGTTCCTCCCGCCGTGGCATGCGAGAGGAGACCATGAATTGCAGTTCCGTGCGGAACAGGCCGATGCCAGCTGCGCCGGAGGCTTCCAGTTGTGGCAGGTCCATGGAAAGGCCCGCATTGAGCATGAGGTCCACGGTCACGCCATCGCGGGTAATGCTGGGCTTGTCCCGCAGCCCTTCAAACCGGGCCTTGCGGCTGCGGCTGTAGGCGAGCCGTTCCCCGTAGGAGGACATGACATCCTCCGCCGGGCGCAAATGAACGCTGGCGAGATCACCGTCCACGATGAGCGTGTCGTTATTTTCCGCCCGGGCGGCAAAGCCGGTAAGTTGGCCGCAAACGGCAATGCCCAGGGCGCGGGCCACGATGACCACGTGGCTGGTGGCCGTGGCCTCTTCCAGCACCAAACCGCGCAATTTGCCGGTATTGTAGTCCAGTAATTCGGCCGCCCCCATGGTGCGGGCCACCACGATGAATTCTTCATTGTCGATGATGGGCCGGGCCATTTCGCCCATGAGTTGTTTCATCAATCGGCGGGCGAGATCATCCAGATCATGCAGGCGCTCGCGCAGATAAGGATCGGAGGAGCGCATGAGACGGGTGCGGTTTTCCTGGCTGACCTTTTCTGTGGCGGCCTCCGCCGTCAGCCCATCGCCAATGGCGGCTTCGATGCGGCGCACCCAGCCCTGATCGTGGGCAAACATGCGATAGGCTTCCAGCACGTCGCGATGGTCGCCATCGGCGGCCATGGCGCCGTCGCCGGTGTTGCGCACCAGCATTTCATCCACCGAGGCGCGCAGGCCCCGAATGGCGGCGGCAAGGCGGCGCAATTCTTCTTCTTCGCTGTCGCCAAAACGGGTTTCCACCACCACGCGGGGTTCGTGCAGCACGACTTTGCCGATGCCGATGCCGGGGGAAAGTTTGGTGGCGGGCAGGGAGAGGGGCTTGGACGGGTCGAGCACCATGCCTTGCTGGGCGAGACTTTTGAGTTCGCCGGAGGCCACCAGATCGGAAAGGACCATGGCGGCGGTTTCCAACGCCTCCACTTCTTCTTCATTGAAAGCCTGTTTGAGCGTGGTCTGGACCACCAGCACGCCGAGGGGTCGCCCGGCGCGCTTCATGGGCACGCCCAGGAAGGATTGGAACGCGTCCTCCCCAGTCTCCGGCAGATAGGCAAAAGCGGGGTGTCTGCTGGCTTCAGCCAGATTGAGCAGGCGACCGGTTTTGGCGATATTGCCCACCAAGCCTTCGCCCACTTTCAATTGGGAGAGGTGAACGGCGTCGGCGTTCAAGCCCTCGGTGGAGAAAAGCTCCAGCACGTCATCGGCGCGCCGCACGTAAACCGAACACACCTGTGCCGCCATGGCCCGTGCGATTTGCTGCACGATCCGATTGAGCCGCTCCTGGGGCCCGAGGGGTTCCGCCATCGCCTCCCGGAGATTTCGAAGCAGAACCCGTGGTCCGGTCGTTCGACCCAACATTGAGTTTCCTTCAACAGTCAAAGGTCCCATCCCTGGATGGGGTGCTCAGAAGGCGAAGAGCCTTCCAGCGATCGTTCGCCGCGCCCGCGAAGCGAAGGCAACCCCTTAAAGAGGGGAGGCCGTCAGCGCGAGCGCACAAAAAGCTAAGCGCCGTCCAACCCGTAGACGGAATGGAGCGTGCGCACGGCAAGCTCGGTGTAATCCTGATCAATCAAAATGGAAATTTTAATTTCCGATGTGGTGATGGCGCGAATGTTGATGCCCTTGTCGGCCAGCGCTTTGAAGGCGGTGGATGCCACGCCTGCATGGGAGCGCATGCCGATGCCCACCACGGAGATTTTCACCATGCCGGGGTCCGACTGGGCTACTTCATAGCCAATCTCACTTTTTGCCGTGTCCAACGTAGCCAGCGCCTTGTCGAGATCACCGGCGGGGACAGTGAAGGTCATGTCTGTTACGGAACCGTCTTCGGAGACGTTTTGGACGATCATGTCCACATTGATTTGCGCATCGGCCAGAGGGCCGAAGACCGCGGCGGCGACGCCGGGCTTGTCGGCCACGCGGCGCAGGGAAATTTGCGCTTCATCCTTGGCATAGGCGATGCCGGTGACGGTTTGCTGTTCCAAAATCTCATCCTCATGGCAAATCAGCGTGCCGGGCACCACGGCCCCCTCGCTGGAATCGATACTGTCGGGATCATCAAAAGACGAGCGCACGAAGGTGCGCACACCGTGGACCATGGCCAGTTCCACAGACCGCACCTGCAAGACCTTGGCACCCAGAGAAGCCAGTTCCAGCATTTCTTCAAACGATACCTGATCGAGGCGGCGGGCCTTGGAGGTCATGCGCGGGTCTGTGGTGTAGACCCCGTCCACATCCGTATAGATATCGCAGCGGTCCGCCTGCACACCGGCGGCCAGCGCCACGGCGGACGTGTCAGAGCCGCCCCGGCCCAGGGTGGCGATGCGGTTGTCCGGGGCGATGCCCTGAAAGCCCGCCACCACGGCCACTTGACCGGCGGCCATGCGCTCGATGATTTCACCCCCCGCCACGTTTTTGATGCGGGCTGCGCCGTGGGCATTATCCGTCTCCAGCGGTATTTGCCAGCCGAGCCACGAGCGGGCATCGACCCCCATGGATTGAAGGGCAATGGCCAGAAGGCCTGCCGTTACCTGTTCGCCAGAGGCGACAATGGCATCATATTCGCGCGCATCGTAAAAGGATGCATTGGCGCCGGTAACCTTGGGCATGTCGTTGACCCAGCCTACCAATTCATTGGTCTTGCCGGCCATGGCGGAGACCACCACGGCCACTTCATGGCCCGCATCGTGTTCGCGTTTTACGTGGCGGGCGACGCGGTAAATGCGTTCCAGATCGGCCACCGACGTGCCGCCAAATTTCATCACCAAGCGTGCCATCTGCGCCGCGAACCCCTGCGATATTTGTCTTGATAGTTGTGGAGAGGGCGCAGCGTTGGTGCGCGCCTTGGTGCCGCACCGTGTAAACGATGGGCGCTTGCGTCACAAGGGTTGGCGGGCGGGTTCAGTTAATGGCGATGATGGGCAGTTCGCGGGGTGCGCGGCGCGTCAGCAGGCGGGGCGGGCCATCGGTGATGACGATATTTTCCTCATGCACCAGCATGCCGCCCCCTTTCACCGCCATGGAGGGTTCCAGCGTTATGACCGCCCCTTCACGCAGCACGGTGCGGTCCCAGTGGATGATGGAAGGTGTTTCGGTCAATTGAAGGCCCAGACCATGCCCCATGCGGCCCACATTGCCGCCCCCATCGCCGATCACATTTGCCATGGCGTGAAAAAGGTCGGCGCAGGTGGCACCGGGGCGGGCGGCGGCCAGTCCCGCTTCTGTCGCCCGCCACAGGGTTTCATGGGTGCGCTTGACGGCATCGGCCGCATAACCCAGCGCGAAATTGCGGTCGAAGTCGCAGAATGTGCCTTTCAACGTGGCCCCAGTGTCCATCATGACCACATCGCCCCCTTGAATGGGGGTATTGTCCGGTGGGGAGATGACATCGTCATAGCCCAACGGGCCGCGCCCGCCCACGAGATAGGGCACATCCTCCGCACCCGCTTCCAGCAAGGCAATCTTGAAGTGTCGAAAAAGGGTTTCCATGGCCATGCCCGCCCGGAGAATATGCGGCACACGGTCGAAAGCGTCGCTGGCGATGGTGCAGATTTTGGCGTGGAGCGCGATTTCTGCCGGGGATTTGACGAAACGCAGAGCGGCCAAAAGGGGTGAGGCATCCACAAAGTTTTTGTAGGGCAGGGCGTGAAAGTCGTTCAACGGCATGCGCAGATGGCTCTCTCGGCCCATGGCCATGCCGATAGTGGCGAACTCGGACATAGCATCGGCCAAGAGCGAAACGCCGTCGTCATGTTCGGCAGGGGAGGGCCATGGGCGAATGTCCCTGATCCAGCCGCGGGCCAGCACAGGCGCGCCAATTTCCGGCACCACGGCGATGGGATCGCCACGGCGGGGCAGGATCAGATACCAGGGCCGTGTGGGGCTTTGCCAGAAGAGGGAGCGGAAACCGCTGAAATAGCGAAATTCCGCCTCCGTGTTGATGAACAGGGCATCCATGCCCGCCGCCGCCATGGCCTGTTGGGCAAGGGTGAGGCGGGTTTCATATTCGGCCTGGGGAAAATCCACCTACTCAGCACCTTCGGAAATATAGGCCAACACTCTGGAACTCTCCGACAAGCCAATTTGCGCACCGCAGTGCTGCACGGCCGCTGCGCCTGCCGCGCCGGAAGGGGTGGAGGGCACGTTATGGTGGGCCAAAACCGCCACCGTTTGGGCCACGTTTTCGTCGGACAGGGTGACGAAATAGTCCGCTTCTTTCGCCAGATATTTAAGCGCCAGATGGGAAGGCGTTTTGCAGTCCAGTCTGCCCATGGAGGAGATGGGGCCGGTGGTGTCCACGACACCCCCTGCGCGCACGCTTTCCATGAGGGCGGGGGCTGCCTCCGGTTCTACCACCACAAGGGTCACGTCTGCGCCCCACACCTGCCGGGCCATGACGGCGCAACCGGCGGCCAGGCCGCCCACACCCGCTTGCAGCATCACATGGGTTGGTGGTGCGTTTTGCCATTGTTCCCCAGCTTCATGGCCCATGATGAGATAACCTTCCATCACATCGCGGGGCGGGTCGGCATAGCCTTCCCACGATCCGTCGGAGAGCAAAAACCAGCCGTTTTGCGCGGCTAGTTGGCGGGAATGCTGCATACCCTCTTCATAATCCGCCCCGAAGCGAATGACATCGGCCCCCTTGGCCCGCAGTCGGTCGGCAAAACTTTCCGGCACCGTGTGCGCCAGCACGACCACCGCTTTTGCGCCAAACAGGGCCGCCCCCGCGGCCATGGAAAGGCCGTGATTGCCCGCGCTGCAACAAATGAACGTTAGATCGGTCAGCGCGGTTGTCATGGCGCTTTGGTCGCCGGAGGGGGCGCGGGGGTCGCCGCAGGGGGCGCGGGCTGCTGCCATTTTGGCGATGGCGTAGGTGGCCCCCAGCGCTTTGAAACTGCCCAACCCCATGCGATGGGCCTCCAGCTTGAAATGGAGTTGCGCCACGCGCCAGTGGTTTGCCAAGTCCGGCATGGATTGCAGGGGTGTGGCATGGGCAACGGGGCAAGCGGCGTAGAGCGCCAGGGCGGCGGCACAGTTCTGCGACACATCCCCGTGCGCCATGGCAGCCGTCGCGTGGCGCGCAAGCCCCGTTCCACGGAACGGATTTTGTAATATTTTCAACGCTTCGCCCTTTTTCGAACAGGTCTCTTTCAACCCTGCCACAACCCAATATGCCGCATAAGCCGCATCTTGCGTTTTTCCCGGTGAGACCCGAAACAGGCACCACCAGAAAACCCTCGCGCAATCCCCAAAGGAGTGTCCCCATGGCGCTTGCTGAAACCACAATCGACCAATCGGAAGTGGACCGGTTTTCAGCGCTGGCGCAAGAGTGGTGGAACCCCACGGGCAAATTCAAGCCCCTGCACAAATTCAACCCGGTGCGGCTCACCTATATTCGCGAGCGGCTCTGCGCCCATTTCGATCGGGACATCAAAGCGCCCGACGCCCTGAAGGGTCTGCGCATTTTGGATATTGGGTGCGGCGGGGGGCTGTTGTGCGAACCGCTGGCGCGCATGGGGGCCGATGTGGTGGGTGCCGATGCGGGGGAGACCAATATTGAGGTTGCCAAACTCCACGCGGCCCAGTCCGGCCTCCAGATAGACTACCGCGCCACCACCGCCGAAGCACTGGCCGCCGCCGGGGAGACTTTCGACGTGGTCCTTAACATGGAAGTGGTGGAGCATGTGTCCGACGTGGACCTGTTCCTCACCGCCTGTGCTGACATGGTGCGCAAGGATGGCCTCATGCTGGTGGCCACGATCAACCGCACATTCAAAGCCCGGGCACTGGCCATTGTGATGGCCGAACAGGTTCTGCGTTGGTTGCCCAAGGGCACGCACCAATACGAAAAGCTTGTGAAGCCGGAAGAGATTGCTCGCCCGGTGGAAGCGGCGGGCATGAAAGTGATGGAAAAGCTGGGCGTGTTCTACAACCCCATCAGCGATCGGTGGAACCGGTCCAACGATACGGATGTGAACTACATGATGCTCACACACCGTCCGGGTTAGGTGTGTAAGGGGTATGGGTCTGGTGGCCTTGCACCTGTGCCATGGTGCTAAAAGGACTTGACCCTAGCTCCTCATCCTCAGCGAATGCCGCGGGTACATTCAAAATAGGCCTAAGGCGCATTCGGTTTGTCGGTATGGATTGCCGGAATGGGAACAAGACACGCGGCTTGCGTACCTCCGGCAATGGGGTGAGTGCAATTAATAGAACGGAGTTTCACTCCGCCGCCGCTAAAGCTTCTCGGCCTATCGTCACCAACGCGTAACCGCGACCATTCTTCAAATTCGGAATCTTGGCCCGCGCGGCCAGCGCCTGTGTCGGATCGATTTCCGCCAGCGCAAAGCCCGGCTCTTCGCCCTCCACTTCTGCAATCACTTTGCCCCAGGGGTCGATAATGATGGAATGGCCGTAGGTGGTGCGGCCGTCCGCATGGTCGCCCCCCTGCGCGGCCGCTATCATGAAAGCCCCATTTTCTGCGGCGCGGGAGCGCAACAGAATGTGCCAATGGGCTTGGCCGGTCTGGCGGGTGAAGCAGGATGGGCCGGTGAGCACGAGAGCGCCCGCCTGCGCATAGTCCCTGTGCAGGGCCGGAAAGCGACAGTCGTAACAGATGGCGAGGCCGGTCGGCGTGCCGCAAATATCCACTATCACCGCCTTTTCGCCCGGTTGATACACAGCCGACTCCCGCCAGCTTTCACCATTGTCCAGATCCACGTCGAACATGTGGATCTTGTCGTAGGACGCGAGCAGAGCGCCGGAAGGATCAAACACATAGGCGCGGTTTGCCGCCAATTTGTCCGCCACCCTCACCGGGGTGGAGCCGATATGAAGCGTGATGCCGAGACGTCGTGCCAGGGACTGCGCGGCGTCCCGCACCGGGTCTTCGTTTTCCGGCCTGATGGAGGCAAAGAAGTTTTGGCGGTCTTGTTCAACCAGCCCCGTCATTTCCGGCGTTTGGATGTATGTGGCCCCCGCAGCGGCGGCCTGTTCCACCAGTGAGGTCATGGCGGCGATGTTCTGCACCATATCCGTGGTGGAGCGCATTTGAATGACGGCGGCGGTGAACGGGGTCATGGCGTGTCCTTACGCGTTCAGCAGAGCGTCAAGCTTACCCGCCCGCTCCAGCGCCATCAAATCATCGCAGCCACCCACATGCATATCGCCGACAAAAATCTGCGGGAAAGTGGCGGCCCCGTTCGTGCGCTGGATCATCTGCTTGCGCAGTTCCGGCTCATAGGTGGCGTCGTGTTCGGTAAAATCCACATTCTTGCTTTCCAGTAGCCGTTTGGCGGCGGTGCAATAACCGCATAATTGGCGGGTGTAGATGGTGACGTCTGCCATGGTTATGGCCCCTGTTGGATCTTTCCCAAGATATAGGGATCATATCTCATGCACCGCAACCCCGTTGGCCACGCGGGCAAAGGTGAGGCAATCCACCCGGGCCGCGCCGCCGCGCAACAGGGCGCGGGTGCAGGCCTCCAGGGTTGCCCCCGTGGTGAACACATCATCCACCAAGACAATTCTGCGCCCCTCCAGCCATGGGCGCTGGTCCTTGGGCACCCGGAAGGCGCCACTTACATTGTGGGCCCGTTCCTTTCGGCCCAACCCCACCTGCTGCTTGGTGGCGCGGGCGCGGATGAGCATTTGCGGGGCATAAGTCAGGCGTTCTTCTTTTGCGATGGCCCGGGCGAGTTCTGCGGCCTGGTTGAAGCGGCGCATCATCATGCGGCGGGCGTGGAGGGGTACCGGCACAATCAGTGGATTGTCCTTCAACATGCCATCGGCGGCGCGCACCATGAGTCTTGCCATCCATGGTGCAAGATCGGTGCGGTCTGAAAATTTCAAACCCAGCACGAGCCGCCGTGCCACATCCTCATAGAGCATGACGGCCCGGGCGGTGTGGAATTTTGGCCGCTCAGCGATGGCGCGGGCGCTCAATGCGCCTTCGCCAAGATCGTAGGAGAAGGGCGCACCGAGGACGGCGCAATAGGGTTTTTCGATAAACCGTGCCTCGCTCCAGCAAGACGGGCAAAGACTGCCCTGTTGGCTCACGGCGGCGTCGCATGCCAGACAGGTAGAGGGCAGCAGAAATTCGGTGGCCTGATGGAGCAGCCTGTGGGCGATGCTTTTGCTTTGCATCCCTAAACTGTGCGCAATTTTCGCGGGCCTTGCAAAGCCGGTGCCCTTTTATCGGGCCAAGCAAACTGCCATTTGAGGAAAAACCTTTGCAGGACATGGTGCCTTGTTCGATCCAAACCGCCGCCAAGCCGCTTTGACCCGGGCGAAACGACTGGCCGCCCACCCGAAATGGGATGGGGACTTTCTCATGCGGTTGGCGGTGGATGATCTGGTGGAGCGGATGGGGGCCGTGCAGCGGACCTTTGATTTTGGCATCGCGCTGAACGGGCGCACCGACTATCTGATCCAAGCCATGCAAAAGAGCGGGCAGGTGGGTCAAGTAGTGCGGGTCGAAGAACCGGGCGGTTGGGTTGGCGGCGGCCCTGTGGCCGAGCATACGCTTACCCATCTTGATCTTCCCGCTGACAGTGCTGACGTCGTGCTGGCCCCGCTCACGCTGCACTGGGCTGATGATCTGCCGGGCACGCTCATCCAATTGCGCCAAATCCTGCGGCCCGATGGGCTGTTGCTGGCCATTTTGCCGGGGCCGGACACGTTGGCGGAGTTGCGCCAGGCCTTCTTGACGGCGGAGGCGGAAATTATGGGGGGCGCTGCCCTAAGGGTGGACCCGTTTACTGATATTCGCGATGCCGGGGCGTTGTTACAGCGTTGCGGTTTTGCGTTGCCGGTGGTGGATCAGGATGTGCTGACGGTGCGTTACGACAACCCATTGAAGTTGATCGCAGATTTGCGCCAGTTTGCGGCCACCCGACAGGCGGTGGCGTCATCACCGGGGCTTGGCCGTGCGGTCATTGGTCGGATGATGGAAGTCTATGGGGATACGGCCAGCGACCCGGACGGGCGCATCAGAGCCAGCTTTTCCTTCGTGTCCCTGTCCGGCTGGGTGCCCCATGATAGCCAGCAAAAACCCCTCAAACCCGGCAGCGCCAAAATGCGGCTGGCGGAGGCGCTGAATGTGGAAGAAAAGAAAGTGTAGGGCACCCGGTGTTCAATCTGGATTGAAAACCGATTTTTCTCTTTGCAGTGCGCGGCGCATGAGTGGCCGCTGGCCTCTTCCAGTCGTTTCACATTAATCAAGAGAGGTCTGTCCTAAAGGATGGCAAAACGCTTGCGGTAGGTGCCCGTTGTGATGCCGCAGGTTGCATTGAAAGCGCGGGTGAAGGCTGCCACATCCTGGTAGCCGACCGACCACGCGATCTGTGAAACCGGAGCGGTTGTCCGCTCCAGCAAACCTCTGGCTTTTTCCATGCGGAGTGCTTTCACGTAGTCGCCCGGGGCCAGACCCGTCGCGCGGGCAAAACGGCGTTGGAACGTGCGAGAGGTCAATTTTGCCTGGCGGGCGAGGGTCTCAATGGTGAGGTTTTCGCCAAAGTGGGCTTCGATCCACAGTTGCGCCGCTCGGACAGGCAGGTCCCCATGGTCCAGTTTTGGGCGAAAAGTGCGATAGCTGCGTTGATCCCGCGTGCCGGGATCAATCAGCATCTGGCGACAGGTGTAAGAGACCACGTCCGGCCCCATCCAGCGGTGCAGCAGGTGCAGACCCAGATCGACCCAAGCCATAACACCGCCGGCGGTGACAATATCATTGTCATCAACGATCAGTTGGTCCGTTTCAAGAAGCGCTTTGGGAAACGCCGCTTGGGTCTCTTCTTCAAGGGCCCAGTGTGTTGTCATGGGGCGTCCGTCCAGCAGGCCCGCATGGCCCAGCCAGAAGGCGCCCGCACATGCTGACCAAATGGCTGCGCCTTTTTGGTGCTGCGTCTTTGCCCATGTGTGGAGTTGCTCGTCCCCTTCGCCCCGTCGGCCCGTCAGGTTAGGCGGGAATAAAACCACGTCGAACAGGTGCGATGACAAATCTCGGGCAGGGTCCACAATCGTGGTTTTAAGCCCGCCGGCTCCACCAGCCCCATCGGGCACAATCCGGTTTGCCACCATCACCATGTCAGCAAGGCCTAGAACGGCTGACATCTGGGCGCCCTCATAGGCAATAAGCGCGATCGATGGAGTTTTTGGCACATCTGGCATAGTAATTGTCATTTACGCCAATTTTCGAGCCGTGTTCAAGGCATCATAAAGGTTGGGCATCAACAAAGGAGGCAATCATGGCCAACACAGCTCTCATTCTCATCGATATTCAGCGCGATTATTTTGACGGGGGACGCATGACCCTGCCCGGCATGGTCCCGGCGGCGCAGAATGCCAAGCGCCTGCTGGAGGACTTTCGCCAGCGCGGTGCACCGCTGTTTCACATCAGGCATATCAATTCATCGGTTCAGGCCGCGTTTTTTCGCCCTGACAGCATGGGAAACGAAACCCATCCACTGGTTGCCCCCCTTCCCAGTGAACCCGTTATCATCAAGAACCGCCCCAGCGCGTTTGTCGGCACCGATCTGGCCCAACGGCTGAAAGCGGCGGGTATTACCAGACTGATTGTCTGCGGTGCCATGAGCCAAATGTGCGTGGATGCGACGACCCGTGCGGCAGTGGACATGGGTTTTGAAGTGACGGTGGTGGAGGATGCCTGCGCGGCAGCAAACGTGAGTTTTGGCGGCGTGGATGTACCGGCACAAAAGGTTCATGCCGCCATCATGGCGCCCCTGGCGGCGGCCTATGCCAAAGTGGTCGTCACTGCGGATGTTGTCGAACCGGTACCCGCTTAGGGTTCGATTTTCACAAGGTTCACCGCCGCTTCAGTGGCGAAGCGAAGGGTGCTTAGCAATCGCCTTCTTCACCGCCGTCATCATAGATGATGCATTCGGCGGTGGGGGAGGATTGCAGCACGCTTTGGCGGATGGTGTAGCTGCGGCCTTGGGTATTGCGGACGGGAGGGGTGGTGGTCGGCGCGGAATTTTCGATGGAGCCGACGACCGTGTCATCGATGCCATCGCCGCTATCGGCCAAAAGGCCAATGCGCGCGGCACCGTCTGCCATCAGGGGGGCGACGAAAAGTGCTCCCAGTGCCCCCATGGCGCAAAACCCCAAAGCCAGTTGCAGGGACGAAAACCCCTTCGGGTCCAACTCATCTTGCGAAGGTGCGGCGGGGGTTGAGGTATTGAAGATGCGGGCCATGCTTTGCTCCAGAACGCTATACCGTGGCCGAGAGCATGACCTAAACTTTTGAATACTTCATTAACCATGGCCCCCGCGACGGGCGTCTTGGGGCCAGGGCAATACTGGCAGATACTACCTTTTTGCGGTCGTCCTTTGCCTTAAGCGATTTTGCCGTGGCAGTGCTTATATTTTAAGCCTGAGCCGCAGGGGCAGGGTTCGTTGCGGCCCACGCGGCCCCAGGTGGTGGGGTCTGCGGGGTTGCGGCCCTCGGCGGCGGCGGCGCGCTGGGGGGTCTGGATGGCGCGGCCGTAATTGGAGCCGTCATAGTCTTCATACTCGCCATCTTCGAACTCGCGCTCTTCAAACGGGTCGTATTGACCTTCCCGCATTTCCGGCAGGGTCAGGTCCGCATCGGCGGCCTGTTCCACCACTTCCACGCGCATCATCTGGGCGGTGACGGCGCGGCGCAGATTGGCCAGCAGGCCGTCGAACAGTTCAAAACTTTCTGACTTGTATTCCGACAGCGGATCGCGCTGGCCGTAGCCACGGAAGCCGATGACGGAGCGCAAATGCTCCAGATTTTCCAGATGTTCGCGCCACAGAAGATCCAGCGTTTGCAGCAGGATGGATTTTTCCACATAGGCGGTGACTTCCGGGCCAAAGCGTTCCTTGCGCTCGGTGGCAGCTTTGTTGGCCGCCTCCATGATGCGCTCGCGCACGCCCTCGTCGTCAATGCCTTCTTCTTCCGCCCAGTCGTGGACCGGCAGGTCGAGGTTGAGATATTCCTCCACGCCGGCCTTCAACTCATCCAGCGCCCAGGCTTCGGGGTAGGCATTGGGGGGCATGGTTTGGGCCACAAGACCGTCCACCACGTCCTCGCGCATGTCGGAGATGTATTCGCCCAGATCCTCTTCCGTCATCATTTCGATGCGCTGCTCAAAGACCACCTTGCGCTGGTCGTTCATCACGTCATCGAATTTCAGCAGGTTTTTGCGGATGTCAAAATTGCGGGCTTCCACCTTTTGCTGGGCTTTTTCCAGGGCCTTGTTGATCCATGGGTGGACGATGGCTTCTCCCTCTTTGAGGCCCAGTTTGGTGAGCATGCCGTCCATGCGGTCGGAGCCGAAAATGCGCATGAGATCGTCTTGGAGCGACAGGAAGAATTTGGAATTGCCCGGGTCGCCCTGACGGCCGGAGCGGCCGCGTAGCTGGTTGTCGATGCGGCGGCTTTCATGGCGTTCGGTGGCGATAACGTAGAGGCCACCGGCGGCGAGCGCTTGCTCTTTCAGCCTCGCCACCTCGGCTTTCACGCGCTCGGTGATCTTGTCGTGATCCTTTTCCTTGGCGTCTTTCAACTCCTGCGCCAAGCGCATGTCCAAATTGCCACCCAGCTGGATGTCCGTGCCGCGACCGGCCATGTTGGTGGCGATGGTCACCGCGCCGGGAACCCCGGCTTGGGAGACGATATAGGCTTCTTGTTCGTGGTAGCGGGCGTTGAGAACCTGAAAGTCCTTCACGCCGGATTTTTTAAGCTCTTCGGCCAGATGTTCAGATTTTTCAATGGACGTGGTGCCAACCAGAACCGGCTGACCTCGCTCCTGACAATCGCGGATGAGTTCGATAATCGCCTGATATTTTTCCGGCACGGTGCGGTAGACTTCATCGTCCTCGTCCACCCGCTGAACGGGCATATTGGTGGGCACTTCCACCACGTCCAGCTTATAGATGTCGGCAAATTCCGCCGCTTCCGTCATGGCCGTGCCGGTCATGCCCGCCAGCTTGTTATACATGCGGAAATAGTTCTGGAAGGTGATGGAGGCCAGCGTTTGGTTTTCCGGCTGGATGGCCACGCCTTCCTTGGCTTCCAGCGCCTGGTGCTGGCCGTCGGAATAGCGGCGTCCCTGCATGGCGCGGCCCGTGAATTCGTCGATGATGACCACTTCGCCGCCCACGACCATATAGTCCTTGTCGCGGGTGAACAGTTTGTGGGCCTTAAGCGCGTTATTGATGTGGTGGACGATGCCCACATTTTCCACGTCGTAGAGAGAACCGGACTTCAAAATACCGGCCTCGGACAGTTTGGCTTCCAGCTTCTCATTGCCTTCTTCGGTGAAGGAGACGTTGCGCTGTTTTTCGTCCAATTCATAATCGCCATCGTCGATCATGGGGATGAACTGGTCGATGGTGGTGTAGAGGTCGGATTTATCGTCCACCGGGCCGGAAATGATGAGCGGCGTGCGGGCCTCATCCACCAGAATGGAATCTACCTCGTCCACGATGGCGTAGTGGTGGCCGCGCTGCACCATGGCTTCCAGATCGAACTTCATGTTGTCGCGCAGATAGTCGAAGCCGAATTCGTTATTAGTACCGTAGGTGATGTCGCAATTATAGGCTTCCTGGCGCTGGTCATCGTCCAGCGCGTTGATGATGACGCCCGTGGTGAGGCCGAGGAAAGCGTAGAGTTTGCCCATCCAACCGCTGTCGCGCTCGGCCAGATAGTCGTTCACCGTCACCACGTGAACGCCTTTGCCTTCCAGCGCGTTGAGGTAGACAGCCAGTGTGGCCACCAGCGTCTTGCCTTCACCGGTGCGCATTTCAGAAATCTTGCCCTCGTGCAGGATCATGCCGCCGATCAACTGCACATCGAAGGGGCGCATACCCAGGGCCCGCACGGAACCTTCGCGGGCCACGGCAAAGGCTTCCACCAAAATATCGTCCAGGGTGGCACCGTCGGCGAGGCGCTGTTTGAACTCTTGCGTCTTGGCAGTCAGTTCCGCGTCGGACAGGGCCTGCATCTCGCTTTCCAGCGCGTTGATGGCCTCCACCCGGGGGCGGTATTTCTTCACCTGCCGCTGGTTGTCGGAACCGAAAATCTTGCGCGCGAGGCCGCCAAAACTGACCATGAAATGCTGTCCTTCTTGCCGCGTCTTCACCGCAGACGCGCGGCAAAAACCGGAGCCTGCCAGACCCCGCAGGGCCACTTTACAGGGCTGACTGTTTGGGGAGAGATAAGAGCGGCACTATGGCTTGTCAACGAAAGAGCGGCGGCCTTTCCGGGCCTGATTTCACGCTGATTTTACCACCATGCCCCGCCATATGCGCCCGTGACCACGCTGCAACGGTTCGGGGGCTTGCCATGACACATTTGGCGGGCGATGGAGGTGCAACACGGAAGGAAACCATCCCATGACCATTATTCCCCTGCTTCGCGCCGCCACGTTTGGCGCAGCCCTTGCCTTCACCGCCCCCGCTTTTGCTCAGGACAGCAAAGTGGTGGCCAAGGTGGGAGAAAAATCCATTACCCGCGCAGACCTTGACCAGGCCATGAAAGATTTGGCCCAGCAGTTTGCCAATTTTCCGGAGGCGCAGCGGGAGGCGCGGGCGCTGGATTCGCTCATCGACATTTACGTTCTGTCACAAAAGGCTGAAAGCGCGGGGATGGACGGTGAGGCGGTCATGAAAAGCCGTCTCGACCTGTTGCGCGCCCGCGCACTACACAATGCGTGGTTCCAGGGCGAGATCCAGCCCAGCATTACCGACGACGCCCTAAAGGCCCGCTTTGATGCGGAAGTGGCCAAGGCCCCCCGCCAACAGGAGGTGAGCGCCCGTCATATTCTGGTGAAGACCGAGGAAGAGGCTAAGGCCATCATCAAGGAACTGGAAGGCGGCGCTGATTTTGTGGAACTGGCAAAGGCCAAATCCACCGGGCCCTCCGGCCCCAAGGGCGGCGATTTGGGCTATTTCACCAAAGGGCGCATGGTGCCGGAATTTGAAAAAGCCGCCTTCGACATGGAAATAGGTTCTTTCACCAAGGAGCCGGTGAAGACGCAATTTGGTTTTCACGTCATCAAGGTGGAAGACAAGCGGGACACGCCGCTGCCGTCCTTTGACTCCGCTAAAAACCAGATCCAGCAGATCATGTTGGCGGAAGCCTATGCCGAGGCCGTGAAGAAGGCTCGCGAGGAGGCGGGGGCGCAGGTGCTGGATGATAGTCTGAAACTGCCGGCCAAATAGGTCTACTACACACATACGTTAATTGGGGCGGGCTGCTTGCAGACCCGCCCTTATTTTTGCACACAGGACCACCCTTAGAATATGAGTGCACTCCATGGCTGACGCCCTGCCCATTTCCCCACTGGCCCCCAAAGAATATGCCGCTTTGCCGCCCATGGAGGGCGTACGCATGGCGGCCTGTGAGGCAGGCATCAAATATGCCGGGCGCACCGATTTGCTGCTGATGGTTTTTGATGAGCCTGCTGCCGTTGCAGGCGTGTTTACCACCAGCCGCTGCGCTTCCGCGCCGGTGGATTGGTGCCGTGACCAGTTGGGCAAAAGTGGCTACGCCCGGGCCGTGGTGGTGAATGCGGGCAATGCTAATGCGTTCACGGGGCGCAAGGGTGTAGCGACGGTGGATGCCACGGCAGGGGCGGTGGCTGAATTGCTGGATTGTCAGACAAGCGAAATTCACTTGGCCTCCACGGGCGTGATCGGGGAGCCACTGGATGCTTCACTAATTACAAATCAGTTGGCGGGGCTGAAAGAAAATATGGTGGAAGATGGTTGGTCTGGGGCGGCGGAAGCGATCATGACCACCGATACCTATCCTAAACTGGCCACCTGCAAGGGTGACGGTTTTACCATCAATGGCATCGCCAAAGGCTCCGGCATGATCGCGCCGGACATGGCTACGATGCTGGCCTTTGCCGTCACCGATATGGCAATAGTGCCAGAATTGCTGCGCAACATTCTTGCACAAAAAACCCGCACAACGTTCAACGCCGTGACGGTGGATAGCGATACATCCACCAGTGACACGCTGATGCTCTTTGCCACTGGAACGGCGGGTGGCGCGTTGATGGAGAGCGATAGCGATCCGCGCTACGGCGAGTTTTGTGCAGCGCTGGAAGATTTGTTGCAGGATCTGGCCCGCCAGGTGGTACGGGACGGGGAGGGGGCCACCAAGGAAGTGCAAATCACGGTGACCGGTGCGCGGGACGATCGGGCCGCTAAGACCATCGCCCTGTCCATTGCCAATTCACCGCTTGTAAAAACGGCCATCGCGGGGGAAGACGCCAACTGGGGCCGCGTGGTGGCCGCCGTGGGCAAAGCCGGAGAGGAGGCAGACAGAGACAGTCTCGCCATTTCTTTTGGTGATGTGCGTGTGGCCGTGAACGGAGAGCGCGACCCGGACTATAGCGAGGAGGCGGCCTCCGCCGTGATGAAACAAGACACGATCGCCATTGCCGTGGACGTGGGCATTGCCGACGGGCATGCCACCGTTTGGACATGCGATCTGACCAAACAATATGTGGCCATTAATGGCGACTATCGCAGTTGATCATGGGCGTGGCCGACCCTGTGGAGCGCATCACGACTATACCCCCCAGCGGCCTGCCGCTGGTGCGTCAGTTGGAGGCCATCGGGGCGCGGTCCTGGCCGGCCAATTCCACGCGGTTTGACGGGGCTTGGGCGACGCGGCTCACAGCCTCCCATCCCTCCAAGCGCCTAAACTGTGTGACACCACTGGACCGGGTTGATCTGGGGGATACGGATAAGCGTATGGCCGTGATCGAGCGGCGGTTTGAGAGTTTTGGTCGGCCTCTCACTTTTCGTTTGTCCCCGCTGGCATCGCCGGAACTGGAGCGGCGGCTGGATGCGGAGGGGTGGCGCATTTTTGATACGACCGATGTGATGATGATGAATTTGGCGCAAGCCGATTTAAGCGCTGCCATGCCCCAGGTGCCGTTGGCGGACGGGGGTAAATGGATTGACCAATCCATCGCCATGGGCGGCATTGATAGGGCCATCAAGCCGGGTGTGGCAGAATTGCTCGCCCGGATACGGGGGCAATACGGCCTGTTCCTCACCGAAGGGGCCGATGGCACACCGTTGGCGGCCGCCCTTGCGGTGCGGCTGGGGGCCCTGGTGGGCATTTTTCAAATGCTTTCCAATCCCGCCGCACGCCGGGCAGGCCATGCCCGCCAGATTTTGCGCAGCGCCCTGTTATGGGGTCAACAAATGGGTGCCTCCCGAGCGTGGCTTCAGGTGACGGTTGAAAATGACGCGGCCCAGGCGCTTTACCGCAGTTCGGGTTTTCATCCCGTTTATCGCTATGACTATCGGCAAAAGCCTGACGTGGGGGATGGCCATGACTGACCGGAAAATCGTCACCGTGGTGGCCTGCGCCATGGTGGATGCGGATGATCGTATTTTGCTGGCCCAACGCCCGCAGGGAAAGTCCATGGCAGGGCTTTGGGAATTTCCCGGCGGCAAGATTGAGCCGGGCGAGACGCCGGAGGAGGCGCTGATCCGTGAGTTGCAGGAGGAATTGGGCATTGAGACCAAGACCGCCTGTCTTGCGCCCCTCACCTTTGCCAGCCACACATATGAGAACTTTCACCTGCTCATGCCCCTCTACATCTGCCGTCGTTGGTGGGGCACGGTGCGGGGTCGTGAAGATCAGGCCGTGAAATGGGTGCGGGCCGGTAAATTGCGCGATTACCCCATGCCGGAGGCCGACCTGCCGCTCATTCCAGCCTTGCAGGATTTGTTGATGGGGTGAGGGGTCGGTTAGCGCAGTAAAGAAAACATACACTTTCCGCATTGCCGGGCTCGCCCCGGCAATTCATACCGCAAAATCAAAAAGTGGTCTGGTTTTCAGGAATGGATTATCGGGATGGAAGCAAGACACGGGTCTTGCGAACCCCCGGTCATGAGGAGTTATGCGGTAAATTCATTCCGCAGGCTTCAGTGCTGCTTCCTGAACGCTTGCTGTTGTTGCTGGCGCTGGGACAGTGGGTGCAACTTTTGGCGCAGGTTTCTTGACCGTCACGCCGGGCAAGAGCGCCTCAAAGGATGTATTTACCGCCACCACATCACGCTTCTCGTTCTTGGCTGCTTGTTTCTCGAGCGCCGTTAGGAAGTCCCCCTGCTTCTTGGTGAATGAAGTGGCCAGCGACAGGGGCATTGTGCGGGCTGGGCATTGGCCTGAACTTGGATAGCGGCTGTCCGAGGCGGTGTTGAACTCGTAGCGCTTCTCACAAACGTCCACTTTGGGCGGGCGGCGGGTGATTTCGAAATGGTCATAGCCCTTCTTGAGCATCTTCCAGAATTCGAAATTGCGGTTATTCGTATGCTTCAGCATGTTTTTTGTGGTCATGCGGAAGGGGAAGGCCTGCATTTGAAATTTCTTTTGCCCGCCCTTAAACGCGTCCCGCGCCAGCGCGTAGATGATTTCCACCTGCTCGTCGGTCATGGAATAGCACCCGGCTGACGAACAGGCCCCGTGCACCATCAAATGCGTGCCGGTGCGGCCGTGGGAGCGGTCATAGGCATTGGGGAAGCCGATGTTGAAGGCCAGATGATATTTGGAGTTGGGGTTCATCTGGTATTTGTTGATGAAATAGAACCCCTCCGGGGCCTGCTTGTCGCCTTCTTTATATTTTGGGCCAAGCTTGCCGGACCATTTGCAGATTTCATAGGTGTCCAGCAGGGCGTAGCGGCCGTTGCGGCGCTGTTTCCAGACCTCCAGCACATTTTCCTGCTTGAAAGAGCGGATCATGATCGGGGCGGTGATGGCCATGTTCTTGGCCTTCATCTTGTTGATGAGGCGCTTGGGCACGGGGGCTTTTTCCGGCTGGGAAAGCCCGTCAAACGCGTTTTGGCACCCGGCCAGCCCCAGGCACGCGCTGACGGCCAAAGCCATGGCGCTGCGTTTAATCATTGGTGAAGAAAACCAAACCGGCATGGGGTGCCATCCGAAACAAAACCAAGATGTGGCATCCATGCGCAAAGCGACTCAAATAAGACCGCGTGGCGTTTGGAGGCGCTTAGGGTTGATACACCGTTAGGGTTGCCATTGTCTTGACGTGTCAGTCCACGCTCACGCGAAAGTTAGAGTGTGGATCGCACGCCCCCTTCTCTCCTACCTATTTGATCGGCGGGTTCCCATGGGGCCCCCCGTCAAAAAAGACGATAGCAAATGGATAGGTCGGTCAAGCCAATTGATGACGTTAACAACGCGCTACAGATTGCGCCCGATGGAGAGGAATTTCTCCCGGCGTTCGCGCACCAAATCATCCCCGTCTTTACCGGAGAGATCGCCGAGGGCTTGGCCAATCACGTCGCCGGTGGCTTCAAATACCTTGTCGTGGTGGCGGTGGGCGCCCCCTACGGGTTCCGCAATCACGCCGTCGATAATGCCGAGACGTTCCAGATCCTGCGCGGTAATTTTCATGCTGGTGGCGGCTTCTTCTGCCCGCGTGGCATCGCGCCACAAAATGGAAGCGGCGCCCTCCGGTGAGATCACCGAATAGATGGAATGCTCCAACATATAGACGCGGTTGGCCGCCGCAATCGCAATGGCACCGCCGGAACCGCCCTCACCGATGATAACGGAAATGAGCGGCACGCGCAGGTTCAAACAGGCTTCGGTGGAGCGGGCGATGGCCTCCGCCTGACCGCGTTCCTCCGCCCCGATGCCGGGATAGGCGCCTGCCGTATCCACCAGCGAAATGACGGGCAGGCCGAAGCGCTGGGCCATGTCCATAATGCGCACCGCTTTGCGGTATCCCTCCGGCCGAGCCATGCCAAAATTGTGGTGCAGGCGCGAATTGGTATCATTGCCCTTTTCGTGGCCAATAATCGCCACCGAATGGCCGCGAAAGCGGCCAAGGCCCGTCTGGATGGCGTGATCGTCGGCAAAGCCACGATCCCCCGCCAGCAGCTGGAAATCGTCAATCAGCGCTTCCACATAGTTCTTGAGATGGGGGCGGTCCGGGTGGCGGGCCACCTGCGTTTTTTGCCAAGGGCCAAGCTTGCGGTAGAGATCGGACAGGGCCTGATCGGCCTTGCCCTGCAAGCGGGCAATGTCATCCTCCAGACCCACACTGTCGTCGGACGATGCCATGGCGCGCAGTTCGCGAATCTTGCCTTCAAGATCCGCAATTTGTTTTTCAAAGCCGAGATATGCCTGCATGGGGGAACTCTGGTGGGCTTGAGAGAGCCGAAAGGGGCGGTTGGACCAGGTTAGACTACCAAACGCCCCTTGTTTGGAAAAATATTATGCAGCGGCTTCTTTTTCATCGCCGTCTTCATCTGCATCGCTGTCATTGTCGGCGCTGGCCTCTTCCTCAGGCTTTGGTCCACGGCGGGGGCCTTTGGCCAGATTGGCTTCGATGAGTTGCACGGATTCCGTCTCGGTGAGCTTTTTCACCACGGCCACTTCCCGCGCCATGCGCTCCAATGCGGCTTCATAAAGCTGGCGCTCGGAATAGGATTGTTCGGGTTGGGTATCGGAGCGGAACAGGTCGCGCACCACTTCGGCGATCTGGATCAGGTCACCGGAATTGATTTTCGCATCATATTCCTGCGCGCGGCGGGACCACATGGTGCGCTTGATGCGCGCGCGCCCCTGCACGGTGGTGAGGCTTTTGTCCACCAGCTCCATGTCCGCCAATTTACGCATGCCGACTGACTCAATTTTAGGCACGGGCACGCGCAGGGTCATCTTGTCTTTGGCAAAGTCGATCACGAACAGTTCCAGCTCAAAACCGGCCACTTCCTGCTGTTCAATATCCACAATCTGGCCCACGCCGTGGGCGGGGTAGACGATGTGCTCGCCGGTTTTGAAACCCTGACGCTGAATGGTTTTCTTAGCAGCCATGACGCTTGCTCCTGTGCTGGCGCTCTGTTGGGTCGAGCGCTCATGTTGCCGGACAGGCGGGGTGCGCCTGCTGGAAGTGTTGTTCAATCCAACGAAAATGTCAGAATATTGCCCGTTCGAATGACCCGCGCGGGGATGACCCACAGACGTCAAAATTGACGCTCAATGTGTATGTGGGAAAAAGCAGTGTTCGAAACAAGAAGCTGCACACCATGCGGGAGGGAAGCCGAAATCGGGCGTTGAACGAGACGTAGCATAAAAATCGGCAAAATTCAACGTGGTGGATACTTGCTGACGAAGAGAATAGTGTCGTCTGTTGAGCCGACCTTGAAAATTCAGGATATCATTACGATTCAATATCTAGAGCTATGTC
This sequence comes from Pseudomonadota bacterium, assembly GCA_038525315.1. Lineage (GTDB taxonomy): Bacteria > Pseudomonadota > Alphaproteobacteria > Rhizobiales > Rhizobiaceae > Pseudahrensia. Next base: position 980,111 of record JBCBHU010000001.1, read on the forward strand.
TTGGGAGGTGACTAAAGTGACGACCGCACCCTTTTCCAAATATCAACGCGCTTATTTATGCTTCTTCAGATGCATATGTAGTAAACCCGATTCATTTGTTTTCTTACTAAAATTCCTCGGATGGGAAGACTACAAATGTTCGCATGCGTTAGAGGAAGTTTTCCAATTTAGCTATGATGATGCGAAAACGGTAACACATGATTTACTTGGTAAGCCGTTTGTTAATAACGCAAATAAATCGGAAAAACTTAAATTTCTAATTCGCAACAGAAATTAAGATTGAATTGGCACGATTGTGATTTGATCACCGCGTTTAATATTGAGCGCTCGGTCTGTGTAGTTGTTCCTATTTGGCTAAACTCTACGCCTAATTCCCCTCGCCCGGCTCCACAGAAAAGTATTTCTCAAACTTGCCTTGCTCACCATCAAACTTCTCCCCATCGGCAGGGGCTTCGCCCTTGGAGATGATGTTGGGCCATTTTTCGGCGTATTCGGTGTTGATTTTGAGCCATTTGTCTAGGCCCGGCTCGGTGTCTGGCTTGATGGCGTCGGCGGGGCATTCGGGCTCGCACACGCCGCAGTCAATGCACTCGTCCGGGTGGATGACGAGCATGTTTTCGCCTTCGTAGAAACAGTCCACGGGGCAAACTTCCACGCAATCCATGTATTTGCATTTGATGCAGTTGTCGGTGACGAGATAGGTCATTTGCGATTAGCCCAGTGATACAGATGTCCAGTTTGTTTAACAGGGTGCTTAGCCCTGAGGCGGGCTGATGACAAGGTAAAGCTGTGCGGCATTTCCTTGAGCCCTTGGGCATTTTTTGCGTTTTTGGGGCAACCCTAAAAATCATCACTGTTGCGCAGCCGATCCAGTTCGCGGCGCTGTTTTTTGGTGGGGCGTCCAGCGCCCTCTTCGCGCACGGCCTGTTTGAGGGGGCGGGTGGCGGGATCGCGCTTTACGGGCGGCGGGGAGAGGTCTTCGTAGAGGGCCTGGGCTTCCGGTGCGGGGCCGCGACGGGTGCCGATGGCGGCAATTTTGAGAACCTTTATCTGCCGGGGCAGGGTGACGGTGAGTACGTCTTCGATGGTGACCGTGCCGTGGGGTTTGGTCATGCGCTCCCCGTTCACGCGCACATGGCCGCCTTTGATGATCGTGGCTGCTAGTGAACGGGTTTTGGTGATGCGGGCATACCAGAGCCATTTGTCGGCCCGCAGTCGTTCCTGCTGTGCGTAATCCGGCAAGGCGGGTTATTTGCCTTTTTTGGACCCACCAAGGTCCCCCTTGAGCGCCATGAGGGCGGCGAAGGGGTTGTCCGGGTCGATGGGTTTATTGGCCGGTTTCTTGTCACGCTTCTGCTGGTGCCCGCCGGGCTTGCCGCCTTTTCTTTGGGCGTGTTTTTGATCGCGGTTTTGTTTGTGGTCTGGCTTGCCCTGTCCACGGGCTTGGTGCCCGTCACGCTTTTGCCCGTCACGGCGGGGGCCACGATGGCGATTGCCGTCGCCCCGGTTTTGCCGCCAGATTTCAATGCGCTTGATTTCTTCTTCGACGGGTTCGGCCCCAACAGGTTCAGCGACGTTTTCAGTCTCAGCCGTTTCTGCTGCCGGTTTCTCTTCAACTGGCTTTGGTTCAAAGGGCGTGCCGTCCCAATGGGCCAATTTGCGCCGCACCTGGTCTTCGGTGAGGCTTTCGGCGCGGTAGCCGAGACCCCGCAGCACATCGGCCATGTCTTCATGGGTGGCCCCCAGAATGGAGAGCATGGCGGTGGTCACCATAAAGCCATGGCCGTCCCACGCTCCTTCGGGGCGGGCATTGGCGGGCTTGGTTTCCTGTTGTGCCTCAACAGGCTTCGGCGTTTCGCCTTCGGCAGTTTCTGGCGTAGCCTCCGCTTTCGCCACCGGTTTTTCTTCAACCGGAGCAGCCTCTTCCTTTGCAGGCGGCTGGTAGCGCCATTGGGCGGCGGGTCGGATGAAGTCGGCCAGACGTTCCAGAATATCCACCCGCACAGCCTTGCGGCCTAGCACGCGGAAACCGGCCAGGCGATAGATATCGGCGCTTATACCTTCTTCCACGGCCATGGACGTGCGTCCGGCGCCCAGCGCGGCCAGCACTTCCGCGCGGCCATGGGCCTCCAGAGCGTCATTTTTTACGGCCCACAGGAGTGAGATGAGACCGGCGGGGGCCGGTTTGATGAGGGCGGGCACAAAAATGTGGTAAGCGCCAAACCGCACGCCCTTGCGGCGCAGGGCGGCGCGCTGGTTCTGATCCAGCGCCCGCACGTCCTCGGCCACTTCACGCCGGTCGATAATGCCGAAATTTTCCACCAAACGGAAAGCCAGCCCCCGGGCGGTGCCTTCCAGCCCTTCGGCGGCCACCAGTTCTTTGAGCGGCTGCGCAGTCATTTCAATGTGATAGGCCAGCCAGCGTTCAAGACGGGCGGAGACTTTATCCAGGGCCGTGCCGGTGAGTTGCTCGCCGGAGAGCACAATAATGCGCGGTTTGAGCGCGTCATCGCTGCCCACCACGCGGCCCACCGGTTCGCCCAGCCAGCGCAGGGTCCCGTCGCTGTCCATCACCACGTCGGAATTGGGGGCGGCGGACAGGCGGTCGGCGCGTTTTTCAATCTCGCCGGCCAGTGCTTTCAACGCGGCAGCATTGGCTGCTTTGGCGTCGGGACCATCGGCCGTGTTGTCGGGTTTGAACCGGAATCCGGACAGTTCCCCCACGTGGTGACCTTCCACAGTGACGGCGCCTGAGGGGGCGATTTCGGCTTCAAGCATGGTGTTTTCCCTAAGCCGCTTCATGAGAACTGATGTCCTGCGGTCCACAAAGCGTTTCGTCAAGCGTTCGTGCAGGGCATCGGACAAACGGTTTTCGATGGCGCGGGTTTCCCCCTGCCAATGGGCATTGTCCCGCAGCCAGCCGCCGCGATGGGACACGAAGGTCCACGTGCGGATGTGGGCGATGCGGTTGGAAAGGGCGTCGATATCGCCTTCCGTCACATCCGTTTGGCGCACTTGGTGGGCGAACCAGTCCTCATTGATATGGGCCTGATCGGCCACATCGCGGAAGATGGTGGCCAGAAGATCGGCATGATTGGCGGGGGCAATGCGGCGGTAATCCGGTATTTGTGCCACTTGCCACAGCAGTTCCACCCGCGCCTGGGTGTTGGCCCGTTCGCGGATATCGTCCTGCCCCGCTATGGTGGCCAAGGCCCGCTGGTCCGTGGCCATGGGCGCGCGCACCAGGGTGGGGTTGGTGGAGGGCACGTCCAGCGACACGAGCAGATTGTGCAAACTGTCGAAGTGCAGATCGCGGTTGCGCCATTGCAGCAATTTTTCTGGGGGGAATTCATGGGCCTCAAGCCGTTCCACCAGCTCATCTTCAAAGGGCGGCGTCTTGCCGGTGACGCCGAATGTGCCGTCGCGCGTGTGGCGTCCGGCACGGCCGGCAATTTGGGCAAATTCTGCGGGTTTCAGGCGGCGGCGGGCGTAGCCGTCAAATTTTACGTCCTGGGCGAAGGCCACATGGTCCACGTCCAAATTAAGGCCCATGCCGATGGCGTCGGTGGCCACCAGAAAATCCACATCCCCGGATTGATAAAGCGCCACTTGCGCATTGCGAGTGCGGGGCGAGAGTGAGCCCAAAACCACCGCCGCCGCGCCCCGCTGGCGGCGGATGAGTTCGGCGATGGCGTAAACCTCGTCTGCCGAAAAGGCCACGATGGCGGAACGGCGGGGCAGGCGGGTGATCTTTTTAGACCCCGCATAGTGCAATTCGCTCATGCGGGGGCGCGATACCACGGTGATGCCCGGCAGCAGTGCTTCCAGCGCCGGGCGAAGAGTTTCGGCCCCCAGGAACATGGTTTCATGGGTGCCGCGCAGGTTCATAATGCGGTCGGTAAACACATGGCCCCGGTCCAGCGAGGTGGCCAGTTGCACCTCGTCAATGGCGAGGAAATGCACATCCGTGCGGGGGGGCATGGCCTCCACCGTGCACACGGAATAGCGCGCGCCTTTGGGGATGATTTTCTCTTCCCCCGTAATCAGCGCCACATTATTGGGGCCCACCCGCTCCTTGATGCGGGTATAGACCTCCCGCGCCAACAGGCGGAGCGGCAGGCCAATCATGCCGGAGGGCTGGGCCAGCATCCGCTCGATGGCCAGATGGGTTTTGCCCGTATTGGTGGGGCCCAGCACCGCCGTCACACCCCGGCCCGTGCGCGCATTCACCGGCAGGCGCTGGGCAAGTTCGGGGTGGGAGTGGAGGTTCATGGCTAGGCAACCCGAATAGGGTGTCAGGGAACGGCCCCAAATTTACCATGGTGGCGGGGTGCCGCACAGGCTCGCCGTGGCTTTACCACAGCAAAGCTTGGCAATGGTGCGGCATGTTGGCTGTTCTATCTAACCTTGCCCGTTCTACTTTACCTTAAAAAGCGTGGCTTTGCCCCGGGCCGTGCCGCGGCTGGTGGGCACCTTGAAGCTGAACATGGTATAGGTATTGGTATTGCCCACGCGGGCAAAGCCCACTTCCGTGCCGCGATTGCGCTGCATCTGCTGGATGTTCTTTTTGTGGGGTCGATGACCGGAAACGGGCGTGTAGCGCACGGAACAGACATGCACTTTGCCCTTGAACCCTTTGGCCTTGGCATTTTCCGTGCGCTTGTGGCGGAAGGTGAGGTTGAAGCGGTTTTTGCCGTCAAAAATCGGCACGGTGCGGTTGCACACGCCGCGACCCTTGCCCACGTCGCCCGCTTTCACGGGAAAGACCAGGGCGGAGATGGGGTCCATGACCGAACGCAGATGCGCTTTTTTAAGGGGCACGGTGCCCGGTTTATATTTCACCTTAGGAGTGGACGCATGGCTGGCCACGGCACCGCTGGCAAAGTTCATGCGCACGCTGCCACTCTTTTTGCCCTTCCAGGACAGGTTGTGTTTGGCCGGATAGGGGGTTTTGCCCGCCATGCCGCCATAGCTGGAAAAGCTGGCCGTCATGGGGGAGAGCAATTTGGCCAAACCGCTGGTTTTCAAATTGCCCGACAGGGCATAGCCATTGCCCTGCACCACCACCGTGGAGGTGAGCTTGCCAACACTCATGCCCACAAAGCGGACCTTATACTTGGTTTCCAGCGTGGTCTTGGCCTGCACGGCAAAGGCGGGCAGGGCCATGAGAGCGAGGCCCATCGCGGCGGGAAGGGCAGATGAAAGTGAGCGCATGGGATACTCCAAAAGATGTGCCACCGTTTCAATAAGGTGAATTGGGGCTAAATTCCGGATGGTGCCCCTTTGAACGATGACATGCCAAAGCCCCCATGAACCGCATCTGAACGGTTTTGCCCCCATTGCGGTGTTGACGAAAAGGGGGCTTGTGACTACACACACTCAACTTTTCCCCACCGGGCGAAGGGTGTGCGCTCGTGTTTGAGTGTAACTCCCTGAAATCACGACATTTCCCGCACGGAAAATCCTCACGCTAATCAACACGCACCCCGCGTGGTTGGTTGTTTTGAACCCGATCGATGGCCGGATGTCCCGCAAAGGGGCGTGGCCTTATGAAAAAGCGAAGAAGCATCCCATGTCCCGCAAATGTGAACTGACCGGCAAGGCCGTGATGACCGGCAACAACGTTTCCCACGCCAACAACAAAACCCGCCGCCGCTTTTTGCCCAATCTCGTCAACGTCACGCTGATGAGCGAAGCGTTGGGTCAGCGCATCCGCATGCGCGTCGCCGCTTCCGCCCTGCGCACGGTGGAGCATCGCGGTGGTCTGGACGCTTTCCTGATGAAGGAAAAGGAAGGCAATCTCTCTCAGAAAGCCACGCTGATTAAGCGCCAGGTGAAAAAGAAGCTGGAAGAAGCAGCTTAAAACGCCCCGCGTTTCAAGCTCAGGACGCGCCAGGCAATCAGCGCAGCTGAATGCCGAGAGCGTTGGCTCATTTGAGCCAAACCGATAGCGATGAAGGCAGCGCTCCGGCTCTGCCTTTTTTGTTGGACTGCACTCATTGACGGCACTCCCGCCGCCAATGCCTAACCGACCTCCAACAGGTGATAATCTGATGACGAACAAGACGTCCTTGCGGGCCGATACGCCCCTCTTTTCTTCCACATTGTTGCTTTTCATCGCCGCCATGACGGCCGTTGTGGCAGCCTCCAACTATCTGGTGCAAATTCCCCTGGCGGTGACGCTGGGTGGGGTGAACTTGGCTGATCTTTTGACGCTGGGCGCTTTCACTTATCCCATCGCGTTTTTCGTCACCGACCTGACGAACCGTCACTTTGGGCCAAAGCAGGCGCGCATTGTGGTGGCCGCTGGCTTCTTGTTGGCGGTGATCCTGTCCATCTGGCTGGCCACGCCGCGTATTGCCATCGCTTCCGGCTCCGCTTTCCTTGTGGCGCAATTGCTGGATGTTTCCATCTTTGACCGCCTGCGCCACGGCACGTGGTGGCGCGCCCCGCTGATCTCCAGCCTGCTGGGGTCGGCCATAGATACAGTGTTGTTCTTCGCCATCGCCTTTGCCCCCGCCTTTGGCATGCTGGATTTTGGCGGTGAAAACGGGTCGCTGGGTTTTGCTGTGCCGTTTTTGGGCGTTGGCGGTGACGTGCCGCTTTGGGTATCGCTGGCGGTGGGCGATTTCATCGTCAAAGTGCTGGTGGGCGTTGCCATGCTGGTGCCCTACGGCTTTGTGGCCCGACGGTCTGCAACAGCTTAACGCCTTTGACTGATCTGCCAGATCGTATTGGCCAAGGCGGCAATCACCGCAACGCTTAGCAACCATTTGGTCACCGTCTCCATCGTGCCCTCAATGAGGAGCACGTGGACGATGGTGCCGATGACGGCGGCTGTGACTAAGACGGTGTGCGCCAGCCGCCAGTGGCGGGGGCGGATGCGGTTGCGCAGCATCAACAGGGCAGCGGCGGCGAAAATGGCGACCATGGCCCCCACACCCCAAGGGGCAAAAGGCGTTGGTGAGCGGAAGAGCAGCGCGTCAGTCACATCCGGCGCGCTGGTGATATAAAGCCCCACCACGTGGATGATGACACCCGCTACGATTAAACCACCCAGCCATGCGTGAACGCGCCTGCTTTTGAACCGCGTGAGGCCGGGCATGACGCCGTTGGCCAAGAGCGGCTGGGCTAACATCAAGGCAAAACCGATAATGCCAGCGAAACCGGCGACGATGTAAACCGTCCGCCGCCATGCCAGATAGGGGCTGAAAGCGGCGGCGATAATGGGGATCGTTATGGCCAGCGCAAGGGCCAGCCAAGGCAGCCACTTGCGGCTCTCACCCATAGATTGCACTGACCGCTAGACCGGCTGAAGCACAAAATCCGCATGGAGGGTCGTCAAATTCGGGCTGGCCATGACGGGGCGCAGGAAGACGGTTTTGAACCCCTCATTTTCGCTGGCCAGATGCCCGTGGGCTTGGCCGAAGGCGGGCACGATTTGCGGCATGTCCAGTTGGAAATTGCCATTGGCGTCGGTGAGCGTGGCCCCATGGCTTTGGGGGTCGCTCTCATAGCCCTCCGTCGTGTGGGCCCAAATTTGGATGCGCTGATTGGCCAGCGGCGCGCCGTCGCCCGCCCGCCGCACGGTGCCCGTCATCAAAAAACCGCCGCCGCCAATGCGTTCCACAATAGGTGCGCCGGGGCGATAATTATTGGCCCCGCCGCGCATGGTGGGTGTGGGGGCCAAGCCCGCCGCTTGGGCAGGCACGATGAGTGGCGCGGCGGAAGCCACAAGGGCTGCGGCACCGGTGGTGATGATCTGGCGACGGGTAGGTGTTTTGGAGGGCATGGAAAACTCTTCGATTGATGGTCCGCTCGACGAGGAGAGCATGGCAATGGGGAAAAATTATTACACAGGATAATATGTGCCCTTTTGCCGCCATCAAGCGTCTAGCCATACCCGCCCCGCGAAGGGGCCGTAAACGATCACTACGACGATCACCATAACGACCACGATGAAGATCAGGGGGTTTAGTCCCCGCATAGGGTCGGACGCACAAGACGTTCTTGCGAACGTGGCTGAGCGTTGGGCGCTTGCTATCTCAACGCCAAAGCCAGGTACTCACTCATGGCCCGGCCCTGATTGATCGTGCTGTAGAGGGCAACGGGTGGGCGGGCCGTATTGACCACGCCCCGTTCCACCCATTGACCGTTTTCCAGAATTACCAAAGCTTGAGAAAGGGCACGGTCGGTGATGGGCGGTAGGCGGCGGCGTATTTCATTAAAGCGAAGCGGTTTCTGCAATGTTGCCAGCACGGGCGCCGTCCATGCCCGACGCAGCAGCGGGTGATGAGTCTCGTCGGCCTCGTCGAGTAAATGATGCGCCATGGCGGCGGCGGAAATGCCAGCTGATGTGAGCCGAAACTCCGAGCGCAGCGGATGGCCGTGGCCCGGATTTCGCTCCAAAAGGCCAAGGGAGATCAGGTGATTGAAGCTCAGCCCCAAGGCCGTGCGGCCTGCGCCCGTGGCCGTCAGTAGGCTGGCTTGCCGCCCCGGCACCCCGCGATGGAGTGCTGCCAAAACCGGCAGCGCCCAGGCGCGGGTCGTGATGTTGACAAGGGAATTTATGTCCATAATGTATAGTTAGTATACTTTACGAAAGAGATAAAGCCATGGCCGCCACCGTTCCCATCAAACTGCAAAATACCATCACACTCGCCCTATCCGTGAAGGACCGCCACGCCAGCGCGACATGGTATCAGGAGCATTTGGGTTTCGAGGCCCTGTATCATGCCGATGAAGCGGGCTGGTCAGAACTGTCTACCATGACGGAAGGCGTTACGCTGGGTCTCGGCGAACAGACCGAGGCCGCCCCCGGAAACTGCGTGCCTGTCTTCGGCGTGGCCGACATTGAAACCGCCCGTGCCACGCTGGAAGCCGCCGCCGTCAAATTCGATGGTCCCACGGATGTGGTGGAAGGCATGGTCAAAACGGCAACGTTTTATGATCCGGATGGCAACGCGCTAATGCTGGCGCAGGATTTGACGAGGTAAGGGTGAGAGTATCAGTTAACCGATGTGCATAGCGGTTTAGACACCAGCGATTCCTTCATACTCCCAATAGAAGCGTTTTCTGAGTTCTCGCCAACTTTCGTCCATTGTTGGGCGTTCGCACTTATCAAGAATGTTGTGAATGCTCTGGAGGACCTTTGGCCAATAAAACTCGTGGCAAAAAAGGACCTTAGTTTTGCCAGAAGAAAACAGTGATAAGCGGTCTCGCAAATCATTGGTGATGACATAGACACAAAAGTCTTCCCCCCGTAGGTCGTCATCCCAGCCAATAGACAGCCAAAATCGCAGTGCTACGCTTCTGGGATTTACCGGCTCCCACTGCTCAAGCTTGGTTTCAGCATCAAGAATTTTGACCCCCGACTGAATCTCTTCCAGCGTGTATCCCTCGGGGATCCGGCTTTCGGCATCGAATACGTTATGGGCGTCAAAGCCTCTTAGTGAAATGCGATTGGGATAGCTACTACCAGTCATTCCAATACAGTTGACGAATTCCGGCTATTTGTGAAGTTTTCATCTCTGTGATTTGGGCGTATCCCATATCAGCACCGCTGAGTGCTGTATGGCATCAATAGGGTTTATTAGCCTTGCTATAGGTTAACCGGTGAATTTGTCCTACCCAATCATGCCGCTAGCGCGCCGTCGCTTGGGGCGCCTGCGGCGCTCTTTCAAACTCTGCTCATCAAACAGCGAGGCCAACTGCTCCGTCATGGCACCGGCAAGTTCCTCCGCGTCCACAATCGTCACGGCGCGCTGGTAATAGCGGGTGACGTCGTGGCCGATGCCGATGGCGAGGAGTTCGACGGGGGAGCGCTCTTCGATTTCCTCGATCATGTGGCGCAGGTGGCGTTCCAGATAATTGCCGGGGTTTACCGAAAGTGTTGAATCATCCACCGGCGCACCGTCGGAAATCATCATCATGATCTTGCGCTGTTCGGGGCGTTTCATGAGCCGGTTATGGGCCCATTCCAGCGCCTCACCGTCGATATTTTCCTTCAACAGACCCTCACGCATCATCAGGCCCAGATTGCGCCTTGAGCGCCGCCATGGGGCATCGGCCCCTTTGTAAATAATGTGGCGCAGATCGTTCAGGCGGCCGGGATTGGCGGGCTTGCCTGCCTTCAGCCAAGCTTCGCGGGACTGGCCGCCTTTCCACGCACGGGTGGTGAAGCCGAGGATTTCCACTTTCACGCCGCAGCGCTCCAGCGTGCGGGCCAGAATATCGGCGCAGGTGGCGGCCACTGTGATGGGCCGCCCGCGCATGGAGCCGGAATTGTCCAGCAGCAGCGTCACGACGGTATCGCGAAAATCCGTATCCCGCTCCATCTTGAAGGAGAGCGGTGCGGTGCGGTCCGTCACGATGCGGGTGAGGCGGGCCGGGTCCAGATAGCCCTCTTCCAAATCGAAATCCCAGGCGCGGTTTTGCTGTGCCATCAGGCGGCGCTGGAGGCGGTTGGCCAGACGGCCCACCACGCCTTGCAGGTGCGAAAGCTGCTTGTCGAGGAAGGCGCGCAGGCGTTCGAGTTCCGCTTCATCGCAGAGGTCCTCGGCGCGGATTTCTTCGTCATCGCTGGTGGAAAAGGCTTTGTAGTCGCTGGTGGGGGGCAAATCCGACAGTGGAATATCCGGCCGCGGCGCTTCGCCGGGCGTTTCGGAAGGTTCCTCGTCATCGTCGAAGACTTCATCGCCGGAAGCCTCGGCAGCTTCTTGTTCACCGGCCTCCTGCTCGTCCCCATCCGACTGTTCGTCATCGGGAGAAGCCTCTTCAGACCCGGTGGCCTGTTCGTTCTCCCGCTCCATATCCTCCTGCTGGTCTTCGTTTTCGGGATCGTCCTGATCTTCGTTTTCCTGATCGTCGGAATTATCCTGACCCAGTTCATCACCCATTTCCAACTGGCCGATGAGGTCGCGGGCGGCGCGGGCAAAAGCGTCCTGGTCGGACAGGGCGGCATCCAGATTGTCGAAACTCTCGCCCGCGCGCTCCTCAATCCAATCGCGCCAGATGTCCACCAGATGCTCGCCGGATTTGGGGGCCGATCGGCCCGTGAGTTTCTCGCGCAGCAGCAGGCCTACAGCATGGTCCAGCGGGGCATCATCCATGGAGGTGGCCTGGGCAAAGTCGCCGCGGAAATATTTCTCCTCCAGCATGGAATCGATATTGTCGCCCATGCCCGTCATGGCCCGCGTGCCCAGCGCTTCCACGCGGGCCTGTTCCACCGCATCAAACACCGCCCGGGCCTGATCGCCCACGGGCAGGTGCTTTGCGTGAACGCCGCTGTCATGCATGGATTTGCGAAGCGCCATGGAATCGGACAACCCCCGCGTCACCGCCACCTGCTCCGCCGTCAGGTTCTTGCCCGGCTCCGGCAGCCGCACCCGCTGCCCCGCCATACCCGGCTTATCTTTGCCATAGGTGATCTCCAGTTCCGCATCCTGCGCAATGGCGCGCATACAGGAGGCCACAGAGACTTTCAGCGGCTCCGCGTCCTGGATTTTCTCTATATTGCGGGAATTGTCACCGATGGTGGGGCGTTGTGCCATGGGAGTGGGGCCGGGTTCGTGCAGAAATAATCCTCGACGGTTTAGGCCCTTGGCGCGACGATGTCATGTGTGTTCATGGGTCGCGGTGGGGATTATTGGGACTGGAGTTTGGCGAGGATGGCTTGGGCGTCGGTGAGCTGGTTGAGGGGAATCAATTTTTCTTGGCCCGCGTCTTCGATGACTTTGATAGCCTCTTCGATCGTAGAGACGGCCTTTAACACCAACGAACAATCGCCTTGCTGCTCTCCTTTAATCGCAATGACATGACCAAGATTTGCCTTCACAGCCGCCCAGTTCAGTGGTTCTTGCTCTCGTGTATATTCTTCTAAGGCGAGACCATATGCTATCATGGCTTCTCCAAGGTGATTTGCGCCAAGTTCGCGTTGCCCAAGTGTCGAAAGTGTGTTTCCCAAATCATTTTGTGTTGAGGCCCAATCGAACGGTTCAAGGAAGCGGGTGCGCTCCTCTAAAGCTCTTCTATAAGCGATGACCGCTTCTTTTAACCTTTTCGTTCCGTTTTCGCGCTCGCCGAGAGCTCTAAGTGTCTCCCCCAAATTGTATTGCGATTGACCCCACAGGTGGGAGAGGTTCTTTTTAGAAAATACGGTTAGTGATGCTCGATACGCGTCGATAGCCTCTCTCAAGTTCGCATTATTGGAATTTCGTTTGCCAATCAGATGAAGGACAACGCCCAAATTGCATTGCGACGTCGCCCACTCCCAAGGTGTGTTAGTGCGCTTTCGAACACTAAGGGCTTTACGATAAGCCCCTGCCGATTTTTTTAGGTTTTGCGTTCCCTCTTCTAATTGACCAATTATCTGATACGCATCGCCAATGTTGTGTTGGCAAGTAGCCCATTCATCGGGCGATTTCTTTTTATCGAACTCCTTTAAAGACTTCGAAAGGGCCTTAATCGCAAGTCTCGCTTTTTCGGGATCGTTATTCTGATCGCCGATGAAGGTTAAAGCCGCGCCTGTATTAAGTTGTAGGCCTGCCCATCTAAGGGGCTTATCTTTACGATTGAAGACCGAGCTTGCCTTGTTAAACTTCTTAATAGCTCGGTCACATAAATCAGGATCTCTATTAAGACGCCCCAACTTAAATAGGGAGACGCCTAAATTATTTTGACTCATTGCCCAGTCATTGGGATCCGTTAAGCGGTTGCATAGTGCTCTTGCATCATTGAGTATCGTAATAGACTTTTCCAAAATAGATTTATCATTTTTTCTTTCTCCAAGATGTTGAAGTGAGATCCCTATTTGATTCATGCATTGAATAGTTTGCTCAAGATTTACAGCTCTTATTAGAGCAATTTCGGCCAACCTCAGCGCTACCCTAAGCTCAAATTCCTTGCCCATTTTTACCGCGAGATCATTAGAAATAGTCTGCAAGTTCGATATTCCTTCAAAACTCAATGGTCCTTCTAATTCTGAAAACAGCACAGAATATTCAGCTGCATCTTTAGGGCTATTTCGTAATATCGCTTGACTCATGCCTCGTTGGTAAAGTCTAGCTCGAGCAGCTTTGCGTTTCCGGTCGTCTTCATCCATGGCTTGCAATTCGGCATGGAGGGCCGCCTGGGCGCCATCGAAATCGCCTGTCTCGTTCAAATCTGCCATGCGTTGCAACACGGTTTTAACGGCATCGTCCAAATTGCTTGGAAGTTTGTCCTTCTCGCGATCATCCGCTGCGACCTTCAGGGCTTGCTCAATGGAGCGGTGGGCGCTGTTGAAATCATTGGCGGCATCGTCGGCATAGTTTCGGGCCAGTTGGATCAACATGCCTTCCTGCAAGCCCAATTGTTTAGCCGTTTCGCGGGAGCTCTCAACCAACTCGTCCAGCTTGCGGTTGGCCTCTTCCATACCCTGATGAATGGCATCCAGACTGGCCAGCGTCGCACGGGCCACCGCAGGCTCTAGCTTTTTGTAAATATCCGGATCGTCTTTCACGGCGCTGATGGCCCGCTCGATGGTGGCGTGAACGATTTGGCGAGAGACGTTGTTTTCAAACGCTCCGGCTTGCTCTTCAAACCGGCTCACCAGATTGTCGGCGATGGTCTGCGGGTCCAGCCGCCACTCTGTCGCCAGTTCTTCAATAGTCGGTTTGATGTTGGGCAGGTTGGTGGCCAGTTGCTCAAAGGCGCGGTCTATGGACTGCGCAAATTCTGCGCTTGTCCCATGGCGCGCCATGTCGGCCCGGGTTTCCTGTTCAACCTCTTTGACAGCTTTTTTGAGGGCAGACGCGCAGGTTTCCTGTCCGCTGGCGGACAAGTGTTTGGCCAGTGCTGTGGCACCCACCACGGCGGCCACGGTGGGTTCCGCCATGGCTGCCATGGCCGAACCTTCGGCAGTGGTGGCGGAAACGCTTAGCCATCCGCCCACGGCCCCAAGGCCTAGCAATTTATCAAGACAGTCGCGCAAGAAAACACCCTCCCCATTTCAAGAATGGGAAGGGCGGTGATGAAATGCAAGGAATTGTCTTGTGTGCCTTTGTCCTATACTGGCGCTCTACGCCAAAGCCATATTGACCGCACTTTCTTTCAACTCTTCCCCGAACGCCCGCTGATAGAATTCGGCCACGAGGCTGCGCTCCAGCTCGTCGCATTTGTTCAGGAATGTCAGGCGGAAGGCGAAGGAGACGTCGTTGAAGATGATGGCGTTTTGTGCCCAGGTGAGCACGGTGCGGGGGGACATCACAGTGGAAAGGTCGCCATTGATGAAAGCGGCGCGGGTCATGTCGGCGACGCGGACCATTTTGGCGATGCGGTCGTGGCCTTCTTCGCCGGCCCATTCGGGGGTTTTGGCGGCCACGATGTCCGTCTCCTGCTCGTTGGGCAGGTAGTTGAGCGTGGTGACGATGGACCAGCGGTCCATCTGGCCTTGGTTGATCTGTTGTGTGCCGTGGTAGAGCCCGGACGTATCGCCCAGACCCACCGTGTTGGTGGTGGCGAACAGGCGGAAAGCCGGGTGGGGCTCGATCACGCGATTCTGGTCCAGCAGGGTCAGGCGACCGGCCACTTCCAGCACGCGCTGGATCACGAACATCACGTCGGGGCGACCAGCGTCGTATTCGTCGAACACCAGGGCCACGTTGTTTTGCAGTGCCCAAGGCAGAATACCGTCCTGAAATTTGGTCACCTGCTGGCCGTCTTCCAAAACGATGGCGTCTTTGCCCACCAGATCGATGCGGGAGATGTGGCTGTCCAGGTTTACGCGGACCGTGGGCCAGTTGAGGCGCGCGCCAACTTGCTCAATGTGGGTGGATTTGCCGGTGCCGTGATAGCCGGTCACCATCACACGGCGGTTGTGGCCGTAGCCTGCCAAGATGGCGAGCGTTGTGTTTTTGTCGAACAGATAATCTTCATCCACGGGCGGGACGTGCTCGGAAGGTTGCGAGTAGGCGGGCACCATCAGGTCGGAATCGATGCCGAACACATCACGGACCGACACTTCGGTGTCGGGCAGGTTTTCAACTTGGCTCATGGAAAAGGCTCTTGAACTTGTCCCGCCGCGAAAGAGAGAGCGGCGCAGAGGGGTCTTCATGTAACTGTGGCTTGCCATAACAGACCCTGCCAACGGCTTGAAGGGCAATTATTGCCTGCCCCACGGCTGTTGGCGGTTTGGCCCTAAGTCATACCGTCACGGGGCGTGGCTTTAGTATTCGCCGTTCAGCACAGACCAGCAGACTTTAGATGCTTGTAAGCCTGAATGATTTGGCGCAGGCGGTCTTCGCTGGAACGGTCGCCGCCATTGGCATCCGGGTGGTTCTGCTTCACCAGCGCTTTGTATTTTTTGGTGATGTGGTCGCCGGAAGCGGTGGAGGGCAGGCCCAGATCGCGCAGGGCTTTCTCTTCCAACCGCTTGAGTTTGCGCGGGCCTTTGCTGTCAGAAATGCGCTTGCCGTCTGCCGTGTAACGGCTGCGCACTTTGGCATGCCAGCCGGGGGTGGCGCGCAGGGTGGAAGGGTCCACCGCTTCACCAGGCCTGCGGCCGGACATGGGGCGTGTGGGGCGCCCACCGGTGATGTTTTCCTTTTGGAATTTAGCAATCTCCTCATCGCTGAGACCGGAGAAGTAATTGAAATTCTTGTTATATTGGCGCACGTGATCAATGCACAGGTTGATATATTGGCCCTCGCGGTTGCGGCCCATGGGGGCGCGGTGGGTGCCGGGCTTTTCGCAACCCTCCCAAGCACATTGCTTGGTCTTGCGCTCTTCCTCTTCCTTTTTCTTGGCCCCCCTGGGCTTGATGCGGATAGAGTCGAAAAGATCGGAATTGGAAGCCATGATCGCCTTGTCAGGTTTCCCGTCATAGGACGGGGGAAGAGATTTTGATTTCTTCCCATGCGCCAATGATTTCAGAACAGGGCTGAAACCTAGAAGCGGCTTTGGGTGAAAACAGGCACTGCTCTTACCCGAGAACCGATTTCATTACCAGTCTTGACGATGGGCCATTGGCCTGTCAGCGCTCACCCAAAGCGCGACAAATCGGGGCATGACCTCGGCAGAGGTGATAAAAAATGAGCGAAGACGGTCCACTTGTCAGACAATTGACGCAAAAACTGCACGATGCTTTTGCGCCGGAGCACTTAGAGGTCATCAATGAGAGCCATCTTCACGCCGGTCACCAGCCGGGTTTTGACGGGCAGGGCGAAAGCCATATTCGTATTCGCATGAAGGCAGCGCATTTTAACGGCATGAGCCGCGTTGCAGTGCACCGAGAGGTGAATAAGTTGTGCGCGCCGGAGTTCGAGGCCGGGCTCCACGCGTTGGCGCTGGATGTGAAGGGGACGGGGTAGAAATACTATCTCAACGCCTCTCACCCTCGGCTAATGCCGGGGATCCATGCCAAAGAACCATAAGGTGTTTTCGGTGTAGCGGAATGGATTGCCGGGATGGGAGCAAGACAGGCGGCTTGCGGACCTCCCGTAATGAGAGGAAGAGTTCTGGAGGAAGGCTTATTTAGCCACCCACCTGCGGCGTTGCCAGATTTCTGATTCTTAGACTGGTAATTCGGTTTTTCTCCCGCCGCAGCACCACGAAACGCTTTCCGTAAAACGTGAAAGTCTGTTTTTCTTCCGGGATCATTTGGGCCTCGTGGATGACGAGGCCGGCGACGGTGGTGGCTTCTTCGTCGGGCAGGTCCCAGTCCAGCGCACGGTTGATGTCTCGGATGGGGAGCGAGCCGTCGGCGACGACGGAACCGTCGATTTGGGGGTAGAGGCCGGAGAGTTCTTCGTCGTGCTCATCGGCAATCTCGCCGACGATTTCTTCCAGAATGTCTTCCAGCGTCACCAGCCCTTCCACCTCGCCATATTCATCCACCACCAGCGCAATATGGGCTTGGCGTTGCAAGAAAGCGTTGAGTTGGGCTTGCAGGGAGGTGGATTCGGGCACGAACCACGGTTCCGCCATGGTCTGGCGGATGTTGAATTGGCTGGTGTCGTAGTTGAGGGATGAGAGCGCCCGAAGCGTATCTTTAGCGTGGACGATGCCGATAATGTTGTCGGTCTCCTTTTCCCATACCGGCAATCTTGTGCGGCTGCTGGAGAGAATTTCCTCCACAAGCGCTTCCGGCGCATCGTCGGCATTGACGCTGAGCATGGCGGTGCGGTGCACCATGATGTCGGAGAGTTCCAACTCGTGCAGGTCCAGCACGCCTCCCACACGGTCCCGGTCGT
Organism: Pseudomonadota bacterium; assembly: GCA_038525315.1. GTDB lineage: Bacteria > Pseudomonadota > Alphaproteobacteria > Rhizobiales > Rhizobiaceae > Pseudahrensia. Next base: position 997,342 of record JBCBHU010000001.1, read on the forward strand.
CCTTGGCCACGCCACCGTCGCCGTGCAGCACGTCCACCGTGCCGCGTAATTCTTCATGGCCAGACAACGGGGAAGAGTCCTCGTCCAGGTCCACCCCGAACACCCGCAACACGCGGCGCACGATGGTAGTGATGACGTTGGTGATGGGGCCGAACACCAAAACGATAATGTTGACGATGGGGGCCACGGTGAGGGCGAATTTTTCCGTGTTGGAAATGGCCCAACTTTTTGGCAGGACTTCCGCAAAAATCACCACCAGCACCGTCATGCCAAACGTGGCGTAGATGACCCCCACATCGCCGAACAGCCCGATGAACAGGCTGGTGGCAAGGGCTGAGGCCAGAATGTTGACGAGGTTGTTGGACAGCAGCAGGGAGCCGATGAGCTTTTCCTGAATGTCGATGAGGCGCAGTACCAGTTGCGCACGGCGGTTGCCCGCTTTTTCCATGGAGGCGATGCGGGCGCGGGAGACGGCGGTGAGGGCGGTTTCCGACCCGGAGAAAAAGGCCGACAGGCCGATCAAGCAGATCACCGCCAAAAGCGTGAGCCATAGGGTCATAGCAGTTTCTCCAAACTAACTGAGAGCCAACCGAGTGGCAGTATCGTAGCAACTTTCTCTCTGATTACCGGCCTTGTTCAGGTAATCCATGCCGACCGAATGGCAAGTTGGTGTTTCTGTGGAATGGATTGCCGGGATGGAAGCAAGACACGCGGCTTGCGGACCCCCGGCAACGAGGAACTTTAAGTGAGAGCCAGCACGTCTTCCAAATAAGCGCGCACAGCATTGGGTGCCACATCTTTGGCCACGAAAGACTTGCCCAGACCGTTGGTTAGAATGAAAGTGAGCGCCCCCCGTTCCACTTTTTTGTCCTGAGCGATGGCGGTCATGAGCGTGTCCGCGTCCAATGCGTCTCCGGGAATTTGGCTGGGGTGGGTGGGCAGGCCCACGGCTTGCAGATGGGCTTTAACGGCCTCACCCGCTTCCGGGCCGCAATGGTTCATGCGGGCGGAAAATTCGTGGGCCATGACCATGCCAATGGCAACGCCTTCGCCGTGGACCAGCCGGTTGGCATCATACCCCACCGCCGCTTCCAGCGCGTGGCCGAACGTGTGGCCCAGATTGAGAAGGGCGCGGGAGCCGTGTTCTAATTCGTCGGCTTTTACCACGGCAGCCTTGGCGGCGCAGCTTTCCGCAATGGCTTTGACGCGGGCCTCGCCACCGTCGAAAACCTCCTGCCAGTTGTCTTCCAACCAATGGAAAAACGCGGGTCGGTCGATTAGACCGTATTTGGCGATTTCCGCGTAACCAGCCCGCAATTCACGCTCCGGCAGGGTGTTTAAGACTGCCGTGTCGGCCAGCACCAGCAGAGGTTGGTTGAACAGGCCCACCAAGTTTTTGCCTTGGGGAGAATTAATGCCCGTTTTGCCGCCCACGGACGAATCCACCTGCGCCAATAGGGAGGTGGGGATTTGAATGAATGGCATGCCGCGTCGCACAATACCGGCGGCAAAGCCCGCCAGATCACCCACCACGCCACCACCAAAGGCAATGAGGCAATCGCGCCGTTCCATCCCGGCGGCGATAATGCCCTCGACGACCTGTTGTAGACCGTCATAGCTTTTGGATTTTTCCCCGGCAGGAACGACGACGGTTTGATGCTCGATGCCTGCGTTCGTCAGACTTGTGCGCAGGGCATAACCGTGCAGCGCATCCACATTTGTATCGGTGACGATGACCGCCCGTGCACCGGGCAGCATTTTGGCAAGACGCGACCCGGCCTCGCCCACGACACCATCACCAATGACGATCTCATAACTGCGTTCGCCCAGATCGACGTTTATAACGTTGCTCAAATCAGCCTCACCTACCGGGGCCACAAACGCGGTTATTTCCAGCCGCGCTCTTCAGCGATGGCAGGCAGTTTTTCGGCCAAAAGGTCCACCACTTCGCCCGCGATCACGTCGCGGGAGACGGTGCGGGATTCGATATGCACATCGGAGAGGGCGTAGACCGGGTTCCGTTCGGCCAGCAGAGCTTCCATGGTTGCGCGGGGGTCTTCTGTCTTCAGCAAAGGCCGGTCAGCCCGGCGCTGGACGCGCTTCATGAGAATATCCAGATCGGCGTTGAGCCAGACAGAGACGCCCTGTTCGGCCACATCGGCCCGCACTTCCTCGTTCATGAAAGCGCCACCGCCCGTGGCCAGGATGGTCTGCCCCTCGCTCATCAACCGCTTGATGACTTTCTTTTCGCCGGAACGGAAAGCCTCTTCGCCGAATTGCTCGAAAATATCGCTCACCGACATGCCCGCGGCTTTTTCAATTTCCTTGTCGGCATCCACAAAGGGAATATCCAGATATTGCGACAACCGCTTGCCGATGGTGGATTTGCCCACCCCCATAATGCCCACAAGGACAATGCTGCGCCCGCCCAGGGCGCGGCGAATGGTGCTGGAACGGTCTGCGATGACCGCGCGGTTAATGTCTTGTGTGGTTGCGGTATTCACGATGTCTGTTTTCTTATTCTTTTGCCGATGAGAAAGGGGTGCGAAGTCTACCGTCAATCCCAGAAAACCACCCCGTGCGTCAAGTCTGCCTATTGCCCAAATGCGTGGGGTGGCGCCCGCGACAGACCAATTTGCTCCGTTAACCCGATCCCAAAAATGAGTGAGGGCAAAGAAATGGATTTGTGTTAGGGTGCAGCGCCGTGCAACATGGGGCGCGGTTGCGCATGTCCCCTCCCACCCAGAAGGAAATGACCCTTTGCCCAGTCTGATCCGGTTTTTGGTCATGTGCGGAATTTTGGCCGGTCTTGCCTATGGCGGCATGTTTGCGCTGGCCACCATGGTGGAGCCGGAGCCAAGGGAAATGCGCGTGAAAATTCCGTCCAAAAAAATCAATCCGGATTTCTAATTTTCGGCTGGTTGAATTTTCGGTTCGTTTTGGGCCGGTAAACGCTTTTTCCACCTTGGCATGGCAAGGGAATGACCCATGCGTGATCCGTTTTTTATCGAGACTTTTTTGGAAATGATGAGCGCCGAGCGGGGCGCTGCGCCCAATACGCTGGCGGCCTATGGGCGCGACCTTGAGGAATTTTCGCGGTTTTGCGTGTCGAAAAAGACCTCGCTTATGAAGGCTGGAACTGAAACCGTGCGTGCCTTCGTGCAGGCCATGGGTTCCTCTGGCATTGCGGCCTCCACCCAAGCGCGCAAACTGTCTTGCCTGCGCCAACTCTACCGTTTTGCTTTTTTGGAAGGGTTGCGCACGGATAATCCCACGGGGGGTATTGATTTGCCCAAGCCGGGTCGGCCGCTGCCCAAAGTGGTGAGCGAGGCGGAAATTGACCATTTGTTGCTGGTGGCGGAAGAGGCGGTGGACGGGGCCAAAACCGCTGGGGCCAGGATGCGCGCCGCCCGCACCCATGCCCTGCTGGAGTTGCTTTATGCCACCGGGCTGCGTGTGAGCGAATTGGTGGGCCTGCCGGTGGGCACGGCCGCCGATGATGGGGCGTTCATGATCGTCACCGGCAAAGGCAATAAGGAACGTATGGTGCCCCTTAGCCAAAAGGCAAAACAAGCCATTGGCGTCTATCGCGCGGCTTGCACGGCGGCGAAGCGGCCTTTGGTGGGGCCTTATCTGTTTCCCGCCATCGGCGGGGAGGGTCATCTCACCCGCCAGCATTTTGCCCGCGATCTCAAGGCGCTGGGGGCCAAAAGTGGCATTTCTGCTGACCGCCTATCACCCCACGTGCTGCGTCACGCTTTTGCAAGCCATTTGCTGCAAAACGGGGCGGATTTGCGCGCTGTGCAGCAATTGCTGGGTCATGCGGATATTGCCACCACGCAAGTCTATACCCATGTTTTGGAGGAGCGGCTGCGGGCGCTGGTGGAGCAGGCCCACCCCATGGCCAATGGCGCGGCGGCGCAAAGGGGCATGGCTCGGCGGTAAAGCTGCCATCGCTTTGCCCAATTTTACGGGACTGCGTCGCACAAATTTGCCTTTTCAGCCACTTTCATGTCCCGTTCATATGAAATGGGAGAGAGATGGTGCGTTCGCGTTTTCTGGACGGGATGTTTTGTATGAAAAAAACTCTGTTTGCCGGTGTTTTGGGCCTGGGCCTAACCCTCAGCGTGGTGATGCCGCTTTTTGAGGTTCAGTCGGCACAGGCGCAATCTGTGAGGGCGGGGGACGGATTTACCGGTGGTTTTGACATTTTCACGGACCGACGCGGTCGTCGCTTTTTGGTGGACCCGGAAACGGGGGACGTGGTGGGGCGCGTGAACCCCAATGCCCGCTTTACCGCCCGCGATCAGGCCCAGGCTCAACGGGCCTTGCGGCGGGTTTTGCGCCGGGCGCGGCTTAACGGAGAAATTGGTTCTCTGTTTAGCCTTTTTGACCGGGATGAGCCCCGTCGCCAACGCCGCAACCGTTCGTCCTTTGATGAGCCGCAGCCCGGCACGCAGCGCTTTAATGACGGTCGGCGCGAACGGGTTCAGCGTCAGCCACTGGCACCCTTGCCACGGGAGGAAGAAGTGGCCCGCCTGCCGCAGGTGGAGCAGACCCAACGCCCCGCGCAAATTGGCGGCATGACCAAGCCCAAATACTCCAAGGCTCAGATGGCGGCCCTCCAGGTGGTGCTGGACCGGGCCGGATTTTCCCCCGGTGTGATTGACGGGGCCTGGGGCTCCAATGTGGCCAAGGCGGCCGCCTCCTGGCGCGAAAGCACCGGGCGCAGCGACAATCTGGGGGATGCCGCCACGCTGGACCGTCTGGTGGCGGAAAGCGGGGGCGATGTTTTTACCGCCTACACCATTACCCGCAAGGATGTGGCGGGCCCCTTTGTGGCCGCCGTGCCCGCTGATTACGGGCAGAAGGCCAAGCTGGATCGTTTGTCCTACACGTCCGTGGTGGAAATGCTGGCGGAGAAATTTCACATGTCGCAGGGGTATCTGCGGGCACTCAATGCGGGCAAAAACTTCAACCGGGCGGGCACGACGATCAAAGTGGTGAAGCCCGGTGCGCGACGCAAAGGCAAGGTCCATTACATCGTCGCCGACAAGGGCCGCAAACAGGTGCGGGCTTTTGACCGTAACGGCAAACTGGTGGCGGCTTATCCCGCCACCATTGGCTCCGCCGCCACGCCTTCGCCCACCGGCACCCATTCGGTGGAGCGCATCGCCATAAATCCGGAATATACCTACAATCCCAAAAAGAATTTTCAGCAGGGCGATAATGATAAAATCCTGCGCATTCCGCCTGGGCCCAATGGGCCGGTGGGGTCCGTCTGGATCGCCCTTTCCAAACCCACCTATGGTATTCACGGCACGCCAAACCCGGAGACCATCGGCAAGACCAACTCCCACGGCTGCATTCGCCTGACCAATTGGGATGCTACCGAATTGGCGAAAATGGTGAGCAAGGGGGTGACGGTGGAATTTGTGGAGTAGGGTTTGAACTTGCTATCCAGCCCCCCACCCGGATCGCCTCCGGCTCTCCGACCTCCCCTCCGGTGGGAGGTTAAGCTGCCTCGAGATCGTGCCTTGCTTCAACCTCCCCCGCCGAGGGGAGGTCGGAGAGCGAAGCGATCCGGGTGGGGGGCAGGATCGGAAATGACACTCTAGGCTGTCGCTTTCCGTCTCCACTGCAACAATGCCACGGGCGCAATGAGCGCGGCACCCAGCGCCATGGTCGTAATCCCCGGCGCGATAAACAGGAATGACACCAAACCCATCCACCAGCGCTCCCACTTTTTCAGCGGAGCAAACCAGAAGCCGGAGAAGGCGCAGCCGAGGGCGGCGATACCAAGCATCGCGCCCGCCAGTGTCACGGCGAAGGCGGCCCAGGTGAAGCCGTTGGCCACCATGAGCAAGGCGGGAGAATAGACAAAGACGAAGGGCACCAGCGCCTTGGCGATGCCGAGGCGGAAGGCGGTGTTGCCGGTTTTGAACGGGTTGGACCCCGCGATTCCCGCCGCCGCATAGGCGGCCAGCGCCACGGGGGGTGTGATGTCTGCCAGCACCCCGTAATAGAAGACGAAGAAATGGGCCACCAATGGCTCCACCTGCAATTGCGCCAGAGCGGGTGCCGCAACGGCCACGAGAATGATGTATGTGGCGGTGGTGGGTATGCCCGCCCCCATGATGATGCAGGCGATGGCGATGAGCACCAGCGAAAAGAACAGCGCCCATTGGGTCAGCGTGAAGTAAGAGAGCGGCCAGATTTCGCTCACGAACGCGCCCATATCCGTGGCCGTTTGCACCACCACATAGCCCAGGCGAAAGCCCACGCCGGTGAGGGTCACCACACCCACCACGATGCCCACCGTGGCGGCGGCGGCCCCCACGGCCAGCGTGTTGCGCGCGCCATCGGCGAGGGCATTCCAGAGGTCTTTGGGGGTGAGGCGGTTGATGGGGTTCAAAAAGCCCACCACCACACAGGCGATGATGCCGTAGACGGCGGCAAAGTCCGGCGTTCGTCCCGACAGGATGAGATAGACCAGAATGATGAGTGGGATGAGGGAGAGCCAGTGCTGGCGCAACACCAGCGCTGCCTTGGGCAATTCTTCTGCCCGCAACCCGCGCAGGCCCAATTTGCGCGCTTCCAGGTGGACCATGATGAAGATGCCAAAATAATGCAGCAGGGCCGGAAAGAGCGCTGCGGCCAGCACATCCCGCAAGGGGATTTCCAGATATTCCACCATGATGAAGGCGGCTGCGCCCAAAATGGGCGGTGTGATCTGCCCGCCCGTGGAGGACGTGGCCTCCACTGCGCCGGAAAAGTGGGGCGGATAGCCGATGCGCTTCATGGCTGGGATGGTGAGGGCCCCGGTGGTGACGGTGTTGGCGATGGAGGAGCCAGATATGGTACCCATGAAGGCGGAGGAGAAAATGGCGACTTTGGCTGGCCCGCCGGAAAAGCGGCCGGCGATGACCATGGCCATGTCGATGAAGAGTTGGCCCAGCCCGATGCGTGTGGCCAGCACGCCAAACAGGATGAATAGGAACACGTATTGGGCCATCACCCCGATGGCGATGCCGTATATGCCCTGATTGGTCATGTAGAGGTGGTTGATGAGACCAAGCCATGACGTGCCGCCATGTTTCAGCGCGCCGGGGGCGTAGGGGCCGAACAGGGCGAAAAGAATGAAGATGATGCCGATGATGGGCAGGGTCGGCCCCACCGACCGGCGGGCAGCTTCCAGCGTGAGGATCAGCAAGACGGAGCCCATGAACACGTCAAACGTGCTGGGGTTGCCCACCCGTTCCGCTACGATTTCCGGCGGCAGGAGCGGTAAATAAAGGGATGCGCCCACGGCCAAAATAGCAAGCACAAGGTCAATGATGGAGACGCCGGAAAAGCGATACCAGGTGTTGGGCGCCGCCGTTGTGCTGCGGGAGCGAAAGGCGCTGAACAGCAAAAACACCAGGCCCATGACAAAGGCCAAATGGATGCCCCTGTGCAGCAATTCGCGGATGAGGCCGAAGCCTGAGGCGTAGAAATGATAGGCCGACATGGCCACCAGCGCGGTGGAGGCAATGGCCGCAATCACGGGTCCGGTGGGGCGAAACGCGGTTTCGGGATCGTATTTGCGCTCGATCTCGGCAAGCTGTTCGGGGGTGAGTTCTTCAGCTTGCATGTTTAGGTCTTTGCAGTCTGTTGGGCGGTGTGGTGTGTAGTTCGGTGTTTTGTGGGTTACCCGTTCTCACGTCATCCGCCGACTTGATCGGCGGACCTGCTTGAACGGCGCGTGATAGGCCGATCAAGTCGGCCTATCACGGCGGTCGTTTTTAAAGATCTTCCACCTCACTCCTCATTGCCGGGTTTAGCCCGGCAATTCATGCCGACCGATCGAAGACTTTTTCAATCCAGCGGAATGGATTACCGGGACAAGCCCGGTAATGAGGGAGTGCAAGAGAGAAGAGAAGGCGGGAGCACGCTCCCGCCCCATCAAATTGCCTATTTCAGCAAACCCGCTTCTTTGTAGAAGCGCTCAGCACCGGGGTGCAGGGGCACACCGATACCGGCCAAGGCTGTGTCGGGCGTGATGGTCTTGCCCTTGGCATGGCCCACATCCAGCAGCTTGCGGCTTTCCGCGTTCCACAATGCCTTGGTGATGTTGTAGATCAGTTCTTCATCCTCCTTGGCGGAGGTGAACCACTGGGCGCCCACGGCCACGGTGTTGGTGGCATCCACGCCTTGATAGGTGCCGGCAGGAATTTCGGACTGGCTGAAAAAGCCGTATTTGTCGGCCAGTGCCTTGGCACCATCACCGTCGATGGGTACGAGTTTGATTTCGGCGGCGGAGGCCAGTTCCACCAGCGCACCGGTGGGGTATCCCGCCACCACGAAGAAGGCATCGATCTTGCCATTGCGCAGGGCTTCAGCGGCTGCGCCGCCCTTGAGGGCTTCAGCGGTCACGTCAGAAACGCCCAGACCATTGGCTTCCAAGATCAATTTCGCATCCACATAGGTGCCGGAGCCCGGCTCGTCCAAGGAGACGCGCTTGCCTTTCAAATCGGCCACGCCGTTAATGCCTGAGTCTTTCAAGGCCACCAGATGGATGTGCTCTTCAAACAGGGCCGCAATGGTGCGCAGGTCCTTGGCGGGTTCCTTGCCCTCCATGGTGCCGGTGCCCGTATAGGCCCAATAGGCCACGTCAGACTGAGCGAAGCCGGAATTGCGCAGGCCGGAAATGATGGCGTTCACATTGTCCACCGAACCGCGCGAGGAGACTGCGGAGGCGATCAGCCCTTCCACGCCGCAGGAGCCGCCCTTGCCGCATTCGCGGGAGCCCGGGGGTTTGGATATGGCATTGGCAATCACCCCGCCCACGGGGAAATAGGTATAGGCCGTGCCGCCCGTGCCGATGGTGAAGAATTTAAGATCCTGCGCCTGAGCGGTGGCAATGCCGCCCAGCAGGGCAGCGCCAATGGCCGCCGCTTTGATTGTTTTGGAAAAGAATCCCATGGGTCGTGTGACCTCCCTCGTTTTCGTTTCTGGCGCGTCATGCTTGCGGCCATTGCGGCGAGGGTGGCAGGTGGCAAGGGGGTTAACAAGACGTAAACGCACTTTTGTGCCGCAAAAGCACCGCTTGACACGCCACATCACTTGTTTGACGTTTGCGGCGTGGGGGTCGGCGGGTGCCCCGTGAGGCGTGTGCCTGATCCCGCATCCTTTTCACGCCCGGTGGCCAGTTTGATCGGTGCCGGAACACAGGATGCACCCCATGCCCTCCCCCAATACAATCACCCCTGCCCAACTGGCCCGCCTGATCGGCACGCCGGAATGTCCTTTCCTTTTTGATGTGCGCAACAAGGAGGATTTTGCCGATGATCCGACTCTGTTACCGGCGGCGTTGCGGTTCCCTTTTGAGGATTTTGATTGGCAGCGGGTTCTGGCAGCGGCCAACGGTCAACCTGTGGTGGTCTATTGTTGGCGGGGATTGAAAATTAGTCAGGGCATCGCTGCCCTCTTACGCTCCCATGGTTTGAAAGCTGAGGTGCTGGCGAGCGGCCATGTGGGGTGGCAGGAAGCCGGTCTGCCCTTGGTCCCCGCAGACAGCTTCGCAGGACAAGGCACCACCGAAGGCGGGCTTTGGGTCACGCGGCAACGGCCCAAGATCGACCGCATCGCCTGCCCTTGGTTCATACGCCGCTTCATCGACCGCCATGCCCGGTTTCTCTTTGTGGAGCCGGGGCAGGTGCTGAACGTGGCGGAGCGGTTCGACGCCACCGCTTTTGACGTGGAGGGGGCACCCTTCACCCATGAAGGCGACCGATGCAGTTTTGATGCTTTGCTCAAAGCCAGCGGCATCCAAATGTCGGCATTGGACATAATGGCGACGATTATTCGTGCCGCTGACACCGGCCAACACGCTTTGGCACCGCAAGCGGCTGGTCTTCATGCTCTCTCCATGGGCCTGTCACGAATGTTTCGTGATGATCTGGAACAGGTGGAAGCAGGCATGGTGATTTACGATGCGCTGTTTCGTTGGGCACGGGATGCTCGCGACGAAAAGCATGACTGGCCGGGCCACCATTTGGCTAAAGGCAGTGGTCGTGGCGCTGGGGCGGGTTTTTGACAATGGACGATTTGGTTGAAGGAAGACGGGCAGATTTCGCCGATGCCACCCGCGTTTTTGCCTCCATCGGGGTTTTGTCCTTCGGTGGTCCTGCGGCGCAAATCGCCTTGATGCACCGTAAGCTGGTGGATGAAAATGGCTGGCTCACGGAGCGTCAGTTTTTGAACGCGCTGGGGTTTTGCACCCTTCTGCCGGGGCCGGAGGCCATGCAATTGGCCACCTATGGGGGGTGGCGGTTGCACGGGGTTCTGGGCGGGCTGATGGCGGGGGCGCTTTTTGTGTTGCCGGGCGCCATGGTTATCGCCGCGCTGGCTGCCCTTTATGTGACCTATGGGTCCGTGCCCGCCGTGGCGGCGCTCTTTACCGGCATTCAGGCGGCTGTGCTGGTGGTGGTGATTGAGGCCTTGGTGAAAGTTTCCAAGCGGGCGCTGCAATCCGCAGACCGTTGGGCGGTGGCGGCATTGGCGTTCGTCGCCCTGTTCTTTTTCGATTTTCCCTTTCCGCTGGTGGTTTTGGGGGCCGGTCTTTACGGATTTTTCGCCCAGCGGGATGCCACGCAAGAGGTGGCAACCGTTTCCCATTCCAGGGGCGGCTCCAAGGGCGGCGCTTTCGACAGTCTAAAGGGGGCGCTGGCCGGTCTTGTCGTTTGGTTATTGCCCCTCGTCGTCGTGGAAGCGATTACGGACACGCAACTTTTGGCCCAGGTCTGGTGGTTTTTTTCCAAACTGGCGGTGGTCACCTTTGGCGGGGCTTATGCCGTGCTGGCCTATATGGCCCAAGAGGTGGTGGCCGATTTGGGCTGGCTTTCCGCAAAGCAGATGATGGACGGGCTGGGTCTGGCGGAAACGACGCCCGGGCCGCTCATTCTGGTGACGGAATTCGTGGCCTTTGTGGCGGGTTACAAACAAGGGGGTATGTGCCTTGCTTTCGCGGCGGCGGCCATGGCGCTTTGGGTGACTTTCGTGCCCTGTTTTATCTGGATATTCGCCGGGGCCCCCCATCTGGATCGGTTATCGGCCATGCCCCGTTTGACGGGCGCGCTTTCGGCCATCACGGCAGCGGTGGTGGGGGTGATGCTCAATTTGTCCCTTTGGTTCGGTCTGCATGTGATTTTTGGGGAGGTGTCGCGCACCAGTTTTGGCCCCGCTCAGCTTTGGTGGCCTGCAAACCCCGTGCCTGATTTTGAAGTGCTAGCGCTCGTCTTTTTGGCCGCCGTGTTGCTGCTGGGGAAACGGGTCAATCTGGTGTCGGTTCTCACGGCGTGCGCCTTGGTCAGCCTTTTGTTTGCGCTGGTGGGTTAAGCCGCTTTCCTCCAGGCGGGCTCCATGACACAAGGGCGCTATGGCCCAAACCCAATCCACACTGCCGCACGAAGATGAGCAAGCTGTCGCGCGGCGGCGGGACCGGTGTGCGCCGGCGCGGCGCAAATTCGTGTTGATTGCGGCCATTCTGGCCAGTGCGCTGGGGTTCATTGACGGCACGATTGTGGCCATTGCCCTGCCGCAAATGCGCGCCTCGCTGGGGGCAGATTTTGCCGGCGCGCAGTGGATTTCCAATTCCTACATGCTCATGCTCACCGCTTTGGTGCTGCTGGGCGGGGCCATGGGGGACAAGCTGGGGCTTCGGCGCACATTTTCCTTTGGCATTGCGCTTTTTACGGCGGCGTCCATTGCCTGCGCCCTGGCCACCACCACGCCCATGATGATTTTCTTTCGGGCTATTCAGGGCATGGGCGCGGCCATCATGGTTCCCGGCTCCATGGCGCTGATCGCCAAACATTTTCCACGGGAAGAACGGGGTAAGGCGCTGGGCGTTTGGGTGGCGGCTTCCTCTGTCACCACAGCCATGGGGCCCCTGTTGGGCGGGTTGGTGCTCACCTATGGGGGGCCTGAAACATGGCGTTGGTTGTTTGGCATCAATCTGCCCGTGGGCCTGTTCATCATCCTATTGCTGCGCGCCCAAGTGCCGGACGATCAGCCCGCCGCCCGAGACGGGCTTGGCGGGCTGGATTGGGCGGGGGCGGCGCTGGCCACCTGTGCGCTGGGGGCGTTGGCCCTTGGCCTGACATGGTTGGGGGAAGGGGGCGGTAGCGCTCGTCTTGCCGCTTTCGCCATCATTCTCGGCAACGGCGTCCTGGGCTTCGCCCTGTGGTGGGAATGGCGCATGAAACGGGTGGGGGGCAACCCCATGGTGGATCTGGACCTGTTCCAACTGCGCCCCTTTTGGGGGGCGAACCTTTTTACGCTTTTTGTGTGGGCCAGCATCGGGGCGGTGACGTTCTTTTTGCCCATGTTGGTCATCGTCGCCTGGCAATTGCCGGAAAGCTATGCTGGGACCATGTTTCTCGCTTTCTCCCTAACCGTGTCCCCCGCTTCCATCGTTGTGGGGCGGTTGGTGGGGCGCATGGGATCGCGGTTTTTCATGACGCTGGGGGCATTCACCGTGGTGGTGGCCCATTTGACCATCGCCTGGGGTGTGGCGGTGCAGAGTTATTTTGGGTTTCTGGTGCCGGGCCTGGCGCTTTTGGGACTGGGGATTGGACTGTCGGCCTCGCCCCTTTCCACCGCCATCGTCAATGCGGTGGATGAAGATCATCAGGGTGAGGCCTCCGGCATCAACAATACGGTGGCCCGCATGGGCCAGCTCTATGCCGTGGCGGGTCTGGGGGCTTTGGTGGCCTATGTCTACCAACTCATGATCCGGGGCAGCAGCCTGCCTGCGGATATTCAAAACGCCATGATCGAAGAGGGGTATGGGGAACGGCTCACCGGCGGTCTGTATCAGGTGGCCACGGTGGACTTGCAGGCGGTGGCCATGACCCATGCTACGGTGGTGCTCTTTATCGCGCTGGCATTGTTGGCGACTTTAGGCATGGTGACCGCGTTTTTTACGCAGGAAGGGCGGTCAGTTCAGTGACGCCACCTGATCTTCACCCCGTCCCCGCTTGAGCAGGGCATTGATGCGGTCCCGCTCCCGCTTGAAGGCCGCCAGTTGGGCGCCCTTCAGCGAACGGCCTTGAGGCAAGCGGATTTTCATGGGGTTCACTTTGCGCCCGTTCACTTTCATTTCGTAATGGAGGTGCGGGCCGGTGGAATAGCCGGTGGAGCCCACCTGCCCAATGATTTGACCCTGCCTTACCCGCCGCCCCACCTTAATGCCTTTGGCGAAGCGGTGCATGTGGCTGTAGGAGGTTTCATAACCGTTGGCATGGCGGATGATGGCCTGGCGACCATAGCCGGAATTCCATTTGGCCTGGGTCACCACACCATCCCCCGCCGCCAGAATGGGTGTGCCGCGGGGGGCGGAGAAATCTGCGCCCCAGTGCATTTTATACGTGCGGGAAATGGGGTGACGACGGGGGCCAAAGGGCGATGAAAAGCGGCTGTTGGGCACTGGCCGGCGCAACAGGAATTTTTTGGCCGACTTGCCTTCCGCATTGTAGAAATCCACCCGCCCGTCATCACCGGAACGGAAGCGGTAGTAGGAGCGCTGCACCCCGCCCAGGTCCAAACCGATATAGAGAATTTCGGAGGCGTCCGTCGCCTGCCCGGCATCGTCTTCCATGGAATAGAAGATTTCAAGCTTGTCCGATGGTTTGATCTTGCTTTTGAAATCCACATCGAAGGCCACGGCGCGGATGATGCGGCGGGCCTGTTTGGCATTGAGGCCCTGGGACAGGGCGGCCCGGTAAATGCCGTCATAGGCGTTGGGCAGTTGATCGCGGGCCAGGGTTTGCAGTTCCGGCTCGGCTTCTTCGTCCAATCCCACGGAAAGGGCGGGGATGGGGGCCGGTGTATTACCCCAAACCACTTGATTGCGGTCATTAAGGGCGACGCTCTTCAAATGGGTGGTGCCCCGATAGACACTGATGCGGCGGGGCAGACGTTTGGTGGCGGTGGCGGCCCCTTCGATGGGCGTTTCTTCCACCGACACCCGCAACCGTGTGCCATTGGGTTGCGCATCGGTGCCAAATTCACCGGCCAACGCTTCCAGCAGACCTGCAAGGGTGGAGGGGTCCAGCGAAAGGGGGGACAGGGCATCGCTCAACGTCTGGCCCTTGTTCATGATCACCACTTCCTCACTGTAATTGAGGTCAGTGGTTTGGAGCGGGTCGTCCAGCACGGCGCGGGAGACGTTTTCTGCCGTGATGCGAATGCCCAAATTGGCGTTCAGGCCGGCATTGAGGCCGGGGGAAAGGCCCACCGCCGCGCCAAGGCCGCTCTCATCGAGGGAAAAGCGGGTGTCATCCACATAGGCGGCGGCGGCGATCTGGGTTTCGCCTGCCAACAGGGTCTCGCGGTTGGCGCGCACTATCATCTCCGCTTCTACCGGGGAGATACGGGCGGACTGGTCGTAGAGTGACACATCCATGGGGAAATCCACCTGGGCCAGCAAAACATCGCTTTCAATGTCGGCCCCGTAGATCACATCACTGGCCCCCACGGGCCGGTCGCTGCCGGAGGCGCGGAAGACGTTGAGCGGGTTAAAGGCGGGATAGTCCGGCAGGCCCCGGGGCACCAAGGCGAGGGGAGCGACCGCATAAGCGAAGGGGCGTTTGCGGATAACATTGCCGCCATCCGTGCGGGTGAGGGTTGGCACCTGCATGATTTTTTCATTGGTTTGCTGGGCTGGCAGCAAGACGAGCGGCCTGTCGCCTTTTCCTGCCGTTGCATCTCCCTTGGCCAGTGCCAGGACAGCGTTTGCGGAGCGGGCGGGATTGGCCAATTGCTGGCGTCCGTCCAGCGCGGCCCAAAGCGCGCCGCCCATGAGAGCCATGGAGGTGACGCCGGTCAGGACGGAACCCGCCAGCCAACGCACGCTCACCCGCCGACGGTCCGGCAGGCGGCGGCCCTTGCCGGCCAGAAGGGCAGGGCTGTCCCCCATGGCCGTTTGTAACCGCACCCGCCCTGCCTGGCTGTCGCCGGCTGCGATTCGGAAGTTTTGTGATCCGATGCCGTTGCGCCCCACTGGGTTTCCCTCAACCGCTGAAAAATGCTGGTTGCACTAAACGCATTATCGCATTGGAGTGCAATATGAGCAGGGGTGTGGCGGAATCGAAAAAAATACCGCGTTCAATCAGAAATAAACCCTGCGCCTTGAAGGGCAAAATGAGCGTTATATATATAAGTGCATTCAAAACGGTGGAAAGGGGACTAAAAGGCCCGGAAACCGTGTAGAATAAGGGTTTGAAGCGGGTTTGCGATTTTTTTGAAAAAAAGTTCAAAAAACTCGAAATTCGTGTTGACGGTAAAAATTACCGGGACTATAACCCGGCCAACAACGACGCAGACAACGCGACGCTGACACAGCCCACCGGCTCCGGCCAACGGGTTCAGCGACCCACCGATCTACCGAGTTGTTTCCCGGAAAGGCGTCGTGCTAGACACGAAAACCTACCTTGAAGTGGTAAGCGGCAAGCATTTGCCTGGTGCTGACAACTTCGAAGAAACCGACCTGTCTGTTTCTGCTCTTTGACAATTGAATATGAAAGAAAGAGAAACGTGGGCGGCGGAGTAGCTGCTGGATGCATCAGATTTTCCTTTATCTGGTGGCATCCGATACGAGACTTCGGCGGACACGTTTTTCGAGAATGTTACAAATACCAGAACGAATTTATTCGTTCAGGTGTGTAAAATGTTCTCGTCAATTCGTGATGGTCTACCCAGACCATCGCAATTTTTCTCTGTTCGCAAGAACAGGAAAAG
>JBCBHU010000002.1:0-890920 GCA_038525315.1 Pseudomonadota bacterium
CAACACGGATGGTGGGACCAACGAGACGCTGGTCATGACCACCGATGACGGGTCTGGCCTGCCCAACGCCACGACGAGCGACAGTGTGGCGATTGGCGTGACGGCGGTGGCGGATGCCACCGATGATACGCTGACCACCAATGAAGACACGCCCATCACCTTTGATGTGCTGACCGGCACTGCCAATCCCATGGACACGGCGAGCGCGGACACGTTTGCCTCCACGGGTGGGGCGAACCCCGGCGGTGACGCCACCATTGTATCCTTCACCCAGCCCGCCAACGGCACGGTGACGCAAGGGGCAAACGGCGTGTTCACCTACACGCCGGATGGTGACTTCAACACGGCCCCGGTTGGTGGTGTGCCCACCCCGGACGAGACCTTCACCTATACAGTTCAAACACCGGATGGGAACGGCGGCTTCGTGACGGAGACGGCTACGGTGACCATCTCCGTCACGCCGGTGAACGACCAACCCCAGGCAGAAGACGACAGTTACACGCTGACGGAAGATCAGGGGGCACCCCTGGTGGGCAATCTGATTACGGATGCGACGGGGGGTGCTGCTGACAGCGATGTGGACGGTGATCCGCTGACGGTCTCCGCCTTTACCATTGCCGGTGAGGCCGGTCCGTTTGTGGTGGGCGCGCCTTACACCATCACAGGTGTGGGGACCATCACCATCAACACCAATGGCGCCTTTGCGTTTGACCCCGCCCCGAACTTCAATACGGAAACCGGCGGCGTCATGCCCGCCATTGAATACACCGTGGATGACGGCAGCGGTGCGCCCAATGCCACCGATACGGCCTCGTTGACCATCGCCGTCACCAACGTAAACGACGCGCCAGTGGGTGTGGTGGATACGGCGACAGGCCTAGAAGATGGCGCGCCCGTGACCGGCAATATCATCACCAATGATCTGGATGCCGACAACGATACGCTGATTGTCAGCGATTTCACCATTGCGGGTCTGCCGGGCACATTTGCCACCGGTGTACCGGTCACCATCCCCAATGTGGGTGAAATTACCATCGATGCCGCTGGTACGTTCACCTTTACGCCAGCACCTGGGTTTAACTCTGTGCAGGGCGGTCCGGTGCCTGAAATCACCTATACGATCGACGACCAGACGGGGTCGCCCAATAATGCAGGCTCGTCCACGTTGAACATTACCATCGATCCAACCAACGACCGTCCGGTCACGGATGTGGATACGGCCACCGGCGTGGAAGATGGGGCACCGGTCACAGGTAATGTGCTGACCAACGATAATGATGTTGACGGGGATGTCCTCGTGGTCTCTGGCTTCACCCTTGCCGGTGATCCAACGGTGCAGGCCGTCGATAGCGATATTGTCATTGCCGATATCGGCACGATCCGTGTGAACAGCGACGGCACATTTATTTTCACGCCGGTGGCGGATTACAACTCCGTCCAGGGTGGCGTGACGGGTGCCCCCGTGCCGGTGATCACCTATACGGTGAATGACCAGTCCGGAGCGGCAAACAACACCGAACAATCCACGCTGACTATTACCATTAACCCGGTGAATGATAACCCAGTGGCGCAGGATGACGCGGTGACCGTGGCTGAGGATTCCCTCGTGGGTGTATCCGGCAATCTCATCACCGCTGACAACGGCATGGGTGTGGACAGCGATACCGACGGTGATCCGCTTGCCTTGGTGAACGTCACGGTGGATGTGGACGGCAATGGGACGCAGGACCCAGTGCCCTTCGACACGCCCACCGCCATCACCACCAACCTCGGCGCGCCTGTGGGGACATTGACGATCAGTGCGAACGGCAACTTCACGTTTGTGCCTGCGCCCACCTATACCGGCCCAGTCCCGCCGGTGGCGTATGTCCTGTCCGACGGGCAGGGCGGTACGGATACGGCCACCTTGCAGGTGATCATCACCCCCGTGAACGACGCGCCGGATGGTAATGTGGATGCCCGGGTGGCGGACGAAGATGTTACCATCGCCCTCAACCCCACATTGCCCACCGATGTGGACGATGCGCAGGCTGACTTGACAGTCATCGCCACCGGACTTCCCGCGCCGGTCGAAGGCATCATCAGCTATGTGCGCGACATTGACGGAGCGACCGTAACGCTTGGCGTTGGCGACCGCATTTCCGTGCAGGAATTCAGCACGACGAGCTTCACGTCAGCCCTTAATTACAACGGCCCCGTGACGGACTTCACCTATGTGGTGGAAGATGACAATGGCGATGCCTCCGCATCCGATGCAGGATCTGCCGGGTCCGTTGCGATCACGATTACGCCGGTCAATGACAATCCGGATGCCGTCAATGATGGTCCCGTGGCCACCACGGAAGACCAAACCATCACTGGCAACGTGCTGGGCAATGACGCGGACGTGGACGGGGATCCCATCACGGTCACCACATTCACAGTGGCTGGCGTGCCGGGCGTTGTAAACGCGGGCAATACGGCCTTTATCTCGGGTGTAGGAACCTTGGCCATCAATACCGATGGCAGCTACGCGTTTACGCCCATCAACAACTATAATGGCCCCGTGCCAACGGCCACCTACACCATTACCGATGGTCAAGGTGGCACGGACAGCGCCGATCTTTCCTTCACCAATGTAGCGCCCGTTAACGATGCGCCTGATGCCTTGGACAATGCCTATATCACCAATGAGGAAGTGGCCCTGAACGGCAACTTGCTCACTGATAACACCGGTGCAGGCGTTGATAATGATATTGACGGCGATCCCCTGACGGTCACCGGCTTTACGGTCGTGGGCATGCCCATCGCCGGCTTGCCCGGTGTGGCAACGCCTGTTCCCGGCTTTGGCACATTGACTATACAGACCAACGGGGCCTTCCTGTTCACGCCGGAACCCGATTTTAATGGCACGGTGCCGACAATCTCCTACGCCATCAGTGATGGTGCCTTAACCGATACGGCCTTGCTCAGCATCGAGGTTGCGCCGGTAAATGATGCGCCCACGGGGGCCGCTGCGCCTGCTACGACAAACGAGGATGTGGTTGTCAACGGCACCGTGGTGCTGGCAGATATTGACGGCGATGTGCCCACCACAACCATCAATGTGAACGCCACAAATGGTCTGGCAACCATCGACGGGGCAGGCAACTGGGCTTACACGCCCAATCCGGATTTCAACGGCACGGATACTTTCCAAGTGTTGGTGGATGACGGCAATGGCGGCACCAGCACCGTGGATGTGACAGTAACGGTAACGCCCATCATCGATATAGCCGATGATGCGCTCACCACCCCGGAAGACACGGCCATCACGGCCAATGTGATCACCGGGCTGAACACCGCTGGTGGTGTAGGCGGTGCCGGTACGGACACATTTGAAGGAGCGCCTGCCATAACCGCAGTGACGCAAGGCACAAACGGCTCGGTCACATTCGCGGTGAACGGGGACGTGACCTACACACCGGATGCAAACTTCAATGGTGCTGACAGCTTCACCTATACGGTCACTTCTGGTGGTGTGACTGAAACGGCGACCGTGAATGTGAACGTGCAGCCGATGAACGATGATCCCACCGCCACGGCGGCCCCTGCCACAACGCCGGAGGAGACACCCGTCTCCGGCACCGTGGTCATGGCCGACATCGACGGCGACGTGCCCACGGCCAGTGTTCAGACGCAGCCCACCAATGGGGTGGCGACAATCCTGCCCAACGGCAATTGGACCTACACGCCCAACCCGGACTTTGACGGCACAGACAGTTTCGTTGTGCTTGTGGATGACGGCCATGGCGGCACCACAACCGTGCAGGTGGATGTTACCGTAGTGGGTATCAACGATGCGCCAGAGGCTACATCAGCATCGCTGATTGCCGTGGAATTGCAGCCAACGCCGCTTACCTTCACGCTGCCCACGGACGTGGATGATGCCCCCGCCGATCTGCGCAGCATCATTCTGCAAGTGCCCTCTGCGGCCCAGGGTACTGTGACCTACATTGCCGATGGCACCGCTGGTCCGCGTATCACCCTCACCGCTGGCACGATCATCTCCAACAGCGAGCTGGGAACGCTGGAATTCACGTCCCAGCCCGGCTTCCTGGGCGATGCCACGCCAATTTTGTTTGCCACTTCCGATGATGAAGGGGCCACTGATGCGGGCAGCCGTGGGACCATAGAAATCGAGGTGGTGGTTACGCCGCCTCTTACTCTGGCCAGCGAACCACCGCAGACCACGCCGGAAGACACGCACTTTATGGGCTCCATCGACATTGTGGGCGCCCTGCCCACAAACACAGTCATCACCACGCCGCCCACAAACGGACAATTGGTTATCACCGACCCAAGCACGGGCGATTACACCTACACGCCAAACCCGAATTATAACGGCCCCGATCAATTCACCGTCACGGTGAGCGATGGCTTTAATCCGGATGTGGTTGTGGTGGTTACTGTTACGGTGGACCCGGTGGACGATCCGGTGACGGTGGTCACGCCCACAACACCCGTGGCGCTGATCGACGGCATGCCAGCGACGATCAACACGGCTGTTCTGTTCAGCGATCCGGACAGCCCGTTGACCTATACGTCAACGCCTCTGCCGGCTGGTCTGACACTGGATGCCAATACGGGCACCATCTCCGGCACACTGCCCAACGATGCATCCCAATTTGGTCCCTACACGGTGACCGTCACGGCCAGTGACGGGGTTAATCCGCCCGTGGACAGTGTGTTGAACATCTCGGTTTCGAACCCAACACCGGTTTCCTTCGGTCCGCTGACGGAAACGACGCCGGAAGGCACAACGATTACGGTGGATGCCGGTGCCATCACCACTGATCCTGACGGCGATGCGCTGACATTCTCACTGGTAAATGCCCCTGCCTGGGTCAGCATTGATCCGCTCACCGGCGTGGTGACGGCTACGCCTCCCGTTGGTTCGGCAGCCACGGGAACGGTGTTCTTCTCGGTCATTGCCGTGGATGCACAAAACGATTTCACGAGCATAACGGTTGTCATCACGCCGACAGAAGTTGTTGCCCCCGTCACGCCAGTTATTCCGGTGACGCCAGTGACCCCCGTCACGCCGGTTGACCCCGTCGATCCGGTCACCCCCGTTGCTCCCGTTATACCGGCCACACCAGTCGTGCCGCCCTTGGCGGGCTTGCCCTCCGATCCGCTCCTTGACGGAACGCCCACGCCGACCATTCCTGATGGTCAGCGCAACGAGCGGGATGATCCAAAGGGGCCTGAGGACATTGGCGGCGTGCCTCCCTTCATCATGGATGCCATCGACGCCATTGATGATCTGAAAGGCACGTTCAACCTTGAGCGACCTTCCGGGATCGTGGACGACACGGTGGACGATATCGACAATAACAAGGATATTTCCCCACTCGACCCGGCCGACCCGGCTGTTTTGAAAGCCCTGCGGGCCATCGATAACCTGCGCAAGTCGCATCTGGATATTATGGACCAGCGCGATCCCCTTTCCGGGTCATGGAATGTTGAGGGGCTTACGGGTTTCTCCGCCCGCTTCGGCGGTGGTGACAGCCTGACGGGTGACCTCAATTCCGATGATCTAACCGGTCAACTTCTCATCGAGACCTATGTGCGCGAGCGTATTTTGTTTATCGATGTGAACAATACCTTCGACCGTGAGCGAGACGGTATCGTGGTGCGCTACGACGTGGAAATGCTGGACGGTTCCCAGGTGCCGGAATGGCTACGAATTGTCCGCGACGGGTTCATTGTGGCCGAACGCCCGGCCAGCCAGTTGGATTTGGAATTGCGCATTTCAGCTGTCTTTGCCGATGGGTCGCACGTTTCCAAAGCCGTGCGCATTGACGGCCCGTCCGGCGAAATTCAGCCCGCGGCGGACCCCCGGGACGGTGTAAAGCCCACTGGACCTCAGCCCTTTGGTGAGCAGCTTCGGGCCTTGGTGAACAGCCATGAAACCCTGTTCTGCGACGATGATGATGTGGAAGCCCACAAAGACATCGTCAGTGAAGCGCAGAAGCAGATCAAAAAGTCACGCTAAGGTCGTGCCTTTTGCTGAACCATTGGTCCTGTCGTCACCGCTGATTGCGGTGGCAGTGCTGACGATCGTTTTCATTGGCGCAGTGGTGCAGGTGGGGCTTGGCATGGGCTTTGGGCTTACGGTGGCCCCTGTTCTGGCCCTGCTGGACCCGGCGCTTGTGCCGGGTTCCGCGCTCTTTTTGGGCATGGCTACAGCCATGGTGGGCGCAATCCACGAGCGGCAACATATTGAGTGGCCCGAGGTGGGCCTGGGCATGGTGGGGCGCGGCACTGGCATGCTTTGTGGCGGTGTTCTTCTCTTATGGCTCACCGACCGGTCGCTTTTTTCACTTACATTTGGCGTGATGGTATTTCTTGCCGTCGTATTGACGGTGTCCAGCAAGACCTTGTCCTTTAACCTTCGTAACCTGCTGAGCATGGGCTGGGTCTCGGGTCTGACCGGCATCGTCACGTCCGTGGGCGCACCACCTCTGGCGCTTATCTATCACAGCAAACCCCCACAAAGTGCCCGCCCCACACTGGCGGCTTTTTTTGCTTTCGGCGGTGTTTTTGGATTGTTGATTCTCTACGTCACCGGCCTGGCCGGGTGGATGACGCTCGCCATGGCGCTTTTTATGGCGCCCGCTGCGGTCGTGGGCACTTGGGTGGGACGACGTACTCAACATAAGTTTAGCACGCGCTACCGCCCCGCCCTGTTGACCATCGCTGCCCTCGCCTCAATCCTGCTGATCGTGAAAGGCGCAGTGGGGCTGACAGCATGAAATATCGGGCTTTGGCCCTCACGGCATTTTTGATGGCCCCGGCCCTTTCCGTGGCAGGGGAGCGCCAATTGAGCGGCGCTGAAATCGAAACTCTGCTGCCCACTGTTATGGTCTTGGGCGAGGGTACAAGGCAGACATTTTCTGCAGCAGGGGCCACCACTTACACCGTAAATGGCCGGGACACTTACGGCACATGGCGGATTGATAAGGGTCAGTATTGTTCCCAATGGCCGCCCGCGCGGGATTGGAGTTGTTACACCGTTTTGAGAGCCGATGCCGACAGGCTCATCTGGGTCGCCCCCAATGGCCATCGAACGCTCAACACAATTACGGACAAGAAATGATGTAGTTTTGATTGTCATCAAAACAACACAACACGCCGATCCGTCCGTTGCCGTTAACAATCCATGAAAAATTGCTTTGACTTGTTTTTGCCCACCGCGTTACCGTGACGCATGCACGGCGGTTTGGGGGCAGGTTGCTGCGCAGATGATGTCATCAGAGGAGAATGGACATGAAGAAAATCGCAACGCTTTTTGCGATCGGATTGGGTTTTGCCATTGCCGCGAACGACTTTCAGCCCGTCCAAGCCGCAACGCTGAATATTGGCCCCGTCTACACGGGTGAAGGCCCTGTGGTTGAAGTGCAGCGCCGTCGTATCCGCCGCAACCGTCGGGTTTATCGCCGCAATCGCGGTGGCAATGCCGGCGCAGTGCTGGGCGGTATCGTGGCAGGCGCTATCATCGCAGGGGCTATCAACGAATCCCGCCGCGCCCGCCAGCGTCGCGCGCCCCGTCGTGTGTATCGCGGCAACGCCCACACCAATTGGTGCTACCGCCGTTTTCGGTCCTACCGGGCCTACGACAATACGTACCAGCCCTATAGCGGCCGCCGCCGGGCATGTATCTCACCCTATTACTAGGACTTAGTGCCCTTGAAATGCGAAGCCGGTTTGGAGACCTCCAAACCGGCTTTTTTTGGGGATCTTGGAACTTAGCTAAACGCCTTAATCCCAGTCCAACGAAAGGTGGGTTACGAGGTGTAAGAGATCGTAAAACACAAGCCGAGCCCTTCCCTTCACTCTTGCCATCGCCCAAATAACAATATGCGGGAGGGGTAGATGGAAACAATTGGACTGGGCGTCGTGGGCGCAGGGCTTGTGGGGCGCCGTCATATGGACGCCATTGGGCGCGCGGCTGGGGTGGACATTATTGGTGTCGTGGAGCCGTCCAACGAGGGCGCGTCCTATGTGTGCCAGCAGGGGCATCAACTTTTCCCGTCCCTGGAAGCCATGCTGTTAGACGCCGACGTTTCGGGCGTCATTTTAGCTACGCCAACCCCGCTACATGTTCAACAGGCAAGACTGTGCATCGATGCCGGAGTGCCTGTGTTGATTGAGAAACCCATTTCGGTTTCTGCCCAAGAGGCGGCGCCCATAGTCGCGCTGGCGGAAGAAAAAAATGTCCCCATTCTGGTGGGCCACCACCGTCGCCATAACCCCATCATCCGTAAAGCCCGGGAAATCATTGCCAGCGGCGCGCTGGGGGAGGTGCGGGCCGTGCAGGCCACGTGTTGGTTCTACAAACCCGATCCCTATTTTGCCGAAGCACCATGGCGCACCAAAAAGGGTGCAGGCCCCATCTCCGTCAACCTGATCCATGACGTGGACCTACTGCGCCATCTGGTGGGAGACGTGAAGACCGTGCAGGCCGTGGCCGCGCCCTCCGCGCGCGGATTTGAGAACGAGGATGTGGCCGCCGCCGTCTTACATTTTCAAAATGGAGCCGTGGGCACGATCACCGTCTCCGACAGCATTGTTGCGCCATGGAGTTGGGAGCACACGGCGGCGGAATACCCTGTCTATCCCGTTACGCCGGAAAATTGCTATCAACTGGGAGGGTCCAAAGCCTCCCTTTCAGTGCCCGATCTGCGGTTGTGGCAGCACGAGGGCGGCGGGCAGGACTGGTGGACCCCTATTGGGGCCACGAGCCAGATTCGTGAAAGCGCGGACCCTCTCATCAATCAGATCGCCCATTTTGCCGCCATCATCCAAGGCCAGGAAAAGCCTTTGGTTTCGGGCCGTGAGGGCTTGCGCAGTTTGCGGGTGGTGGAAGCCATTCAACGGGCGGCGGATGCGGGGCAGGCCGTACAAATCTTGCAAGAATAGACCGTCGCTATCCCAAGGCGTTGCTCTAGCGCCAGACCGGATTGCTCCATGCCCGTTTGCCATGGGGATCGATAATAGTGACCCGCAGCCATTCCTCGTCCGCCAAGCGCCCCAGCGGCAACTCCAGCCGGGTTATGGCGCTTCCATGCCGATGTACCGTGCGGGACCCACGGCTTTGCAGAATTATCGATTGGGCCGCCGAACATTCGACAAGCACACTTTCTTCACGCAGTTCGATGTTAAAAAACTGCGGTCCTTGTGTGGAGTAATAGGCCCCCGCTTTCAACGCGTGCAGCAGCTGCGACGGATCATTTTCCTCTGCCTTCACCATGACCCAACCGCCAAAATGATCGGCGAATTTGAAATGGGCATCGTCCGTTGCGCACAGGTTCAATGCCCAGCCCTCTTCCAGCAGAAGATCAAGCGTGTGAAACCCGTCAGCCCGATCGACGCCTATAAAACAAGTGTGATTATAGGTCTCCACCGCATGTGCCGCTTTCAAGGAGCGGGCGTCGTCCAAGGTCAGGCCAGACCATTGGGGATGGGCCATGGCAATAAAGGCCCCGGCCTCCCGCGCGCGTTGGGCCAGTTCTGGCCCCGTCTCGCTGGGCCGATCAACACCCTCCTGCCGCACATAGGGGGGCGCAAAATCTGCGGGCAAGCCCACGGCCAGAATGTGCCAAGGATCGCCATTGTGAAGCAGCGGCGCATGAAGTTCCGCCCCCAAAAGGGTGGTGAAGTTTGCAACGCGATACGCCGTGGTGTCAGTGATCGGGTAATCGTATTTCGCTGCAAAGTGATCGGTGATGGCCAGAAAGTCGTAGCCTTGCGCCCGGTACCGTTCACAGACCTCCTGGGGCGACAGGGCCCCGTCCGATTGATTGCTATGGGTGTGCAGATTGCCGCGCCAAAAACGGCCCGGGGATGCAAAGGCGCAAAATTGCATGGGATTCTCCAACGGGCGAACGAGCGCATTTTTCCAAGCAACGCCATTCAGTCTCGATCAAACAATACCGCCCCCAAACGGCCACCTGCCGTTTAGAACGCATGTTTGATGCACCTTTATGTCAGGTGGACCGCAAGGTGCTTTAATTGATGATCCACTGGGAGCGGCGCAATTTCCACTCCCCCCGTTTCACGATGGACTTGGCCAGCGCAGACCGGCGCGTTTTGGCCTTGGCTTTCCGGCTTCTCTTCACCGATGAACGCTTTTCTTTGCCTGCGACCACTTTCAACCGGCGGGTCTTCTTCTTACGCGTTTTTTGCGGGCGCAAGGTGGCTTCGTTCACGCTTTTTATAACGGCGGGAGCAAGGCTTGCCACTTCCACAGGGTCGGTGCCTCTCGGCTCCTGCGACTGGCGCAATGTAGCTTGAAGAAGCTGCGCCCGCTCCCGGCGTTTACGCTTCGCCACCTCGCGGGGGGAGGGCCCCTCGGCCCGCGCCAGGTTAAATGCCATCTTCACGCGGCGGGGCTTTTGCGCCTTGGCTTGGTTCAAAGTTGCCGTTGCCTTCGCCTGCATCGCCTCGGCTTCAGCCATGGCAGCACGAACCACTTGTTCGCTTTCCCGCACCGGCGGCGCTTCGGTTTTGGCGATTATGGGCAGTTTTTTGTCCGGTTTTGCGCTGGCAACCACCAGTGTCTCCACCGGCTTGTCGATTTTGGGTGCTGGAGTGCCCTTCGGCACCATATGCACCACCTTATATCCCTCCCGTTTGAGCGAGCGGAGCAGGCGCGGCAACATTTTTGCTGTGCGGGCCTGAATATCGTGCATCAAAATGATGCCACGCCCTTCCGCGCGCAGTCGCCGCATGATGTGGTTGTGCACTCTGTCGGGAGACCAGCGCTTCCAGTCCAGCGCATCGATATTGGCCCCAAAGGCCACCATACGTTTGGCGCGGATAATTCCATCGGTCCGTTTGTTGCGCGCCAGATAGGGGTATCTGAAAAAGGGGATGCGCGGCGTTGTGCTGGCATCGCCATAGGCGATCTTTTGCAACCGCGCGATGCCCCGGTCGATATGCTTCCTCGCGCTGGCGGTTGAATATTTTGGAAGACGATTATGGCCCCACGTGTGGTGGGCCAGCGTATGGCCTTCGCGCACCACGCGGCGCACCAGCTTGGGGTAAGCTCTCGCCATGCGGCCCACATAAAAAAACGTGGCCTTCACCCCTTCCCGTTTCAACGTATCCAGAATGCGGGGTGTTTTCCCCGCAATCGGGCCATCATCGAAGGTAAGGACTACCTCCTTGTGCCGCAGGCCCAAGGCTTTTTCCTTGCCGCGAAATTCGCGGTATTTCGAGGTGTCCACCT
Source organism: Pseudomonadota bacterium (assembly GCA_038525315.1). GTDB lineage: Bacteria > Pseudomonadota > Alphaproteobacteria > Rhizobiales > Rhizobiaceae > Pseudahrensia. The sequence goes on from JBCBHU010000002.1 coordinate 11,255, forward strand.
TGATCACCCGATGGGTGCCAAGTTTACCCGAACCGGCCTTAGCCGTTGGAAGGTTTGTAATGAGACCGCAGGCCAAGGCAATGCCTGCGAAGGCAATGGAAATACGCAAAACTGACCACCCATACGCAAAACAAAAAAGGGGTGCAGGCACAGCGCACTGCCAATGCCTTCATCGATCATGGTAAACGGGATTGGTTAAGCGGCCATGAAGGCGCTTTGAAGCTGCGCCATCCTTGCAGGGCAGGGGGGAACACCCTATTCCAAGGAAGCATTGAACCCCTACACCATGCCGCAGATAAGATGGCCGAATTGGACACACCGCTAAAACTGATGGCGCTGGACGGCGAGGACCTTACGGTTCTGTCTGCCCATGTGCAGGATGCGGTTTTGAAACCCTCGACCATCGTTTACGACAAGGCGGCCAAGACCCTTGTTCTCCCCATGAATCGCTTTGCATGGGAGGCCAAAGCCAGTCGCCGACTTCTGTTTAAGCGCCACCAGCGCCGCTCCAGCGTGTTGCGCGTTGCCGGCGTGGAAAGTGTTCGCAGCCAGGGCATCAACCGCAGCGATGACGAAGCGGTGGCCTCGCTTCTTTCAATCACATTTGAGCCGACAATGACCGACGGACCCGAAGGCACCATCCGCATGACGTTTTCCGGTGGCGCGCGCCTTGATGCCCGTGTTGAATGTATTGAAGTGCAAATAACCGACCTGGGCGCCGCATGGGAAACCGGCACCAAACCCCGCCACTGATTTGACCCCATGACCGACTCGCCTGACCCGTCCAACTCAAACCCAAACCGCCCCGAGCACAGCAAGCTCGTGGACGTGGTGCTGGACGAGGCCACCATCGGTCGCGCCAACCAGGACGTGGAACATGAGCGGGCGGTGGCCATTTTTGATCTGATCGAAGCCAATTGGTTCTGGCCCGTGGGACATGCAGATGCCAACGGCCGTTATGAATATAAACTTAAACTGGGTGTCGTCGAGCAACGTTTGGTCTTCGATATCAATGACGGCGACGACGGGAAGGTCGCCACCCATATTCTGTCCCTGTCCCCCTTCCGCCGTATCGTGAAGGACTATTTTTTGATCTGCGAAAGCTATTACGAGGCCATTCGTTCTGCCACACCCAGCCAGATTGAAGCCATCGATATGGCCCGCCGTGGTTTGCATAACGATGGTTCCGAAACGCTAAAGGAGCGTCTGGGCGGCAAGATCGAGATGGATTTCGACACGGCCCGACGCCTGTTCACATTGATTTGCGTTCTGCATTGGCGGGGTTAGGGCAGTTGGCAGATCCGTTATCAGATGTGCCAGAGATGCCGGGCCACACGCCGGTGGAGCAGCCCAAATCCGTGCTGTTCATCTGCAACCACAACGTCATTCGCTCCACCATGGCCGAAGCCCTCACCCGCGCCCGCTACGGCAAGCGTATTTACGTGGCCAGCGCTGGCGTGGCGGCAGGAACTCCCGACCCCTTTGTAGAGGCCGTCTTGCTGGAGGAAGGCATTGAATGGTCGGACCATGAGCCGCAGGAGTTGAAATATCTTGATGACGGCTATTTTGATTTGATCATTACCCTGTCGCCCCAGGCCCACCACGTGGCGCTGGAACGCGCCCATGTGGAAGCCATGGAGGTGGATTATTGGCCCGCAGCGGATCCAACCGTAGTCACCGGCTCCCGCCAACAGCGGCTGGAAGCCTATCGCGATGTACGTGACCGCATTGCAGCACGTATCGAGCAGCGGTTCGGCAAACCCTGATAAAATGGTTCCCTTGTCCCCGAGGGTCTCCGCAAGCTGCAAGTTGGTGCCTTTAGACCGGTTCACAAAGGGGGCGAATGGGTCTAGGTTCCGCCGCAACTTCCCAACGAACACGTCAACTGCGGCTCTTGATCAGCCGCCTCGATTATTCCCACAGGATTGGCAGACTACATGGCGAAAGAAGAAGTTCTGGAATTCCCCGGCACGGTGAGCGAATTGCTCCCCAATGCAACGTTTCGGGTAAAACTGGAAAACGATCACGAGATCATTGCCCACACCGCAGGCCGCATGCGCAAAAATCGTATCCGCGTGCTGGCTGGCGACAAAGTGCTGGTAGAAATGACCCCTTATGATCTGACCAAAGGTCGTATCACCTATCGCTTCAAATAGAGCGACAGCGCCCACCCATGGCCACCCGCCCCAAACTCATTCTCGCCTCCGGCTCGCCCCGGCGTTTGGCCCTGCTCCAGCAAATCGGTGTGGAGCCGGACTTGCTGACCCCCGTGGACGCGGATGAAACGCCCCTAAAGGCGGAGGCCGGCCGTTCCCTCGCCAAACGCCTCTCCAAAACCAAGGCGGAACTGGGTCTGGAAAACATGAAGCGTTCCGGCGATGCCGATCGCGCCTATATTTTGGCAGCCGATACCGTCGTGAGTGTAGGCCGCCGCATCCTGCCCAAAGCTGAATTGCTCGACGAGGCCTCGTTTTGCCTGCGCCTTCTGTCCGGGCGCGCCCACCGCGTCTACACCGGCGTAACACTCATCACGCCGAAGGGGATTATGCGGCACCGGTTGGTGGAGACCCGCGTTCGCTTCAAAAAACTCTCCACCGACGAGTTTGAAAGCTATCTGGCCTGTGGTGAGTGGCGGGGTAAGGCAGGGGGCTACGCTATTCAGGGCATTGCCGGGTCGTTCATTGCCAAAATTGTTGGCTCTTACACCAATGTGGTGGGCCTGCCCCTGCACGAAACAAGCGCGCTTCTTCAGGGCGAAGGGTATCCCATTCACTATAACTGGTTGACCACGGGCAACAATTGAGCGGGCCATGACGACACCGTCCGCCAAAGTTACACCCCTGCGGAAGCCCGTGGAATGTCCCCAATGCGGCAAGCCCAGCTGTCGCACCAACTATCCCTTTTGCAGTGACCGCTGCGCCGACCTAGACTTGGGCAAATGGCTTGGCGGCGGCTACTCCATCCAGACCGAGGAAGCCCCGGGCGAGGAGAAATAGAAGCCAAAAAGCATGGGCAAAAAACCCATGATGGCGGCATCAAAAGCGGTGGACACCCCAAACCCCGTTGACTATACCAACGCAGTCTCGGCAAGCGCCGAAACACATACCCCGCCGGTCCAACCGGCCCCGATGCCCGGGTAGCTCAGGGGTAGAGCAGCGGATTGAAAATCCGCGTGTCGGTGGTTCGATTCCGCCCCCGGGCACCACCTCCATTTCGCGAGGCTAAATGGAGCGAAACAACTTCAATCTGCAAGAGCGGCAGGCGTTTGGGACAAAAGCCGCGGGCGTTGGTTTGAGGTCGCTTGCTCTGCTCACTTGCGCCACACTTGGTTGGTCATGTCGCGCTGCATTGTATTTCGCAGTTTCTTGAATTCGCGCTCCATGAATTTTTCAAATCGCATGATGGATGGCCGAGGGTTGGTTTCCGCTTTGCGCACGATACCCAGACTGCGATCGGGGTGTTCGATTTTGATGTTGAGGGCGTGCAGTTGCCCGCGCCGTTTTTCGGCAAAAACCACTGAATAGGGCAAAACGGTCAAAGCATCCGTTTGGGACAGTATATTCGTTATGGAGGCCAGCGATCCGCCGGAAAAACTCACCTTGAAGTCGTGCATCCCTATGCCGCTCAGGGTGTTTGTGAGATCCTGGTAGAGCGGACTGTCCGGGGGCGGCGCGATCCATGGGTAGTTGCCAATATCCGTCAAGCTGAGAGAGGAGCGTTGCGCGAGGGGATGAACCGCACCGCAAGCGATAACATTGCGCCCGCCAATGAGGTCGCAAAAGGTGAACTCTGCCGGCACGGTCTCCGGCTTTAACGGAATGACCGCAAGGTCCAATGTATCAATTTCCATCTGGCGAAAGGCGTTATCGGCATAGGCGTAGGATTGCTCGATGCGAATGCCGGGATTTTCCACCTGAAATTGGGCCAGCATCGGCACCACCACGCCATCCATGAAAATCGGGCTGCCAGCGATGCGCAACACACCGCGTTTGCCATTTGCATAGGTCGTTGCAATTTCACCGGCCGAGCGGGTCGCCGTTAAAATGGACCGGCCCTCCTGCGCCAAAACGGTGCACAACTCGGTGGGCCGCAACGGGCGCCGCCCTTTTTCAAACAATGGCGCACCAACCCTCTGCTCCAGCAGGGCCAGCGAGCGCGACACACTGGGTTGCGACTTCCCCAAAGCCTCCGCCCCTTCGGTCAGTCCGCCATTGTCCACAATGGCCGCGAGGATTTCCAGGTGACGGGGGTCTAATTTCATAACTTAGAGTTATGTTAATTGGCAAAAATAGCAACCACATGAGGAAAATGCCCGACTACGCTCCCGCCACGCAGGAGGGCGTGCCGTCGATGTCGCATTTTCAGGACAGTTTCGAGACCAATGCCACGGGCGTTCGTGTGCGTTTCGAACGCGGCGTCCGCCACGAGATTGCAAGCGAGATTGCCAGTCTGGGGTGTTCCCGTGCGCTTGTGCTCTCAACCCCCCAACAGGCGGACACAGCGATGGAGTTGACATCCTTCGTCAATGGCCATGCGGCAGGTGTATTCACAAAAGCGGCCATGCACACGCCCATCGAGGTAACCCAGGAAGCCGTTGAACATACCCGTCACGTGGAGGCAGACTGTCTGGTGGCGATCGGTGGCGGCTCAACAACGGGCCTTGGCAAGGCCATCGCGTTGCAAACGGACCTTCCCCAGATCGTCATTCCCACAACCTATGCCGGTAGCGAGGCAACGGCCATTTTGGGGCAAACGGAAAACGGTGTGAAAACCACCGTGACCAATGCCAAAGTCCTGCCGGAAGTCATTTTATACGACGTGGACCTGATTGCCGGCCTGCCTGTGGATATGACGGTCACAAGTGGCCTCAACGCCATGGCCCATGCGGCAGAGGCCCTTTATGCGAAAAACCGCAACCCAGTCTCCAACGCGCTCGCCGTTGAGGGGATCAGGGCGTTTATCAATGCTCTTCCCCGTGTGCGGGAAAAGCCCGAAGATTTGCAGGCGAGGGGTGAAACCCTCTACGGCGCTTGGCTTTGCGGCACCGTGTTGGGGCAAGTGGGAATGGCCCTTCACCATAAGCTTTGCCACACGTTGGGCGGCTCATTTGATATGCCCCACGCCCAAACCCACGCTGTTGTGTTGCCCCACGCCATTGCCTTCAATGCCAAGGCTGCCAGCGATGCCTTATCGCCTATGGCCAGCATGTTGGGTGATGCCAAAAACCCGGGTACGGCTCTCTATGATTTCGCCAAAAAACTTGATGCACCCATGACACTGGCGGAACTGGGCATGAAAGAAGGCGACCTGCACCGGGCGGCAGAACTGGCGGTCAAGAACCCCTACTGGAACCCACAACCCTTCCAAAAGAGCGATATTCACGCCTTGTTGGAAAATGCCTTTGCCGGGGAGAGACCGGCTGGCTGACCCAAATTCACCTGCACATCACTTGATATTATCTGGGAGGAAAAATCATGATTACACGCCGCAAACTTTTGCAGACCACAGCCGCCACCGGTGCCCTTGTCGCCAGCGGTGGTTTGGCCATGCCTGCGCTGGCTCAGGGCGCAAAGATAAAGATCGGCTATGTCAGTCCGCAATCGGGGCCGTTGGCCGCTTTTTCTGAGGCGGACAATTTCATCCTGCAAAACTTCGCCGCCACGGAAGCGGGGAAGAATTTCGAGGTCATCGTTAAGGACAGTCAGTCCAACCCCAACCGGGCTGCCGAAGTGGCCAAGGAACTCATCATTGACGATGAAGTGCAGCTGATGCTGGTGGCATCCACGCCGGAGACCACAAACCCCGTCGCCACAACCTGTGAAGGGGAGGGCGTGCCGTGCATATCCACTGTAGCCCCCTGGCAACCCTATTTTATCGGTCAACAGGGCAATCCCGGTGACCCCGGCTCGTGGAAGCCGTTCGATTACTCCTACCACTTCTTCTGGGGGCTGGAGGATGTGATTTCGGTCTTCACCGCCATGTGGGGGCAGTTGGAGAGCAATAAATCGGTGGGAGCGCTGTTCCCCAATGATGGGGATGGCAATGCCTGGGGTGACCCCAATGTGGGCTTCCCTCCAGTTTTGGCGAAGCAGGGCTATTCGCTCACCGACCCTGGCCGCTATCAAAATCTCACCGACGATTTCTCCGCCCAGATCAACGCCTTCAAACAGGGCAATGTGGAGATCGTGACAGGCGTGCCGATTCCGCCCGATTTTACGACCTTCTGGAACCAGGCCAAGCAGCAGGGCTTCACGCCCAAAGCGGCAAGCATCGGCAAGGCTATTTTGTTCCCGCAGGCCGTGGGGGCTTTGGGGGATGCGGGTCATAATCTGTCTTCGGAAGTGTGGTGGTCCCCTTCCCACCCGTTCAAGTCTTCGGTCAATGGCCTGTCAGCGGCGGAAGTATCCAATGCCTATGAGGCTGCCACCGGCAAACCGTGGACCCAGCCCATCGGCTTCGTCCACGCCCTGTTCGAAATGGCCGCCGACGTTATGGCGCGCGCTGGGGAAGGGGCTGATGGCGACGCAATCACGGACGCCCTTGCCACCACCAAGCTGGATACGATCGTTGGCCCCATCGCCTTTGACGGCAAGGGCCTGCCCCCCTTTGCGGCCAAGAACGTTTCCAAAACACCCCTTGTAGGCGGCCAATGGCGGCTCAAAGACGGGGGAGGTTATGATCTGGTGATTGTCGACAACACCGATCATCCCTCCATCCCCACCGGCGGCAAGATGGAACCCATCACCTAAGCCGCACAATCCGAATGCCAAATCCCGCCCCCGCCAGACGCCCTGTTTGGCGGGGGAACGGGAAAGGACCAAGCAAAGCCTCTCCAGAGCCCCTCAAGAGCTTATGTCTATTATTGCCCTCGATAACGTCTCCAAATCCTTCGGCGCGCTGAAAGTAACGCAAAATGCGACTTTCGATGTGCCGGAAGGGCAGGCGCTGGGCATTATCGGCCCCAATGGGGCGGGCAAGTCCACCCTATTCAACCTCATCACCGGTAATCTGCCGCCCAATAGCGGGTCCATCCATTTTCTAGGGCGGGATGTGACAAGGGTGTCGGCCATGGAAAGGTGCCTTTCCGGCATTGGGCGCTCGTTCCAGATCCCCCAGCCCTTTGAAAAATTGACGGTCTACGAAAACCTTGTCGTGGCCGCCACCTTTGGACGTGGTGCCCGGGAGGTCGATGTCGTGGCCGACTGTGCCGATATTCTTGAGCGCACAGAAATGATTGACCGCGCCAACACGCCGGCCGCGCAATTGTCGTTGCTGGAGCGTAAGCGGCTGGAACTGGCCCGCGCCATGGCCACACAGCCCAAACTCTTGCTGTTGGATGAAATTGCAGGCGGGCTGACGGAGGGTGAATGTCAGGCCCTGATCGGCACCATCAAGGACATCCACGCTCAGGGCACCACGATTATCTGGATCGAACACGTGCTGCATGCTCTCACCTCCGTAGTGGAGCGGCTGTTGGTCTTGGACTTTGGCAAGGTCATCGCCATCGGTGAGCCAGACCAGATAATGGCCTCCAAAGAGGTGCAGGAGATCTATTTGGGGATTGAGGCATGACATTGCTTCAGACCCAAAATCTCACGGCCCATTACGGTGATTTTCAGGCCCTGTTCGGCGTGGATATTGACGTTCATGAGGGCGAGACCATCGCCATTATCGGCGCCAATGGTGCAGGAAAAACAACGCTTATGCGGTCCATCTGCGGGGTTTTGACCAACGCCCCCGATGCCGTCACTTTCGATGGCGCGGCCATAGGGTCTGTGCCCGCCGACGAGGTTATGGCCAAGGGCATTGCCATGGTGCCGGAGGGGCGACGCTTGTTCCCCTCCCTTACCGTTGAGGAAAATTTGCTCATCGGCACCTATGGGCGCGCGGTCGCTGGTGTCTGGGACCTTGATACGGTCTACGATCTGTTCCCTATTCTGAAAGAGCGCCGCAATAACCCGGGCACGGCCCTTTCCGGCGGACAACAGCAGATGGTCGCCATCGGGCGCGCCCTGATGTCGAACCCACGCCTGTTACTTTGCGATGAAATCAGCTTGGGCCTGGCCCCGGTCGTCATCAAGGATATCTACGCCGCGGTTCCGCGCATCAAAGCGTCGGGTGCGTCTATGATCGTGGTGGAACAGGACATCGGCAAGGCCCTGTCCGTGGCAGACCGGGTGTATTGCATGATGGAGGGGCGCGTCACCCTCTCCGGCATGCCCGACACCCTATCCCGTGATGCAATTCATGATGCCTATTTTGGAAAGGCCCCGTGATGATTTGGGTCAATACAATCGTGCAAGGCATTTTGTTGGGCGGTCTTTATGCCCTGTTCGCCGCCGGCCTCAGCCTCGTTTTCGGCATCATGCGGCTGGTGAACCTTGCCCATGGCGATCTCATCGTCTTGGGCGCTTACCTGATTTTGGTGATCGTTACCCTGTTTGGCCTCCATCCGTTACTAGCCGTTTTGATCGCCGCTCCAGCCATGTTTGTCCTGGGCTGGGTTTTGCAAAAATACATGCTCAACCGCGTTTTGGGCGACGATATTCTGCCGCCACTTCTGGTAACGTTTGGCCTTTCCATCGCCTTGCAAAACGCCTTGTTGGAAGGCTTTTCCGCCGACAGCCAGCGCCTGCCCACAGGTGCCCTTGCGTCCGCTTCGCTGGATATTGGAGGGTTGAGCGTGGGGGTGCTGCCGCTGCTCACCTTTGCCTCTGCGGTTTTGGTCGTGCTGGTGTTGAACCGCATATTCTACACAACCTCGCTCGGCCGGGCCTTCCGCGCCACATCCGATGACGCGGTGACGGCAAGCCTGATGGGCATCAAACCGGCCAATATCTTCGCGGTCGCTACGGGCATCGCCATGATCATCGTCACCATCGCCGCGCTCTATCTGGGCATGCGTTCCAACTTCGATCCCAATATCGGACCCGCCCGCCTCATCTATGCGTTTGAAGCGGTCATTATCGGCGGACTTGGCTCGCTTTGGGGTACGCTTTTGGGCGGCATCATCATCGGTCTGGCGCAGACCATTGGTGCCGCGATCAACCCCGAGTGGCAAATTTTGTCAGGCCATATTGCCTTTCTTGTGGTGTTGATCTTCCGCCCCCGCGGCCTGTTCCCCAGAGCAACCGATTGAGGAGCGCTGACCCGATGAGCACCACCACCTCCTATTCTGTCTCCACCGCCACACGGGCTTCCACAATCGCCGGTGTTTTTGGGCTTGTTCTGGTTGTTGGCCTGTTTGTGGCCCCTGCCTTTATTTCCCGCTCCTTGATCCAAGATTTGTTCTTCATCTTCACCATGCTCACGCTGGCGCAGTTTTGGAACATGTTGGCGGGCTATGGCGGTCTTGTCTCCATCGGTCAGCAGGCCTTTGTGGGGATTGGTGCCTACACACTATTTGCCTCTTCAATCCTGTTGGGGGTGGACCCGGTCTTTGCCATTGTCCTTGGGGGACTGGCCGGTTTGGCCCTTGCCGTGCCCACTGCATTTTTCGCGTTTCGCCTCAACGGTGCTTATTTCGCCATCGGCACATGGGTCATTGCCGAGGTGGTGCGCTTATTGGTAGCCCAATGGAAGGCCGTTGGCGGCGGCACGGGAACATCGCTGCCCCGTTCTGTGCGTAGCGATATTGTCTTTACCGAAACCATTGAGTCCCTGTTTGGCGTGAGGGCGGCTGCCGCGCGGGATATCCTTGCCTACTGGCTGGCGCTCATACTGGTTATCTCTGCCATTGCTGGCATTTATTGGCTGCTGCGCACAAAGCGCGGATTGGCCCTGGCGGCGGTGCGCGACAACATGGAAGCGGCGAAATCCGTGGGCGTTGACGCCTTGCGCATGAAGTGGGTTGTGTTTTTGTCAGCCGCTTTCGGCACCGGCATGACGGGTGCGCTCATTTACATGCAAAAAGCCCGCATTTCCCCCGACGCAGCCTTCAGCGTCACCGACTGGACGGCTTACGTTATTTTTATTGTCGTCATTGGCGGTATCGGAACCATTGAAGGGCCGATCATCGGCGTGTTGATCTTCTTCCTGTTGCAGTCTGCGCTCTCCGACTACGGCTCTTGGTATCTCCTGATCCTGGGTCTCATCGGCATAGCCGTCATGCTGTTTGCCCCACGCGGTGTATGGGGGCTGATCACAGACAAAACGGGCATTCAGCTCTTTCCCATCCGCCGCACGCTCCATTTCAAAAACAACAAAGAGGAGGGCTAGACTATGGCCGATATAACCACCGACGTTCTCATCATCGGTACCGGTCCGGCCGGCTCCGCCACCGCTGCGCTTCTGTCCAGCTATGGCATCGAAAACATGGCCATCAACCGCTACCGATGGCTGGCCAATACGCCCCGCGCCCACATCACCAACCAGCGGACCATGGAAGTGCTGCGCGATCTGGGGTCCGCCGTGGAAGGCGAAGCCTATGAACAGGCCACCGAGCAGGACTTGATGGGCGAAAACGTCTTTTGCGAATCCTTGGCCGGTGAAGAAATTGGGCGCATGAAAAGCTGGGGAACGCACCCCCTGTCTAAAGCCGAGCACCTACTCTCCTCACCAACCTTCATGAATGATCTGCCGCAGACCATGATGGAACCTCTGCTGTTCAAAACAGCCTGTTCCCGTGGCACGCAGGCGCGCATGTCCTGTGAATATGTGTCCCACGAGCAGGACGCGGAAGGCGTTACCACCACGGTGCGCGACCGGTTGATGGACACGACCTTCACCGTGCGCTCCAAATATCTTGTGGGTGCCGACGGCGGCAATTCCATGGTGGCCGATCATCTTGACCTGCCGTTTGAGGGCAAGATGGGCGTCGGCGGTTCCATGAACATCCTGTTCCGCGCTGACCTTTCCAAATATGTGGCCCACCGCCCGTCCGTCCTTTATTGGGTGCTGCAACCAGGGGCCGATGTGGGGGGGATTGGGCTTGGTCTGGTGCGTATGATCCGCCCGTGGAACGAGTGGCTGATCGTGTGGGGTTACGACATCAACGAACCCGCGCCGGAAGTGGACGAAGCATTCGCCACCGGCGTTGCCCGTCAGTTGGTGGGTGATCCGGAGCTTGAAATTGACCTGCTGTCGGCCAACGTGTGGACCGTCAACGACCTCTATGCCACCCAACTGTCAAAGGGGCGGGTGTTTTGTATGGGGGATGCAATTCACCGCCACCCTCCCTCCAACGGCCTCGGTTCCAACACTTCAATTCAGGATGCCTTCAACCTGTCGTGGAAACTGGCAGCCGTCTTGAAAGGGCAGGCGGGGGAACGCCTGCTTGACAGCTATGACAAAGAGCGTGCGCCGGTCGCCAAACAGATCGTCACCCGCGCTAACCAATCCATTGGTGAGTTTGGCCCCATCATTCAGGCCTTGGGTCTGGAAGACGCCAGCGACCCGGTCAAAATGCAGGCCAATATGGATGCCCGGTGTGAAAACACAGCCAGTGCGGAAAAACAGCGCGCGGCGCTCAACGAAGCCATCGCTTTCAAAAAATATGAATTCGATTGCCACGGTGTTGAGATGAACCAGCGCTATACCTCTGACGCCATCGTCAATGACGGTCAGGTGGAACCGGCCTTTGAATTGGATGCAGAACTGCATTACCAGCCCACAACCTGGCCCGGCGCGCGGTTGCCCCATACTTGGGTATTTGATGCCGAGGGAAGCAAGCACTCCACGCTGGACCTGTGCGGCAAGGGCAAATTCACCGTGCTGACGGGCATTGGCGGTGAAACATGGGCGGATGCCGCAAAGGCCATTGCCGACGACATGGGCATTGATCTGAAAGTCCACATTATCGGTCCACGCCGTGAATATGTGGACCATACCGGCGACTGGGCCCGCGCCCGCGAAATTTCTGATGCGGGATGCCTGCTGGTCCGCCCGGACCACCACGTTGCCTGGCGCAGCGAAAGCATGGTCGATGATCCAAACGCCGAATTGACCCGTGTCCTGACCACCATTCTGGCCCGGTGAGGAGCGCGCCATGACCGACAAATCAACGATAGATTATTTCACCGAGGAAGGCTCCGTCGAAGCGGTCAACGCCCGCATGGGGGCAGATACTGACCCACGCTTGGCGACGGTCATGGCGTCCCTCATCAAACATCTGCACGCCTTCGCAAAAGATGTGGAACTGACACAGGAGGAATGGGGCCTTGCCATCGATTTCTTCACCCGCACCGGCCACATGTGTGACGAATACCGTCAGGAGTTTATCCTCCTGTCTGATGTCGTTGGCCTCTCCATGTTGGTGGATGCCATCAACAGCCGCCGCCCGGCGGGGGCCACCGAAAACACCGTGATGGGGCCGTTTCACGTGGACGGCGCGCCGGAATACGACATGGGCGCTAACATCACCCTGCAAGGTAAGGGTGAAACCTGCACGTTCAGCGGCACCGTGCGCGATACACAGGGCAATCCCATAGAAGGCGCTAAGATCGACGTATGGTCCGACAGCGAGGATGGTTACTATGACGTCCAACAGCCGGACACTCAACCGCTCTACAACAATCGTGGCGTCTTTCGCACCGGTGCCGACGGGCACTATTCGTTCAAGGGCCAGAAGCCGGTATCCTACCCGATCCCCGAAGATGGCCCCGTGGGGCAGTTGCTGGGCCATCTCGGCCGGCACCCCAACCGGCCCGCCCACATGCACTATATCGTCAGCGCGCCGGGTTATCAGACGGTCGTCACCCATACGTTTGTGGATGGTGACGACTACCTGACCTCCGACGCTGTTTTCGGTGTGAAAGCCTCCTTGATCTCCTCCTTCGAGGAAACGTCCGAGGGCGACACTAAATATCATGCGCCGTTCGACTTCGTGCTGACCGCCGAAAAGGGCCAATAGCGAAGGCCCTAAGGGAAGGAGACCAGCATGGCAAAAGTCTGTTCGACACTGGTCGAGGCATTGGCCGATATCGACGATGGCATGACCATCATGATCGGCGGTTTTGGCGGCTCAGGTGCGCCCATCGAACTGATCCATGCGCTGATCGACCATGGGGCAAAAGACCTGACGGTCATCAACAACAACGCGGGCAATGGCCACGTGGGCATCGCCGCCATGATTGAACATGGCATGGTACGCAAGATGATCTGTTCATTCCCACGCTCTGCCGACCCGCGCGCTTTCACGCAGCTTTACCTCGCCGGGGGCATCGAACTGGAACTGGTGCCCCAGGGCACATTGGCCGAGCGCATCCGCGCGGGCGGTGCTGGCATCCCGGCATTTTACACGCCCACAGGTTTCGGCACCCAATTGGCGCAGGGAAAACCTGTCGCCGAATTTGACGGCAAATCTTACGTCCAGGAACGCTGGTTGAAGGCCGACATCGCTCTCATCAAAGCCGAGCAGGCGGACAAGGCGGGCAATCTGACCTACAGAATGGCCGCCCGGAATTTCAACCCGCTCATGGCCATGGCAGCGCAGACCACAATTGTCCAAGCGACCGAAATCGTCGAAAAGGGCGGCATCGATCCAGATCATGTTATCACTCCCGGCATCTTTGTGGACCGGCTGGTGCAGGTGGCGGACCCGGCTCAGGAGGAAGCGCTGAACCGGGAAAATGCCCGTTACGAGAGGGCAGCCCAATGACCTCACAACTGGACAGCATCAAACTATCCAACGCCCAAATCGCCTGGCGCGCGGCGCAGGACATTGAAGACGGCGCCTATGTCAATCTCGGCATAGGCTTTCCCGAGCTCATCGCCCGGTTTCAATCTGACGACAAGGACGTGACCTACCACACTGAAAATGGTGTCTTGGGTTTTGGGGAAGCGCCTGAAGAGGGGGAGGAGGATTGGGACCTCATCAATGCGGGCAAGAAAGCCGTAACCTTGCGGGAGGGCGCATCGTTTTTTCACCACGCGGACAGTTTCGCCATGGTGCGGGGCGGCCATCTCGATCTGGCGGTGCTGGGGGCCTATCAGGTGGCCGAAAATGGTGATTTGGCCAATTGGTCCACCGGCAAGGGCGGCGTGCCCGCCGTGGGCGGTGCCATGGACCTGGTGCATGGGGCCAAACGCGTGGCGGTCGTCACCGATCACGTCACCAAGAAAGGCGATCCCAAACTGGTGGAGACCTGCACCATGCCGCTCACGGGCTTGGCCTGTGTGACTCGTATTTACACGTCGCTTGCCGTGGTGGATGTGGTGGACGCCCGTTTCGTGCTGCGGGAAAAACTCGATACCATCCCCTTCGATGACCTTCAGGCTCTTACTGGCGCCAAATTGCATATTGATGGCTCCATCGCTGCGCTCCAAGTATCAACGCTGTGAAGAAGCGCCAACGCTATAAGGAAGACCATGTCAGACGCCTATATTTGCTCCTTCATCCGCACGCCCATCGGCCGGTTTGGCGGTGCGTTGTCCACGGTGCGCACGGATGATCTGGCGGCCATGCCGATCAAAGCGCTGGTAGAGCGGCATCCAAGCGTTGATTGGGCGGCGGTTGATGAGGTGTTCATGGGCTGCGCCAATCAGGCGGGGGAGGACAACCGCAATATCGCCCGCATGGCATCCCTGCTGGCGGGACTGCCTGATACCGTTCCCGGCACCACGCTCAACCGGCTGTGCGGTTCCGGCATGGATGCCATTATCACGGCGGCCCGCGCCATCCGCAGCGGTGAGATAGAACTCGCCATCGCCGCCGGTGTGGAAAGTATGAGCCGTGCGCCCTTTGTGATGCCGAAGGCTGAAAATGCGTTTTCCAGGGCCGCCGAAATCTACGATACCACCATAGGCTGGCGTTTTGTGAACCCGCTCATGAAGGCCCAATATGGCATCGATTCCATGCCTGAGACGGCCGAGAACGTGGCCGAGGACTACGGCGTGAGCCGTGAAGATCAGGACAAATTCGCCCTTAGAAGCCAACAAAAAGTGGCGCGGGCCGTGGCCGAGGGTGCGTTTGAACAGGAGATCGTACCGGTTCCGGTGCCCCAAAAGCGTGGCGACCCCCTCATCATCCGTGAGGACGAGCACCCCCGCGCAACGACCCTTGAAAAACTCGCCGCCTTGAAAGCCCCGTTCCGGCAAGGGGGTAGTGTCACGGCCGGTAACGCTTCTGGTGTCAATGATGGGGCCGCCGCTCTCATCATTTCCAGCGAGGGGGCGGCAAAGAAGCACGGTCTCACCCCCATTGCCCGCATTCTGGGAGGGGCAACCGCAGGCGTGCCGCCCCGTATCATGGGCATGGGCCCCTCGCCAGCGCTCACAAAACTGCTAAACCGCCTCGGCCTGAAGGTAGACCAGCTCGACCTGTTGGAATTGAACGAGGCTTTCGCCTCGCAGGCCCTGGCTTGCATGCGCGAATTGGGCCTTGCTGATGATGACGAGCGCGTAAACCCCCATGGCGGGGCCATTGCCCTTGGCCACCCTTTGGGCATGTCGGGGGCGCGCATCACCGGTACTGCCGCCCTGCACATGGCCGCCACAGGTTCACAATACGCCGCCGCCGCCATGTGCATTGGCGTGGGCCAAGGCATAGCAATCGGTCTGGAGCGCGTGTGACCGGCCCAAGTGCACTCCAGGCTCCGGGCGCAAACCAATGGGTTTGGTTAGAGCACTGAACGTTCAACCTGAATCAAAAAAGGGCTAGTTCTCAAAACGCGGGATGCTCTCAATGACCAAACCCATTTTACAATTTCACCCAAGCGGCATTTCTAGCTGAAGAGCGCACGCAAGCGTCGATAAACTGTACGCCCTTAAGACCATCTTCAATCGTGGGATAGGTGACGGCCTCATCCGGCTTTTTGCCATCCCTTTTTGCCTCAATGGCTGCGGCCGCTTCGCTGTAGATATTGGCAAACCCCTCCAGATAGCCCTCCGGGTGACCGGGCGGTATGCGGCTGACGCGGGCGGCGGCATCACCGGCCCCCGCGCCGTTGCGGGTGATCAGGCGTTTGGGTTCGCCAAAGGGCGTATGCCACAAATAGTTCGGGTCTTCCTGCGCCCATTCCAGCCCACCGGTCTCTCCGTAGACGCGAATGCGCAGGGCGTTTTCATTGCCAGGCGCCACTTGGCTGCACCACAACATGCCCTTCGCCCCGCCGTGGAAACGCAGCATAACGTGCCCGTTGTCGTCCACCTGTCGGCCCGGCACAAAAGCGTCCAGATCGGCGGCCAGGCTCTCCACTTCAAGCCCGGTGATGAAACGCGCCAAATTGTGAGCGTGTGTGCCGATATCGCCCGTAGAACCACCCGCGCCAGAACGGGCCGGGTCTGTGCGCCATTCCGCCTGTTTGAAATCCTGCTCCACCGTCAGCCAGTCCTGCGGATATTCCACCTGCACCACACGGATTTTGCCGATCTCTCCGTTCGCCACCATCTCCCGCGCCTGCCGCACCATGGGATAGCCCGTGTAATTGTGGGTGAGCACAAAAAGCGCGTCTGAGTCCTCCGCCGCCTTCACCAGTTTTTTCGCATCGGCCAGCGTGGAGGTCAGCGGCTTATCGCAAATGACGTGAATGCCGCGTTTCAAAAACTCCCGCGCGGCAGCGTAGTGCATGTGGTTGGGGGTGACGATGGAAACGGCTTCAATGCCGTCCTTAAGCCTCGCTTCGCGGATCGCCATTTGTTTGAAATCGTCATAAATGCGCGGCAGACCCAGCGCCTCGCCGGACGCACGAGCCTTTTCCGGCGTGGAAGACAGCGCCCCCGCCACCAGTTCAAAGCGATCATCAATGCGTGAGGCGATGCGGTGAACGCCGCCGATAAAGGCATCATTACCGCCCCCCACCATGCCCAGTTTAATTCTCTTGCTCATGCGGTTTCCCTCCATGTGTCACGCACGAGCGTCAAAGCATCGCGCGTTAATGTCTCATCATCTTCAAACAGTGGTCGCCACACTTTCGTGGCTGCCGCAATATCCGGCAGCGCCTGCCCAAACGCTTCCACGGTTAGCCAGCCGTCATAGTTCACCTCATGCAGGCCCCGGAACATGGCCGCAAAGTCAATATGGCCGGCACCCGGCGTGCCCCGGTCATTTTCGCTCACGTGAATATGGCTGATATGGGCGGCGGTGGCCTTCATGGCCTCCCAGGGTGCTTTCTCTTCAATATTGGCGTGGAAGCTGTCGAAGAGATAGCCGTAATGGGGCTGGTTCACCGCCTGCACCAGAGCGGCGGCCTGTTCTGCGGTATTAAGTGCGTAGCACTCGAAACGGTTCAGTGGCTCCACGGCAATCGTAAGCCCCGTTCCCGCAGCGTGATCGGCCAAGGCCCGCGATGCGTCCACCAAACGCTGCCACTCAACATCCGTGGGCCCTTGGCCGGAAAATTGCGCGAGCGGTTGGGTGAGGGGACCGCACAGGACCTCCGCCCCCAATGCGACGGAACAATCCACCAGGTATTTCAGATGGTCGATGCCCTTTTGCCGCGCTTTGGCGTCATCGGACAATGGGTCTGCCCCTTCCGCTGACACGATGCCCACGGAGGTGCGCTCCAAACCCATATCGGCCAGTTGGCGCCCTAGCGTTTCGTGCTCGGCGGGGGTGCCGTCAAAAATCGGCACCTCCACCCCGTCCCAGCCCATCTGTGCCAACGCCTCGCAGCGTTTCAGTTCTGCTGGGCCCACGCCGGTGCACCATAAAAGCAGGTTGAACCCCGCCTTCATCAAGATATCCCCAGCATCTTGCGATTGGCTTCTTCGTCCGTCCCGCCGTCAGCAAAATCGTCAAACGCCCGCTCGGTCACGCGGATAATGTGATCTTTCACAAACTGCGCCCCTTCGCGCGCACCGTCCTCCGGGTGTTTCAGGCAGCATTCCCATTCCACCACGGCCCAGCCGTCGAAATCATTGGCGGCCATTTTGGAGAAGATTGCCCCGAAATCCACCTGCCCATCGCCCAGCGAACGGAAACGACCGGCCCGGTCCACCCAGCTTTGATAGCCGGAATAAACGCCTTGCCGCCCGGTGGGGTTAAACTCGGCATCCTTGACGTGGAACATTTTGATGCGGTCTTTGTAGATGTCGATATTGTCCAAATAGTCCAGACATTGCAGCACGTAGTGGGATGGATCGTAGAGCATGTTGCAGCGGGCGTGGTTATCCAGCCGCTCCAGAAACATTTCAAACGTAATGCCGTCGTGCAGGTCTTCACCGGGGTGAATTTCGTAGCAGATGTTCACGTCATTATCCTCGGCATGGTCGAGGATGGGCCGCCAGCGGCTGGCCAATTCGTCAAAGGCGGTCTCGATCAGACCTGCCGGGCGCTGGGGCCATGGATAGACATAGGGCCAGGCCAGCGCGCCCGAAAACGTCACGTGGTTTTTGATGCCCATATTGGCGGAGGCGGAAATGGCTTTCATCACCTGATCCACCGCCCATTCCTGCCGCGCTTTGGGATTGCCGTGGACGGAAGGGTCCGCAAAACCATCAAAGGCCGCATCATAGGCGGGGTGAACAGCCACCAACTGGCCTTGCAAATGGGTGGAAAGTTCCGTCACTTCCACACCATTTTCCGCAGCCTGCCCCTTGAAAGTATCGCAATAGTCCTTGCTTTCGGCCGCCTTGGCGAGGTCGAACAAACGACCATCCCAGCTGGGCACCTGCACACCTTTATAGCCGCAATCCGCCGCCCATTTGGTAATGGCATCCCACGAATTGAACGGCGCCTCATCCCCGGCAAACTGCGCCAGAAACAACGCTGGTCCCTTGATATTTTTCATGATTATTCCTCCCGTTCATGAATCCGCCTGTGGCGGCATGTTTTCTTTCAGATAGATATCGATGCGAATGCGCTCCTGCGCATCATCAATGGGCAGTTTGTCGCTTTTGGCCCGCATCACGCGTATGGCGCTTCGCACGAGATGGCCGGAATCCTGGCTGATGACGGCATCAAACACCCCATCTCCCAAGGCCTGTCGAGAAAGGGGGGTGAGTTCGTGGGCAACCACCACCGGTTTGGTTTCTTGCGCATGGCTTTTGAGATGCCGAAGCAAGCCTTCATTGCCCGCCGCTGAAGAATAAACACCAACGATATTGGCGTTGGCATCCATGGTTTGTGGTAATAGGCGCTCGATAAGGTCTGGATCATCCCGACCTTCAAGGGAAGCCAGCACTTTAAGGGCAGGAAAATCTCGCCTGATAATTTCATCAAAACCCAGACGGCGCTCCAGATGGTCCCGGGCCAGCATGGAGCCGGTTAAGACCAGAATTTTGCCCCGCCGGTTGCCCAGAAAACGACCCAGCAGCTGAGCCGCCGTTCGCCCGGCGGCCACATTGTCCACGCCCACATAATGGTCCCGCTCGGAACTGGGAATATCCGCCACCAGGGATACGACGACAACTCCATGGGCTTTCAGATGAGCGATGGAATCCCGCACTGACGGTGTTTCAGGGCCGAGAATGGCCACGCCGTCCACCGTTTTGGGGTCAATGCTATCAATGGCTTCAGCCAAGGCCACAGGGTCAAAGGCGGCAATACGCATGAAGGAGAGCTGCGTGCGTTCGTGCCGCTGGCGCAAGGACAGTTGCTCAATCTCCCATTCCAGCGCGCTGAGAAATTCATTGTGATTGGAGGGCAGAATAAAAACGAAATTGTAAACCCGCCCCCGCGCCAGATTGGCCGCCGCCGTATCCCGCACATAGCCCAGATCAGCGATGGCTTTGTGAACTTTCTGAACCGTCTTTTCGCGCACACCGGGGCGGGCGTTCAACACCCGGTCCACGGTCGCAAGGCTAACCTCAGCGACACGGGCGATGTCGTTGATCGTCGAAGGTGATTTTCTGGTTGAACCTTGCTTCATAACGCCTTCTGCTTGTTCACATGGCCCTTGTTAGCCCTTCAAACAGCCGCGCCACCGCTTCTGCGCCGGGGTCATTGTGGCCGATCAGATTTTCTTCCGGCACGTAGGAGGCTCGCCCGGCCTTGGCCTTGCCCATGGCAGCGGTGGCATTTGCCCCTTCCCGCGCCGCTTCAGCCGCCGTTGAAAGACCGTGGGGCAGGGCGCGCAGGGCGGGGTCCAACGCATCGATCATGGTGCGGTCACCTTTGCTGGCACCGCCCACCTGGCTGATGCGTTCAAGGCCTGCCAACAGGGCTTTATCCGTGGGCACGCCACTGGCACAGGCATCGCCCGCCGCGCCAAAAAAGATAGCCATCAAAACCCCAGAAGATCCGCCCATGGTCTGGCTCAACTCGTCGCCAATGGCACGGAAGAGCTGGGTGCCGTCAGCTAGGGGCAGGCTGTCCAACGTGCCTTTCAGGGATCGAGCGGCGGTGGCCAATGTGCTGCCCGTATCCCCGTCGCCGGATTTGGCATCCAATTCGTTCAGATCCGCTTCCGCGGCGATAAGCAGATCACAACACTGGTCCAGCACCGCCCGGGTCTCGGGATGGGCGGAAGGGATGGGCTTGATGGGCGTAAGACCATCCGGCAAAGGCCGCACTTGCACAGGTTTAATCGCCATCATCCCAGGCCACGCGGGCAGGTTCACCGCCGCTTCCAGATGGGCTTTGTTGGCCTCGGTGACGGGCAGTACGGAGACGGAAAAGCCGTGCATGTCCAGCGATGTCATCAGCGGTGCGGGGCCTATGATAAAGTTGATGTTTTTGGCCCTGTCCGACACGGCCAATTCATGGGCGAGCACGGACATTTCCAACGGTGTGGTGGAGCCCAAATTATTAAGAATGGCCACGTGGGGCCCGTTGCTGATTTTTGGTTCCAGCTTTTCAAGCACGGTATTCATGGCGTCTTTGGCATCCTTGAAAGGCACCTGTTCCACCCCCGCCTCGCCGTGAATGCCAAGACCCAGTTCCGCCATGCCCGGCGCGATCCGCTCCTCCTTGGCGGATCCGGGCACTGTGCAGGTGTCCAGCGATGTGCCGATGGAGGCCATGTCATTGATGGCGGTTTGCGCCGCCTGCGTCACGGTCTCCAAATCCGCGCCGCTCCCGGCCAAGGCCCCGGCAATTTTGTGCACAAACAGCGTCCCCGCCACGCCGCGTGGCTGGGGCAAGTGGGGCAGGGCGATGTCATCATCCACCACCACCATGGAAACTTTCAATCCGAAGGCGCGCGCCCGCTCTGCGGCCAGTCCGAAATTGAGCCGGTCCCCCGTATAATTTTTCACAATCAGCAGACATCCCGCTTCCCCCGTCACGGCCAGAATGCCTGCCAGCACTGCGTCTACGGAAGGCGAGGCAAATACTTCGCCACAGACGGCGGCGGTGAGCATGTTTTCGCCCACCAGCCCGGCATGGGCCGGTTCGTGGCCGGACCCGCCGCCGGAAATCAGCGCCACACGGGATTTGTCCCAATCCGCCCGGCAAACCACTTTGATATGGGGATAGCCATCCAGCCGCGTCAGCGTGCCGCCGGAAACTTCCAGCAGCCCGTCAATGGCATCGGTAACGAGCGCTTCCTTGGCGTTAATAAATTGGCTCATAACTGTCCTCCTCAGCGAACGCGGTTGCCGTCGGCGTCAAAAAAGATCGGATTATTGGGGGCGATTTTGATATGGGCCCCGGTTTCATAATCCGTGGCCGGGTCGGCAATGGTGGTGATGGCGTGGCCCTGAAAAGTCAGATGAAGGCGGTTCTGGTCCCCCAAATGTTCCACCCGTTGCACTTGCGCCTCCTGCCCCTCGCCCTGCTTAATGTGTTCAGGGCGCATCCCGATATGCGTCGCGCCGGAGGGCGCGGACCCGAACAGGTCCACTGGCAAAATATTGATGCGCGGTTGGCCCAAGCGGCTGGCCACATAGAGCGAGTTGGGGTTTTCGTAGATTTCCCGCGGGCTGCCGAATTGGACGAGCCTGCCGTGGTCCAGCACGCCCACATGGGTTGCCATGGTCATGGCTTCAATCTGGTCATGGGTTACATACAGCAGTGTGGCCCCAAGGGACGCCTGAATGCGTTTCAACTCCACCCGCAAATCCGTGCGCAGTTTGGCATCCAGCGAACTCAATGGTTCATCCATCAGATAGATGGCTGGATCGCGCACCAGCGCTCGCCCGATGGACACCCGCTGCATTTCTCCGCCGGAAAGCGCGGTGGCCTTGTTGTCGAGCTTATGGCTGATCTGAAGGACTTCCGCCACTTCCGCAACTTTGCGCTCAATCTCCGGTTTGGAGAAATCGAGGATCGGGGACTTGAGCGGAAACGCGAGATTGTCCCGCACGGTGAGGTGCGGATAGAGCGAGTATTGCTGAAACACCATGGCCACATCGCGCTGGGCTGGTGTCTCACCCTGCACGTTGCGCCCGCCAATCCACACTTCCCCCCGGTCCGGCTTTTCCAGCCCGGAGATGAGCCTCAGCGTTGTTGTTTTGCCCGCGCCCGTTGGCCCCAGTAGCACCACAAACGCGCCGTCGGGCACGGTCATGGAAATATCTTCCACGGCCACATCATCGCCGAAGGATTTGGAGAGATTTTTCAGCGTGACCTCAGCCATGGGTGAACACTCCCTGATTGAGTTCCGACCGCAGCGCCTGCCCGTTCACTTCGTCGAACAGGGTGATTTTTGGAGCCTCAAACGCCAGTCCCACTTTCTCGCCAACCTTGGCCACTTGGCTGCTATCGATGCGGGCTTTCAATTCGCCATTGGGCGTGTCCAGCGTCACGATCTGCGTGGTGCCCAGATATTCGGTGGCCAGCACCTCGCCGCGATAGGCGCCGCTGTCATTAAGCTTGGCGTGTTCCGGCCGCACGCCGAAGACGAGCTTGCCCTTAGCCCCCTGCATTTGTTTTGGAACACCGATGGTCTGGCCATACATTTCCACCGCCTGCGCTCCCTCCGCCACCGTGCCGTCAAAGCGCAGAAAATTCATGGAGGGGGAGCCTATGAAGTCGGCCACAAACATGGTGGCGGGCTTGTCGTAAATCTCTTGCGGCGTGCCGAATTGCTCCACCACTGCATTGTTCATCACCACGATTTTGTCACCCATCTGCATGGCTTCCAGCTGGTCGTGGGTCACATATACTGTCGTGGCGTTCATGCGGTCATGCAGGGCGCGCAATTCTTCCGCCATGTGCTCGCGAAATTCGGCATCCAGCGCGCCCAGCGGTTCGTCCATCATGAAAGCCTTGGGGTCGCGCACGATGGCCCGGCCCAGCGCCACACGCTGCCGGTCGCCCCCGGAAAGGGCGCCCACGGGGCGGTTGAGAATGTCCTGAATGCCCAAAATCTGCGCCACCTCATCAATCTTCGCCTTCACCTGCGCTTTCGGCATGCCTTGAGACACGAGCGGGTAGCTCAAATTTTTGCGCACATTCATGTGCGGGTAGAGGGCAAACATCTGAAACACAAAAGCGATGTCCCGCTGGGACGGGGGCTTTTGGCTGATCTCTTCCCCGTCCAGATAAATCTCGCCAGCGGTGGGCAATTCCAACCCCGCAATCATGCGCAGGGTCGTGGTTTTGCCACAGCCGGAGGGGCCCAGCAGCATGAAGAACTCACCGTCTTCGATGGTGAAGCTGGATTCCTTCACGGCGACGAAATCGCCAAATTCCTTGCGGATATTTTTGATCTGAATCTGCGCCACGCGATCAATCCTTGAAGTGGGAGACGATGATGAACATCACCGTGCCCACCAGTGTGGTGATGAAAGAATAGGTGTAGGCCCACAGGGCGAAAGGCTGCATGAGCATGAACACCCCAAGACCGATGAGAATGGTGGCCACCATTTCCCACGGGCCGCGTCGCAGCCGCAAAAGACCGTTGAAGAAATTGCTCATTTGCGCACCGCTCCAAAGGTAATCCCGCGCAGCAAATGCTTGCGCAAAAGGATGGTGAAGATCATCACCGGCAACAGGAAGATCGTCGCCCCAGCGGCCACTGCCGGCCAGTCCAGCCCGCCCACGCCGATAATGGTGGGGATGAATGGCGGTGCCGTCTGCGCCGTGCCCGAGGTCAAGAGCACCGCAAACGCGTATTCGTTCCAGGAAAAGATTAGGCAGAAGATTGCCGTGGAGGCGATGCCCGTAGCCGCCTGGGGCAGCACCACTTTGTAAAAAGCCTGAAAGCGCGTGTAGCCGTCGATCAGCGCCGCCTCTTCATATTCTCGCGGTATCTCGTCGATGAACCCCTTGAGTAGCCACACCGCCAGCGAGATGTTCACCGCCGTGTAAAGCAGGATCATGCCCAAATGCGTGTCTGACAGACCAAGCTGTCGATACATGAGGAAGATGGGGATGGCCACGGCGATGGGCGGCATCATCCTCGTGCTCAAGATGAAAAATAAAAGGTCATCCGCCAGCGGTATCTTGAACCGCGAGAAGGCGTAGGCCGCAATGGTGCCAAGGAAGATGCTGAGAAAGGTCGAGCCAAACCCGATAATGACGGAGTTCAAAAACCGCTCGCCGAATTTCGATGGCCCCACGATCACCATGTCATACTGGCGCACGATTTCGTCGCGCCAATTCTGCGGCGGGTTGGCGTTAAGAAATTCCTGCGTTTGCCGCGTGCGCTGGGTGAACAGGTTCACATACCCTTCCAATGTGGGGTCAAAAACCACTTTGGGGGGGTAGGAGATGGCGTCCGACGGGGATTTGAAGCCCGTCATCATGATCCACACCAGCGGCACCATGGTGATGAGCGCGTAGAGGATAACGAAGGACCCGGCGAACCATTTGGAGCGCTTGGACGGCTCTGTAACGGAAAAACTGCTCATCTTTCTTTCACCTTGTTCAGCGCTTTGACGTAGATCGAGGCCAGCCCGAACACGGTAACAAACAGAATGATGGCGTAGGCTGAGGCATAGCCCGTGCGCCATTTCTCAAACGCCTCGCGCTTCAAATTGATGGAGGTTAGTTCGGTGACAGACCCCGGCCCGCCACCGGTCAGTTGCACCACCAGATCGAACATCTTGAAGTTTTCAATGCCGCGGAACAGCACCGCCAGCATGAGGAAGGGCAGCACCATGGGCACGGTAATGGTCCAGAATTGGCGGAATTTGGAGGCCCGGTCCACCTCCGCCGCCTCGTAAATATAGTCTGGAATACTGCGCAGGCCTGCCAGACAAATCAGCATCACAAAGGGTGTCCACATCCAAGTGTCCACGATGACAATGGACCACGGGGCAAGATCAACACTGCCCAACATCTCAAAGCTGGAGGGATCCTTACCGGTAAAAAACGCGACGATGTAATTGAACAGCCCGATTTGCGGCTGATACAAAAATTTCCAGAAATTCCCCACCACGGCCGGGGAAAGCATCATGGGCAGCACAATGATGGTGGTCCAAAGATCATTGCCCTTGAACTTTTTGTTGATGAGGTAGGCCAGCGTGAAGCCGATCAGCACCTGAAGCACGATGGTCCAAATAAGAAAATGGGCTGTGGCCTGCATGTTCAGCCAGATATCGCTGTCCGTGAGAATGCGCTCATAATTGCGCAGGCCGATATTCTTCACCTCCCGGCCTAGCCGGTTGGCTTTGTAATTGGTGAACGAAAGCTGGATCGTCCAGATCAGCGGGAAAATGTTGATGGCCAGCAGCAAAAAGACGGTGGGTGCCACAAAAATCCAAGCAATGGCGCGGTCACTCAGACCTTTGATTTTGCGGGCAACCCGCGGCGGGGTGGCTGCGGCCACGCGATCCATCTGGGTTTCCGACATGGGCTCAATCCAGTCTTGAGGCTGCAAGGAAGGTCTGCCCCGGAAATTGTTCCGGGGCAGGGAGGACAGTTAACTGCTCGTTTGAGAGTTTTGTCGTTGGCGAAAACGCCTAGAGCTTGCCTTCGTCTTCGAAGACTTCCGTCCAGTCGGCGATCAATTTGTCGAGCGCCTCTTTGGCGGTGCCTTGATCGGCCACCACATAGTCGTGCACACGCTTTTGCATGGCCAGCAGCAGTTCCGCGTAGGCGGGTTCCTGCCAGAAGTCCTGCACGTTCTGCATGGCTTCCAGGAAGTCACCGGCAAAGGGTGCGCTGTCCTTGAAGTCGGGCGCGTTCAGCACGGAATTGTGGGCTGAATAGCCGCCCAGCTTCCACCACTTGGCCTGCACGTCTGGCTGGGCGAACCACTTGATATACTCAAGCGCGGCGTCTTTCTTGTCGGAATAGGACACAACCGAGATGCCCTGACCACCCAGTGTGGACCCGGCATTGTTCTGCGGCGGGTTCACGAAGAAGTCGATCTTGTCACCCCCCGTGTTCGGGTCCGCATAAAGGCCGGGGAAGAAAGCAAACCAGTTCATGGCCATGGCCACCTGACCGGATTTGAATGCATCCAGGCTCTCACCCATATAAGAGTTGGTATAACCGGGAGGTGTCGCGGTTTTGTAGAATTCTTTGTAGAATTCCAGCGCTTCCACGGCTGCCGGAGAGTTCACCGCCCCTTCCATGTCGTATTTGCCGGGCGTGTTTTCATATTTGAAGCCCCAGGGATAAAGCGCAGAAGTGACACCCATGGTGATGCCCTCGGACCCACGTTCGGTGAAAATGGCAGCGCCATAGACGGTCTTGCCGTCAATCTCACGGCCTTGGAAGAACTGGGCAATTTCCAGCATTTCCTTTTGGGTTTTCGGCTCACCTAATTCGCGGCCGGTCTTTTCCTTAAAGGCCTTGCGGATGTCCTCGCGGGCAAACCAGTCCTTCCGGTAGAACCAGCCGTTCGCATCGCCCATGGCGGGCAGGGCGTAATAGTTCGGGGTGCCCTTGGGCCAAGTGGAATAAGCATACACGGTCGCCGGGGCGAAGTCGTCCATGCTGATTTTTTCTTTGTCAAAGAACTCGTTCAGCTTCACATAGTGGCCGTTTTCTGCGCCACCACCGATCCACTGGCTGTCGCCGATCAGCAGGTCGCACAATTTACCGCCGGAGTTCAATTCGTTGAGCATACGGTCGGCAAAGTTGGGCCATGGAATGAACTCGAAGCTCATCTTGTGGCCGGACTGGGCTTCAAATTCCTTGCTCAGTTCCACCAGCGCATTGGCCGGATCCCACGCCGCCCAGCACAGTGTCAGGTCCTCGGCCTGGGCGGCGGTGCTGATTGATGCCGCTGACAGGCAAAGCGCGCCCATGGCAGCCATTTTCAAAGATTTCATTGGTAGTCCTCCCAAATTTTGTTTGGCACGTCCCACGGATGCAGAACCCGCCAGCATGCACGCGGAGGCTATATGAGGTGCGCACCTCAAGTCCAGCGATTTTTGAGGTGCGCCCCTCAAATTTGTTAAGTTTCTATTAAGCAATTGAAAAGGCTGATTTATTAAATCACATCTTCGCGCCCTGCGGAAAGTTGGCCATCAATGCGGCGGGCGTTTAGCGACAGCCTATGAAAAAAATCTGCACAAAGGATGCCATCCCGCGCTCTTCTGCGGAGCATATTCATGCGCGCCGTTTTCACCCCCTCTACCATCCTCGCCACATAGCCCAATCGGCTTTTGATGTGGGGCTTTACCTTCGTGTCAGCTTGAGGGGCTTCGTCTCCGTTGCCTTTGTCTTCGGTGCCGTTGTGAACAGAATTGTGGGCTTGAAGACCTCAACATTTCAGGAAATGAAGTTTGGCTAGGATGCTGTGGAGCAGGCCGTCCATCCACGATGACCATCTGATAGCCCCATGCACCATTCTGTTCTTCGGCCGCAACACGAGTTGATCAAATACAACGAGCAACTGGCTGATGCAGCCTTGGAACCATGCGCCAGCAGTGTCGGTGATCCACATGACAACGCCCTTGCCGAAACGAGGGTCGATTGGTTCAACACAAAGTGCGACGTGAGGGTTTCACAAATCGGCAATGGGGTAATGGCGGGTGTTGTTACCTGCCCCCAACCCCATCATTGTGCTGCGCAAGTTTTGGCGGTTGTTGGGACAAGGGGCTGACGGGCTGTTCAGTTGACCTTAAATGCTGTTCAACAGTGGCGCTGTCAGCGCGTTAAGGAAATTGCGACCATGCCAAAACCCGACATTCTTATTTTTCACGTTTGGGATGATTGGGACCTTGTGCCCAAGAACGAGCAGTTCACCGTGCATGAAATGCCCAAGAGTGGTGATGTAATGGAATTGCCGGAGGCAGTGCGCCACGCCATCACGGCCTTCGCCTTCAAGGGTCACAGTTTCTTGGGCGCCGAGATTATGGATGCATTTCCCAATCTGGGCATGATAGCCAATTATGGTGTGGGCTACGACACCATTGATGTCGCCCATGCCACCAGCCTGGGCATAAAGGTGTCCAACACGCCTGACGTGCTCACCACCGATGTGGCCGATCTGGGTATTGGCCTGATGATCGCCAAATCCCGTGACATTGTCGGCGCATCCCATTGGGTGCGGTCCGGCAATTGGAGCGAAAAAGGCGAATATCCCGTGCAGACCAAGGTGAGCGGTAAGACTGCCGGCATTGTGGGCCTGGGCCGCATCGGGCGTGCCGTGGGCGAACGCCTCGTGCCCTTTGGCATGGATATTCACTATTACGCCCGCGCGGCCAAGGATACGCCCGGCTGGACCCATCACACCGATATTGCGGCCATGGCCCAAAAGGTCGATTTTCTTTTCGTCACGCTTTCCGGTGGGCCAGACACGGCGGGCATGATCGACGCTAGTGTCATTAAAGCGGTTGGCCCCAAGGGCTTGCTGATCAATATTTCTCGCGGCTCCACGGTGGATGAAGCGGCCCTTCTGGAGGCGTTGGAAAAGGGCGCCCTGGGTGCAGCGGCGCTGGATGTGTTCCAAAGTGAGCCGAACCTGGATCCGCGCTTCCTCGCCCTCGATAACGTGCTTCTGTCACCGCACCAATCCTCCGGCACCATTGAAACACGGCAGGAAATGGGCGTTCTGCAGCGAGCTAACCTGCAGGCATTTTTTGACGGCAAACCGCTTATCACACCGGTCAACTAACTGGCGGTGCCCCTCGGTCCCGTGAAAAAACCGTAAAATGAGGGGTCAATCGGGGCACCGCGTTTGACCCACCCTTCATACCCATGCCCCACTTGCCGCTGACGTCGTGGAAAGGTTTGGGGATGGGACATGCGGTATCAACTGGACGATCAGGCGGACCAAAAGGGACTTGCGCCACACTTACTTTTGGACGCCTACACCCATTTCAACCGCGCCCTTGCACAAGCGATAGGGCGGGGTGGACAGGCGCAGGACAAGTATCTGCCCCTCTTTGTACGCAGCCGTAAAAGGCGGTGTGACGACGGTCGTGAACCGGCGGAAATCGAGGCCTATTTCCGCGATGCTTTCTGTGCCGTTTTTGAGCCTCACGAATTGGAAATTCTGGCCAAAACGCCCCAAGATCAGCCCTACAACTTCTTCGTATATCTCCCCGTTGAACATTTTCATGCCAACGACTACGGCAAGGAAGGACCCTGGCAAAAATTGCATGGGGACGGCAAATTCTTGGTTCTCAATATTGGCCTGCCGGTGAAGCCCAATATTGAAAACCAATCGCCAGTCACGGGATCCGATACTTGCCGCGATGCCGACGTGGTGGTGGCCGTAATCGATGACGGGATCGGTTTTTTGAACCGCCGCTTCACCGACGCCCATTTCAACACTCGTTTTGAATGTGTTTGGCTCCAATCGTCAGCAGGCGTTGAGGTTGGCAGCACACGGCTGGGCCGTGAACTCACGCGGGCTGAAATCCAGTCCCTTCTGGCCCGAAACAGCGAAGCGGAAACCTATCGTGAGATTAATCGCACGCTGCTCGCTCCCTTGGAAAACCGCAGCACCGAATTTGCTTTTTCCCATGGCACCCATGTCATGGACTTGGCAGCGGGAGCCGATCCACTTTTTGCCCACGGCGACGACGAAAAGACCGCCCAAAACTGGCCGCTTATGGCGGTTCAACTGCCGCCCGAGACTGTTGAGGACACATCGGGCCTCCGCATGCGCACCCATGTGGTGGCGGGCGTGCGGTGGCTGCTGCACCGCGCCACCACCCGCTTCAACAGTCCGCCCAAAATGGTCATCAACATCTCGCTGGGAGCGCTGGCAGGGCCCAAGGATGGAAGCGGCTTTCTCGAACATCAAATTGCCCGGGAAATTGAGGCCTATGATGGAGAGGCCCATGTGGTCTATTCCTACGGCAACAATTATCGCTCCCGCCAGGTGGCCGTTTTTGAGGATGTTAAACGCGAGACGGCCATTGATTGGATGATCCAGCCCGACGATTTCACGCCGAGCTATCTCGAAATACGTCTGAAAGAGCCGGATGCCGTATTCGATGATCGTCTGGAAGTCGTGCTGACATCCCCTCAAGGCCAGTCCTTTTCCATGAAAGGCGATCGGAAAAAGAACGGATTTATTACCGCGCCTGAGGGTGGCAATGCGCGCCTTTATTTTTCTGCGCCTTTTGCACTGAGCGAAGATGTGACCACGCCCGCCGTCATGGTGGCAGCCATGGCCCCAACGGCCGCTTTCGACGCGGTCTCCCCCGTGGCGGCCGCCGGGCGCTGGCGGGTCAAACTGATTAATGGGGGCAAAAAACCCGTCTCCGTAACAATGCAGATCCAACGGGACGATACGCCAACGGGCTATCGGGTGCGCGGCAGGCAATCCTATTTCGACCATCCGACCCCATTGGGTATGAAGGTCGGGCGTGACGATCAGCCTGGAACGCCCACCCCCCTTTCCAATGCCGGCACCAATTCGGCCTTCACCACAGTGCATGCGGTAACCAACGACGTGGTCCGACAACGCATTCACACGGTGGGGGCAGCCAGTATTGATCGCACAACCCAACCGGGAACCTATCGTCCAAGCCCCTACACGGCGGCTGGCGCAGACTGGAGTGGTAATGGCCCTTCCGGCTCCGCGGTGGTGGATCAGCAAGGGGGAAGGCAGGGGGTGTTGGCCAGCGGCACACTGACCGGCTCCACGCGCAGGCTCACCGGCACGAGCGCAGCCGCTCCTCTATACGCCCGCCAAATCGCTCTGGAATTATCTGACCAGATCGGAAGCCCCACCATCCCCACCAATGGCGTTTTGGAAAACCGCCTTGGAAAACTGGTCCTGACGGCGGACACCCGCTAGGGCACTCCCGTCCGAGATGGACTTATTTCGGCTTTTGTCCGCCTTCGCCCGCGGGCGAGGTTCGGGCACAGCTCGCCTTATCTGTAGCGAGCCCCGCAAAGGAAGCGGGTGGACGATTGAGGAGCCGCTGCTGGTCTTTTGAATTGATGGCCGCTAAGCAACCGGCGGGGAGCCGTCCCCGTAATCCGTAAGGGGGTTTTCGCCCTTCGCCTTCTCCCAAAGCTGGCGCAAAACCTTGTTGGCGGCGTTGCGGTTGTCTTTGGCTGGCTTTTTCGGGATCCCGCCTTGAGCCAACAATTCCCGCAGGCCCGATAGGGTAAATGGCCCATCAGCCTGGGCCAACTCGTAGGAGAACACGCGGGTGTGGCTTTGGTCCCCCTCCAGCGTGTTCACCACATGCTGCCCGATGGCAATGCCAAGACACGCCCCCGCATAGCTGTCCGTGGGGAAGTGGACCCCGGCAACAGTGCGGTTATCGGCAATACGGTGGGCAATGCGCATGAGCGTATGCTCCTGCCCGATGGCCGTTTCCGCAAAACCGCTGGCTCCGTTTCCTTCGGTCAAGAATTGCAACACCGTGGCCACTGCAAAACTTTCCGCCGCATGGGCGCTGGGCCAACTGCCGTGGGTGGGCGTCTGGATCAGGGGATGAATTTGATGGGCATACTCCACCGGCCGGGCCACGTTGAAGGTAAATTTGATCTGCATGGCCACCCGGGAGGTGAGCCGCAAAACCGCGGCCAACAGGGTCAATGCCCATCGGGTCCGTTCACCGTGCAGGTAGGTTGAGGCCCCAAAGAAGGAAAGAATATCGGTCAATTGCACTTCAATTTCGGCCAGGCGGTCATAGCGCAAGTCCGCCGCCGAGCGCATGTGGGCCAACTGATATTCCAGTGCGTCCGTATCAGTGCGGAAGTCTGGCGCGGTGAGGGTCAACAGTTTTAGACCGTCATTTGTGGACAGGCTCCCATCGCTCATGTCCACGCGAAACAGGCCGTTGATCATGGCGTCCAGCACGGCAGTTTGCGGATATCCTGCCAAACGCCCCAATTGTTTTAAGCCACTGACCTGTTCCGACGGTGTGCGGCTTGGTTTTCCGTCCCAATAGTTCTGTATACCGTCGCGTGTGGCCGCGAGAGCCACTGCAAGCTGCGTGGAATGCAGGCCACCGGCGTGCCCACCATCGCCCTGGACACCTTGGACGCCCTGGACACCCTGCACGCCCTGAACGCCTTGGACACCCTGCACGCCCTGCACGCCTTGAACACCCTGCACGCCCTGCACGCCCTGAACGCCCTGAACGCCTTGGACACCCTGAACGCCCTGCACACCCTGAACACCCTGAACACCTAAAACCGCCATAGCTGCCTCCCGCCTTTAACAGACAAGCAGCATGTCAATCCCGCTTTTACTTAGTCAAATCTCAAAGGTATGCGCCTATTGATTTGACGTTTTTTTCACAAGTCGCCAAAGTGAAAGACAAACAACCTCAATGGGCATGGGGGTTGGGCGGCGGGATGAAGAGCCCCTTGGATGAAGCCATATGGGGGACACGCGCGCGACCATGACGCTATTTGGGCGTTTCTCGGTTGTGGCAGCAGACCAGACCGAGTTGACCCCGCCCAGCAAAAAAGCCTGTGGTTTGCTGGCTTTGTTGGCCCTGTCTCCAAACCGTACCCGTTCGCGCCGTTGGTTGCAGGAAAAACTGTGGAGCGACAGGGGGCAGGAACAGGGCAATGCAAGCCTTCGCCAGTGCCTCAGCGAAATACGCAAGGCTTTTGGTGACCAGAAGGCTCTCATAAAAAGCAAAGGGCAGGATATTCAACTGCCTGAGCATTTGTGGAACTTCTGTTTGGAAAGCCCCCAGGCGGACGGGCCTGATGCACCACAGTTTTTGGAAGGCATCGATATTCGAGATCCGGAATTCGCGGCCTGGCTCCACCACGTGCGCAGCAATAGGGGAGGTGGGGCAAGCGTCCCAATAAACAATAAGGGGCGCGCCGCCGCTCCGTTGACCGTATTTTACCGCCACGACACCAACAGTCACACCGGAACGACCATGGTGGGGGAATCCCTCGCTAGCCAGGTGGGTCTCGATATTGCCGGTCGCGTAAACGGCAGGCTTTTTGCGCTGAGGGCCAGGGGACCGGAGCAACACAACACGGACTATGACATTGATGTGCGCTGCAAGATCATCGAAGAACAAGACCGCGCCGCCCTGTCCATCAATGTCTTCCAGAGCAATACGGGATCCGTGCTCTACACCCACTCCCAGAAGATAGAAGAGCCACCCTTGGCGATGTTGGGCCATGATGATTTGGCACAAATTACCTATGAAGCGGCCGAACGCACGGTTTTGATGCTCACCAGAACAGGGGAGGAGGGGAGCGACCGCATCACCGCCCTTCGGATGGCGCATATCGCCATTGATAAAATCTTCGCCTCCACAAAACAGGGCTTTCTGGAAGCTGATCAATTGCTCGCCGCCGCCTGGAAATTGGACCAGAACCCCAATTTTCCGGCTTGGCGTGCCTATATCCGCAATTCGCAATGTATGGAGCGGGTGGCGTTGGATGAGGCCAAGGCCAAGCGTGAAGCGGCGGAATTCATCACCCTGGCCATGGAGCATGGGCCGGAAAATCCATTTGTTCTTTCACTGTGTTCCCTGGTTAAAATTATGCTGTTTGGAGAAGTGGATGGGGGGCTAACCATGGCGCGCTCCGCCATTGCCGTGAACCCCAACAATGCCTTTGCCTTGCAATCCATCTCTATGGCCCAGATGGCCGCCGATGATGTTGAAACCGCCTATGAGACATCGTTGCGCAGCCAGCGGATCGCGGGGCAATCGTCCCATGGTCACTGGTGGAACACCTGCCACGCGCTCACCTGTCTTGCCACGGGGCGTTTTGAGGAGGCGGTGACGCTGGCTGAGATGGCCATGCGACGCATGCCGGCCTTTCGGCCCCCTTTGCGTGCCTTGCTGGCTCTGTACGGGGCCGATGAGCGTAGCCATGATTTCAGTGTTATACTGGCCAGGTTGAAAGCTGCCGAACCTGACTTTTCAGTGGAACGGTTCCTGACAGACCCGAACTATCCCGTGCGCACCCTGCGCAAATCCGGACTGTTGGACAAGATCAGTCCTAAAAAACTCGATGTGGATGAAAACGCGTAAAGCACTGGAACAAGATGCTTCCATCGCGAGTGAAAGATCGTTCCGCTCGTCAAGACTGCCCTATGCGGACGCCCCAAACCATTACTGCGCAACTCTAGCCCGGGGACAGGCCCCGCAGGCGTTCGGAGCGACGGCGTAGCAGTTCTACTGTTGTCAGCAGCAGAATAGAGAGCAGCACCAAAATGGTCGCCACGGCCAGAATGGTGGGGCTGATTTGTTCGCGAATGCCGTTCCACATCTGGCGCGGAATGGTGGGTTCGCGCAAATCCCCCACAAACAGGACAACCACCACCTCGTCAAACGAGGTGACAAAGGCAAAGAGGGCACCCGAGATAACGCCCGGCATGATGAGTGGAAACATGACCTGCCGGAATGTGCGCCATTCCGATGCGCCCAGCGATTTTG
This sequence comes from Pseudomonadota bacterium, assembly GCA_038525315.1. GTDB lineage: Bacteria > Pseudomonadota > Alphaproteobacteria > Rhizobiales > Rhizobiaceae > Pseudahrensia. The sequence goes on from JBCBHU010000002.1 coordinate 45,749, forward strand.
CGGCGCGGGTGAGCGAGTGGTCAAAGCCCACAAGTGTGGCCGTGACCGTGATGATGACGAAGGGTATGCCCAGCGTGGCGTGGGCGAGGATGACGCCGGTATAGGTGCTGGCCAGGTTCACGTCGGCGTAGAAAAAAGTAAGCCCCGTGGCGACGATGATCAGCGGCACAATCATGGGTGAAATCAGCATGGCCATGATGGCCCGGCGATAGGGCATTTCCGGACGGGAAAGACCGAGCGCTGCCAGCGTGCCCAGCGCCGTGGCGAGAAGCGTGGCAAAGACGCCGATGAAGATTGAGTTTTTGGCCGCCGTAACCCAATGGGCATTGGCCCAAACATCCGCCCACCAGTCACCATCCCGCAGCGCATCGGGCCGCAACATCCCGAAGGTCAAAATGCGATCGTACCAACGGGTCGACCACCCTTCCGGGTCCAACGCCAACATGGCGGGGGTAAAGGTGAAGTAGGGCTCCGCGTTAAACGACAGGGGGATAACGATCAGCACGGGCGCGATCAAAAACAGGAAAATCAGTGTGCAGATCAGCGTATAGCCGTAATTCCAGACGCGCCCGCCGCGCCCGGTATAGGCAGGCACTTCCTGCATCAGCAGATACGGGATGCCGAGAATCAAGAGCATGGCGAAGGCAATGCCGAGCGAGCCGGACAGGAGCCAGAAAAACAGCGCAGCCCCCAGCAAAATCAGGGCCGGCCACTCGGTCAAACGGTGCGTCTTAATCATGTTCGCGGTTCTCCCGGCCCGCCATCGTCAGCCGAACTTCATGTTGTCGATGCCGACTATGCGGTCGTAAAGCCAGTAGAGCGCCAAGACGCCCACCAGCAAGATGGCCCCCAGCGCAGCCCCCAGTGACCAGTTGTTCCATGGCCCCATGGCCTCTGCGATGATGTTGGAAATAAGTGTGCCCTTGGCACCGCCCACCAAAGCGGGGGTGATGTAATAACCCAGTGCCAGAATGAAAACGAGCAAAACACCAGCCCCAATACCCGGCACCGTCTGGGGAAAATACACTTTCCAGAACGCCGTCCACTGGCTGGCTCCCAGGGACCGGGCAGCGCGCACAAAGCTGGGCGGAATGGTTTTCATGACCGAATAGAGCGGCAGCACCATAAAGGGCAGCAGAATGTGCGTCATAGCGATAATCGTGCCCGCCTGATTATACATGAGCGGCACACGCCCCTGACTGTCCGCCATGCCCCATCCGGTCAGCAGCGGCGTGAGCGCCCCATCCGGCCCCACAATGCCCATGGCCACCAATGTATCATTGATAATGCCCTGCCCCTGCAACAGGGCAATCCATGCCGTGGTGCGCACCAAAAGCGAGGTCCAGAATGGCAGAAGGACCATGATCATAAGCAAGTTGGAATAACGCAGCGGCAGCGTCGCCAGCATATGCGCTATGGGAAAAGCCAGCATTAGGCACAGGCCCGTGATCAGCGCTGAAATCCAAATGGTGCGCCAGTAGAGGTCCCGGTATATGCGTTGACTGGGATCAGCCTGCATCACCGCGCCATCCACATCCTGTTTCAGGTCCAAAGATTTATAGTAAAACGAGGCGGTATAGGGGGCTGCGTTGCGCCGCATGACGCCCCAAAGTTCCGGATTACTCCATCGTTTATCCAGCTTGGCAAAAGCCTCCTTGAAAGGGGCTTCCATCCGCGCTGCTCGCCGTGCGGATTTGGTGAAGAGCGAACGTGACCCGGACAGATCATAATTCACCCGTGTTCCGATCTTGCCTTGGTTTCGGTCCTTGCGAGCCTGCACAAGATCAGCATGAAGGGCAGCCCAAGCCGCTTCATCTTCCGGGACACCGACCACATCCGGATTTTGGGAAAACCACTGCGACAAGGTCGGCATATTGGCGGCAAATGCATCATTATGGGCAGATACATAAAGCATCCGGCCAATGGGAATAATGAAGGTGATGATGATAAATAAAAGCAGCGGCGCGACCAAAATGAAGGCCCGACGCTTGGCCTGCGCCTGAGACTGAGCCAGCGCTTTTTTAAGCGGTTTGCCGTCAACGGTGACGAGACCGCCATTTTCCGCCACGGCAGGGGCAAGTGAACCCGCGGTCGGGGAGCCGGCAAGATAGGGCGCGCCAGTGCTAGCGGTCTGGTCGGTCATGCTCTTATCCGGTCTTGAGAAAAAAGTGGAAACAGCCGCGCGGGGAAAACCGCGCGGCTGTCATTACCGCTTTACTGGTTCAGCCAGGCGTTGAAGCGTTCGGACAGTTCCGTGTCACGGTCTGCCCAGAACTCAAAAGAATTCACCAGGGCGTTTTTCATATTAGCTTCGGCCGTTGGCATTTGTGGTGCCATGTCGGTCTTGCCGTCCTGATATTTACCCACCAGCGGGCCGGAGGACTTACGGGCGGGGCCGTAGGAAATCCATTTGGCCTGGTCGGCCAGACGCTGGGTGTCCGTGGAGAACTTGATAAAGTCCAAAGCGGCTTCTTTGTTCGGGGCGCCTTTGGGGATCACGAACAGGTCGAAGTCGAGGATCTGACCGTCCCACACGATTTCAAACGGCTTGTTCTCGCCCACGGCGGCGTTGAAAATACGACCGTTATAGGCGGTGGTGATGGAGACTTCACCGTCAGCCAGCAGCTGGGGCGGCTGGGCACCGGCTTCCCACCACACGATGTCGCTCTTGATGGTGTCGAGCTTTTTGAAAGCCCGGTCCACACCGGCTTCGGTGGCCAGCACTTCATAGACTTCGCCGGCGGGCACGCCATCGGCCATCAACGCCATTTCCAGGTTCGCTTTGGCCGCTTTACGCATGCCACGCTTGCCGGGGAATTTGGACGTATCAAAGAAATCACCAATGGTGCTGGGCTTGCCGCCATCAAACTTCGAGGAGTCGTAGGCATACACGGTGGACCACACGATGTTGGCGACCGCACAGTCGGTCAGTGCGCCATCGATAAAGTCTTCCGTGGCAGGCGTGCCGTCTGGGGCAGCGGGCAGGATGGATGAGTCGATGGGCTCCAGCAGGCCTTCGTCGCACAGGCGCACGGCATCGGAATATTCCACATCAGCCACGTCCACGGTCACATTACCGGCTTCCACTTGGGTCTTGATGGGGCCTGCAGGATTTGGCGCGTCAATAGAGTTGACCTTAATACCGGTCTTTTCGGTGAAAGGCTTGTGATAAGCTTCCACTTGAGACTTCGTGTAAGCCCCGCCCCAAGACATTACCGTCACTTCCTTGGAAAGAGCGGCAGAGGATGCGCCCAATGCCACAGCAGCGCCCAGCGCGGTCGTAGCAAGCAGTTTTGAGATTTTCATGTGTATTCTCCCTGTTGGTAGTCTGTTTTCGGCCCGAACCTGGGCGGCTCGACCCTTATTCACCGGCAGGCGAAAATGCTCCGCCTTCCAGCCTTTTCAAGCAGGTTTTATGCGGAAAGCGGGTCCAGTGCCCGACAGTCTTCCGCATTCCAGCCCACATTGACCTTCGCGCCCTCTTCCAGGGGCACATTATGCGCATTGTTGGGAACCTTGACGATGAAGTCCGTATTGCCCGCCACGTTCATGCGGGTGCGGATGTGGTCGCCCAGATAGATCAACTCCAGAATAGTGCCTTTCATGACATTTTGCGTGGCACCGGCCTGCGGGGCGATGTTCACCCGTTCCGGCCGCAGGCTTAACGTGGTGTGGGACCCCACACCGTCCACATTGACCGGTTTGGCCGTCACGGCGGAGCCATCGTCCAGCACCACTTTTGCCAGCGCACCATCAAGGCCAGCAATCTTCCCGCTCAGCTTGTTGTTTTCGCCGATGAACTGCGCCACGAAAGAATTTCCGGGCCGCTCGTAAAGATCGTCCGGCGTGGAAAGCTGCTGGATGACGCCATCGTTAAAAACGGCGATCCGGTCTGACATGGTCAGCGCTTCTGACTGGTCATGGGTCACATAAACCACGGTCACGCCCAAATTTTCATGGATGTGCTTGATTTCATACTGCATCTGCTCGCGCAGCTGCTTGTCCAATGCGCCGAGTGGCTCGTCCATCAGGATCAGTTTGGGGTCAAACACCAGCGCGCGCGCCACGGCCACACGCTGCTGCTGGCCACCGGAAAGCTGGGCCGGGCGGCGTCCGCCCATCTGAGACAATTCCACCATATCCAGCGCCCGCTGAACTTTGGTCTCGATCTCCGCCTTTGACATTTTGCGCACGATGAGCGGGAAGGCGAGATTTTCCGCCACCGTCATATGGGGAAAAAGCGCGTAGTTTTGGAACACCATCCCAATGCCACGTTTGTTGGGCGGCACATTGTTGATGGATTCACCGCCCAGATAAATTTCCCCGTGGGTGGCAGGCTCAAACCCCGCCAGCATCATCAGCGATGTAGTCTTGCCGGACCCGGAGGGCCCCAGCATCGTCAAAAACTCACCCTCGGGAATGTCCAGATTGAGGTCTTTAACGACGAGCACTTCCCCGTCATAGCTTTTTTGCACATTCACAAAGCGAACGAAGGCGTCTTCGCCCGTGCCGGTGGATGTATGTTCCTGCGTCGCCTCGGCTAAACTCAAACCGGCACTCCTGTCCCCTTGGGAAAAGCCTCAAGCCCAAGCCTAAATAAGTCAGGCGGGCTTTCGCTTTCCGTTGGCGCAGGAAACAATGGTTCTAAGGGCGCGTCAACCGGCCATTCGCGACAATCCAGCACAGTTCTTCTTCAAGTCGACGGGCGGGCGGCAAAGATGAAACCCAGGAAGTTGAGCAAAATCTGTGCACCTAAAATCTGCGTGGAGCCGGAAGGGTCATAATCCGGGGCCACCTCCACCAGATCCATGCCCACAATGGTATTGCGTTTGGCCAGCGCCTGGAGGAATTCCAAAATCTCGTAATATAAAAACCCGCCATGGCTTGGCGTGCCCGTGCCCGGTGCGATTGAAGGGTCAAACCCGTCAATATCCATGGTCACATAGACCCGCGCCCCTTGTGGCACGCGCTGCGCCATGGCTTGCGGTCCCAGCGCCCGAAATTGGCGCACGGAGCGTATGTCAGAGCCAAATGCGCGGGCGGCCTCATATCCCTCCTTGGCCGTTGAGGAGACATTGCGAATACCGAATTGGGAGAGGCCGGTCACCCACGCTTTTTCCGAGGCCCGCCGCATGGGATTGCCATGGCCAAAGCGCACGCCATGGCGCTCATCCACAAAATCCAGATGGGCATCGATCTGCACAATATGAAACGGTTCCTGCTCGCTATACGCATTGATACAGGGAATATTGATCGAATGATCGCCCCCCAAAACCACCGGCAAAGCCCCGGCTTTCAAGGCCGCTCGCACCCCCGCTTCGATATTGACATGGCTTTTGACCGTGTCCGTATGAACAATGTCCGCATCTCCCATATCCACCATGCTCACGGAGCCGGGCAGATAGGTCTCATCATCCTCATGGTCATAGGCCCCGGCATGGCCAAAGGAAAAAAGCGTGGAAGCCTCCCGAATGGCGCGGGGCCCAAACCGTGCCCCGGCCCGAAACTGGGTGCCCGCATCAAACGGCGCACCAAGGACCGCCACATCGGCCTCCAGCGCGTCCCAATCGGTGCAGATGGCGCGCTTGCCAAAACTGGAGATGCCCACAAACGGCAGGTCCAGCCGCCCACCCTCATAACCGTGTTGCGTCATATCTCATTCTCTACGCTTCAAAACCCACGCCATTTTGTTCATGATCCCCCGGGGCGCAAGGCACAATGCCGCGAAAGGATTTCCCGTGCATCGAATTATTCTTTTTGTGGTGGCAGCCCTTTTGTTGATGTCTCCGGCCACGGCCACTGAATGGGCAAAATACACCAATGCCCGCTTCGGCTTTTCCATAGATCTGCCTCAAAACGTATTCGAGGATGCCAACCGCAGTGACAATGGTGATGGGCTTGGCGTGAGCGGTTTGGACGGGCGGGCAAACCTGCTGGTTTACGGCTTTAACAATGTGTTGGACCAATCCCCACAGGATTTGGCCCATGAGGCGGACAATGATTTAACAGCGGTGGAGGTCACCTACCGCCGAGTGACGAAGGGGTGGGCGGTCATTTCCGGCTTTGCCGATATGGGGGATGATCGCATTGTCTTTTACACCCGCTACCAGGCAAACAAAAATTTGACCCGCTACAGCGCCTTCCGATTGACCTACCCAGTATCAGTCAGAGGTCTTTTTGACCCATTGGTGGGCAGACTTTCAAAAAGCCTAACCGCGCCCCGCTAGATGACTTCATACCCCACTTCCCGGGCGGCATTGGTGATCCAATGCCAGAAGCCGCGGGCATAGCTGGTAAAGACGTAGAGGTCGAAAGTGTTTTCGCCCGTGCGCAAAATCGTGGCGCTCAATTCGTGATGGTGGGAAAGGCGTGTATCGCCCACCGGAAACGCCTTGAGCGAAAAATCCAGGGCAAAGCCGCTGGCCAGCACCCATATGGCCTTCTCTCCGCTGAGGGTCACCACAACCCGTCCATGGGTAAGGTCTGTGACCGCGCCCATATCAGTGGCAATGGCCCCACGCAGGACCTCTTCCAACTTTTCCTCGTCCGTTTCGATCAACCACCGCCCGGGGCCGCTTGGCATGATGGTGGCATCCTTGCCGACTGTCTCAATAATGGCTTTTTCCACGTTGGAAACCGTATCAGGCCATGCCTGCACCTGCACCAATGAAGCGGGCAGACGGTCTTCCAGCGTCACGCCCACAGCTTTTTCATCGCCTACGGCAAACGTATCCGGCATGGCTAGATCGTGGAGCGGAGATTTTGGTTCAGGCAGATTAGACATGCATGCGCCCTCCATCCGGGTCCACCATATGGGGCGACACCACTTCCACATGGGTGTGCGCATTGCGTACCGGGTTTGCGGCATAGAGTTTTTCGCCGTGGCGCTTGCTGCCATTTTCCAGCAGCGCCAAGGAGATGTAGCATTCCAGTTCCGGTGAATAGCAGGTGGAGGTCGTGTGGCCCTGGCTGCGGCCCGGCTCATCCCTGCCACCGGCCACAAGGTGGGAACCACCCACCACGCGCGCGCCTTCCAGCGATTTGACCGCCACCATCTGCAAGCGACCATCCTTGTGGAACGTCTCGCGTTTCAACAAGGCCGCGCCCACAAAGTTCTTTTTGGATGAGACCATTCCCCCCAACCCAAGATCATAGGGTGTGGTGCGCCCGTCCAATTCCGGCCCGGCCACGTGGCCTTTTTCAATGCGCAACGTGCCCAACGCTTCCAGCCCGTATGGCGTGATGTGGAAGGGCTTGCCCGCCGCCATTAGCGCTTCCCAAAGCTGCAATCCATAATGGGCACCGCAATAGACTTCATAGGCTAACTCGCCAGAAAACGAGAGCCGGGCGATCTTGACGGGAATGCCATCCACCACGCCGTCCCGCACACCCATGAAGGGCAGCCCTTCATGGCTCACATCGCAATCGCTGATGCAGGCTTCCAACACCGCCCGTGCCTTTGGCCCCGCGACAGCGGCGCCCGCCCATTGATCCGATACGGACGTCAGCGCCACCCGCAAGTCGGGCCAGACCACATCGCGCAGATATTCCAGATGTTCCATCACATGGCCTGCGCCCGCCGTGGTGGTGGTCATGAGGTAGCGGTTTTCATCCAGCCGCCATGTGGTTCCGTCGTCGAATAGAACCCCGTCTTCTCGCAGCATCAGCCCATAGCGCGCTTTGCCCACGGGCAGTTTGGCGAAGCCGTTGGTGTAAACCCGGTTGAGAAATTCCCCCGCATCCGGGCCCTGCACATCAATCTTGCCCAGCGTGGACACATCCACGATGCCAACACTTTTGCGCACGGCCCGCGCCTCGCGAATGTAAGCTTGGGTCACGGTTTCGCCGGGGCGATTGTAACTCTCCGGCCGCATCCACGGCCCGTTGGCATACATGCCCGCGCCGTGTTCCACGTGCCAATCATGCATGGGGGTGCGTCGCTCGCTGGACAAATGCCCATAGCGGCTGCCCGCCAAAGTGCCTAGCGAGACGGGTGTGTAGGGCGGGCGAAAACGCGTCGTGCCCGTATCGGGAATAGATTGCCCGTGGGTGTCCGCCATTATGGCCAGACCGGTAATGTTGGACGTTTTGCCCTGATCTGTGGCCATGCCAAGCGTCGTGTAGCGCTTGAGGTGCTCCACCGACACAAAGCCCTCGCGGTGCGCCAGCCGCACGTCATCAGCCGTCACATCATGTTGCAAATCCACAAAGGCCTTGCCGCCACATTTGATTTCAAAAACCGGGGCAGGGGCGTAGTCGATGGCATCGCCGTCAATATCGGGAATATTGCCTTCCCCTTCACCAAAGCCCGCATCGGCCAGCGCTTTCACCGCCGCTTCCTCGCCGGAACGGAAGGCCGCACGCAGGCCAAACTTGCCCGCCATGGCCCCGGCCCCATGCCATTTCTGCGTCGGTTCGCCCGGCAGAAAGGCCTGCAACTCTGTATCCCATTGCGGCTTGCCGCCCTGCTGGGAGGTCAGGTGAAATGCCGGAGACCAGCCACCGGAAACCGCCAGACAATCGCAAGGTTCGCTTGCCCGCGTGCCACCAATCTCGCCGGTAGTCTCATCGAAATCCACAATCTGCACGGACTTCAACCCGTTGCCGCCGGAGGTCTTGGAAATGGCTGCGCCCATATAGATGGACGCGTGGGTTTCTTCCCCCGCCTTGCGCATGGCCTCTGGCACATCCCGGCGCACATCGACGATGGCAGTGATAATCACCCCCGCCCGCGCCATATCCCGAGCGGCCAGCCAGCCCGTGTCGTTGTTGGTGAAAACCACAACCGACTTGCCGGGTGCTGCACCATATTCCACCGCATAGCGCCGCGCTGCATCCGCCAGCATGACGCCGGGCCGGTCATTGCCCGCAAACACGATGGGCCGTTCCAGCGCGCCCGTGGCAACCACCACGGATTTGGCGCGGATGGTCCAGGCGCGCTGGCGCACTTCGTGGGCGGCGGGCACTTTCTTGTGGTCGTTGACCCGTTCCACGGCCAAGAACGTGTTGTCGTCAAAATAGCTTTGCACTGTGGTGCGCGCTAGCAGGCGAACATTCTCCATGGCGGACAGTTCGGCCACCACATTGGCCGCATAATTCGGCGCGGGTTCACTGTCCAGATAGTCCGGCGCGCTGTTGAGTGAACCACCCAGCACGGGGCGCTCTTCGCACAAAATCACGTCCGCCCCGGCATCCGCAGCGCGGCGGGCCGCCGCCAGACCGGCAGCGCCCGACCCCACCACCAGCACATCGCAATAGGCGTTCATCTGGCCATACCGGTCCGGGTCCGGCTCCAAGGCGGCTTTCCCCAGCCCGGCGGCGCGGCGGATGAAATATTCGCAGCTTTCCCAAAACTTCGTGGCCGCATGGCCCGACAGTTTTGGCCCCATGAAGGTCTTGTAGTAGAACCCCGCCGCAAACGCCTTGCCCGGCAATTGGTTCACCGCCATCACATCGAAATTGACGCTTGGCCAACAGTTTTGCGAGCGGGCCTCCAACCCGTCATAGAGTTCGATTTCTGTGGCCCGAATATTGGGTTCCGTCCGCGCGCCCTTGTGCAGTGTCACCAGCGCACTGGGTTCCTCCGATCCGGCAGAAAAAATGCCCCGGGGGCGGTGATATTTGAACGACCGGGCCACCACGCTAACGCCATTGGACAGAAGCGCTGACGCTAGCGTGTCGCCCTCCTGCCCGTGATAGGTTTTGCCGTTGAAGGTGAAACGGATGGGCCGCCGCTCGCCCAGATTGGAAAGCCTAAAGCCGCTCATGCCTCGGCGTCCTTTTTCAGCTGCTCAGCAAAAGGACCAATGGGTTCGCAGGACACAACCTCGTGGGTCACCGTATCCCGCGTCACCACCACATGCATCCGACATCCCCCGGTGTGGTTCCAAAGCTCTCTATGCAACCCGGCCGGGTTCTTGCGGTCGAACACATAAGCCGCGTGGTCTTCGATGGACGTATTGTCCATGGTGGGCCGCACCGCAGTGGCATCGCCGCGATAGGTAAATTCGCTGTGCGACCGGGCACCGCAATAGGGACAGGTGATAATCATATGCGCTGCTCCCTAATGATACCAAGGCGTTGGGCCGGCGCCCAGTTCATCAATGGGATTACCCTCCTTGAACCGCTCCAGCGCAAACGCGCTGTTGAGGGCATGGGGCCGGTCATTGGCGATAGTGTGGGCAAAGCACCAGCCGGAGGCAGGCGTGGCCTTGAAGCCGCCGTAGCACCAGCCACAGTTGAGATACATGCCGGGCAAAGGGCCTGTGGTGATGATGGGCGAACCGTCCATAGACATATCCATCACTCCGCCCCAGGACCGCAGCAGCCGCAGCCGCGCAAAATTGGGGAACATGGCCAGCATTTCGGAGATCACCTCTTCCCAGACCGGCAAATTCCCCCGCTGGGCATAGGAATTGAAATAGTCGATGTTCCCGCCAAACACGAGGCCACCCTTGTCCGATTGGGAGACATACAGGTGCCCTGCACCAAAGGTGATTACATTGGGCACCAGCGGTTTGACGCTTTCAGAAACGAAGGCCTGCAAAACGGTGGATTCGATGGGCAAATGCTCCACCCCCGCCAGCGCCATGACTTTTCCCGTACTGCCAGCGACAGCGACGCCCACTTTTTGGGCGCGAATTTCCACCGTCTCCCCACCGCGTCGGGCCTCTATGCCCACCACTTTGTCGCCCTCGCGCAGAAAGCCGGTGAGTTCGGTGTTTTCCAGAATATCCACCCCCAATTTGTCGGCCCCTCGCGCATAGCCCCAAGCCACCGCGTCGTGCCGCGCATTGCCCGCATCGGGCTGGAGCAAACCGCCTTCGATGGGGAAACGGGCGGAACCGGAAACATCCAATCCCGGGTTCAGCCGTGCCACCTGATCCCGATCCAGCAATTCCGACTGCACGCCCATCAGCCGCATCTGATTGCCCCGTTCCGCATATTTGTCCATCTGCCCCGGCGTATGGGCCAGATTCAGCACGCCCCGGGGCGAGAACATGACGTTGTAATTGAGTGTGTGGGAAAGCTCCCGCCACAGGGTCATGGATTTTTCGTAAAAGGCACTATTGGGCGTTAGGCGATAATTGGAGCGCACAATGGTGGTATTGCGCCCAATATTGCCGGAGCCAAGATAGCCCTTTTCCACCACCGCCACGTTTTTGATGCCGTGGACATGGGCCAGATAAAACGCCGTGGAAAGTCCATGCCCGCCGCCGCCTACGATGATCACATCATAGGCTTTTTTCGGCTCCGGCTTACGCCAGGCGGGTCGCCAGTCCCTGTTGCCGCGCAACGCGTTTTTCGCGATGGCCCAGGCGGAATAACGGCGTGTCATTGCTCCATTCCCTCCATCCGCCGATGTGTCTTACAAACGGCGGTCCCCCACTGTATCGCGCAAAAATTCGCTTGCGCAATGTCGTGAATTCGACACAGATATTCGAAACACCGCAAACCATGGTTGGGAGGCCATGAAGACGGAGCTAAACAACGATTTTGCGCTGGAGCGCCAGTCCCGCCATTTGGCGTTTTTGGCCGTGGATCAATTTTCCATGATGTGCCTTGTGGCCGCCATGGAACCCTTGCGCGCAGCTAATCGGTTGGCGGCGCGCAGTTTTTATTCCTGGTCCCTCGTTTCCATCACAGGAGAACCGGTCATCGCCTCCAACGGTATGGAATTGAAGGTGGATCAATCCATTGATGACGATCTTACCAGCGATATTCTGTTTATTTGTGCTGGGTTGAAAACCCATGTGGAGGGCCAAAGCCATCTTCTGGCCCGCTTGCGCGAACGCTCCCGCCGGGGCGGGGCCGTGGGTGGCCTGTCCATCGGCACTCACATTCTGGGTCAGGCCGGGCTGCTCAACGGCTACGATTGCACCATTCACTGGGAGAACCGCACGTCTTTCCAAGAGGCCTTTCCCAAGGCCAATTGCACAGGCCACGTCTTTGAGGTGGACCGAAACCGCTACACGTCGGCGGGCGGCACCACGTCCATCGACCTCATGCTGCACATTATTCAGGAGGATTTCGGCGCGAAACTGGCCAATGAAGTGGCCAATCAGTTTCAGCACGAACGCATCCGCACCAATGTGGATCGCCAGCGCGTGGGGCCAGAACGGGATTTGTCGGGCAAGTCTGAAAAGCTGCAACGGGCGGTGGAACTCATGAGCGAACATCTGGAGGAACCGCTCACCGCGCTGGAGATTGCCCGGCGTGTGGAACTTTCCCTGCGACAGGTGGAACGGCTGTTCTTACGCCACCTCAATTCCACACCGGGGCGCTACTACATGTCAGTCCGTCTGGAGCGGGCACGGGAACTGCTGCGCCACACGAACGCGCCCATTTTGGATGTCGCATTATCAACAGGCTTCACCTCCCACTCCTATTTTGCCCAAAGCTATCGCTACCACTTCCACCGTTCGCCCTCGGAGGAGCGCCGCGCCCATGGCTAAACCCCTCGCTGGCCTGAAAGTGGTGGAAATGGCCTCCATCGGCCCTGGCCCCTTTTGCTGCATGATGCTGGCGGACCATGGGGCGGATGTTGTGCGGCTTGAAAAGCCTGGCGGCCGCGACACGGGGACAAGCCGTTGGAACAAAGACCCACTGCTACGGGGCCGCCGCCTGGTGGAGGTTGATCTGAAAACGCCGGAGGGCGTTGACCAGGCCCGCGCTCTCATTGCCAAGGCCGATGTGGTGGTGGAAGGCTATCGTCCCGGTGTGATGGAACGATTGGGCCTGGGGCCAGAAGAATGCATGGCCGACAACGCGGCCCTCGTCTTTGCCCGCATCACCGGCTGGGGTCAGGAGGGGCCGCTGGCCCCCCGCGCCGGCCACGATATCAACTATATCGCCCTCACCGGCGCGCTGGCCGCCACAGGCACACAGGAATCCGGTCCCGTGCCGCCCCTCAATCTGGTGGGCGATTTCGGCGGCGGCGGCATGATGGCCGCTTTTGGCATCGTATCCGCCGTCTTGCAGGCCAAACTCACGGGCCGGGGCAGCGTCATGGATGCCGCCATGCTGGATGGTACCGCTTTACTCATGACCATGCCCTTCGGCCTGAAAGCCCAAGGTCTTTGGCCCGCCGGGCGTGGCAGCAATCTTCTCGACGGCGGCGCACCCTTTTACGGCACCTACTGCACGGCAGACGATCAATGGGTGGCCATCGGCGCCATAGAGGAACCATTTTGGCAAATTCTACGGGAGCGCTTGGCGTTGGATCAACCCGTCATGAACCACCGATGGGACCGCACCTACTGGCCTCAAATTCGCGGGCTGATTGAAGATGCGATTGGCGCTGAATCGCTTGCCCATTGGGAGCAGATTTTTGAGGGCTGCGATGCATGTTTTGCACCCATCTTGTCCATGGCAGACGTAACGGGCCACCCGCACAATCAAGAGCGAAACGTCTTTCAAGCGCCGGGCGACGTTCTGCAACCGGCCCCCGCTCCAAGATTTGACGGTGATGTCCCAACCGTTCCCCAGACAGATATGACGCCAGTTGATTTCAAGGAAGTAATGAAGAGTTGGCACTGACTTCCCTCTCCCCAATGGGGAGAGGGATATGAGGACTTGGCTTTGCAACGCAAAGCCATAGCCGCAGTTGGGTGAGGGGACAGACCAACCTAACCTTCGCTACCCCTCATCCAACTGCGACCAGCACTTTGCTTCGCAAAATGGGTCTGCGTATCCTTCTCCCCAATGGGGAGAAGGAAGATAGTCATGCGTTAGCCACAGCGTCATAAGCGGCCACAAACGCTTGGGCCTCCGCGCCCACCTTGGCTGCATCCCAGCCCACCTTGTAGACGTTGGAACCGATGCCGAAACCATCGGTCCCCGCTGCCAGCCAGTCGCCTATGGTGGGCACCGTCACGCCACCCACAGCCAGCACCGGCACGGTTGCTGGCAGCACCGCCTTGATCGCTTTCACGCCACCGGGGCCATGCAGGCTGGCGGGGAAGAATTTGAGGGCGTGGCACCCGGCATCTATGGCCGCAAAGGCCTCCGTGGGCGTGAACACACCGGGGAAAGACAAGCCGCCCCGCGCCACCGTCCTTTCGATGACAACGGGCTTGCAATTGGGGGAAACGATCAACCGTCCGCCCGCATCAATGACCTGATCAACATCCTGGGTGGTCAGCACTGTGCCTGCGCCCACAATGGCGTGTTCACCAAATCGCTTGGCCATAATCTCGATGGTTTTGAACGGCTCCGGTGAATTGAGCGGCACTTCGATAATGCCAAAACCAGCATCCACCAGCGCTTCGCCCATGCCCTCAATCTCGCTTGGCTTCACCCCGCGCAGAATGGCCACCAGCGGGCGGTGGTTCTCAAAAAGATCGCTCATGATTGTGCTCCCCGCGTTGCGGCATTCGGTGCTGCGATGATGCCCGCTTCACGAGCGATGGCCGTAAGCGCCGGCCAGATCAAATCGGTGCCCTCGTGCATTTCCATATCCGCCTGCAAAATGGCCCCGGCCTCTTGGTAACGGGCGTTTAACGCCGCACTGCCCACCAGTGTAAAAGCCTGCACGTCATAGCCGTCCCGCGCCGCCGCCTCCAATTCCATACCGATCAACAGGCCGGAAAGACGCTCGCGCTGGGCTGTGCTGTTCGCATTGGCCAGAAGCGTCCGCCCCCGGAGATCAAAAAGACGGGCGAGACTGCTTCCATGGCCGGTGAAGACTTCCGCCACCGCTTGTTGAAAAGCCTTCGTGTCCTTGCCCTTTGCATCACCTTCAACACTGTGGCGCAGCATCGTGTGCCGGGAGAGGGCGGCAAACGTTTCACCCGTCATGTAAGTGGTGAAGTGCTCGATGCGGCCCCGCTCCAACCGCACCCATTTGCAATGGCTGCCGGGCATCACCACGGTGCCGGTGAAGTGCTGCTTGCGGGCCAGCAGACCGGCAATCTGGCTTTCCTCGCCACGCATGACGTCGAACCGTTCGCCGTCCATTTTCAGACCCGGCACAATGACCACGCTTTCACGGCCCGCCACCGGCGTGAGCGCTGCGCTCAGGTCTGCAAGTCCCGTGGGGCAGGGCAGGTAGGCGGCTTCCTGCCAGCCCTGCCGCGACCCCACCATGCCCGCAGCAATGGCAGGCAAATTGCCCCACGACGCGGTGAGATCCTCAAACCGCTGCTCAAAGTGTTGGCTTTCAAACTGCCCCACACCGCTTTGCCCGTGGCGCTCTTCCAGCACCGTGCCATCACAAGCCACAAGCGCGGCGCGCACATGGGTGGTGCCCCAGTCCAAGGCCACAAGGGCGGGGGTCAATGCTATGCGGGCAGGGGCCGTCATTCGGCCTCCAGCGAAAGAGCGACACCCGTTTGGGCATAGAAGACCGGCAATTGCACCCCCGCTGAGCCCAGCACCGACCCGGACATGACGAAGCCCCAATCCATGATGGGATTGTTGAACTGTCGGCTGGCCTTGGTGGCGATTTCATGGGGTGTTTGCAGCGTCACACGATAGTTCTTTTCCGGGTCCAGACCGGGAATAGCCACCGGTGGCGGCACCACGGCACGGGGCCGGTCAATTTGCATCATCACCACCCGCGCAGCGTTTTGATCCTCACTGATGGTTGCCGCCCCGATCAGCGCTTCATCCACGGTGTGGATGCGATGATAGGTGCCGGTGTGCCAGAGCGTGCGGTCGTTTTTGTAGCGCGCCACGGCGTCGGCGAAGATGGCCCGGTCGTTTTCGTCGATCTTCGTCAAATCCAATTCAAGCCCCATATGCCCATAGCTGGCCACCAAGGCCCGGAAGTGGGGGTGAAAACCGCGCCCGGATGTGTGGCACCACGCAGGGCCGATGTGAGACCCCATCACCTCCGGCGGCAGGAAGTAGGAAAAGCCGTTTTGAATGCGCGTGCGCTCCACCGCGTCATTGCTATCACTGGTCCAGAACCGGTGGGTGCGCTTGAGGATTTCATAATCCACCCGCCCGCCACCGGAGGCGCAGCTTTCAATTTCCACATGGGGAAAGCCCGTGCGCAGCCGGTCGATCAACCGGTATAACTCGCTGGTTTGACGATGAACGGCGGCATTGCCCGTGCGGTCACCCGGCAGCACAAGGTCCCGGTTCATGTCCCATTTCAAATAGGAAATGCGGTATTCGTTCAGCAGGCTGGCGAGACGCTCATAAAGATAATCCGTCACGTCCGTATTGGTCAGATCCAGCACAAACTGGTTGCGCCCGGTCATGAGCGGATAGGGGTCCAGCTTCAGCACCCAATCGGGATGGTTTTTGTAGAGCGTGGACTTGGGGTTCACCATTTCCGGTTCCACCCAAAGGCCAAACTCCATGCCTTTTTCGTCGATCACATAATCCACGATGGGGTGCAGCCCATCGGGGTATTTGTGCGGGTCGGCATACCAGTCCCCCAGCGATGTGGTGTCGTCATTGCGGGAAAAGTCTTCCGTGCCGAACCACCCATCATCCAGCACAAAACGCTCGCCGCCCACATCGGCGGCGGCATCGGCCAGCGCCCGTAACTTGTCGTGATCGTGGTCGAAATAGAGCGCTTCCCAGGTGTTGACCGTTACGGGGCGCGGTTTTTCCGGGTTGGGCAGAGACAGAATGGAGCCGCGCACGAAGGCGTGGAATTTCTGGCTCATGTCGTTGAGGCCCGTATCGGAATGGGCCACGAAAATTTCCGGTGTGCTCAGGCTCTGGCCGGGCGGTAGCATGCCTTCGCGGGAGAAATGCAAAACGCCCATTTGCAACTGGCATTCACCGGTGGTGAGCCGCTCCAACACCATGCGGTGATTGCCACTCCACCCCAAATGGACACCAAGGCAGGGGCCGGATTCTTCATCCGTTTCCGGCGAGAGCATAATGGTTCCGGGAAAGGCTTCATGGGACGTTCGCCCCCGCCGGTTTTCACTCTTCACCAGCCCCATGGGCACCACGCGCCGGTCGATGGAAAATTCCGCGCACCACCGGCCATGGAAATGGAGATATTCCGATAGGCGCTGGGGAATGGGCAGCACGGGTGCGCTCATCCAGTCCACGACACAGGTGCGCCCGCTTTCATTGATGAGCATTGACGCCATGCGCGCCACAGAACTCTCAGGGTCCAACCGGCAAGTGATTTCCAGCCGCAACCCTCGGTGCTTGTCAAAACAGATGAAGACGATGCCGTCTTCCAAGTCCACTTCATGGTCGAATTTGAACACACCGGCCCAGCCCGCTTCCCCCGTGCCATCCCGGTGGGCAATCAGCCCGGGGTGGCCCATGAAACCGTGGGAGATTTCCGGCTGCATGGAAACGGGGGCATGGTCATCCAGCGTGGCATAGCCCTGAGGGCGTGAGCGGGACCGGGCGAACAATTCCAGATCCAAGTCAGCGGCCAGCGGCGCGCCAAAATAGATGATCTCTGGAATACCCTGCGTCCAGCCAAACAAAATGGTGGCGGCCGGCGCATCCAGCCGACGTGTAAAGACGTCACCCATAAGCAACAGGTCCCGATATGAAATTCAGCCCTTCGTGGCCCCAAGGGTCAGACCGGCAATGAAGTGTTTTTGTGCAATGAAGAACATCAGCACGGGGGGAATCGCAGCCATCAGCGCGGCGGCGGAATACAGGCTGTAGCGTGTCAAATACTGGCCTTTCAAGCTCTCCATGCCAGCCGTGATGGGTTTGGCTTCATCGCCATTGGTGAGCACAGTTGCCCAGAAGAAATCGTTCCAGATGAAGGTGAAAATCAACACTGCCAATGCCGCCAGGGCAGGCCGCACCAGCGGCAGCACCACGTGCCAAAAAATGCGAAATTCCCCGACGCCTTCAATGCGCGCGCTCTCGATCAACTCGAATGGCAGCGCCTTGATGAAATTGCGCATGAACAGGGTGCAAAAGCCGGTCTGGAAGGCAGAGTGAAACAGGATCAGCGCCCAAACAGTATTATAAACGCCAATATTCTCCGAGAAGGTCCGCACCGGCACCATGAGAATTTGGAACGGCACGAAATTGCCCGCCACGAACAACATGAACAGCGGAATGGCCACGTTTTTGCCGAAAAACGGTACGTGGTAGATGGCCAATGCATAGCCCGCCAGACAGGCGAGGCCCACGGACAGGATCATTGTGGGGATGGTGACCATGAAGGAATTGAGCAGGTATTGGATCGCCTTCGTTTCGCGAAACACCTGCGCATAATTTTCAATCAGCAAAAAATCCGTGGGCCAGCCGAACACATTGCCCGACGTGATGTCGCTTTCAGGCCGGATGGAGGTCATGAAAATGGCGATCAGCGGCAGCAGCCAGATGAACAGCGCGATGGGCACCATCACGTTGTAACTCATGCGCGAAAACGGGCCGGATTTCTCGATGGGGCGGGGAAACATCAGGCAACCTCCTGGGTTTCGCTGATGGCCTTGCGTGTTTTGGCCGGCAGTTTGGAAAAGATGATTTTGTAGGATGCCTCAATGCGCGCTTTCAGTTCATCCGTATTGGCGTCCTCGTCAAAACGCACCCAGCTTTTGTGGAAATAGGGGGCGTTGTGAGCAATTCCGTGTTCCTTCAGCAATGTGGCGGTCTCAACGTCGGCGCATTTGACGGAAACGCCCGGCGTCATGGAACCCATGCAAGCAAACATCTTGTCGCCCACTTTCCAGGCGTCATGTCCGCCCCCCCAGGGGTCAGACCAGACGGCACCGGGAAGGGCGCTGCAAATGGCATTGATAGTTTCGCGGAAGGGGCTGGTCATCGGCCTATCCTCCCTTCTCGTCGCGATACATGCGGTAGAGGAAGTAGCTGATGTAAACCAGCATGATCAGGAAAAGCACCGTGGCGATAGCCGCGCCGTAGCCGTAGCGGAAGCCGAATTCCGACAGGGCCACTTCATACATGTAATAGGCCAGCACATTGGTGGAGCCCACGCCGGGGCCGCCTTGGGTCATGATGGCAATCATGTCGAAAGAGCGTAGCGCGCCGATCACCGTCACCACCACCGCGATGAACGTGGCTGGGCGCAGTTGGGGCAGGATCACGTACCAAAGCATTTTCCATCCCTTCGCCCCGTCCAGCCGCCCGGCTTCAACCTGGTCGGGAGAGACGGAGTTGAGACCGGTGAGATAGAGGATCATGCAATAGGCTATCTGAGGCCAAAGACCGGCGGCGATAATGCCATAGGTGGCAAATTCCTCACTGGCCATGAGCGCTGGCGGGTCCACCGAACAGCGGGTGGATAGATTGCCCACAATGTTGACCACCTGTTCGCAGAAGAAAAAGCCCCAGACTTTACCCACCACACCGAATTCCGGGTTGTAGAACCAGAAGAACACCAGCCCCACCACAACCTGAGAAATCACAAACGGAAAGAAGAACAGGCTTTTGTAAATGCGCATGCCCGGTGCGGTCTGGTTCAAAAACAGCGCAATGAATAGGCCCGCCGGAACAGCCAACATAAACAGCACCAGCCACAGCACATTGTTTTTAAGCGATGTCCAGAATTTTTCATCATCCATCAGCCGGGCATAATTATCCATGCCCACCCACTTGGCCTGTTCCGCCACCAGCCCGTCCCACTGGTAAAAGGACAGGGAGATGGATGCGAAGATCGGGATGATCACGTAGATCATGAAAAAGATGAGGGCAGGGGCGAGGAACAGCCACGGGGCCACTTTAAGCCGGTTGCGGGCATACCACGAGCGCTGATCGCGCGGGCCGGGCTTGCTGGTGGGCCGGATGGTGGCCCCCGGCTCGCTTGCAAGAGCAGTATTGGTCATGGCCCACACCCTCCCAGGTGTTGCCTTGCGGCAGGTTTTAGCTTTGCGCCTGTTTCATTCAGTCTCTTGGAGAGGCGGAATGAAACAGGCGCCCGGATTGGTCCGGGCGCCCGATAGAGGTCTTACTTGTAGACTTCTTCCTGAACCTTATCGAGGCGGGCCAGAATTTCTTCCAGCTTGCTTGGATCGTTCATGAACTGCTGGAAGCCTTCCATACCCGCCTTGGCCATGGCCGCAGGGGCGTCACGGTCAAAGAACTGGGCAAGACCAGCGGCGGTGGACACGGTTTCCATGCCTTCTTTGATGAACTTGTCATCGGCCACTTCAGCTTTGGAGTTAGGTGGCAACTGGCCAATGGTGGCGTTCCATTTGGCCTGAATTTCCGGCTGCGCGATGAAGGCCAGGAATTTCTTGGCGTCTTCTTTGTTTTTCGCATTGGCGGGGATGAAGAAAGCATCAGCAGGCGCTTCTTCTGCCCGGGGCATGCCCTTGGTGATTTCCGGGAAGGGGAAATAGTCGATCTGATCATAGGTCAGACCGGCATTTTTGAACCCGTCCACTGCGAAGTTACCCATCACATACATGGCGGCATCGCCCTTAGCGAAGGGCGCGATGGCGTCCTGCCAGGACATGGTGGCGTGGTTGTTCACAAAGGAGCACCGGTCCAGCATTTCTTTGAAATTGGCGAATGTGGCGCGGATGCGTGGGTCGGTATATTTGATTTTACCGCCCGTCAGATCGTTGTGAACATCATAGCCATTGGTGCGCAGGTTCAGATAGTCAAACACGCCTGCGGCAGTCCACAGGAACTTGGTGCCGATGGTGAAGGGCGTCACGCCAGCTTCTTTCATCTTGTCGCAAGCGGCCAGCATTTCGTCCCAAGTCTTGGGCTCGGACAGGCTCAGTTTGTCGAAGATGTCTTTGCGGTAATAAACGCCCCACTGGTAGTAGGAATAGGGCACGCCCCACTGCTTGCCGTCCCGTGTCATGGTGGGCTTGATGGCCTCAAAGGACGTGGACAGGTTCGGGTCCGACGCCCACAGATCGGAAATATCGGTCATCAATCCGGCATCCGTGAAAGGGGCCATGCGGTTGCCGGGATACCAGGACGTGATGTCCGGTGCGTCAGCGGTGAGAAAGTTACGGATGGCCGTTTTGTGGGCTTCCCGGTCGTTGATGGAGACCGTCACGTTGATGTCGGGATTGGCTTCCTTGAACGCCGCCACCGCATCTTCAAACCCCTTTTTCGGGCCTGGGTTTGGGTCATCGAAAATAATTTTGAGGTCACCGGCCTGGGCCGTAGTTGCGATAAAGGCAGCTGCGCCAAGCGCGGCTGTGGCTCTGATGAGCGACTTATACATGGGTATCCTCCCGTTGCGCCTTCCCCTTGGGGGCCGGCAATTATTCTGGTCCTGCCCGGCTGGGATTTGTGCCCGCGCGGCAGCGCTGACAAAAATTCGGGTGACGCCCCATGGTGGCAAGGCCACCGCATCGGTGCAAGATCATCCTCCCAGACGAGTCGCATCGTGTTTCACAGCAGTGCGCCGCTACGGGCGCGTTCCACATAATGGAACATGATTTGACTAAGCGGAATTATTTGGATAGTGAAAAGAAATGTCAACCGGTCTTGCAGAGGGCGTAAAAAAGTCCCGCCGACTGTTGTGACGGGGGAGTGGGAGGACAATCGTGGCGCAGATGCGTGTGCGTGACCGGGCAGGCGAGATGGGTTTTGACCCGTCCGATAATGGGCGTGCGGATATTACGGCCGACACAAGCCCTACTACCGGCCCAAACACCGCCCCAACCAATGGCAGTGGTACTTTGGGCAAGGCGCTGGAAGTGCTCGACATTATCGCCGCCGCCCAACATCCCTTGCGCTTCACCGATATTTTGGCCCAATCCCGTCAACCCCGGGGCACGCTCCATCGCCAATTGACCAACCTTGTCCACGAAGACCTGGTGAAGGTGAACGGGGACCATACTTACACCGCAGGTCTGCGCCTGCTCAAACTCGCTGCCCGCTCTTGGTCCAACAATTCTCTGCGGTCCATCGCTTATCCGCACATTAAAACCTTGCAGCAAAAGACAGGCGAGACCGTTCATCTGGGGGTGCTTAACGGGCAAGAGGTCATTTATATCGACAAGCTGGAGAGCCGCCAAAACGTGCGCATGCACAGTCAGGTGGGCAATGTATCGCCGCTTTATTGCACGGGGGTAGGAAAAGCCATTTTGGCCTCCATGCCTCCTGATCAAAGCGCACTGCTGGTTGAAGGGCTGGACTATCACCGCCACACCCCCTCCACGCTTTACACGCCGTCTTTGCTGGAAGCGGAATTGAAAACCATCCGCGCCAAATGCGGCCTGTCCCATGACCGGGAGGAGCACGAGCCGGGCATATACTGTGTCGCCCACGGCATTATGCACGAACCTTCGGGAACCTATGCGGGCGTCTCCGCCACCGCACCGGCGTTTCGCTTGCAAGGGGACACCATTGAAATTTGGGAGGGTCTGGTGCGCGACTGTGCGCTGGCCATCGCGCAAGATTGGGCGGACCGCCTCGGCCCCCGCTCCACGGAATAGATAAAAAGGAATTTTTTCCATGGCTGAAGTTGTTCTGCGTGATGTGCGCAAATCGTTCGGTGCCATTGACGTTATCCACGGCGTCGATCTGGACATTAAGGACGGTGAGTTCATCGTTTTTGTGGGGCCATCCGGCTGCGGCAAGTCCACATTGCTGCGCCTTATTTCGGGTCTGGAGGAAATCTCCTCCGGCTCCATTCAGATCGGCGATGACGATGTAAGCCATGCCGAACCCGCGGACCGGGGCGTGGCCATGGTGTTCCAGTCCTACGCGCTTTATCCGCACATGACCGTTTACGACAACATGGCCTTCGGCCTGAAGATGAACGGTTTCCCCAAGAGTGAAATCGACGCCCGCGTGCAAAAAGCGGCTAAGATCCTCGAACTGGGCCCGCTCCTCGACCGCAAACCCGCTGCCATGTCCGGCGGTCAGCGCCAACGGGTGGCCATCGGCCGATCCATTGTGCGCGAGCCTAAAGTGTTCCTGTTCGACGAGCCGCTCTCCAACCTTGATGCGGAACTGCGGGTGCAGATGCGGCTGGAAATCGCCAAACTGCACAACGATCTCGACAGCACCATGATCTACGTGACCCACGACCAGACGGAGGCCATGACGCTGGCCGACCGTATCGTGGTGCTGCGGGCCGGCGTGGTGGAGCAATTCGGCTCCCCGCTGGAACTCTACGATAATCCCGACAACGAATTCGTCGCCGGTTTCATCGGTTCCCCGCGCATGAATTTCATGGAGGCGGAGGTGACACTGGTGGAAGAAGGCTCCGCCACCGTCAACGTGCCCTCCATGGGCAATGCCATTTTCCCCGTCGCCACTCGCGACCGCACGCCCACGATTGGGGAGAAGGTGAAAGTGGGCATCCGCCCTGAACATTTTGTACCCGCCGCTTCGGCTGGCCATAAATTCACCGCCAACACCACAGTGGTGGAGCAACTGGGCGGCACGTCTTACCTCTATCTGGACATCGGCGCCGATCAGCCGCTGACAGTGGAGCAGAAAGGCCATGCCACTGTGGGCGACGGCCAGTCGGCAGAAATCGGTATTGATCCGGCCACTGCCATGCTGTTCAGCGCCGACGGTTTGCGGGTGTGAGCGGCTCATCCCGCGGCCCTACGCTGGGCGTCTGCTACTACCCCGAACATTGGCCGCAGGATATGTGGGCCGATGATGCGGCCCGCATGGTGGAGTGCGGCATTACCCATGTGCGCGTGGCGGAATTTGCGTGGTCGCGGCTGGAACCGGCCCGCGATGATTTCCGCTTCCAATGGCTGGATGAGGCCATCCACACGCTGGGGACTGCAGGCCTGAAAATCATCATGTGCACACCCACCGCCACGCCCCCCAAATGGCTGGTGGATGAAATGCCCGACATGGTGGCTGTGGACCCACTGGGCCGTCCCCGTCTGTTCGGCTCCCGCCGCCACTACGATTTCAGCCACGCGGGTTACCGCGAGCAATCCAAACGCATCACGGAAATTGTGGGTAAGCGTTACGGCGAGAACCCCCATGTGGTGGCTTGGCAGACGGACAATGAATATGGCTGCCACGACACCACCGTGAGTTATTCTTCCGCCGCTCGCGATGGTTTTCGCGACTGGCTAGCGCAGAAATACCAGTCTTCCGAAGCCCTGAACCGCGCTTGGGGCAATGTCTTCTGGTCCATGGAGGTGAGCGATTTTGACCAGATCGAACTGCCCAACCTCACCGTCACCGAACCCAACCCCGCCCATGTGCAGGATTTCCGCCGCTATTCCTCCGATCAGGTAGTGGCGTTCAACAAGGTTCAAACCGATATCCTGCGCCGTCTCTCGCCGGGCCGTGACCTGATCCACAATTTCATGGGCAACTACCTCGAATTCGACCATTTCGACGTATCCGCCGATTTGGATGTCGCCTCGTGGGACTCTTATCCCCTCGGCTTTCTGGAGCGGGACTTCACCGACCCCCATTGGAAGGCTTGGTATCTGCGCGCCGGGGACCCGGATACCCAGGCCCTGCACCACGACCTCTACCGCGCTTGCTCTCCCAAAGGGCGCATGTGGGTGATGGAGCAGCAGCCCGGCCCTGTGAACTGGGCCCCTTGGAATCCCGCCCCCCACCCCGGCATGGTGCGGGCCTGGACCCATGAGGCCATCGCCCATGGCGCGGAAGTGGTGAGCTATTTCCGCTGGCGGCAGGCCCCTTTTGCCCAGGAACAATTCCATTCCGGCCTCAACCGACCCGATAATTCGCCGGACGTGGCGTTTGGAGAAGCCGCGCAGGTGGCGGAGGAACTCCAGCGCCTGCCCGAAGCGCAGGCCATGCAGAGCAAGGTCGCGCTTCTGTTCGACTATCCCTCCCTGTGGGCCACGGAAATCCAGCCCCAGGGGGCGGACTATGATGGCTTTGCCCTCCTGCGCCAGTTCTACAGCGTGTTGCGGCGGCTGGGTCAGTCCGTCGATATTGTGTCCACCAAACACAATCTTGCGGATTATGACCTCATAATCATACCCCACCTTTTGATGGTGGAGGATAATTTCATCCAACGCTTGGAGGCTTCCAAAGCTAAAGTCCTGTTTGGCCCCCGCAGCGGCTCCCGAACTGAAAACCACGGCATTCCCGACACCCTGCCTCCGGGCGGTTTGCAGTCTCTCATCAATATCCGCGTGGAGCGCGTCGAAAGCCTGCGTCCCCGCACCGAGGTGCCGCTGGAAAAGGGCGGCAGTTTTCAGCGCTGGTTTGAAACCATTGTGGGCGGCCAGACGGTGAAAACTGCTCTGAAAACGAAAGAAGGGCAGGGCGCTGTCTTCGAACAAGACCGTTACACCTATCTTGCCGGTTGGCCCGACGAGCGGCTCACCTTCCACGTACTGCGCAAAGCCCTGGAAGACTGCGACTTGCCGATTGTTGAAACCGGCGAAGACCTGCGCCTGCGCGACCGGGGCAATCTGCGCACCATCATCAATTACGGCCCCAAACCGCAGGATGCGTCCGGGCTAATTGACAAGAGCGACAAGGTTCTGGTGGGGTCAAAGACCGTGGATGTGGGTGGTGTTTTGATTGTGGAACGCCTCTAGAGAATGAACGTGCGGATGCGCCCGCACGTTTGCGCGGGTGAGACGGGAACCGATGGGGCAACGGCCTGCGCCGCTGCAAATGTTAAGAATTGACGAGACCGTTGCCCCATCGCGGTGGCTGCGCCTGCCGTTTACTCACAAAGACCTGTGCCACCATGAATTTCTTCCACCGGTGGCGTGACAGGCTGCGAAGAGCAGCCCGGCGCTGATGCGCCGCATCCGCGTAGCGAAGGGCGAAGCCCGACAGCGTGAGCGCAGACGAACACGAGCCACAGGCGAGTGGACGGTTTCTTCCCAAGTGGTCATCCTGACCCGGGTTCTTCCAACCCGACGTTATGACACTAAGCGGCGCTCCGGGCAGGCCCAACCAGACCTGCTGTTGACCGGAAACCGGCGGCCCTATGACTTGAAGGTTGGTTGATCCGACCAGCCGTCCCCACAAGAGCGCAGGCCAGTTATGGCCTGTGAAACTGTGCCGGGGATAAGATAATGACTGAAACGTGCATTTGAGAACATGAACCGACGGCTCACCCTCCCGCCACTCGGTGAAAGCGTCATGCTTTCCGGCCTTATTTCACGGTGATCACAAAGAGGCCGTCTTACCAGCTAACGAACGTCAGTGACCGCCACTGAACTGGCCTGTGCGCACGTCGTAATCGGCGGCGATGCGGTATTCCGGATCGTCGCTTGAATCCACCATAAGCTGACCCGCCCGGTTCAGCAGGAAGTGGCAATCGCGCGACAGGTGACGCAGTTGCAAGGTCTTCCCCTTGGCCTCGTATTTGGTGGCGAGATCCTCGATGGCTTGCAGGGCAGACTGGTCGGCCACGCGGCTGTTCAGAAAATCCACGATGACGAGGCTGGGGTCTTCGTCTGGGTTGAACAATTCGGCAAAACTGTCTGTGGAGCCGAAGAAGAGCGGCCCTTCAATGGCATAGACCCGCGCGCCTTCTGTGGTTGTGTGGGCCTTGGCGCGGATGCGCGTGGCATTGCTCCAGGCGTAGGCCAGCGCGGAGACGATCACGCCCACCACCACGGCAATGGCCAGGTCTGTCATGACCGTCACCACGGTGACCAGCACAATGACAAGGGCATCGGTGGTGGGCACTTTGCCGAACAGGCGAAGGCTGTTCCACGCAAACGTGCCGATCACCACCATGAACATGACGCCCACCAGCGCCGCCAGCGGGATTTGCTCGATCAAGGGCGAGGCCACCACGATGAAGGCTAGAAGAAACAGCGCCGCCGATGTGCCGGAAAGGCGGGTGCGCCCGCCGGATTTCACGTTGATCATGGATTGCCCGATCATGGCGCATCCGCCCATGCCGCCGAAAAAGCCGGTGACCGTATTGGCTGCACCCTGCGCAAGACACTCCTGCGAAGCACCACCCCGCTGGCCGGTAATTTCGCCCACAAGGTTCAGCGTCAACAGGCTTTCAATCAGGCCGATGGCGGCAAGGATAACCGCATAGGGCAGGATAATCTGGAAGGTCTCCCAGGTCAGCGGCACGGTGGGAATGTGAAACGCCGGAAGCCCGCCTTCGATGGAGGCCAAATCGCCCACGCGCGGCACATCCAGCCCAGCCACGATCACAAGACCGGCCACCAGTCCAATACCTGCCAAGGGGGCAGGAATGGCCGTTGTGATCTTGGGCACAAACTGGATGATGAGCATGGTCAGCACCACCAACCCCAGCATCAAAATCAGAGGAAAGCCGCTCATCCATTCCTTGGTGCCGTCCGGTCCCGGCACCTGAAACTGGGTGAGTTGGGCCAAAAAGATCACGATGGCCAGACCGTTCACGAAGCCCAGCATCACCGGGTGGGGCACGAGGCGAATAAATTTACCCAGCCGGAATATGCCGGCAAGAATTTGTAAAATGCCCATCAGCACCACGGTGGCAAACAGATATTCCACCCCATGGGTTGAAACCAGCGCCACCATTACCACGGCCAGCGCGCCCGTCGCCCCGGAGATCATGCCCGGGCGACCGCCAAACAGCGCCGTAATCAAACCCACGATAAAGGCCGCATAAAGCCCCACCAGCGGGTGAACCCCCGCCACAAAGGCAAAGGCAACCGCTTCCGGCACCAGCGCCAGCGCCACGGTGAGGCCGGACAGAATTTCGGTCTTGATGACGGACGGTGTGAAAGAGGACAGGTCAACGGGCTTGCGCTCGCCGGTGCCCAGTGCCTTGGCAAAGGCGTGCAGCGTAGGCTTGATCATGAATGCAACCGGGAGGAAGGAAATAGGATGCGTGCCGCCTCTTTAACGGCGCGTGGGCAGAATGCAAAGGGGAGTGGGTGGTTTTCTGGGACACCTAACCTCCGTTGTCGTCCCCACTTCAGAGCTTGCGGTTCAACAACGAGCCGCCCCCTTGCTCCTCATTGCCGGGCTTGTCCCGGCAATCCAAGCCACCGAATTTTGGGGTAGTGTCTCAGTTTGAATTATCTTTTTTGCGAGGCTTGTAAGGTCCACGTTTTTTCGGCGCAGGCTTTTGAGCGTCGATCAAGCCCACAATCCACTCCGTATCGTGAAGCGTATCGCTGATACCGGCTTCCATAGCTGGCGACAAACCGCCAAGGGATTTGTGCTGGCGGCAAAAGTTATAATGTACAAAATACAGCGACAGCATGTGAAGGTGATTGTCGATCTTTTTTGAGAACGCATTGGTAAGGCGGGTGAACCGACGATTGCCCATACGGATATTGAGGTTCATGCGCTCCACATAGGATGTAGACACATGCTTTTCGTCTGGTTCGCCTTCAATCTTGTTTTTGCGAATGCCCGTGCATTCTGCAGGTGAATAGCGCCCCTTGGCGCTTTCTGGTGCAGAGCCATACAACTTGACCAACTGCGCATAGTCTACATCACACCCAAACGCGCCCTCTACGGCTTCTAGATAGGCTTTGTGGCCGTCCGTGGTGAGTTGCACCCGATTGGCCAAACGAGCCGCTACATCGTCCATGAAGGCCAATGCGTATTGCCCGTCACGGCCACCAACCAAATAGGACACGATCAGCTTGCTATCAGCGTCCAAGGCGGTCCACGTCCAAACGTCGCCGGCACCATCGACAGGCTCTTTCATGGCTTTGACGTTCTTTTGTTTAGCGGCAACGAAAGACCAGATTTCGTCACACTGGACGCGGGCAGCTTTCACATCGCGCACGGTTTCGTCGTGGTAAGCGGCACAAGCATTGCCAGCGTCTACCAGCAGCTTGCAAACGGTGTTGATAGATACGCCCGTGATGCGGGTGACTGAGCGCATAGACATACCCTCCACCAGCATAGAAAGGATTTGAGCGCGTTTAGCTGTGTCGAGTATGTTTGCCATACTATTTTATATGAACTTTTTTGCTTAGCGTCAAGAATATTTTCCACTTAGAATGGAATGTCTTCATCGCTGTGGCTTCCGTAGCCGCCAAACCCTTGCGGAGGTTCTGGGGGTAGATGCGATGGCTCGTCATGTGACTTGGGCGAGATCTCTACTAAGCCATACGTGCTCGGTTTTGGTCGTGTGAAAATTTCATTGCGTCTCACATACGCAGCTAATGAGCCGTTGAGTGACGCTTTTGTTTCACGCGTAGATTCTCGCCCGATTGCAGCAAGTATTTCGTCAAGATGCAAAGCCTTTCCAGCTTGCAAGATTGCCTTTCTGGCTTGATCGACAGCACTCCCTTCTCTAATCGTGCCTTCTGCGGCTGCGTTTTCCGCTTCGTCGGTCTCCATGACCTTCATTAAATCATGCAAGGCTTGGACATATACACGCGCCTCACTAAGCTTTTTTTCCAATGATCGAATTTCAGATTCCTTTTTTTCGATCTGACGTGCGACCACATCCAATTCCACCATGCCATAGACTCCTGTATGTGATGCGTGTTACGCCTTTATCACATACACCATTTGAGGTCACACGCAATGTCACATGCACTAGAAAAGAGCGAAGAATACGGTCACACGATGGAGCGACTGGAGTCGTTGAAGCGCATTTCTGGCAGCGGCTCTGAATACTGGTTTGCCCGAGAAATTCAGCCTATTCTCGGCTATGATAAGTGGCAAAATTTCGAAAATGTGATGCGCCGCGCGGAAGACGCTATGCGTGGCACAGGGATTGACCCGTCACATCACCTTACTGAGATCAGTAAGCAGTCTGAGGCTGGAAACGGGGCATCCCAGACGGTTAAGGACTTTTTCCTGTCGCGCGGCGCTTGCTATCTCATCGCAATGAACGGCAATCCTCACAAACCTGAAATTGCCGCCGCGCAAGCATATTTCGCTGCGCAAACGCGCGCTCGCGAACTTGAGAATCAGCAGAGCGAGGACGAAAAACGAATAGAAGAGCGCGAGAAAGTGCGTGACTCTTTTAAAGCCGCGAGTGGGGCTGCTCAAGATGCCGGTGTCTCAGGTAAAAGACAGCCACTATTCCACAACGCTCGTTACGAAGGTTTGTATGGGCTGACTTCTACCGAGTATCGAAAAGCGAAAGGGGTTGGAAAAGATAATCCTTTTGACCGTATGGGAAGGCTAGAACTCTCCGCCAACGATTTTCAGATGAATTTGGCCGCTGAAAAGCTAAATAAAGATGGGATAAAAGGAGAGGCGGCTGCGATTTCAGCTAATAAGGCCGTTGCCGAAAGGGTCCGTCGAACTATGCTTGATAGTGGCGTTACGCCAGAACATCTTCCGATTGAGGAACCCATCAAAAATGTGGTGAAGCGCGTCGAAGCAGAAAAGAAATCTAAGGCTTTGTCTCGCCCCAACGCTTAGCCGCAGCCTTTTGGGCTATCTCTTTCTTCCGCTCCGGCGACAGTTTCGCCGCCCTCGCCTTCCCGCCCTTGGCCCCCAACGCCTTTGCAGCAGGGTCTTTTCCATCGTCTGGGGCTTCATCGTCAATCTCACCAGTAGCAATCTGGGCGATCTTGACGGCATTGCCGATCACATCGGCGGGGCGCTTTTGCCCTTTAGGTCCGGTCGGCATAGTGTCTCCAAACGGTATCTAGCGTGTCGTGTGGCAATGTGGATCGACCAAAATAGTCATCGAACTCGCGCCGATTTGTAATCCTTGGCAAGTTTGGGTCTTGCTTGCAGTCAGAAATCATATCGCGCTCAGAGCCGAAATCGCTCAAAACGGCGCGCCTGATAAACTCGTTGAACGTCAATTCAACCTCCTATGCGTTGCGCTATGCATATAGGAGTTTGCAGTGAGATTCGATAGGTTGGTTAACTGGCCTCAATTTCAAACTGAGACACCACCAATTTTGGTCTACCTTTATGGGCATGGATACCCGGCGTTCGCCGAGTATGAGGGAGTGAGTTGGTGATCCTCGCATTCACCTCGCAATTATTTTGCGGCGTTATTTTGTACCATATTGATGGATCGGGCGATCAAGCCCCCAAAACCCGAACCTTTGTCCCGTTCGGCACCCGGCGGTGCAGGTCGATGATATCCTGATTGAGGAAGCGAATGCAGCCGGACGACATGCTCTTGCCGATGGAATCCCATTCCGGCGTGCCGTGCAGGCGGTAAAGCGTGTCGCGTCCGCCCGAATAGAGATAAAGCGCCCGTGCCCCCAACGGGTTGTCGATGCCGCCAGGCTGGCCACCCGCCCATTGGGCCAGGTCGGGGCGGCGTTCGATCATCTCTTTGGGCGGTGTCCATGTGGGCCATTTTGCTTTTCGGGCGATGACCGCATCGCCTGACCATTCAAACCCCGCCTTGCCCACACCTACGCCGTAACGCACGGCCTCGTCATGGCTCAAAATGAAATAGGCGTGGTGGTTGTGCGGGTCCACCACGATGGTGTTGGGTGGCATGCCCGTGCGGTTCACTACCCGCTGGCGGCGAAAGCGCTGGTCCAGTTTTTCATAAGGGATGGCCGCCAGTTGAAACCCCTCATCCTCCATGGGCCCATACATGGCCGCCATGGTGGACAAATGCCGGTCCACTCCAATGGCGGGCCGCACCACACTGTTTGAAGACCCGGATGAGCGGCTGGCGGTGGAGACGGACCCGGTGCTCATCGTGTCCAGCCCCGCGCCGGTGCAACCGGCCAAAGCCGTAGCGCCCACCAACAGGCCACGGCGTGAAAGTTTCTGTGTCAATGCATTCATGACCAAGCCCCATATGTCTGCCCGGCCCCCACCGGTTGCGCCAAGTGTAAACAGGCATGGTAAAGGCGCGGTTACCCGCCCGCCCCTTGAGTGATCCGCCCACTTCGTGGGATTGTGGAAAAAGCCCAGGCTTAAGGTTTTGTTATCCATAACGGCAGGAAACTGCGGATTGATCACCCTTCGATTCCCGCTTGAAGTGTTCCGCGTCATGCCCGCCAAAGCCCGCAAAATTGCCCCCTACACCCTCGCCGCCCAAGCCGGCCAAGGGTCTTTACTCGACCTGTTCGATGAGGCGCCTGTGCAGGCCGTCCGCCGTGAGCCGGTTATCGCGCCCGCTGCAAAGCCCGCCGTCTCGCGCAAACCTGCTGCCAAACCGGACCCGGAGGCCAGCTTGCTGAATTTGCTGTTTGAGGAGCCTGCCAACGCGCATCAAGCGCACATTCACAGAGACATTCCCCCGGCACAGCCCGTTCAGCACATTCAGCATCAGCGCGTCAGCGTTTCTGACATTGATACAGGTCTGCTTGAGGAGATCGACACGCTGGAACGGCGGTTACAGTCCGCCCGGGCACGCTTTGATGATCCCGCTTTGAAACCCTCATCGCCCCCCCTGGCCAACAATCAAAATATCCAACCGCCCGCGCCCCTTTCCCACCCTGCTCGTCAGGCCTTCCGGCCAGAATTTTGGCTCTATCTGGGCGCGCTGGTGGGGGGTGGGCTCGCCGTTTTATTTGGCGCGGTTTTCTTTCCGCTCACGCCCTTTCAGGGGTGGGAAACCCAAACGGTCCGTGCCCTGTTTGGTGCGGCACTGGGCACACTTTGGGGGGTGCTGCCCTTCCTGTTGCAAACACGCCAAAACAGGGGAGGCGTGACCGTGGATGACGAAACGCAGGTCTACACGTCATGGCAAACCCGCGGGGAGATTATCCCCAACTGACGCCGTAAGAGCGGGCTCCGTCGCGCGGCCCTAACCCCATGTCGCAACCGGGTCGATTTTGACCGGCCTTCCGGTTTACGGTGGTGGTCAAATGGGTGAGGTGGCGTTTGCGTCCTCTCTCCCCGCCATTGGCTTTGAGGGATCAGTCACCATGCAAAACAAGGCTCGCGCAGTGGTCATCGGCGGCGGTGTCGTTGGCGTTTCCACGCTCTATCATCTGGCCAAAAAGGGCTGGACGGACAGTGTGCTCATCGAGCGCAAGGAGCTGACCTCCGGCTCTACATGGCATGCGGCGGGCCTGCTGCCTTTGTTCAATATGTCCTATTCTGTGGGCCAGATTCACAAATACTCGGTGCAATTCTACCAGGACCTGATGGAAGAGACGGGCATGGATACGGGCATCCGCATCGTCTCCAACATCCGTCTGGCCCGCTCTCAGGACCGCTGGGATGAATATGAATATTACATGGGCATTGCCGATACGATCGGCATCAATGTGCGTAAGATTACTAATGAAGAAATCGCCGAGCGTTGGCCCTATGTGAACACGGACGGCCTGCTGGGCGGCATCGAACATCCAGATGACGGCTACATCCAACCCGCTGACCTGACCCAGGCGCTGGCCAAGGCCGCACGCGACCGGGGTGGGAAAATCCACCGCAACACGGAAGTCACCAACATCACCCAACAGGCCGATGGCACATGGCTGGTGGAGACCGACCAAGGCAGCATCGAAGCCGAACACGTCATTTCCTGCTCCGGCAATTTTGCCCGCAAAACCGGAGCCATGGTGGGGCTGGACGTGCCGGTGATCCCGGTGGAGCACCAATATATCGTTACCGAAGCCCACCCCGAGATCAAAAAATTTCGGGATGAAGGCGGGCCCGAACTCTGCGTTCTGCGCGAGAGCGACAGTGCCTGGTACATGCGTGAAGAGGCTCATGGCCTCATCCTTGGCCCTTACGAGAAAGGTGCGCCCTGCTGCTATGTGGACGGGCCGGATAAGGAGAGCGAATACGAGCTTTTCCAGGAAGACTTGGAACGGTTGGAGCCTCACATCGAAACCGCTTGCGAGCGCGTGCCCTATTTTGGCGAAGCGGGTATCAAGAAGGTCTACAACGGGGCCATTGCCTACACGCCCGACGGCAACCCCATCATTGGCCCCGCACCGGGCCTGAAGAATTTTTGGCTCAATGAAGGCCACTCCTTCGGCATCACCGCCGCCGGGGGCGCGGGCTGGCAGTTGGCCGAATGGATTGTGGACGGTGAACCCACTGTGGACATGATGGGCGTGGACCCCCGCCGCTACGGCCCCTACGCCACGGAAGGCTATCTGCGCGAGAAGAATGAAGAAGCCTATGCCAATGTCTTTACGCTCCACTACCCGGACGAAGAGCGACCCGCCGCCCGCCCCCTGAAAACCACGCCGTCCTACGAACGCCAGAAACAGCACGGGGCCGTTTTCGGTGGCACCTATGGCTGGGAGCGGGCCAATTGGTATGCGCCGGATGGTTATGAATTGCCCGAAAGCGAGCGGGGCGTGGGCGCGGATGTGATCGTCAACGAAAACCACGCGCCCGCAGACCACACCGGCCGCGTGCGCGAAAAATGGTCCTTCCGCCGCTCCAACTATTTTGAGCATGTGGGTAACGAGGTGAAGGCCGTCACCGAGAGCGTAGGCATTATGGATGCGTCCTCGTTCGCCAAAATGTGGGTCAGTGGCGTTGGCGCAGAAGAGTGGCTCAACGGCCTGTTTGCCAACACGGTGCCCAAGAAAATCGGCCGCGTGGCGCTGTGCCATATGCTCACCCGTGAGGGCGGGGTGAGGGCGGAATTTACGGTTTATCGCACGGCGGCAGACACGTTCTATCTGGTCTCCGGGGGTGCGCTGGAAACCCATGACCATGATTATTTGCAAAAGGCCTGTCCGTCGGACGGCAGTGTAGAACTCACCCCCGCCACCACCCAATGGGGTGTGCTGGTGCTGGCCGGACCAAAGGCCCGTGACGTGCTGGCAAAGCTTACCCGCACCCCGCTGGACAATGCTCATTTCCCTTGGCTTTCGGGTCAGAAAATCGCCATCGGCACAGCCAGCGCCCAGGCCATTCGCGTGAACTTTGTGGGCGAATTGGGCTGGGAACTCCACCACCCCATGGAGATGCAAAACACCATCTGGGACGCGCTCATGGAAGCCGGAACCGAATTTGGCATCCGGCCCTTCGGTGCCCGGGCCATGAACTCCATGGCCATCGAAAAGAGCTATCGCATGATGGGCCGCGAACTCTCCATCGAATATTCCGCCTATGAATCTGGCCTCCACCGTTTCATCAAGCCCGCCAAGGATTTCACCGGCCGTGAGCGGTTGCTGCAACGCCACGAGGCGGGCGATCACTGGACTTTTGTAACTATGGTCGTGGACGGCGTGACCGACACAGATGCCCGCGGTTCAGAGGCGATTTACAAGAATGGCCAATTGGTGGGCCGCGCCACCAACGGCGCCTACGGCTACCGCACCGGCAAATCCATCGCGCTGGCCATGCTGAAACCGGAGTTTGCGAAGATTGGCACCGAGGTCGAAATTCGCATTCTGGGCCAGATGTATAAGGCGACCGTGGTGGAGGAAAGCCCGTTTGATGCGAAGAATGAGCGCTTGCGGGCGGACGGGTGAACCTTCAACACCTTCGATTTAAGTGGCCGCGGAGGCGGGGACCCATCGATCAGTGTTTGCGACATGAAAAGAGAAGTTTGTGACCGTTCCGAACCCTATCTCAAAGATTGCGCAGTCCGGTAAATAGGTTTCCGCCTGTGCAGAAATGACAATCGAATGTGTCGACAGGCCGCAAATTTACTCCACCATCTCCGCCTGTCGATCCGCCCGTTCTTGCTGTGGTGAACGTCCGTACAACTCCCGGTAACACTTGGAAAAGTGAGAGGCACTCACAAATCCGCAGGCCACGGCCACTTCCACCACCGGCAGGGCTGATTGCAGCAGCAGGTGCCGCGCTCGGTCGAGGCGGATTTCCAGATAATAGCGGGCGGGGGAGCGGCCCATGTGGTGCCGGAACAGGCGTTCGATCTGGCGGCGGGAGAGGCCGGCATGATCGGCAATTTCGATCAGCGTGAGTGGTTCTGACAGATTGGCTTCCATCATTTCGATGATCGCCAGAATGCGCGTGTTTTGGACCCCCAGCCGTGCCCGCAGCGGCAGGCGTTGCCGGTCATGGGGGCCGCGCACCCGGTCGGTCAAAGCCTGTTCACAAATGGCGTTGATGAGGTTCTCGTCATGGTCTTCGCCAATGAGCGATAGCATCATGTCCAGCGCCGCCGTGCCGCCCGCGCAGGTGTAAACATTGCCATCGCTTTCAAATAGGTCCGCATAGACGTCCACTTTGGGGAAGGCCTCCGAGAAGCCCGGCAGATTTTCCCAATGGATGGCGCAGCGTCGCCCGGACAACAGCCCGGCGGAGGCCAGAATATGGGCACCTGTGCAAAGCCCGCCCACGGCCACACCACGATTGTGCTCCTCCCGCACCCAGGCTTCCACAGACTTGTTGGTGAATTTTTCCACATTGATGCCGGAGCAGATGAACACCATGGAGGGGCGGTCCTTGCCCGCAAGCATCCGGCGTTCATCCGGCAGCGATGTGTTTACCGAAACCTCCACGCCGTTGGAGGCGCATACGGGCCCGCCATCCTGCGACGCCAGCCGCCATGCGTAGAATTTGTATCCCAACATGCGGTTTGCCAACCGCAGCGCTTCGATGGCGGCGCTGAAGGCAATCATGGAGAAGTCCGGCACCATGAAGAAGACAAAACTGCGCATGACGCGGGATGATGCGAAATCGGTCGTCCGTGTTGACCGCTCCGCGCTCAGCAAGCTGTTATCCATGCCCGCCCCTCCCAAGGTAAACCATTCCCTTCATTTGGGAAACTGACCGGCGGTATCACGAAACGGACCCTGTCGCAAACAGAATGGTGGAGCTGTTCTTGCGCCCATGTTGAGCGAATATCTCAAAGGCCCGTTCACCATATCGCTTCACCGGCCTGAAACCGGGATCATGGCATCCTGCTCCGCGTATACGGGTTTGGGAAAACATATCATGGACGCAACAACCGCCTTGCAGATTACGGGGCTGCACAAGCAGTTTGACTCCACCGGAGCCAAGCCCCCCGCCGTGGACGGCATGAATTTGACCATCAAGGGTGGCGAATTTTACGCGTTGCTTGGCCCCAACGGGGCGGGCAAGACGACCACATTGCGCATGGTGGCGGGCCTGTTGCAACCCGACGCCGGGGCAATCTCCATTTTCGGCACGGATGCGCTTGCCGACCCCATCACGGCCAAATCCAAAGTGGCCTGGGTGTCGGACGAGCCCATGATCTACGACAAGTTGACCCCTTACGAATATCTGGAATTCATCTCCGGCCTGTGGGGTGTGGACGCGAGCATCGCTGAAACCCGCGCCCGTGATCTGATCGACTGGCTGGGGCTGACCACCCACGCCAACCAGCGCTGCGGCGGCTTTTCCAAGGGCCAGCGGCAGAAGGTGGCTTTGGCCGGGGCGCTGGTCCACGAACCGCAATTAATCATTCTGGATGAACCGCTCACGGGACTGGACGCCGGTTCCGCGCGGCAGGTGAAGGACGTGCTGCTGGCAAAGGTTGCCGCCGGCACAACCGTCATCATGACCACCCATATTTTGGAAGTGGCTGAGCGCATGGCCGAGCGCATCGGTGTCATCGCCAAGGGCCGGTTGATCGCTGAAGGCACATTTGATGAATTGCGGGGCCGGTCCGCCAACGCTTCAACCACGCTTGAAGAGGTGTTTTTGGAACTGGTGGAAGAGGGCCAGGAAGAGGATCTGGCGGCATGAGCCTCACCCTCGATACAACCCCGGTCCAGCCTACCAAACGGCGGTCCGCACCGGGCAGCCTCACGTGGTTTGCCGCCCATGAGAGCCGCCTGATCTGGCGAGATTTTGCCTCCATGGTCACGGGCGGCAAGCCCACCCGCATGGTGGCTGCCGGGGTAGTCATCACCGCCTTTGTGGTCGGTATGCACCTGCTGTCCCTCCATTTGCTCGGGCCGCTGGTGGGGCAGGGGCTTTCCGCCACCGCGCCGGTTTTGCTGGCGCTCACCGGCACCATGGTGCTCTTTTTCTCACTCATGTTCAGCCAAGCCATCGAGTCCGTCACCCGGGCCTACTATGCCCGGTCGGACCTTGATCTCATTCTCTCATCACCCGCGCCCAGCCACAGGCTGTTTCAGGTGCGCACCAGTGTGTTGACCGTGCAGACGATCATGCTGTCCCTTCTCATCGCCACACCCATGTTAAACGCGCTGATTATATTGGACGGAGCCCATTGGCTGGCCGGTTATGGCGTGCTCATCGCGCTGGGGGCATTGGCCACCTGCGCCGCGGTGGGCGTGACGCTGGCCCTGTTCAAACTGGTGGGGCCGGGCCGCACGCGTCTTATTGCCCAAATCGTGGCTGCCATTGTGGGGGCGGGTTTCATCATCGCCTTGCAGGCCGCTGGCATCATGCTGGGGCAGGGCGTGTCGCGCATGGGCGTGTGGATGGCTCCCGAAACACTGGCTAACGCCCCCGCGCTGGAAAGTGTTGTTTGGATGCCCGCCCGCGCCGCCATGGGCGAAGCCTCCGCGTGGATTGTGACCACACTATCCGCCGCGGCCATTCTTGCCGTCACCATCCACACCTCGGCGCGCCGCTTTACCAAGGATGTTTTGGCCACGTCGGGCCTTGAGACCGTGGAGAAACCCACGCGCGCTTTCGCCGGGTTCAGCCGCACCCGTTCCATGGCTGCCCATCTGCGCCATAAGGAGTGGAAATTGCTGGCCCGGGACCCGTGGCTCATTTCCCAAACGCTGCAACAGATCCTCTACCTCATCCCACCGGCCTTTTTGCTCTATCTCAACGCGAAAGACGGGGCCGCGCTTTACTACGTAGTTGTGCCCGTGGTGGTCATGGCGGCGGGACAGTTGGCGGGGGGCTTGTCGTGGATTTCCATCTCCGGTGAAGACGCCCACGAACTCATCATCACTGCCCCGGTGAAACCCGCAGCCATCCTGCTGGCAAAGGTGCAAGCGGTGTTGGCCATCATTGCGACGGTCCTTGCCCCTTTTCTTCTTTGGCTGACATTTGCCTCTCCGCGCGCCGCATTCTTTCTTGCAATAGGCGGCGCGCTCTCGGCCGGTAGTGCGGTGTTGATCCAATTGTGGTTCCGCAGCCAGGCCAACCGCAGCCTGTTTCGCCGCCGTCAGGTCTCGTCCAAGGAAGCCACAATCTGCGAGGCCCTGGTGTCCATCTTGTGGGCCGCCGGGGCCGGGCTTGCTATCCTGAACGTTTATGTGGGCCTTATCCCCGCAGCATTGGCCCTGATTGTGCTAAGCTTTGCAAGGTTCATGAGACCCCGTTAGGTGAGCCTTGCATTTCATGTGCATTAAGCGGCGCGGCTGCGCCGTCCACCGCTGCGGCCACCGCGACGGCGGGCGGGGGCGGCGTCTGCGCTTTCGACGCTCACCACTTTTCGCGCAGGCAAGGTCACTTCCCGCTCCAACCGTGGGAATTTGTCCACCTTGTTGGGGAATGCCATGGCGTTGATGAAGTGCTCTTGAAATTTCGGCTCCAGCGCTGTCTCGATCTTCTCGATGTGGCGCACGGTGCTTTCAATATCCCGCCGATGGTCCCGGTTGAGCAAAGCCATGCGCGCGCCGGTCCCCGCGGCATTACCAACAGCCTGCACGTTTTCCACCTCACAATCGGGCACCAGCCCCATGACGAGGGCATATTTCGGGTCGATGAACGTGCCAAACGCGCCGGCCAGTGAGATTCTGGAGACCCGCTCCGCTCCGTGTTTTTCCATCAACAGTTTTACGCCCGCATAGAGCGCAGCCT
Organism: Pseudomonadota bacterium; assembly: GCA_038525315.1. Classification (GTDB taxonomy): domain Bacteria; phylum Pseudomonadota; class Alphaproteobacteria; order Rhizobiales; family Rhizobiaceae; genus Pseudahrensia. The sequence goes on from JBCBHU010000002.1 coordinate 85,097, forward strand.
TGGCCATTTGAATGGCGCGCACGTCGGTCTGGCTCACGGTAATGGCAGGCGACCCTTGCCATAGCGTGTAAGAGAAAGTCCGCTTGTCCTCAAAAATGCGCGGGTTGATGGCCGCTTTCGTGCCGTCAATGACACCATCTTCGTCGATGATCCCCGCCAGGAACATTTCCGCCATCACCTCGATGATGCCGGACCCGCAAATGCCGGTGACGCCGATGCTCTCCGCTTCCTTCGCAAAACCTTCTTCGTCAGACCACTTGTCCACGCCGATAATGCGAATGCGCGGCTCCAATGTCTGCGGATCAATGCGCACCCGTTCAATGGCACCGGGCGCGGCCCGTTGGCCGCAGGAAATTTCCGCCCCCTCAAAGGCCGGGCCCGTGGGGGAGGAACAGGCCAGCGTGTGACGCTTTTCGCCCAGCACAATTTCCGCATTAGTGCCCACATCCACCAAAAGCGTAAGATCGTCACCCTTGTCAGGCGCTTCGGACAGCGTGGCAGCGGCGGCATCCGCCCCCACATGGCCCGCGATGCAGGGCACCACATAGACCCTTGTGCCGGGGTTCATTTTAAGCCCGATTTCCGTGGCCCAGGCATGCACTGCGCCGGATACGGCGAGCGCAAAGGGCGCGCCGCCCAGTTCCGTGGGGTCAATGCCCAAAAACAGATGGTGCATGATGGGGTTACCCACAAACACGCTGTCGAGAATGTCCGCCCGGTCCACATCAGCCTCTTCGCAGACCTGTTCAATGAGTTGGTTCACCGCCTCCCGCACAGCCTTCGTCATGGCTTCTCGCCCGTCCGGGTTCATCATCACATAGGACACGCGGCTCATGACGTCTTCACCGAAGCGAATTTGTGGATTTGACGTGCCCGCGCTGGCCAATGTGCGGCCAGACAGCAGGGAGGACAGGTGCATGGCGATGGTGGTTGAGCCAATGTCACAGGCCACGCCATAGGCCTCGTTTTTAAGGCCGGGATAAAGCGCAATCAGCGTGGGTCGGGATGTCTCCAGATCCTGATGGATGGCGGCGGTAACGCCCCAGTTTCCCGCCCGCAACGTCTTTTGCACAACGCCCATGACCTGTTGATCCACCAGAAGATCGTTAAACCCCCACTCTTTTTCGATCTGGAGTTTTAACCGGTCCAGATCGCCCAGGGGCTTGTGCATGTCCGGTTCTTCAATCTCCACATAGCAAAGCTGCACCGCCGGATTGCGGAGTATCTCCCGCGTATCGGCTGCCTTGCGAATGGTCTGTTGGTTCACCACTGTATCGGCGGGAATGTCCACAATCAGCGGACCTTGCACTGTGGCCGAGCAGGAAAGCCGCCGCCCCTCCGGCAGATCGCCGCGCTTGTCGGTGTAGCGGATTTCCTTGGCCGTCCACGCGCTCACCGCGTCTGGCTTGGATTCAATTTTGTGCTTGGCAAAATGCCCAAATTCCGGAGCCACCTGACAGCGCCCACAAATGCCCCGCCCGCCGCAGACGGATTCCACATAAACACCCAATTCCCGCGCCGCATCCAGAATGGGCGTGCCGATGGGGAAATGGCCCCGTTTTCCGGAAGGGGTGAAGACGACGAGGGGATTGTTATCCGTCATGGCCTTGTCCAGTCTTGGATGGATGTCGTTAGTGTTGGGGTTTTAACCCATGAACCGAAGGGTCTTCCTGGCCGGTATTGTTGTTGGAGCGTGCACATCATCTGCCCAGGCCCGCAGAAGATGGAGACGCCTGCGAAGCAGGCGCAAAAAGCAGGCCGAGGAGGAAGCGCCCGAGAACGTGATGACCTCGGCCGAGTATGAAAAATGTCGAACGCAGCGTCAGTCCTTGTTCGCGCAAAGAGCCAGCTTGAAGCGGTCTCAAAGGGTGATGCCGAGCGAGCGGATGGTGCAAGCCGTCCCCGAATTGGCAAGGGAGCAAACCAGTCTGACGGACAAAATTGATCGCTGGCGACAGTCCGCCGCCGCCTACAACGTCCGCTGCACCACCAAATTTCATCGCGTCAATGGCCAATGGTTCCGCTCTCCCCCGCTAAACTTCTAGGCTTCTTCGATTCCAATTGCAGACGATCAAGGCAAACATTGCCTTAACCCGCCCGTGCCCGGCGGCCACCGCGGCGGCGACCGCCTGCTGCGGCAGGTGCGGCAGCAGGTGCCGAACCGGCAGCCGAAGGGCTGTGGTTTTTGTAGGTCATAATCCATTCGGTGCAGTCCTGATCGGCGGAGGAGAGCACATTGGCCGCATGGACCATTTCCATCTCCTGCGGGCGGCAGGGGTTCATGATGGCGCTGGTCATGCCGGACGCGATGCACATGGGAATAAAGGCTGCGTTGATGCCGTGCCGGTGGGGCAGGCCGAAGGAAATGTTGGACAACCCGCAAGTGGTGTTCACGCCAAGCTCCTCTCGCAACCGGCGCACCAGCGCAAACACCTGTTTGCCCGCCGTGCCCATGGCCCCGATGGGCATAACCAGCGGGTCCACCACCACATCATGGGCGGGGATGCCGAAATCGGCGCAGCGCTCCACGATCTTCTTGGCCACGTCGAAGCGCACATCCGGGTCTTCCGAAATACCCGTTTCATCATTGGAAATGGCCACCACCGGCACATCGTATTTCTTGATAAGGGGCAGAATGGCTTCCAGCTTTTCTTCTTCCCCGGTTACGGAATTCACCAGCGGGCGGCCTTTGGCCACTTTCAATCCGGCCTCGATGGCCGCCGTGACGGAGGAATCGATGGAGAGCGGCACGTCCACCAAGTCCTGCACGATCTCCAAGGTTTCCACCAAAAGCGCGGGCTCGGTGGCATTGGGGTCCACCGAGGTCACCCCCGCATTCACGTCCAGCATGGTGGCTCCGGCGGCCACTTGAGCCAGCGCATCGGCTTTCACGGTCTCAAAATTGCCCGACTGCATTTCTGCGGCCAGTTTCTTGCGACCCGTGGGGTTGATGCGTTCGCCAATGACGCAAAACTTCTCGTCAAAGCCCATGACGATTTCTTGGGTGGCCGAGGCGATAATGGTTCTTGTCACGGGTCTATTCTCTTTTCTTGGTGGCTCGACGGTGAGCCGGGGCGTGGTCGCATTCCCCAACTATTCCCCCTGCGCTGGCCGTCTGGGGTGCCATTTGCGACATGGCGAAAGCGCAAAATTGACAGGGATGGCGGTGGATAGGCGTTCCACCTGCTGACATGACATAAAGAAATCTTTATATCAACCTTGCGCATTTAGAAACTTGCATATAGTGTGTAATGGCGACGTAGCTTGTCGCTTTTTGAACCTGTCGCCAGAGCCTCGCAGCAGGGCTAGAAGGAAAATTCCCATGAAAGACGCTAAGGTTTCCTCACTCCAGTCCCATCGGGAAACGCAACAGTCCAATCGCGAAGCGCGGCGCAGATCGGTCACGCCTTCTGGTATCGGCCAGTTCAGCCTTGAGTTTTTCCCGCCCAAGGGTCTGCCCGCGGAGCGCGCCTTGGTGACTGGGGCCCACGCCCTGCGCCGCTTCAAACCCGCTTTCCAGACCGTCACTTTCGGCGCGGGCGGCACCGCCACGGATGGTTGTTTTGAATGGTGTGATCAGCTGCAAAACCTGACCGAAACCCCCACCGCTAGCCACCTGGCCCTGTGCCATTTCGAAAATAGTGCCGAACTGATGGCCTTCGCCGATCGGCTTTGGTATGCGGATATCAAACATCTGGTCGTGTTGCGCGGTGATGTGGAGGCCGACGACGGGATTGGCTGCGCCGGCTATAATTCCGTCGCAGAAGCGGTGACCGCGCTGAAAAAGCGTCACAAATTCACGATCTCCGTTTCGGCCTATCCGGAGGTTCATCCTAAAGCAGAATCGTTAGACGCGGATATCGCCGTCCTTTTGGACAAGCAGAAAGCAGGTGCCGACCGGGCCATCACGCAGTTTTTCTTTGATAATGAAGATTTCTACCGCTTCCGCGAGCTCTGCGAAAAAGCCGGTCTGCGCATTTCGCTCGTGCCGGGCATTATTCCCATCAACAATTTCGATCGAATTCGTGGCTTTTCTGAAAAATGTGGCGCGTCCGTTCCCGCCACTTTTGAAGAGCGCTTCGCCGCCGCTGGTGATGATAAGGCGGCTCAAACCGACGTGGCCCGCGCTATCGTGGAAGAACAGGTGCGCGACCTTGCCCGAAACGGTGTGCGTCACATCCACATCTACACGCTGAACCGCGTGGATTTGGCCGCCGACACAATCCGTGCTTTTCAGGCCGAATTCAGCGGTGAGTCGGACGAGGAAGAGACGGCGCTGGTGGGCTAGATCCACACCTGCCTCATTGCCGGGCTTGGCCGGCAATCCATTCCCCAGAACCGAACCTGTTTTAATCTGATGGAGTGGATCCCCGGCATTCGCCGAGGATTAGGGTGAGTAGGTTGGAAATGGGGTGGGCTAAATAACCCCCGCACCCACATCCGCCCGGCCCACAGATTGGCGGAAGGCGCTGAACATTTGGGTGCCCATGCCAAACTCATTTTGGGACAGATCGGTGGTGGCCGCCTCCCGCGCGTTCCACTCATCCGCGTCCACCAACGCTTCCAACGTGCCGTTAACCGCATCCAAACGCACCACATCGCCGTCGCGCAATTTGGCGATGCCGCCCCCGTCCACAGCCTCTGGGGTCATGTGAATGGCCGCTGGCACTTTGCCGGAGGCACCAGACATGCGCCCGTCCGTCACCAGCGCCACCTTGTAACCCCGGTCCTGCAACACGCCCAAGGGCGGGGTCAGCTTGTGCAATTCCGGCATACCATTGGCCTTCGGCCCCTGAAAGCGACACACGGCGATCACATCCCGGTTCAATTCACCGGCTTCGAAGGCTTCGCGGATGCCGCTTTGAGAGGTGAAAATGGCCACCGGTGCCTCCACCACGAAATGCTCCCGCTTGACGGCGGAGGTCTTGATGACGGCCCGCCCGATATTGCCCGCCAGCATTTTTAGACCGCCATCGGGGCGGAAGGGCGTTTCCATTTTGGCAATGATCTTGTCATTGCCCGGCTCCGTGGGGGCGGCTTTGAAACTTACCGTGCCATCATCGGTGAGGTGTGGTTCTTTCACCTGATTGCTCAGGCCACGACCGTTGATCGTTTCCACGTCCTCATGGAGGTGCCCGCCCCGCAACAATTCGCCGATCAAATAGGGCAGGCCGCCTGCGGCGTGGAAATGGTTCACGTCTGCCATGCCGTTGGGATAGACCCGCGCCATGAGCGGGGTGCAATCGGCCAGATCAGACATATCCTCCAGCGTCAGCACAATTCCGGCGGCCGCGGCAATGGCCACAAGATGCAGCACATGGTTGGTGGACCCCCCCGTGGCGTGCAGGCCCACAATGCCATTAACGATGGCCTTCTCGTCTATCATCCGCCCGATGGGCGTGAACTGATTGCCTTGCGCGGTGATGGCCAGCGCCTGCCGCGTGGCCTCCGCCGTTAACGCATCGCGCAGGGTTGTATCCGAGTTCACAAAGCTGGAACCGGGCAGGTGCAGGCCCATAAATTCCATCAGCATCTGGTTGGAATTGGCCGTGCCGTAGAAGGTGCAGGTGCCGGGGGAATGGTAAGACGCGCTTTCGGCGGCTAACAACTCATCCCGCCCGATCTTGCCTTCCGCATAAAGCTGGCGCACCCGCACTTTTTCATCATTGGGCAGACCGGAGGGCATGGGCCCGGCGGGCACGAAAACGGCGGGCAAGTGGCCAAAATTCAGCGCGCCGATAAGCAAACCCGGCACGATTTTATCGCAAACGCCCAAATAGAGCGCCGCATCGAACATGTTGTGGGACAGGCCAATGGCGGTGGCCATGGCGATCACATCGCGGGAGAAGAGGGATAGTTCCATGCCCTTTTGCCCCTGTGTGACCCCATCACACATGGCCGGCACGCCGCCCGCCACTTGGGCGACCCCTCCGGCATCGCTGGCGGCTTGTTTGATAATATCTGGGAACCGGGCGAAGGGTGCGTGTGCCGACAGCATATCGTTGAACGAGGTGATGATCGCCAGGTTCGGCACCACATCGCCGGAAAGCGCTTCTTTATCTCCCGCCGCGCAAGCTGCAAAGCCGTGGGCCAAATTTCCGCATGTGAGAGAAGACCGGTGCGGCCCTTCTGAAATGGCATCCTCCACGCGAGATAAGTAGAGTTCGCGGCTAGGTTTACTGCGTTCGATGAGCCGGTCGGTGACGGCTTGAAGAGCTTTGATCGTGTCGGTCATGGCGAGCATGATCCTTGTGTTTAAGAGTGTAAGGCGGCGAAGAGCCGCCCGGCAATCGTTTGCCGCACCCGTGTAGCGAAGGTCACCAACTATTGATGGTGACCGACAGCGTGAGCGCGAAGTAACCTAGAGTTTCGCTATCGCAGATGGCGAAATTCTAGGGAGCGTAGAAAACGTGAACTTCCGCGTCTTCGTGGTGCAGCACGGAGCGGATGGGCAGCTCGGCCGCATCATCTCCCTCCATCGCCTTTTGATAAACTTCGTATTTCGCCGCGCCTTCAATGTGCAGGATGAGCAGATCGGCCGACAGCACCACGGGCAAGGTCATGGTGACGCGCTGGGTCTCGTCCGCTCCTGGCGCGGTGACGGCAGCCACGAGATTATCTGCCATTTCGCTCATCACGGCTTCCAATTCGGGCGCACCGGGAAAGAAAGAGGCCGTGTGGCCGTCCGCCCCCATGCCCAGCGTGAGCACATCGAAGGGCAATTCCTCATCGGCAATCAATTTTTGCTGCGCCGCCTGCGCCACTTCATCTGCACTGCGACCGTCATCGGCCAAGGACAGAAACTCACTTTCGGCATGGTTCGACACGCCCAGTGTCTCGCGGATCATCCTCTCGTTGGCGTTTTCATGGTTTGCAGGAACGAAACGTTCGTCAACGGGGGCCACGTAGAGCATGTCTTTTTGCTTCCCCAATCTATCGCCAAGTTTTTTGAGGAACAGGCGCGGGGTAGACCCGCCGGAGAGCGCGAGCGAGGCAAAACCATCTTCATCAATGATGGTGGAGAGCCGACGCGCCACAATGGCCGACAGCGCTTCGGCCAACTCTTCGCCATTGGTGTATTTATTGAAGCTGGCAACGGCCATAGGCTTCTCCGCTGTTCGTTAGTGACAATGGCGCGTCGCCTTCACTTTGCCGCGACGGTTATGCGTCGCCATCGTTCCTCCGCGACTATTAATCGTCGCCGTCATTCCCCCGCGACGACTATTCGTCGCCATCATTCCAAGTGCGGCCATCGCGCTCGATTAGCGCGATGGACTGGCTGGGGCCCCATGTGCCCGCCGTATAGTGGCGCACGGTTTGATTTTTGCTTTCCCACGCCTCCAAAATGGGGTCGATCCAGCGCCACGCCGCTTCCACCTCATCGCGGCGCATGAACAGGGTTTGGTTGCCGCGGATCACGTCCAAGAGCAGTCGCTCATAGGCGTCCGGCTGGTGGCCCTCGAACGTGTCGGCAAAACTCATGTCCAGCGCGATCTCTTTTAACCGCATGCCGCCAGGGCCGGGGTCTTTGATCATGATCCACTGGCGCACGGATTCATCCGGTTGCAGGCGCAACACCAGTTTATTGGACGCGGGTCGCCCGGCATTTTCGCCAAAAATCGCGTGGGGCACCGGTTTGAACTGGATGACGATTTCCGACATGCGCATGGCCATGCGCTTACCCGTGCGCATGTAGAAAGGCACGCCCGCCCAACGCCAGTTTTCCACCTCCGCCTTTAGCGCAACGAAGGTGGCGGTGTCGGACTCCTCCCCCAATTCCTCCAGATAGCCCGGCACTTTCCCTTCGGGCCCCACGCCGCCGCGATATTGGGCGCGCACTGTTTGCGCCTCAGCGGATTCTTCGGTGATGGGTTTGAGGGAGCGCAGGACTTTGAGTTTTTCGTCGCGGATCGCATCGGCATCGCCGGAGGCGGGGGGCTCCATGGCCACCAGACATAAAAGCTGCATCAGGTGGTTTTGCACCATATCCCGCAGGGCGCCGGATTTGTCGTAATAGGCGGCCCGGTCTTCCAGCCCCACGGTTTCCGCCACGGTGATTTGCACGTGGTCAATATGGGCACTGTTCCACAGGGGTTCAAACAGGGCATTGGCGAAGCGCAGGGCCAGCAGGTTTTGCACCGTCTCCTTGCCCAGGAAATGGTCGATGCGGAATACCTGATCTTCGCGAAAATGCTTGCCCACATCTTCGTTGAGCTTTTTCGCGGATCCCAAATCGAACCCGATGGGCTTTTCAATCACCAGCCGGGCCCGATCATCCACCAAACCATAGCTTTCCAGCTTTTCCGCGATGGGGCCGAACAGGGAAGGGCTGACGGCCAGATAATAGGCGCGGATGCGCTCTTCATCATCGTCCTTGTTCAGATAATCCTTGAGTTCATCCCAACCCTTTTCCGCCATGGCATCCAGCGGGATGTAATGCAGGCGATCCAGAAAGCGCTGGAGGCTTTCATCGTCCCGCTGGTCCTCTTCCACGCGCGCCTTTAGCGCATCATGGGCAAATTTGCGGTAGTCTTTGGTGGACAGTTTGCTGCGCGATACCGCAACAAACCGTGCTTCTTTTGGCACCTGGCCATCATGGTCCCGGTGGTAAAGGGCGGGCAATAATTTGCGCTCCGCCAAATCCCCCGTGCCGCCAAACAGCACGTAATCAAAGGGTTTAACGGGAATAATTTTACTGGTCATGGTGCAATCCGCTTGCGTGGCCGACCGGGTTTGTCGCGCGTTATTTAATCGTTTTAAGTCCGCTTGTAAAATGGAGTTTCACAGCCGCTTTTCCAGATACACCCGGTGAAAACCGTTTTCATGACGGCGCTCCGTTTCAATAAAACCAAGGCGGGTGTAGAAGCCGATGTTTTCCACCATTTTCACATTGGTGTAGAGGCGCAGTCGCAAAAGCCCCGCTTTCTGCGCTGCCTTTTTAGCATAGTTCATTAGCACAACGCCCAAGCCCTGCCCCTGTTCCGCCGGGGCGATGGCAATATTTTCTATGAACAAGGCATCGTCTTGGGAAAACCAGATCCCGTATCCCAAGGGTTTGGCATCGTCTTCCAGAACGAAACACCGGGCCTGATTGATGGCCTGTACAAAATCCGCGTCCATGGGGGCAGGGCGTTGGCCCATGCGCAGTACATAGAGCGCGTAGGCGGCTTGCGCGCAGGCTCGGATGAAGGACAAATCGCCCATCCGCGCTGGGCGAATGCGGGGCGTCACGCCTCCAGGGCCAGTTTGAGATCGGCCCACAGATCCTCCACGTCCTCAATGCCGACGGAAAGGCGCAGCAGATCGTCCGGCACCGTGTCTTCAATCGTGTGCCGGTGTTCCACGAGGCTTTCCACGCCGCCCAGCGAGGTGGCCCGTTTGAACAGTTTCATCTGCCCCACCGCTTTCAGCGCCCCATCCCGCCCGCCTTTCACCCGAACGGAGAGAAGCGATCCGAACCCGCCCGGCATTTGCGTTCTTGCAAGCGCGTGGCGCGCATGGCTTTCAAGGCCGGGATAAAGCACACTGTCTACCGCAGGGTGCGTTTCCAAGCGCTGCGCCAACTCTAGAGCGCTCGCCGCCATGGTGCGTACCCGCAGCGCCATGGTGCGCATACCCCGGATGAGCAGCCAGGCCTCGAATGCCCCCAGAATGGCCCCCGCATCGTGCCGATCCATGGCGATGGCTTGCCAACGCTCATCAGAAGCGTCAGCCGTGGCCAACACGCCTGCCAGCACATCGCTGTGGCCATTAATGCCCTTGGTGGCCGAGTGCATCACCATATCCGCCCCCTGCGCCAATGGATTGGCCAATACCGGCGTGGCGGCGGTGGAATCCACAATCAGCACTGCCCCCAGTTGTTTGGCCAGCGCTGAGCAGGCGGCAATATCCACGATTTTCAGATAGGGGTTGGAGGGGGTCTCAACCCAGATCATGTGGGCTTGATCGACGGTTAGACCGGCCAGCGCCGCCCCATCGGCGCAATCAATCTCGATCAGATCAATGGCGCGGCGGGCGCAGAAATCCCGTGCCCATTTGGTGGTGCCCCAATAGATGCCGGTCTGCAAAATGATGCGCCCGCCATTGGGCACCGTGCGCATGGCCGCGGCCACCGCCGCCATGCCGCTGGGGAAAAGCAGGGCGGCCTGCGCCCCCTCCGCCTGCGCTAGCATCTCCTCCGCCAGTCGCACCAGATCATTGTCATCCCGCCCGTAGAGATGGTTGGGCGAAAGCGGCACGTAGTTTTCATCGCGCACAAAGGTTGTGCTGGCTTGTAGCGGAGGGATTACCCCGCCCGTGGCACTGTCGATCATACCACCGGCCTGGGCGAACAGCGTGTCCAGCGATCTACGATTGCTCATGGATTTTTCTGCTTGTTTTTGCTTTTTCCCATGGCCGCGCGCATGGCGGCACAAGGGTCCGTATCGTCAAAGCCGGGGGTGAAGATCGTGTAGTCATAGACCGGTTCGTCACCCGCTTTGGCGCCCAGCTTATAGTCAGCCCAAGCCTTGCTTTCCCCCACTTCCACAATGCCAATGGCCAGCGAATGGGCCACTGGCACACGCATGATGATATCACGACCATCCGCCGTTTTGGCCACCGCGCGCTCTTCGATGCCGGGTTTGAGTTGCGACAGCACGAAGGGCACGCCCCGGTCCCGCCGCACATGACCATTGCCCGCAATCAGCCCGGACCCGGCCCTTGCGCCGGTCTTGATAAGTTGATCAGCCATGTAGCCGTCCCGCGCCCGCTGCACGTTCAACATGGCGGGAATGGCGGAGGCGGGCATCATCCCACAGTGGGAATTGGCAAGAACCGCGTTCCAGCCTTCGGTTTGGGCTGCACTCAAAACCTTATCCAAGCCGTAGGCTGCCTGTTGATCAGCGGTGAGGGCGTCAAGCCCCTGTTTCGTTAGCGCCCGTGTGACGGCGCGGTCCAAATTGCCGGGAAAGAGCGGCAGGCTGTTTTTGATGGCCGCCATGACCATGGGGCGGTAGATATCGAAGGAATACCAGCCCCGCTCTTCCCACTCCAACCGCTTGGCATAAGCATCGAGTTTTGGGTCGGAATTGAGATCAAACAGGTTGAGTTGTTCCCCCAGCCGGTCCGGTACCATTTCCAACACCACGGGCATATTGGGCCGCACTTTTGATAATTCTTCCAACAGGCGCGCCTGAATGACGTGGTGGTCCGGATTGTCATGCTGCTCCCCGATCAGCACATAGCGGGTCAACGCCGCCCGGCGCAGCAGGGAAAGCAGCGGCACCTCCACGCCCTTGGCATTATAGATGCGCCCCACCAGCGGATTGTCCGCGTTGATTTTGGACTGCCACTCCACGTTGAATTGGGCAAAGGCGGGCAGCGCCCCAATCACGGCCCAAACTACTGCCATTACGCCCATGAGAGCGATTTTACCCATGCTTTTGCCTCCAAGGCCCGTTAGATGCCGCTTGTTTGGGCGGGTGGGACACTTTACTGATGCCCCGGGGCAAATATCTGGAGCAAGATGAGATCATGCGCAATGTGGTGATTAGCGGCACAGGCGTGTTCACGCCGGAAGAGACAATCACAAATTCTGAATTGGTTGAGGCGTTCAACGCCTATGCTGACCAGCACAATGCCGATAACGCCGATGCCATCGCCGCCGGGGACATAGAGCCCCTGGCCCATTCCAGCGAAGAATTCATCTTCAAGGCCTCCGGCATCGAGCAGCGCCATGTGATGGACAAAGCCGGCGTGCTGGACCCCCATATCATGCACCCGCAATTGCGCCAGCGCGATGATGGCGAAATGTCCATCATGACCGAGATGGCCGTGGCCGCCGCCCAATCCGCGTTGGCGGAGTCCGACCGCACCGCCGCTGATGTGGATGCCGTCATCTGCGCCGCCTCCAACCACGAGCGGGCCTACCCCGCCATTGCCATTGAAATTCAGGACGCGCTGGGCATTGACGGCTTCGGCTTCGACATGAACGTGGCCTGCTCCTCCGCCACGTTCGGCATTCAGGCGGCGGCAGACATGATCCGTTCCGGCTCCGCCAATTGTATCCTCATGGTGAACCCGGAAATCTGCTCCGGTCATCTGGAATGGCGCGACCGGGATTGTCATTTCATCTTTGGCGATGTGTGCACCGCCATGGTGCTGGAGGAAAAAGAGCAGGCGAGTTCGGCCATCCAATATGAAATTCTGGCCACAAGATGCCTCACGCAATTTTCCAACAACATCCGCAACAATAACGGCTTCCTGCGCCGCACCCGCCCCGACGGTGTGAGCGACCGCCGCGATATGCAGTTCATGCAAAACGGGCGGCAGGTGTTCAAACAGGTGGTGCCCATCGTCTCCGATCTCATCACCAGCCACTGCGCTGAGGAGGGCGTGGATGCCACTAAGCTGAACCGCATGTGGTTGCACCAGGCCAACAAGTCCATGAACGATTTCATTGGCCGTAAAGTGCTGGGTCGTGTGCCGGACCCGGGCGAACAACCCAACATTTTGCAGGACTACGCCAACACGTCGTCTGCAGGCTCCATCATCGCCTTCTCCAAATATAAGGACGATCTCGCCAAGGGGGATAAGGGCGTCATCTGCTCCTTCGGCGCGGGCTATTCCGTGGGCAATGTCATCGTAGAGCGGGTTTAACGGAAAGCCTGCTTCAGTGCCGCGCGGGCCAATTGCTCCCGCCCCGCCATGTCCTGCATCAAAGCCCCTTCCACGGTGGCCAGCATATGAGCAGCCGCAGCGCTTCGATTGCCCTGCGTAGGCGGCATCACGTCCATCAGCCAGCTGTGATAGCTGTCCACCACCTGTTGGCTGACTTTGCGAAAATCATCCTGCCCCCGCGCACAAAACGCGCTCACTTCCATTAATAGGGCCAGATGGGGCCGCAGCATGGGCTGGCGCAGCAGCTCAAAAAGCATGGTGGCAAAGCTCGCCAGCGTGCCTTCCCTTTGGGCGGGCACCAATAGGCCCAGTTGGGCCTGCACCCCGTCCGCCAGCCACATCAGCACCTCTTCCACCAAGGCGTCTTTGGACCCAAAGTGATACACCAGCATCCGGTCGCTCGTCCCCGCCGCCTTGGCCAGCGGGCGAAGGCTGGCGGCGTGGACACCGTTTTCCAGCAGAAATTGCGCCATGGGGGGCAAGAGGGCATCCCTGTCGATGCGACGTTTTGGGGCGGATGCGTCTTTTGACATTTTTCCTCTTGTAGCACTCGCTACATTATTCTAGCGTAGCAAGTGCTACAAAACCTGTCCCCCCTGTGTCTGCGCCCTGGGCGGAGGCCGGTCAAGGACAGATTGGAACGATGAAGGGAGAGAATGATGATTTTTGTTGCCGAAACCAAAGCCGGGGAACGCGTGGAATACCGCGACACCAAACGCTACCTCTGGTTCGTGTCCCTTACCGTGCCACTCATTCCCGTCATTGCCGTGGCGCTCTATTTCGCGCTGGACCGCAACCCACTGGTGACGGTGCTGCCCTTTGTCTATTCCTTCTTCCTCATCCCGCTCATTGACATGGTGCTTGGGGAAGACACCACCAACCCACCGCCTGAGGTGGTGGAACAGATGGCGGAAGACAATTACTACCGCATTCTGCTGCACGTTTCCGTGCCCCTGTTTTGGGTGGGCCTGCTCACCTCCGCATGGCTGGTGGGCACGCAGGACCTGCCCTGGTGGGGTATCTTGGCCATGGCCATTAGTGCTGGTTACTCCGCTGGTACCGCCATCACGGTGGGTCATGAGCTTGGCCATAAAACCAACCGCGTGGATAAGTTTGGGGCCATGATGGCCAACGCCGTCTCCGGCTACGGCCATTTCTGCATCGAGCATAATCGCGGCCACCACACCTGGGTCGCCACGCCCGAAGACCCCGCTTCCGCCCGCTTTAACGAATCCGTCTATGCCTTCGCCGCCCGAGAATTGCCTGGCGCGCTCAAGCGGGGCTGGAAGCATGAGGGCGAGCGGCTGGCCAAAAAAGGCCTGCCCTTCTGGCACTGGCGCAATGAGATTTTGCAGGGCTATGCGGTCACGCTGACCGTCAACATCGCCCTCATCATTGCCTTTGGCTGGGTCATGGTTCCCTTCCTGCTGATCCACAATTTCATCGGCTGGTATGCGCTCACCCAGGCCAATTATGTGGAGCACTACGGGTTGAAGCGCGAGAAGCGGGAGAACGGGCGCTATGAACCCGTACAGCCCCACCATTCGTGGAACACCAACCACATCTTCTCCAACCTCTCTTTGTTCCACCTGCAACGCCACAGCGACCACCACGCTAACCCCATGCGCCCCTATCAGGCCCTGCGCAATTTTGACGAACTGCCCCGTCTGCCCTCCGGCTATCCCGGCACGTTCCTGCTGGCCTCCATCCCGCCCCTTTGGTTCAAGGTCATGAACCCGAAGGTCATGGCCTGGGCCGGTGGCGATATGGCCAAGGTCAATACGGGGGTTTAGGGCTTTGGGCCGCGGTGGCCTCGGCCACCATGGCATCGAAAAACAGGCGCAGCTTGGCTGGAACATAATCCCGGCTTGGGTAGACCAGCCATGCTGCCGTTTGCCCATCGCCAACGCGTAGGGTCCATTGGGGCAGAATTTGCACAAGCCTGCCACTAGTCAGATCATCCGCCACGAGCCAGTGGGCCAGCAGGGCAGGGCCGTGCCCGGCCAACGCCGCCGCCCGCAAACCGGCTGGGGTGGACAGGGTGATCGGCCCGTCCACGGCCACGCGGACTTCTTCTTTTCCCTTGCTGAAAAACTGCCACTGATCCCGATGCCCCGCCATGTTGAGACGGGGACAGGGAATTTCCTGCAACTCCTGCGGTCGATCGATCGGTCCATGGTCCGCCGACCACGCGGGTGTGGCCACCAGCAAATAACGGGTGTCCATCAGTTTGCGGGCAATCAAAGCCCCAGTGGGCGGCGGGCCGTGGCGAATGGCCAAATCGACCCCTTCAGCGGCGATGTCCACCACCCCGTCGGTGAGCCATAAGTCCAAAGCGATGGCCGGGTTTGCGACGCGGAAAGGGCCGAGCCGGGGAATAAGCCAATGTTCGCCAAAGGCCGATGAACAGGTAATCCGCAAACGCCCCGCCGGGGCATCCACCACCGCCAAAGCCTCTTGGGCTGCAGCCCGCAAGTCCGGCAGCAGGGCCTCCAGACGGTCCGCAAAACGTTGTCCGGCTTCGGTCACATGAAGCCGCCTTGTGTTGCGCTCCAGCAGTGTAAACCCCAGTTCCCTTTCCAACGCCTTGATCTGGCGGGAAATGACCGAGGGGTCCAAATTTCGCTCCCGGGCGGCGGCCGCGAACGAACCCCGATGCACCACACTCAAAAACAGTTCGGCGGCGGGAATGGAATAGGCAACAGCATTCATTCCTGCAAAATTTGCACGAATGAATGGCTGAAACCACCCTTTGCGGCATCACACCCCTGTGCTTTTGTGCGCCCAACGATGCTCACATTACCGGATAAATCATGCTGAACCCCCATATCGACCTCGCCGGCAAAACCGCCATCGTCACCGGCGCGTCGCGCGGTATTGGCGAGGCGGCCGCCCGCCGTCTGGCCGCCGCCGGGGCGAACGTGGCCCTCCTTGCCCGCTCGAAAGACGACATGACCCGTATCGCATCTGACATGGGCGACAAGGCCATGGCTGTGCCTTGCGATGTGGCTGACTGGGCCGCCGTGAGCGTGGCCTTTGAACAGGTGAATGCTCGCTTTGGTGGCCCCCATATCGTGGTCAATAATGCCGGTCTCATTGACCCCATCGACCGGCTGGAAGACGTGGACCCCACCGGCTGGGCGCAGCTCATTGATGTGAATGTCAAAGGTGTGTTTCACTGCATCCGCGCCGCGCTGGCTCCCATGAAAGCCGCTGGCGGCGGCACCATCATCAACATCTCTTCCGGCGCGGCCACCAGCCCGCTGGAAGGCTGGTCCCACTATTGTTCCAGCAAAGCGGCGGTGTTGATGCTCACCCGCTGCGTCCACAAGGAAGAGGGCCAAAACGGTATCCGTTGCGTGGGCCTGTCACCCGGCACGGTGGCAACCTATATGCAAGAGACCATCAAATCTTCCGCCATCAATCCCGTCTCCCAATTGGATTGGGAAGCCCACATCACCCCGCAAACCGCTGCCGAAGCCATTGTGTGGCTCACCACCGATGATGCGCGTGTGTATGACGGCGGGGATTTCTCCATCAAGACGCCGGAAGGTAAAGCGGCGGTGGGGCTGGCCTAAACGGCCATCGGCCAGACCGCTCACGCTACCCCTTGCACCATTTCCATATATCGACTACTCTCGATATATGGAAATGGATGATGCACTGGCGGCCTTTGCGGCCCTCTCCCAGCAAACAAGGCTGGAAACCTTCCGCCTGCTTGTGAAGGCGGGCGGGCAGGGGCTTTTGGCCGGGGAAATTGCCGACAAACTAGGTGTTTTGCAAAACACGCTTTCGTCCAATCTCAACATTCTCAGCAATGCCGGTCTGATCCGCTCCAAAAGGGAGGGGCGGGCCATCCGCTATTTTATCCGCGTTGAAGGGATGCGGGGATTATTGGCCTTTCTGTTGGAAGACTGTTGTGGCGGCAGGCCGGAACTGTGCCAACCTGTCTTGAAAGAGTTGGCGGATGTCTGTTGAGACCTTCTCCCAATCCCGCCGCCTTGTGGCGGAAGCGCTGGGCACGGGTCTGCTGGTGGCCACGGTGGTGGGCTCCGGCATTATGGGCGATGCCCTGTCCGCCGATGACGCGGTGTCCCTTCTGGGCAATACCATTCCCACCGGAGCCATTCTGGTCGTGCTCATCACAATCCTCGGCCCCATCTCCGGCGCCCATTTCAACCCGGTTGTCTCTATGGTTTTTGCCTTGCGCAAGGACCTGCCCATGGCGCTGACCTTGGGGTATGTCATTGCCCAGATCGCGGGCGGCGTGGCGGGTTCCTTGCTGGCCCATGCCATGTTTGAACTGCCCATTGTCCAAGTTGCCACCAAGATGCGCACCGATGCAGGCCAGTGGATTGCGGAAATCGTCGCCACTTTTGGCCTGATTGCCACCATTCTGGCGGGCATCCGCTTCCGCGAGGCAGCGGTGCCGTGGCTCGTGGGGCTTTATATCACCGCCGCCTATTGGTTCACCGCCTCCACCAGTTTTGCCAACCCCGCTGTCGCTATTGCCCGGGGTTTTTCCGACACATTTGCGGGGATCCGCCCGCTGGATGTGCCCGGTTTCATTCTAGCCGAAATCATGGGCGCGCTTTTGGCCCTGGTGCTGATGACCTGGCTGCTGCGCGCCCAAACCAAACAGGCCTCCCCATGACCATCGTTATTCATCACAACCCCGACTGTGGCACCTCCCGCAATGTGCTGGATATTATTCGCTCCACCGGTGTGGAGCCGATCGTGATCGAATATCTCCAAACCGGCTGGACAAGGCCGCAACTTCAAGCGCTTTTTGCTGCGGCAGACCTTACGCCCCGCACGGCCCTGCGCACCACCAAATCCCCTGCCGCAGAACTGGGCCTGTTGGATGAAAGCGTCAGCGATGAGGCTTTGTTGGATGCCATGTTGGAACACCCCGTGTTGGTGAACCGACCCATCGTTTGTTCCCCCAAGGGCGTAAAACTATGCCGACCTTCTGAGGAAGTTCTGGACCTGCTGGATACGCTCCCGCCGGGGCCCCTCAAAAAGGAAGATGGCACCGTCATCATTAACGAAAAGGGCGACCGTGTTGGCTGATCATTCCATACCCCAATTGCAGGAGGATTATTTTCTCCCCATCGACCATGAGGCGTTGTTCAACGCACCCCGCAATACCCACGCGCCGCGCATCCTCATGCTCTACGGCTCTTTGCGCCAGCGCAGTTTTTCAAAATTGATGACGCTGGAAGCTGCCCGCGTGCTGGAAAAATTCGGCGCGGAGGTGAAAATCTTCGATCCCGCTGGCCTGCCCTTACCCGATGCGGAGGATGACAAGCATCCCAAAGTCGCCGAACTGCGCGATTTGGTCATGTGGAGTGAGGGCATGGTGTGGTGTTCGCCGGAGCGCCACGGGGCCATGACGGGCATTATGAAAGCCCAGATCGACTGGATACCCCTTTCCATGGGCGGTATGCGCCCCACCCAGGGCAAAACGCTGGCCGTCATGCAGGTGAATGGTGGCAGCCAAAGCTTCAACACGGTCAATCAGCTGCGCATTCTGGGCCGCTGGATGCGCCTGCTCACCATCCCCAACCAATCCTCTGTGCCCAAGGCCTTTCTGGAATTTGAGAACGACGACCGCATGAAACCATCCCCCTTCTACAACCGCATGGTGGATGTGATGGAGGAACTTACGCGCTTCACCGTGTTGACGCGGGACATCAAAGACCACCTCGTGGACCGCTATTCTGAACGGGTGGAAAGCCGCGAGGATTTGTCCAAGCGGGTGAACCAGAAATCCCTCTAACTGCGCCAGCGCAGCAGACGCTTTTCGATTAATCCAATGGCGGCGCTCACCGTGACGCCCAGCACGGACAGAATGCTCACGCCCACAAACAGCCTTTCCAGATCGTAGAGCGAACCGGCCTGCAAGATGTAGGCACCAATGCCGTATTCCGCCCCCAGCATTTCTGCGGCCACCAGCAGGATAATGGCGATGGCAAGGCTCACTCGCAGGCCCGACAGAATGCCTGGCATAGCGCCGGGCAGCACAATTTTTCGCACGATGGACCACCAGGTGAGCGAGAAGCTTTGGCCCATGCGGATGAGCGAGCGGTCCACATTGTCCACCGCCCCATAGGTGGCCACCACGGTGGGTGTGAAGGTGCCAAAGGCGATGAGAGCGTATTTGGACGCCTCATCAATGCCGAACCAGATCACAAACAGCGGCAGTAGCGCGATTTTGGGGATGGGAAAGATCGCCGCCACCAGCGGCACCAGCCCGGCCCGCACCAGCGAAAACAACCCGATCAAAACGCCAAGCGCAATCCCCGTTGAAGCCCCAATGGCCGCGCCGACGATCAATCGGGTGATGGAGGGCACCATGTGATTGGCCAACTGGCCCGAGGTGTAAAGTTCCACAAAAGTGGCCCAAACGTCGGACGGTTTGGGCAAAGTGAGCGCGGAGATAAAGCCCGACCGTGTGCCCCACTCGATCAACCCGATCAGAACAACAAAAACCGCCACCCCCGCCCAGCGGTTGGAAACGGGGGTGAAACCGCCTCCGCGAAACGGCACACGCCCCACATTATCGCCGCTCTTGTTAGCAGGGACTGTTTTTGGCTCGGAGCGGAGCGACAGGTCAGCCATCCAGCAATTCCTTATCCGCCGCTTCCGCCTCTTCGCGCATCAACTGCCACAAATGCCGTTGCACTTGTTCCAGTGCCACATCGCCCATGTGTCGGTCAGCCAGCGGTGTATCGAGCCGAACGATTTCGCGGATACGACCGGGGCGGCGGGAGAGGACAACGATGGCATGGCCCAACCGCACGGCTTCCGCCAGATTGTGTGTCACATAGACCGCCGTGAACGGTTCGCGGGTCCACAGGCCGATAAGATCATCCATCAGCAATTCCCGCGTCTGGCTGTCCAGCGCAGAAAGAGGTTCGTCCATCAACATGACTGCGGGCCGCACGGCCAATGCCCGGGCGATGGCCACGCGCTGTTTCATGCCGCCGGAGAGTTGGCGGGGCAGAGCATCCGCAAAATCAGACAATTTCGTGCGGGCCAGCACATCGTCAATAATTGCCTGCCGCTCAGCACCTGCAATTTTATGATCCTCCAGCACCAGGCTCACATTGCCGGAAACGCTACGCCAGGGCAGCAAGGCGAAGTCCTGAAACACATAGGTGAGCGGGTTGAGCGTGTCTGCCGGAGCCGCCCCAATCTGTCGGATGGCCCCGGCGGTGGGTTGTTCCAACCCGCCCAACAGGCGCAGAAGCGTGGACTTACCACAGCCGGAAGGCCCCACGATACAGATGATCTTCCCGGCGGGGACAGGCAGATCAATCCCGTCCAGCACCGTCATGGGGCCATAGCGATGGGTTACGTCTTCAACGTGAAGGTCCATCTGATCATTCCACGATGTCAGAGTTGCAAGGCGGGCAAGCCAGCCCGGCGCTAGCTGCGCCGCGCCCGCGCAGCGAAGGCGGCCCAACGGGCCGCCGACAGCGTGAGCGCAAAAAAAATCGGATTATGTTGAGACCCTAGCGGGTCTCAACATAAGACGTGTCCACCAACATCTCCATGGTCACGCTATCCTTCACCAGTTTTTCCGATTTGAACCAGTCCAGCTGGTCTTTCACCGACGTTGTGTTGAGCGCAGCACCGGCGCTGATGCGCATGGCACCGTTGCGAATGGAGGGCGCCGCTTTTTCATAGGGCCGGTCGGTGTAAACATATTTGTGGATCAGCTTGACCATTTCTTCCCCAGCGCCTTCCCCGGCGGTCTTGTCCACCAGCGCTGCGTTGAAGTCCGCAGCGCCCTTGGAGAATGCTCGCAAGAAGGCGGCTGTCTTGTCCCGCTCCTTGGCAGCGTTGTCAGCGGAGGTGAAGACCACCGTCACCTGATAATCGGGAATATAGTCCGCCACATTGCCGATAATCTTCATGGCCCCGCCCTTGTCCATGGGCTTGGCGATGTGGGGAACGATGGACCAACCGTCCACCTGACCGGACTTCATGGCCCCGATGATGGCCCCCACTTTTTGCAGGGGCTTGAAGGAGATCTTCACGCCTTCCTTGGCGGCAATTTTGGACCCCATGTAATGGAACGACGACCCGGCTTGGGTCACAGCCCAGGACTTGCCGTCCAGCTTGGCCGGAGAGGTAACACCTGCATCAAACGCAGCCTTGGAGGCCAGAATTTTCTGCCCGTCAATACCGGCCTCTTCCATCAACGCACCGCCGATGACTTTGGCTGCACCTTTTTCAGCCAGTGAGACCAGCCCGCCGGAAATGGCGGTCACGGCATAGTCCACATCGCCGGAAGCGACACCCACGGCCATGGGCTGGGCGGCCTGGAAGAATTTGAATTCCACGTCCAGTCCTTCGTCTTTGAAATAGCCCCGCTCGAAGGCCACGAAGGAGGCCGCATGGCTGGTAAAGCGCAGTGCGCCCACAGTGATTTTTGTGTCCGCCGCAAAAGCGGTGACGCTGGCGGACAGGCCCGCTGCAGCGGCACCCGCCATGAGGATGGATTTCAGCGCTGTGCGTTTGGTAATCATGGTTTTTTCCTCCCAAGAAATTTCATTCGTTCGTTTAATTTTAGATCATATCCTGTTCAAACGGAATCGAAATTCGCTGCCTCTCAAACAGCAAAGTGCTGTTTTCGAACGCGATTTTCGATAGGTCATGTTTTCGTGTGAACATGATTTGCTCTAGATCGCCGAAATGGCATCGCACAGGCCGATCAAGGTGGCCCATGACGAATTTGGGTTTTTGCTAACCCCGCAGAAATTGTTCCACCTTTGCCGCGCTTTCCTCCGGGCGGGTGACTAGGAAGAGGTGGCCATTGTCCACCAGATGCAATTCAGCATTGGGGATCAATCCCGCCAACATGCGGGCGTTCACTACCGGAATGAGCGGATCGTCTGTGCCCGCCATCACCAGCGTTTTATGGCGCAGCCGCCAGAGCCAATGGATAGATGTCCACCCCAACATGCCCAGCAATTGGAGGGAATAGCCCGTGCTGGAGGCCGGGCGGATAGCCCGAATATGGGGAGAGATAGCCTCGCGATTGTTGCGGAAATCTCCGCCATAAATATCCGCCGCAATCTCGCGCATATAATCCGGGTCCGTGTAGCGCTTCACGCTGGCCATTTTGGACAACACGTCCGGCTTGCCCGGCACCATGGTCCAGCCCGGCGCGGTGGCAGCCAGCACAAGGCGGCGACAGACTTTTGGATATTGATAGGCAAATTGCTGGGCAAGACCGCCGCCCCAGGACACGCCGGATACATCCACCTGATCGTGGCCCAAAATTTCCACCAACCGCTTAGCCATGCGGGCCAGGGAGCGGGGGCGATAGGGTAATTTGGGCAGGGGCGAACCGCCAATACCCGGCACGTCAAAGATGATGGAGCGTGTTTGGTTCAGCGCTTCCAGAAACGGAAAGCCCACTTCCAGATTGGCCCCAATGCCGTTGAACATGAGGAGTGGTGGCGTGTTCTCATCCGCCCCTGCGGGGTTGCGCGTGGCCACCCGGAGCAACTGCCCATCCACATCCACCATGCGAATGTGGATGTCTTCGCCGTAAAGGCCGTCCGATTGGGGCACGGGCACGCTGGCCGCGGTGCCCATTGCTTCGGCCACGGTTTTGCCCGTGGCAAGATCGTTTAATGCGTCAGCGGTTGCTGCTGCCATGGTCTTTCTCCTCCCGCCGCCGGTTGAGGGAGTGGGCGCGTGAGGGAAACGCGCCCGGGTTGGCGGCCTAAAGACAGATTAGCGGGCGGCATTTTGCTCTTTCCCGCAAATCGATGAGGGCAGTCTAATGCCTTTCCTCATCAAAAATATAGGTGCCAGGCGCATCGCCCAGCGGTGGATGCTTTTTGCTCCCCGGCTTTTTGGGCGCGTTCACCTGCTTGCCGGAATTGGCCTGCAAATGCTTGCCCCAACCGGTCCACCAGGAACCCTCATGCTTTTCAGCCGTCTCGGCCCACTGCTCCGGGTCTTCGGCTTTCGCGGGCGCTTCCACATACCAGCTTTTGGGATTGCCGGGGGGGTTCAACAGGCTTTGCAAATGGCCGGAATTGGACAGGATGAACTGCGTATCATCGCCAAAGATGCGGGCGGTTTCATAAACTGCTTTCCACGGCGTGATGTGATCGGTCGTCCCCGCAATCACCATGGTTTTGTGCTTCACCTTGGTCATGTCGATCTTGTGACCATTCAGGGAGAGCACATTGGGTTCCATGAACGGGTTGGTGTAGATCAGATCGAGAAAGTCAGAGTGCAGCCCGGCGGGCAGGCGGGTGGTATCGGCATTCCAATACAGCACGTCGAAAGCCGGCGGCTTGTTGCCCAACAGATAATTGTTGACCCAATAATTCCAGATCAGATCATTGGGCCGCATCCACGCGAACATTTTCGCCATTTCCTGCCCGTCCAGCGTGCCGGTGGCGGCACTGGCCTGTTTGGCAAGCATGACCGTTTCCGGCGTCACAAGGGCTGCAAAATCGCTGTCGCTTTCCGCCTGCGTGTTCAGCACACAAACGGCGAGTATCAGCGTCTCGATCTTGGAAGACTTCTTCTGCGCCGCCAGCCAGCCCGTATAGGCGGAAAGCGTAATGCCACCCGAGCAAGAGCCCATGATATTGACACTATCCGTGCCGGTAATCTCCATGGCCGCTTCCACGCCCTCATCCAGCGCTTCCACATAGGTGGCCAAATCCCAATCCCGGTGGTCGGAAGTGGGGTTGCGCCAGGAAATGCAGTAGGGCTGGATGCCCTGGCTGAGCAAAAACTGGATCATGGATTTTTCCGGCGACAAATCCACGGAGTAATATTTGTTGATCTGCGGCGGCACGAGCACGAAGGGCTTTTCGTACACCTTATCCGTATTGGCCGTGTAGTGGATGACCTCCAACACGTCATTGCGGAACACCACATGGCCCGGCGAGGTGGCGATATTTTTGCCCACCTCAAATTTGGAAGCATCCACAGAAGAGGGCAGGCCGCCATTTTTGGTCATGTCGTCAAAGAAATTGCGCATACCCGCCACGGCCGACTGCCCGCCCGTGTCCACCAGCGTTTTTAGCGCCGTGGGGTTGGTCCAGATATTGTTGGAGGGTGCCATGGCGTCGGTAAAGATGGATGTAACCAGTCGGGCGCGGGCGGCGTCCCGATCGGAAAGGTTCATGTCCTCCACCGTGCGGGCAACGGCTTTTTGCCATGCCAGATAGGACTGCATGAGCGCTTTGTTCATGGGGCTTTTCTGCCAGGCCGGGTCGGCAAAACGCCGGTCCTTTGGTTCCGGTGCCACCTCAGAAGAACCGGTGGCAATGTCTGTGAACTGGCTGGCCATATCCAGCCAAAGCCGGGCAATCTTGTCCGGCTGGGTCATCATGGCCTGCATGACGGTGGTGGAGGCTTTCCACATGTCTCGCCCTGCCATGCCCACAATGGGGTTGAGGGCCAACGTGGCTTCCGCTGCTGATTCCGCAATTTCCTCCGCCACACGCTTGCCGCGTTTGGTTTCCGGCGCAGATTTGTTGTCAGCCATGCTGGTTCCCTCTTTTTGGCTCGCTTCAGTTCTTTGTTGAAGCGTTAAGGCGGCGAAGAGCCGCCCGGCAAACGTTTGCCGCCCATGCGCCGTGTGGGCCTCCCACAACGGGAGGCCGACAGCGTGAGCGCAAAAACTATCGCTTGCCGATGGTGTTCAACGCTTCATCGCGCAATTCACGGCGCAGGATTTTGCCCACATTGGTTTTGGGGAATTCGTCTTTGAATTCCACATATTTGGGTTTCTTGTAGCCCGTCAGGTTTTCAGCGCAGTATTTGCGCACATCCTCTTCGGTCAGGTTCTGATCTTCCTTGATGACGTAGAGCACCACCGCTTCACCGGCCTTCTCGTCCGGCACACCCACACAAGCGGTTTCCATCACACCGGGGCAGGCGCCCGTCACGTCTTCGATCTCGCCGGGATAGATGTTGAAACCGGAGGAGATGATCATGTCCTTAATGCGGTCCACCACGCGGCAATAGCCGTTTTCGTCCATGGTGCCGATATCGCCTGATTTGAAGAAACCGTCCTTGGTAAAAGCAGCTTCTGTGGCGTCAGGTTTTTCCCAATAACCGGCCATGACCTGCGGGCCGCGAATGGCGATTTCGCCCCGTTCCCCCCGCGGCACTTCCTTGCCGTCTTCATCGATCATCCGCACTTCCACGTTGGGCATGGGAATGCCAACCGTGCCGGTAAATTCGTCCGTATTGGTGGGATTACAGGTGATGCCGGAAGACGTTTCCGACAGGCCATAGCCTTCGCAAATGGGGCAATCTGTGATTTTGAGCCAGCGCTCGGCCACAGCCTGCGTCACGGCCATGCCGCCGCCGTTGGAAATGCGCAGCTGCGAGAAGTCCAGCTTGGCAAATTCCGGGTGCGCCGCCAGGCCGTTGAACAGCGTGTTCACGGCGGGGAAGATGTGGAACTTGTATTTAGCAATCTCTTTGATCGTCGCATCCAGATCCCGCGGATTGGGGATAAGCACGCATAGCCCACCGGCACGAATGCCCAGCAGGGAGCAGGAAACGAAGGCGAATACGTGATAAAGCGGCAGGGCGCAGATGAAGGTGGTCTGGCCCTGAATACCACCCTTGCGTTCCAGTCCGGGCTTGAGCCAGGCTTCCGACATCAACAGGGCTGAAATCAATGTGCGGTGCAGCAATGTTGCCCCTTTGGATGGGCCGGTGGTGCCGCCGGTATATTGCAGCACGGCCACATCATCGCCGGTCAGCTGCGCCTTTTGCAGGCTCATGCCGGCACCCTGTTTCAGCGCCGCATTAAATTTGACATGGCCCGACAGCGTATAGGCCGGCACCTGCTTCTTCACGCTGCGCAGCACGAAATTGACGATGTTGCCCTTGGGAAAGCCCAGCATTTCGCCGATGGAAGCAACCACCACATGTTTCACGGGCGTCTTGGCAATGACAGCCTCAAGCACCGTGGCAAAATTTTCCAGAATGATGATGGCTTTCGCGCCCGAATCGTTGAGCTGGTGCTCCAGCTCACGGGCCGTATAAAGCGGGTTCACATTCACAATGATGAAGCCCGCCCGCAGGATGGCCAGCGCCGTGACAGGATATTGCAACACGTTGGGCAGCATGATTGCCACGCGGTCGCCCCGTTGCAGGCCCAGCGATTGCAGATAGGCCCCCATGGCCGCAGATTTTTCATCCAAATCACCATAGGTGATCGATTTATCCATCAGCACATAGGCCGGATCATTGCGGTATTTGGAGAAACTTTCCTCCATCAACTCAACGAGTGAGGAATAGCTGTCCGGGTCAATCTCTGCTGGCACGCCTTCGGGGTATTGTTTTGTCCAGAATTTTTCCATGCGGCCCTCCCAGACCCTCTTAAGATGTGTCGGGGGCTACGCGTTCCTGCCAAACGCGCTTTACGTAAGCCCCATTAGCCGAACTGTTTAACACGAAAGTCGCAGAAGCAAACCATTCATTGCGCATTTTCATGATCTTAAGCCACACCTTTACCACCATTGCGCTTGGTGCGCTGTTGCGACATTTTGAAGGCCGACGCTGGGTAGGAGAGCAAAGATCATGCAATTGACAGGACTGGACGCAGCCTTTCTGTATTTTGAGACGGACCGCACACCCATGCACGTGGCGGGCCTGACCCTGTATGAACTGCCGCAGGGCTTTACCGGCTCGTTCCGGGATCACTTCACCGAGTTTTTCAAAACCCGCGTGCACCTTATCCCGGTCTTCAACCAAAAACTGGCGCGCACGGTTTTCCAGCTGGACCATCCCGGCTGGGTGGATGGCGGTGAATTGGACTTTGATTACCACATTACCGGCGAACATCTGGGCGAGGACAATTCCGATGCCGCCGTGGAGGCCCGCGTGGCGGAACTTCACGCTGAACCGCTGGATCGCAAGCGCCCCTTGTGGAAATTCACCGCCATAGAGGGTCTCGCCGATGGGCCAAACGGGGAAAAGCGCGCCGCGCTCTACTCAAAGGTTCACCACGCCTGCATCGATGGCGGCGCAGGCATGCTCATCGCGCAGGCGCTTTACGATCTGGGACCCGTGCCCCGCAAGGTGGACCCGCCCAAACCCCGCAAGGAGAGCCGCAAACCCACCATCCCCGAACGGGCCATTTTGGGCATGCATGATGTGGCCACCAATGTGGTCACCCAGCAATTTAAGGCCATGGAGGCCATTCCCAAAGCCATGGGCGCGGTGATGGACGGTGTGGAACGCCTCGCCACCACAGACCCCACCAAAACCATCGGCCGCCTCGCCGAAGGCCTTGGCGCCCCCAAAGTGCCGTTCTCCATCACCATGGGGAAGGGCCGCACCTATGCCGCCCGCACCCTGCCGCTGATGGAGGCCATTAAGCTGTCCAAGACCACCGGCACCAAGTTGAACGACGTGGTCATGGCCATCTGCGCCGGGGCGCTGCGCCACTATCTGGACGGCAAGGGCCAATTGCCGGACCAGCCTTTGGTAGCCTTTGTGCCCATTTCCACCCGGGAAAAGGACAATACGGAGCTCAACAACCAGGTGGCCAGCATGAATGTGCCTTTGGCCACTCAGATTGCCGACCCCCTGCACCGTCTCAAACGCATCGCCAAAGCCTCCGGCGCGCGCAAGGATATGATCGGCTCCATCAAGGGGCTGGTGCCCACGGATTACACCATGCTGGGAGCACCCCATCTGCTGTCCGGTCTCATGAAGGCCTATGGCGATACCCAACTGGCCGACATCATACCGCAATCGGTGAACCTGTGCATATCCAATACCGCAGGCCCGCCTTTCCCCATGTATTGCGCAGGGGCGAAAGTGCTGGCGCTCTACCCGGTCTCCATCGTCACCCACGGCATCGGGCTCAACATTACGGTGCAGACCTATATGGCAGACCTCAATTTCGGCATCGTTGGCGGTCGCCGCGCCATGCCCGACATGACCCATTTTGCAAACCTGCTTGAAGTCTCTTTCAACGAGTTGAAAGAGGCGGTTGCCAAGGAATTTGGCGGCGATACCCCCGCCAAACCCAAGGAAGAAAAGCCCGCCGCCCCTAAAACGAAGGCCGCAGGGGCAAAAACGGCATCAAAATCCAAGACCACAGCGAAGCCAAAGGCCAAACCCAAGGCCGTTTCGAGGGCTAAACCCGCCGCCAAACAAGATTGACGCGCGACCACAGATTTTGACAGCCCAAAACTGTGACACATTTACGTCAACGTAAACGTTAAGCAACTTTTCTGCCTCCTCTTGGTTGTTCGCAGGCCTCTCATCGTTTGCAAAACGAGAAAAAACCCCCATAGTCGGGGCCGAGGGAACGCGTGAACCGGCATTAAAGGTCCAAAAATAAGGACCACGGTGCCAAAACCGATGAACCCTTACCTTTGGGGGGAGAATGTCATGACGATGGTCGAGACCAGCGCCGTTACCGGTGCATCCAAACGCCTTAACGCACGAGAAGAACACAAAGCGCCGGGCAAGGGCCTGCTGCTGCTGGAACTGCGTGCCCTGCCGGAACTGGCGGCCTTCGCCGCCGCGCTGCCCACCTTGCTGGCCACCGCGCCGCGGGGGGACGGCCAGCCCGTTCTTGTTTTACCCGGCCTCGCCACGTCCGATCGCTCCACGGCCTCCCTTCGTCTTTTCCTCAACGCGCTGGGCTACCCCACCTACGGTTGGGACCAAGGGCGCAATTATGGCCCCCTGCCGGGGGTGGAGGAAAAACTCATCGCCCGCGTGAACGAGCTGCACGAAAAATACGGCCGCAAGGTCTCCATCGTGGGCTGGAGTCTGGGGGGCATTTACGCGCGCCAGTTGGGCAAGATGATGCCCGGTAAAATCCGCCAGATCATTTCCCTTGGCTCCCCTTTTTCTGGCGACCCCCGCGCCACCAACGCGTGGAAACTCTATCAATTCACCTCCGGCCACAAAGTGGACGACCGCGACAGCCACATGGGCGGCGTCATTTCTGACCCGCCGCTGGTGCCCACCACCGCCATCTATTCCCGCTCTGACGGCATTTGCCACTGGGAAAACTGCATGGAACAGGACGGAAACCATCTGGAAAACATCCGCGTGCGCTCCAGCCACTGCGGCCTCGGCCACCACCCCGCCGCCTGCTATGCCATCGCCGACCGTCTCGCCCAAAAGGAAGACGATTGGAAACCCTTCGACCGGGACGGTGTAAAGGCCTATGTCTTCCCCAAGGCAGACTAAGGCGCGTTTCCACCGCTGGCGCAGGCGCCCTTGATCGGCATATCCGCGCCGATCTAGGGCGATCGCTCGATCGACATGGCCGATGCCGCGCCCGGAAACACAAAGCAGCAACATCTGCGCCCGCACATTTGCGCGGGTGAGACGGGGACCGATGAGGCAACGGCCTGCGCCGCTGACGAATAAAACAAAAAGACGAGACCCTTGCCCCATCGCGGTGCCTGCACCTGCCCTTTACTCACGAAGAACTATACCACCAAAGGTTTCCCGCACCTCTAAAGCCGTCGGCTTCCACAGGCGAGTGGACGGTTTCTTCCCAAGCGGCCATCCAAACCCAGGTTCTTCCAACCCGGCGTTATGACGCTAAGCGGCGCTCCGGGCAGGCCCAACCTGACCTGCTGTTGACCGGAAACCGGCGACCCATGACGGATAAGCTGGCTGATCAAACCCACCGTCCCCACAAGGGCGCGGGCCAGTTATGGCCCACAAAATTGGCGCGGGGACAAGTTTCTGGGACTTTCCCTCACTCTCGATTGTCATCCCCGCGACGGCGGGGACCCATTTGTCCATCAGCGTGATGAGGAAGATTTGGCCTTGGACCGACCGCAATCTAACTTTCACGTCTGAATTGTGCGGCAACGATGGATCTCCGCTGCAGCGGAGATGACAATCGAATGGGAGTTGAAAATCGTGTGACAAACTCAAGACTTGCTCCCTGCCTCCTCCTTGAGGGGAGGCCCAAGAGCCGCAGGCGATTGGGGTGGGGGGCGCAGTGCCTAAACAAACGCAAGGTGCCAATTATTGGCGTCCAGCCCCCCACCCGGATCGCTACGCTCTCCGACCTCCCCTCATGGGGGAGGTTAGGCGGTGGGGCGATCGAAGATTTTCGTGTCGGCATGCACTGGCAGACGGTCGGCAAAGCGCCAGGTTTGGCGTTCGAACCATCAACCCACTCCCCGGCTTCTCGCCAAAATGAAGGATTGGGGTGGCCCAAGAATCCTTGTCGAAGATGTCGCTGATTGGGGTGGCGCGTGGTGTTTCTGGGAAAGCCCGAAACTCAAATGCCGCTGACCGGCCCTCAGCCCTTTATCGGGGCAATTCAAACCCGTTGCGGCCGGGAAAACTGGGGGGTTGCTTGCGGGCATTGGGCATTTTGAGCCAAAGACGCAGCAGTTTGCGCCGCCGGTCCGGCTCCTCATAATCCTCAAAACTGGTGCGGGAATGCAGCACGAGGTGGTTGTTGGCCAGTTGAATATCGCCGGGCTCCAGCATCATGTCGATGCGCAATTCCGGCACCGCAATAATGCTATCGAGAATATCCAGCGCCTCTCTCTCCACGTCAGACAAGGGCTGGTTACGCACCTCGTTACCCAGTTCAATATATTGGCGCAAATAGCGAAAATTGAGCTTGCCCTCATGCATGGCAAAAAGCGATGTGGGGCTGGGTAAATCCCCGCCCAGATGGGCGTAATACCACTGTTTGTAAAACAGGCCCAGATAGTGGGGATAGCGCGTCAGCAACTCGTTATAGACGGCGTGCACTGAAACCAAACTGCTCAACCCGCCCGCCTTGGCCTTGCGCACACACAGCAGGCCCACGACGTCAGAAGGGTCCGTGTGATAGGGCAAATAGGCATTGGTCTGATAAACCCGCGTGTTTTTGTCGTTCACGTCCCCCACATTCATCACCTGGCCCAGCAGATCGCCTTGAGGGTTTTGCCCCACGGGCGTGCCCAAATTCAGACCAAGCCCGTAGTATAGACAGTTCAAGTCATCTTCACTGTAACGGTCCACCGGAAGGCCGCGCAGCACGACAAACCCGCGCCCGTTTTCCAACTCTTCGCCAATCTCCCCCAGCCGGGTGGAGAGTGCTGGCAGGGGGAAGTTTTCCGGTCCAAAATCGGGAAAGGGTTTGCCCGACGCTTTCTGCACGGAAAGGGCATCGTCCAGCGCTGCAAGTTCTGGGTCCGAAAGGTGATAGATCCAGCGATCATCATCCCGGTATTGAGCGCCCGTCCATACGGACGCGCCCTCAATCCTCGTCGTTTGCATCGATGTCACGCCTTACACTCCTTGCGGAAAGACACTCCTGGCAGAAAGGCACTCCCCGCCGAAAGGCAAATTTAATCGCCCTTCTTGCGGTCCATCACGGTTTTGATCTCTTCGATCTGTTCCTGCATCCGGTCCTTCAGCACCATCATATTGTCCTTACCGGTCTGGGAGAGAATTTCGCCCATTTCGGTGGCATTTTTGATGGTGGTTTCAAAGGAACGGCGGGTGAATTCCACCTGGTCGGAAATGATGTCGCGGGCATTTTCCTTGTTGAGGCCACCATCGCGGGCGTCCTGCACCATGTGGGTGACATCGGCCAGCGCATTTTCCAACGCCTTGCGTTGCTGGTTCATGATGGCCGTGGCGGATTCGGTGGTGTTCTTGGCCATCTTTTCCATGGCGGCAATGTTGCGCCGGTTGTGCTGCATCACATCTTCCACGGTGGGCATCGGCAGGCTCAAATTTTTGCCAAACGAACGGAAGGCCTCAAAAAAGGGCCCAGTGGTATCGTCTTTGTCATCGGTGCTCATGGCAGCGTCTCCTTTTGGGTGTGTGCACGGGAGCATACCGAACCCACCCGAGCCTGCCAAATGCGGCCTAGCCCACAATCAATAATTCCACGGTGTAGAGGGTCAGGCCCGCCAGCCCACCAATCAACATGCCGTTGAAGCGGATATATTGCAGATCGCGGCCCACATTGGCCTCAATGAGCCGGACCAGCTGTCTAATGTCCCAACCCCGCACCTGGTTGGACACGAAGTTGGAGACCTGCGCCCGCTGGGAGACGACCGTGCGCGTCAGCGTCTCCACCAAACCGTCATTGATGCGGGCGCACAGGGCGGGGTCCCGGCGCAATTGGCGGCCAAGCCCGGCCATCATCTTAGTGAGTTCGCGGGCCAGCACCGGGTTTTCGCGGGCAGCATCGCGGTTCACATAGGCCACGAGATTGTCCCATATGCGGTCGGCCAATTCCGCCAATTCGGGCCGGGCCAGAATTTCTTGTTTGAACCGCTCCACCCGCCGTCCAAACCGGCGCGATTGTTTCATCCGCTCCACGTAATTTTCAAACAGTTCCTGAAACTCCGCCCGCATGGGGTGGTCCGGGTCTTCCTTCACATCCGCCAGCAATTGTGTGCTCACCTTGGCAATGCGCCTGATGATGGCCGTGTCGGCCTGAAACACGTAAAGGACGGCGGGCAATTCATCCGCCACCCGTTTCTGGATGGATTTGAGCGTGTCTTCATCGTGGATCAGCTTGTCCAGCGCATCAATGATTTCATCCAGAAGAACCTGATAGCGCCCGTCTTGCACAAAGGAATCGATGAGTTTGGTGGCAACGGGGGCGATCTTGGTGCGCTGCACCTGATCAGCAATTTTTTCCGCCGCAAAATCCCGAAAACCGCTGTCCTCAATGGCGGCCAGCACATCGGGCACCAGCTTGACGGCAAACCGCGCCGCCTCCCGGGCCTGTTCTTCATTTTGAAGGAAGTCCGCCATGTGGTGGGCAAAGTCGATGTCCCGCAGCCGCTCCTCTATCATGTGCGGTTTTAAAAAATTGCGTTCCAGGAACACGCCCATATTGTCCGCAATCCGCTCCTGATTGGCGGGAATGATGGCCGTGTGGGGCAGTTTCACCCCCATGGGATGGCGAAACAGCACCACCACGGCATACCAGTCCGCCAGCCCGCCAATGGTGGCGGCTTCCGCAAAGGCGCGCACCGGACCGAGCCAGCCGATGCCGCTTAACTCTCCCCAGCGGGCGACCACGTAAACGGCAAAGCACCCCACCAGCACGGCTGTGGCGAGAGCCTTAATGCGGCGCAGGTCCACCAGCTTTTGCTCATCGCTCTGGGTAAGCTCTTTATTATGGGGGTCGGAAAGGGACAGGGCCGTGGTTCAAAACAGGAGGGCGGGTGCCCCATTGTAGAAAGCCGCCGGGTGAGGGGCAATGGCTGGCAGGAAGCCCATCATTTTCCCCTTCTTGTGCGGTGCAAAAATGCGAATTTTTTGCGATTTTTCCGCCAGAGGTCGGGGATTTATCCGGTAACATTATGAAAAAAAAACAAAAATCTGAAAAACGAAAAATTTTGACGTAAACGTCAAAAAAGGCTTGATTTGTGCAGCGCAACAATTAGATTAGCCCTGTAGCCGATGCCGATACGGGTCGGCAAAACAAACCCATAGCCTTTAAGGATGGAAACCATGACCAAGAAGACCGAAAACACCGCCAAAAAAGACGACACCATCAAAGCCGAAGGCGTGACCGCCAATAACGTTCAAGAAGCCGCTTCCAAAGTGGGCACCCGGGTTGCAGAAGGCACCCGTGAGTTCGTGCGCCGCACCGCCGCTACGGCCAAAGAGCGTTCCGATGACCTCTACGAGAACACCGAGAAATTCAACTCCGGTCTGGAACAAGCCCTGACCCGCGTTGCCGGTGGTTACGTCTCCATCCTCGGCGGCATGGCCCGCGCCAGCCACGAAAACATGACCCGCGCGCTGACCACCGTTGAAAAACTGGCCAACGCCCAGTCCGTCTCCGAAGCCGTGCGCATTCAGTCCGACTATGTCCGTGAAAACACCACGGCCAACATCAACATGGTGCGCGACGCTGCTGAAACCGTCCGCGACGTGACGACAGACGGTTACGAAATGGTCCGTGAGAACGCCATGAAAGCATGGCCCTACGGCAAGAAAGCTGCCTAAGCAGGACAATTCGTCCGGGGGCAAACAGGGCCGAAATGAACGCGTAACGTCAGCACCGCTGACATGAATGCAAAGCATTTTGGCCCTGTCCGACGGAACGTTCAGCCAAGCATCAAAGACTACCGGTTTAGCAATCTCTCCTCCCTCAAGCCAAACCGGTATATCTCCCCGCAAGCCGCGCTTCTTCCTCCCGGCGCGTCGCGGGTGAAGATTGGAAACCCCGTCGAGCCAAGCACTCGACGGGGTTTTTTTTCTTTGAAAACGCCAAGCGTTTTCAAACCAACACAAGCACAATGGTCCTGCGCGGCAGTCGTTTTGCGAAGCAAAAAGACGAGAGCGCTAACTCTTTTGCGCTCACGCCTGAGGGAAGGTTTCTGCGGGTCCATTGGTTTTAGTGCCAGTTCGGCTCAGCCTTAACCATAAGTCCTTTCCAACGCCTCACCGCCCCACAAAAGCCGCGCTTCGTCTATCTAACCGAACACGCTTCAATGGACGGGGGCAATCATGCGCAAACTCTTTTCCTTTTTTCGTACCACCACATTCCTGCTCGTGCTCATCGGGTCTTTGGTGATGTCCACCATTTCGCTGGGCGTGTGGGTGGCGAGCACCACGGCGCAAGTCGCCACGCTCACCGCCGGGGCCGCCGCCAGTGTTATTGCTCAACGCAAGGCGGTGGCTTCTGCCATTGCGACCACCCGTGCTAAAATGCTGGTAAAGCGCAAAAAGGCCGTGGCGCGCGCCGTTCTCAAAACCAAGGCCAAGGCGCGGATGCGCCGGGTCATGGTGGCTGTACCCTTAGCCGGGATCGCCGTGGCGGCGGCGTTTGAGCGGCAGGATTATTTGGCCTGGAAGGCGGATAATCCGGGCGGCGACCTCAATTCCTATTCCTGTGAGGTGGCCCAGTTGAGCGGGGAGGTGGTGGAAGAAGTGCTGGCCGAACTGCCGAAGACGGTGCGCCCGGGCCGGAACACACTGCTGGGGCGGTTACCGAAATGTGTGGATGAGACTGTTACGGCTTCGGTGGGGGAGTAGGCCTCAGTTACTGCCCCACTCTCCCTCATGCTCGGACTTGTTCCGGGCATCCATTCCGCTCCACCGAACACACTTTCAGATTAACGGCATGGATTCCCGGCATAAAGCCGAGGATGAGGGCCTGAGTTTTGACTGATCGTGGCCCACTCCATCACTGTCACCATTCCAAAGAGCGCCAATTCACACCCGGTCCAACATGGCATACCACGTCAGTGCCAGCACTTTCAGCGGGTTGCGCAAAACCGCACCGCCCGGAAAGGCCGGGATTTTCATCTGCGCAAACAGTTTGATCTGATCGCTCTTGCCCAAAAAAACCTCCGCAATCATCCGGCCCGTGTAGTTGGCCAGCATCACCCCATGGCCGGAAAATCCGCCCGCGGTCCAAAGGCCCGGCTTCAACTCGCGCACATAGGGATTGCGGGGCATGGTGATGGCCACATTGCCGCCCCAGGCATGGGTAAGGGGAATGTTTGAAAGTTCCGGATAAATCTGCGCGATTTGCTTGCCAATGGTGCGGCGAATATCCCCCGGCGTGGCCTTGCCATAGGCCTCCCGCCCCCCAAACAACAGGCGGTTATCGGCCGTTTTGCGAAAATAGCGCACCACGAACCGGCTGTCGTCCACCGCCTCCCGCCCCGGCAGGACGGGGGAATTATGCTCCAGCGGTTCCGTGGCCCCGATGAAACTTTGGATGGGCATGACATGGCGCGCCAGTTCCGGGCGGATATCATCGTGGTGCCCGTTCAGCGCCAGAAGGCATCGGTCTGCCCGCACCACGCCAAGGGCCGTGTGGGCGACAATCTGTTGGCCCCTTTCCAGTTTGGTCACGGCGGATTGCTCAAACAGTGCCGCGCCGTTCTCACGCGCCGCCTTGGCCAGCCCAATGACATATTTCATGGGGTGGATGTGCCCCGTGCCCCCGTCCCGCGTGCCGCCGAAATAATGCTGGCTCCCCAGCGCGGAAGCCATGGCGGGCTGATCCAGCCATTGGATTGCCTTATAGCCGTAGCGGGCGTTCAGCGTCTCCACCTCGTCGCGCGCCTCCGCCTCATAGCGTTTGCGGTGCATGGGGGTGAGTTGCCCCGGCTGATAATCCGCATCAAATCCATGCGTCTGAGCGGTCTCCAGCAGGGACCGCTTGGCATCTTCCGCCATATCCCACAGGGCTTTGGCGCGCTCAAAACCGAGGGTTGCTTCCGTATCCAGCACGCTCTCGCGTTGGCCGGACCCCATCTGCCCGCCATTGCGGCCGGAGGCCCCGTCGCCCACCCGGTGGGCTTCCAGCAGCACCACATTCACACCCGCCTCCGCCAAATGCAGGGCCGCCGAAAGGCCACAAAAGCCGCCGCCTACGACCAACACATCGCAGCGCCGCTCGCCCTTCAAAGAAGGATAGCTTGGCCGTTCCCCGCAACTGTCCTCATACCAGGACCGGCCGGGAGAGATGGGGGAATTCGTCATTCTGGCGACCAACCATCGGCCAGCTTTTGCGCCAACCGCGCCACGGGTTTTTGATAGGAAAACACCCGACAAGCCGCTTGCCGGTAGAGGTCGGTATTTTTGCCCGACGCTGGACCCCATACAGAAGGGGAGCGGGGCAGCGCGTCCGGCAAATGCAAACAGTTCAGGGGCGTGTCGTTTTCATCCAGAAAACGCCGATCGCCGGAGACCAGAACAGCCATGCCTTCGTCCATCCAAGCGGGCAGGTCACCGCTCATCTGGCGTCGCACGCCCACCATGCCGTGAAGTGTGGCGTGGGCAAGTTCATGGGCCATGATGGTGGCATTCAAACCACCCGGGGACAGGTGGATGGTGCTGCCAAGGGGCGTAGAGAGCGTGACAGCGCTCGCCCCAAGCCCGCCGAGGCGGCGGTCGCAATTGATGCTGACACACGCCACCCACCGCACCGCCGGTGGTTGTGCACCCCACACGGCGGCAACCTTGGACCGCGCCTGCGCCCCATGAGCGAGCAAGCGTTTCCGTCCTGCTGCGCTCATGGCCGGTTCCACGCTCACGCGGGGCGCGATGCGCTCCATCCCCAAGCAGGAGGCGCACAGGCCCGCCGCAATGGCCGGGTAGGTAAATCCTATAGCCAGCACCCCTGCAACAGCCAGTGCCGCGAGAGAAGCGAGACCCCAGCGCCACCATCCCATCGCTTTGCGCATCTCCTTAGACATTCAGCAGCAGATACTCCCGCTCCCATGGGGAAATCACCTTCATGAAGGTCTCATATTCCTCCCGCTTGATGGCGGCGTAGAGCCCCACAAATTCCTCCCCCAATATCTCCGCCAGGTCTTCCTCCTGTTCCATCAGATGCACCGCATCCAACAGGCCGCGGGGCAGGCTATTGTCCCCCTCATTGGCCGTGCTGGCCATGGCGCCATCGGGCACCAATTGCTGTTTCATGCCCAGCAGACCGCAGGCCAGCGAGGCTGCCAGCGCCAGATAGGGGTTGGCATCTGAGGACGGAATGCGGTTTTCCACCCGCCGAGCGGCAGGCTCCGACGTGGGCACGCGCAGGCCGGTGGTGCGGTTGTCATAACCCCAGCGCACATTGACGGGGGCGGATGTGTGCGTGGTGAGCCGCCGGTAGGAGTTCACATAGGGTGCCATCATCAACAGCACCTTGGGCAGATAATGCTGCATCCCCCCCAAAAAATGGCGGAATAGTTCGCTCTCTTCCCCGTCTTTGCTGAAGACATTGCCCCCCTCTCCATCCACCACAGATTGGTGAATATGCATGGCGGACCCCGGCTGACCCTGAATGGGCTTGGCCATAAACGTGGCATACATGCCGTGTTTCAGCGCCGCCTCCCGGATGGTGCGTTTGAACAGGAACACCTGATCGGCCAGTTCCACCGGGTCCCCGTGGTTTAGATTGATTTCCAGCTGAGCCGCCCCTTCCTCGTGGATCAGCGTCTCAATCTCCAGCCCCTGGCCTTCGGAATAGTCATAGACATCGTCGATCAACTCGTCGAATTCGTTGACCCCGGCGATGGAGTAGCCTTGTCCGCCCGCAATGGCTCGGCCTGATCGGCCCACGGGCGGCTCCAGCGGAACATCCGGGTCTTCATTGGTTTTTACCAGATAGAATTCGATTTCCGGGGCAACAACAGGCTTCCACCCCAGCGCTCCGTAGGCCGCCACCACGCGGCGCAGCACATTGCGCGGCGTGTATTCCACAATCTCCCCCTTGTGGGTTTTCATATCGCAGATCACCTGCGCCGTGGGATCACTTTCCCATGGCACCACCGAGAGGGTGGAGAGGTCCGGGATCAGCCGTAAATCCCCATCATGGGGCGGGTAGGTGAAATGGTCGCTCTCTTCCGGGTAGTCGCCAGAAATGGTCTGCATGAAAATGGAGGAGGGCAGGGCGAGGGCGGACGCTCCCAGAAATTTGGACGACGGCATCATCTTGCCCCGGGCCACGCCCGCCATATCGGGCGTGATGCACTCAATGTCCTCAATGCCCCGCGCCGCCAGCCACAGGCGCGCCTCTTCCATCGTCTCCACCCCGCTCACCTTGCCATAAATGCTGCCGGGTGTGCTGCCGGGACTGTTATGAGGGTCGGCAGCTTGCTCGCGCGGGAGGGATGGCATGGATAAACTCGAAAGGACAGCGTTGGGGCGATGATACCAGAAGGGTTTGCCGCCGCAAACCGCCACACATTCTTAACGCCGCCTCTTTACGTTTTGGCCCACGGGCGAATGAAGGGGCAAACCCATGGACAATGACGCATTGATGCGCCGTATTTCAGCGGCGACCGATCTGAAAAAACAGCAACCCAAGGCCGCGCCCGCCACGCCACCCCCGCGCCCGGCCGCATCCGCCCCGCCCCAAGCGCCCAGCTATGTAAAATCCCTCATGGCGGAACGGCAGGCCCAGCCCGCCGCCGCCCCGCAACGCTCTATAGCGAGCCCACAGGCCCAAACACAAACACAAGCGCCGCGCCCGCAACCCGCGCCGCAGGCCCAAGCGCGGCCCAGCGCGCCTCCGCCTGCCGCGCCACAACCGGTGCCCGCTCAGCCTGTTTCCCTTCAGTCGGTCTCCCCTCAGGCCGTCTCCCCTCAAGCCGTCTCCCCTCAAGCCGTCCAAGTGCAATCACCAGCCCTGCAGACGCCGCAACAGCCCGTGGCACAACCGCAGCCAGCACCAGCCCAGCCCGTGCCTATGGCTCCACCCGGCCTGCCCAATGTGAACAATCCGGGCGACCAACTCATGTCCTTCCGCCCCGCGCCGGAAACGGCACAGGTGGCCGAAGTGCCCGCCGAGCGGCGCATGAACAAAGCGGACCGGCCCGAGGCCTTCGTCGTGGCCTGTGACGGCACCAAAGCCATCGTGCAGGGGGATACAAATTGTATCGATACCATCACCGGCCTCACCTGGGCGGTGGGGCGCATGCTCTCCATCGTGGTGGGGGAAGCCCGCGTCGTGGGCATGATCTGCGACATCGATATGCCAGTCGGCACCTATAGCGAGGGGGAACGCTCCATCCTCCATTTCCGTCTGGAATTGCAGGGTGAGGTGAAAGATGGTGGCCCCGGCGAGAAACCGAAATTTGTCAAAGGCATCACCTCATACCCCGGCGTAGGCTCTGTCGTTCACCAGATCCGCGCGGCGGATTTGGCCTCCATGTATGCCGCCACCGGCTCCACCAATGGCGTCATCGGCAGCCTGTCCCAGGACGACAGCATTCCCGCCTTTGTGGACATTCCCGACATGCTGGCCAAGCATTTTGCTGTTCTCGGCTCCACCGGTTGCGGTAAATCCGCTTCCGTCTCACTGCTGCTCCACTGTTGTCAGGAACTGGTGCCGGACCTGCGCACCATCATTCTAGACCCCCACAACGAATATTCCCGCGCCTTCCCTGACGCCAACACCATCACCCAGCCGGAACTGGATATGCCCTTCTGGCTGTTCCACCTGGAAGAATATGTGGAAGTGCTGTTTCGCGGCAAACCGCTGGTCCATGAAGAGGTGGATGCCCTGCGCGAATTCATCCCCGACGCCAAAGTGCGTTTCCGGGACGGGGAAGACCGGGTGAAACTGCGCTCCGGCAAATCCGAAGGGGCCATGACGGCAGACACCGCCGCCCCCTACCGCATGGCCGACCTCCTCGCCATCATCGACGATGAGATGGGCCTGCTGGAAAGCCGGTATGACAAATCTGTTCTAAAGAGCCTGAAGGCCCGCATCGCCGCCCACTGCAATGATGCCCGTTACGCCTTCATGTTCCGGCACAAAACCATCGAGGATATTGCTGAGCAAGTGATCGGTAATTTCTTCTGCATGCCCGGCACCGGCAATCTCAACACCATCATCCAAATGGCCGGTATGCCCGCCGAGGTGGTGAATTCCGTGGCCTCCGTCCTGTGCCGCCTGTCCTTCGAACTGGCCATCGCCGCCAAGGGCAACATGAAAATCCTCGTGGTCTGCGAAGAGGCCCACCGCTATGTACCCGCCGGCAAAGACGGCTTTGAACCCACCCGCCGCGCCATCGCGCGCATCGCCAAGGAGGGCCGTAAATACGGATCCTTCATGGCCATCATCTCCCAGCGCCCGTCAGAACTGGACCCCACGATCCTGTCCCAGTGTTCGACGGTCTTCTCCCTGCGCCTGACCAACCATTTCGACCAGGAAATCATCAAGCGCGCCATCTCATCGTCGTCAGAATCGACGGTAAGCTTCATCTCCAGCCTCTCCAACCGCGAATGCATCGCCTTCGGCGAAGGTATGAGCACCCCCATGCGCATGCGCTTCAGAAACCTGCCCAAAGAATGGCTCCCCGGCGCAGAAGCAGACGTGTTCGGCAACAACAACCCGGTAACCAATGCAGCGCACGCCCGCATGGTCTTTAATCAATGGAAGAGTGGGGCGCATTAGCAATAGCTTTTCGGACAGTCCGTCGTGATAGATACGGGAAACTGCCGATAGAACGCTTTTTGGCGGCTTGAATTGGGCGTCCACACGTTAATTGCCTTCCCCGCCCCAAGCCATTTGCGAATGAAGGCTTCATCCGCCACGTCCATGGACGGTTCGATAATACTCGCACCAAGATAGTCCATGAAAGCATCCCGCCGGAAGATAAACTCCGTGAGCTTTCCATAAGGTGGATTGGATTTGATCGCAAAGGCGGTCACAATCTTTGGGTCTTTGTTGCGCAAATAGTAGAGAAAGCGCGGGTCAAAGGACGAAACGAAAGCGCGTTCATATAAGTTATATTGACGAAATAGAGCCGCCAGAGTTTGCGATGCCTGAAACTTGTTGGGTATCTCCGTCTTCATTTCTATTTCCAGCTTCAGGTTTTGGGCGATGACCGTTTCAATCACCTGCTTCAACCGTGGGATGCGCACCGCAGGGTCGGCCAAGGGTCCACCTTTAGTGTTGCCAACCGCAGTGGGTGCACGCAGTAGCAATTTTGAAATGGTGTCCCACGACTGGGTCTCCACACGCCCCGTGCCATTCGTGGTGCGTTCCAGCGAGGCATCATGTAAGGCAACCAGCACACCGTCCCGTGTCATCATCACGTCTATTTCCACAGCGTCCGCGCCCAGCCTCTTCGCTCCGGCAATGGCTGGCACCGAGTTTTCCGGAAAGTTGAGCGCGTCACCGCGATGGGCAATGACGAGATTGGAAAACCCGGATGGGTCCGCGCCTGGCGGCAGGGCGGTGGCAAAGAGACTGACCGTGCCCACCAACAACGCGGCGGCGTAAAGGCCCATGAGTTTCCAAAGCCAGCCGAGCATCAAACTAAATGAGCCCCAGCGCCGTCGCGCTCAACCCCAGAAGAATATGCAAGACCGTCACCCCCACCAGCGACTTGTGCCGGTAGTAGAGATAGCCGAACAGCAGGCTGATACCGAAGGTCAAAGCTGCGGCACCAATGGAAAGATGGAGATGCAAAATAGCAAATAAGAGCCCCGCAAGAACGATGGGTTTGAGAAAGTGGGCATCCGCCATAAAGCGCTGCAAAGATCCCTGTCCAACCCCCCGGGCAATGAATTCCTGGATCGCCGAATGGGGCACATAGGTGATGATGTAGAGCGCCAATTGCGCCCCGCTGTAATTGGCAATCGTCGCCCATGTAATCAGCGGCTCATCCGCTGGCGCCCCCATGATTTTGAACAAGACCATGAGCGGAAGGATGGCGAGTGCCACCAGAAGGCTTTCCATCAACGCGCGTTTCCAGCCTGCTGTAGTGATCCCAAAGACTGAAACCGGCGCTTTTTGCTGGCTCACCGCGTAGAGCGCGGGGAGCAAAATGAGAATTAGGAAGACCCAGCGGATAAACAGCTGGAAAGACGGCGATTCATTGGCGTAGTCCGGCACAAAGCTGGACACGGCAAACAGCATAATGGTGGCGATGTAGAAACGACCAAAGGCGTTCTGCTCCGCCTGCCGGTCAATGATCGCTTGCATGGCATTGATCTGTTTCGCGTTAGCCTGCTGGAGGCGATCCGCCTGCACGCCCGCAATGCTCTCGATAATCGCTTGATAGAGGCCGCATTTCTGTGCCGCCTGGCGTGACAGACAAAGCGTTGTGACGCTGTCTTGTGCCACTACGCTCGCTGCCGCTGTGCCAAGGTCCATGAACCCTTTTTCTCCAACTTGAGCACCCGGCTCTAGATTGGCCAAGACGAATGGTTTTCCGCTTGCACCCCCATCAATGATCACTTCGGCATGGCCGTGAAAAAGGACCATGAGCGTATTGTAGTTTTGTCCCTGTTGGAGAAT
The DNA here is from genome assembly GCA_038525315.1 of Pseudomonadota bacterium. Taxonomy (GTDB): domain Bacteria; phylum Pseudomonadota; class Alphaproteobacteria; order Rhizobiales; family Rhizobiaceae; genus Pseudahrensia. The sequence goes on from JBCBHU010000002.1 coordinate 127,503, forward strand.
TGTTTGACCCGGCGCAAAAGTCTTGAGCTCACAATGATCTGCCAACAGCGTGTGCTCTTCAGCCGCGAGACCCCCAAATAGCGCGGACCGGTTCACAAACGCGACGATCGCTTCTCGGGGCAGTGAGGCCATCGGCGGTATAGCCCTTCTTGGATAGTGGGGGACCACCATTGCCACAAACTTCTGCAACAATACAATGGTTTAGCGCTATGCCACTGTGAACAGTGGGCAAACCGGGCTGGTGACCTCACCTCATCTTTCCAATCTGGCTTTTTTGTTTGTGCAAGTCGCTACCACTAATTCTGTCCGAGAAGCGACCGCCAAAGGGCTGCTTCTCGTCAAAAGTCCGGGTCAGAAAATTGCAGCAGAAATAAAAACGGCCCCGATGCTTTCACACCGGAGCCGTTCTTTTCATCTGCCCGACTTAGGAAGCGATGCCGGGCGGATTGATTGGACGGGCCACTGGGAGGAGATGGCCCGCCTTAGTCGCGATTAGCCGCATTGGTTCCCCTCGGCGTTTAGCCGAATTGGTTCATCGTGTTGTCTTCGCCGGAAGCCTTCAGGGCGGCGTCGCCGGAGAAGTATTCTTTGTGGTCGTCGCCCATGTCGGAGCCGGCCATGTTCTGGTGCTTCACGCAGGCGATGCCCTGACGGATTTCTTGACGCTGCACACCTTTCACATAGCCCAGCATACCGGCTTCGCCGAAATATTCCTTGGCGAGATTGTCAGTGGACAGGGCCGCCGTGTGGTAGGTGGGCAGGGTGATGAGGTGGTGGAAGATACCGGCGCGTTTGGAGCCGTCGGCCTGGAAGGTGCGGATTTTATCGTCCGCCTCGGCCGCCAGTTCCGTATCGTCATACTTGGCGTTCATCAGATCAGCCCGCTCATAGGCGGAGGTGTCCTTGCCGGCCTCCGTCCACTCGTCAAACACCTGCTGGCGGAAATTGATGGTCCAGTTGAAGGAAGGCGAGTTGTTATAGACCAGCTTGGCGTTGGGCACCTGTTCGCGGATGCGGTCCACCATTTCGGCGATTTGGCCCACATGGGGTTTTTCGGTCTCGATCCACAAAAGGTCTGCGCCGTTTTGCAGGGACGTCACGCAGTCCAAAACAACGCGATCCACGCCCGTGCCCTTTTTGAATTCAAACAGGTTGGATGGCAGGCGTTTGGCGCGCATCAGCTTGCCGTCACGCTTCAGGATAACATCAGCAGGCGTGATCTCGTCAACGCTCACCTCTTCGGCCTCAATGAAGGCGTTATACTGGTCGCCCAAATCGCCGGGTTCGGCGGAATAGGCAATCTGCTTGGTGAGGCCGGCCCCGAGGGAATCCGTGCGGGTGACGATGATGCCGTCTTCAACGCCCAGTTCCAAAAAGGCGTACCGCACGGCGCGCACTTTCGCGAGGAAATCCTCGTGGGGCACGGTCACTTTGCCGTCCTGGTGGCCGCACTGTTTTTCGTCCGACACCTGGTTTTCGATTTGCAGGCAGCAGGCTCCGGCTTCGATGAGCTTCTTGGCCAACAGATAGGTGGCTTCCGCATTCCCGAAACCGGCGTCAATATCGGCAATGATCGGCACCACGTGGGTTTGATAGTCCTCGATCTCTTTTTGAATGCGAGCGGCAGCCACTTCATCGCCGCCTTCACGGGCCTCGTCCAATTGACGGAACAAACCGCCCAACTCACGGGCGTCGGCCTGGCGCAGGAAGGTATAGAGTTCTTCGATCAGGTCTGGCACGGAGGTTTTTTCGTGCATGGACTGGTCGGGCAGCGGGCCGAATTCGGAGCGCAGGGCCGCAATCATCCAGCCGGACAGGTAGAGATAGGTGCGGTCCGTGGTGTTGAAGTGTTTCTTCACCGAGATCATTTTTTGCTGGCCGATAAAGCCGTGCCAGCACCCCAGCGACTGGGTATATTTGGAGGGATCGGCGTCATAGGCCGCCATGTCCTTGCGCATGATACCGGCGGTGTAGCGGGCAATGTCGAGGCCAGTTTTGAACCGGTTCTGGGCGCGCATACGGGCCACGTATTCAGGGTTGATGGCATTCCAGCTGGCGCCGTTCTTGGCCACCAGATCAGACATGGCGTGGATATTTTCGATGTAAGACATGGGTCTTTCCTCCCGGTTGAAGGACCGCGCTGCACGTCCCGCGCAGTCCAGTTGTTGTTCAGTCAAGGTGCGGTCTAACGCCTGCCGTTGCGCAAATCTGTAAGACCAAAGGCGGGCAAGCCCGCTCGGCCCTGGCTGGGCCGCGCCCCCGCAGCGGCGTGGCAAAGCCAGGCTCGCGTGAGGGCAAATTCAACTTTCGACCTTTACGGTCGAAGGCGGGCAAGCCCGCCCGGCCCCCATTGGGCCGCCCTCCCGGAGTGCAGCGGCAAAGCCGCGACAGCGTGAGGGCAAAGAGATGAGGTTATCGTCACCCTTTGACGATAACCGGCACCATCATGTCGCCCCAGTTGCCGTCGCCGCCGTGGTGGCGGGCGGAGCGGACCAGTTCCACGGATACGCCCGCTTCAACGGCGCGCATGACGGCATGGTTGAGGCGGTGCAGATCATTGGCCAGTTGGCGAATGGCGCTTTCCTGATCCTGGTTCACGGCGGACTGGCGGTCGCTGGAAAGGCTTGCAGCGCGTTCTTTTGCTTTTTTGATGGGTGTCGCTGTGTCCGACATGGCAATATCCTCTATATGTTTGTGTGACCGACATTTGGCGCCGGGCGCTGTGGTTTTTGTAAAATGCCGCCTTCGCGGCGCTGTTTCCCTCAGCAGCAAGGGTGTCATGGCAGGAATATTCGCTCCAATCATGCGAAATACGCCAAATCGCCCGGTTTTTGAGTGGTCTTGTGCGGAAATTGACAAGCTGGCTTTGAAAATTTGTCAAAATTGTAATAGCTTGTGCGTTGAAACTGAACGGACCTTGAGCACCATGGCCGATCCCAAAATTTTTGCAGGCCCACGCGTGCGCCGCATCCGCACGAAACTGGACATGACCCAGACGGCCATGGCCGGGGCGTTGGAGATTTCGCCCTCGTACCTCAACCTCATCGAGCGTAATCAGCGCCCGCTCACGGCCCAATTGGTCATGAAACTCATGGCCACGTTCGATCTGGACATTCGCGAGTTGCAGGGGGACGGGGAGGGTGGCTCCGTGGCCGCCCTTAAAGAAGTTTTCACAGACCCGCTCCTGTCCGGTGAATTGCCCGGCGACACGGAACTGATGGAGGTGTCGGAGGGCGCACCCAATGCGGCGTTGGCGGTGGTGAAACTCTACCGAGCTTACAAGGAACAGCAAAACCGCCTCACCGACCTGTCCCGCCTCATGCGCGGGGAGGGTCATGCCGTGGCTGGAGGGGAGCAGACGCTGCCGGTGGAACAGGTGCGGCAACGGCTGGAGGCGCTGCCCTGGTGCTTTCCCGCGCTGGAGCGGGCGGCGGAGCGCATCAACGAGGCCTTGCAAAACCATTCGGGCCGCATGGCGGCGCTCTATTCCTTGCTGCGGGCGGACCACGGCATATCCGTGCAGGTTTTGCCGGTGGAGACCATGCCCGTGTGGCGGCGGCGGTTTGACCGCCATTCCCGCCGCCTGTTCCTGTCTGAGCGCCTGCCCCGGTGGGAGCGGGCGGAACTGCTAGCGCAGGAACTGGTGCAATGGCGCGAGGCGCAAGTGCTGGATGAAGAGGTCTCCCTTCTGGGCATTGAAGGCGATGAAGCCACCCGCCTGGCCCGCACAGAACTGGCCCGCTATGCCGCCTTGGCGGTGCTGATGCCTTATGACCGTTTTCAGCGCACAGCGGAAAGGGTGAAGACGGATCTTGGCCTGCTGACCACCCGTTTTGAGGCCAGCTTTGCCCAGGTGGCAGAAAGGTTGGTGGCGCTTCAGGACAAAAGCGGCGGTCGGCGCGCCAGCCAGCCGTTTTTCATGATGCAGGTGGATCAGGCCGGAAACGTGCTGCGCCGTCTGGGCGCGCGGGGCTTTCCTGCCGCCCGCTTTGGCGGCAATTGCCCCAAACTGGCGCTCCACGCCGCTTTTGAGCGGGCAGGGGAATTGCTCACCGAACGGGTCATGACCATGGAGGGGGACGTCTATCTCACCATGTCCTCCACCGTGGACGGCCCCCAGACGGCCACCAATGCCCGCCCCATCCGCACCGCAGTGTTGCTGGGCATTGAAGATACCTATGCCAAAACCATCATGGCCGCGAAATCCGCCCGGGATGGTGAAGGCACCCCCCGCAAGGGCACGGTGATTGTGGAACAGGACGATCAACACGCCCGCACCATCGCCCATGCGCGCCTGCTACCCGATTTGGAAAAACAACCCCCGGTCGCCATCGGCCCCTCCTGCCGCCTGTGCGAGCGCGAAGACTGCCTCGCCCGCTCCGCCCCGCCCTTGACCAGACCGCTGGGTCTGGACGAGTTGACCCAAGGCTTCGGGGCGTATGGCTTGAGCTAGGGAATTTACGGGTCGTCAAAACTGCCTTTTTGGGGGCCCTATGGGCCAACAGAGTCGTCATCCCGGCGCTTGGCGCCAGGATCTGCTGGCGGTGCCATCGAATTCATCGTCAATGAGAGCATGCGCAAGAAACCCGGCAGATCCTTTGCACAAGGCAAAGGATGACGGAGGAAAAATTTGCGTTAGGGTGCCTGCACCAGAAAGAGCGGACTTCGCCAAATGACTAAACCCCAAACTCCCTACACCGGCCCAGAAATCTGCGCCTTGGAGGCCCATGAAGTGGTGGCCCTTCTTCGCAAGGGCGAAGTCAGCCCCGTTGAACTGCTGGAAGCCTCCCGCGCACGGGTGGAGGCCACGGAGCCTGCCATCAACGCCATGCCAACCACCTGTTGGGAGCGGGCGGCGGATGCAAAATTTGATGCCGAAGCGGACCATCACGCTTGGCTGGCTGGCCTTCCCATGGGCATCAAAGACCTCACCACTGTGGCGGGCGTGCGCACCACATTTGGCACCAAGGGGCTGGAAAATTTCATCCCCAAAGCCTCCGACCCGCTCGTGGAGCGGCTGGAAGCACGGGGGGGCATCGTTGTCGGCAAAACCAACACGCCGGAACTGGGGGCCGGGGGCAATACGTTCAACGATGTCTTTGGCGCGACGCTCAACCCCTGGAATACGCGCAAAAATGCGGGTGGCTCTTCCGGCGGCGCGGCAGCCGGGCTGGCTACAGGGCAGGTCTGGCTTTCCCATGGCTCGGACCATGGTGGGTCGCTCCGCACCCCCGCCGCCTATAATGGAATTGTGGGTATGCGCCCTTCACCGGGCCGGGCCGGGGGCAGCGGGCCGGATGCAGCCTTCATGATTGAAGGGGCCCAAGGACCCATGGCCCGCTCCGTCACCGATTGCGCGCTGTTTCTAGACGCTATGGCCGGTTTTGAACCCCGCTTCCCCACCTCCTATCCCGCCCCGGACACGCCCTATACGGAAAGTGTCCAACACGTACCCACCCGCCCGCGCATGGCTTTCGCGCCGGATTTGAACGGGTTCTGCCCCGTGGATGCCGACATGGCCGATCATCTGGCCGGAGCCATGACAACGCTGGAAGGGCAGGGGGCTGTGGTGCAGGAAGTGAAACCCGACACCAAAGGCCTCTACGAAACCTACCACACCTTGCGCGGCATGATGTGGGCCGTGGGGGTTGCCGCTTTGCCCCCCGGCGTGCGGCCCCATTTCAAGAAGACGCTGGAAGAGAACACCCAATTTGGTTTGGACATGGAGGCCGACCGCATTTTCCGCGCCCAAACCATGCGCTCCCGCCTCTACCGGGAAATGCTGGGCCTGTTTGACCATTTTGACGTGCTGGCCCTGCCGGTGGTGGGCTGCATGGCCCATGACCAAAGCGTGGAATGGGTGGATGAAATCGGGGGCGAAAAGCTGCCCCATTACATGGATTGGCTGCGTTTCTCCTTCCTCGCCACCGTCACCGGCCTGCCCGCCCTGTCCGTGCCGGTGGGCTTCCGCAACGCCATGCCCGTGGGGCTCCAGCTTATCGGCAGGCCCCGCGATGAAGCGGGGCTTTTGCAAATGGGACGGTTCGTGGAACTGGCCATGGGCGGGCCAAACACGCCTATCGACCCGGTAATCGGATACTAAAACCCATTAACCAACCGGCCGCGATGCAAATAGGCCACAACGTCAGGGGGATTTGAGGCCGGTCTGCGGAAATCGTAAACGTTTTCTTAAATCCGGCACGATTCCATGGCGCTCTATGGCAGAATCACTGCCACGGCGCGCAACCAGCGCCGGAGAGTTTTAGTTTCCCGGCACGGTTCTTTCGGGGGATTCCGTGCCAACCGCCCACCCTTACTTGCCTTGGGGCTCAACTCAAATGAGGATGAAATGAAACGCATCAAAACACTTCTGGTGGCTGCCGTGGCCTCCGCCATGCTGGCAACGCCCGTGCTGGCCAAATGCAGCAACAACGCCAACGGCTTTGAAGCCTTCAAGCGCGACTTTGCCAAAACCGCCAAAGCCAATGGCGTGGGCCGCAAGGGCCTGAAAGCCCTTGCCGGGGCCAAATACCTCACCAAAGTCATCGCCTATGACAAACGCCAGGCTCGTTCGTTCAAAAAAGCCGGGCGCACCAAAGCCAATATCGACCGCTATTACCGCCGCATCGTCAAAAACATGGGCGGCATCAACAATGTGCGCGCCCGGGTGCGCCGCAATGCCGGTTGGCTGCGGGGCATTGAGCGCAAATATGGTGTGCCCAAGGAAGTGTTGGTGGCCATCTGGGGCAAGGAGACCGGTTTCGGCGGTTTCACCGGGCGCATCGACACCATCAACGCTCTGGCTTCCCTGTCGCACGATTGCCGCCGCCCCGGCCTGTTCCGCCCCAATCTGGTGGCCGCGCTGAAAATTCTCGACAAGGGCTGGATTCCCCGTTCCAAAATGCGCGGTGCCGCCCATGGTGAACTGGGTCAGGTTCAGTTTCTGGCCAAGAACTACCTCACCTACGCCCGGGACGGGGACGGCAATGGCCGCCGCGATCTGATCCGCTCTTCCCGCGATGCATTGGCCTCTGCGGCCTATTATTTGCAGTCCAATGGCTGGCAGCGGGGCGGTTCCTATGCGCCGGGTTCGCGCAATTTCCGCGTGTTGAATTCATGGAACGAATCCACCGCCTATCAGCACGCCATTTCCCGCATTGCATCGCAATTATAGCGAAAGCGCCTGCGCTTTCGCTAAAGTGCGGCAGGCTTTTGGCAAAGCCAAATGCCGAGAGCACTCTAGCGAAGGCACTGTTTTCAAAACGCCCCATTGCCGGGGGCCGTAAGCCCCGTGTCTTACTTCCATCCCCGGCAATCTAAGCCGCTGGACCGAAAACCTGTTCAGTTCAGCGGCATAGAGCCCCGGCATTCGCCGAGGATGAGGGAGTTTGTTTTGGGTTTGGAAATGCTGCAATAGAGTGCAAACGTATCTCATATCACGCAGCTTCCGTGCCCGACCTCAAGTCTTTCCTCACCGCCCATCCCAACATCACCCATGTGGAACTTGTCCTCGTGGACCCGTCCGGCATCGTGCGGGGCAAGTGGGCGCCGGTGGAAACGTTGGAAAAGGCCTTTGCGGAGGGCGTGAATTTCCCCCTTTCCCTCCATGGCCTCGACATCTGGGGCAATGAAGTGCCGGCCACGGGCCTGCACATTGAAAGCGGTGATCTGGATGGGTTCTGCAAGGCGGTGCCGCACACGCTGACCGGCGTTCCGTGGGGTGGAGAGACGCTGGCGGATACGCCGGAAGCTGCCACCAATGCTCAAGTCCTGCTGCAAATGCAGCGCCCGGACCATACCCCCTTTGGCGTTTGCGCCCGCACGGTTTTGCAAAACGCGCTGGCCCGTTGCGCCGCGAAAAACCTCACGCCCGTTTGCGCCTTCGAGTTGGAATTTCACCTGTTCACCCGTGCCGAAGAGGGCAGCATCATGCCCGTGGGCCTTGATGACATGCCCGATGCTCAATTCATGTATGGATTGGAGGCGTTGGCCCAACACTTACCCGTTTTTGCCACCATCCGGCAGGCAGCCCAGTGGGCGGAGCTGCCCATCGACACCATCGTCAAAGAGGCCGGCCCCGGCCAGTTTGAGATTAATCTCAACCACCGGGCCGACGCCCTGCGCGCGGCCGACGATGTGATCCTGCTCAAGCGCATCGTGCGGGAGGCCGTGCGCGCCCATGGGCTGGTTGCCTCCTTCATGGCCAAGCCCCAGGCAGGCCAGCCGGGTAATGGGATGCATGTGCATATTTCTATGCTGGACGGGGAGGGGGAGAATATTTTCAGCGGTGATGAAGGCAACACACGCCAGCGCTATGCCGTTGCCGGTCTGCTCACCACCATGGAAGAAGCCACGCTTGTTTTCATCAACACCCATAATGGCTTTCGCCGCATGGCCCCCGGGTCTTATGCGCCCACGCGGGTGAATTGGGGTGAAAACAACCGCTCCGTGGCCGTGCGCCTGCCCGCCGCGCCGGATAAGGCCAAACGGGTGGAACACCGCGTGTCCGGCGCCGACGCTAACCCCTATCTGGTGCTCGCCTGCCTGCTCACCGCCATGGTGGATGGCATGGAGGCGGGCCATGCGCCCCCGCCGGAACTGGTGGGTAATGCCTATGACGAAGCCACCCCCCATCGCGGTGTTTCCTTACCCGCCACCCAGCGTGAGGCGCTGGCCCTGTTTGAGCGTTCCGACTTCATCGCCCGCGCCCTTGGCGGCCCGATGCAACAGGCATTGACCGCCATCAAACGGGCCGAAATTGAAGGCTTTGCGGGCGACATTTCCCCCTTTGAATTGAACAGCTTTTTGTAGCAACCGATTCCGTTTGCAAAGCCGCCAAGCGCTGCTTAGGTTCTTGGTAACTGTCACCCTCCAAGAGGCTGCCCCCCATGAAAAACACTCTAAAAACCCTGCTCGCCACCGCTGCCCTCACAGCCCTGGCCACCCAAGCCATGGCCCAAGAGCGCGTGGTTAACGTGTACAATTGGTCGGACTATATCGACGAGGAAATCCTGAAGGATTTCACCAAGGAGACCGGCATCAAAGTGGTCTACGATGTGTTTGATTCCAACGAAATTCTGGAAACCAAATTGCTGGCCGGTGGCACGGGATATGACGTGGTGGTGCCCTCTGCCACCTTCCTCGCCCGCCAAATTCAGGCCGGCGTGTTTCAGGAACTAGACCAGTCCAAACTGCCCAACGCCAAGCACCTGTGGGATGAAGTGAAGGGCCGCACGGAGGTTTATGATCCGGGGCAAAAATATTCCATCAACTACATGTGGGGCACCACGGGCATCGGCTTTAACACCAAGGCTGCCCAAGAGCGCTTGGGCGGCCCCGTCGATTCCTGGGATGTGGTGTTTGACCCGGAAAAACTGGCCAAGTTTAAGGATTGCGGCATCCACTTTCTGGACGCCCCGCAGGAAATTGTGCCCGCAGCACTGAACTATCTGGGCAAGCCCGCCGACAGCAAAAAGGCTGAGGATGTGGCCGCGGCCGAAGAGCTGCTCTCCAAAGCCCGCGAGAATGTCCAGAAATTCAATTCGTCGGAATATATCAACGGCCTCGCCAATGGCGATATTTGCCTCGCCATCGGCTGGTCCGGCGACGTGTTTCAGGCCCGCGACCGGGCATCGGAAGCCAAAGCCGGTGTGGAAGTGGGCTATGCAATCCCCAAGGAAGGCGCGCTCATGTGGTTTGACCAAATGGCCATCCCGGCGGACGCCAAAAATGTGGAAGAGGCCCACATTTTTCTCAACTACATCATGAAGCCGGAAGTCATCGCCAAGGCGTCCAACTACGTCTATTACGCCAACGGCAACAAAACCTCCCAGCCCATGCTGGAAGAGGATATCACCAGCGACCCGGCGATCTATCCAGACGCGGACACGCTGGCGAAACTCTACGTCACCACCCCCTGGGGCCCCCGCGAGCAGCGCACGCTAACCCGCAGCTGGACCAAGGTGAAAACGGGGCAGTAGAGAGTGCTCCTTGGCCAACTCGAACGGTTGATTCCGAGTGGCCACCAATCTCTACCCATAGCCGGACTTGTTCCGGCTATCCATTCCCCGGCACCTTCCTCTTTTTGGATAATTCAGCGGAATGGATTACCGGGACAAGCCCGGTAATAGAGGAAGGGAGTGATTTACAGGGTAAATGCAGGCATTGAGTAGCGGGATTGTCGATCAAAAATGACCACGCAACCCGCCAGCTTCCGCCAAAAATTTGCGCCGTGGGAGGACCCCACTGCTAAACCCTTTATCGAGTTTCGCCACGTCACCAAGCGCTATGGCGCGGTGACGGCTGTGGATGATCTCTCCCTCTCCATCTACGAGCGCGAATTCTTCGCCCTGCTCGGCCCCTCCGGCTGCGGCAAGACTACATTGATGCGCATGTTGGCGGGGTTTGAAACCGTCACCGAAGGCGAGGTATTTTTGGCCGGCGAAAATCTGGCCGACACGCCCCCCTACCGCCGCCCCGTGAACATGATGTTCCAGTCCTACGCCCTGTTCCCCCACATGAATGTGCGGGCCAACATTGCTTACGGTTTGAAACAGGACGGCATGGCCAAGGGTGACATGGAAACCCGCGTGGATGAAATGCTGGCGTTGGTGAAATTGCAGGATTTCGGCACTCGCAAACCCGACCAGCTTTCCGGCGGCCAGCGCCAGCGCGTGGCCCTGGCCCGCGCTCTGGCCAAACAACCTAAACTCCTGCTGCTGGACGAACCGCTGGGCGCACTGGACCGCAAGCTGCGGGAGGAAACCCAGTTTGAACTCACCGATTTGCAGGAACGCCTCGGTATCACTTTCATGATCGTCACCCACGACCAGGGGGAGGCCATGACGGTGGCGGACCGCATCGCCGTCATGGAACAGGGCCGCATCGTCCAGATCGACCCGCCGGTCACCATGTATGAACGCCCGTCCAACGCCTATGTGGCCGACTTTCTAGGCGACATAAACCTGATTGAAGCGCACGTAGTGCGCTCGGATGGAGATGCCATTTCGCTAGAGGGAACTGATGGTACATGGTTCAAAGTGACTGACGAGACGGCCCGCAAACCCAGCGAAACCGTCTGGTTCGCCACCCGCCCGGAGAAGGTGGAGATTGCGCGAGACAAACCCACAAAGGCCCAAAATGCCGTCGCGGGGGAGGTGTGGGACATCGCTTATATGGGCGACCTCACCACTTACAAGGTCAAACTGGACAGCGGCGCTTTTGTCAAAGCCTCCAAATTGAACCGCCACAGCGCGGGCGAAGTGCCCATCACTTGGGAGGAGCGCGTCTGGCTGACCTGCCACCCTGATGATTGTTTGGTATTGCCCAGATGAGCCGCGCCATCACCAACCGCGTTATCGTCTGGCTGCCCTATATCTGGTTGCTCATCTTCTTCCTCGCGCCCTTTGTGTTGGTGGGTAAAATCTCCCTGTCTGAACCGGCCATTGCCCAGCCCCCCTATAGGCCCACATTTGATTGGGCAGACGGCATTGCCGGGTGGTGGGGGGCGCTGAAGGCCTTTTCCATCGCCAATTACACTTTCCTGACGGAAGACGCGCTCTACTGGAAAAGCTACCTCTCCAGTCTACAAATCGCCGCCATCGCCACGCTGATCACGCTGGCCATCGGCTACCCGCTGGCCCTGGGCATGGCGCGCGCCCCGCGCAGCCTGCGGCCCGTGCTGCTGATGCTGGTCATCCTGCCCTTTTGGACGTCCTTTCTCATCCGCGTATACGCCTGGATTGGCATTCTCAAAAAAGAAGGTTTGCTGAATCAGCTGCTGCTCTCGCTGGGTCTGATCAGCGAACCGCTGACGCTGCTCAACACCAACATCGCCGTCTATATCGGCATCGTCTATTCCTACCTGCCTTTTATGGTTCTGCCCCTCTACGCCAACTTGGAAAAGCAGGACCACACGCTTTTGGAAGCCGCCGCCGATTTGGGCGCATCGCGCATCAAGGCGTTTTGGACCATCACCTGGCCCCTTTCCTTGCCCGGGGTTATTGCGGGCAGCTTTTTGGTCTTCATCCCCGCTGTGGGGGAATTTGTCATCCCTTCCCTGCTGGGCGGGTCGGACACGCTCATGATCGGGCGGGTCATGTATGACGAGTTCTTCCAGAACCGCGACTGGCCGGTTTCTTCTGCCGTGGCCATCGTGCTGCTGCTGATCCTCATCGTTCCCATCATGTTGTTTCAGCGTTCAGAAGCCCGCGCCCGGGAGGCGGGACGATGACGCGCGCGTGGAACGGTTTCAACATCACCTCGGTCGTGCTGGGTTTTGCCTTTCTCTACATCCCCATCGTTCTGTTGATCGTCTATTCCTTCAACGCCTCCAAATTGGTGACGGTCTGGGCGGGCTTTTCCACCAAATGGTATGCGGAGGCCTTTGCTAATGAAGCCCTGGTGAATGCCGGGTGGGTGACCCTGCGCGTGGCTTTCATCTCCGCCACCGTGGCCACCGTGCTGGGCACCATGGCGGCCATGGCGCTGACGAGGCTGACCCGCTTTCGCGGGCGCTTTTTGTTCTCCGGCATGATCTACGCACCCCTTGTGATGCCGGAAGTCATCACCGGGCTTTCGCTGCTCTTGCTCTTCGTCTCCATCGGCATGGACCGGGGCATCACCACCGTCATTTTGGCCCATATCACCTTTTCCATGTGCTTTGTGGCCGTTGTCGTACAGGCGCGGCTGGCTGGCTTTGACCGTTCCTTGGAAGAAGCGGCGCTGGATTTGGGAGCTACGCCCGCCAAGGCGTTCTTCACCGTCACGCTGCCGCTCATCGCGCCCGCCGTATTTGCCGGGTGGATGCTGGCCTTCACCCTGTCGCTGGACGATCTGGTAATCGCCCAGTTCAACTCCGGCCCCGGGGCCACCACCCTGCCCATGAAAATATTCTCCCAGGTGCGGCTGGGCGTAACGCCGGAAATCAACGCCGTTTGCACCATTTTGGTGGCGGCGGTGGCTCTGGGTGTCATCGTGGCGTCGCTCTCCATCAAGCGGCAGGAGGTGCGCCGTCAACGGGCCGAGCAACTCGCCCAGCAAACGTCTTGAAAATAGCCATGCCTGCTATGACATTGTCCGGGTGCCGACCTCGTTTGAAAGAAATTCATGGCCGATAATGCCATCATCAATGAAATCGGCGAGTGGCTCATTGACCAGGCGCTGGCCGAGCCGGAAGTCACCGAAATTTTTAAGCAATTGTGTTGCCGACTGTATTCCGCCGGCATTCCGCTAACCCGTGCCCGCCTGCTCTGGCCCACGCTCCACCCGCTTTTTCAGGCGGAAACCGTGCTGTGGAACCTCAACGAAGAGATTGAGATGGAGCAGTTCAGCCACCGCGACGATGTCTCCCCGGAATGGATGGCAAGCCCTTACGAATATATCATGCGCACCGGGGTGGAATTTGTGCGCCGCAAACTGGTGGGCGAAAACGCCTTGCTTGATTTTCCGGTCACCAAGGACTTCGCGGCGGAAGGTTTTACGGATTATTTCCTCAACAGCACCGCCTTCCACTCCACCGCCGTGCGCAACACGCGCATGGATTCCGGCATTTTCGTCTCCTGGGCATCCAAACGGCCCAACGGCTTTTCGGAAGATGATATTCGCTCCCTGCAAAAAATTCAGCGCCGCTTTGCCACCGCCGTGAAGACAGGCGTTCAAAAGCGCATTGCCGTCAACATTACCGAGACCTATCTGGGCCGCCATGCGGGCAGTGAAGTGCTGGACGGGGCCATCAAGCTGGGCGATGGGCGGGAGACGCAGGCGGTGGTCTGGTATGCCGACATGCGCGATTCCACCGCGCTCGCCGAAGCCATGGCCCCGGCGCATTTTTTGGAACTGCTCAACGACTATTTTGAATGCACCGCCGCCCCCGCCATCGCCCATGGTGGCGAGGTGCTGGATTTCATCGGCGATGCGGTGCTGGCCATTTTTCCCTATGACAGCGAAAAAGTGCGCCAACAGGCCATCCGTTGCGCCACGCTGGCGTTGGAAGATACATTGCGCGCGGGGGAGCGCATCAATGCCGAACGCGCGGCAGCGGGCAAGCAGACCTTCCGATATGGCATTGGCCTGAACTGCGGCCCGCTCATGTTTGGCAATATTGGCGTGCCAAGCCGACTGGCCTTCTCCGTCATCGGCCCCACCATCAATCAGGCCGAGCGCATTGAAAATCTTACCAAGGATCTGGACGTGCGCGTTTTGACCACACGCGAAATTGCCCAGGCCACGCAGGACCGCTGGGTCTCCATGGGAGAACACGGCCTGAAGGGCGTTCACCAAGCCCAGGAGGTTTTTGGTCTGCGGGCGGAAGTGAAAGGGTAGAGCGCCGCGTCTATTGGGTCGCCGTCGCGGGCTCCGGCTCTTCTTGCGCCTGCACCGGCGATGGGGGTTTGTTGGTGGCGCGTAGGGGCACGATCAAAGGCTGCCGGGAGGAACCGCCCACGAAGAAGGGCAGTGGGTCTTTGGCCCCGTCTTCCCCGTCCGTTGTTTCGCCAAACTGGACCGTCCCGCGCAGGGCCAGCGACCCGGTGGTTACGTCCGCCCGCCCGCCCAGTTTCGTCTTGTAGTCGGCACCATCCATGCGGCTTTGGTTGAAAAACGCCGTCCCATTGGCCACGAAAATGCGCAGCTCCAGATCGTCAAAGGCAGTTTCTCCGTCCGCCTGTTGGACGATGCCGCCGGTATCCGCCTGCCGGGCCAACGCGTCCATGTTGAGCCCCAGCACCCGCCCGTCCGTGGCGGCAATTTGAACCTCACCATTGAGATGGCGCAGATACGTTTCCAGGCTTTGCCCACTGGCCTTCAAATTGAAGTTTGCCTGCCCCGCACCGGAAAGGCGCAGGGCGGGGTTACCGTAAAGACCGCTCAATTGCTCCAGATTGACATTGGCCAGCCCCAGCCGCGCTGCAATGCGGCGGCTGCCCATGGCTTTTTCCAGATCCACAGACCCGCTGATCGTGCCGCCCAGCAGACCCGCCTGGCCGATGTCAAAACTGGCCTTGGCACCCCGCACAAAGGCGGCCGCGGCCAGATTGGTGACGGAAAACGGCGCGCTTCCCGCCTGATTGGCGGAAAAGCGCATGTCCAGATCGAAACCCAAAAGATCGCCGTCATCGGCGTCGGGGTTCTCGCCCATGGCCAGCAGCCTATCCACGGGGGCCAGCGGCAGCGCATCAAAGGCCAGCGTGCCCCCCAGTTTCAGCCGCCCTTCTTCACTTTGGGTGGCGAGCATGCGCCCCGTGGCCCGGTGGCCGTTAAAGGTGAACGTGCTGTTGAGAAACTCCACCCGACCCGGCACCACACTCATCTGTCCCTCCAGCGCCATTTGCCCCGGCAGGTGGGCGGCTGAAAGCGGGTCCCCCAGCCAGCCCAGAAAACGGGCCGTGGTGGGCACGCTGGCACTCACTTGCCCCTCCGCCGTGCCCTCCGTCAGGGACAGGGCGCCCTCAAAACTGGTTTGTGCGATGGTGCTTTGGGTTTGAAGGGAGAGTTCCGACGCACCGCCCCGTAAAAGCGCAAAGGGTGCTTCCACGGTGGCGGAGAGCGCAACAAGTTCGCCCCGCACGATCCCGCGCCCGGAAATCTGCGCAGCGCCGTTGACGGAGGGCCACTTTAAGCTGCCGGAAACGCCGGTGGCATCAATGGAGGGCAGGCTGCTCCCCCCTTTACCGATGTTTTCACCGCCCCGGGCATCCTCCAGCACCAGATGGGCATCTTCCAGCGTGATTGTGCCCAGCGACAAATTGGGAATATCCGCCCCCGGGGGCAGCGCCAACCGCTCCGCCAGCGGCCCCCCGATGAGGTTGAAATTGGCCTTGCCCGCACGGTCAATCTTGAAATTGAATTCCGGGCGGATGAGGTGAATTTCCGAGAGCCGCGCGCCGCCCCAAAGCGCCGACAGGACGCTGAGCTTGGCGCGCATGGCTTCCACATGAACCAGCGGTTCCGTCGCCCCCGGCGTGGTATCGGCAATGCGAATATCGCGGTAAATGACCGAAAGATAGGGCCGCAAAGACACGCTGCTGACCCCCTGCAATTCCACAGGACGGCCTGTGATGGCGCTCAACTGTTCGCTAATGCGAGTTTTGACATAGGCGGACGACAAGAGTTTGGGCATGGCCAGGGTGGCCACCACCAAAAAGACGCAAAGCCCCGCGCCCCATTTTAACCAATGGCCCCATTTCAACGATTTGAAACTGCGTCCAGCCATATATTTCCCTGCGCCCCGGCGAAGCAGCGCCCGTCTTGCCCCGGTGGCGCACTATGCCCCAAAATTGCGGCGATACAAAACGCCCAGGCCCCACAACAGGCGCCACAAGATGAATAGACTTTGCATTGGCGCGGGGGCAGGGCAAAAGGGCGGGTAAAGGCAAAAACCCGGCGCAGGACCATGATCCAAACCAACGCACCCCTGTGGACCCCCAGCCAGGAGCGCATTGACCGCTCCCCCATGCAGGCCTTCGCCCGCTATTGCGCGCCACGGGCAGGGCGCGATGAGACAGCTTTTGACGACTATGACACTTTCCACGCATGGTCCGTTGCCGAAATCACCGCCTTTTGGGATGCGCTATGGGATTATTGCGATGTGATCGGTGAGAAGGGCGACCGGCTCATTGAAAACCCCACCGCCATGCCCGGGGCGCAATTCTTCCCCGACGCCCAAATCAGCTACGCGGAAAACATGCTGCGCCGTACGGGGTCGGAACAAGCCATCGTTTTTCGCAGCGAAAATGGGGCGCAGCGGCATCTGTCGTGGGACGCATTGCGCGCCCTGGTCAGCCGCCTGCAACAGGCGTTCCGCGCTGCGGGGGTGAAGGCGGGGGACCGCATTGCCGCCATGGTGCCCAATGTGCCGGAGACCATCGCTTGCATGTTGGCGGCCAATTCGCTGGGGGCCATCTGGTCCTCCTGCTCGCCGGACTTTGGCGTGCAGGGCGTGCTGGACCGTTTCACGCAAATCGAACCCACGCTTTTTGTGGCCTGCGATGGCTATTGGTATGCGGGCAAGGAAATCGACATTGGTGAAAAGCTCACCGAGATCATTCCCGCGCTGGGCGCACGGCAGACCGTGTTGATCCCCTATCGCGGTGTTGCCGATGATATGGTGCGCGCAATTGACGGTGATGTAGTGAGCCTGACCCAATTTATCGCGCCCTTTGAGGCGGGGGAGCCCGTGTTTGAACGTCTCCCTTTCAACCACCCGCTTTACATTTTGTTCTCCTCCGGCACCACCGGCGTGCCCAAATGCATTGTGCACGGGCAGGGGGGTGTCCTGTTGCAGCACTTGAAGGAACACCGCTTCCATTGCGGCATTAAACCGGAAGATCGGGTGTTCTATTTCACCACCTGCGGGTGGATGATGTGGAATTGGCTGGTCTCGTCCCTGGCGGCCCAAGCCACGGTCATGCTGTATGACGGCTCGCCCTTCCATCCCGATGGAAACGTGGTGTTTGACTATCTGGCGCAGGAGAAGATCACCTTCTTCGGCACCTCCGCCAAATTCATCGACGCTGTGCGCACGTCCGGCCTAAGGCCCACGGAGCACCACGATCTTTCCGCCGTGCACACCATTGCCTCCACCGGCTCCCCGCTGGCACCGGAAAACTTCCGCTTCACCTATGAGGCCATCAAGGCGGACGTGCATCTTGCTTCCGTGTCCGGCGGCACGGATATTGTGGCCTGTTTCGTGGCCGCCGTACCGTCCAAGCCCGTTTATGTGGGCGAAATCCAAGGCCCCGCTTTGGGCATGGCCACGCAGGTTTGGGACGATGATGCCAAGCCCGTGCGGGGGGAAAAGGGCGAGTTGGTTTGCGTCAAACCCTTCCCCACCATGCCGCTCAAATTCTGGAACGACCCGGACGGGTCCAAATATCACGGGGCTTATTTTGAGCGCTTTGACAACATCTGGTGCCATGGGGATTTTGCCGAATGGACGCCGCACGGCGGCATGGTCATCCATGGCCGCTCCGACGCCACACTAAACCCCGGCGGCGTTCGCATCGGCACGGCAGAAATCTACAACCAAGTGGAGCAGATGGACGAGGTGCTGGAAGCCCTGTGCATCGGCCAAATCTGGCAAAGTGACACCCGCGTTGTGCTGTTCGTGCGTCTCAAGGAAGGCGTCACATTGAGCGATGATCTGCAACAGGCCATCCGACAGCGTATCCGCACGGGCGCATCCCCCCGCCACGTGCCGACTGTCATTGTGCCGGTGACGGATATTCCCCGCACCAAATCCGGCAAGATCACCGAACTGGCCGTGCGCGATGTGGTCCACGGGCGAACGGTCAAAAACAAGGAGGCGCTGGCCAATCCGGAAGCGCTCGACCTGTTCGTCAACCTGCCCGAACTCGCTTCCTAGGGGCTCGCGCCTGCGGCAAGAACCGAAATGGCGGCCTCCCATGGAATGGGCAGTGTTCTAGCCGTCTGTCGGTGCAGAACCATGGCCCCATGCAAGGCTTGAGCGCAGTTGGGCTTACGGGTCCAGCCCTCCGAGCACCAAGGGGTGAACGGACATGATTAATGAACGATGACCGGAAAGTTTACCTTGCCATCCAACAGGCTGGTTTCGTTACAATTTGAACAAATTTGGCAAGCACGCTTTAGGACCTGGCGGTCATTGTGCCCTTAACGCGGCGTAAACAGGAATTTCTCCTTCCCTCGCCAGCCCGGCAGACATACTCAGACGGACAGCACGTTAACTTTCTTTCAGGCGCGATCTTCCAGATCGCGCCTTTTTTTTGGGCGGGGAGATCCATTGCTTATCGTCCATGCGGGCCCACCTCTCCCCAGACCAAACACACCGTTGGTCCTAGCAAATGGAGGCCCGCAATGTGTCCGGGCACTCAGCGGTCCGCCAAGACCCGCTGGATGGGAAAATGCACTTCCACCAACGTGCCTTCATCCGGCACGCTTTCGATGTGAAATTCCGCCCGGTTGGCTTCCACCATGGCTTTGGTGAGGGGCAGGCCAAGGCCGCTGCCCTTGCCCGCTTCGCTCTTGCGGTTGGAAATTTGTCGGAAGGGCTGCATGGCCCGTTCCAACTCCTGCGCGCTCATGCCCACGCCCGTATCCCGCACCCGCAACACCACCGATCCCGCCTCTTCGTAAAAGGTGGACACAATGACCTGCCCGCCGGGGCTGGTGAATTTGATGCTGTTGGAGACCAGATTGAGGATGATCTGCTTCAGGCTGCGCTCATCCGCCACCACATTGGGCACGGCGGCGGACAGGCTGGTGCGAATGATGACCCGCTCCTTATTGGCGTCCGCCTGTGCCATGGCCACGGTCTCAGACACAATGGTGTTGAGCCCCACCGCATCAAAATCCAGCTCCAGATTGCCGCTCTCGATCTTGGAAATGTCCAGCAGATCGTTGATGAGCGACAAAACGTGATTGCCCGATTTGTTGATGTCGCGCAGATAGCCGCGATAGCGGTCGCTCTCGATGCGCCCGAAGCGCTCCTCAATCATCATGTCGGAAAAGCCGATAATGGCGTTCAGCGGCGTGCGGATTTCGTGGCTGATGACGGCCAGAAAATCGCTCTTTTGACGGTTGGCTTTTTCCGCTTCGGATTTGGCCTTGGTGAGCTCTTCCTCTGCTTTTTTGAACTGGGTTATGTCACGCATGACGGCGCAGCAGGCGTCCGTCTTTTCCAGTTTGCCGATGGTCATAAACAGGGGGATCAAGCCCCCCTTGGCGGTGCGCCCGATAACCTCCCGCCCGTCATTCAACACGCTGGCCACGCCCGGTTTGCTCATCCCGCCCACATAGTCCAGCGCCACGCGGTGGCTTTCTGGCGCCAGCAGGCGCGTGAGAGACTGTTCGGTAATTTCCTCCGGCTTCACGTCGAACAGGGCTTCGGCGGATTTATTCAGCGCCCGTACCACACCTTCGTCAGAAAGAATGATCACACCATCGGTGGCCGTATCGAGAATGCTGCGCAGATCATCCGCTTCCAGACCGCCAAAGGCGGGCAAAAGCGTCCCTTCTTCGTGGTCCTCATAAAGGGCAGGGGCCTTGGGCCTTGAATTATCCGGCGGTTCGGCGTGGATGCTGGCATCCTCATCGCCGGTAACATCCTCTTTGCCGTCTTCGTCATCGTCCATGCCATCATTGTCGGCGACGGGCACAACCAAGCCTAGATGGGGGGCCTTGCGGTTGTGGCGGACGCGGTTGGCGGCTTTGCGGGCCACCGCCGTGGGTGTGGCTTCCCCAGTTGGATCATCGTTAGAAGAGGGGGCTGGATCATCGCCCCCGCT
The DNA here is from genome assembly GCA_038525315.1 of Pseudomonadota bacterium. Lineage (GTDB taxonomy): Bacteria > Pseudomonadota > Alphaproteobacteria > Rhizobiales > Rhizobiaceae > Pseudahrensia. The sequence goes on from JBCBHU010000002.1 coordinate 147,764, forward strand.
TGTGTCGCCGGGATCGCCTTCAGTGTCGCTGCCATCATCTGGCCCGCCCACATCACCGCCGCCATCGTCGCCCCCGCCTTCGTCTTTGCGCAGCGTCAGCAGCATGGCCTTTTGCGCATCCCACGGCACGCGCTGCAAGTGGGCGCGCAGGGGCAGGGTGTGGCCGTCCCGGTGCAAAATTGTGCCGCCCTTGGATTGGCCGGTGGGGCCAAAAAGGGCGTCCACACCTCCGGCCTTGGCCAGGGCTTGCAGATCATCATGACCCGTCTGCGCGAAGAGTTCATAATTGCCAAACAGCAAATCATCATTGCGGTAAACCAGCACGGGAATGGGCAGGCGGGACAGAATGGACGTGTCCACGTCATGGTCCGGCGTGTTGATAACGCGCCCGGTGGGTTCGTCGTCGCCCAGGGGCATTTCATCGGGCTCATCCTTGCCCTGATCCGCCGTCTCGTCATCGGGGCTTGCGCCGATCGCTTTTGCGATGGAGGCCAGTTTTGCCGCCGGCACGCCGCTTGCAGGACTGTCTTTCTCTTCCGCAGTGGCCTCTTCCGGTTCCGGTCCTGAAGCGAGGGCGTTTTCGTCCAGTGCCGCGGTTTCTTCGGGCGAGCCTGCTCCAATTGCCTTGGCAATAGTCGCCAATTTGGTGACCGGCGCACCGCTTACAGGGGCATTGCTGGCCTGTGCCGTTTCGCCCTCAAGTGGCTCGCTATCGGGGGTGCCATAGTTGGGCTGGCGTATGAAGGCGGCAGGAATGACAGCCGCTTCGTCCGCCACCGGTGCTTTGTCCTGCTTTCCGTTATCTTTCTCGTTGTTACCCGCAGATCTCGACGGGACCGCCACCACGTCACTGTGTAGCTTCTCGCCTTGGGCAGGTGCCCTTTTTTCGGAACCCGTTTCCCCCGCCGTCTCGCTGCTGAGCGTGTCACCGATTTCCTCAAACGTTTCCTGTTCGTCCTGGGAAAGCGCCCGGTCAGTGCCCTTAGGTTCCGTTGAGGTCGTCTCGTCAACTTCTTCCGAAGTGTCATCGTCTTTACGCGATACGGCAATTTTGCCCGCCGCCGCCGCATGGGTCGCCGCCAAAAAACCCACTGGCCTGGCAAGCGAACCACCGTCCGCACCATCGCTGCCGCTCTCTGGGTCGTCCGCCGCGATTGGATCCGGTGTCTCAAATGTCTTGTCGAAACCCTCCGGATGATTGTCGGCAAACGTGCCGTCCAGATCGAGACCCACGGCGTTCGGGTCCACCACCGCATCGGCGGTGCGCACGATGCCGAAGCCGTTGAACCCGTCAAAGGTGCGGTTGCGGCGATAGCTGGGCAGGCCGGCCATGTCGATGGGCACGCGCAGGTCGGTTCCCTCCACCGGCCAAAGCACCGTTTTGCCGGACCATGTGTCGCCCCGCGTCAGCAATTCGCTGATTTCCTCACCGTTTTCCAGCCTGCGCAGGGCCACGGCTTCATCCCATTTCAGGCCTATCACGTCGGCAGACTTTGGGCCGACCGCGCTGGCCAAATCTTCGGAAACGGAGCGGAATTCATTGTCGGCATCCAGTTCCCACACAAAGCGTACGGGCTTGGCGGTGGAGGTGAAGCGGAACCCGTCATCTTCTATGTCGCCGGTCTCGCCGATTCCGCCGGAGGGGTCGTCCTCCTGCTCCACCGCATTATCATCCAGCACCAGAAGGGGGGACGTCTCGTCGCCCTCACTGGCCTGCGCTGCCTCCATTGCCTGCCCGCCATCTCCATCCCCAATCAGCGGCGATGGTTCCTGATCCACAGCGGTTGGGGAGGCCGTCGTGTCCGCAGCCCCATCGTCGCTTTCCACCGTGTCGGCGGTTTCTTCCTGTTTGGATTTTTTAGAGACCACCACCGTGGCCGCCGTGGCACCGGCTGCCACCACCACGGAGGCCGCTTTGCCCAACAGACCCTGGGGCTTATCGCCATCGTCCGCGTCTTCGCTAACAGCGCCCACGGTTTCGGCGTCGGTGACCTCTTCTGGATCAACAGCTTCCTCCGGCACTTCCCCTTCACCGGTCTCGTCTGCCGTCGCGTCTACTATGGTACCGTCATCGCCCGCCTGCATGCTGGTCCACCCGGCTTGCCTTTCTTGCGCCTCGGGGGCGGGAGGGCTTACGACGGTGCTTGCCACCTTTTCGGTGGACGGGACGGGTGGCTCAACGTCCGTGGCTTGCGCCCCATCCTTGGGACTTTCCGGCCTCTGATCTTCCGTTAGGTCAGGGTCGCCCGCTTGAGGTTTGTCGGCAGCGTTATCCAAAGCGCTGGATGTGGCGGTGTTATCGTCAGCATCGCCTTGGGCATCCGCGCCACCATCATCGGCGCTTGCAGCGGCGGCGCCCGCCGCGCCAAGGGCCGCCGTTTTGTAGTACCAGCGCCCCATGCCGGTTTGACTGGCCTTTGGCTGGCCGGTGCGGCGGTTGGAGAAGGCACCCACCCGGGGGGCCTCTTCATTGCTCGGCGCGGTAACTGGCTCGGGGCTTTCTTCCGGTGATGTGTCTTCGATATTTGCCGCAGCTTCTGAAGCCCCTGAATCCTGTGGGGCTGGTGCCGCCGGTGCAGCTTCATTGTCCAACATATCGGACGAAGGTTCGGCGACGATCAAAAGATCCAGCACTGGCTCGTCCATGAGCCGGGTCATGCCCGCGGGCAGGGGGCCATTGGCCGTCTCAATGGGCCGTTTGATCAGCCCATCCGCATCGCTCCCCATGGCGCGCGACAGGCTGGAGAGAACATCCGACGAGATGCCGAACTTGTCGAAAGTCTCCGAAGCCGCCAGCAACACGCCGTCGGTTTGCAACAGGGCGGAACCGTGGCCGTCGCCGCTCAAACTGCTAACGGTCTCTTGGGCCAAAGCGTCCAGCCCGTAATTGCGGCCACGCATGGTATCGCTAATCAGCAAAACCGCGCCCTCACCCCCCGGTAATTCCTGTTCCCGCAGCGTGTAGGGCAGAAGTTTGGACTTGAAACCGCTTTTGAGGCGGATCATCCCGCCCACTTCGCTTGTTTCCTCGCCGCTTAACCGTTCCGCCGCATAGGAAAGCTGGCGCATCATGGTTCGGTCGGCATTCATGGCCCCGTCCAGCGCGGCGCGGGCATTGTCTGCCCCCAACAGTTGCGCCCCCATGGCGTTGGTCCACAACACCGTGTCCATGTCGGCGGAAAACAAAACCGCAGCACGGGCAGAAACCGCGTGCGCCCGCAGCGCAGGCATGACCGTCAAATCGAGATAGGGATAACCGCCTTGCGCCATGTCATGCTCACCATTTTACGCTAAACCACGCCAAGTCTGCCCCCAAATGACAGGCTTAACAAAGGGTAAATAGCGCGTTTTTCCGTTACAAGCCACCGGCATGGCGTGGTCGGGGTTTGCTTTTGCCTTGCACGGTTAATTGGCCGCGAAGTGCAAATTTGGTCCCGCAACGGGCTTGCCCCGCCACCCATTTGGCCCTAAGGAAAACGCTGCAAGGTGGGTTTCCACCGCGCAAAGTGTGCGGCTGTAGCTCAGTTGGTTAGAGCGCTGGCTTGTGGCGCCAGAGGTCGATGGTTCAACTCCTTCCAGCCGTACCAACCACAATTCGCGTCAGCGAAATGTGGGACACACGCACAATCCGTCAACGCGGCAGGCAATTCGCGCAGCGAAATGCCGAGAGCGCCTCCGCTCTTTAGGTTTTCGCAAAGGCGGCAGCGCCAGCATACCTTGGCAAGCCTTTACTTACCTCACAGGCCCCGCCGTTCGCCCGTCCTGGGCCCGCCGCATCATCTCGATAAACGCTGTATCTTCCTCCATGGCCACATCCACACTGGCCAAAAGGCCAAACCGCACCGGCCCCTGCCGAAGGCGCAGCGGCGTATCGGCCACATGGTTGCGAATGCGTTCCACAAAATGCAGCGCCCCGGCCAGATTGGTTTCGGGCAGTAAAACCGCAAACTCATCATCCGCCGTGCGCCCGCCAATATCCGTGCCCGCGCGCCAAACGATCTGACACAAATCGCTGACGCTGCTCACCGCTTCATCGGCGGCCTTTTCGCCGTGTTCTTGCAAAATGGGGCGATAGCCCTGAATACTGAGCAGCACCAAAGCGAGAGTGTGGCCATAGCGCTGGGCGCGCTGAAATTCCGCCGCCCCCCGTTCCAAAAAATGCCGACGGTTCAACAGCCCGCTCACCGTGTCATAATGGAGCGTGCGCTGCATGGTGGCCATCTGCGCCCGCAAAGCCACAAGATCCTCTTCCAGCGCTCGTCGGGACGTTTCCAACCCGTGGGCATGGTCAATCAACCGTGCCGCCCGGTCTTCCAGATAGTGGGCGCGGTTGGCCAAATCGGTCACATCGGTGATGCAGATCACCATCTGCCCGCCGCGATGGGGTGTCATGGTCACCCGCAACTGCCGCGCCACCTTGCGCTGGCGAAAGGTGATTTGTATTTCGCGCCGCTCGCCCACCGCATGGGCCTGTTCCAGGCTGTCATAAAGCCCCGAAAACGCCACGCGGGTGAAATAGGCCTCAAGGCCATTCTCCGCCAGTTCCGCCTGGTCGGTTTCCACCAAGTCTAAAAAGGCGGGGTTGGCGAAGTGTATTTCAGCCCGGGCGTCCATTTGTACAATGGCCACCGCATCGCTCAACTGGTTGAGGATGGCTGTCTCCTGCGCCTCGGAGAGGGGCTTTTGCAGCGCCCGCACTTCGTTTTTACCACGGGGGTCTTTGCCATTGGGATCGACGCGGCTTGGCGAGGCGAGAAGTGAGGTCATGGCCCGGTCTTTCGCAAGTCCGGCAAGCCGGATGTGAAGAACACGCGCGGTTGCTAAGCCACCGCGCTGGCCCATTTATCGCCCGACGACGGTCACCCGCCCCTTGCCACTTTCCCTCAAATTTTACGCAATTGGAGCGATTTTTCCCATTATCGGGAATTTTGGCTCAAAAAAGTTGGCCTTGGTTAACCTCGGCGGCCTTTGTTTTTTCGGTCTTTTTGGCCGGTTTGACGGCGGTGGGCTTCTTTCCGGTCAGCATGGCGCCGCCTTCGCCGTCTGCCATTTCCACCACGAAGCTGTTGAGGGTGGAAAGCTCTTTGAAGCTGGAGACGGGTCGGTTTTCCCCGTCGCGCAAGACGGCATAGCCGCGCTTGAGGACGGATTTATAGGACAGGGTTTCCCGCAACCGTTCCGCCTGGTCCAGTCGACTGTTGGCATGGCGCAAAACATCCCCCACAGCCCGGGCGTGGGCGGTTTCCATCCGGCTCAACTGCTCACGCTGACGCTTGATTTGCGCCAGAAGGGGTTTGGGCTGCACCCGGTCTGCACGGGTTTGAAAACGGTCCCGCAGACGGGCCAGCCGATCGTTGAGCCGGTCCAGCTGCACGCGATTTGCCGCTTGTGAAAGTTGTTCGCGCCGCTTCGCCAAGAGCCGCCCATAGGCATGGGCATGGGCTTGAGAAACCGGCACAAGCCGCTGTCGGGCCAGCGCAACGCGGTTGTCCAGCGTCACTGGCCTGTGCAGCATGGCCGCCTGTTCATAGCGGCGTGCGGCGCCCACCACGCGGGTCTCCAAGGCCCGGCCAAGGGCGGCGGCGGCATCGTCAAACCGGCGGCGCGGCTCCGCCAGCAGCATGTCGGCGGAGAGCAGGCCCCGTTGCGCGGCCTGTAAAGCCTTGCGCCGGTCATCGGAAAGTCGCGTCATGGCGCTGCGCAAACGCGCGGCCAGGTCTGCACCGTAAGCCGTCAGTTCAGCCTTGACGGGCACCGCTTTCTCAGCGGCGGCCGTGGGCGTGGGCGCGCGCCAGTCGGCGGCATAATCCACCAATGTCCAGTCGGTCTCGTGCCCCACTGCGGAGATGACAGGAATATCTGACCCCGCCACCGCTCGCACCAAGGCCTCATCGTTAAAGCCCCACAGGTCCTCCAGCGAACCGCCACCCCGGGCGACGATTATGACATCCGGTTTGGGGAAGGCAGTGCCCTCACCGAAGCGGTTTAACTGATAAACACCATTGGCCACCTCGCGCCCGGAGGTTTCCCCCTGCACCCGCACGGGCCAGACGATCACGTGGAGCGGAAACCGATCCGCCAGCCGGTGCAGAATATCGCGGATAACCGCGCCGGTGGGGGAGGTTACCACACCGATGACCCTGGGCATGAAGGGCAAAAGCTGCTTGCGCTCATCGGCAAACAGCCCCTCCGCCGCCAGTTTGCGCTTGCGCTCTTCCAATAGGGCCATCAACGCCCCGGCCCCGGCGGGCTCCAGATTGTCGATGACGATTTGATATTTTGACGAGCCGGGATAAGTGGTCAGCTTGCCGGAAGCGATGACCTCCAACCCCTCTTCCGGCATATGTTTGAGCTTGGACGCCACGCCCCGCCAGATCACCGCTTCCAGCTTGGTGCGCCCCTCGGCCAGCGCAAAATAGCAATGGCCGGAGGAGTGCGGCCCGCGAAAGCCGGAAATTTCCCCCCGCACGCGCACATGGCCAAACGTGTCTTCCACGGTGCGCTTTAATTTGTTCGACAGTTCCGCAACCGTCAGTTCCAGCGCGTTGGTATTCGATTCGCTCATGGTGAAACCTTAGCTCAATTCGGCGGAAATTTTCCCCCGCAAATCCTTCGCGCTTTGCACGGGCGAGGTGGCGAAGGGGTCCATCAAAAAATCCATGCTGGGACTGTCTTTGGTGGGCAGGGTTTGCAGGCTTTGGCGAATGTGATCCGCCAGCGCGCGCGTGGCCCGTGTCTCACTGCGCTTGCCGGTCAATAGGCCGATTTCACAGGCAGGCAGGGGCGGAAAGCGGCTGGACCCTTCCAATACGCGCATCCCCGGACGCAGGGCCGATTCCGGCAACACCGCCACGGCCAGCCCGGCCAGAACGGCTGCGCTCACCACCGTTGCGGAATAGCTGGAATAGAGGAGACGATGTTCCACCCCCTCATCGTTCAGCGCCTTCAAGGCGCTAGCCCGCCACAAACAGTGGGGCGAACCCAGCGCCAGCGGTACCACTTTGGACGTGTGGACAATATGGCTGGCAGAGGTGACCCAAAGCAGCGGTTCGGTGCGGATCAATTCGCTGCGGCGGCTCACCTCGTTATGGGTCACCACCGCCATGTCCAGTTCACCCGCCGCGATGCGCTGGTCCAGCTGGTAGGAGTTTTCGCAAACCACCGCCACTTCCACCAAGGGATTGGCACGGGAAAAGCCTGCCAGAATGGAGGGCAGGAACCGTTCCGCATAATCATCCGCCGTGCCCAGATAGACATTGCCCCGCAGCGCATCATCGTTAAACGCGGCCAGTGTCTCATCCGAACGCTCCACCAAATCGCGGGCATAGGGCAGGAGTTTGTGCCCGTCTGGGCTGAGCGAAACGCTGCGGCCCTGGCGCAGGAACAGTTTCTTGTCCAACTGTTCCTCCAACCGCTTGATTTGCATGGAGACCGCCGACTGGGTCTTGAACACCCGTTCTGCCGCAGCGGTGAAGGACATGGATTCCACCACAGCCAAAAAGGTGCGCAATTGATCAATATCGAGGGCGTGCATGGCCGTTGTTCATCCATCACAAATTCTGATGGGTGGTATCAAATCCATTCGTTGGACGGATTGCAAGGCCGGGCGCATAACACGGTCATGAACCACGCCAACAGGAGCGAAAGCCATGGCCTTCTTCAAGTCCACCCCCTTCAATGCAGCCTCCTTCCCCGGCCCGCAGGACGCGGCGCGCATGGTGTGGAAAACCCTCAAACGCCGCGCCCACCGCGCCAGGAAACGCCGGGAAGTGGCGTGTTTGCTCTCCAAACAGCCGTTCATTTTGGATGATATGGGCATCACGCGCGGTGATGTGCACGAGGCGCTGACTTTCCGGGGTGATCCGTCCCTGCATCTGCGCGCCCTGGCCGCCCGCCGCCGGTTCAACGCCAAGCGCACCCGATGACAAATCACATCATGAAGCATCACATTATGAAACATCATTGTGAGGTCATGGAATGCGAAAACTGCGCCTCCCAGTGACGGCGTGAGGGAAGGTCAATGGATCTGAGATCGCAAGTATCATGACGGCATCGGCCCCCCAACCCGCATCTGCCGTCATGCAAGGCCAGCGCCGCCCCCAATTTGCAGCCTTGGGGGTCGGCGACTGGCTGCTTTACATTGTTTTGGTCTGCTCATGGAGTGCCAGCTGGTATGCGCTCTCGCTCCAAGTGGGTCAGGTCGCCGTGCCCACATCGCTGTTTTGGCGTTTTGTGATCGCCGCTTCCATCATGTGGGTATGGGTTGGCCTGCGCAAAGCCAAGGGCAAGCCAGGCCTGCCCGACGCCAACCGGTTCACGCTCCACATGGCCTTTGCGGGCATGGGCGTTTTTATTTTCAGCCTCAACTTCGCCCTCTATTATTGGGCCTCCGCCTATCTCATCTCCGGCCTTTTGTCGGTGATGTTTTCGCTGGCCTCCGTTTTCTCGTTGGTGCTGACAGCCCTGTTCACGCGCTCAAAACCCCCCTTGCCGGTGGTGCTGGGCGCGTTGATCGGCGTGACGGGCATTGCCCTCATGTTCGCACCAGAAATTGCGGGGCAAGACTGGGCCACAGGCACGCTCCTCGGTTTGGCCTTGTGCACGGGTGGCACACTCAGTTTCTGCCTCGGCAGCCAAATTTCTGCGCGGCTTCAGCGCCAGTCGATCCCGGTCGTTCCCGCCTCCGCCTGGGGCATGACCTATGGTGCCCTATTCAGCGGGCTGACGGCGGTGGCGGGCGGCAACAGTCTCGCCATCATCTGGGAGCCGGTTTACCTCGGTTCCCTGATCTTTCTGGCCATTGTCTCCTCGGTCATCGCCTTTTGGAGCTATCTGACGCTCGTGGGCCGGATCGGTGCGGGCCGGGCGGGCTATGCCACCGTGGTCTTTCCAGTTTTGGCGCTTTGCATCAGCGCGGTGATGGAAGGCTATGGTTTCCCGGCCCTGGCCATGGTTGGGCTTGTGCTGGTGCTTGCGGGCAATGTGTTGGTATTGAGGGCGCAGAAATAACGCCGCCCATGGGATTGTGACCCTTGGAACACCTATCTCAACAATAGCGCCTCATTGCCGGACTTGTTCCGGCAATCCATTCCGCCACACCCAAAATGTTTTCAGTCTTGAGGCATGGGTCCCCGGCATCCGCCGAGGATGAGGGAGCAAGTGGTGGGAGGGGGACTATTCTTAACCCTGCAAAAACTCGTCAAAGACACTTCGTGTCCGGCGCATGTCTTCGCGGGTTGTGCGACCGCCGGGTTGGAGCATTTCGCCGAAAATGCCTTCTTGACCCCGCTGGTTGGTGCGCTGGTGGTTGGCCCGGCGCTGGCGGCGGTTGTTTGTGCCATTGCCGCCCAACAATTCACCCAGCAGATCACCCAAACCACCACCGGAAGGGTTTTGACGGCGCTGTGTACGCCGCGATGATGTCCGGCGTGAGCGAGGCATGACAGGGTCGCTATTGACCTGACGGTTCTGCGCCGCGCGCCCGCCACCCAACACTTGCCCCAGAATATCTTCCAAACCCATGCCGCCCCCGGAGCGCCTGCGGCGGGGGCGGCTGGTGCGACGGCTCCGGCCGCGCGTGGACGTTTTGGCCTGCCCCAACATGCCCCCCGCCAGCCCTTCAATGAGCGTGCCCAAAAGTCCACCGCCTGCGGCTTGGCCTAAGGCGGAGCCCAGCCCGCCACCGCCCCGGCCCGTGGAGCCCTTGAACAAAGCCCCCATGACCATGCTGGCCAGCGCGGGCAGCATGGCTTTGATGATGGAGGATGAAATGCCCGTGCTGGCCGCCGCGTGCGAAGCCACACCCCGGCTCACATCTTTGCTGCCAAACAGATGGCCCAAAATATTGCGCCCATCCGCCATGCCCGCATCGCTGACGGCCAGCGCCGCATCATGGGCATAGCCCCCGTGCCGCCCGCTCGCCAAAGCCTGAACGAGCGATGCCGCCGATTGGGGCGCCGAGGCCTGCCGCTGCAACCCTTCCGAAAAAGCGGGGATGACCGCCGCCATGGCTTCCAATGTCTGCTCTTCCGTAAGCCCAAACTGGGCACTAAGCCGGTCCACATTATCTTGCGTGACGAGAAGCTGGGTAAGGTTCATGGGGAGCGGACTTTCGGTTGGAGCATAAGTCTTCGAAAGCATCGCAAATGAGTCTGGAATACACAAGGTTGGGGTTTTGGGTCTGTTAGGGGGACTAAGCGTCAGTTTTCAACACGCCTACGCCACGTAGTGCTGTTTCAAATAGTCTGAAACTTTTTCCTCGATCGAACCCGAAGTGTTCAGAACACCATCTTTCCAGGCTTTAATTTCAAAGCTGACAATGTCCATTTCCCATATGCATCCAACCACTTCTCGCACGCCTTCTTCGAACATTGTTGGCTCATCCCATTGGGCTCGCATCTGATCGATGTGGCCCAACACCATCCCCCATTTCCAATAAAAGACAGGCGAAACGACAGCAGTCTCCGCGAAGTGAATAAGCTGAACGGCAATGCCGTGATTTCCATCCGCATCGGCAAGCTTGCCAGCTTTCGGCAGTCTTCGAACTGCTGCCTGCGTTGCAGCTTTAGCTACTTGCTCGTCATAGCTTCTGCCTTCTGCCAAAATTGCATAACGCTTGAGGGTCCAACCATTGTCGATCGCATTCGGTAAATTGGACACGCGGCGCGGTAAAAATGGCTGAAGGTGCTGCATGATTAGATGTTATCACAGGGAAGCTAAGAAGGCACAAAGGTCCAATGTAGCCTCAAACCAGCCCCGCACCGCTCCCCCTCAATACCCATATTCCTCAAAAATATGGTCAATGTCGCCGTCCCAGTTGCTGGCATATTGTTTAAGCAGCCGTTCGGCCTGCGTTTCTCCCAGCGTGACCACTTCTTCCAATGGGGCCAGAAAGTGGGTCTCGTTGATGCCCAGATCGTTGGTGCGGTTGCGCGCCGTTAAACCTTTGTGGGCAATAGCCAGCAGGTCGCGGGAAAGATCGTGGACGGTGCGTTTGCCTGCGGTCGCTTTCAGCCCCTGTGTGGGGACGCCATCGCGCATGGCCACCACGTCTTCATAGCTCAATTCATCGGCCAGCGCTTCGGCTTCATCCAACGCCCCGTCATCATAAAGCAGGCCCACCCAGAAAGCGGGCAGGGCGCAGATGCGCCGCCAGGGGCCGCCATCGGCCAGCCGCATTTCGAGAAACTTCTTCAACCGCACATCGGGGAAGAGCGTGCCGATGTGGTTGGTCCAGTCCCCCTCATTGGCTTCCACACCCTCCAGCGCCCCGTCCATAAACTGGCGGAATGTGATGTGGGTGCAGTCCACATACGCTGCGTCGCGCAGGATGAAATACATGGGGCAATCCAGCGCCCAGTCCACATAGCGCTCAAAGGTGAGGTCTTCTTTCATCATGAAGCGGTGCAGACCGGCCCGCTGATTGTCCGTATCGCGCCAAATTTCCGCCCGCCAGGACAGCAGTCCGTTAGGCTTGCCATCGGTGAAGGGCGAATTGGCAAACAGCGCCGCCGCCACCGGTTGCAGTTTGGTGGACACGTTCATCTTGCGCCGCATGTCGGTTTCAGAGGAAAAATCCAGATTGACCTGAATGGTGCAGGTGCGGTGCATCATATCCAGGCCGTGGCTGCCCACTTTGGGCATATAGGCGCGCATAATGTCATAGCGCGATTTGGGCATTTTGGGGGTTTGCTCATAGGTCCATTTGGGGCTGCCTCCCAAACCCAGAAAGCCCATGCCCAGCTTGTCGGCCACTTCCTGCACATCACGCAAATGGCCGTTCGATTCCCTGCAGGTTTCGTGGATGGTCTCCAACGGCGCGCCGGACAATTCAAACTGTCCGCCCGGCTCCAGCGAAATGGCCCCGCCCGGCCCATCGGCGGCAAGGCCGATGATATTGCCCCCATCCATGATGGGTTCCCACCCGGTCTTCGCCTGCATTCCTTCCAGAAGCGCCCTGATGCCCCGGTCGCCCTCGTAGGGCACGGGGGAAAAATCGTCTTTGTAAAAGCCGAATTTCTCGTGCTCCGTGCCGATGCGCCACTGGTCTTTCGGCTTGCAGCCCCCTTCCAGCGCGGCCAGCAGCTGGCTGCGGTTGGTGAGCGGGGTTTCATTGGTGGTATCGCGGGCCATGAGTGGTGGCTCCAGATCGGTGTTGCTGCCATCGCTACCGCCACGGGGCGGGGCCGCGCAAGGGCGAAGTGCTTTCTCACATCAGTTTGTTCGAAAGCCGTTTCAAGCGCAATTCATGACCAGTCACCAACCGTGGCCTGCACCACGGCCAGCGCAGCCACCGCCGCCGTATCGGCCCGCAAAACGCGGGGGCCGAGGGGAATGGGGATAGCGTTGGGCAAAGCGCGGATGAGACCGCGCTCCTCTTCGCTAAAGCCACCCTCCGGCCCCACCAAAACGGCCAACGGGCTGTCTTTGGAAACCTGCGCCAGGGGGGGAAGGGGGTTTTGGCTTTCTTCCCCCTCATCGCAGAAGATCAACAGACGGTCTGTCGACATATTTTCGATGGCCTGCATCAGCGGCAGGCCCCCGGCGAGATGCGGCAGGCTTAAAATTCCGCATTGTTCGGCGGCTTCGATAGTCTGCGCTTCCATACGCTCGTGGTTGAGTTTGCGCAATTGGGTGTATTGGGTGAACACCGGTTGCAGCACCCCAGCACCCATCTCCACGGCCTTTTGCACCATATATTCCATGCGCGCCTGTTTCAGCGGGGCAAACAGATAGAGCAGGTCCGATGCTGTCGGCTGGGCTCGTGTCTGGCTCACAACCTCAAGGTGCGCCTTTTTGCGCCCGACCGGGTGCAAATTCGCCCGCCATTCCCCGTCCCGCCCGTTGAACAACAACACGTGGTCCCCATCGCCCAGCCGCAGCACATTGAGCAGATAATTGGCCTGTGCCCGGTTCAGTTCAACACGTGTTGAGTGGGCCAAATCGTGCTCCACATGGAGCCGTTGGCTGGTGAAATCGTAGCGGGGCACGGGGTGTTAGGAGGCGGGTTTAGGCGCGGGCGTAGCGGGATTGGCAGGGGCCAGATCGGTGGAGGCCGGTTCAGCCGGGCGCAACACACCCTCCAGGCTCGTATCTTCCGACTTCGCCCCTTCTTTTTTGGTGCTGGTGCAGGCGGATAGGGTAAGGGCGGCCATCATGACCAAAACAGCGATGCGCATGGTTGCCTCCGTCAAATTGAGCGGATCCTATGTGCCAGCCCCCACACTAACCCGCAAGCCAGTGTTGTTGTCGCGCCGGCACCTGTAAAAAGCGATATTTCTTCTTCTCCAGCACCACACAGGACAGGGCACCGCCGTAGCAGCAACTGGTATCCACGTTGATGCGGTTGTCGCGCACATCCACCCTGGTTTGGCGAGTGTGGCCGTGGATCACTACCTTCGCCAAGGGCTTTTTATGGGACAGGAAAGGTTCGCGTATCCAAATCAGATCCTCGCCGTCCTGTTTGTGGAACTTGCGGTCCGGATCCACCCCGGCATGGCAAAAGAAATAATCGCCAATTTCCACGCTGCGCGGTAGATTTTTGATGAACTCAAAATGCGCCTTTGGCACCACATCACGCACGATGTCTCGCACCCGCTTGCGGGCTTTCTCATCGCCCTGCAATTCCAGCCTCTGCAACTCACGGGCATCCGCGCCGTAGGAGGCCAGCGTGGCGGCACCGCCGTAGCGCAAAAACATAGCAAAGTCGCGCGGGTCCAGCACCTTGTGCGCCTTGCGCAATTTGTCATCGTGATTGCCTAATAGGCAAACAACGCGCTCATCCTGCGCCCGTAGACCCATCAACCGGTCGATGACACCACAAACATCCGGCCCCCGGTCGCAATAGTCGCCCAGAAAGATGATGCGGTGGTCGCCCATGGGGCTGGCCGACAGGTCCTGTTCGATGAGGTCCAGCATGACCCCCATTTCCCACCGGCAGCCATGCACATCACCGATGGCATAGACGCGCATATCTTTGCCCGGTGAGGCTTTGCCCAGCATGACAGTATTGGTGGGCACGAGACTATGCGTCCCCCAAATCGTCCACCACGATCATGTGCAGCGAGCGAGGGCCGTGGGCACCCAGCAGAATTTTTTGCTCGATATCGCCGGAGCGGGAGGGGCCGGTGACCATATTGACCGTGCGCGGCATCCGCCCCTTGCCGTTCATCTGGCGCACCACGTCCAGCGCGGTCTCATAATCCCCCGCCACCTGGCTGGCCGCGATAACCACAATGTGGTTTTCCGGCAGGAAATTGACGGTGGTGGGGTTGTCGGAGCCGGAGGTGAGCACCAGCGTCCCCGTTTCAGCCACACCGGCCGTGGCGTGGGAGAGGCCCACCAGATCATCCCCATCGGACGGCCCCAAACGCCGTTCCAGCGCCGGGGTTTTGGACCAATCCGCCCCGTCCAGCCGCTTGTCCTGACCCATGCGCAATTGTTGGGGCAGATTGCGCTGGCGCAGATAATCACTCACCGCTTCGGGCACATCATCATAAGACGACACGGTCGTCACGGTGGTCTGCACCGCCTCCGCCCGGTCCTGAAACAGCGCCAGCCGTTCCCGCACCGGAATTTGCCCGCGATCAGGGATAACCCCTTTGGGCGCATTGGCCAGCCGATTGGCCACCGCAGCCCGGCGCGCCGTCGCGTCTTTACCCGCGCCCACCTGCGTGCGGATTTTGCCGATGATGGCCTCGCGCCCTTCCATCAGTGCAGCGCTTTCTTGCGCGCCGCATACTGCGCCTGAAAAGTGCTGCCTTCCGGCGCCGGCAGATCTCGATATTTCGTCCAGCCCCCGGCCAGTGGCAGACTGGCCATTTTGCCGGTTCTGCCGCCCATCAGGGCCATGGCTTTCATGGCCACCCGCGAGCCTGCATTATAAAGTTTGGGTCGCTTGGCAAACCAGGCCCAGGTTTTCAAGCCCCAACGCTGGGTGGCCGGGTTCAGCCCTTTTTCAAACTCCCGCTCCCGCCAATGGCGCATCATTTTGGGCAGCGGAATGCGCATGGGGCAGACAGATTCGCACCGCCCGCAGAAGGTGGACGCATTGGGCAAATTGCCCCCCTGTTCCACCCCTTGCAGCGAAGGCGTGAGCACAGCGCCCATGGGGCCGGGATAGACCCAGCCGTAGGCATGTCCGCCCACCGCGTGATAAACGGGACAATGGTTCATGCAGGCCCCGCAGCGAATGCAGCGCAGCATGTCCTGAAATTCCGTCCCCAGCATGTTGGTGCGGCCATTGTCCAACAGCACCACATGATATTCCTCCGGCCCGTCCACATCGCTTTCGCGGCGGGGGCCGGTGGAGAAAGTGGTATAGACGGACATGTCTTGTCCTGTGGCGGATCGGGCCAGAACCCGCAAAATCTGGCTCACGTCTTCCAGGGTCGGCGCGATCTTCTCAATGCTGGCCAGCACGATATGCACTTTAGGCAGGGTCTGGGTGAGATCACCATTCCCCTCATTGGTGACGATGATGGACGTGCCCGTTTCCGCCACCAAAAAATTTGCTCCGGTAATGCCCACATCCGCATCCATGAATTTTTGGCGCAAGACGGTGCGTGCCTCATTGAGCAGCGATTCCGGTTCTTGCAGATTGCGGTCTTCATCCAGATGGGTGTGTTCGGCGCGAAAATCTTCTTCCACCTGCTCTTTGAGCACATGCACGGCGGGCGCGATAATGTGGCTGGGTGCCTCATTACGCAGTTGGATGATGTATTCACCCAGGTCCGTTTCCACCGGGATAAGCCCCGCTTCCTCCAGATGGGCATTGATGCCAATTTCTTCCGAAATCATGGATTTGCCCTTGGTGACGGTCTTGGCGTTCACCGACCGGCAAATATCCAACACGATCTTGCGGGCATCCTCAGCGGTCTGCGCCCAATGGACGTGCCCGCCGGCCTCTTCCACCTTCTCGCTATAGGCCTCCAGATACAGGTCCAGATGCTCCAGCGTGTGGTCCTTGATGGCCTTGGCATTGTCCCGCAGGGCCTCAAACTCCGGCAACGCATCCGCCGCCGCCTGCCGCTTGCCAATGAAGCCCTTTTCCACATTGCCCAGCGCCTTTTGCAGCGTTTCGTTGGAGAGCGCTTCAACGGCGTTTTCTTTGAATTCGGGTGTTGTAATTTTCATGGATTACGCTCTCCCTCAATCGCGCGGGTCTGGTTTGGCAGGGCCGGGCAGAAAATCAAAATCATCCAGCTGCTCAAATGTATACCGGTTCGTCACCGGAAAGGCGGAACGTGGCATATTGGTCTCCCCAGCAGCTTCTCGTGCTGCCCTTTTGTAGGCTCGTGCCAAAAGTTCATGCCTTCTTGTCTTCAGGCTAGGGCTTTCTTGAAGGCGGTCTTCAATGTTACCTCGTTCCCGCAAAATGGTGCTGTACCACGACATCGAACGCTTTTCCGGTTGAAATTCCCACTTCAGCAAATGCATCATCAGCACCCGGTATGATGACATCAGCGCGTTTCGTTTCTCGTTGCCCATGTCTTCCATTTCTACAATGACGTTTTCCAGGTCCAACTCATCGAACCTTCTGGCGCGCAGCAGAGCCACCTGTTCCTGGTGCCACAGAAAACCGTCTTCCTCGTAGCCGGTGGGCGGTGGGGTTAGCGTCTGTTTCTTGGCAACTGCCATCCTTTATCCTTTCCCCATCCCAATGGCTGGCGCATCCAGATTACCGGCCAGAATTTCGGCAATGTGGCGCACCTGCGTGGTCTTGCCTTCGCGGGAGAGTTTGCCCGCCATGTTCAGCAGACACCCCAAATCCCCCGCCGCCAGCACATCGGCCCCGGCATCTTCAATATTGGCGGTCTTTTTGGAGACAATATTGTTGGAGATGTCGGAATATTTTACGCAGAACGTGCCGCCGAAACCGCAGCACACATCCGGGTCCTTCATTTCCTTCACTTCGGCACCATCCACCATCGAAAGCAGTTTTCGAGGCTGCCGCGAAATGCCCAATTCGCGTAAGCCGGAGCAGGAATCGTGGTAAGTGACGGACCCATCAAATTTCGCATCCAACGTGGAAACAAACAGCACGTCGGTGAGGAAACTCACCAATTCAAATGTCTTGTCTGAAACGGCTTGCGCCCGCGCCGCCCATGCGGCGTCATCGGCCATCAGCGCAGGATAGTGTTTCTTGATCATGGCCGCACAGGAGCCTGAAGGGGCCACGACAAAGTCAAATTGCTCAAAAGCCGCGATGACCTGTTGGGCCAAATCCATCGTGTCCGCCCGATCACCGGAATTATAGGCGGGCTGACCGCAGCAGGTTTGCGCCGGTGGCACGGACACGGCACATCCCGCTTTTTCCAGCAAGTCAATGGCGGAAAAGCCGACGCTGGGGCGGAACAGGTCCACCAGACAGGTGACGAATAGGCCCACATGAGGCTTCTTTGGTGCAGGTTGGTTCACGAATGTCCTCTTGGAACGCCCTTGGTGCCAGGGCGACAATTTCGCGCTTTTATAGCGTCATGCTTTGCCATCTTGCAAAAGATGTTACACAACCGCGACACAAAGACAGTTGTTTGAGGGAGCGCCCATGTCTGGATTACAAATGCCCGCTTTGGACCAAACGGTCCTGTCCCGTCGTGCGGAAATCGTCGCTAGCCTGCAAGCCATTGTGCCGGGCGAAGGGGTCGTGGCCGATGAACACGAAATGCGTGTGTTTGAATCCGACGGTCTGACAGCTTATCGCGCTTTACCCTTCATTGTGGTTCTGCCGGAGACGGTAGATCAGGTGGCCAAGGTTTTGCGCTATTGTCATGAGCAGGGCATCAAAGTGGTGCCGCGCGGTTCCGGCACGTCCCTTTCCGGCGGGGCGCTGCCCTTGGAAGATGCGGTGCTCCTGGTCATGTCCCGCTTCAACCGCATTCTCGACATTGACTACGAAAACCGCGCTGTGGTGGTGCAGCCTGGCGTGACCAATCTGGGCATAACCCATGCCGTGCAGGGAGAAGGGTTCTACTATGCCCCCGATCCGTCCTCCCAGATCGCCTGTTCCATCGGCGGCAATGTGGCGGAAAATTCTGGCGGTGTGCATTCCCTGAAATACGGCCTCACCGCCTCCAACGTGCTGGGCGTGGAATTTGTGACCATCGAAGGCGAAGTGCTGCGCATCGGCGGCAAACACCTCGACAGTGAAGGCTATGACCTTTTGGGCATCATCACGGGTTCGGAAGGCCTGCTGGGTGTCGTGACAGAAGTGACCGTGCGCATTTTGCAAAAGCCGGAGACGGCTCGCGCTGTGCTCGTCGGTTTCCCCACGTCTGAAGAGGGTGGGCAATGTGTGGCCGATATCATTTCGGAAGGCATCATTCCTGGCGGTATGGAAATGATGGATTCGCTCGCCATTCAGGCGGCGGAAGACTTTGTCCACGCAGGCTATCCCCTCAACGTGGAAGCGTTGTTGATCGTGGAGTTGGACGGGCCGGAGGCGGAGGTGGATTACCTCATCGAGCGGGTGGCCGACATCGCCAAAAAGAACAATTCCGCCACCCTGCGCGTCTCCACTTCTGAAGGAGAGCGCATGACCTTCTGGGCCGGGCGCAAGGCGGCCTTCCCCGCCGTGGGGCGCATTTCGCCAGACTATTACTGCATGGACGGCACCATCCCCCGCTGCCAGCTTCCCACCGTTCTGGCGCGGATGCGGGAACTCTCCGACCATCATGGCCTGCGCGTGGCCAACGTGTTTCACGCGGGCGACGGCAATCTCCACCCCCTCATCCTCTACGATGCCAACAATCCCGGCGAATTGGAAAAGGCGGAAGAATTCGGCGCTGATATTTTGCGCCTGTGTGTAGAGGTGGGCGGTGTGCTCACGGGTGAACACGGCGTGGGCGTCGAAAAACGCGATTTGATGGACACCATGTTCAACGAGGAAGATTTGAAACAGCAACAGCGCGTCAAATGCGCCTTTGACCCCGACCAACTGCTCAACCCCGGCAAAGTCTTCCCGGAGCTTCACCGTTGTGCCGAGCTTGGCCGGATGCATGTGCACAGAGGCAAAGTGCCGTTCCCGGATTTGCCACGGTTTTGAGTTTGAATGGTTTGTTGTAGAGTGAGGCTATGAGTATTTCAGAAAACATCCGCAGCGTTTCTCCCCGCGATTTTGCTCCCATAGTGTTTGGGTATGCGGGGGCCGTCGTGGCGCTTTGGCTTTATTTTGGAATTTCCTACTTTTTTGGTGACGTGCCATCGCTAGGCGAGCGAATTGCGCTTGGATTTATGACGCTTTCGTCTATGGCACTAACATTCTGGATTACCCAACCAAGACACTACCGATCAAAACGCCCTTGAACCGATGTCTGAAAATGACAAGAGAGATCGGCGTCGAGACGAAATTGCAAGTGCGAAAGAAATAGCGGACATCGCTGGTGGATTGAGTGGCTTGGGTGGCATTCTTTACACTTGGTTTGTGGCGTTTGACGCGATCGGCTTTGTATTGAGCCTCGTAGGATTGTTAATGTTCACGGTTTCCAGTCTTTTGCGACTGCTGGAACTCCGGGATGACAGGCAGGATAAAGACCGTGACGAACGCTAACCTAACCCCCCAATCGCCCGACGATGTGCTTGCAGCTGTCCGCTGGGCTGCTGCTGAACACACGCCGCTGGAAATAATTGGCCAGGGCAGCAAGCGGGCGCTGGGGCGACCCATGCAGACGGCCCATACGCTTGACCTTTCTCAACTCACCGGCGTGACCCTGTTCGAGCCCGAGGAACTGGTGATGACCGCCCGGGCCGGCACGCCGCTGGCGGAAATCAATGCACTTTTGGATGAACACAATCAGGAACTGCAATTTGAACCCATGGATACCGGCCCGCTGCTGGGCCGACCGGGCGGGCAGGGCACATTGGGCGGGTTGATGAACACGAACCTTTCCGGCCCCCGCCGCATCAAGGCCAGTTCGGCGCGGGACCATGTGCTGGGCATTGCCGCTGTTTCCGGACGAGGCGAAGTGTTCAAGTCCGGCGGGCGCGTGGTGAAAAACGTGACGGGGTATGACCTCTCCAAAGGCGTCACCGGCGCGTGGGGCACGCTTGCCGTGCTCACCGACATCACCATGAAAGTGCTCCCCAAGGCGGAGACGGAACAAACGTTGGTGCTCACCGGCCTGGACGATGCCGCCGCGTCCGCCGCCATGGCGCTGGCTATGGGGTCCAATGCCGAGGTTTCCGGCGCCGCCCATTTGCCCTCGGGTATTGAGGGCAGCGAGGCGCAAACGCTGCTGCGGTTGGAGGGGTTTGAGCCCTCCGTTGCCTACCGCATCGAAAACCTGTCAAAACTGTTGGGCACCCACCAAAATCAGGCGCGCATGATGGCAAAAGCCTCGCGCGAAATATGGCTCACATTGCGTGACTGTCTGCCCTTCGCCACCCATAAAGACCGTGCCCTTTGGCGCATTTCATCCATTCCCACGCAGGGCCACCGCATAGCCGCCGATTTGCGCGACAGATTGGGGGCCAAACACTTCTATGACTGGCAGGGCGGTCTGATCTGGTTGCAGATGGAGGGGGCATCCTCCCACGCGGAAACCGTGCGCCAAACGCTGGCCGCCCATGGTGGGGGGCATGCCATGCTCATGCGCGCCAGTGCTGATGAGCGCATGGCCGTGCCGGTTTTTCAGCCCCAGCCGGGGCCATTGGCGGCGCTCTCCCAGCGTTACCGGGAAAATTTTGACCCCCACGGCATTCTCAATCCGGGGCGGATGGTTCCTCAGTTGGTGGGAGCGTAACGATGCAGACCAATTTCTCCCTCGCCCAACTGGCCGACCCCAACGTGGCGGAAGCTGAAAGCATTCTTCGCAATTGCGTCCATTGCGGTTTTTGCACCGCCACCTGCCCCACCTATGTGACACTGGGCAATGAGTTGGATTCGCCGCGGGGGCGTATCTATCTCATCAAAGATATGCTGGAAAATGACCGTCCGGCAGACGAAAAAATCACAAAACACATCGACCGCTGCCTCTCCTGCCTGTCCTGCATGACCACCTGTCCCTCAGGCGTCCATTACATGCATCTGGTGGACCATGCCCGGGTGCATATTGAAAAGACCTATAAGCGCCCCTTCCTCAACCGCATGACACGCAACCTGTTGGCGCAAGTGCTGCCCTATCGGGGCCGTTTTGCGGCCGCCACCCGCTTGTCGGTGCTGGGCAAACCCTTTGCAGGCTTGCTGGATCAGGTGAAACCGCTCAAGCCGCTGGCCGCCATGCTGCGCCTTGCGCCTTCCTCGGTGGACGGGGCGAAGCCCTACACAAAGCCCGGCACATTCACGCCCGCCAAGGCAAAAACCGCCCGCGTGGCCATGCTCTCCGGCTGCGCCCAGCCTGTGTTGGATGCGGACATCAATAAAGCGGGCATCGACTTGCTCAACCGGCTGGGTGTGGAAGTGGTCTTGCCGCAGGGGGAGGCCTGTTGCGGCTCGCTGGTGCACCACATGGGCAAGGAAGAACAGGCGCTGGATTTTGCCCGTCACATGGTGGATGTCTGGCATGGTGAGGTGAAACGGGACGGGTTGGATGCCATCCTCGTCACCACGTCCGGCTGCGGCACCACCATCAAAGACTATGGCCATATGCTGCGCCACGATCCCGCTTATGCAGACAAAGCCGCCACCGTCGCGGCCCTGGCCATGGACATCACCGAATTCCTCGCCACGTTGGACATGCCCGCGCCGGACAACGCGCAAGACATGGTGGTGGCCTATCACGCCGCTTGTTCGTTGCAGCATGGGCAGAAAATCAAACAGGCCCCCAAGGATTTGCTGAAGAAGGCAGGCTTCACGGTGAGGGAAGCTCCGGAATCACACCTGTGCTGCGGCTCGGCAGGCACTTACAATATCTTGCAGCCGGAAATTGCGGGTCAGCTGCGCGAGCGCAAAGTCTCCGCCATCGAAAGCGTAAAGCCGGATGTGGTGGCTGCGGGCAATATCGGCTGCCTCACCCAAATCGGCAGCGGCACAGACGTGCCAACGGTCCACACGGTCAAACTGCTGAACTGGGCTTATGGCGGAGACAAGCCTCGGGAACTGTAGGTTTTTGCTACCACCGTTCGAACCATCATCCTGTGCCTTGTGCCTAGGATATTGGGCGGCAAATGACAGTTTTCGCCGTTAACGAAGGTGTGGCTCCAAACCGGCCTAGTCCTATATTCCGGCCCTAGCAGGATGCAGCGCGGGCTCGCTTTCAGTGCAGCTGGAACCGCACCAACCGCGCCGACGGTCTACTGAAACTTGTAGCTCACACCAAAAATGATCTGATTGCTGATCACGTCCGTGTCCAGCTTGCCGCCACCGGTCAGGTCCGCTTCCACCTGTCCATAGGTGCTTTTCAACTCACCGAAGACGGACCAGTTGTTGGTGATCTCATAATCCACGCCCACGAGGGCCTGGGCCGCAAAGCCGGTGACCTGATAGTCATAGGTGCGGTTATTGTTCACCACCGGGCCGTCCACTTCCACATGGGGAATGGAGAGGCCCACGCCCGCGCCCACATAGGGGGTGAAGGGTGAGGCATCCAGTTGCATCCGATACATCAGGTTGGCGGTGAGAAAGTTGATGCCGTCGGTAAATTCCAGATCGGTGAAACCGGCGGGCAGGGGGTCTGCCTTCACCTTGGCATGGGTGAAGTCCAGCGCGATGCCAAGACCGGGGGAATTTTCAAACCAATAGGTGCCACGCACGCCGTAATAGGGTGGCATTTGGAAGGACGCCCCATCCCAGCCCACGGAATTGCTGGAAGTCTGGTTGCCCGCCGCGTCAAACGTTTTCACCCGGGAGTGGGGGGAAAAATTGGCGCCGCCATAGACGGAAATCTCCATTTCCGCGAAAGCGGGGAGGGCGGAGGCTGAGGTCAGCAGGGCCGTGGCGGCCAGAACGGAGAGGGAATAACGAAGCACGGTGCTGTCTTTCTCAATTAACGTAAGTCTCGTTTAACCCCTGGCGGGGTGCTTGTCACCACGCCATAGGCACTTGCACACCGGCAACAGGCACGGGACCTTGGTCCTTGTTGCCAAAATGCGACGTTGCTCACAGGGGAGTGGCCGGTGTTCAAGTCGTCCCCACAACCTCAACACCGGCCCCATGGCCGCAGCCTCTCCATTGCTGGATCATGTCTGAAAAGCTGCGGCGTAAGGGCTTGAGCATTTTCGGTTCGGCTTGGATCGACAATCGCCGCCCCTCGCTCCAGTAGAACGCGATGGGCGACGCTTGAATGACCCAGCTTGAACCGAAAATGCTCTAAATCACCCGCACCCGGGCACCCACGGGCACGCGGTCATAAAGATCCATCACGTCTTCATTGCGCATCCGAATACACCCGGAAGAAACCGCCTTACCGATGGACCAGGCCTGATTCGTGCCGTGGATGCGGTAGAGCGTGGACCCCAGATAGAGCGCTCGCGCGCCCATGGGGTTATCCACCCCACCGGGCATGAAAGCGGGGATGATACGGCCTTTCTTGCGCTCCCGGGCGATCATTTCCTTGGGCGGGGTCCAAGAGGGCCACTCCGCCTTGCGGGTCACTTTATGGGTGCCCGCCCATTCAAACCCGGGCTTGCCCACGCCCACGGCATAGCGCCGGGCCATGCCGCCTTCCAGCACCAGATAGAGCCGCCGCTCGATCGTATCGACAATAATGGTGCCGGGCTTATCGCCCCGCTCCCAATGTACGGTGGTGGGCAGGAGATCCGCCTTGAAATTGGGCGTAATGGACTGGCGCAGCGTGTTGGTGGGCCGTGTGGCCGATGCCAGACGAACGCCCGTGCGTTCGGTGCGCATGGTGCGGCGTTTTTTGGGCACGCGTACGGCTTGATAAGTCTGTTTGCGCTGGCGCTGCAAACCCCGGGGGCGCTTGGCCCGCCAACGGTCTGCCCGGCTGGGGCGGCGTGGTGTAATTTGCAGCGTCCATGCGCTTGTCAGGTCCGGGCTCAGCGTGACGGGCGGTGGTGTGGCATAGCGCTGGCCTGCCTGTGCGGCCCCCTGAAACGCCATCATCGGCGCCCCTGCCACCAGCGCCGCCAACAGGCTGCGCTTGATTGCCGTCATCAAACTTCGTCTTGCCATGGTGAACCTCACTACTCTACCCAATGGTGAAGCCGTCACGCTGGGCGCGAAATCCAACCGAAAGATGAATCAAATGCCGTGGAGGCTGAATACCCTTCCTTTACCTTTGCCCTTGGTAAAGCGGGCTTTAAGCGGCGTGGTTAACGCAAGGGGCCATTAACTAAGGCCCCTCAACCGCCCGCCGCACCCGCTGCAACACGGCTGGCAGCCGCCGCGCCGCGTCCGCCTGGGGCAGACCCGGCGGCAGGGCGGGGTCGTATAGCATGTTGAGGATCAGCCGGTCGAAGCGGCGAAAATCCGTAAATCGGCTCTCATCGTTGAAAATGGAGTGTTTGAGCGTGCGGTCATCATTGAGCGGCCCCAACCCCTGCAAAATTTCCTCCACCATGCAGCGGGAGAATAGGTCTGCCCCTTCGTCCGCCACGATGACAGCATCGGAGCGGGCAATGCCCGCGCGCGAAAAGACAGCCCGCACCATGCAGCGCCCCCGCACCGGCGCATTGCTGCGCCCAAACACATCCCGGCGCACCGTGCGGGCATAATCCCGCCGCCGCACGATGTGGACCGTAAAATTGGCGCGGGACGGTTCGGCTATGATTTTGGCGTCCAGCCCTTCGATAAAGCCGTTGAGCGAATTGATGAACGCGCGCACTTTGCGCTCGGAGACAGCGGTGTGTCCGTTATTAATGTAAAACCGCACCGGCTCGGCAAACTTGCGCACGTAATTGGCCCCCACCAAACCGGTGCGTTGCAAAATTGTGGCATATTCCGACCCGAAGACCGTGCGGTTGAACCCGTCAATCAACTGCGCATCGCTATAGGGGGAGCGCCCGAAGGCGGGCAGGGTGCACAACAGGGCCAATACAAAAACAACGATGCGCATGGGCCATACCCTGTTAACGTGCCACCACAACCTGTCCCCAAACGGGTGTTTGTGGCAATGGTTCGACCCCGCCACATGAAAGGCCCAAGATGACTGAACCACTCCCCCAGGGCCTGATGCGTTGCGCCGACGGTATTGTGCGCTGCAAGTGGCACGATGATAAGGACGATTACCGCGCCTATCACGACACCGAATGGGGCATGCCCCAGGACGATGACAACCGCCTGTTTGAGAAAATTTGCCTTGAGGGTTTCCAGTCCGGCCTGTCCTGGCTCACCATTTTGCGTAAACGCGAAAATTTCCGCGCCGCTTTCGCCGATTTTGACATCCCCACAGTGGCGGCCTTTGGGGAGGACCATGTGGAGCGGCTGGTGCAGGATGCGGGCATTATCCGCCACCGGGGCAAAATAAAATCCACCATCAACAATGCCAACCGGGCGCTGGAGATGATCGAGCAGGAAAGCTCGCTGGGCCGCTGGTTCTGGTCCTTTGAAAAAGCCGCCAATGAAAGACCGGCGCTGGTGGATGCGGCCGTGGCCTTCACGCCCCATAATGCCGTCTCCACCGACATGTCCAAACAGCTCAAAAAGCGCGGCTGGACCTTTGTAGGCCCGACAACCTGCTACGCCTTCATGCAGGCCATGGGCATTATCAACGACCACATAGAAGGCTGCGCCTTCCGTGAGCAGGTGGAACAGGCCCGGGCCGCGTTCATTCGGCCTTAGCTGGCCGCGAAACAATGGCCAAAGCGACGCCCCCCAAGATCAAAGCCGAACACACGGCAAGACGAACCGTGAGCGGTTCTGACAAAAAGACAACACCCCCCAGCGTGGCAATAGCCGGCACAGAAAGCTGCACAATAGCCGCCCGACTGGCCGTAAGCTGGCGCAGGCAGCGATACCAAAGCGCATAGCCCAGGCCGGAGGTGAGCGCACCGGAAAGCAGTGCATAAAACAGGCCCGGCCCAGTCACGATGAAGGGGACGGTGAAGGTGGGGCCGGTGGTCCAAAGCATCACCAAGGCGAACACAAACACCATGATTGTGCCGCGCACAAAATTGCCCGCCGTGTCCATCAGTGGATTGTCCGCCCTGGCCCCGCGCAGGGAATAAATGCCCCAGCCGATGCCCGCCAGCACCATGAGCGCAGCCCCCAGCGGGTCCGGCGCGGTGAGGCCTGGCAGCAGCAGGGCCACAAAGGCCCCAAAAGCCACCGTAAGCCCCAGCCATTCCCGCGGGCCGGGGCGATTGCCCCTAACCAGTCCCCAACCGATCATCACCCCCTGCACGGTGGCAAAAAGAATAAGCGCCCCCGTGCCGGTGCCCAGCGCCAGATAGGCGAAGGAAAAGCCCACAATATAGGCGAGCAGGGCCACGGCAGAAAACCAGTTGCCCCCCTGTTTCAACACCCGGCGTGTGCGGTGTTCAAAAGGGTCTCCCGTCACATTGGTGAGCGCGTAATTGGTGGCCACCACGGTGAGCACAATGGCCCCGGCGGCCAGCCGGATAGCGGAAAACGAGGTCGCATCCATGGCCCCCTCCGCCAGCGCCAGACGGGCCAGCACAGAATTGGCCGCAAAGGCCACCATGGTCAGGGCGGTGAGCAAAAATAACGTCATCCGCGCCCCTCACCACGGGCCGGGCGGCGAGGCAAGGCAAATCCGTGTGAAGCCTGCCATTCTAACGGCTTATTGCCGTTGAAACCCCATGGCCGTTAAGCTGTTCTCCGCCAACCAAATCTCGCCCTTTCGCAAAGTTTCTGTCCCCATATGCTCAAAGCCATTGCCGCCAAACTGATCGCCCGAAATGAAAAGCGCCTCGGTGTGCCCCTGGACTATGTCCATACCATCGCCCGAATGAACACGGGGCTTTTGATGCGCTATGGCAAAATTTTTGGCTTTCTGGACCCGGTCAAACACGTCCCGGCGCAAGCCTATCATGTGGCCCGCCTGCGCGGTGCCTTGGCGGCGGATTGTGGCACCTGCGTGCAAACGGAAATCAACCTGGCGGAGCAAGCGGGGTTAGACGGCGCCACCGTGCGCCAGGTTTTGAGCGGCAACTATGCCACCTTGCCGGAGCCCGTGGCCCAAACCGCCCGCTTGGCCGATGCCGTGGTGGGCCGCCGGGAAGACGATGCCGAAGCCCGCGCCGCCATCATCGCCGCCTATGGCGAGGCCGGTCTCATCGAGTTGAGTTTCGCCATGAACGGCGCAGCCCTGCTGCCGGGCATCAAGCGCGCCATGGGCTATGCCACAGCGTGTGATCTGGAAGTGATGAGGATTAAGGGCCGGAGTGCTTAGGCCTTCGGTGCCCTCAAATTTGCGAAGCAAAAGGCCCAATAGGAACTCATTGTAGCCCATTGACCATACCGCAGATCTTAACCTCCCCCGCGAGGGGAGGTCGCAGAGCGAAGCGATCCGGGTGGGGGGCTGGATTTCAAACGCTACATTGAAACCAAAATACTTAGGCCGCCCCCCACCCCAATCAGCAGTGTCTGCGACACCGCTTCTTGGGCCTCCCCTCAAGGAGGAGGCGGGGAGTGCCAGCCTTATCCGTCTTGCGAACGGTACAGTTTCCCCTTAGGAAGCCCCCATGTTGCAGCACCACCATCATCTGACCCACCGACATACCGGCACTTGATCCGAAAACGGGCGCGCGCATTCTTCACATCGCTATCCGGTTTTGGCTCAAGCACCTAATTCAAGTGTGCCATCAAACGCGCCCGTAAGCGGCGCAACCCCGCGAGACCGCGCCATGACCGAGCAAGAACAAAGACCCAAGAAACAAAAGAAAAAGAAGCCCCAAAAGCTGCGCGCCCGCCAGCCACGGGGGTTTGTGGACCGCTCCGCCGCCGATATTCGCGCCACGGAGGCGATGTTGGCCAAAATCAAGGAAGTCTACGAGCGCTACGGCTTCGACCCGGTGGAAACGCCGCTGTTTGAATACACAGACGCCTTGGGCAAATTCCTGCCCGACACGGACCGGCCCAATGAGGGCGTGTTCTCCCTGCAGGATGATGACGATCAGTGGATGAGCCTGCGCTACGACCTCACCGCACCACTGGCCCGCCACTTCGCTCAAAATATCAATGAGTTGCAGACGCCTTACCGCACCTATCGCGCCGGTTACGTCTTCCGCAACGAAAAGCCCGGCCCCGGCCGCTTCCGCCAATTCATGCAATTCGACGCCGACACCGTAGGCGCCCCCGGCCCCGCAGCCGATGCCGAAATGGCCATGATGATGGCCGATACGATGGAAGCGCTGGGCATTGCGCGCGGGGATTATGTGGTGCGGGTGAACAACCGGAAGCTTATTGACGGGATATTTGAAGCATTGGGCGTGACTGGTGATAAACGTCTTGATGCGATGCGAGCTTTAGACAAGTTAGACCGTCTTGGTTGGGATGCCGTCCAACAACTTCTTGGCAAAGGCAGAATTGACGAGAGTGGCGATCGCAAGGAAGGAGTGGGCCTCTCTGCACGGCAGATTGAGGAACTGTTGGTCATTTATTCGGGTGGGAGGTTGTTAGATGGGGGTCATGAAATAGACACCTTAAGTCACATTCAGAACTTTGAAAAATGGCTGGCTGGACGTAGCGATATTGGTTTGGCGGGTGTCAAAGAAATTCAGTCCTTGTTCCAAATGGTTATCACTTCAGGTTACTCTTGGAATAGAATTCAATTCGCACCAGAAACTGTACGAGGCCTTGAATATTACACCGGCACCGTCTTCGAATGTGAACTCACCTTTCCCGTCACCAATGAAAAGGGCGAAACTGTCACTTTCGGCTCCGTGGCGGGCGGCGGGCGTTATGACGGCCTCGTCAAACGCTTCACGGGGCAGGAAATTCCGGCTACGGGCTTCTCCATCGGCGTATCGCGCCTCATGACGGCGCTGAAGAATTTGGGCAAACTGCAAGACGATACGGTCATCGCTCCCGTGGTGGTCTGCGTGATGGACCGAGATACGGAGAGCCTCGCGGGCTATCAAAAGATGGTGCAGGAACTGCGGAGCGCGGGCATTCGCGCCGAGATGTATCAGGGCAACCCCAAGCAATTTGGCAAACAGCTGCAATATGCCGACCGGCGCGGCTCCCCCATCGCCATCATCGAAGGCAGTGACGAGCGGGAGCGGGGCGAGGTGAACATCAAGGACCTGGTGGAAGGTCTGCGCCTGTCCGCGCAAATAACCGACAATGAAGAATGGCGCGCGGCTCGCCCCGCCCAGCGCACGGTGAAACGTTCCGAACTGGTGAGTACGGTCCAAGAAATTCTGGCCCAGCAAAAGGCCGAGCAGGAAGCCCAAGCCGAGGCATCGCAATAGATGTGCTCGTTTACCCCCAAAACCCACCGCATATCATGGGCCGCCCTGATCGGCCCATTGGTCCAAGGCTCGGGCCATAGTTCGAACAAGGGGGCCTATGGCGTTATGTGTGAGGCGGCGTGGGGCGGCGTTCACAGGCCCGCCCATGGCGCGCCGTATGGGATGGCGGGGGGCTGACGGATGCTGGAAAGCCTGCTGCAACACCTGCGCCGCGCCGCGCCGGACCCGGTGAGTGTCAACATACTCCAACCCGTTGATCCCTTGCTGGAAACGGCGGGAGAAGAGATGCGCCGCCGCATCTTCATTACCGCCGACAACGGGGGCAGACCCCTTTGCCTGCGCCCGGAATTCACCATTCCCATTTGCCTTTCCCACATGGAGCGCAACCGAACCGCCCGTTACGCCTATGGCGGCACCGTCTTTCGCCAACAGCGGGCCGGCCATGCCGAGTTTCGACAGGCCGGACTGGAAGATCTGGGCCGCAAAGACAGTGTGCAGGCGGACGCCGATTGCGTGGCAGACCTTTTTGCAGCGCTGGCTCACCTCAAACTGACCAACGTTACCCTAGTGCTGGGTGATCAGAGCCTGTTTGGCGCGGTGGTGGAGGATTTAGGCTTGCCCACCGCTTTAGCCGACCGGCTTACCCGCGCCTTCGGCAAGCCAGACATTATCGAACGCATGATCGGGTCCATGGAAAGCGACACGCCCGTGGCGCAGCCCGTCACCGAGGCTGAAAAGCTGGCGGCCGCAGGAGAGCGTGCCAAGCTCATCGCCCATGTGGAGGCCCTCATGGCCACCGCCAGCATCGCGCCCAAGTCTGGCCGCGCCCCCGCCCATATTGCCGACCGCATGATTGCCCGCCAAACGGAGGCGCGCTTTCGTCTCGATGCCGACCACGCCGCCATGCTGCGGGCCTATCTGGCCCTTTCATGTCCGCTCGCGGATGCACCCGCCCTTTTGAGCGCTTTTGCCAGCACACACGGCGTGAATTTCGGTGATGGTCTGACCAATTTTACCAAACGTATTCAGGCTCTAAAATCCCTTGATGTGCCCCTGGATTGCATGACCTACCGGGCCTCCTTCGGGCGCAATCTGGACTATTATTCCGGCCTTCTTTTTGACGCCTATAGCGGAGCCATCAACGTCGCCGGGGGCGGGCGCTATGACCACCTGTGCACCCTGCTGGGGAGCAAAAGCCCCGTTCCGGCCGTGGGCTTTTCCATTCAGCTGGACCGGGTGGAGGAAGCGTTGAAAGAGGAAGCGAACCGATGAGTTCGGACAAACTCACCATCGCCATCCCGTCCAAGGGTCGTCTGCGTCAGGATACGCTGGACCGGTTTGCCAAGGCCGGTCTGATCATTGAAGTGCCATCGGATGACCGCGCTTATCAGACGGTCTTGCGGGGCCGCAATGATGTGGAAATTGCTTTCATGTCCGCTTCTGAAATTGCCAATGAACTGGCGGCCGGCACCGTCCATATGGGGGTTACGGGAGAAGATCTCGCCCGCGAGAAAATTGCCGATACGGACAATACCGTTGATTTCGACGTCAAGCTGGGTTTCGGCCATGCCGATGTGGTGCTGGCCGTGCCCCAAGCCTGGGTGGATGTGAATACCATGGCTGATCTAGACGATGTGGCCGCCGAATACCGCGCCCGTTATGGTCGCCGCCTGCGCGTTGCCACCAAATATTGGCAACTCACCCAAGGCTGGTTTGGTGACCACGGCATCGGGGTCTATCGCATCGTTGAGAGCCTGGGTGCCACGGAAGGCGCACCGGCGGCGGGTAGTGCCGATGCCATCGTCGACATCACCTCCACCGGTTCCACCATCCGTGCCAACCATCTCAAAGTGCTTCGCGATGGGATCATTCTGCCCAGCCAAGCCAATCTGATCGCCGCCAAACCGGCACCTTGGTCGCCCCAGACACAAGCGCTGCGTGCGGAAGTTGTGAGCGCTTTCAAGGCATAGGCACCGCCTTTGGAGCACGGTATCTTCAATCTGAATGAGAAGAATCGCTGCTTTTCAAACAGCAAGCCGCTGTTTTCCAACGCATTTTTGGGTCTCTTTTTGCGCTGGGCAAGACGCGAGATGCCTTAGTCAGCGTTGTGGAGCCTGTCACGGTTCTGACACGACCCTGTTATGCTTCCGTCATGCCCCTTTGTTTTTCTCGCCTAGCAAAACTCGCCAAAGGCGAAGAAAACCGCCACAGGAATGCCCCTCATGAAAACCCTGCTTTCCGCTCTTCTTCTCACCGTCTCCACCACCGCCGTGCTGGCCGATGGCCACGCCAAGGCCACGCCCGTGGAACTCGGCCCCCGCCCCCTGTGGCTGGTGGACCGCATGGAAGATTCCCCCCTCAAACAAACCCTGCAAGCCTGCACAGGCCCGTTTACCAAATCCGACTGGTCCATCGGCCACCGGGGCGCACCCATGCAGTTTCCCGAGCATACCCGTGAAAGCTATGTGGCCGGGGCCCGCATGGGCGCGGGCATTTTGGAATGTGATGTGACCTTCACCAAGGACAAACAACTGGTTTGCCGCCACGCCCAAAACGATCTGCACACCACAACCAATATTTTGGCCACCCCATTGGCCAGCAAATGCACCGCCGGATTCACCCCCGCCCAGGGCGATGAAGATGCCAAGGCTGAATGCCGCGCCTCCGACATCACACTGGCTGAATTCAAAACGCTGGACGGCAAAATGGATGCGGCCAACAAGAAGGCCACCACCGTGGAAGCCTATCTGGATGGCACGGCCGGGTGGCGCACGGACCTCTATGCTGGCTCCGGCACGCTGATGACCCACAAGGAAAGCATCGAGCTGTTCAAATCCCTCGGCGCAAAATTCACCCCGGAATTGAAGTCTCCGTCCGTGGAAATGCCGTTTGAGGGTTATACGCAGGAAATGTATGCCCAGGCGTTGATCGACGAATATAAAGCCGCCGGCATCCCCGCTTCCGATGTATGGGCTCAGTCCTTCAATCTGGAAGACGTGCTTTACTGGATCAAAAACGAGCCGGAATTTGGCAAACAGGCCGTCTATCTGGACGACAGCTACAATATTGACGGCTGGTCGCCGGAAGATGAATCCACCTGGCCCGACACGATGCAAAGCCTCGCAGACCGGGGCGTGCGTTA
This sequence comes from Pseudomonadota bacterium, assembly GCA_038525315.1. Lineage (GTDB taxonomy): Bacteria > Pseudomonadota > Alphaproteobacteria > Rhizobiales > Rhizobiaceae > Pseudahrensia. The sequence goes on from JBCBHU010000002.1 coordinate 180,177, forward strand.
CATCGCACCGCCGCTATGGGTGCTGGTGAAAGTGGAAGACGGCAAAATGGTGCCTTCCCTCTACGCCAAACGCGCCAAGGAAGCCGGGTTGAACATCATCTCATGGACGGTGGAGCGCTCCGGCCTGCTGAAAGCGGGGGGCGGCTGGTATTATCAGACCGTCAAAGACGTGACGGATAACGAAGGCGACGTGTTCGAGCTCATGCATGTGCTGAACAAGGACGTGGGCGTGGTCGGCATCTTCTCCGACTGGCCCGCCACCAGCACCTTCTACGCCAATTGCATGGGCCTGAAATAGGCGTTTACGCTACCAATGGTTGGTTCCGGGGGCCCCTTTCACGGGGCCCTCAATGTTTGGGGTGCGCCAGCCGCCATAAAAATTGCCCGGCTGGGGGATGACATTCACCCCCGCCACCGTGCAGCGGTCCATGGGTTCCGCATAAAAGGCCACCATGCCTGCGATGGGCGCGAAGGATGGCGTGGGATTGGTGTAAGTCCAAGCCGCCCCGTCGGCCCTTTTGCCGTCCACCACAATATCAAAATAAGCGGCCTGCCCTTTCCATTCGCACAAAGTGCGGCGGCTGTTCTTCACCAGTGCTTCGGCCACACAATCCTCCATGGGGACGTAATAGGTGGGCGGATGATAGGTTTCCAAAGCGCGGTATCCGCTGGCGGTATCGGCGATAACCTGCCCGGCAAATTCCACTGTCAGCCGCCCGGCAAAAGGTTCGCAAATGGCGGGGCGCGGGTAATCCAGCACGTTTTCGATAGGCAGTTGGCTCATAATTTCTATTCCGGTTTGTGGCAGACGGCTTCTATGTTATTGCCGTCCGGGTCCAGAACAAATGCGCCATAATAGTGCTCATGATAATGGGGTCGCAGACCGGGCGGGCCATTATCCGTGCCCCCAGCCGCCATGGCCGCCTCATAAAAAGCGTCTACGGCGGCTCTATTTTCGGCCTTGAAAGCAAAATGCAACGGCGGCTTCTGCGCTTCGCCTTCGTCGATCCAAAAGCAGGGCGTTTCAATGCCAAACCCGCCCACCTTCACCCCATTGGTATATTCCGGCGGCACCATGTGCAGAAAAGAAGCGCCAAGAGGAGCGAGGGCTTTTTCATAGAATGTTCTGGAAGTTTCAAAATCAGAAACGCTAATACCGGAGTGGTCGATCATCGTGGTCCCTCGCGCAACCTGTTGTCGCATTAACTATGACCGTGCTACCTGCAGCGCGGCAATCGAAAAGGACAAATCCAACAGGCCGCACCGAATATAAGCGCTCTGCGGCGCACTGAGTAGAAATGTGAGTGTGCTAGCGGCTGTGAAACCATCAATGTTGTACGATTGGCAGCTATGGGGACAAAGCCGACATCGATCCAGCTATTCTCATAGTCCGCATTGTGCGGAAAAGAACTTGCGACACGACGAGATGCCTCTGCTCTGAAGACCCTTGCTTGAAGAACGAAGCGGGGCTGTTATCTATATCTGAACCAGCCCCAAAAAATGTAGCTGACCTTATGAAATTCTCGGGCCCATTCGTCTTTGTCCTGGTGACACTGCTGATCGATGCAATGGGCATAGGCATTGTCTTTCCGATAATGCCGGACTTGATGGACAGGGTTGGGGCAACGAACACCGCTCAGGGGGCCTTGTGGACGGGTCTCATTGCATCCGCATACGCAGCGGCCATGTTTTTGTTTGGCCCAATTGTAGGCAGTTTATCTGACGCTTTTGGCCGCCGACCGGTGTTGATTATTGCTCTTGTCACCATGGCTATAAACTATGCGATTATGGCGACAGCGCAGACCTTTTGGCTGCTTCTAATTGGCCGCATTGTTGCTGGCATCGCTGGCGCAACATATATTACGGCAACCGCTTACATTGCAGATATTACAAAACCGGAAGAGCGCGGCGCTGCTTTTGGGATGATTGGTGCTGCATTTGGAATGGGCTTTGTGTTCGGTCCGGCTCTTGGAGGACTTGCGTCGGGCTGGGACATCACCGCCCCGTTTTGGATTGCGTCCGCGTTGGCAGCTTTGAACGCTTTATTCGGCATTTTTATACTGCCGGAGTCCCTCAGAGTTGACAACCGCCGTGCTTTTGGAAAGCGCGATTTGAACCCGTTTGGGACAATCCTCCGCGCGTTCGCAATCCCCGGTTTGGCAATCCCACTTGTTTGTATCCTAGTCTTTGAGTTCGCAAACTTGGTCTATCCCACTTTATGGGCCTTCTGGGGCCGTGAAATGTTTGGTTGGGATGGATTTACGATTGGACTGACGCTCTCTGCCTACGGCGTTTTGATCGCCATCGTGCAAGCCGGCATCCTTCCTCGATTAAGCAAGAGAGTGGGCGACTACAGAACGCTCTTTGTTGGCATCATCTGTGCAATCATTGGCTTCCTTGGGTTCGGCTTCGCTGGTGCAGTTTGGATAGTGGCGGTCGTTTTGCCTATCGCCGCACTTTCAGACATGGTGCCTCCATTGCTCACGGCATTTGCCGCCAACCGAGTTGGTGAAGATCTGCAAGGGTTGGTCCAAGGCGTAATTGCTTCTTTGTCGTCGCTAGCGGCTGTAGTCTCGCCCCTATTACTAACGGGAATTTTTGACTGGGGCGTCAATTCATCGAATTTCTACATACCAGGTGCGCCTTTTCTGCTAGGAGCAGCACTCAGCTCGGCAATATTACCTTTGGTTCTCCGGCTGAGGGAACGATCTGCCAAATCATAGGGAAACGCCGGTCACTCGCAAATGGCTGCAATGCATCTACTTGCGGCCCTTTATGCCCTGTGTGGCATCCAGCACTTTGGGCTCAGAGCGGTCTTTCGGGCAGAGGATATATTCAGCTTTGTGGGCGTTTTGGGCCTCTTAAACTAGCTCAAATGGCTAGGCAGCTTACATCATGCCGCCACCGAGGCGCTTGGGCGCGTCAGTGGTTTTCGATGTGGGCTCGTATGATGTGCGGACGCTAACGCGTCCTTATATCATGCGGCCCATCACACCCATGCCGCCTGCGCAGCGGAGCCATAGAAATTCATAGGCATTTCAGGCCCCAAACGAAAGAGGCCGCTCGTGGGGCGGCCTCTGACAAATATTCTCGGTAACCGAGCAGCTTACATCATGCCGCCCATGCCACCCATTCCGCCCATGTCGGGCATTGCGGGGGCAGCAGCGCCTTCTTTGGCGGGGGCTTCGGCCACCATGGCTTCAGTGGTGATCAGCAGGGATGCGATGGAAGCGGCGTCTTGCAGGGCGGAGCGCACCACTTTCACGGGGTCGATAATGCCCATGGAGATCATGTCGCCATATTCGCTCGTTTGAGCGTTATAGCCAAAGGTCTCGCCACCATCGTCCATGATTTTGCCCACCACGATGGAGCCTTCGTCACCGGCATTGGCGGCGATCTGGCGGATCGGGGCTTGCAGCGCCTTGCGCACGATGTTCACGCCGGCATCCTGGTCGGAATTGTCGCCGGCCGTTTTGATGTTGGCGGAAGCGCGCAGCAGGGCCACACCGCCACCGGGCACAATGCCTTCTTCCACGGCGGCGCGGGTGGCGTTGAGCGCATCGTCCACGCGGTCTTTTTTCTCTTTCACTTCCACTTCGGTGGCACCACCGATGGAGATGACGGCAACACCGCCAGCCAGTTTGGCCAGACGCTCTTGCAGCTTCTCACGGTCGTAATCGGAAGAGGTCTCTTCGATCTGCTGTTTGATCTGACCCACGCGGCCTTCCACGTCGGCGGCAGCACCGGCACCGTCCACGACGGTGGTTTCTTCCTTGGAGATGGAGACGCGCTTGGCGGTGCCCAGCATGTCCAGCGTCACTGTTTCCAGCTTGATGCCCAGATCCTCGGAGATCACCTGACCGCCGGTCAGAATGGCTAGGTCTTCCAGCATGGCTTTGCGGCGGTCGCCGAAGCCGGGGGCCTTCACAGCAGCCACTTTCAGGCCACCGCGCAGCTTGTTCACCACCAGCGTGGCCAGGGCCTCGCCTTCAATGTCTTCGGCAATGATCAGCAGGGGCTTACCGGACTGCACCACAGCTTCCAGAATGGGCAGCATGGCTTGCAGGGAGGTAAGCTTTTTCTCGTGCAGCAGGATGAAAGGATCGTCCAGATCGCACAGCATCTTTTCGGAATTGGTCACGAAATAGGGGGACAGGTAGCCGCGGTCAAACTGCATGCCTTCCACCACGTCGAGGGAGGATTCCAGCGACTTGGCTTCTTCCACGGTGATCACGCCTTCATTGCCCACGCGCTCCATGGCCTCTGCAATGCGCGAACCGATTTCGGCTTCGCCGTTGGCGGAGATGGTGCCAACCTGGGCGACTTCTTCCGTGGTGTCGATTTTCTTGGCCATGGATTTGAGGGCGGAGACCACATCGTCCACAGCGCTGTCGATGCCGCGCTTCAGGTCCATGGGGTTCATGCCAGCGGCAACGGCTTTTGCGCCCTCGCGCACGATGGCCTGGGCCAGCACGGTTGCGGTGGTCGTGCCGTCACCGGCAATGTCGTTGGTCTTGGAAGCCACTTCGCGCACCATTTGGGCGCCCATGTTTTCAAACTTGTCTTCCAGTTCGATTTCCTTGGCCACGGACACACCGTCTTTGGTGATGCGCGGTGCGCCGAAGGATTTGTCCAGAACCACGTTGCGGCCTTTGGGGCCGAGGGTCACTTTCACAGCGTCGGCCAGAATGTCCACGCCGCGCAGCATGCGGGTGCGGGCATCGGAACCGAATTTAACTTCTTTAGCAGCCATTGAGACTTACTCCTGTTTGAGGACCACGGTGTGGCTCCTCGGTATTGAAAATGTTGGGGGTCGTTCGGGCCTCTCCAAGAGGCGCCACGAAGGTGGCTAGCCGATCACGCCCATCACATCGGATTCTTTCATGATCAGCAGGTCTTCGCCGCCGATTTTCACTTCCGTGCCGGACCATTTGCCAAACAGCACCCGGTCACCGGCTTTCACGTCCAGCGGGACCAGCTTGCCCGCTTCGTCGCGGGCACCGGAGCCCACGGAGACCACTTCACCTTCAGCGGGCTTTTCCTGGGCGCTGTCGGGGATGATGATACCGCCGGCGGTTTTCGTGTCGGCTTCAACGCGGCGAACGACGATGCGGTCGTGCAGCGGGCGGAACTTCAAGTCTGCCATGTGTTTGATCCTGTATTGGTTGCGGCGCCCCATGAGGCACGCCTGAACATCATGTTTGGAAAACTGCTGTTAGCACTCACCTGTGTGAGTGCTAACGCGCGCTGGAGATAAGAACACGGGATGGGAGAGTCAAGAAAAGCTTCGCACCCAAAGCCACAATTTTTGCAGTGCTTGCCGCAATTTTTGCAGGGCTTGCCCCAAGCGAAGGGGCCTAAGGAAGCTGACAGCGCCGCGCCGTGACCGTGATAGCTAAAATTTAACCGATCTTCTCAAGCCAATTTCAAAACCTGCTTGTCACTTTAGCGCGTGAACCAGTCCGTCCCGCCTCCGCAGGGGAGGTGTATCGACGGTGGGCAGGAGAATGACCATGTTGAGATTTCTGGCAGAAAAGTTGCGCTATTCCGGTTTCAAACGAGATGAGCGCGGTAACGTAATGATCCTCACCGCCTTCATGACCCCGCTACTTTTGATGGGCGTTGGCACCGCGGTGGACATGGGCGAGATGTACCGCGCCCGGGTCAACTTCCAGGCGGCAGTGGACGCGGGCACACTGGCTTTTGCAAGGGAATATTCCGCCGCCAAAAGCACCAATGGCAACCCGCTCACCAACGAACAGCGCAAGGCCATTGCGGAGCCGTTGGGCAAATCGGTCTTTCAGGCCAACATCGCCAATCTGGCGCCATCCACCGGAAACATTGAATTCGATATTGGCGATGGGGATTGTAACGCCTCCGGTGCCACGGGCGTGGCGAGCCTGCGCCATCAGGTGTTTTTTGATTTCATCCACAACGTGACCGGCTACCTGAAACAGAAAGAGGGTCAGGGGGGCGCAAAGGAGCGCGACAAAAATTTTGTCACCCTGGATGCCACCGCCAATGTGAAGTGTAACAATACCCGCTTTGAAGTGGCCCTGGTTCTGGATAATTCCGGCTCCATGCGCTGGAACGGCAAGATCGGGACTTTGCGCTCGGCGGCAGCCAACCTCGTCAATTCCATGTTTGCCAACGTGCAGGACCGTATTGACGAAGACCCCATGGCCTTTTCGCTGGTGCCGTTCTCGGCCTTCGTGAATGTGGGCAGCCAGTATGGACCAAACGATCAAGATGCCAGTTGGTTGGATAAGGATGGTTTGGCGTCCTACCACCACGAGCATTTCAACTGGGCGCTGGACCCCAATGCCACGCAGGTGGGCAGCAAGTGGCAAGATCAAAGCGGCAATACCCTGTCGCGCTTTTCACTCTTCAACAATCTGCCCGGCATCAGCTGGGGCGGGTGCGTTGAGGCGCGGCCATACCCCTATTCCACCCAGGACGTGACGCCCACCACCGCCACCCCAGACACGCTGATCGTGCCCGCCTTCGCGCCGGACACGCCCGACGATTGGTCCGGCCAGTATGACAAGGAACTCACAACCCAGCAGGGTCTTGCCACCTGCAACCGCTGGCAGGGCCGTCACTACCGCCGCAACGGGCGGCGCTACCGCCGCACGTTCCGCGCCTGCACCCGCTGGACGGATGGTGTGAGAAGTCAACGCCATCCCCAAGACCTCTCCTATCGCCCGGAGCGCAATGACCGCATTCAATATCGTAACGGCCGCTATATCGGCCCGGATACAAGCGGTGGTCAGGTTTGGACCGATGCCGACGTCATCTCGGAGGAGACCTTCCAGAACAACTATCTGGCAGACGATCACAACTTCCCGGATTCACTGGGGCATCCGCGCTCCAAGTCCTTCACCGGCACGGCCAATGACGACCAATATGCCCGCCAGAAATGGACGTGGAAATATTTTGCCGACAGCAATGGCAATAATCCCAATCCCCGGGACGTGAACAATAACTCCAACAATCTTCCATCCCCGCTGGGCTATACCGGCGGCCCCAACCACGGTTGTAACTCGCAACCGATTACGGACTTGACCACCAATCAGTCCGATATCATCAGCGGGATTTCCAGCATGCAGGCCAACGGTCTCACCAACATCCAGCAGGGTGTGGTCTGGGGTTGGAAAACGCTTTCCCCGGAGGAGCCCTTAACCAATGGGCGCAGCTATTCTGAAACCAAAAACCGTAAGGTCATGATTGTCATGAGCGATGGGAACAACACTTATTACCCCATCGACGGTTTCTATTACGGCTATTCCAAAAAGAATAAGTCCTATTACGGTGCGTGGGGACACTCGGTGAATGAGCGCATTTTCGATGGCTTCACGGCCATTGCCAACCCGAGCCACTCGTTTACCACCTTCTCGCAGTCCATGGACAGTCACTTGAAGGAAACCTGCGCCAACGCCAAGGCGGCCGGTATCACGATCTACACAATCGCTTTTGACGTGCCCAACGGCTCGGCGGTGCAATTGATGTTGCAAGACTGTGCGTCTTCGGATGTGGGGGGCGCGAAGCTCTACTATCCGGCCAGTAACAATGCCGCCCTCGTGCAGGCCTTTGACGATATTCTCCAGTCCCTGTCGGAACTGCGCATCGCGGGTTAGGCAAAACCGAAAAAGCTACCAAAAGCCCGGCTTCTCCACGAGAGGCCGGGCTTTTTTGTTGGCTCAACGGTCACGTGTTGGCGGCCTTGGCACGGGAAACGGCCTGCCCCTGCACCTTGGCGACAGGCGCTTTCATCTGCGCTTTTTCGGCACTGCTGGGTTCCAGCAATTCAGCTTTCACGGGGCGGGGCGGGGCGAACAGCAAACCCTGTCCCAGCGTGATGTCCAAATCGATCAGCCCCACCGCATGGGCCTCCCGCTCCACCTCCGTGCCGATAACGCCGATGCCGTGCTCGTCCAACGTCGTCACCAAACGCCCCGGTTCGATGGCCCCGCGCTGGGTACCTTGGGTGGCATGCAGCAAAAGGGAGGCTGGCGCTTTGATATACCGAAAACCCTTCTGCGCCAGCGCTTCACCATCCAGCTTCAAATCGCCCACCTGATCCAGCAAAAGGCCAAACCCGCGATCCACGATTTGCCCCAAGCGATCCTTTTCCTTGGCGCGCATGGCGCCATAGGCGCTTTGGTTCACCTCAAACACTAGCGCCCCGGCCAGCGAGGCGTTGGCTTCCAGAAAGGCCACAATCTGGTTGAATGTGCGCGTATCGGCCAGCGTTTTGGACGAGAGATTGCAGAACAGCCCTGCCTTCTTTTTCATGGACGATAACGTGCGCAACATGCGCACGGAGGAAAAGATAACCTTGGCATCGATCATGGGCATCAGCCCACCATCCTCCGCCATGCGCAAAAAACGCCGCCCGTCCATATGAACGCTGCCGCCATCCTGCAATTTCATGAATGCTTCGTAGAAAAGCGGGGAGCGGGCGGGCAAGGCCACAATGGGTTGAAGATGCAGGTTGAGCCGGTTGTCGGAGAGGGCGGATTTCAGCGCCTTGCGATCTTCCTCCCGCCGCGCCAGCACCCGGTCAGACGGGCCTTTTTGCGGTTTTGCGACATCTTGGGGCGTGGTGGTGGGCATGGAGGCAGAGCCGCCCTTACCCGTCGCCGACGACACCACCTGCGCCGCCTGGGCCAAGGCCTGATCAAAGGCGTCGGGGGCTTTGGATGCGGCTTCCGGCAGGGGCACGGGCGCAAAGCCGGGCAGGGGTGACCCCGCCCCTTCATGGGCCACCGCTGGGGTTTGCTGGATCGGCTGCGGCGGGGCCGCTTCCGGCTTTTGGTGCAATTGCTTTTTCAGCCCCCGATTGTCAGCCTCCACCTTTTCCAGCCGGTCTTCCAGCGCTGAAATGCGCTCGCCCATCAATTCGATGAGCGGGGAGGACGCATCGACCCCCAAACCATCGCCCTTGGCCTCTTCCCGAAGCGCGCCCATTCGGCGGCCCATATCGTCTTCATAAGTGGAAAGGTCCCAGGCCTGCTCCTTGAGCCGATTTACATCCCGCGCGATAAAGAATTGCCTTTGCAGCAGGGCGAGGCTGAAAAAGATCAAAAGACCGGTGAGTATGGCCTGGCCGGAGGGCATTAATTCAAACCGCAGCAGCAGGATAACCACACCCGCACACAGGCCCACCAGAATAAGCCCGGTCATGATGCGCGTGGTCCAGCTGATAAAGCCGCCCGGATTGTGCTCGTTCATGTCACGCTCAAACCGGCATCGCACCGGTCGGCCCCTCGTTCCCGCCTGCGGCACACTGCTTTTGCAAATCATGCCGCCCGTTAACCTTTGCCGCAAACGGGCGAGCAGGGGAAGGAAAATTCGTGTGTCGTTACGGCGGGCGCGTATATTCTTGACGCTCGCCGCCCATGCCCTTACCCGAAAGCCCAGCTGCGCCAGATGATGGAACCCTTGATGACCACGCCCCAAAGCCCCACCGGCCGCATCCGCTCACTTGGCGAAGTGCGCACGGCCTATGGCAATATTATTTGCGATGTCTGGGGTGTGCTGCACAACGGCGTGCGGGTTTACGATCACGCCGCCCAAGCCCTCATTCGCTACCGTCAGCAGGGCGGGCGCGTGGTGATGATTACCAACTCCCCGCGCCCCGCCGATGGCGTGATCAAACAGTTTGCAGAACTTGGCGTGCCGGAGGGGGTGTTTGATGCGGTCGTCACGTCCGGCGATGCCACCCGCCACCTTATCGCCCGCACGGAGGGCCCGTTCTACCACCTGGGGCCGCAGCGCGACTTGCCTCTGTTTGACACGCTGGACATCAAGCTGGTGGACGAAGAGGCCTGCGCCGCCATCGTCTGTACCGGGCTGGAGCATGATGAAAAGGAAACGCCCGAAGACTATCGCGCCCGCCTGCAAGGGCTGGTGGACCGGGGCGTGCCCATGATTTGTGCCAACCCGGATATTGTGGTGGAGCGGGGCGACAGGCTCATCTATTGCGCCGGTGCGCTGGCCCAACTTTACGAAAAACTGGGCGGCACCACCTTGGTGGCGGGCAAGCCCAACAAACCCATTTATGATTTGGCCATGGAGCAGCTGGCGGCCATTGCTGGCGCGCCGCAGCAAAAGGCCGATACGCTAGCCATTGGTGACGGTATGCCAACGGATGTGAAGGGCGCGCAGGATAATGGGTTCCCGCTTCTGTACATTTCCGCCGGCATCCACAGCGCCGATTACGGGCCCGCCGATGCACCGGATGAAGACAAGCTGCACGCGTTTCTAAAAGATCACGGCGCAGACCCCACCGTGTGGATGCCCCGTCTCGTGTGGATCGACTAACCATGGCTCCAACGCACCCCCCTTTTGTGGAGCATGACCTCGCTGCGCCCTTACCCGAGGTGTTGCGCGGGGCCGTGCTGGCCATTGGCAATTTTGATGGTGTCCACCGGGGCCATCAGCATGTGTTGGCCCGTGCCATGAAAGAGGCCGAACGCCTCAAGACGCGTTGTTTTGCCCTGTCCTTCGAGCCCCACCCCCGCACCTTGTTTAAGCCGCAAAGCCCCGTATTCCGCCTCACCCCGCCGCCCATGAAGGGTCAGGTGTTGGAAGCCTTTGGCTGTCACGGCCTGCTCACCTTGGCTTTCACCAAAGAACTGGCGGGCACCCAGGCGGAAGAATTTGTCACCCGCTATCTGGTGGACAATGCGGGCGCAGCCCACGTCATCTCGGGCTTCAATTTCCATTTCGGGAAGGCCCGGGAGGGATCGCCCGCCTTTTTGAAAGAAGCGGGCGCGCGCCATGGATTTGGCGTGACCATTGTGGATGCGCACCACCACGCGGGCGAAGAAGAGCCCGTCTCCTCCAGCCGCATTCGCCGTTGCCTTGGGGCAGGGGATACGGGCGGTGCGGCTGACTTGCTGGGCTACCGTTGGGCGGTCTGCGGTGAGGTTGTCAAAGGCCAACAGATTGGCCGCACGCTGGGATACCCCACCGCCAATCTCGTTTTACCCCCCTCCTGCAAACTGGCCCACGGCATCTATGCCGTTCGCTTTCGCCGCGCGGATGGCACGCTTTATGATGGCGTCGCCAGCTACGGCCGCCGCCCCACCTTCGACAATGGCGCAGCATGGCTGGAGACGTTTGTTTTCGATTTTGAAGGCGATCTTTACAGCGAGACCGTCACAGTCAGCCTGTTCGACTATCTGCGCGGCGAGGAAAAATTTGAGAGTGCCGAGGCGCTGGTGGAGCAGATGGACCGGGACAGCGAGGCCGCCCGTTCTGTTTTGACCGCAGCCAAACCCCTGTCTTCCCTCGATGAAGCCATGAGTTTTGCGGACGGTTCCCATGGCTAGAGCCGAACCCCGCTCCCACACCATTCTTATTACCGGGGCCAATGATGGTATCGGGCTGATCTTGGCCAAAAACTACGCCAAACGGGGCCACCGGGTGTTGGCCACGGGGCGGCAGACCATCAGCGATGATGCAAGCCATTTCGGGTCGCAAAACGTCACCTACATCCGCGCCGATCAGGAACAACCCATGGCGGCGGCCCAAAACATCGCCAATGCCATGCGTGATCTGGAATGGAACGGGCTGGACCTTGCCATCCTCAACGCTGGCACCGGCTGGGTGGGTGTGCCGCAAGAGGAAACGCCCGCGTCCATCGCCAAACAGGTGGATGTGAACCTCACCGCAAATATCTGCATTGCTAAGGCCATGGGGCCTTGGTTGTTCCGCCGCACGGGCAAACTGGTGTTCATCGGCTCCACGGCGGTGAAAAAGCCCCAGGGTAATTTTGCAACTTACACCGCTTCCAAAGCAGCGCTGGCCGGTTTCGCCCGGTCACTGCACGAAGAGTGGCGGGGCAGGGCCTCTGTGCAGATGGTCCACCCCCGCGCCACCCGCACGGGGATGCACAGTAAGGCGGGGTTGAACATCGGGATTGCCCGCGCCCTGTTCATGTCGCCCAAAAAAGCCGCCCGCGCCATCATGGCCTCCATCCGCGCCAGTGAAAAGCAGCGCGATATTACCCGAACATTTGCCTTTTTGGCCCGCTTCTCCCGCAATCGGGAGGGCTATCTGTGAAGGCATTGATCACCGGTGCCGCCCACGGACTGGGCCGCGCTATGACGGAGCAGCTTCTGGAAAACGGCCATGAAGTGGTGGCCGTCGATCTGGACGTGGACGCCCTGGACGGTCTCGCCATCCGTTCCCGTGGGGCCTGCATGGTGCGGCTGGCGGATATGGCAAAGCCTGAATCGCTGGACCGGTTGGTCCGCGCGCTGGCGGGGTCAAAATTCGATCTAGTGGTCTTGAACGCAGGCATCAGCGCCGTGGGCAAGTTTGAAGACCTGCCCTCCAAAGCGCAGGAAAAAGTGGTGGCCGTGAACCTCACCGCCCCCATCATCCTCTCCACCATGCTGGTGCGCGAAAGCATGATGAACCGGGGCAGCAAGATGGTGTTCATCTCCAGCCTGTCCAAGGCTGTGGGCTATCCTGGCGCTTCGGTCTATGCCGCCACGAAAGATGGCATCGCCAACTATGCCCGCAATGTGCGCAAGCCCTTCAAAAAGCGCGGCGTGGGCATTCTCACCGTCTTTCCCGGCCCCATCCGCACCGACCATGCCGAACGGTATTCCCCGCCCGGAGCCGATGCCAAAAAGCGCATGGAGCCTGCAAAACTGGCCACAATGATTTTGAAAGCAGCCGCGTCGCGCAAAAAAGAACTCTGGCCCGGCATGACAGCGCAGATGGGCCTCGCCATGGGCTGGTTTTCGCAAGGGTTGGCCACCCGCGCCATGCGCAAAGCCATCTATGACAAATTGGAAGAACCCAAGTTGTAGTGAAGGGTTTCTCACGGTAAGAACAGCGCCATGATCGACCGCGCCCCCATAGCATTTCGAATTACGAACCCGGTGACAGCCTAAGCGTGCTGGCACCGGGCTGACTTTACGCGATCAACCCCATCTCCTTTATCCGCCACGAATGGCCTAGACACCCATGACCGATACGACCACTGAAGAAGTGCGCGATTATTCCGCCACGCTAAACCTGCCCCAGACCGACTTCCCCATGCGCGCGGGCCTGCCCAAAAAAGAGCCCGAAATCGTCGCCCGATGGCAGGCTGATGATCTTTACAAGCAATTGCGTGAAGACGCCGCCGGACGCCCCAAATATGTGCTCCATGATGGCCCGCCCTATGCCAATGGTAATCTGCACATCGGCCACGCCCTCAACAAAATCCTCAAAGATGTCATCACCCGCTCATTCCAGATGCGCGGCTATGATTCCAACTATGTGCCCGGTTGGGACTGCCACGGCCTGCCAATCGAGTGGAAAATCGAGGAGCAATACCGCGCCAAGGGCAAAAACAAAGACGAAGTGCCCATCAACGAATTCCGTCAGGAATGCCGGGACTTCGCCAGCCACTGGGTGGGCGTGCAGACCGAAGAGTTTTTGCGCCTCGGCGTGATCGGCGATTTCAAAGACCCATACTTGACCATGAACTACGCTGCCGAAGGCATCATCGCCAACGAGCTCATGAAATTCGCCGCCAGCGGCCAACTCTATCGCGGCTCCAAGCCCATCATGTGGAGCGTGGTTGAACGCACGGCTCTGGCCGAGGCGGAGATCGAGTACGAGACCTATGAGAGCGATACGATCTGGGCCAAATTCCCGGTCCTGAACAATAATAGCCTTGAGGGGGCCAGTGTCGTTATTTGGACAACCACGCCTTGGACCATCCCCGGCAACCGTGCTGTCTGCTATTCGCCCAATATCGCCTACGGCCTCTACGAGGTTGAAAGCGCCGAAAACGATTTCGGCCCCCAGCCCGGCGATCGTCTGATCTTCGCTGACAAACTGGCCGAAGAGTGTGCCGCGAAAGCAAAAGTGGTCTTCAAACGTATCAGCACTGTCAGTGCCAAGGAAATGGAAGGCGGCACTGTCGCCCACCCCCTCCGCAATGCTGGCCTTGATGGCTACCAATTCGACGTGCCGCTCCTCGCTGGCGATCACGTCACTGACGACGCGGGCACCGGCTTCGTCCACACCGCCCCCGGCCATGGTGCGGACGACTTTGAGGCGTGGATGGATGCGGCGCGCGATCTGGAAGCGCGGGGGATCGACACCACCATCCCCTTCACCGTAGACGATGCCGGTTTTTACACCGACCATGCCCCCGGTTTCGGCCCTTCTTCTGTAAATGAGGGGGGCAACGAAAAGCCTGCCCGTGTGATCGACGACAAGGGCAAGAAGGGCGATGCGAACCAGCGCGTCATCACCGCGCTCATCGGCGCAAACAATCTGTTTGCCCGGGGTCGCGTGAAGCACGACTACCCCCACTCTTGGCGCTCCAAAAAGCCCATCATCTTCCGCAACACTCCCCAATGGTTTGTCCATATGGATAAAGACGGCGTGGTGGGTGATGGGTCACAATCCAACATGGGCACCCTGCGCCAGACGGCGCTGGCCGCCATTGATGAAACCCGCTTTGTGCCGGAGCGGGGCAAAACCCGCTTGCGCGGCATGATCGAAGACCGGCCCGACTGGGTGCTTTCCCGCCAGCGGGCATGGGGCGTGCCCATCTCCGTCTTCCGCCATGAAGAAACCGGCCAGATCATCCCCGGTCCAGATTTCGATAAATCCGACGAGCTCATGGCTCGCGTAAAGGAAATCTTCACCGCCGAAGGGGCTGATGCCTGGTATGCCGATGGCGCAAAAGAGCGCTTTCTGGAGGGCATGGTGGAGGACCCGGCCCCTTGGCAGAAAGTGGATGACATTCTTGATGTGTGGTTCGATTCCGGCTCCACCCACGCCTTCTGTTTGGAACAGCGCCCGGACCTGAAATGGCCCGCCGATGTCTATCTGGAAGGGTCCGACCAGCACCGCGGCTGGTTCCACTCTTCGTTGCTGGAAAGTTCCGGCACCCGGGGCCGTGCGCCCTATGACACCGTCATCACCCACGGCTTCACCATGGCCGAAGATGGGCGCAAAATGTCCAAATCTCTGGGCAATCAGACGCTGCCGCAGGATGTGATCAAACAGTCCGGCGCTGATATTTTGCGCCTGTGGGTCTGTTCGGTGGACTATCGCGAAGACCAACGCATCGGCAAGGAAATCCTCAAAACCGCCATCGATTCCTATCGGAAACTGCGCAACACGCTGCGCTGGATGCTGGGCACGCTGGCCCATGACAAGGGCGAAGACGTGGCGCTTTCCGACATGCCGGAACTGGAGCGCCTCATGCTCCACCGCCTCCATGAGCTCAACGCCGTGGTGCAGGATGGCTATAACAATTTCGACTTCAAAAAAGTGTTCAGCACGCTGACCAACTTCATGAATGTGGAACTATCCGCCTTTTATTTCGATGTGCGCAAGGACGCGCTCTATTGCGATGCGCCCTCTTCCGTGCGCCGCAAGGCAGCGCTTCAGGTGGTCTCCAAACTGTTTGATTGCCTCACGGTCTGGATGGCCCCCATGCTGTGCTTCACCATGGAAGAGGCCTGGGCCTCCCGCTATCCCGAAAGCCGCTCCGTCCACCGCGAGCAATTCCCCACCGTGCCGGATGACTGGCAGGACGATGCTCTGGCCGCTCGTTGGCAAAAAGTGCGTCATGTGCGCCGGGTGGTGCTGGGCGCGCTGGAACAGGCCCGACGGTTGGAAAAAGATGATCCCAACCACATCGGCGCATCACTGGAAGCTGCGCCTGTGGTCCACATCGCCAACGCAGACTTGCGGGGCGCCATTGATGGTCTCGACATGGCTGAAATCTGCATCACCAGCGCCATCACCATTGAAGAAGGGCAGGGGCCTGACCACGCTTTCCGCCTGCCCGATGTGGCAGGTGTGGCCGTGGTCAACCAGCGCGCCGAGGGCAAGAAATGCGCCCGCTCCTGGCGCATTTTGCCGGAGGTGGGCACGGACCAGGACTACCCCGACCTCTCCCTGCGCGATGCTGATGCCATGCGCGAATTGGAGGCCTAGCGGCAGCCGTTAACCTTTTGGGGGCCGCACGCCCCCGATTTGTTGCCAAAGGGCCGCAATAGCGTTAATTTGCAGCACAAATATACGCCGTGGGAAGACGCAGCCGGATTTTGGCCGTATTCCTGTGGCGCGTGGCTGTTTGGGCGACGGGGCCCATATAGTGTGGGACGGGAATCACGGGAACGAATGTGATGAACATCAAGACCATCATTGCTGTTGTTGGCATGGCTGCCCTGGCCGGTTGCTCCGGCACCACCTACGGCACCGGCGTCACGCAGGAACAACAGCTTGTCACAGACGTCAGCTCCATGCTTACCCTATCCCGCGGCGAGCGTAAAAAGATCGACTATTCTGCCCGCTCCGGTTTGGTGAAACCGTCCAAAACGAGCACGCTGCCGCCCCCGGCCGAGACCGTCTCTTCCCAATCCGCCTATTTCCCGCAAAACCCTGAGGAATTGGAAAGCCGTCTTCGCGATGAAGCGGATCGGGAGCAGGAAATCCTCGCCAGCGGCGGTCAGCTATCTCCCGAACTTCTCGCCGCCCGCGAAGCGGCCCGCAAACGCAATAAACGTTCAGGTTTGGGGGCATCCCGCGCCGATACGGACGGCAAAGAGAGCTATCAGGAAATCGTTGCGCGCCAAAAGGAATACAAGCGCCGCAAGGCCCTGCGAGAAGGCGAGTTTTCCCCCAAGGCACGCAAATACCTGACCCAGCCGCCCGTGGAATACCGCACACCGGCACAAACGGCCGCCATCGGTGAGGTGGGGGAGAAAGAAAAAGACCCCAACGTGAAGAAAAAGCGTAACAGCCTTTGGAAGACGATCACGGGCAGCTAGGTTCGTGCCATAAACGCCGAAGCTACCCCCGCGCCAGTTTGGTTTCCTCAAACCGTTTGATGCAATCGCGTAATACAACCTGCGCCATGCGCGAGTTTTCAAACACCATGTCGATGTGAAGCGGTTTGCTGGCCGCCCGCAGCTTTTCCTGGGCATCGCCCATGCGCACCAGTCGCGCCCAGTCCTTCGCCGTTGTCACCAGTTGCAGCTCTTGCTTGTTCGCCTGATCAAGCAGTTCCTGGCACTCCTGCGCCGAAAACGGGTGGTGGTCGTGAAAACTGCGGCGGGCCACGATCTCCGCGCCAATCGTCTCCAAAGAACGATAAAATTTGGTGGGGTCGGCAATGCCGGCGAAGGCCAGCACCCGCGCCCCTGCCCATTCCTCCGGGCGGCGCACCTTAACGCCGCCAGTGAGAACGGGCTTTGCCATTTTGGCAGCCTTACGCACCACCTCCGTCCCCGCTTCCGACTGTCCGATGAGCAGGATTGCGCTGGCCCGCGCTAATTGCGGCCTCAGCGCCGCGCGCAAGGGTCCCGCAGGCATGGCAAACCCGTTGCCCAAACCCCGCCCGGCATCCACCACGGCCAGCGCATAGTCTTTATGGAGGCTGGGGTTTTGAAACCCGTCATCCATCAAGATGATGTCCACATCCTGTTCTTCCAGCAGCCGCGCACCGGCGGGGCGGTCTGTGCTGACCACCGTTGGCCCATGCAGTGCAAGCAGGAGCGGTTCGTCCCCCACATCGCGGGCATTGTGGGTTTTTGCATCCACAAGCGTGGGCTTTGTGACGCTGCCCCCATAACCCCGTGACAGGAAACCGGGCCTCAACCCCATGTCTTTCGCAATGGTGGCCAGCGCCACCGCAGTGGGCGTTTTGCCCGCACCCCCCACAATAAAATTGCCAATGCACAAAACCGGCAAGGCCGAGAAACTGCCGGGTTTGGTCATCATCCGCTTGGCGGTGAGTTGCCCGTAAAGCAGCGATAACGGAGAAAGCAGCCACGCGGCGGCCCCCGCTTTGCGAAACCAGAATGGCGGCGCTTCACTCAAGCGACGCTCCCGTCAAGAACCGGCCACGGGGGGCGTGTCGTGGTAAGCCAAAACGCTGCCGCCGGTTTGGCTTACCGCAAGACGGTCAAGACTGGCCCGCATGCGCAGCGGCACCACATGGGGTTCAAGGGCCGTGAAGGTCTTCTCCAATGCCCCGCCCAAATTGGCCACCGTTTGCAGCGCCGCCCGCTGCATGGCGACCCGTTCCCCTTCGTTCTTCAAAAGGTGAAGAACGGTGCGCGCCAACATGGTCTCGTCTTGCACCAACCGCGCGCCCCGGTTGTCCAGAAGGGCCTGATAGGTTTCCCGGAAATTCTGCACATGGCGACCGGAGAGGATGGTCGTGCCCGTCAGCGCCGGTTCGATGGGATTTTGACCCCCTTCACCTTTCAGCGATTTACCCATGAAAGCGATGGGACCAAGGCGCAGGTAAAGCCCCATCTCTCCCATCGTGTCGCCCAGATAGATGGCCGTCTGGGGCGTAATGGCTTCCTGGCGGGAGTGCAGGCTCACGGGCAATTGGTGTTTGGCCAGCGTTGCCAGCACATCCTCCCGGCGCTCAGGGTGGCGTGGCACAATCACTGTCAGCAAGTCAGGCACGTGTTGCGCCACCATGCGGTGGACGGTCGCGATGGCATCTTCCTCCCCCTCATGGGTGGAAAGGGCCTGCCAGACGGGCCGCTGGCCAATGGCGCCGTGCAATTGCGCTAATGTCTGTGCATCATACTCCGGCACCGCCACATCGCTCTTCAGATTGCCGGACACGGAAACCTTGCGCGCGCCAAGTTCTGTGAAACGCTGGGCATCAATTTCGGACTGGGCCACCACCAAAGACAGCCCGCCAAAGATGCGGCGCGCCAGATTGCTGTTACGCAGCCAGCGGGCATGGGAACGGTCCGACAGGCGCCCATTCACCAGGGTCTGGGGAATACGCCGTTCTTCCAGCGCTTCGATGGTGTTGGGCCACAATTCCGATTCGGCAAAGACGGCCAGATCGGGCTGCCAATGGTCCAAAAACCGCGCAATGGCCTTCGGCATGTCCATGGGCACATATTGGTGCAGCGTGCGCGGCGAAAGTTTTTGCTGCACAATTTGGGCGGACGTTACCGTGCCGGTGGTCAAGACAATCGTAAGGTGACAGGCCTCCAGCCGCCCAATCAACGGCAACACTGCCAGCGCCTCACCCACACTGGCTGCATGAAACCAGATCAGCGGCCCGGCAGGGCGGGCGTGGCTGGCATAGCCGTAACGTTCCGCCTTGCGCGTCGGGTCTTCCTTGCCCCGCCGCGCGCGGGCAGCAAGAAAAGGGCCGGAAAACGGGTAAAGCGCCTGACCAACGAAGCGGTAGAGGCGCAACCCTGTTCTGGCCAATAACTCACCCAAGCGGATACTCCTTCAAACGGACACCGCCCCAATGGCGGCTCCCGGTCTTCCTCGCCGTTAAATCAGTCTTTTTCAGGGTCGAGGAAGCGATGCAGGTGCACCACGAAATAGCGCATATGGGCGTTGTCCACGGTGGATTGGGCCTTACCCCGCCAAGCGGCCGTGGCACTGGCATAGTCGGGAAAAATGCCCACCACATCCAGATTGTCCAAATCGCGGAACGTCACGCCCTCAAGACTTTCCAACTCGCCGCCGAAAACCAGATGGAGTAGCTGTTTCTTATCGCCGTTTTTGCTCATTTTGTCCCTCGTATGCCGCAGCTGTTATGCGTTCGGTTTATTCATGGTCCGCCGGGCAATATCAAGCAGCTTGTCTTGATGATGGGGCGGTGAGGCCACCAGGGTTCCATGGCGGATATCACGGCAATTATAGGCAAG
The DNA here is from genome assembly GCA_038525315.1 of Pseudomonadota bacterium. Lineage (GTDB taxonomy): Bacteria > Pseudomonadota > Alphaproteobacteria > Rhizobiales > Rhizobiaceae > Pseudahrensia. Next base: position 199,856 of record JBCBHU010000002.1, read on the forward strand.
TGGCTCCCCGTCCATATCGGTCAAGCGCGCACCCGCCTCTTGGGCGATAATGTCAGCGGCGGCCAGGTCCCAATCCTTGGCGCTGCCCCGCGCCAATGCCCCGTCCAGCGCGCCGCTGGCCACCATGGCGATGCGATAGGCCAGTGATGGCACGAAGGGGACAATCTCCATCTGCGCCAGATCCGTTCGCTTGGCGAGGGGGCGCGGCCCCGCCAGTCGCAGACGGGGAGTAGCCCTGTCCCGCATTTGCAGCCTGTCACCATTGAGCGTTGCGCCATGGCCATGGGCGGCGGCGTATGTCTCTTGCAAAACCGGGCACTCCAAAACCCCCGCCACGGGGCGGTTGTCTTCCACCACGGCAATGCTCACGCACCAGCGCTTCATACCGTTGATGAACCCCCGCGTGCCGTCGATGGGGTCCACCACAAAAACGCGCTGCGCATCATGGCGGGAATGGTCGTCCGCCGTCTCCTCCGAAAGCCAGCCATAGTCCGGCCGCGCTTCCAGCAGTTTTTCTTTCAAAAAACGATCCACCGCAAAGTCGGCCTCGCTGACGGGGGATTGCCCCTCTTTCATCCACACCTGTGGGTCATCGCCGAAATAGCCCATGGCGATGGCCCCGGCCTCCCGACCCAGGTTTTCCATCAGCGCCAGGTCGGCGAGGTTCTCAGCGTCCGGCAATCGTCATGCCCTCAATGGCGATGGTGGGGGCGTTGGTGCCGAAGCGCTTCTCCAGATCATCCGCCGGCACCATGCGGGCAAACATGTCCTGCAATTTGCCCGCAATGGTAACCTCACTGACGGCAAAGGTAAGTTTGCCGTTTTCGATCCAGAACCCGCTGGCCCCGCGCGAGTAATCGCCCGTCACCATGTTCACGCCCTGACCGATCAACTCGGTGACGTAAAAGCCGGATTTGACTGACCCGATCATATCCGCCCGGCTGGTGGCACCGGGCAGGAGGGTGAGATTGGTGGATCCCGGCGATGTGCCACTGCCGGCGCGGTTGGCCCGCCCATTGGTGATCCGGTCCAGCGCCCGTGCATTGCGCCCGTCGAGCAGCCAGTTTTCGATGCGCCCGTCCTTCACCAATGTCAGATCGTCATTGGCCACCCCTTCACCATCAAAGGGTCGGGAGGCGGCACCGCGCCGCAAATGGGGTTCATCCACAATGGTAATCTGCGGCCCTAAAGCCACTTCCCCCATGCGGTCGCGCAGGAACGAGGTCTTGCGCACCACGGATGCCCCGTTCAACGCCCCGGCCACATGGCCCACCAGCCCCCGCGCCATGCGGGGATCGAAAATGACCGTGGCGGTTTGAGTTTTCACCTGCCGGGGGTTCAGCCGTGCCACGGCTTTCTCGCCGGCCTTGCGGCCAATTTCGGCCCCATGGCGCAGGTCTGTAAAATGGCGCATGGAATCGAAGTCATAATCCCGCTCCATGGCCGTGCCTTCCCCGGCCACCACTGAGACGGAAAGGGAAAATCGGCTGGATCTGTAGGACCCCAAAAAACCGTGGCTTGTGGCCAGCACTGTGCCCCCCAGCGCCCGCCCGAAGGAGGCACCGGAGGATTTGGCCACGCCGGGCACAGCTAGAGCCGCTTCCTCACAGGCCCGCGCCAGCCCTTCCATATGGGCGTGGTCAGGCTCGGTGGCATCGTAGAGGTCGAGGTCTTCAACAGACCGCGCCAACAAATCTTCATCGGCCAGGGCCACCAGCGGGTCCGGCGGCGACACCCGCGCCATGGCAACGGCCCGCTTGGCCAACAAACCCGGATCATCCCCCTGATTGGCCGATACGGACGCGGTTTGGTGACCTACAAAAACGCGCAGGGAAAAGGCGTTATTTTCTGCCCCTTCCGCCTCCTCCACCTTGCCTTCGCGCACATCAATACCCGCCGCGCGGCTGGCGGCAACGATGGCGTCGGCCCCATCAGCCCCCGCCTTTTGTGCAGCCTCCACAAGCTGTTGTGCCCGGGCCTCCAACGTGGCGAGGTCAAAGTCATTGTCTGGCGATGGAGGGGCGGGGGTGTCCAAGGGCAATTTTCCGTTTTTGCACTTTTGCGGGCTCGGTGCAGGTCTGCCCATTCAATGACAAAAACGCAATGGCGTTTGGTGTCCCGCCTTCCACCGCTTGTGTCGACAAACATATGCGCCCTTGAACATGAGCGCCCTGGCAACCATGGTGGCCCAGCGCCCTCATTCCCACCCGCAGGAGCAGGCCCCATGGCGGAAGGTTCATCCATATTTCTCGACGCCGTCGTCCTGTTGGGGGGCGCAACGATCGCCGCGCCCCTGTTCAAGAAAATCGGCCTTGGCACCGTGCTCGGCTATCTGGGATTGGGCCTTCTGCTTGGCCCCGTGTTCAACTACATCCACGATGGCGAGTCCGTATTGCATGTGGCCGAATTGGGCATCGTCATGCTGCTATTTCTCGTGGGGTTGGAACTCAATCCGTCCCGATTATGGGACATGCGGCGGGAAATTTTTGGTTTGGGTGCCCTCCAAGTGCTCATCAGCATGGGCGTTATCGCGGTCATCGCCTGGGCGATTTATTTTGAGTGGCAGGCGGCGGTCATCGTTGGGGCGGGGCTTGCTCTATCCTCCACTGCCTTTGCCCTGCAATTGCTGGAAGACAGTGGCGATGATCGGTTGCCCTATGGCAAGCGCTCCTTCTCCATCCTGTTGTTCCAGGACCTGGCCATTGCGCCGCTGCTGGTTTTGGTGCCGCTTTTGGCCGCTGGCACCATGCAGATTTCCACCGAGGGGATGATGCAGATGGGCCTCGCGGTGGCCAGCGTTGTGGCGCTGGTGCTGGCGGGCCGTTACCTGCTCAACCCGCTCTTCCACATCATTGCGAACACGGGCGCCAAAGAGGTGATGATCGCTGCTGCGCTATTTGTGGTCATCGGATCAGCCGTGCTGATGCAACTCACCGGCCTGTCCATGGCCATGGGCGCCTTCATCGCTGGCGTCATGCTGGCGGAATCCAGCTATCGCCACGAGTTGGAGGCGGATATTGAACCCTTCCGCGGCATTCTGCTGGGCCTGTTTTTCATTGCCGTGGGCCTGGCGGTGGATTTGCAAATTGTGTGGGACAATATCCTGCTCATCATCGCCATCGTTCCCGCCGCCATGGCGCTGAAAGCGGCCATTATCTATGGCCTTTGCCGCGCTTTCGGCTCCAACCATAATGAGGCTGTCCGCGTGGCCTTCCTGCTGCCGCAGCACGGCGAATTCGGTTTTGTGCTTTTCTCCGCCGCCATGGGCGTGGCCCTGATCACCGATCAGGAATCATCCTTTCTCATCGCCTGCGTTACTCTTTCCATGGCCTTTACGCCCTTATCCCAGCGTTTGGGGGATTTGCTCGTATCGGGGGACGAACAGGAACATATGGAGGAAGACTTCCACGGGGCTGGGTCCAATATTCTCATGGTGGGTTTTTCGCGCATGGGCCAAATTACGGCCCAAACCCTGTTGGCCGGGGGCTGCCATGTCACGGTCATCGACAATTCCGCGGAGCGCATCCGGCAGGCCGAACGGTTTGGCTTTCGCATCTATTTTGGCGACGGCACGCGCAAGGACGTGCTCCGCTCTGCGGGCATTGCCAAGGCAAAACTGGTGGCGGTTTGCACGGCCAGTGAAAACGTGACCGATGATATTGTGGAACTCATCAAGCACGAATATCCCGACAAACAGCTATACGTGCGCTCCTATGACCGGGGTCACGCCATCCGCCTGCTCCAACGCAAGGGGGTGTGGCAGATCAGGGAAACGTTTGAATCAGCCCTCGTCATGGGGGCAGCCCTGCTGGAAGGTTTGGGCAAGTCTCGTGAAGAGGCCGACCTGATCATAAAGGACGTGCGGGAGCGCGACCGAAATCGCCTGACCGAGCAAATGCGCGACGGCCTCATGGCCGGGCGGCAACATCTTCACAGCAAGCCGGTGCCGGAACCGTTGACCAAACCCCTCCAACGGCACGGCCACAAGCTGCAAGCGGGCGACAAAGACCTGGACGAGGCCCATCGCACAAACCAAGTGGGCGAAGAGCCCACGCAGGACCATGTGGAACATCCCGATGATGCGCCCGATCGGAAGCCTAACCATGAAAAAGCCTGATAGCGCCAGCGGCAACGAACCGGCCCCTGCCGCTGCCCAAAAAAGCGATAAGGCCAAATTTACCACCGGCAGCACCATGCGCCACGTGGTGGTGATGACGGCCACATCTTCCGTTGGGCTAGTATCCATCTTTTTCGTGGACGTGTTGACCCTGTTCTACATCTCCCTGCTGGGGCAGCAGGAACTGGCCGCCGCCATCGGCTACGCGGCCACCATCATGTTCTTTTCCATTTCCATCTGCATTGGTGTCTCTATCGCCTGTGCAGCGCTGGTGGGCCGGGCGCTGGGGGCCGAAGACAAAGAGCGGGCAGGGCGGTTAGCCACCAATTCACTGGTCTATCTGCTGCTGATCACCACGGCCTTTGCCTGTCTGCTCTACCCCTCCCTGACCTGGTGTTTGGAAGTGCTGGGCGCGCGGGGGGAGACGCTGGAACTGTCCTTAACCTTCATGCGCATTGTCGTCCCCTCCATCCCCCTCCTGGGCATGGGCATGTGCCTGGGCGCGCTCTTGCGGGCGAAGGGGGATGCCCGCCGCGCCATGTATGTGACGCTGTCCGGTGCGGTGGCTGCTCTGTTTCTCGACCCGCTGTTCATATTCGGCTTCGACATGGGCATTAACGGGGCGGCACTGGCCACCGTTTGTGTGCGCGTTCTTCTGGTGCTGGTTGGTCTGCACGGTGTGGTGAAGGTCCATAACATGCTGGGACCCTTTGACTGGGGCATCATGCGTGACCAGGCGCGCCCCTTTTTCACCATCGCCATCCCCGCCATGGCCACACAATTGGCCACGCCGGTCGGCAATGCCTATGTCACCCAGGCCATCGCCGAATTTGGCGATGATGCCGTGGCGGGCTGGGCCATTGTGGGCCGCGTTCTGCCCGTGGCCTTTGGAACTATTTTTGCGCTATCCGGCGCGGTTGGTCCCATTCTAAGCCAAAATTACGGGGCCCTGCTCTTCCGCCGGGTTTACCAAACCCTGCGTGATGCGCTCGTGTTCACGCTGATCTATTGCCTGGTGGTTTGGGCACTCTTGGCTTTAGCCAGCCCGTGGATTGTTGATCTGTTTGGCGCGACGGGGGATGCGGCCTCGCTGGTCTCGCTGTTTAACCTGCTGGTGGCGGGGAGCTTCCTGTTCAACGGTGCGCTGTTTGTGGCCAATACCGTGTTCAACAATCTGGGCTACCCGCTCTACGCCACCCTGTTCAATTGGGGCCGCGCGACATTGGGCGTCATCCCCTTTGTGCTTGTAGGCAAGGCCTATGGCGCGGAAGGCATTCTGATCGGCTGGGGTCTGGGGGCCATCGTCTTCGGCATCGGCGCGGTAGTGGTGGCGTTTTATGTCATCAAGAATTTGCCCATGCGCGAGCGGCAAAGCCGTGTGGAAAAACGCCCTGTTCCCCCGGCGGCAAACTCTCCCTTCACGTCCGGCAAAGGGGCTGGTTTCAGCGTGGGGGGAGAGCAGGACTGACTAGGCTTTAAGTTACACTCTCCTCATTGCCGGATTTATTCCTGCAATCCATTCCGCCAAACCCGAAAATTATTGAGCCTCTTAGTATGGATCCCCGGCATAAAGCCGGGGATTGGGGGAGGCTGGGGGTGCTAAGAAGTCTTCCGTCCCACCGTCACCACGGTGGGCTTGGCGTCCAACAGCTTTTTGGCGACGGCCTTCACATCTTCCATGGTCACTGCATCGATCAAACCGGCCCGCTTGTCGATATAGTCCAGCCCCAAGGCAGCATCCTGAATGGCCACCAAAACGCTGGCGATTTTGCTGGACGTGTCCAGATTGGCGATGGCGTAGCTGCCGCGAATATAGTCTTTGGCCGCCTTCAACTCAGCCTCGGTCGGGCCTTCCTCGGCCATGCGTTTGATTTCCGTCTGCATCACCTCCAACGCCTCCGGCACCCGCTCCGCCCGCGTGGCGGTGCCAAGGCCGGTAAAGCCCGCATGGTCATAGGTGGCGAGGTAAGAGTAGACGCCATAGGCCAGCCCACGCTTCTCACGCACTTCCGTGTAGAGACGAGACGAGAACGAGCCACCCCCGAGAATATGGTTCATGATGTAGGCGGCAAAAAACTCCGGATCCTCACGCTTGAGGCCCGGCAGGGCCATGCGAATGTTGGTCTGGGGCGTGTCAAAGCTCACATGCTTCACATCACCAATCTGCGGACTGGCCTCTGGCACATCTTGGAGGTTGGCTTTCTCCGGCAGATCACCAAAGACCTTGTCCAACATGGCTTTGAGTTCATCGGGGCTAATGGCACCCACCACGCCAATGACCAGATTGTCCCGGGCGAAAACCCGTTCATGATAGGATTTCAGATCAGCCGGTTGCAGCGCGCCCATGGTTTCAATCGTGCCATCCGTGGGGCGGGCGTAGGGGTGCCCTTCGAACACCGTTTCCCGAAATGCCTTGCTGGCAATGGCCTGCGGATTGGTGGTGGCCCGTTTCAGGCTGTTCAACCGCGCCGCTTTCATGCGCTCCACCGGCTCACTGTCAAAGCGGGGCTCGTTGAGCATCAGGCGCAGCAATTCAAACGATTCCGGGGCCACATCCACCAGGGTCTTGATACTGCCGGAGAAAGAATCGAGCCCCGCGTTGAACGAGTAGGTCATGCCGTTGTCGTCTAACGCTTCCTGAAACTGTTGGCTGGTAATTTCCCCCGCCCCTTCATCCAGCGTGTTGGTGAGCAGCCGGGCCGTGCCCTCCTTGCCCGGCATGTCCTGCGTGCTGCCGCCCTTGAAAGTATAGGACACGGCGATCAACGGCACGGTATAGTCTTCCACCAACAGGGCTTTCACCCCCTTGTCGCTGGTGACGGTCTGAATTTCCACGGCCAGCGCAGGCTGGCTTAGCGTGGCCAAAGCGCCGAACAGGGCGGCGGAAAATGCCAGTTTGCGAAACGGTTTTTGCAATGGGGTCAATGGATGGGTCATGCCTTAGCCCTCCTTGTTTTCAGGCGTCAGATAGCCGGTCACAGACCGTTCAATTTTGATATATTTGCGCAACGCCTTGTTTACGTCGTCCACGGTGACGGCTTTGACGCGTTCGGGCCAGCTTTGAATTTTTTCAATGGTCGATCCCAGTGTCAGCGAACCGCCATAGATGCGCGCCAGCGTGGTTTGGCTATCCTGGGCAAACACGGCCGACCGGATGAGCCGCTTCTGCGCCCGCTCCACCTCTTTTTGCGTTACGCCTTCCGCCAATACTTTGGCGATTTCCGCATTGGTGGCCGCTTCCACCTCGGCCAGGGTTTTGCCCGGCGCGGGAGAACCGTAAAAGCCAAATTCGGTATCATCATAGGAGCCGCCCTGGTACCAGGCCCCGGCGCTGGTGGCGATTTTATCGCGGATCACGAGCGCGCGGTAGAGACGGCTGGTGGACCCACTGCCGATGATCTCGCTGGCAATATCCATGGCCTCCGCCTCGTTACCCTCGGCAAGGCGATAGGACGGCACCAGATAAAGGCGCTGGAAGGACGGGGTGCGCACCCGCGCATCGCTCATGGTAATGCGCCGCGCGGCGCGGGGCGGCGGTTCCTGCGCCCGCATCCGCTCGCCTGGCTCGGCCCGCCGCTTCACCTTGCCATAGGTTTCCTTGGCCAGCGTGCGCACGGTATCCGCCGTCACATCACCAGCCACCACGAGAATGGCATTATTGGGCGTGTAGAACTGGTCATAAAAGGCGATGGCGTCGTCTTTGGTCAGCCCGTCAATTTCGTGCTCCCACCCGATGATGGGGATGCCATAGCGGTGATTTTGATAGAGCGCCGCCGCCATGGCCTCGCGCAGAATCGAGCCGGGGTTGTTTTCCGTGCGCTGGTTGCGCTCCTCTTGAACCACTTCCCGCTCAGCCAGAATTTTTTCCTGATCGAGAACGAGATTTTCCATGCGGTCCGCCTCCAACCGCATCATTTCCGGCAGCAGTTCTGGCGTGACCCGCTGGAAATAGGCCGTATAGTCGGTGGAGGTGAACGCATTTTCCTGCCCGCCCACAGACTGGATCAGTGCCGAAAATTCCCCCGCCTTGGTGGTCTTTGTGCCCTTGAACATGAGGTGTTCAAGATAGTGGGCAATACCGGATTTCCCCGCCGGTTCATCGGCGGAGCCCGCCTTATACCACACCATATGCGTCACCACCGGCGCGCGCCGGTCCGGGATAACCACCACCTGCATACCATTGTCGAGGAAGAAGGACGTGACCTGCGGCCCGGCCTTTTGCTCGCTCTTGGTGGTTTCACCGGCGGCAAAACCGGAGACAGGGGCGGTGGTCATCAGCGCTGCGCTGGCGGCGAAGGCCAAAGCCAGCGGACGAAGCCTTTTCAGGGCAGGGCGGTGGGGCATGAAACGGTCCTGTTCTTTTGCGTCAAAACGGATTGGCACCAACATAGGCATTTGAGCGCAACAGTCAGCCCGACGGACTGCTTCATTACGCCACCGCCCAGCTATGGTCAGTCTTTGCGATGAAATGGGGGCAGGGTTGGGCTTGCCCAATTACATTTTCGTTAGACAGTGCAGAAAAACCCAATCTCGGTCTCACCCAAGGTGCGTTGATCTAGCGGTTCAAAGCCCTCAACGGCGGTGGGAAGATGGCCTTTTGCTTCCTCCAACACTACCAAAGTGTTTTTGGCCAGCCAGCCATTTTGAAGAAGCATGGCAAGCGCTTTTTCCCCCAAACCCTTGCCATAGGGCGGGTCGGCAAAAACGAGATTGAACGGTCCCAATGTCCCCGCTTGTCCGGGCTTCGTCGCGTCGCGGCGCAGAATTTTGGTGACCCCCGTCAGACCCAAAGTCTCGATATTGGCGCGTAGCAATCCACGCCCTTCGGCGGAAATTTCCATGAAGGTGCAGTGGCTTGCGCCCCGCGACAGGGCCTCCATGCCCAGCGCCCCGGTGCCTGCAAAAACATCCAGCACCTGCGCTCCATCCAGCATGCGGCCATGGGCATGGTTCAAAATGTTGAACAGACTTTCGCGATTGCGGTCGGTCGTCGGGCGGATCGACTGGCTCTTGGGTGCGGCCAGCGCACGGCCCCGAAACTTACCGCCGACGATCCGCACGATGCTTTCCTGTGGGTTTGCCTTTTGGGTTTTTTTGACCGTTGCGGGTATCGCGGGGTTTCGTGTCCAGCTTGGACAAAGGGTCCACACGGGGCTTGCGCGGCTTTTTGACCTTTTCCTTTTTTACCGGCGTGGGCTTCTTTGCCGCTGGCTCCGGCGTGTCGAAATTGGCCCCCGCCTGTTCAATCAGCCGTGCGCCCAACTGGTCCCGCAGGGTGCGCCCGCGCACCTCGCGCACCTGACCGGCAGCCAGATCACCCAACTGAAACGGGCCGTAGGAGATGCGGATCAGCCGGTTCACGTCCAGCCCCAGCGCGGCCAGCACTTTTTTGACTTCCCGGTTCTTGCCCTCCCGCATGGCGAAGGTCAGCCACACATTGCTGCCCTGCTGACGCTCCAACTCCGCTTCGATGGAACCGTAAAGCACACCCTCCACCGCAATGCCGTCTTTCAGTTCATCCAGCTTTTCTTGTGTCACGGCCCCGTGGGCGCGCACGCGGTAGCGCCGCAGCCAGCCGGTGGAAGGCAATTCCAGCGCCCGGGCCAGCCCGCCGTCATTGGTGAGCAGCAAAAGCCCTTCCGTGTTGATGTCCAGCCGCCCTACGGAAAGCGTGCGTGGAAGGTCTTCAGGCAGGGTGTCAAACACCGTCTTGCGCCCCTCCGGGTCCCGCGATGTGGTCACGAAGCCTGCCTTTTTGTGAAATAGCCACAGGCGCGTGCGCTCGGCTGTGGGCAGCGGGTTTCCGTCCACCTCAATGCGGTCTTTAGGTGTCACAACACAGGCCGGTGTTGCCAAAACCTTACCGTTGACCTTCACCCGTCCGTCCTCAATCCACCGCTCCGCATCCCGGCGCGAACACAGGCCCGCCCGGGCCATGCGTTTGGCGATCCGCTCACCAGATGCGGGCGCGGCAGGCGACGGGGGCAGTTTGGGCGGCTTGAGCTTGCGCCCTTGCGCACTTGGTCGCTTGTGGGATTGGGGTTTGGCTGTCATAGCCGCTAGGTAGAGAACTTCTCACCCCGCCACAAGCAAAAGCCCGATGACACAGGAAACCCCCATGGAGAAAGCGTTGGCCCAAGCCCGTGCCGCCGCAGCCCGGGGGGAGGTGCCCGTGGGTGCCGTCATCATGCATAAGGGTGAAGTGCTGGCCGCCGCAGGCAACCGCACACTGGAACTGAACGACCCCACCGCCCATGCCGAAGTGCTGGCCATCCGTGAGGCTTGCGAAAAACTCGCCTCCCAACGTCTGCCCGATTGCGATCTCTACGTGACGCTGGAGCCTTGCACTATGTGTGCTGCCACGATTTCCTTTGCGCGCATTGGACGGCTCTATATCGGTGCGGAAGATGTGAAAGGCGGGGGGGTCTTAAACGGTGTGCGGTTTTTCCAGCAACCCACCTGCCACCACGCGCCGGAGGTTTATAGCGGGATTGGGGAGAGTGAGGCGGTGGCGTTGTTGAAGGCGTTTTTTGCGGAGCGTCGGTAAGCCTAAAAACTCAAAATTCATTCTCCTGATCACCAGGACAAGCCCGGTGATGAGGAGCAAACGGAAGGGCCTTGTCGCCACTTCAATATTTGAACTGCGGAACCATTCAGCCTCTCTCCGCCCGCAATGCTTCGCATTTCGACCTCACCGCCAAGGGGAGGTTGGCGGGCCGAATAATCGCAAGCTACTTCAAATTCCCCGCGCGAATTTCCGCCTCCAGCGAAATGTGGGCGTCCCGGTAGGCCTCTTGCCGGTCAAAACTCCAATATTTCAAATCATCCAGCGCGATCAGGTCATGGGTGATGGCGCAGGTGACGTGGGTGCCGGGGGCGAGTATTTGATAGTCCGATTCCAGATAGCGCAATTTAGCCAGTTGCACGCCGGGCGGGGTGATCCTGTTCAACATGGTGTGCTTCTCCTTGGCCGGTGGGTGGGAAACCTTTACCGCCTTCCAAACAGCCGTTCAATGTCCGCCAGCTTTAAGGCCACATAGGTGGGCCGCCCGTGGTTGCACTGGCCGGAATTGGGCGTGGCTTCCATGTCGCGCAAAAGTTGGTTCATCTCTTGCGCCTGCAAAATGCGGCCAGACCGCACCGACCCGTGGCAGGCCATGGTGGCGGCCACATGGTCGATCTTCGCGCCCACGCCATCGGCGCTCCCCCATTCGGCAATTTCATCCACCAGATCGGTGAGCAGCGCTTTGGTGTCCACCTCCCCCAAAAGGGCCGGTGTTTCCCGCACGGCCACACTACCGGGGCCAAAGCTTTCGATCACGAGGCCAAAACGGGTCAAGGCCTCCGCATGGTCCAGCAGCCGGTTCGCGTCTTCCTCCGGCATTTCGATAATGTCGGGGATGAGTAGCATTTGCCCCGCAATGCCGTTGGCTGCCATCTCCGCCTTCATGCGCTCATAGACGAGCCGTTCATGGGCCGCGTGTTGGTCCACGATCACAAGGCCATCATCGGTCTGGGAGACGATATAATTTTTGTGAACCTGCGCCCGTGCGGCTCCCAAAGGCGCGTGCACCGGGCCAGTCTCTTGCGGCTGTGCTCGCGCGGAAACGGGTGCCATGTCGTGCTCAAACCCTGCTTGGCCTTGTTCCTCAAAGCCCTGGGGCGGGGGGGCGTGGACCGATTGGGTCCAATCATAATTTTGATTGCCTGCGCCCTGATAGTGTCCTGCGGTATGAAAAGCACCGTTGGCGGCCTCGCGCTGCTGCGCCGCCATGGTGGCCACTTTTTCCCCAAGCCCCCCGGGTTTGAAAGCGGCGGCGAGGTCTGCCCCGCCTTCGCTGGATGCCCGGTGCCCGGCGCTTGAAATGGCTTCCCGCAAAGCCCCCACGATCAAACCGCGCACCAGTTGCGCATCACGAAACCGCACTTCCGCCTTGGCCGGGTGGACGTTCACATCCACCAGCGCCGGGTCAATGGTGATGAACAGGGCCAGCACCGGATGGCGGTAACGGGACAAAAAATCCATATAGGCACCGCGCACAGCCCCGGTCAGCTGCCGGTCTTTCACCGGGCGGCCGTTCACATAGATATATTGATGCTGGGCATTGCCCCGGTTGAACGTGGGCAGGCTCGTATAGCCCGCCAGTTCCACGTCTTCCCGCTCCGCGTCGATCTCCAGCGCATTTTCCACAAAATCATCGCCCAGCACCTGGGCCAGGCGGGCCGTGCTCTCCACTGTGGCCGGATAATCCACCGCCTGCCGGTCGGAGCCATTGACCGCAAAATGTATGTGGGGATGGCCCAACACCACGCGCTTGATGACATCGGTGGTGGCATTGGCCTCCGCCCGGTCCGTTTTCAAAAACTTCAGCCGTGCCGGTGTGGCGTAGAACAGATCCGCCACCTCCACGATGGTGCCGGGGTTCATGGGCGCAGGCCGCACGTCGGAGACGCGCCCGCCATCCACCTGAATTTCCCATCCTGTCTCATCTTCAGCCCGCCGCGAGCGGATGGTGAGGCGGGCAACGGACCCGATGGAGGGCAATGCCTCGCCGCGAAAGCCCAGCGTGGCAATCGCCCCCAGATCGTCCGTCAGTTTGGAGGTGCAGTGCCGCTCCACCGCCATTTCCAAATCTTTGGCGCTCATGCCGCGCCCATTGTCGGCCACCCGCACCAGCGCCCGCCCGCCGCCTGCCGTGGTGATGTCGATGCGGTTTGCCCCCGCATCCACTGCATTGTCCAGCAATTCACGCACAACGGAGGCGGGCCGCTCGATCACTTCACCGGCGGCAATCTGGTTGACGATATTTTCCGCCAGGCGGCGCACGGTCATGGGGGAAGCCCCGCAAAGAACGAAAGGAGAATCGGCTCCGCCATCCTAAACAGATTTATGCCCAATCCCAATCTTGGAAGCCGCACGGGGCTGGACACACAACAGGCATAGGGCAACAAAGGGCCCATTGCCGCAGTACGGATTTCCATTTCATGACCATTTCACCCCGCGCGCCCCTAAAACTTGCCATCTTGCCCGGAGACGGCATCGGCATGGAAATCACCAAACCCTGTGTGGACCTGGTGCAAAAAGCGCTCATGGCCGTGGGCGAACCGAAGGCCGTGGAAAACTGGCTGGAGGCCGGGGCAGGCACCTATACCAAACGGGGCACGTCTTTGCCCGATGAGACGGTGGAAGGCTGCCGCGCCGCCGATGCCATCTTGCTGGCGGCCATGGGCGACCCCGCCGTGCGCTACCCCGATGGCACGGAGATTGTGCCGCAAATTGAAATTCGCATGATCCTTGATCTTTACGCCGGTGTGCGCCCGGTGCGCTCCATCAAGGGTGTGGGCGGGCCGTTGAAGGACCCGCGCGGCGACGCCTTGGACTTCGTGCTCATACGCGAATCCACCGAAGGCCTGTTTGCCCCCGATGCCCCTGGTGAACAAAAAGAGGACCACGCCACCGACACTCAACTGATCACCCGAAAGGGCACCACCCGCGTCACGGATTTCGCTTTCCGTCTGGCCGAACAGCGCAAAAGGCGTGGCCATGCCGGGCAGGTGACCAGCGTGGACAAGGCCAATGTGTTCAAATCCATGGCCTTTTGGCGCGAGTGTTTTGATGAAGTGGCCACCCACTATCCAGCCATCGAAGCCCGCTATGGCTATGTGGATGCGGTGGCCTTGGAAATGGTCAAACGCCCGTGGATCTACGATGTGATGGTGACGGAGAACATGTATGGCGACATTCTCTCCGATCTGGGCGCGGGCCTGATCGGTGGCCTCGGCATGGCTCCATCGGCAGACATTGGCGACAAACATGCTGTCTTTCAGCCCTGCCACGGCTCCGCGCCTGATATTGCGGGCAAGGGCCTCGCCAACCCCACCGCCATGTTCCTGTCCGGTGCCATGATGCTGGACTGGCTGGCCGGGGAGGAAGAACATCTCCCCTATGAAACCGCCGCCAGACTGATGACCGACGCTGTGGACAACGCCTTTGCCGATGGCACGTTGGTTTCTACCGAACGGGGGGGCGATGCTGGGGTGGAGGCCATCACGGCGGCGGTCAACGCCGCCCTGGATGATCTCACCCAGGCCATGGCCTGATGACCCAAAAGTTGCGCGTGGCGGTGGCGGGAACCGGCTATTTCAGCCAGTTCCATTATGATGCCTGGCAGCGCTGCCCGGAGGTGGAGATTGTCGGCATCGCCGACGTCAACAAGGATGCTGCAAAGGCCAAAGCCCATGAGTTGGGCGCAGCCCCCTTTGGTGATGTGGCCACCCTGTTGGATGGCGTAAAACCCCATGTGCTGGACATCATCACGCCTCCGCCAACCCATTTTGATCTCATCGAAATGGCCAGTCAGCGGGGTGTAAGCGTCATTTGCCAAAAGCCCTTCTGCGGCACGCTGGAGACGGCACAGCAGGCCGTCGATCTTGTGGCCAAAAATGGCACGGCGCTTATCGTCCACGAAAACTTCCGCTTCATGCCATGGTTTGGGGCCATCAAAACGGTGCTGGACGAAGGCCGTTTGGGCCGCCTGTTCCAAATCACTTTCCGCCTGCGCCCGGGGGATGGGCAGGGCCCCAAGGCCTATCTGGAACGGCAGCCCTATTTCCAAACCATGGAGCGCTTTTTGGTCCATGAAACGGCAATCCATTACGTGGACGTTTTTCGCTATCTGGCCGGTGAGGTGAAGGATGTTTCCGCCCGTCTCGACAAACTCAATCCGGTCATTGCCGGGGAAGATGCTTGCTTGATCATGATAGGGTTTGAGAACGGTGCGCGCGGTTTGATCGACGGCAACCGTCTATGCGACCACCGGGCTGACAACCGCCGCCGCACCATGGGCGAAATGCTGGTGGAGGGGGAGAAGGGCGTTTTGGAGCTGGACGGGGAAGGCAATCTCACCTTCCGCGCTCACGGTTCCAACACGATCGAAACCATTGCCTATGACTGGAACGATCACGGGTTTGGGGCCGATTGCGTCTATCGCTTTACCCGCCACGCGGTGGACCATTTTGTCCACGGCCAGCCGGTGCAAAATACCGGCGCGCAATATCTCGCAAATCTGCGCCTGGAAGAGGCCATTTACCGTTCTCACGAAACGGGGCGGGTTGTCGCCGCACTCTGACCTTTTGGTGCCGCATTGCCCGTGCTAAGCCGTCCTTGGCCCCAAGATATTGGAAGAACCACCTATGGATCGGTCCATCCCGTTGGAAGAACTTATGGCCCGCACGGCAGCGGGCGACCGTGAGGCGTTCAAAACGCTTTATGAGCGCTGTTCGGCGAAACTCTTTGGTGTGGTGCTGCGTATCTTGAAGGACCGCCAGAGATCGGAAGATGTGCTCCAAGACGTCTTTTTGAAAATTTGGCAAAAAGCCGGCAGTTACAATGCCGCACAGGGGCGGCCCATCACATGGATGGCCACCATTGCGCGCAACCGTGCCATCGACATTATCCGCGCCAGTCGCAACGATATGAGTGTTGATGAACCGGGTGACGAGGAAAATGTGTTCCGCCTTGGGGGCTGGGACGCGGAAAATGTGGACTTGAGCGAGCTCGAAACGCTGCGCTTTTGTCTTGGCGAAATGCAGGATGATGACCGCAATTACGTTCTGCTGGCCTATTACGAGGGCTATTCCCGCGAGGAACTGGCCCAACAATACGATGCCCCAGTGGGCACCATCAAAACGCGGCTTCGGCGCGGGCTGATGGCTTTGAAACAGTGCCTGGAGAGGGAATAGCCGGCATGAACGCAACGGAGAAAGAACTAGACGCGGCCGAATACGTCATCGGCACATTGTCAGACGTGGAACGCAAGGCGTTTGAAGATGCCATTGAAAGTGATGGCAATACCCGTGCCCAGGTGGCGTTTTGGGAACGGGCGTTTGGCGCGCTGAACGCATCGGTGGCCCCCGAACCGGTCCCGGCAGATTTGTGGGCTAAGATCGAGGGTCGCTTGCCCTCGGCAGATACACCGTCCCTGGCCGCTGCCGGATTGGCCAGCGTGGTGAGCAGCGAAGAGGCCGCCCGCCGCATGGCCAAGGTCGAGGCAGCACCGGTGACCCAACCTGCCCCCCAAATCCGCCCCAAAAGCGCGGCCAACGATAACCGTATCGCGCAATTGCAAAAAAGCCTTCGCCGCTGGCGACTGGGCGGTGTGGCCGCTGCGGTTGCGGCCCTCGCGCTGGGCGCTTTTATTGTCTACGAGCGGGCCGGGTTGGTGCCCGGTCAAACGCCCGAAATTGTGGCCGATAGCGGCCAGCAATTCGTGGCCGTGGTCAACGCCAATGGCGACCAACCCTCGTTGCTGGTGAATGTGGACGTGAAGACCGGTGACATCTCCGTGCGCAGCCTCGGCATCGAACGACCCGACGATAAGAGCCTTGAATTGTGGTATGTGCCGGAAGGCCAAAAGCCGGTTTCCATCGGCCTTGTGGGCGAGGGGGTTATTGATCTCAAAGACCTGAAAGCCAACGGGGGCGACCTTCTTGCCGTCTCCCTGGAACCCAAAGGTGGCTCCCCCACAGGCACGGCCACCGGCCCCGTCATTTACACCGGTAAATTGGTGAGCCTGCCAGAATAGTCTCTAAGCCACGTCGGGAATAAACTTAAGCGCCAGGCCGTTGATACAGTGTCGGTTGCCCGTGGGGGCGGGCCCGTCGCTGAAAATGTGGCCCTGATGGCCCTTGCAGCGGATGCAGTGAACCTCCGTGCGGGGTAGGAAAAGTTTGTAGTCCGTCTTTGTGCCCACGGTCCCTTTGATGGCTTCATAAAAGCTTGGCCACCCTGTACCGCTGTCAAACTTGGTCTCCGAGCGATAAAGGGGCAGCTCACACCCCGCGCAAGCAAAGGTGCCCGCCCGTTTTTCATTGTCCAGCGGGCTGGTGAAGGGCCGCTCCGTGGCTTCCTTGCGCAAGACGGCGAATGCATCCGGCGACAGAACTTTGCGCCACTCCTCCTCCGTCTTCACGATGGGGTCGATGGTCTTCGGCACCAGTTTCCAGCCATATTCCGTGGCGGTTTCCAGCGGATCAAACGCGGCCTTTGCCGGTTCGTGCCCCGTCATGGCGAAGGCGGTCATGCCCGTTACGGCGGCAGCGGTGGAAGCGAGGAAAGCGCGGCGGTTCATGGTCTCAATCTCCGGTCTCTGGGTGCAGACAGACACTCAATTTGTATATGGAAAAGGTAACGAAACGGGCAAAGCAAGGTTCCTCACATTGCGGTGATACGGGCATGGAAAGGTCTGATAAAAAACGCGACAGAACCAAAGGTTCCGCCGCGTCTATACCGTGTCTCCCGCCGCACCAGATCGCCCCAACCAGGGCGGCCACGGCACCAAAAGGGTCAATGGTGTGAGGACGCCGTTGACCCATACCGTCAGGGTTTATTTGGGCACCAGCACATTATCCACCACGTGGATCACCCCGTTGGACTGTTTCACGTCAGCAATGGTGACGCGGGATACGCCGCCGGATTCGTCAAAGATGTAGACGCCCTTGCCGTCCACGCGTGCCGTGATCGTGTCGCCACTGACGGTGGTGATGTTGGTGTAGCCGTGCCCTTTTTTAATCAGCGCCAGCAGGTCCTCTGCCATCACGTTACCCGCCACCACGTGGGCGGTCAGCACTTTCGTCAGGGTCCCTTTGTTTTCGGGCTTCAAAAGCGTTTCCACCGTGCCTGCGGGCAGGGCGGCAAAACCGCTATTGACGGGCGCAAAGACGGTGAAGGGGCCATCGGAAGACAGTGTGTCCACCAGCCCCGCCGCTTTCACCGCAGCCACCAGCGTGGTGTGGTCAGCGGAGTTGGAAGCGTTTTCCACGATGGTTTTGTCGGACAGCATTTCGGCCCCGCCCACGGTTTTGGAGTGGCCGTCGGCGAAGGCAGAGGCGGTAAGGGCCAGGGCGGTGGCACCGGCCAGAAGCAAAGTTTTGAAGTTATTCATGAGTGGTCTCCCGTAAATGTAGGGGCGTTGTTGTTGCACGCCCCTAGTTACGGGGACCCCGACGGAATGGTTTCAGGAAAGTTAATGGCCTAGCTGGTGAACTTCATGGTGAGCCAACACCCGGCCCCGGCGGACACGCCCGTGAGGATGGTCCCCCAAATAAAGTCCACAAAGGCTACCTGCACCGTGTAGGCCTTTACCGTGGCGAGATTTGTAAAATCGTAGGTGCCGTAACACATGGCGCCAAACAGTGCGCCCAGCCCGGCGGCCAAAAGCACGCTGCTGCTATCAAGCCCCGGCCGCACGGCAAAGACCACAATGCCCACGCCGTAGAGCAGATAGAATCCCGCCGCCCATCCAATGCGGAAATCATCCAGCAAAATGCTGCCGATCTGGTCGCGATAAAACGTGGTGGCCACGCGCGACAGCCACACATAGTCAATGGCGAAGAAAACGACCATGGTTGCGAAATAGGCGATGATATAGCGTGTCATGGAAAACTCTTAAAAAAGGGGTGTTCAAAGCAGCTAACGCGTGACACGGGCATCCGTTGCCCGCACCATGACCCGTCGCCGCATGTTTTTTGCCCCGTTGTTTGCCCCATGATTTCCTCCGAAGACTTGCCCCTCGTCAAAACCATCGCCGGACGGACTGTCCTTTATGTCATGGCGACAAAAGTCGAGTATAAAGCAGCCCTGCAAGCCGCCATCCAACCCCTCATCATTCAGGTGGGGCCGGTGGAGGCCACGGCCCGATTGAGCCATTGGCTTACGGCCCATGGTCCGGTGGATTTTGTGGTCTCCTTGGGCAGCGCTGGGTCCAAACGGTTGGAACAGACGAGCGTCAACCAGGCCTCCCACGTCTCCTATCGTGATATGGATGCCTCGCCCTTTGGGTTTGAAAAAGGCATCACCCCTTTCATCGACCATGAACCGGCCATTGCCTGCCCCGTCACCATCCCCGGCCTTCCAGCGGCCACGTTGGGCACCGGTGCCAGTGTTGTGGCGGGGGATGGGTTTGATGCGGTGGCCGAGGACATGGTGGATATGGAGAGTTTCGCCGTGCTGCGCGTTTGCCAACTGTTCGCCACGCAAACTCACCCATGCCACTTCATCGGCCTGCGGGGCATATCCGACGGGGCTGAACCGGCGGAGGGCTATGCCGATTGGACCCGCTATCTGGATATTGTGGACCAAAATCTGGCCGCCGCCGTGGCCCGCTTTGAACAAGCGTTGGAAGAGGGCAAGTTGGTCATTCAGGCCGCTTCGTAATCCGCTTGGAAAACGCTGTTTTCCCGATTGTGCCGCGCTGAAAATGCCGCCACTCTCCCCACGGCAAATGGGGCGCAACAGTCTTTGATTGAACCGCTCAGGCGGCGAATAGCCGACCGGCAATCATTTGCCGCACTCGCGTAGCGAAGGCCACTTGGCCGACAGCGTGAGCGCAAACGAAGGGAGGACATTTATGCCACTTGCCATGAACCGCGAGGTTTTTATCACCTGCGCCGTCACCGGCTCCGGCTCCACGCAGGACAAAAGCCCCCACGTCCCCCGCTCGCCAAAGCAGATTGCCGATAGCGCCATTGAGGCCGCCAACGCTGGAGCGGCGGTGGTCCATTGCCATGTGCGCGACCCGGACACCGGCGTGCCCAGCCGCCGGGTAGACCTTTACCGCGAAGTGACGGACCTCATTCGCGCCGCCGACGTGGATGTGGTGCTCAACCTCACCGCCGGCATGGGCGGCGACATGGTGTTTGGCCATGTGGAGCAACCGCTTCCGGTGAACGAAAGCGGGACGGACATGATTGGCGCCACCGCCCGCGTGGAGCATGTGGCCGCCTGCCTGCCAGAAATTTGCACACTGGACTGCGGCACCATGAATTTCGCCGAGGCGGACTATGTGATGACCAACACCCCCGGCATGTTGCGCACCATGGGCGCCATGATGATGGAACTGGGTGTGAAACCGGAGATCGAGGCCTTCGACACGGGCCATCTCTGGTTCGCCAAACAACTGGTGGCCGAAGGCGTGTTGAAAGATGATGCCCTCGTGCAACTCTGCATGGGCGTGCCCTGGGGGGCACCCAATGACATGAATACATTCATGGCCATGGTGAACAACGTGCCCGACAACTGGCATTGGAGCGCCTTTTCGCTGGGTCGAGACCAGATGCCCTATGTGGCCGCCAGCGTGTTGGCCGGGGGCAATGTGCGCGTTGGGCTGGAAGACAACCTCATGCTGGACCGCGGCGTGCTGGCCACCAACGCCCAGTTGGTGGAGCGCGCTGTGACGATTATCGAAAACATGGGGGCCAAAGTGATCGGTCCGGAGCAGGTTCGCCAGCGTTTGGGCCTGACAAAGAGAGCCCCAGCAGCATGACCCTCAAACAAACAGCCTGCATCGGCGGCGGTGTCATCGGCGGGGCGTGGGCGGCACGGTTTCTCCTAAACGGGCTGGACTGCCGTCTGTTTGATCCGCACCCGGAGACGCAGCGCATTGTGGGCGAAGTGCTGGACAATGCCCGCCGCGCCACCGCCAATCTTTACAAAAATCCACTGCCCGCCGAAGGCAAACTGACTTTTGCGGACAGTTTGGAAGAGGCAGTCGAGGGCGCGAACCTCATCCAGGAATCCGTGCCGGAGCGGCTGGAACTGAAACAGAAAGTCCACATGCAGATCGATGCTGCCGCGCCGGAAGACGCGCTCATCGGCTCCTCCACCTCCGGCCTGCTGCCCACGGACATTCAGTGTAAGATGATGGCTCCCGAACGCATGTTCGTGGCCCATCCCTACAACCCGGTCTATCTGCTGCCGCTTGTGGAAATTTGCGGCGGTGCCCACACGTCACCCGAAGCCCTGGACCGCGCCCATGGGGCCTATGAAAGCCTCGGCATGAAGCCCGTGCGCATCCGCAAGGAAATCGACGCTTTCGTGGGCGACCGCCTGCTGGAAGCCGTCTGGCGCGAGGCCCTCTGGCTCATCAAGGATGATGTCTGCACAGTGGAAGAACTGGACGACGTCATGACCCACTCCTTCGGCCTGCGCTGGGGCCAGATGGGCCTGTTCCAGACCTACCGAGTGGCGGGCGGCGAAGCAGGCATGCGCCATTTCATCCAACAATTCGGCCCCACCATGAGCCTACCCTGGACCAAGTTGATGGATGTGCCGGAGCTGGACGATGCGCTCATCGACAAGATTGCCGATCAAAGCGACGAACAGGCCGGGGGTCTTTCGATCCGAGACCTGGAACGCATCCGCGACGATAATCTCGTCGGTTTCCTACACGTCCTGCGTGATGCGCGGGAGGGCCAAGGATGGGCTGCTGGGAGGATTGTCTCACAGGCCGAAGCCGCCCTCAAAAAGAAGGCAGCAAACGATGCATAACGCACGACCAACCTTCTCCCCAATGGGGAGAAGGATACGAGGACTTGGCTTTGCAAAGCAAAGCCATAGCCGCAGTTGGATGAGGGGCGACGAACTTAAACCGCTCCCCCTCGCCCAAGGTCAACTAAGCCTCACTGCGTTCGACAAGTTTCTCTATCCCTCTCCCCACCGGGGAGAGGGAGGCCGCGGATGGATTGTGCCATGAACTTTTCCCTCTCCGAAGAACAAGCCCTTATTGTCGAAACTACCCGCGCCTTCGTGGAAAACGAGCTTTACCCCCATGAAGAGGCCATCGAAAAGTCCGGTCATCTGGACATGGACCTCATTAAGGACATCCAGTCCAAGGCCATGGCCGCCGGTCTCTATGCAGCCAATATCCCCGAGGAGTTCGGCGGCGGTGGTCTCGATACGCTCACGTGGCTGCTCTACGAAAAAGAGCTGGGGCGCACCAACTATGCCCTCCATTGGACGGGCGTGGCACGGCCTTCCAACATCCTATGCGCGGGGACGAAAGAGCAGCTGGAGCGCTATCTGGAGCCCTGCCTGAAAGGCGAGACTTGGGATTGTCTGGCCATGACGGAGCCGGGGGCGGGGTCTGACCTGCGGGGCATGAAAGCCACTGCCAAGCCGGATGGCGCGGGCAGCAATTCTGACTGGGTGCTCAACGGCACCAAACATTTCATCAGCCATGCGGATATTGCAGGCTTTGCCATCTGCTTCATGAAGACCGGGGAGGTGGACACGCCTCGTGGCCCGAAGGCGGAAATCACTGCCTTTTTCGTGGACAAGGGCACACCCGGTTTTAGCGTGCGCGAGGGCTACAACAACGTCTCCCACCGGGGCTACACCAACGCCGTGCTGGAATTTGACGACTGCCGCGTGCCGGCCGAAAACGTGCTGGGCGAGGTGGGCAAGGGCTTCGATGTGGCCAATGACTGGCTGGGCGCCACCCGCCTGCAAGTGGCCGCCACCTGTCTGGGCCGCACAGACCGGGCGTTCCAACACGCGGTCCAATACAGTGCGGAACGGCACCAATTCGGCCAGCAGATCGGCAAGTTTCAGGGTGTTTCTTTCAAACTGGCCGATATGGCCATGGAGTTAAAAGCCGCTGAATTGCTCACATGGGAAGCCGGGTCCAAGTTCGACGCGGGCCAGTGCACGGACACCGACATGGCCATGGCAAAACTGAAAGCCTCCGAAGTGCTGGCCATGGTGGCCGATGAAGCCATCCAGATTCACGGTGGCATGGGCCTGATGGACGACCTGCCGCTGGAGCGCATCTGGCGCGATGCCCGCATTGAGCGCATTTGGGAAGGCACATCAGAAATCCAGCGCCACATCATCAGCCGCGCCCTGCTACGGCCTTTAGGCGGCTAGCGAAACGCGAAAGGAAACCTCCCATGGCCACCGTATTCACCACACCCGATGGGCTGATCGCGCTCCTCCTTCTCGTCATTTTTCCGCTGGCCTTGGTCGGGTTCGCCCTTTGGATGGAGAGTGGCCGGTCGGCCCATAGGCGGGGCGGCGGTGGTGAGATCGTGATCATAGAAGCAGCACGCACCCTGCTTCTCGTCGTCCTCCTGTCGTCCCTTCCCTCGCTGGTGAACGGCCTTTCCAGCATTGTGCAATTCATCAGCCTGCCGGAGGGGGGCGGCTGGATTGTGCAACCCAATTTCACCTTTCTGGTGGGGCCCATCGCCTGGGTCGTGATCATGCTGCTGGTTGTGCGCCGTGTGCTGGCCCTGCGCGCGTGGCTTGCCGCCCATCATGTGTGACCCGGTTTCCCGCCTGCTCCGCCCGCGCACCATCGCTGTCATTGGCGGGCGGGAGTGCGAGCAGGTTATTGAGCAATGTGACAGACTGGGCTTTGCCGGCAAGATTTGGCCCGTTCACCCCAGGCGGGAAACGCTGGGAGGGCGGGCCTGTTTCACGACTATAAATGACCTGCCGGAACCACCGGATGTGGCCTATGTGGCCGTCAATCGTGAGGCAACGATCCAGGTGGTGCGCGAATTGGCGGACAGGGGTTGTGGCAGTATGGTCTGCTACGCGGCCGGTTTTGCCGAGACCGCGGGCGAAGCGGAAGTCGGCAAAGATTTACAAGCCTCGCTGCTGAAAGCCGCAGGAGACATGCCGCTCATCGGCCCCAACTGCTACGGCTTCGTCAACGCGCTGGATCGGGTGGCCCTTTGGCCGGACCAACACGGGCTGACACCGGTGAAATCCGGTGTGGCCATCATCGCCCAATCTTCCAATCTGGCCATCAACCTCACAATGCAGGCGCGGGGTTTGCCCATCGCCATGGCGCTCACCGTGGGCAACCAGGCCAGCATTGGGATGTCCGCCATGGCGCAAAGCCTGCTGGCGGATGAGCGCATCACCGCCATCGGCCTGCACATTGAAGGACTGGATGATGTGAAAGGTTTTGAGGCTTTCGCCATGGCTGCACGTAAGGCCCACAAGCCTGTTGTGGCGCTGAAAGTGGGCCGGTCGGAGCAGGCGGTGCGGGCCGCACTTACCCACACCGCTTCGCTGGCAGGGTCGGACAAAGCCCACGAAGCCCTCTTTAAGCGCCTGGGCATTGCCCGCGCCAAATCGGTGGAGGGTTTTCTGGAAACCCTCAAATTGCTCCACTGCGGTGGGCCGTTGGAAAGCGCGCACTTGCTTTCCCTGTCTTGCTCCGGCGGCGAGGCTTCGCTCATGGCCGATGCGGGGGAGGGCAAGGCCGTCACTTTCCGCCCCTTCACAGCGCCGCAGGCCGCCGCCGTGAAAAAAGTATTGGGCGATCTCGTCACCATCGCCAATCCGCTGGACTACAATACTTATATCTGGGGCGATTGGCCCGCCATGACGGCCCTGTTCCGCGCCGCCATGGCGCCGGGTTTTGGCCTGTCTATGCTGGTCATCGACTTTCCACCCGCCGACCGCTGCGATGACGCTGACTGGCGCGGTGCATGTGGGGCCTTCGTGGAAGCCGTGAGGGAAGACGGCCCCCGTGCCGCTATTGTCTGTTCCCTGCCGGAAAATCTTCCGATCGATTTGGCCGGTGATCTGGTGGCAGCAGGCATCGCACCCTTGTGCGGTTTTGACCACGCCTTGGAGGCCGCTGAAGCCGCCGCTTTTATTCAAAGGGCATGGAAAGAACCAGCGCCCTTGCCGCTGATCACACCCCCCATCAAACCACCAATGGCAACCACTGTTCTGGATGAGCACCGAAGCAAACTCGCCCTTGCCAGCGCGGGTGTGGTTGTGCCCCACGGCATGACGGTAAAGACTGGAGAGGCGTTAGCCATCCCTGCCCACCTTCAGGCACCCTTCGCGCTGAAGGCGCTTGGCATTGCCCATAAGACGGATAGGGGCGGGGTCCATTTGAACCTTAAAACCACGGCTGCCACTGAAGGAGCCATGGGGGCCATGGCCCATCTTTCTGACCACTTTTTGCTGGAACCCATGGCGCCGCCGCCCCTTTGCGAACTAATTGTGGGTGTCACGCAAGATCCGGTCTGCGGTCTTGTCATGACCATTGGCGCAGGCGGAGTTTTAGCTGAATTGCTGGACGATACCGCCACCCTGCTTTTGCCTGCCGCAGAGGATGCGGTGCGCGAGGCGCTGGCTGTTCTCAAGATAGGGCGCGTGTTGGAAGGCTATCGCCAGTCTGATGCCGCAGACATCGACGCGCTCGTTGCCAACATCCTGTGCATTGCCCGCTACGCCGTTGCCAAGGGGGATCGGCTGGTGGAACTGGATGTGAACCCGCTTTTTGCCAGCCAATTCGGCTCGGTCGCCGTCGATGCCCTGATCGTGGAAAGGATTTAACCCATGGACCCTATCACCGAAGGCCCCATCCGCACCCGTGTCGAAGGCCATATTTTGGAAGTCACCATCGACCGACCGAAGGCCAATGCCATCGATCTCGCCACAAGCCGCATCATGGGCGATGTGTTTGCCGCCTTCCGGGACGACCCAAACATGCGGATCGCTATCCTCACCGCCGCATCCGAAAAATTCTTCTGCCCCGGCTGGGATTTGAAAGCTGCCGCCGATGGCGATGAGGTGGACGGTGACTATGGCGTGGGCGGCTTCGGCGGCTTGCAGGAATTGCGGGATATGAACAAACCCGTCATTGCCGCCGTCAACGGCATTTGCTGCGGCGGCGGGCTGGAAATTGCATTGGCCTGTGACATCATTCTGGCGGCAGACCACGCCACCTTCGCCCTGCCGGAAATTCGCTCCGGCACGGTGGCCGATGCGGCATCGGTGAAACTGCCAAAACGCATTCCCTATCACATCGCCATGGAAATGCTGCTCACCGGCCGTTGGCTGGAGGCGGAGGAGGCCCACCGCTGGGGCCTTGTCAACCACGTCCACCCCGCCGCCGATCTGATGGAGCAGGCTTGGGACATGGCCGGCCTTCTCGCCTCCGGCCCGCCGCTGGTCTATGCGGCCATTAAAGAGGTGGTGCGCGACGCGGAGGACAGCAAATTTCAAGACGCCATGAACCGGATTACAAAGCGCCAGCTGCGCACAGTGGACACGCTTTACGGCAGTGAAGACATGATGGAAGGTTTCAAAGCGTTTGCGCAAAAGCGCGACCCCGTGTGGAAGGGGAAATAGCCCTTACCCCTCGTCCAGGTCGAATTGCTGTAACTTCGCCTTGGCTTTTTTCGTGACCAGCACAGTGACCACCAGCGTGGCGACAATGCCGACGCCTAGCACGATCCACTTGCCCATGCCCCCTTCACCGGCGCCGGCCTGCCCGCCGGCGCTGCCCAGCAGCACGTAGAGCAGGGTGCCTGGCATAATGCCGAAAAACGTTGCGATTTGTGCGGGCCAGAAAGCCACCGGCGTGATGCCCAGGAACCAGTTTTGAAGGGAAAAGGGAAGGGCAGGGGAAAGGCGCAACAGGCCAACCACTTTCCAGCCTTCCTCGCCGATGGCTTCGTTGACGGCGCGGAAGCGCGGATATTCCGAAACCTTGGCTTCCACCTTGTCCTGGAACAGATAGCGCGCCGCCAAAAAGGACATGGCTGAGCCGAGCGTGGCCCCAATGATCACGAGTGGAAACCCGCCAAACCCCCAAACGGCTCCTGCCGCCAGGGTGAGAATGGAGCCGGGAATCAACAGGAAAGACGTGACCGCATAGACCGCCACAAAGATGACCCAGCCCAGCGGGCCGTAGCCCTGGACCCAAGTTTGAAAACTTCCCACCCATTCCTGCAAGGGCAGCAACCGATAGGCGACCACAAGGGCCACAAGCGCGCCAAGTCCCAGGGCAATTTTGCCCCAAGGGATGGATTTTCTGCCCGTTTCGGCATTGCTGTCGGTCATCGTGGTCACGGTCATGGGAGGAACCTTTGAATAGTCTAGGACGAGTGCCCTCTGCTTTGCACGAAGGTAATGAACGCCGATACCCCCTCACACGCGCTTGTGAGAGGATGTTATTGACCGTATGGTTCCTAATTTAGAGCGGCTCGCCGGAAGAAGCTCTTTCCATCAACAGGTCCGATGGTGTCCAGTGGAGGGCCTGTTCCCTCCTGCTCCATTGCGACAATCGCTGCGCCACATGGGTAAGGCCTACGGCCTGCGCGTAATGCATGGGCCCGCCCCGCCAGCGGGGAAAGCCGTAGCCGTGGACATAAACCACATCAATATTGCTGGCCCGCTGGGCCACGCCTTCTGCAAGAACATGGGCCCCCTCATTGGCCAAAGCAAAAATGCAACGCTCGACGATTTCATCGTCTGAAACAGGGCGTGGTGTGTAGCCTTGATCGGCGCGCGCTTTGTCCACAAGGGTCAGGGCCAGCGGATTGGGCGTTTTGGCACGGGTGTTTGGGTCATAGACATAAAACCCCTGTCCGGCCTTCTGTCCCACATGGCCCGCTTCCACCAGCCCATTGGCTGCGGCGTAAAGTGCGGTCTCGTGGGGTTCCAAGTTCTGCTCGAGGCGGGATTTATAGCCAATATCCAGCCCCGCCAGATCGTTGACGGAAAACGGCCCCATGGCCATGCCCCAGCGTGTCAGTGCCCGGTCCACCTGCTCCGGCGTGGCCCCTTCCAACACCAAGAGATAGGCCTGGCGTAGATAGGGCGTTAGCAGCCGGTTGCCGATGAACCCGTGGCCCACCCCGGCAATGACCGCCGTTTTGCCCGTGCGTTTGGCGACGGACAGCGCTGTCATCAACGCATCATCGCCGGTTTCTTCCGCCCGCACCACTTCCAGCAATTTCATAATGTTGGCGGGCGAGAAATAGTGCATCCCCACCACATCCTGTGGGCGGGAAGTGGCGGCAGCAATTTCGTTGACATCCAGATAGGACGTGTTGGTGGCTAGCACTGCGCCGGGCTTCGCCGCCGCATCCAGTTTGGCAAAGACCTGCTTTTTGATGGCCATGGTCTCGAAAACGGCCTCAATAATCAGATCACAATCGCCAAGGTCTGCGTAATCGGTGGTAGGCTGAACGCGGCCCATCCGCTCGTCAATCTGCGACGGGTTGATCCGCCCGGACTTCAACCCGCGCTCCCAGTTGCTCCGCATTTTGGTCAAACCGGCGTCTAAACCTTCTTGGGAAGCGTCCAGCAGGCGAACCGCCAAACCCGCGTCTGCCATGGTCATGGCAATGCCGCCGCCCATGGTGCCCGCGCCGATGATGCCTATGGTGGAAACCGGGCGTGCCGTGCCGGATACATCCGAAGGCGCTTTTGCCCCCTGCCGTTCGGCAAAAAAGATATGGCGCAGAGCCTTCGATTGGTCCGACGCCACCAATTGTTTGAACGTCTCCCGCTCGTGCTGAATGCCCGCCACGAAGGGCAAATCAAAGGCCAACCGCACCGCCTTCGCGGCTTCCACGGGTGCCATGGCACCCCGTGCTCTTTCCTCCACCGCAGCCATGGCCGCCTCAAAACGCGCCGCTAACGCGTTGTCGATCGAAAGCGTAATCGTGGACAAGCGGCGGTTTTCGAAATCCGTTCCCGCTTTGGAAGCGGCAAAGGCGATGGCCTCATCCACCGTGTCTTCCGCCACGGCATCCACCAGCCCCATGTCGAAAGCCTGCTGACCGGTGACCGGTTTGCCCGAAGTGGCCAATGTCAGCGCGTCCAATGGGTCTTTGAGCAACCGCACGGGCCGCTGAGTGCCGCCAGCGCCGGGGAGTAATCCCAGATTGACCTCCGGCAGACCGACCCGCGCTTCGGGGTGCGCCACGCGGAAGTGACACCCCAGCGCCGTCTCAAGTCCGCCCCCCAGCGTGTTGCCTTCCACTGCCGCCACCACGGGAACCGTGCTGGCCTCGATCCGGTCGCAGACCTGAAACAGGATCGGCTCCTGAAGCGGTTTGCCAAACTCCTTGATGTCCGCGCCCGCAATAAACGTCCCGCTCCGTCCGGCCAGCACGATGGCAGCGCAATCTTGCTCCGCCCGTTCGAGCGCGGCCACAATGCCGCTGCGCACAGCGTGGGAGAGGGCGTTCACGGGTGCGTTGTCGATCCAAATCAACCCCACAGTGCAGCCGTCCCGTTCCACCCGCTCCAGCGAAACGGGACCGAAAGAAACGGGACCGGCCATATCAATAGACCTCGAACAGACCCGCAGCGCCCATGCCGCCGCCCACACACATGGTGCAGACCACGTATTTGACGCCGCGTCGTTTTCCTTCAATGAGCGCATGGCCCACCAGCCGCGCACCGCTCATGCCATAGGGGTGACCCACGGAAATGGCCCCGCCGTTGACGTTCAGCTTTTCATTGTCGATGCCCAGCTTGTCGCGGCAGTAAAGCACCTGCACGGCAAAGGCTTCATTGAGTTCCCAAAGGCCAATGTCGTTCATTTTCAGGTCGAAACGCTCCAGCAGTTTTGGCACGGCGAAAACGGGGCCAATGCCCATCTCGTCCGGTTCCAGCCCGGCCACGGCCATGCCGCGATAGGCCCCCAGTGGCTCAATGCCCCGCTTTTCCGCGTCCTTGGCCTCCATCACCACGCTGGCAGACGCGCCATCTGAAAGTTGGGAAGCGTTGCCCGCCGTAATGGTTTTATCCTCACCGACCACAGGTTTCAGCCCGGAAAGACCTTCCAGCGTGGTGGAGGGGCGGTTGCCTTCGTCCTTGTCAAGCGTCACCTCATGGGAGGAGATTTCTTTGGTCTCCTTGTTCATCATCATCATGGTGGAGGCGAGGGGCACAATTTCATCATCAAATTTACCCGCCTCTTGAGCCGCCGCCGTGCGTTGCTGAGATTGCAGGGAATATTCGTCCATGGCGTCGCGGGAAATGCCGTAGCGTTCCGCCACCACTTCTGCCGTTTGCAGCATGGGCATGTAGACATGGGGGTGCATCGCCACCAACGCCTCATCGGCCCGTTGGAACAGATCGCCCGTTTGCACCATGGAAATGGACTCCACGCCGCCCCCAATCACCACCGGCATATGGTCGTGGACCACCTGTTTGGCCGCCGTGGCAATGGCCATCATGCCCGACGCGCATTGGCGGTCCATGGACTGCCCTGCAACACCAACACCCAGCCCGCCTTTCAGCGCCGCCTGACGGCCAATATTGGGGCTTTGGGACCCCTGCTGGAGGGCCGCGCCCATGATCACATCATCCACTTCCGCCGGATCGACGCCCGCCCGCTTGACGGCATGCTCAATGGCATGGCCCGCCAGCGTGGGGGAAGGCGTGTTGTTGAATGCGCCCCGATAGGCCTTGCCAATGGGGGTGCGGGCGGTGGAAACGATAACGGCTTCACGCATGGAAAAACGCCTTTCAGGCTGAAATGAGAGGGGCAAAACTTTGACGCAAACGTCAAAAACATACCCGTGAGTATGTTGACTATGCCGCGCCTTTTGTGGAAGGGCAAGACGAACAGAACTTTCCCCACGAAACCTGTGGTGGACATATTGAAAGGCAAAGCCATGACACTGGAAGAAATGACCGCCCAAATGCAGGCCCGCGTGGCGGAAAAAGGCGCCATTGACGGTAAAATCGTCATGTTTGACTTCGGCGATGACGGCAAGCTGACCATCGACGGCACGCAGGACCCGGCCTCTGTGAACAATGACGACGCCGAGGCGGACTGCACGGTGGTCGTGGACAAAGACGTGTTTGAAGCCATCGCAGCAGGCGAAGAAAACGCGCAAATGGCCTTCATGTCCGGCAAGCTGAAAGTGGAAGGCGATATGGGCATTGCCATGCAGCTGGGCACGCTTCTTGGCTAAGCAGAAAACGCAAAGCGTTTTTGCATAAGCGCGGCAGGCTTTTTGCGCAGCCAAAATGTCGAAAGCGCCACTCCCCAGCCAACTGCCCCAATCCAAAAGCCCGCTCGGAACCAACCCGGCGGGCTTTTTCATTTCTGTCGATAGGTAAAACCACCGCGTTCTCGGCATTTGGCTGCGCCAATTGCATGCAGCGCCTGCGCGAAACCGCAAAGCGGTTTCGCTTGATTGCATGGGCCGGGCTTTTTTCCTATTTCATCACCAACATTCAGCCCAGGCCAAACCCCCATGACCATCACCAAGGATGCGGTTCGCGCCGCCCTGTCCCAATTCACCATTCCGGGCGCTGCTGCTGACATTGTAGCAAGCGGACAGGTTTCCGAACCTTTCATCACAGAAGGGCCAGATGGCGCGAAGGTCATGTTCTCCATCTCCGTGCCCGCCAACCAAGCGCAGGCGCTGGAGGGATTGCGCGATGATGCGCAAAAAGCCGTGACCGCGCTGGAGGGTGTTGCCTCCGCCATGGTGGTGCTGACGGCGGAACGCAAATTGGGTGACAGCGCCGGTGGCGGCATGGCTCCCCCCCCGCCGCCGCCCATGATGCCCCGCGCAAAAGTTGCTCCACCGGAACCAAAAGCGCCGGAAAAACCCGGCATCGTGGGCGTCAACCACATCATCGCCGTGGCCTCGGGCAAAGGCGGGGTGGGCAAATCCACCACCGCCATCAATCTGGCCCTGGGTTTGCAAAATAGCGGTTTGAAAGTGGGCGTTTTGGATGCGGATATTTACGGCCCCTCTCTGCCCCGCCTGGTGGGCATTTCCCGAAAGCCGGACGCGGAGGGGCGCATGCTCATTCCCATGGATGCCTTTGGGTTGAAGGTCATGTCCATCGGCTTTTTGGTGGCCGAAGACACACCCATGATCTGGCGCGGCCCCATGGTGATTTCCGCATTGACCCAGCTTTTGCGAGAGGTGGCGTGGGGCACCGAAAGTGAGCCGCTAGATGTGCTTGTGGTGGACATGCCCCCCGGCACCGGTGACGCGCAGCTCACCATGGCCCAACAAGTGCCGCTCTCCGGTGCGGTGATCGTCTCAACCCCGCAGGATTTGTCACTGATTGATGCCCGCAAAGGCCTCAACATGTTCAACAAGGTTTCCGTGCCGATCATTGGCATTGTGGAAAATATGAGCACGTTTATTTGCCCTTCTTGCGGCCACCAGTCCGATATTTTCGGCCATGGCGGCGCGAAGGAGGAGGCAGAACGCATAAACCTGCCCTTCCTGGGTGGTGTGCCGCTGCACATGGATATTCGCGCAAAATCCGACGCCGGAACGCCGGTGGTGGCCGATGCCCCCGATGGACCCCATGCGCAAATCTACAACGCCATCGCCGCAAAAGTGGCCGCTGCCCTGAAAGTTGGCCAGCCCGAAGGCCCGGCCATCGTGTTTGAATAATGCGCACGCCCGTCACGGTCACCGCACAAGACATTCGCCGTGTGGCCACGTGGCCCATGGTGGTGGAAGCCATACGGGACGGCCACCGCCTGCCCAAAGCCCATATTGGCGATACATTCGTCCATGGTGGCGGCAACACCATGCTGGTGCGCAGCGCGTGGATTGAAGGGCTGGCGGCGGGCGTGAAAGCGGCCACCGTGGTGCCCAAAAACCCGGACCGCGGCATGCCCTCCGTCCACGCTCAAATCATGCTGTTCGACCAGGATACGGGGGAGTTGGCTGCCCTTGTGGACGGCACGGAAGTCACCGCCTGGAAAACCGCTGCGGACAGCGCTTTGGGCTGTGATCTGCTGTCCCGAGAGGACGCCAAAACCCTGCTTATGGTGGGCGCCGGGGCCATGGCCGAACCCCTCATCTGCGCTCACCTGAGCGTCCGTCCCTCTCTTACCAATATTCTCCTGTGGAACCGGTCCACCGCCCGCGTTGAGGCTTTGTCGCAGCGGCTGGAGGATCTGAGCCAAAGCGTGGAGATTGTGGACAGTGTGGAGGCCGGCGCGGCCCGCGCGGACATCATTTGCTGCGCCACCATGAGCGCAACGCCCGTGCTGCAAGGCGCTTGGGTACCAACCGGCTGTCATGTGGACCTGGTTGGCGCTTTCAAGCCCGATATGCGTGAGGCGGATGATGACCTCCACCGCAAGGCTTCTTGGTTCGTGGACAGCTATGACACAACGCTAGACCACATCGGCGAATTGAAAATTCCTTTGGCCGAAGGTGTGATTGAGCGAAATGCGGTGAAGGGCGATCTCCACGCGCTAGTTGCCGGGGACGCTGGCCGCTCATCGCCGGACGAAATTACCGTGTTCAAAAATGGCGGCGGCGCGCATTTGGATATTATGGTGAGCGACGCGCTGGTGAAGGCGGTAGCCGAACAGTCGACTTCATGACCCACCACAGCCTCACCTCCCACCGGAGGGGAGGTCGGAGAAGCGAAGCTGATCCGGGTGGGGGGAGATCTATCGGCGGGCATTGAGCTAGATGTAATATCGCCTCACCAACGAACGCTGCGGGCGCAGCCTTCGACCTCCCCTCAAGGGGGAGGTAGGGACTGAAACCTACCCGTTCCCCCGCGCCTTTTCCCGCATAACGCCCACCGCATTGGCGTGGGCATCAAACCCCTCATAGGTGGCGAAAATTTCCGTCTTTGGCCCCATTTCCTGCAACCCTTCGCGGGTGAGCTTGCCCAGCGAGCAGGACTTCAAAAAGTTGAAAACCCCCAGCGGTGAGCGGGTATGGGCCGCGCCGGATGTGGGCAACACGCAGTTGGGCCCCATCATGTAGTTGGCGATGGAACCCGGCGTGTCCTGCCCCATCAAAATCTCCGCCGCATTGCGAATGTGGGGGACATGCGTCTCCGGCTCTTCGCTCAAAATTTGCAAGTGCTCCGGCGCGTAATCATTGATGAAATCATAGGCTTGGGCCGTATTTTCGCACAGAACAATACCGCCACGCATGCTGCCCAACACGGTGGCGGAATAGCCCTTGCGTTCCTCGCTCATGCTTTCCCAATAGACCGGAATTTGCGCCCGCACGGCCTCAGCAAGTTCGGTGCTGGTGGTTACCAGAAATACGGAGGAATCATCCCCGTGTTCGGACTCAATAATCGTATCCAGCGCCGCCACATGGGCATTGGTCGTCCCATCAGCAAAAACGATGGCCTCGGACGGACCAGCGGGCATGCCTGGGTCGATGCGGTTGGACAGCATAACCTTCGCTGCCGCCAGCCACGGGCTGCCGGGCCCTTCAATTTTATGGCAGCGGGGAATGGTGGCCGTGCCATAGGCGGCTGCCGCCACAGCCTGTGCGCCGCCCGCTTTGAACACTTTGCGCGTGCCCGCAATATCCGCCGCCACCAGCGTAGCCGGGTCGATGGACCCATCGGGCAGGGCAGGGGTGAGAACGATCACCTCTTTTACCCCTGCCACCACGGCGGGTATGACACTCATAAGCGTGACAGACGGAAAAGAGCCTTTGCCGCGGGGCGAATAGCAAGCCACGGAATCAATGGGCGTATACCGCTCCCCCACATGGGCACCGGGGCGGATTTCCATCATCCACTCCATTTCCGGCATCTGCCGCTCGTGGAAACGGCGGATATTGTCTGCTGAATAGCGCAACACGTCGATGAAAGCCGGGTCCAGCTTGTCATAAGCCGCCTCTATTTCAACATCGGTCGCCGCAATGGCATCGGCCTGCACATCGGCGCCGTCAAACTCTCGCGCAAACCGCGCCAACGCAGCGTCACCGTCGTTTTTCACCGCTTCGATGATCGGGCCGATCTTGGCCATGTAAGGGGAAAGGTCATCCTCCGCGCGCGAGAGCAACTGCGCGCGTTCGTCGGTGGAGAGTTTTGAAAGATCGTGGAGAGCAACAGCGGACATGGCATTCTTGGTGGTGCGGAAGATTTTTCCGTTCATGCACTGCCCAACGCGCCGCTTCAAGGATGCCGTAAGATCATTCGATCCGCACGTTGAAAGACAGCTCACTGCAAAGCTTTACTCCATTATAATATCATTGGACCCTTCGCCAGTAAGAATCGATTATGAATGGGCGGAATTATGCGAGAAGCGCTGACCGAGATTTATTCCGACAAAACAAATGCGGCCATACTCCGTCACCCCGATCGGCAATATCCTGGACTGCTCTTACAAGGAGACACCCTCCATATTCTCTGCTACAAGATGGACTTGGCGATGAGCAAAATTGATCGCAACAGTGCGTCCTATGAAGAGCTGAATGAAGTGAGGAATTCGATTTGGGATTTGAAAAATCATTATAAATCAGTGCTGGTTGAGCATGGAATTCCAATGCCATTTTCTGAAATCTGATCTGAGGGATGGACGCCAATAGGCTGGGGTGATTGCCGCCGATGGGCAACCTTGCAAAAGTTGTAGCCACCGCGCTACCAAATTGCACCACTCTCTGTCCGCAGGTCTCTCCCATGCGCAATCTTCATGCTCCCGGTCGCTCCCCCGCCATGGCCACAAATGGCATGGCCGCCACATCTCACGCGCTGGCCACGCAGGTGGCAGTGGATATTCTCAAGGCGGGCGGTAACGCCATGGATGCGGCCATCGCCGCCTGCGCCACCCAATGCGTGGTGGAGCCCGGCTCCACCGGCATTGGTGGCGACTGTTTTGCCCTGTTTGCCAAAGAAGGCAAGCCGGACGTGGTGGCCTATAACGGCTCCGGCCGCGCCCCTGCCGCTGCCTCTCTAGCCAACCTGCGCGAACTTGGCGTGACGGAACTGGAGCGCACATCCGCCCACAGCGTTATCATCCCCGGCGCGGTGGATGCCTGGTGCCGTCTCAATGCCGACCATGGCAAAATGGCTATGGCGGAAATCCTGCAACCGGCCATCGACTATGCCCGGGGCGGTTACCCCATCACCCAGCGTGTGCATTTTGATTTCAAAGGTCAGGAAGAGCACCTGCGCAGCGATGAAAACCTCGCCCGCATCTTCCTGCCCGGTGGCAAGGTGCCGCCCATGGGGTCCATCCACAAAAATGAAGGGTTGGCCGATGCGCTGGAAATGATTGGCCGCGAGGGGCGCGATTGTTTCTACAAGGGCGAATTGGCCCGCGAGATGGTGGAGACGCTGCAAGCCAAAGGCGGCCTGCACACCATGGACGATTTCGCCAATGCCGCCGGCACTTACGAAAAAACCATCGCGACAGAATATCGGGGCAACATCATCCACGAATGCCCGCCCCAGGGGCAGGGGGTCATCGCGCTGCTCATGCTCAACGTGATGAAACACATGCCCGCCGATGAGCCACTGCTTTCCGTCGAACGTATCCACCGCGAACTGGAACTGTGCCGCCGGGGCTATGCCGCCCGCAGCCACTATCTGGCCGACCCGGCGCAGGTTGATGTGGCGGTAAACGAACTCCTGTCAGACGATTTCGCCCGCCAGATCGCAGACGCCATTTCCATGGACAAAGCCGTGCCCGTGGCTGATGAGGTAAAGCTTCAACCCCACAAGGACACGGTTTATATTTCCGTGGTGGACAAGGACCGCAATTGCGCCTCCTTTATCAACACCGTGTTCCATGGCTGGGGCGGCGGCATAACCACGCCGAAGCACAACATCGTCTTCACCAATCGCGGTCAGGGCTTTGTGCTGGAAGAGGGCCACCCAAACTGCATCGCTCCCAACAAACGCCCCCTCCACACCATCATTCCGGGCATGGTGGAACGGGACGGCAAAATCACCATGAGCTTCGGCGTCATGGGCGGCGAATACCAAGCTATGGGCCACCTCCAATTCCTCACCCGCGTCTTCGACTACGGCATGGACGTGCAACAGGCCCAAGACGCGCCCCGCTGGATGGTCGACCCGTTCACCGGCGAAGTAGAAATGGAAAACACGGTGGATGCGGCGACGGTGGAAAAACTACGCACCATGGGCCACGTGGTGGAGATGGCGAAGGTGCCCGTGGGCGGGTCTCAGGCCATTGCGATTGACTGGGAAACGGGTGTGCTGACGGGCGGGAGTGATCCGCGGAAAGATGGGTGTGCGATTGGGTGGTGAGGGGTGGCTTTCGACTCCTCGTTTCACCTCGTTCAAATACATCTTCGTCGGACGAGGTTTCAAATTTTATCCGCTTTAAAATAAATCTTGTGAGAATCGCGTTTTTCTGAAAACCATGAGTATTTGTACCCCTTCGGCAAATGATATTTGAGGGAAATTTCTGTAGTGTTGATTGAATTTGCAATAAAATTGATCTGTAATGGTGTAATATTTAAAATGAAAGAAAATTTAGCAGAGGAGCCTTTTTTAATTTTCAGTAACTTAAAGCTATCATTTTCACCAGCCACTTCATAGCTATCCTCGAATTCAGACATATTCGCAGTCTGCGGCTTTTCCAAAAGGTCCGGAGTGTCAGATCTCACGTTGCCTGTGGGTGATAATGTATAGGTAGTAATCACCTCGCCTGATCTATGTATATAATCAATGAAAGAAAATTTATGTTCAGCCTCGAACTGCCATGAATGTTCAGATATTTCCGATCCGAAATTTACTGTCACTGAATTTTGATTCCCAAAACATGCGCTGTTGCCCAATATCGACAAATTGAAAGAACTTGAGTTAATAACACTGTTTTCTAAATTGATAGATATTTTGCAAGGTGGTTTTTCAATCGCGTGAATAAAAACGACAGGTACGAATGCACGCTCTGAATATTGTTCAGCGTGAGTGAAGCCAAGTCTTATTAATTCAGTGAGGATGTTTATGTCTTGTGGAATAAGGGTATTTTGCTGAATAATATCAAAAATATCATTATTCTCGGAAAGAAAACTGAATTCCTGAAATAGAGACTTGACTTTTGATTCAAAGGCCCTGGGGTAGGATTTGTAAATACCCCTGGTTGCTTCAAGGTCCATCAACAAAGAAATAAAATCCGTTTTCCCGTTTTCCTTACATTTATTTTCAAGCATTATAATTTCATTTTGAATATCCTTTTGTGGCTCGGATTCTTCTGATGCCAACGTGACGCTATTTTCATTGGTAGAGAAGCGCAAAAAACTGCCTGCCAGCGAAAAAAATTTGCCCGCGCTCGATTTAAGCTTTTTGAGCAGCGTTTTCTTTGAGCCTTGGGTTTCCATCTTCTTCTCTTGCAAATTGTGCCAAAAATTAGCATGCAAAAATTATTCGAACGTGTTCTTTAAATAAATGTGCAATTCGTGAAAGAAGAAGTGGAACATGAGTCTTTATTTGAGGCAACCCTCAAATCACCCCCAAATAATACCCGATCGCCTCCGCCAATTCCTCCTCCTCATAGCCAAAATGAGACCGGATCACGGCTTCCAATTTCCGAAAAACCGCAGCGGCTTGTTTGAAATTCTCCTCTGACGGTTCGGCAATCAGCATCTCCGCCGCTTTCTCCAGCCGCAGGAGCAATTCGTGGACCACTTCGTGTTCTGCTTTCAGCTTGGCCACGATGGCGCGGAATTGGCCGCTTCCGGCCCGTTCAATCTGCGCGAACATGTGGGCGCTCTCGATGTCGTGGTGCATTTTGAGAACGCGGCATTCGTGGCCGCATAGATTGCCGAAGGCGCGCAGGTTTTCGGCCATGTCGAGGGAGAGAACGATGCGCTGGAGGTTTTCAGGCGGGGCATTGCCTGCTTCGATGCGGGTCAGCACGGCGGCGACCCGCGCCATTTCCATCAGGTAATGACGGTGAATGGCTGCAAGTTGGCGGCCCTGCTGTCGGTGATGATCGGTGGCCTCCGGCACGGGTGGTGCCTTGGGGCGTGCCGCTTCGTCCAGCGTGAGGGCATCAAGGGGCAGTTTGGTAAAATCGCTCATTGGGGGAGTGCTTATGCCGCTTCCGCTTCAATCCAGGTTTGCAAACCTGCAATCTCCGCCTCGCTCATCACCAACCCCAACTTACTGCGTCGCCACACGATATCATCGGCACTCCGCGCCCATTCGTTGACCATCAGATAGCGCACTTCTGCTTCCGTCAGCCCGGCGCCAAAATTCTCGCCCAGTTGTTCTATGTTTTCGGCCTGCCCTAGCACCATGGCGACGCGGGTGCCGTAGGCTCGGCAGAGGCGGTCGGTTAGTTTTTTATCCAGAAACGGGTAGCGTTGGCTTGTGGCTTGCAGGAGTTTGCCGAAATCTGACGGGGCGAAGTCACCGCCCGGGAGGGGGGGCTTGGCGGTCCATGGTTTGCCCTTGGCTCCCAAAAGGTCCTCCACTTCCACCATCATCTTTTCAGCCAGTTCGCGGTAGGTGGTGATTTTACCGCCGAAAATGTTGATGAGGGCGGCGCGCCCCCCGGTCACGGAAGAGCCGCCACCATCGCGCTTGAACACATAGTCCCGCGTGGCTTCTTGCGCGGCGGTGGCCCCATCATCATAGAGCGGGCGCACGCCGGAATAGGTCCATACGATGCTGTCGCGGGTGACGGGTTTTTCAAAATATTCTGACGCGGCATCGCACAAATAATCGATTTCACCCTCGGTGATGGCGGCATCCATGGGGTCGCCCTCATAGTCCTGATCGGTGGTGCCAATCAGGGTCGTGTCGTGCGTGTAGGGGATGGCGAAGATGATACGCTCGTCGGCATTCTGGAAAATGTAGCAATTATCGTGGTCGTAGAGGCGCGGCACCACGATATGGCTGCCCTGTACCATGCGCACATTTTTGGGGTCATTCTTGCGAAAAGCATTGCCAAGCACCCGGTCCACCCACGGCCCGGCGGCGTTGATGATGAGATCGGCCCGCCATTGCTGCCGCTCGCCCGTGGCGCTGTTCCGCGTGGTGATATCCCAACGGGAAACACCATGCGTCTCGTTGCGCTCTGCCGAAATACATTCGTGGCCGATGGCCATTTCTGCGCCCCGCTCGGCGGCATCCATGGCGTTCAGTACCACGAGACGGGCATCATCCACCTGACAGTCGGAATATTGGAAGCCCTTTTTAAACATGGCTTTCAGCGGTTTGCCGAAGGGGCCGTTCGCCAAATCCACCGTCTTAGTGGCGGGAAGCAATTTGCGCCCGCCCATGTGGTCATACAAAAACAGCCCCAGCCGCAGCAGCCATGCGGGGCGCAAATCCTTGTGGTGGGGCAGAATGAACCGCATGGGGCGGATAATGTG
This sequence comes from Pseudomonadota bacterium, assembly GCA_038525315.1. Classification (GTDB taxonomy): domain Bacteria; phylum Pseudomonadota; class Alphaproteobacteria; order Rhizobiales; family Rhizobiaceae; genus Pseudahrensia. The sequence continues at coordinate 239,628 of JBCBHU010000002.1, forward strand.
GGGCGCCATGGCCCACAGCACTTCCCGCTCGATCAGCGCCTTGCGCACCAGGCCAAATTCGTAATGCTCCAAATAGCGCACGCCCCCATGCACCAGTTTGGATGACCAGTTGGAAGTGCCCGCCGCTAGATCTTTCATTTCGCACAGGGCCACTTTGTAGCCACGTCCAGCCGCGTCGCGGGCAATGCCCACCCCGTTTATGCCGCCCCCGATAATGAAAATGTCGACGTCTTTTGTCATGGAGGGGCGGTTCATGGGATCGCGTAGAAGATGGGCTGTGTTTAACAGCCCAAGCCTCCCTTTGCGAGACCGGGATAAGCCTGCATAAGGGTTGCGACACTTTTGACGGGGAGGGGAGGCGGCCATGTATCTGGGGCTGGACCTTGGCACATCGGGCCTGAAGGGCCTGTTGATTGACGGCGATCAAAACATCATCGGCAGCGCCACCGCGCCGCTGGATGTCTCGCGCCCCCATAGCGGATGGAGCGAGCAGGACCCGGCCCAGTGGATCAGCGCCTGCGAGGCGGTGTTTGATGAACTCCACCGCAGCCACCCGGCACAACTGGCCGCCGTCACCGGCATCGGCCTGTCGGGCCAGATGCACGGGGCGACCTTGCTGGACGGGGAACACAAAGTCCTGCGCCCCTGCATGTTGTGGAACGACACCCGCGCCCACGCCCACGCGAACCGGCTGGATGCGGACCCGCGCTTCCGCCAAATTTCCGGCAATATCGTCTTCCCCGGCTTCACCGCGCCCAAAGTGGAATGGGTGCGGGAAAACGAGCCGCATCTATTTGCCAAAACAGCGCTCATCCTGTTGCCCAAGGACTATTTGCGCCTCTGGCTCACCGGCCAAGCGGTGTCCGATATGTCCGATGCCGCGGGCACGTCCTGGCTGGATGTAGAAAAGCGCAATTGGTCCGATGACCTGCTTTCAGCCACCCACCTCACCCGTGATCACATGCCCGCCTTGGCTGAAGGCAGCGATGATACGGGCCAGCTGCGCCCGCAACTCGCCACCCGATGGGGCATGAAACAGGCCGTTGTGGCCGGTGGGGCCGGGGACAACGCTGCCTCCGCCATGGGTCTTGGCACTATTGAACCCGGTGCCGCTTTTGTGTCGCTGGGCACTTCTGGTGTGCTGTTTGCCTCCAATGCCCTTTACAGCCCTAAGCCGGAAAGTGCGGTCCATGCCTTCTGCCATGCCGTGCCGGAAACCTGGCACCAAATGGGCGTGTTTTTGTCCGCCACCGACACTCTCAATTGGTGGGCCGGGGTGACGGGCAAGGACGCTGCCACGCTAACCGCCACTTTGGATGATGGTCCCGCCGCACCGGAAGCGATAACGTTCCTGCCCTATCTGGCCGGGGAGCGCACACCCCATAATGACGCTGCCATTCGCGGCGCTTTCATCGGGTTGGACCATGCCCATGATCAGCCCGCCATGACCCGCGCCGTGCTGCAAGGCGTGGCCTTCGCCATGGCCGACAGCCGCGATGCGCTGGCGGAAGCGGGCACCAATCTCACCCGCGTCATGGCCGTGGGCGGCGGCACCCGCTCCGCTCACTGGCTGCAAACCATGGCCAACACCCTTAACCTTCCGTTGGACCTGCCCGCCGAAGGGGATTTTGGAGCAGCCTTCGGCGCAGCGCGGCTGGGGCTGTTGGCGGCTGAGGGTAAAGGGGCCGACGCCACGCGCATTTGCACGCCGCCAAAAATCGCGCGCAGTTTTGAACCGGATAGGACTATGACAGAGGCCTATGGCGAAGCCCATCGGCGGTATAAAGCGCTCTATCATGCTCTAAAGTCCGCCTGATTTGGGGGCGATTGCTAAGACGCTTTTCCAAAGAGCTTGTCCAGAAAGCCATAGAACCAATCCGCTTGCGCTTTATCATGGTCCAGCATGAGTTGGTTCTGTTCTTCCCGCGATTGTGCGCCGGGTTCGCTGTAATAGTGTCCTATGAGGTCTTGCCAGCGCCGGAAGCCCTCAATGGTCACTTCGGCATGAAACTGGAAGCCATAGACCCGCTCACCATAACGAAAGGCCTGATTGGGAAAGGCTTCATTGCCCGCCAGCCGCACCGCACCGTTGGGTAAATCAAACGTGTGAAAATGCGCTTGCGTCACCCGCAACGGACCGTTGAGAAAGCCTTGGGCCTCTTTGGAGGGCTCGATCGGGTAATAGCCAAATTCATGCAGCCCATCTTGGCGCGGCCCAACCCACGCCCCCAGATGGCGCGCGATCTGTTGGGCACCTTGGCAAATGCCCAGCATAGGAATGTCGGCCTTGAGGCAATCGCCGATCCAGCGGTCTTCCTCATTCAAAAATGGATGGGTCTTGGTTTCAAACACGTTGTAGGGGCCGCCAAAGATGACGGTGCCCGCCACCGTTTGGTCCACATCCCCCAGCCCATCGCCGGCAAACGGTTTGCGCAGGTCAACCTCATACCCTGCGCCATGCGCCCAGGTGGTGACCCGATCATCCGGCGGGTCATCCCCGTGGCGCACAAAGACAATGCGTTGGCCCATTAGACTGCCCTTCCATGCAATGGTCGCGACAGCCTAACGGGTCAGCAAAAGCGGCGCTAGCTTTTGGAAAGGCAGGTGGAAAAGGCGGCCTGCACCTTGTTCATCACTTGCAGATAAAGCGCTGGTCCGGCTTCAAGACCACGTCCCAGCGGGTCCACATTCACCAGCTTCACATCGCGCCCTTGGGCGACGGTGTTGAGCATGGCTTCGTTGGTATCCGGCTCCCGCAGCAGGCAAGTGATGTTTTTGGCATCCATTTCCGCGTGTAATTCGCGCACGCGCGCAGCGCCCGGTTTGCGGTCGTCCCCGGGCGAGATGGCCACAGCCTCCTCCAGTTTGAAATGCTCCGCAAAACGCTCATAGGCGTCATGGGCCACCACATAGTGCACGCCGGCCAGCGGCTTCATGGCCTTGGCGGCCCCTGCTTCCCATGCCTCCACAGCGGCGGTCAGCTTTTCGGCGTTGGCTTTGTAGGTTGCCGCATTGTCCGGATCCAACTTCGCCAAACGGTCAGCCAGTTTTGTTGCCAGTTCTTCCACCTCATGGGGGTCCAGCCAAACGTGGGGGTCTGCGCCATGGTGGTGATGGTGATGACCGCCCTCTTCGGCATGTTCATCTTTTTTATGGCCAGCTTCGGCGTGCTCATCGTGCCCATGCTCGTCTTTATGGGCGTGATCGTCATGATCCTTGTGTTCACCCTCGGCGTGCTTTTCCTCATTTTCAGCGGTTTCTTCTTCCTCCATGGCCTGGAACGCCTTTGCGTTTTCAGACAGGGGCTTGATAAGGAATGTTTCCAGGGACGGCCCCACCCATACAACCAAATCAGCATTTTCCATCATTCGGGCCTGGGAAGGTTTCAGGCTCGCGTCATGGGGAGAGGAATTGTTGGTCAGCAGCAATTTAGGCTCGCCCACACCGGCCATCACACTGGCCACGATGGAGTGGATGGGCCGGATGGAGGCCACCACATCAGGGGCCGCCAAGGCGGCTTGGCTGGCTGTTACAAGGCTAAGGGACAAAAAGGCCGCCGTTACGGCACGGCGTGGGGAAAAGCGGTTTGACATGCGGTCTCACATTGAACATGGAAATTTTGTTATGATATAACAATTCTTTGCCTCTCCAATCAACGCGTGTCTTCGCCCTTGTCCCCATCATCCCCACTCGTGACCCTATCCCATGTCGGCATCCGCGAAGGTGAGCGATGGTTTGTGCGCGACATAAGTCTGTCGGTAGAGCGCGGCGAGATTGTTACACTGGTGGGCCCCAACGGGTCCGGTAAATCCACCACGGCCAAACTGGCGCTGGGCATTGTGGAGGCGTCCGTGGGCACCATCCGCCGCAGGCCCGGCCTGCGCGTGGGCTATGTGCCGCAAAAGCTTGCGCTGGACCCGGCCATTCCGCTCACCGTGGAGCGTCTTATGCGGCTAACAACCAATTTGGCAAAGGGCGAAGCACAGGCGGCGCTGGAGCGCACGGGCGTTGCCCATTTGCGCAAACAAACCGTCCACGGCCTTTCCGGAGGGGAGATGCAGCGCGTTCTGCTGGCCCGCGCCATTGCCCGCAAGCCCGATCTTCTGGTGCTGGACGAACCGGCGCAGGGCGTTGATCTGGCCGGGGAAGTGGCGCTCTACCAACTCATCGCCCACATCCGCCATGAATTGGATTGCGGCATCCTGCTGGTGTCCCACGATTTGCATCTGGTCATGGCGGAGACCGACCGCGTTATCTGCCTCAATGGTCATATCTGCTGTCAGGGCACACCCAGCGATGTGATGATGGACGACCAGTACCGGCAAATTTTTGGGGACCGCGCGGCGCAGAGCATTGCCGTCTATCGCCACCAACATGACCACGAACATCTGCCCGACGGCAGGGTGCGCCATGCCGATGGTACGATCAGTGATGATTGTGGCCATTCCCACAACCACGCCACCAAGAGCGAGATGCGCCGTGCTGGATGACTTTTTCGCCCGCGCCATGTTGGCCGGTCTGGCCATTGCAGCGGTGGCCGGCCCCTTTGGCTGTTTTATCATCTGGCGGCGCATGGCCTATTTTGGCGACACGCTGGGCCATGCGGGCTTGTTCGGCGTGGCGCTGGGCCTGCTGTTTCAGGTCAATATCATGCTGGGCGTGTTTTTTGTCTCCGCCATGGTGGCGCTGGCCCTCGTAACCCTCTCGGGGCGCACGTTGGTGCCAACCGATTCCCTTTTGGGCATATTCTCCCACGCCGCGCTGGCGGCGGGCCTTATTGCCTTGTCCCTCATGGAAAACATCCGCATTGATGTGATGGCCCTGCTCGTGGGCGATATTCTCTCCGTCACCATCACGGACTTGCTGGTCATCGGTGGGGGCGGTGCGCTTTTGCTGGCCGCTTTGTTCTTTTTGCGCAAACCGCTGCTGGCCATCACCGTAAATCGAGACCTTGCCCGCGCGGAAGGTGTGCAAGTGAAAGCCATAGAACTGGCCTTTATGTTGCTATGCGCCCTGTTGGTGGCCCTTGCCATGAAGCTCGTTGGCGTCCTGCTGATTACCGCTTTGCTCATCATCCCAGCGGCTGCCGCAGGGCGTTTGTCCGCCGGGCCGGAGCAAATGGCGGCGCTTGCCACTTTGCTTGGCATGGCCGCCGTCGCCAGCGGCCTGTTGGCCAGCCTGCAATGGGACACCCCGTCCGGCCCCTCCATCGTGGTGGCTGCCTTTGCGCTGTTTGTCGTAACCGGTATCATTGCCATGGCCCGCAATTATTGGAGGACCAGTTCATGACCAAACCGTCTTCCGCCAGGGTGGACCGCCCGGCGCAGGTCCTTGCCCAACTTAAAAAGTCGGGCCGCCCCCTATCGGCCTATGCCCTTCTGGATCGGTTGCGCAGCGAAGGTTTCAATGCGCCATTGCAAATCTACCGGGCGCTGGAAAAATTGCAGCAAGCGGGCAGCGTTCACCGGGTGGAAAGCCTCAACGCCTTCATCGCCTGCCACCGCGAAGGGTGCCGCCATACCCAAAACGCCATTTTCGCAATCTGTGAAAGCTGCGGCGTGGTGCAGGAATTTGCCGATGCAAATCTCGCCGGGCGTGTTAAGGACTGTGCAGAAGCCGAGGGGTTTCGCTTCCAACAGTCCACCATTGAGATGAAGGGGCTGTGCAAGGATTGCTCCGCCCCGTAACGCGAGACGTCGAGTAAAACTTTGAGCCAATTTCTCATCGCCACCCGCAAGAGCAAAATGGCGCTCGCCCAGACCGAACTGATCATGGACCTGCTGCGCCATGCCGTGCCCGGCATTGACGTGGCCATGGCCGAAAACAACCCCCGGGGAGACCGCGACCAGATTAGCCGGTTGGACCGTCATGGCGGCAAGGGCGGGGCTTTTGTGGCGGAAATTCGCGCCGATGTGGTGGCGGGCCGCAGCCAGTGCGCCATGCATTCGCTCAAGGACATGCCGGGCAATGAAGAAGTGCCAGGCCTGACGATTGCCGCCTATCTGAAACGGGACGACCCCACCGACACGCTGGTGCTGCGGCCGGACCTTACCATGGATGATCTGCGCAAAGATGGTGGCAGGGGCTATCGCCTTGGCACCAATTCCGTGCGCCGCGCGGCCTTCATTGCCGAGCTTTTCCCCCACATTGAAGTGATCCATTTTCGCGGTGCCGCCGATACGCGCATCCACAAACTGGACAATGGCATTCCTCAGACCTTGGTGGATGGCACGGAAACCCCGCCCGCGGATGCCATCCTGTTAGCCACATCCGGCATGGCCCGTGTGGGCGTGAGCGACCGGGCCAGCTACACCTTTCCCACCAGCGAAATGCTGCCCGCCGTGGGCCAAGGCATTGTTGCGGTGGAATGCGCCACCACCGACTGGCAAACCCGCGACTACCTCGCCCGTATCAACGACCCCCAAGCCCGCGCCTGTGCTGAAGCGGAACGGGAAGTGCTGTGGGTGCTGGACGGCCACTGCAACTCCCCCATCGCTGCCCACTCCACCATTGACGGCGACACTATGCACATGCAGGCCGCCGTCATGTCCTTGGACGGAAAAACCATTTTGCGGCATGAAGTGAGCGGCGAAAGCGCCTATCCGCGGGAACTGGGCCGGAACATGGGCTTGGCCATGATCCACAAGGGGGCCCAAAAGCTGATTGAGGAAACGCGGGTTTGAGTGAACTCTTCGACCCCGGTGTGGCGCTGGAAAGCACCTATGCGGATTTGCCGGACCGGTTTCGTGCCCTGCTGTCCCCCACTGCGGTGGCCGAACCGAAACTGATCAAGCTCAACGATGAATTAGCGCAACATCTGGGTTTCGATCCCAAAATATTGAAATCCACCGACGGCGTTGCATGGCTTGCTGGCAACAAAACTGCCCAAGGGTCCCAACCGCTGGCCATGGCCTATGCGGGTCAGCAGTTTGGCAACTGGGTGCCACAGCTTGGCGACGGGCGCGCCCACCTCTTGGGAGAGGTGATCGCCAAAGATGGCCTGCGCTATGACATTCAGCTGAAAGGCTCCGGCCCCACACCCTTTTCCCGCATGGGGGACGGTCGTGCAGGGCTGGGGCCGGTGCTGCGCGAATATATTGTCAGCGAAGCCATGGCCGCGCTGGAGGTCCCCACCTCCCGCGCGCTGGCCGCCGTTTCCACCGGCGAGAAAGTCATCCGTGAAGCGGTGCTGCCCGGCGCCATCGTCACCCGTGTGGCCCGCGCCCATCTGCGCGTTGGCACGTTTCAATATTTCGCCGCCCGGCAGGACCAGCCTGGGCTGGCTCTTTTGGTGGACTACGCGTTGGCGCGCCTTTACCCCCACCGAAAAGACGACGAAGTGCCAGCCCTTGCCCTGCTGGAAGAGGTCATCGCCGCCCAAGCCAAACTCGTGGCCCATTGGATGGGCCTGGGGTTCATTCACGGGGTGATGAACACGGATAATGTGTCCATCGCCGGCGAGACCATCGACTACGGCCCCTGCGCCTTCATGGACGCTTTCCACGCCGGTCGCGTCTTCTCTTCCATCGACGAAATGGGCCGCTACGCCTACTCCAACCAACCCCGCGTGGCCCATTGGAACATGGTACAATTTGCCCAGGCCCTGCTGTCCCTCATGGGCGATACGGAAGAGCAGGCGGTGGAGCGGGCCCAGGGCGCGGTGAACCAATTCCCGGCGCTTTATGAAAAGGCCTACAACACCCGCATGGCCAACAAGCTTGGCTTCGCTGAACCCTCCGATCAAACAGGGGCTCTGACCAACGATCTTTTGGCACTGATGCAGGCTGAAAAGTGGGATTACACGGCCACATTGACGGCCCTCACCAAAGGCGAAGACTTGGGCAAAGACTTGGGCAAAGACTGGGGCGATGAAAAGGGCAAAGAATGGCTGGGCCGCTGGCTTTCACTAAACCCCGATCAGGCGTTAATGGCCCGGCAAAACCCCATATTCATCCCGCGCAATCACCGTATTGAACAGGCCATCCGCGCCGCCCTGCAGGACGATTTTGCCCCCTTCCATCGGCTGGTTAAAGCGCTGACCAAGCCGTTCACGGCCCAGCCTGGGGATGAAGACCTGGCCCAGCCACCGCAGCCCACGGAAATTGTGCGCGCCACCTTCTGCGGCACATAATCGTGCAAGCGCCCTTGGCGCATTTCTGCCGCCCCGTTAATGTGCGCAAAAATCTCAACCCTCCGGATTGTCCATGCGCGCCCTTATTATTCATGAAGCGAAAGACCTGCGGCTGGAAGAAGCTGCGCTAGAGGACGTGGGCCCCGGTGAAGTGCGCGTGCGGCTGGCCACGGGCGGCGTTTGCGGGTCAGATCTTCATTACTACAACCACGGCGGTTTCGGAACGGTGCGGCTCAAAGAGCCCATGATTTTGGGTCATGAGGTCTGCGGCGTGGTGGAAGAACTGGGCGAGGGCGTGACCAATCTTTCCGTAGGCGAACTGGTGGCCGTCTCACCCTCCCGTCCCTGCGGCGAGTGTGACTATTCCAAAGAAGGTCTGTTCAACCACTGTCTCAACATGCGCTTTTACGGCTCCGCCATGCCCTTCCCCCACATTCAGGGCGCGTTCCGCGAACAATTGGTGGCCAAGGCCGAGCAATGCGTCTCGGCAACGGGGCTGACCGCCGGGGAAGCTGCCATGGCCGAACCATTGGCCGTGGTGCTCCACGCCGTGAAACGCGCGGGAGACATGACGGGCAAAAAGGTGTTGGTGACCGGCTGCGGCCCCATCGGCACCCTGTCCATTCTGGCCGCCAAAGAGGCGGGGGCCGCCATGGTGGTGGCCACGGACCTTTCTGACAACGCCTTGGCGTTTGCCCGCAAAGTGGGAGCCGACCGCACCATTAATATGGTCAATGAGCCCGACGGCCTGAAAGAATACGAAGCCGAGAAAGGCACTTTTGAGGTGCTGTTCGAGTGTTCAGGCGCGCAGCCCGCTTTGGCCGCCGGCATTGCCGCCATGCGTCCGCGGGGTGTGGTCATGCAGCTTGGTTTGGGCGGCGACATGAGCGTGCCCATGATGGCGCTCACGGCCAAAGAGTTGGACCTGCGCGGTTCTTTCCGCTTTCACGAAGAATTTGCCGTGGCGGTTGCCAAAATGCAGTCCGGCGCAATCGATGTGAAACCGCTCATCTCTCACACCGTGCCGCTGGAGCGGGCAGAAGAAGCCTTCGCCATCGCCAATGATCGCAGTCAAGCCATGAAGGCGCAAATTCAGTTCAGCGCGGTCTAGGGGCCTTGCGCTTTTTCTCCGACAAGAACCGTCCCGTCCATCTGGGGCCATACCCGTTGGAGCGGCTGGCGCGACAGGACAGCTTTCAGCTGCATGATGTACCAGACTTTGAGCCGGTCTCCTTCTCCCGGCCCGAGGCGCCGGAAAATATCGTCAACGCCATGGCCGAATATCAGGCCATGCTGGACGTCATCAGGGATGGAAAAACCAATCCCGTTCGCTCTCAAATTCCCGACGACCCGCAGGAGCGTGCCAACCACCTGAAAGCCTTCGGCTATTTTTCCGATGCCTCCATGGTGGGTGTGGGGCCCCTTACGAAGACCTGCTTACTCAAGCAGTCGGTTCGCAATCCCGACATAGAGCGCCTCGCCAGAGCCCTGCGTGAAAAGCAAACCACCACGCTGGCGGCGGGCATTGACCTCATCATGGCGGATCTGAAGGAAAGCGCCAACGCCACCCCCGGGCCCATGGACCACCACACCCACGTGCTGGCTTTTCTCTATGAATACCCCCGCGACCCGGAAGCGGGCGAGGAGGGGTGCGATTGGATTGAGGGCGCGCAAGCTGCCCGTGCCGCTTTGCGGGCCAATGAAACCGCGGCCGTCATCGCCAACTATATCCGCCTTCTGGGCCACGACGCCCGCGCCCACAGCGCCACCACTACGGAAGTTGACCTGAACCGTCTGGCGGTAGCCTGCGGTTTGGCAAGGGTGAAAGACGGCGCGGTGGTCAATCCCTATCTCGGTTCCCGTTTCGGCATCGCCGTCGTCACCACCACGCTGGACCTTGCCCACGATAAGCCCTTAGCCGATCACCAGCCACGTAGCCAAACACACGGCATGGCGTGGCAGTTAGGGAAGGGCTTTGCCAAAAACGCTTTCAATCAACAGCTGTTTGGCAAACGCCGCTTCGTGCATGGGGCGCATCCCTTTGAAAAACTCAAACGGGTGGATGACCCCACCACTTATATTGACGAAGCCCATGTGGCCCGCGTGCCCAAACGGGCCGATATGTTCGCCCGCGCCCAATTTGGCGACATGGGCAAGGCTAATCAGAAAATGGCCACGGGCGGCTATTACGTGCGCAAGGCCGCACCCTCCGCCGCCCAGCGCCGGGCGCTCGGTTCATTCGTGCTGTTGCAAGGGGGGCCGGGCGAGGGTGAGCACATCGCCCCAGACCCGGCGCGCCATGCGGCGCTCATCAAGGCCACAGCCTATTTTCTGGGTGTCGACGCCATCGGCATTTCCCGTTGCCCGGACTGGACCTGGTATTCCCACAACGCCCTGGGGGATGCGATCGACCCGCCCCATGATCAGGCCATCTCCATGATTATCGACCAAGGCTATGAGACCATGGAGGGCGCATCAGGGGACGACTGGATTTCCGTTGCCCAATCCATGCGCGCCTATCTGCGCTTTTCGCTGCTGGGCGGAGTGATTTCCAAGCAAATCCGCCGCCTGGGCTATAGCGCCAAGGCCCACACGGTCATGGACGGCGACGTGTTGCAACCGCCGCTTCTGTTGCTTTCCGGTCTGGGGGAGGTGAGCCGCATCGGTGAGGTCATCCTCAACCCCTATCTTGGTCCGCGTCTGAAATCCGGTGTGGTGACAACGGACCTGCCGCTGGCCCACGACAAGCCCATCGATTTCGGCCTCCAGAAATTTTGCGAAAGCTGCAACAAATGCGCCCGTGAATGCCCGTCCGGGGCCATCACGGCGGGGCCGAAACTCATGTTCAACGGCTATGAGATTTGGAAGTCCGACAGCCAGAAATGCGCCACCTATCGCATCTCCACCAAGGGCGGCTCCATGTGCGGGCGCTGCATGAAAACCTGCCCCTGGAATCTGGAGGGCCTGTTTGCTGAAAAGCCCTTCCGTTGGGCAGCCATGAACATGCCCGCCGCTGCCCCAGCCTTGGCCAAACTGGATGATGCCGTGGGCAATGGCGGGCTCAACCCGGTGAAAAAATGGTGGTGGGATTTGGAACTGCAGGGCGAGGGCCACTACGCTCCCACCCACGAACCGGTCAATGAGCGGGACCTGCAAAAAGATTTGGACCTGAAATATGAGGACCAGACGCTGGCCGTCTATCCCGCGCCCCTTGCGCCCCACCCGTGGCCCTTTCCGTTTCCCATGGACCGCGAAAAGGGCATTGAGGCCTATCAGGCCATGGTAACGGCCGACCAATACAAGCTCGCCCAAAAGCGCGGTGAAGACGGCATGATCCACCGCTATGCCGTGGATGGCGATGCGCCGGTGATCCGCGTGGAAATCACCAAGGCAGAACCCATGGCCGACGGTGTAACCAAGTATGAATTTTCATCCCTGGATGGTTCGGACCTGCCTCCGTGGCAGGCAGGGGCCCATCTCGACATCGTGGTTGCGCCAGAATATTTGCGCCAATATTCCATGTCCGGCGACCCGGCGGACCGCACCAAATATCAAATCGGTGTTTTGCGCGAGGATGCTGGCCGTGGCGGCTCGCAACTGTTGCACCGCATTTTTGCACCGGGTCGCAAAATTTTCATCTCCAAACCCATCAATCATTTTCCGCTCCACCAAAATGCCACCAAAACCCTGCTCATGGGCGGCGGTATCGGCATCACTCCCATGATTGCCATGGCCCACGAAGCCCACGCCAAGGGTATGAATTTTGAAGTCCATTATTCCTGCCGCTCCCGCACCAAGGCGGGTTATCTGGATGATCTGGCCGCCTTTGCCTGGGCTGACCGTGTACATCTCTATTTTTCCGATGAAAACACCCGCGCCGATTTGGGTCGCATCATGCAAAGTCAAGCTGACGGGACCCATGTCTACACTTGCGGCCCCGATGCCTACATGCAGGCCGTGATGAAAGCGGCGGAAGGGGCGGGCATTCCCGAGGAAAACCGCCATTTGGAATATTTCTCAGTCCCCGAAATGCCCGACCACGTGAACTACCCGTTCACCCTCAAACTCGCCAAAAGCGGCAAAACGCTTGCCGTGCCCGCCGACCGCACGGCCACGGATGTGTTGGCGCAGGCGGGTATTGCGGTGGACGTGAAATGTTCCGACGGCATTTGTGGCGTTTGCAAATGCACCGTTCTTTCCGGCGAGGTTGAACACCGGGACTTTGTCTTGTCCAAAGCCCAACGGGAAACCGGTATAATCCTGTGCCAATCCCGTGCGGCCAAACCTGATGGCATCGTGGAGCTCGATCTATGAGCAATCGCACCATCATCGTCCAACCTCTTACCAAGGAGGCTTTTGCCCCCTTTGGGGACGTCATTGAACTGCCGGGCGAAAACGCTTTTCCCATCAACAAGGGTCAATGCACCCGCCACCACGCCCTTTCCACGGTGGAGGTGACGGGGGAGGGGGCGCAGGTGGGCCTGTCCCTGTTTGAAGGGCAACCCTATGCCTTGCCCCACAGGCTTGATCTGGTAGAGCGCCACCCGCTGGGCACCCAGTCTTTTCAACCGCTGGGTAATCAGCCTTGGCTTGTGATCGTGTGCCCTGATGAAAACGGAAAGCCCGGTCACCCGCTCGCCTTTCTGGCCACCGCGCAGCAGGGCATCAATCTCCATCGGGGCACATGGCACGGCGTGTTGACCCCCCTCTATGAGCCTGCCACCTTTTTGGTGGTGGACCGGGTGGGCGAGGGCGACAATCTGGAGGAAGTGCCGCTGGACCTGCCCTACAGCGTTGTGCTGCCGTGATTTACTGGGTTTCCACCAGCCTGCTTTGCGCCTACCTGCTGGCCAGCGCGCTGAGCTATCTTGTGTCCCAAAACACCATCGATGGAATTCGCGATCTGGGTTTCCCCGATTTTTTCCGCGTTCAACTGGCCATTTTGAAACTGCTGGCCATCCCGGCCCTGCTACTGCCCATGGTGCCACTGGCCGCCAAAGAATGGGCCTATGCGGGGGTGGCGCTGTTCATCCTCACCGCCATCATCGCCCACTTTGCCCATGGGGACCCGTGGGTGCTGAACTTGCTGAACGCTGCTTTGCTAGCAATCTTGATAGCGTCCTATGTAACGCTCCCGCGTTGAATGATCAGCGCGTCATGCGCTGCACGACAAACAGGCTGGATAGGGCGACGAGCACCAAAATAACGCCGACCGGCCCCAAAGCGCCGAAACCATAAACCGTTAAGACGCTGCCCCCAACGGTGGCGCCCACAGATGCGGCCAGATAAATGCCAGCGGCATTCAGGGCCAGGAGCACGGGCGTCAACGACGGGCTGAGAAATGCCAGCCGTGCCTGTTGCGGCACCATGAAAGACCAACCCAAAAGGCTCCATACCATGGCCAGCAATCCCGCAAAGGCGAGACTGACAGGCCCTGCGCCAAAGGGAAAAAGGGTCATCATCGGCATGGCAATGACGTGCCCCAGACAGAGAAGGGTCAGGGCTTTTTGCGGGCCGATTGTGTCTGTGAGCCTACCCCCAATCATATTGCCCAAAATGGCCCCAAGGCCGGCCATGAAAAGCAGAACACTGACACCCGCGCCGCCGATGCCCAGACGGGCCTCAAACAGCGGACCGAAATAAGTGTAGATCACCCAATTTCCACCAAGGAAAAACACCGTAAAGCCCACCGCCAACACCAGTTTTGGTTGTGAAAGGGCACTGGCCAGCGCGCCCAGAGTATTGACGGGCACTTCAAGCCCTTTGGGCAGTTTCACCCACAAAACCACTCCCATGGGAAGGGCCAGGAGGGCCGCCACGAAAAAGGTCTCGCGCCAACCGATGGCATATCCCATCCACGCGCCCACCGGCACGCCCAGGGCTTGGGCAATGGCCAAACCGCCAAATACGGTGGCCAGCGCCTTGCCCCGCTCCGCCTCCGGCACCAACACCAGTGCCACGGAGGCCGTCACCGGCGTTACGAGGCCACCCCCCAGCGCCATGACAGCACGGGCCGCCAGCAATAATTCAAAACCGGGTGCAAGGGCGCAGGCCAGCGCGCCTAGGCCAAACAAACCGAGGCCGCTCGCCAGCACTTTACGCCGTCCAAACCCGCCTGTTAGGGCCACCCCCAAGGGAGAACCGACGGCATAGGCCAGCGCATAGGCCGTCAGGGTCCAGCCAGCCGTGGCGTCACGCACGCCTAAGCCATCCCCCAGGGGCGTGAGAATTGCCACCACAATAAAAGCGCCAAACCCGATGGCAAAATTGGCCACGGATAGCAGGAGCAAAAGCGAACGCGCTTCCGCTCTTTTTTCGTCATCAAAGGTTTTCTGCATTGAGGGTAGGGACCGCCAATCGGGTGTTGGCCAGCAGGCTACAGCCAGGGCCCCAAGCTCACAAGCGCGACCTAAAGCATATCACGTTCACACAGAAACATGACTTATCGAAAATCGCGTTCGAAAACAGCGCTTTGCTGTTTGAAAGGCAGCAAATTTCGATTCCGTTTGAACGTGATATGCTCTAAAACTCCGGGTCCAACGCGTAGCCGGCGGCCCGCACGGTGCGGATGGGGTCATTGGCCCCATTTTGCTTGAGCGCTTTGCGCAAGCGGCCCACATGCACGTCCACCGTGCGAAGGTCGATGTCCAGATCATGGGGCCACACCCGGGTAAGCAACTGATCGCGCCCCCAAACCCGGCCTGGTCTGGCCATGAACACGCTCAACAGGCGAAATTCTGTCGGGCCAAGGCGGATCGTCGCCCCATCCCGGGTGCATTTGTGCTGTTCGGTATCCAGTACAATATCGCCCACTTTCAGCACCTCGCCGGCGGCGGCCGGGTTGGCCCTGCGGATGAGCGCGCGGGCGCGGGCCAAAAGCTCTTTGACGGAATAGGGTTTGACCACATAGTCGTCCGCCCCCGTGTCCAGCCCCCGCACTTTATCGCTTTCCTCGCCGCGCGCGGTGAGCATCATAACCGGGATTTCCCGCGTTTCGTCAGCACGCTTAAGTTGGCGGCACACTTCAATGCCGGACATTTCAGGCAACATCCAATCCAGAATGATAAGATCGGGGTTTTGCTCCTGCGCCAGCAGCACACCCTCATCGCCGTCTTCGGCGATGACGACGCGGTAATCCTCTTTTTCCAAATTGTAACGCAGCACCTCGCGCTGGGCTGGTTCATCTTCCACTACCAAAACGCAGGGGGTGGAAAGGCTACCCATGGTCTTAGCTGCCCTGAACGGCTTCCACCGTCATTTGGCTGGTCACGTCGGGTTTGGGCCGGTCATCCTCCGGTAGTTCGCCTGTCACCACATAGTGGATTTGCTCAGCCACCGCGGTGGTATGATCGCCCATCCGCTCCAGATTTTTGGCGATGAATAAGAGGTGCATGCATGGGGTAATGTGGCGCGGATCTTCCATCATATAGGTGAGCAGTTCGCGAAACAGCGTGTTGTGCATGTGGTCCACCTCTTCATCGCGCAGAATGAGCGCTTCCGCGGTTTCCAAATCCTTGTTCACATAGGCGTTGAGCGCATCGCGCACCATTTCACGCACCGTCTGAGACATGCGTTTGATGGTCGTGTCTGAGGTCTCGATATGGGTGGTTTCAGACAAAGGGATGGTGCGCTTGGCGATATTTTTGGCATAGTCCCCAATGCGTTCCAGATTGCTGGAAACTTTCAACGCACAGATGACGGCGCGCAAGTCACTGGCCATGGGCTGGCGCAGGGAAAGCACCTTCAAGGCCAGTTCATCCACTTGGGACTCCATGGAGTCGATGGGCTTGTCCGCCTTGCGCACTGCAATGGCCAGTTCCTCATCACGGGTCAGCAGCGCGGTGGTCGCCTGTGTGATCTGGCTTTCCACCATACCACCCATTTCCAAGATAAGGGCTTCAATTTGCTTCAAGTCGTCATCAAAGGCTTTGACGATATGGGCGTTGCTCATGATCTCTCTCCTAGCCGATACGGCCGGTGATGTAGTTTTGCGTGCGCTCATCCTTGGGCGCGTTGAAAATGTCTTCCGTTGCGCCAAATTCCACCAGATTGCCCAAGTGGAAGAAAGCCGTGTTTTGGGAAACGCGGGCCGCCTGCTGCATTGAGTGGGTGACGATGGCGATGGTGAAACGCTCGCGCAATTCATCAATCAGCGTTTCGATAGTGGCCGTGGCGATGGGGTCCAACGCGGAGCAGGGCTCGTCCATCAAGATCACTTTGGGCTCCACCGCAATGGCGCGGGCAATGCACAGACGCTGCTGCTGACCACCGGATAGGCCGGTGCCTGGCTGATCCAGCCGGTCCTTCACCTCTTCCCAAAGCCCGGCGCGGCGCAGACTTTTCTCCACCCGCTCCGCCAGATCAGCTTTGGACGTGGTCAGGTTATGGATGCGGGGGCCGTAGGCCACATTGTCGAAGATGGATTTGGGAAAGGGATTGGGCTTTTGAAACACCATGCCCACCTGTTGGCGCAGGGCCACCACGTCCACCTCGGAGGCATAAATATCTTGCCCCGCCAGTTGAATATCGCCCTTCACCTCGCAAATGGGAATCACGTCATTCATGCGGTTGAGGCAGCGCAGCAGGGTGGACTTGCCACAACCTGAAGGGCCGATGAGCGCCGTCACCGCATTGCGTTCAATGTCCACATCCACATTAAAAATGGCTTGTTTCGGACCGTAGAAGACATCGGTGTTGCGCACCGAGATGATGGCCCCGTTTTGGGTAGAAGTGTCGGTCATAGACATAAAATCCGATTAACTACCAACGCACTTCAAGGCGGCGGCGTAAAACAATGGCGATTAGGTTCATAACAACGAGGAAGCCGAGGAGAACCATGATGGCGGCGGAGGTTTTTTCCAGAAAACCCCGCTCCGGGCTGTCGGCCCACAGGAAAATCTGAACGGGCAGGGCTGTGGCGGCATCGGTAATGCCCGAGGGCACGTCCACGATGAAGGCCACCATGCCGATCATCAGCAAGGGGGCGGTCTCGCCAAGAGCTTGGGCCATACCGATGATCGTGCCGGTTAACATGCCCGGCATGGCCAGCGGCACCACATGGTGAAAGGTGGTCTGAACCCGGCTTGCCCCCAGCCCCAGAGCGGCTTCCCGCACGGAGGGGGGCACGGCCCGCAAGGATGCGCGCGAGGCGATGATGATGGTGGGCAGGGTCATGAGCGCCAGCACCATGCCCCCCACCAGCGGGGAGGAGCGGGGCAGGTTGAAGAAATTGAGGAAGATCGCCAGTCCCAACAGACCGAATACGATAGAGGGCACGGCGGCGAGATTGTTGATGTTCACCTCAATAATGCGGCTCAAGCGGTTTTTGACCGCAAATTCTTCCAGATAAACCGCGGCCAGAACGCCCAGCGGGAACGAGAGAATAAAACACACGAGCAAACTGTAGAAGGAGCCCAGCACGGCCCCCCAAATCCCCGCCTGTTCCGGTTCCCGGCTGTCGCCGGAGGTGAAGAACTGTGCATTGAAACGACTTTCCAGGGCATCTTCGCTGCGCAGGCTCTCAATCCAGCTGATTTGCTGGTCAGAAATGCGCCGCTGGCTTTCGTCCACCGACCCGTCAATATTGCCTTTCGCAAACATGTCCACGTCACTGGACGAGCGCACCCAAAACTTGGCGCGGGTGCCGATGAGGTCGGGATTGGCGGCCACCTGGTCTCGCACCGTATATTCCGCCGTCGCACTCACCAGCCGGTAAAGTTCGCGTCGCTGTGCCCGCGTGCTTGCCTCGGGGAAACGTTCGCGCAGTGCCTGCTTCAAGATCGATCCATAGCGAACTAAGGCCAGTTCTTCCGGATTGCGGGTGCCTTCGGGGTCAATCTTGTCTTCTGGTAGATCAATTTCGATTTGCACAAAGGTGGTCTGGAACGCCCCCGTGCCACGCAGCACGATGGAACTGATCATGACCACCAGAAAGCCCAGGGACAGCGCAATGGCAGCGATGCCAAATGCGCGGAACAGGCGCTCTGACCGGTGGCGTTTGGGGTCCACTCCCTGGGTCAGACTATCAACTTCCATCATATCGCTCATGGTTCTGTCCCGCCCGATCAGTCGTATTGCTCTTTGAACCGGTCCACGATTTTGAGCGCGACCACGTTGAGGCAAAGGGTGATGGCGAACAGCAGCAGGCCCAGCGCAAAAGCGGACAGGGTCTTGGCACTGTCAAATTCCTGGTCCCCCGTCAGCAGGGTGACGATCTGCACGGTCACCGTGGTGACCGCTTCCAGCGGATTGGCTGTGAGGTTAGCGGCAAGGCCAGCGGCCATGACAACGATCATGGTCTCCCCAATGGCGCGGGAAACGGCCAGTAGCAGCGAGCCGGAAATGCCGGGGATGGCGGCCGGCAAGATAACTTTGCGGATCGTTTCAGCCTGGGTTGCGCCAAGACCATAGGAGGCTTCGCGCAGTGAATTGGGCACCGAGTTGATCACGTCATCCGACAAGGAGGAGACCAGCGGAATGATCATCACCCCCATGGTCACCCCCGCCGCCAGCGCGCTTTCGGAGGAAATGGCAAATCCAGCACTTTCCCCGCCGTTGCGCAGCATGGGGGCCACGATGAGAGCGGCAAAAAAGCCGTAAACCACGGTGGGGATGCCCGCCAGCAGTTCCAGCAGAGGTTTGATAACCCCGCGCGCCTTGGAAGAAGCGTATTCGGCAAGATACACCGCTGACATGAGCCCCAGCGGCGTTGCCACGGCCATGGCAATGGCACTGATGAGCAGCGTACCCGTAATGAGCGGCACTGCGCCAAAGGCGCCGGAGGAGCCCGCTTGATCGGCCCGCAAGGCCGTTTGCGGCGACCATTCCAGCCCGAACAAAAATTCATAGATTGGCACCTGCGCAAAGAAGCGCAGCGCTTCAAACAGCAGCGAAGCGACAATGCCAACAGTGGTAGCCACGGCCACCAACGAGCAGCCAATGAGGACAAACCGCACAACACTATCAATGCCCTTGGCGCGCGACGTGTCGCGCGTGATGGTCAAGTCTTGGTGAAAAACGGCTTGCGTGGGATCAACAACGGACACAGTTCATTCCTAAACGGGTTCGGGTTGCGGCACTTTTTACAGCCTTGCGCGCTCTCGGGGAGACAAAAACGACAGCAAAGGGCTTGTCATTAACGCAGCCTGTGGAAAGCCAGGCTGCGCAAATGAAAAGCCCAGCGCTCTTATGGTTTCAAAGAGCGCTGGGCCGGAAGGCGAATTGCCCTCAAGCGCGCAGCTTACATGGAAAGCGGCGTGAGGTTTTTCACAGCGTCTTTCACAGCATTAGCTTCTTCAGCAGGCATGGGGATCAGGCCTTTTTCGGCCAGATAGCCGTCCGCTCCGAAAGCGTCTTCGCTGGTGAATTCAGCCAGAAACTCTTCGATGCCGGGGATCACGCCCACATGGGCTTTCTTCACGTAGAAGAAAAGCGAGCGGGACACGGGGTAGTCGCCGGAAGCGATGTTTTCAAACGTTGGCTCTTTGCCGCCGATTTTGGAACCCTGCATCTTGTCGGAGTTTTGCTCCAGGAAGGAGTAACCGAAAATGCCGTAGGCATTGGGGTTTGCTTCCAGCTTCTGCACGATCAGGTTGTCGTTTTCACCGGCTTCCACATAGGCACCGTCTTCGCGGATGGTGGTGCAAGCGGCTTTGTAAGCGTCTTTGTCGGTCTTTTTCATGGCAGCGATCATTTCGATCTCATCGCAGCCTTCTTCCATGACCAGCTCGACGAAAGCATCACGCGTACCGGACGTGGGGGGAGGGCCAAGCACTTCGATTTTGGTGGCTGGCAGGGAGGCGTTCACGTCAGACCAGTTGGTGTAGGGGTTGTCCACCAGCTTGCCGTCCACGGGTACCTGACGGGCCAGGGCGGTATAAAGGTCTTTTACGGAAATTTCGAAAGCTGCAGCTTCGCGGGAGTTGGCAAACACGATGCCGTCATAACCCACTTTCACTTCCACAATGTCTTTCACACCGTTGGAAGCGCAAAGCTCCACTTCGGAAGACTTGATGCGGCGGGATGCGTTGGTGATGTCGGGTGTTTCAGCGCCGATGCCTTTGCAGAACAGTTTCAAGCCGCCGCCGGAACCGGTGGACTCCACAACGGGGGTGGCGAAATTCGTGTTTTTACCAAAACGCTCGGCAACTGTCGTGGCGAAGGGAAAGACGGTGGACGAACCAACGATGTTGATCTGGTCACGGGCAAATGATGGTGTGGCCATCAAAGAAGCGGCGCACACGCTCAGGGCGAGAGTGGTTTTGAAGGACATGGTGTCTCCTTGGGAGAAGTTTTTGAACCAGCATCGGTTCAGGTCTTTTAATGGACTTGCGCCGGCTTAAGGAACTTAAACCGACACCTCGCAGACCGCCGTCAGCGGCCTGTGAGAGGGCGGATAAGTAAGTTGTGCAACACTAATGTGACACCGTTCACAACCGGGGCGATTCTTTTGCCTGTGGCAATGTGCGGGGCAGCAAAACCGTGAAATTGCTGCCCACCCCTTTTTCGCTGGCAATGGACAAACGCCCCCTGTGGCGGGTGATGATGTGTTTGACGATCGCAAGCCCAAGGCCCGTTCCGCCCTTATGGCGGGAGCGATGGGTATCCACCCGGTAAAACCGCTCTGTAAGCCGAAAAATATGCTCCTGGGCAATGCCTTCCCCGGTATCGCGCACACTAATGGCGATGGCAGGCCCTTCAATGCCAGGCGCCCGTTCCCGGGCTTCAAAGGACACGCGCACCACCGTGTCGGCCTGACTGTATTTGACCGCGTTTTCGATGAGGTTTTGAAAAACCTGCGTCAGTTCATCGGGACTGCCCGGAACGGTGCTCGCAAAATCAGGTTGCTCGATTTCTATCTCGGTTCTCTCATTGTGCGTCAGGCTTGTGAGGCTGTTGCGCACGCGCGAGACCACCGAAAGCAAATCGGCCGTGCCCTTGGGCCTTTGGCGTTGCGAGGCCTGCACTTTTGAGAGGGAAAGCAAATCCGCAATCAGCCGCACCATACGCTCCGTCTCCAGCGCCATCAGGCTCAAAAACCGCTCCGATGCCCCCTCATCCCCCTTGGCAGACGTGCGCAGGGTTTCGATAAAGCCGGAAATAGCCGTGAGTGGTGAGCGCAATTCGTGGCTCACATTGGCCACAAAATCGGCCCGCATTTGTTGCGCTTCCCGCTTGTCAGAAGTGTCGGTCATGGAAAGCACCAGCCGCGCCCCGTCCTCATGGTTCTCCCCCAGATCGGCAACAACGAGCTGATAGGTGGCGTTCACCGGCATATCCACGGTGAAGGCCACCCGTTGGGTGCCGCCCTGTTCCAAAACGCGGGCAATGGCAGACAGACAGTCGGGATGGCGCACCACATGGACAAAGTCATTGCCCACAAAGCCCCGCCCGAAAATAGCTTCCGCCGCCGGATTGGTGGCCAACACATGGCGGTTGTCATCCAATACGAAAACAGCTTCCTGAAGCGCGTCCAGCAGGGGAGGGAGGTAGGAATGTTGCATGGGGATGATAAACCGCGGTGGAGGGGGAGCAGCGTTCCAGGTCACAAAAAACCCCGTTGCGCCCGGGACGTGACAGTTTCGTGACAGTTCCATGAAAGGGCATGCATGTCGAAAATCTGGCGGCAATGGTCGCACCTGCCATCACACCCTGTTCGCCGTCTGCGGTCTGCTCTAAAGGTTTTTAGTTCGCTCGTTTTGGAACTGCCCTCATGTCTCTCAACCACGGCCCCCTGACGCTTGCCATTCCCGGCCCTTCCGTGATGCCCGAACGGGTGCTGCGTGCCATGCACCGGGCATCCCCCAATATTTATGAAGGGGAGTTGATCGACCTGGTGGATGGCCTTTTCCCGGACCTGAAAGCGGTGGCGCGGACCCAGCATCATGTGGCGCTTTATATTGCCAATGGTCACGGAGCCTGGGAGGCATCCCTGGCCAATACATTGGTGGCGGGTGACCGGGTGCTTGTGCTGGCCACCGGGCGTTTTGGCCCGGGCTGGGCTGAAATGGCGGAAAAACGCGGCATTATCGTCGAGACCCTCGATTTTGGTATGCACGCCGCCGCCGACCCCCAGACGGTGGAGGACTTTCTGCGCAAGCCAGAAAACGCCGATATCAAAGCCGTGCTCACCGTGCAGGCCGATACGGCCACCTCCGTCATCAACGATATCCCCGCCCTACGGGAGGCGATCACCTCTGCGGGTCACGACGCCCTTTATATGGTGGATTGTATTGCATCGCTGGGCTGCGACCGTTTTGAGATGGACGAATGGGGCGTGGACCTCATGGTGGCCGGTTGCCAAAAAGGGCTGATGACGCCCCCGGGCATGGCCTTTGTCTATTTCAACGATAAGGCCAATGAGGCCCGCAAGCGCTGCGAACCCGGCGGCTATTGGGATTGGACGCCGCGTTTTGGGGGTGAATATTTCTATCAGAAATTCGGAGGCACCGCACCAACCCATCACCTCTACGGCCTGCGCGAAGCCCTCACCATGCTGGTTCATGAGGAGGGCATGGAAAACGTCTGGGCGCGCCATGAAACCATTGCCCACGCCATCTGGGACGCGGTGGATGCCTGGGGCACTGGCCAAAATAGTGGTCTCCATCACAATATTGAAGACCGTAAGGACCGCAGCCGCGCCGTCTCCACCATTGCCACCGGCCCGGACGATGCCAAGCGCTTGCGCGAATGGTGCGAAAATCAGGCCGGGCTGACCCTCGGCATCGGTCTGGGTTTCGGCGAGCCCAATTCTAACGAATGGAACCGCCGCTTTCGCATTGGCCACATGGGCCACCAAAACGTGCCCATGACCATGGGCGCGCTGGGCACAATCCAAACCGCGTTGCAGGCTTTGGCCATTCCCCACGGTTCCGGCGCGCTGGAGGCGGCGGGCGCAAGACTTGCGACCCACGGTCAGGGGTAAGCGCTGCCGGGGCGGCCGGCAGCTGCCGGAAATTGACTTGGGTGGGCGCAAAACACATTTGTCACACCCTTTGGGGCAATCGGCTGCAACAATATCGGGAGCGACGGGTTAAAATACGGCCATGCTGGTCCAAGCCAACAACGTCCATAAATCCTTCGCCACCAGCGACGGGCCGCTCCCGGTTCTGCGCGGTGTGGACCTTGCCGTCGCGGCCGGAGAAAGGGTGGCGCTCACGGGCGAATCCGGTTCCGGCAAGTCCACCCTGCTTTACCTCATTGCCGGGCTCGATAGCGTCGACAGCGGTACTATTGAAATTGACGGTGCGGATATTGCCAATCTCGATGATGCGGGGCGGGCCCAACTGCGCTGCACCCGTGTTGGCATCATCTTCCAGCAATTCAACCTCATTCCGTCGCTGACTGTGCGGGACAATCTGCGTTTTCACGCCAGGCTTGCAGGGCGAGAGGATGCGGCCTGGACCGACAGGCTGACACAGCGGCTGGGGTTGGAGGACTTTACAAAACGCTTTCCCGAACAACTCTCCGGCGGGCAACAGCAGCGCGTTGCCATTGGCCGAACGCTCGCCGCCCGCCCCGCCTTGGTTTTGGCCGACGAACCCACTGGCAATCTGGACGAAAAGACTGGCGATGCTGTCATAGCCCTCATGCTTGATCTGGTGAAGGAGACGGATGCAGGCCTGCTCATGGTCACCCATTCAAGCCGCCTTGCCGCTACCATGGAGCGTCAGGTTCACCTGAGCGCGGGTAAACTGGCATGACGGCCTTTCCGCGCCTAAAAGCTGCCCTTTCCGCGCTACTGTCCCATTGGTGGCGCCACCCCGGCCAATTGGCAACGCTTGTGATCGGCCTGTCCCTTGCGACGGCATTGTGGTCCGGGGTGCAGGCCATCAATGCGGAGGCCCGCGCCAGCTATGCCAAAGCTGAACAGACCTTGGCCCCCGACGGGCTGGACCGCCTGCGCCGCACGGACGGTCAACCCATCGCCCTATCCACCTATGTGGCCTTGCAAAGGGCTGGTTGGCGCACGTCCCCCGTCATCCGTGGAACCCTACGGGTGGAGGGGGGCGGCCGCTATAATCTGTTGGGCGTTGAACCGGTCACTGCCCCCCAAAGCCTTGCCCCATCTTCAGGGGAGGGGGCGGTGTTTGACGCAAACTTCGTAAGCAGTGAAGGCCTGTTGATGGGCCACCCTGATACGGTGGCGACACTGAAAAATGCTCCCGATTTGCCCCCTTTGCGGGCGGTGGAAACCCTCGCCCCCGGCATTTTGGTGGCCGATATCGGGGTTGCTGCCCGCCTGCTGGACAAGGCGGGCACGGTGAGCGAACTGGTCTTGCTACCCGGCCAGCCCCCATCGCGCCCGCCCCTGGCACAGCTGGCACCACAATTGGAACGTCAGACACCGGATGCGGGCAATGACATTGGCCGCCTGACGGACAGCTTTCACCTCAACCTGACGGCTTTTGGCCTTCTGTCCTTCGCCGTGGGTTTGTTCATTGTCCACGGCACGATTGGTCTTGCCTTTGAACAGCGCCGCGGTGTCTTCCGAACCCTGCGTGTGCTGGGCCTTTCGGCGCAGCAAATGACCGTGGTGACCGTGCTGGAGCTGCTGGCCTTCGCCCTGGTGGCGGGAACATTGGGGATAATACTGGGCTATCTCATCGCCTCGTTTCTGTTGCCGGATGTGGCCGCCACCGTCCGTGGGCTTTACGGTGCCACCATTGGCGGCTCGGTGGCTTTACGCCCCCAATGGTGGGCCTCCGGCCTCGCCATAGCCACGCTGGGCACGGCCCTTGCCGCTGCGGGCGCGTTGTGGCGCACACACCGCCTGCCCATTCTCGCAGCCGCCCAACCCCGTGCCTGGGCCATGTTGTCCAGCCGCAATCTGGTCTGGCAGATGGCGGCAGCGCTCCTATTGTTGGCCTTATCCGTCTTTTTGATGGTCTGGGGCAGCGGGCTTGTGGTGGGTTTCCTGTCGCTTGCCCTGTTGCTGGTGGGCGCAGCGCTCACCCTGCCTCCCATTTTCGCTGCCCTTTTGACCCGCTTTCAGAGCATCGCCAAGGGCGTGAAAACCCAATGGTTCTGGGCCGATACCCGCCAACAGGTGCCGGGCCTCTCCCTCGCTTTAATGGCGCTGTTATTGGCCCTGGCCGCCAATATTGGGGTAAGCACCATGGTCGGCAGTTTCCGCACCACCTTTGTGGGCTGGCTGGACCAGCGCCTGGCGGCGGAAATCTACGTCTCCGCCAACAATACCGAACAGGCCCCAAAACTGCGCGCCTATCTGGAAGAGAGGGCCGACGCAGTCCTGCCCATTTGGGATGTGGAAACCACGCTTAATGGCGTGACGGGTCAGCTCTACTCCATGGCCGACCACGCCACTTACCGTGACAACTGGCCCCTTTTGCAAGCGGCAGACACGGTTTGGGAGCGGGTGGCCGCTGGCGAAGCCCTCTTGATCAATGAACAACTCTCCCGCCGCCAAAAGATCGGGCTGGGGGACCGCGTTGATATTGGCGGCAAGCGCGCCCTGCCGGTGGCGGGTGTCTATTCCGACTATGGTAACCCCGCCCAACAGGCGCTCATTTCCGTGCCCCTATGGGTGGAACTCTATCCGCAGGCAGAACGGAGCCGTTTTGCCGTGCGCATCGACCCCGCCAAGGCAGAGGCGCTCAAACAGGAGGTGCAGCAACGCTTTGATCTGCCCGCAGACCGCATCGTGCAACAGGCAAAGATCAAGGAAATTTCCCTCAAGGTCTTTGAGCGCACCTTTTCCGTCACCGATGCCCTCAATATTCTCACGCTTGCCGTGGCGGGCTTTGCCATCTTCACCAGCCTGTTGACCCTTTCCACCATGCGCTTGCCGCAATTGGCCCCGGTATGGTCGTTGGGCATAACGCGGCGGGAATTGGCGTGGCTGGAACTGGCCCGCGCCCTCATTCTGGCGGTTTTCACAATTGTGTTGGCCGTGCCGGTGGGCATTGCACTGGCTTGGGTCTTGCTGGCAGTTATTAATGTGGAGGCCTTCGGCTGGCGTCTTCCGCTCACGCTGTTTCCCGCCGACTGGTTTCGGCTTGCGCTATTTGCACTGGTGGCCGCTGCCCTTGCAGCGGCTATCCCCGCCCGCCGACTGGCACGGATCGCCCCTGCCAATCTCGTGAAAGTGTTCACCCATGAGCGCTAGGGTGATCATCGCCACCCTGTTCCTGCTGGCGCAGGTCCATGGTGCCTTTGCACAGGGCTTTGGCGGCCTCGGCACCACGGCGGAGGGCTTTTCAAAGCCCGTGCGCGGTACGCCATTCTCCTTCCCGCGCGACCACGCCGCTCACCCCAATTTTCGCATCGAATGGTGGTATCTCACGGCCAATCTGAAAGGGGCGGACGGCAAGGACTATGGTGTGCAATGGACCCTGTTTCGCTCCGCCCTGCGCCCGGGGGATGGGGAGAAAGAGGGCTGGAGTAGCCCCCAGGTCTGGATGGGCCACGCGGCCATCACGACGCCAGACAAGCACTTCGTGGCTGAAACCCGGGCAAGGGGGGGCATGGGTCTTGCCGGGGCGGCGGGCAACCCCTTCCGAGCGTTCGTCAATGATTGGTCCATGACCAGCACAGCCACCGCCGACCAAGATGCCTATAGCGCGGTCACCTTGAAGGCGACGGGCGCCAATTTCAGGTATGATCTGGCATTGAAAGCCCAAGGCCCCCTCGTGCCCCACGGCGATAACGGCTTTTCCGTCAAATCCGCTGAGGGGCAGGCAAGCTACTATTACTCCCAGCCCTTTTACACCGTCACCGGCACGCTCAACTTGCCCGATGGGCCCATCGAAGTCACAGGAAACGCCTGGCTGGATCGGGAGTGGTCTTCCCAACCCCTGGCCGACAATCAAAAGGGTTGGGACTGGGTGTCGCTGAAACTGGGCGGAGGCGCGCGCCTCATGGGCTTTCGCCTGCGCCAAACCGACGGCACTTTTTATACCTCCGCCACCCATATCGCCGCCGATGGCACGCCCACGCCCTATGGGGACGGGGCATTGACCATGGAGCCTATCGAGACCCACGAGGTGGCCGGTCGCACCGTGCCGGTGGGGTGGCGGGTGCAACTTCCCGCCGAAGGTGTGGATGTAACGCTGCAAGCCCTTAACCCCAACGCCTGGATGGCCACCTCCATACCCTATTGGGAAGGGCCGGTGCGCATTACCGCCAATACCAATGATCAGCCGCTGGGCTTCGGGTATCTGGAAATGACCGGCTACTAAATTCGCCGCCCTGTGCGCAATGTCACAGCGCGGCCGCGCCCGCCCATTAAGGTTCAGTTCAGGTCATTGCTGCCAAGCCTTGCAACTTGGTCAGCCACAACCCACACTTGAACCATGCGAAGAGGGAAGGCCATGGGGCCGATACATCAACTTTCCAATCTGGACCAACTGGAGGCCGAGGCCGCGCATATCATGCGTGAGGTCATGGCCCAGTGCGAAAATCCGGTCATGCTCTACAGCATCGGCAAGGATAGCGCCGTCATGCTGCACATCGCCATGAAGGCCTTTGCCCCCCGCCGCTTACCCTTTCCCCTGCTACATGTGGACACCACGTGGAAATTTCGCGCCATGATCGAATTTCGAGACGCCATGGCGAAGGAGCACGGTCTCAATCTGATCGTCCACACCAATGAGCAAGGCGTCCGCGACGGAATTGGCCCCTTCACCCACGGTTCGCGCCTGCACACGCAGGTGATGAAAACGGACGCGCTCAAACAGGCGCTCACCAAACACGGTTTCGATGCGGCCTTTGGCGGCGCGCGGCGGGACGAAGAGAAATCCCGGGCCAAGGAGCGGGTTTTCTCCTTCCGCAATGCTGCCCACGGATGGGACCCCAAGGCCCAACGCCCGGAATTGTGGAACCTTTACAATGCCCGTGTGGGGCAAGGGGAGAGCGTGCGCGTCTTTCCGCTGTCCAATTGGACGGAGGCTGACATTTGGGCCTATATCCAGCGCGAAAACATCCCCCTCGTTCCCCTTTACTTCGCCGCCAAGCGCCCTGTTGTGCGCCGGGACGGGCAGTGGATCATGGTGGACGACGAGCGGATGACCCTCCAGCCCGGCGAAGTGGTGGAGGACCGCATGGTCCGTTTCCGCACCTTGGGGTGCTATCCGCTTACGGGCGCGGTGGAGTCCACCGCTTCCACCGTTGCGGACATCGTGGACGAATTGGCCGCCAACCGCATCAGCGAGCGGGAAGGACGGATGATCGACCGCGATGAGATCGGCGCCATGGAAGCCAAAAAGCGGGAGGGCTATTTCTGATGACCGCTCCCCTCGCCAAAACCGATCCTGTTATCATGCCCGCCCAAACCACGGACCAGTTGCGCTTTTTGCTATGCGGTTCCGTGGATGATGGTAAATCCACGCTACTGGGCCGACTGCTCTTTGATTCTAGCGCCGTGCTGGACGACCAACTCAGCGCCACCCAAAACGAAAGCCGTAAATACGGCACGCAGGGGGAAGCGCTGGATCTAGCCCTCCTTGTGGACGGACTACAGGCCGAACGGGAGCAGGGCATCACCATCGACGTGGCCTACCGCTTCTTTCATACGCCACGCCGCAAATTTGTGGCCATCGACGCGCCCGGCCATGAGCAATATACGCGCAATATGGTGACAGGGGCCTCCAACGCCCAAGCCGCCATCGTGCTGGTGGACGCCACCAAAGGTCCCACACGCCAGACCCACCGCCATTGTGCTATTCTGGCCCTCATGGGCATTGGCCATGTGATCTTTGCCGTCAACAAAATGGACCTGACCGATAACAGCCAGGCCCGTTTCAGCCGCCTTGCCAAGCAATGCGCGGACATCGCCATCACGCTCAATCTCGCGGATCACACCACCATCCCTGTCTCCGCTTTGGGCGGTGACAATATCTGCACCCGCTCCACGGCCATGGATTGGTATGACGGCCCCACCGTATTGGACCGGCTGGAGACCATCCCCACCTGGGTGGAGACCGACAACAGCGTCTTCCTCTTCCCCGTCCAATGGGTAAACCGCGCCGATGCCACATTCCGCGGCTATTGCGGCACGGTGGCGGCCGGGGCCGTTAGTGTGGGCGATACAGTCAATCTGGCCCTCTCAGGCCGCAGCACCACGGTGAAAGCCGTCCACCATCTTTCCGGTCCCGCCCAAAGCGCCAGCACCGGACAGGCCGTGACGCTGGAATTAGCGGACGAAATCGACATCACACGCGGAGACATGATCTGCGGCAAGGAGCAGACCGTGCCTGTGGTGGCGGACCAATTGGCCGCCCACATCATCTGGATGGGTGAGGAACCCATGCTGCCCAACCGCCGCTACATCGCCCGCTTCGCCACCGCCCGCTGCGACGCCACGGTGACGGACCTCACCCACACCATCGACGTGGAAACCGGCCAGCAGACCGCCGCCAAACAGATGGAACTGAACCAGATCGGCTATTGTAAAATGGCGCTGGACCAGACGGTGCCTTTCACGCCCTACGCCGAAAATCGCACCTGCGGTTCCTTCATTCTCATCGACCGTGAAACCAACGCCACCGTGGGCGCGGGCATGGTGGATTTCGCCCTGCGGCGCGCCAGCAATATCGCCTGGCACGGCATGAAAATCGACAAGGCCGCCCGCGCTGCGCAAAACAGGCAAAAGGGTGCCGTCATCTGGTTCACCGGCCTGTCAGGCTCCGGCAAATCTACGATTGCCGACTGTCTGGAACAAAAACTCTTCGAGCGGGGCCACCGCACCTATTTGCTGGACGGCGATAACGTGCGCCACGGCCTCAACCGTGATCTGGGCTTCACCGATGCCGACCGGGTGGAAAATATCCGCCGCGTGGGTGAAGTGGCCAAGCTGATGGTGGATGCCGGCCTCATCGTTCTGGCCTCCTTCATCTCCCCTTTCCAACAGGAACGCGACATGGTGCGCGGTCTGGTGGACAGCGATGAATTTGTGGAAGTCTTCGTGGATACGCCGCTGGAAATCTGTGAGCAGCGGGATGTGAAGGGTCTTTATGCCAAGGCCCGCGCGGGGAAACTCAAAAACTTCACCGGCATCGATTCCGAATATCAGGCCCCGGAAAGCCCCGAAGTGCGGCTGGAAGGCAATGGCCAAGAACCGGACCGGCTCGCAGAGCGTCTGTTGGCCTATCTGGAAGAGCGGGGCATTGCCAAATGACCTTTACCCCAATCCTGTTTTCGTCACAGCCTCGCTTTGACCAAACTGCGAAGCCAGATAGAGTGGCAAAGACCGACGAGGGAACGGATTTGTCAAACCGTTCCCGGATGCAAGGAAAGGCTGCATCATGAGTGCGCAAAGAGGGCCTGCACAAGCCATGGGTGGCCCACCGCCCAAAAGCAAGAAACTGCGCGCCGTTATGGCCCGCCTCATGCCCATCCTTGCGCTGCTGGCTTTTTTCTACTTTTTCATCAACCTGCTGCGGCTCACCATGCCGCTTTACCTCATGCAGGTGATTGACCGTGTTGTGTCTTCAGAAAGCGTGGAAACGCTCATCTTCATCACGCTCATTGCCGGTATTGCACTCATCGTTTCCGCCCTGCTGACGACGCTCACCAAAGTCATGCAGAGCCGCTCCGCCCTTTGGATGGAGTCGAGCCTGTTTGCCCCCCTCACCAAGGCAGCGATCAACGGCAAACTCACCGGTCAGTCCACCGGGGCTGGGGCCGTCCGAGACCTGTATCAACTGCGCCAAGTGGCCTCCGGCCCCATTTTGGGCACGCTGTTTGAGGTGCCATGGACGCCGGTGTTTTTGGGCATCATTTGGTATATGCACCCCTGGTTTGGCATTTTTTCCGTCACCGTGGGTGTGGTGATTTTTGGCCTCGCGCTCATCAATGATGCGGTGAGTAAATCGGCTCAAAACGAGGCCCAAAAGGAACAGCAAACCGTCGTCAAAAACGTGGAACAGGGGCTTGAAAGCTTCGATTCCATGCGCGCCATGGGCATTGTGCCCAAGTTTGTCGCCCGCTTGTCCGATGCCATTGGCCGGGGGCAGGGCGCGCAGTCCACCATTGATGAACGACAGGCCGTATGGACCAGCATGATCCGCTTCGTGCGCTCCTTCGCACAGGTGGGTATTCTGGGCCTGGGTGCCTATCTGGTGTTGCAGGCAGAAGCCACCACCGGCTCCATGATCGCCGCTTCCATCCTGCAGTCTCTCGCCTTGTCGCCCATCGACCAGTCGGTCAATGCGGTCCGCGCCATCAAAGGCACCCGCATGGCCTATCAGCGGGTCAACCGCCAACTGGCCGCAATTTCAGAAAATACCGACCGCCTGCCCATGGACGGTGTGCCGGCGCTGAATGTGGATTTGAAACAGGCCATGTTCATGCCCCAAGGGCTAGGACGTCCGGTTCTACGGCCCATGAACTGGAATGTGGAGGCCGGCACGATGACCGGCATTCTGGGCTCCAGCGCCTCAGGCAAAACCACGCTGGCGCGGTTGGTGGCGGGCATTGTGGCCCCCACATCCGGTTCACTGGCCATCAACGATTTGGAAGTGCACCGGCTTGCCGGGGATGATCTGGGGCGCTTGATTGGCTACATGCCCCAAACCGTCGTCCCCATGCCCGGCACAGTGGCCGACAACATCGCCCGCTTTGGCGATGCTGACGATCCCGACCGCATGGCCAAAATTGTGGAAGCCGCGCAAATGGCGGGCATTCACGAAACCATTGTATCCTTGCCCAACCGCTATGACACGCCGCTGGAAGAGCAGGCTCTGGCTCGCCTATCCCGGTCGCAACTGCAAAAACTGTTCCTTGCCCGTGCTTTTTACGGCAAACCCCGCCTTTTGGTTCTCGACGAACCCATGGCCTATCTGGACAAGGCGGGGGAGACCGCCGTGGTGGAGGCTTTGGAGACGTTCCGTGAGAGCGGTGCCACAATCTTTGTGGTGGCCCAGCGCCCGCCCTTCCTGAAAACGTGTGACAAGGTGATTTTCCTGCGCGACGGCGGTGTGGCAGATTTTGCCGAACCGGAAAAAGTGCTGGCCAATATCAGCCGCAACCCCGCCGGCAACCCACGCTTGGTGGATGGCGGCGGCCAACAGCGCCGCGCCGGATAGTTGAGAGGATTGCGAAATGAGTGATACGCCCAACACGCCTTCTAACGCCCCCTCCAAGGGCCTTTCTTCCAGTCTCTTCATGCCAACCGCCGTGGGCCTTTTGACCATTGCACTTAGCTTTGGTGGCTTTGGCTACTGGTCCGTTACCGCGCCCATTGCCGGCGCAGCTGTGGCCTCCGGCACGGTGGGGCCGGAAAACGCGCGTCAGCAAATCCAGCACTTTGACGGCGGCACCATCGCTAAAATCAACGTGCGCGACGGCGATCAGGTCTCCAAGGGCCAGGAAATTTTGGTGCTGGACGATACCAAGGCCAAGGCACAGCTGGAATCCCAACTGGTGCTGACCCAATCTTTACGCGCCCGCCAGCAGCGCTTGCGTAAGGAATTGGAACTCTATGCCGCCCGTCAGGTGGAAGGCGAATTGGTTTTCACCGACGCTTTGCAAAACGGTGCCGCCAAGAACAATGCCACCGCCCAATTGCTGCGCGTGGAGAAAGACCGTTTCAACAACCGTCTGGAGGCCTTGCGGTCCTCCTCCGACATCTACAAACAACAAATCGCCGGATACCGCGAAGAAATTGCGGGCCTTGAACGGGAAATAGAGACCATCAAGGTTCAACTGCAATTGCTGGAGGAAGAAAACGCCCTCTACGACAACTTGCGCAAAAAGCGGCTGGAAGTGCAGTCCCGCGTTTTGCAGGCCCGCCGCAGCAAAGCCCAGAGCGAACAGCTGCTGGCAGAGCGGGAAAGCCGCATCACCAAGCTCAAGAGCGAAATTGCCACCACCGAATTGAAAGCCGCAGACCTCTGGGTGGCCCGCATGGATGAAGCATCTTCGGAATTGGCCACCGTGGCACAGGAATTGCTGGCTTCCCAGGAAAACATTCGCGCCTACCGCGACACGCTGGAGCGCACCATTATCAATTCGCCCGTGGACGGCACGCTCATATCCTTGGCCGTCAACACGGTGGGCGGCGTGCTGGCCCCCGGGGCCACGGCCGTGGAAATTGTGCCCAGCAAGGATGCGCTTACCATCGATGCCCGCGTTCAGCCCAATGACATTGACGTGGTGGAACCGGGGCAGGAAGCCTCCGTCACCATTTTGGCCTATCCCTCCCGCAATCTTCCCAAAATCTACGGCACGGTAAAATCCGTCTCCCCCGACAGCCTCACCGATTCCAATACGGGCGAGACCTATTACTCCGCCAAAATTGAATTGACCGAGGAAGAGCTGAAAAAACTGGGTGAAAACGTCAAACTCGTGCCCGGCATGACCGTGCAAGTGATGATCCGCACATCCACACGCACCTTTTACGATTACGTTATGACACCGGTATTTGAGACCGCCGACCGCGCCTTTAAGGAACAATAGGCAGTTCTCTCCCACCGGTTGCAACCCGCGCTGGCTCCCTTAGGGTTAGCGCACCCCCACGCTTTTTGCCCCGAAAGGCCCGACCCATGGATTTATTTGCCCATCGCATTCACCGCTGCACCTATGTCAACGGCATCATGCGCCTCGACTTTTCCACCCTGTCTCCTGACAAAGACGGCAAGGTTGACCCGGAACAAGATGTGCCGGTGGGGGAGGAGAGTTTTACCGTCAACATTCCTTTGGGTGGCTTCATGCGCTCCATGGGCACCATGCGCGAAACTATGCAGATGCTGGCTGAACAGGGCGTGCTGAAGGGCGGTCCCGGTGGTGAAGGCGGCCCCGGGGGCGGCGATGGCGGCGGTCGCATCGATCCCATGAAAAAACGCAAGCAATTCAAGGACCTGACCCAGTCCGACGATGACGACGACCAGGTCGTCTAAAACACCAGTTCGGGAAGGAACAGTCGCCCCATGACGCTACAGCGCCACTATGTGGAACGGATCACCTCCGTCAAACCCAATAAAAAGACCGGCATGGTCAAAATCACCTTTGCCATCAATGATGAGGGCAAGAGCGAAAACGTGACCCAGCTTCTGGTCCACGCGGCCGACCTGCAAGAGATCATGCGGGAGATCGGTGAAACCATGCAAAAGACTATGGGGCCCGGTGGCCCTGGCGGCCCCCGCGGCCCGGGGCCTGGCCCCGGCAAGGGGAAGGGCGGCAAGGGGGCACCGCCCCTGCAATCCTTCAAAGACTTGACCAAGGAATAATGGAGAGGGGCGCGGTCATCGCGCCCCTTCACTTTTGCGGCACCGTTGGCATAAACGCCTGCCGCGCGACAGTTGGCCCTAAGCCTTGTGGTTGTGGCATCGCGCTCCCATAGGATAAGAGCATCGGATCAAATCTCCGATGGCGCGCACCTCACCGGCGTGCGCCTCCTTCCCACCGGATCTTTGCCAATGACCGCTGCCTTAAAACCCCACGCTTTCAAACGAGATCTTTCTGCGGAGCATTTCCCACAAGAACACCCCCGCGTGAATTTCGGCCGTATTGGCATTCTACTGGTCAATCTGGGAACACCGGACGGTCATGACAAATATTCCATGCGGCGGTACTTGAAGGAGTTCCTATCCGACAGGCGGGTTATCGAAACGCCCCGGATCATCTGGTGGCCGCTGCTCAACGGTATCATCCTCAACACCCGCCCGAAAAAGTCCGGCGCGCTGTATGCCTCCATCTGGAATGAGGAATTGGATGAATCGCCCCTGCGCACGTTCACCCGCTCCCAATCAGATCAGCTGACCGAGCGGTTGGGCATGCACACCAATCTGGAGATTGATTGGGGCATGCGTTACGGCAATCCGTCCATCGAAAGCCGGTTGGAAGCGCTGAAAGAGAAAGGATGCGAGCGCATCCTGGTTGTGCCCCTCTACCCGCAATATTCCGCCGCCACCACGGCGACGGTCAACGATAAGGCCTTCGAGGCGCTGATGAAAATGCGCTGGATGCCCGCCATGCGTACCGTGCCACCCTATCATGACGACCCGGCTTACATCCACGCGCTGGCCACTTCCATTGAAAAGCACCTTGCCGGGCTCGACTTTGAGCCGGAGCACATCATCGCCTCCTACCACGGCATTCCCCAGAGCTATTTCCGCAAGGGCGACCCCTACCATTGCCACTGCATGAAGACCTCCCGCCTGCTCAAGGAGCACATGGGTTGGAAGGACGGCTATCTGATTTCCACCTTCCAGTCCCGCTTTGGCCCGGAAGAATGGCTCCAGCCCTATACGGACAAGACCGTGGAAAAGCTGGCAGAAGAGGGCATCAAACGCATCGCGGTGGTAAACCCCGGCTTTTCTTCCGACTGTCTGGAAACGCTAGAGGAGATTAATGGGGAAGTGCGGGAAGAATTTGAGGAAAACGGCGGTGAACACTTCACCCACATCCCCTGCCTCAATGATGGCCCGGAGGGCATGGACCTAATCGAAACCATCGTGCGTCGCGAATTGCAGGGTTGGATTTAAGGGCCGCACACCAGCCACCGCTACCGTCGTCCACCACTCCCCTCCGTCCTCTGCCGCCCCACACCCGTCATCTTCGGACTTGATCGGCGGGCCTTCTGGTTCTGGCCACACAACCAAAGCGGGCCCGGTTGTGGGAGCGCGCTCTATTCGCGAAAATTTACCGTCTTTTCAAGCGTTTGCCCTATTTCCTTTGAAACGGGAAGTTTGGCTCCCCATATCTTGGTTGAAACAGGTGGGGAATGCACGCTGAAGGTGAATGCTGACCCATCTGCATGAGAGCACATCAGCATCATCTGAGGTGTTCAAGCGGCGAAGAGCCGCCCGGCAACAGTTTGCCGCCCCCGCGGAGCGAAGGCCCAATGGCCATCAGCGTGAGCGCAAACAGATAATGAGAGCATTTCCATTGAAGATGGAAGTGAGCGAGTAGAGAGAACGCATATGCTTGGTTTTGGTGACATCGCCATTTTAGTCGCAGCTGGTCTGTTGATCATGATCATCTTTTCGATGATCAAAATTGTGCCGCAGGGGTTCAATTACACCATCGAACGGCTGGGGCGGTATGACCGCACACTGACCCCCGGCCTCAACCTCATCTGGCCCTTCATCGAGCGCGTGGGCGCGAAGATGAACATGATGGAACAGGTGCTGGATGTGCCGACCCAGGAAATCATCACCAAGGACAACGCCACCTGCAGCGTGGATGGCGTCACCTTCTTTCAGGTGCTGGATGCGCCGAAGGCCGCCTATGAGGTGAGCGGTCTTGAAAACGCCATCCTCAACCTCACCATGACCAATCTACGCACCGTGATGGGGTCCATGGATCTGGACGAATTGCTGTCCAAGCGCGATGAAATCAACACTCGCATCCTCCATGTGGTGGATGACGCCGTGGCCCCGTGGGGTATCAAAATGACCCGCATTGAGGTGAAAGACATCAATCCCCCCAACGATCTGGTGGACGCCATGGGCCGCCAGATGAAGGCGGAGCGCCTCAAACGTGCCGCTGTTCTGGAAGCCGAGGGTGAGCGTCAGGCCGCCATTTTGCGGGCCGAGGGCGAAAAGCAATCTCAGATTTTGGAAGCCGAAGGCCAGCGCGAAGCCGCCTTCCGTGAGGCGGAAGCCCGTGAGCGGGAGGCGGAGGCGGAGGCCAAGGCCACGCGGATGGTTTCGGACGCCATCGGCGAGGGCAACAGCCAGGCCATCAACTATTTCGTGGCACAAAAATACACCGAAGCCCTGCAAACCATCGGCTCCGCCCGCAACCAAAAGGTCATCATGATGCCCATGGAAGCCACATCACTCATCGGCTCGCTGGCCGGTGTGGGCGAGATTGCAAAGGAAGTTTTCGGTAAGGATAGTGATGCTGCACCCCGCAAGGCCTCTCGCCCGCCGCGCATCAAACAAACCGCCCCCGTGCAGCGGGAGGAACCTTTAGCCACGCCATACTGTCAATTTCGCACCGGCAAAATGAAGGGAAAATAGCATGATAACGCAATGGCTTGCAGATTTGGGCGCATGGTCCTGGTTCTTGGTGGGCCTGCTTTTGCTCATCGGTGAGATTGTGCTACCCGGCATTTTTCTGCTCTGGTTCGGTCTTGCCGCCCTTGTTGTGGGTGGCCTAACCCTCTTGCCCTTCACAGATGTGGCGTGGTGGCCCTGGCAGGCCCAAATGGTTGCCTTTGGCGTGCTGTCCCTCATTTTCGTCCTCATGAGCCAGCGCCTTTTCCCCAACCGGCAGACGGATGATGCCGCCGCGAAGATGAACGCGCCCTTGAAGCGTTTTCATGGCCGTGAAGGTGTGCTGGCCGCTGCCATCGAATCCGGCACAGGGCGCGTGAAGTTGGGCGATACGGTCTGGCGCGTGAGGGGCGCGGACCTACCCGCGGGCAGCCGCGTGAAAGTGGTGGGCGATGACGGCGACAGCCTGCTGGTGGAAAGCGCCTAAGCCACCCCAACGCGCAGCAAATCATGAAGGTGGATAACACCCACGGGCCTGCCCGCCTCTGTCACCATGAGCGCGGTGATGGCGCGCCGGTTGAGTATATCCAGCGCTTCCAAAGCCAACAGGTCTGGGCCAACCGTTTGGGGTTTGGCAGTCATCACATCATCCACCTTTTCCCGCAGCAAATCGGTGGAAAGATTGCGCCGCAAATCCCCGTCCGTGATGATGCCGGCCAGTTGATCGCGGTCCACCACGCCAACACAGCCAAACCCTTTTTCAGAAATTTTCATGATCGCGTCCGTCATGGGAGCGCCCAGCGGCACCAGCGGGATTTCATCGCCCGTGTGCATGACATCGCGCACATGCAAAAGCCGCGCCCCCAGCTGCCCGCCGGGGTGGAAAACGCTGAAATGATCAGCGGTAAAGGCACGGCTTTCCAGGAGCGCAATGGCAATGGCGTCCCCCACGGCCAGCGTCATCAGCGAAGACGTGGTGGGCGCCAGATTGTGGGGGCACGCCTCCGTTTCGCGGGGCAGGGCGAGCACAATGTCAGCATGTTGCGCCAGTGTCGATGACGCCCCGGCCGTGAGCGCGATGAGGGGGATGTTGAAGCGCTTGGAATAGGCCAGCGTGCCCTTGAGTTCCGTTGTCTCGCCGGACCATGACAGCGCCAAAATAGCATCATCCCGCGCAATCATGCCCAGATCGCCGTGGTTCGCCTCTGACGGATGCACAAAAAACGCGGGCGTGCCAGTGGAGGCCAGCGTGGCGGCAATCTTCGCCCCGACATGCCCACTTTTGCCCACGCCCGTCACGATAACGCGCCCGGATATATCGCGAATGCGGGTAACCGCCTGTTCAAGAGCATCTGCCAGCGGCCCGTCCAGCGCCTTTTCCAACGCGGACAAACCGGCAATCTCGGTGGTCAATGTGCGCCGCGCACTGGCAACAGTATCGGGGATCGTTTTAGTCATGGCTCCTGCTAGAGCAAATTGCAGGCGGTGCAAACCACCGGCTTTGTTTTAGCGCGTTATGGTCAATCGCCCCACAAGATTTCATTAACCCTGTGCGTTTACATTTCGGTAACCGAATTCATCGCCATCGAGACCCCCTTCATGCGGGTGCTGCCTGTGTTCCTGTGTGGCCTTGGAGCCTTCATGCTTGCAGGACAAGCCGCCCCCTCGCTTGCGCAGCAGACGGACCCCTTCGCGGCTGAAAACGCCGCGCCGCTGCCCTTGCAGGAAGACGCTGAGCCACAGCCTAACGTGCCGCTCTCACCCCTGAACACGGGTCGGGCTCAGCGCGTTAGCCCACAGCCCCGTGTTACGCCACAGGGGCGCTTGCTGCCGCAATCCAATCAACCTGCTGGCCCGGTTCAGGGCGTGCGCAATCAAAATGCCGTGGACCCCTTCTCGCCACTGGGCTTGAGGGCAGGGCGGTTTACCCTGTTTCCCGAACTCACCCAATCCCTTGGCCACACCGCATCGCGCAATAGTGGCACCGGTGAGGGCACTTTCTCCCAAACCGAAGGCCGATTGCGGTTTGAATCCGATTTCGCCCGCCACGCCCTCACGGGCGAAATTGGCGGCACGGTGCAAAAATTCATCGACGGAGATGAAGACACGATCAGCCTTGCCGACGGACAGATTGAATACCGCCATGACCTGCGGCAAACCACCACCCTGCGGCTGGGGCTTGGTTTCAACTTCATCGGCGATTTGGGGTCCGACAGCGTTGTGAGCGACCCGTCCACCAGCAGTGCCCTCAACCTGGAGGACAATGGTGCCCAGACTGCCATTAACGGGTTGGCGGAGGTGAACCACAATGCAGGGGTTCATGCGTTCCTGCTGCGCGGCGCGTTTGAGCGCACGGCCCTGGGCGACGCCACGATGGCCGGGGGCGGAAATTTCGACCAATCCGATCAAAACAACTGGCGCACCAGCCTGACCGGGCGTTTTACCTATAACAATGCCGCCGTGGTCAGCCCCTTTGTGGAGGGCACACTCGGCCAACGCATTTTTGACAACACGGTGGATCGCAACGGTTTGAACCGCAATTCCACGATCATGGCGCTGCGCACCGGTCTGGCCTTTGATCGCGGTGACAAGCTCAACGGTGAAATTGCTGTCGGCTATGGACGCGAAGAGTTGCAGGATCAAAGCCTCGGTGCCATCGAAGGCTTCACGCTGGACGGCACGCTCAACTGGTCTCCGCTTCGGGAAACGCTGGTAACCGCCACGGCCAATAGCCGTTTCGACACGTCGTCTGACGCCGCCGATAGCGGTGTGCTCACCCATACGCTGGGTCTTGGTCTAAGCCGTAACCTGCGTCCCAACTGGACCTTGAACGGTCAGATCAACGCCTCATGGCGCGATTTTCAGGGTAGCGGGCGAGCTGAACAAATCTATCAGTTAGAAGCTGCCACTCAGTGGCAAATGAACCGCAACGCTGCGCTCTTCGCCACGTTGGGCCATGAGATCGTTGAAAGCGATGACGGTC
The DNA here is from genome assembly GCA_038525315.1 of Pseudomonadota bacterium. Classification (GTDB taxonomy): domain Bacteria; phylum Pseudomonadota; class Alphaproteobacteria; order Rhizobiales; family Rhizobiaceae; genus Pseudahrensia. Next base: position 279,643 of record JBCBHU010000002.1, read on the forward strand.
TGACGGATGACGTTTCCACCACCGTGCGTGTGGGCGTGCGGCTGCGGCGCTAGTCCGCCTCTCCCATTTATGCCGCGTCATAGGCCGCCGTAACCAGCCTGTGGCCGCGCGTTCGGCTCCAGATTTTAACGGTGGGAACCGCCGAGCAAGTCAGCGAATGACGGAGTGGGGGAGTTATTTCCCCAGTAGGCCCTCAATCAGTTCGCGCACGGCGGGGCCCGTGTCTTCCCGGGACAGGGCGAAACTTACATTGGCCGCTATGAATCCCTCTTTGGAGCCACAATCGAACGTGTCGCCGGTGAATGTATAGCCGTAGAAGGGCTGGTCTCCCATGAGCCGCAGCATGGAATCGGTGAGCTGGATTTCATTGCCCGCCCCACGCTCCTGATTGGCCAGCAGGTCGAAAATTTCCGGCTGTAAAATATAGCGGCCATTGATGAACAGGTTGGAGGGCGCATCCTCAATAGCCGGTTTTTCCACCATGCCCGTGATCTCGAACCCGTCGCCCTTCGCAGCACCCGTGGCGACGACGCCGTAAGAGGATACCTCTTCCGGCGCGCATTCTTCCACGGCAATGATGTTCCCGCCGGTCTCGTTGTAGACGTCCATCATGGACGCCAGGCAGCCCTTACCACTTCCATCTTGTGCCGCTTTCATCACCATATCCGGCAGCAGCAATGCGAAAGGTTCATTGCCCACAATGTCGCGGGCGCACCACACGGCATGACCCAGCCCGTGGGGCTTTTGCTGGCGGGTGAAACTGGTTTTGCCCGCCTCCAGATGGTGTTTCGCCAACACATCTAGCATGGCTTGCTTGTTGCGAGCGGCGAGCGTGTCTTCCAATTCCGGCTGGTGGTCGAAATGGTCCTCGATCACATGCTTGTTGCGCCCGGTGACGAAGACAAAATGTTCAATCCCGGCCTCCCGCGCCTCATTCACCGCATATTGAATGACGGGCATGTCCACCACCGTTAGCATTTCTTTGGGCACGGATTTGGAGGCGGGCAAAAAGCGCGTTCCAAGGCCTGCCACGGGAAAGACGGCTTTGCGGACGGGGCGGGGGCTGGACTTGGTCATGGACGTCTCCGGGGCGTTCGGTCAAATTTTGGTCACTGTGGACCGCTTTTATTTACCAAGCGGTTGCGCCGTGCGGTCGCAACAAGGCGGCTGCCCCACATGGTAAACGCTTGTTTAACACGTTACCGATTCAGTGTCGGAATTGTTTGAGTCTCACCCTCGCAGGAGAATTTGACGATGCTCTCTCTTTTCCGGCTCTTCACCGCTCTGCCCGTGGTCGCAGGCCTTTGCCTCACCATCATGACAGTCCCAGCCATTACATCCACCAGTGCGGAAGCCAGCCCCGGCTTTCGCAAATGGGTGCGGGACTTCAAGGGCGTGGCCCGCCGCAATGGCATCCGCGCCTCCACCTATGACCGGGCGTTCAAAGGTATTCGCAGCATCGACAAAGAAGTGTTGGAATCGGCCCGCTATCAGCCAGAATTCCGGCAGAAACTGTGGATGTATTTCGACACCCGCATCGATGAACAAAGCATCGGGCGCGGGCAGGCGGAAAAACGCCGCTGGGGCAAGTGGCTTGCCCGCATCGAGCGCAAATACGGGGTCAGCGCCAATATTTTGTTGGCCATTTGGTCCATGGAATCGGGCTATGGCGAAGCCCTCAAAAAAGAGCGCGCCATGCGCCCCATCATCCGGTCTTTGGCAACGCTGGCCTATGCCGACCGCCGCCGCCGCAAATTTGGCCGCAGCCAGCTGATCGCGGCGCTGAAAATCTTGCAAAATGGTGATATCGGCATCAACGGCCTGCGCGGTTCCTGGGCCGGTGCCATGGGGCATACGCAATTCATCCCCACTAGCTACCGCCTCTACCGGCAAGACATGGACGGCAATGGCCGGGCCGACATTTGGAACAGCGTGCCGGATGCGCTGGCCACCGCCGCCAATCTGCTTAAACGCAACGGTTGGCGCACGGGCAAAACTTGGGGCTATGAGGTGGAGGTGCCAGCCCGCGTGCGCAAACAAGCGGGCCGCACCCGCACCATGGCCCAATGGGCGAAGCTGGGCATTCGCCGGGTGAAGGGGCGCAAATTCCCCCGTGGCAACGAGCGCGGGGTGCTGAAATTCCCTGCCGGTAAAAACGGCCCCGCATTCTTGCTGACCAGAAACTTTTTTATCCTCAAACGTTACAACAATGCGGACAAATACGCGTTGGCCGTCGGTCATCTTGCGGACCAGATTGCCGGCTATGGAGATTTTGTAAACCCGATCCCGCGTCCCTTCGCCAAGCTCACATTTGAGCAAAAGATGGAGCTGCAAAAACGCCTTGCCCGTATGGGCTTGTATGACAGCAAGATCGATGGGAAGATTGGAAGCGGAACCCGTGCGGCCATCCGCAAGGCTCAGATCAAGCTGGGCCTCAACCCCACGGGTTTTGAATCGATCAACCTGCTCAACCGGCTGCGCCGTATCAGCTAACCGCACCGCCGATTTTTTCGGGGAGGTGCATGTAGAGGGAAAGTCTTCCATGCGCCGTTTGTTTGCGGTCTGCCTCGCCCTTGTCTTTTTCCTCACCGGCACCCCCGCGCCCCGCGATACGGTGGTGGCAACGCTGCTGCCCGGCGTGGAAACAGCCAACGCTCAGCAGGAACGGCGGCGCAGCCTGCTTGGCATTTTGTTTGGGCGCAAAAAGGTGAAGAAGAAAGCGGTGAAGACCCGCCAGCGCGCCACCAAACGGCGCACCACCCGCCGCAAGCGCACCGTCAAGCGTAAAACCCGCACCCGCCGCGCGGCCACGCGCCGGACAGCCCGCTCTAAGGCCAAAAAAGCTGCCCCCGCCGCCGCAGCGGTGGCCAAGGCAGACGACGCTAAAAAAGTGCTCATTATTGGCGACTTCTACGCCGGGGGCTTGGCCGATGCGCTGGATGAAGCCTATGCCGCGCTGCCGGACATCAAAGTGCTGGACCACGCCAATGGCCTTTCGGGTTTTGTACGGCAGGACGTGGTGAACTGGCCGGAAAAATTGAAAGAACTGGTGGCGGCGGAAGAGCCCGATCACATCGTTGCCATGCTGGGTTCCAATGATCGGCAACTGCTTCGCGAAGGTGGCAAGAAGCTGAAAAAACGCACGCCGGAGTGGGACACGGCCTATAAGGCCCGTGTTCAGGAGCTTGGTGAGGTGCTTAAGGCCTCCCGCATCAAATACACGTGGATGGGCTTGCCGCCTGTGCGATTCAAAAACATGAGCCGGGACTTTTTGGTCTTCAACAGCATTTACGCGGAAGCGGCGAAGTCTCCCAACGGTCGTTTTGTGGACGTGTGGGACGGTTTTGCGGATGCCGATGGCAACTACTCCCGCTCCGGCCCGGACGTAAACGGGCAAATCGTGCTGCTCCGCCCCAAGGATGGCATCAATCTCACCAAGGCGGGCAAGCGCCGTTTGGCGTTTTACATCCAAAACGATCTTCAAAAGCAACTCACCGACAGCACGTCGCTCATCAACCCCAATTTCGTCTTTGATTTTACCGATAACGTGCCCCGGCAGGCCACCTATGACCCGGCCAAAACCGGCACGACGGTGGTTATTCGGCTGAACGATCCCAAGGTTGATGGTGCAGAAACCCTGGCCGGGGAGAAAATCGAAACCGGCAAAGGAACCGCAGACGCTTTCCGCGTGCCGGTCTCTGTGCGTCCGAGCCGACCTATTCGTAAAGAAGGGCGGGTGGATGATTTCTCATGGCCACCACAGCCCGGCAGCACAGGCACACAACCAGCCCAAACGGCCAGCCGTTCGACAAACGTCCAGTCACTTGGAAATTAGACTTCCGTCCCAGGCACGAAGGCATCGAACGCTGCCAGCAATTGCTCTCGGAAAACATCCCGCTCGTCCCATAACTCATGTTTGGCACCGGAAATGGTGAGAAATGCGCCGGAGCGCATCTGGCGGCCAAAGGCCTCGATATGGCCCGGGTCCACCACAGTATCATTGCCCGCTGCCACCAAAAGGGTGGGGATGGAAATGGCATTGGCATAGCCCGGCTGATTCACCGTCGCCATGGCGCGGCACGCGGAAAACACCCACGAAATGGTGGGCCGTCCCGTGCGCAGGTCCGGTGCTTTGTCCAACACAGCGCGGGAACGTTCAAACCGCGCGGTATCGGAGGTGAGGCGATTGCCGATAAAGCGTTTATTGGGGTTACGCTTGCCAATGGTCATGCGCCCGGCCCCTAAAACGGTCAAAACACCCGTCATCTTTTGCAGGAGCGTTTGTTTCATGGGCAATTTGTTGATGGCCAGCAGCGGCGAGCACAAAACCATACGCCGCACCCGGTTCCCAAGGGCCGGTGCCGCCAACAGGGCCACCAGCGCACCGGTGGAGTGGGCGCAGATATAATAGGGGGGGCGACTATCCGGCAGGGCAATTTCCGACAGAATGGTCTCAAGATCGGTGAGATATTGGTTGAAATTCTCCACATGCCCCTTGCTCTTATCCCACAATTGCCGCGACGAGCCCCCTTGGCCCCGCCAGTCAAAGGTGAGCACGCTGAAACCACGCCCGCGCAAATCCTGCACGGCTTCGAAATATTTCTCGATGAATTCCGTGCGCCCGTGCAACAGCAGCACCGTGCCCTTGGTGGGGCGCAGCGCGGCTTCCCACCGTGCATAGCGCAGCTGCACCCCATCCGGCGTGGTGATCATGCCCACCCGCGCATTGCCGGGAATGGGATTGTCCGGCGTCGCATAAAGCCGGGCACCGGCGTGAATGGCGGCCTTCGCCTTGTTCTTTTTCTTGGGGCTATTTTTTTTGGCCATGGGACCGCGCGTTCCGCTTTTCGTGTCGCCCTTGTAGGCCAGACTTGTAGGCCAGATTGAAAATTATCTGAATTGAAAAAACTGCGGTGCAAAATGTCTTGAAACAGGGGTCTGATAACCCATGTTTTGGGAGCAGACGCCGCTTGGGTCTGCGGACTGTCCGGTGGCCACAATGGGACCCGACAGTTCAACCCAATAACGATCGCTCACATGAGGATATGATTATGAGACACGTTGATTTTTCTCCCCTGTATCGCTCCACCGTTGGCTTCGACCGCCTTTTCAGCCTGTTGGACAATATGGGGCAGCCTGAGCAGTCCTCCCCCGCCTATCCGCCCTATAATATCGAACGCACCGGCGAAAATGCCTACCGCATTTCCATGGCCGTCGCCGGCTTTGGCGAGGATGATCTGGACATTGAAGCCAAGGAAAACACGCTTTTGGTGAAGGGCGAGCAGGCCAAGGACGACGACAAAAAAGGGGAAATGCTGTTCCAAGGCATCGCCGCGCGCAACTTTGAACGCCGCTTCCAGCTGGCTGACCATGTGGAAGTGCGCAGCGCCCATCTGGAAAACGGCCTTTTGCACATTGATCTGGTGCGGGAGATTCCCGAGGCCATGAAGGCCCGCAAAATTGCCATCGCGCCCGCTCCTGAGAAAGCGAAGCAAATCGAAAGCAAAGCTGCCAAAAAGTAAACAAAGCAGCTTTAGAAAACTTGTCGAGGCGTCGGACTCAAAAGGTCCGGCGCTTTTTTATTGTGCTGCAATAAAAAAAATACCCGACCCCGGCAAAGCCGGGGCCGGGATTATGGTCCGCATGGCAAGTGTAGCGGATAAAAGTGATGTCCGAGGGCGGCGAACAACACCACCGCAAAACAGAGCAACACGAACCAAACTGGTTGACCACCCTATGCAGTAGTCTGCGTTAAAAATGCAAGACGCTATGCTCGAATTTGCATGCTTTTTAGACTTTCACAAGTAATTGATCAGGGTGTAAAACTGCGGCGGGTTCGATCAGATTGTCCACAATAATGCGTCAAATAGGACAGTCTCGCTTACCCTTATTGCATCACGCTTCCGTGTGGGCTAACCACTGCGGAACCGGGCGGGGCGACGCGCGCGGACACTATTGCTCGCGCTGCAATTAAGCGTGGGCTTTCTCTGCGTGCCCCACAAAGCCAGCCCAACATGCCTTCGGGGATTGCATCCGGGCAAGGTGACTACACAGTTTCGCGGCATCTGATGCGAGCGTTCAGGAGAATGATGATGACAAAAATCCACACGCTTTTCGATGGTCTCAACTCCACGGCCATGACCCCTGTCACCGATCGTGCCCATGAAAAACGCAATGCAAAGGCCGGGCTCTACGACCCGCGCAATGAACATGACGCCTGTGGTCTGGGCTTTATCGCCAATATGAAAGGCGAAAAGAGCCACAAGATCGTCGAAGACGGCATTAAGATCCTCGAAAATTTGGAACATCGCGGTGCCACCGGCGCTGACCCGTTAATGGGTGACGGGGCCGGTATGTTGGTGCAAATCCCCCACGCTTTTTTCGCCGAAGAGTGTGCGAAACTGGGTTTTGACCTGCCCGCCGAAGGCGACTACGGCATCGGCTTTTTCTTCATGCCCCAGGATGAAGCTGCCCAGGCCACCATCAAGGCGGTCATTGAGCGTGTGGCCAGCGACGAGCAGACGCCGGTGATCGGCTGGCGGCAACCGCCCATCGACAACGCCAAGTTGAGCCAGGACCCGGAGATTATGGCCGCCGAACCATCCCATTGGCAGGCCTTCTTTGCCCGGCCGGATGGCGTGAGCGATGATGAATTTGAGCGGGACCTCTACGTGTCACGCCGCGTCATCTCCAATGCGGTCATTGATGAAATCGGTCAGCGGGATGATTTTTATCCCGTCTCCCTGTCGGCCCGAACGGTCGTCTATAAAGGCATGTTTCTGGCGGACCAGTTGGCCCCCTATTACGCGGACCTGCGCGACGAACGTTTCGTGTCTGCCCTGGCACTCGTCCACCAGCGCTTCTCCACCAACACATTTCCGTCCTGGAAATTGGCTCACCCCTACCGCATGGTCGCCCACAATGGGGAGATCAATACCAAACGCGGCAATGTAAACTGGATGGCCGCCAGACAGGCTACCCTGTCCTCGCCGGAATTTGGCGATGACATCAAGAAAATCTGGCCCATCTCATACGAAGAGCAGTCCGACACGGCGTGTTTTGACAACGCCTTGGAATTGCTGGTGCAGGGCGGCTATTCCCTCACCCACGCCATGATGATGCTGATTCCCGAGGCATGGGCCGGTAACCCGCTGATGGATGAACAGCGCCGCGCCTTCTACGAATATCACGCGGCCTTGATGGAGCCTTGGGACGGCCCCGCCGCTGTGGCCTTCACCGATGGCCGCCAGATTGGTGCCACATTGGACCGCAATGGCCTACGTCCCGCCCGCTATTTCGTGTTGGATGATGACACAGTGGTGCTGGCCTCCGAGGCGGGCACGCTGCCGTTTGATGAGAGCAAAGTTGTCACCAAATGGCGTTTGCAGCCCGGTAAAATGCTCCTCATCGACATGGAGCAGGGCAAGATTGTATCCGATGCGGAAATCAAGAAAGAGCTTGCCGCCGCAAAGCCCTATGACAAATGGCTGGCGGAGACGCAGATTGTGCTGGAAGACCTGCGAGGCAAGAAATCTTCCCCCCGCCGCTATACGGGTCAGGACCTGTTGGACGGGCAGCAAGCGTTTGGCTACACGCAGGAAGACGTAAAAATGCTCATGGCCCCCATGGCCACGACGGGGCAGGAAGCCTTGGGTTCCATGGGCACGGACACGCCCATCTCTGCCATGTCGGACAAGGGCAAGCTGCTCTACACCTATTTCAAACAGTTGTTTGCGCAGGTGACAAACCCGCCCATTGACCCGATCCGTGAAGAATCGGTCATGAGCCTCATTTCCTTCATCGGTCCGCGCCCTAATCTGTTCGATAAAAAACACCAAAACGCGCAAAAGCGGCTGGAAGTGCGCCAGCCCATTCTGCGCAATTCCGACCTGCAAAAAATCCGTGATATTTCCGACATTGGTGACAACCAGTTTGTCTCCAAAGTGCTGGACATCACCTATGACGTGAATGACGGCCCGGACGGCATGGCCGATGCGCTGGAAGTGTTGTGCCAACGGGCGGAAAAAGCCGTTCGTAACGACAACAACATTATCATTCTGTCCGACCGTCAGTTCAGTGCCCAGCGCGTGGCCATTCCCGCCTTGCTGGCCACGGCGGCTGTGCACCATCATCTCATTCGCAAGGGCCTGCGCACGTCAGTGGGTCTGGTGGTGGAATCGGCAGAACCCCGCGAAGTGCACCACTTTGCAGTCTTGGCCGGTTATGGCGCGGAAGCCATCAACCCCTATCTGGCGTTTGAAACCCTGGCGGACATGTATGAGGCGGGTCACTTCCCGCCCGAGGTAGACAAAAAAGAGGTGGCGCAGCGCTATATCAAATCCATCAACAAGGGGCTTTTGAAGGTCATGTCCAAAATGGGCATTTCCACCTACCAGTCCTATTGCGGCGCGCAAATTTTTGACGCCATCGGCCTGTCGGAAGACTTTATCGCAGACTTCTTCACCGGCACTGCCAGCCAGATTGGCGGCATTGGTTTGAAGGAAATTGCCAAGGAGACCTTTGACCGCCACCAAGCCGCCTATGGCGATGTGCCGGTCCTGCGCAACACGCTGGAAGTGGGGGGTGACTACGCCTTGCGCCAGCGCGGGGAAGCCCATGTATGGACTTCCGACGAGGTGACCAACCTGCAACACGCCGTGCGCGGCAACAGCCAGGATAATTACCGCGATTATGCCAAATCCATTAATGATCAGCAGGAACGCTTGCTGACCATTCGTGGTCTGTTCCGCCTGCGCAAGGCAGAAGAAACGGGGCGCAAGCCGCTGTCGCTGGACGAGGTGGAACCGGCCCGCGAAATCGTCAAGCGCTTCTCCACGGGGGCCATGTCCTACGGCTCCATTTCGGCCGAAGCCCATGAGACGCTGGCCATCGCCATGAACCGCATTGGCGGCAAGTCCAACACCGGCGAGGGCGGCGAAGAGGTGGAACGCTTCACGCCCATGAAAAACGGTGACAGCAAGCGTTCTTCCATCAAACAGGTGGCTTCCGGTCGCTTCGGCGTGACCACAGAATATCTGGTCAATGCGGACATGATCCAGATCAAGATGGCCCAGGGCGCCAAGCCCGGGGAGGGCGGCCAGCTGCCCGGCCACAAGGTGGATGCGGTGATCGCCAAAGTGCGCCACTCCACCCCCGGCGTGGGCCTCATCTCCCCGCCACCTCACCACGACATTTATTCCATCGAAGATCTGGCCCAGTTGATCTACGACCTCAAAAACGTGAACCCGCAGGCGGATATTTCCGTCAAGCTGGTGTCCGAAGTGGGTGTTGGCACGGTGGCGGCCGGTGTGGCCAAGGCCCGGGCCGACCATGTGACCATTTCCGGCATGGAAGGGGGCACGGGCGCGTCGCCGCTCACCTCCATCAAACACGCCGGTTCCCCATGGGAAATCGGCTTGGCCGAAACGCACCAGACGCTGCTCAAAAACAAGCTGCGCTCCCGCATCGCTGTGCAGGTGGATGGTGGTTTGCGCACGGGCCGCGACGTTGTGGTGGGCGCGCTGCTGGGGGCCGATGAATTTGGCTTCGCCACCGCACCATTGGTGGCCGCCGGTTGCATCATGATGCGCAAATGCCACCTCAACACCTGCCCCGTGGGCGTGGCCACGCAGGATCCCGTGCTGCGCAAGCGCTTCAACGGCACGCCGGAACACGTCATCAATTACTTCTTCTTCGTGGCCGAGGAAGTGCGTGAATTGATGGCCGAACTGGGCTTTGCCACCATTGACGAAATGGTGGGCCAGTTGGACGTGTTGGACCGCGAGCAAGCCATCGAACATTGGAAGGCCAAGGGTCTGGACTTCTCCAAACTCTTCCACGACCCGGATATGGGCGAAGACGTGCCGGTCTACCATTGCGAGGAGCAGATCCACCACATTCACGATGTGCTGGACCGGCGCTTGATCGAAAAGGCCATTCCGGCCCTGCAAAACGGCACGCCCGTGCAGATCGAAATGCCCATCCACAACTACAACCGCTCCGCCGGTGCCATGTTGTCGGGTGAGGTGGCCAAGCGCTATGGCCATAAAGGTCTGCCGGAGGACACGATCCATATCAAACTCACCGGAACCACCGGCCAGGCCTTTGGCGCCTGGGTCGCCCGCGGCGTGACCATGGAAGTAGAAGGCGAAGCCAACGATTATGTGGGCAAGGGCCTCTCCGGCGGCAAACTCATTGTCTATCCGCCCAAGGAAGCCACACAGATTACACCGGAAGACAGCATCATTTGCGGCAACACCGTGCTTTACGGCGCCATCGCGGGTGAATGCTATTTCCGCGGCGTGGCGGGCGAACGCTTCGCCGTTCGCAATTCCGGCGCGCTGGCCGTGGTGGAAGGCGTGGGCGACCATGGTTGTGAATATATGACCGGCGGCGTGGTGGCCGTGCTGGGCTATACGGGCCGCAACTTCGCGGCAGGCATGTCCGGCGGCATCGCTTACGTGCTGGACGAAGACGGCACGTTTGAGGCCCGCTGTAACCTCGCCATGGTGGAATTGGAGCCGGTGCCGGAGGAAGAGGACCTGCTGGAGCGCGAACACCACCACGGTGGAGACTTTGAGCACCATGGTCGCGTGGACGTCTCCTCCGACATGACCCGCCACGACGACGAGCGCCTGCGCCAGATGATCGAGAACCACAAACACTACACCGGCTCCACCCGCGCCGCCGAAATTCTCGAAAACTGGGAAAGCTATCGCGAGAAATTCGTGAAAGTGATGCCCACGGAATATCGTCGTGCCCTGCGTGAAATCGAAGAAGCGCAAATGGCGGCGGGTGTGGCTGCGGAATAGTCAGCTCACTTGCCAAATGTAGGATAAAGTCTTATGTCATATGGCATGTAGTATGACAAAGGAGAGAGCCATGGTAGAACGCCATATGCGCGTTTTTGCGAACGGGCGCAGCCGCGCTGTTCGTATTCCTTTTGATATTGATCTGCCCGGCGATGAAGTGGTTTGGGCTCAGGACGAGAATGGTGTCATCACCATCAGGCCAGCACAACGCATGGGCGCACTCAAATCAGCTATAAAGGCGCTAAGGGCAGCGCCAGCTCTGTCGGATGAAGAGGTGGAACTTCCCTTAGACGGTTTGGCGGAGCGCGTTTTCAACGACGACCGCTTAGATGGAGCACACGCGCTGGGCTTCACTAAGAAGCGGGCTGATGAAAGCGCATGAAATATCTTTTAGACACCAATGTTCTGTCGGACGTCATCCGCTATCCTCACGGCACACTTGCCAATCGGATTGAAAATACTGACGAGGCTGATCTTTTCACCAGCGTCTTTGTCGCTTGCGAATTGAGATTTGGTGCTGAACTTATCAATTCCAAGCGGTTGCGAACTGGCATCGACACCGTGTTGTCTGCGCTCCATGTGGCGGACTTTTCTGCTGATTGCACCGAGATATATGCCAGGGTAGCGGCGAAACTGGAAAAAAATGGGCGGCGAACTGGCATCTTTGATACGCTCATTGCCGCGCACTCATTGTCTTATGGTGCAGTCTTGGTGACTGACAATGTAAAGCACTTCGCAGATATCGAAGGTTTGGAAGTGCAGAACTGGAAGCGAGACAACGCTTCAAAAGAGGACGAATAACATGGGTAAAGTAACAGGCTTTTTGGAAATCGATCGGCAGGACCGGAAATATCGGCCAGCTTCCGATCGCATTCGCAGTTACAATGAGTTTGTGATCCCGCTTCCAGAATCCAACCTGCGGGAGCAGGCGAGCCGGTGCATGGATTGCGGCATTCCTTTTTGTCACGACGTGAAGGGCGTGAAGGGTTGTCCCGTCAACAACCAGATTCCGGACTGGAACGATCTGGTCTATCGCGGTGAGTGGGAGGAAGCGTCGCGCAATCTCCATTCCACCAACAATTTCCCGGAATTCACGGGCCGCATTTGCCCCGCGCCATGCGAAGCGTCCTGCACGCTCAACATGATCGACAGCCCGGTGACCATCAAATCCATCGAATGTGCCATTGTTGACAAGGCGTGGGAAAACGGTTGGATCAAGCCGCAGATTGCGGAGAAATCCACTGGCAAGAAAGTGGCCATTATCGGCTCCGGCCCCGCCGGCATGGCGGCAGCCCAACAACTGGCCCGCGCCGGCCACGATGTTCATCTTTATGAAAAGAACCGCAAAATCGGTGGTCTCATGCGTTACGGCATTCCCGATTTCAAAATGGAAAAGACCCATATCGACCGCCGCGCTGAGCAAATGGAAGCCGAAGGCGTTACCTTCCACACCGGTGTTCATGTGGGTCACGATGTGACGGTGGAAGAACTGCGCGACAGCCACGATGCCGTGATCCTCTCCGGTGGTGCCGAAAAGCCCCGGGATTTGCCCATTGATGGGCGTGACCTGAAAGGCATTCATTTTGCCATGGATTTCCTGCCCCAGCAGAACCGCCGGGTGGGTAATGAACATAATGACAATGTGGAGCCCATTCTGGCGGGCGGGAAACATGTGGTGGTCATCGGTGGCGGCGATACGGGGTCCGACTGTATCGGCACGTCCATTCGCCAGGGCGCCCTGTCCGTGACCCAGCTGGAAATCATGCCCCAACCACCGGAAAAAGAGGACAAACTGCTCACATGGCCCAACTGGCCCCTCAAAATGCGCACCTCCTCCAGCCAGGAAGAGGGGGCAGAGCGCGAGTTTTCGGTCATGACCGCCAATTTCACCGGTGAAGATGGGCAGGTGACCGGGCTGGAATGCCACCGCGTGGACAGCAAGTTTCAGAAAGTGGAAGGCAGCGAGTTCACGCTGAAAGCGGACCTTGTGCTGCTTGCCATGGGTTTTGTGTCGCCCGTCGCTGAAGGCATGTTGCAAAGCCTTGGTCTTGATTTGGATGGCCGCAAAAACGTGCAAGCAGACACGATCAATTACAAAACCAGTGTCGATAAAGTCTGGGCTGCGGGCGACATGCGACGGGGCCAATCGCTGGTGGTGTGGGCCATCCGTGAGGGCCGCCAATGCGCTCACGCCGTGGACAAAGCCTTGATGGGCTCCACGGTGCTGCCCCGTTAAGGTTCGGTTTTTTGAATTTGAAAACGGCCCCCCCTTGCGGGCCGTTTTTGTATCAGCCCTGCAAAACGGTTAGCGCTTGTTCGTGCAAGGCAGTATTGGCAGCCGCAATAACCTGCATTTTACCCCCCGCGCCGCCGCTATAGTGCAAGGGGCGTCCCTGCCAGTCTGTCACCACCCCTCCGGCCTGCTCAATGAGCGGCACGAGAGCGGCGATATCGTAAATGTTCAAACCGCTTTCCACCACCAAATCGATATGACCCGCCGCCACCATGGCGTATGCATAACAATCGCAGCCGTAGCGGAACATTTTTACAGCCTGTTCCAGTTTGAAATAACCGGCATCCTCTTGACCCAAAAGCAGATGGGGAGAGGTGGTCATCAAGGTGGCCTGCGCCAGCTCGGTGACACCAGACGTGTTTATGGTGCGCGCTTTATTATCGCCCACCTGCTCAAACGAACCGTCCCCCACCGTCCAATACCGTTCCCGTGTGAAAGGTTGATCCATGACGCCGGCCACAAGGTTTCCCCCATGCGAAAAACCGATCAACGTTCCCCATAGGGGTAGCCCGCTGATGAAAGCGCGTGTGCCGTCAATGGGGTCAATAATCCACCGACATTCCGCATTCGGCAGCGTTATCCCATGCTCCTCGCCCACGATCCCATGATCGGGAAAGTGCTCACCAATAATGTCACGAATGGCCCGCTCACCGTTTTGGTCCGCCAGCGTAACGGGATCAAAATCCCCCGCTTCGGCCAGCTTGTTTGTGATGGCCACCGGTGCCCGAAAATGGGGTAAAGTCTCGCGTGCTGCTGCCCTGCAAAGTGTGTGCAGGAATCGCTCCAATTCATCCGCTGACGGCCGCACTGTTTACTCCGCCGCTTGGGCAACGGGCGAAAACTGGCCGTCCGGCAGGCTCACGACCCGGTTCATAACGGTCTCAATATCCTGCTGTAATGCGTCAAAACCATCCCGAAGGGCCAGTGTTGTCTCCTGCATGTAAAGGGCGCGGTTGATCTCGATCTGCACCGCGTGGAGGCCTTTCAAGGGCCGTCCGTAATGTTCGGTAATGAACCCGCCCGCATAGGGCTTATTGCGGGCAACGGAATAGCCGAGCGCCGCAAACTGGTCCAAAAGCGCCCGGGATATGTCGCCATTGCAGGAGGTGCCGTAGCGGTCCCCAATAATGATGTCCGGCCGATTATGCCGTTCCCCGCGCCCGCCTTGTGAAGGCATGGAATGGCAGTCCACCAACACCCCATAACCAAACAACATCAAGGTCTTGGAGAGAAGCCCGCGTAGCGTTTCATGATAGGGTCGGTATACCTGCTCCACCCGGTCCAGCCCTTCCGCTAGCGAGGGTGCCGTGGCGTAAATGGGCATATTTTCAGCCACCAACCGGGGAATGGTGCCAAGCCCCCCCAACACGCGCATGGAGTGCGTGTTCGCATGGGCGGGCAGACGCTCGGCAAACAATTTTGGGTCCAGCTCATAGGGCTCGCGGTTCACATCCAGCCACGCCCGCGGAAAGCACGCTTTCAACAGCGGCGCACCCAAGCGCGGCATCCCTTCAAACAGTCGATCGACCATCACATCTTCCGAACGACGTATTTGCACGGCGTCTAGCCGGGCATTGTTCAGCAGGCTTGAGGGGTAGTGGCGCCCGGAATGGGGAGAATTAAACACAAACGGCACCCGCTGCTCCGCAGGGGCCTCCACCACAAAGGGCGGGTTGTTAATGTCGTCAAAGGTTTGGATCATGAAACCGGGCAGCGCTTGTGCAGGTGTCGAGTCTGGCAGCCCTTGACCGGCAAGTCCAGCGTTTGCAAAGCCGCAGACCCGCTTGCGAAACTGACTAAAGATTTATCCGATCTTTACCAAAATACGGGCATGGTTGTGCCTCATGAACGTAGGCCAAACCAAACGAGGACACCTCCTGTGAACAAGATCCTGCTGGCTGAAGATGACAACGATATGCGCCGCTTTCTGGAAAAAGCGCTGCTCAACGCTGGCTACGAGGTTACCTCCTATGACAATGGTGCCAGTGCCTATGAGCGCTTGCGCGAAGAGCCCTACACGCTCCTGCTGACCGATATTGTGATGCCCGAAATGGACGGTATCGAACTGGCCCGCCGCGCCACGGAGATCGACCCCGACCTGAAAGTCATGTTCATCACCGGTTTTGCCGCCGTGGCGCTGAACCCGGAATCCGAAGCGCCGAAAGAGGCGAAGGTTCTGTCAAAGCCGTTCCATCTGCGCGATCTGGTCAACGAAGTGGAAAAAATGTTGGCGGCTTAGCCGACTGCAATTGCACCCTATTGACGGCCACATTCCCCTGTGGTCTATCCCATGCGTCGGGCACTGCCTTGACTATGGACGATTAGCTCAGCGGTAGAGCACTACATTGACATTGTAGGGGTCACTGGTTCAATCCCAGTATCGTCCACCATTTTTACTCAATGTTTATAGCTGGTTACCGCGCGCACGGGATGTCCATTAGGCCCAGTGCGGCGAGGGGAGGAAGCAATGGACGCGTTGAGCTGGGCCCATGAAGAAGGCGGGCACGGCTAAAATAAAGATGCATGTTCCGAACAGGACACCGTAGCCGATGGACCCGGCTCGGGGAATGACGAGGGCGTTACATTGGTATTGAAGGAGACGCTGGTCTGATCCCAGTGTTCTGCGTCACTTACCTCTTGTTTTCATGCCGCTTTATCAAGCGGCACAGGCACGTCGTTTTCATTGAAACGACCGTGGCCCCTGTGGCCTAACATCCAGCTTGAAAAAGGGGGTGGCGATGGATGACCGGACGGGGAAAGGACCAAGGCGTGCTGGTGGGCGCGCGCGGCGGCTGGTGCAGCGGGCGGCAAAGCCGACCATTGATCCTGCGCCACCCGGCCAGCGTGGTGGTGTTTACAAGCCCCTTTCGCCAGATGATTTGAAGCGCATTTTTGATGCGGCCAACCATATTCTCGCAACTTTGGGCATGGGCGACGTGCCCGCTCGTCTTCGCACCGATCTGCTTAAAGCTGGTGCACAGGATGGAGCCAACGGGCGCATTCTCTTCCCCCGGTCCATGGTGGAGGACGCCATCGCCGCAGCGGCCAAAACTTTCACGCTGCATGGGCGGGACGAGGATCGCTCCATCGAAGTGGGCGGCCACAAGGTTTATTTCGGCACTGGAGGTGCGGCGGTGCAGACGCTGGATTTGCACAATGGCGCCTATCGTCCCTCCACACTGGCGGACCTCCATGATTTCACCCGCCTGCAGGACATGCTGGCCAATGTGGCCTGGTTTACCCGCTGCTGCGTCGCCACCGATGTGCCAGACAATTTCGAACTGGACGTAAACACGGCCTATGCCTTGGTGCGCAATACCACCAAGCCCACAGCCACAGCATTCACGCTTGCAGAACACGTTAAACCCATCGTTGAAATGCTGGATATGGCAGCGGGTGGGGAGGGGGCTTTTTCCAAACGCCCTTTCATGAAGGCCCATATCAGCCCTGTCATTTCGCCCCTGCGCTATGGCGAAGATGCGGTGGATGTGGTCTACGCCTGCATCGACCACAACATCCCAGTCTCCTGCATCACCGCCGCACAGGCGGGGGCAACGGCTCCCGCCACCATGGCCGGCTTTCTTGCCCAATCGCTGGCGGAGACACTTGGCAGTCTGCTGATGGTCCACGCCATCAGCCCTGGCTACCCCATGATCTTCTCCAACTGGCCGCTGGTGGTAGACCTGCGCACGGGGGCGTTTTCCGGCGGCGGTGGCGAAAGCGCATTGCTCAATGCGGCCTCCGCACAAATTTCCAACTGGCTGGGCCTGCCCTCCGGCGTGGCCTGCTCCATGACCGATGCAAAAGCCATTGATGCTCAATACGGGGTTGAAAAAGGCATCAGTTCGCTGTCTGCCGCCTTGGCGGGTGGCAATCTCATCTATGAAAGTTCCGGCATGACGGCGGCGCTACTGGGGGCCAGTTTTGAAGCATTCGTGCTGGATGATGAAATGCACGCCAATACCTACCGCATGTTGAGGAGTGTGGAGGTGACAGATGAAAATCTGGGGTTGGAGGCCATCCGCAAAGCCGTGCTCGGCCCGGGTCATTTTTTAGGGGGCGACCACACGATTGCGGCCATGGAGCGCGATTACTTCTACCCCACCCTGGCCGACAGAAACGAACCACGCACCTGGATGGAGGCGGGGGCTAAAGATGCCTGGGCGGTCGCGCGAGAAAAGGCGAAACAAATATTGGCGTCGCACCACCCCCAGTATTTGACGAAAGCGCAGGACGTCGCCATCCGCAACCGGTTCAATATCCTGTAATTACGCCGCGAAATGCCCCAAATCGAAATCGCGAACTTGCCGCAGTGTATTGATGAAACCCATGGCCTGATGTCTGGCAATGGCCTCGCCTCGCGCTGCCGTGGCTTTGCTTGCGTCCCCTACCGTGCCGTCTTTGTTGAGGTCCGAAGCAATCCAGCCATAGGAGGGCAGCCCGGTTGGTTTGACGGGTGTGTGCGCAGCGGAGGATTTGAAGTCTTTGGCCCGAGCCCAGTCCACCAGGTCCGGGTGAAAGTGGAGCATGAGGCTGGTTTCCACATCACCCCCGTGAATGCCGTAGCGTTGTTCATCGGCGGTCAAAGGCCCACCGGGCATGTCGTCAGGCGTGCCAAACGTGGCCCATTGGGTGCGGGCGCAAAGCATGTTCAACTCCACCCGCAATTCCCGCGCGATGACGTTTATAAGATCCAGATTACCCCCGTGGGAATTGACGATTACCAATTTGCGCACTCCGGCGCGGGCAACGGACCGACCAATTTCCACCCACGCCGAAAGCACCTGCTGTGCCGTCAGGGTGAGCGTTCCAGGGGCGTGGAGATGCTCGTTGGACTTGCCGATGGCCTGTGTGGGCAGGATGCGAATGTCCAGATCATCCGGCATCATGGAGCAAAGCGTGGCCAACATGCCGTCTTGGATCATCGTATCCACACCCACTGGCAAATGCGGCCCATGCTGTTCTATGGCCGCCGTGGGCAAAACGGCGATGGTCTTGTCCGGGTCAATGGTGCCGCCGGGTTTTGGCGCAAATTCCGTGGTGCGGTATTGCGCCCAATAGTGCCGTTTCATCATGGGGTCTCATAGGTGGCGGCCAAACGGGATGCGAGATAGTCGCTGGCCAGAACCGGGGCATAGAGTGGATCACCCGTGCCGGGGATGGCCTTAATCTCCACCTCCGGATTGGGGTCGAGAAAAAATGCGATGGACCGGCGGCGCTTAGGCGGGGCCACCACCCGGTGGGGCGTGGATGTGTATACATCATTGGTCCACCGCATCAGGCAATCGCCAATATTCACCACAAACGCCCCCGGCACATGGGGAACGTCCGTCCAATCCTCACTGTCGCGGGCCTGCACTTGCAGCCCGCCCACACCATCGGTCATCAACAGGGTCAGCGCGCCATAGTCCGTATGGGCACCCGCACCATGGTCGTCGCCCCCGTCTCCGGCGGGATAATGGAGCAGCCGCAGGGTGGCCATGGGAGCAGAAAAGGCGGTGTCAAAGTGGTTTTCTTGCAGCCCCAGGTCCAGCGCCACCGCCTGATGCAAGGCGACGCCCAAATCCCATGCGGCAGCGTAATAGGCCAACATGGTCTCTCGGAAGCCCCTCAGTTCCGGCCATAAATTGGGGGCACGAAAGGGCTCCCCCAGACGCGGGTCATCCACGGCAATTTCAAGCCCGATATTAAAGGCTTCCTTACGGTCTTTCACACCGCTTGCCTCATCCAAAGCCTCCGTCCCTTGGCCCGCATAGCCCCGATTGGTGCCGCCGGACCGGTGGATGCCCACAGCGTCCTTGGCTTCGAAAGGCAGGGCGAAAAAGGCGTCACCAAGGGCAAATGCTCGATTGATCAAATCATCCGATATGCCGTGATGGGCCAGTACAAAAAAGCCGGTGCCCCGGGCCGCAGCCCCGAGATCAGCCACAAAACCGGCCTGATCCGACTGGAAGCGCCTCCAATCCAGCACGGGGATGGTGGGTGTCTCAGCCACGGTCAAAGCCGGCCCATTTCGTAGTCCACCCGCTCCAGAAATTCCTTTCTGCCGCGATCATCCACATTGTTCATGTCATGGAGCGCCAGATAACGGCTGCGGGCCTTCAGTGCTACCGTGGCCCGCATGGTGCGGGTCATATATTTGCGCGGCGGATCGCCAGAAAGAAACGTGCGCAGCCGGTCGCCACCATAGGTGGTGACCGTGGCCAGTCGGTCAATATGGTCTAGAGCGCGGGTGAGTTTCACCTTGCCCGGCGTCTTCTCCTCCAGATGAAAGCTGACGCCCGGCAGGAACACCCTGTCAATAAATCCCTTAAGCATGGCGGGCAGACCGTAATTCCAAACCGGGTAGACAAAGACCAAGGCGCGCGCCTCATAGAGGCGCTGGACGTAGGGTTCCACCCGCGACCGGTTCACTTCCAGATCGTGGTATTCCCGCCGGTCGGCATCGGACATGATGGGATCAAACCTCTCCGCGTAGAGATCGCAAGGGTCCACATTCCAGCCGTTCTTTTCCAAAGAGGCTAAGGTTTGCTCATAGAGGGCGGCGTTGAAGGAATCCCGGCACGGGTGGGCGTGAATGACCATGGCCGTGCCTTTACCTTGGGTCGCGCTCATTCCGCGGCCTCCGCGGGCGCTTGCATACCGGCATATCGATACACTTCTTCAAAACCGAAATCCGGGTCGTCCCAGGCAATCATCTTGCCGGGGTTCAACAGACCCTTGGGGTCCGCCTCCCGCTTGAAGGCCAATTGCCGGTCGTCCACCGTCTGCCGCCCGCCTTCTTCCAGCGTGTAGCGGTGGGGGTTGAAAATAAGACAATCCAGCGCTTCATGACCGGCGACGATTTCATCCAGCCGTTCTTCGGTGGTGAATTTGACGATGGGCAGGCCCGCAAAAATGACCCGCCCATTCTCTCGCATCACTTCAAGGTGCTGAAGCACTTCCGCCCCAAACTTGGCGCGTATGGCCTCCACTTGCGCAACCGGGTCATCCCCCCCGTAGCGCACCTGCAAATAGGTGATCGTGGGGTCCACTTTCAGGGCCCGCAGCGTGGTGTGGTTCCAGCCATATTCAAACAGATGGCCCGGGTGTCGGGCCAGTTGATTGTCGTCGGACCTGTAGACAATGCGCGCTTTCGGACGGCGGGCGAGAAAAGTTTCAAAGCCCGGCATGGAATGGGGGGCGACCATGATCATGACAAGGCTGGTCTTTTCATCCACCACATCCTTGAAGCGCTGGAAGTAGGCGTGAGGAATGGGCGCTTCGTGGGGCGTGACCAGTTTGAGGAGAATGCCGTCTTCCTTGGCCAGATCGAGGGCGAAGGGGAGGGCATCGGAGAAATCGTCAAACCCCACGGCCACGTCCACCCAGTCATAGGCCGGGGCCAGCGGTATCTCCACCTCCGTTATGATGCCATTGGTGCCATAGGCATGGGACACGCGGGCCACGTCTTCACCCGTAAATTCCAGAATGCGGGGTTCCGCCTCCATGGTCACCACGCGCAGGCGGATGATATTGCCCAGATCCCGCAATGACCCCCAGCGCACCGAGCCCACGCCCCCGGAACCGCCGGCAATAAAGCCACCAATGGTGGCCGTGGACCAGGTGGAGGAGAACATGCGAATTTCTTGCCCTGAATGTTCCTTGCAATGGGCGTCCAGATCCTTCAGCAGGCAGCCCGGCTCCACGATGACCCGGCCGGGGTGAACTTCTTTCACCGTGTTCATGTGGACAAGATGCATCACACAGCCACCGGCCAGCGGCATGGCCTGCCCGTAATTGCCCGTACCAGCACCCCGCGTGGTCACCGGCACACCATGGGCGTGGCAGGTCTTAAGGATTTCAATCACTTCCGCCTCAGACCGGGGCGCCACGGCAAAATCTGCCACCACATGGTCCAACCGTGCCTTCAACACGGGGGAATACCAAAAGAAGTCCCGCGATTTCTGGCGCAGTGTGGCGGGGTTGGTGTCCATGTCCAGATGGGACAGGGCGGCAATGGCGCCTTCTATATCGGGTTTCGTCACGTCAAATCTCCATCAGATGATCGAGTTCAGCATAGTCGGGAAGGGTGCGGTCCACCGTGTGACCGTTGCGCACAACGATACGGTCAGACTGCGGGCGGGCAAAAAATTCTGTCCAGCTACGCGCCTTCGTGAGCACAAAATCGGCAGGTGCGCCCGGCTCGAAACAGCGGGCATCGAAGCCGCAAATCTGTGCAGGCGTTGTGGTGAAGGACTGGGGCCAGTGTGTCCCCGTATGGTCCAGATGGGCAATGCGCGTGGCCTCCTGCATGACTTCCACCATATCCAAATCGCCATAGGCGTAAAACGGATCGCGCGTGTTATCCGAGGCAAAGGCGACGGCAATACCGCGCTCAACCATTTCATGCACCAATGTCACGCCGCGCCAACGGGGGGTGGTGCCGGGGTTCCGGGCTTGCAGGTAGAGATTGCACATGGGCAGGGAGACCACGTTGATCCCCGCTTTGGCCACCAGATCAAGCGTGTATTTCCATTCCTCATCCTCCTGCACGGCGAGCGAACAGCAATGGCCCACCGTCACAGGCGCTTCAAAACCCCGCGCCAATACCGTTTCGGCAATTGTGCGCAAGGTGGCGACGGAAGGGTCACCGGTCTCGTCCACATGGAAATCCGCATGGAGATGGTGCTTTTCCGCCAGATCGAAAAACCGGTCGAGCCGGGGCTGGAGATCGGGAATGGGATAGGTGACTGCGCCCAGCACGCCCCCGGCATCGGCCACCAATTGCGCCGTATGGGCATAGGTGTCGTGCTCATTGGGAAGCGTAACGCCCTCCATACCCACAAGGCAGGAGGCTTGCAGCTCCACTTTTCCAGCCCATTCTCCGCGCATCTCCTGGAATACACCCCACGAGATATCGTCTTGCGGGGGGATGGAATCCAAATGGGTGCGGATGGCCCGCGTGCCATGGGCGTAAGCACAACGCAGGGCAAAATCCATGCGTGCGCGCACGTCTTCAGCGGACCAGTGCTGCCGCCGGTCAGCGCCCACCGTCTCCAACGCCCCCATGAAAGTCCCGTCAGGGTTGGGAGAACGGGGCCAGATATGGCCCTTGTCCAAATGGGTGTGCATGTCTGTGAACGCGGGCAGCACCAGCGCGCCGCTCATGGCAATATGATGATCACTGTCGGCGGCAAAAGGCGTGTTCGAAAATGCGCCATCCCGCACGGTCACACTGGTTTTGACCAGGTCTCCATCTTCACCCAAAAAGCAGGCGGGTATGGCGACATCCGCCAGCGTATAGTCACCGGTGGGCAGGGTAGTGAAATCGCTCATACTTCGCGCTTCACCGCGCTTTCATGCCACTTGCGCAAGGCCATGTGGCTCAACCAACCCGTAATGACATAGATGGCCACACCCGCCGCCGCGATGACGATGAGCGCAGCGTAAAGGCGAGGAATATTCAAGCGATAGCCGGATTCCAAGATGCGCGCGGCCAGCCCGTTGCCCGTGCCCCCTACGCCAATCACAAACTCAGCCACCACAGCGCCGATCAGCGCCAAGCCTCCGGCGATGCGCAAGCCCCCCATAAAATAGGGCAGGGCCGCGGGCAGTTGCAGGTAGCGCAATCGCTGCCACCGGGACGCCCCGTAGATTTTGAACAGGTCCCGCAGATTGTGATCCACGGAGTTCAGCCCCAGCGTGGTGTTGGACAGTATGGGGAAAAACGCCACAATCCATGCACACAGCAACAGTTGGATCGTGGGCGAATCCACATAGATGCGGATCAGTGGCGCAATGGCGATGACCGGTGTCACTTGCAAAATCACGGCATAGGGCGAAAGGGATTGTTCTATCAGCCGCGACTGGGTGAACAAGACGGCAAGCCCCACTCCGCCAATGACAGCCACGATGAGCGCCAGAAGCGTGATGGACATGGTCTGGCGCAGATCGTCCCACAGAAGGCCCGCATCGCTGATAAGCGTCTGTGCCACCTTCAGCGGGCCGGGCAAAATGTAGGGAGCGATTTCATTCCACACCACAATGCGGTCCCAAATCCACAGACCGAAGGCGATGGTCAGCAACGGCATGAGCCATCTTGCAGTGCGGTCAATGCTTTGGCGGCGGGCGTGGGCGCGCTCCTCCGCATCCATAAATTCAGCAGCGGCCGTGTCCGACGCCACGGGTGCGGGCATGTCTATCGTTGCCCGGCTCATGCGGCGGCCCTCTCGTCGATGGCCCTGTGCAGCGCGTCACTGGCTTGACGGCAAAGCGAGGCATATTCCGCCGTGGTGCGAAATTGCTCGCTGCGGGGGTAAGGCTCGTCCACGCAAATCTCAGCAATCTGCCGACCCGGACGGGCCGCCATGACAACAATGCGGTTGGACAGAAAAACGCTTTCAAACACCGAATGGGTCACAAAAAGCACCGTGCAGCCGATGCGAGCCTGCATGGCCAACAAATCATTGTTGAGCTTGAAGCGCGTGATTTCATCCAGCGCGGCAAACGGCTCGTCCATTAAAATCAGCTTGGGTTTGGTGACCATGGCGCGGGCGATGGAAACGCGCATTTTCATGCCGCCCGACAATTCGCGCGGATAGGCTTTCTCAAACCCTGCGAGGCCCACCAGATCGAGCATTTCATGGATGCGCTCGCTCACCGCCGACTTGCTCTCCCCAGCCAATCGAAACGGCAGGTAGACATTGTCCTCCACCGTTGCCCAGGGCATGAGGGTCGGTTCCTGAAACACCACCCCCAAGTCGCCGGTGGCCGGTTTGGAAGCGCGCCCGGCGGAGGGGCCGGAAGGGTCGCCCCAAACGATGCGCCCGGATGTGGGCCGCATGAGGTTTGCCACAAGACGCAGCGCCGTGGACTTGCCGCAACCGGAAGGCCCCAGCAGAGACAAAAAATCGCCCTGTCGAACGCTTAGCGAAAAGTCCGCCAAAGCGCGAACGGGCGTTACGCCGCGCCCGGAGCCGAAAGTTTTGTCCACGTGATGCAAAGTAAGAACGGGCGCGTTGCCCGCCCCGTTCTCACCAATTTGCTGCGCGTGCGTTGTCATGGCGTGATGGTAGGGCAGACTATTTCTTCAAGTCCATGCCCACACCCTTGCCCACGAAATCGGTGGTATAGGAAGACGACACATCCAGCCCAGCTTTCACCACGCCTGCTTTGACCATCTTGTCGTAAAAGGCCTGCACTTCGCTGGGCTCAATATTGCCAATGCCTTTGCTTTCCGCGAGGCCGGAATCAACGATGCCAAATTCTTTCATCTTTTCGATGGCATAGGCGATTTTGTCATCGGTCATTTCCGGGTTGGCCGCTTTGATAAGCTCGTTGGCGGCGGCGTTATCGCCGTAAAGATAGTTGTACCAACCCTTGATGGAGCCTTCCACAAAACACTCCACCTCTTTGGGCTTTCCAGACACGGTGTCCGCCATGGCTTCAATGGTGGTGGCGTAGGTTGAATAACCCTGGTCGGCGATCAAGAACACGTTGGGTTTAAACCCACCCTCTTTCTCCACGACATAGGGCTCTGACGACAGATAGCCCTGCATTCCCTTGTTGGTGTCGGCCAGGAACGGCGCGGGGTTGAACGTATAGGGTTCGCGCTGGGCGGCGGTGAAG
This sequence comes from Pseudomonadota bacterium, assembly GCA_038525315.1. Lineage (GTDB taxonomy): Bacteria > Pseudomonadota > Alphaproteobacteria > Rhizobiales > Rhizobiaceae > Pseudahrensia. Next base: position 304,357 of record JBCBHU010000002.1, read on the forward strand.
CCGTGGTCAGCAATCATCCACTGGTAGTAAGACTGGAACCCGTTATCGCCGATGAGCAGGGTCTTGGACTTAAGATCCTCCCAGCTTTTCACATCCGGGTGGGCGACGATCACCTGAGGGTGTTTCTGGAACGCGGCGGCCACGACTTTAACGGGAATGCCCTGTTCAATGGCGTTGAAGGCTTGCAGCATGTCACCACCCATGTGGTAATCAATCTTGCCCGCCAGCAACAGCGCCCGGTTGTTCACCTGCGGTCCGCCGGAAACTATCGTCACATCCAAACCGCAAGCGGCGTACGTGCCATCGGCCACGGATTGGTAAAAACCGCCATGTTCCGCTTGGGCCAGCCAGTTGGTGCCAAAGGTCACCTTGGTGGCAGCCATGGCCGATGTGGCGGCCAGCAATGTCGAAGCGGTGAGCGCGGCGGTGAGAAGTTTGAGCATGGAAGGACCTCGAAATGGTTCTGGTGCAGACAGGGCATCTGCGGGAGGGTGTCGGCCCCGCATGAGCGCATGTCGTGGGCGCCCTGTGAGGTCACTATTGCGCATGGCATATCGACAACTGGCGGTTGTCAATGATATTCTGCCTAAAATTAAGCCAAATTTCATAATTGCCCAAAGTTTGCGCACGTCGCCTCGGTGTTGCGGTTTTTTCGGGCAAATAAGAGGGCATTCTGGTGGATAAAAGCCAAACCGGGGCGCATCGGGCTGTCCAAGCCCGTGCCCTGACCCCCCAACAAATCGCGCCACCCTTCGCTCGTTACTCTCATGGTGTCGCCGTAGAGGAAGGTCAGACGATCGTCACGGTTTCCGGCCAGTTGGGCATGGCAGCGGATGGGTCCATCCCCCCCGGTGCTGAGGCCCAGGCAGACATTTGTTTTGCCAATTGCGATGCTGTTCTATCGGAGGCCGGTCTCACTCGGGCCGCCGTCGTCCATGTGCGAGCCTTTGTGACAGACCGCGCCCATATGGCCGGTTACATGGCCGCGCGGGACCGTTGGATGGCGCAAATCACGCCCCCACCAGCCTCCACCTTGATGATCGTCAGCGGTTTCACCAAACCGGAATTCAAGGTTGAGGTCGAAGTGCTGGCAATAGCCTAGGATCCTTCCGCTTCGCGCATGTAAATCACCACAACCCCGGCGTCCGACCCCTCTGGCGCATCGGTAATTTCGATGCGCTCTCCCACGGCTTGAAGTGTCTTCATCGTGCCATCGCTGTCTTTGACAAACCCCTTGGCGCGCACGATGCCGGGCGTCTCCGCCACCAGAGTTTGGGCGAAATTTTTGGCCACCACCGGTTGATCCGGTATGACGATATGGGAGGTGAGGCCGTTGGTGTGGCCATAGGGGCCGGATTGGGTCGGCAATGTTTTGCAGCCATAACTCGATAAAACCACATCGGGATGCACCCGCGAACGGTTGGTTTCCACCACAGAAGCGCGAGCCGCTTTGCCAGCAAGCCATTGGCCCGTGGCTTTGGCCGTAGGGGCGCTGACAAGGTCAATCTTGTTTAACAGCACCGTGTCAGCATCAGCCAATTGCCGCGTGATGGTGTCCCCCATGAATTTGTCTCCGGCGCGTTGTTGCACGGTTTCGCAATCCGCCAGCACCACCACACCCCGCACTTCATATCCCTGCACCAGCGATACAGATGCTGCGATGGCCCCCGGAAGGGCAACCCCGCTGGCCTCCAGCACAATATGATCGGGGGCGGGGTCCAGCTTCTGCATTTCCGTCAGCGCCATGAACAGATCATTGCCGTAGCTGCAACAGACGCAACCGCCCGTCAGGCTGATGATGTCATCGCCGGTGGCTTCAATCAGGTCAGCATCAATGGGCAACTCGCCAAATTCATTCACCAGAATGGCCAGTCGCCTGCCGTCCGCGTGGCGTAATAGATGGTTCACGAGCGTTGTTTTACCGGAACCCAAATAGCCGCCTATGACGGTGACTGGAATGGGGGAGGCTTCGTCCATTACAGATCACCTGCACTGAAAATGCGCCCATCCTGCACCGTGCCCCACACGCTCACATCTTTAAGGTCCATGGGATCGACCGCCTCCGGGTCATCGTCCAAAATGGCAAAGTCCGCCCGTTTGCCCGTTTCGATGGAGCCAATTTCGCCGTCCAGTTTCAGTGTATAGGCCGCACCCAGTGTGATCGCGTAGAGTGCATCGGCCACGCTTATGCGCTCCGCCTCGCCTTGCGTGCGCCCGGAGACCGTTTTGCGATTCACGGCGCACCAGGCGGTAAAAAGTGGTCCAAGCGGTGTGATCGGCGCGTCGGAATGGATGGCCATGGGCACATGATGGGCCAACGCTGTGGCGCAGGCATTCATGCGCTCCGCCCGTTCCGGCCCGACGGTCAAATTGTAGTGCTCGTCCCCCCAGTAGAAATGGTGGTTGGCAAACAGGTTCACACACATCCCCAATTGGCTCATCCGCCGATATTGGGCCGTGTCAGCCAATTGGCAATGTTGCAACGTAAAACGGTGGTCTGGGGCGGGATGTTTGGAAAGGCCCTTTTCCATACAGTCCAGCACCAGTTCAGTCGCTTCATCGCCATTGGTATGGGTGTGCACGTGCAGACCGTTTTCCAGCGCTGCATCGAGAATATATTGCAGGTGTTCCGGCGCAATGTACCAAAGCCCGTTGGGCGCACCGTTATAATAGCCCGGCCAGCGAAGCCGCGCCGAAAAACCCTGGATGGACCCGTCCACCACCACTTTAATCATGCCTAGCCGCAGACGGTCTGTCGTTTGGGTCTTCAGTTTTTTGGCATGTTCGATCAGTTCCTCGGGCGTGACCCCATGGTGGAAGCGCAGCGGCACAATGCGGGCCGGGAAGCTCTTGCGGCTGGTCACATCCTTCATCATGGTCACAGCCTCATCCGGCAGGCGTGCGGCAAGATCGGTGGCAGTTGTAACGCCGGAACGCACACACAGTTTGGCAAAATCCAGCAGGCCCCTTTCGTCGGCGGCCAGCATGTCCCTGTCAAAACCCACATGCAGGCCCACAGGCGTCATCACATCCGGCCCTTTCAGTTCGCCGGTGGGCAGGCCGTCACTGCCCAGCGGAACACCGGGATTGTTCAGGCCGGTCTTCAACAAACCCGCCAGTTCCAAAGCTTTGGAATTGACATTCATAATGTGGCCGGAAGCGTGGAGAATGCCCACCGGGCGGGTGGTGGACACTTTGTCGAGGTCTTGTCGGGTTACTTTTGCATTGTCGAAATAGATGGGGTCCAATGACCAACCAGGCAGAGGGGCATTCGGGTCATCCAGCTGCGCCTCCCTCTCCTTCAGCCGGTCCAGAACGGCATCAATAGTCGTTGCCCCGCCCCACACTTTGCCATCGGGGTCCATGCGGTCAAAAAAGCCCACATAAACGTTGCGCCAAAGCGTGCCCTCCATGGCGTGGCTGTGGCCTTCTACAAGGCCGGGCATGATGATTTTGTCGCCGAAGCACTCATCCAGCTTGTGTTCACCCCAGCCGGTGAGTTCGCCCAAAGAACCCGCGCCCAGAATACGGCCATCGCGCACCGCCACATGGGTGGCGTGGGGGTTGGCAGGGTTCATGGTGATGATTTTTCGCGCGCTGTAGATCGTGATCATAGCAAGTCCAATTCATGCAATAGCCGTAGAATGCGGATGGATCCCGGTTCAAACAAGCCCGAACTTTTTCTCCCCAACCGCTTCACAGATGACAATTCCTGTTGCAGGCTTTTGAAACCAGTCCGGGCAGGCCGGGTGGTTTTGGGATAAACGGGGAGAAAAAAATGCGTAAACTGGCACTCTCATTGGCCACGGCCACAGCAATGGTCTGTTTGGCAGCACCGGCGGTTTTAGCGGCTTGCGGCGAGAAGGGCGGCACCTTGGTTAGCTGGCTAGGCCAGACACCGCGCCACCTCAACCCCGCGGTGCAGTCGGGTGTTGTGACAGGCGCTCCGGGCGCACAGCTTTTCGCAACGCCCTTGCGTTACACCGATGGATGGGAAGCGGAGCCCTATTTGGCACAGTCCGTCACCACATCCGACGACGGTTTATCCGTCACGATCAAAATCCGCGACAACGCCAATTTCCATGACGGCAAGCCTGTGACCTCCGAAGATGTAAAATTTTCGGTGGATACAATCAAAGCAAACCACCCGTTCAAAGCCATGTTTGCGCCCGTGGAGGCGGTGGAAACACCGGATGCCAAAACTGCGGTGCTGAAACTCTCCCAGCCCCACCCGGCGCTCATGCTGGCCATGTCTTCGCAGCTCATGGCTATCATCCCAAAACACGTCTACGGCGACGGCCAGGACGTGAAAGCCCACCCACAAAACTCTGAAAACGTCGTGGGTTCCGGCCCATTCAAACTTGTGGAATTCAAGCGCGACCAGCACGTCATTCTGGAACGCAATGATGACTATTTCGGCGAGGCCCCCTGCCTTGACCGCATCGTCATGCGCATCATCAAGGACCAGTCCGCTGCCTCCATCGGCTTGGAAAACGGCGAAATCCATATGGCCCCTTTCATGAACACCGTGCGCAACATCAAGCGGCTGGAAAAGGCCGAGGGGGTGAACGTCACCGCCGACGGCTATGCCGCCATCGGCGCGCTGGACTGGCTGGCGTTCAACACCAAAAAAGGACCGCTGGCGGATAAGCGCGTGCGTCAGGCCATCGCCCATACGGTGGACAAAAACTTCATCATGAAGGCCATTATGCTGGGCCTTGCGTCTGAAGCCAAAGGCCCCATCCACCCCGGCTCTCCGCTGGCGGCGGAAGGTCTTCCCGGTTATGATCTTGATCTGGAAAAAGCCGCCGCCTTGCTGGACGAAGCGGGCTATCCGCTCAAGGACGGCAAGCGTATGGAATTGAGCATCAATTTCGGCTGGCCCTCCATCAAACCTCAGGCGGAATATGTGAAAGCCGCGCTCAAAAAAGTCGGTATCGACGTGAGTGTAAAAGCCTCCCCGGACTTCCCCACCTGGGCCAAAACCGTTTCCAGCCATGACTTCGACATGACCATGGACACGGTCTTCAACTGGGGCGACCCGGTGATCGGCGTGCACCGCACCTACGATTCCAACAACATCAAAAAGGGCGTTATCTGGTCCAACACCCAGCAGTACGAAAATGCACGGGTGGACGAGCTGATGGAAATGGCCGGCAAGGAGACGGACCCTGAAAAGCGCAAGGCGCTCTACAAGGAATTCCAGCAAATCGTGGCCGATGAACTGCCCGTATACTGGCTCAACACGCTGCCCTACCACACGGCCTATTCCGATAAGGTGGGCAACCCCGTTAAAGGTATCTGGGCATCGTCCTCGCCCATGGATCGTGTGTATTTGAAAAAATAAGATGCGGATGCATACAAGCAATGCAGGGCGGGGCCGGTTTTCCGGCCCTGTCTTTTGGCCGCGTCCTCTCAAAATCACGGCAGGCAGCCGGTGACCGTTTTGCTCTCCATCGCCAACCGCTTCGCCTATGCTGTGCTGCTCCTTGTGGCCGTGCTGGTGCTCAACTTCACCATGATGCACCTGGCCCCGGGCGACATTGCCGACACCATCGCCCAAGCCTCCGGCGGGGCTGACGCGGAAGTGATGGCGCAAATCCGCCGCGACTACGGGCTGGACCAGCCGTTCTTGGTGCAGCTGCTCTCCTATATCGCCAAAGTGGCTACGTTCGATCTGGGCTACTCGTTTTTCTACAATCAGCCCGTGACGGATCTGATTTTTGAGAAAGTGCCGGCGACTTTGTTGCTGGTCGTTACCGCCCAGCTTTTAGCGCTCGCCGTGGGTGTGTTGCTGGGCGTCTATTCCGCGCGTCACCCGCGCGGCATCGCAAGCTACATTGTCACGTTCCTGGCCCTGTTTGGATATGCCGCCCCCGTGTTCTGGACGGGCATTCTCCTGTTGATCGCCTTCTCACTCAAAATCCAGCTCTTTCCCGTGGCCGGTATGATGGACGCCTCGCTCATCGACGCGGGCTTTTTCGCGCAAGCCTTGTCAGTGGCCCATCATATGGTGCTGCCGGTGGTAACACTGGCCTCCATCTTCCTGGCCCTTTACTCCCGCCTGTGCCGCGCCAGCATGTTGGAAGTCTTGGGGTCAGACTATGTGCGCACGGCCAAAGCCAAAGGGTTGGGGGAGCGGGAGGTGGTTTACAAACACGCGCTCAAAAACGCGCTCTCACCGGTGGTGACCTTGGCCGGTTTGCAATTCTCCGCCGTGGTTTCCGGCGCGGTGCTGGTGGAGGCGGTGTTTTCCTGGCCCGGTCTCGGCACGCTAGCGCTGCAATCCATCATCGCCCGCGATACGCCCACCATCTTGGGCATCCTTTTCTTCTCCGCCTTTGTGGTGATCATCGGCAATCTGCTCACCGACATGGTGCTGCGCATGATGGACCCCAGATTGCGAGGCAAAGCATGAGCGACGAAACACAAAACACGCTGGTAAAAGCCCGATCGCCCTTCGCTGAAGCCTTCGAGATGTTCACCCGCAACCGCTCCGCCATGGCCGGACTGTTCATCCTGATTGGCGTGATTCTGGTGGCCATTTTCGGTCCCATGTTCACCGGCGAAGACCCGTTTGAAATGGTCTGGGCCCCTTTCACTCCGCCGGGGGAAGAGGGCTACCTGTTGGGTACGGATTATTTGGGTCGGGACTTGATGTCTTTGCTCATCCACGGCGCGCGGGTGTCCCTCACCGTGGGCCTCACCGCAGCTTTTCTCACCGTCACCATCGGCATCACCGTGGGCGCTTTGGCCGGGTTCTATGGAGGCTGGGTGGAAGAGGTGCTTTTGCGCCTCACAGAATTTTTTCAGGTTCTGCCCACGCTCCTTTTCTCCATGGTCATCGTCGCTCTGTTTGGCGCAACCTTACCCATGATCACACTGGCCATCGGTCTCGTTTCCTGGCCCGCTGTCGCCCGCATCACCCGGGCAGAATTTTTGCGCATTCGGGAGTTGGAATACGTCACCGCCGCCCGCGCCGGCGGCGTGCGCAACCGCGATCTCATTTTCCGCGTGATCCTGCCCAACGCCTTGCCTCCCATCATCGTGCAGGCGGCCCTGATGGTGGGCTCCGCCATTCTGTTTGAAGCGGGGTTGAGTTTCCTTGGCCTCACAGACCCTAATGTGGCCAGTTGGGGCCAGATTATCGGCTCCAACCGGCAATATATTCTGGACGCCAGCTACACGGTCACCGTGCCGGGCATCGCCATTTTCATCACGGTGCTGGCCATCAGCCTGGTGGGCGACGGCCTCAACGATGCCCTCAATCCGAAATTGAGAGAGCGATGAGCGTGCCGCTTCTTTCAGTCGAGGGTTTAAGCGTGGAACTCTCCGCCCGCCACGGCAAGGTCACCGTGGTGGACGATCTCAGTTTCAGCCTCGAGCCGGGCAAGACGCTTAGCATTGTGGGCGAATCCGGCAGCGGTAAATCTATGACCGCACTTGCTATTATGGGGCTTTTGCCCACCACCGGGCGCATCGCCCACGGCAGCATTCACTTTAACGGGCAGGACCTGACACAGGTGGACGATGCCACCCTGCGCAGCATTCGCGGCAACCAGATCGGCATGATCTTTCAGGAGCCCATGACGTCCCTGAACCCGCTTTACACGGTGGGGGAACAAATCGCCGAAGTGCTGCGCCTGCACCAAACCCTCAGCCAGAGCGATGCGTGGGCTCGGGCGGTGGAACTGCTGGACGCGGTGCAAATTCCCAATGCTGTGGAGAAGGCACTGGCCTATCCCCATGAAATGTCCGGCGGTCAGCGGCAGCGGGTCATGATCGCCATGGCGCTGGCCTGCCGCCCCCAAATTCTCATCGCCGACGAACCCACCACTGCGCTGGACGTCACAGTGCAGGCGGAGATTTTTGAGCTGATGCGCAATCTGTCCGACGATATGGGGACCGCAACAATTTTGATCACCCACGACATGGGCGTGGTGGCGGAAATGGCGGATGATGTGGCCGTGATGAACGGCGGGAAGTGTCTGGAATACGGGTCGGTGGAGGCGGTCATCGACCGGCCCCAACACCCCTACACCCGTTCCCTCATCGCCAGTGTTCCCCATCTGACCACGGAAACGCTGAAGGGCAGTGCGCAAGATGATGTTGACAGGGATGCCCTCCTGTCCGTGCGCGACTTGCAGGTGCAGTTCAACGTCAAAAAACGCTTTGGCCGCAAAGAAGTGTTCCGCGCCGTCAAAGGTGTCAGCTTTGATCTGGAGAAGGGGAAGACGCTGGGTCTCGTGGGGGAAAGCGGGTCCGGCAAGACCACTACCGCGCTGGCCGTCGCCCGCCTTGTGGAAGCCCAAGAGGGCCATGCCGTGCTGGACGGCAAGGACATGCTTTCCCTGTCCGGCGAGGAACTTCGGCTGGCCCGTGCCAACGTGCAAGTTATCTTTCAGGACCCCTATTCATCCCTCAATCCCCGCCTGCGTGCCGCCGCCATCGTGCGTGAGCCCATGGACAATCTGGGCACCATGCCGCTGGAAGAGCGGGATGCCCATGTGGCCGATCTGTTTCAGAAAGTGGGCCTGACGCGGGAGCAGATGAACCTGTTTCCCCACCAGTTTTCCGGGGGGCAACGCCAACGCATCAGCATCGCCCGCGCGCTGTCCACCAACCCTGCGCTGATCATTTGCGACGAGGCCGTGTCTGCGCTGGACGTGATTATTCAGGCGCAAATTCTCGACCTGTTGCGTGACCTACAGGACAATCTGGGCCTAACCTACCTGTTCATCAGCCATGATCTGGGCGTCGTGCAGCAGATGTGCGATGAGGTTGCCGTCATGCGCCATGGCGAAATCGTGGAGTTTGGCCCCCGCAACCAGATCTTCGCCGCGCCCCAGCAGGATTATACCAAAAATCTACTGGCCGCTGTCCCGTCCATCGAACGGGCGCAGACGATGCGTAAAGCGCAGAGCGCTTAGGCGTTCCCGCCCCGATGGGCCCAGCCCGTGGTGCGTTGCTCCACCCAAGCCATCACCGCATACATGGCAATACCTTCCACAGCCAACATCACCAGACCGGCAAACACCAGCGGCACGTTGAACTGAGATTGGGCTGCCAGCATGAGATGGCCAAGGCCGCTATTGGCGGCAATGGTTTCGGAGATTACCGACCCCACAAAAGCGAGCGTAATGGCCACTTTCAGCGAGCCGAAGAAATAGGGCATGGAACGGGGGATGCCCACTTTCCACATGACATCGAATTTGGATGCGCCCAGGGCCCGCAACACGTCCTCGGATTCCGGCTCAATGGTGGCAAGGCCGGTGGCAACATTCACCACGATGGGGAAAAAGGCGATGAGGAACGCGGTCACAACAGCCGGGCCGGTGCCAATGCCCATCCAGATCACCAAAATGGGCACCACGGCCACTTTGGGGATGGCGTTGAATCCGATCATCAGCGGGTAAAGCCCGGCATAAACCGCTTTGGACCAACCGATGGCCAGACCCAGGGCGAGGCCGAATACGATGGCCAGGCCAAAGCCCAGCAGCGTTGTGTAGAGCGTTTGCAGGGAGTTGGACCAGATGGCGGGCCAGTATTTGACAATGGCCTCAAAAATCACGCTGGGCGCGGGCAGGATGAACTGCGCCACATCCAGCACGCGCACCGCCAATTCCCAAAACAGCAGAAAACCCAGCGTCACCAGCCACGGCATGGCGGCCAGCAGGAGGGGGGAGACGCCCGCCTGGGCGCGGGCGGCGGCAACGGCTTGTTCGTCCGGCTCGTCAGAAAGGGTCAGATCGCTCATGCGCCCACCTTCACTCGGGCTTCCGCGATATGCTCCCGCAATTCCGACACCACATCGGAAAAGCTGCGTTCATACATAATGTCCAATTCCCGGGGACGGGCGAAATCCACCTGACGATCCACGATCACCTTGCCCGGGCGGGCGGACATGACCAGAACCCGGTCGGCCAGAAACACCGCTTCGCGTAGATCATGGGTCACCAAAACGATCGTAACATCCGTGTTGGCATGAATGTCACGGATCACGCACCACAATTCCTCGCGGGTAAAGGCATCCAGAGCGCCAAAGGGTTCATCGAGCATCAGCAGGGCTGGCTCATGGATCAGTGCGCGGCACAGATTGGCCCGTTGTTGCATGCCGCCGGAAAGCTGCCAGGGGTATTTGTCCCCAAACCCTTCCAGCCCCACCAGTGTCAAAAGCCGCTCAGCCTTTTCCACATACTCACCCTTATGGCTGCGCAGGCGGGAGCGGTGGGGTTTGACGATTTCCAGTGGCAGCAACACATTATCGAGCGTTGTCCGCCACGGCAGCATGGTGGGGTTTTGAAACGCCATCCCGACGATGGAGACGGGTTTTGTCACCCGATCCCCCGCGACGGTTATGGCACCGGTCTCCGGGATGTGGAGACCGGTCACCAGTTTCATCAGTGTAGACTTCCCGCAGCCGGAGGGTCCGACCACGGCGACAAACTCACCTTTGTCCACGGCCATGGTGAGGCCAGCCACCGCTTTGGTGCCCGTGCCGCCCCCATGGCCGCCATAGGTCATGTCCACGCCATCCAGCGTGACCAGTGTGTCAGTCATCGTCGCCCCCTACGCGCAGAAGTATCGGACGCTACTTGAGCATCCGGTCTTCTTTGGCGGGCAGATATTGGGCATCGAACAGGCGCTCCGCGGTCACATTACCCTTCAGACCCATGGACGTGCCAAGCTGTTCCAGCGAGGCTTTCATGCGGGCCGCATCCACCGTGCCTATGCCGTTTTCCTGCACGAAAGGCGTGTTGATATTCATGGAAATGGCCATGCCCAGCCGCTCTTTTTCGATGGCCGGATCGAGGATCTGATTGCGCTTGATCACGGCCGCCACGCCTTCCTCAGGGTTGGCTACGGCATCTTTGAAGCCCTTGGCCAGCGCCTTTAAGAAGCCTTTCACGGCGTCTGGGTTTTTCTCGGCAAAGTCGGTGTTGACCATGATGGCGTTGCCATAAAGGTCCAGCCCATTTTCAGACATCATGATGGGCACGATGTCGTCTGCGGGCACGCCATTGGCTTTCAGGTTCAAAACGGACGAAAAGGCGAAGCCGAAAATGGCATCTACCTTACCCTGGGCCAGCATAGGCTCGCGCACGGGGAAGCCTACGGATTCAATCTTGATGGCGCTATCGTCAATCTTGGCGGCCTGTTTGAAAGCGGTCCACTGGCCAAAAGCAGCATCCGGTGGCGGCGCGCCCAGCGTCTTGCCTTCCAGCGATTTGGGATCAGCCGTAATGCCTTGAGACTTGCGCCCGATCACGGCAAAGGGGGGCTGGTCATAGACCACCATCACGGCTTTCACCTTGGCAGCGGTGTCTTCATCCAAAAACTTGGCCAGAGCGTTGATGTCGCCAAAGCCCATGTCATAGGTGCCGGTGGCCACGCGGGGGATGGATTCCCGGGAGCCCGCACCGGAATCGATGGTCACATCCAGCCCTTCAGCTTTGAAATAACCTTTGTCGAGGGCCAGAAAGAAACCGGCAGAGGGGCCTTCAAATTTCCAATCCAGGGAAAACTTGACGGGCGTGTCAGCGGCGGAAGCGGCCGTGAAAGAGCCGAGGGCCACTGCGCCCGCAAGGGCGGCTGTGCGCAAAGAGAATGTGCGGCGAGAGAGCATGGGCATTTCCTTCAAATGATCTGGCGGACCGTTGGCCCGCAGCGGCATAGCAAAACCGCCACCTGCATGACGTTCTGCTCGGGCTGAAGCCTAGCCACACAATATCAGGGGAGCAAGCGGATGCCATGGCTGTGGAAAGGTCCCACAGTGCCCATTGCGCACTGCCCTGTTGCCGGGCGCGCAACGGCCCATGTTTGAGCACATGTGGGCATCAATAGCCTACGGCGTGAACAGGGCTTCATAGTGCTGCCGCAATACATTCTTCTGCACTTTGCCCATGGTGTTGCGGGGCAGGGCATCCACCATGAAAACGGCGCGCGGCTGTTTGAACCGCGCCAGGTGTTCCCCCGCATGGTCCATCACCGCCTGTTCCGTGACGTTTTTGTGGGACGGCACAACCACGGCAACCACCGCCTCGCCCATATCCGGGTGGGGCACGCCGATGACCGCACTTTCCAGCACGCCCTCCATGACGTCGATAATCGTCTCCACCTCTTTGGGATAGATATTGTAACCGCCCGCGATGATCAGGTCCTTCCCCCGACCAACGATATGCACATAGCCGTCGTCATCCACCCGCCCCAGATCACCGGTAATGAAATAGCCGTCGGCGCGAAACTCCTCCGCAGTCTTTTCCGGCATGTTCCAATAGCCTTGAAAAACGTTTGGTCCTTTCACTTCCAGCACACCAATTTCGCCTTGATCCAGGGGCTTGCCGGTGTCGGCATCCGCCACCCGAAGGTCCACGCCCGGCAGGGGAAAGCCCACCGTGCCGGCCCGGCGTTCCCCTTCATAGGGGTTAGATGTGTTCATATTGGTCTCAGTCATGCCGTAGCGTTCCAGAATACGCTGGCCCGTGCGGGCCTCGAACGCCCGGTGAGTTTCGGCCAGAAGCGGTGCGCTGCCGGAAATGAACAGGCGCATGGAGGACGCCAGATCGCGGGTAAAACGTGGCTCATCCAACAGGCGCGTATAGAAAGTGGGCACACCCATCAGCGCAGTGGCCTGGGGCATGTGCTCGATGATCGTATCCACATCAAATTTGCCCATGAAAATGAGCCGACACCCGGCCAGCAGAGCCACATTGGTGGCCACAAACAGGCCATGGGTGTGGAAAATCGGTAGGGCATGCAGCAGCACATCGTCCTTCGTAAAGCGCCAATAATCCGCCAGCGTTTGGCTGTTGGATAGCAAATTGGCGTGGCTCAACATGGCCCCTTTGGACCGCCCCGTGGTGCCGGATGTGTAAAGAATGGCGGCCAGATCATCGGCCGCTCGCGGCATACTATCGAAACTGTGGGCCTCACCATTGTCCACCAACAAGGACCCATAGTCGCCCTCTTCATCCAACCAGACCCCCATGGTTTCCAGCGCCATCGTATCGTTGGCAAGGTCTGAAAATTCCTCCCTTCGGGCAGGGTCGCAGACAAACAGGCGGGGTTCGGCATCTTCCAAAAAGTAGCGCACCTCGGCTTTTGTATAGGCCGTATTGAGCGGCAAAAACACGGCACCGCAGCGCACAGTTGCCAAGTACAGCATCACCGCTTCCATGGATTTTGGCACCTGCACGGCCACCCGGTCTCCGGCCTTCACGCCCAGCGCCACCAATTTGTGGGCAAAGCGGGCGGAAACACTCTCCACATGTCCGTAGGAATAATAGCGGGTCTTCACCTGCGGCACCGGCGGCACAATGGCGCCAAAGGGCGTCTGCGGATCCTGATGGCCCACAAGACCGTCATAGAGGTGGTTTGTCATCTCATTCTTTCCTGTCGCAAAAGCGCCTACAACGGTCATTTTTGGATGTGACCACCCCGCTCCGCACCGGCTCTTGATGGACGCTGTGACGAGCCGCCGCAAGATTTTCCAACACCACCGTGGAACAATGGCGAAGGGGAGCCGTTTTACGCGTCACAGGCCACGCTCTCTTTGGCCTGTCGTTTTGAAAGGCACACCATGGCAACCCTTACCTTCCCCAAAGCAATCCTTTTCGGTTCCGTTGGCACATTGGCGGAAACATCGGAAATGCAACGCGGCGCGTTTAATCAAGCTTTCAAAGAGGCTGGGTTGGCCTGGCATTGGGATCAGCATTTTTACCGCAGCGTTCTGGCCCATAGCGGTGGTCAGGCACGGATCGAAGATTACGCCCAGTCCCGCGAGGAAAAGGTGGATGCAGCATGGGTCCACAAGCTGAAAACCCGCTACTACAATCAGGCCCTCGAAACCGGCGCGGTGAAGCCCCGTGCCGGCGTGCTGGACATCATGAAATACGCCTATGAAAACGGCATCGACCTTGCCCTCGTCACGACCACCAGCCGGGCTAACGTTGATGCCATCTTCACCGCACTGGGCAATACGATTACGAAGAGTGATTTCACGCTGGTTTGCGATGCCAGCATGGTTGCCACCAACAAACCCAGCCCGGATGCTTATTTCGAGGCGCTTAAGCGTCTTGGATATAAAGCAGACCACGTGGTGGCCATTGAGGACTCCGAGCCCAGTTTGACCGCCGCAGTGGACGCGGGCATTCCTTGCATCGCCTTTCCCGGCGACAATACGCTGCACCAAAACTACGCCCGCGCCAGCAGCGTGGTCTCCAAACTAACGCCGGATGTGCTCAAAGAGGTGCAGCCGGTCCGGTTGAGCCCGGAACCCGCCTAAATCTTCACAGGGCTCCGTTCGAAGTCGGCCTTGTGCAGGCCGCAACCTTTGGTCAGGGTGGCGCCATGCCAACCCTGACCACCATAGAAACCTTCGTCCATGTGGCGCAGGAATTAAGCTTCACCAAGGCGGCCAATCTGTTGCAGGTGTCGCGCACCATCGCCTCCAAACGCATTGCTGATCTTGAGGCTGAACTGGGCATTCGCCTGTTCGACCGCACCACCCGCTCGGTGCAACTCACCGAGGCCGGAACGCTTTATCTCACACGGGCGGAGACGGCCCTGGAAACCCTACAACTGGCGGGAGAAGAAGCCTCCCAACTGTCCCAAACCCCCATGGGAAAACTGCGTGTGACGGCCCCTCTCACCTTCGGGGCCCGCCATCTGGGCGATCCCCTGTCCGAATTTCACGAACGCTTTCCCCATGTGGAGGTGGACCTTTTCCTGTCCGACCGTCACATGGACCTCATCGAAGACGGTTACGACGTGGCGTTACGCATTGGCATTTTGAAGGATTCCACCCTCATCGCCCGCAAACTATGCACCATGCGCCGCATGTTGTGCGCCTCTCCAGCCTATCTGGCCGACCACGGCACACCGAAAAAACCCGAAGATCTGCGCCACCACAAATGCCTCGGTTATCGCTTTGCCAGCGAGGGTAGCGAGTGGCACTTGCACCATATTCAAAGACCCGAGGATGTGACGGTGGTGCGGGTGAATGCGGCGCTTCGCACCAATAATGGCGAAGTGAACCTGCAATTTGCACAAAAAGGGCTGGGTATCACCAGCCTACCGGATTTCATTGTGGCGGAAAGCATAAGCGCTGGCCGTCTGGTACCGGTTCTGCCGGACTATCAGCCTGAACCGCTGGCCCTGCACGTGGTTTTCCCCCCCGGGCCCCACCAGCCCCAAAAGACCCGTGTTTTTGTGGATCACATGGCGGATTGGTTTCGCAAACACCCTTCCTTTGAGGCGCAGTGTGCGGTGCGCTGATTGTTCACCCCAGATTGACAATCTTGTGACGCTAAGCCCCTCGATAGCGTAGCCCATTCGCACTAGCTTATCCGGGTCGGTAACAATTGCCGGTCTCGGCTGTTATGCTGCCATCGTCCCCAAGTCATACATAAGGATTCTCTCATGCTCTCTCGCCTCCGCACCATCGCTGCCAGCACGGCGCTCGCCGTTTCACTTTTGGCCGCGCCCGCTTTTGCCGCCGACAACTACAAGTTCGACCCCAGCCACGCGCAAATTCTGTTTTCCTATGACCATATCGGCTTCTCCACCACGTATGGTCTGTTTTCCGGCTTCAATGGCACCGCAACGATTGATCAGGACGATCTGTCCAAATCCTCCGTTCAGTTGGAAATGAAAGCCGCCGATATGATTACCGGTTGGGAGGCCCGTGAGGGGCACTTCATGTCTGCGGACTTCTTCAATGCCGCCAACAATCCGTTGGTCACGTTTACATCCACAAAGGTGGAACCCACCGGCGACAACACGGCCAAAATTACGGGCAATCTGACCATGGCCGGCCAGTCTAAGGAAATTGTGTTGGATGCCAAATTGAACAAAATCGGCAAAAACCCCATCAACCAAAAAGATTGGGCCGGTTTCAACGCCACGACGACGCTGAAGCGTTCCGATTTCGGCCTCGGCAAATTCGCCCCCGCCGTTTCCGACGAGGTAAAGATCGTCATCTCTGTGGAGCTGGAAAAAACCTCCTAATTTTTGAGGCAATACCGGCCCGCTGATCAACCCGGCGGGCCGGTATTCAACGCGGAGCAAGACCATGCGGCTCACCAATTCCACGCTGACCTATGGCCTGATCCACCAGCTCTTCCACTGGGCGACGGCGGTGTTGATCATCGCCCTGTTTATCATCGCCAAATATATGGATTGGTTGCCGACCACCACGCCTGAAGAAGTGGCCGAAAAAGTGTGGTGGTATTCTCTCCACAAAACGGTGGGCCTCACCCTGTTTGCCGTGGCTTTGGGCCGCGTTTTGTGGGCGCTCATCCAGCCCCACCCCAAATTGCTGAACGAAGGCATGGAAGCCTTCGCCGCCCGCACGGTCCACTGGCTTCTTTACGGCAGCATCATTGCCATGCCTCTGTTGGGGTGGCTGCACCATGCCGCCTCCGAAGGGTATGCGCCCATCTGGTGGCCCTTTGGGCAAAACCTGCCCTTCATTCCCAAGGACACCGCCCTGTCCGCTTTTTTTGGCAACGCCCATCACCACATGGGGTTTGTGCTCATCGGCGCTATCGCTTTGCATGTGGCCGGTGCCATCAAACACGCAGTTATCGACAAAGACGTCACCTTTCAACGCATGGTGCCCGGGGCCAATCTGCCCAGCGATGCCGAGCTAGCAACCATGACATCCCATCCCTCCGGTGCAAATGCCGCGCCCGTTGCGCTGGCCGGGGCGGTCTTCGCCGCCGTTTTGGGGATCACCGCCGTGCTTTACGCCCCTTTCAAGGCCGCCCCCGTTGTGGCTGCAACGACGGCTCCGGTTTCGCAGGGCGGCTGGGTCATCGACAAGGCCAACAGCAATTTGGCCATTGAAATTACGCAACTGGGTTCCCCGGTGCGCGGCGCCTTTCAAAACTGGTCTGCAGATGTGGTCTTCGATCCCGAAAATCTCGCGGCGGCCACCATCAAGGCCACCATAGACATGGCCTCCCTCTCCATCGGCGATGTCAGTGAAAGGGCCCAATCCGCAGAATTTTTGGATGCACCGCAATTCCCCACCGCAAAATTCGAGGCGGATAGCGTGGTCAAGACCGACGCTGGATACGAGGCTACAGGCACGCTGACGCTGGCCGGTATGGCTCAACCGCTGGCATTGCCCTTTACCTATCGCGAACAGGACGGTCGCGCTTTTGTCACCGCTGAAACGGTTCTCAAGCGGCTGGACTTCCAAGTGGGCAAAACCTTCCCGGACAGTTCTAGCGTGGGAGAAACCGTGAAGGTCGTCATCACCCTGGAGGCGACGCGCGGCGGGTGATTACACCACGGCCACTTCCACCTGCGCCACGCCCTCCAGCTTTGCCACCATCACATCACCCCGTCGCACCGGCCCCACGCCCGCGGGCGTGCCGGTCATGATCACATCCCCCGCAGCCAGCCGGTAATGGCGGGAAAGATAGGCGATCATCTCCGGCACTTTCCAGATCATCTGATTGGTATTGCCGCTTTGCCGTTCCTCGCCATTCACCAAAAGGGTAATGTCGGCCTCATGGGGATGGCCGCAAGTTTCTACGGGCACAATCTCGCTCAGGGGGCCGGAATGTTCAAAAGCCTTGGCAATTTCCCACGGGCGCCGGGCCGTTTTCATGGCTTTTTGCAAATCCCGCCGCGTCATGTCCAAGCCGATGGCATATCCGTAGACGTGGGCAAGCGCCTCCTGCACCGCAGTGTCAGTGCCGCCCGATTTCAGCGCCACCACCATTTCCACCTCATGGTGAACATCGCCCGTCTGGGGCGGGTAGGGAAAGCGCCCGTCCTGGACCAAATTGTCCGGATTTTTTTGAAAGAAAAACGGCTCCTCCCGGTCGGGATTACCGCCCATTTCAATGGAATGGGCAGCGTAATTGCGGCCGATGCAATAGACGCGCCGCACGGGAAAGGCGGCACTTGTGCCCCGGATTGACAAAGTGGGCGTCGGAGGCGCGGTAAATACGAACGGGTTCATGATGGGGCTCCCAAACCATGTTATTTCTACCCGCCGTAAGACCCATTTAGCCCACGGGTTTCAAGGGGTCTCATCAAACTGTGCGATGGCCAGCGCACGGCCTGTGGCACAGGAGATGGTAACCGGACCGGTAGTAACATTGGAAAGCGTCAGTCCGCTACCCGGTGATACGCTCACACAGTCCAGCGGCCACTGGGCGTTTGTGATGGAAACGCCGGTCAACGCATCCAGCGCGAGGATGGAGAAAACGGTCCCCACAGGCCAATCCGGCGTAATGGTGCCCTTGATCAGAAGCGCCTCCTCCCGCCCGCTCGTCAGGATAAAAGGGCAGGGCAGGGTTGGCGCAGCGATCAGGTGCGCAAAGGCATGATCCGTCCGCCCGCCAAACGCGCCCACAAGTACAAGGTCCGTCGCCCCTTTTTCCAACGCCAAAGCCATGGCCAATTCGCCATCCGTCATGTCTTTTTGCGCCGCATAGGCATGACGGGGCAGGGTGACATAGCGCGTTTGAAGGTGCGCCGATGAGGAATCAAAGTCGCCCACCCAGTTGGTGAGGTTGCCTTCGATGCCAAGGGGCTTGGCATGGCGTATGCCCCCGTCAGCCGCCACGGCGGGGCAGTCCTGCACTTGCGCGGCCAATCGTTTGGTAACGGCAATATCGCCGCCCAAGAGCACCACCACCCGCGTCATAGAGGTTGCCCCACAAGTCGTTGGTTCTCCACGACCAACAGGGTGTCCGCAATCATCTGCGCATCTTCCCGGTCATGGGTGATCATCAGCACACAGCGCCCATGTTCATCAGCCATGGCTTTCACAAAAGGCAACATGCGGTGGCGGCTTTCGTCGTCCAGCCCGGTAAAGGGTTCATCCAGCAACAGCAGCGGTTGCTGGCGCACAAGAGAACGCGCCAAGGCCACCCGCTGCTGTTGTCCGCCGGAAAGGGTTTGCGCCTTTTGCCCGCCTTTTCCCCCCATACCGACCTGCTCAAGCGCTTCGGCAATCCGCCCACGGTCTAGGGCAGTTTTGGGCAAACCCAGCGCCACATTTTCGTGGGCGGTGAGGTGGCCAAACACGTTGTCCTTTTGAAACAATATCGTGCAGGGTCTGCCCTCGGGCGGCCTGTTTTCAAACGCCACCCCGTCCCAGGCCATCCGCCCGCCATGGGGTTTCAAAAAACCCGCCAAAAGGTCCAAAAGTGTGGACTTGCCGCTGCCGGAAGCGCCCATGATTGCCACAACCTCTCCGGCCTGGGCTGTCAGGTCGAACCGATAGTCGCTTTGCATGCCCGGGTGGGCAAACCGCACATCCTCAACCTCCAGCATGGCCGCTCCTTTGAAACCGCGCAGCGCTTAGGAAGACGGTGAGGGTCAACACCAGCATGATGAGTGCCACTCCGGCCGCATCATCGGTGCGATAGGACCCCATTTTTTGGTAGAGATACCAGGGGAGGGTTGCAAAATCCTGCGAGCCGAACAGGGCAATCACGCCCAGATCCCCCAAAGACAAACAAAAAGACAAAGCCAGCACCATGCTTATATCGTGGCGCAGAAGCGGCCATTCCACCAGCCGCCAGCGCCGCCAACCGGATAGTCCCAGCGAAAAGGCGAGCCTGTCATGGCGCGTTCCAACCTTTTCCAACGCCGGGCCCAAAATGGCCAATGCAAAGGGAAGCGCCATCAACAGGTTCGCCACCAACAGTGCCACACCGGCCCAAAACGTCAGCCCGCCTGGCAATTGCCGGGCCAACACAAAAAACCCAAGGCTCAATACCAGCGCCGGGAAGGCAAGGTAAAGGAGGGCGGAAAAGCTGAGCAAGGATGCCATTACCGATGCACCGCCCTTCCTTCCGAGCCGATGGCTCAACACCAGATCCCGTCGTGCGGTGGCAAGACACAGTGCCACAAAAGTGGCCAAAAGCGCCGATGCCGCTCCCAGCACCAGAGACGTGATAAAGGCCTGCTGAAAGCCACTTTCCCCCAACAGTTTGCCAAAATCCGCCCCTATGCCGTCAATCACGATGGCTGAAAGCGGCGCTACAAGAACGGTGCCACCCAGCAGGATCAACCCCCATTGCAACACGCGAGCGCCGAGTGCATCGGGCCAGTTAAAGCGCCATGGGTTGGTGGCGACGGTGTTATCCACCACCCGAAACCGCGAACTTACGGTGACCAACACTGCGCAAACCACAAGTTGCAGCAGCGCCAAGTCCAGCGCCCGCGCCAGATCGAAATCCAGCTTCACGGCTTCAAAGATAGCCACTTCCAGGGTGTTGTAGCGGGGCGAACCGCCCAGCAGCAGCACGATGGCAAAAGAGGTGAAGCACAAAAGAAAGATCGTTGTGGCCAGCGGCACCATGCTGCCTTTCACGGCAGGCCATTCGATGAGGTTGAACCGCTGCCAGGGCGAAAGCCCCAACGACCGCACCAGTTTGCGCCGCTCCGCCGGAATGGCTTCCAACCGGCCAAGCAGCGTGCGCACACAAAACGAGCCGTTGAGATAAGTATGGGCCAGCAAGATACCGCCTAGCCCGTAGATAGAAAACGGCAGGGAAACCCCAAACACGCTCTCACTGGTGCTGGCCATCCACCCCCGGCGGCCAAGCACGGTAATCAGCCCCAACACCACCACCAATGTGGGCATAACAAGCGCTGATGAAAACAGCGCCACAAGAAGCCCGCGCCCCGCAAAGCGCCGCTGATGGCTCAAGGCCCACGCCAAAGAAAGACCCACTAGAAGGGAAAGGATGGTGGAAAGGGCTGCCTGAAAAAAAGTGAAACGCAGCAGCGCCCAATCCCGCGACCCCAAGGATGAAAACAGCTTTGCCCCCCCGTCGGATAGGCCAGCGATGAGCCATAGCAACAGGCTCACCAAAGCCAGCAAAAGCATGGCACACAAAAGGCCCGTCAGCGTGGACGGCAGGAAACGCGAAACGGTCAAAATGGCAGGAGGGAGCGCCCCAGAGGCGCTCCCCCGTTCTTTACTGGTTCAACGCCGCCAGCCAATCGTCGATCAGCCCCTTGCGCTTTTCTTCCACCGCCTTGCCGTCCAGCAGCAGGGTTTTGGAAGGCACGTGCAGCGTTTCAAACCCCTTGGGCAAACCCGCCGCCGTTTTGGTGGCCGGGTAGGTCCAGTTGGTGGTGGGAATGATGTTTTGGAACGTGTCCGACAGCGTGAAGGCCATGAATTGCTTGGCCAACTCCATGTTCTTGGTGCTTTTCACGATGGCAGACACTTCAACCTGCGCATAATGCCCGTCCTGGAACGCAGCCGCCTTATATTGGTCCTTCTCTTCGGCGATCATATGGTAGGCTGGGGAGGTGGTGTAGGACAAAACCATGTCCGCTTCACCTTTCAGGAACAGGCCGTAGGCTTCTGACCAGCCTTTGGTGATGGTCACGATATTGGGCTGGATGGACTTCCAATAATCCGCAGCCTTGTCGCCATAGACGGAGTGGACCCACAGCAGCAGGCCCAGGCCCGGTGTGGATGAGCGGGGGTCCTGAATGACGATTTTGAAATCATCATCCTTGGCCTTCAATTCTTCAAAGGAGCCGGGCGCGTTTTTCACCTTAGTGCTGTCATAGACGAAGGAAAAATAGGCGTAGTCAAAGGGCAGGAAGGTTTTGTCCGTCCATTCCACGGGAATGGACAGATTGTCAGGAATTTCCACTCCATGTTCTGCAAACAGGGCTGTGGCGCGGGCGGCCTCCGTAATGTTGGTATCCAGCCCCAAAACCACATCGGCCTTGGTGTCCGCTCCTTCCAACTGCACCTTGCGGAAGGCCCCGAT
Source organism: Pseudomonadota bacterium (assembly GCA_038525315.1). Taxonomy (GTDB): domain Bacteria; phylum Pseudomonadota; class Alphaproteobacteria; order Rhizobiales; family Rhizobiaceae; genus Pseudahrensia. Next base: position 326,124 of record JBCBHU010000002.1, read on the forward strand.
GGCGCTGTCGCTGGCCACGAAGGTCAGCGTGCACGCGCATTCTTTCTCAAATGCTTCCTTCACTTTGGGGGCAGGGCCCCAATCGGCGGCAAAACTGTCATAGGTATAAACGGTCAGTTCCGGCTTGTCGGCGGCATAGGAGGCGCTGGCCGCAAAAGCGGTGGCGCTGAACAGGGCAGCGCTCAAAAGGGTTGTCAGTTTGGTCATGGAAAACTCCCGGCTTGTTGCGACGGGAGAAGAAAACCACGCGCGGCCACCATCGACCCGCCCGGCTTACCTTTCTTCCTCCGCCAAAATTACTTGGATCAGGTTCAATGGGTATTTCTCAGCTTCGAGACCGAAGCACCCCAGAAAGATAGCCGCAAACTAGGCGCGAACCGCACCGCAATCAAGAGGCCTTGTGGAGAGCCCTTCGCGCCTCCACACTATCGCTCCATGAAAGGGGCATAGCGAGGCTTTCCAACAGGTCTTCCACCCGTGCCAAAAAGCCTAGTTCCCGACAGCCCGCCTGCACGAGGCCGGTTGCGGCCCGCAGCGCAAAAACAAGGCTCCCCGTATCCTGTGCCAGTTCCAAAGCTTCACGCAGGGCCGGTTCCCCGTCTGCAAAACTGCTGCTTTGGGCCATCAAAACCTCGCCCTTCAATCGAAGGAGTTCGGGAATGTGGACCCTGTCCTCGCTACGCCCCTCAACGAGCGCAGCTTCAATGGCGTTTAGCGCGAGATTGTATTCTTCGCGCGCAAGGGCCAATTCTGCCAAAAGAGCGGTGCCCGCATTCACCAGCAAATGCCCACCTGTGGTCATGCATCGCTGCAAAAGGGCGTTGAGTTCTGCGCAGGGATTAGCGGCGGGGTCCAACATGCCTTCGGCCCAAAGGCGCACGATTTCACCAATGTCCCTAAACATTTTGAAATTGTGCCGGCGGGACGTTTCAAGCATGGCGTTGGCGTAGTGCAAGGCCTCTGCCGGCTGACGGCGCACCACGTGGTGCCACGCCATAATCTGCTGCGCCTGGGAAAGCGTATAAGGGTGGTGCATCTGCGTGGCGTAGCGCATGGCAGCGTGGCTTTCCTCATCCGCCAGATCCCAACGCCCGGTGAGATTCAACGACCACACAAAGGTGATGCGCGATGTTACAACCTTATCCTGGGCAAAGCGCGCAACGGTTTTGCCATCGGGAATTGTGCCCTTCAGGGGAAAGGGAGGATGGTCGCGCTGAAAAGCCACGTGATCGCCGCGCCAGAAGGCAACCTGCCCGCCGATCATGCGTGCGCCTTCTGTCAGCTGGGTGTGGCCCAACTCTCTCCCCAACAGGGCAAGTTTGTATGTGAGTGCCTCGACCCGGCTGAAAGCACCCTGGAAGAAAAAGAAGGCGGCAAGGCCAAACAGCACAAAGCCCACTTCCGGCCCCGGGCTTATGCGCTTTGCCAGGCCATAGGCTTCTTCATAAACCTCACCAATTTCATCGGCGGCCGTGGGGCGAACTGCCAGCAGTGTGGAACCCAAAGCCGAAAGAATTTTTAACTCGGTGCGGGCCAGTTGCTCACTTTTGTCGTGCATGGGGGCCAGTTTTTCGCGGATGGCGTAAAGGGCCTTCAGCGCTTCGGCATAGCCGCCTAATCCAATTTGCCGCTCCGCAAATGTGAGCCAGAAGGCGGCAGCTTCGTCGCTGCGGTTTGCCCGATCCAAATGGGATGCCACCACGTGGGGCGGGCGCTGTTGGCCGCTGGCCATGAGCGCATCGGAAATCTTGCTGTGCAAATCTCGCCGGTGACTGCGCAACATCGTTTCATAGGCCGTCTGCCGCACCAGCATGTGGCAAAAGCCGTAGTGATCCTCGCTCACCCAGGGTTTGGTGCGGATGATGTCGGCATCCATCAGTGTTTGCAAAGCCGCATGGAGCGCCTCTGATTCCAGTTCTGTAATGCGTAGAAGCAGGCAAAAGTCGAAGTCCCGCCCAATGGCTGAGGCGTATTGCGCCACCCAGCGGGCCTCGCCTAAATCGTCGAGCCTTGCGGTAATGGCCTCCACCAGCGTGCGGGGCACGGGGTATTCATGGGGAGAAGCTTTTGTTTCTTTGCGGTGGAGGCGAACCATTAGATCCCGCGTCACCTCTTCCAGATAGAGGGGCACCCCATCGCAGCTCTCAATCATACGTCCCAACAACTGTTCTGGCACCCGTTGATTGCCCATGAGGGCCGTGATGAGTTCCTCCGATTCGCGCGTCGACAAACCGCCGAGCGTCATGTCGCCGGCACTGGCGGGCCATGGCGGCGTCCATTCCGGCCGGGTCATGGCCACAAACAGAATGCGCTTTTGGGTGAACCAGTCCCGGTGGCTTTCAAAAAATGCCACCGATGAAGGGTCTGCCCATTGCGCATCGTCCAGAATAATCAAGACAGGCGCGTCCTGCGCAGTTTTTTCAAGCAGCGCTTTTATGCGCCCAAAAATCCAGTCCCTCAGGGCAGTGGGGTTCTCCAGCGCTTGCGGTTCATCCCGCACCGGAACCCCGGTCAAAGATGTGATGAGATGATCCAAAAAGAGCGCATTGTCATCCGCTTGCACATTGAGGGCCGCCGCCAGTTTTTTGCGGTTAACCGCAACACCGTCAGCACTGCTAATTTTTTGGGCCTGAAACAGGGGCGTAAGCAGGGTGTGATATGCTGTGCCGCTGTGAATGGGAATATCGGCAAAATGAAAAACGGGGTGAGAAGCGGCTTCCACTGTCGACCGTAAAATTTGGCCTAGCCGCGTCTTCCCCAGCCCCGGGCTGCCCGTGATGGTGATACAACCCCCATGTCCCTCCACCACCGCACGCCAGGCATTGCGCAGCGTGGCCAACTCATTTTCCCGCCCTACAAACGTTGCGAGGCTGGCGTCGGTGGGAGGGCAGGCATCCAATACCCGCCATACGCCCGTTTGTTGGTGAATGCCCTTGAGCGTTTGCTCACCCAAGGGCTCAAACTCGAAGTGGTTTTTGCAAAACTCATAGGTGCGCTCGCTCACCAAAAGATCACCCGCCTGGGCCAGAGCCTGAATGCGTGCCGCCCGGTTGGAGGTTTTGCCCACGGCGGACAATTCACCCATGGTGGTTTCCGGGCCTATGTCGCCCACAACGACGACGCCGGTATCCAGCCCCATGCGCACGTTCAGCCCCGGTCCTGCCGGTGTTTTGAGCGTGCGCAGCACCGCCAATAGCTCCTGGCTGGCGCGCACCGCCCGCAGCGCGTCGTCCTCCCGCGCCATGGGATAGCCAAAATAGGCCATGACCCCGTCAGCCATGAAATTGGCGATATAAGCCCCATATTTGACGAGCACCGCTTTGCTGACATCGTGATAGGCGCAAAGGACTTCGCCCATATCTTCCGCATCCAGCATCTCGGAAAGAGTTGTTGAGCCCACAATATCGCAGAACAAAACGGTGATCTGCCGCCGCTGGGTAACACTAATTCCCTGTCCGTCACCGGCCATGGCAGCTATGGCATCGAGCATGATGCGGCGGTGGCCCACAGAGGCCACACCCAGTTCCACCAAATCGCTCCCCGTCAGCTTGATCAGCAATGGCGGCGTGATGTCATTGTCTTGAAAAGCGGGCAGGTATTGGGAAAGTCCCAATTCCGAAAGCCATGACTCAATGGTCATCGCACATGCCCCCTGATACCGCCTTTGCGTTCAGTATGCCTTTTTTACCAACTTGTTCAATTGGGTAGCGCTATCGAAGATAGTCGCCCAATTTCACATGACGGTTCACGTCCTTGTAAAGCAGATAGCGGAATGGCCCGTCACCCACCGCATAGCAGGCCTGGGGGCAGAAAGCGCGAAGCCACATGAAATCCCCGGCCTCCACTTCAATCCAGTCTTGATTGAGCTTGTAGGACGCTTTGCCCTGCAACACATAAATGCCGTGCTCCATCACGTGGGTCTCAGGAAACGAGATCACGCCCCCCGGCTGAAAAGTGATGATATTGAGATGCATATCGTGGCGCATGTCGTCCAAGCCCACAAACCAGGAAGTGGCCCACTTCTCCCCGGTATCCGGCATGGCCAATGGCAGCACATCATCATCATGGGTTACAAAACTCTCGGGTTTGTCCAGGCCCGCCACCACTTCATAGCGCTTGCGCAGCCAGTGAAACGCGGCGTTTTCGCCTTGCAAATTATGCAGCGACCATTCGGCGTCCGGGGCAATGAAAACATAAGAGCCGGGGCGCAATTCATGGGTCTCGCCCTCCAGTGTCAGCGTGGGTTGACCGCCGGTGACGAACAACAGGGCCTCCACCCCCTCGGCGTCTTCAGGATTGTCAGAACCACCACCGGGGGCCACTTCCATCATGTATTGGGAGAATGTTTCAGCAAAACCGGACAGCGGCCGCGCCAAAACCCAAAGGCGCGTTTTTTGCCATTGGGGCAAATAGCTGGTGACGATGTCCGTCATGGTGCTGCCAGGCAAAAAGGCATAAGCGGGCGTAAATACGGCGCGCGTGTCCAGCCGCTGACGCTGGGGCGGCAGGCCGCCTTGGTTCACGTGATAGCGGCGCTTCATGGCAACATATCCTTCAATCGCAAGCGGGCGATCTTCTCCACCTGCGCGCAGGCCGTGAAGAATTCTTCACCGCCCTCGTTGTTGATGCGGGTTTTGAAGGCCGCCAAAATGTCTGCTTTGTTCAGCCCCTTTACGGCAATGATGAACGGAAAGCCGAACTTTTCCGTATAAGCGCTGTTCAAGGCCGAAAACTCTGCCCGTTCATCATCCGTCAACGCATCCAATCCGGCGCTGGCCTGTTCGGCTGTGGATTCCGCCGTCAGCCGTTTCGCCGCCGCCAGCTTGCCCGCCAGATCGGGATGGGCGCGCAGGACGCCCAGACGCTCGACCTCGCTCCCCAGCCGGAACTGAATGCGCATGGCATGGTGCAAACCATCCGCCGTGTCATTGGCCGCGCCCAACCCGGTTTCATAAGCCCTTTGGGCAATCCATGGTGAATGTTCAAACACCCCCCCAAACCGGTCCACAAACGCCTGCTTATCCATGGTGGATGGCACAACTGGGTGCCGATGCGGTTGGTGATATTTGTGCCAGTGGGCCGCAATCGCGGCCCGCGTGGCAAACCAGACATCCGTGTGCCCGCCCGCGTAATCGAGAAAGCGCTTCAGTGCCGCAAACCGGCCCGGGCGGCCCACCAGACGGCAGTGCAGCCCGATATTCATCATTTTGGGCCGCCCCGCCGCGCCCTCGGCATAAAGCGTATCAAAAGTATCGCGCAGATAAGCCTCAAATTGATCGCCAGCGTTGAAGCCTTGGGGGGTGGCGAACCGCATGTCATTGCAATCCAGCGTGTAGGGAATAATCAGGTGTTCGCGCCCCTTATGGTGGCGCCAATAGGGCAAATCATCATCATAGGCGTCGCAGATATAATCAAACCCGCCTTCCTCGCTCACCAAATCAACGGTTTGGGCTGAGCAGCGCCCCAAATACCAACCGCGCGGCCGCTCGCCCGTCACCGCTTGATGCAGGCGGATGGTCTCGTCGATCATCGCTTTTTCTTCCTCGCGGGTAAAATCCTTGAACTCCACCCATTTCAGCCCGTGGGACGCGATTTCCCATCCCGCCTCTTGCATGGCCGCCACCTGCTGTGGCGCGCGTTGCAGGGCGGTGGCCACGCCATAAACCGTCACCGGTGTGGCGGTTTGCGTGAACAAACGGTGCAGCCGCCAAAAGCCGGCCCGGGCGCCGTATTCGTAGATGGATTCCATGTTCCAGTGCCGCTGGCCCGGCCATGGTTGCGCGCCCACAATTTCCGACAAAAAGGCTTCGGAGGCGGCATCACCATGCAGCACATTATTCTCGCCCCCTTCTTCATAATTCACCACAAAATTAACGGCGATACGCGCACCGTTTGGCCAAACATCGGCGGGGGTGTTTTGTCCGTAGCCAAGCATATTGCGTGGGTAGGGCATGGGTCGTGGCCTTCAAAAATTTCGCCGCCGTTAGAGCGTGCAATGCCCGTGGGTCTATAGGCAAGCCGGGTAGAAACCACTAGTCTGTCGCCAACAGTTTTTGCGCGTTTGAGACCCCCATGTCCGACCAAGGCTTTTTGACCACCCATGTGCTGGACACGGCCCGCGGCTGCCCCGCAGCGGGCGTGAAAATCGCCCTCTATCTTGTTTCCGGCAATTCCCACAAAAAGATCAACGAGGCCGTCACCAACGGGGACGGGCGCACGGACAGCCCTATTCTGGAGCAGGGTCACTTCAAAGAGGGTCAGTATGAATTGATCTTCTTCGCGGGCGATTATCTGCGCGCTAACGGTTTGGCCAAAGACGGCGACACGCTATTTCTCGATCAGGTGCCCATCCGCTTTGGGGTGGATGATGGGTCAGCCCACTATCACGTGCCGCTGCTGCTCTCTCCCTTCGGCTATTCCACGTATCGGGGAAGTTGAGCGGGCATGTATTATGACTTCGCCATCATGTGGGACTGGCTTTCGTTTGGCGTGCGCTGGTTGCACATCATCACGGCTATGGCGTGGATTGGGGCGAGCTTTTACTTCATCGCACTGGATTTGATGCTCAAACCCGCGCCGGACATGCCCGAGGGGGCTTCCGGCGAGGAATGGGAAGTCCATGGTGGTGGGTTTTACCACACCACAAAATATATGGTGGCCCCGGCCCGCCTGCCGGAGCATCTCACCTGGCACAAATGGCAAAGCTATATCACTTGGGTGTCGGGAGCCGTGCTCCTCGCCATTGTCTACTGGGCCGGTGCTGAACTGTTCCTGATCGACCGCAATGTGGCCGATATATCCACACCCGTGGCCATCGCCATTTCCGCCGGGTCTTTGGCACTGGGTTGGGTGATTTACGATCTTTTGTGCAAATCCCCCATCGGGGAAGACAATAACCGGCTGATGGTGCTGCTCTTCGTGCTGCTGGTGGCCATGGGCTGGGCCTACACGCAAGTCTTTACGGGCCGCGCGGCCTTCCTGCATTTGGGGGCGTTCACGGCCACCATCATGACGGGCAATGTGTTTTTCATCATCATGCCCAACCAGCGCATTGTGGTGGCAGACTTGAAAGCGGGCCGCACGCCCGATGCAAAATATGGCAAGATCGCCAAGCAGCGGTCCACTCACAATAATTACCTCACTCTGCCGGTCATTTTCTTCATGGTGTCCAACCATTACCCGCTGGCATTTGCCACGGAATATAACTGGATTATCGCGGCCCTGGTCTTCCTCATGGGCGTCACCATTCGCCTGTATTTCAACACCATGCACGCCACCGGCAAAGGCCCCACATGGACATGGCTGGCCACGGCCATTTTGTTCGTTATCGCCGCATGGCTGTCCACTCAACCCAACCTCTCCACCAGCGAAGCCGAAGCCGCCACCGGCCCGCAAACCCAGCGTTTCATCCAGGCCCCTGGTTTTGAGCAGGCCGCCAGCATTGTGCAGGGCCGCTGTTCCATGTGCCACGCGGGGGAGCCGGTGTGGGAGGGCATTATCGTTGCGCCCAAGGGCGTGAAGCTTGCAGAAGAGGCGGACATCGCCCGCCAGGCCCGCGAAATCTATCTACAATCCGCTAGAAGCCATGCCATGCCTCCGGGCAACCTCACCAACATTACAGCCGAAGAACGCAAGCAGCTTGCGGCTTGGTATGAAGCGGCCATCGCGCGCTGACGGGGCAATTTATGGCAGACGATCACATCATTCTCATGGGCACCAAGGGCGGCCCGGCGATCCGCCCCGGCTCCTCCATGCCCACATCATCCCTAGTGTGCCTTCACGGTCGCACGATCGTCTTGGATTGCGGTCTGGGCGTAACCCGTGGCCTTTGCGATGCTGGTATGAGCCTGAAAGATCTCACAACCATCATCATCTCCCACCTCCATTCTGACCATTACATTGAGCTTGGCCCCCTTATGCACACCGCCTGGATGGCTGGTCTGAATGCGCCTGTCACCGTGTGGGGGCCGCAGGGTCTTGCCGACTACTGGCACCATTTCTGCCAATCCATGACCGCCGACATTGACTTGCGCATTGAAGACGAGGGCCGCATCGATTTGCGCAGTTTGCTCAACATTCACGTGCTGGAAGAAGGGCATGTTTGTGACGATAATGGAGTGCTCATCCACGCCCTGCGCAACGTCCACCCGCCGTTGGAACAAACCTATGCACTCTCCTTCCAAAGCGCCAAACACCAGGTCGTATTCTCCGGCGATACAGCGCCTTTCGATGCCCTTGACGGGTTTGTGCGCAACGCTGATCTCCTCATCCACGAAGCCATGTTGACCGCACCACTGGATGACCTGATGGCCCGCATCGGCAATGTGGATGAGCGGCTCATGGCCCATTTCCGGCGCTCCCACACAAAGGCGGAAGACGTGGCGGCGCTGGCCAGCCGCGCCGGGGTGAAAGCCTTGGCCCTTCACCATCTGCTCCCCGCTGACGATTCCAACATCACCGCCGAAGACTGGGAGCGGGCCGTGCGACCCCACTATAATGGCCCGCTTTACATCGGCCATGATGGCCTGAAAATCGACCTGCCGGGATGATGCCGTCATGGGAGAAATAGGGCAGGGTATCGCCGCCGCGCTTGCCCTCATTGTGTCATTGGACGGTGACCTGTTGGCAATCATCGCCCGGTCTTTGCAGGTGACGTTGACAGCGGTGGTAATCGCATCACTCATCGGCCTGCCGCTGGGGGCCTGGTTGGCGTTGAATCGCTTTGCGGCGCGGCGCACCATCATTGCTCTGCTCAACGCCCTCATGGGCCTGCCGCCCGTCGTGGTGGGGTTGATCGTTTATTTGCTCCTGTCCCGCGCCGGGCCATTTGGCGTGTTGGGTCTATTGTTCACGCCCACGGCCATGATCATTGCCCAGACCATCATCATCACGCCGCTCATCGCCTCCATCGCCCATCAGGCCATCCGCGATCTGTGGGCTGAATATCACGACTTGCTCATCGCGCTGAACACCACCCGCCGCCAGCGCCTGCAAACCCTTCTGTGGGACGCAAGGCGATCCTTGCTCACCGCCTCATTGGCCGGTTTTGGTCGGGCCATCGGTGAGGTGGGCGCTGTCATGATTGTGGGCGGGAATATCGATCACGCCACCCGCGTTCTCACCACCGCCATCGCGCTGGAAACCGGCAAAGGCAATTTCGCTCTGGCGCTGGGGCTGGGTTTTGTGCTTATCGCGCTGGCCGTGGCCGTCAACCTGTTGATCCACGGGGTCTCCGGCACGGAACGGGGGCGGCGCTGGTGACGAAAATTGTTCTCGATAAAGCCACCGTGCGCCGCAGGGGTCACACCATTCTGGATGGCATATCTACCACATTGGGAGAAACTGCCTGCACGATCATCACCGGCCCCAACGGGGCGGGCAAAACAACGCTGTTGCGCCTGCTGCACGGGATGGAGCGGCTGAGAGGCGGCACAATCCAGTGGACAGGCGAACGCGCGCGAGCGCTGAGACAGCAGGCGTTCATTTTTCAAACGCCCGTTTTGCTGCGCCGTTCTGTGCTGGACAATCTCATTTATCCGCTGCGGATTGGGGGCCTTGGAAAGACCGAGGCCATTTCCCAAGCAACAGCCTATCTTGAGCAACTGGACCTTGCCCCCCTGCGCAATCATCCTGCCCGCCAACTATCTGGCGGCGAAAAACAACGCCTTGCCTTGGCGCGGGCGATGATTGCCGAACCCCGCCTGCTGCTGCTGGATGAACCCACGTCCAATCTGGACGGGTCCAACAAGCGCCATATCGAAAACATGTTGAAAACCGCCATGGCAAAAGGCACCCGCCTGATTATGTCCACCCATGACATGGGCCAAGCTAAACGGCTTTGTGAGGAGGTGGTCTTTTTGCATCAGGGTCGGGTTTTGGAAACAACAAGCGCTGCCCGGTTTTTCACCCAGCCAGCAACCTCCCAGGCCGCCGCCTATTTACGCGGAGATATCGTGGAATGATCCGCCTTTTCATCGCAACCGCCTTTTTGTGCGCCGCAACCATGGCCCGAGCCGAAACCGTGCGGGTGGCCGTCACCACTTCCTTCCACAATTCAGGCCTTGCAGACGTGCTGCTGCCGGAAATTAAGAAAGATACGGGCCTTACCGTGCATCTTCTCGTCGTGGGCACCGGGCAGGCTTTGCGATTGGGCCGGGCGGGGGACGTGGATGCGGTCCTCGTCCATTCCCGCAAAGCGGAGGAAGAATTTGTGTCAAACGGATATGGCACATACCGCCGTGAAATCATGTTCAACGACTTCGTGCTTGTGGGTCCCGTGGACGATCCGGCGGGGATCGCGGCCAGTAAAACGGCCCAACAGGCACTGACCGCCATCAAAAAAACCGGTTCGCCCTTTGTGAGCCGTGGCGATGACAGCGGCACCCACCGGCGAGAACAAACCCTTTGGCCCTCTCCCCCCAGCAGCCCATGGTATCGTGTGGCGGGGGCGGGCATGGGTGCCACGCTTAACGTGGCCAGCGGGTTGAATGCCTACACGCTTTCAGACCGCGCCAGTTGGCTGAATTTTGCCAACAAGGGCGATTTGAAAATTCTGTTTTCCGGCGATCCCGCCCTGTTCAACCAATACGCTTTTTTGCCGGTTTCACCGCAGCGGCATGCCCATGTGAACCATGAAGGCACATTGCGGCTGGAGGCATGGCTTGCGGACAAGAAGGGACAAGGTTTGATCGGTGCCTATCAGATCGAAGGCCAAACGCTGTTCGTGCCGAATGCGAAATGAGCCTGGGTCCTCACCGCCCCTTCAAAAAGCGGGGGCAGGCACCAAGACTCACGTCTCTTTCCGATCGTCCACGATGTTCATGCTGGCCACGCCGCTATTGCCCAGTTCCACCGCGGCGAAGGGGCCTCCCTGATAGTAATGACGGGGGTCTTTGGGGTCGACTTCCGGCTCATCTGCCAGGACTGCCTCAGCAAATTTCTCCGCATTGTCCTTGGGGCGATAGCCCAGGTGGCTTGCTTGCGCATTATCCACCGGCGCGCGGTCATTGTGGGATACGCCGTAGATCACGGAAAAGCCCACGACCGGTGTTTCAATGCACCGCTGCACCAGCTGGATGAGATCATCGTAAGAAAGCCATGAACCCAGCGCCCGTGCATTGTTCACCTGCGCGCAGGAGAGAATGCGCATATGCACGCTCTCCAACCCACGCTTGTCCCAATACATGGACCCCAAATCCTCCGCAAAGCACTTGGCGAGGCCGTAAAATGTGTCCGGGCGATGGGCCACTTTGGTGTCGATAAACTCGTTCTTGGGATACATGCCCACCGCATGGATGGAAGAGGCATACACCACCCGTTTCAACCCTTGCCGGTAGGCCGCCTCCCAAATGTTATAGGCGCCCACGAAATTGGGTCCCAGCAGTTCTTCAAACGGCCCCTCATCCGCGTAGGCCCCAAAATGAACGACCATATCCGCCCCTTCCAGCACGGTCATCATATCGTGTAGCGAGGCCAGATCGCCTTTTATGTAACGCTCACCGGGATAGAGTTTGCCGATGTCATCGGCCTGATCGGTGGAGACCAGTTCATCGGCCATGCCCGTAAGCGGTTCGCGCAGATAAGAGCCAAGACGACCGGCAGCGCCGGTAAGAACGATACGTTTCAGTTTCGCCATGGTCGTATTCCTCAAATAACAGCTTTTTCGATAATGGGTTCGTCGGCCACAATACGCCCATAGTGGAACGCGGAGAGGTCCAGTGTCCGGTATTCCCCATAGGTCAGCCATTCCGCCGTGCCGCGTCCCATGGCGGGAGATTGTTGCAATCCGTGGCCGGAAAAGCCGTTGAGGAAAATGAAATTTTCAAGCTGCGTATGCGGTCCCAGAATGGCGTTGTGATCAAACGTGTTCATGGCGTAATGGCCCACCCATTCGCTCGTCACTTTGATGGCCTCAAACTGCGGTATGCGATGGGCCAGAATGGGCCAGACATGGCTTTGCCAGAGGTCGTGGTCCATGGTGAAATCATCATAGGCCACACCTGGGTCCACTTCGGCATGAGCGCCGCACTGATAGGTGCCGCCGCCGTTTTCCCGCACATGCACGCCGGAAGGGTCAATGGTTAGGGGCAGGTCTCGGTCCAGCGGTTTGTCGGCCTTGAAAATCCACGAAAAGCGTTTGCGTGGCTCCACCGGCACGTCAATGCCCGCCATTTCTGCTGTCGCCGCAGCGCGGGGGCCGGAGGCATTCACCACCTGCCCGCAGGCCACCACCGTGCCGTCGGCTAAGGTGACACTCTCCACACGGTGCGCGCTGCGCTGGATGCTCACCACCTCATTGGCGATATATTCCACGCCCCGTTCACGGGATTGGCGCTTCCACCAGTCAAAAACCGTAGCCCCGTCCCAATAGCCTTCGTCCACCGTGTTGATGGAACCGAGGACGATATCGTCCACATTGTAAAAGGGATAAGCGGATTTGATTTCCCCCGACGACATCAACCGCGTGGCAGCACCCGCCGCGTGTTGCACACTGATATTGTCTCGAAGCGTCTGCGCGGAGGCCTCACTGTCTGCCAGATACATGTAGCCGAAGGAGCGGATGGAGAGTTCCGGCACCCGCTCATCACCGCCCATGTGTTGGCGGATGTTCTTCACAAATTCGGCGGCAAATTGCGAGATGCGCACATTGAGCGCTTCGGAAAACTGTTGCCGCATGCAAGAGTTGGTGTGGGTTGTGGAGGCAAATTCATAGGTCGGGTCCCGCTCCACCACCAACACACGACCGTCAAAATCCGGGTTTTCGGTGAGAAACCATGCGGTGGAGGCTCCCATAATGCCGCCGCCAATAATCACCACGTCATAACAGTTGTTGGCCGGTGTTTCCCGATGGTTCATGGAAAAATCTCTCCCAATGCGGCGCGGCTTAGTATGTCGTCGATCTCGGTTTCGGAGAGGTCATAATCCTGCTTCGCGCTTTGCGCAGAAATGTATCCCAGTGCCAGATCACGTTCCACCGCCACCCGGTTCCGTTCCTGGGCGGGGCCGTAGCCGGCGCCACCGGGAAAGGCCATTTGCACCACGCGCCCATGGGGCACAAATTGACGGCCCTTGCCGCGCATGGGCGAGCCATCGTCTTGCCCAATCAGCGTGGGCGCACCGGCTGCGCCGCCCCGCCGCCCCCGGGCAGGGTGGTTCACGCGGTCGAACATGGCGGAAATATCGAACTCGTGGCCTTCCCGAGCGCCCACATCCATGAATTGGCCAAGCCCGCCCCTATGGGTGCCCACGCCGCCGGAATCGGGTCGCAATTCCTTGCGCCAGATGATGACTGGCCCCACCTGCTCCGTGGCTTCCGCCGGCATGGTCATGACGCCGGAAGGGAAAGCCGTGGCATCCATGCCGTCCAGTGTAGGCCTTGCCCCCGCGCCGCCGGAATTGAACGTCAGTACCTCCGACCGCACCGCATCCGGCGGGGCGGGGGCATCCGTGCGCGGGCGCAGGGAAATCTGGAAGTTGCACAGGCTTCCCGCCCCCTCGGCGGGCACAACACCGGGCAATAATTTGTCCAGGGCATCGTAAATCGTATCCGGCACCATGTGGCCAATGACATGGCGCAGCGCCACGGGGGCAGGGTGGACGGCATTCACGATAGACCCTTCCGGCGCGGTGAGTTCAAACGGGGCGAGGGATGCGGCATTGTTGGGAATATCCGGCGCGATGGCACATTTGAGCGCATAGCAGGCATAGGCCTTCGTATAGACCAGCGGCACGTTAATGCCCTTTTTGTCTACAGGCGACGTGCCGGTCCAATCGGAAACAATGCGGTCCTTTTCAATGGTCAGTCGCACTTTCAGGTCAATGGGCGTGCCAAATCCGTCAATGCGCATGGCGCCGTCTGCCTGACCGGGTGTGAGGGCATTGATGCGCTCCAGCGTGGCCTTGCGAGAAGAGGTGAGAATGAAGTCGGAAATGCCGGCCAGATCGGTAAGCCCGAATTCCTCCATCATATCCACCAGCCGCCGGTGGCCAATCTCATTGCAGGTGGCCAGCGCGTAGACATCGCCCACCAGTTGATCCGGCTCCCGCACATTGCCCCGGATCATGGCCAATAATGTGCGATCCACCTCGCCTCGATCGGCAAATTTCATGATCGGAATATAAAGCCCTTCTTCAAAGACGGAGTTCGCATCGGCCCCAAAGCCGCGCCCGCCAATATCCGTCACATGGGCCGTGCAGGCGAAAAAGCCCACATGTTTTCCGAGGTGAAAAGACGGCGTGACGATGGTAATATCGTGCAAATGGCCTGTGCCCTCCCACGGGTCATTGGTGATGTAAACATCCCCCTCCACCATGTTTTCGCGTCCGATACGGCGGATGAAATGGGCCACGGCATCGGCCATGGCGTTCACATGACCGGGTGTACCCGTAACGGCCTGGGCCAGCATGGCGCCCGCTTCGTTATAGACCCCGGCGGACAAATCTCCCGCTTCCCGCACAGAGGTGGAAAAGGCCGTGCGCACCAGCGCTTGCGCCTGTTCCTCCACCACGGAAATCAGCCGGTTCCACATGACCTGATACGCAACGCGGGAGGGTTCAACCATGGGTCTTCTCCTTTGCCGATACATCCAACGTGCCATCCGCCAGCGCGGTAACCGTGCGGCTGGTGGGAACGATAACGGTGGTCTCGTCCTCGCTCACCACCGCTGGGCCATAAACCTGGCAGCCAGCCACCAAGTCTTTGCGCTGAATGAGCGCGGCATCGCTGGCCTTGCCTTGGGCAGGGTCAAACAAGGCGCGTGTTTGCCCCGCCCCCCGCAAGTCGGTGGTGGCGATGTTGGCCACTTTGTCCGGCGCATCGGTCGGCGTATAGGCATTGACGCTCCACACGGTAATCTCCGCCTTCATGCCGTCAACCGATCGCCCGAACAGTTGCGTATAGTCGGCCTCGAACAGCGCCAGATAGGTGCCCGCGTCCGGCGTCTTTGCCTGCTCCGCCGTGAGCGTAATGGGAATTTCCCAGCCCTGACCTGCATAGCGCATGTAAACCCGGTGGCTGGTGAGGATTTCAGCCCGTGCATCGCAGGAACGCACGAAGCTGCGCGCTTCCTCTTCCATTTCAGAAAAGAGAGTTTGCACTTGCTTCGCATCAAAATTGTCAATCGTCATGAAGACGGAACGGTTGGCCTCAAAGGAAAACGGCGCGCGCAAAAAGCCGATGGCGGACCCAACTCCGGCCCCTACGGGCACTAGACACCGTCCAATGCCCAGTTTTTCACAAAGCCGCGCGGCGTGGAGCGGGGCCGCCCCGCCAAAGGCGATCATGGTGTAACCGGCCAAATCCTCACCGTTTTCCACGGCATGAACGCGGGCCGCATTGGCCATGTTTTCATCCACCACTTCCGCCAGCCCCCACGCAGCTTCGGTGGCATCCATAGAAAGAAGATCGCCCATATGGGTTTGCAATGCTGAAACGGAAGCGGCGCTATCGAGCTTGAACGAGCCGCCTGCAAAATTATCGGCATCCAGTTTGCCCAACACCAAATCCGCATCCGTCACAGCGGGCCGCTTTCCCCCACGTCCATAGCAGGCCGGGCCCGGTTCCGACCCCGCACTTTCCGGCCCCACGCGGATCTGCTCCATGGCATCCACATGGGCCAGGGACCCACCACCCGCACCGATTTCCACCATGTCGATGACAGGGATGGAAATGGGCATCCCGGACCCTTTTTTGAACCGATAGGTCCGCGCCACTTCAAACACCCGCGCCGTTTTGGGCGTATAGTCTCTGAGCAGGCAAATTTTGGCGGTAGTGCCGCCCATGTCGAAGGACAGCACCTTGTCCAAGCCATGCCGCGCGGCAATGTCGGCTGCAAATACCGCGCCCCCGGCAGGGCCGGATTCCACCAGCCGCACAGGGAACTGCGCCGCGCTTTCCAGCGAGATGATACCGCCGCCTGAATGCATCAAAAACACCGGGCAATCCGCCCCTTCATCCCGCAGCCGACCGGCCAGCCGATCCAGATAGGATTTCATCAGCGGCTGGATATAGGCGTTGGCGATGGTCGTGTTGAAGCGTTCATATTCCCGCATTTGCGGCGAGACCTCACTGGAGAGGGAAACCAGCACGTGGGGCAAACGCCGTGCCAAAACCTCTTGCACCCGCTTTTCGTGGCCATTGTTCACGTAGGAATGCAAAAAGCCGATGGCGACGCTCTCGTAACCCGCTTTCTCAATGGCGGTAACCACCGTTTCCACCGCATCCATGTCCAGCGGTATCAGCACATCCCCCCGCGCATCCATGCGTTCCGGCACGGTAAAGCGACGGTTGCGGGGCAAAAGCGGGTCCGGCAGTTTGAGGTTTAGATCATACTGTTCAAACCGGCTTTCCGTGCGCATTTCAATGACATCGCGAAAACCCTGTGTGGTGATCAGCGCCGTCTTCGCCCCCCGCCGTTCAATCAGCGCATTGGTGGCCAAAGTCGTGCCGTGGATGATTTGCGTAATGGCGGAAGGCGCAATACCCGCCAGCGCGCAAACCTTTTGCAGCCCTTCCACAATGGCGTTTTCCGGGCCATCGTAGGTGGTCAGAATTTTGGTGGAAGTAATGCCGTTGGCCGTCTCCAGCACCACGTCGGTGAACGTGCCGCCAATATCCACACCCAATCGCATCGGTTTTTGTTGCGCGCCCATTGTCCAGCGACCCCGTCCCCTGTCGCCCAGACGTTAGGCCTGAAGTGGGGCGCTGACAAACCCGTTTTGGCCGCCCCACATACTATTCTGGCACCGGCACAATGGCTCCCGAATGGGCCACCACCCGACGGGCCAATTCATGACCCGCCTGCAAGCACTGGGCCTCCGATTTTCCAGCAAGAAATGCTGCAAGATAACCGCCATTGAAACTGTCCCCCGCCGCCGTTGTGTCGATAACCGTTTCGGCGGCAGGAAAATCTACGACCGGCGCGGTCAGCGAAACCGGACCCCGGTCGCCCCGTTTGATGGCACATGCCGTCCATTGTTTCTTGCGGAAACGGTCGATGACCTCCTCCTCAGTCTTGTTTTCAAACAAAGCCACTTCATCGTCCATGGAAGGCAGGGCGATGTGGGCCATGCCCCACACCGCCGACATGATTTCCCGCGCAGTTTGCACATTTTCCCAAAGGGAAGGGCGGTAATTGCTGTCGAAGGCGATGAGAGCATCACTGGACGCCAGTTGCTCCATCAAACGCTGCCGCGCCGCCGGCGGTAAAATGGCGAGGGTGATACCAGACAGATAAATGCAGCGCGCCGCGGGCAGCTTTTCGCTGTCTCCAAACATGTGCCGTGCCGCTGATTGGTCCCGCCAATAGGAAAAGCTGCGCTCGCCGCTTTCATCGGTGGCCACCGCATAAAGCCCGAGATTGCGTGTTTCGTCCTGTTGAATATGCCGCGCGCACAGGGTGTTCTGCCTCATCCACGCCAACAGCCCGTCTGACAACGGATCACGGCCAATGCGCGTACAATAAGAGACCTCAAGATCAGCCCCCGCCTTCCTGGCGTAATAGGCCGTGTTGAACGTATCCCCCGCATAGCCCACGGCAAAACCACGCCCATCCCGGCGTATTTCGCCCATGACTTCGCCGATGCAAAGCAGATCAATCACGCCTGACCGCCAAGCAGGCAGGTGGCCTCCAGTTTCTGCCAGTCAAAGCTTACGCCAACCCCCGGCTCGTCGGACGCAACCGCTTTGCAGTTCTCCACCACAAGGGGGCGGGTGGTGTATTGGTCGATGGGAAAAGAATGCACTTCCAACCAACCCTCGCTGCCCAGCCCGGAAAGCAAACCCACGTGAAGTTCCTGCATGCCGTGGCTGCATACGGGAATTGTTGACCGCTCCGCCACCTGTAGGAAACCGGTAATGCCCCCGCAATTGGACCCGTCCGGCTGAATGAAACTCAACCCCGCATGGTCCAGCGCCAATTCAAACTCATGGATCGTGTGCAGGTTTTCACCCATGGCCAGCGGTATCCCGGTTTCCCCGGCGATGCGGGCAAAACCGAAATAATCATCTGGAATGGTGGGTTCCTCAAACCACAGCAAATCGAAGGGCTCAAAGGCCCTCGCCGCCGTAATGGCTTCGTCCACGGATAGGGCGTAATTGGCATCCACCATAAAGGCGACCTCTGGCCCGATCAGCTCTCGCACCGCTTTGATGCGGGCCACATCGTCTGTCAGCTCGGGCTGACCCACTTTAATTTTTACCCCGTTAAAGCCCCGCGCTAGATAACCCTCAATGCTGTTGAGCAGCTTGGGCAGGGAAAAATTCAAATCAATTCCGCCGCAATAGGCCTTGCAACTGCGCCCCACGCCACCTGCCATTTGCCAAAGGGTTTTACCCTGCCGTTTGCCGCGCAAATCCCACAGGGCGATATCCACAGCTGAAATGGCAAAGGATGCAATGCCGCCCCGTGCCACGTAATGCACATGCCATTGCATGGCTTCGTAGAGCGCCTCCACATGTTGAGCGTCCTCACCCACCAAAAACGGCGCCAGGTCGCGCTCCACCATGGCTTTGATGGCAAATCCGCCCTTGCCCCCCGTATAGGTGTAGCCTGTGCCTTCGCTCCCATCGGCCAGCCGCACTGTCACCGTAATCAGCTCAAAATGGGTATGCGCCCCGTGTTTGGCATCCACCAGCACTTCCGCCAGCGGAATGTGAAAGAGGCGGGTGTCGACGCTTTCAATCCTGGTGTTCATGGGCAAACCCGTCGCCTTTGGTGGACTGCGGGTCAATATCGCAATCGGGAGCGCAAACCAAGCGCGTCTCAAACGGCGTCAAGGCCAGCGCTCCAGCCGCTCATCCATCACCAAGGTCTTATAGCGATAAATATGTCACGCTCGCCGATTCCTTCGAGGGGCCAATTTTAGAGATATTTAATACCTCAACCATAACGAGTATTCAGTAGACAATGCAATTTAGTGATTTGTGGGGTGATGATCCGCGGGGACAAGGGGTCGGAAACAAGCGGCAGTGTCTCCGTTTCCATTTGCGAAAAATTACAACTTATAGTTGTATAATGAAATGGACTCACGCTTTCCCGTTAACGAGGAACTGACGAATGACCGGCGAAATCATGTCCACCCCCGTGTCACCCTGCAAAAGCGCCGTGGCCGCTTTTTCTCTGCTTTTATTGGCCGGGTGTCAGATTACCCCGCAGGTGGCAACGCAAACGGAAATCGCCAACTACGCCCTCGATAAACTGGAAAGGGTAACGGCAGACCAGGAGCCCATTTCCGGCCGTATCACGCTCTATGACGCCATGGCCCGCGCGCTGAAATACAATCTCGACTACCGCGTGGAGATTATGAACCGGCAGTTGGCCAACAAAAACCTACGGGTAAAATCCGCGGCCATGTTGCCCAAAGTGGTGGCAAACGGCGGCTGGGCGGCGCGGGACAATTCCCCGGCCAGTTATTCTGAAACGCTGTTTGCCGGCATCCGCTCCACCGACCCCAGCTTTTCAAAGGAGAAGACGTCTTTCAGCGGTGATGTCACTTTTTCATGGCATATGCTGGATTTTGGCCTGTCCTATGTGCGCGCCAAACAGGCCGCCGATGCAGCACTCATCGCCGAAGAGCGCAAACGCAAGACCATCAACAAGGTTATAGAAGATGTGCGCACCGCCTATTGGCGGGCCGTGAGTGCGGACCGTCTGCTGGAAGGGTTCCACAAACTGCGTCACCGCACCGAGCGGGCCATCCAACAGTCCAAACGGCTTTACAAATCCCGCCGAACCTCCCCCGTCTCCGCCCTCAGCTATCAGCGCGAACTGGTGGACATCAAACGCCAGATCCATCGGCTGGAACGGGAGTTGCGCACATCAAAAATGCAGCTGGCCGCTCTTATGAACGTGCGCCCAGATTCCAAATATTCCCTCCACATCCCCAAGCGACGGCTTACCGATCTGGACATCACCGCCAGCGGTGACACCATGGTCGAACTGGCCCTGACCCAGCGCCCGGAATTGCGCGAGGTGGGCTATGAGGCCCGTATCAACCAGGAAGAAGCCAAGGCAGCTCTACTGGAGATATTACCGGGGGCTTCCCTTTATGCCGGTTCCAATTTTGACAGCAATGACTTCCTCTACAATTCCGATTGGGTGAGCTACGGCGCCAAAGTGGGTTGGAACCTCATGAAAGTCTTTTCCTACCCCGCCCGAAAGGGCAGCGTGAAGGCGAAGGATGATTTGCTCGACAAGCGGGCGCTGGCCACCACCATGGCCATCATGACGCAGGTTTATGTTTCCCGTGCCCGCTACAAATATTTGCTGCGCTCCGCCCACACGGCCGCCGATTATTATCGCGTCCAACGCCGCCTCAATGCGCAAGTACGCGCCTCTGTCAGTGTCGGCGTGGCCTCACAACAAACGCTCATCCGCGAGGAAATGAATACGCTCGTGGCCGCTGTTCAATACGACATTGCCTATGCCGATCTGCAAAACGCCTTTGCCGCCGTTTATGCCGCCGTCGGGTCCGACCCCTACGACAAAAACATCTCCACCGACATGAGCGTGAGCGAATTGTCCAACGCCCTGCGCGCCACCTGGCGCAACCGTGGCGACAGTCATCTTTAGCCCGCGCTTGATCGTGCGCGGGGATTGAAAGGAAAAGCACCATGAAAACGCTCACTGCAGCCCTTGTTTTCGCGATGACCTCGGCAACAGCGCCCACCGGAGCATTGGCCCAGGACGATGCCGCGTTGACCTCCCGTGGCATCGTCCAATCCGCCGCCCGCATCGAGTTGCGTGCAGATCTGACGGCCATGGTGACAAAGGCAGACTTCATAGACGGCACCCGTTTCAAAAAAGGGGACACGCTCGTGTCTTTCGACTGCCGCCGCCATCAGGCCGAACTCAACAGTGCCCGCGCCGCCGCCCGGGGAGCCGCCGTGGAGCGGCGCAACAAATCATCGCTTTATTCCAACGGCGCAGCGGGAAAAAGCGAACTGCTTATCGCCAAAGCTGCCTCCAACAAGGCTGAATTCGACGTGAAGGCCCTGAAAGCACGGATGCAAAACTGCACCATTTCCGCCCCCTTTGACGGGCGCATGGTCTCCCTCAACGTGCGCCCCATGGAAATGCCTCCCGCTGACAAACCGCTCATGGTCATCATCGACGATAGTCGTCTGGAACTGGAACTGGTTGTCCCTTCCCACTGGCTGGCGTGGCTGCGCAAAGGCCAAAACTTCCGCTTCAACGTGGAAGAAACCGGCGCCACCCACCAAGCCACTGTCCAGCGCATCGGCGCCGAAGTGGACCCGGTCAGCCAAACCGTAAAAATCTACGCTGCCCTGGAGGGAGAACTGCAAAATACCCTGTCAGGCATGACAGGCGTAGCTGTATTTGCACCAAAAGGTTCGTAAAATCTGGCTGGGGAACCTGGATTCGAACCAGGACTAACGGAGTCAGAGTCCGTGGGTCTACCGTTAACCTATTCCCCAACTACACGGGGCGAGATAGGGGGCTGGAGGAGCGCGGTCAAGGGTGTATGACGCGGCCTGTTGGGAAAGGCTTTGCCGTGGCCCATGTTTGCTGATAGCGTCGCGTCAACTTGAGACCAGAGGCCCGTGCTTCGTCTCCCCGATTGGGTGAGCGGTGCGGGCGGAATTGACCGGTGAATGACCAAAACGCAGGGGGCGATACCCCCAAGCGGCCGGGGATGAACGAGGCGGGTGAAGGGGCGCGGGAACAGGTGCCCCGCGGCACCCGAAAAAAGAGGCGAAGCCGCCGCCGTAAACAATCGGCACAGGCCCGCCCCCCCGTTCAGGCCGACGAAAAACAAGCTTCATCTCCGCCGGAGAGCGGAAGGAATGATGCGCGCACGGGCGACACTGCGACGCAAAAAGTGGATGGGCAGTCCGGTTTGCCCACACGCCAACGACGCACCAAACGGGCGCGCCGTCGAGGTGGCAAACGCAAAGGTTCGGTCACCACCAACACGGCGCAAAATCCCCAAAGTACTAAACAGCATGAGACGCCCTCAGGCGGTTCTCAAAGCAACGAACCCCATGTTTCCAGCACCGAAAAGAACCACCTGAGCAACAAACGCTCGCGCCATCGCGCCACGAAACGACCCGGGCGTGGGGACAGCAAAGATCAACTCCTGCCGGTGCAGGAGCCGGCAGTTGCGCCGCCACCCGGTCAGAAAGGCGGTGATCTTGGGCGGGATGACCGCACCGGTGGACGAGGGCAGCAGACAGGACCAAGGGCAAGACCCAGGCACAATGCGGGAAAAGGGCGCAACCAGAACTCTGCAAAACCGCATCAGGGAGGTAGACATATCCATCCAAAAGGGGCCCACAAGAAGGCCTCCCACCGGTCCGATGCCTACGCGGCCTTAGACTTGGGCACCAATAATTGCCGTTTGCTGGTGGCCGTGCCCCAGCAACCCGGGCGCTTTCGTGTGGTGGATGCGTTCTCCCGCATCGTTCGACTGGGGGAGGGCTTGGCCGCTTCCGGCAGGCTCAGCGATGCGGCCATGGATCGGGCGGTAGGGGCGCTCAAGGCCTGTGCGGATAAACTGGAGGGTCGGCCCGTGCGCGGGGTGCGCCTGATCGCCACCGAGGCGTGCCGCCGTGCCAGCAACGGGGCGGCTTTCCTGGAGCGGGTGGAACGGGAAGCCGGACTAAAGCTGGAAATTATCGACCGCGAGACGGAAGCCCACTTGGCCGTGGCCGGGTGTTCTTCGCTGGTGGACCGTCGCGCCAGTGGGGTGGTGTTATTCGACATCGGCGGTGGTTCCTCAGAACTGGCCCTTCTGGATTTGAGCAAACGCCGCCGCCATGATTTGGCCCCTGCTGTGGTTTCATGGACTTCATTGCCGTTGGGCGTGGTCACCTTGTCGGAAAAACACGGGGGAGGGCGCAAGGTTACCCGCCCCGTATTTGAGGGCATGGTGGCAGAAGTGGCCGCGTTGCTGGAAAATTTTGACGGGCGCGACAGTTTGCAGGCCGCTGCAAAACGCGGAGAAATACATCTGCTGGGCACCTCCGGCACCGTGACAACGCTCGCGGGTATCCATCTGAAACTGCCCCGCTATGACCGCCGCTTGGTAGACGGCACGTGGATGCGTTCTTCTGATGTGACGGAAATGATCGACCAACTGGTGGACATGACGTTTGAAGAAAGGGTGGCCAACCCTTGCATTGGCCGTGACAGGGCCGATCTTGTGCTGGCGGGTTGTGCCATTTTGGTGGCCATTCAGAAGCTTTGGCCCTGTCCGCGCCTGCGGGTGGCGGACCGGGGTTTGCGGGAAGGTCTGCTGACCCAGATGATGAACCGTGACAATGCCTGGCAAAAGCGCCAGCCCTATCGGCGATAAGGAAGCGACCATGGCAAGACGTTCTAAAGGCGGCGGAAAGAGCACGGTGGGTCCAAACCGTAAGGTGAGCGACCGCATGATGCACACCAAGGTGAAAACTGCCCGGGGCCGGAAACTGTCTTCCACCCTCTGGTTGCAACGCCAACTCAACGACCCCTATGTGCAAAAAGCCCGGGCCGAGGGCTACGCCTCCCGCGCCGCTTATAAATTGATTGAAATGGATGACCGCTACGGCCTGCTCAAACCCGGCCAACGGGTGGTGGATTTGGGTGCAGCCCCCGGCGGTTGGTGTCAGGTGGCTGTCCAGCGCACCGGCTCCACGGCAGACGATGTGCGGGTGGTGGGCATTGACTATCTGGACATGGACCCTGTGTCCGGGGCCACAATCCTTAAGAAGGATTTTCTCGACCATGACGCGCCGGAGGCCCTTATGGCCGCCCTGGGCGGGCACGCGCCTGAAATTGTCATGTCAGATATGGCAGCCCCCACCATCGGCCACCGCCGCACCGATCACATCCGCACCATGGCGCTGGTGGAAGTGGCGCTGGATTTTGCGCTGGAAGTGCTGCCCACGGGGGGATACTTTCTAACAAAGACCTTCCAGGGCGGCACCGAACAAAGCCTCCTCAATCTCATGAAGCAGAACTTCAAGACGCTCCACCATGTCAAACCACCGGCCAGCCGTGACGGGTCGGTGGAACTCTATCTGCTGGCCAGTGGCCGCAAGGGCGCCTAATTGCTGATTGCCCCGTAGCCGGACGTTTGCTGGTTGAGGCGAATGCGCCGGGCGCGCAGGCGGGCATGGTATTGTTTTGCACTTTCACCCTCCTTGCGGCGCATCCGTTTTCCAAACAGGCTGAAACCGCGCTTTTTGGCCGTTTGCACGTCCTGCTTTTTGACGGGTGCCTTGTATGCGCTGGTGCGCCGGCGGGTCTTGCGCGTGGTGGATTTTTTCTTGGAGGCGGCGCGGCGCTTGGCCAGCCACTTGCCCAAACGGGTGCGTGGTGCGCCAGCCTTGGTCGTGCGCCGCTTGGCGCGTTTGGCGGTTTTCCGTTTTGAAAGCGTGGCGCGCGAAACCGCTTTGCGCTTTGTGCGCAGGGAGGAGCGATTGCTTGTGCTGCGCGAGAATAAAGCCACCCGGTGGCGCGAGGATTTGGCTTTTTTGCTGGATGCTACGGGGCCGATGGACCGGCCCCCCGACCCGCCGCTGCGCACATGCACCACGCGGTAACCGCCCTGCTTCAAACGACGCAGTAGCAAGGGCAGGGCGCTGGCGGTTTTCGACTGGATGTCGTGCATCAGGATCACGCCGCGCCCCCGCCGCTTCAACTGGGCCATGACCCGGTTGACCATGGCCGCGCCGCTGCCGCGTTTCCAGTCATTGCTCAAAATACCGGCGGAGAAGGGCAGCAGCCCCTGACGGCGCAGCACGCCGTCCAAGGCATTGGACCGCGCCAGATAGGGATAGCGAAACAGTTTGGAACTGCGGGACCGGTAGGGGCCGAGGGCAGAACGCACCGAGGCCACGCCCCGTGCAATATTGCGGTTGGCACTGGCCAGTGAAACGTTGCGCAGATTGGCATGATTTTCTGTGTGTTGCGCGATGGTGTGGCCAACCCGGGCCACCTTTTGCAACAGGCTGGCATTGGCCCGGGCCATGCGGCCCACCACAAAAAACGTCGCTTTGGTGCATTGCGCCCGCAGCGCTGACAGGATGCGCGGGGTGGTGCCCCGCTTTGGCCCATCGTCAAAGGTCAGCACCACTTCCTTGTGGCGCAGCCCAATGCCGCCACTGCCCCCTGTGCCCATATGGGCTTGGAAAGAGCGCACATTGATGGTCCGCGAGACGCCCAGACAGGCCTGCGCCACGCTGGTGCCAATCCACAGAAAAGCGAACGCCGCCAGCAAAAACCGCAAGGGCTTTGAAACCCACATCATCGAGCCCATGACAGCCCCCCATTCCCCATCAACCGCCCTGGCAGTCGAATCACGCTTTGTATTGCCCCGTGGGCAGCAGAAGGCAGTAAACAAGGTTAACAGGGTGTTAACTTTTGTTAACGAGGGGGAGGTGTCGCAAATACACCGTGCCCGCGTGCTAAAAATGCAGCTTCCAATACTGCCGCGCTGGCGCGGTGGGGTCGCGCTGCTTTTCGTCAACAGACAAATCGCAAATCGTGGCAATCAGCGCTTTGCATGGGGCGGGGGGAAGTGATAGCAGGCGGTGTCAAACGGGGTGGCGTCCACCGCACATCGAACGCCTGTCGGGCGCACCCCACAGTTTGACACTGAAAGCACCCAAAATGGCTCAGATCATCTCCACGCCCACCGGCGAACAGGCACTCACCTTTGATGATGTGCTGCTGCAACCGGGCCATTCCACCGTCATGCCCAATGAGGTGGATGTTTCGTCCAACCTTACACGGGACATAACACTGACCCTGCCCATTTTGTCCGCTGCCATGGATACGGTGACGGAAGCGAAACTGGCCATCGCCATGGCGCAGGCGGGGGGCATGGGGATCATCCACCGAAATTTGACGCCGGAGGAACAGGCCGAAGAAGTGCGGCAGGTGAAAAAGTTTGAATCCGGCATGGTAGTCAACCCCGTCACCATCGGCCCGGACGCCACGTTGCAGGACGCGCTGGCGCTCATGCAGCAACACCGCATTTCCGGTATTCCCGTGGTGGAAAATGGCGGTAAGGGCGGACACAAGACGGGCCGTCTGGTGGGTATTTTGACCAACCGCGATGTGCGCTTCGCCTCTGACCCGGCCCAGCGCGTTTACGAACTGATGACCCGGGAAAACCTGGTCACCGTGCGCGAAGGCGTCAGCCAGGACGATGCCAAAATACTGCTCCATCAGCGCCGCATCGAAAAGCTGTTGGTGGTGGATGCCAAAGGCAATTGCACTGGCCTGATCACGGTGAAAGATATGGAGAACTCCACCCTCCACCCCAATGCCACCAAGGATGAAAGCGGTAGCCTGCGCGTGGGTGCCGCCACCACCGTGGGGCCCGACGGCATGGAGCGCGCCGAACGGCTGGTGGAAGCCAGTGTGGACCTGCTTGTCATCGACACGGCCCACGGCCATTCCCAACGGGTGCTGGATGCTGTGGCGGCTGTCAAAAAACTCTCCAACAATGTACGCATCGCCGCGGGCAATGTGGCCACCGCCGACGGCACCAAAGCGCTCATTGATGCGGGGGCGGATACGGTAAAGATCGGCATCGGCCCCGGTTCCATCTGCACCACCCGCATGGTGGCGGGGGTGGGCATGCCGCAGCTTTCTGCGATCATGGCGGCGGTAGAAGTGGGGCAAAAAGCCGACATCCCCATCATCGCCGATGGCGGCATAAAGTTTTCCGGCGATCTGGCCAAAGCGCTGGCGGCGGGCGCTTCCATCGCCATGGTGGGGTCGTTGCTTGCCGGTACAGATGAAAGCCCCGGCGAGGTCTATTTGCACCAAGGCCGCTCTTTCAAAGCCTATCGCGGCATGGGCTCCGTGGGGGCCATGGCGCGGGGGTCCGCAGACCGCTATTTCCAGTCAGAGGTTACGGATAGCCTCAAACTCGTGCCCGAGGGCATTGAGGGCCAGGTGCCCTACAAAGGGCCCGTCGGTTCCGTGCTGCACCAGCTTGCCGGGGGCCTGAAAGCCTCCATGGGCTATGTGGGGGCTGCAACCCTGCCGGACTTTGCCGAACGCGCCCGTTTCGTGCGCATCTCAACCGC
This sequence comes from Pseudomonadota bacterium, assembly GCA_038525315.1. Classification (GTDB taxonomy): domain Bacteria; phylum Pseudomonadota; class Alphaproteobacteria; order Rhizobiales; family Rhizobiaceae; genus Pseudahrensia. Next base: position 353,170 of record JBCBHU010000002.1, read on the forward strand.
CGGTCTGTCGGAAAGCCATGCCCATTCCGTGAGCATCACCCGCGAGAGCCCCAATTATTCTGGACGCTAAGACGGTCGACGTGCCAAGTAGCGGCAAACGACAACAGGCGATGCACTATGGAACTGATTGAACCGCTCTGGACCGCGGCCGCCGACGTCAAGCTGCGGCTCCTGGTTATTCTCGTGCTGGCCAACATGTTTTTGGCCCTGCGTCTCTACGGCCTCATGGCCAAAGCCCGTTTTAAGGCCGCCAAACAGGGTCGCGTGACCGTAGACACCTACCGCGCCACCCAAAATGAGCCGGAAGATGTGGCCGTTTTCAACCGCGCCGTGGTGAACCAGTTTGAAAGCCCCGTTTTCTTCTATGCCATCATCGCCATCGGCCTTGCGCTGGACGTGACAAGCTGGATCACGGTGGTGCTGGCGGGCATTTATGTGGTTTTCCGCTGGATGCACGGGCTGGAAATGGTCGGCGAACATAAGGTGCTCAAGCGCCGCAAACTGTTTATCAGCGGGTTCTACGCTCTGATTGCCATGAAGGCAGAGCTGTTCCTATCCGCCATGCTTTGGGCATAAATCATGCGGCTGGGCGGGCGCATGCAGGGCGCCATTGAAGTTCTCAACGATATGGACAAGCGCAAACGCCCGCCGGCGGAAGCGCTGAAGGCATGGGGGCTGGATCACCGCTTTGCCGGGTCCGGTGACAGGGCGGCCATCGGCAACATGGTCTATGATGCGCTGCGCAACCGCGCCTCCACCCAGTATCTCATGAATTCTGACAGCACCCGTCGCCTGGTCTTCGGCACGCTGTTGCGGTTTTGGAATTTCACGCCCGAAAGCCTGCGCGCGGCGTTGGACGGCGACAAATTTGCGCCCGATCCACTCACGGACGCGGAAATTGAAACCTTCACCGGCCGCACCCTTAAAGATGCCCCCGATCACATTCGCGCCGATGTGCCCGAATGGTTGGTGCCTTCCCTCAAGGCAAATTTTGATGATGAGTGGATTTTGGAAGCGCAGGCCCTGACTCACCGCCCCCCGGTGGACCTGCGTGCCAACACGCTCAAAACAAACCGCGACAAGCTGCAAAACCAATTGAAAAAGATGGGGGCGAAACCCACCGCCATCGCCCGCCAGGGTCTGCGCATTGAGGCCGGCAGCGGCCCCGCTCGCCAGCCTAATGTGCAGGCGGAACAGGCCTTTCAAACCGGTCGTTTTGAGGTGCAGGATCAAGGCAGTCAGATTGTCGCCGATCTCGTTTTTGCCCGTCCCGGTGAACAGGTGCTGGATTTCTGCGCCGGGGCAGGGGGCAAGACGCTTGCGCTGGCTGCCAGCATGGAAAACAAAGGCCAAACCCACGCTTATGATGCCGACAAAAACCGCCTCAAACCAATCCATGAACGGTTGAAACGGGCAGGGGTGCGCAATGCGCAGGTCCATGGGCCAGACGGCGATATGTCCGCCCTTGTGGGCAAAATGGACCGGGTGGTGGTGGATGCGCCCTGCACCGGCGCGGGCACATGGCGCCGCCATCCCCACACCAAGTGGAAACTCACCCGCGAAATGCTGGAAAAGCGGCTGACCGAACAGGAAGAGGTGCTTTCCGAAGCCGCCCCTTTCGTGCGGCCTGGCGGCTATTTATGCTACATTACCTGTTCCATCCTGCCCGAAGAGAACGAAAACCAGATTGCCGCGTTTCTGGAAGACAACCCGCAATTTGAACTGCTCTCGGCTGGCGAAGTGTGGCAGGATTTATTCGGGTTCGATAAGGCCCAACCATGGTCATCGGATATGAAAAGCATCACGCTCACACCGGCGAGCACGGGTACAGACGGTTTTTTCTTCGCGGCCCTTGGCCGTAAGCGATAGTTTTAAGGGGCTTCCCCATGAGCAAATTTCTCACCCTCGTTGCCTTTGTGGTTGTCGTACAAGCACTGGGCGCGCTGATCGGCCTCTCCTTCCCGGCGGACGAATGGTATCAGGTGCTCAACAAACCGTTTTTTACCCCCCGCCCGCAATTGTTCGGCGTGGTCTGGCCAGTCCTCTATCTGCTGGTGGCCATTGCCGGGTGGCGCGTGTTCATTTCCGAGGGCAAGACCCCGGGCTGGGGCCTGTGGGTGGGCCAGATGATCCTCAACTTCGCCTGGTCGCCGGTCTTTTTCGGCGCGCACCAGATTTTCTGGGCCATGTTCATCATCGCCGGGGGGCTGGCCCTTTCGGTGGGGTTTGTTTCCGTCACTTGGACCCGTGATCGCCTCGCATCCCTGTGCTTCGTTCCCTACACCGCCTGGCTCGCCTTCGCCCTGCTGCTCAACTTCTCCATCTGGTGGTTGAATTAACCGCGGGGGATGAACTTGCCCCGCACCGCATAATGCAGCACGCGAGATAATTCGTTCCACCCGCGATAGAGCAAGACAGACCCGCGCCGCCATTTTGGTTTTTTCACGTTGGAGCCGGGCGGGGCGGTCTCGTATCCGATGGTGGATTCAGCCCCCGTCATGCCCTCCACAATTACCGGCTGGACCCCGCGATAACGAAACCCGTAGACCCACGCCCGGTCATATTCATGGTCGTAAGGCACTTTCATGGGCAGCAGCTTTTCCAGATACGCGGCCCCGGCCTTGCGGTTGATCAGATAGCCCGCGCTGCCGGTGCGGCGAAAAAGATAGCAAACCAGATCATGCCCCGTGCTCAATTTGCGTTGGCGCACGGGCTGGCCTTTGTGACGGCCATTCAGGTTGACCACATCCCACGCCTGCGCTGCATCAATGAGCGCGCAAAGCACAGCAGGCGCATCATCCGTCAGCCCCGCATCATCTTCCAAGATGACACCATGGTCCGCACCACTGGCCATAAAGGTTTCGATGGCGCGGTAGTGGCTCAGATAGCAGCCCAATTCGTTGGGGTGGATGCTTTTGCCATGGCGAAAATCGTAGCCGCGGCGGTTCAGCCCTTTCAGGTCCGGCAACAGCGTTTTCCCGTCCACCGCGGGCACGCGGGTGAAGGTCAGGCCCAGCCGGTCAAACTGGTCCCGCTGCACGGCCAGCCGGTCGGGCGAACGATCCAGATTGATCACGAAAAACTGGCAGCGTGGCGTGGTCATGGAGCGGGCATAGCCCATGCCTTTGCGCGCGCAAAGGTGCATTCCATTTGTGGGGAAAACCGCCCCCTTCTTGCGCCGGTCCAAGGGGCGGCATAAAGCGGGGCATGAGCGAGCTTATCCCCGAACCCACCCAGTCCGTCCTCGTTGTCGATTTCGGCAGTCAGGTCACCCAGTTGATCGCGCGGCGTGTGCGCGAGACCGGTGTTTATTGCGAGATTGTGCCCTTTAACAGCGCTGAACAGGCCTTTGAGCGCATGGCACCAAAGGCGGTCATTTTGTCCGGCGGCCCAGCCTCCGTGCCCGATGAGGGGTCCCCCCGCGCGCCCCAGTCCATTATTGATGCCGGGGTTCCCATCTTGGGCATTTGCTACGGCCAGCAGACCCTCTGCGCACAAATCGGTGGAGCGGTGGAGGCCGATGATCACCGCGAATTTGGCCGCGCCGAAGTGACCATTCAAAAATCCAGCCCCCTGTTTGAGGGCGTTTGGCGCGAGGGGCAAAGCTACCCCGTCTGGATGAGTCACGGGGACCGGGTTACGTCCCTGCCCGACGGCTTTGAAGTCATCGCCACATCCCCGAAAGCACCCTGTGCCGTGGCGGTGGATGAGGCGCGCCAATACTACACCACGCAATTTCACCCCGAGGTGGTCCACACGCCGGACGGCGGCAAACTGCTCGCCAATTTCGTCCACCGGATTGCGGGCCTTAAAGGAGATTGGACCATGGCCGCCTACCGTGAGCAGGCCGTGGAAGCCATTCGCCAGCAGGTGGGCGACAGGCGGGTTATTTGTGGCCTGTCAGGGGGCGTTGATTCTTCCGTGGCCGCCCTGCTGATCCACGAAGCGATCGGCGACCAACTCACCTGCATATTGGTGGACCACGGCCTCATGCGCATGAACGAGGCCACCGATGTGGTGGCCATGTTTAAGCAACATTACGACATCAACCTCGTCCACGTGGATGCCGCCGATCTGTTCATCAACGCGCTGGAAGGCGAGGCTGACCCGGAGGTGAAGCGCAAGACCATCGGAAAATTGTTCATCGATGTCTTTGAAGAAGAGGCCCGCAAAATTGGTGGCGCGGATTTTCTCGCCCAAGGCACGCTTTACCCGGATGTGATCGAAAGCGTCTCCTTCACCGGCGGCCCCTCCGTCACCATCAAATCCCACCACAATGTGGGCGGTTTGCCAAAGCGTATGAATATGCAACTGGTGGAACCCTTGCGGGAATTGTTCAAAGACGAGGTGCGGGCGCTGGGCCGTGAACTGGGCCTGCCCAACAGTTTTATCGGCCGCCACCCGTTCCCCGGCCCGGGCCTTGCCATCCGCTGCCCCGGGGGCATCACCCGCGACAAGCTGGAGATCCTGCGCAAGGCCGATGCCATCTATTTGGATGAAATCCGCAAGGCAGGTCTCTACGACACAATCTGGCAGGCCTTCGCTGTGCTTCTGCCCGTTCAGACCGTGGGCGTCATGGGCGACGGGCGCACATACGAGTTTGTCTGCGCCCTGCGGGCCGTCACGTCCGTGGACGGGATGACGGCGGACTTCTACCCCTATGAAATGCCATTTTTGGGCCGTACCGCCACCCGCATCATCAATGAGGTGAAGGGTATTAACCGGGTGGTCTATGACATCACGTCCAAACCCCCAGGCACCATCGAGTGGGAATAGATCAGGCGCAGCTCACGCATCGCTCGGCCATAGGGTCGATGGCCAGTCTCGCGTCTGGAATTTCCTCCCCGCATTCGTCGCAATAGCCATAATCTCCATCCCGCAATCGGCGGTGGGCCGCTTCGATGCGTATAAGGTCGCGGCGGCGCGTTTGTTCAGTGGCTTGGCTCATGGCTTGTTGTTGCATGGCGTCCATCCGCGATAAACGACCCACCGATTGCTGATCCAGCGCCACCGGTGCCCTGTCAGCTGCTGACATCTCTGACAGGGCTTCCAGCTCCTGCTGTTTTGCTGCCAACCGTTCCCGCGCCTTGTGCAGATCAACCATGAACCACTCCCAACATGACCAAGGGGAAGTCTGGGCAAGATCGGCAAATGGTGCAAATATCCCGCCACAACGCTACCACTCCCCGGAGAAATGACATGCCCGTTCTCATCGCCGGTCTCGTTCTCTTTCTTGGCACACATTTCGCCCGCGTTGCCGCGCCAGGCATGCGCGCCAACTTCATCGCCGCAAAGGGGAGTGGCCCCTGGCAGGGCATTTATTCTGTCATCTCCATTTTGGGCTTCGTGCTGCTGATTTACGGCTATAGCCTTGCGCGGGAAAATGCCGACGAAGCCTTTGCTGTATCGTCGCTGGCGCGCACGGTGCAACTCTTGGCCATGCCGGTGGCGCTCATTTTGGTCGTTGCCGCTCAATTTCCCGCCGGTTACATCAAAAAAACCCTCCGCCACCCCATGATTTTGGGCGTCTTGATCTGGTCGGGCACACACCTGTGGGGCAATGGCGACTGGGCTTCCATTACCCTGTTTGGCGCGTTTTTCGTCTGGGCGCTGCTGACAACCATTTCCAGCTTCCGTCGCCCCAGCGAACCGGTGGAAGCCAAAGTGCTGTTCGATGGCGTGGCCATCGTCGCAGGGCTGGTTTTGACGTGGTTGTTCCTTCGTTTCCTGCACGAATGGCTGTTTGGCGTGGGCATTGTTTGACGCCAGTTTAGGCGGGCGTGGCGAATTCTTGAATTGTATGGCCGCCCAATTGGTGTAGAACCGCCCAAACCCGCTCCCGTAAAGCGCAATCAGGGCAAAAGCCATGTCAGACGATTCTTTTTTTCGTGAGGTCGAAGAGGAATTGCGCAGCGAAAAGCTGCAAAGTTTCTGGGACCGTTTTGGAAAATATCTCATCGCCTTAGCTGTCGCCATCGTCGTGGGCGTAGGCGGCTATAACTATTACGAATACGCCAAACAAACGGAAGCCGCAGCCTCCGGCGATGCTTTCATGGCCGCCGTGGACCTGGCTCAAGAAGGTAAAAGCGACGAGGCCCTTTCCAAGCTGGAAGAGTTGGAACAAGAGGCCGGCCCCGCCTATCGCGCGCTCGCCCGTTTGCGCGCGGCCAGCGAATTGGCGCAAAAGGGTGACAAAAAGGCCGCCGCTGCGGAGTTTGACGCTGTGGTGGCAGACAATGCCGTGGACCAGAACCTGCGCTCCATCGCCCGCTTGCGGGCCGGTTATCTGATGGTGGACATTGGCACGCTGAACGACGTGCAAACCCGTGTGACCCCGCTCACCGGCCCCACCGGTCCCTACCGCTTCTCCGCCCAGGAAATTTTGGGTCTGGCGCATTTTAAGGCCGGTGATCTGCAAAAGTCTTTCGATCAGTTTGCAGAACTTTCCCGGTCCCCCGATGTTCCCAGCGCTATGCGCCAGCGCATCGGCGTGATGCTGGGCGTGATTGCCGCCCGCGGCGGCCCGGTTTTTGACGCTGATGCCGTCACGCCTGCCGCCGAAGGCTAGAAGGCACTCTCTGACATGAGTTTCACCATCGCCATTGCCGGGCGTCCCAATGTGGGCAAATCCACGCTGTTTAACCGCATCGTCGGCAAGCGTCTGGCGCTGGTCCATGACGAACCGGGGGTTACCCGCGACCGGCGGGAAGGTGATGGCCGCATCGGCGACATCCGCTTTCGCATCATTGACACGGCGGGGCTGGAGGAGGCTGAGAACGCGTCGCTGGAGGGCCGTATGCGGGACCAGACCGAGCAGGCGATCCTTGAAGCCGACGCGACGCTGTTCCTCATCGACGCCCGAGCTGGGGTGACGCCCTTGGACCGCTCCTTCGCCACCATGCTGCGCCGGGCCGGTAAGCCGGTGATTCTGGTGGCCAACAAAGTGGAGGGCCGCCGTGGCGATGAGGGTTTTTATGACGCATTCTCCATGGGTTTTGGCGAACCAGTGCCGCTTTCTGCGGAACACGGCGAAGGCATGGGCGAATTGCGCGATGCAATCGTTGCCGCCATCGGCGAAGAGAAAGCCTATGGCGAAGAAGAACAGGCCGAGCGGGACGAATTTGCCAGTCAGTCCGAAGACCCGGATGATTTGTTCGGCCCCGATTTCGACCCGGAAGCCGAGGAAGACTTCGCGCCTTACGACAATAACCGCCCGCTAAAAATTTGTATTGTGGGCCGACCCAATGCGGGCAAGTCCACACTCATCAATCAGATGTTGGGAGAGGATCGCCTGCTCACCGGCCCCGAAGCGGGCATTACGCGCGATTCGATTTCTGTGGACTGGGCGTGGCAGGGCCGCCGCATCAAATTGTTCGACACCGCCGGTATGCGCCGCAAGGCCCGCGTGCAGGAAAAGCTGGAACGCCTTTCCGTTCAAGACGCCCTACGCGCCGTGCAATATGCCGAAGTGGTGGTCATCGTCTTTGATGCCACCATCCCCTTTGAAAAGCAGGACCTCCACATTGTCGATTTGGTGGCCAAAGAAGGCCGCGCTCCGGTGCTCGCTTTCAACAAATGGGACTTGGTGAAGGATAAACAGGCCGCCATGGCGGACCTGAAGGAAAAGACCGAGCGGCTGATTCCCCAATTGCGGGGTCTGCGCACCGTTACCCTTTCAGGCCAGACGGGCAGGGGCCTCGACCGGCTCATGGACGCCGTCATGGAAACCGATGAAGTGTGGAACAGCCGCGTTTCCACGGCGCAACTGAACAAATGGCTGTCTGGCGTTCAGGCCCATCACCCGCCGCCCGCCGTTTCCGGCCGTCGCATCCGCTTCAAATACATCACCCAAGCGAAAACCCGTCCGCCCACATTTGTGGCTCAATGCACGCGTCCTGAGGGTTTGCCCACATCCTATGAGCGCTATCTGCTCAATGATCTGCGCGAGACGTTCGATCTGCCGGGCGTGCCGCTGCGCCTTTACCTGCGCAAGGGTGACAATCCCTACGGCAACCGAAAGCGCAACACGTCCAAGTAGCGGTCCGGTGCGGTCAGGCATGACAGAATGCCGCGCACCCCACGCTTTTGCTGCGAAATCGTCCCGAAATCGCCTTTTTCCCCTCACGCCCGCGTCATTCTTGATGCCCAAAGGGCTCACGCCAAAGTGAGCCGACGGGAACGCCACAAGAGCGGGTCGGCTGCATCAAAAATCAGAACAAGATCGCCGAAGGGGTCAGGGGATGCCAGTTAACCTCGTATCAAGGTTAACGCATCAAAATCGTCGCCAAGCCATGGGTGAAGCCAATGCGGTTTCGCGCAGCCATGCAGTGCGGAGTGTTGTGATGCGTATTTGCCAAAAAACGATCAAAAGCGCCTTGGGCGGAGCAGCCAGTCTTGGTCTCGCCGGCGGGCTTGCCCTTGTGCTCACCGTCGCCACCAGTACTACCGTTTCCCATCAAGACATTGCATCCATGACCGGCACGCGGACGGCGGACGACAACCGCTGGCTGGCCCACCTCATTTCCATTCCCACCGGCGCAGCTTATGCCCGTGCCACACCCGATTCGATCACCAACGGTGAGACCGCCTTGCTGAACCGGGATTATGTGACCGGCGTTCACACTCCAGAGGCCGTGAACGTGCTGGACCGCGACCACAAGCTGGAAACGGGCGAAGTGGCTAAAATCAATACCGCTGGCAAGGGCGACCGCCTTTACGTGCCCGTTCCCGGAGCGGAGGCTTTGGCCATGGAAGGCGATGCCATGCGCACCATCCATGCCATGACGACCGCAAAGGTTGGCAAATGGCAAATGCCTGAAAAACCCGCACCAGTCGTGACGGCCTCTTTGGGCATCGACCCCATCGTGACGGGGGCCACGATCAAAAAGGCCGCCCCGGTAAAGGACCGGGTTTCCCTGTCTCAAAATCAAATGAACCAGGCCCGCGCCGCCGCGCAGATCATGGCCAAAGTCATGGATCAGGTGAAAGCCAAGCCTGAGGTGGACACAAACGCCGCAATCGTGACCGCCTATGCTCCCGCTGTGGAGGACAAATCCACCAAACAAATGGCCAGTGCTTTCGCCGCTGTCCTGCGCCCCTCCATCGTGGAGGAGACCAAAGCCAAGCGGCAGAAGAACGCGCTCAAAAAAGCCGTAGCGAAAACCCGCAAACGCGCCCGCTCCATCATCCGCCTGGCCAAGGGTGATCATAAATGGGCCGCCAAGCCGCTGCCGAAATCTTCCTTCACCAAAAAACAGCGGCGCTGCCTCGCCAATGGCATCTATTTTGAAGCCCGCGGTGAGCGCAAAAAAGGGCAACAAGCGGTGGCGCAGGTGATTCTCAACCGCGTGAAAAACCCCACCTATCCCAACACCATCTGCGGTGTGGTCTATCAAAACACCCACATGCGCAACGCTTGCCAGTTTTCCTTTGCCTGCGACGGCAAACGCGACCGCATTAACTCCCGCAAGCACTGGAATATTGCGGTCAAGATCGCCAACGATGCCATTGAGGGTCGCTTCTGGTTGCGCAGTGTAGGCTCCTCCAGCCACTACCACGCAGATTATGTGTGGCCCCGCTGGCGCAAGAAAATGCGCAAGATGACCAAGATTGGTCGTCACATCTTCTATCGCACCTATGGCGGCGGCTGGAGCTAACTCCAACCTATCCCTATGCAGCGCTCAACAATTCCACTAGGTCCGGCTCTAGCAAGCCGGACCTTTTTTTGTGGACTGCATTATGAGTGACGAGAACCATGATGATAAAGCCCTGAATGAGCGGCTGGAAAAGCTGCGCACCCGTTTGGAGGGGCCGGATGGGGAACGGCTGGCCGACCGTGCCGACCCAAACCGTGGGGTGAAGCGCACCGGCGGAGATATCTCCAAAGCCTTAAAATTGAGCTCGGAATTCATTGCCGGCGTGGTGGTGGGGGGCGCATTGGGGTTTGGCTTTGACAGCCTTTTGGGAACGTCCCCCTGGGGCCTGATCGTCTTTTTGCTGCTGGGGTTCGCCGCCGCTGTGCTCAACGTCATGCGAGCAGCCGGATTCGTGGCTCAAAACGACCTGCGGCTCAAGAACGGCAAACAAGACGACACGAGCACGCGATAACCCCCAATAAGCAGCCTTTTGGCCCTTGGCAGCACACAACAATTTGTGCCAAGGAGTGCCCGCTGATGCCGGGCGTGCCCGGCACATCAATTTGGGCAACGCGGCCTTCAGCGTCTCATCACCGTGTGCGACTTAAGTGGGTCGGTTTGACCCGTGACAGCGCGCGCCGCTTGGGGTAAAGCCGCGCAGGAAAAGGTCCGCCAGGCGGACCACAAACGACGAGGCCGTTGTGGCAAACGATCCTATCTCCCAGTTCAAAGTGAGCGAAATTCTGCCGCTGGAAGCTTTGGGCGTGAACATCTCCTTCACCAACGCTTCTTTGTTCATGGTGGTGACGGTGGGCATCACCGCCACTTTCTTGATCATGACGACGGCCGGTCGTGGTCTGATACCCTCTCGCCTCCAGTCTGTGTCCGAAATTGCCTATGAATTTGTGGCCGATATGCTGCGAAGTAGCGCGGGTTCTGAAGGCATGAAATTCTTTCCCTTCGTGTTCTCGCTCTTCACCTTCATTTTGGTGGCGAACCTGCTGGGCATGTTCCCCTATTTCTTCACCGTAACCAGCCAGATCATCGTGGCGGCGGCGCTGGCCTTCTTGGTTATCGGCGTGGTCATATTCTACGGCTTTTACCGCAACGGCGTTGGCTTTTTGAAGCTATTCGTTCCCTCAGGTGTGCCTGCGGTTCTGGTTCCCATCGTGGTGCTGATCGAAGTCATTTCTTTCCTTTCCCGGCCCATCAGCCTTTCCGTGCGTTTGTTCGCCAACGTCTTGGCCGGTCATATCACGTTGAAAGTGTTTGCCGGCTTTGTGGTGACGTTGGCCGGGTTGGGCTTGGGCGGTGCCATCTCCGCCATCCTGCCGCTGGCTTTCACGGTCGCCATCACGGCGCTGGAATTTTTGGTGGCGTTTTTGCAAGCCTATGTGTTTGCCATTCTAACCTGCATGTATATCAACGACGCAATTCATCCGTCGCACTAGGCGCGGCGGAGCACACATAACTCCTCTCCTCATTTCCAAGACATCAAAGGAAGATCATCATGGAAGTAGAAGCAGCTAAAGCACTTGGTGCTGGTATCGCATGTCTCGGCATGGGCGGCGTGGGCATCGGCCTGGGCAACATGTTCGGCAATTACCTGGCAGGCGCCCTGCGCAACCCCTCCGCCGCTGACGGTCAGTTCGGCCGCCTTATCTTCGGCTTCGCCGTGACGGAAGCCTTGGGCATCTTCTCCCTGCTAGTCGCGCTGCTGCTGCTCTTCACCTAAGCGACAGCACTTTAGCGGCGCGGATTTATCTCCGCGCCGTTTGTCCCTCTACACGGGGCAAACCCAACTTTTGATGACGTGAGTTGACGGACCAAACGATGGCCACCACCAATACCGAAGTGGGCGTGGACCCCAGCGCAAAAGCGCCTTTCCCGCCCTTTGTGACGGAGACATATCCATCCCAGCTTCTGTGGCTGGCCATCACTTTTGGCCTGTTTTACGTGCTGATGTCGAAAGTGGCCCTGCCACGTATTTCCGGCATTCTGGAAACACGCAGCGGGCGCATCGCCCAGGATCTGGAAGAAGCGAACCGGCTTAAGGAAGAATCCGACGCCGCCATTGCTGCCTATGAGCAGGATCTGGCCGATGCCCGCAAAAATGCCCACGGCATCGCGCAGGAAGCGCGGGATGCCGCCAAGGCTGAGTTGGATGCCAAACGCGCTGACGTGGAGGCCTCAATGGTCGAGCGCGTGGCGGAAGCTGAAAAGCGCATCGCTGCCATCAAAGGCGAAGCGATGGGAGAAGTTGGCGCCATCGCGGAAGACACGACGCAGGCCATTCTGGACCAGTTAATGGGCGGGAAAGTCACCAAAGCTGATGTGACGAAAGCGGTTGCCGCAGCCCGCACCTAGCGGGTATTCGGCAAAAAGAATGGGGCGGCGACGCTCCGTTTTATGGCAAGACGCATGGCCTTAGGCCATCGCATGAAAGTGAGTTATCCCCATGGACGCTACCTTTTGGTCCTTGATCGCGCTGATCATTTTCATTGGCATCATTGCCTATGCGAAAGTGCCTGCCCTGATCGGCAAATCCTTGGATGACCGGTCGGAAAAAATCCGTACCGATTTGGATGAAGCCCGCAAATTGCGTGAAGAGGCTCAGCATTTGCTGGCCGAATACCAGCGCAAACGCAAAGAAGCGGAGCAGGAAGCTGAAAGCATCGTTGCGTCCGCCAAGCGGGAAGCCGAAGCCCTCGCCAAGGAGGCCGAGCGTAAGACGGATGAATATGTGGCCCGCCGCACGGCGCAAGCTGAACTGAAAATTGCGCAGGCTGAGCAACAGGCTTTGGCCGACGTAAAGTCGACCGCCGTCGATATCGCGGTTGAAGCAGCCCAGTCTGTTTTGGGAAGCAAAATAAGTGGCAGTGCCAATACGGACATGTTCAAAAGCAGCCTGGCCGAAATCAAGGCGCGCATGAACTAAAATGGTCTCCATGTCTTTGGGGATTGATGGAGCCGCCATCGAACTTTGCCAAATTACCAATCTCCGCTTGAGAAATCTCCCTTCTCTTTCCGGATTGAATACTCACCGGCCGAAGACCTTATAAATACCGTCGCAGAAAGCCCGGCTTGCTCGGGCTTTTTTATGTCGTGTCAGACACTTACCGATTTCTGAGCGTTAAAAATCGCCATGGCAGACCGAACCTGACTTCAAATTTGATGTTCAAATTGGAAGCGCAAGTTTGGTGTTATCCCAACGCGTCTCTCACGGGTTTGAACGAACGTCTGTGCAAACGACATGGGCCTTGTACGACCAATGCTGCTTTGTGGTGCACGGTGGGATAGCCCTTGTGCTGGGCCAATCCGTAGCCGGGATGGAGTAAGTCGGCCCTCTCAATCATCCTGTCGCGCATCACCTTTGCAACGATGGAGGCTGCCGCGATGGAAAGGGAGCGACTATCGCCCTTTACCAAGCATGCGGCCGGGCAGGGCAGGGTATCGGGTATGGCATTGCCGTCGATCAACGCATGATCTGGGGAGACTTCCAAAGATGCAACGCAATGGGCCATGGCGCTCAACGAGGCAGCACGGATGTTCAATCGGTCAATAGTGGTGGCGCTCAAGGAAGTCACAGCCACCAGAGCGGTGGCCATAATGGCGTCAAAGGCCTGTTCTCTTTGACGCAAAGAGAGTTTTTTGGAGTCGTTCAGGCCAGCGGGAATGTTCAGCGGGTCGAGGATTACAGCCGCCGCCGTAACCGGGCCGGCCATGGGCCCACGCCCCACCTCATCCACACCGCAAACTTTCGCGAAGCCGCGATCCATAAGCTTCTTTTCAAGTAAAAAATCGGGAGCATTAGCCATTGGGCAAGCGGCGTATCGTGTGTGTTTATCTATGGGTTGCGGAGTGATTGAGGCATTTGAGCCCGCGAAGCAAAGCGATGAACACGCGCTTTGCCACTGCCCACAGGAAAGAATTGCCTGAAGTCTTTCCTCAATCACCCCGCAAGATCGTTTCGCAAACCCGGAGAGCTTGCGAATGCATGGCCCACGCGCTGTGGCTGAGGCAGCGCGTGGGCTTCACACGCCCGGACGACACTCGAAGGGGAAGGAGTGGCATCCCTACGGGCCTGTGAAACTGAACTTCTTGAAACCTATGCGGACCAAGGGCCAAACACTGGCCCTGCAAAACGCATTCACCACGGCATGGCGTTTTCAAAACTGGCGATAGCGGTAAAGCTCGCTCTCTTGTCTAAAACATCGACAGCTGTGTCCCAGTCAGTACGGGCGGCTTAAACAGGTCATTGCGCAGGCTCATGCGCATCTTCCCAAGCCCCATTTTCCCCGCCGCAATGTCAAACCGGCGACCCAACTGCCAGGCATAGGGACCAAGACCCGTCATACGCGTGCCCCATGTACTGTCATTATCTTTGCCATCCCGCATGGAACGCAGCAGGCTCAAAACACGGGTGTAACGGTCCGGATAATTGCGCAGCAGCCATTCCTTGAACAAACCGCTCACCTCGTGGGGCATGCGCAGCACGATATAACCGGCATCGCGGGCACCATTGGCCTTGGCCGCATCCATAATGCGCTCCATCTCCGGATCCGTAAGCCCCGGCACGATGGGGGCCACCATGACGGAGACCGGAATACCTGCTTCCGAAAGCTGACGAATCGTGTCCAGCCGCAGCGATGGGGTGGAAGCGCGCGGCTCCATGGTGCGAGACAATTTCCGGTCCAAAGAAGTCACCGAGATGGCCACCCGCGCCAACCCTTTGGCCGCCATGCGTGAAAGAATGTCGATATCCCGCGTTACCAAGGCTGACTTTGTCACAATGCCCACCGGGTGGTTTGTCTCCTCCAGCACTTCCAGAATTTCCCGCGTCACCCGCCACTGTTTCTCAATGGGCTGGTACGGGTCTGTATTGGTCCCCAGCGCCAGCGGCTTGGCTTCATAACCTTCTGTAGCCAATTCCTTGCGCAGCAATTTGGCAGCACCCGGTTTGGCAAACAGTTTGCTTTCAAAATCAAGCCCCGCCGACAGGCCCATATAGGAATGGGAAGGCCGCGCAAAACAGTAAACACACCCGTGCTCACACCCCCGATAGGGGTTAATGGAGCGGTCAAAAGGCAAGTCAGGCGAATCATTACGCGTGACAATCTTGCGCGCCCGCTCCCGCGTCACTTCCGTTTTGAAGGGCGGCAGGTCGTCCAGCGTCTGCCAGCCGTCGTCAAATGGGGCGCGGCTGGTGGTTTCAAACCGACCGGCAGGATTTATCCCCGTTGCCCGCCCCCGCCGCCTGTCCTTTGACACACGCATCTGGGCATCATTGATCACGGCATCTGCATGGGCTGCGCTGCCGCCGGGCACAAAGGCGTGACGGTCGGCGTGGTGAACCATATCGAGCTGGCTGGCCATGTTCTTGTCTCCTCTTTTCGTGTTCCAAGTTTAGAACGAAAACAGAACATTACAAGAACAAAAATAAGAAAATTATCCTCCCCCCCGTTTGAGATGCTCATCCAGCCGGGGCATGATCTCTACGAAATTGCAGGGCAGGTGCTGATAGTTCAACTGCTTTTCCAAAATGCCATCCCACGCGTCTTTGCAGGCCCCGGGAGAGCCGGGCAGGCAGAACACAAAGGTCGTCCCCATCACCCCTGCCGTGGCGCGGGATTGAATGGTGGATGTGCCTATTTTTTCATAGCTCAACTGGTGAAACGCGATGGAGAATCCGTCCATGCGCTTGTCAAAGAGGGGTTCCAGCGCATCCGGTGTTACATCGCGGCCGGTAAAGCCCGTGCCGCCGGTGGTGATGATCACGTCCACCGAAGCGTCTTGCACCCAGCGCTGCACTCGCCCACGAATAGCTTCCCCATCGTCTGTAACGATAGCGCGGTCTTGCACCCGGTGAGCAGCCTTTTCGATTCGCGCTACCAGCGTGTCACCGGACCTGTCATCGGCAAGCGAACGGGTGTCGGAGACGGTGAGCACGGCGATTGAAACGGGTATAAAGGGACGGTTGGAGTCGATACGGCTCATGATGCAAAATCCGGGAGGGGAGGGTTATGAGGCAGTGTCCGTAATGCGGTAATCCACCAATGATGATATTCGCTCGCGAGGCTCTCTGCTGCTCGTCTGGCATCCCCTTGAGTTGGATAGAGGCCAAAGCATGTCGCTCCCGAGCCAGACATGCGCGCAAGTTCTACGTCTTTTGTTTTCTGCAGTGCGAAGAGAACGTCATCGATCACCGGTAACAACCTGCGTGCGGGTGCTTCCAAGTGGTTAGTATGTTCTTGCAGCCAAACCAATGCATCCTCTAGCTGAATGGGTTGTGGCCAAAAAACACGATTTTCTTTGCTTTCCAAAGCCCTGAAAACGGTGGGCGTGGAAACGGGAATGCGAGGATTAACCAGAACCATATGAAAGGCAGGGAGTTTGGTTCCGAGCGACAGGTCATCCCCAATGCCTTCAGCCCAAGTTGGCAAGCCAAACAAACACATGGGAACATCTGCTCCCAAGGTGAGGCCAACGTCCAACAAATCGAACAAATGGAGTGGCTTGCGCAAAAGATCATTGGCCAGATGCAGTGCAGCCGCCGCATCCGCAGAACCGCCGCCAATGCCCGAAGCAACAGGCAGATTTTTCACCAGTTCCATGCGCACTGGCGGCACATCATGGCCATGCTCCCGCAGCGCCTGAACAGCTCGCAAAACGAGATTGTCAGGACCGGCTTCCAATCCCTCACCCTCTGGACCTGAAATAATCAGGCTGTCTGTATCCGCCACTTCCATGCGCACTTCATCGCAAGCGGCCGGGAAGGCGGGATCGGCGAAGGTCACTAGCGTGTCCAGCAAGTGGTAACCATCATGCCGCTGCCCGGTCACGTGCAGCGCCAGATTGATTTTTGCCGGGGCGAGGCGGGATTTCATGTCAGCTCAGCGAGAAGCTCTAGCCATTGTCAGGCTTGTTCTCGTTGGCCGCCGTTTCGCGCTCAAGCACGGCATCCAGTCCGTTCTCCAGCTTGTCTTCGATGCGGGCAATGTCCGCCTCTGGCGGGTCCAGCGCGAGGGCGTGTTGCCATTGAAATGTCGCTTCCAGACGACGCTTCGCCTGCCAATAGGCATCGCCCAGATGGTCGTTGATGGTGGGGTCGCCGGGCCGCAATTCGACAGCGCGTTCCAGTTCCACCACGGCTTCTTCAAATCGTCCAAGCCGGTAATAAGCCCAACCGAGAGAATCAACGATGTAGCCGTCGCTGGGGCGCAGCTCGACTGCCTTGCGGATCATGTCGAGACCCTCTTGCAGGTTCACATTCTGGTCCACCCAGGAATAACCCAGATAATTGAGCACATTAGGCTGGTCGGGGTGGAGTTCGAGTGCTTTTTTGAAGGTCTTTTCCGCCAAGGGCCAGCGCTTGCTGCGTTCATAGGCGATACCCAAACGGTAGAACAGGTTCCAATGGTAACGCTTCGGTTCATCCACCCGCGCGATGATCTTTTGGTAGACCGCAATGGCATCGTCATATTTCTCATGCCGCGCTAACACATCGCCGTAGGAGAGATGGGTCACCAGATCATCGGGAAAGCCTTCCACCAGTTTGTCCAGCTCGGCCCGTGCCGCGTCCAACTGCTCCATTTCATTGAGATTAATGGCGATCTCCAGCCGCGCCACGCGGTAGAGAGGTGAATCTTTGCCGATTTCCTCAAACAAGCTGTTGGCGCGAACCAATTGGTTTTGCTTGTCAAACTGCTCGGCCAGTTTGGCCGTTATCGCCGGTGCTTGTGGGGCCAACACGCGGCCCAGTTGCAGGTAAATGCGGGCGAACTGCTCCCCGCCCTCTTTGTCCAGCGCCGTGCCAAGGTTGAGGAATACTTCCGCAGCACCCCGATTGGGCGACAGGCGCATGGCAACAGGTTCTTCACCCCGTTCCATCTGCGTTAGAAGCGCTTCCAGCATCGGGTTTTGCGGCGCGCGGTCCAGACCGTCGGTCACCGTATTGCGGGCCTGATCCTGTTTCCCGGCGCGCCAATAGCTTTGCGCCAAGGCGGCAATCACGCGCATATAGGTCTCTACCGCCGCCTGACCGCCGGCGCGATTGGCATAGGCCACTTCAAGACGACGCACAGCCTCGTCATTATCACCGCCCGCCAGGGCCATCAGACCGCCATGGTATTGGGTAAACAGATCAAACCAAGCCGGTCCTTTCAGCGCGTCCACCGTCTTCAGCGCGGCAGCCATGTCTTGCTGTCCAGTCTGGGACCAACCGGTCAACAGGCCCGCAATCAACCGGTCCAATGCGCTGCGCCAGGGCTGGTCCAGCGTCCGGCCAGCCGTGGTCCACGATTTTTGACGCAACTCCTCCACGGCTTGCACAAGGCTCACAATCTGGGGCGAGGTGGTCTTTTCAGACAGGGTCCCACTCAGCTTCACCGCTTCGGTAAAATCGCCATTGGCCACAAAGTTAAGAAAGCTTTGCAGTTGCAGCCCGCCATTTTCATTGTCCAGCTTGAGCGCTTGGCGGTAAAACTTGGCGGCACTCTCCGTGTCCTTGTCGCTAGCGGCAACGCGGGCCGCCAGATAATTGCCGGCCAACGACGTGCTCAGCGGTGCATCAGGCTTGCTTTCCGCCTGTAGTGGCGTCGCCATGGTGCTGGCCAAAAGGGCGGCCATGGCACCCTTTGGCAAAGAGAATTTGTACAAAGACGTTCTATTCAAAAAGCGCATCATGCGTCCTCGTGCCCCCAGCCTCAACCGATATTGACCGTCGCTTATTCGTAGCCGCCAAACGGTTTCCATTTCATGCAAGTGTGACGGTAATTTGCAGCCATCACAAGACGGGCGCATTGACGCTCAAAAACCGTTTCAAATTTCGTTGAAGCCGATCCGCAAGCAAAACGAGGCCCGGAAAAAACGGGCAGAAGACGAACCGCCATTTGCCCGTTCAAACGGCCATGGGCACTCCTAGTCGAAGCGCTGACCCGTTGCCAAGATGTCACGCGCTAATGCACACGGCTGACGCAAAATTCCACCACTTCCAAAAGCGCCTCTTTGTGGTCGCTGTCCGGCAAGGGCGCCAAGGCATCCCGCGCAATCTCGCCATAATGGCGGGCGCGCGCGACCGTATCTGCAATGGCCCCGTGCTTGGCCAGCAGACCCATGGCTTTTTCCAAGTCTTCAGCGCTAGCCGAATCGCTTTCCATGGCCTCCCGCCAAAAAGTGCGTTCCTCATCATTCCCCCGGCGATAGGCCAGCAAAACGGGCAGGGTGATTTTACCCTCGTGGAAGTCATCGCCCACGTTCTTGCCCAATTGCGCTTTGGAGCCGCCGTAGTCCAGCGCATCATCAATCAGCTGAAAAGCCAATCCCAAATTCATGCCAAAGCAGCGGAAAGCGTCTCGCATGGGTTTGTCGGCATCGGCAATAATCGGGCCCACTTCACAGGCGGCGGAGAAAAGCGCTGCCGTTTTGCCACGGATCACGGCCAGATAGTCGTCTTCCGTGGTTTCCATGCTTTGGGCGGCGGCCAGCTGCATCACCTCGCCTTCGGCGATCACGGTGGAGGCTGTGGAAAGCACATCAAGCGCTTCCATGGACCCCGCATCCACCATCATCCGGAAAGCCTGACCCAGGAGAAAATCGCCCACCAGCACGCTGGCCTGATTGCCCCACACCATGCGGGCCGCCTGTTTGCCCCGGCGCATGTCGCTTTCATCCACCACATCATCATGCAAAAGCGTGGCCGTGTGCATGAATTCCACACTGGCGGCCAGCGTCACATGATGCTCGCCCCCATAGCCACATACCTGTGCCGCAGCGAGGGTAAGCATAGGGCGCAACCGTTTGCCGCCGGAATCGATCAGATGTTTGGCCACTTCCGGGATCATCTGCACGTCAGAACCGGTTTTGGAGAGGATCAGGCTATTGACCCGTTCCATGTCCGCCTTGGTCAACGCCACCAAGGGCTGCACACTGGCGCTTTGTTTTTGTCCATCGAGAGGAACGACAACACCCATCATTCTGGTCCTGTTTCTATCAGCCACCTGCGAGATACGCCCGCCAGCCGCCTATCACAAGCAAGCCCTTGTCTCAGGGGCGCATTTGACGCGTAAAAGCCACCGCTTTTTAGTCGTGGCTCACGAAACGGTGTGCGCTCTTGAGTTTTGCGCCGCTTTTGGGCCTATAGAGCTTATGGAAGAACTTCTGCGCACCAACAACCGCGTCACCGTTTCCTTTGCTGCGAGCCTGCTGAACGAAGCGGACATTATCCATTTCGTGGCGGACGAACACATGAGCATTGTGGACGGTTCGTTGGGCATTCTGCCCATCCGCATCATGGTGGACAGGGGAAGGCTCATGGAGGCCCGGCAATTGATGGAAGATGCCGGGCTTGGCGCGGAACTGCCCACCAAACTACGCCGACCCCTTGCCGATAGCTGATATGGAAACCACGCAGGACGGGTTTCTGAATAACGCCATTCAGGTTTTACAACCGGCCAAAGGAGCACATCGGGCAGGATTGGATGCAATTTTGCTGGCGGCCAGCATTCCCAGGGATGCAAAAGGCGTTCTAGCAGATTTTGGCAGCGGGGCTGGGGTTGCTGGATTCGCCGCGCTCCACATGGCCCCAGACCTCACCGCCATCCTCTTGGAACGGGACGAGACCATGGCGGATTTGGCAACAAGAAGCCTCGTCCTCAATCGCGGCTTTGCCGGAAGGGCACAAGTCTTGACGGTGGACCTGACGCTTCGCGGTGACGAAAGACGCGCCGCTGGTTTGACGGATAATCGCTTCGACTGGATCATCGCCAACCCGCCTTACAATCCCGTTGAAACGCACCAGTCATCCTCCAAACGTTTGCGCAAATCCGCCCACGCCATGGAGGAAAACCTACTGGCCCAGTGGGTGGAGACCGCCCGTCTCACGCTTCGTCACAAAGGTGCGTTACGCTTTATTTTGCGCCCTGAAAATTTGGCAGACATACTTGCGGCGTTGGGAGGCTTCGGCCACATCCGCTTGCTGCCCATTGCTCCCCGTGCCGGTGAAAATGCCCATCGCGTCATTGTGGCCGCCCAAAAAGACCAGCGCAATCCGCTGCAAATTTTACCGCCCCTTGTGCTGCACGAAGCGGACGGCACTTTCACGCCCCAAACCGAGGCGATCATGCGCGGTAAAAACAGGGCGGCGCTCACTCCAGCGGCTTGAAACCGCGCCCATGCAACCGCATGTGCACCGAAAGCGCATTTTTCCAGAACTGGACGACCCGTGGCCAAAATTCTCTCCCGCCTCATGCCCGCCAAGTGGCGCAATGATGATCCTACCATCCCCGTGGTACGCCTACAGGGCATGATTGCGGCAGGTGGAAGTGCCTTTCGCCCGGCCTTGAACCTGGCCAATTGCGCCAGCCAGCTACAGCGGGCGTTTTCGGACAAATCCGCCCCGGCTGTGGCCATCGTGATCAACTCTCCCGGCGGTTCGCCCGTGCAATCCCGCCTCATTTACAAACGCATCCGCGATCTGGCCGTCGAAAAGAAAAAGAAGGTCCATGTCTTTGTGGAAGATGCCGCCGCCTCCGGTGGCTACATGATCGCCTGTGCGGGCGATGATATCATCGCCGATCCGTCCAGTATCGTCGGCTCCATTGGCGTCGTCTCTGCCGGATTTGGTTTCGTGGAAGCCATCGACAAACTGGGCATCGAGCGGCGCGTCCACACGGCCGGCCTCAACAAGTCTGTCCTCGACCCCTTCCTGCCTGAAAAAGAGCACGACATTGAACGGCTCAAAGCCCTGCAATTGGAAATCCACGGCGTGTTCATTGATCTCGTCAAGGAAAGCCGGGGCGACCGTCTGGCGGATGATGATGATCTCTTCACCGGTCTATTCTGGGTGGGCGAGAACGCCCGCAAACTGGGCCTGGTGGATGAAATTGGCGACATTCGCGCCACATTGAAAGCCAAATACGGCCCCAAAACGCGCATCAAATTGGTGGAGGCTAAACGCTCCTTGTTCGGCAACAAAGCTGCCACAGGCATTGCCATGGACCCAAGCCAAATAGGCGCAGGGGCGGCAGAACATCTTTTTGCCACGGCGGAGGAGAAAAACCTCTGGGCGCGCCTCGGCTTATGATAGGCTAGGCGCCACCGGGGAGGTCAAATCATGATACAATTGATCGCTGTTGCCGCCGTAGGGGGCGTTGCGCTCGTGGCTTATAATTCGTTCAAAAAGCACTGGGCCGAAATTCAGGAAAAAGAGCGGCTGGAAAAGATCAACCAGCCTAAATCGGTCGGGGATCTTCAAAAGGATGAAGTGACCGGTAAATACCGTTTGAGGGACGATTAAGTCTCACCCTTGAAACCCTTATCCGTCCGTGGCATCGCAGGCCAAACCGCAACAGGCTTGCTCTTTCCATGGCGCACAATCCCAAAACTTCTTTTCAGGGCCTTATTCTCACCCTGCACGACTATTGGGCCCAATATGGCTGTGTGATCCTGCAACCCTATGACATGGAAGTGGGGGCGGGCACGTTCCACCCCGCCACAACGCTCCGCGCCCTGGGCCCGCGGCCGTGGAAAGCTGCCTATGTGCAGCCCAGCCGCCGCCCCACGGACGGGCGCTATGGTGAAAACCCCAACCGGTTGCAGCACTATTATCAATATCAGGTGCTCATCAAACCAAGCCCGCCAAACCTGCAAGAGCTTTACCTTGGCTCGTTGGAAGCCATTGGCATCGACATGGCGCTCCACGATGTGCGCTTTGTGGAAGACGACTGGGAAAGCCCCACTCTAGGCGCTTGGGGCCTGGGCTGGGAAGTGTGGTGCGACGGCATGGAGGTGAGCCAGTTCACCTATTTCCAACAGGTCTGCGGCCAGGAATGCAGCCCCGTTTCCGGCGAACTCACCTACGGTCTCGAACGTCTGGCCATGTATGTGCAGGACGTGGACAACGTCTACGACCTGAACTTCAACGGCGGCGAGGGCGACGACAAGGTCACCTATGGAGAGGTTTTCCAGCAAACCGAGCGCGAATATTCCCGCTGGAATTTCGATGTGGCCGACACAGACGAACTGCTTCAGCATTTCAAAGACGCCGAAGCCGAATGCGAACGCATTCTAGCCACCCCTGCACTGGACCCCAAAAAGGGGAAAGAAATTGTCATGGCCCACCCGGCCTATGACCAATGCATCAAAGCCAGCCACATCTTCAATCTCCTCGATGCAAGGGGCGTTATTTCGGTAACGGAGCGGCAGAATTACATCGGCAAAGTGCGCGATTTGTCCAAGGCCTGCGGCGAAGCATTTTTGAAAACGGAGGCGGGTGGCGCGGTCTAAACTGATGCCTGCCATCTCCTCCTGCCCGCGCCTGCGACCGTTTGGCCGCAAACCGTCATGCTAACCGCCCCGTAAATTCTCCTGTTACGCCGAACAAATCGGCCCTTAATCTCGGGAGAGAAACATGACTACGCCCCTCAAAACGACACTTGCCGCCGCGGCCCTTGCTGCTGGCCTCGCCATCGCCCCAGCACAGGCTTCTAATATTGTGCAGACCGCCCAATCCACGGGCAAATTCAACACGCTGCTTGCCGCTGCAAAAGCTGCCGGTTTGGTCGGCACGTTGAGCCGCGCCCACGTCACCGTCTTTGCCCCCACCGACGCCGCTTTCGCCCGCCTGCCAAAGGGTACGGTGAAAGATCTTTTGAAGCCTAAGAACCGGCATAAGTTGGCGGCCATTTTGAAATATCACGTGGTGCCCGGCCGCGTTCTCGCCCGCGATGTGCCCCGCAAGGCCACCCATGTGGGCACGCTCAAGAAAGGCGGTGACACCACCGTGCGCGTGCGCAAACGCTTTGGCAAAGTGCGGGTGGACAATGCCCGCGTGGTGCAGGCCGACGTGAAAGCTTCCAATGGCGTGATCCACGTCATCAACCGCGTGCTGCTGCCCTCCAGCTAAGCCCCGACTTTAAGGAAAAGGGGTGGCATCTGTCGCCCCTTTTTTGTGTCCAAATTCGTGACAGCAGCATGGGCGCTTGATAAGAGCGGGCCAACGAACGATGCACGCCGAAGGCGACCTGATGCCTGATCTTCTGCTCGAACTCTTTTCCGAAGAAATACCCGCCCGCATGCAACGCAAAGCGGCGGGGGATTTGAAGAAACTTGTCACGGATGCCCTTGTGGAGGCTGGGCTCACTTATGAGGGGGGGCGGGAATATTGGACGCCGCGCCGGCTCACACTGGATTTGCGTGGCGTAACCGCTCGTTCTGCTGACACGCGCGAAGAGCGCAAAGGCCCGCGCACGGATGCGCCAGAAAAGGCCATCGCCGGTTTTCTGCGCGGGGCAGGGTTGGAAAATGTTGATCAGGCGCAAGTGCGCGAAGACCCCAAAAAAGGTTCTTTCTATGTGGCGGTCATCGAAAAACCGGGGCGGGATGCAACGGAGGTCATCGCCGATGTCATGCCCGGCATCATCGCCAACTTTCCCTGGCCAAAATCCATGCGTTGGGGGGGCGGCTCCGCCCAGCCGGGCGCATTGCGATGGGTGCGGCCGCTGCAAGCCATCACCTGCCTGTTCGGGCCGGAGACTGAAGAGCCAGAAGTGGTGAATTTCGAAGTGGGCGGCATCCAATCCAGCAACATCACCCATGGCCACCGCTTCCACGCGCCAGATGCGATCCGCGTCAAACGCTTTGATGACTACGTATCCGCCTTGGAAAAAGCCAAAGTTGTGCTGGATGCTGACCGCCGCAAGGAAATCATCAAATCCGAGGCCCGCAACCTCGCCTTCGCGCAGGGCTTGGAACTGGTGGAAGACGAGGCGCTGCTGGAAGAGGTTGCCAATCTGGTGGAATGGCCCGTGCCGCTCATGGGCCAGTTTGATGCCGATTTTCTCGACATTCCCGACGAGGTCATTCGCCTGACCATCAAGGAAAACCAAAAGTGCTTCGTGTTGCGAAAGGGTGAGAGCCTTTCCAACAATTTCCTCATGGTCTCCAACATTGAGGCCAGTGACGGCGGCGCGGAAATTGCACGTGGTAACGCCAAGGTGGTAAACGCCCGTCTGGGGGATGCGAAATTCTTCTGGGAAACAGACCTGCACGCCATCAACACCGATGGCTTCGCGCCATGGGTCGCCAAACTGGACAACGTCACCTTCCATGCCAAGCTCGGCAGCCAGGGCGACCGCGTCCGCCGCATCATGGCACTGGCCAAGGAACTGGCCCCGCTGGTGAGCGCGGACCCGGACGATGCCGAACGCGCCGCCTTCATCGCCAAGGCAGACCTCAACAGCCAGATGATCTACGAATTCCCCGAATTGCAGGGGGGCATGGGGCGGAAATATGCGGAAATTGCAAGCGAGAAGCCTGAAGTCGCCGCCGCCGCCGAACTGCACTACTCGCCGCTGGGTCCAACGGATGATGTGCCGACGGAACCGGTGAGTGTCGCCGTGGCGCTGGCGGACAAGTTGGATACGCTCACGGGCTTTTGGGCGATTGATGAGAAGCCGACGGGATCGAAAGATCCCTATGCGCTGCGGCGCGCCGCCTTGGGCGTGGTGCGATTGGTGATGGAAAATAGCCTCCGCTTGCCTCTGGCCGAGAAAGCGCAGGCCGTGCTGCCCTTTTTCCACGACCGATTAAAAGTCTATCTGCGCGATTCCGGCGCACGGCATGATCTCATCGACGCTGTAATCACGCCCGAAGCTGACGATCTCCTTGCCATCACTCAACGCGTGGAAGCCCTTGGTTCTTTCCTAGACTCTGACGACGGCAAAAACCTTCTCGCAGGCACCAAACGCGCCGCAAATATTCTGGCCGCCGAAGAGAAAAAGGGCACTCCAGTCGCCGACACGGTTGACCCGTCGCTGTTCGAGACCGACCGCGAGCGGGCGCTGTTTGACTCGCTGGAAGAGGCTGAACATCAAGCGCGTATGGCCATCGAGGGCGAGGATTACGCCAAGGCCATGGCCTTCCTCTCCCGCCTGCGCGCACCAGTGGATGCGTTTTTTGAAGACGTGATGGTGAACGCGGAAGACGACAAAATCCGCGCCAATCGCCTAGCCCTCATGCGCCGCATACGCGACGCCACGGGCACGGTGGCCGATTTCTCCAAGATTGCAGGATAAACAGATATGAAAACCTGGACCCTATACCTCTCCGGCGAAATCCATACCGATTGGCGCGAGCAGATCGAGGCGGGCTGCAAGGCTGCCATGTTGCCCGTGGCCATCACGGCCCCCGTCACCCACCACGAAGCATCGGACGATTGCGGCGTGGCCATCCTTGGCGGTGAGGCAGACAAATTCTGGCACGACCGCAAGGGAGCGCAGGTCAACGCCATCCGCACCCGCACCTTGTTGGCAGAGGCCGACGTGGTGGTGGTGCGCTTTGGCGATAAATACAAACAGTGGAATGCCGCTTTTGACGCCGGCATGGCCGCCGCCATGAATAAGCCGCTCATCATCATTCATCAGGATGAACACGCCCACGCCCTTAAAGAGGTGGACGCCGCCGCGCTGGCCGTAGCCCAAACCGCCGAACAGGTGGTGGATATTCTACGCTATGTCATTAAGGGCGAATTGGCGGGCTATACGGACCAGCAACAGGCGGCACAATAGGTGCGTATTTCCAACGCTTTTTACTGGGTGGGCCTGATCGGTTTTTTGCTGGCGGCGCTTCTGTCCATCCCGCCCGTGCTGACCAACACGTTAGCCGCGCTGGGGCTCACAAACCTGCGCGGCATTTTTGATATTGTCCTGCTACCGTTGTTGACCCTTTTTGCGGTGCTTTATCTGGTGGGTCTGCGGGGCCGCAAGATGCGGGGGTGAGAGGGGCCGTAGACTCAACCCGTGCTCCTCAGTACCGGGCGTGTCCCGGTAATCCATCCAGAACTGTCTTCATGATGCTCTGTTGAGGTTTGCCGGTTTGTTAAACCACAAAATCCAGCAGCAAAAACGCCAGAATAATCAGCCCGAATTGGTTGTTTGATTTGAACAGGGCCAGACACTTGTCGCCGTTATTAATGTCCAGGCGCACGATCTGCGACAGCATCTGGGCACCGCCCAGAACAAGCCCCGCATAGGCCACCAGGCCCAAGTCAGCTTGCATATAGGCCAAAGCAAACATGGCCAAAGCGAACGCGTAGAGCAGGAAAATTGCCAGTTGAGAGCGTTCACCAAACAGTCGGGCCGTGGAGCGCACACCTACCAGAGCGTCGTCTTCCCGGTCCTGATGGGCATAAATCGTGTCATAGCCGATTACCCAAGTGATGGAGCCCGCATAAAGGAACAGGGACGGGGCCTCCACCTGTCGGAATATCACCGCCCAGCCCATGAGCGCACCCCACGAGAAGGCAAGCCCCAGCACCAGCTGGGGCCAGTCTGTCACCCGTTTGGCAAAGGGATAACAAGCCACAATAACCAATGAAGAAACTGCCAGAACAAAAGCGAACTGGTTGAAACCTGCACCCACGAAAGAGCAAAGCGCCAGCAGCACCATCGCGCCCGCCAGCACCTGGGCCAGCATGAAAATGCGCGCCTGGCGCTGGCTCACCCGGCCGGAAGGAATGGGGCGGGAGGCGGTACGCTCCACCTGCGCGTCAATGGTCTCGTCCACCATATCATTATAGGTGCAGCCCGCCCCGCGCATGGCAACGGAGCCGAGCCAAAACAATCCATAAAGTACCGCAAACCCCAACACTAAATCGGTGGCCTGCGCGGCCAGTGTCGGGTCCCGCAAGGCCACCAAAAGTGCCATGGTCAGTGACCACCAGCAGGGCCACAGCAAGAGCCAGCAGCCAATGGGCCTGTCCCACCGCGCCAATTGGGCGTAGGGCCAAACGGAACGGGGCAGCAGGGAATAAACCCAATTATCTGTGGGTGCATCCGCCACCCTGTCGGCATCTGCCCCTATGGCAGCGGGTTTGAGGGGATCACCGTTCAATCCGGCTCCGGTTTCCTGAACAGGGCTTTCCCAACGGTCGTGAAAGTGGGGAAAGGTGCTCCGGCGCAGGGCCGGTTGTTCATCTTGGCTTCTTTGTGTGTTGTGATTGATTTAAGCAGGCCTCAACGCAGGCGCAAGCGGGACAAATGGCCCATGAACATTCTTCTGATCGGCTCCGGCGGGCGCGAACACGCGCTGGCGTGGAAAATCTGGCAATCGCCCCAACTCACCCATTTGTTCATCGCCCCTGGCAATGGCGGCACCCGCCAACTGGGCACCAATGTGGTTTTGAATGTGGGCGACCACGAAGCCGTGGCGCAATTTTGTGCCGTGCAGAATATTGAGCTGGTCGTGGTTGGACCGGAAGTGCCGCTGGTGGATGGTCTGGCCGACAGTCTGCGCGCCAGAAAAATCGCCGTATTTGGCCCCAGCGCCGCCGCCGCCCAGTTGGAAGGCTCCAAATATTTCACCAAGGCCTTGTGCGACAGGATGAATATCCCGACCGCCGCCTATGGTCATTTCACCGACCTGGTGACGGCCCAGGCCCATTTGAAAACCAACCCTGCCCCGGTGGTCATCAAGGCCGATGGCCTCGCCGCCGGCAAGGGCGTCACCGTGGCCATGGATGATGAAACCGCATTGGCCGCGCTGGAAGACTGCTTTTCCGGCACGTTTGGTGAAGCGGGTGCGGAAGTGGTAATTGAGGATTTTTTAGAGGGCGAGGAGGCGAGCGCTTTCTTTTTGTGCGATGGCACAACTGCCATCCCTTTTGGCACAGCACAGGACCACAAACGCGTTGGCGATGGCGACACGGGCCCCAATACCGGTGGCATGGGGGCCTATTCCCCTGCTCCCGTTTTGGATGACGCCCTGCAAGCGAAAGTGATGAACGAGATCATCCAGCCCACCTTGAAGGGCATGGCAGACGCCGGTGCGCCCTTTTCCGGTGTCCTATACGCCGGTCTTATGCTCACCGCCGATGGTCCCAAACTCATCGAATACAATGTGCGTTTCGGAGACCCGGAATGTCAGGTGCTGATGATGCGCCTTGAGAGCGACATCGTCCCTCTACTCATAGCTTGCGCCAAGGGCAATTTGAGCGGCCAGCAAACAGCTTGGAGCGAAGATTTCGCCCTCACCGTGGTCATGGCGGCCAAGGGCTATCCCGGCGCTTACGAAAAAGGCAGCCGCATTACGGCATTGGACGCGCTGTATGATGAAGCCATTGAAGTTTTTCATGCCGGGACCGAAGCCCGCGACGAACGCATTCATGCCATTGGCGGCCGGGTCCTATGCGTCACCGCCCGCGGTTCCAGCGCTACGCAAGCCCAGCAATTGGCCTATGACGCGGTGGATGAAGTCAACTGGCCGGAAGGTTTCTGGCGTACGGATATTGGCTGGCGCGCCGTCAAACGGGAGCGAGAAAAATGATCAAAACCCGCCTTACCGAAGCTTTCGATTTGCGCCACCCGATCGTCTCCGCCCCCATGGCATTTGCGGGCGGCGGTGCGCTGGCGGCGGCCGTTTGTCATGCGGGTGGCTTGGGTCTGATCGGCGGCGGCTATGGCGACAGCGCATGGATCGAAGACCAATACCAAGCCGCCGGCAACGCCCCCGTGGGGTGCGGCTTTATCACGTGGAGCCTCATGGATCACCGCGCCCAAGGCCGCGACCCACTGGCTCCCGTTTTGGCCCGCAACCCAAAAGCGTTGATGCTTTCCTTTGCCGATCCCATGCCCTTTGCGGCGCAAATCAACGCGGCAAACGTGCCCCTGATCGTTCAAGTCCAAACCATGGCCCACGCCCGCCGTGCGGTGGAAGCCGGGGCCACCGTTATCGTCGCTCAGGGATCGGAAGCCGGCGGGCACGGGGCCAAGCGTGGCACCTTACCGCTGGTGACGGAAGTGGCGGATTATCTCAAAAGCGCAAGCCCGGAGACGCTGCTCGTGGCGGCAGGCGGCATTGTGGATGGGCGTGGCCTCGCCGCCGCTCTTATGCTGGGGGCGGATGGCGTGTTGATGGGCTCCCGTTTCTGGGCCAGTGAAGAAGCACTGGTCCACCCCAAAATGTTGGAAGCTGCCATCGCCGCCACCGGCGATGATACCATCCGCTCCAGCGTTATGGATATTGCCCGCCATCTAAAATGGCCCGAAGGCTATACCGCCCGCGTGTTGAAAAACGCTTTCACCGAGCGCTGGCACAATGACATTGAGGGACTGCTGGAAGTGGCAGACAGAGAAGCCGCCCGCTGGCGCGAAGCCTGGCAGGCGGGCGATACCGCAACGGCCAACACATTTGTCGGCGAGGTGACAGGCATGATTGCGGATATTCCGAAAGCAGGCGCCATTGTGGAACGCGTTGGGGCTGAGGCGGAGGTGCTTTTGAAGAGGGCTGCGGAGCTTCGTGTTTAGCTCTGACTTTCCTTATGACCATCTTCATTACCGGGCTTGTCCCGGTAATCCATGCCACAAGGTTGTTCGCAGGCATGGTTTGCCGGAATAAATCCGGCAATGAGGGAGTTTAGGTTTTAAAGTTAGTCCTCAAGAGCAACCTCAGCTCCGCGCTATAATTTCCCGTGCATCCAATCTCACGACCGGACCGATCATGCCCGTGCGGCGGCGGCGCAAAAATTGCGGGCGATGCTTCACCGGGCTGGAACGCATCCGGCGCGGTTTGACAGCCTGACTTGTGATCCCCGCATAGTCGCGGACCGTATGGGCCTCACCGGCTTCATCGATAAGCAGCATGGGCAGGCCAAAGCGTTTGGCCCAGGAATGCCAGTCCGCGGCGGTTTCTTCCACAGTGTCGGAAACGCACAGCGGCACGGACAGTTGCGGATCGGCGTGAAGCAATTCCAGCGTCACCGTCATGGTGCCATCGTCATTTTCCCACGCCCGAGCCGCCACGCCGCGAAAGGCTTTGGCGGGCAAGGCGAGTGACAGCGGAAGGCCGCATGGCAAAGCCCCCCTCAGCACGGCTCCCCCCCGATTGAGGGTAAACTCCAAACCGGCCGCCTCACCGATCCCTTGGGAGGAGGAGGGGGCACGGCGCGCGCCGGTCTGAAGAAATGCGGAATGCGGCTGGCGCTGCACCCGTTGTGGCAGGCTGTAGGGGTCTAGGCGCAGGGCATTTTCTGCCCATCCCGGTTTGGAAATCCCGTGTCTTTGTTGCGTTGCACCCATTTTGTGTCGCCCCTTAACCCGCCGCGCACTGTAAACTTTCAAGAGCCGGATTTGCTGCCTTATACGTCCGGGCGCCGGTCTCTCATTTTTGATTGCGATGCTCGTTGGTCGGCCTCGCTATGGGGGAACCATAGTTGCGGGCAGGCCCGATCCGCTTAAAAAACGGGGTTAAGAAAATTCCACGCCAATCTGTGGTTTACAAACCTTACAGGGGCAAGAAACGGGTAAGGTTGCGACGCCGTTAAGGCATTTGCTCAAATTGCAAAACCTTGCCGGGGTTCATGATGCCCGCCGGGTCCAGCGCGTCTTTGATGGAGCGCATCATGGATAGCGCCGTGGGGTCTTTGAAGGTGGCCAGCTTGTCCCGCTTCATCTGCCCCACACCGTGTTCGGCCGAAATCGAACCTTCCATGGCGATCACAAGATCATAAACCGCCTCGTGGATGGCTTCTTCATGGGCGAAGAACTGTTCTCGTTCCCAACCCACGGGCTGCGAAATATTGTAGTGCAGATTGCCATCCCCCATGTGGCCGAAATTCACAATACGTGCCTCCGGCACGATAGTGAGCACGGCCTTGTCGGCCTTTTCGATGAAAGCGGGCAAGGCACCCACCGGCACAGAAATATCGTGCTTGATGGAAGCCCCCTCAGGTTTTTGCGCCCAAGACATGTCTTCGCGCAATTTCCAAAATGCGTCCTGTTGCGCAGCCGACAGGGCAATGGTGGCATCCACTAAAAGATCAGCCTCAAATGCCTCCTGCAGTATGGCTTCCATGGAGGCCCGCGCATCCTGCGCGCAACGGCCCGACGAAATTTCCACAAGCACATACCAGGGAGAAGCGGTCTCCACCGGGCGGCGCGCGCCCTGTGTATGTTTAAGGGTAAATTCCATGGCCACGGCAGCCATGAACTCAAACCCGGTGAGGCCATTGCCCACCGTGGCCTTGGCACGGTTGAGCAATTTTAGGGCGTGGTTGGGCGATTGAACCGCCACATAGGCCACTTCCCGCCCCCGTGGGCGCGGGAAGAGTTTCAAAACCGCTTTCGTGACGACGCCCAGCGTGCCCTCTGCCCCCACCAGCAGGTTTTTGAGGTCGTAGCCCGTATTATCCTTGCGCAGTCGCGAAAGCCCGTTCCACACCGCCCCGCTGGGCAGCACTGCTTCTAATCCCATGACCAGGTCGCGCGTATTGCCATAGGCCAACACCGCTGTGCCGCCCGCATTGGAGGAAATGTTGCCGCCAATTTGACAAGACCCCTGCGAGCCTAACGACAGCGGAAAAAGTCGGTCCGCTTCTTCCGCCGCTTTTTGAATGGTTTCCAACACGCACCCGGCCTCCACCACCATGGTGTTGGTATCGCCGTCCACGTCCAGCACACGGTTCATGCGCCCCAGGGAGAGAATTACCTCGCGCCCCCCACCTTCCAGCCAGGGCAGGCCAGCGCCCACCAAACCGGTATTGCCCCCTTGGGGAATAACGGGCGTGCGGGTCTGCGTGGCCAGCGCCAAGATTGCTGAAACTTCAGCCACCGAACCGGGGCGCAATACGAGGGACGACGTGCCGTTCCAACGCCCCCGCGTATCTTCGATGTAGGGCGCAATATCGGCGGCTTGGTCCAGCGCATGGCGCTCCCCCACAATGGTGGCAAAGCGCGACTTTAGATCTCTATCCATCGCTACTCTTTCGAGCCATGGGCTGCCCGTTGCAACCGATCATTGATGGCCGCGCCCAAACCGTGGTGGGGAATGGCGGCCACACCGATGCTGCGCGCACCGCTGCGGTCCAATTCTTGCAACATGGCAAACAGATTGTGCGCTGCTTCTTTAACATCACCGCTGGGCGAAAGGTTCAACCCCGGTTCGCGCATAGTCTCCCCGAACCCAAGAAACACCATGCCTTCAGGCATGGGCTTTGCGAAGTCCTTCAACAAAGGGATGCGGGGGGCATAGTGCGCCGATAACATGCCGGGTGCTGCCACGTGGGCATCTGGTTTTGGATTGATGAGAGGGCCGACGATACCCGCGGCAAAACTGCGGTCCAGTCCGCCCTCCCGCAATAAAAGTGCGGTGTCTGCCACCAGGGAAATAATTGTGCTTTCCAGCCCAACAGGGCAGGGGCCATTGTCCAAAATGAGATCAACCTTTGTGCCCAGATCAGCGGCCACATGTTGGGCCATTGTGGGGCTTACGCGCCCGGAAGAATTAGCACTGGGTGCCGCCAGCGGGTGATCCAGCGCCGTGGCCAACGCTGCCATGGGGCCGGAAGGCTGGCGAATGGCAACGCTGTTGAGCCCTGCGGTGACGGCGGGCGCCAAACCATGATTTTCGGTCAACGGCACCACCAGTGTCAGCGGTCCGGGCCAAAAGTGTTCGGCCAACCTGTGTGCCCGCCCGTCAAACCGCCCATAGCGCTGCGCCATCGCCACGCTATCCACATGGATGATGAGCGGGTTGAAGGAAGGCCGCCCCTTGGCCGCGTAAATACCCGCCACCGCGTCCGCATTTGTAGCGTCCGCTGCCAGTCCATAGACGGTTTCCGTTGGCACAGCCACCAGCCCGCCACTGC
This sequence comes from Pseudomonadota bacterium, assembly GCA_038525315.1. Classification (GTDB taxonomy): domain Bacteria; phylum Pseudomonadota; class Alphaproteobacteria; order Rhizobiales; family Rhizobiaceae; genus Pseudahrensia. The sequence continues at coordinate 386,443 of JBCBHU010000002.1, forward strand.
GCAAAATCGCGGCGGCGCGCTTCATACCGTCAGCAGCATTGACGAGGTGTTCCATACCCGCTTTGAACGGGAAACCGCTCTTCGCTGCAAGCGAAAACAAAGAGGGGCTGCAAGCGAAAACAAAGAAGGGCTGCACGCGAAATTAAAGATGGGCCGCACGCCAAAACAAATAGCGGCAGCAAGGGAAAATGCGCGCAGCGGCCCATTCCATCTTTGACGTTTACGTCAATATATGGCACCGCTTGCCCAGCCGTTGTTGGAGGGAGATGAGCCATGTATCGCGCACCCGTTGCCGAAATTGCCCACACGTTGAAACACGTCACCGGCCTTGGCCATGCCATGGAAGCCGGTGAGACGGGCGATCTCAGCGCCGATCTGCTGGATGCCGTGTTGAAAGAGGGCGGGCGCTTCGCCACCGAAGAAGTGGCCCCCCTCAATGGCATCGGCGACAAGGAAGGGGCCATCGCCAAAGACGGCGTGGTCACCACCGCCACCGGCTGGCCCAAACTCTACAAAGATTGGGCCGAAGGCGGCTGGAACGCCCTCTCCGCGCCGGAAGAATTTGGCGGGCAGGGCCTGCCCATGAGCTTGCAAACCGCAGCTTTTGAGATGTGGAATTCCGGCTCGCTGGGCTTTGCCATCGGCCCCACCCTCACCATCGGGGCCATTGAGGCGCTCAACGCCCATGCGGATGACTGGATGAAACAGGCCTACCTGCCGAAACTGGTGTCCGGCGAATGGACCGGCACCATGAACCTGACCGAACCCCAATCGGGCTCGGACTTGAACGGTTTGAAAACCCGCGCCGAACCGGCCGACCAAGACGAAGCGGGCCGTCAGCGCTACCGCATTTTCGGGCAGAAAATTTACATCACCTATGGTGAGCATGACCTGACGGACAACATTATTCACCTTGTGCTGGCCCGCTTGCCCGGCGCACCGGAGGGTCAGCGGGGCATTTCGTTGTTTCTCGTGCCAAAAGTGCTGGTCAACGAAGACGGCTCTTTGGGCGCGCGCAATGATGTTTACTGCAATGCCGTGGAGCACAAACTGGGCATCCACGCCTCGCCCACCTGCACCATGATTTATGGTGACGGGAAATTCGGTGATACCCCAGGCGCGCTAGGCTATCTGATCGGCGAAGAAAACCGCGGCCTCGCGCAGATGTTCACCATGATGAACAATGCCCGCCTGCTGGTGGGCATTCAGGGCGTTGCCGTGGCGGAGGCGGCCACACAAAAGGCACTGGCCTATGCGCAGGAACGGCGCCAGGGTCGCACCCGCAGCTATGACGACGAGGGCATGGCCCCCATCGTCCACCACCCGGATGTTCAGCGCAATCTGCTCACCATGCGCGCGCTCACCAACGCCGCACGCGCCATTGCTTATAATTGCGCCCACGCCATCGACCGGGCCGAAACGTTGGGACACGCCAGCGCAAGGGGCACGGCAAGCGGAGCGGCGCATAAAAATGCCAGCGGTGCCGAAGGCGCACAATCTGCCTCCGCCCGCGCTGCCATCCTCACACCCATCGCCAAGGCTTTCTCCACCGATATTGGCTGCGATGTGGCCTCCATCGGCGTGCAGGTCCATGGTGGTATGGGCTATGTGGAAGAAACCGGCGCTGCCCAATTTATGCGCGATGCCCGTATCGCCCCCATCTATGAGGGCACCAATGGCATTCAGGCCATCGACCTTGTAACGCGCAAAATTACGCTGGGTGATGGGGAAGAGGTGGGCCGCCTGTTTGATGAATTGGAAGCCATCGGCGACGCAGCCCGTGGCAGCAACAGCCCGCAATTGGCCGGTATCGAGGCTTCGCTGGACAGTGCCCTGATCGACTTGCGCGAAACCACGGCCTTTTTGTTGGACAAATTGCGCGCCGGAGAAAAATCCACCGCCCTTGCTGGCGCCACCCCCTATCTGCGTCTGTTTGGGCTGGTGAGCGGCGGCCATTGGCTGGTCCAATCTGCGCTGACTTCGACACAAGCTGATGGCACCCAGCGCAGCACCATCGCCCGCTTTTTCGCCCACAACCTCATGGCGGAAACCGCCAGCCTGCGCTGCACGATAGAGCAAGGCGCGGACAGTCTGCTCACCGCAGGCGCTGAACTTCTCGAAGCCTAGGAGCCGAACATGGCCGATATTGAAATTTCCCGCCGCGAAGGCGTCCAGACCATCCGCTTCAACCGGGCGGACAAGAAAAACGCTATCACCCGTGCCATGTATGCCGACATGGCAGCCGCGCTGAATGAAGCGGATGCCCATGATGACATCCGCGCGTCCGTCTTTTTGGGCCAGCCGGAAGTCTTCACCTCCGGCAATGACATTATGGATTTCATGGCCGTCGCCCAAGGCGGTGAAAAGGGCACGGAGGTGCTTGATTTCCTGCGCGCCTTAATCGCTGGTGAAAAACCCATGGTCTCAGCCATTGACGGCCTCGCCGTTGGCGTGGGCTGCACCATGTTGATGCACTGTGACTTGGTCTACGCCACACCCCGCAGCTGGGTGCAGACCCCCTTTGTGGATTTGGGCCTTGTGCCGGAGGCTGGCTCCAGCCTTGTGGCCCCCGCGATCATGGGGCCCCAAAACGCCTTTGCCCTGTTGGCGCTGGGGGAGAAATTCAGCGCGGAAAAAGCCTGCTCCGTCGGCCTCGTCAACGCGGTGGTGGAGCCCGAGCAGCTGGAAGAACTGGCCCTATCCAAAGCCGCCGCTCTTGCTGCAAAACCACCCCAAGCCCTCGCCATTGCCCGTCGTCTTATCCGTGGAGACCGGGATGTGGTGATGAAACGCATGGAAGAAGAGGGCAAACTCTTTTTCGAACGTCTCCAGTCCGACGAAGCCCGCATGGCTTTCATGGGCTTTATGCAGAAAAAGGCTGGGTAGGCCGTCGCGCCTCCCACTTTCGCCGACGCCAAGGCCGGACTCAGGCTGGGGCCAAGAGTGACGAGACGGGTTGGAAATTACCGAAAAATGGAGCGCTTCTTCCTTTCGCGCGCCTTGGTGAAAAGGCCCACAACCTCCACATGGGTGGAGAACACAAACTGATCCAGCGGCACAACTTTTTCCAACCTGTAGCCGCCTTTCACCAGCACGGCGGCATCCCGTGCGAAGGTTTGAGGATTGCAAGAGACATAGGCCAGACGGGGGATGCTCGCTTTGGCGATTTCCTGAACCTGCGGCAAGGCGCCCGCCCGGGGTGGATCGAGACATATACCGTCAAAGGGCTTCAATTCCTGCGCTGTCAGGGGCAGCTGCTCCAGATCGCGCACAGCGGTAACGACCGGTTTGGTGCCCGCCTGTGTGACGGCTTTTGAAAGGGCCGCCACCGCCTGTTCCTCCCCTTCCACGCCGGTCACCTTCGATTGGGCCGCCAGTGGCAGGGCAAATGTGCCGCTGCCACAAAACAGGTCAGCAACCTTCTTCGCCCCCTTCAGATGATGGCATACCAGCGCGGCCATGGCCTCTTCGGCTTCCCTCAAGGCCTGCAAAAACCCGCCCGGGGGTGGGCTTACCGTGCCGCCGCTAAACGAAATAACTGGCTTCTCCCGCTCCGCAATCACATCGCCATTGATGCTGGCGCGCAGGCAGCCGCTGCGGGCAAAGGCGCGGGTGAAGGCGGCCAGCATGTCTTCACCGGGCGGATGCTCCAGTGTGAATGCCAGGTCCAGCCCGTTTTGGAAGGCGGTGACCATCATCTGCACATCTTCGCGCCCCCGCAACAGGGTGCCGCACAGGGCGCGGAAGGTCTCCAAGCCCTCCACAATTTGCGGCAGAGCAATGGGGCATGACGCGATGTCCACCAGATCGTGGCTGCTGCGGCCCATATAGCCAAGAAGCACCGCCTTGCCGTCGCGCCGGGCGGTGAATGTCACACGGCGGCGGGATGCCAGGGGCGCTGCCAAACAGGGCTCAATTGCAGCGCTCAGTTTTTCCCTGCCCAAAGCATGGGCTACCTGCTGGCGTTTCCAATCCAACTGCTGGTCATGGGCCAGATGTTGGAACGTGCAGTTTCCGCACTGTTCAAAATGCGGGCACGGTGGGGCTACGCGATGGGGTGATGGTTTTGTAACTGATAAGAGGTCCATGTGGGGTGGCTCGCCTTCCACCTCCACGGTCTCTCCAGATAAGGCGCCAGCCACAAAAACCGGTGCGCCCTTGATGCGCGCCATGCCATCGCCTTCACTGGCAAGCCTTTCGATCACCAATTCAACCAAGACGCTCTCCGCACAACAGATATTCCGTATTGCCGTCAGAACCGCTGATGGGGGAGGGGGTAAACGTCACCTCCTGCCAGCCGGGTAGCGCGTTGAACCACGCGCGCACCCTTTTAAGGGTTTCAGCCAGCAGGGTGTGGTCCGTCACAAGCCCCCCTTTGCCCACGCCATTGCGCCCCACTTCAAATTGCGGCTTCACCAATAAAATGGCTTTCGCATCGGACGCGCACAGGCGAAGCGCCGCCTCTGCGCCCTTGGTGAGCGAAATGAAACTCATATCACTGACGATAAAATTAGGCCGTTTTGGCAGGTCACTGGCGGTGAGATGGCGGGCATTCACACCTTCCCGCAAGACTACACGGGGATTTTGCGCAAGACTGTCCACCATTTGCCCATGACCCACGTCCACTGCAAGAACGGACGCGGCGTTTCGCTCCAAAAGAACCTGCGTAAAGCCACCGGTGGAGGAACCCAAGTCAAGGCAGTGGCAACCCGCTGGGTCAAAGCTGCTTACCGCCAAACCCTCCACCAGCTTCAAGGCAGCGCGGGAAACATAATTGGATGCCGGATCATCGATGATGATCGTCTCCCCGGGGGCCAATTTGAGGCCTGGCTTGGGTGCCACTTGGCCACCCACCCGCACGCACCCCCGCGCCACCATATCCCGCGCTCGGGAGCGGTTTGGCGCAAGGCCGCGCTCCACCAGCGCATGGTCCAATCGGGAAAAGGGTTTGGCATCCATGGTCTGCCTGTGACAGGCCAGCCAAGCGGATGCAAGCGGGGTCAGTCGATGTTTTGAACGGCTGGCAGTGGCGGCGGGGTCTTGGCTAAGGGAAGGGGTGCGTTTGTTTGCGCGGCGATCAGCGCATCCACGCCCGCAATTATGTCGTCCAGATTGGCGCTATCCAGCCCCACTGCGTCTGCCAAAGCCACGCCTTTGCCACCCCCAGCCACCTCTTCAATGCCGGCGATGGCATAGATTTCCGCCATGCTGACACCGTCCACTTCCACGCGCCGGTCGCCGGCAATGGTTTGCAGGGGTTGCGGGTTTTCCTCCCGCTTCAGCCGCGCCAACCGTCGCGCAAAAGTCTCGCGCCCGTCCAGCGGCTTGAACCGTTCCACCATGGTGCGGGTAAGATAGATGCGCCTTTGCTTGCGCTTAATAGTGCCCCGCATGGTGCCCAGCTTCTGTTCCAGCCGCTCAATGGCAGCCTGACGGATGGAACTGACTGGCTCGGCCGCTGCGGGCGTTGCTAATGTGATGGCAAGGACAAGTGTGAGCAAGCGAAACATGGCAAAAAGGAGAAATGACCGTTTGCCCCACAATGCCCAAACAGGGTTAGTGCGCCGTCAACAAACGTGGTGAACGAAGCCTTAACCGGCGCTTTCAATCAGCTTGCGCAGTTTTTGCAGCGCCACTTTTTGATCTTCGCCATAGGCAATGGAGCGGACGAATTCGCCTTTCTCGTTCATCAAAAATGTCGTGGCTGTATGGTTGACATTATAGGTGTCGTCCTCCTGGCCCTCTTCGGTCTGTTCGGCAAAAACCCGGTAACCTTTGCGCATTTTCGCCATTTGCTCTTCCGTGCCGGAAATGGCTTTGATGCGCGGGTCAAAGGCAGATGTGTACTGTTTCAGCACTTCCGGCGTGTCCCGCTTGGGGTCCACGGTGACGAAATAGACATTCAGTTTGTCAGCATCTTCGCCCAAATCTTTCAGCCACTGGCTGGCCTCATAAAGCGTGGTGGGGCAGACATCCGGGCAATTGGTGAAGCCAAAAAACATCACATGGGGTTTGCCTTTCAAATCCGCGTGGGTGATGGGCGTGCCATCGGCCAACTGGCCTTCAAACGGGCCACCAATATCTGCGCGGGGGGTTACCGCCGCATCAGGGCGCTGCTCCAAAGTCCAGTTGACGGTGGAATAGGCAAGAAAGGTCCCCATCACAAAGACGGCGGCCCAGAGGGTATAACGAAAGGCTTTCACGGCATTTTTCCGGTAAGATGGCTCCCGCTACCCATGTAGTGCAGCGCAGGCTGAGCACAAAATCACATTGGCTTAATCGGCACCGATGCGGCGCTTTTTCGCGCCGCTTGCAGCGCTAGGCCCGCGCGGGCTGCGCCTCAATTTGCCCGAGTGCACCGAAGACGGCCTGCAATATTCCGTCCTTGTCCAGCCCTGCCAGTTTTAGCATGTTCGCGGGGGACATCTGGTCCACATAGACGTCTGGCATGGTGAGCGTGCGAATTTTCAGCCCGTGGTCCAACCCGCCTGAGGCCGCCAGATGGTGCAAGACCATGGCACCAAACCCGCCAGTGGAGCCTTCTTCCACGGTGATCAGCACTTCATGCTCCCGCGCCAGCCTTTCCACCAAATCTGTGTCCAACGGTTTGGCGAAGCGGGCGTCGGCCACGGTGGTGGAGAGGCCATAATCCTCCAATTCCTCCGCAGCAGCCATACAATCCGCATGGCGTGCCCCAAAGGAGAGCAGGGCGATTTTTGTGCCCTCGCGGGTGATACGCCCCTTGCCGATTTCCAGCACGGACCCACGCTCCGGCAGGTCTACTCCCACGCCTTCACCACGGGGATAGCGGAAGGAGAGGGGGCCTTCGTCGAAAGCTGCTGCTGTGGCCACCATATGCTTCAACTCCGCCTCATCGGCCGCCGCCATGACGGTGAAGCCGGGCAGGCAGGTCAGATAGGCAATGTCGAACGATCCCGCATGGGTTGCGCCATCCGCGCCCACAAAGCCGGCCCGGTCTATGGGAAAGCGAACGGGCAATTGCTGGATGGAGACATCATGCACCACCTGATCATAGCCCCGCTGGAGGAATGTGGAGTAGATGGCGCAAAAGGGTTTGTAGCCTTCGCTGGCCATGCCCGCGGCAAAAGTCACCGCATGCTGCTCGGCAATGCCCACATCATAGGTGCGGTCGGGGAAGGCTTTCTCAAAAATGTCGATGCCCGTCCCGCCCGGCATGGCGGCGGAAATGCCGACGATTTTGTCATCACGTTCCGCTTCCTGCACCAGAGATTGGCCAAAGACCTTCGTGTAGGACGGCGCATTGGGGACGGATTTGGCCTGTTCTCCCGTCACCACATTAAACGTGGCCACAGCATGCAGTTTATCGCCCGCTTTTTCGGCGTGTTCGTAACCCTTGCCCTTTTCCGTACGCACATGAAGGAGAATCGGCCCGTTCTGCGCATCGCGCACATTGCGCAGGACCGGCAGCAGGACCGAAAGGTCATGCCCGTCGATAGGCCCCACGTAGTAAAAACCTAATTCCTCAAACATCGTGCCCTGTTCGTTGAACACGTTACGGGTGTATTCCTCTGCCTTGCGGGCCTTGTCTGCAATGAATTTGGGCAGTTTTTCGTTCAGCTGCTTGGCGGTTTCGCGCAGCGAGCGGTAGGTTTTGCCGGAAACCAACCGCGCCAGATAGTGGCTCATGGCCCCCGTTGGCGGGGCGATGGACATGTCGTTATCGTTCAAAATAACGATCTGGCGCGCATCCATGCCCCCGGCGTTATTCATGGCCTCATAGGCCATGCCCGCCGTGATCGACCCGTCGCCGATGACTGAAACCACTTTGCGGTGCACCCCCGCCAAGCGGGAGGCCTCGGCCATGCCCAGACCAGCTGAAATGGACGTCGAAGAATGGGCGGCCCCAAAGGGGTCATATTCACTTTCGACCCGTTTGGTAAAACCAGAAAGCCCGCCCTCTTTGCGTAAAGTGCGGATGCGATCCCGCCGTCCGGTGATAATTTTGTGGGGATAACACTGGTGCCCCACATCCCAAATTATGCGGTCGTGGGGCGTGTTAAACGTGTGATGCAGGGCCACCGTAAGTTCCACCACACCAAGCCCTGCACCCAAATGCCCACCGGTGACGGACACGGCATCCACCATCTCGGCGCGCAATTCCTGCGCCAATTGAGGAAGTTGGTCGTCCTGCATCTGCCGCAGATCCGCCGGTTCGTTAACTTGGTCCAGCAAAGGTGTGTGGGGTCTCATGGTCTTATTCCCTCTTCACGTGTGACAGCGCGAAGTGTCAATTTCGCGGACCATCAAGTGTCTAACATGCTAGACAGTTTTTGCGGGGGCGCAAGAGCACCTCCAAGCGTCTGACGGATATAGGAAGTCAATTCAGCGCCTTGCAGGCCCAGACAGCGCGCGGGGCCGCGACAGGTGAGCGCAAGAGTTTGCTATCCGTCCAGGGGTTCGCTGCCCTTCGCGGTGCCGTCCGCACCCACGCGAATTTTTTCCACCTTGTCTTCCGCGGCTTGCAACAGCATGGCGCAATGCTTTTTCAGCGCTTCGCCCCGTTCATAAATGGCGATGGACTGGTCCAGCGGCACATCGCCTTGTTCCAGCTTGCGCACAATCTCTTCCAACTGGTCCAGCGCCTGCTCGAATGAGAGCTTGCTCACGTCTGGGGCATTTTCTTCGGCCATGGGAGAATCCGGTTGGAGAGATTTAGCCGTTCATAAGGCGTTTGACGTGGGTGGCACAAGATGTGGCCAGACCCTCCAGATCATAGCCCCCCTCCAGCAGGCTAACGATGCGGTTATCGGCATGTTTGGCGCTGGCATCCATCAATTTGCCGGTAGCCCAATCAAAATCATCCGTAGTGAGGTTGATATTGGCCAGCGGATCCCGGTGGTGGGCATCAAAGCCTGCGGAAATGATGATAAAGTCTGGCTCAAAAGCGTCCAGCTCCGGCAATACGCGGCTGGTGAAAGCCTCGCGGAACCCTTCCCCATCCATGCCCGGTTCCAGCGGCGCATTGCAGATATTGCCCACCCCAGTCTCCGTCTTTTTGCCGGAGCCGGGGAAAAGCGGCATCTGGTGGGTGGAGGCGTAGAAAACGCTGCCATCTTGCTCAAAGATATCCTGCGTGCCGTTGCCATGGTGAACATCAAAATCCACAATGGCCACCCGTTCCACCCCATGGGCCTTTTGGGCGTGGCGGGCCATGACGGCCGCCGTATTGATAAAACAAAACCCCATGGCGGTGGTCACCTCCGCATGGTGCCCGGGCGGGCGGGCGGCCAAAAAGGCGTTGTCGGCGTCGCCGGAAAACACCGCATCAATGGCGGCCAATCCGCCGCCCACGGCGTGGCGAACGCAGTCCCACGTCTTGGGGCTCATTACCGTATCCGCATCGACCCGTTCGCTGCCTTCCGCAGGAACACGGTTGCGAATCGCGGCAATGTAATCGGCAGGGTGGGCGTGTTCAAAAACGCCATCGTCGGCCTTGTTGGTCTCAAAGCGGACCAAGCCGTCAAAAGCGCCGTCCGACAGGGCATCGGCCACAGCACGGATGCGATCAGGCCGCTCAGGATGACCGGCGGGCACCAGGTGCTCGGTGAAAATGGAGTGGGTGTAAAGATGTGTCGTCATGCACCCAGTGTGGGTTTGCACCACGGCCCCGTCAACGGGGCGCAGTCATTGCTGAACAGGTTTAGGCGGTAACAGGCGCAGCCACTGCCCGCCGCGCAAGCCCACCAAAACGCCGGGCTGGCCATTGACCATGACGGCCCGCATATTTTGCGAAATCTCCGAGGGCAGGGGAATGGAAGCGATTTCCCGCAAGGTCTTTTTGCCGTTGGCCTTTCCCGTAAAACCCATAATGCGCACGGTGGTGCGGCGGGCATCGGGCACGGCTAGATCCTCCACACCGTCCCCGTCAAAATCTTCCACCACAGACAGTCCCTGCAAGCGCGAACCGATGGCGTGGTTGGAAAAGCCGGGCGCTTGCCCTGAGGGGACCAGTTGCCCCCGCTTCCACGTCCAAAACCGCAGCGTGCCACCAATATGAGGGGTGACGACTTCCGCAATCTGCAAAAACCCATCGCCGTCAAAATCTGCAATACCGGCCACGTTGCGCCAACGGTTTGCCCGCCCGATGAATGGCGTTTGCGACAAAAGAATAAGCGCTCCATCCCGTTCGCCATACACGGCCACCGCCGCGCCGCTGCCTTGCTGCGCCAATAGGGTGACGATCTCCGTGGTCCCGTCCCCGTCCAGATCCACAAGACGGGGCGTGCGGTCTTCAAATACTTGATTGACGGGCAGGGTGAGCCGCAAGGTTTTACCCTTGGCCGTTTGCGCAACCAGCACACCGGCTTCAACGGCATCTCCCAAAATAGCATGGGCGTAGCGCGTGGTGGGACCTTCATACCAGGCTGCTTTGAGGGAAGAACGGGTAACGCGCGCGATACCGCCATCGGGCAACCCGGTCTTGGGGGCGGCTTCAAAAGGTTGAGGGGCCGGGGCCGCCACCTTGCTCACCTGCCAACGGTCAACCCTAGGGGGCTTGATTTCCGATGTGAGGGCTTGGTCTACGCAACCGGTGAGTGCAAGGGTTAACCCAAGGCCCAATGCTCCCAAAAACCGTTTCGCCATATCTGTCTCAGCCATCGGTGATGATTGTGTCTGCAATCTCAATACCGAAGCCGGACAGGCCCACATAATGACGTTCCCGCGAGGCCATGAGACGAATGGACGACACGCCCAAATCCTTGAGAATTTGCGCGCCCATGCCAATTTCCAGCCATTCTTCCTTGCGCGATTGTGCCGTGCCGTGATCCTCTGCCTCATCCCCATAGGCCGGTTCGTTGCGGGGTGAGGTATCGGCCGAACTGCGGGGGGTGGCGTGGGCCACGCCGACGGAGCCCTCACGCAGATAGACAATGACCCCGCGCCCCTCCTTAGCGATCATCTCCATGTGATCGTTCAGGGCTGACGACCCGCCAAAGGCGTCATCCACCACGCTTTCCACGTGCAGCCGCACTAGCACATTGCGCCCATCACGAATGTCCCCATAGACCACCGCAAGCTGCTGCATGGGGTCCCATTGGGTGGTATAGGTGGTGGCCATGGCCGGGCCGACGGAAGTGGTGATGTCAAAAGTTTCCACCCGCTCCACCAGCCGCTCCTGCCGCTGCCGATAGGCAATCAAGTCCGCCACCGTGACGGTCTTGAGCCCCTTTTCGGCGGCAAAAGCGTGGATTTGCGGCCCGCGCATGACAGTGCCATCATCATTCACCAATTCTGAAATCACGCCCACCGGGGGCAGACCGGCTAATTGGCAAAGGTCCACAGCCGCTTCCGTATGGCCGGAGCGCATCAAAACGCCCCCTTCGCGGGAGACAAGCGGGAAAATGTGCCCAGGCCGCACGAAATCCCCCGCCCCGGAATTAGGGTTCGCCAACCCCCGCACGGTGGAACAACGCTCTTCAGCAGAAATGCCCGTGGTGGTGTCGTGCTTGTAGTCCACGGAGACGGTGAAAGCCGTTGAGTGAGGCGCATCATTCTCCGCCACCATGGGCGCCAGGTTCAACCGCTTAGCCTCCGACACGGGCATGGGCGCACATACGATGCCGGAGGTGTGCCGAATAATCATCGCCATCTTCTCCGGCGTGCAGTGCACCGCCGCAACGATCAAATCGCCTTCATTTTCCCGGTCGTCATCATCCATGACGACAACAATCTCGCCAGCCTCAAAAGCGCGGATGGCGTCCGCCACGCGTTCCATGGTTTTGGTCATTCTATTCTCATTTCATCAGGCCGAGTCGGGCCAAAATGGTGGTGATTGTGTCTTCCAAATTGTCGAACACGTCAGCCGTTGTAATGTGTATAATGGGATAGCCAGCCTGGGCGAACCATGCATCGCGTTTTGCATCACGATTCAAGCCTTCTGGTGTAAAGTTGTGCTCGCCATCCACTTCTATGATTGTCTTATGAGAATGGATGGCAAAATCGGCGATGTAAGGCCCTACAGGAACCTGCCTTCGAACCGAGACACCGTAAGTTCTGCGGAATTCCTTCAATTCGCTCCAAAGCAATTTCTCGCCTTCTGTCATTGCCCGACGCAGGTGCTGTGCTCGCTTTACTTGTGAATTTGAGACCCTCGTCAAAGATCGCCCCCCACCCCAATCGCTACGCTCTTGGACCTCCCCTCGAGTGGGAGGTTGCAGCAAGTTGGAGAGCTCAAAACTAGCTCCCCACCTCCCACCAGAGGGGAGGTCGGAGAGGCGAAGCCGATCCGGGTGGGGGGAGATGGTCGAACCAAACTCTCACCCCACATTTTGTCCCCGATGCCGCAAAAAGTGGTCGGCCAGCACGCAGGCCATCATGGCCTCACCAATCGGCACGGCGCGTATCCCCACACAGGGATCATGCCGTCCCTTGGTCATCACATCCACCTCATTACCATCTTTATCAATGCTTTGCCGCGTGGTCAGAATAGAACTCGTGGGCTTTACCGCAAACCGCGCCACAACGGGCTGGCCGGAGGAAATGCCGCCCAAGACCCCACCTGATTTATTGGACAAAAACACCGGCTTGCCGTCATGGCCCATGCGGATTTCATCGGCGTTTTCCTCGCCGGTAATTTCCGCCGCCTCAAACCCGTTGCCCATTTCTACGCCCTTCACGGCATTGATGGACATGAAGGCGCTGGCGATGTCCTGATCGAGCTTGCCATAGACCGGCGCGCCCCAGCCTGCGGGGACGCCTTCGGCCACCACTTCGATCACCGCGCCCACGGAGGAGCCAGCTTTGCGGACTTTGTCCAGATCGTCGGCCCAGAGGGTGGCCGTTTCCGCATCGGGGCAGAAGAAGGGGTTGTTGTTTACCTCATCCCAGTTCCAATTGTCCCGGTTCACTTTTCGAGACCCCATTTGCACCAGCGCGCCTCGAATGGTCACCCCGTCCAGCACTTTGCGTGCGATGGCTCCGGCGGCCACGCGGGCAGCGGTTTCGCGGGCGGAGGAGCGGCCGCCACCGCGATAGTCGCGGATGCCGTATTTCGCATCATAGGCAAAATCCGCGTGGCCGGGGCGGTAGCGGTTGGCGATATCGCCATAGTCTTTGGAGCGCTGATCGGTATTCTCGATCATCATGGAAATGGGCGTGCCGGTGGTGAGAAACGTGCCGTCTTCCTGGGGCATCACACCGGACAGCACGCGCACTGCATCTGCCTCGCGACGCTGGGTGGTATATTTGCTTTGCCCGGGCTTGCGCTTGTCCAGATAGGACTGGATTTCCGCCTCAGAAATGGAGAGACCCGGAGGGCACCCGTCCACCACACACCCCAGCGCCAACCCATGGGATTCCCCCCACGTGGTAAAGCGGAACAAATAGCCGAAGGAGTTGTGGGACATGGGCGTAACAAGTCTGTTTCAAATGCTGCCACCTCTTAGAGCCTTTGGGCGCTTTTTGAAAAGCGCAAAGCGACACGCTTTGTCCGCCTTTCCCGTGGAGTTTTTGGTGCTGCACCTCGCGCCCAAGGGTAAAACTGTTTAAGGCTGCCCCATTGCTGCCCCTTCAAGCGGTTTACCCATGAATACCCTCACCATCCCCCGGCCCGACGACTGGCACCTGCATTTGCGCGATGGGGCCATGATGGAGGGCATTACCCGCTACACCACCGCTCATTTCGCCCGCGCCATCATCATGCCCAATCTGGTGCCGCCGGTGGTGAAGTTGGCCGATGCCCAGGCTTATCACGAGCGCATTACCGCCGTTGCGGGCGAAGGTTTCACCCCACTGATGACGCTTTATCTCACCGAGGCCACGGACCCCGATGATGTGACTGCCGCCCACGCAAGCGGCTTGGTCAAGGCCGTGAAACTCTACCCCGCGGGGGCCACCACGAATTCCGATAGCGGTGTGCGGGATGTGGAAAAGGTGATCCCCGTGCTGGAGCGCATGGCGGAAATTGGCCTGCCGCTTTGCGTCCACGGTGAGGTCACCCACGGCGAAGTGGACATTTTTGACCGTGAGGCCGTGTTCATCGAAACAGTGTTGGACCCCTTGCGCCAGCGGGTTCCGGGCCTGCGTATCATCATGGAGCATGTGACCACCAAGGACGGTATCGACTATATCGCCAGTGTAAATGACGGACTGGGTGGCACCATCACCACCCACCACCTCATCATCAACCGAAACCACATTCTGGCAGGCGGCATTCGCCCCCACTACTACTGCTTACCCGTCGCCAAGCGGGAGATCCACCGTCTGGCGCTGGTGAAAGCGGCCACTGGTGGCGATCCGCGCTATTTCCTCGGCACCGACAGTGCGCCCCATCCCACCCACGCCAAGGAAAACGCCTGCGGCTGCGCCGGTTGTTTCACGGCCATCAATACCATGAGCCTGCTGGCCCATGTGTTTGAAGAGGAAGGCAAGCTGGAAAATCTCGAAAAATTTGCCAGCCGCAATGGCCCTGCCTTTTACGGTCTGCCAGTCAATGGGGCGACCATGACGCTCACCAAAACCGACACCGCTTGCCACTGGCCAGCACAGGTGGAAACTGGGGCAGGGCCGGTCACTGTGTTTGACCCGGGCTTCCCCGTTTTCTGGCATGTGGAGACCTAACGATGTTTCAAAACACCTTTCCCGGCCGCGAAACCATTGCTCGCCTCACAGCCTCCATGCTGTGGGAAATTGAGGCGGTGCATTTTCGTGCTGATGAGCCTTACACGTTCACTTCAGGGCTGAAGTCTCCCGTCTATATTGACTGTCGTAAACTCATTTCTTTCCCCCGCATCCGCTCCGCCGTGTGCGATTTTGGCTGCGCGACGGTCATGCGCGATGCAGGTTTCGAGAAATACGATGTGGTGGCGGGCGGTGAGACGGCGGGCATTCCCTATGCCGCCTTCATGGCGGAACGGCTGGGCCTGCCCATGATCTACATTCGCAAAAAGCCCAAGGGCTTTGGCCGGGGGGCGCGCATCGAAGGCGAGTTGAAAGAGGGTCAGCGCGTTCTGTTTGTGGAGGACCTCACCACGGATGGCGGTTCCAAAATCGGCTTTGCCGAAGCCATCCGAGAGGCAGGGGCCGAAGTCACGGACACGTTCTCGGTTTTCTACTACGACATCTTCAAAGACGCGCCCGCCACACTTAAAAAACACGGTATGGACCTGCATTATCTGACCACTTGGCACGAAGTATTGGCGGTGGCGCGTGAGAAATCCCTGTTCGACGAAGCAACCCTTACCGCCGTCAATGATTTCCTCTCAGCCCCCTACCCTTGGAGCGCTGCCCATGGCGGCATTGCCGCCCGCGGCGAGAAGATATGAGCATTATTGAACAACACGGCGATGGCGATACGTTGGGCGGTCGTATTTTGCGCGCCCGTCAGGCGGCTGGCCTCAACCGGGTGGAATTGGCCCGCCATATGGCCGTTAAAAAATCTACCGTGCAGGCTTGGGAAAGCGACAGCCGCGAACCCCGTTCCAGCCACATGAACATCATGGCCGGTGTGTTGGGTGTTACCCCCACATGGCTGTTGCAGGGCGTCGGTTCGTCACCCCGTGGCGAGGTGGAGGCCGATGAACTGCGGGTGTTGAAAGCGCAACTGGCCGAACTTGAAGAACTGGCCACCAGTATTCAAACCTCCATCGTCCAAATCAGAACGAGCATGGAGCATCTGCTGGCCGCGCGAGAAGAGTAGTCTATCGCGCCACGTAGCGATCGCCCCTATGGTTCACGGCTAAAAGCAGATTGAGGATCACAGCGCTTATGACGGATAGCGCCACCAGATAAAGCGACGTGACGGCCAGGGCCGTGGCCAAAATCATTAGGTCAACCACCAGTTGAACAAGGCCTGCTCGCCAGCCGAACCGGTCCTGCATGTAAAGGGCCAAAATGCCCACGCCACCCAGGCTCGCCCGGTGGCGAAAGATGGCAAGCAGGCCGGGACCCAGCAATACGCCCGATAAAATGGCTCCGGTGAGCGGATCGATGCTCTCAAAAGAGATCACCGCCGGTTGCAGGCGTATTAAAAACGAAACGAGGGCCACGGCGGCAAAGGTCTTCAGCGTGAATGTCCAACCCATGCGCAATAGCGCAAGGCCGTAAAAGGGCAGGTTGATTGCAAAGAACGCCAAATCCACCGGCACACCGGTGGCGTAGTGCACCACAAGCGCGATGCCCGCCACCCCGCCCGTCACCATGCCTAATTTGGCATAAATCGCCACCGCCAGCGCGCACAGGATGACACCCACGGCAATGCCAAACGCGTCTTCCCATGGGGCGTGGTTGGTGGCGCTGGCCTTCCAATGCCCAAAGCTTCCTGACATTCAATCATCCCCTCAAGCGGCCTATAGCGAGATAACGACCACGGCGCTTTATAGGGCGTAAGATCAGTTTATTGGAGGGAAAACCGCATCGCGCTTGGAAGCTTTCGCTTTCAAATAGGCATAAGCAAATGTCATGGATTTTGCCCCGCCAAACCACCCGTTTGGAAATTGTTTAGGGTAGCGCTGCACCATGGAAAGGAACCTATTGGTAACGGCCGGATCATCAAGCAGCACCACCGGAGCCATGAGCCCCGTTAAGCTTCGGCCTTCAAATTTAGCCAGTTTGGAAATGTCGATCAGTTTCTCTTCGCCCAAAAACTGCGGGATGCCGCCAGCCTTTACAATGGAATTGCCCACCACCGTCTTGGAGAGGTCTGCCATAATACCATCATCCTCCATGACCCCGGTACGGATGAGCGCGATGGGTAATTCAATGGTGACCCCCATTTTCCAGATCGCTTCGGATTTTTGATCGCGGGGCGAATTGGGTGCTGGCATATAGGCCCAGGACAGGCCCTCCCCATCACGGCGGATGAAATGGCGCCAGTAGCGGTAAATACCAAGGGCAGTTTCGGCAAAACTGGTGGGCGCATAATCCAGCTTGGAGCACCAGGCCAGCGCCGCGCCATAGATATGGGCATGGTTGAGGGGCTCAACGATCTTCTGGCTGTGATGCCAGAAGTAATAGCCCCCATGGGCCTCTTTCCGCTCAGAAATAAAGGCCGTCAGCGAGTTTACCGCTTCTCGCCCGATAGCATGATCGCCCGTTTGCAGCGCGTATTGGCACATGGGCAAGGTAATCAGGCCTGCTGCAGTAATTTCATTGGAGCGGTCGCCCCAAATATATTTCACCTGCCAGGACGGCATGATGATGCCCCGTTCGCCATCCACCAGTCCCAGCGCGTCGTCCCGATTGGCCAGTAACCGCCGGGACGTGTCCCGCACTAAATCCAAAAACCGCTTTTCGCCGGTAGCCTCATGCATCAGCAGGGATGCGCGGCCCAGATAGCCCCAGGACCACGCGAACAACCGCCCCCGTTCGCCCTGTTTCAGATCAATATCCTGGCGGGTGAACATGTGGTCCATCTGCCAGGCCATGGATTTATAGAGTTGGTCCGACGTGGGGTTCCATTTATCTCCACTGGCGTGCGCAGGGGCGAATAGAGTTAGGGCGAGCGCGAGGCCCCCGCCGACGCGGCGAAAAAAAGAAAGCATAGGAAATGTCCACGTCCCGCAAGCAAGTGGACCCTGAATAGACTCGGCCCCCTTGCATCCGGTGAATGCGCCCGTGCTTTCGCCCAACAGGCTTAACGGTGTTTAACCCTAACCCTTGGGAAAATAGTCCGTCAGATCACCTTCGCGATACACATCCGTCGTGGCGCAGTGGAGAGCGCCGCCAAAGGCATAGGCATCGCGGAAGGGAATGGGCAGCACTTCCAGCCCCATTTTGTCGAACTGCTCCATCTGGTTCACCTCGCTCGCCTCACAGCAGACGGTTTTCTCATCCACCAT
Organism: Pseudomonadota bacterium; assembly: GCA_038525315.1. Lineage (GTDB taxonomy): Bacteria > Pseudomonadota > Alphaproteobacteria > Rhizobiales > Rhizobiaceae > Pseudahrensia. Next base: position 404,262 of record JBCBHU010000002.1, read on the forward strand.
CAAAACATTCATGGAAAGCCACACGGAGGAGTAGCACAGTGGTGGTGGCGTATTGTGGGCCGGGCGCGCAGCATCGACAATTTCCCAATCATTGCGGTGGAAGAATTCCCGCTGATCGTCCGGCAAACGCCGGTCGGGATTGTTGATGATCAGGCCGGGACGGATGGGGGTGAACGTGGCATCGATGTGAATGGGGTAAGGGTCACCGGGAAAGTTCACCGCCGTGACCCGATGGTCCGGGTAGTGGCGGCGAAGCCAATCAATACCCTTCAGATTGGTGGTGAACCCGTGCTGCACGATCAGGTCCTTGCCGAAGCGCAGCACGTCGGCGGCGTCAAACATCGGCTCCTCTTCGGTGGTGACGAAGAACTTCTCCGCCGTCCATTTCAGCCGCTTTTCCACCCCAATGGTGTCGGAGAGATAATCGGGCCGGTAGGACGCGTCAGTCATGCGCGGCTTGGGGGCGCAGACGTGGCGAAAGCCCGGATCATCTTCAAAATAACGCTGCATCAGCGGGCGATAGCAGAGATATTCAAAAAAGCGGCAGCGATAGCTCATGGTGGCTTCCAGCATTTCCTTGCCCACCGTGAGGATCACATCGCGGGGCGGCATACAGCCGAAGGAGGCCGGGTTTTCCCAGTCCGGCGTGGAGACAGGTTGGGAGAAATCAATGGGTGTGGGCCTGTCCACCCGCACACCGCGCGATGCCAACACTTTGGCAAAATTGTCCAATTGCTCGTTTGCTTTACCAACCGTTTCCTGCGTGCGCGGGCCCCACTGACCCTTCATGTCAGAATCCTCCGGCACTTTGGCGTCCAGTGCCGGTTCGGAGGGTGGGATCATGCAGCCATCGGCGACGCCCACAATGACATGTTTAAGGGGGGACCATTCATCCCACGATTGAACAACGGCGGGTTGGTCATTGCCCAGATTGGGCTTGGGGGTCTCAAACATGGATCGGCTCTACGGGGTCGTGATTATCTCATCCTGCTTATCGCGCAAAACCCCTCCGTAAAAGCGCGTATGCGTCAAACGCTGTCGTCGGTGATATGGTCGCTTTCCATCCACGACCGGGGCGTGCCATCCCACGTGAAAATACGGTCCTGGGGCACGGCCCATTGCACCACTTCGTCTGTGGCGGTGCCGTTGAGATAGTGTTCCAACACGCGCAAAACGCCACCGTGGCAGACAACCACTGCATTTTGGGTCACATAGGGCAACCAGCTTTGAATGCGGGCCAGCAGGCGGGCATAGCTTTCGCCCAGTGGGGGCGCAAAATCCCATTTCGCCTCGTGCCTGGCCGCAACGGCCGAAGCATGATCCACTTCCAGTTCCTTGAACGTGTAGGTCTCCCACAGCCCGAAGGCGATTTCCTTGAGCCGGTCATCGGTTTCATAACCGTAAGAGGGCAGACCCACCTCTTGGCGCACGATGTTCATGGTCTCCCGCGTGCGCCCCAGTGGGCTGGAAATCCAGCGCCAGTCGCTTGGATCATCCAGCATGGCCTTCAACGCCTGCCCGTTTGCCGCCGCCTGTTTGCGCCCGGTGGCGTTGATGGGAATATCCTGCTGCCCTTGCAGGCGATAGGCCACATTCCAATCGGTCTGGCCGTGGCGCAAAAAGTGGATGGTGGGGTGGGACATGCCGTTTTAGCCTTTGCAATGGGGGTCGAGAGCCAGAAGGATGCAGTGGTCGGTGGCAGGGTTTGGCAGGAAGTTCGCCCCCAGTTGCAACTCCCGATTGCCAACAAATGTCAGCTCGTCGCCGTAAAGATCACGAAACCTGTCCACCAGCCCCGAAGTGCAGGTGAAAAACAACGAAATACTCCCGTGCTCATCAGCCCCCATGCGTAGCGTCGTGCCGCGCTTGGGTTTGATAATGTTGAACGCCGGCTGGTTCCACTTGAGACTTTCCACCAACCGACCGGGCCCAAACCTTTCACCGGCCAGCGCAAATATGTGGGAGCGCAAGGCCAGCAGTCCCGCTTTTTGGGGCACTGGAAAGGCGGCAAACCGAGCCGAAAGAGCATCGTTGGCAAAAGCGGGGCAGGCGATGTCCGCTCTCGCTTCGGTCAATTGCTTGGGGACGGCTTTGAGGAGGGCGCATCTTCTGCCCGTGCCGTGTCGCCGCTGGGGTCGATCACCCGCATACCCAGCCTCTCCGCCCGGTCACGGGCCCGCTGACGGGCCAGTTGTTGAAGGTCTTCGATATCGTCGGCTTCATCGGTAATTTCCAAACCCAACAGGGTTTCCACCACATCTTCCATGGTAGCCAGCCCGTCAAAGCCGCCATATTGGTCATTCACCATGCCAATATGGGCCCCTTCTTCCAGCAGTGTGGAGAAGAAATCCTCCAGGTTCATGGTAGCTGGCACGCTCAGCACATCACGGCGCAGTTCCTTGATGGCCATTTTCTTGTCCCCCCGCACAGCGGCGGCGAGAATATCGTTCTTCAAAACAAGCCCGGTCACATGGTCCACGGTGTCGGCATATATGGGCATGCGTGAGAAGTTTAGTTTATCAAGATCGGCGATCACGTCGGCCACCGTCGTCTTTTCCTCAAGCGCCATAACCACAGTGCGCGGTGTCATAATATCTTCGACCCGCAGGGCAGAGAAACGAAACAGATTGCGCACGATGCGCGAATGCTGCTCGCCCACCACGCCCTGCTGCCGGCCGATATCCGCAAGCGCCGCAATTTCTTCTCGCGTCACCAGAGATTTCGGCTTGCCGCCGGAAACCAGTTTGGAAAGGATCTGGCTCACCTTCACCAGTGGCCATAGCAACCAGATCAGGGGTGGCAATGTGCGCGTGACAAAGGGCGTGAGGGCCTTCCAATAGGTGGCGCCCAGCGTCTTTGGAATGATTTCGGAGGCGAAGAGAATGATCAGCGTCAAAATGATCGAAAACACGGTCAAGGAGGCATCACCAAACACCGCCGCCGCCTGCGCCCCCGCCCCGGCGGCACCAATGGTGTGAGCGATGGTGTTCAGCGTCAAAATCGCAGCCAAAGGCCGGTCAATATCGTCCTGAAGGGCCTGCATCTTGTTGCCCAGCGTCGGATTGCGTTCCTTCAGCGCCCCCAGATAGGAGGGCGAGATGGACAGAAGCACCGCCTCCAGAATGGAACACAGGAAGGAGACGCCCGTGGCGATTGCAACGTAAATGACAAGCAGGGTCATGGGCGGTTCAGTCTCCGTTCGTCATACGTTTTGGCGCGGGTTTTGGGTCTTAATCCTTGACCACGGAAATATCCGGCGCATCCACCGCCTTCATGCCCACGGTGTGATAGCCTGAATCCACATGGTGGACTTCCCCTGTTACCGCCGTGGAAAGATCCGACAGGAGGTAGAGCGCCGATTTACCCACTTCATCGATGGTAACCGTGCGCTTGAGGGGGGAGTTATATTCGTTCCACTTGAGAATATAGCGAAAGTCTCCGATGCCGGAGGCGGCCAGCGTCTTGATGGGACCGGCAGAAATGGCGTTCACGCGGATATTTTGCTTGCCAAGGTCCACCGCCAGATAACGTACCGAGGCTTCCAGCGCCGCCTTCGCCACGCCCATTACGTTGTAGTGGGGCATGACTTTTTCTGCGCCGTAATAGGTCATGGTCAGTATGGAGCCACCGTCGGCCATCAGTTTTTCCGCCCGTTGCGCCAGGGCGGTGAAGGAATAGACGGAAATATCCATGGTTTTGGCGAAGTTGGTGGCCGTCGTATCCACGTACCGCCCGGTCAGTTCGTTCTTGTCAGAAAAGCCGATGGCATGGACCAGAAAGTCGATCTTGCCCCAATCGGCTTCCACCTTTTCAAACACGGCGTCCATGGAGGCAGCATCGCCCACGTCGCAGTCTCCAAAAACGACGCCGCCGAGCTGTTGCGCCAGCGGTTCCACCCGCTTTTTCAGCGCATCGCCCTGATAGGTAAAGCCGATTTCGGCTCCCTCTGCGGCCAGTGCCTTGGCCACCCCCCAAGCGATGGAGCGGTTATTGGCTAGGCCCAAGATGAGGCCGCGCTTCCCGCTCATCAATCCGGTATTGGTGTCTGTCATGGCACTGGCTCTGTCGTCACATGCAAAAGTCGTGGCCAGCTATCGCACAAGGGGCAGGGGCCTTCAACCGACGCGGCGGCTATTCCACCATCGGGTGCCTACGCGGCATCAGCGCTTTTGCTGGCACGTTTTTGCATCAGGGCAACAAGCTCTTCATCGCGCTCTTGAGGCAGTTCCACTGCCAGTACGGCCAGAATATCGCCGCGCGTTCCATCCTTCTTGGGCAAGCCCTTGCCCCGCACCCGAAAGACGGCCCCGGACTGGGACCATTCCGGAATGGTCAGCGCCACCGCGCTTGTAAGCGTTGGAACACGGATTTTACCGCCCAGAACCGCCGTTTCCAGGACCACTGGTACGTGAATGCGCAAATTAGTGCCTTCTCGGCGAAAGTCCGGGTGGTCGGAAATGGAAAGCGTGATCAAAACATCGCCCGGCCCCCCAGGCCCTTCTTTGCCCTGACCCTTGATGCGCACAATCTGCCCCTCGGTGGGCTCCGGCGGAATCGTCACATTTACGGTCCTATCCGGACCAAGTCGAACCGGCGCTTTACCCGCTTCGAGGTCTTTCAGATTAACCCGTAGATTGATTTTACGGTCTTCCCCTTTGGAAGGCCGCGCCTGGGGCCGTCGTGCCTGCTGGGCACCGCCGAAGGGGTTGCCCCCCATGCCGCCACCAAACATCTGGCTTAAAATGTCTTCCGCCGCACCGGCGCCGCCAAAGGGCGAGCCACCGCCACCACCGCCGAAGGGTCCGCGGCCCCCGAAAGGGTCTTGGAACTTTTCCTTGCCTTCGGCGTCAATTTCCCCGCGATCAAATTGCGCGCGTTTTGTCTTATCGCCAATGATTTCATAGGCCTGGCTCACCTCGCCAAATTTGGCTTTGGCGGCTGGGTTATCTTTGTTTTGGTCCGGGTGATATTTCTTGGCCAGTTTGCGAAAGGCAGACTTGATCTCGCTTTCGCTTGCCCCCTTGGAAACCCCAAGCACCTGATAGGGATCACGCATGGTTTGCCTCACTCAATACGCGCAAAAACGGGAATGCAGACCCACAGGGCCTGCCACTTTTGCATCACATATAGGAAGGGAGAGGCCGCGATCAAATTTCGAGGCCTAAAAACAGGCTCTTAATTCAGCTGTCGGCAGACTTAAACCAGCTTAACACCCATTCGCTGGCGCTGATCTGGCAGGCCTCGCCGTTGTAAAACGCGATACCCATGAAATTCTTCACCGTGGTCTTGAAACCTCGGCATTTCTGGCCGTGTTTACCCATAAAGTTGTCGATCGCCACAATGGCCCCGGACGAACCGGTTTCAGGATTGGCCCAAGCGAGCGGCTTAACTTCGGAGGCGATACTGGCGGCTGTCACCGTGTTGGTGATGACCTTGGCATCCGTATCGTCAATGCCATCCACCTTGGTCTTGGCCACGACAGAAGACGTCACCAACTCTTCACTTGTAGAAATATCGGCCAGAGCATTGCCCTTCACCGCGCACCCGGAGACGGCGGCCACAAGCGCCAGCGCCATGAGGGGGCGAAGAAGAGGGGTGTTGTTTTGCACCATCGTCAAAACCGATTACTCGCTTTACACACGGGTCTGCGAAAGCCATACGCGCGCAGTTCCACATGCAATGGTGACGTCAGGTCGTTAAAATAAAGGTAAAATTGCGATGAATTTTACGCAGGCAACAGATCCCCACGCTTTGTTTGAAACATGGTTAAAGGAGGCTGAACAAAGCGAAATCAACGATCCCAACGCGGTGGCGCTGGCCACGGTGGACCAAACGGGTATGCCGAATGTGCGTATGGTTTTGCTGAAAGGGCATGATGAGCGGGGATTTGTTTTTTACACCAATTTTGAAGGCACAAAGGGCCGCGAAGTGTTGGCCAGCATGAAGGCCGCCATGGGGTTTCACTGGAAAACCCTGCGCCGCCAGGTGCGGCTGCGCGGCACGGTGGAAGTGGTGAGTGACGAAGAAGCGGATGCCTATTTCAACTCCCGCCACCCCCAAAGTCGACTGGGTGCATGGGCAAGCGACCAGTCCCGCCCGCTGGAGAACCGCCAAACACTGGTGGACCGTTTGGCCCATTTTGAAGAAAAATACGGCACCGAAAACATCCCCCGCCCGCCCCACTGGAGCGGCTTTCGCATTATCCCCGACACAATCGAATTCTGGGCCGACGGCGAGTTTCGCCTTCACGACAGGATTGTGTTTTCAAGGGAAGGGGAGGGGTGGACCACGCAGCGGCTTAATCCGTAGCTAGCTGCATTGAGGCTCGCCTAAATCTTAACTTGGTATTCCGTTGCTAAAGTCTTGTCCAACCTCCCCCGGGAGGGAAGGTCGAAACTGCTTGCAGTTTTCGGTGGGGGGCTGAATAGTTCTGAAACTGTAGGATCGCTCCCCCCACCCGGATCGCTGCGCTCTGCGACCTCCCCTCGAGGGGGAAGTGATAGCTGTCTGTCGACCGAATGCTAACCTGCTTTCAAGGCCGCCTGAACTTTTGCATCGAACCCGGCGAGATAATGGCCCGCGCGATCAAACACAGGTCGTTTCATTAGGGTTGGGTTAGCCAGGATCAGCGCCACCGCGCTGTCATCCGTCAAACCCTGCTTTTGTTCATCGGACAGACCCCGCCAAGTTGTGCTGCGCTTGTTGACGGCTTTTTCGGCGCCCAATGCGGTGACGATGTTGCGGACGGTCGCCTCGTCCATTCCATCCTCCCGTACGTCGTGATTGGTGTAAGCAATCTTTTCATTATCCAACCATTTCAGCGCCTTTCGGCAGGTATCGCAGGTCTTGAGGGTGTACACGATCATGCGTTCACCAGCCGTTTGAGGGCGTTGAAATGCTGGTGAGCATAGACTTCAAAGTCGCCGCGGAACTGCTCGGCAGTGTGTTTCACCATCTCTTCGGGGATCAGCTTCAACGGCATGCCGGTGGACATGGCCAGCACCTGCTGCCGCGCCGCCCGCTCCAGATAATAAAGGTCATCAAAGGCTTGCGCCACGGAAGGGCCGGAGCAGACGACACCGTGGTTGGCCAAAAACATGGTGTCGATATGGGCGTTGGCCCGCGCTTCCCGCGCAATACGCTCTCCCTCTTCCTCGGTGAGCGCAATGCCGCCAAACTCTTCTTCATAGCCGATGCGGCCATAGAAGCGCGCCGCAGTCTGGTGGGCCATTTCCAGCCGCCCGCCTTCCAGCATGGAAAGGGCCGTAGCGTAGGGCATGTGGACGTGGAGAATGGCCTTGTGGCGTGGATTGGCCCGGTGGCTGGCAATGTGAATATTGCGAGCCGAAGCCTCCACTTCTCCTTCACCCTCCAGCACTTTTCCATCGCCATCAATGAGCAACAGGCGATCCGGTGTTACCTCGGTCCAGTGCCAGCCATAGGCGTTGATCAGGTAGAGCTCGTCTGGCCCCTGGCACTGCACCGAGAAGTGGTTGCAAATGCCTTCGTGCAGATCGAATTTCGCTGCCAGCCGGATGGCCGCCGACAGATCGATCCGGTCCTGCTCGATGGATTTGAGATGGTCGCTGCGTTCAAGCATTGTTTGGGCCCTCATGAGCGTGTTTGCGCTAACTTACTGCCCAGTCCACGCACAGGCAATCATGCCTCCGTGCCGCCAATCGTGATCCCGTCAATGCGAGTCGTTGGCTGGCCTACGCCGACGGGCACGCCCTGGCCCTGCTTGCCGCACATGCCGATGCCCGGATCGAGGGCCATATCATTGCCGAGCATCCGCACTCGCTTCATATCTGAAGGTCCATTGCCAATCATCATCGCGCCTTTGACGGCGGGACCAATTTTGCCGTTCTCGATTTTATAGGCCTCGGTGCAGCCGAACACATATTTGCCAGACGTGATGTCCACCTGCCCGCCGCCAAAAGACACGGCGTAGATGCCGTCTTTGACGGACGCGATAATCTCGTCCCTCTCCATATCGCCGCCCAACATGTAAGTATTGGTCATGCGCGGCATGGGGATGTGGGCATAGGATTGGCGGCGGCCATTGCCCGTGCCTTTCATATCCATCAAACGGGCATTCTGGCGGTCCTGCATATAGCCCACCAGCACGCCGTCTTCGATAAGGGTGGTGGATTGGGTGGGCGTGCCTTCATCGTCGATAGAAAGGGAGCCGCGCCGTTCAGCGATTGTGCCATCGTCCACCACGGTCACGCCCTTGGCGGCCACCTGCTCGCCCATCAGCCCGGCAAAGGCGGAGGTGCCCTTGCGGTTGAAATCCCCTTCCAACCCGTGGCCCACCGCTTCGTGCAACATAACCCCGGGCCAGCCTGCACCCAGCACCACGTCAAAGGTGCCTGCTGGGGCTGCAATGGCGGACAGGTTTACCTTGGCCTGTCGCAAAGCCTCGTCCACGCAGGATTTCCAATCCAACTCACCCACGATTCGCTCAAAACCGTAGCGGCCCCCCACACCATGGCTGCCCGTTTCCTGGCGGTCGCCTTCCCCCACCACAATGCTGACATTCAGCCGAACCAGCGGTCTGATGTCGTTGAGGAGTTGACCGTCGCCCCGCAAAATCGCCACCTGCTGCCACGATCCGGCGAGCGAAACGCTCACCTGCCGCACGGCGGGGTCCAACGCGCGGGCGTAGGCATCAATTTCCGCCAGCAGCTTGGCCTTGGTCTCAAATCCCGGTTGCTCCAACGGATTGTCAGCGGAATAAAGCGTGCGGTTGGTGCCCCGGGGTGGTTCCGCATAGGTGCCTTGGTGGTTGTTGGCCACGGCCCGCACGGCGTTGGAGGCGCGCAGGAGAGCCGCTTGGGACAACTCGCCCGCATGGGCATACCCCGCCGCCTCCCCATAAACGGAACGCAGACCAAAACCCTGGCGGGTGTCAAAAGAGCCGGATTTTAGCTTGCCGTCGTCAAACAGAAGATTTTCGCTCTGCGCGCTTTCCACGAACAACTCACCATCATCTGCCCCCGTAAGCGTGTCACCCAGAATGCGCTCAAGAGCGGCACGGTCACAATCAAAGTGGTTGAGTAAAGAAGTGTCCATGGGGCGGTCCTTTGCATCTGGTGTGCACCTATCTAGGCACACGCCTGCAATTGCGCAAAGGCGGCATCATGCCGTCAGGGCAGGGCGGTGAACCCGTCCTTAAACCCGGCCAAATCAACCGGAATGCCGATTCCCTCTTCGGGCGACGCAAAAATGATGAAAGTGGCCGTTTGGCCCGTCTGGAAGGAATTGAGCAGGTCTTGCTTCAGGATGACCTCCGCATAACATCCATCTCGCATGCAGCGCACAAAATAAGCGCGGCCTAAATCTTTGCCATCAATGTTCAAACCGAGGCCGTTGGGCAGAATCACGCCCAAAGGTGCCAAAACGCGCAGAATGCGGGCCTTATCGTCCGCAGTCTTCAAAACGACAACGGAGAGACCAACTTCCGGGCGGTCCTCCGCCTCCACGTTTTGCATAAGAGCGCACTGTTCCGAAGACGCGCCGGGGGGCGTGTCGCACACAATGGACCAGGCCCCATGCTTAGATTTCGCTTGGCCAGGGCTTTGTGCGTACGCCACCCCGGTGAGCGCGCCGAGAATCAGGGCCAAGCCGATAAACCGCAAAAGGGACTTAAGAGGAGGCATTAGAAAGGAGATTGACACAAACATGGGCATCCAAAACGGTTGGGCGACAGGCGCGGTGGCGCTGACTATGGCTGCTTCCGTGTCCCAAATATGGCACCGCAGCGCTTTCCCCCTCAGGGGTGGCCTGCCCATAGTAAATAAGCGGTAAACGGGCCGTGAGGCGCTCTGACATAAACCTTTAGGCTTGGTCCGGCGACACCGGGTGCAAACTTGGGTCTCCAATGAGAAAATGCCGCAAGTTTTCTAACGTGTTTCGCGCCCGTAAACCTTGCGATGGCGGGCGCAGTATGGTTCTAAAGACCCGCTGGTTGAAAAATTGGAGCCTGGCCAGCTTTACAGAACGACTGGAGTTGATTGGATGCAAAATCCGATAGTGAAATTCGCGCGCACGCTCGTCGCCGCTGCGGCAGGCGCTTGCGCATGTATGGGGGCCGCCATGGCGGCACAGCCCACTGACTGGCAGATGTGGCACCAGCCCGCTGCCAGCCCTGGCATGGAAGCCATTGAGTGGTTCGACGTTTACACACTCTATTTTATCGTGCCGATCACGCTGTTTGTGTTGGGGCTGCTCGCTTATGTAGTGATCCGCTTCCGCGCGAAGGCCAATCCGGTCCCCTCCAAAACAACGCACAACACGGCTATTGAAGTTGTTTGGACGCTGCTGCCTGTGGCGATTTTGGTGGCCATCGCCATTCCATCCTTCCAGCTCCTCACTCGCCAGCTCACATTGCCGGAAGAGCCAGCTTTGACCATCAAGGCTACCGGATATCAGTGGTATTGGGGTTATGAGTATCAGGACGACTCGGGCATTTCCTTTGAGGCCCGCCCCATCGGTTCCGAAGAGATCGCCGGCAGCAAAGAAGCTGCGCTTGCCGAACGCGAGCAGCTGGGCAAGACCGACCTTTCTCAATATCCCAACCTGCTGGCGGTGGACAACGAAGTGGTGGTTCCCGTGGGCAAAGTGATCCGTGTATTGGTCACCGCCGGTGACGTGATCCACAACTTTGCCATGCCTGCTTTCGGCCTGAAAATGGACGGTTATCCGGGCCGCAACAACGAGACTTACTTCCAGCCCATGAAAGAGGGTCTGTATTACGGTCAGTGTTCGGAACTGTGCGGCAAGTATCACGCTTACATGCCCATCGGCATCCGGGTCGTGTCCGAGGCAGATTATAACACTTGGCGTGCCGCTGCGGCCAATGATGTGGGTGAAGCCAACAAGGCCCTCATGGCAACCTTGGACCAGCGTAAGAAAGGCGTGGCCTTCGCTTCTAACTGAGCGTGGCTGGCAGGCCGTCACGACGGTCGAACGATTTGACGTAAGAGAGATATAACATGGCATATGCAGCAACAGCAGACGACCACGGCGAGCACAAGCCGTCCTTCTTCAAGCGCTGGTTCTTTTCGACGAACCACAAAGACATCGGTACGCTCTACCTGATCTTTGCGATCTTCTCTGGCATCTATGGCGGCTTCCTGTCCGTTGTTATGCGGATGGAATTGCAGGAGCCGGGTCTGCAAATTTTCTCCGACCCGCACGTCTACAACGTGTTCACCACGGCTCACGGCCTCATCATGATCTTTTTCATGGTCATGCCCGCGCTGATTGGCGGGTTTGCCAACTGGATGGTGCCGATCATGATCGGCGCGCCGGATATGGCATTCCCTCGGATGAACAACATCTCCTTCTGGCTGTTGCCCCCCGCGCTGATCCTTCTGACGGCATCCATTTTCGTGCCCGGCCCCGCCGGTGGTTACGGTGTGGGTGGTGGCTGGACCATTTATCCGCCCCTTTCCACGACGGGCCAGCCTGGCCCGGCCATGGACCTGGCCATTCTGGCCTTGCATGTGGCGGGTGCGTCTTCCATTTTGGGGGCCATTAACTTCATCACCACAATCTTCAACATGCGTGCGCCAGGCATGACGCTGCACAAGATGCCATTGTTTGCATGGTCTGTGCTGATCACCGCCTTCCTGCTGCTGCTGTCCCTGCCTGTTTTGGCCGGTGCCATCACCATGTTGCTGACGGACCGTAACTTCGGCACTGCCTTCTTTACGGCCGAGTACGGTGGGGACCCGATCCTGTTCCAGCACCTGTTCTGGTTCTTCGGTCACCCGGAAGTGTATATTCTGATCCTGCCCGGTTTCGGCATCATCAGCCATATCGTGGCGACCTTCTCCAAGAAGCCCGTGTTCGGTTACATTGGCATGGCCTACGCCATGGTTGCTATCGGCGCAGTAGGGTTCATCGTGTGGGCGCACCACATGTATACTGTAGGACTTTCCCTCAACACACAGCGGTACTTCGTGTTCGCCACTATGGTCATCGCGGTGCCCACGGGCGTAAAAATCTTCTCATGGATCGCCACCATGTGGGGCGGGTCACTGACCTTCCGCACACCCATGTATTGGGCCATCGGCTTCATCTTCCTGTTCACTGTGGGTGGCGTGACGGGTGTGCAGCTGGCCAATGCTGGTTTGGACCGATCCTTCCATGACACCTACTATGTGGTGGCGCACTTCCACTACGTGTTGTCTCTAGGGGCGGTGTTCGCCATCTTCGCGGCGTGGTACTACTGGTTCCCCAAAATGACGGGTTACATGTACAACTCTTTCATCGCCAAGTTGCACTTTTGGGTCACCTTTATCGGCGTGAACATCCTGTTCTTCCCTCAGCACTTCTTGGGTCTGGCCGGTATGCCCCGCCGCTATGTGGACTATCCCGATGCCTTCGCTGGCTGGAACTACGTCTCCTCTATCGGCTCCTATATCTCCGCCGTTGGTGTGCTGATCTTCATCATCGGCATCGTGGAAGCTTTCCAACGCAAGCGGGTAGCAGGGGACAATCCGTGGGGCGAGGGTGCAACAACGCTGGAATGGCACCTGCCATCGCCACCACCCTTCCACCAGTGGGAACAGCTCCCCCGCGTGAAGTAAGGGCAAAGCTCGGGATTGAATTTCAAACGGGGCTGCCAATCGGTGGCCCCGTTTCTTAAAGGGGCGATGTTTTGCCCGTTTTGGAGTAAATGAGAATGAGCGCAGTCGAACAATCCTCGGCACAGGTGGGTATCTCGGAGGCCATGCCCGCCGATTACATTGCCCTCATGAAGCCCCGCGTGATGCGTCTGGTGGTCTTCACGGCGCTCACTGGCATGTTGTTGGCCCCCGGCGCTCTTGACCCCGTATTGGCCACCATCGCTATTATTGCCATTGCCATCGGCGCAGGGGCCTCCGGTGCCCTGAACATGTGGTATGATGCCGACATTGACGCCGTCATGTCCCGCACCACAAAACGGCCCATTCCGGCCGGTGCCATCATTCCCACCCAGTCGCTCAATTTCGGCATAGTCATGTCCGTCCTGTCGGTGCTGACACTGGGTCTATTGGTCAACTGGTTGAGCGCCGCCATTCTGGCCTTCACCATCTTCTTTTACGCCGTCGTCTACACCATGTGGCTCAAGCGCTCGACGCCCCAGAACATCGTTATTGGCGGCGCTGCGGGCGCGTTTCCACCTATGCTGGGCTGGGCTTGCACCACCGGCACCATTGGATGGGAAAGTGTGGTGTTGTTCGCCATCATTTTCATCTGGACGCCGCCCCATTTTTGGGCCTTGGCGCTGTGGAAGATGCGTGACTACGACGATGCCCATGTACCCATGATGCCCAATGTGGCAGGGGAAACCTCCACCCGCCGTCAGATGCTGGTCTATTCCTCCATACTTGCACCGCTGAGCGTGACACCAACGCTCATGGGTTTTGCAGGCGTGCTCACCGGCGTTTTGAGCGCTGCCCTTGGGGCGGCCTTCCTCTACTTCACGTTCCGCGTCTGGCAAATCGCCGGCGTGGATGAGACGCTGATGGCGGAAAAGAAACTGTTTGGTTTTTCCATCTTTTACCTCTTTGCCCTCTTCGCCCTGCTGCTGGTGGATGCAATCGTCTTCCGCGCCACCGGCGCTTACCTATTGGGGGCGCTGTGATGGAGTATGGAGAAGGCAAATTTCAGGAAGGGCCGGGCGTTGAACTGACCGACAAACAGCGCAAAGCCCGCCGCTGGCGCAGCATAGCCATAGCATTGGGCCTCGCCGCCATGGTGGTTGGCTTCTACGTGGCCAGTATCGCCAAATTCACCCCGAAAATGCTGGAGCAACAGCAACAACAACAGGAGCAGTCGTGACCGCCGATAAGGTACAAAATCACAAGAGAATTGTTCTCATCTGTCTGGGTCTAACATTTGGCATGTTGGGCATGTCCTATGCGGCAGTGCCGCTCTATGATCTCTTTTGTCGCGTCACGGGCTATGCGGGCACCACACAACGGGCGGAAGACACCACCGGCACCGTGTTGGAAAAAACCATCAAAGTGCGTTTTGATGCCAGCACCTCCATGGCCCTGGATTGGGACTTTCAGCCCAAACAAAGGGAAATTGAGCTGAAGATCGGAGAAAAGAAGCAGGCCGTGTATGTGGCTCGCAACACGGGCTCCGATACCAGTTTTGGCACTGCTACCTTTAACGTGACCCCCGGCGCAGCTGGCGTATATTTCAATAAAATCGAATGCTTCTGCTTCACCGAACAGGAGCTGGCTGCGGGCGAAGCTGTGGACATGCCGGTGATCTTTTTTGTGGACCCCGAAATCGTCAACGATCCCCTCATGAAAACGGTGCCAGCCATCACCCTGTCCTACACATTCTTCCCCGATGACGATGCGGAAGCGGAGCACGCGGCCGAGCAGGCAAAAATCAACGTTGAAGCGGGTGCGAAACCCAAATCCAGCCTTTAAGCCTGCGACAAAGCGGGCTAGAAAGCATCCAAAGAGAGAGCATTCGGAAGACCACACCCATGGCCGACGCACACAGCAAAAATCACGACTATCACATTATCGACCCAAGCCCTTGGCCGCTTCTGGCCTCCGTGGGTGCCTTGGTCATGTGCCTGGGCGGCGTCGCCTGGATGCAAAGCATGAAGGGCGCGTCCCTCAATCTGTTTGGCATTTCCATGGGCGGCCCGTGGATTTTCACCATCGGTCTGCTGATCGTGTTGTACACCATGTATGGCTGGTGGGCCGATACTGTCAAAGAATCCCATGCCGGCGACCATACACCAGTTGTGTCCATGCATCTGCGCTACGGCATGATCATGTTCATTGCCTCGGAAGTCATGTTCTTCGTGGCATGGTTCTGGGCTTTCTTTGATATTGCCCTTTTCCCCGGCGAAGCGGCCCAAGTGGCACGGACGGCCCACACCGGTGGCCAGTTCCCACCCACCAATGTGGAAGTTTTGGACCCGCTCCATCTGCCTCTGTTTAACACGGTGACGCTGCTGCTCTCTGGCACAACGGTAACATGGGCGCACCATGCGCTGCTGGAAGGGGATCGGAAGGGCCTGATCTGGGGATTGGCACTGACCATCTTCCTCGGGGTGATCTTCTCGATCGTGCAGGGCATTGAATACGCCGTTGCGCCTTTCTCCTTCTCCGAGTCCATTTATGGAGCCACCTTCTTCATGGCCACCGGCTTCCACGGTTTCCACGTTTTCGTGGGTGCAGTGTTTTTGGCTGTGTGCCTGATCCGCGCCTTGCGTGGTCACTTCACGCAGGAAAAGCACTTCGGTTTTGAAGCCGCCGCTTGGTACTGGCACTTCGTGGATGTGGTTTGGTTGTTCCTGTTTGTGGCGGTCTACATCTGGGGCAGCGCAGGCGGCACCATCGCGGCTCACTAAACCCCACCTCATTTGATTTCCTGAAAGGCGGCCTTCGGGTCGCCTTTTGCGGTTTTTGAAAGGGCGTTCGTTCTGTCAGTTCACTACCCTCCCCAAGACCCCGTCTCCACAGGACTGAGAGGCCGTTGTCCCCGCTGCGGCGAGGGTCGACTGTTTCGCGGTTTGTTGACCGTGCGCGAACGTTGTTCTGCTTGTGATCTGGATTTCGCCTTTGAGGATTCCGGCGACGGACCAACGGTTTTCATTATCATGGGGCTTGGTTTCGTGGTGCTGGGGTCTGCCCTGTGGACGGAACTAACATTAGCCCCCGCCTGGTGGCTCCACGTCATCCTGTGGCCGCCGCTCATTGTGGCCCTCGGTCTACCGGCGCTGCGCATGGTAAAGGGTGTGTTGATTGCCCTCACATGGCATCACGATGCGGCGCAGGGCCGCCTTGATCCAGGCGACGGGGAAGCCAAGTAACTAGTATGCGCATTTCAACCATCATTCTCATTGCTTGCATTGTCATCGGCTTCGCCTTTCTGTGCACCCTCGGCTTTTGGCAGGTCCAGCGGCTGGCATGGAAAGAGGCCTTGATCGCCCGTGTGGAGGCAAATCGCACCAGCGATCCCATCGCCTTTGACGCCATGGCCGACCGACTGAAAGCGGGCAAGGACATTGAATATCGCCCGGTGCGCGTGGCCGGGTCGTTTTTACACAAGTACGAGGCGCACTTTTTCGTCACGCAAAACGGTCGGCCCGGCTATCACGTCTACACGCCCTTGCGCCGGGACAATGGGCAAATCGTCTTCGTGAACCGGGGTTTTGTGCCCATTGATTTGAAAGACCCCTCCGCCCGCCCCGGTGGGCAAATCGAAGGGCGACAGGAGATTGCCGGTCTCGCCCGCACGGCTCCACCGGCAAAGCCCAACAGTTTTGTGCCAAATAATGATCTGGCCAAGAACATCTACTATTGGAAATCTCTCAATCAGATGCTCGGCCAAATGCCCGACAAAGCCGGCAATGCTGCGCTTTTTTTTGTGGACGCTGGGCCCAACACGGTGCCCGGGGGATGGCCGCAAGGGGGGGCGACCCGCATCAGCTTCCCCAACAGTCATCTTCAATATGCGGCCACTTGGTTCGGTCTGGCGCTCACGCTGTTGGGGGTAGGGGGCTTTTTCCTGCGCGCCCGCGCCAAGGCCCATAAGAACAAGCAATTGCAATCCGCCTGAACCTCTGGCCTAAGCCCTCAACGAGGGCTATGGAACGAAGAGTGAGTGCGGCAGGAGGGTCAACATTATGGCAAAACAGAAAGCAGTCTTGCGCTTGTGTGGCCCCCGGGGTTTTTGCGCGGGTGTGGATCGGGCCATTCAAATCGTCGTATTGGCGCTGAAGGAATATGGCGCTCCCGTCTACGTGCGTCACGAGATCGTTCACAACCGTTATGTGGTGGAAGGGCTGGAGAACAAGGGGGCAGTCTTTGTAAAAGAGCTGGACGAGGTGCCCGCCACCGATCAACCGGTTATTTTTTCCGCCCATGGCGTCCCGAAATCCGTGCCGGCCCATGCGGAGGCCCGCAATCTGAAATATCTTGATGCCACTTGCCCACTGGTTTCCAAAGTCCATAAACAGGCCATGCTGCATGAACGTCGCGGTCGTCACACCTTACTGATTGGTCACAAGGGCCATCCCGAAGTTGTTGGCACCATGGGCCAACTGCCCAAGGGCGCTGTTTCGCTGATTGAAACTTTGGAAGATGCAGACGCTTACGCGCCTGACGATCCAAAGGCGCTGGGGTTTGTCACCCAAACCACGCTTTCCATCGACGATACCGCCCATATTATCGCACGCTTGAAAGAGCGTTTTCCTGAGATTGTGGCTCCGGCAGCGGAGAGCATTTGTTACGCTACCACCAACCGCCAGGAATCGGTAAAAGCCGCCGCCCCCGGCACCGATCTGTTTCTTGTGGTCGGCGCGCCCAATTCGTCCAATTCTAACCGGTTGGTGGACGTGGCGGCGCGGAAAGGCGCGGCCCACGCCCAACTGGTCCAATCCGCCGCCGAAATTCCGTGGTCTGTGCTGGATGAACACATGGACCAACTGATTATTGGCCTCTCCGCAGGCGCTTCCGCACCGGAGGTCCTCATCAATCAGGTCATCGAAGCGTTCCGCGACCGCTATGACCTTACCGTGGAATTGGCGGAAACCACCATCGAGGATGAGAATTTCATGGTCATGCGGCAATTGCGCGATGTGCCGCTGGAAAGCGCCGACATGGCGTTCGTCAACGGACCCGCATGAATGGCCGTCTACACGGAAGTGACGGACGCTGCCCTTGAAGCGTTTCTAGGAGCCTATGACGTGGGCCGCGTCCTGTCCTTTAAGGGCATTGCCGGTGGCGTAGAAAACACCAACTATCTGCTCGGCACGGAAAGCGGGCAATATATTCTCACACTGTATGAAAAACGGGTTGCGGAGGAAGACCTTCCCTTTTTTGTGGGGCTCATGGACCATCTGTCCGCCGCAGGCTTCCCGTGCCCAAATCCCATCAGAAACCGCCAAGGGCAGGCGCTGGCCCGTCTGGAAGATCGGGCGGCCGCTATGGTGAGTTTTCTTGATGGCGTGGAAGTCACCCGCCCACAGCCGGCCCATTGCTTTGCCGCTGGGGAGACCATGGCGCGCCTTCACGCCATGGCGTCAAATTTCACAATTTTTCGCGCCAATGGCCTCTCCCCCAAGGCGTGGCCAGCCTTGGTGAACAGCGCCATTGAACAAGCGGATACGGTTGAAGATGGCATGGCAGCGCTGATGAAAGATGCGTTGCATGAAGCGCAGCAGTACTGGCCCACAGCAATTCCGTCCGGTGTTATTCACGCTGATTTTTTTAAGGATAATGTATTTTTCCTCAACAATAGCCTTTCTGGCGTCATCGATTTTTATTTCGCCTGCAATGATTTTCTCGCCTACGATCTCGCCGTTGCTCTCAACGCATGGTGTTTTGACAAGACACTCACCTTTCAGCCGGAACTGGCCAATGCGCTTGTGCAAGGCTATCAATCCATCCGCCCGCTGGAGGAGGCCGAGATTAACGCCCTTCCGGTGCTCGCCCGCGGCGCGGCCCTGCGCTTTTTGCTCACCCGCATCAATGATTGGCTTAACGTGCCGGAGGGGGCGCTGGTGATTCCCCACGATCCCAAACAATTCAGCGCCCGTCTGCGGTATTTACGCACCATCCAATCTCCCCAGGATCTGGGTGCGGCATGAAAAGCGTTTCGATTTGGACCGACGGCGCCTGTTCCGGCAACCCCGGCCCCGGCGGTTGGGGGGCCCTGTTACGCTTCGGCGAACATGAGCGTGAATTGAAGGGTGGCGAGGCCAAGACCACCAACAACCGCATGGAACTCATTGCGGCTATAGAGGCGCTCAACGCGCTCAAACAGCCCTGCGAAGTGGCCCTCTATACGGATTCCCAATATGTCAAAGGGGGCATGACTGGCTGGATTTTTGGCTGGAAGAAGAATGGTTGGAAAACATCCGCCAAAAAGCCGGTCAAAAATGCGGAGCTTTGGCAGGCCTTGGACGAAGCCGTTGCCCGCCACAAGATCCAATGGCATTGGGTGAAGGGCCATGCCGGGCACGTGGAAAACGAGCGGGCCGATGAGTTGGCCCGCTCCGGCATGGAACCTTTCAAAGAGGGGCGTGGTTAGGGCCTCTCGCACCCAATTAGAAACAAATTGGCTGCAAACGATGCGTCCAAAAACAGCCATTTTTGATCAAGTCGAATACGTCGGCCTTTGCGCACGCTCCACTATTACAGAGCTTGCATGATGGCCGCAGCAGCACTTACGTCGGCTTGGCCAGGGTTCTCTTCCACATTGAGAGTGGTCACCTTGCCATCTTCCACGATCATGGCGTAGCGCTTTGAGCGCACCCCCATACCGGCCACGCCCAGATCAATGTCCAGACCAACCGCTTTGGCAAATTCCGCGTTGCCGTCGGACAAAAACACAATTTTGCCTTTGGCGTTGGACGCATCGGCCCACGCGTTGGTCACATGAATATCGTTCACCGTTGTCACCGCAATGGTGTCCACGCCCTTGTCCTTGATCGCCTGGTGGTGTTCCACAAAACCGGGCATGTGGCTGGCGTGACAGGTGGGGGTGAAGGCACCCGGCACCGCAAACAGCACCACTTTTTTACCGGCACATAATTCATCGGTGGACATTTTAGCGGGGCCATCATCGCCCATGATGGTGAATTGAGCATCGGGCAGCTTGTCGCCAACGGAAATGGTCATGAATTTATCCTGACAGGGAGAGAGAGACTGCGGGACTGTGATACCGCGACCATAACAGGTCAAGTATTTGGAGCCGCGCCGTAACGTCCCCTTGGGTTCTGCAATCCTTTAGGGTGCATTCACGGTTACTGTCTGCTCCACGGCATCCCCATCCGCCACCAGTGTCATGGTGAGCGCCACCCCGTTCACTTGTGCCTTCGACGGGATGTCTGTCAGTGGCACCAAAAAATGCGCCTTTGCGTTTTCAACTTTCGTGGCGGAGGAGGGGGTCAAATACCACCCTGCCGGGGCGGTGATGAACAATTCCGCCGCCTCCGTTCCATCAGGCACGGCCGCTGTCACACGCAGAAGGCGCGGTTTCGCTAAAGTGGCCGTGGAAATGGCGAAGCCTTCATGGGCCCTGCCCGGCATGTTTGATTTTGCTGCAAACAACGCCGCCGCTTCATCCCGTCTGCTCTGGCTTTGCGGGCCCACATCCATGGAGAGGACGAATTGGACAGGCACGCAAATTTCGCTGCAAATGCCCACCAGCCCCTGCGCTTTCAGGGCAACAGAACGATTGGAGTAGAGCGGCTCCACCGCTATGGGCAGCGTGACCGACCCGCTGTAGCCGGCTGAAAGGCTGTCCCCGTCTTTGAACGCTTTGGGCGCGGGGAAACCCAGCGTGGCCTTGATGACATTCTGCGATCCCGCAAAGGAAAGTTGGGGCGGGAGACCGGACGCTCCGGGCGACTTCCAGTAGGTTTTCCAGCCGCGTTCCAGTTCAATTTGCAAGCCTGCATCAATGGTCTTTCCGTCCGGTGATGGCAAGCCCACAAGGCGAATTTTGGCCCCTTCGGTCTCAAACCAAGCGCTGCTGGCCCCATGGCCCGCAGTCGTGGCAGTGAGCAAAAGCAAAAGAGAACCAAGAGCGCTTTTCATGGCAGCACCCTACCGCCACGGGATGAAGGAAACGAGAAGGCCGTCCGTCACGCCTCCTCATTTTTCAGTGAAAGCGCGGGGCAGCCTTATCGGAGAAAGGCTTTCCCGCCCCTGCCACCTTTGCTAGATTTGGCCATGGCCAAAAACCAAACTGCGCTGAAACTCAAAGGGCATTTGCTCATCGCGATGCCGGGCATGGCTGACGAACGGTTTGCCAAAACAGTCATTTTCATTGCTTCCCATGATGAAACCGGGTCCATGGGTTTTGTTTTGAATCAACCCGTTGTGGAGCCCACATTTTCTGACATCTTGGACGAGCTGAAAATGAAGGCGGCGCTAGAAAATCTTCGCCGTCTCAAACGAGAAATTCCGGTTTTTCGTGGCGGCCCCGTGGAGCAGGGGCGCGGCTTTGTTATCCATTCGCTGGAGGCGTCCACCAAATCATCGGCTCGGGTCGACGATCTGTGTGCGGTTACCGCCACATTGGACATTCTCAAGACCATGTCCGGCGAACGCCCACCTGCGCAATCACGCATGATGCTGGGCTATTCTGGATGGTCGGCTGGGCAGTTGGAAAATGAAATTGCCCAAAATGGCTGGCTCACCACCAAGGCCACTCGCGAAATCATTTTTGCCGAAAGCCCCAAGGCACAATACGACATGGCCCTGGGTCTATTGGGGATCAGTCAGGCCACACTTTCCGCCAGCGCTGGAAGAGCCTGATAAGGTCGTCTTGCACTAATAAAAAAATTCAAGAAAACAGTAATTTCTGAACCAAGTGGGATGCGTGGTACAGCGGATCAAGCCGGCTGAGGTGTTTTCGCCACCTTGTCCTGTTCCAGCGCACGCAAAGCGGTGGCGGCAGACATGGGCTCACCAAAAAGGAAGCCCTGGGCGTATTGGCAGCCAAGCTGCTTTAATTCCAGCGCGTCATGTTCGTTTTCCGCGCCCTCTGCCACAACCTTCATCCCCAAATCATGGGCCATACCCACGATGGAGCGCAGGATGATGGGCCGCTCTTCGCTCCCATCCCGGACGATAAAAGAACGATCAATTTTGAGCGTATCGAAGGGCAGGGTCATCAATTGGGCCAGGGAAGAATAACCCGTGCCAAAGTCATCCAGCGAAAGGCCTGCCCCAAGGTTTTTCAACTCCGCCAGCACATGCAAAGCCTGTTCCGGGTTTTCCATAATGGCGGATTCCGTCAGCTCCAACCGCAGCGCGCTGGCGGGCAGTTGATGGCGCGATAAAACACCTCGCACATCCGCCTGTAAGTCATGACCCAACAACTGGCGGGCCGAAACGTTGACGCTGACAAAAATCGCGTCATTTTTCAGTTTCCGCTGCCACTGTTTGAGGGCCGTGGCGGCGTGTTCCAGCGCAAAAAGCCCCAATTTGGTTATCAACCCGGACTTTTCCGCCACGGGAATAAACTGAGCCGGGGAGATCACACCCCGTGTGGGGTGTCGCCACCGCAGAAGCGCTTCAAAACCGGCCACTCGCTGGGTTTCCAACTCCATGATCGGCTGAAAATAGAGTTCCAGTTCCTTGCGATCCAGGGCCTGCCGCAACTCGCTTTCCATGTGCAAGGCAGGCGTTTGCTGCGAGCGGAAGGTGAGGCGGAACGGTTCAATTCGGTCCCCTCCCACACGCTTGGCCTGAAACATGGCCAACTCCGCGTCCTTCAGCATTTCTTCGGCGGAGGATTGATCACCCGACCATGTGACCACACCCACGGATGTGGTGATGATAAGCTTTTGGTCGGCAAAACTCATGGGATCGGCCACGCTTTGTTTGATGGCACCAGCCAGTTTGGCAACGTCCTCCGGCTCTTTTGCGGAAAGGATCAAAAGCCCGAATTGGTCACCGCTGATGCGGGCGAGACAATCCTGCGGCTGCACCAGTTTGCCCATGCGCCGCGCCAGGGTGACCAGCACGGAATCCCCCGTGGACATGCCCATGCTGTCATTGATCTGCCCGAAACGGTCAATGTCGATAATCATGACGGTGGGGCGGATGCCGGCCCCGTTTTGCGCCAGAGATAGGGCAGCATTGACGCGATCCATGAACAATTCGCGGTTCGGCATGCCCGTGAGATTATCTTGTACTGCGTTTTGCAGGAGCCGCGTTTCGGCCATCCTTTTGTCCGTCACATCCGTGATGGTGCCCACGCAGCGCAGCACTTCCCCGTCATTGCCGATCACAGGGCGCGCCTTTAGGGTCAGCCAATGGTACTGGCCGTTTCCCGCGCGCAGCCGCAGGTCCTGCGAAATGCGGCCGCGCCGGTGGTCCAAAACCACGTCAAGGGTGGATTTGAACCTGTCCCGGTCGTGGGGGTGCAGCAGATCAAACCAGCGGGCGGGGGAACCGTTCAGGCTTTTATCAGCATAACCCAGCGCATTATGCAGTTCCGGCCCCGCATAAATTTCATCCCGGTCCACATCCCAGTCCCACACGGCATCACCGGCCCCGGTCAGGGCCAAAGCCTGCCGCTCCACGTCGCTCACCAACCCTTGCACCGGCGTTCCGCCCGCAAATGCATGTTGCAAGACGGTGAAGGACAGCAGCAGCACGATAAGCACCAACCCACCGCCCAGCGCGGGTTGCACGATGTCATTGTCCAACAGCCCGGTTGCCGTGGCCCATGCCCCCACGCACCAGGCCAAAATCAACATCCAGGTGGGGATGAGCAATATGGCCCGGTCAAACCGCCCGAGGGCGAGTCCGAGAATGAGTAAAAGCCCCACGACTGCCGTTGCCGCAAAGGAAAAGCGCGCCAGCCCTGCCGCCAGTTCCGGCGCCACAAAGGCCAACCCCACCAGCACCAACAGCCCTGCCATCCACAGCAGGACCAGTATGGAATAGCGCATATTCCAGCGGTTCAAATGGAGATAGGCGTAGAGAAACACCACAATGGTTGCCGCGATGGAAACCTCCGCCGCCGCGCGCCAAAAGTTCAAATCCTGCGGCTGGATAAAGGTGATCTTGCCGATAAAACCAAAATCCACACCCACATAAAACAACACTGCCCAGGCCAGAGCCGCCGCCGCTGGAAACATGGCCGATCCGCGAACCACAAAAATGATTGTCAGAAAAACGGCCAGCAGCCCCGCAATGCCCAGCACAATGCCTTCATACAGCGTGAAGCTATTCACCGTGTCCTTATAAGCATCCGGTTCCCACAGAGTAAGCTGGGGCACACGATCCCCCGCCAATTCCACCGCATAGGTGACCACCTGACCGGGGTCCAGCGTCAGGCGAAACAGGTCTGCCTCCGCAAAACCCTGCCGCTCCAGAGAAAACCCTTGGCTGGGTGTGATGGACACCAGACGTACAGCGCCCAAATCAGGCCGCCATATTCCGGAGCCCACAAGGCGGTAATGGGGGGCGGCCAACAGGCGGTCCAATTGCCGATCCGACGTGTTGGCCAGCGCAAACACCAACCAGTTGCCACTGGTAACGCTATCCTGCGCGCGTATTTCGATGCGGTTCACCACGCCGTCTTCATCCGCCGCTGTGGTCACCTGCAACCGCTCACCCTGCCCAAGGCGCAACTCATAGGCACCGGAAAGGTCGATGGCGGAGGAGTTTTCACTCACATCCACCGGCTCCAGCGCCTGGGCGGGCAGGGCGATGGTCAAAGCGGCAAGCAGGACAAAAAGCGCAGAAAGAAAACGGGACATAAATTCCACGCTATGCCCCTTGTTCCCAGCGCCCACCTGCCGGACACTTTTGCTGCGAAGATTTAGCGATCTGCGCGGCCCACTTTTCATAGGAGCGTGATAAGGCACCCAATTATGGGCGTAAATGGGCAATGCTGACCGCCCACGCATTTGGCCTTTTCTAAGGGGCATCGCTGGCCAATTTGGCAAATAAAATGTGGTCTTCCCACGTGCCGTTGATGCACAGGTAAGCCCGCGCGATGCCCTCTTCCACAAAGCCCGTCTTGCGCAGAAGCCGTTGTGAACGTTCATTGCGCAAAACCGTTCCCGCTTCCAGCCGGTTTAGGCCCGCGTGGCGGAAACAATAGGTGCAGCAAGCCGCCAGTGCTTCCGCCATCAACCCTTGGCCCGCGTATTCCACGCCCATCCAGTATCCCACCGTTCCCGCCTGCGCCACGCCACGACGGATGTTGGTGACACTCAGCCCTCCCACCATTTCATCGTTTTCCCGATCGAACAAAAACCATGGCAAGGCACGACCGCTGCTGATGTCAGCAGACTGTCGCCGCAACCGTTCGCGATATGAGTGGCGGCTCAACTCATCCGCAGGCCAAAGGGGCTCAAAGGGTTTGAGAAAGTCGGCACTGCGTTGGCGCAACGCCGCCCAGGCCTCAAAGTCACCCAGGGTGGGGCGCCGCAGGTGCAGGCGGGCCGTTTCCAGATCAGGAACGTCCTTCTGGTCCGGGCGCAGTTTGATGAGCCGCATGGCCTATTGCGCTGCGATGGAAACGGGCGCGCCGAGGGCATCAGCCAACGCCGCTTGCCCCGGAACATGGCTGACAGGCCCAATGGCGGCCATAGTGGGCGTGGACTCCGTAAACAACCGTGCTGCCAGATCACGCAAACGTTCCGTTGTCAGGGCGTTGAGCCGGTCCATCAACTCCTCATTGGAAATCGGCCGCCCAAAAAGCAAAATCTGGCGCGCAATTTGCCCGGCCCTGGCCGAGGGGCTCTCAAGGCTCATCATCAAGCCCGCACTGATTTGCGCCCGTGCCCGGTCCAACTCTTCCGTGTTGATGGCATCACCCGCCCGCTGCAATTCGTTTGCGACCACGGGAAGAAGCTCTGGAATATCAGCTTCTTCGGTGGCGGCATGAATGCCGAACACGCCGGTGTCGGAATAACCCTGGTGAAAGGCATAAATGGAGTAGCAAAGGCCGCGCCGCTCACGCACCTCTTGAAACAGCCGTGAAGACATGCCCCCGCCCAACAACATGGAAAGCACCTGCGATGCGTAGAAATCGCGCTGGTGGTAGGCGCGGCCTTCAAACCCCATGATAATTTGCGCCTCTTGAAGCGAGCGCTGCATCAGCGCTTCACCACCGGTATAGGCACAGCTTTCCGGCGCGCGAGTGGGGGCAGCACCAAAGTTCGAGAAACGGGTTTCCGCCAGTCTTACAATTTCATCATGATCCACATTTCCAGAGGCCGCCAGCACCATGGATGGACCATGGTAGTGGTCTTCCAGATAGGTGCGCAGGTCTTTGGCGCAAAAAGACAAGACCGTTTCCGGCGTGCCCATAATGGGCCGTCCAAGCGCCTGTCCCTGAAACGCGACGGTTTGAAAACTGTCAAAAACCACATCTTCCGGATTGTCCTGGGAGGCCCCGATTTCCTGCAAGATCACATGTTGTTCGCGGTGCAACTCGTCTTCGTCGAACAGGGAGTTGTTGAGAATATCTGCCAGAATATCCACTGCCAGCGGCACGTCATTTTTGAGCACACGCGCGTAGAAGGAGGTGGTTTCCGCGCTGGTGGCCGCGTTTACATCACCGCCCACATTTTCAATTTGCGTGGCAATATCGCGGGCGGTGCGGGCGGTGGTGCCCTTGAAGGCCATGTGTTCCAGCAGGTGGGCAATGCCGTGTTCGTGGCTGCGCTCATCGCGAGACCCAGCCTTTACCCAAACCCCCAGCGCCGCGCTTTCCAGATGGTCCATCCGGTCCGTCACGATCTTCATCCCGTTGGACAATTCGGTGATACGGATATTGCGTGGTAACTTGGCCACCACTTCGGCGGGCTTGCTGGTGCTGTTGAGTGGGTTCATGGATGCGGCGCCTCCCCGCGCCTGCACGATCTGGGTAACCTATTTAGCAGCACGGCTGTGTTTGGCGATAAAGTCTTCTACCGCGCGCTGGTCATTGGGCAGGATAGTGAAACGTTCCTCGCCTTTCATCAAGTCCCGGCTCCGTTCCGGCAGCGGCGGACGCACACCGCTCGCGGCTTCAACGGCATCAGGAAATTTTGCAGGATGGGCAGTGCCCAACACCACCATGGGCGAGGCGCTGGGGTGTTCGCGGGCCACGGCCACGCCAATGGCCGTGTGAGTATCCAGTAGATAATCAGCATTCTTCAGGACAGCGTTGATTGTGTCCGCCACAACGCTTTCACCCGCCCGCCCGGCATCAAACTCAGTGCGAATGGATGAGAGGGTCGCTTCTTCCAGAGAAAACGCACCGGATTGAGACAAGGAGGCCATGGCACCCCGGATACTCTCCGCGTCCCGACCACCGGCATCAAACAAAAGGCGCTCAAAATTGGACGATACTTGAATGTCCATGCTGGGGGAGGTGCTGGCTTCCACCGCGTTTGTCTCGTAGCGCCCGGTTTCCATCGTGCGCACCAGGATGTCATTTTGATTGGTGGCAATCACCAATCGGTCGATGGGCACACCCATGCGCTTGGCCACATATCCCGCAAAAATATCGCCAAAATTGCCCGTGGGCACACAAAAGGAGACCGCGCGGTCCGGCCCGCCCAGCGACAGCGACGCCGTCACGTAATAGACAATCTGGGCCATGATCCGGCCCCAGTTTATAGAATTGACGCCGGACAGATTCTGCTCATCGCGGAAGGTGTGGTGGTTGAACATGCCCTTCACCAGCGCCTGACAATCATCAAAATTGCCCTCAATGGCCAGCGCGTGGACATTGGCGTCCTGCACCCCGGTCATCTGCCAACGCTGCACGTCAGAAACCTTGCCATGGGGAAACAGGATGAAAATGTCCGAATGGTCCCGCCCGCGAAAGGCCTCAATGGCCGCGCCCCCCGTGTCGCCGGAGGTTGCACCGACGATGGAAAGGCGAGATCCACGTTCCTCCAAAATGTGGTCCATCAGGCGCGCCAAAAGCTGCATGGCCACGTCTTTGAAAGCCAGGGTGGGGCCGTGGAACAATTCCAGCACATATTCCTTCGGCCCGGTTTGCACCAAAGGTGCAACAGCCGGATGGGCAAAGGCACTATAGGCTTCATCAACCATGCGGTCGAAATCGACACGCTCGATTTCCCCTTCAACAAAGGGAAAAAGCACCGCTTTCACCACTTCCGTGTAGGGTTTTCCAACCAACGCCCGCAGCGTATCCTTGGAAAGCTGTGGCCAGGTTTCGGGAATATAGAGCCCGCCATCGCGGGCGAGGCCCGCCAAAACGGCATCGCAAAAGCCAAGAACCGGCGCATCGCCGCGTGTGCTGATGTAGTGCATGGGGAGAGCCACAAAAACGAGAAAATCGCGCGGAGAAAGCCGGTGTTGCTGTCCCCGATCAACCGGCGCGACACTAGGCCAAGCTTTGCCGCTTGAAAACCCTGTTCCCATACGGCCACTCGCCAAGCAAAGCAGCTTTTGCTATAGCCCCGCCAAGGAAAAGGGCATGATGGTGCGGCACACCCAAAATCTGCCCGTATTTCAGTTGAGTATCGCTGCAAAAGCAGCCGGGGCGGCATGGTGAGTTTGGGTAAGATGGTTTTTTTGAAAAACAAGGTAGTTGCACTGCCCCTCGTGCTGGCGCTGGGCTTGTCAGCGTGCCAATCCACGGGCGGCAATGTGTTTTCCGACGCGGCGCCCAAAAGTGCCAATGACAGCATCGCCGCCGATCCATCCCGCGGAACCAACCCCAATGATGGCCGGCGCCTGCGCAACACGCAAAATGCGCTGACTGAATACTGCCCCTCTTTGCGCATTCGCGCCGGAACCGAAACGCTGCGGCTCTACAAGCCCGGAAGCGATAAATCCAACGACGACAATTTGCGCTATCAGGCCACCATCACGAAAGTTGCGCGCGAATGCGCCTATGTGGGCAACACGTTGGAAATTACCATGGGCGCGCGGGGCCGCGTTATCACCGGGCCATCAGGCGGAGCGGGGAATATTCAAATGCCCATCCGCGTGGCCGTTCAACAGGGGGGCTGTGTGCGCCATTTCCAACTGCACCGCCAACCGGCCACTATCGCGGACGGACAACAATCCACGCGCTTTGAGTTTGTGGACGACAAAGTGGTGATCCCAGCGCCCACCGCCACCAATGTGCGCATGTATATCGGTTTTGACGAAACCCCCGACGCGAAGCCCAGTGCGAAGAACTGCGCTTAAAAATCAGCGCCATCCCACAGGCTGAACGTCTCCACGAGAGCGGGAATGTCCGCCAACCGCCGCACCACCGTCTCCGCCCCCGCATCGGTAAGTTGGTCGGCCAAAGCGGGATGGTTATGGCTGCCACCGGTAAAGCCCACCACCCGCATACCGGCAGCCTTGCCTGCGGTGACGCCAGCGATTGAATCCTCCACCACAACACAGTTTTTAGGATCAGCATCAAACTCCTTCGCCGCGTGCAGAAAGATGTCTGGCTCCGGTTTGCGCTTGTTGTTCGGCAGATCGTGAGCCGAAAAGACATAGGGGCGAAACCGGTCCCATAATTCACCTCGGCTCAATTCCACTTTCAGTTTTTCCATATCCGCGTTGGAACAGATACAGCGGGGCTGATCCAGCATGTCCAACATCTCGTGGGCACCGGGCATGGTTTTGGCTTCCCGCCACAACCGTTCGCGCATCTTCGCCTTCACATCTTTGATGTGATTGTCGGGCAGGGCGCGGCCCAGTTCCTCCTCCAACACCTCTTTGACCTTTTCCGAGGAGGTGCCCGCAAAGCGGATGCAAAATTCCTTCGGCGTCATCTTCGAGCCGAATTCGGCCAACGCTTCCGTTTCCACCTCAGCCGCCAGCAATTCCGTATCCATGACGGTGCCGTCGCAATCAAAAATGACGAGTTCAATGGCGGCCATGGTCGCTATCCGGTTTGCGCGATAATGGGGCGGCCATAGCAGCAAGGCGACCCGCTCCACAACATCAACCCCGCTTAAAGAAATATTCACCACGCCGGGTAAGGTTAACGCCTGACTTGTTTGTTTTGCGTTTGGGTCAATGATGCGTGTTCTTTCCACAGCCGAAGTGCGGCTAAATTCCAAGTCCAAGCCCCACTGGCTGGACACCATCATCAAAGGCGATTGCGTCGCCGCCCTGGAGCGCTTGCCCAAAAACTCCGTCGATATGATCTTCGCCGATCCCCCTTACAATTTGCAATTGGGGGGCGAACTGTCCCGCCCGGATCAGTCCAAGGTCGACGCCTGCGATGACCATTGGGATCAATTTGATACGTTTGGTGCCTATGATGATTTCACCCGCGCTTGGCTGCTGGCCGCGCGCCGTGTGTTGAAGCCAAACGGCACCCTCTGGGTCATCGGCTCCTATCACAACATCTTCCGCGTGGGGGCAATTTTGCAGGATCTCAATTTCTGGATCCTCAACGATGTGGTTTGGCGAAAGACCAACCCCATGCCCAATTTTCGCGGCCGCCGTTTCACCAACGCCCACGAAACCATGATCTGGGCATCCCGCGATGCGAGCGGCAAGAATTACACGTTCAATTATGATGCGCTGAAAATGGCCAATGACGACGTGCAGATGCGCTCCGACTGGGTGTTCCCCATCTGCAACGGCAAAGAACGGCTGAAGGATGCCGACGGCAAGAAAGTCCACCCCACCCAAAAGCCGGAGGCGCTGCTGCACCGGGTCATTATGTCCGCGAGCCGGCCTGGCGATGTAATCCTCGACCCCTTCTTTGGCACAGGCACCACAGGTGCGGTGGCCAAACGTCTGGGCCGTCATTTCGTGGGGATTGAGCGTGAACAGGACTATATCGATGCTGCCACCGCCCGCATTGATGCCGTGCAAACCGTCGATGCACCCCAACTAGTGGTGACCGAGGGCAAACGCGCTTTGCCCCGTGTTCCGTTTGGCGCGATGATTGAAACCGGGCTTTTGAACGCGGGCGATGTCTTGGAAGACAGTAAGCGGCGCTGGCAGGTGGTGGTTCGATTGGACGGCTCCCTGCAATTGCAAGGCACAAATGAGACCGCCTCCATCCACCGCATGGGCGCGAAAGTGCAAGGGCTGGACGCTTGCAATGGCTGGACGTTCTGGCACATCGACAAGGGCCAAGGCTTCCAGCCCATCGATGCGCTGCGCACAATCTACCGTGAGAATTTGGGTAAGGCTGGTTAGAGCACAAATTGTCCGCAGCTTTACCTCCCCCTGGAGGGGAGGTCGCAGAAGCGAAGCTGAAGCGGGCGGGGGGAGCGAAGCTTGTGTAGAACTCGCATCCAGCCCCCCACCCGAAACTGCAAGCAGTTTCGACCTCCCCTCCAGGGGGAGGTGAAAGCCGCATCATTCATCGTGTTCCAAAGCCAAAGCCACAGCCTTGGCAAATACCGTTGGCAACCCCGCTTCTTTCAAACCCGATAACGGATGCCACCAGCCCTCATTGCTGGCCGGCTGTCCCTCACCGCACCACACTTCCAATTCCAAATGAAAATGGGTGAATGTGTGGCGTACTGTTCCGGCTTGCTGCCAAACGGTTTTACCCACCATGTCCGGTGCGGCGGTGTCCCCCACAGCGCCATCAGCCCTTGAAGACCAGTTTGTGGAAGGCAAGGCAGCCATGCCTCCCAACAGACCTTTACCTTCCCGCCGCATCAGCCAAACAGAGCCCTTGCCATCTTCAAGAAAGAAGGCCGCACCCCGGCGTGTCGGTTTGGTTTTCTTTTGCGGTTTGACAGGGAAATCCAGCATGGTTCCCGCTTTGGACGCCGTGCAATTTTCCCTGACAGGGCAAAGCCCGCAAACCGGGTTCTTTGGCCTGCAAATGGTGGCGCCCAAATCCATCATGGCCTGCACAAAATCCCCGGGACGAGCCTGCGGCGTGTGCTGTTCCATAAAATTGCGCGCCACTTCCTTGGCGGCAGGCAAAGGTGTTGCATCCGCCAACTGCCGTAAGCTCACCCGCTCAATATTGCCGTCCACCACAGCCTCGCGCTGGCCAAAGGCGATGGTAGCAATGGCGGCGGACGTATAGTCCCCAATGCCGGGCAGGGCGCGCAGTGCCTCTCGGGTTTGCGGAAATTGCCCGCCATACTCCGCCACCACGATATCCGCACAGGTTTTCAGATTGCGCGCGCGGGAATAGTAGCCAAGGCCCGCCCATTGGGCCAAAACCTCTTCTTGTGAGGCATCCGCCATGGCCTCCACACTGGGCCAAATGCCGATGAACTTTTCAAAATAGGCCTTTACCGTCGCCACGGTGGTTTGTTGCAGCATGACTTCCGAAAGCCAGATGTGGTATGGATTTCCACGCACACCCCGCTTGCTTTCCGTTGGTGGCACGCGCCAGGGCAGGCTACGGGCGTGGATGTCATACCATGACAGCAAAGCATCGCTGAAATTATCCAAACCGGAAGCACCCTTGTCCAATTTCACCCCGGCCAAACCCGTAAACCACACGCCCCGCCGGGGTAAAGCATCCGCACGTCCCGTGGCCGATCTGGTGACCAAATTGCTGGACCCGGTCATTGAGCGCCGGGCGGGCATGACCATGGATCTCGTTTGTGCCTGGCCTGAAATTGTGGGCGAGCGCCACGCACAATTTTCTCGCCCCGAAAAGCTGAACTGGCCCCGCCGCGCCCAAGATGATGTTCCATTTGAACCTGCCGTGCTGGTTCTGGCCTGCGAGCAGGTTCACGTTCTTTACCTGCAACACGATACGGATGCCCTTGTGCGTCGCATCAACACCTATTTCGGGTTCACGGCCGTCCAGCGCATCAAGATTGTGCAAAAACCGTTGCCGACGACCACCGAGAAGAAAAAGCCTGCAGTTCCCTCCATAGACGGCGAAGCCGAAACCCGCCTTGCCGCCATGCTGGACCAGATTGAAGATGAAGCCCTGCGCGAAGCGCTTAAACGTATGGGGCGCGGTGTGTTCAGCGACCGTTCATAGGCCTTATGACACAGACTTTATCGAATGCGGCCAATCAACTCTGGTTTCGCCACTTTCCTGCAATTACCTTCTGACCAATAGATTTGAAACCGTCCCGAACGCGAGAAAAGCACCATGTCCCATTCTCTTCACATCAGCCGCCGCAGCCTCATCGCCGGTGCCAGTGCACTGGCCTTTGCCGCCGCCACCCCAGCCTTGGCGCAAACCTATGATAACCTGCTCAAGGATTTGCCCATTGAAGACCAGATCATGGGTGATGAAAATGCACCGGTCACGCTGATCGAATACGCATCCATGACATGCCCCCACTGCAAGACGTTCCACGAAAAAATTCTGCCCGATATCAAAAAGAAATATGTGGACACGGGCAAAGTGAAATACATCCTGCGCCCTTTCCCCTTTGACGGAGACCGCCGGGGCGAGGCTGCGTTCATGCTCGCCAAATGCGCGCCCAACAATAACTACTACCCCATGATCGATGCGCTGTTCAGCACACAGGCATCCTGGGCCGGTAAGGGGAACCCTGTGCCTGAACTGATGCGCATTTCCAAACTGGCCGGCATGAGCGAGGCGGACTTCAAAGCCTGCCTGGGCAATCAGGAATTGCTGTCAAAGATGATTGATGGCCGCAACAAGGCTGTGCGGGAATTTCAGGTTCGCGCCACCCCCACCGTGTTCATCAACGGCAAGAAACTTGGGGATTCGCAACTCAAGACGGTCGAGGAAGCCATCGAGGCCGCCCTGTAGTGGTATAAGGGGCCAGCCGGGCAGACATCCCGCCCGGCGGCCCCCTGCGCATATTTCCGCTGCGTCACCGGGTCTGTTGTGAGGCGGCTTTATGGAATTCAACAAATTACGGCTTTTGGGCTTCAAGTCCTTCGTTGAGCCCACTGAATTTGCCATCGAAAGCGGGCTGACCGGTGTCGTCGGCCCCAATGGCTGTGGCAAGTCCAATCTGGTGGAAGCGCTCCGCTGGGTCATGGGTGAAAATTCCTATAAAAACATGCGCGCATCTTCCATGGATGACGTGATCTTCTCCGGCTCCGGCAACCGCCCGGCCCGGAATATGGCGGAAGTGGCTTTGTTTCTGGACAATGAAACCAGAAAAGCCCCCGCCGCCTTCAACGATGCCGATGAATTGCAGGTGTCCCGCCGCATAGAGCGGGAGGCGGGGTCTGTGTACCGCATTAACGGCAAGGACGTGCGCGCCAAAGACGTGCAATTGCTGTTTGCCGACGTCTCCACCGGCGCCCGTTCACCCTCCATGATCGGACAAGGCCGCATTGGGGAGTTGATTTCCGCCAAACCCCAGGCCCGTCGCGCGCTCCTGGAAGAGGCGGCGGGCATTTCCGGTCTCCATTCCCGCCGCCATGAGGCGGAACTGCGGCTGCGCGCCGCGGAAAACAATCTGGAGCGGGTGGATGATGTTGTGGGTCAATTGGAAACCCAATTGGAAAGCCTCAAGCGACAGGCCCGTCAGGCCAATCGCTATCGCGCCATAGCGGGAGATATTCGCCGCGCCGAGGCCGGCATTCTGGCCCTGCGCTGGCACGCCGCCAAACAAGCACTCGCGGAAGCGGAAGGTGAGCTAACAAAAGCCACCGTGGCCGTCGGTGAAAGCCAATTGGTGCAAACGGAAGCGGCCACGGCTCAGGCCATTATCGCCAAACGTCTACCCCAATTGCGCACGGAAGAGGCCAAGGCAGCCGCCATCCTTCAACACGTTAAAATCAGTTTGAAACAACTGGAAGACGAGGCCCGGCGCATCGAAAAGCGCAAGGAAGAACTCGCCGCCCGTGCCGTTCAACTGGAACAGGACATTGCCCGCGAAGAACGGATGGTGGCGGAAAATAGCGATATAATCGCCCATCTGGACCGCGAGGAGATGCAACTTAGCGGCGAAAACGCCAATCGGGACGCGCGGCAAAACGAATTGAAATCTGCGCTGGAAGCCGCCCAATCTCAACTATCCGCCAGCGAAAAAGATTTGCAATCGCTCACACAGGAACTGGCTCAAAATCGTGCGCAAATTGCCCAGACAGACCGTACACTGCGGGACGGTGAAGAGCGGCGCAAGCGGTTGGAAGAGCAATTGGCGAGCGTGGACAGAGAAACCGAAGAACTGGCCCGGCGCATTGCTGAAGAAAGCGGCGTGCGGGAAAAAACTGTATTAGTAGAACGGCTTGAACAAAGTGTATCCTTAGCCGAACAGGCCTCCATAACGGCGGAGAAAGCAGCCGAGACCAACCGTACGGCGGAGCAGGAAATGCGGCCCGCGGTGAGTAAAGCGCAAGCGGAATTGAATCGCATCGAGACGGAAGCCAAGACCCTGTCGCGCATTCTCAACGCCGGCGGGCAAGATCTCTTTCCCGCCATTTTGGAGAAAGTGCGCGCGCAAAACGGCTTTGAAAAAGCCCTTGGCGCAGCCCTTGGTGAGGACCTTGATGTGCCGCTGGATAAATCCGCACCGGCCCACTGGTCCCTCGTTGAAGTGGTGGATGATGCACCTCTGCCCAGCGGCGCCGCTGCCCTGTCCAACCATGTTAGCGGTCCGCCGGAACTCTCCCGCCGCCTGGCGCAAATTGGGGTTGTCACAAAAGAGCAAGGTCAGATGCTTTTAACCCAATTGCTGCCGGGGCAATGCCTTGTGACAAAAGATGGTGATCTGTGGCGCTGGGATGGTTATCGCGCGGGTGCTGAAGCCCCCACAGCAGCTGCTCTCAAACTGGAACAGAAAAACCGCCTAGCGGAACTGGATCGGGAGGCCATTGCGGCCACCCAAGCACTGCGGACTGCGGAAGCTGACTTTGAAGCCCGACGGTCCGCCGCCGCAAAGGCACGCGATGATGAGCGCGCCGCTCGTGAAACGCTGCGCCATCAGCAAAACCAGCTGCGTGATGCCCGTGTGGGATTGTCCAAGGCGGAGAAGGCCGTTGGCGAGCTGTCCAACCGCCGGTCAGCTTTGGAAGAAGCGCGATTGCGCCTTAACTCCAGCCTGCAGGAAGCGGTGGAAATCGTCCAATCCGCCCAGACCGCCCGCGCCGCCTTGCCGGACAGTGCGGGGCTTGAAAGCCGGGTTCAGGTGGTTTCCAACACCACGAGCCAGCACCGGGCCCAACTGGCCGAAGCGCGGGCCACGTTTGAGGGATTTGCCCGTGAGGTTAAGTTGCGCGACGAGCGCCTTGCCGCCATCGCCCGCGAGAAAAAGGCCTGGAACGACCGGGCCGTCAATGCAGATCGACAAATTCGTACCTTGCGCGACCGTCTGGAAAAGGCTGTCACTGAACGGGATGAAGCCGCGGCCGCCCCGGACGAATTGGCCAGCAAACGTCGCACCATGATTGCCGAAATCGACAAGGCAGAGATCGCCCGGCAAGAGGCGGCCGACCGCCTTTCCGTTGGTGAAAATGAACAGCGTATGGCCGATCAGGCCGCCACCGCCGCGCTAAACGCCCTGTCCGATGCCAAACAGTTGAGCGCCCGTGCCGAAGAGCGGGTAGAAGCCGCCAGGGAACGCCGCGAGGGCGTGGAAGCCCGCATTCGGGAGGAGCTGGAATGTGAACCCCATGCGGTTCTCAAACAGGCCGATGTGGACGATGTGCAAAAGCTTCCCGAACTGGATGCGGTGGAACGAAAGCTGGAACGGCTGAAAACCGAACGGGAGCGGCTGGGTGCCGTCAATTTGCGCGCCGAAGAAGAGCAGACGGAAATCACCAAACAGCGCGACGATCTCGTGCAGGAACGCGATGATCTCCTTGAAGCCATTCGCCAACTGCGCTCCGGCATCCAGAGCCTCAACAAAGAAGGCCGGGAACGCCTGCTGGCGGCTTTTGATGATGTGAACGCCCAGTTCCAGCGCCTTTTTACCCACCTTTTCGGCGGCGGCACGGCAGAATTGCAACTGGTGGAGTCAGACGATCCATTGGAGGCGGGTCTCGAAATCCTGGCGCGCCCGCCGGGCAAAAAGCCGCAGACCATGACGCTTCTTTCTGGCGGGGAACAGGCGCTCACGGCCATGGCGCTCATCTTTGCGGTCTTCCTCACCAATCCGGCCCCCATTTGCGTGTTGGATGAGGTGGACGCGCCGCTGGACGATCACAATGTGGAGCGCTTTTGCAATTTGATGGACGAAATGAGCGCCAATACGAACACGCGCTTCGTCATCATCACCCACAACCCCATCACCATGGCGCGCATGGATCGCCTGTTCGGGGTTACGATGGCGGAACGGGGTGTGAGCCAGCTGGTTTCTGTGGACCTGCAAACAGCAGAAAGCTTCCGCGAAGCCGGTTGATTTTTGCCGCCGTATCCCCTGTCATGGAACGGCCACGGCTTGCGCCGTTTTTACTGTCTAAACCGCCCTTGCGGCCCCGGAACGATGAGCCAGCCCCGCCCCATTCTCTCTTTTATTGATCGGGAAAACCTTCCTGGCACAGACGTGCCGCTCATGGGCAATAAGGGTGCAAATCTCATTGCCATGGTTGCCGCCGGTCTGCCCGTTCCCCCCGGTTTCATCGTGACCACCGAAGTGGGTAAGCGCGTAGCCGCTGGCCAGGAGGCCGTGGGTGCAGACCTGCGCGCGGCGATGAATGAACACCTCCAAGCGTTGGAAACGGTGACGGACAAGGTTTTTGGCGGAGCGGACAATCCGCTGCTCCTGTCGGTGCGCTCCGGTGCGGCCGTTTCCATGCCCGGCATGATGGATACGGTGCTCAATTTGGGGTTGAGCGAAACGGCCGTGCACGGTCTGGCGAAACTGACGGGGGATCAGCGTTTTGCCTGGGATACTTACCGCCGTTTCATCCAAAGCTTTGCCCATGTGGTGTTGGATGTGGACGCCTTCATTTTTGATGACCTGCTCGATGAAGCGCGGCTTTCGGCAGGGGTGGAGCAGGACTCACAACTCTCCATTGAAGCGCTACGCAGCCTGTCGTCTGAGTTTTTGGTTGTCGTGAAACGGGAAACCGGCGCCGACTTTCCGCAG
This sequence comes from Pseudomonadota bacterium, assembly GCA_038525315.1. Classification (GTDB taxonomy): domain Bacteria; phylum Pseudomonadota; class Alphaproteobacteria; order Rhizobiales; family Rhizobiaceae; genus Pseudahrensia. Next base: position 441,646 of record JBCBHU010000002.1, read on the forward strand.
GACCCGTCAAAACAGCTGGAACTGGCGCTTCTCGCCGTCTTCCAATCGTGGAACACCAACCGCGCCCGGCAGTTTCGCCAAATGCAGGGCATTGAGCATGATGATGGCTCGGCCGCCGTGGTGCAGGCCATGGTTTTTGGCAACCGGGACGAAGACTCCTGCTCGGGTGTTTACTTCACCCGCAATCCGGCCACCGGTGAGCCTGCCCCCTTTGGCGAGTATCTCATCAATGCCCAGGGCGAAGATGTGGTGTCCGGTATACGCACCCCAAACCCCCTCACCAAAACGCAAGAGGGGGAGGGGACGAGTCTTGAAGAAGCCATGCCAAAGGCCTTTTGCGCCCTTGTTGAGACTGGCGAGAACGTGGAAAAGCACTTTTCCGAAGTTCAGGAAATCGAATTCACCGTTGAAAGCGGCAATCTGTTTTTGTTGCAAACCCGCACCGGCAAAGTGAGCGCGAAAGCGTCACTGCGCATCGCGGTTGATATGGTGGAAGAAGGTCTTTTGACCCGGTCACAGGCTTTGCAGCGGTGCAACCCGCAGGACTTCGCCTCTCAACTGGCAAGGCGCGTCTGTCCCAACGAAGAGGCCGTGCCATGGGCGCGGGGCATGGCAGCTTCACCCGGCGCGGTCATCGGAAAGATCGCGCTCACCGCTGACGCCGCTTTGTCTGCCAAGGCGCAAGACAAAGCCACCATTCTAGTGCGCCCAGAAACCAACCCCAATGATATCAAAGGCATGGATGCTGCCGCTGGCATACTCACCAGCCGCGGCGGAGCAACCAGCCATGCCGCTGTGGTGGCGCAAGCCATGGGCAAGCCGTGCATCACCGGGGCCAGCAGCGTCAAAATAGATCTGGCCAACGGTCTGTGCAGCAGTCAGGGCCAGGTGCTGCGCGAAGGCGATACTGTTACCATGGATGGTGCCACCGGCTTGGTGTTTAAAGGCGAACAACCGCTCATGGAGCCTGAAGCCTCACCATATCTGAAAACGCTCATGGGCTGGGCGATGCAAAATTAGGCGGCGCGCAACCCCTCTTTTTCAATCCAAGCCTCCGTCTGGTCCAGTGCGATCGTCAAACGCTCAAACAACAGACCAATCTCTTCTTCATTGATAATCATAGGCGGGCAGATGGCCATGGTGTCACCGATGGGGCGCAGGATAAGACCGGCCTGCTGGCACAAATGGGCGCATTGGGGACCAACGCCCTGTTTGGGGTTGAAAGGGCGTTTGGTGCTCTTATCCGCCACCAGTTCCACCCCGCCCATGAGGCCGGAATTGCGCACTTCACCCACGAGTGGATGATCGGCAAGCGCCGCCAGATGCTTTTCCAAATGGGGGGTCATGGTCCGAACATGGGCGCAAATATCAAGCCGCTGGTAGATTTCGATGGCTTTCACCCCCAGCGCGCATCCCAGCGGATGGCCGCCATAGGTGTAGCCGTGGCCAAAAGTACCGATCTTCTCGCTCTGGCTCTCCAGCGCTGCCACCATTTTTTCCGGGATCATCACAGCACCCAAGGGCGCGTAGGCCGAGGTGAGTTGTTTGGCGACAGATATTGTATCCGGCACCATGCCGTGGGTTTCCGCTCCAAACCATGCGCCGGTGCGGCCAAACCCGTTGATGACCTCATCATCAATCAACAAAATGTCGTGCTCATCTAGAAGGGGCTTGATCGCCTTAAAATAACCCGCAGGCGGCACGATGACGCCACCAGCCCCCATGACGGGCTCGGCAATCATGGCTGCAATCGTGTCTCCGCCCTCACGCTCGATCATCTCTTCCAAGGATTGGACCAGATGGGCCACAAATTCTTCTTCCGTCTGCCCCTCTTCTGCAAACCGATAATGGTGCGGGCATTGCGTATGTAGAACGCCGTCAAACGGCAGATCAAAATCCATATGATTGTAGGGCAGGCCTGTCAGCGAGGCCGACATCATGGTCACCCCGTGATAAGCCTTGATGCGGGATATGATCTTTTTCTTTTTGGGGCGACCTAACGCATTATTGTAATACCATGCCAGCTTCACCTGCGTGTCATTGGCTTCCGACCCGCTGGATGTGTAGAACACACGAGAAATCTCCACCGGTGCCAGTTCTTTCAGCTTTTCAGCCAATTCAATGGCCGGTTCCGTGCCGCGCCCGCTGAATTGGTGGTAATAGGGAAGGGCGCGCATTTGTTCCGTGGCGGCCTCGATCATCTCTTCATTGCCAAACCCAAGGCCTGTGCACCAAAGCCCCGCCATGCCCTCCAGATATTCATTGCCCTGCGTATCCTGGATGAAGACCCCCTTGCCGCTGGCCATGATGGTGGGCCCCATCTCGCGCAATTTGTGCAGGGGGGAGTATGGGTGCAGCACCGCATCCAGATCACGGGCCTGAAGGTTTGAAAGGGGGGCTGACATGGTGTTCTCCTTATCAAATGCAGGCAAAGCGTAGCGGCAAACGGGGGCGGGTTAAAGCGCCGCCTTTGCTCTTTACCCCGTGCCCGCCTTTCCCCTATCCATAGGAAAAATAATGAGACCCCACCGGAGGAGAACGAGATGCTGGGTTTGATGCAGGACTGGCCCCTCTTGTGCCACAAGATCATCGACTACGCCGCCCGCCAGCATGGTAAGCGGGAAATCATCAGCCGGTCCGTGGAAGGCCCCATCGTGCGCACCACCTACGCGCAACTCCACACACGGGCCAAAAAGGTGTCCCAGGCTCTGGCGCGGGACGGTTTTGAGTTGGGGGACCGTATCGGCACGCTGGCTTGGAACACCGGCCGTCATATGGAGTGTTGGTATGGCATTATGGGCATTGGCGCTGTCTACCACACGCTCAATCCCCGTCTTTTTCCGGAGCAAATCGCGTGGATCATGAACCACGCCGAAGACAAAGCCATTTTTACGGACCTGACCTTCCTGCCCATCGTGGAAGCCATCGCCAACAAGGTGCCGACCCTGCGCAAGATCATTGTGCTGACGGATGCCGACCACATGCCCAAGGACAGCAAGCTCGATCTCGTGTGTTACGAGGATTGGATTGGCGGTTCAGACGGTGATTTTGCTTGGGCGCAGTTTGACGAAAATACCGCCGCTGGCATGTGTTATACGTCCGGCACGACGGGGGACCCGAAGGGCGTGGTCTACTCCCACCGCTCCAACGTCATCCACGCCATGATCGCTTCCCTGCCAGACGCTTTGAATATGTCCTCGCGGGAATCCATCATGCCTGTGGTGCCCATGTTCCACGCCAATGCCTGGGGCATCGCCATGGCCGCCCCCATGGTGGGGGCCACCATCGTCAACCCCGGCGGAGCCATGGATGGTGCCTCCATTTATGAATTGCTTGACGCGGAAAAGGTCTCCTTCACCGCCGCCGTGCCCACCGTTTGGCTCATGTTGCTGGCTCACCTGGAAGAGACGGGCAAAAAATTGCCCTACCTCAAGCGCGTGGTCATTGGCGGCTCGGCTGCGCCACGCGCCATGGTTCAAAAGTTCCAGGATGACTATGACGTGGAAGTGGTCCACGCCTGGGGCATGACGGAAATGAGCCCCCTTGGCACGTTGGGCAGCCTGAAACCGGAATATGCGTCTCTTACCGGCGAAGCCCGCCTCGATATTCAAGAAAAACAGGGCTACGCGCCCTTCGGTGTCGAGATGAAAGTGACTGATGATGAGGACGCGGAACGTGTGTGGGACGGGGAAACCTTTGGCCGGCTGAAAGTGCGCGGCCCTGCGGTGGCCAAAGCCTATTACGGCGGTGCCGGGGCTGACCAATTTGACGAAGACAATTGGTTCGACACGGGCGATGTGGCCCACATCAACGAAGACGGCTACATGCAAATTACGGACCGGGCCAAGGATGTGATCAAATCCGGTGGCGAGTGGATATCCACCATTGATCTGGAAAACCTGGCAGTGGGTCATCCCGATGTGCAGGAAGCGGCGGTGATCGGTATCACCCATCCCAAATGGGACGAGCGCCCGCTGCTGATCTGCATTCCCAAAGAGGGGGCCAGCCCCAGCAGAGATGATTTGCTGTCCTTTATGGAAGGTAAGATCGCCAAATGGTGGATGCCCGACGATGTGGCCTTTGTGGATGAAATTCCCCATACGGCCACGGGCAAGATTCAAAAAACAGAATTGCGCAAACAATTTGCCGATTACACGCTGCCGACTGCGTAATTCGTGGCCGGTTACGTTGAACGCCTTGTAGAGCAGAGCCGCGAAACATCGCGGGCTGCCCAATGGTGTCAGCGTCTTGCGGTGTTTGCCATTCCCTATCTGGCCATCGTGGTGCTGGGGCACCGCTTTGGCGCCATCGACACGCAATCCACATTCTGGCTGTTGGGGCTGGGGGTGCTCATTCTGCTCGTGGCGCTGATGACCGGCGTTCGAGGCCTCTACGAGTTATGGACCTATGGCAACCAGGGTGGCATCCGCAGCGCCCGGGGCATTGCCCTGTCACTTATCCTACTGCTGCCCTTCGTCTGGTTTGGGGCAAAAGCCTTTACCCTGCCACCCCTCTACGATGTCTCCACCGATTTGGAAGACCCGCCGGAATTTGACACCGCCCTGGATGACAGGGCGAGCGCCACTAATCCCATCGAGCCTTTCAATGATGTGACCCGAGATCTGCAACTCATCCATTATCCCCAAATTGCCGCCCGGCGATATCCACTGGGCGTGGCGCGGGTGTTTCGGGCTGTGGTGCTGACCATTCGGGAGCAAAACTGGACCGTGCTCACGGCCAACACCGAACAGGGTCAAGCACCCATCGACGAGGAAGGCTCCGGGCTGGTGGCCAAACCAACAACCGATGGCAATGGTGTGCCTTTGCGCCCGGCCACCCCCGCCCGTCGTCCCATCCAAATTTCACCGGCGGCCGAAGATGAAGATATTCCCGCCTTTGACGCCATACAGGTTTCCCCCACCGGGCGCAGCGGTGGCGATGACGAAGAAGAAAATGAAAATGCCGAAGAGCGTTATGTGGAGGCCGTAGCCACCACGCTGATTTTCGGATTTGAAAGCGATGTGGTGGTGCGCCTCGTGGAGGAGGAAGACGGCACTTTGGTGGATATGCGCTCCACCTCCCGCTTCGGCCCCCACGATCTGGGTTCCAACGCCGCCCGCATTGTGAGCTTCATGCAGGAGCTGGACACGGTCCTTCAGGGCTTGGGCGAGGGGCGGTAAACACTTTCCAGCGCCGGAGGCCCCTCACAGACCACCTCCCCACGTCCCACCAAATCTTCCAAATGGGCCATGACGGAAAGTCCGGCAGCGCCATGCAGGCGTTTGTCCACATTGCGATAAATCACAGCCACCATGTCCGGGATCGTCTCCCGCCCTTTGCGCACTTGGTCCAACACAGCCTGTTCCCGCATCCGCCGGTGCGCTTTCAGCGCCCGCACAAACTTGTGTGCGTTTTCCAACCGCCCCCCGTGGCCGGGAAAATAGGTGGCCTGGGGCTGGGCCATGAGATGGTCCAGCGAGGCCATATAATCCGCCATGGCTCCATCGGGTGGGGCGACGATGCTTGTGGCCCACGCCATGACGTGGTCACCGGGGAACAGATAGTCCGTATCATTCCACGCAAAAGCCATATGGTTAGCCGTGTGGCCGGGGGTAAATAGGGCGGTGAGGCTGAAGCCATCCGCCTCGATAACATCGCCGTCCTTGAGCGTTTGGTCCGGCTGAAATTCACCGTCGCCACTTGCATCCAGCGCATTCACCTCACCCAGATTGAGAGGTCGGGCCGGGCGGTGCGGCCCTTCTGCAAGCACAGCCGCGCCGGTCTCTTTGGCCAAGGGGGCAGCGAGGGGGGAGTGGTCCACATGGGTGTGGGTCACCAGAATGTGGCTGACCGTGCGCCCACCAATGGCCTTGATGAGAGACGCATAATGCGCGTCATCCGCTGGACCGGGGTCGATAACGACAACCTTGTCATGCCCTAAAATGTAAGAGTTCGTGCCGTGAAAAGTGAACGGCGAAGGGTTATTGCAGGTAATCCTGACCAATCCCTCCCCGATGGGCACCGCCTCGCCGTAGCGGGGGTCAAAATCTGTCTTGAAGTCCGGCCCGGCCATCACATTTCGCTTAAATGGGGAAGAGTCGCTGCGACCTTCTTGTGAGGCTGCGGCCAAGTCAATATAGACAGGGCATGCCGACAGGCTTTGTCACCGGCAAAGCAAAAACAGTTTTGAGGAATTCCCATGGCTCTCACCAATGCCGCCCTTGCCCCCACGCTCGTTGCCGACCGCGGGCTCAACCGCACGGTCACCAATATCGCGCTGGTGGTCGTTGGCACTGCAATCATGGCGCTGGCCGCCAAAATTCAGGTGCCTTTCTTTCCCGTCCCCATGACATTGCAAACGCTGGCCGTCTTCGCCATCGCTGCCGCTTACGGGCGCAATTTGGCCGTGGCCACCATGCTTCTTTATTTGGCCGAAGGGGCCATGGGCCTGCCCGTCTTTGCCGGGCCGGAGGCAGGTGTCGCCTATATGATGAAGGGCACCGCCGGTTATCTGGTGGGCTTTGTTGTTGCTGCCGCCATCATCGGTGAGGCTGCCGATCGCGGTATCTCCCAGCGTCCTGTCACCATGTTTGGTGTCATCGTCGCCGCTGACGTCATCGTCTTCGCCCTGGGTTTCGCGTGGTTATCCACGCTGATTGGCGCTGAGAAAGCGTGGCAGTTCGGCGTGGTGCCCTTCGTGCTGGGGGACCTGTTCAAAATTGCCCTCGCCACCGCAGCCATCGCGCTGGGTTGGAAATTGTTGAAGCGCGGCTAACGGTCCGCTTTCCATTGATGTTCAAGCCGTGGCGCACCCGTTGTGCCACGGCTTTTTTGTGATCTGACAGAACGGACACCACGCCATGGGTCATACCGACTTGCCGCCGCCCCCGCGCATTTCCGCCACCGGTCTGGCCGCCGATTTGCTTGCCCGGCATGAGGCGGGCAATCCAGTAAGGGTCTGCGTCATTGGCGCTGGGGAGATGGGCACCGATCTGGTCACCGCCATCCGCCAAATGCGGGGTATGGAAATTGCGGCCATCGTGGACCGCCGCCTGCAAAGCGCCAAACCGGCCATGGCTATCGCGGGTTATGACGACGACCATGGCAAAATCTGCAAAACCCACGGCGAAATCGGAATGGCGCTGAAACAGGACCACACGCCCATCGTGCAAGACAGCCACACCGCCATAACGCACCCGCTGGTGGATGTTGTGATCGACGCCACCGGCGTGCCGGAGGCTGGGGCGGACCTGGGAATGGCGGCGCTGGAGGCGGGCAAACATCTTGTCATGATGAATGTGGAAGCCGACGTGACCGTGGGTGCCATCATGGCTGATACCGCGGCCAAAAAGGGGTTGGTATATACCGTCGGTGCGGGCGACGAACCCTCTTCCGTGATGGAAATCTACGATTGGGTCACGGCGTTGGGTTACCCCGTCGTGGCCGCTGGCAAGGGAAAGAACAACGCCTTCAAAATCGACGCCGTGCCGGACGATTACAGGGAGGAAGCGGAGCGTCGCAACATGAACCCGCGCATGTTGGTGGAGTTCGTGGACGGCTCCAAAACCATGGTAGAGATGTGTTGCATCGCCAATGCCACGGGTCTGGTGCCAGACAAACCCGGCATGCACGGCCCGGATGTTTCGTTGGACGAATTGCACAATGTCCTCTGCCCCGTGGAAGACGGCGGCGTCCTGTCTGCGCCCGGTTGTGTGGACTTTACGGTGGGGAAGGGCGTGGCCCCGGGCATTTTTGTCATCGCTGATATGCGCCACCACCGCATTCGCGAGCGCATGAATGATCTTCATTTGGGGGAGGGACCTTATTACACCTTCTACCGCCCCTATCACCTCACAAGTCTGGAAGTGCCGCTCTCCGCCGCCCGTGCCGTGCTCTACGGCACGTCAGACATGAAGCCGCTGCCGCGCCCGGTGGCCGAGGTATGCGCGCTGGCCAAGCGGGATTTGAAGGCAGGAGAGGAATTGGATTTCATCGGAGAGACTTGCTACCGGTCCTGGGCCATGCGGGCGGACGAGGCGCGTGAAGAGGAGGCTATTCCAGTGGGTCTGTTGCACCATGGGAAGGTGGTCAACGACATACCCAAGGGCAGCCTCATCACCCGAGCGGATGTGCAGGTCCGCACGGATACACCGCTCTATAAGCTGCGCATAAAGCAAGACGCTTGGTTGGGTTACGAGCCCTGCTGCTAGAGCGTTTTGGCGCGACACATTCTGCCTTGACCTTGCCCCGAATGGAGCCAACAGTCGGGGCATGATCGAACCCATTTCGTTTTCCCTCAACGGTGAGCCCGTAAGCGCTGCTCTGCGGGCCGACACCACTGTGCTCGAATACCTGCGTCTCCACGCCGCCCTGCGCGGCACAAAGGAGGGCTGCGCGGAGGGCGATTGCGGCGCCTGTTCCGTCTTGGTGCGCAAACCCGGTGAAGAGCGGTTTCAGCCCGCCAATGCTTGCATCATGCTGTTGGCACAAGTCCATGGTGGGGCGCTGGTAACGGTGGAAGGTTTGGCCGCCCAGGACCATGTGGTGCAAAAGGTTTTGGCTGAAAACGGCTCCTCCCAATGCGGCTTCTGCACGCCCGGGATTGTTGCCGCGCTGGCCGGTTTGCTGGATGCCAACAAAAACCCGTCGGAGAGCGACATTCATGATGGCCTTGCGGGTAATTTGTGCCGCTGTACCGGCTATCGCCCCGTTGTCGAGGCCGCGCAAAAAGCGGCCAAATCCGCCCCCCCAGCGCTCCCCCATGCGGCGGTAGAAAATGGAGGCAAGGTGACAGGCCATGACCAGTCCCAAGCGCTTCACCCCTCGACACTGGACGAGCTTTTTGAGATGCGGGCGGCGCATCCCCATCACGTTCTTCTGGGCGGCGGCACCGATAGCGCGCTGGACGTGGCCCACGCCCGCTCCCGCTGGCCTGTGATTATCAACACCGCCGGTGTGGAAGAGTTGCGCGGTGTTGAGAAACGGGCCGGTGATCTGATCATCGGGGGAGCCGCTTCCTGGGCCGATATCCTGCCCCACTTGGCGCGGCATTGGCCGTCCTTCGCCAAACTCGTGCGCCGTTTCGGTTCCGTGCAAATTCGCGCCATGGGCACGGTAGCTGGCAATATTGCCACCGCCAGCCCTATCGGTGACGGTGCACCTTCCCTGATAGCGCTTGGGGCTAAAATCCATTTGGCGGGACCAAAGGGGGAGCGTTCCCTGCCACTTGAAGAGTTTTTCCTTGATTATCGCCAAACGGTGCTTGGCGGAGACGAAATTATCCGCGCCATCCACGTTCCCCTGCCCAAGCCGGGGGAAGATTTTCGGGTGTATAAAGTGTCCAAGCGCTACGACCAGGACATCTCCACCGTCTGCGGCGCGTTTGCGTTTCGCCATGAAGATAACCGCCTCTCCCATGTCCGTGTTGCCTATGGGGGCATGGCGGCGACACCGCTGCGCTGTGTTCAGGTTGAAACCGTGCTCGAAGGGCAAGCGCTGACGCAAACCACGCTTTCAGCCGCCCGGAGCGCCGTTAAATCAACGTTTACGCCCCTCTCGGATATGCGAGGTTCCGCAGACTACCGCGCCCGCGTGGCGTCAAACCTTTTGGACCGTTTGGCGGCGGAATTGGCGGGTGAAACTGTGGAGGTCATGGCGCTTTGAACATCCACAAACCCATTAAACCCGCATCGCAAAAGATTGAGCGCAACGTGGTGGGAAAGGGCTACGCCCATGACAGCGCCCGCCGTCATGTGCGCGGTGAAGCCATTTACATCGATGACATGCCGGATCTGCCCGGCACGCTGCACATTGCGCCTATTCTTTCCGGGATCGCCCACGGCACAATCACCGCCATTGAAAGCGAAAAAGCGCGTCAGGCCAACGGTGTGAAAGCGGTTTTGTTTGCCGATGATATTCCGGGCAAAAACGAAGCGGCGCCCATTTTGGCCAATGAGCCAATTTTTGCTGATGGTGAGGTGCTGCACCTGGGCCAAATCATCGGTTGTGTGGTGGCCGATAGCATGGCCCAAGCCATCCAGGCTGCTGCTTTGGTAGAAGTTTCCTACCAGGAACGGCCCGCCGTCTACGATGTGGAAGCGGCGTTTGAAGCCAATCAACACACCCACCCCACCCAGCACTCCACCAGCGGCGATGCCACCTCGGCCCTCGCCAACAGCCCACGCCGCTTTAACGGCACGGTGGTCATGGGCGGGCAGGACCACTTTTATCTAGAAACCATGGTGGCCTATGCCCAACCGGGGGAGGATGACGAAATGCTTGTCTGGTCCTCCACCCAACACCCCACGGAAGTGCAAGTCCATGTGGCGCTGGCCTTGGGCGTGCGTAACCATGAGGTAGAGGCAAAAGTGCGCCGAATGGGCGGTGCCTTCGGCGGCAAAGAAAGCCAAGCCACTATTATTGCCTGCATCGCCGCCATTGCCGCAAAAAAGACGGGTAAACCCTGCCGTTTCCGCCTACGCCGCCATGATGATATGGCGGCCACCGGCAAACGCCACGGCTTCACCATGCGCTATGATGTGGGGCTGGACGATGCCGGCCGCTTCCAGGGTTTGGCCATCGAAGCGCTCGCCAATTCCGGTCATGTTGCAGATCTTTCCGGCCCCGTTGTGACCCGCGCCCTCACCCATTTCGACAATTGTTACCACTTGCCCCACACCAATTTCACGGGTTTTTCGGCCAAAACCAACACGGTGTCCAACACCGCCTTTCGCGGCTTTGGCGGTCCCCAGGGCATGTTGGCCACGGAAGCCATCATCGACCGGGTGGCCCGTGAACTGGAGATGGACCCCAACGCCCTGCGGGCGGTCAATTATTACGGCCCGGAGACGGGGGAGGTTACGCCCTATGGCCAGCCGGTGGAGGACAACCGCATCCGCGATGTGGTGGACCGCGTCATGGCCAACGCGCAGTGGGACAAGCGACGGGCTGAGATTGACCGGTTCAACGCGGAAAATCGCGTGCTGAAAAAAGGCCTTGCCATGATGCCGGTAAAATTCGGCATCAGCTTCAATCTGACTACGCTCAATCAGGCCGGGTCCCTGGTGCATGTCTATCAGGACGGGTCCGTTCATCTGAACCACGGCGGCACGGAGATGGGGCAGGGGCTTTACACCAAAGTCGCCCAGGTTGTGGCGGATGTCTTTGGAATTCCGCTTGCGGATGTGAAGATTACCGCCTCCACGACAGATAAAGTGCCCAACACCTCCGCCACCGCCGCCTCCTCAGGTTCCGACCTCAATGGCATGGCTGCCTATAATGCCGCCAGCACCATTCGTCAGCGCATGCTTGCCGTGGCGGCGGAGCATTTCCAATGCCACAAGGATGAAATTATCCTGCAAGACGGGCAGGTCATTTTTGAAGACCGCGCAATCACCTTTGGCACTTTGGCCAAACAGTGCTGGGTGAAGCGTGTAAGCCTCTCCGCCAGCGGCTTCTACGCCACACCGAAAATCCATTGGGATGCTGCCACCATGAAGGGGCGGCCGTTTTTCTACTACACATACGGCGCGGCGGTATCCGAAGTCGTCATCGACACACTCACCGGCGAAAACCGCTGTCTGCGCACCGACATCGTGCAGGACTGTGGCAAGCCGCTCAATCCCACACTGGACCTTGGTCAAATCGAAGGGGCTTTCGTTCAGGGCATGGGATGGTTGACTTGCGAAGAATTATGGTGGGACGAAAAGGGCCGCCTGCGCACCGTCGGGCCGTCCACCTATAAAATTCCCGGTTCCCGCGACGTGCCGCCGGTTTTCAACGTGGAAATTCTGGACGATCAGCCCAACCGTGAGGAAACCGTGTTCCGCTCCAAAGCCATTGGGGAACCACCGCTCATGCTGGCCATTTCCGTATGGTTGGCGCTGCGCGATGCGGTCTCATCCCTGTCCGGCGGGCGCTATCCGGCGCAACTGCATGCTCCGGCAACACCGGAAGCCGTTCTGTTTGCGGTGGATGCCATGAAAGAGCGATTGGAGCGTGAAGCACATGGACTTGGAAACGCTCAATAACCTGCCGAAGCGCGATTTTGTGGAAATGCTCAAGGACGTGTGGCCCGATGGCATTTGGATTGCCGAAACGGTAGAGGATAAGCGCCCCTTCCAGTCCATCCGTAGTTTGCATCAAAGCATGGCAGATGTGGTCAAAAACGCCACCGCCCGCCAAAAACTGTCATTGCTGGATGCGTTCAACACACCGCAGATGAAAGACCAATTGCGGCAACGCATTGATCATGCGCAGGAAGATTTGGAGGGGGAAGAACCGCTCCATAAAGCCTTCGAGGCCTATGAAAACCAGTTCGGTTTTCCCTATTTTGCGGCGCTCGATCTCGATGACCTCCTGCCGGAACCCGATGAATTGAACGGGCGGCTGGACAATGATCTGGGCGAAGAGCGCATGTTTGCTCTGCGCTACGTGAGCGAACAGGCCCGCGCGCGACTGGAAAAGCTGCTGAAATAAAGCGCGCCACTGCGGCAGATTTTCTGTGCCGCACAGGGCCAAACCCGGTTGCCCGTCAAATTTGATTGTCCTATATACCGCCCGTGGCGCTTGAACCTTTCGTGTTCGCTTGGCGACCACGTGCTGAGGCGTGGCCAAATGGTAAGGCATCGCTTTTTGGTAGCGCAGACTGTAGGTTCGAGTCCTACCGCCTCAGCCAATCTTCTATTTTCAAATACTTAAAACTGGCCCTGCTAGCGCATGTCTACAAAGGTTGAAGGTCCGGCCCTAAGGCCGAGCAGTGAGTATTTGAACGAAGTCTGCCGCTTAAAGAAATTTACCCATCACGGCGGCCGTATCCAGCATGCGGTTGGAGAAACCCCATTCATTGTCATACCAGGACAGGACGCGCACCAGATTGCCGCCGGTAACCTGCGTCTCCCCTTCCATAAAGTTGGAAGAGTGGGGGTCGTGGTTAAAGTCGATGGAAACCAGTGGCTCATCCACATAGTCCAAAACGCCTTTCATGGGGCCAGCGCAGGCCTCCTTCATAATGGCGTTGATTTCGTCCACGCTTGTATCCCGCCCGGCCATGAATTTTAGATCGATGCAGGAAACGTTAGGCGTGGGCACGCGGATGGCGGACCCATCCAGTTTGCCGTTCAAGTCGGGAATCACGAGACCCACAGCCCTCGCGGCACCGGTGGATGTGGGGATCATCGACATGGCCGCCGCCCGCGCGCGGCGCAGGTCCTTGTGGGCCGTATCCAATGTGGGCTGGTCGCCGGTATAAGCGTGAACGGTCGTCATATAGCCCTTTTCGATACCCACAGAGTCATGCAGCACCTTCGCCACGGGGGCGAGGCAATTGGTCGTGCAGGAGGCGTTGGAGACGATTACGTCATCTGCCGTCAGCACATCGTTGTTCACGCCATAAACCACCGTCTTGTCCGCATTGGCCCCCGGAGCAGAAATAAGCACCCGCTTGGACCCGTTTTCTAAATGCATGGCAGCCTTGTCGCGCGCGGTGAAAATGCCCGTGCATTCCAGCGCGATATCCACATCGCTCCACGGCAATGCCTTCGGATCACGCTCTGCGGTCACGCGAATGGGGCCAGCGCCCACATCAATCGTGTCGCCTTCAATTTTTACCTCGCCGCGAAAGCGGTCATGAACCGAATCATATTTGAAAAGGTGCGCATTGGTTTCCACCGGGGCCAGATCGTTAATGGCCACCACCTGCAAATCGTCACGGCCAGCTTCCATAAGCGCGCGCAGTGTGTTGCGGCCAATGCGGCCGAATCCGTTAATGGCAATCTTCAAGGTCATGAAATTCTCCAAAGGCAGTTGGGGGCAGTCAGCCGGTCCGTCAGGGGCGATCATTTCTTAAATCGGTTTAGGTCGCCATGCTCTTTTGGTCAACGCTAACAACAGCTTTGTGACAGCGACCAGTTGGGGGCTTGGCGGCCCGGCGCAAGCACCGTATTTTCCCAGCAACTTCATCAGGAGACACCATCATGGTCGCGTGCATTACAGGTTGGTCCCATTCAAAATTTGGCAAACTGGAAGGAGAAACGGTCGAGAGCCTGATTGTTTCCGTCACCCGCGATGCTTTGGCCCATGCCGGGTTGGAAGCCAAAGATGTGGATGAGATTTATTTGGGCCATTTCAATGCTGGGTTCTCCGCCCAAGACTTTACGGCGGCATTGATTTTGCAGGCCGATGAAAATCTACGCTTCAAGCCCACCACTCGCGTGGAAAATGCCTGCGCCACCGGTTCCGCTGCCGTCCATCAGGGCGCGCAAGCCATTGCGGCCAAACAGGCGCGCCATGTCCTGGTGGTGGGTGTGGAGCAGATGACGACCACACCGGGCCGCGAAATTGGTCAAAACCTGCTTAAAGCTTCCTATCTCCCAGAAGATGGCGAAACCCCTGCCGGTTTCGCCGGTGTGTTTGGCAATATCGCCCAGGCCTATTTCCAGCGCTACGGTGACCAGTCGGACGCTTTGGCCGCCATTGCGGCGAAGAATCACAAGAACGGCGTAGAAAACCCCTATGCCCAGATGCAGAAGGATTTGGGATACGATTTTTGCCGCGCCGAAAGCGACAAAAATCCCTTCGTGGCCGGTCCCTTAAAGCGCACAGATTGTTCTTTGGTCTCTGACGGCGCGGCCGCCATTGTGCTGTCAGATACACAAACCGCCCTGGGTATGGAACGGGCTGTGGCACTGCGTGCCACGGCCCACGCCCAGGACTTTTTGCCCATGTCCAAGCGCGATATTTTGGCTTTCGAAGGCTGCGCCACGGCCTGGCAGCGGGCGTTGGGTGATGCGGGGCTTAAGATCGACGATTTGTCGCTGGTGGAAACCCACGACTGTTTCACCATCGCCGAACTCATTGAATATGAGGCCATGGGGTTGGCCGAAAGAGGGCAGGGCGCCCGCGTAGTCTTGGAAGGGCAAACGCACAAAGACGGGCGTTTGCCGGTGAACCCCTCGGGCGGCCTAAAAGCCAAGGGTCATCCCATTGGGGCCACCGGCGTTTCCATGCACGCCTTGTCCGCCATGCAACTGACGAGCACTGCTCCCGAGGGGATGCAAATCAAGGATGCGACCCTTGCGGGCATTTTCAACATGGGTGGCGCGGCGGTGGCTAATTACGTGTCCGTGCTGGAGCGCATCAAATAAACCGCAGCGTTCCAAAACCCGGCAGCTTCACCCCGTCCCAAGCCGCTGTAATGCCTGTGACGAGGCCCAGAAAGTGCAACTCTACCCCGGCCCGGCCGCCGATATTGGCACCTATATAACCAAGCATGGAGATGAAAATCGTGCCGTCTTCCCGTATGCCGGCCCAGCGCCCGTCCCACGGGAAATCACGCCCCACTGCCGTGGCAGGCGGTGCCACCGCCAATTGCGGCACCTGATGCAGAATGCTGGCGACAAATGTATTGGAGTTTGGCCCCGGCCAGATTGTGTAGTCCCCATAGTCGCCCCAACGATAGCTGCTGATTGCTTTTTCCATGGTGGGAATGAGTGCCGCCGCCTGCTCGCCGCTCACGTGATGGTCGATACGCGGCGGGTTGGAATACCACCGCGCGTCAGGCGCATAACCGTTGTGGCGCAACGCGCGGCCCCAGCCCACGACGTCGTAGCGGTCATATCGCGTGCTGCCCGGTTTCTTAATGACCAGCCAAGAGTGTGTGGCAAACGCGCCTTTCATGCGGCCCGTGCGCGCCGACATGACCCATATTCCGGCCTCCGCTTGGGCAGGTCTCTTTGGAAACGTGTTAGTGGAAGACCAGTCCGCTTCGCTCCACGAGCGGGGGTGGTCCATCATGCTCCATACGGCCAGATGGGCCAACGCAGGCAGGATGAACAGCACGAAAAGGGTCGCCAATGTGATGCGGATCAGGCGCATGGTGTTTTGGATTAGACTTGGCTTTATTGGAACGCTAAAACGCCATTTCGGCAAAAGCGAGATGAGCTACCGGGTGTAATTGTTGCGGATGGTGAGATGGTCGTGGTCGTTCTTCGCCAGCAGATCGCCCGTCACCGCCTCCCACCACCGGTGGCCGACAATGGCGCCGTCTGGTGTATTCACGAAACGGTTGTTCTCGATGCTGGCGGAGCCAGCGCCATCGGCCACAGTCACCGCTACGCCCACCCGGCAATCCTGCACCAGATTGCCGCTGGCATGGACACGGCGCATGAACGGGCCCCAGCCTAAAGCCAAGCCCCAGTTCTCGGCGTTTTCAATGATATTATCGCTCACCAGCGTGTCCGCTTCCGCGTAAATGCCAATGCCAAACTCCGCCACATCAGGTGGATAGGGGGCTTCGTTCTTGAGATTGCGCACGATGTTGTTGCTACAAACGGCCAGCCGCCCACCTTCGTTGAAATTGGCTATGGAAATGCCAATCGCTCCACCGTCCACGATGTTGTGCGCAATAAGTGCGCCTTCGAAACCGAACTCGCTATAGATCGCCGTTTCGCCACTGCGCAAACATGTATTGGCCGTTATGGAGACGTTTGAACCCGCATTGGAGCGGATCGCAGAAAAGGCGCAATCGGTTACATGGTTGCCACTAACCTGCACTCCATGGGCGCGGAAAATGTTGATGCCGTTGCCTCGCTGCCCCGTACCGCCCCCCTTGGCCGCGATGCGCTCAATGCGATTGCCCCGAACCTGCGTATTGTCTTCACCCGCCCGCCAACGGTGAACCAAAATACCGCCATTGGCGCAGTCGGTTACCGTATTGTCTGCAATTGTGAGCCCTGTTGCTTCTACGCTGTATAAACCAGCGACTCCAGCTGCTCCGCTGATGCGATTACGGCGTACTTGCCCGCCGCACCCTTCCAGCGAAACCCCGATCCTGTCGCTGCCAAAGAAATCACACCCGTCGATGGTGACCCGTTTCACCCGGCGCAGATGCGCCAGACCCACATACTCGTCCCCCAGCGCCCGATTGGTCCCGTCCAGCGTAAGCCCTTCAAGGTGAACCACCTCGGCATCATTTGCCGTCAGAAAGGACCCACCACCGCCATAGACAAACCGAGCCGTCCCGGCCACGCCCACAATGTGCGTGCGGGCGGGTAGAGCGAGATTGGAAACCACATAACGTCCCGGCGGCACCATCACGGGTTTATCTTCGCGGGAGGCCGCATCCAGTACCCGCTGAAACAGGACGCTCTGGTCATCGCTGGCATCAGGCCGCACGCCAAATTGCGTCACATCCAGCGCCCCGCGCAGTTCTGCCATCCGCACCTGTGCCAAAGCGGGAAGGGTGAGCGTGGAAAGTGCGCCGGTGAGGAAATGCCGCCTGAGCATGGGCCGATCTGAAACGGATTATGAGTCTGACTTTGCACTGTGCAAACCCCATGCCGCGCTCGTTCGGTCTTTCCACTGGCGGGCGAAAGCCTCTATAGGTTTATTCAGACGCCCCCTGCCTGCGACGGAACCAGCAATGCTTGAAGACGGTAAAATCTATCTGGGAACCAGCCGTAACCCGGACGACAGCCTGCAAGGGCCGGAATACCTGAATTTGAAGCTGGCCAACCGCCACGGTCTCATCACCGGCGCCACCGGCACGGGTAAAACCGTCTCCCTGCAAATCCTGGCCGAGGGCTTTTCCAACGCTGGCGTCCCGGTGTTTTGCGCGGATGTGAAGGGTGACCTGTCGGGGCTTGCCAAAGCGGGTGAAGGCAAGGATTTTCTGGAAAAGCGGGCCAATGACATCGGTCTGGAGGATTACACCTATCAGGATTTCCCCGCGATTTTCTGGGACCTGTTTGGCGATCAGGGCCACCCCATCCGCACCACGATTTCCGAAATGGGGCCGCTGCTTCTCTCGCGGCTCATGGACCTGACGGATGCGCAGGAGGGGGTGCTTAACATCGCCTTCCGCATTGCCGATGAAGAGGGTCTGTTACTGCTGGATCTGAAAGACTTGCAGTCTTTGCTGGTCAACATCGCTGAACGCTCCAAGGAAATCTCGTCGCGCCTGGGCAATGTTTCCAAACAATCCGTTTCCGCCATCCAGCGCTCGCTGCTGGTGTTGGAAGAGCAGGGGGGCGATTATTTCTTCGGCGAACCGGCGCTGGAAATTGCCGATCTCATGCGCACTACGCGGGACGGTCGCGGGTCCATCAATATTCTGGCCGCTGACAAACTGATGATGTCCCCCCGTCTGTACGCCACATTCCTGTTATGGCTGCTGTCGGAACTGTTTGAAGAACTGCCCGAGGTGGGAGACCCTGAAAAACCGCGTCTGGTGTTCTTCTTCGATGAAGCGCACCTTTTGTTTCAAGATGCGCCCAAAATATTGACCCAGCGCGTGGAACAGGTCGTTAAGCTCATCCGCTCCAAGGGCGTCGGTGTCTATTTCGTCACCCAAAACCCGTTGGACGTGCCCGACGGCGTATTGGCCCAGCTTGGGAATCGTGTGCAGCACGCTTTGCGCGCCTACACGCCCCGTGAGCAGAAGGCTGTGAAAACCGCAGCAGAAACCTTCCGCCCCAATCCGGACTTTGATGCCGTTGATACGATCACCAATTTGGGTGTGGGGGAAGCGCTGGTATCCACACTGGCCAAAAAAGGCGTGCCCTCCATGGTGCAGCGCACGCTGATCCGCCCACCCCAATCCCGCTTGGGCCCGTTAACGGACAAGGAGCGGCGGGAGGTTATCAATATGAGCCCGGTCGCTGGGCAGTATGACAAGGCCTTGGACCGCGAATCAGCCTATGAAATCCTCGCCAAACAGGCTGAAGCCAGAGCCAAGGCAGAGGAAGAGGAACGCCAGCGCGAGGAAGAGGAAAAGAAACGCCTGAAAGGCAGCCGCGCCCGGGGCCGCAAGCGTCGTTCGTCCCGTCAGACCGTGGGCGAAGCTGCAATCAAATCGGTCACCCGCTCCATCGCCAATTCGCTGGGGAGAGCCTTGGTCCGGGGTATTTTGGGCAGTCTCAAACGCGGTTTCTAGAGTAGTTCCGTCAGGTCGCTGATGATGCGATCAGGGGACAGATCGACATATTCATCGGGCTGGCCTGTTCGATTGCACCATACTGTGCTGAACCCAAACGCTTTTGCGCCTGCGATGTCCCATCGGTTGGAAGACTGGAATGAAACTTCTTCGGTGGCCACTTTCATGCCCTCCACCACCAATTGGTAGACTTCCCTGCGTGGCTTGAAGATTTCGATGGCATCCACCGAAATCACCGCATCCAAAACCTCTTCCAGCCCAGCGCTTTTCACAGCCGCGGCCAGCATGGCACTGGAACCATTGGATAAAATCCCGGTCTTCGCACCGCTTTCTTTGAGAGTTGTCAAAACGCTGCGCACTTCGCCATACGCTGCCAGGTGAAAATAGGCATCCAGCAAATCTGCCCTCACAGCCGTGTTGGCTGACGGAAATTTGGCCAGCGCGAAGTCCAGCGCGTTTTGAGTGACGTCCCAAAAGTCCTCATACTGCCCGGCCAGAGTGCGGACCCAGGTATATTCCAACTGTTTCTGTCGCCATGTTTCGGAAATGGCCGCACTATTCGGCCCCAGCTTTGCGGCGTGTTCGCGCACGGCGGCATGAACATCGAAAAGCGTGCCATAGGCATCAAAGATATAGACTTGAGCCATGGCAAAACTCCGGGCTTGGGTGAGCACAATCAAATCAGCTTTTGAACCAAGCGAAAAGCAAAACAATTTCGCGGCATTGCAGCGCGTTGGGCAGGAACCATGGTGACGGCGCGGCCGTTGCCACTATAGTGCCGCCCAACGATGCCAAATGCGGCGCGTTGGACATAAGATATTCATTGCCGGGCAAGCCTTTCAACTCTCTCGCTTGTCCATACAATTCAAAAGGAGACCCCCATGGCCTTTACCCTTCCCGATCTTCCCTACGCCTATGATGCGCTGGGCGACTACATGTCCGCCGAAACGCTGGAATTTCACCACGACAAGCACCACAAGGCCTATGTGGACAATGGCAACAAGCTGGCTGAAGAAGCTGGCATGGCCGACATGAGCCTGGAAGACATTGTGCGCAAAAGCCATGGCACAAACGCCGGCCTCTTCAACAACGCGGCCCAGCACTACAACCACATCCACTTTTGGCACTGGATGGCCCCCAATGGCGGCGGCAAATCCATGCCTTCCGAGCTGGAAAAAGCCATCGCTTCTGATCTGGGCGGTTACGACAAATTCAAGGCCGATTTCATGGCTGCCGGTGCGACGCAATTCGGCTCCGGCTGGTGCTGGATTGCTGTCAACAAGGACGGCAAGCTGGAAATCATGAAAACGCCCAATGGCGAAAACCCGCTGGTCCACGGCGCAACGCCTATTTTGGGCTGCGACGTGTGGGAACATTCCTACTACATCGACTATCGCAACGCCCGTCCCAAATATCTGGAGGCTTTCGTCGACAATCTTATCAACTGGGAATATGTGGCGAAAATGTACGGCGAGGCGACCGCGTAGCCCACGTCAAGAATGTCATCCGCCCACATAATCGGCAGAAAGCCTGCCACATAGGAATGGGCCGATTGGGTCGGCCTATGGCGTAGGCGAGTTAATGAGAAAGGGAGTCCCAGAGGCTCCCTTTTTTTATGCCTTGCGTGCGGCCTTTAGCGCAAAGGCGTAAACCAGCGCCACTTCTTCCAGATAGGCAAAACGGCCGGTCTTGCCGAAATGCCCCGACCCCATATTTGTTTTCAACAGAATGGGCGATTTGCTCTGGGTGACATCCCGCAATTTGGCTACCCATTTGGATGGCTCCCAATATTGCACGCGGGGGTCTGTGAGACCTGAGAGGGCGAAGATCGGCGGATAATCCTGCGCCACCACATTATCGTAGGGAGAATAGCTGGCGATGATGTCGAACTCTTCCGCACTTTCGATGGGGTTGCCCCACTGGCTCCACTCCCCCGGCGTGAGGGGCAGCGTGTCGTCCAGCATCGTGTTCAACACATCCACGAAGGGCACTTGGGCGATGATGCCCGAGAACAACGCGGGTGCCATATTCACCACCGTCCCCATCAGCAACCCACCGGCCGAACCGCCCATGGCGACGATTTGGCCTTCCGACGTAAAGCCCTGGTCGGCCAGATAAGTGCCAGCGGCAATGAAGTCTTTGAAAGTCTTGGTCTTCCCCGCCTTCTTTGTCTGCTCATACCAATGGCGGCCCTTCTCATCTCCGCCTCTAATATGGGCCGTGCAATAGATAAATCCGCGATCCACAAGGCTCAGCCGGTTGACCGCGAAACCGGCGGGCATACCCGCGCCGTAGGAACCGTAGCCGTATAGAAGGCAGGGCGCGGAACCGTCCAATGGTGTGTCCTTATGGTGCAGCACCGTCAGCGGCACCATTTCGCCATCAAAAGAAGGCGCATGGAGCCGCCGAACCACATAGTTCGCCGCATCATGGCCGGACGGAATTTCCTGTTCCTTGCGCAGGGTGCGCGTGCGCTCCGCCATGTCATAGTCCCACACTTGGGATGGCGTGGACGGAGAAGAATAATAAAGCCGCATCACCCGGGTATCGAACTCATAGCCCGATGATATGCCGAGTGAATAAGCCTCCTCACCGAAACTGATCGTGTGTTCCTCGTCAGCATTCAGATCGCGCACAACGATGCGGGGCAGGGCGTTTTCGCGTTCAATACGCACAAAATAATCGCGCACCACGAAGGAGTTATTGATCAACACTTCTGGACGGTGGGGAATCAACTCCTGCCAATGCTCTTCCTGTGGTTGATCAGCCTTCGCTGTGACCACGCGAAAGTTCTCCGCCCCTGCAGAATTGGTGATGATGAAAAGATCGTCTTCCCGAATATCAATACTGTATTCGTGTCCTGCCCGGCGCGGGGCAACCAAGGTCATGCCCCCGGTGGGGTTGTCCGCGCGCAGCAGATAAACCTCGTCTTCATCGTTCTGGCCGGTATGGATCATCATCCACTTGCCATCCAGCGACTTGCCCACATGGACATAAAAACGCGGGTCTTTCTCCTCGTAGAGAAGCACTTCTTCGGCTTCGGGTGCTTTGAAAAAAACCTTATTAGGCCGGTGGCTTTCATCCACCTTCACATAGACAAAAGACCGGCTATCCGCGCACCACTCAAAACTGCCCACATCGCGGGTGATGTCATCACCATCTGTGCCGTTTTCCAAATCGCGAATGTGCATGTGGTGGAATTCCGACCCATTGGTGTCCACACTCCACGCCAGCTGCCTGTGGTCCGGGGAATGGTCCATCATGCCCAAAGAGAAATAATCGAAGGCTTCGGCTTCCGCAGGCCCGTCAAACAGGACCGTCTCCTCGCCCCCGTCCCGTGCGGTTCGGATGTATAAGGGATACTCTTTTCCCTCTTCATACCGGCTCGCATAGGCGTAAGGGCCGTCTGGCGAAGGCACGGAAGATTCGTCCTGTTTGATACGGCCTTTCATTTCTTCAAAAAGCGTTTCTTGCAGGTCCTTTGTGTCTGCTAGCAGGGTATCCTGATACTCATTCTCTGCATCAAGATAGGCGCGAATGTCATCCGGCAATGCCGCTGGATCGCGCATCACATCCTGCCAATTGTCGGCCCGCAGCCACGCATAGTCGTCGCTGAGTGTGCGACCATGCCATTGCGTTTCCCGTTTGCGCTTTTGCGCAATGGGCGCTGTTGCCTTGGTGAGGTCGAAGCCGGTCACGCTGTTTCCTTTGGGTCAAAATCCATGGCGATGCCGTTCATGCAGTAGCGCAACCCCGTGGGGTGTGGCCCGTCGTTGAACACGTGTCCCAAATGGCCGCCACAGTCGGCGCAGCGCACTTCCGTGCGGGTCATGAATAGTCTGCGGTCCGTGTGCTCGGTAACGGCATTGCCTTCAATGGGCGCGTAAAAGCTTGGCCAGCCGGTCCCGGAGTCAAACTTGGTGTCGGAGGAGAATAACTCCTTCCCGCAACCGGCGCAGTTGAAGACACCCTGGCGTTTTTCATCATTCAGCGGACTTGTGAAAGCGCGCTCCGTGCCTTCTTCCCGCAGCACGTAGTATTGTTCTGGCGTTAGTTCCTCGCGCCATTCCGCCGGGCTTTTTTCGATTTTGAGCATGGTTTGCCTCCGATCAATTCTTTTTCGTGAGGTAAGAACGGGGCGCTGCTTAAACAAGCCGGCGCAGGCGGCCCAGATCAGCGCACCTCCAGCAGGTTTACAGCTAGCGCCGCACCCAAAAGAATGGCAAGCCAGAGCACCATCGTGCCAGTGGGCAAAACGCCAGCGGCGCGTCCATCAAGGCCATAGATCTGACCCACTGCCCGCTGGCCTTGCCCCACCAGAAAGCGGAAACCCCGTGCCATTTCCCGCCAAACGGTTGCCGTGAGCATGACGCCAAAATGGCCCACAGCTGGAGCGACCCTTCGGTAAAGCCAGTCGATATCCAAAGTGCTCACCCGCTTCTCCGCCGGGAAGAAACCAAACCGCATCAGCAGCGCAAAGGCGAGGAAGGCGAACATCAACAACTGTAACTGAGAAAGAATATGCGCTGACGTGTAGGGCTCATACTCCACGTCGTGAGGTAACAGCGCATAAAAATGGTCCGGGAAAACGCCGATATAGATGCACAGGAAGGCGATCAGGCCCATGGCCAGCAACATGTGCGGCGGCGCTTCGGCGGGCCGTTTGCCGCTGTCCTTCGCGAAAAAGGTGAAATAGGGAATTTTGATCCCGGAATGGCTCAATACCGCTGCGGAGGAAAAGACGAGAACTGCCCAAACATAGGGGTAAGACTCCTTCGCCGTGGCACTGAACACCAGTGACTTCGCCACAAAGCCGGAAAAGAGCGGGAATGCGGAAATGGAAGCCGCGCCGATAACACAACAAATCATCGTGTAGGGCATGGTGCGGTAAAGCCCACCCAAATCTGTCGCCTTGGACGTGCCCGTGCGGAAGAGAACCGCCCCCAGCGTCATGAACAGCAGGCCTTTATACAAGACACTGGCAAAGGCGTGGGCGGCGGTGCCGTTGAGCGAAAGTTCTGTGCCAACGCCAATGCCCACCACCATAAATCCCAATTGGATGTTGAGCGAATAGGCCAGCACACGGCGAAGATCGTTTTCAATTTCAGCAAAGATGATGGGAAACACCGTCATTGCTGCGCCGATGTAGATGAGCATTTCTGTGCCCGGGAACGCCCGGGCCAGACAGTAAACGGCCATCTTTGTGGTAAAGGCCGAGAGTGTCACCGTCCCCACAACGGTGGCGGCGGGGTAGGCGTCTTTCAGCCAGGTGTGCAGCAGCGGGAACGCGCATTTCACGCCAAAGGCCAACAAAATGAGCCAGATGCCTATATTCCAACCGGCAGGGCCGGACCCGTTAAGCCCGTCCAGCGCGATGGAACCCGTGGCCTGATAGTGAATGGCGATGCCAGCCACCAAGATAACGCCGGAGCCGATCTGAACAATCAGATAGCGCATGCCCGTGGCATAGGCCCCTTCGGTGCGCCGCGCCCAGATGAGGAATACGGATGTAAGTGCCGTCGCTTCCCAATAGACAAACAGGGTGATGAGGTCGGCAGCAAACACCGCGCCGATGGCGGAGCCAGCGTAAAGCAAGGTTGCAATCTGCTGCACCTTGTCCCGCACGTGCCACGCGTAAATGGCAATCAAAAAAGCGGCCAGGGAGAAGGCATAGCCAAACAGTGTGGCAAACTTGTCGTTGCGCATGAGCGCCAGTTCCAATTCGCCATAATTCAAGACACCGTAAGTGCCGGGAAGGCTGGTCCATACCCACCACGCGCTCACCACTGGCGCAATGATGGTCACCGCCGCTGCGATGGGACTGCGGGGCAACAGGGCTACCAGCACCGCCGCGGCCAGGAACACCACAACCGGTGTCGCCACGAGGGCGGAAGAGAAAGCGGTCAGCGCGTCAATCACGGCCAAATTCCTTCACATCCAGCCCCTTTTCCGGGTATTTCTCGCCATCCACGGATGCGTTGCCGTAATAGTCTTCCGACCGCTCCACCAAAAAACGTAACACCCGCGTGGCGAGCGTGATGAAGAGCAAAGCAACCACGCCAAACACGGCATAGAAGCCATATGTTTCTTCAAAATCGAAATAGCCGTAGCGATTAAAGACGAAATCGCCCACCAGCAGGAAAAAGCACATGACGGCCAAAAAACCGATCATGCGACCGATATTGTCGGAGTTTTCAATCCATAACAGGGACCGTCCAATGGTGTGAATGCGTTCTTCCTGCGGTGCTTTTTCTTCAATGTCGTGGTCCATTTCCGCCTCCCTATTGAGCGCTAGTGGCGATGGGTTGCAGGAAGGCGACGATGTCGTCGCTCACGAAAAACAAGATCAGACAGCATGTAGCCGTGATGCAGGGGGGCAAAACACAAAGCAGCGGCGCTTCTGCCAAACGCTCGCGCCACGTTTCGGGGGGGCGTTCGATGCCCTCACCATAAAACCCCCGTGCAAAGATGGGGATCAGATAGGCCACGTTCAAAAGCGATGACAGCATCAAAACGCCCATGATGACCAATTGACCGGCATCGGCTGAGGCCAAAAGCAGTGTCCATTTGCTCCACGAACCGGTGAGGGGTGGCAGGCCAATAATGCTCATGGCGCCAATGCCGAAGGCGATGAACGTAAACGGCATTTTGCGCCCAAGCCCGCGCATTTGCGAAATTTCGGTCTTGTGGGTGGCCACGTAAATGGCACCGGCACACATAAACAGTGTAATTTTGCCAAAGGCATGGGTCACGATGTGCAGCCCGCCCCCAAGCACGCCTAAAGAGTTGGCCAGTGCCATGCCAAGCGTGATGTAGGACAACTGGCTGACGGTGGAATAAGCCAGCCGCTTCTTCAAATTATCCTGCTGCATGGCGATGAGGGACGCTGTGAGAATGGAAATGGCGGCCACCCACATGAGCCATTCCGAAGCCCCGGTTTCCGCCAACCGGTCGATACCAAAAATATAGACCCCCACCTTTAGCATGGTGAAAACACCAGCTTTCACCACTGCCACCGCATGCAGCAGGGCGCTCACCGGCGTGGGCGCAACCATGGCGGCTGGCAGCCAGCGGTGGAAAGGCATGAGTGCAGCTTTCCCGATGCCGAAGGCGAAGAGCGCCAACAAAATCACCAAGACAGTGCTACTGGCACCGGTGATGGAAGGGTCGCTCAGCAGCCCACCAGGCACGAAGTCCAAGCGTCCCGCCAGCACGTAGGTGGACACAATGGCCGTCAGCAAAAACGCGATACTGGTGCCCATCAAGATGCCCAGATAAACCCGCGCTCCGGCCCGTGCCTCTGCGGTCTCCTTATGGGCCACCAGTGGGTAGGTGGAGACGGTCAGCAATTCGTAGAAAAGGAACAAAGTCAACAGGTTGGCGGAAAATGCCAGCCCCATCGTGGCGGATATGGCAAAGGCAAACGCGGCGAAGAAACGGGCGTGTTTCTTCTCTTTATTGCCGCGCATATAGCCGATGCCATAAAGGTGGGTCAGTATCCACAGGGACGACGCCACCAGTGCAAAGACCAGTCCCAATTGCTCAATTTCAAACCCGATGGAGAGGGTGGGGGAAAAGGCGAGAACCTGAACGCTAAATTCTGTCCCAGCCTGAAATTGCGCAAAGATCGTCACCACAGTGGCAAAAAGCGCGATGGCCAAAACAAGTGTTAGCCCGTCCCGCAAATTGTCCTGCCGGGGCAGGAGCAAGCAGCCTAAAAACGCCAAAAAGGGCAGGGCCATGGTCAGGCCAATGAGCACCGGTGGCGTGAGCATATCCATAACCGCGCCACTCATCGTCCCGGTGTTCCCACGATAATGGGGGTGTCTGTCAGGAAACCGCCATTGAGGAGCGATTCAGCCCCGGCTGTGGCTGCACTGATAGTGAGGTTGCCCTGCAAGCCAAACCAGATGGTTGCAATTGTCAAAATCCACAAGGGAAGGAGCAGCGCCAGCGGCGCCTCTTTTTTGGCGGCACCTTCAGGCGCCGGTTGCAGATACATGATTTCCATCAGTCGCCAAGAGTAGAAAACGGTGACAAGTGACGACATGACGATTAACGCCGTGACCGGCCACCAACCCTTTTCCAAAGTGGCGTTCAAGAGTACCCATTTGGACACGAACCCTGCCGTCCCGGGAACGCCGATCAGGCTTAAGAGCCCGATGCCGATGGCCGCCGCAGTTAGGGGCATGCGTTTACCCAGCCCGGCCATCTGAGCCACCAGCACATCTTTGTTGCGGTAGAGCAGCGCGCCGGCGGCCATAAACAATGCGCCTTTCGTGATGCCATGGTTGAACATATGCAGTAGCGATGCGCTCACACCCTCAATGTTCAAGAGGCACATACCCAGTAGCATATATCCAATCTGCGCGATGGATGAAAACGCAAGCAAGCGTTTGAAATCTGCCTGATAGATGGCGATCAGCGAGCCCACGAACATGGCGGTAATGGCCAGCGGCATAACGATGAACTCGAGCAGATCCCGTTCAAAATCAAAATCTGCCGTGAACACGTTGAACAAAAAACGCATGACCACAAACAAGGCCACCTTTGTGGCCGTCGCCGCCAGAAAAACCGAAATGGCGGATGGCGCATAGGTATAGGCTCCCGGCAACCAGCGGTGCATGGGGAACATGGCCAGTTTCAGCCCCAGGCCGATGACAATGAAGGCAACACCACTGCGCACCGTGCGGTTGTCTTCCAAAGCCGATAACCGTTCCGCCAGATCCACCATGTTCAGGGTGCCGGTGGCCATGTAAATAAAGCCAAGGCCGATCACAAAAAAGGTAGCCCCAATCGTGCCCAGGATCAGGTAGTCATAGGCTGCAGAAAGCGCCCGCCGGTCCCGCTTCGCGCCCAGCGCCACCAAGGCGTAGGTGGACAGGGACGAAATTTCCAAAAACACAAATACATTGAACGCATCGCCGGTAATGGTGATGCCCATCAGGCCGCAAAAGCACAGCATGAACGAGGCGTAAAACAGGGTGTGGTGCCGCCGATCAATCTCCACATCAATGCTCTTGTGAGCATAGGGCATCATGATGAAAGCGATCATGGACACAAGCACAAGCACAAAGGCGCTGGCCGCATCCACACGGTATTCAATGCCCAAAGGCGGTATCCAGCCGCCAATGTGATAGGACAATGTGCTGCCATCCATAACCATGCCAAGCATGGCAAGGGAGAGAATAAACGAAATACCGGCCGCCAGCATAGCAAACAAGAAAGCGATGGTCCGGTTTTGAAACAGCACAATTAGCGGTGACGCCAGAAGCGGGGCTAAAACCACAAGAAGTGGAATGTTGTTTTGAACAAACGGGGGCAGGAGGTTCACGTCTTGCCCTCCGTGGATTGTCCGTCCGCCTGTTCGGTGGCTTCCGTCTTCAAATCGGCCGCTAGAACCTCGTCCTCTTCAATGGTGCCATAGCTTTCATTAATGCGCACGATGAGCGCGAGCCCTAGCGATGTGGTGGCAATACCCACCACAATAGCCGTCAGGATGAGCACATGGGGCAGGGGGTTTGAGTAGGTCTGATCTTCCACGCCATTGAAAATGGGTGCCGTGCCCCCGGCCCGTTTGCCCATGGAAATGAACAACATGAACACAGCGGCCTGAAACAGGTTCAGCCCGACGATCTTTTTGAGTAAATTGCCTCGCGCCACAACGATATACAGGCCCGTCAACATGAGGATGACGAACAACCAATAGTTCAAATGGCCCAGCACAAAGCCGATGTCGAACAAACGCTCCATGCTACCAGTCTTTATCGTCCAGGCTTGGGGGGCGGCTCACAAACGCGTAATAGACAGCCATCATTACCGCAAAAACGGTGATGCCGACGCCAAGTTCGATGCTGATGATCCCCAAATGCTGGCTGCCAATGGGCGATAGGCCCAACACATTGTAGTCAAGATAATTACCGCCCAAAACCATCGTCACAACGCCGGTCACGACGTAAATCAGCAGCCCCAGAGCCACCAGCGCCATGATAAACCAGTCGGGCACAATGGCCTTGAGACGGCGCAAGCTGAAGACCGTGCCATACAGAATAAAACCCACGGCAAATATAACACCGGCCTGAAAACCGCCGCCGGGCCCATATTCGCCATGAAATTGCACGTAGAGGCCATAGAGCAAGATGGGCCCCACGAGCAGGCGTGTGACACTGCGCAGGATAAGATGATGGTCCATCAGTTTTTCCCATCCTTTTGCTGATCGCCCCGCCGTCGTGTAGCCCCACCGGTGCCGTTGGCCAGCAAAAGCCACACGCCCAGCCCTGCTGTGAAAACCACGGCCACTTCTCCAAGGGTATCAAAGGCGCGGTAGGTCGCCAGAACGGCGGTGACCACATTGGGTATATCCACCTCCACCGGTGTGCGGTCGAGGTAGTCCGGCCCCACATGGGTGAGCACCGGCGCGGTTGGATCGCCAAAATTGGGCATGTCCCAAGTGCCGTAAATCAAAACCCCGCCCACCAGCAGCACCACACCCAATGGCACTTTTGACGGGTTGAATTTCAATGATTCTGAGCGAGCCGTCAGCGCAATCGTGCCGAGCATCAAGATGGTGGAGATACCCGCTCCCACTGCCGCCTCCGTAAACGCCACATCTGCCGCATCCATGACGATATAAAGCAACGCACACAAAAGGCTGAACACGCCCGAAAGAATGACCACCGCAAACAAACGCCGCATGAAAATGATCGCGATGGCGGTGGCCACCAAGGCAAAATAAAGAAGAAGCGTGAGCGCCAATTCCATTACGCAGCCTCCTCTTTCTCTTTTGTGCCCGAGGGGTCTGTTTCATCCTCAATCATATCGCAAGGCCTTGAGCCGGAAACGAAGGCGGCATTGGCAACCGCATGGGAGGCGGTGGGGCCGGTGATCAGCAAAAACAAAACGATGGCGATGAGTTTCACCGTAATTAGTGAAAAACCGGTCTGAAACATGATCCCCAGCAATATCAGCCCGGCACCGGCTGAATCGATGACGGCAGCACCGTGCAACCGCGCCCAGAAATCCTGAAAGCGTAACATGCCCAGGGAGCCCACAAACAAGAAGAACCCGCCGGCAATAAAGCTGATCCATGAGGCCACATCGGCCCAGTTGGCCAAGATCCAGTTGACGGCACTCATGGCGCTTTACCCTGTTTGGGGTCGCGCACCATGGACACTTCTTCCGGCCCGTCCCCCAAACGGCGGTAGCGGAAAAATTTCAGGATCGCGATCGTGCCAACAAAATTGATCAATGCATACAGCAGCGCGATGTCGAGATAATCCATCCGCCCAAACAAAAGGCTCATGGCCCCGATAAGAAGGACAGTGCAGGTGCCAAAAGTATTGAGAGCCAGCACGCGATCATAAAGCGTTGGCCCTGCAAAAAGCCGCACCATAAGCATGACCATGCACAAAAAGATGATGAGTGAAATAAATGCGGCCATTATCGCGAAGCCCGCCGCATTGTTGTGGCCCGTTCCATCGCGCTAACCCGATTACCCATGGCAGCAAGCCCCTTAGCATCCGCGGCTTCATCTGTGAGAGCGTGGACGATCACATAGTCTTCTTCGGTTTCCACTGTAACCGTGCCGGGCGTCAATGTGATGGAATTGGCGTAGATCATGCGGGCCACGTCGCTGTGCTGCTTGCACGGCACCCGAATAAGCCGCTGCCGCTTAGGTAAAGTGGGCGAGAGGATCACTTTGGTCACCGCCCAGTCCGCCTTGCCCACTTCCACGGTCAACCAGAACAGGTAGCGAAAAAAAGCTACGATTTTGAGATGATTGAACAGCCCCCTTCGGCCCATAAGCCCAAGGCGATAGACGACCCAAGTCACCAGCGCGCTGGAAATCAGCCCGAAGGAAATCACGATCGGTTTGTAGAGGCCTGACAGCAAAAGCCAAAGGGCGAACAGGCTGATGAAAATGAACAGGGCGCGTAGCAAGGAGGGCCAACCTGATATGTCAATCAACACCGCAGCTTAAACGCCGCGATTCTTTGAGGTTGCCCCGCAAGGCAAAACACTCTCGTCGGCTGCATATAGGGTTGCAAGCCCCTGCCGATCAAGCACGCAGTCCTTTGCCCACAGATGAACTGCCCCTCTCTAAGCCGTAACGGCTACTGTTACATATTATCGATACACCAAGGTTAGGCCAAGTTGTGCCGTCCGTCGCATCAATATATCAAATTATAAACAAAACACGGGGGTCAATCGTAAGTTGAATGCGGTGTGCAAGTTTCTGTATACTATTGACATAAGGGGCTGCGGCATATACGCGCCCAAAACGCGGTGGCGACAACCCTCAAACTTTTATCGCCGTCGTCGTTCACGAAGGAACAGCAGTGTTCCCGAACTTTTTATCAAAACAGGGATAATATCATGGAAGAATCAGAACTGGACGATCACGTAATGGTGGTCGAACTGACATCGCAGGTGGTTTCCGCTTATGTCAGCAATAACCCCCTTGCCGCCGGCGACTTGCCCGCATTGATTAACGACGTTCATACCGCGCTTGGCGGTTTGTCCGCCGCGCCCAAGGAGCCGCCTGCTGAAAAGCCAAAACCAGCGGTTTCTATCAAGAAATCTCTGAACCGCGATTATTTGATCTGTTTGGAAGATGGTAAGCAATTCAAGTCCTTGAAGCGTCATCTGAAGACACATTACGACCTGTCACCTGATCAATATCGCGAAAAATGGGGTCTTCCCTCCGACTATCCCATGGTCGCACCCGCCTATGCTGAAGAGCGTTCGCGTTTGGCCAAGGAAATGGGCTTGGGCCAGAAAAAGCAGGCTCGTTAAATCAGGATTGTGTCGCAGAATATTGCCTGCGACACAGGGCAATCCATACGGCGCTCCCCCGGGGGCGCCGTTTTTTTATCCAGCCTTCAAAAGTTGGCAAATGGGTCTTTCTTTCAGGGGGAAAACTCTTTCAATCCACCACATGGACTTGACTCAACCTGATATTTGTTCACTTTATGTTCTAAAAGTTGCCAGCACAGTCTTTAGTGATGCGGGCAAGGGGAAAGCAAAAGAGAGGGGATAAACTTATCCCCGCGCCCACTTATAGGAATATTATCCTTGATATCACGGTTAAGTGAATGAGGGAGCATCAAGGTCATGAGACCACAGGCAGTTCGGCAAACACCAAATAAACGTAACGGAAGGCAACGGCATACGTGCCCTGCGCACCAAAATACGGCGGGAGGTGAACCCATGAAAAAAGAGGCACCTTCCAGCGCTATCATTCATCGGCTGCCTTTATCCGAAAAACGACGCGTCGTATCCACGGACCAGGGCCATGAGAATTACCGGGACCGGGTCTGTGACCTGTGCGAGCGCACCGTGGCTGTTGTGTTGGACGTGCCGCTGAAAAGCTTGCGGCGAAAAACCCGCAGCACGGCGGATATTGCCCTTGCGCGGCAAGTGGCCATGTATTTGTGCCACACCACGTTCAGCCTGTTGCTCACCGAGGTGGGGCTCCATTTCAAACGGGACCGCACAACGGTGGCCCACGCCTGCGCTCTGGTCGAAGAAAAGCGCGATGATCTGGCGTTCGACACGCTCATTTGTCAATTGGAAGCCCTGCTCGTCGATGCCCGTGCCGCCATGGGACATTGCTATACGCTCGGTTGTTCCGGCCATGATCTGTCAGACCATTTCCCCGCAGACGGAGCGTGATCATGGGTAAGGACCAACAACAAACGAAACGTCTGCTGGCATTCATCATGGCCCATCAGCCCATCAGTGTGACGCAACTGATGGGTCAAAAAGACATGCTCGTTTTGAAGGGGCAAAACGAAAAGTCCATGGCGACAAACCGCACTTGCTTGAACCCGCTGGTATCCTCTGGAGCCGTTGAGTTTTCAAATGGTCAGGTGCGGCTTTTGTCGCCAGGAAAGGCAGTGCTCACGCGCCTCTCTTACAGGGGTGCGGACCACAATGAGAAATTCGCCGCCCAACACAGGGACCTTGCCCAAGCCACGATCCAGATGAATGGTGAAAACCACACCGTCACGCTGAATATGGCCGAGTCCCCCTTGGCCCGCTTGCGCAAACGGCGCACCCAGGATGGCAATCCATTCCTCAGCGATGCTGCTTTTGCAGCCGGAGAAAAACTGCGCAGGGACTTCACCAAGGGGCAGATGACACCGCGTGTCACCGCCAGTTGGGACATGACGCTCGTCTCCCGTAAAGGGCGGGGGGGCGCGTCGGGCGCGGTTGAGCTGAGTGATCACGCGTTGGATGCGCGCAACCGACTCAACGGTGCATTGGATGCCCTGGGGCCGGACCTGTCCGGCGTTGTGTCCGATGTATGCTGTTATCTCAAGGGTTTGGAACGCGTGGAACGGGAGAGAAAATGGCCGCCCCGCTCCGCCAAAATTCTATTACGTGCCGGCCTGGAACTACTGGCCCGCCACTACGGCATGGTCGCCCGGCCGCTAACACCCAACAGGATGCGAGCCACTTAGATGCTTGATCTTACCGAGATATCACGCTGCAGTCTGGCTTTCCTGACGGATGCGCTCCACCATGGCGCGCAAACCATTGGCCCGTTGGGGCGTGATGTGCTCCTGTAGTCCAATCTGGCGGAAAGTCGCTTCCGCGTCGATGGCAGCAATCTGGTCACGGGTTTTGTCAGAAAACAGTGTCAACGCGATGGCCACAAGACCGCGCACAATATGGGCATCCGATCCGCCCCGAAAATTGTATTTGGCACCGTCAGGTTCGCTGACCAGCCAGACCTGACTGACACAACCATTGACCTTATTATCCTCCACCATCTCGGTATCCGCCAATGGTTTCAAAGCCTTACCCAACTCAATGAGGTAAGAATAGCGGTCTTCCCAATCATCCAGCATCTCGAAATTCTCAATGATTTCATCAATATCCGTATCGGTAGTCAGGGGATAGGACATGGGGATACTCCTCGGCCGTCAATGCACCCCGTGTAGCCATCAGCGCTGGTAACGCCAAGGCTTGCAACAGGTTTGCGCCATTCGCCGCATAATGCGGCGTCAAAATATGCGCCGCGGCGGCATGTTTAGTTTTGTGTTAAAGTCCGTATGAGAAACTGCACCATCACCAGCACGTGTATCTGTGCCTTGAGGATGTGTTTTGCGTTTTTCCCTCACCAAATCGACCGGATCTACCGCTGAACCCTCAGCAATGCCCGTGGAGGGTGCGTTGGCCCCGTGGGCTGCCCGTTGGGTCCATCCTACCATAACACCCCAAACCCACGCCCACCGCCAACACGCAGCTTTTATCGCGCGGGCATTGACTATCGGTGCCTTGCCCCTGCTGGCGGTCCCGCCGTGCTTGCTTTTGCCGGAGGCGAGCAACGCGCTTGTCCTTGCGGTTTGCCTTTGGTCCGTGCTGCCGTTCATTCTCGCCTACACCGTGTCACGCACCGGAAACTTGGCGACCGGACATCGTCTTGCCCATGGCGCTTTGGCCGGAGCCCTGGCCACACTTGCCCTGTTTTCCGGCGGCGTCACCTCCCCCTTCTTGTTGCTGTTGGCTGTCGTGCCACTGGAAGGCGCCTTGCAGGGGGGGCGGGCTGGTCTTGTGCGCAATACGCTCTTCGTCGCCGCATCCACTATCGCGGTTATCTTGTTATCTGTCAGCGGCATTGGTTCGCAAATCGTGACGAAACCGACTGCTTGGTATGCCGTCACCGGTATGGGGGCGATTTACACCTTAGCCCTCGCCCTGCGTCTGGCCGCGCTGCAATCCTCACGCGCCCTGCAAATGGGGTCCGAGCGCGAACGTTTCCGTTTGATCGCAGAAAATGCCACCGACCTTGTCACCAGGCACGGCGCAAAGGGAGAAACGCTTTTTGTTTCGCCCGCTGCCAAAAACCTGCTCGGCGTAGCCGCCCATGATCTGTTGAACAAAGGGTTGTTCGACCGTGTGCATTTGCAAGACCGTATCACTTATCTCAAAGCTTTTTCAGATGCTTATCATGGGAGTGAAAGCACGGTGTCCCTGCGGTTGCGCACCAGGGGCATGCAGGAATGCATTTGGCGGCCCGTCACCATGTCCGTGCGTGCAAAGCTGTGCGCCCGCACCGGAAAATCCCAATTGATCGCCGTGACCCGCGATGCCTTGGCCCTGACAACGTTAAAGGCGGAGTTGGCGGCGCAAAAAACACGCAATGACAAAGCCGATCGCGACCGCCGCCGGTTCATCACCACCATGAGCCATGAATTGCGCACCCCGCTGAACGCCATTATCGGCTTTTCCGATATCCTCAAACAGGAACTGTTCGGCGCTTTGGCCAATGAAAAGCAGGCCGAATATGTGGGTCTCATCAACGAATCCGGCGAGCATCTTTTGCAGGTGGTCAACGAGATGCTGGACCTGTCCCGCATCGCCGCCGGTAAATATGAACTGGCCATCACCAGCTTCAATGTCAGCAATGTTGTCAGTGCCACCACGGGCATGTTGCAGACCATGGCTGTGAAGGAAGATGTGCGCGTAACCGCAAACGTGGCGGAAAACCTGCCCGAGTTGAGCGCCGACCGACGCGCCTGCCAACAAATTTTGATCAACCTTGTGTCCAACGCCATCAAATTCACGCCAGCCCAAGGCAACGTCAACATCAGCGTTGGTCGTTTTGGCGGTCACATGCGCTTCGTTGTTACAGACACCGGCATCGGCATGCAGCCGGAGTTTATGTCCCGCATCGGTGAGCCTTTCCTGCAAGCCGACAATGGCCATGACCGCCATTTTGAGGGCTCCGGCCTCGGCCTTTCCGTTGTGAAAGGGTTGGTGGATTTGCATGGCGGCACGATCAATTTTGAAAGCCGACCCCAAGAGGGCACGACCGTCACGGTATGCCTGCCCATGCGCCCGGCCCGCAGCCGCCCGGTGCCTTCCGACGGCACCAACACCATGGTTCGGCTCAAAACACCGCCACCGGCCCTCACCACGCCCGAAACTTCAAATGTGAACCCAAAGACCATTACAGGAGAGACCAGTGCACGCGTATCAGCCTGATCGTCTTGCAGCCACGAAAGCTGCTCCCAACCCAATAACCGGCTTTGTGCGGGAAAACCGCGCCCTGTGCGGGGCAGCGCTGGCTTCAACCTTCGTCATGGGGCTTATTTTCACCAATGCGATTTTTTTTCAGGATGGTGCTCATCCCTCTCCGCTGTTTTCCACAAGAGCCATTGAGCGCGTGGCCCCGCTGGACGAACCGGTCAAAACAGCCGTCTTAAAAGCGCAGCCCAAAAAAGTGCCTCAATCGGTTTCCACGCCTGCCGATACAAGCGAGACGGGCAAAGAATTGTTGCGCGAGGTGCAAACGGCGCTTTCCGTGCGGGGGTATTACGCCGGCAAGTTGGACGGGCTCTACGGCTCGCGAACCCGCCGCGCCATCACTGCTTTCCAAAGCGACAACGGCATGCCCGTGGACGGCAAAGTGACCGTGCGCCTGCTGACACAGGTGCTCATGTCCGGTTCCGCCCAGCCCGAAACGGTGCCAGTCCCGCCCAAGTCTCAATTGGCATCAAAACCGGTGCGCGTGAAAACCGTGAAAGTGGCCACAAGCCGGGTGAAACCCAAAATTGTCAGCAGTGGCGCGCCCGTCACCCAGGCCGATGGGCTCGTGGCGCGCATTCAGGCGGGTCTGCGCAATTATGGCTATGATGATCTTCAGGTGGACGGCAAAATGGGCCAGCAAACGGCCACGGCAATCCAGCGCTTTCAATTGGACTACGGTATGAAAATAACGGGTGAGGCCAGCCAGAGCGTGTTGAACAAGCTCAGTGAAATTGGCGCCTATACCCAGGGTTAAGCGTGCGCGTCCAATCGCACATCTGGGTGAATGCCCTGCTGCGGCGCGCACAGGCTGCGGGCGCCTTTGCAACCGTGATTAATAGGGGTGCAGACGCGGCGGGTGCCATTTTTGTGTGTGTCAGCAATCTGGCGGGGCAGAACCTGCTGCTCGGCCCCGCCCCTCAGATGAGTTATGAAACCGACGATTTCGACCGGCGGTTCCAAATCATGCTGGACGATGCGACGGACGCGCAAGTGCGCGAAAAACTGGCCAGTGAAATGCGCTTTGACCCCGATATCTGGGTGGTGGAGATCGAAGACCGTCAGCAGCGCAGCTTTATCGAAGACGAATTAATTGTGCGCCTCTAGCTGGCCTTGCGCTGGCTGGCCCATTGCACGGATTGTATCGCCGCCTTGGCATTGATTTGCCGCACGCGGGGTCTCTTTTGCGTATCGGCAAGCATCGGTTGGTGTTTTACCGGCTTTGTTTGCTCCATGGGCCATTGGGAGACGGCCTCCAAACAGCTTTCCCGCTTCAGCGCGCTGTAGAAGCGCACAGCACGCATGGCGTTGTGCACGGAAAGGCCAATGCCCGGTTGGGCCAACAGTAAAATACGGTTGGCCTGCGCATCATCCACACCATAAGCTCGCATGAGAACGGCAAATGTATCGCCGGACTTGTCGTCCAGCACCTGATGGGCGGTCCCCAGCGTGATTCCGGCTTGTTTTTGCATCAAGACCGCCATAGCTTGCCGACTGCGTGCCTGGGCTGCGCGCTCAAGCGCTTGGCCGAAGTTGAAGTTTTTCCGATGGGCCTTGGACTGTTCCGCCTGTTGGGCAAGCAGGCCACCGCGCGCAGCCGCTTCAACTAACTGCTGGGAGGGTGAAGCGCTCGTGCTGGCTTGGCCCATCTTGGTTTGGCGTGTGGTAGATTGCGTGGGCTTTTCTGTTCTGCGCATGGCCACATGCACATCGTGGTGCTTTTGGCGCAGTTGGTTAAAAAGCGCATCCGCCGACCGCGTTTTCATGGGGTCGGGCAGCGCATAATTTTTGTCCAACGCATCATCAATGGCGCCCACTTGGAGCCCCTGCAAGTGTTTAACGAGGCTCGGTCCCAGGTCTGGGCGCGTTGCGATAATTTTACCGTGCGTGTTGGGATGACGTTGTACGATCTGCATCAAATCCAACTGACCCAGAACCGTGCTGCGCGCCAGCATGGGTGTCGCCGTCTCGATTTTTTCCAGCGCCAGATAGATGGCGATGGCACGGGGTGTGTAAGGGCAGTCCGCCAGCAAGGCACAGATAGCCCGTTTCATGGATGTGCTGGCCGTGCCGACAAGCAGGTTGAAGGCCTCGCTGAATTGGTCGTGTGAAAGGCGCGACTGACGCTCTGTTTTGCAAAAGCGTGACGTGGCTAACCAAAGCAGATCATCATGGCTTTGTGGCTCCGCCACCCGGACGGACCGCGCCTTAAGGGCATGGACAATCACGTTTGGCGAAGACTGAACGGCGGCGTGCTGCATGGGAATCACCCTTGGTGAAGCTTCCTTCGCGCCACTGTGCCAGCCTAAGTGTTATCAATTTGTTAACCATACGAGGTCGAGGCAGCAGCGCTACTCACCCTGTGCAGATGGTTTTACAGATGCTGTTGTGAGCCCGTCATAGGGCTCGCATTTCGCGCCGCCCATGAACCGTTGAAGAGCAGGGCCCCAGCTGTCATCGGGCTGCAGGGCGCGGATCAGCACGAAGCCCTCCGCCATGTCTGCCCGAACGATCACAGCCCGATCGCCCGCGTCGGGATTGGCCTTGCGATATTGCGCCATTTGCACCGGGTTCATGACCAGCATGTTCAACCGCCGTTCAATGGCCGTGCGGTCGTTAAAGCTGTAAATATTGCGCCCCTGACGGTCAAAAATCGCCACAGACCAGAAGGGCAATTGCCCGTCCGCCGTCACCGAAACAGCCGCTTTTGAAAGGTCGAACCGGCAGGCAGCCACACCAAAGCTGGGGTCCACCAACGGTAACCCCGTCTCCGTGCTACCCGGTCGCGCTACCACGGAAAAAGACCATGGCTCGCCGCTGGACGCCAAAGTCGCCCAAGCGTCTTTGGCCGCATAGGATGGCACCAGCAACACGATGACAATATGCACGATACCCGCCAGCACAGCGCCAACCGTGAGTGTGTAAAAAATTCTGCTCATGCCGTGCAGCCCAATAGTTCAATACGCGGCATCTCCGGGTCCACAATGCCCCGGGTGCTGGTGATGGGGCTGTCATAGAGGCGCAAAATAAGTTGGTATTCGCCCTGGCCCTGGACGGCCAGCCAATTGCCACCGGCCAGCCTTGGTCCCACTTCTAAGGAGAAACGACCATCCGTTGAGCGCAGCATTTTGTGAGAAATCAGACGGCTCGCATCCACAGGCCCAGCGCCCAAAACGGCCCCGGTCAAACCATGGGCCGCCAACGTCCAGTAGCGGGCCGGAGGCGTTTGGCCGGAAAGGCGATATTGACACTGGCGGCGCAGCGCGCGCCCCGCCTCATCCGTCAGCGCGTGGAAGGCCAAACCCTCCGCCGCACCCAACGGCACCTCACCATCGGCTGCGACCTTGGCACGGGTATAAGGGTCCGCATCGCGGCTTCCCGCCAATGGCCATGCCGTCCACCGGCCCACCGTCAATGCACCAAAACCGTGATTGTTTTGGATGGAGACCCACGACAGGGCACCGCCACCCGCAAGGCCAATGAGAACCACAAAGAACAGAACGAAAAACTGGCGCATGGCGTGCCGTGAAAAACTCTAGCGCGTGACCTGTTGCGGCCCGCGGCCCCCGCTTTGGGTGAGGGTGAGCCGTCGCAGGCCGGGCGCATTGCGCAGTTTTTGCTCAAGGGCCCGAAGCAATTGTGTCGATTCCTTCGACATGGGCTTTTGGCGAACCACCGCCACCGGCACCTCCGCCGGTTTGCTGGTGTCAATTTCCTTCGGCGTAATTTCCTTCGGTTTTTCCGGTTCCACATAGGGCAGGGGGCGCAACTCAATATTTTGATGCGCATAAGTCATGAACTTTTTCCAGGTCATGGCCGGAAGGGAGCCCCCAGTCATGCGATTGGTGGGGCCATAATTGTCATTGCCGAACCAGACCGCCGCCACGAAATTGCCCGTATAACCCACAAACCAAGCATCGCGGTAGGATTGGGTGGTGCCCGTCTTACCGGCATTGCGGATGCCCTCCAGCTTGGAGCGCCGCCCGGTGCCCCATTCCGGCACCTGTGAGAGCATGACGTTGATGGAGCGCACCGTGTCCTCTTCCAGCACCTCTTCGGCCTTGGTGCCGTCCTTTTTGAAGTCGTAAAGCACTTTGCCGGATGTATCGGTAATCAGCGAGATGGAATGACGGTTGGTGGACTTCCCGCCGGTCATGAACACGCCGTAACCCGTGGCCTGTTCAATGACCGTCATTTCGTTTGTGCCCAAGGGCATGGCGGGTTCCGCAGACAGGGGGGAATCCACCCCCATGCGCCCTGCCAGTTCCACAATGGGCCGCCGCCCCAGCTCCGACGCCAACCGCACCGGCACCGTGTTGATGGATTTCACCAGCGCCGTCGTCAGGTCCACCGTGCCGAAGGAGCGATTGCGGTAATTTTTGGGGGTCCAGCCCCGAATGGTGATGGCCCGGGCATTGTAGCGCGATGTGGGCTTATAGCCCTTTTGCATGGCATAGGCGTAGACATAGGGTTTGAACGTGGACCCGGGTTGACGCCGCGCTTTGGTAGCTCGGTTATACTGGCTTTCCCCGTAATCGCGCCCGCCCACCATGGCCCGCACCTGGCCGCCATTCTCGATGACCACCATAGCCCCCTGGTTCGCATCATACCGTTCGCCAAATTGGCGGATATGGGAGGTCACAGCATCCTCCGCCGCCGTTTGCAGCGAAGGGTCCAGCGTCGTTTTGGCAATCAGCGTATTGGTAGGGAAACCGGCGGCCAGATCTTTCACCTGCTCAAAGGCATAGTCGAGGAAATAGTCCGGTGTGTCCTTTTTTTCCCGCTCGACAACGCCGGCGGGCTTGCGGCGGGCGTAGATCACCTGCCCTTCGGTCATAAAATTGGCCTGCACCATATTGGTGAGCACCTCATTGGCCCTGGCACGGGCGGCGGGCAGGTTGATATGGGGCGCATATTTTGCCGGGGCCTTGTAGAGGCCCGCCATCATGGCCGCTTCTGCCAGGTTCACATCCCGGATATTCTTGTCAAAGTAAAACTCCGCCGCTGCCGCAGCGCCAAACGCCCCACCGCCCATATAGGCCCTGTCCAAATAGAGCTTCAAAATCTCTTTCTTGGTGAGATTGTATTCCAGATAGAGCGCCAGAAACGCTTCCTTGATCTTGCGCTCCAGTGTGCGCTCATTGGTCAAAAACAGGTTCTTGGCCAACTGCTGCGTGATGGTGGACCCGCCCTGCACAACGCCCCCGGCGCGGGCATTCTCCACCATGGCGCGGGCGAGGCCGGCAAAGTCTATGCCGAAATGATCGAAAAAGCGCCGGTCCTCGGTGGCCAATACCGCTTTGATAAAATGGTCCGGCAGGGAATCAATGGGCTCCGCATCATTGTGCAAAACGCCCCGCCGTCCGATCTCATTGCCGAACCGGTCCAGAAAAGTGATAGAATATTGCTGGTTCGCCCGCCAGTTTTTCTCGGTTTCCTCAAAGGCTGGTTTTGCCAGCGCAAGCATCAACACCGCACCTGCCACCCCGAGCGTAAAGCCTTCGCAACTCAACTCCACCAGCGCTTTTTTGAACCCGTAGACCCGAAATTTGCGGAAAAAAATCGTCAGTTTCTCCCACGTTTCGCCACCGCTGGATTTGAAACGGAACATGCCATCATCAACCCATGAATCGATACTCATGAGGAAATTCAGCGGCGAGCGTTTCTTGCGGGGGGCGAACGGATCACGCATGGGGTGGGTGGTGCTTTCTCACTCAGGACCAAACGCCGGTTTGCCCAGCGTCTTGGCCGTGTGGCATAGGAAACGGGAATGATGAACGTGGGGCGTCGCTCTATTCTCCACCATATAACGCGGGCAAGCAAGGTTCGAGGCCCATGACAAAACCTGTCTCAAACAATGGTGAACACCCGTTTTGGGAAGTCCTTCGACTGGATCAGATGACCGCCGACCAGTGGGAATCCCTGTGCGATGGCTGTGGCCGGTGCTGCTTAAGCAAACTGGAGGACTGGGACACGGGCGAAATTCACCACACCAATGTGGCATGCACCCTTTTTGACGATAAAACCTGTGCCTGCCGTGACTATCAAAACCGTTTTGAAACGGTGCCCGATTGCATAAAACTCACCGCGCAGGACGTGGCAAACTACCATTGGCTCCCCGTCAGCTGCGCCTACCGCCGTCTGCACGAAGGTCGTGGCCTCGCCTGGTGGCACCCACTGGTCAGCGGCGACCCCGAAACCGTCCACACAGCCGGTGTCAGCGTTCGTGGCTTAACAGTACCAGAGGACGGGCTGGAGCCAGAGGATCTTGAAAACCACGTGGTGAATTGGCTTGATGAAGAAATAATTCCTAGATAGGAATTTTGTCGTTGACAGCGATGCGGTCTGCGTGTATGTTGAAGACACAATCGGAGAGGTGGGCAAGACGGCGCGGCGGCGCTGGGTTGGCTCACGATCCATTTTTCATGCCGGGCCTTGGGTCCGGTTTTTTTGTGCCTGTCGAAAGGATGCTGGTCTTTGGAAACCACACAACCGCAACGTAAACGCGCCGCCCTTAAGGCGCTCTTTGAGCAGTGGGGTGTGCCGGTGGAACTCTTGGCCCGCGCTTCCAGCCTGGCCCAAAGCACGATAAAGAATTTGATCGTCAACGAGCAATGGGTTACCCATGCGGGCCCTGCACCTTTGCAGGCGGAATTGATGGGTGTGTATCGCGAACATTTGGCGGCGATGCAGGAAGATGCCGAAATTTGCCCCGAAAAAAAGGCCCGCGCTTTGGGTGTGTTGGCCAAAACGCTGGAATCAATCACGGCCATGAGTGTGCGCCTTGGCGCTGCCCAGGCCAAAACCTCTGGAGATGCCCCATCGAACGCTCAGTCAAACAATGATCTGGGATCAGATGCTGATCAATTCGGGTCTGAAGCACAGCGAATGGCTCACCTTGATGGAGAATTCG
Source organism: Pseudomonadota bacterium (assembly GCA_038525315.1). Taxonomy (GTDB): domain Bacteria; phylum Pseudomonadota; class Alphaproteobacteria; order Rhizobiales; family Rhizobiaceae; genus Pseudahrensia. The sequence goes on from JBCBHU010000002.1 coordinate 484,527, forward strand.
CAAAGCTTCTTGAGGGCTTGGAAAAGCACTAACGGGCTTCTGCATTGGTTTATGAAACTGTCAGAAGAGAAGAAAGAATATCTTGTAACGCGTTGGCCCCTGTGGGCGCGAAAACAGCAGGTGCCCAGCGAATCCGACTGGACCACCTGGCTCATTCTCGGTGGGCGCGGGGCGGGCAAAACCCGTGCGGGTGCTGAATGGGTACGGGCCATGGCTCTGGGGGACCCGCTTTTCACCCATCAACCGGTGGGGCGCATGGCGCTCGTGGGCGAGACCTATGGAGATGCGCGCGAAGTGATGGTGGAGGGCACGTCCGGCCTGCTGGCTATCCATCCGCCGCGCACGCGACCCACATGGATTTCATCGCGGCGGCGTCTGGAATGGTCCAATGGCGCGGTGGCGCATGTTTATTCCTCCGAGGACCCGGAGGCTTTGCGCGGTCCGCAATTTGGCGCGGCATGGTGCGATGAATTGGCGAAATGGAAAAACCCGCAGGAGACCTGGGACATGCTGCAATTTGGCCTGCGTCTGGGGGAATTTCCCCGGCAGGTCGTCACCACAACCCCGCGCCCGGTGCCATTGCTCAAGGCCCTTATGGCGGACGACCGCACGACGGTTACGCATATGAAAACAAGCGACAACCGGGGCAATCTGGCGGCCGGTTTTTTTGACCGCGTCGTGGACCGATATCAGGGTACTCGACTGGGGCGGCAGGAACTGGATGGGGAGATGATCGACGACCGTCCGGACGCCCTCTGGTCTCGCAACCTGCTGGAGCAGAACCGGCTCAAGGACCGACCGGTATTAAAACGCATCGTTATTGCCATCGACCCGCCGGTAACAGGCACGCAGAAATCCGATGCCTGCGGTCTTATCGTGGCGGCCCTGGGCGAGGACGACCGGGCTTATGTGCTGGCCGATGAAACCCTGCGGGCCGTATCGCCCGAACGCTGGGCAAAGGCTGCGCACACCTTGTATGAAAAATTCGGTGCAGACCGCATCGTCATCGAAACCAATCAGGGGGGCGACATGGCGGAGACAGTGTTGCGCCAGCAGGCCCCCCATTTGCCCGTTCGGCAGGTGAAAGCCAGTCGTGGCAAATATGTGCGGGCGGAACCTGTTGCTCACCTCTATGAGCGTGGGCTCGTCTCCCATGTGGGCCGTATGCCTGATCTGGAAGATGAAATGTGCGATTTTGGTCTGGAGGGCCTTTCTTCCGGCCGCTCGCCGGACCGGCTGGACGCCCTCGTTTGGGCGCTCACCGACTTGATGTTGGACGCCCAAGCCACACCCCGCGCGCGCCGTCTGTAAAGCGCACCGATTGAAGGAAAATTGAATGAAAAATCCATTCCGCTGGCGAAAGCCGGCGCAAGACGCGTTGTCAAAAGGCCAGCTAGCCCCGGTGGAGCGCAAGGCCGCATCCAGTCCTCAGGCTCCGCTCGCCCAAATTTTTGCCCTGTCACATGCCCGGTGGTCGCAGGTCGATTACAATTCTCTCGCGACAAGCGGCTTCATGGGCAATCCCGTGGTTCACCGCTGCGTACGGTTGATTGCTCAGACAGCCTCCAATTGTGATTATGTGGTCTTCCATGGGCGTGAGGAGCAGGGGGATCATGCCGTCCGCGCCTTACTTCGCAAGCCCAACAGTCTCCAAGCCGGCCGGGCCTTTATGGAGGCGCTGGTGGGGCATTTGATGCTTTCCGGCAGCGGCTTTATTGAATTAGCCACCATCGGCGAAGAACCGCGGGAGTTGCACCTGTTGCGGCCTGATCTCGTCCATGTGCTCAAGGATCGAAATGGTTGGCCAGCAGCCTATGAAGTGCGCCAAAGCGAGGGCGGGGCCAGTGTGCGGCATCAAGTGCCGGACCACGGGGTTTCGCCCATTCTCCACATCGCCCAGTTTCATCCGCTGAGCGATCTGGATGGTTTTGCCCCCCTCCAAGCGGCGGTTAAAGCACTGGACCTGCACGAGGCCGCCAGCAATTGGAACAAGGCGCTGCTGGACAATTCCGCCCGCCCCTCCGGTGCCCTCGTCTATGCAGCAGGGCAGGGCGCGAACCTGACCGATGAGCAATTTGAGCGTCTGCGCCGGGAGCTGGAGGAGGGCTATATGGGTCAGGCCCGCGCCGGGCGGCCCCTGTTGCTGGAGGGCGGGCTGGACTGGAAGGCCATGTCCCACTCGCCCCGCGATATGGATTTTCTGGAAATGCGCAACGGGGCTGCGCGGGACATTGCGCTGGCATTTGGCGTGCCGCCCATGCTGCTGGGCATCCCCGGCGATAACACGTTTTCCAACTATCGCGAGGCCAACCGCGCCTTCATGCAGCAAACGGTTATCCCGCTGGTTCAACGCATACTCGATTCCATCGGCGCATGGCTCGCACCGTTTTACAGCGATGACCTTCGGCTCACCATCGACGAAGACAAAGTGCCCGGCACGGAAGTGGATCGCACCGCGCTTTGGAAGCGGGTGGCCGAGGCCGACTTCCTGACGGATGCGGAAAAGCGGGTGGCCGTCGGTTTCTCGCCGCAGCCGGAGGAGGGCGTTTGATGCGCATCATTTTGGGTGAGGCCCCGCCGGCCTATTTCATCGCCAAATTTGCGGGGGCGGTGGCAGGCTCGCTTATTTCGGTGGCCTATGTCTTGCCCCGAGGGCGGCGCGAGGCATGGCTTCGTTTCGCTGTCGGTGTGGTGACGGGCATGGTCTTCGGCGGGGCTGTCGGTCTCAAGCTCGCAAGCTTCTTCAGCCTGCCCACCAGCATCGATGCCACGGAAGTGGCCGTCATGGGGGCGGCTTTCACCAGCCTGATGGCGTGGTGGAGTTTGGGGGTGTTGCAACGTCTTTCCGAGCGTTGGCCCCACACCATGCCTGACCCTTTCAAGAAAATTGACCGTAAGGACCAACACCGATGATTGAAGCGGAAACGAAGCGGGCCGCTGTCGCCTTGGAGAACCTGCAATCAGACGGTCGATTCAGTGGCTACGCCAGTCTTTTCAATAAGGTTGATCTAGGGAAAGACCGGGTTGCCCCCGGAGCCTTCTCAAAGTGCCTTGCCAAAGGTGCTGGCAAGAGCGTGCGCATGTTGTTCCAGCATGATCCTTCCGAACCCATCGGGACGTGGGAGATCGTGCGCGAGGATGCCAAGGGTCTTTATGTAGAGGGGCGCATTTCGCCCTCTTCGGTGAAGGGGGCGGAGGTTCTGGGCCTCATGCGAGATGGAGCCATCGACGGCCTTTCCATCGGCTTTCGCACCTTGCGCAGTACCCATGATCGCAAATCCGGCGTGCGCACCATCCGCGAGGCTGACTTGTGGGAAATTTCCATTGTGACGTTTCCCATGCTGCCCCAGGCCCGCATCGACACGGTCAAGGCCGGTGGCCTGCCCACCGTGCGCACCTTTGAACATTGGCTCACGCGGGACGCTGGGCTGACACGGCGACAGGCCCGCGTGGTCATCGCCAAGGGTTACGCCAATCTCACCGGCGCAGCCACATCAAACGGCGCGGGATGTGCCGAAACGCAATCGGGTCTCGCCCAGCGCATTCGCCGCGCAACGCAAGCCCTTCAAACGTAAATTTGACAAGGAGAATTCCATGAATCTGATGGAAAACAACCCCGCGCCCGAAACCAAGATGGGCAGCGGTAACGATGTGGCGGAAGCCTTTGACGACTTCATGCAGGCTTTCGAAGCCTTCAAGGAAACCAATGATGACCGGCTGGCCCAGATCGAATCCCGCGTGGGGGCCGATGTGGTGACGGAAGAAAAAATGAACCGCATCAACAAGGCGGTGGACGAACAAAAGCGCCATCTGGATGCCCTGATCCTCAAGTCCAAACGCCCGGTCTTGGGGGGGACTGCCGATCAATCCATTGCCGCGCTGGAGCACAAGGGGGGTTTCCACGCCTATTTGCGCCAGGGTGAAGACCACGGCCTGCGGGGGTTGGAGGAAAAAGCCATGTCGGTGAGTTCCGACCCCGATGGCGGCTATCTTGTGCCGGATGAATTGTCGGCGGAGATTGGTAAGCGCCTGGCGACCATCTCGCCTATCCGCTCCATTGCCACCGTGCGGCAGGTTTCCTCTTCGCTCTACAAAAAACCCTTCGCCCAAACCGGCCCCGCAGTGGGCTGGGTGGGCGATGCGGACCCCCGTCCGCAAACCACCACGCCCACTCTGGCGGAGTTGCAGTTCCCCACCATGGAGCTCTACGCCATGCCCGCCGCCACCTCGAGCCTGCTGGACGATGCGGCCATCGACCTGAACCAGTGGATGGCGGAGGAAGTGGAGACCGCTTTTGCCGAACAGGAATCCGCTGCCTTCATTAACGGCGATGGCGTGAACAAACCCAAAGGTTTTCTTGCGGAAAACCAAGTGGATGAGGCCAGTTGGTCCTGGAACAATCTGGGCACCATCGCCACCGGCGCAGACGGGGCGATGGACCCTGCCACGGGTGCTGACGTGCTGGTGGACACGATCTATGCGCTGAAGGCGGGCTACCGACAAAACGCCCATTTTGTCATGAACCGCAAAACCCAGGCCGAACTGCGCAAGCTGAAGGACGGCGACGGCAATTACCTGTGGCAGGCCCCAGCCAGCGCGCAAATGCAGGCGAGCCTCATGGGCTTTCCCGTGGTGGAGGCGGAAGACATGCCGGACATCGGCTCCGACACCACGCCTATTGCGTTCGGCGATTTCCGTCGCGGCTATCTGGTGGTGGACCGTACCGGTGTGCGCGTGTTGCGCGACCCCTACAGCGCCAAGCCCTATGTGCTGTTCTACACCACCAAACGTGTGGGCGGTGGCGTGCAGGACTTTGACGCCATCAAACTCATCAAGTTCGGCACGGCGTAGGTCTCCTCCCTCCCTGCGCTTGATGCCAGCAGGCCCCGTTCGTGAACCGCGAGCGGGGCCTTTTTTATCCAAACTTCAAAATTGGGAAATTCGACTATGACCACTGCTTTACTCACAGAACCGGCCCAGGAGCCGGTGAGCCTGGATGAGGTGAAAGCCCACATCCGCGTCTCCCACGACCACGAAGACACACTGATTGGCGAACTCATCCGCGCCGCCCGCCAGCACACCGAATTTGCCAGCGGCCAAAAACTGATCACCCAGGGTTGGCGGCAATATGAAAACGCCATCGAACCATCCCGTATCATTGGTCTTCGGCTGCGACCGGTGCAGCGCGTTGAGGCTTTGACGGTGTTCAATGCCGAGGGCCAGCCCCGTGTTCTGGCCAACACAGACTATACGCTAATGAACACGCGCGACGGCCAATGTGTCATTCTCGAAAGCCATTTGCCGCTCGCCGACATGGCCAACGGGCTGGAATTGGACCTGATTGTCGGCATGGGCGATTTCGGGATTGACGTGCCGTCAGTTCTCAAACGAGCCATTCTGCTGCTTTGTGCCCATTGGTATGAATTCCGTGGGGCGGTTTCACCAAGCGACCAGCCCGTTTCCATGCCTTCCGGTTTCGATGCTCTCATTGCGCCCTACCGCGCCATGAGGCTCACATGAAACCCGCCCGTTTTGATCCGGGCGCTTTGCGCCACTGTTTCACCCTTGTCGGGCTATCCGCAGAGCCGGACGGCTGCGGGGGGTTGGTTGAGACCGAAACGGTCAAAGGCACACTCTGGGGCCAGCTTAAGCCCCGCCGTGCCGTGCAGGAACGGTTGGCGGACCAAGATGTGGCGGAGGTTCGTCACACCGTCATCGTGCGCTTCCGCAGCGATATCTCAAGCAAGGACCGACTTCAGTTAAACAATCGGGCATTTGAAATCCTGACCCTTCATGACCCCGATGAGCGCAACGCCTATCTGGTCTGCGAAACACGGGAGATCGGCCGATGAAGGCGATAATTCAAACGGTCACCGACCTGTCCAAAGCCCTGCAAAAACTCGACCCGCAGGGCGCATTTCAAAGCAGTGTTCAGCGCCTGACGGACCAAAAAGAGACGACTTTGGAAGCGCTGTCCCAGAAGCAACAGGTGGAGACGCATTTTATCAAGCCATTTGAGGCCGCGCTTCGGGTGAAGACGGGGAACCTTGATGAGTAACGCTAAAACCCAGCTTCGAACCGCCATTTTCAAGGCTCTCACCGCCCATGGCGATCTTCTCTCCATTTTGGGCGGGCCGCGGATTTATGACGCCGTGCCGGAGCAATCCGCCTTGCCCTATGTCGTGTTGGGGCGGACCACCAGTGCCGACTGGAGCACGGCCACCGAAACCGGCGAGACGCACACGATCTTTTTGCACATCTGGTCCGACGCCAGCGACCGCGATGGGGTGGACGCCGTTGAAACCGTCATCAGAGACGCGCTTGCCGCCTCCACGCTGCCATTGGCCGATCACCACCTGATCCAGCTGCGTTTTCAGCTTTCAGAAACCGCCCGTAACAGCGCCCGCGATCAATACCACACCGTCCTGCGCTTTCGCGCCGTGACGGAACCTCGATAAATGAACAAACCATAAGGAGGCCCCATGGCCGCTCAAAAGGGTAAGGATCTTCTCTTGAAGATCGACGATGGATCAGGCGCGGGCTTTTTAACCGTTGCCGGAATGCGCTCCCGCCGTCTGGCGTTTAATGCCGAAACTGTTGATGTGACAGATTTCCAGTCCACGGGCCGCTGGCGAGAACTGCTGGCTGGGGCTGGTGTCCAGCGGGCTTCTATCTCAGGCGCCGGCATTTTCAAAGACGCGGGTTCCGACACCCGCATCCGCCAAGTGTTTTTCGATGGAACCGTTAAAGACTGGCAGCTCATCATTCCCGATTCTGGGACCGTGGAGGGCAAATTTCAAATTACCAGTCTGGAATATGGGGCAGAGCACGATGGCGAAGTTACCTTCGACATGAGCCTTGAATCCGCCGGTGCCATTGCCTTTACGGCTGACACCTGATGGCCAACCGGTATCGCGGCGAAATTGATGCTGTTTTGGACGGCCGGACCTACACGCTTTGTCTGACGCTTGGCGCATTGGCCCACCTGGAAGAAGCATTTGAGAGCGAAAATCTCACCGCGCTGACGCAGCGCTTTTCCTCCGGTGCTTTATCGGCCCAAGACCTGTTGCGCATTGTTGGGGCAGGACTGCGCGGCGGCGGCCATGACATCAGCGATGTCGAATTGGCTACCATGCAGGCGGAGGGAGGGGCTGTAGGTTTTGTGCGCATTGCCAGCGAGTTGCTCAGCGTCACCTTTGGAGCCTCAAACGGCGATGGCTGAACCCTTCCCATGGCGTGAAGCCATGCGCTTTGGCTTCGGCACGCTCCGCCTCTCCCCGGACCAGTTCTGGTCCATGACGATGCATGAATTGCATGCCGCCATGGAGGCCCACGGCAGCGATCACGAGCCGGTGCTGAACAGGCGCGACTTGCAAAACATCATGGCCGCTCATCCCGACCAACACGCCCAACAAAAGAGGTAAGCCATGCGCGAACCCGACGTCATTATACCCATCAAGGCCGACACATCCGGCTTCTCGTCTGCCATCAAAGATATGCAGAACCAGTCTGCAAAATTCGGAACTGTCTTCTCCGGCGCCCTTAAAACGGCTGTGCTTTCGGGAAAGTCTTTGGAAGACACACTGCGCGGCGTGGCGCTGCGTTTGAGCGATATGGCGCTCAATGCGGCCCTGAAACCGTTGCAGACGTCCATCTCATCCACCTTCGGCCAACTGTTAGGCAGTTTTGGCGGAACAAACTCAACGGCTGCTGCTGCCGGTGTGACCCCCTTTGCCAAAGGGGGTGTGGTGTCCTCGCCCACCTTCTTTGGCACGGGGGGCCGCGTTGGGGTCATGGGGGAGGCCGGGGCAGAGGCCATTATGCCCCTGTCGCGCGGGGGTGACGGGCGTCTTGGCGTGCGCCTTGAAGGCAACGCCCGCCAAGCCCCGGTTGTGGTCAACGTCACAACCCCGGATGTGAAGGGCTTCACCAAGTCCCGCGCCCAAGTGGCCGCCATGCTCGCCCGCACCGTGGGGCAGGGCCGCCGCGGCCTATAACCTAACAAGGAGGAACGGTTGCCCATGGCATCCTCATTTCACGATGTGCGCTTCCCCATCGACATTGGCTTTGGCTCATCGGCTGGGCCGGAGCGCAATACGGAAATCGTCACGCTGGGATCGGGTTTTGAAAAGCGCAACCAGCGTTGGTCCCAATCCCGCCGCCGGTACGATGCGGGCTATGGCGTGAAGGACCTGGACACGCTGCACGAGGTGATCGCTTTTTTCGAAGCCCGCCGCGGCGCACTCCATGCGTTCCGCTTCCGCGATCCGCTGGATTGGAAGTCTTGTCCACCCATGCAGGAAATTTCGGCCACGGATCAGGCCATCGCCACTGCTGATGGGCAGACCAACCGCTATGCACTCGTAAAATCATACGGCAGCGGCGAGGGCGTCTATCACCGAACCATCGCCAAGCCGGTGCCGGGAACCCTGCAAGTGGCTTTGGACGGGGTGGCGCAGACACCGGGTCAGCACTTTATTTTGGACACCACTTCAGGTGAATTGGCTTTCACGCCCAACAACATCCCGCCAACTGGCGCAACGATCACGGCGGGGTATGAATTCGACGTGCCGGTGCGGTTTGATACGGATCAACTCACGGTCAATCTGGCCGCCTTTGCAGCGGGGGATGTGCCGTCAATCCCCCTGGTAGAGGTGTTGGTATGAACGATTTCAACCACGCCCTTAAAACGCACTTGAGCGAGGAGACCACCACCACCTGCACGTGCTGGATCCTGCGCCGTCGCGACGGGTTGGTCATGGGCTTCACAGACCATAACAGGCCCTTGACCATCGAAAACGTCACCTGTTCCGCCGCCACCGGTTTCCAGCCCACGCAGGCCATGGCGCAATTGGGGCTTGCGGCGGATAATCAAGACATTGCTGGCGCGTTCAGTGCCGACAGTATTACAGAAACCGATCTTCACGCCGGACGGTATGACGGCGCGCGCGTTGAAATCTGGCTTGTGAATTGGGCGCAAACCGACCAGCGTGAACATCTGCGAACGTCCGTCTTGGGTGAGGTTTCGCGACAGGATGGCCGTTTTACGGCCGAGTTGCGCAGCCTCACATCGCTGCTGGATCAAAAGATCGGCCGAACCTTTTCGCGGCGTTGCGATGCCCAACTGGGCGACGGGCGCTGTCAGGTGCAACTCCATAACGCTGCCTTCAAGGGTTACGGCACGGTCAGTGCTGTGGAGGACAATTACCAGATTAAAGTGTCAGGTCTGGAAGCCTATCCTGTCCATTGGTTTCAGCATGGCAATTTGACCTGGCGCACGGGCCGCAATGTCGGCCTCTCCACAGAAGTGGCAACCCATGCCCAAACGGGGGCCCTGTCGTTTGCCCAAACATTGCCGGAACGGGCCGAAACCGGCGATCAGTTTGAGATTACCGCAGGCTGCGACAAGCAATTTTCCACCTGCAAAAGCAAATTCGCCAACGGCATCAATTTTCAGGGCTGCCCCCACATGCCGGGAACAGATTTTGCGTTGGGCTATCCGTCACGGGACGATGTCCATGACGGTTCACCCCTCATGTATTGATTGAAAGACTAAGCCTCATGAAAACCCTATCGACAGCGGACCGGGTGCTGCAAAGCGCCCGGCAATGGCTTGGCACGCCCTATCAACATCAGGCATCCGTGCAGGGTGTCGGGTGCGATTGCCTTGGCTTGATCCGGGGCATTTGGCGTGACCTTCACGGCAAAGAGCCGGAAACCGCACCACACTATTCCAGCGTCTGGTCCGATGGCACCGATGAAGAAACCATGCGTGATGCTTTCGCCCGTCATTTGCTGCCGGTCTCCCTGTCAAAGGTTCAACCGGGTGATGTTCTTTTGTTCCAAATGCGCCCCTATGGGGCTGCAAAACATACGGGCATTCTGAGCGATCCCCATCGCTTCGTTCATGCTTATCAGGGTGCTGGTGTGGTTGAAAGTGCGCTTAATCCTTTCTGGCAGCGCGCCACAAAAGCCGCCTTTCGCTTTCCTACCCTTACTAAGGTATAGCCCATGGCAACCGTTGTTCTTCAAACAGTTGGCGCTGCCGTTGGCGGCGCGCTGGGTGGCCCTGTGGGCGCCATGCTGGGCCGTGCCGCAGGTGCCTTGGCTGGTGCCTATGCTGATCAGCAAATCTTCGGACCCGGTGACCGCACCGTGCAAGGCCCTCGACTGGACAGCACACAGGCACTGTCTTCCCGCGAGGGCGCGCCCATTGCTCGCGTCTACGGCCGGGCGCGGGTTGCCGGAGAAATCATCTGGGCCACCCGTTTTGTGGAGGTCCAGTCCACAGAAGAAACCGGAGGCAAGGGTGGTGGTGGCGGCTCTACCACGGTGGAAAGCTATGCCTATTACGGCAATTTCGCCATTGGGCTTTGCGAAGGCCCCATTGGAGGTATCGGCCGCATATGGGCCGACGGCAAATTGCTGGAGCAAACGCTTTACACCATTCGCAGCTATACCGGCACACCATGGCAACAGCCCGACAGTCTGATCGAAGCCAAGCAAGGGGCGGGCAACGCCTCAGCCTTCCGCAATCTCGCTTACCTCGTTTTCGATAATCTACCGCTGGAGAAATTCGGAAACCGTATTCCACAAATCGCCGTGGAGATTTTGCGCTCCACGGGTCGGCTCGAAAAGCTGGTGAGCGGGGTAAACATGATCCCGGGCGCCACGGAGTTTGGCTACGATACCGAACGGGTGACCGAAGATTTGGGGAACGGCACCACGCGGCCCCTCAATGTTCACCAAACCACCAACTGGACAGATTTTGGCGCATCTCTTGCGGAGCTTGTGGCCACCTGTCCTAACCTAAGGCAAATTGCGTTGGTGGTGGCATGGTTTGGCAACGATCTGCGTGCCTCCCACTGTCAGCTGCGCCCAGGCGTGGAAGTCCGCCAGCGCGTTCTTGAAGATGGCGAGCCCTGGCAGGTGGCGGGTTTTAACCGTTCCAATGCGCATCTTGTGTCCACAATTAACGGCAACCCCGCCTATGGTGGAACGCCATCCGACGCTTCAGTCCTGCGGGCCATTAAACTGATCAAAGCCTACGGCCTTAAGGTTTGCATCAACCCGTTCATCATGATGGACGTGCCGCCGACCTCCCAATTGCCTGACCCGGAGGGTGCGACGTCGCAGCCACCCTATCCATGGCGTGGTCGCATCACCTGCCATCCTGCGCCGGGACAACCCGGTTCTCCGGACCGTTCCGCTTTTGCCGGCCAGCAGGTGGCACAGTTCACGGGCACGGTGCCAGCATCGGCCATTACGCTTGCACAAGGACAAATCTCCCACGCCGGGGTAAACGAGCACTCCTACCGCCGCCTCATTCTACACTACGCCCGCCTTGCAGAATTGGCCGGCGGTGTGGACATGTTTATGATCGGCTCGGAGATGCGCGGTCTTACAAAGGTGCGCAGTTCCGCCGACACATTCCCCTTTGTTGGTGAATTGGTAAGTCTATCCCACGATGTGAAAGCCATTCTGGGACAGTCTTGCTTTGTTACCTACGGTGCCGATTGGAGCGAATATTTCGGATACCATCCCCAAGACGGTTCCGGCGATGTTTTTTTCAATCTGGATCCCCTCTGGGCCAGCGTCTCCATCGACGGCGTAGGCATCGACAACTATATGCCGCTCAGCGATTGGCGTGATGATGACCGGGACGACCTGACCGCCCGCGCCGCCAATGACCCGGATTACCTCAAGGCTAATATTGCTGCAGGAGAAGGGTTTGATTGGTATTACCCTTCGCTCAGCCACCGCTATGCCAAGCAGCGTGCAACAATTACCGATGGTCAAGGCAAGCCTTGGGTTTTTCGTTACAAGGATTTGAAAAACTGGTGGTCCAACTACCATTTTGAGCGGCGTGGCCACGGGGAAGTGTCTTACCCCACCGCATGGCAGCCGGGCTCCAAACCGTTTGTCTTCACAGAATATGGCTGTCCTGCCGTTCACAACGGGCCGGGCCAGCCCAATGTTTTTTATGACCCCAAATCGTCGGAGAGTTTCTTTCCCTATCACTCTTTGGGCTACCGTGATGACCAGGCTCAATTTGCCTATCTGGAGGCCCACCAATCCCATTGGGATGCTCGCCATCCGCAGTTTGTGCAGGCAAATAATCCATGGTCCGTGTCCTACGGGGGCCGCATGGTGGACATGGGGCGTTCGCAACTTTGGGCTTGGGACGCGCGGCCCTATCCCGCATTCCCCGTGCGTTCAGACCTGTGGAGCGATGCGGCCAACTGGTATCAGGGCCATTGGCTCAACGGACGATTGGGTGCGGTGCGTCTGGCCGACCTCATCCATGACATCATCGCTGAAGTCGGCATAACGCAGGTGGATACATCGCAGGTCTATGGCGTGTTTGATGGCTATTTGTTGGGCGACGTGGCCTCGCCCCGAAGCGCGTTGGAAGTTTTGGTCAATCTTTACCGTCTGGATGTGTTTGAGCGGCAGGGCACGCTGGTTTTCCGCAGCCGTGGGCGGGATGCCGTCACCCATATCCCCGGCGACCATATGGTGTTTGAACAGGAAGAACCTGTTCTCGCGGTGGAGCGGGCGCAGGAAAGCGACATCCCCGCCCAGGTTCGGTTAAGCCACATGGACCCCGGCACGGACTTCCAAGCCACTCAAAGTCAGGCCCAGCGCATTAATGGGGGCAATCTGGACATTCAGTCCTTCAACGCCCCCATCATCGCCCATGAACACCGCATGGCACCAGTGGTGGAACAATGGTTGAGCGAGCGCTGGACCAATCGCGAAACCGTTCAATTTGCGCTGGATCGATCTTACTTGCATTTGAAAGTGGGCGATGTGCTGACTTTGGAAGTGCTGGACCATGCGGGGCCTTTCCGCATCACCTCCATTGAAGAAGGCAGGCACCTTACAATAACTGCCACCGTGACCGCGGCGGCCACCCCTGCGCCAAGCCAGCAAGTACTGGAAGAACCTCGTGCCATTCCCGCACTCCTGTCTGGAAAAGCAACAGTGGCGTTTCTCGATTTGCCTTTGCTTCCGGGGTCGGACGGTGACCAAGGCAACCGCGTTGCCGTCACCCAGGTGCCGCGGGGCGGCCCGCATAATATTTTTGCATCGCCTTCAAACAGCGGGTTTGCTTTCCGCCAGCGGGTCAATGCGGCTGCCACGCAGGGTCTGTTGACCTCACAATTGCCCCCAACCCATGTGGTGAGCCGTTGGCAAGCCCATGGGCAAGTCCAAATAAAAGTGACAACGGGCACTTTGTCTTCGGCCGCCGAGGAACTCGTGCTTGCCGGAAACAATGCCCTCGCCGTTGAAAAAAGCGACGGCGAGTTTGAAGTGCTTCAGTTCAAACATGCATCACTCATCGCGCCCCAAGAGTATCGTCTGGAGGGCCTTTTGCGTGGGCAAGCCGGCACGGAAAAAGAAGCGGCCTTGCCCGCCGCCGCCGGTGCCCGAGTGGTCCTCATAAACAAAGCTGTTGCGCCCCTGGAAATTGAATTGGGGGAATTGGGAAGGGTGCTCAACTGGCGCGTCGCCCCAATAGGGCGTGCGTTAAACGACCCACAAACGGCCAGTGCCCAATTTGCTCCCGGACTGAGGGGAGAACGCCCCTATAGCCCGGTCCACCTTCGCGCCCACCGTGCAAGCTCAGGTTCTGTTCACATCAGTTGGACACGCAGGGACCGTAAAAACAGCGATAGCTGGAGTTTGGCTGAAGTGCCCATGAGCGAGGCGCAGGAGCACTACAGGGTCGAGCTAACCCAAGCCGGGTCTGCCCCCCTGGTTCTGGAGGTTTTGGAGCCGCAGTCTCAACTCAGCCAGGCGGCCTTGCAAGATCACTTCGGTGTGCAGCCGACTTCTTTGGATATTGCTGTCTCCCAAGTCAGCGCCGCCGTGGGTCCTGGCCCCGCCGCAACTATCACGTTCAACCCGTAGAAAAGGAAACACTCATGATTGAAGAAAAAAACTGGTATCGCTCCCGCACAATCTGGGGCTCCCTCATTGCCGTGGCCGCCGCCCTCGGGTCCCTATTGGGGGTCGAAATTGATACGGACACCCAGACCGTCATCCTAGAGGCGGCGTTGCAATTGGTTACCATTCTCGGTTCCATCTATGCCGTCTTCGGGCGCTTGTCCGCTACGAAAACCATTGCCTGAGCCTTGTTTCAATGTTGGCAATTCTCCATGCGGTACAATGGTTTATTGGCTGGGTGCAAAAACGGGCTGCCGAGAAGGCGGCCCGTGACCTTAAAAAGAAAAATCAGCGCGAAAGCCGCGCTCGGCAAAAAGTGGCTCAACGCATCCGCGACACTGTTGCCGATCATCTGCGCCATCGGCCTGAGCGGTTGCACGATGATGACGGTTGGCGGCGCGACTGAGACTTGCGCCGGCTTTCAGCCCATCCCATGGTCCAAGCTGGACACGCCGCAAACCATCATCGAGATCAAATCTCATAATGCCGTGTGGAAGAGATTTTGCCAGTAGCGCCGGTTTCATTCATGTTGGGTTCAGACCGTCCTGCATAATGTGCGCCCCATGAAAAAGATTCTCTCCTTTGTTATCCAAACAACGCTGTTTTCCTTTCTCATGGGCGGCGTGGCGTTGGCCAGTTGTAACAGTAAAGCGCAAAGTGTTGCCGCCCAGCGCGGCGCAAAGGTGCTTTCCGTTAAGGCCGTTGGCTCAAGCTGCCGGATCCGTCTCCTCGTCTCCTCCGGCGGTGGCGCTCCCAAGCGCATCACTGTCACCGTTCCCAAATAGGCGGGCAAACCGATGCGCGTTCTTGTGGTGGAAGATGAGGCGGATCTGAACCGTCAATTGTGTGAGGCTCTTAAAGAAGCCGGTTACGCCGTGGACACCGCATCCGACGGCGAAGAAGGGCACTTTTTGGGTGATACCGAACCCTATGATGCCGTGGTGCTCGACATTGGCCTGCCGGGCATGGATGGCATCACCATTTTGGAAAACTGGCGTAAAGACGGCAAGACCATGCCCGTGCTCATGCTTACCGCCCGCGACAGGTGGAGTGACAAAGTGGCTGGTATCGACGCGGGCGCCGATGATTACGTCGCCAAGCCTTTTCACATAGAAGAAGTGCTGGCTCGCCTGCGCGCACTCATTCGCCGGGCATCCGGCCATGCATCTTCAGAATTGGAAGCAGGGCCGGTAACCCTCGATACCCGCCAATCGCGCGTGACGCTGGATGGTGCGCCCGTCAAACTGACCTCCCATGAATTTCGGCTGCTGTCTTATTTGATGCACCATCGCGGCGAAGTTATTTCCCGCACGGAGCTGATCGAACATCTTTACGATCAGGATTTCGATAAGGATTCTAATACAATCGAAGTATTTGTAGGCCGGTTGCGCAAAAAACTGACTTCCGATCTCATCGAAACCGTGCGCGGCCTCGGCTAC
The DNA here is from genome assembly GCA_038525315.1 of Pseudomonadota bacterium. Classification (GTDB taxonomy): domain Bacteria; phylum Pseudomonadota; class Alphaproteobacteria; order Rhizobiales; family Rhizobiaceae; genus Pseudahrensia. The sequence goes on from JBCBHU010000002.1 coordinate 499,919, forward strand.
CGCATTCACTAAGTGTCTTCGCTTTTTCAAGCATTGCGTTCATCGCTTGCATTTCGCCTCACGGCTCTCATCGCCGTTTGGTTGTTACTGGCTTTGGTGGTGACTGGCCTGTTGATTTCTGCCTATTTCAGAAACAACGCAGAGCGGGGCTTTCGTGATCTTCTCGGAGCCTACAGTTTTAATGTCATGGGCGCGGTTGAACTGGATACCAACGGTCAACCCCGTGGCGTGCCCGGCCTGGGTGATCCACGCTTTTTAGAGCCGGGTTCCGGCTGGTATTGGGCCGTCAGCACTGCTGCTGAACCCATGCAGCCGCTTCTTCATTCGCAATCCTTGAGCGGTGATGCTTTAGATGTGCCGCCCATGGATGTGCCCGCCTTCGGTGAAGACTTTCGCCGCACATACACCATGCCCCAGGCCGATGGCCTGATCGTGCAGCGGCTAGAGGCCCAGCTTTATTTCGGCGAGCAAGTTCAACTCTATCAGGTCATCATCGGTGGCAATCGCTCCGGCGTTGAGGCTTCCATGGCCCAGTTTAATCGGCAGCTTTTTCTTTTCTTCCTGCTTTTTGGAGTGCTCACGCTTTTGGCCCTTTTTATAGCCGTGCGCTTGGGTCTGCGCCCACTACAGCGGGCACAAATTGAATTGGAGAAAGTGCGACAGGGCAAAAGCGAACGTGTCGAGGGTGCCTTTCCGGGCGAGGTGGCCCCATTGGTGGGCGAAATCAATACTTTGATTGATGCCAACCACACCGTGATCGAGCGGGCCAGAACGCAGGTGGGCAATCTTGCCCACGCCCTCAAAACGCCCCTTGCTGTTATTCTCAATGACACAGACAAGAAATCGCCCCTTGATGCAAAGCTGGTGCGCTCCCAAGCGCGTATTATGCAAGACCAAGTGCGCCACTATCTGGACCGTGCGCGTGTTTCGGCCCAGCGGGGCACCTTGACGGGCAATACACCTGTTGAGCCTGTTGTTGAGCGATTGCTTAGGGTCATGCGCAAGCTGAATCCCGCTATGAAATTCTCCCTTGAATTGGGCTCCCCCGAATACCGGTTCGCCGGGGAGGCGCAGGACTTGGAAGAATTGTTGGGTAACCTTCTGGAAAATGCAGCCCGTCATGGGCGACGTCAGGTGATGGTCAATATCGCAGCCAACATTAGTCAACTGGAAATCAGTATTGATGATGACGGGAATGGGCTGACCGAGCAGGAACGCCAAAAAGCGCTGCAACGGGGTGTGCGCTTGGATGAAACTGAACCGGGGTCCGGCCTTGGCCTCTCCATCGTGCGCGATATTGCCAAGGAATATGGCGGTGACTTTACCCTGGAAGGGAGCGCTTTGGGCGGTTTGCGCGCGGTCGTTTTTCTGCCAAGGATGGATGGCAATTCCACTGACAAGTAAGCCGCGCCGAGAACGCCCCGTTTTGTTGAACCGTCTTCCCCTATTTGTTGTGACCGCAGTTCTGGTGCTCGCCGGATGCGCCAGGACATCAACCGGCGTGCAGCTCGCGCCCACTGATCCATCGTCAGGCGAGGGCGCTTTACTATTGCAATCGGAGCCCGTCTTGCAAAACGAGTTGAAGGCCGACGCAGTTGTTGCTTTACGCAAGGCCGAAACGCGGGCCTTGGACTTTGCGCCGGTGGGGAGGCGGGTGAAGTGGCAAGGCAGTGTGCGCCAGTCTGGTACCGTCATTGCATCTGCCCCTTTCCGGGTTGGCCAGTCCAGTTGCCGCCGCCTTTCCATGACTGTTGCCAATGGAGGCGAAGTGGGGCGCTACGATCTCACCGCCTGCAAACGCGGGCAATCAGATTGGCGGTTGGTGCGGTGAGCAAAGAAATGAATTCCCGCCCTTTTGCTCTCCGACAATTGATAAGCGGTCGCATTGAATCCCCCCATTTTGTTTGTAGATAAACCATCATGATTTTCTGGATTATCGCTCTCTTTATGCTCGTGCTCGCGGTGATGTGCGTGCTGTTGCCCTTAGCCCGCTCTCCCCGGGTGCAGGAGCGCGATACGTCAAGCCTGTCTGTCTACAAAGACCAACTGGCCGACATCGAACGCAGGATTAAAAAAGGGCGCGGAAACCGCGAAGCGCTGGAGCAGGAACGGGCCGAAGTGGCGCGCCGGTTGATCAAACTGGGGCAAACGAAAGGCGCCCATGGGTTGCCTCAAAAGAGCTCGCCCACATTGGTCAAGATTGCCTCCCTCGGCGCGCTTGTTTTGCTGCCCGCGCTCACCCTGGGCGTTTATGCCGGTATCGGGTCGCCCGGCATCCCGGACCAACCCCTGTCTGCCCGGGCGGATGGTAAGTTGGAAGATAAATCCATCGGCGAAATGGTGCAGATGGCGGAAGGGCACCTGAAGAAGAACCCAGACGATGCCCGCGGCTGGAAGGTGCTCGCCAATGTCTATGGCCGCACAAACCGTGCCGCAGACCGTGCCCGTGCATTGGAACAAATTATTCGTCTGGAAGGGCGCAGTCCGCAAGTGTTGGTTGAGTTAGGCGAAGCGCTGACCGCGGCCAATGCCGGCATCGTATCGGACCGCGCCGCTCGCTTGTTGGAAGAAGCGCTCAAGGCGCAGCCGTCAAATATCAAGGCACAAGTTTTAATGGCCAATGCGGCGGAACAGGAGGGGCAGTTTAGTCTCGCCCTTGCCCGTTGGGAAACCTTGGCCGCCAACGGCCCGGATGATGAGCGCTGGCAGTCTCTCGCGTCCGGTCGCATCGCCCAATTGCGCACACGTCTCGCCCAAGAAAGCGGCCCGCAGCCGGATGCCGAACAGGTAGCCGCCGCCCAATCATTGTCCAGCGATGATCGTCAGGCCATGATTGCCACAATGGTGGACGGGCTATCAGAGCGCCTTGCTAGCGCGCCCGATGATATTGACGGCTGGGAAAGACTGATGCGGTCTCGCATGGTTCTCAAACAGTCCGACAAGGCCAAGCAGGCCTATGAGACGGCACAAACACACTTCCCCCAAGGCAGTGAAAACCGCACAAGGCTTGATCAACTGGCCCAACAACTAGGCCTGACCGAAGGAGTTACAAATTGACCCGCCGCGCCAACAGATTGGGATGGATCGCACTGATCGGCTCCGTACTTGCCCTGGCTCTGGGCTTGTCGCTCTTCGCCATGCGCTCGGGTATTTCCTTTGCCATGAGCCCTACGGAACTGACGGAAGCTCAACCATCCCCCGGCACTCGTATTCGCCTGTTTGGCCTGGTGGAGGAGGGGTCCGTGCAGCGCGGTGACGGTCTTGATGTGAGTTTTGTTCTCACCGACGCTGACCAACGTGTGCCGGTCACCTTCAATCAGATATTGCCGGATCTATTCCGGGAAGGGCAGGGGATTATCACGGAGGGCGCTTTGGACCCGTCTGGAACGTTTCGTGCGGACACGGTGCTGGCCAAGCATGATGAAAACTACATGCCCGCAGACATGGCCGAAAAGTTGAAAGACACGGGTGTATGGAAGGGAGAGAAACAATGATCGTCGAACTCGGTCACCTGGCTCTTGTTCTTGCCCTTTCCCTGTCGCTTATTCAAAGCGTGGTGCCAGTGGTGGGCGCTTTTCGCAATGAGCCACGTTTGATGGCAACGGCTGATGTATCTTCCGTCGGTATTTTGTTTTTCATCGCAGTGGCTTTTGGCGCCTTAACCTATGCCTATGTCACGTCGGATTTTTCCGTGGTGAACGTGTGGCAAAACTCCCATTCCCAAATGCCGCTCCTGTTCAAATATACTGGCACATGGGGTAACCACGAAGGGTCCATGCTGCTGTGGGTCCTCATTCTGGCCCTCTTTGCCGCAGCGGTCAGCGTGTTCGGCAAATCACTGCCCATGACCCTGCGCGCCCATGTGCAAGGCGTTCAGGCGTGGATGTTGCTAACCTTTCTGCTGTTCATTCTGTTTACTTCCAATCCGTTCGAGCGCCAGCCCCTGGCCTTGGAAGGGCAGGACCTTAATCCCATCCTTCAAGACATTGGCTTGGCCATTCATCCGCCCATGCTCTACTTGGGCTATGTGGGCTTTTCCATCACGTTTGCTTTTGCCGTGGCCGCTCTTATGGAAGGGCGCATTGATGCGGCTTGGGCGCGCTGGGTGCGGCCTTGGGCTGTCATCGCGTGGCTCTTTCTTACCGCCGGGATCGCCATGGGGTCCTATTGGGCTTATTATGAACTGGGCTGGGGTGGCTGGTGGTTTTGGGACCCGGTGGAAAACGCATCTTTCCTCCCATGGCTTACCGGCACCGCTCTGCTCCACTCCGCGCTGGTGATGGAAAAACGGGAAGCATTGAAAATCTGGACGGTCCTTCTGGCTATCCTGACTTTCTCCCTCTCCTTGCTTGGCACTTTCTTGGTGCGCTCCGGCGTTCTCACGTCAGTGCATACATTCGCCACGGACCCCACACGCGGCTTGGTAATTTTGGTCATTCTGAGCGCTTTTGTGGGCGGCTCTCTGTTTCTGTTTGTGCTCCGCTCCAACCGTTTGGAAGCGGGGGGATTGTTCGCCCCCATGTCCCGCGAGGGCGCGTTGGTCTTCAATAATCTGATTCTGTCCACCTCCGCTGCCACAGTGTTGATCGGCACGCTTTACCCCGTGGTCTATGAGGCCATTACGGGGGCAAAAATTTCCGTCGGCCCGCCCTTCTTCAATCTTACCTTTGGCCCGCTCATGATCCCGCTCCTGCTGGCCATGCCCTTGGGGCCTTTGCTGGCATGGAAGCGTGGTGATCTTTACGCCGCCCTGCAACGCCTGTGGTTTGCTTTCGGTGCGGCGGTCCTTGCGCTCATCCTCGTAGGCGGCTTCATTGAGGGCGGCCCCTGGCTTGCACCGGTTGGAATAGCCTTGGCGGTCTGGCTCATGGTGGGTTCCTTTGCGGAAATTGCCCAGCGGGCCAATTTCCGCACCGCTGGCCTGCGCACGGGGTTTGCACGCCTTGCCGGTCTGCCGCGCACCACCTGGTCCACGGCCCTCGCCCATTTTGGCACCGGGTTGATGACGCTGGGCATCGTGGCGGTCACCGCTTATGAGACCGAAAACGTCGCTCAGTTGAAACCGGGTGACACGGTGCGCGATGGCGAATACACGATCCGTATGGAGGGCTTTACCAATCGCACTGGCCCGAATTTCACCCAGTCCGGCGTTCTGCTCACAGTCATGAAGGAAGGCAAGGTGATTGCCACTGCGGAACCCTCCCGCCGCTTCTACCCGGCCCGCCAAATGCCCACCAGCGAAGCTGATATTCTCACGTTCGGTTTCTCCCAACTCTATTTCTCCACCGCTGATGCACAGCAAGAAGGCACGGCCACGGTGCGCATTTGGTGGAAGCCCTATGTGCTGTTGATTTGGGTAGGCCCCATTATCATGGTACTGGCGGCACTGCTTTCGCTCAGCGACCGGCGTTTGCGTATAGGCGGTGCCACACGCGCCGCCCGTCGGCGCAAGGAGGATGCGGATGCGCTGGCTGCTTAGCCTTGCCCTGACGGCCATGCTGATGGGGGCCGCGATAGCCCAGGAAGCCAAGCTTGCAGAACCGCTGGAAGCGCGGGCTCAAAACCTGTTTGAAGAATTGCGCTGCGTTGTCTGTCAGAACCAGACCATCGGCTCTTCTGATGCTGATGTTGCCCGAGATTTGCGGTCCGTTGTGCGCGAAAAGCTGACAGAGGGAATGACAAACCAACAGGTCAAAAATTTCCTTGTGGCCCGCTATGGTGAGTTTGTCCTGATGAAACCCGCTTTTGCGTGGCACACGGTGGTGCTTTGGGTGGCCCCCTTCGCCCTTTTGGTTTTGGGCGGCATCATGGCTTGGCTCAGTGCAAAACGGCGCAGAACCGTTAGCACCGCCAAACTTTCCGCCGATGAGGAGAAGCGTCTGGAAGCCGTTTTGAATATGCCACAGGAATAGATTGTCTTTTCAAAATCTTAGTCGAACGCTTGGCCCAGCTTCTTTCATTACGAAGGTTTAATTTAACCACCCCTCCCACACCACATTTCCCCGCCCATATGCCTCACAGCAATGCACCCGGTGCATTCCCAAGTTCATTTTTTCTGTGAGGACACTATGCCCAAGCCCCAAAAAACCAAATCCCGTTTGTACGGCGGCGTTGCCGTTGCTGGCCTTGCCGCAGCTTTTATTGCTGGTGGTTCTCTGAATGCCACCACCCCCGTTTTTGCTGATGCAGTGCAGGTGCAGGCACCGCAGGCTCCCAGTTTTGCCGATGTGGTGGAGGCCGTTTCCCCGGCAGTGGTGAGCGTGAAAGTGGCCGCCAAAGTGCGCCCCGCTTCCGACCGTGGTAACTGGAACCGGTCCTTCGGTTTTGACAATTTGCCTGACGATCACCCCCTCAAACGTTTCTTTGAGCGCAATGGACCCCGTGGCGAATTTTTCGGTCAACGCCGGGAACGTCGGGGTGAAGGCCGCCGGGGCCAGCGTCGCGGCATGTCTCAGGGGTCAGGTTTCTTTGTGTCTGACGATGGTTACATCGTCACCAACAATCACGTCATTCGCGGTGGCTCCGATTTCACCGTGGTATTGAATGACGGCGAAGAGATTTCTGCCACGCTTGTGGGCGCTGATCCAAAAACCGATCTGGCCGTGTTGAAGGTCGAAGACGACCGCGAGTTCACCTATGTGAAATTTGCCGAAGGCAAGAGCCGTGTGGGCGAATGGGTCGTGGCCGTGGGCAACCCCTTCGGTCTGGGTGGCACTGTGACGGCGGGCATTGTCTCCGCCAGCAACCGTGACATCGGCTCCGGCCCCTATGACGATTTCATTCAGATTGATGCGGCCGTCAACAAGGGCAATTCCGGTGGTCCGGCCTTTAACCTTAGTGGAGAGGTGATCGGCGTGAACACGGCCATTTTCTCACCCTCCGGCGGGAATGTGGGCATCGCCTTTGCCATCTCCGCCAAATCCGCCAATGAGGTGGTGAAAGATCTGATTAACAACGGTTCTGTGACACGGGGTTGGCTGGGCGTGCAAATTCAACCCGTCACCAAGGACATCGCCGCCTCGCTGGGGCTTGAGAAAGCCGCCGGTGCCATTGTCGCTGACGCTCAAGCCGACAGCCCCGCCGCTGAAGGCGGTATTCTTTCCGGCGATGTCATTTTGAAGGTGGACGATAAAGAGGTGCAAAACCCCCGTGGCCTGGCCAAGACCATCGCTGCCTATGAACCAAATGCGAAGACAAAAATTACCGTCTTCCGCGATGGCAAGGAGCGTGTTTTGGATGTGGAACTCGGTGCATTGCCCACCACTCAGCAGACCGCGATGGCTCAGCCGGAACAATCTATCAACCCCACCGGGGCCGTGGACCTTGAAGAACTGGGCATGTCAGTGGCACCGGATGGACGGGGTGTCGTTGTGGCCGACGTGATGCAAAACAGTATCGCGGCCGAGAAAGGCGTGCGCACCGGTGATGAGATCGTCTCCATCAATGGACGCGACACCCGCTCCGTCAAAGATGTGGGTCGTGCCGTTGCCCAGGCCATGGAAGATGAGCGCAAAGCGATCCTGTTCCAGTTCCGCTCTGGTGAGCGTAACCGCTTCGTCGCCCTGCCCATCGAACAGGGTTAAGCGAGCCAAAAGGTCCGGTCCCTGCGTATTCCTGTAGTGTGGGGCCGCGATGGGCGTTTGCCGCTCGGAAATTCCCTCAAATTCCCTATAGTCGGCAAACGCTTTGGCAGCGGGTCTCCCATGGGCCCGCTGCTTTGCCCCATGGAAATGAAAACTGTTGAGGCGCGAACCATGCGCATTTTGCTGGTGGAAGATGATGAATTGCTGGCGAGCCAATTAGGTGAGGCGTTGAAGTCCAGCGGCCACGAATTGGATTGGTGCGCTGATGGTGAAGCCGGCCTCGCCGCCGCCCGCACCGCCCAGCATGATGTCATGGTGGTGGATCGAATGCTGCCCAAGCTGGACGGTCTGGCTATGCTATCGCAACTGCGAGAAGAAAGCATAAATACCCCCGCGCTCATTCTATCCGCCTTGGGTCAGGTGGATGATCGCGTTACCGGCCTTCGGGCGGGGGGCGATGATTATCTTGCCAAACCCTACGCCTTTTCCGAATTGCTGGCCCGGCTGGAAGTGCTGGCGCGGCGCTCAGACAATGCGGCACCGCAAACCAGCATTCAGGTGGGTGATCTGACCTTGGACCGCATCGGCCACAACGCCCGGCGGGCAGGGGTGGAAATCTCTTTGCAGCCCCGTGAGTACCGTTTGCTGGAATATCTCATGCGCAATGAAGATCGGCTCGTGACCCGCACCATGCTGCTGGAGCACGTGTGGGACCTTCACTTTGATCCCCAAACCAATGTTATCGACGTCCACATGTCCCGCCTGCGGGCCAAAGTGGACAAGGAATTTGACCACCCGCTCATCCACACCGTGCGGGGCAAGGGCTATCGCCTGTCGGCATCCCGGTATGCTGATTAATGGTGAAGCGTTTTCGGCAGATGTTCCAAACGACGGCGGCGCGCCTCACGCTGCTTTACACGCTTCTGTTTGGCCTGCTGGCAATCGGCGTGGTCTTCTACATCTCCTTCAATTCCGGGCGCATTTTACTGCAGCAATATCGGGAAGTTGTGGACGAAGAAGTGCAGAGCATTGCCCGTTCCGCCCGCCGGGGCGGGGTGCGTCGCCTCATTCCCATGATCGAACGCCGTTCCCGCCGACCGGGGGCTAATCTCTATTTGGTGGCCGACCCTTCGGGCCTCATCATTGCAGGTAATGTGAGGGCGATTGATAGCCGCCTGCTTTCCCGCGACGGCTGGAAACTGCCCCCGTTCCCTTACCTTGGTTTTGATGAAAGTGATGAGGAACGCCGGGCCATTGCCCGGGTGTTTACATTGCCGGGCGATCTACGCCTGCTAGTGGGGCGGGATGTGGGGGATGTGCAGCGCTTTCGCGGTGTCGTGCGCCGCGCCTCCGCCGTATCGCTCTTGGTCATGGTTTTGACCGGCGTGTTGCTGTGGCTTTTTGTGGGCCGCCGCGCCTTGCGTCACATTGATAGGGTGTCGAAATCCAGTGATCGGATTATTGCCGGTGATTTGAGTGAACGTTTGCCCCTTGCCGGCACCGGGGATGAATTTGACCGGCTGTCCCAGAGCCTCAACCACCTGTTGGCCCGCATTGAAAAGCTTAACGTGGGGGTGCGGACCATGTCGGACAGCATCGCCCATGATCTGCGCACGCCGCTCACACGTTTGCGCAACCGGGCAGAGGCGGCGCTGGGCCAGACTGGGCAAGTCGATCAGGAAATTCTGGATGACATCATCGCCGATGCCGATGGCCTCATCCGCACCTTCGATGCGCTTTTGATGATTTCCCAAGTGGGGTCCGGCGCCCGGGCTGTCGATTTGCAACCGCTCCCACTGGCTCCCATCGTCAATGATGTCCATGAATTGTTTGAGCCCTTGGCGCAGGAACAGGGCGTCGCGCTTGAGGTGGATATTCAGAACCAAGCCACCGTTCTTGGCAACCGCGAACTGTTGGCCCAAGCGCTGACAAATCTCATCGACAATGCCCTAAAATATGGCGGGTCAGACCGCAATCCGCGCATCACGATAACACTCAAACAGGCCCCCAAACGGGTGTTGCTGTCCGTGGCGGATAATGGCGAGGGCATCCCGGAAGCGGAACGGGACAGGGTGAAAGAGCGCTTCGTGCGCCTTGATACAAGCCGTAATCGGCCCGGCTCCGGCTTGGGCCTTTCCTTGGTGGAGGCAGTGGTAAGCCTCCACGGTGGGGCGTTGCAGCTAGAGGACAACCGCCCGGGCCTGTGTGTCGTGTTGGATTTGCCCGCCACATAGTCTTGCTGTCCCATCGGCCTTCGTTTCATATCAGGCATGACCAAAAGCCTGCCCTCCATTAAAGCCCAGATCCCGGTTTCAATTCGCCCCGCAGACGGGATGGTTGCCCAAGAGCGCTGGGAGAATTTTCAAACCAAAGCCATAGCCAACGGGGTCGAGGTCGACGCTTTCAGCGAAGCACAGGCGCGCTTTCTAGCGGCGATTTTTCAACTCTCGCCCCACGTTTACGAAACTGCTTGTCGTCATCCGCACTTCGCCCTTCTTTGTATGACGCAAGAGCATCGCAAAACGCTCGAAACGGTCTTGCAGCCCCTCAACACCCCCTCAGCGGACCGTGCTGCCTTGGAGGCTGATTTGAGGATTGCCAAGCAAAAGGCCTGTCTTCTCATCGCGCTGGCCGATCTCTCCGGCCATTGGACATGCGACGATGTGGGGGAGGCCATGGCGCTGGTGGCCAATGCCACCACCCAAGCGGCAATTCGGTTTCTGTTGTTGGAACTGCATCATCGGGGGAAACTGCATCTGCCCGAGCCGGAACGGCCGGAAAACAAGTGCGGGCTCACGGTCATCGCCATGGGCAAACACGGGGCAGGGGAGTTGAACTACTCCAGCGACATTGACCTTGTGGTCATCATTGATCCGCACGCCCCCGCCGTGCCCGATGCCATTGAGGCAATCACCCTTTTTACCCGTCTCATCAAACAATTTATCGCCATCATGCAAAACCGCACTGGCGATGGCTACGTTTTCCGCACCGATCTGCGCCTGCGGCCCGATCCCGGCTCCATGCCGCTGGCAGTCCCCCTGTCCCTTGCGTTGCATTATTACGAATCCCGCGGGCAAAACTGGGAGAGGGCCGCTTTTATCAAAGCCGGCCCCATCGCCGGTGATCGAGCATTGGGGGAGGAATTCCTCGCCGCCCTGCAACCGTTCATCTGGCGGCGTTATCTTGACTATGCGGCCATTGCCGACATTCATTCCATTAAACGCCAAATTCAAAGTCATCGTGATCTCACCGCTCTCCACGTTTCCGGCCATAACGTAAAACTGGGGCGGGGCGGCATTCGTGAAATTGAGTTTTTCGTGCAGACCCAGCAACTCATCGCCGGAGGGCGAAGCCCTGTGCTGCGGGGGCGCAAAACGCTCGACATGTTGCAGCAGCTGGCCCACCAGGGCTGGATTGAGCAAACGGTTTGCGATGCCATGACAGCCCACTATCGCTACTTGCGCGACGTGGAGCACCGCCTGCAACTTGTCAGCGATGCCCAGACACATACGATCCCGGAAGACGAGGAAGGGCTTCGCACGATCGCCCACCTGTGCGGATTTTCAGACGCAAAAAGCTTCGATGCCGCCACCCGCCTGCATCTTGGGGGCGTGGAAACCCACTATGCCGATCTTTTCACCACCGCTGACCCTTTGGGAGACGCGGCCGGCAATTTGTCCTTCACCGGCGACGTGCGTGACCCGGGCACCATCACAGCCTTGGAGACAATGGGCTTTGAGCGCCCTGCTTTGGTGATCGACACCATAAAGTCCTGGCATTACGGGCGTTATGCCGCCATGCAATCGTTGGAGGCCCGCGAACAGCTCACGGAGTTTACGCCCGCCCTACTGCGTGCGCTGGCTGGAACGGGGGAGGCTGATGAGGCCTTCATCCGCTTTGACACCTTTTTGAAAGGGCTCCCGGTGGGATTTCAGCTTTTCTCTCTGCTGCGCAATAACCCGGAACTTCTGGCACTCTTGGTGCGCATTTTGGGCACCGCCCCCGCCATGGCCCAAACAATCACCCGCAGACCCCATATTTTTGATGGCATGTTGGAGCCGGGCCAATTGCGGCGCGAGTATGATGTGGTCGCCCACAGGGAATGTTTGCAGCAAAGCCTTGATCTGGCGCGGGACTATGAAGACGGGCTTGAGCGTTTGCGCATTTATGCGGCCGAACAGCGCTTTATGATTGGCGCACGCATTCTTGGCGGCGCCCTTGCAGCGGTTGATGCCGGAGCGCAATTTTCCAATCTTGCAGAAGCGGTTCTGGCTGGGGCCATTGACTGGGTGCGTGCCGCCTTTGAACAGGACCACGGTACCGTGCCGGGCGCAGAATTTGGGGCACTGGCACTGGGTAATTTGGGTTCGCGCACCCTGACGGCATCCTCTGATCTGGACCTGATCCTACTCTATCGCTTTGACGATGATCGGCACACGTCCGACGGGCGAAAACCCCTTCACGCGTCCCAATATTACGGTCGTTTTGCCCAGCGTATCATCGCGGCTTTATCGGCCCCCACGGCTCAAGGGATCGCGTATGAAACTGACTTTCGCCTGCGTCCGGCGGGCCAAAAGGGACCCATTGCCTCCAGTCTGCGGGCCTTTAACCGTTATTATGAGTCAGAGGCATGGACTTGGGAGTTACTCGCGCTGGCACGGGGCCGCATGGTTTTTGGCTCCGATACCTTTAAGGCCCGCGTTGAAAGCGATATTGAGCGGCTTTTCCAGATCGAAAGAAATTCACCGTCGCTGGCCAATGATGTTTTGAACATGCGTCAAACGCTCCTGAAAGAGCATCCCCCCACTTCCGAATTTGACGTCAAACGGGTTGCTGGTGGGTTGACCGATCTCGATTTTCTCAAACAGTTCCAGCGCCTTATGGGTAATAAGGCAAATTGGGCAGAGTTAATGGAGCATGAATTACAAATTGCTAATATGACATTGCAGGAGGCGCATTCTACGTCTTTGGGCGTCCAACAGATGGTTCGCTTGTGTCTGGGGCAAAACATAGCGCTGGAGGAATGGCCCGACGGGTTTCGCCGGGAAATTCTCAAAACGCTCGATCTGCCCGACATGAAAACGGCACAGGCTCATCTGGCGGAAATGCAGTCCGTTGTTCACGCCCATTTTTTAAGGTCCCTCAAGTCAGTTGCCAAAGGGGCGGGGACGTAGCGTCAATCCAGACCGAAAGGAGCACCCCATGAAAACTGCTCTCAAGAAACCTTTGATTATTGCAAGCCTGATTATTTTGCCCACCGCCGCGGTGAGCGGCGTCGCCATGGCCAATCAACGAAGTGACAAGCGCGCCGAATTGCTCAAGCGCCTCGACACGAATAACGATGGAAAGCTTTCCATTGCCGAGACTGTGGCGCGCGTCACCAACCGTTTTGACAAGGCTGACACCAATAAAGATGGGGAAATTTCCCAGCAGGAAATGGTCGCCGCCGTGGAGCAGCGCCGCAATGAGCGCCGCGCCCGCCGCATGATGCGCCGTATGGATGTGAACGGCGACGGGAAAGTCACCAAGTCCGAACTGGAAAACCGTGCCCGCAAGCGTTTCGCCCTGTTGGATGCCGACGAGAGCGGTTTTATCGAACGCGATGAGATGCGGCGTATGGGAAAACGTCGGGGTGGCATGCGCTGGCGCAGGAACAACGACCAATAGGTCGAGAAAAGCTCAAGGGGTTTCCGGCGGCTTCACATGTCGCCGGACCGCCCCGCTCAAGCGTTACCGTCTCCACTGTCATCTAGATTTTTGGGGTCGATGGCACACTCAATGGGTAGCGATACCGTAACCGTGGTTCCCACGCCCACTTCTGAGGTGATTTTAAGGGAACCGCCATGGAGGTTGGCGAGAGACCGTGCGATGGCAAGGCCAAGGCCGCTGCCCTTATGGTTTTTGGTCATCTGCGCCTGAACCTGTTCAAAGGGTCGGCCCAATCGTTCAAGGGCCTCGGAGGGAATGCCGATGCCATTATCGGCGATTTTGATCATGGCGTGGCCGTTCTCCTCCCGCGCCTCCACTTCGATCTCCCCGTTTTCCGGCGTGAATTTGACCGCATTGGAGAGTAGGTTCAGCAAAATCTGCTTCACAGACCGGCGGTCACCCGTCAGTTTGAGATCATCGCAAACGGTGTGGGACACTGTGATCTGGGCCTTATCCGCCTGCATTTGAATGAAGCGTGTGCTCTCTTGCAGCGTACGGTCCAGCGCGATGGTCTCCGGGCGCAATTGCAAGCGCCCAGCCTCAATACGTGACATGTCCAAAACGTCGTTGATCACCCCCAGAAGGAAATTGCCGGAATCATGGATGTCATCGGCATATTCCACATATTTTTCAGACCCCATGGGGCCGAACATTTTTGCGCGCATAATGTCTGAAAAGCCAATGATGGCGTTTAGCGGCGTGCGCAGTTCATGGGAAATATTGGCCAGGAACTCTGACTTGGCCTGATTGCCGGCATCGGCGCGTTTTTTCTGCTCGTTGAGATTGTCGGCAAATTCCACCAGCTGCTGTGCCTGTCGTTCCAGTTTCTGTTGGGTGCCGCGCAGGTCTGCAATGGTGGCCAGTTGCAGACGCTCGGATTCTTCCAGCTTGGCTTGATTGCGTTTAATCTGGGTAATGTCTGTGCCCACAGACACGAACCCGCCATCCTGGGTGCGTCGCTCGCTGATTTGCAACCAATTGCCGTTTTCGATCTGCATCTCAAAGGTTTTGGTGCCGTTTTCAAATTTTGACGGCATGGACACCAGATTTTGCGCCTTGGGCCGACGGCTCTGCTCCATCACCGTATCGTGGTGGAGGCCGCTTTTTGTAGCGCTGGCGGGCAGGCTGTATAATTGCTGGTATTTACTGTTGCACATCACCAGCCGCTTTTTGGCATCCCAAAGCACAAAGGCTTCGGAAATATTCTCAATGGCATCCCGAAGGCGAATATCCGCATCCCGCGTTTTCTGCTCCAGGGCTTCCTGTTCAGAAATATCCACGGCAATGCCGATTAGATGCGGAGCTGAGCCTTTATAGCGCACAAGTTCAGCCCTTAACCGCATCCAAATCCACGTGCCAGAGGCGTGGCGCATGCGGAAACGGTGGTCCAACTGGGTCTTGTCCGATTGAAACGCCTGATTGGCCAGTGCGATCATGTCCGGATCATCCGGGTGCATCATTTGCGACAGGTCACCAAACCCCAGCGCCTGTTCGGAGGCCTTTAAGCCAAGCATCTGATACATGGAGCGGGACCATACGATGCTGCCCCGTGACAAATCCCAATCCCACAGACCACAATGGCCCCGCAATAATGCCGTGTCGAACCGGGCGTTGTTCTCCGTGTACAGGGCATCGGTTTCCCTAACCCGGGCACCCTGGGCGAAATAGGCATACAGCACCACCAGCAGCACAATGCTCATGGCGATGAACAGCACCACATTGAGATTGGCGCGCTGATACCAACCCTTGTAAATATTTTGCTCCATCATCAGCGTCAGAAGCGCCGCAGATTTCGCATCGTCGTCGAAAACAAGCGGGCGATAATAGGCCAAAGCGGGCCGCTCACCCTCCAACAGAATTGTTCGCGACCGGCTGCGCTTGCCGGGCAGGGGGGTCATGTCAATCCCGTCGGTCAGGCGAGACAGGTGCACCCTGTCAAAATCACCCTCCGGCGGGCGTTGTGCGATCACGCGGTTATCGCTGTCGAGCACAAAGACGACGAGGTGTTTTCTGCTGGCGGTGAGGGGGTTGTCCTCCCCCGGCTGTTCCAGCGCATCCTCCAGCAGGACATCGGCAAGCGTTGGTGATGTGAGCAGATCCTCAAAGGAAGGGTTTTGCGACAGACGTAGTGCCAGCAGGCTGGTCAGCAGGCCCAGCTTTTGCTCCGCCTCAGTGTGCAGGCTTTCCGACTGGTTCATCATGGAACCCACGCGGGAAACGGCGGCAAAGGTGAGCAACAGTATGATGAGTAAGGGGATGAGCCGGCGGAAGAAGGCTTCCGACTTCAAAAAATACTGCCACAGGGGAATGGTGATGCGGGTGTGGCCATAGCGGCGAAGGTGTTCGGCGTCTGCAACCGTGGGCAAAGCCCATGCGGCCATTCTGTTTTTGAGCGTACCACGCCAGTTGGCGCGCACGCCATTGGCGTTCGCCTGCCCCATGAACCCCTCCAATTTCAGCTAAATCGACAACGCGGCTGGCACAAGCACCCCTTCCAGCCTATCGAATCGATCCTATAATGGGGGATGCCGATTCGTGTTGTCTAGATGTCTGGACAGAAATTTCTGACCGGAAGGTCAACTAGGCCAACGCACGATCCACAATTTCTTTGACATCGCGGGACAGATTCGGATGCGTAGCGATTGACTGAAGTGCAGCTTTGGCATGTCCGGCCCTGCCCTTTTCCATGGACCGCCACACATTCATGAGCGTCAGCAACCGCGCCGCCAGTTGCGGATTGATGGCATCAATGGCCACAATTTGCTGGGCGTAAAATGCGTAGGCTTTGCCATCGGCCCGGTGAAATCCCGACAGATTGCCGGCCGCAAAGGGCGCCAGCAAGGCCCGGGCGCGGTTGGGGTTTTCCAGACTGTAGGCTGCATGTTTGGACAATTGCTTCACCCGCGTCAGCCCGGCGGAGCCGGGCAGGGCGGCCTGAATGGCAAACCACTTGTCGATGACCAAAGGATTGTCCGCATACCGTTTGTAGAACTTGTCCAGCGCCGCATCGGCTTTTTTACGATCGCTTTGGGCATAAATGAGCGTGGACAAACCGGCCATGCGGTTGGTCATGTTTGTGGCCGTATCAAATTGGTGTTCAGCCTGGCCGACTGCATCACCAATCTTCGCGAGCGTGAGCAAAGGCAACAGTGTGTTTGCAAGTGACCGCAGTCCGGCGGCGGCCAAATCGTCCGCCTCTGCCTGTTCCTCAACAAGCCGCTGCCACAGGGTAAGGCCCTCCCTGCCAAGTTGTTTGCCCAAGGCTTTTTGGGCGTCCTTCACCATGGCAAATATGGCGTCCGGGTCCACGTTGCGTCCCAGTGCCTGGGCCACATTTTGGCTGTTGGGAAGCGACAGCACCTGGGCGCGGAAAGCCGGTTCCAGCGTTTCGTCAAAGGCGGTTTCCGCCAATGCGGTCAGCAAGTCCTCATCCAGCAAAGCCTTTTCGCCCTTGGCCCGCTTTTTTGACCCTTTTACCAATTCTTGCAGCGTCAGCCCATTTAACGCCTCCCAGCGGTTATAGGCATCAGTGTCATAACGCCCCCGGTGCAACCGGCCTTTGGCGCTTTGCCGGTGGGCCAAGTTCACGGGTGCAGAAAAACCGCGCAGAATGGAGAGCACCGGTTTGTGGTCCACCTCGTCGAAGTGGATCGTCGCGTTCTTGCGGTCCAGCAGGATCACATCATCACGCACCATGGCGCTTTTGGAAGAAGCCGCCATGTCGTTCCCGCTCCTGTCTATCAAGCCAAACCGCAGTGGAATGGGGACGACTTTTTTGGTCTTTTGCCCCGGCGTTGGGGGAACAGACTGGGACAGTGTCAATGAATAACGGCGTTTGGCCTTGTCATAGCTTTCGGCCACGGTGACCTCCGGCGTGCCGGCCTGCCCATACCAGCGGGCAAATTGGGTCAGGTCCACTTCGGCCGCTTTTTCAAAACTGCCTAGCCAGTCTTCCACCCGCGCCGCTTCCCCATCATGCCGTTTGAAATACAAATCGGTGGATTTGCGATAGGCCTTCGCGCCCACAATGGTGGCCAACATGCGCACGAGTTCCGCACCTTTTTGATAGACGGTTGCGGTGTAGAAGTTGTTGATTTCCTTGTAAGCGGCGGGGCGCACGCTGTGGGCCAGTGGCCCGGCATCTTCCGTGAACTGACCCGCCTTCAATACCCGCACCTGCTGGATGCGCTGCACGGGACGCGAGCGTTGGTCTGCGGAAAATTCCTGATCCCGATAGACGGTCAGCCCCTCTTTCAAACACAGTTGAAACCAGTCGCGGCAAGTAATGCGATTACCCGTCCAATTGTGGAAATATTCATGGGCGATAATCGCCTCAATATTGGCAAAATCCGCATCCGTTGCCGTGTCTTCGTCCGCCAAGACGTATTTGTCGTTAAAGACGTTCAGCCCCTTGTTCTCCATGGCACCCATGTTGAAATCGGAGACAGCGACGATGTTGAACACGTCCAGATCGTATTCCCGCCCATATACCTGCTCGTCCCAAACCATGGACCTTTTTAGAGAATCCATCGCATAGGCCGCTTTGGGTGCTTTACCCGGCTCCACATAGATGTTGAGCGCCACTTCCTTGCCCGAGGCGGTGGTAAACGTGTCGCTGAATGCATCCAGCTTGCCACCCACCAGCGCGAACAAATAGCTGGGCTTGGGATGCGGGTCATGCCACGTGGCGAAGTGGCGACCATCCGCCAACTTTCCGCTCTCGACGGGGTTACCATTGGAAAGCAGAATCGGGCATTCCTGCCCATCACCTTCCACCCGCACGGTGTAAACGGCCAGCACATCGGGCCGGTCGGCAAAATAGGTAATGCGGCGGAAACCCTCGGCTTCGCACTGGGTGCAGTAGACCCCGTTGCTTTGGTAAAGCCCCATCAGTTTCGTGTTGGTCTTGGGGGCCAGCCGTGTGGTGATCGTTAATTCAAATGTTTTTGCCTTAGGGGGGGTGTGAAGGGTTAGTTGGTCGGCGGTCGCCGTGTAGTGATGGTCATCCAGTGGTTGACCATCAAGAGTGATGGCTTGCAGCGCCAGTTCATCCCCGTCCCAAACCAGCGGTGTGCCGACCTTTGTGCCCTTGGCCCGCCGCACAATGGTGGTAGTGACCACTTCCGTCCCATCGGGGGAAAGCCGCACCAGCATATTCACCGTGTCGATGAGATACGCGGGCGGTGTGTAGTCTTTCAGGCGGATTGTGGGGGCAGTGGTGGTGCGCATGAGGGGGCCTTAGAAGATGAGGTTTGCGCCACTATGGCCCCGTGTCCCCTTAGTTCAAAGTGCCAGTCGCCGTGTTTTTGGGGGAGATCAGCCGGGGCGGCAGACTTTTGTCCTTGTAGCGGATCGCGGCGCTCTCAATCTGCATGGTGCGCTTTCCAAAGGGGGTGAGACCCCCAAACAGGGGCACCATCTTGGCTTTGGCCTGATAGGTCACTGTTAAACCCCGTGGCGTTATGCGCCGCCGCAAGCGCCAGCGGAGCCTTTCTATTCTGTCATCCCGGTCAAGATTGGCAAGAAACAGGGACCGCGCCACTTTCTGTCGATCCCGCCAGCGTTGCCTGGGTTTGGCCAGCGCGGCCAAGGCGGCTTCATCAGCCGCGTGTTGAAGATCGCTGCGCACGGAAATATCGTCGGCAAATTCGATGGCAGTAAAGATGATCCCGGCAAGGGGCACCGCCATCAGGGCCGTGAGCACGGCCACATTGCCCCGTTCATCCCGCCGAAAGCGATCAAGCACTCGCCTTGCAAAATTTATCCCCGCCATAACGCCACTTACCACGGCATCTGCCAAAGCGGGGCTAACGCCTTTGCTCAAATTATCTTAAACAAAAATACCCGTTTCGCTCGCCCTTTGGAGCCATTCCCATGCAAGCTGCTGCCGCTGCCCTGCTCAAAAACCTTCAAACCCACCATGCGCAGGGCAAGTCCCGTACCATTGCTGACCTGTTTGAAACCAACACTCACCGCTTTGAAAACTTCTCCGCCTCCTGCGGCGACATCCTTTTCGACTATTCCAAAACCGCGCTGGATGAACCGCTGCGAGAAAAACTCATACAATTGGCCCACGCGGCGGATTTGCCCGCCAAGCGCGACGCCCTTTTTCGGGGGGACCCCATCAACGCCACCGAGGGCCGCGCTGTGCAGCACATGGCGCTGCGCAATATGTCAGACCAAGCAGTCATCATCGACGGCGAAAATGTGATGGACGATGTGCGCGCCGTGCGGGCCCGCATGGCAGATTTTGCAACTAAAATTCGCGGCGGGGACTTGGCGGGAAAAGGCGGGCGCTTCACCGATGTGGTCAATATCGGTATCGGTGGTTCAGACCTCGGCCCAGCCATGGCCACGCTGGCCCTTGCCCCCTACCACGACGGCCCGCGCACGCACTTCGTCTCCAATGTGGATGGAGCGGATATTCACGCCGTGCTGCAACAGGTGCCGGCGCATACCACGCTGTTCATCATCGCCTCCAAAACCTTCACTACCCAAGAGACCATGACCAACGCCAACACGGCCCGCACATGGTTTGTGGAGCGGTGCGGAGAGGCGGCGGTAAAGGAGCATTTCGCGGCCCTTTCTACGGCTTTGGATAAGACCGCGGCCTTCGGTATTGAAGACGACCGTGCGTTTGGCTTTTGGGACTGGGTGGGCGGCCGCTATTCCATTTGGTCCGCCATCGGCCTGTCCCTCATGCTGGCCATCGGGCCGGAATGGTTCGAAGAGTTTTTGGGCGGCGCTCATGCGGTGGACAACCACTTCCAAAGCGCACCTGATGCGGAAAATGTACCGCTCCTTATGGCGCTGGTGGGGCTCTACCACCGCAATGTCTGCGGTTATGACACCCATGCCGTTCTGCCTTACGACCAACACCTTTCGCGCTTCCCAGCCTATCTTCAACAGCTGGACATGGAATCAAACGGCAAGCGGATCACGCTGGACGGGGCGTTGGTGAACCATCACACCGGCCCCATCGTTTGGGGCGAACCCGGCACCAATGGTCAGCACGCGTTCTATCAGCTTATCCATCAGGGCACGTCCGTTGTGCCCGCCGATTTTCTCATCGCCGCTAGCGCCCACGCCCCCCTTGGCGACCATCACGAAAAACTGGTGGCCAATGCCTTCGCCCAGACAGAGGCCCTCATGCTGGGCAAGAGCGAAGCGCAGGCGAGGCAGGAATTGGCGGCCAAAGGCATGGATGCCGAGACCATCAACACACTGGCCCCCCACAAGGTATTTCCCGGCAACCGCCCCACCTGCACGTTCCTATACCCCAAACTCACGCCCCTTGTACTGGGCCAGCTCATTGCGCTCTACGAACACAAGGTCTTCGCGCAGGGCGCTATCTGGGGCATCAATTCCTTTGACCAATGGGGTGTGGAATTGGGCAAGGAACTGGTAGGCCAATTGCTGCCACTGGTGAAGGGAGAAGCCATTGATGAGGCCCGCAACGGCTCCACCACCGGATTGCTGAAGACTTACCATGCCCAGCGCCAGGGGGCATAAATCAGGTATTGGTATAGCCCCGCCCATCGGGCGAGCGGGCAAGATTGGCTTTCTTCTGCCGCTCCCGATGCACGGTGTAAATGGACGCCCCAATAATGACGGCTGATCCAGCCCAGGTATAAGGGCCGGGCACGGTGGCAAAGAAAAGCCAGCCAAAAAGGGTGGCATAGAGCAGACGCACATAGTCCAGCGAGGCCAGCACCGATGCCTCCCCCCAAGTATAGGCGTAGATGTTGAGCATTTGCGCGCCATAGGAAACGATGCCGATGGCCAACAGGAGCAGCCACTCCTCCCACGTGGGCTGTATCCAATAGAGCCAGGCGGGAATGGCCATGCAAACGCCCACCAGAATAGCCTGATAGGACAAGGTCGTGATGGGTTTATCCGTCTGCGATAATTTGCGGATAATCACCATCACAATTCCCGCCCCAGCCGCCCCGGCCAAAGCATAGACTGACGTGGGGTCAAACCCGTCTGAGCCGGGCCGAACCATGATCAAGACGCCTAAAAAGCCCACGGCCACGGCCCCCCAGCGGCGGATGCCGACTTTTTCGTTCAGGATCCAGATCGCAAAAATCGTGACGAAAAAGCTTTTTGCAAAACCAATGGCCGTTGCATCCGCCAGCGGCATGTTCACCACCGCATGGAACCCGCACAACATGGCCACCAGCGCAAATACGATACGGGTCAGCTGCAAATCCAGCCGTGCCGTTTTCAGGCAACCCGGGAAGTGGTTCAAAATGGCGGGCAGCACCATCAGTGTCATGATGACCTGCCGCATGAACAAAATTTGCGGCACCGACAGTCTCTGGCCCGCCAGTTTCACCAAAAGCACCATGACGGAAAACCCGCCCGCCGCCGCCAATAGCACCAAAGCGCCCTTCATATTGCCGGGCAGGGCCAGAAATCGGCCTTGGAGTGTTTTGAAATTTTGCAAGATGATGGCTTTCGCAGGCAGATGGCACGCACTGTTGCCAACACAGTGGCAGCCCTGTTGTTCCCGCGCAAATGATGCCGTCAATTGTGCGACCACAATCCGCCTTGCTTTCGTGCCGCAAATGGCAAATTCTCCCGCCAAACCATCGCAAATAATGCGGTTATGGAGAACTTCGTTATGAATGCTCATACCCCACCAAAATTCGGCCAGAAGGTCGGTATCGGTCAGGCCGTTTTGCGCAAGGAGGATGCGCAATTCATCACCGGTCAGGGCCGCTACACCGATGATGTGAAGCGGGAGGGTGAGCTTCAGGCCCATGTGGTCCGCTCCCCCTATGCCCACGCAAAATTCACGGTGGAGGACGCGGAGACGGCCCGCGCCATGGACGGCGTTCATCTCGTGCTCACCGCGGCCGATATTGAGGGCCATGGTGGCCTCGCCTGTCAGACCATTCTCAAACAAAAAGACGGCACCATGCACGGCAAGAAGGATATTCCTTTGCTGTGCACGGACACCGTGCGCCATGTGGGCGATGCGGTCGCTTTCGTCGTGGCGGAAACGCTGGAACAGGCCAAGGCGGCGGGCGAGGCGATCGAGATCGATTATGATATGCTCGACGCTGCCATCGACACGGAAGCCTCCCTGGCCGAGGGCGCGCCGCTGGTTTATGAAGACGTGCCCAATAATCTCGTCTTTGATGTGGAGATGGGGAATGGCGACAAAGCCCGTGAGATTTTCAAGACTGCACCTCGTGTCACCGAGCTGAAACTCATCAATAACCGGCTTATCTGCAATTATATGGAAACCCGCGGCTGCGTGGCGGAGTGGTCTGATGAGGAAGACCGGTACACGCTCACCGCCGGTTCCCAAGGTGTCCATGGCATGCGCCGGGCCCTGGCCGAGCCTTGCCTGAACGTGCCCGTCGAAAAGCTGCGCGTGGTCACGCCGGATGTGGGGGGTGGCTTTGGCACAAAAGTCTTCCCCTACCGGGAATATCCCTTGGCCCTCATCGCCGCCAAACGTACCGGCCGCCCCGTGAAATGGCGTTGTGATCGTTCGGAACATTTTGTGGCTGATGCCCATGGCAGAGATAATGTGGTCACCATGCGCATGGCCATGGATGAAGAGGGGAAGTTTCTCGCCCTTGATGTGGATTTGATCGCTGCCATGGGCGGCTATCTCCATGCCTACGGCCCCTATATCCCAAGCCTCGGCACCACCATCGCCACCGGCATTTACGACATACCCGCTTGCCGCTTCGGCATTCGCGGCGTCTATACCAACACCACGCCGGTGGACGCCTATCGTGGCGCCGGTCGTCCTGAAGCCATCTACGCGCTGGAACGCCTTGTAGACCAGTGCGCCCGTGACATGGGCCTGGCCGTGGACGAAATTCGCCGCCGCAATGCCATCCCCACAGACCATCTGCCCTACACCACGCCCTTTGGCCGCACCTATGACACGGGCGAATTCACCGCGCACATGGACAAAGCCATGGACGTGGCCGGTTGGGCTGACTTCGACACCCGCGCCGCCGAAAGCGCAACCCACGGCAAGCTGCGTGGCATTGGCATGTCCACCTACATCGAAGCCTGTGCCTTTGCGGGGTCCGAACCGGCAAAAGTGCAGTTGGAAGAGGATGGCACGGTCAAAGTCTTGATCGGCACCCAATCCAACGGACAAGGCCATAAGACGGCCTATGCCCAGTTTGCCGCCGAAGCCCTCAATCTTGATATGGAGTCGATTGAGGTGGAGCAGGGCGACACCGACCAGCTGGAAAACGGGGGCGGCACCGGCGGCTCCCGCTCCATCCCGCTGGGCGGCGTATCTGTAAAACGCGGCTCCGAAGCGCTGGCCGAGAAGATCAAGCAAGTCGCCGCCGAAAAGCTGGAAGCCGCCGCCGCCGATCTGGAACTGCACAATGGCGAAGTGCGCGTCATGGGCACGGACAAGGCAATCACCCTGGCCGATGTGGCGGCCGCCGCTGAAGACACGCTGCAAGCCACCGGCGAGTTCAAGCAGGACGAAGCCACCTATCCCAACGGCACTCACATTTGTGAGGTGGAGATTGAAGAAGCAACCGGCATAACCGAAGTGGTTTCCTACACCATCGTTGACGACTTCGGCGCCACGGTGAACCCCATCCTGCTGGCCGGTCAGGTCCATGGCGGTGTGGCCCAGGCCATTGGCCAGTGCATCATGGAAAATACGGTCTATGACGATGACGGTCAGCTTCTCACCGCCAGTTTCATGGACTACCGGATGCCCCGCGCCGACGATATTCCCAATTTCCACTTCGAGACCCGCAATGTGCCCTCCACCACCAATGCGCTGGGCATCAAGGGCGCGGGCGAGGCTGGCACCATCGGCGGTTGTCCTGCCGTCATGAATGCTGTGGTTGATGCCTTGTATCGTAGCCACGGCATCGAGCATGTGGATATGCCGGTCACCCCCTTGGCCATGTGGGATATTTTGCAAAAGGCGGGCAAGAAGGCGGCGTGATTTTTCAAAGAGCCTCCCTCTCCCCACCGGGGAGAGGGATAGTCTGACTTATTTCGCAAAGCGAAATTTAGTCAGTCTTGGGTGAGGGGGCTAAGATGGCCCCATATTCCCCTCATCCAACTGCGGCTATGGCTTTGCTTCGCAAAGCCCAAGTCCTCGTATCCTTCTCCCCAACGGGGAGAAGGAATATTTACTCCACTTTCACAGGCGGGGGCATGGGGGGAAATTCTTCTTCCCCTTCCACTTCATCATCCAACTGCGAGCGTGGGTCGAGCACATAGGACTCTGGCGTGGTGTTGCGCGCCAGACCCACCGTCTGGAAGTCCACACGGTCATCCTCCGCCACCCGCTCATTGCGGAACGTCCGGTAAAGGGCGTAGCCGCCAAAGGCGACGTGCGCGATTGTGGTGGTGGTAAACACGCCTGAAGGCCCCACAAGATCCATCAACTGCGCTGCCATCAGCGGGCCAACCATGGTGCCAAAGCCATAGACCAGCAGCAGGCCGCTGGAGACTTTCACAAAGTCGTTGGCTTCCGCGTGGTCATTGCCGTGGGCGACTGCCAGCGAATAGATGGAGTAAATGACGCCGCCATAAATCAGCACCGCAGCATAAAAAGGCACTCCGAGAATATTGGCAGCGGACATATAGCTCATCAGAACCCCGGCAAAAGCGCCGATTACGCCCGCCAGCACCATGACATAACGCCGGTCGATCATGTCCGACAGGCGACCCAGCGGGTATTGAAACAATGTGCTGCCAAACATGGCCAGCGCCAGAAGCGTGGCGATCATGGCGCTACTCATGCCCGATTGTTGGCCAAAGACGGGGCCAAAATTAGTCCATGCGGCGGAGATAATACCGGCAAAAAACGCGCCCACCGCCGCTGCCGGCGAGTTGCGGAAAAGGCCTGGTATATCCAGGCTCACATTGGTCAGCGGGGCAGGGGATTGCGCCTTGGAAACGGCTGTGGGCACCACTGCCAGGGCGTAGAGAATGGCCCCCACCATGAACAACGTCTGCGTTTGCGCGCTGGCGGTCACCAAAATATATTGGCCCCCCGCCATGGCGATCATGGTGGTCATGGCATAGATGGAAAACATGCGCCCGCGCTGATCGTTGGAAACCTGCTCATTGAGCCAGCTTTCCGCCACCATGTAACAGCCCGCGAAGCAAAACCCCGCCAGTGCCCGCAGCGCGATCCACGTATAGGCTTCAACAATCAGACCGTTCAGCAGCACGGAGACCGACAATAGAGCCGTCAGGGTGGAGAAAGTGCGCACATGCCCGGCGCGGCGCACCAGACGGGGCACCAGAATGCAGCCGATGGTGAAACCCACCGCGTAACCCGTGCCAATCCAACCCAGTTGAAACGCCGTAAAGCCTTCCATATCCCCGCGCACGGGGATCAAAATGCCTTGCAGCCCGCCGCCCAGCATGAGAAATACCATGCCGCCGAACAGACCAAAAAACGATGCGATCTGGCTCACCATATCGGGCACTCCTGAACGACCGGACCCACTGGGTGGGAACTAAAATTTACGGGGCGAACGCCTGTCGACGTTTAGAAACACTAGGCACAAGCAACGTGGTTGAACGCGAAAAAGTTGCTTCGTCTATCCGCCCTATAAGCCCGCGCTTTCCGGTTCAATAGGCGCAAAAACGACACCCCATGTCTCATTCATCTGGCACCGTTCATTCTGTCTTTGAGGGCGAGAAGATCGTTAAACGCAAAGCGTTTTTGGGCGGGCATTTTCAGCAGGTAACGGGGGCTCAGTGTCGGCAGGGCAGCCATGGTGTGCTGGTTCTCCACCATATCCTGCCACTTCCCGCGCGTGGACAAGATATTACCCTTGTTGGGCAGCAGACCATTGGTAGCGGTCTCCCCCATGACCAGAAGAAACCGTGGTTTTAACAGTGCTATTTGTCTGCGCACAAAGGGCAGACAAATCTGCATCTGCAAGGGTGTGGGCGGCACACCGCCAGCGGGCCTCCATGGGATGACGGGGGCGCAATAGGTTTGCTCTATTTCCAGTCCAAGCACGCTCAACATGCCGCCCAGCATGGTCAGCGCACCGCCCGCAAAAGGGGTATTCTCTTCCTCTTCATCACGGCCGGGGGGATCGCCAATAATCATCAAGGAGGCGTTGGGGTCGCCCGTGCCAAACACGGTGACCTTTGAAGCAAAGCGCAAATTACAGCCTTCAAAACCCTCCAGCGCATATCTGAGTGCGGCCAGATCGTCCGCTTGCGATGCCACGCGCTGCGCATCGGCCACTGCCTGTTGGTTGGGAATGGCCTGTCGGTTGGGAGTGGCTTGTTTTTGCGGGGCAGGTTTTGGCGGTGATGGCTGCTCCATCGGCTTTTCTGTTGAGGAGACTTTCCGAGCCTCCGCCGCCGCTTTCGCCTCCGCAAACCGATCCACCGGCGCGTCATCCATGGCATAGTCCAGCCCGGCATCGGCATACCAGGCCAACAATTCCTGCAAATGGACGGGATGGTCGGTAATAGTTTTGTCCTCAGTCATCAGTGGCGACGAGTTCCAGCAGGACCGGGCGATGGTCCGACCCTGCTGCACCCAGAATTTTGCGTGACTTTAAGCGAAACCCGCGCAGCACCGCTTGGTCCAGTGAAAAGAGTTGACCCCAACGGCCCAGTCCACGCAAGTGAAACGGCCCCCATGTAAAATACCGGTTGGCGGCCACTGCACCCCCTACGCGCTCCGCCACACGCTGGACCGTGCGCGTCCACGCAGCCGCGTTATAGTCCCCCGCCAGAACAAGGGCGCCTTGTGGGATGGCATCAAACTCCTTTTCCAAAGCGCTCACCTGTTGGTGCTGTTTGAAAGGCCATGGCCAGGACAGGTGAAGGCTGGAGACGGTCACCGTTCTGTCCTGCCACTGAATTTGTGCCTGGGCGTAGGCCTTTTGTTTATGACAATAGGGTTTACCGCCGACCGCCAGGGGCAACCGTGAAAGCACCGCCACATTGCCCGGTCTCTGCCGCGCCTGGCAGATAATACCGTGGGGGTGGCTTTGTTTCAGACCACCAATGAGCGGACCCGTCGTTCCCACCAGTTCTTGCAAAACCAGCACGTCTGCATCCGCATTTTGCAGCACTTGCAGCGCCCCCGTCCTGTCATCGTTGCGATACCACAGATTAAACTGCACCACCCGCAATGTGGGGCCGTCAGCGACAGCGCCAAGCAGTAAGGCCGGGGCCGTTAAACCAGCAGCAAGCGCCCCCACCAGCAACGCGGCGAGGGCAGAAAGCCAAAGTCTTGCCAGGAACGCCGTTGCAACAAGCCCCGCCAAGGCTGCCAGCGCGTGCAGCCGGAATTGTGCCATCGCATCCAGCGCCGGGTGAATGAAGTTCAGGAGGCCCAGCACGACAAACGCGCCGGTGGCGAACAAACCCAGTCGCAGCAGTCCTACAAACACCTATTGAAACGCCGTTTCAAAAAAACTGCGCAATTTGCGCGAATGCAGTTCTTCCGACGGCATTTCCCGCAGCATTTCCAGCGCCGCAATGCCAATGGCCAGGTGCTGTTTCACCTGCGTGGTGTAAAAATCCGTTGCCATGCCGGGCAATTTTAACTCCCCGTGCAATGGCTTGTCCGACACGCATAGCAGCGTGCCATAGGGCACGCGGAAGCGGAAACCGTTGGCGGCGATGGTGGCTGATTCCATATCCAACCCGATGGCCCGGCTTTGGGAAAGCCGTTGCACAGGCCCGCGCTGGTCTCGCAACTCCCAATTGCGATTGTCGATCGTCGCCACCGTGCCCGTGCGCATGACGCTTTTGAGTTCATAGCCTTCATAGCCGGTCACTGTTGCCACGGCCTTTTCCAGCGCAACCTGCACCTCTGCCAAAGCTGGAACCGGCACCCAAATGGGCAGATCATCATCCAGCACATGGTCTTCGCGCACATAGGCATGGGCCAACACATAGTCACCCAGACGCTGGCTGTTGCGCAGGCCAGCGCAGTGCCCCAGCATAAGCCATGTGTGGGGGCGCAGCACCGCCACATGGTCCGTAATCGTTTTGGCATTGGAAGGACCAACGCCAATATTCACCAGGGTAATACCACACCGCCCGGGCCGGGTGAGATGATAGGTGGGCATTTGCGGCAGCCGCACCGGCGGCGCGTCTTCAGGAACGCCTTCGCGAGTGGTGACGCGATTGCCCGGCTCCACAAAACTGTCATAACCGCTTTGGGGATCGGCCAGCATTGTGTGGGCATATTCCACAAATTCGTCGATGTAGAACTGGTAATTGGTAAACAGAACGTAGTTTTGAAAATGCGCTGGCGAGGTGGCCGTGTAATGGGCCAGCCGGTGGAGGGAATAGTCCATGCGCTGGGCGGTAAACGGCCCTAGGGGCGTCGGCGCATCCATGGAATGTTCCAGTTTTCCATTGACGATCTTGTCGTCGGTGGAGGCAAGGTCGGGCACGTCAAACATATCCCGCAGGGGCCGCGCCAGCCGGTCTTCCACTGCCCCTTCAATATGTGTGCCCTCCAGAAAGGCAAAGTGTAATGGGATGGGCGTATCCGACTGGCCGACCTCCACCGGCACCCCGTGATTTCCCAACAGCAGGTCAATTTGCTCGCACAGATACTGCTTATAAAGATCGGGCCGGGTGATGGTGGTGGAGTAGGTGCCGGGCCCGGGCACATATCCAAAGGCCAATCGCGAATCCACCCGCGTGTGCGAGGTGGTGGTAATGGTCAGTTGCGGATAGAAAGCCCGATAGCGGGCGGTGGCAATTTTGCCCTCCAACGCATCGCGGAAGGATTGGCGCAAAAAATGCGTGGCTTCTTCGTAAAGCTGGCTGAGGTAATCAGCTGCCTCGGTGGCTTTTGTAAATTGGCGTGCCTTGGCGGCGGGTGGGCAGACGATCTTCAAATCGTCCATGGCGTTAAATATCGTATCGGTCATGGCGGTTTATAAACCGCAATTTTGTGACGGCAATAAATTTTCGCGGTCGGCGGTCACGCATACAGCGTGACAAAGGGCAGGGCGCATTGCTGTTCGTCGCAAACCGGCTCTACCGCCTCCACCCGCTGCCAGCGTTCAAATCGAACCTGGTTGTCGATGCCCGGATGGCTGGCCGCAATAATCTGCGCCAACGAAACGCCCAAAAGGCTGACGGCAAGGGTGATCCACATAAAACGTTTGAACAGCATAGGTCTCGTCTCCACCAAGGGCATAATTCGTGGAGACAAGATGCAAAACGGCCCATGAACGCAGCCTGAGACCGCCGTTCATGGGCCGTTCAAAATCGTGAATAAACGGGGTTAACGCCCCGTCTCATTGGCTAAGCGCCACTTGCCAACCGCTTGCCGTCCCCGCAAAGCGACGGCTTGCAGAGCGACTGAGTGTGCGCAGAACCTATCGACGACGCCAGGTCTGCGTGCGGCAAAACACTTTCAGCGCACAGCCCCGCAGTTTCATGGAATTGCCGGAAACTTTGGCCGAGCCGGAATAGGTGCGGTTGTTGGAGGGGTCCGTGATGGTGCCGGAATAGGAATTGCCAGAGCCTTTCATACGCCCAACAGTGGAACCGTCAGACCCTTTGATGCAAAAGGAGCCGCCGCATTTCACCACGGAGGCGTTGCGCCCATCACTGGTTTTCCATTTGCCCACGATGGACTGGGCAAAAGCCGTGCTGGAAAGGGCCAGCACGCAGCCTATGGCCGCCGCGCCCACAAGGGTTTTGGTGGTTCTGTTCATGAAAATTCCTCCCGCGAATTTTTGTGCCCCGACTGGCCATGCACGGCGTTCCCGGCTTGTTTTCCACCGGTTTCCGCCCCAACCAATCTGAATGCGTGACCCGCCATCGTTGACGTTAACGTAACGTTAATTGCCAAAACGCCGCACCGCAAGCGCAATTTCGCCACCACGCCTTGCAGCACCATCGCAGGGGCAAAGCTAGATGGTGAGAAAAGCCAAACCGTTAACCAATTTTAACCATAAACGGCCTTATTCTCACTCCACGGCCCCGTCATGGAGGGTCTGAAATCCTACGGAGAGCCACATGCCCGCCAAAAAATCCTCCTCGCTGAACCGCCGCGATGTGCTCAAAGGCACTGCCGCCGTTACCGCCGGCATCACCTTTGGAATGCCCGGCACCGCTTTAGCCGAAACCGCCGCGCAGGCGGTGGTGGAGCGGGGCGCCGCCCAAAAGAGCACCGGTCTCCTCTCCCACGCCCTGTGCGAGGCACACCACAAGGAGATGGCCAAACACCTCACCACCGTGTTGAACGCCAGCTATGTGGAAGAGCGCATGGCCGATGTGGCCGTGACGACCACCAGCGAATGCGCCCACTGCCGGTCTCCCATCGAACCGGGTATGAAGACCCGCGCCGCCTTTTCCACGCTCAAATAACCTGCGCGGAAGGCGGTGACCAAAGCCACCGCCTCCACCCTCAGTAACGGTAAATCACCCGTGGCCGATAGCGGCGAATGGGCCGATAGCGCCGCCCATGGTGGCCGGACCGGTGCCGGTGATAGTGCCGAAAGTGGGGCCCGTGCCAATGCCAATGGGCATGACCCCGCCGCCGCACACGCCGACACCGCGAGCGGTGACCCCGGATAATACGGCAATGCCTCCCGTGAATCTGCACCAGCGGCACGGCCCCATTGGCCCCAGTCTGCGCGTCAATTGCGCCCATCACCGGCACGCCCAGCGGCATGGCCTCCGCCTTTTCCGCCATTAAGGCAACACCTCCAACGATGGCGGCAGCGCATACAAAAACTGCAATCTTCATGACCTTCCCTCTCTTCCCATTGTGTTTCGGTAGGCGGGAAGAGTGCATCACAAGGGTGCGACATTCTGTGCGTTTTGGCACAGGCGTTGTAATTGAGGGGCAGGCTAAGGGGTGGCCCCAGGACAGAAAGCCCGGCAGAGCAGCGCCTGTCCGGGGGGCACAATTAGTTTTGCCCAAATCTGTGGGCGGAAGCGAAGCCCGATGGTTTCCCATCATGCTAGCGATAAGAGAAAGCCATGGGCTTCGCTTGTAGGATGCTGCAACTTGCCTTACTCACCGGAGCGAACGCTGACCCGCGCGGCCCGGACGATTTCCCGCCCCGGACGCAAACGAACAGACCGCACCCCGGTGCCGGGCCCTGCATTACGACACGATTTCCACGCGCGCCGGTTCCTGACAGCCGTTGCTTTCGGCGGGTATGCTGTCCTTCGCAGCTTCCTGTGGAGAAGGCAGACCGGCAAAACACTAAATGAGTTGCCCCGATCATCGGCAGAAGAGAGCAGACCTGACCCCGACCCGCCGCGCCTCCGTTCCCGAAAGCGCCAAAGGGCCGGACACCGTCTGCCTCACTCGACCCGCCCAACGCTAAACCGCCGCCCGACCCGAACCTGCCACCCGCTCCCCAACCGAACACCACACCAGCGCCCAACCGAAAAACCGACCCCAACCCCGAAGAGAAGGAGGGTGCACATCTACCCCGCCCGTGGTGTTGAGTGAGGGGATTATGGGGTTAGGTTTAGGGAAGGGGGATAGTTTAGAAGTTCGCAAAGTTACGTCATACGCACTGCGAAAAACTCTTTGCCTTTTTCCTTCAGATTTTCATCTGCAGTATCTGCTAGGTATTGAAGTTTCTTGCTTAGAATAGGCTTTGTCTTAGAAATTCCGTCCATAATCTGTCTCAAATCAGAGCAGCCCTTTCGTCCCATGCGATACTCTTGCAAGGAAATTTTGTCTTGCTTGACTACTGCTTTAACCCATCGTGTTAATCCATTAGCGCCATCGAGGACATTTTCATCTGTAGCCATTCTCTTTGAGTCCAAAAACATCGCTGCCTTGAAAAGATCAATTGCATCTCGATCTCTAATCGTATCTTCTTTAACAGCGCTAAAGTATAACCTCGAGAATTTACGAAGGGCTCCTATGATAGTCTGAAATTGGTCATTTGAGAACTTCACTCTTGTCAAATTGCGCGATAAAAACTCAATCGCATCGATCAGTATGGTCTTCTTTTTGGCATTGTCGTTTCTGACTGACATAATTTTGATGGAATTATCAATAGACTCGATGTAAAGGTTTATCGTTTCATGCCGCATGGTGCTTGTCCAAGGCATACTGGATACAATAACTCGCAGGCCCATCCAATCTTCAAGGTCTTTTTTCACCTGTGGCCAACGATCCTGCAGTTCCGGTCGGCGACATCCTTGTTCAAAAGCTCTTTGAAACCAGAAGTCTGAGTCTTTCATAGTGCCTTGTCCGGTTTCGGCGTGCACGCAGCCCAGCATACATGCGGCATCGGCACTAGAAGGGTTTTGCATGGTAAGCGATTTGGCTGCATCCAGAGCGCGTAAGCCATCACCTTCCTCAAGGTAGCGTTTGATCTGGGTGATCCCAATGGCGACCAACGAATAAATTCGATCTGCAGAGGCTCGCGCCTTGGCACAGCTTTGGTCGATTGCTGGTGCATCAATCGCTATTTTTTTTCGCAACACATTTTTGGTTTGACGAACATCGTCTGAAACCGACAGGAAAATGTCATTGTTCTTGTCAAAATCAGATGCTGCTAAGTGGAAGCTCTGCAATTCGGATATGCAGTCTCTAATTTGAGCGTCCGACAGTTCCACGATCGAGCCCAGCTCGATGAGGGATGTTTTTTCCAAAATACAAATTGCGTACAAAACACGTGCAGACTGCCTACTCAGCGTGTCAATCTCCCGCGCGAACGCGAAAGCTCTCACATCTTCACCATCAGCGCCCTCCCATTTATTGCATGCTGATTCTAGGTTCACACCTTGTTTGACCAGTCTGAGGATAGATTCGGTAAACAAAGGGGAGCCAACAGTTGTGCGGCGAAGTTTTTTTATGCTTCTACTGTTAGGCAAGCCCATAGACAACGCGTTGCAGCAATTTTTTACAAATGGTTCATATTCCTTCGAGTCGATTCCCTCTAGTTTCATAATCAATGATGGAGCGAGAGCTTGGTCTGTTCTCGTCGTAACCAGTAAGCGGCTTAGCTTTCCGCTCTCGTTGGTCGAATATGTAAATATGTTATTGAGGCGATGAAGCACTGCTCGCTGAGTTTCAATCTCAAGACTGTCTAAGTCGTCAATTACTAAAAACGTTTTATAGACCGAGAGTGCCTCTCCTATTGCATCATTTTCTTCGTCATCACTGACTGATCCGTCAAGAGACTCTACGGACGTCCCAAGAAGAGACATTAGGCCCGAGAATAGGCTAGCTTCGTCTGTGTAATCTCTTTTTCCGGTAGGCACCAGCTCGCCACGGATTGAAGAGTAAGATTCCGCCTTTGCTGACAGCCAAAAGAGTCGTTCAGTCCGTGCGTTTTCTAAGGACAACAACTCCTCGCAAAACTTGTAAGCCAGCGCCGTTTTTCCAAGGCCGCCTATTCCTGTTAATACTTTGATAGGAGACCGCGCATCTCCCATCCATCGTCTCAACGTTGCAAGTTCATTTTTGCGACCCACAAAATGGGAAAGTCCCGACAACCGCCCCGGCAGGTTTGTGTCTAGCTCCAGTTTCGGTAACTTTTCTGCATCTTCTTGGTCCCATATTCTGTCTGAATGCAGTAGCTTCCAATTATCTGCCTCGTTTGCAGCCGGTTTGCATTCGTCATTAAATCTTAAGTATGTATCTCTCGCTTTATAAGCTTTTTTCCCATTAATAGGGTGCGGTGGTCCGGCTTTGATAAAGGACAAGGGTGCGTGAGTCGCAGGCCTTTTCCCTATGCTCAAGCAAAATATCTTTTGTTTTTTTACTTGTGCAAAGAAACTGGAGATTTCTATGTCTTCTCCCGTTGCCCCTTTAATTCGTTTTTTCAAATCTCCAATGTCGATCTCATCAATACCTGCGCCGGGAATAATTGTTCCGTTGTCCGTGGCTCCGAAAATGATGTATCCGCCAAAAGCATTGTAAAAAGACACTATATCTTTGATTATTTCAGAGTAGTAAAAATTTTTTTCTTTGGTGTCATCCGGAACTGCGAGAGAAGATTTGTAGTCCCAAAACATACTTTCAAAGGCTGGGAGGCCGCCATCAATCATCAATTTGTCTATGACATCTTGCCCTATTTCTTCGAACTCAATCGACCAAGCCAAGCTCTCAAGTAATTTCTTTTGAAACATCTTATACTCCTAATATTGAGAGCCTTAACGCTTATTCCGCTTAAATCCACCCCTTTGCCCCGGTTTCCCGGTGGTGCTCCGTGGCAGTGGCCGTTTCTCGGGCTTCTCGCCGCCCACCGGTTTCTCCGTACGCCCCACCGTCATCTCATCCAGTTCGGGCTTGCGGAACAGACTGCTGTTTTCGCCGCTAGAATCTTTTCCGCGCCCACCCGCCTTGCCGCGGCGGGCGGTTTTGGCCCGGCTTTCCTGCGTGTTTTCGATTCCCACATTGCGCGCCATGGGGTCGTCTGAGACCAACAACTCCGTTTCTTGCAACCGCTTGATCTCATCGCGCAGGCTGGCGGCTTTTTCGAAGTCTAGGTCGGCGGCGGCGTCGCGCATGTCTTTTTCCAGGGCGTCGAGATGGGCGCGCAGGTTGTTGCCCACGAGTGCGCCTTCTTCGGTGCCGGCGTCCACCCGCACGTGGTCGCTCTCGTAGACGCTTTCGAGAATGTCGCCGATGTTCTTTTTGACAGATTGGGGCGTGATGCCGTGGGCCGCGTTATAGGCTTCTTGCTTTTCGCGGCGGCGGTCGGTTTCGGCGATGGCGCGCTCCATGGAGCCGGTCATCTGGTCGGCATAGAGGATCACCTTGCCGTCCACATTCCGCGCGGCGCGGCCGATGGTCTGCACGAGGCTGGTCTCGGAGCGCAAAAAGCCCTCCTTGTCCGCGTCCAGAATGGCCACCATGCCGCATTCGGGAATGTCCAGCCCCTCCCGCAGCAGGTTGATGCCGATGAGCACGTCAAAGGCCCCCAGCCGCAGGTCGCGGATAATCTCGATACGCTCCAGCGTGTCGATATCGCTGTGCATGTAGCGCACTTTCACGCCCTGTTCGTGCATATATTCCGTCAGATCCTCCGCCATGCGCTTGGTGAGCACGGTGACGAGGGTGCGGTAGCCGTTGGCGGTGACCTTTTTGATCTCGTCCACCACATCATCCACCTGCGTTTTCGCGGTGCGGATTTCCACCGGCGGGTCGGTGAGCCCCGTGGGGCGGATGACCTGTTCGGCAAACACGCCGCCGGCCTGCTCCATCTCCCACCCGCCGGGCGTGGCAGAAACGGCAATGGTCTGCGGCCGCATGGCGTCCCATTCCTCAAAGCGCAGGGGCCGGTTGTCCATGCAGGATGGCAGGCGAAAGCCATATTCCGCCAGCGTCGCCTTGCGGCGGAAGTCTCCCCGATACATGCCGCCGATCTGCGGAATGGTCACATGGCTTTCGTCAGCAAAAACGAGGGCATCGTCGGGCAAATATTCAAACAGGGTGGGGGGCGGTTCGCCCGGCTTGCGGCCTGTGAGATAGCGCGAGTAGTTCTCAATCCCCGCGCAGGCGCCGGTGGCTTCGATCATCTCAATGTCAAATTTCACCCGCTGTTCCAGTCGCTGGGCTTCCAGCAAGCGGCCCGCTTTGGTGAGTTCATCCAGCCGCCAGGACAATTCCGTTTTGATCTCTTTGACGGCTTGGTTGAGCGTGGGGCGGGGCGTCACATAGTGGCTGTTGGCGTAGATTTTGACAGATTTCAGCTCGTCCGTTTTCTTGCCCGTCAGCGGGTCGAATTCCGTGATGGTTTCGATCTCATCGCCCCACAGGCCGATGCGCCAGGCCCTGTCTTCCAGGTGGGCGGGGAAAATTTCGATCGTGTCGCCGCGCACGCGGAAGGAGCCACGCTGAAAATCTGCGTCCCGGCGCTTGTATTGCTGTGCCACCAGGTCCGCCAGAAGCTGGCGCTGGTCCAGCGTGTCGCCAATCTTCATCTGGAAAGTCATGGCGGTGTAGGTTTCTACCGAGCCAATACCGTAAATGCAGGAGACGGAGGCCACGATGATCACATCGTCCCGCTCCAGCAGCGACCGGGTGGCCGAGTGGCGCATGCGGTCGATCTGTTCGTTGACGGACGATTCCTTCTCAATGAACGTGTCGGAACGGGGCACATAGGCTTCCGGCTGGTAGTAGTCGTAGTAGGAGACGAAATATTCCACCGCGTTTTCAGGGAAGAAGCTTTTCATCTCACCGTAAAGCTGCGCCGCCAGCGTCTTGTTGGGGGCGAGAATGAGGGCAGGGCGCTGGGTCTCCTCGATAACCTTGGCCATGGTGAAGGTTTTACCCGACCCGGTGACGCCCAGCAGCACCTGCGTGCGTTCACCGCCCTGGTTGGAACCGGCTTCGGATTTCAAACCCCCCACCAATTCCTTGATGGCTGTGGGCTGGTCGCCCTTGGGCTCAAACTCGCTTTCCACCTTGAAAGCCCGACCGCCTTCAGATTTTTCCGGCCGGTCCGGGCGGTGGGGAACCCATACATCGCCCTTCATCACGTCGCGGCCGTGTTCGATAAGGTCAGACAGGGCAGAGACGGTGGCCGTCACGCCCGATGTGCTGGCCAACTTGTTGGCTTCTTCCAGTGAAACATCCAGCCCGGAAACAGGGTTCAGGCCCGCGGCGGCCCGCTCTTTGGGGTCATTGGTGCCGCCGATGGAAACGCCGCTACCCGTGCGCTTATTGCCCACCTGTTTTGCCTTGCGGTCAGACGGCAATGAGCGCCCGGCGGAGGACGTGAAGTCAAAATCCTTAGCGTCCTTTGCCTTCTTCTTTTTAAGCTTGGCCTTACCATCGCGGGCCTGTTGTTCGGCCTCCCCGGCCACATCATCCCGCAAGCCCCGAGGTCCTGCCTCCGCATCCTTGGCGATTTCTTCGGCCCAGGATGAAATGTCGCCGGAAAGCGGCGCGCCCTCAAACGGCGCCTGCGGGGCTTCTTCGAACCCCTGAGATCTTTTTGATTTTGCCATGGCGCGAATATGGGACGTATCGTGAACGGTTAAAACCCCCGCCTTTGGGTTTTACCGCGACAAATGGCAGGGCTATCCGATGCTTGTGGCCACCACGGATGATTGCTCCAGCGTTTTATGCACCGGGCACTTGTCAGCAATCTCCAACAGTTTTTGCTCCAGGTCAGGCGGAAAGCCGCCTTCGACAGTGATCGTGCGCTCGAAGCGGTCGATGCGTTTGCCGCTGGCTTTTGTGTCCTCATCACATTCCGCGCAATCGGCGGCGTGAATTTTACTGTGGGCCACATCCACGGATATGCGCCCCAGGTCGATTTTCTTGCGATCCGTATACATGCGCAGCGTCATGCCGGTGCAGGCGCCCAGCGCGGCGGCCAGAAAGTCATAGGGCGAGGGGCCGGTGTCCAACCCGCCATAGCTTTTTGGTTCGTCGGCGAACAGGCGGTGTCGGCCCGCCTGCACGGTTTGCTGAAACTTGCCCTCGCGGGTCTCGGTTACGCGCACATGCTCCAACGGCTCGCCTTTGTCATTGCCGGGGTCTTCCGGCAAAAACCGAACGGCCCAACCGCTGATAACGCGAGCGGCATAGGCCGCATCGGCGGGCTTTGTCAGCAAATGGTCCGCCGTGTCCAAAGAGACGAAACTCTTGGGATGTTTTGCGGACATAAACAGTTCTGACGCATTTTCCACGCCAACGGTTTGGTCAATGGGCGAGTGCAAAATTAACAGGGGCTTTTTCAGCGCAGCCACCTGCGTGGTCAGTGCCGTCTGGCGCAAATCGTCAATAAATTGTTTTTCGATGGTAAAGGGTCGCCCGGCGAGAGAAACCTCCGCTTTCCCCTCCTGTTCTATGCGTTCCACATCTGCCCCAAAATTGTGGATTACATGGGCCGCATCGGCGGGCGCGCCGATGGTGGCGACGGCCAAAACCTCCGGGATTTCTGAAGCGGCTGCCAACACCGCCGCTCCGCCCAGTGAATGGCCAATTAAGAGGGAAGGGGCCTCGTGGTTGGCGCGCAAATAGTCGGCGGCAATGATCAGGTCTTGCAGGTTTGAGGAAAAGTTGGTGTGCGAAAACTCGCCCTTGGACGAACCCAGACCCGTGAAATCAAACCGCAGAACCGCAATCCCTTCCCGCGCCAGTTCCATGGCAATGTGCTTGGCGGCAAGAATATCTTTGGAGCAGGTGAAGCAATGGGCAAACAGGGCCGTGGCCCGCACCTGTCCCGCCGGAACATCCAGACGGGCCGCCAGCATATGGCCGCTATGGCCGGGAAATTGGGTGCGGATGGTGGTTGCATTGGCTGTCATAACAAGGATCGTTTCAGTCGGGGTTTGATTGTCGATCAGACCGTTTGGCACATAATCTGGGTCTACCCGTCATAAAGCGCGCTTTCTACGCCCAGATAGCCGTCCCAGGCAAACCAATAGGCGATATGGCCGGGCACCCGCGCCAGGGTTTTGTTTTTTGGACCCTTAAGAGCGTCTTCTGTGACAGCCCAGCGTTTGCGGTCGGATACAAGCACCCCTTTTTCCATTGAAAATGTCCGCCCACCCCGTTCATAGGCTCGCACTGTGCGGGTCAATGGGTCGCCGATCAGCACCACATCCGTCTGTCCCACCCGGTCATTGATGATCCTCTCTTTTTCGAAAGCCTTCAAAGGCCACGCCTTTGCGGCGCCAAATTCGCGGATGCCGAACACATAGTCTTTGCGTTTGATCCGGCTTTCGTCCCGCACGATGGTGGGGAACATAAGGTCTGGGCTTGCGAAATACTCGCGGTAGACCACACCGGAGCCGTAATCCCGGTAGTGGCCGGTTTCCAGGGAAAGGACCTGCGTCTTGGGATTGGCCTCCCGCCACGCTTTCCAGGACGTGATGGCCACGGGACGTATTTTCAATTTGATGCCTTCATCCACCAGGGGGCCAGAAACGGGCTCCCCCGTGAATTGATTCCAAAGGCTGTTGGTGGCGCGGTCAAACATCAGTTTGTTGGAGCGGTAGAGAAAGCCTGAGGAACCGAAGACAAGAGGTTCATCCCGCCCTTCGACTTGGGTTTCAAACAGAATGCCGGAGCCACAAAGGGTGCAATAGGCAAGCGCCACGGGCACACCACCGATCACCTCGTTGAACATTTCGTGCCACCCCATGATGCGCAGGGGGTAAGCGCGGGCATCGCCGTTGATGGACACGCCAAATACCAAGTCATCATCGCGCAAATACTCCGCCTTGGCGGCGGGCAGCAGTTTGGGATTATCCAACGAAGGAATGCCGTCCACCCGCACACCGCCCCAGGCGATCTCCTCAAAACGAATTTTCATCTTGTCACGGCTGGAATATTGCGGCGGGAAAAACTGCATGAAGCGCGGGTCAATACTGGTGAAATAGCGCAGCTTAAGACCGCGATAGGAGGGGTGTGGGATAATTTCTGGATGCGCCTCCTGGTAGAGCATGGCCGCCCGCCAGTCCTTCAGCGTCTCACCGGTGAGTTGTTTTAGGCCCTTGGCCACATTCACGTGATTGCCGCTGATATTGAGCATGAGCACCAGGGTGGGGATCATGCTTTTGCCTTCTGCCACCAGCAGGTCCACCGCGTTACGCCGCTCGGTCGTCGTGCCCACCAGCCCTTGCACGGCAACTTCCACAAATTCCTCCGTGGTTTCGGGCGGGTTTTCGCTGGAAAAAATCGTGTTTTGTTGTGCAAAGGCCGTCAGCGGCGTGGCGATTGACAGAACCAAAGCGGTGAGTAATGCGATAAGGCGGGGCATGGCGGGTCTCCTTTACAGGTGGCCACCCTAGCAGTTTCAAACGCCCCCGGGCGGTGTCTCACTCACCTGTGTTGGCAAGTGATGGGTCACCCCCGCAACTGCCGCAACCGCGCCTCCGCCCCTTTGCGCAGGGCGGTGGCATCGTTTTCACCCCGCGCCAGAATGCGCAGACCCACATAGTTTTGGGTAAGATTGGCGGCCTCTTCATCCAGACTGTCCGCGTCCAGATCGCTGGCGATGGGCTCTTCCTGCAGCGCTTTGCGAAAAGCGGTGGTCAGCCGCTCCTCCATACGCTGAACTTGCGCGGTGATGTCCCCATCATCCGCCTCCGCAATCGTGTTGCAAAGTAAACACCCCCGGGTTTCGCCGCAATCCACGCCTCGCAGCGCCGTATCAAACACGGCCACGATGCGCTTACCTCCGTCTCCATCAGCGCCCATAAGCAGATCGACGCCGGGGTTTACATAATCCTGTTCGTATCGATCCAGTGCGCGCAGAAACAAATCCTTTTTGCTGCCAAAGGCCTTGTAAAGGCTGCCCCGCGTAATCCCCATACCCTCCAGCAGGTGGGGCAGTGACGTGCCGCGATAGCCGTGTTGCCAAAACACATTCATGGCCTTGGTCACGGCATCATCCAGTTCAAACTCTCTTGGTCGGGCCATCATGCGCTCCTTTAATCAAGTGCCTTCCTATCTATAGGGAACCAAACAGTCAACAACTCACATTCGTGTGAACTTAGTTTACTAGACCGATTGGTTCCTAACAGGCATGGTGGCTCCATCGAAACAGCGGGACACCGCACCCAACAGGAGAAACCTCCATGACCATCGCATTCAACGTTCGCCGCGCCGCCCCCATTGCCGCCCCCATCGTCGCCCTGGGTCTTATGCTGGCTGCCACGCCCACCGCCATGTCGGCTGAATTGCTCAAACAGGGTGCCTTTGTGGGCCAGAGCAAGCACATCACCACCGGCACCGCGACCATTCAAAAAGATGGCGACTCGGTTGTTCTGGTGCTCGGGTCCAACTTTTCGTTGGACGGCGCGCCGGACCCTACGGTGGGTTTCACCAAGAACGGCAAGTTCATTCCCGCATCTCAGGTGGGTGAACTGAAAATGCTCAACGGCAAGCAGACCTACACGCTGCCCAAAGGGTTCCTCGCCCAGGCCTATGACGCTGTCACCATCTGGTGCCGCAAGTTTGCCGTGCCACTGGGCACCGCCAAACTCTCATGATTTTCCAGTTTCAAACCCAGAGGAATGACACAATGTCTGACAGCACCTACTCCCCCACTTATGACGACACCCCCCGCAACCTTGCTTTGCCCCGGGTGGACGGCAAATTGATCTCCACCGCTCTCATCGCCGGCGCCTTTGCCACCATCGGCTTTGACCTCTTCGGCCAAACCATCTCGCCGCTGATGAAGTCCATCGCCAGCCCCTATCTGGGGGCGAAACTGGCCCCTGTGGCGCTGGCCAACCAATCCCTGGCGGTTTTGTTGGACGTGAAAGCCGGTTTCATCAGCCGGTTGGGGCTGGGCCACGGGTTGCACGTGCTGACGGGCCTTTTGTTCTACCCGCTTGCTTACATGCTCATCGCAAGGCCCATTTCCAATGCCGTCATGCGCTTGCCCTGGTGGGTGACCGGCGCGGCCTATGGCGCGGTGCTCTTCGTCTTCGCCCTCTATATCATGGCCCATTTGGTGGCCGGCAATCCGCCGTTCCTCGGCTGGGGCGGCATCACCTGGGTGGCACTTTGGGGGCATATGGTCTTCGGCATCATCGTCGCCGGGTTCCACCATTACAGACATGAGCGGTAGTTTGGGGCAGCTACCGTTCATGGGGGTCGCGGCGCAGGTCGCGGCCCCTTTTTCTTTGGGCAAGGCCGTGTCAAACAGGGCGAAAAGGACAGGAGAAGCCCCATGCAATTTGCCCACGTCAACGGCGTCACGCTGCACTATCAAGTCATCGCAGCACCGGAAGATAAGCCCACCATCGTTTTCTCCAACTCGCTGGCCACAGATTTTCGCATCTGGCGCGATTGCATTGTGCGGCTGGTGGGGGAGTGCTCCATCCTCATGTACGACAAGCGCGGCCACGGCCTCTCTGACCTGGGGGAAACGCCTTACATCATCGACGATCATGTGAACGACCTGGCCGCCCTGATGGACCATCTGGGCCTGTCCAACGCCGTCATCTGCGGCCTGTCGGTGGGCGGTCTGATTGCTCAAGGCCTGCTCTACACGCGCCCCGATCTGGTCCGCGCCATGATCCTGTGCGACACGGCCGCCAAAATCGGCTCCGATGAGATGTGGGATACGCGCATCGCAGCGGTGGAAGAAGGCGGTCTTGCCAGCATTTGCGACGGCAATATGGAGCGCTGGTTCACCGAAAATTTCCATCAGAACAACCCGGTGGAACTCCAAGGCTACAAGAACATGTTCAACCGCATGCCGGTGGAGGGCTATCTGGCCACCGCCAAAGCCATCCGCAACGCGGACCTGCGCGCCGCCGCCATTGAAGTGAAAGTGCCGTCCATCTGCATCGTTGGCGAGGAGGACGGTTCAACCCCGCCCGATCTGGTGCTGGCCACCGCCAAACTCATTCCCGATTGTCGCTATGAAGTCATCAAAGGCGCAGCCCACATCCCCTGCGTGGAACAGCCCGAAATGCTTGTGGAAATCATCAAAGCGTTTTTGAAAGACGCGGATATTACTTAGAGGCCTGCTCCGCCTCGCGGCGCATAGAGCGCAGGGTTAGCCCAATGGTGGCAATAGTAATCCAGCCGACCTGTATAAGCGCGGAGGCCAGATTGAAAGCCTCCGACAGGCTCACCAGCACCAGAGATGCTGCCACGATATTCAATATACTAAACGCCCGGCTGTCCCCATGGATCACCCCAAACTGCTGCGCCGCAAACCCGCCCATATAGGTGAGAAAGCCAAGCAGACCAACGAATTGAGAAATGGTGATCGCGTCCATAGTGCCATGCCCGTGCAAGTGGGTGATGGTATGGGTTTAGTGTCGAGGCATGGCGGGGACAGTGCGATTTGGCACAGGGTGTGGTCGCTAATGAGCAGCGAACAAACGCTTTCGGACCTTTAAGCCCTCCGATCCTTCGTAAATGAGGGATTTGCGGCCATTATATTTCATATGACTCAGCGCCATTTTCCTGCATTTGGCATCGTTATTGATTTGATGGTCCACCCAATTGCGCCAATGGGGTTGCGACAACAGCAGTCTCTCAGCCTCCAAGATGTTTATGCCATGACGACCGCGAAGCTCTTTTATTTTGATGATCCAGCGCGTCCGATGGTCCATTTTTAGTCCAATCCATTCGGAAATTTCATAAGCGTGTAAAAACGATACCCAAAGGATGGCCGGCAATTCAATGAACCAAACAGATCAACCATCGCTGTTTCTGGCTGAGATTGTGCAGGACACTTGTCTTTCCGAACTACGGCAACGCTATCTTCATCTCACCAACAAAGCTCTCCCTGCAGCAGCCCGCCAATCGGATCGGAAATGGCCAGTGCGGGAAGACCATTGCTTTCAGCGCATTGTGCTCGATCATGTTTGCGGCGGCGCATGGTATGAGTACCTTAAGAGGCCTGCTTATAAGCATATGAGCGCAGAGCAACTCCGCGGTGCTATCGCCATATGTGAAAAAATCTTGAGCAATCAACTCGATTTGGTTGTGCTCAACAGGCAATCGTTGAAGTGGCGCGGGAAGGTTTAGTCGAACAACCGCGCAGACTGTGTTTTGTGAACGCGCAGCAAACCAGTGATTTACTATTTCAGAAAACCGCGAATCTGCGCCGCCACCCAATCCGCATCTTCATGTAAAATCCAGTGACTGGCATGGGGATGCGTTTTCAGCTGCACATCATCACAAAACGCACTAATATCGGCCCGGGCGTCTTCCAACAGCGCCGTGTCTTTTTCGCCCCATAGCAGCAGGTGAGGCATGGGGACGTGGAACTTCTCGCGCATGGCATCGACGATTTCCAACACCTGCGCCGGCGCATCCATACCCAGCACCTCCATGGGGGAGCCGCGATACCAGTTGAGCATGGCGGTGATGGCACCGGGTTGAGACCACGCGTCGATGAACTGCGCCCGTTTGGCCTCATCCAGCCACGGAGCGGTGGAGAATTTTTCAAACATGCGAAACAGCTTGGCATAGTTGTCCGCGCTCATGTGGGTTTCCGCACCCTGCGCCCGCAGCACATTCATATATTGGCTGGCCTGCCGCTGAGCGCCCTTTTCGTAAAGGGCTTTTTGGAAGCAAACGGGGTGAACGCCATTGGCGATGATGAGGTGAGAGAACCTCTCCGGGTGGCGCATGGCCAGTGCATAGGCCACTGAAGCGCCCCAGTCATGGCCGCAAAGCACGACTTGTGGCAGGTCCAGCGCGTCCAACAGGGCCAGCATATCGGCCCCCAAATGCTTGGTGTGATAGGC
The DNA here is from genome assembly GCA_038525315.1 of Pseudomonadota bacterium. Classification (GTDB taxonomy): domain Bacteria; phylum Pseudomonadota; class Alphaproteobacteria; order Rhizobiales; family Rhizobiaceae; genus Pseudahrensia. The sequence goes on from JBCBHU010000002.1 coordinate 544,345, forward strand.
CTCCACGCCTTGTGGTTTAGAGGAAAGATTGAAACCCCGTTGGTCCGGCAGGATAAGGCGATACTCGCCCGCCAGCCTTTGCGCCACGCTCGCCCAGGCCCGCCAATTTTCGGGAAAGCCGTGCAGCATGAGCAGGGCAGGGGCGTGCGGGTTCTCTTCTGGGGAAGGCCCCATAAAGACCGTGTGAATATCCTGCCCATTGGCGTGGATGGTGTGGGATTTCATGATGTCACCGGCGCATATTCCACTGTCATCCCCGCGAAGGAGGGGATGATAATCGGGGCAATGGTTAGAGCATATCACGTTCAAACGGAATCGAAATTCGCTGCCTCTCAAACAGCAAAATGCTGTTTTCGAACGCGATTTTCGATACGCCCTGTTTCTATATGAACATGATTTGCTCTAGAAAAAGGGGCGTTCCGCTTGTGCGAAACGCCCCGATCTGATTTTTCGGCGTTGGCCTATTGCTGAATACGCTTCAGCTCTTTCCAGTTCTCGCCTTCGATCTTGGAGATGATGATCTCGTCAGCGCCCTGGTGATCCTCTGCGGAATAATCCACCTGGTTGTCGGAAATTGCGTCACGGAAATTGAGGCTTTCCATACCCTTTTTGAAGCTTTCCGGCGTCAGATCCTTCCCAGCGGCTTCTAAAGCCTTCACCAGCGTCACCGCGCCGGAATGGCCCAGAACGGCGCCCGTGCCGGGCAGTTTTTCGCCGGTGGCCGTGGTGTATTCTTTGAAGAATGCAGCTACTTCCGGGTCGTCCATGCGGGACAGAAGGTCAGACCAACCGGCAGCTGCGTAGAGGCCCTCGGTCACACCGCCGGGCACTTTCGCCATAACGGAGTGGAAACCCGCCGATGCGGACATGAAGGAAATGTCGTTAATGCCCAGCTTCTTGGCGGTGGCGGAAACTGTGATCGTTTGGCGCACGCCAAGCGCCATGGTCACAGCCTCACAACCATCGGCCTTCAGCTTCTGCAAAGCACCCACAAAGTCCGCATCATCGGGCTTGTGCGTGGTCTCGGAAACGAAGGACAGGCCCTCATTCTCCTCAACGGCTTTCTTCGTGCCTTCTACAATTTCCTTACCGAAGTCGGTGGGCAGATACATGGAGCAAAGTTTCTTCGCGCCTTTTTCATCGGACAGATATTTCACACCGGCCCGGATTTGGTCGTAGTAGGAGGCTGTTCCCGCATAGTGGAGCGGATGCAGCGGCTCGGCCATTTGGCGGGCAGCGGACAAGGGTGAAATGTTGGGAATGCCTTTGGCGTCCTGCAATTTGAACGCTGCCACATTCATGGGCGTGCCCAGTGACAGCAGCATGGCAAACACTTTGTCGCCGTTGATCAGCTTGTTCATGCCCGCAATGGCTTTGGGCATCTGATAGCCATGATCCTCCACGATGAAGCGGATTTTGCGGCCGTGGATCCCCCCTTCGGCGTTCACCTTGTCAAACACCAGTTGCGCGGCCTTCGTGGCCGGGCCACCAAAGGCGGCGAAAATGCCCGATAGATCGTTGTTGGAGCCGATCAGGATTTCCGTATCCGTCACGCCCTGCATCTGTGCGGATGCGGGCGCAGCCAACATGCTGGTCACAGCGGTGGCCAGCGCTAATTTCTTCAAGAATGTCATGTCTTCTCCTCCGATTGTTATTTTAACAGACAGTCACGCATACATGGCATCGATAAGGCCAGCATGTTTCTTCTCCACGAACGAGCGTTTCAGCTTGAGCGTGGGGGTCAGTTCATCGTCTTCCGCGGTGAGCAGAATGTCGATGAGCCTGAAATCTTTGATTTGTTCAACGCGGGCGAAATCCTTGTTCACCGTTTCAATCACATCGCCAATAAGCTCTTGTACCTCCGGCGCAGCGCACAGCGAGGCGAAATTGTTGAACGGGATGCGCCGGTCCTGGGCAAATTTCTCCACGTTTTCCTGATCAATCATGATCAGGCAGGTGAGATATTTGCGCCGGTCACCAATGACCACGGCATCGGTAATATAGGGCGAGAACTTCAAACGGTTTTCAATCTCCGCAGGCGTAATGTTTTTGCCCCCTGCCGTGATGATGATGTCCTTGAGACGGCCTGTGATGCGCAGAAAACCTTCATTGTCCAACAGGCCCACATCGCCAGTGCGCAGCCAACCGTCGTCGGTAAGGGCTTCCGCGGTTTTCTCCGGCTTGTTCCAATAGCCTTTGAACACATTCCCCGCTTTGTATTGTATCTCACCGCCCTCACCGATGCGGATTTGCGCCCCGTCTACGGCAGGGCCCACCGTGCCCACTTTTTCGTCGCGAAACGTGTTGATGGCCATCACACCTGCACTTTCTGTCATGCCGTAGCCTTCCAACACCGGCACGCCAATGGAGCGGAACCATTGCAGCAATTCCGGTGAAATGGGGGCCGCTCCGGACCCGCCGCGCCGCAATCGGTCCATGCCCAACATGCGGCGGATATTGCGCAGCACCGCAAAGTCCCAAAACCTGTAGGCGATGCTCACACTGGCTGGCACGGGCTTGCCTTCCAGTTCGAGCGCCGCTTTTTTGCCTCCAGCTTTTTGTGCCTGCGCGAAGGCCCATTTTTGCATGGCGGTGGCGTCCGCCAGCAGGATGGCCACGCGCGAATATATCTTTTCCCAAAGGCGCGGCACGGCCACAAATGTTTGCGGCGAGACCTCTTGCAGATTGTCGAACACCGTCTCCGGGCTCTCGGCGAAATTCAGTGTCACTTTATAGGCAATGGGCGCCACGCCCGAAAACAGACGCTCCAAAATGTGGCACAGAGGCAGAAAGCAAATCTGCTCGTCCGTGTCCGAAACCGGTGCCCCCTGGGCGGAGGAACACAGGGAATAAAACAGATTGGCGTGGGAAATCATGGCTCCCTTGGGCATGCCTGTGGTGCCGGATGTATAGACCATAATTGCCGTATCTTCCGCGTCAGATAAGGCAATCTGTTCTTCAAAAAGGGTCGGATGGTCTTTCTCGTGGGCCTTACCCATGGCCACCAACTCATCGAGAAACAGCACCGTCTCATCGCTGAAGTCGTGCAATCCGTCCCGGTCAAAGACGATGGCTTTGACGAGCGTCGGTATGGCGTCTTTGACTTCGAGATATTTGTCCAACTGTTCGTCATTTTCGATGAACAGGAATTTGCTGCCGGAATCCTCCACCAGATATTGCAGTTGAGAGGCGGAATCGGTGGTGTAAATGCCAGAGCCGATGGCCCCCATGCATTGGGCGGCCAGATCCGTATAAAGCCATTCCTTATTGTCTTCTGACAGAATGGAAATGACATCGCCGCGCTGGAGGCCAAGCTTGTGCAGACCAAGGCCAATCCACTTGGCGTTGCTGTAAAAATCATTCCAGGAAAACGAACGCCAAATGCCCAGGTCTTTTTCCCGGTGGGCCACCCGCCTGCCCAGCTCCTTGCAGCGGGCTTGGAAGAGTTTGGGCAGCGTATCGACCTCGTCAATCAAGTAGGGCTTGCGCGACAGGTCCGAGCTCATGGTGATGCCATTGACGATGTGCTGGGCGGGATTGGGGTCATGGGCAGTCATGGTCTTCCTCCTCTTCGCTTTAACGCCACGTCTTGCGCTGTTTCCAGCGGCGCTGGCCGCGCTGGTTCTCTTCTGATGACACGCCCAGATAAAACTCCTGCACGTCTTTGGACGCCGCCAGTGTGGCCGCATCATCGGCCATCACGATGCGGCCCAGTTCCATCACATAGCCATAATCCGCCACGCCCAGCGCCACGGCAGCGTTTTGCTCCACCAGCATCATGGTCACTTTCTGCTCGGTGTTTAGGCGGCGGATAATGTCGAAAATTTCCTCCGTCAGAAGGGGAGAGAGGCCCAGGGAGGGCTCATCCAGCAGCATAATTTGCGGTCTGGCCATAAGCCCACGCCCGATAGCCAGCATTTGCTGTTGCCCGCCCGAAAGCGTGCCCGCCGCCTGATTGCGCCGCTCCTTCAAGATGGGGAAATAGGAATAGACCATCTCCTCATCCTTCTCGATTTCGCCGCTGTCCGACCGGGTGAAGGCCCCCATGGTGATATTTTCGCGCACTGTCAGCAGCGGGAAGACCTCCCGACCCTCCGGCACGTGCACAAGGCCTTTGCTCACCAGCCTGTCCGGCTCCGTGCCCTGAATTTCTTCGTCTTGCAGTTTTACCGTCCCCTTTTCCGGGTCCATGACACCGGAAATGGTTTTCAAAAGGGTGGTTTTGCCCGCGCCATTGGCGCCCAGCACGGTTACAATTTGTCCCTGGCGCACTTCCAGCGACGTGCCGCGTATGGCCTGAATGGGGCCGTAGAAACTCTCCAGATTATCGACGCGTAATACGGGGGTCATCGTGCATTCCCCTTTTGAATGCCGGACGTGCCCAGATAGGCTGCGATCACGTCCGGGTGGCTTTGAACCTCGGCAGGCGTCCCGGTGGCCAGTTCCGCCCCTTCGGCCAGTGCCATGACACGATTGGATACGGCGGAGACGAGGCCCATGTCGTGTTCCACCATCAAAACGGTAATGCCCATCTGTTTTTGGATATCTTCGATCCAAAAGGCCATGTCCTGCGTTTCCTCCACCGACAGGCCAGAAGCGGGTTCATCCAGCAGCAAGAGTTTGGGTTTGGTGGCCAGGGCCCGGCCCAGTTCCACCACCTTGCGCACCCCATAGGGCAGGCCCGCAATCATCTTGTCGCGGTAGGGTTGCAGATCGAGAAAGTCGATCACTTCCTCCACGGCTTCCCGGTGGGCAAACTCCGCCTTGCGCACGGAGGGCGCGAAGAACAGTTCCGCCAGGGTGTTGGTGGTGCGGTGCCGGTGGCGGCCCACCAGCAGGTTTTGCAAAACGGTGGCGTGTTCAAATAACTCAATATTTTGAAACGTGCGCGCAATGCCCGTGGAGGATACTTGGGCGGGCGAAAAACTCAGCAGATTGTGCCCGTCAAAAGTGATACTGCCCTCCGCTGGCGTGTAGAAACGCGACAGCAGGTTGAACAAGGTGGATTTGCCCGCACCGTTCGGCCCCACCAGGGCAAACACCTCACCCTCGTTGACATCCAGCGACACGTTGTTGACGGCCACCACGCCACCAAACCTTTGCGTGGCGTTGCGAATTTCCAGAAGTGCGCTCATTTCACCCGCTCCGTCTTCAGATAGCTTTTTTGACGGCGGAACATGTCTTTGCGGTAGAAGGGGAAAAGCTCGAAATAGGTGCGAATTTTCAGCCAGCGGCCATACAGCCCCATGGGTTCAAACAGGATGAACCCGATAACAATAATCGCAAACAAGGCGCTCTCCAGCCCCGGCACATTGATGGTCACGCCTAGCGATGTGGAGGCCATGGTGCGCACATTGGCAATGATGACAGGGATGAGCCCCACCACTGCCGCGCCCAGAAATGCGCCATGAATGGAGCCAAGCCCGCCAACCACAATCATCAGCAACAGCGTGATGGACATTACGAGATCAAAGGTTTCGTGGGTGATGTAAGTGGCATTGTGCCCAAACAGCGCCCCCGCCAGACCCGCCGCAAAGCAGGAGAGGAAGAAGGATTTCGCCTTGGTGGTGGTGAGGTTCACCCCCATGGCCTGGGCGGAAATCTCAGAATCCCGAATAGCGGCGAAGCTGCGACCTGTGGGGCTGCGTAGCAGGTTGCGATAGGCGAACAGCACAATCAGCACCACCGCCAACACCACATAATAGAACAGGTAGGGATTGGCATATTTGTTTACCGTGATGCCAAACAGCGCGATATCTGGCACGGCAATGCCCGCCACACCCCCTGTGTAGGCCTCGCCCAACACGATGAAATCACCCGTGAGAATGGAGACAGCCAGTGTCGCCAGAGCCAGATAAACGCCGTGTAGGCGCAGCACGGGCAGGGCGATGATGGTGCCCACAATGCCCGCGATAATGCCCGAAAGGGGGAATGAAATGAGCCACGGCACTCCGCGCTCCAACATGAGCACATTGGCATAGCAGCCCACCGCCATGAAGGCCGCGTGGCCGAGGCTCGCCAGTCCCGTCTGCCCCGTCAGCAGCATCAGCCCCATGCCCGCGATGCAGAAGATCAAAACGGACGTGAATTCGCCCAGCAAATAGTCATTGCTGGTCCACATGAAATACAGCGGAAAAGCCAGAGCGATCAGGGCCAACACGCCATACCAAAATGCCTGCGCCCCGTGTTTGAACCAGCGCACATCCGCATTGTAGTCGGTCTTGAAAACAAATCTCATGGGATCAGACCTTCTTGCGCTGGGTTTGGGAGAAAATGCCGCCGGGCCGGAAAATCAGCACCAGCAGCAGGATGGCATAGGGCGCAATTTGCGAAATACCCGCCGGGCCGTACCGGGCCGAAAGCGGCTCCACCAAGCCAATGATGATGCCGCCCAAAAGCGCGCCGGGCAGGGAGCCGAAACCGCCAATGGCCGCCGCTGCAAAGGCCTTAATGCCCAGCAAACCTGCAGAGGGATCAATGGCCCCCTTAGAGGCGAACAAAATTCCCGCCACCGCCGCCACCACACCGGACAAGGCCCAAACGAGACTTTGCATGCGCTTGACGGGAATGCCCATGTAGTAAGCGGCCAGCTGGTTTTGCGAAGCCGCCTGCATGGCCACGCCCAATTTGGTTTTGGAGAAATAAAGATAAAGCAGAACGGTCAGCAGCAGCGTCACAACGATAATGGCAATTTCATCGACGCCCAGCACGACGCCACCTGCGCGAATATCCTGCCCCGCAAAAGGCGTTTCCAGCGAAACCGGCTCATGGGTCCAGATACTGCCGGCCGCAAAGCGAAGCACGAAGCCCACAGCAATGGTCAGCACCACGATGGAGATTTGTGGTTGGCCCGCGATGGGGCGCAGCACGCCCCAGTCGAACAGATAGCCGAAAATACCCATGCAGATCATGGCCAGCGGCACGGCGAGCCAGAAACTCAGCCCCATAAACTCCGCATTGGTGAAGCCGAGGCACAAAAACGCGCCCAGCATCATGAAATCGCCTTGGGCGAAATTAACGGTTTCCGTGGCCTTATAGATCAGCACAAAGCCGAGCGCGATCAATCCGTAGACGCACCCGTTCGCCAACCCGCTCACGATGAGCTGCAAAAAGTCCAACCCTGTTCCTCCCAGCCCCTTTGTGGGGCTTTATCCGGGGTCGCGCTTCTGTGGCGCGTTTCCCTTATCCTCTTCCCTGTCATCCCCGCGCAGGCGGGGAACTATCCTTTAAAGTGCGCAATGTGTCCGATATGCTTGCGGGTCCATCGAACTCTTCCTTCAAAATCCCGCCTTTTGACCGATGGGTTCTCCTACGGGGGATGACGATCGAGATCGCCGCCTCCCAACCCTTTCGCGTCACATCACTAAAGTCTAGGGCTTTATGAAAACCTTCCCGTTCGGCTTCGCCAATTCCTCCGGCAACCGTTCCATCGCCTCCGACAGGGGCACGATGGCAGTCACATCCGTTTGCCATTCACCGGAGGCAAATTTCTGTTGCGCCTCGCCAATGGCGGCCATCACCCGCGCCGGTTCGCTTTCCTGCATCCAGCGGGTCAGCCAAAAGCCCTCAATCTGCTTGGATTGAAAAATCAACTGCCCGGGCTGGTTGAGCGAAGGTGCGGTGGGGTCCAGCACACCATAGATGATCCAGCGCGCCCGGTTGGGCATGGCGGCAAACACGTCGGCGCTGGTCTGGTTCGCCACAGCATCCAAAAAGATGCGCGGTTTTTCGGCCCGCGAAATGGCGGCGAAGTCTTTCAAGAAAGTGTCGCTGGTCACATTAAGCACGTGCTTCGCGCCATGCTTCTTGAGCAATTCAATCTGCTCATCCCGCCGCACCAGCGCGATGGGCGCAAACCCCTTTTCCTTTGCTTTGCCGATCATCAGTTTGCACAACTGGCTGGCCCCGGCGGAGACGATGAAACTTTCAGATTTGGCCTGTTCCACGATATCGAACATGGCCAGCGCCGTCAGCGGATTGACGATCATGGCCGCCCCGTCTTCGTCCCGCACCCCATCCATCAGTGGAATGGCTGTGGCCGCTTGAGCGATGGAAAACTCCGACCAAGTGCCGGGTTTTCCGGGTGTGCCGAAAAAAGCGATTCGCTTGCCCACCAACTGGTCTGCATAAGGCCCGCCGCCTGAAGCCACCACTTCTCCCACGCCTTCAAAACCCGCGCCGTTCCCTTGCACGCGAGACTGGCCGTAGAGCCCTTGAATGAACATCTCGTCGGACGGGTTCACGGAAGCGAGCGAGACTTTCACCTTGACCTCGCCCTTCTCAGGCTCTGGCTCTGGTAAATCGCCATATTCCACAAAAGGCACCATGTCCTTGAGAACAATATTATCCGGCTGTTCCTTGGCGTAACCGCCGTTTTTGAGAATGAGAGATTTCATAAGGTCCTCGAAACTGTGATCAGGTGAGCGCCGCAAACAGCGCCAATGGCACCAACGCTATGGTGGAAAAAAAGCTCAAAGACATGCCAACCACACGCCCGAAAGGCCAATTGTCCGTGAAAGCGAAAGCGTAACCATGTAACAAGCGGCCCATCACAAAGGCTGCCGCAGTGATGACCAAAAGCGCGAAAAACAAACCGGGCAAGAGCGACACGGTCTGCATTTCCGCCACCAGGATGAGCAGGATTGTGATCGGCACGTTTTCCACAAAATTGCCTTGGCCACGAATGCGCCGCGTCAGGGTTTTGTCGTCACCATCCCCCAGCGAAACGCCCGTGCTGCGCCGCCCGCCAAACACGCGAATGGTGAGCACAATATAGAGCGCACCAAGGGTAATCGTTGAAAAAGTGGTGACCGGCAATTCCATCGGGCTAAGCCATCTTCATTTGCGTGTGCTTTTTCAATTCAGCCCGCGCCACCTGCCGCCGGTGAACAGCGTCCGGCCCGTCTGCGAAGCGCAGGGTGCGCAGGTGCATCCATTGTTTGGCCAGCGGCGTGTCTTGGGAAATGCCCACACCGCCATGCATCTGGATTGCATCGTCTGTGACTTTCAGCGCCACAAGCGGGGCCACCACTTTGATCTGCGAAATCCACGGGGCGGCCGCACGGGCATCGCCCTGGTCCATCATCCAAGCGGCTTTCAGGCACAGCAGCCGAGCCTGCTCGATCTCCATGCGAGCATTGGCGATGATGTCGAAATTAGCCCCCAGTTGGGCAATGGGCTTGCCAAAAGCCTCCCGCTGGATGGAACGTTTGCACATGAGGTCCAGCGCCAGTTCCGCTTGGCCAATGGCCCGCATACAATGGTGAATGCGCCCCGGCCCCAAACGACCTTGGGAAATCTCAAACCCGCGCCCTTCGCCCAAAAGCAGATTTTCCGCCGGCACCCGCACATCGGTAAACCGCATATGCATATGCCCATGGGGCGCATCATCCATGGAAAATACCTGCATAGCCCGCAAAATCTCGATGCCGGGCGTGTCTGCAGGCACCACAATCTGGCTGTGCTGCTGGTGGCGGGGGTCATCATCCGTGCCCGTTTTCACCATCACAATGTAAACGGCACACCGTGGATCACCCGCGCCGGAAATCCAGTGCTTCTCGCCATTCAAGACGTAGTCGTCGCCATCGCGCACGCAGGACATGGAAATATTGGTGGCATCGGACGACGCCACATCCGGCTCCGTCATTACATAGGCGGAGCGAATTTCGCCCTCCAGCAGGGGCTTGAGCCAGCGCTCTTTCATTTCCGCCGTGCCGTAGCGCTCAAACACTTCCATATTGCCCGTGTCCGGCGCGGAGCAGTTGAAGGTTTCTGCCCCCAAATGGGCCTTGCCCATTTCCTCTGCCAGATAGGCGTATTCCACCGTGGTTAGCCCATAGCCACGCTCAGAATCCGTAAGCCAGAAATTCCACAGGCCGCGCTTTTTGGCTTCCGCTTTAAGCCCTTCAAGAATTTCGCTCATGCGCGGCGTGTATTCCCAGCGATCGCCCTTGGATACATCCGCCAAAAATTCCACTTCCTTCGGGGCCACCTCATCGCGGATCATCTCCGCCACGCGGTCGCGCAGGTCTGTGGCTTTGGCGGACAGGCCAAGGTCCATGGCAGCGAATTGGGCGGGTGCGTTCATGACATTTTCTCCTGCTCAATGAGCTTTTGGATGGGGTCACCGGCGCTGATGGTCAAACCGAGACCGCGCAGGGCGTAGAGGAGTTGATCAGCGGCGATGGAACGCTGTTCGGCAGTGCTTTCGTCAGGTTGGGGTGAATACCAAAAAACAGAGCTGTTGAGCACCGCTAAAAAGCTTTTTGTGGCCACTGATATGCTGCCGATTGTCAAATGATGCGCAATGACCACCGCCTCAATGGCCTCGCGAAACATCCGCTCGTAGTGTTTTCGGATCTCAATGAGTTCCAAAAGCGTTTCGCGCTGGGCGGCGGTGGTGGAACCGGTTTGGTGCATGGCCACACCCTGTGCCAACACGCGCTGGAACGGCTGTTCCGCCATCAAAACCATGGCGTGGGCAAAGCCCATGCGCGCCAGTCTGGTCAACGCATCAGGCTCCTGCAAATAGGGGGAGATGGCGGCCTCATTCAGCTCCATGCCCCGCCGGTAAACTGCGAAAAACAAATCGGTTTTGGAACGGTGATGGTGATATACCATCCCCTTAGTAGCGCCCAAGGCTCGGGCCACGTCATCAATACTGGTGGCGGCAAAGCCGTTTTCTTTGAAACAGTGGGCCGCCGCTTGCAAAATTTCCGGCGCACCGCGGGCCGCGGGGGCGCCAGCATCCGCTTTTTCCATCACCTGTGTGTGCGCAGCGCCCACGTTTTCCTCCCCTTTTGGTCAAAAAAAGGGAACATACTACTCGGTATGTTGTCAACGGAGATTTCTTGTGCCTATGTGGCAAGACGACAAACCGGCGCAGCAAACGGGAGGATGCGGCGTGAGTGAATATCTCAACAGCCTTTACGGTGTGGCGGGCAAAACCGCGCTGGTCACCGGCGGTGCCACGGGCATTGGCCGCATGATGGCGGAAGCGCTGGTCATGGCCGGTGCGCATGTGATGATTGCCTCCCGCAAAGGCGACGCTTGTGAGGCGGCCGCTGCCCAGTTGAATGCTCTTGATGCACCGGGAACCGCCGAAGGCTTTGCCGGGGATGTGGCAGACGCAGAGGGCGTCGCCGCGCTGGTAGAAGCGGTGAGGTCCCGCACCGACAAGCTGCATATTCTGGCAAACAATGCCGGCGTCACATGGGGCGAAGACTATGAAACATTCCCGCGCAAGGCGTGGGACAAGATCATGGATATCAATGTCACGTCCATTTTCGAACTAACCCGCGATCTCACCAGCCTGCTGGAAGCTGCCGCGACCGATGAAGAACCGGCCCGAGTGATCAATACGGCTTCGGTCATGGGTATCGTGCCCATTGCGGGCGGCGCCTATTCCTATTCCGTGTCCAAAGCGGCCGTCATTCACCTCACCAAAATTTTGGCCAACGAATTTACGTCCCGTCGTATCACGGTCAACGCTTTTGCCCCCGGCCCTTTTCCCAGCCGCATGACGGCCTTTGCCACAGGCACCGAGGAGGGGGCTGCGGCCACAGGAGCAAAGAACCCCATGGGCCGCATTGGCCGGGCCGAGGACATCGCCGCAGCAACCCTGTTCCTGTGCGGCTATGGCGGCAGCTATGTCACCGGCACCACCATTCCGCTGGATGGTGGCTATGTGGTGGATACGGGCGATGAAAAACTGTTTCCCGAATAAAGGCGATTGAGGAGAGGCATCATGAGCGAGCGCAACACCATCACACTGGACGCGTTGAAATCCCGCATCGGCGGCGAGCCGATCTACTCCAAATGGTTTGAACTCACCCAGGACCGCATCGACAAATTTGCCGATGTGACGGAGGACTGGCAATTCATCCATGTGGACCCCGACAAGGCAAAAATGACACCCTTTGGCGGCACCATTGCCCACGGCTATCTCACCGTCTCCATGCTGTCGGCCATGAGCTATGATTGCGTGCCAGGGTTGGAAGGGGCAGCCATGGTGGTCAATTATGGCTTCAACAAATTGCGCTTCACCAATCCCGTAAAAGCGGGAGGCAAGGTGCGGGCCAAATTTGTGGTCAAAGATGTGGACCAGAAGTCCCCCACCAACGTTCTCACAACCTACGACGTTACCGTCGAAATTGAAGGCGAAGACCGTCCGGCCCTCATGGCTGAATGGCTGGGCCTGACTTTCCTGAAGGGCTAAATCCATGAGCGATATTCGCTACGACGATCAGGTCGTCATCGTCACCGGCTCCGGCAACGGGCTTGGCAAATCCCACGCGCTGGAATTCGCCCGCCGGGGTGCCAAAGTGGTCATCAACGATTTTGGCGGTGCCCGCGACGGCACAGGCGGCTCCTCAGAGGCTGCGGAAGCCGTGGTGGCTGAAATCGAAGCCATGGGTGGCGAGGCCATTGCCAATGGGGCCAACGTTACAGACCGCGATCAGGTCGCCGCCATGGTGCAGCAGACCATGGACAAATGGGGCCGCATCGACGTGCTTGTGAATAATGCCGGCATCCTGCGTGACCGTTCCTTTGGCAAAATGACGGGAGAGGAATGGGATGCCGTGGTGGCCGTTCACCTCACCGGTTCGGCAAACTGTTCGCTGGCCGTCTGGAACATCATGAAAGCCCAAAACTATGGGCGCATCGTCATGACCACCTCCACCTCCGGCATTTACGGCAATTTCGGCCAGGCGAACTATGGCGCAGCCAAGGCCGGTGTCTGGGGCCTCATGAACACGCTCCACATTGAGGGCGCAAAGAACAACATCCACGTCAACTGCCTGTCGCCCACGGCGGCCACACGCATGACGGAGGATGTGATTCCACCGGAAGCGCTGGAAGTGCTGGACCCCAAATGGGTCACGCCCGCCGTGATTTTCCTGGGCAGTGGCGAAGCACCGTCCCGCAACATTTTGCTGGCCGGGGCAGGGGGCTACACGGTGGCCAAACTGATGGAAGCCGAAGGCGTGTTTTTTGCCAATGAAGAAGAGCGCACGGCGGAAATGATCGCCGCCAATTGGGACACCATCACCGACATGGGTGACGCCCGCGAAATGCTCACGGGCAATGATCACGTGGTGAAAATGGTGCAAAAGGCGCAGGGGTAGCCGTGCTTTTCCCCCCACCCGGATCGGCTACGCCTCTCCGACCTCCCCTCCAGGGGGAGGTTGTGCAGTGGCAGGATCTTAAAACATCTCACCTCCCCTTGGAGGGGAGGTCGAAAGCGCGAAGCGGTTTCGGGTGGGGGGCTGGATTGTAGCCATGTCAAACGAACTCGACACAACCAAACTCGCGCCGTGGCTCGAAACCCATATCGAGGGCTTCGCGGGCCTCACTGGCGTCCACAAATACGGCGACGGCCAGTCCAACCCCACCTACCGTGTAGAAGCCAAATCCGGCACCTACGTCCTCCGTGCGAAACCGCCCGGTGATCTGCTGAGATCAGCCCACCAGGTAGACCGCGAATACAAGGTCATGAAAGCCTTGCAAGGCACTGGCGTGCCCGTACCCAAAATGCTCGCCCTGTCCGGCGACGGTGAAGACAGCCCCATCGGGCGCATGTTTTTTGTCATGGAACATTGCAACGGGCGCATTCTGTGGGACCCAGCCTTGCCCGAACTGGACGACGACAATGCAGCACGTGAGCGCATTTATGATTCTATGAACAAGACCTTGGCCGCATTGCATAATGTGGATGTTGAGGCCGTGGGTCTTTCTGATTTCGGCAAGCCCGGCAATTATTTCGAGCGCCAGACCAGCCGCTGGGCCAAGCAATATGTGGCCAGCGAGATCGACCGAAACGAAAGCGTCCACAAACTCATCGCGTGGCTGGAGACGCATATGCCCTCCGATGACGGACAGGTCTCCATCGTCCACGGTGACTACCGCCTCGACAACATGATTTTCGCAAATGAGAGCGAGGACGTGCTGGCCGTGCTGGACTGGGAACTGTCCACATTGGGCCACCCCCTGGCCGATCTGGCATACCAGTGCATGCAGTGGCGGCTGCCCCATCAAAGCGGCATGCGCGGGCTGGGCGGTGTTGATCGCGCCGCGCTGGGCATTCCCACGGAAGAGGATTACGTGGCCGCCTATTGCAAACGGCGCGGTGTGGACGGCATTCCCGACTGGAAATTCTATATCGCTTTTTGCTTCTTCCGCCTCGCCGCCATTCTACAAGGTGTCTACAAACGGGCGGTGGATGGCAACGCTTCCAACCCCGAGCGGGCGAAACAAATGTATGCCGCCGTGCCCCTGTTGGCCGGGGCTGCGCTGATGGAAATTGAGGGGAAGGGCGCATGACCGATTTCAACGGCATGGCTGTTCTCATCACCGGGGCCGCCGGCGGCTTCGGCCGTTCCGCCGCCACCCTGTTTGCCGAGCGCGGCGCAAAACTCATGCTGTCGGATTTCAACGGCGAGGGGTTGGCGGAAACCGCCGATATGCTGCGCACGGATGGGGTCGCGGTGGAAACGCTGACCGGCAGTGTGGCGGAAGAAAGCCACTGCGCCCAGACCGTCGAAAAATGCCTCTCCGCCTTTGGTCGGCTCGACATCGCCATAAACAATGCGGGCATCGGCCATGCGCCCGCCAAGACCGCTGACGTTGACAGCAGGCAGGCCGAGCTTTGTGTGCAGATCAATTTGATGGGCGTGTTTTACGGCATGAAAGCACAAATTCCGCCCATGGAAGCGGCCGCCAAAAGTGACAATCGCCCCGCCTGTATCCTCAATGTGGCCTCCCTGGCAGGCATTGGTGGCGCGGCCACCATGTCCATGTATGCCGCTGCAAAACACGGCGTTGTGGGGCTTACCAAATCTGCGGCGCTGGAATACGCCCGCCGGGGCATCCGCATAAATTGCCTCTGCCCATCCTTTGCCCGCACCGCCATGGTCAATGACGGTCTTCTGGCCGGCCAAAGCGGCAAAGACGCTGAAGACATGCTCACCCGTGGCATCCCCATGCGGCGCTTGGCGGAGATCGAAGAAATCACCCGCTCCATGCTGTGGATTTGCGACCCCGCTAATTCCTTCATGACCGGACAAGCCGTCGCCTTGGATGGCGGCACCAGCGCGATGTAAACTGTACGAGAAATGAAAGAGGAGCTGAAACGATGGATTTGAATTACACCCCCGAAGAACAAGCCTTCCAAAATGAAGTGCGCAGCTTTTTTGCTGAAAAACTGCCCAAGAGCCTGTCCGACAAGGTGAAGCAGAAAAAGCGCCTCACCAAGGAAGACATGGAGCAGTGGCACGCCATCCTCAACGAGGCCGGCTATCTCAATGCCCATTGGCCTTCGCAATTCGGCGGGCAGGACTGGACGGCCATTCAGCGCGATATCTTCGACGTGGAAGGAAATGCCGCCGGTGCGCCCCGCGTTGTGCCGTTTGGTCTCAACATGCTGGCACCGGTGCTCATGGCCTTTGGCTCTAAGGAGCAACAGGACCACTATCTGCCCCGCATTCTCGATGGTACGGACTGGTGGTGTCAGGGCTATTCCGAACCGGGTTCCGGCTCCGATCTGGCCTCCCTGAAAATGACGGCGGAGCGTCAGGGAGACCATTATGTGGTCAATGGTCAAAAAACCTGGACGACCCTTGGCCAGCACGCCAACTGGATTTTCTGCCTCGTGCGCACGTCCAAAGAGGGTAAGCCCCAAGAGGGCATTTCCTTCCTGTTGATCGACATGGACACGCCTGGCGTGGAAGTGCGCCCCATCATCCTGCTTGAAGGCACCCATGAGGTGAACGAAGTGTGGTTCACCGATGTGAAAGTGCCGGTGGAAAACCTTGTGGGCGAAGAAAACAAGGGCTGGACCTATGCCAAATATCTGCTGGTCCACGAACGCTCCGGCATCGCCGGTGTGGGCGACGCCATGGCTTCCATCGACCACCTCAAACACATCGCCCGCGATCAGAAACAAAACGGCAAGCCACTGGCCGAAGACCCGTATTTTGCCGCCCGCCTGTCCGAAATCGAAATCGACCTCTCCGCCATGCGCACCACCAATATGCGCATCATGCAGGCCGCCACGGACGGAGCGCCTCCCGGACCGGAAGTCTCCATGCTGAAGATCAAGGGCACGGTGCTGCGCCAGTCCATCAATGATCTCACCCGCCGCGCCCTCGGCCCCTACGCCATGCCCTTTGTCTCCGAAGCGCTGGATGAGGGCTGGAATGGCGAGCCGGTGGGCCCAGACTACGCAAACCCCATGGCGGCCGACTATTTCAACCACCGCAAAACCTCCATCTACGGCGGCTCTAACGAAATTCAGCGCAATATTATCAGTAAAATGATGATGGGGCTGTAAATTGTCCTATATTGAGCCAGAAGGAGAACCAACATGACTGCCGAAGAGCAAGCACTGGCTGATGATAAAATGCGCGCTGAAATCGCTCGCTTGAACGCTGAAACGCAAACTATGAATGCACAGCGCACAAAGTTGGACGAACAGCTCACTGCAAGCATTGCGCGTGTCGTGGCCGAAACTGAAAAACTTCAAAGAGAGGCCAAGTGGTATCCGGCTGTTGTTGCTGCCGCGCTTCTTGGCGCCGGCGCGGCAGTCGGAGCCGCACTTTCACGCGCTTTCTTTTGATGCGCTGAAGTAAATCCCAAGCGAGATCAAACTATGGACTTCAATCATACCGAAACCCGCCAGATGTTGGCGGATATGGCCGGGCGTTTTGTGCGGGAGCAATATCCCATTGAAACGCGCCACCAACATGCCGCCAGCGATGCGGGCTATAGTGCGGACACATGGGCCTCCATGGCGGAGCTTGGCCTCATCGGTGCGTTGTTTCCCGAAGATGCGGGCGGCTTTGGCGGCGAAGGTTTCGACATCGCCGTTGTGTTTGAAGAACTGGGCCGTGGTTTGGTGGTGGAGCCGTTCCTCGCTACGCTGATGGCGGGTTCAGTGCTCGCCAAGGTCGGTGGGCAAGAGAGCATAGTAGAAGAAATGATTGGCGGCGCTACCACGGTTGCGCTGGCCTATGGCGAACCGGCCGGCCGTTACGATACAGCCCATGTGGAAACCACGGCAGAAAAATCTGGTGATGGCTATGTGCTCAACGGCAATAAGGCGGTTGTCGTTTCTGGCGACACGGCAGACCAAATCGTCGTCTCCGCCCGTACGTCAGGCCAAAAGACGGACGCCAGCGGCATTTCGCTATTTCTCGTATCGGCAAAGAACGAGGGCATTCATGTGCGCGGAAACGGCACCATTGATGGCTACCGGTCCGCAGAAATTGCTTTGAAAGATGCCCATGGGACGCTTATTGGGGAAGAAGGGCAGGGCCACGCTTTCATCGAACACGCTATCGCGCGCGGCACATTGGCTGTGTGCGCCGAGGCGCTGGGGGCCATTGAAGTGGCCATAGATATGACGCTGGACTACCTGAAAACCCGCAAACAATTCGGCGTCCCCATCGGCAAGTTTCAAGCGCTCCAGCACCGCATGGCTGACATGATGACAGAGCGCGAACAAATCCGCTCCGCCCTCATCAACGCTGCTGGTCATCTGGATGGCGACGAGCGGGACTGGCACCTGTCAGCGCTGAAAAACCTGGTGGGTCGTTCCGGCCGCCATATCGCTGAGGAGACCATTCAGATGCACGGTGGCATTGCCATGACATGGGAATATGCCGTGGGCCACTACGCTAAACGCATCATCATGATCGACCACCTGTTCGGCGATGAAGATTATCATCTAGACCGCATCGTCCGCCTTGGCCAACAGGCTGCTTAAAACTTGAGCAAGCCTGAACGCATCATCCGTGCCGAAACCGGCCTGCAATGCGAATTGGGTTATGAACATCATATCTATGCAGACCGCTGCGAAACCCATTTGGTGATGGATCATCGCCATACAAACCGGCACGGAGGTCTGCATGGCGGCATCCACGCCATTCTATTGGACAGCGCCTGCGGTTTCGCCGCCAGCCGGGCCTTGTCTGATGATGCAAGCCAGCTGGTCACCACCGTCTCGCTCACCACCAACTATGTTGGTCTGGCGAAAGATGATCGCGTCTTCGCCGTGGGGCGGGTCACCAAAGCGGGGCGCTCCATGGTGTTTGCGGAAGGCGAAGTGCGCGATGGGCTGGGCACTTTGCTGGCCACCGGCAGCAGCGTTCTAAAAGCGGTCAGAAAAAAGCCCTCTTAGAAACTTTGGGTGGAACCTGCGCGGTTGAAGGCAGTTTTATCGTCAGCATCCCTCTGATACCCTACGCTCATGCGACCGCCGCCCCTTCAAACCGACCGCCACGCCCTTTTTTTGGATTTTGACGGCACTTTGGTGGCCTTTGCCGACACGCCTGACGATATCACCATATCCCACGATTTGCGTGAAATGCTGCACCAATTGCAAATGGCAATGGACGGTGCCTTTGCCTTTGTGACGGGCAGGGCGGCAGCAAATTTGGCAGGCCACCTGCACATGCCCTTTGTCATCGCCGGTTCCCACGGCGCGGAAATTCGGGAACGGGATGGGACCACGCACAATCTTGCTTCACCCATCGAAAAAGAACGCGTGGATGCCATTTCACGCTTTGTGCAGCAGCATCCCCCCCTTGTGATGGAAAAGAAAGCTGGTGGTCTCACCGTGCATTACCGACGCGACCCTTCCTTGAAAAGCGCCACCAAAGCGGTACTGGAAGCCCATTTTAGCGCTCTTCCCCAAATGGAAATTATGGCCGGCGCCATGATGTTCGAAGTCCGAGAAAAAAACCTCCATAAGGGCAGCGCCATTGAGGCACTCATGAAGCGCCCTGAATATCGAGATCGCGTCCCCATCTTTCTCGGCGATGATGTGACGGATGAAGACGGTTTCCGCGCTGTCAACGCAGCAGGTGGGGTGTCAGTCAAAATTGGCGCTGGCGCTACCGGGGCCACCCACCGATTGCCGGACATTGGCGCTGTCCATGCGTGGCTTTCCCACGCCGTTGCATCCCGCACCCTCAAAGAAAGCACGGTCTGATGTCCCGCCTCATCGTTGTCTCCAACCGGATGGGCGACCCCAGCAAGCCCCCCAGCGGCGGCCTTGCCGTCGCTCTCAATGGTGCCTTGAACGAATTGGGCGGCATCTGGATGGGCTGGAGCGGGAATATTACCAACACAGCACCGGGTGAAGGGCAGTTGCATATCAAACAGATGGGCAACGTCACCACCGCCGGATTGGACATGACCCAGGCGGAATATGATGGCTATTATCTGGGTTTTTCCAACAGCGTCTTGTGGCCCGCTTTCCACCATCGGCAGGATTTGATCAATTCAGACAAACAGGCGGAACAGGAATACCGCCGGGTGAACCTCAACTTCGCCAAACGTCTGCAACAGCTTGTCCAGCCCGATGATGTGATCTGGGTTCACGACTACCACCTCATCCCGCTGGCGCAGGAGTTGCGGGCTGTGGGTGTGGAAAATCCCATCGGGTTCTTCCTGCACATTCCCATGCCACCGAGCCAGATTTTTTCGGTCATTCCCGATGCCGACTGGCTCATGCGCACGTTCTTCTATTACGATCTGATCGGCTTCCAAACCGAGGCCGATGCCATGAACTTTCGCCTCTATGCGGAGCGCAAACTGGGGGCAGAGCGCGTTGAAGACGATCCTAAAGTCACTGCCTTCGGCCGCACTGTAGAGGCCCGTGCTTTTCCAATCGGCATCGATGTGGACCAGTTTCG
Organism: Pseudomonadota bacterium; assembly: GCA_038525315.1. GTDB lineage: Bacteria > Pseudomonadota > Alphaproteobacteria > Rhizobiales > Rhizobiaceae > Pseudahrensia. The sequence goes on from JBCBHU010000002.1 coordinate 564,042, forward strand.
TTCGCTGCTCAATGAGTCGGATGCCCGCGAATTGCGCGACCGGCTTCACACGAAATCGGCGGGCCGCCAGTGGATCACAGGCGTGGAGCGGTTGGACTATTCCAAAGGTCTGCCTGAACGCATGAAGATTTTCCGCGAATTGCTGCACAAATATCCCGACAATATTGCCCGCTCCACATTGGTGCAGATCGCCCCCCCAACGCGCGAAGCGGTGGAGGCTTATGCGGATATTCGCGAAGAACTGGAACAGCTTTCCGGCGCGGTGAACGGAGAGTTTGCCACCATTGACTGGACGCCGATCCGCTACATTCACCGCAGCGTCTCCCGCACCCGTCTTGCGGCCCTGTTCAGCATTTCCCGCGTGGGCCTTGTGACACCGCTTCGCGACGGCATGAACCTGGTGGCTAAGGAATATGTGGCCGTTCAGCCGGATGATGACCCCGGCGTGTTGGTCTTGTCCGAATTTGCCGGTGCCGCCGAAGAACTGACCGAAGCCCTACAGGTGAACCCCTACAATATCGACCAATCCGCCGACGTGCTTCAGCGCGCCCTGACCATGCCCCTGGAAGAGCGCAGGGAGCGCCATGGGGCGCTGAAAGCCAAGGTGGAAAAGGGCAATGTGGTAGCGTGGTCCAAGGACTTTCTGGCAGCCCTCAAAAAGGTGAAGAAAATTTCATCGTGATGGGAAAACCAGTCACAAAACCGCAATGAACCGCATTTTCATCACCGCGCATTTGCTCTAACTAAGGCCTACCAAAGTGGGGCTTGTCTTGCCCTTTCATGATTTAGGGAGCCTGTCATGAGCGAAGAGTTGGAACCCCGCGAAAGCATGGAATTTGACGTGGTGATCGTTGGCGGTGGCCCCGCCGGCCTTGCCAGCGCCATTCGCCTCAAACAGATCGACCCGGAAATCAATGTGGTCGTGCTGGAAAAAGGGGCCGAGGTGGGCGCACACATCCTTTCCGGTGCGGTGGTGGACCCCATCGCCGTGGACCGTCTCTTCCCCGATTGGCGCGACGAAGATGACCATCCTTTCAAAGTGCCGGTGACGAAGGATAAGTTTTACCTCATGGGGCCCGGTGGCAAAATTCCGCTTCCCACATGGGCCATGCCGCCCCTAATGAATAACCACGGCAATTACATCGTCTCCCTGGGCAATGTGGCCCGTTGGATGGCTGAGAAAGCCGAGGCGCTGGGCGTGGAAGTTTTCCCCGGCTTTGCCGCGTCAGAAGTGGTTTATAACGAAGACGGAGCCGTTATCGGTGTGGCCACCGGCGACATGGGCGTTCAGCGAGACGGTACACCCGGGCCAAATTTTGAGCGCGGTGTAGAACTGCACGGCAAATACGTTTTGATCGGCGAGGGCGCGCGCGGCTCGCTGGCCAAACAATTGATCAACAAATACAATTTGGCAAAGGATGCCAGCCCCCAAAAATACGGCATCGGCTTTAAGGAATTGTGGGAAATTGATCCTGCCAAACATGATGAAGGCAAGGTCATGCACACGCTGGGCTGGCCGCTAAAAAGCAATCAAGACGGCGGCTCTTTCATATACCACATTGAAAACAATCAAGTTTATGTGGGCTATGTAGTCGCGTTGGGCTATAAAAACCCCTATTTGTCGCCTTTCGAAGAATTTCAGAAATTCAAGACCCACACGTCCATTGCCCCCCTGTTAGAGGGCGGCAAACGCCTATCCTACGGCGCCCGCGCCATCACCCAGGGTGGTTGGCAGTCCGTGCCGCGCCTGTCCTTCCCCGGCGGTGCGCTCATGGGGTGTTCGGCCGGTTTTGTGAACGTGCCGCGCATCAAGGGCAGCCATAACGCCATGCTATCGGGCATGTTGGCCGCAGAACACGTGGCGCAAGCGCTGAAAGCGGGCCGTGCCAATGATGAGTTGGACAGTTACGAAGCCGCATGGCGGGCAAGCGATGTGGGGCAGGACCTCAAACCCGTGCGCAATGTCAAACCCATAGTCACCAAATTCGGCTCTGTGCTGGGCACCATCATTTCCGGCCTCGACATGTGGTCCACCACGCTTCTGGGCGGTTGGTCACCCTTCGGCACCATGAAACACCAGAAAGCGGATTACGAGGCCACCGAGCCGGCCGATAAGCATGAACCGATCGAATATTCCAAACCCGATGGTGTGCTGACATTCGATCGCTCATCTTCGGTGTTTTTGTCCAACACCAACCATGCCGAGGATCAGCCCAAGCACCTGCAATTGGCCGATGCCCAATTGCAGTTTACCTCGGAGTTTAAAAATTTCGCTGGTCTTTCGCGCCGATATTGCCCCGTGGGCGTATATGAATGGGTGGACGATAAGGGCGATGCCGCCAAAGAAGGCGATCCCAACGCGGAATTCGTCATCAATGCGCAAAACTGCATTCACTGCAAAACCTGTGATATCAAAGACCCCAATCAAAACATCACCTGGGTGCCGCCGCAGGGCGGCGAAGGGCCGGTTTACCCCAATATGTAGTCAACAAAGGGCGGCCGGGCGGTCGCCCTTTTTGCATTTGAGAACGATATGAAACACCGCATCAGCACCATTGAAGAGTTGGAAGGCCTCTATCCGCGTAAGCCAGCCTTGGCTTCCACAGGCAAGGAGACCGGCGTGGTCACGCCCCACTACAAGCGTCTTATCGAAGCCTGTCCGTTTGCGGTTGTGGCCAGCGAAGGGCCGGAGGGGCTGGACGCGTCCCCCCGTGGCGATGGCCCCGGTTTCATGCGTATTTTGGATAACAAGACATTGGCGCTGCCGGACCGGCGGGGCAATAATCGGCTTGATACGCTGCGCAATATTGTGCGCACCGGCCGAGTGGCTTTGCTGGCCATGATACCAGGCCTGAACGAGACTCTGCGCATCAATGGGACAGCCTACATTTCCACCGACCCGGAACTATTGGTCAGCATGGAAGAGCGTGGCGTGCTGCCCACAAGCGCCATCATCATCACCATTGAGACCATGTATTTCCAATGCGCCCGCGCGCTGGTGCGTTCAAAACTGTGGGATGCGGAGGTTCAGGTGGACCCAAAATCCCTGCCCAGCGCTGGAGATTTGCTCCACGAGGCCATGAACGATTTTGACGGCGTCGCCTATGACGCGGACCTTCCGCGGCGGCAGGCCAAGACGCTTTACTGAAGCGCATTCAGCAGCGCTGGCAGGTGTGAAATATCCGGCAGAATATGGTCGGCATGGGGCGCCAGCACATCTGCCCCCACGGTGCCGCACGTCACCCCCACAGTAACCACATGGGCGGCGCGACCGGCCATGAGATCATGGATCGAATCGCCCACCATCATGACCCTCTTTGGGTTGAGTGCGCAGTGGCTGACAAAGGCGTTCACCATACCGGGCCCGGGCTTGGCACCCTGGCCGCTATCATAGCCCACAACAAAGTCCATAAAACCGGCAATGCCCGTGGCGGCCAAATGTTGATGGGCAGCCTGTTCGGAATCATTCGTTGCGACGCCCAGCGTGATACCGGCCCCATGCAAGGCCGCAAGCGTGTCCTGGACATGGGGGAAAGCCACAACAGATTGCTCAGTGCCGTCCAGCGCCAGCACGTCCAGTTCATCCGCTAGCGCAGCGATATCACGACGGCCCAAAACGGGTGCCAGAACCTTTGCAATCCCCTCCAGCGATTCAGCAACAGCCGGGGAGTGGGGGGCGATCGTATTATTCTCCAAATCCACCATCAGCACATCCGCCAGTCGTGCTTTCAAGGCGCGATCGCCTTTTGCCAATTGCGTGATGGTGTGGTCGATAGCCGGCAGGAAGGTTTGGGAAAAATCCAGCAAGGTGCCGTCTTTGTCGAACAGGATTGCCTTGATCGCCATGAAACTGCCTTGTGAACCTTCCGCCTTCACGCGCCTTTTCATAGGCGGGCGGGTATAAATATTCTATGCACGCCTCAAACGAAGCGGCAAAAGAGGCGGCACAATCATGCAAATTTTGGTAACGGGCGCAGCCGGTTTTGTGGGTGCCCACGTGTGCAAAGCGCTGTTGGCCATGGGCCATACCGTCATCGGCCTCGATAATTTCAACGACTACTATGACATCCAACTCAAGCGGGACCGTGTTGGCGCGCTTTGCCGCGGCGATGCCTTCACCATGGCCGAGATTGATTTGGCTGACCGTCCAGCCATGGAAGCGCTCTTTGCCGAAAACCAATTTGAACGTGTCATCCATCTGGGTGCACAGGCGGGGGTGCGCTATTCGCTGGAAAACCCCCACGCTTATGGGGAGGCCAATCTGGCCGGGTTTTTGAACATTCTGGAAGGGTGCCGCCAACACGAGGTTGGCCATCTGGTTTTCGCTTCATCAAGCTCCGTCTACGGGGCCAATGAGACCCAGCCGTTCTCATCTCACCACAGTACGGAACACCCATTCAGCCTCTATGCGGCCACCAAAAAGGCCAACGAAATGATGGCCCACTCCTATGCTCACCTCTATCGTCTGCCGGTGACGGGCCTGCGCTTTTTCACCGTCTACGGCCCATGGGGCCGCCCGGACATGGCCTATTTCTCCTTCACCAAGAAGATTATGGCGGGCGAGACCATTGACGTGTTCAACAATGGCGAACATGCCCGAGACTTCACCTACATTGACGACGTGGTGGAGGGGGTCGTGCGTGTGATGGACCATATCGCCACCTCCAATGAAGACTGGGACACGAAGACCCCGGACCCGGCGACCTCCAGCGCGCCCTATCGTCTTTTCAACATCGGCAATGCCCAGCCCGTTGCCCTTATGGATTTCATCCAGACCATTGAGCAGGCCGTGGGCAAACCTGCGAAGCTGAACTTTCTGCCCATGCAGCCCGGCGATGTCCACCGCACAAGCGCCGATGTCAGCGATCTGCGCCAAGCGGTGGGCTTCAGCCCCAACACGCCCCTCGCCACCGGCATTCAGCGCTTTGTGGATTGGTATAAGGCTTATTCCGACGAGGGCTGATTGCGCACACGACGGGCAATCCAAAACAAGGCACTCACCAGCGTGAGCGTGGCTACCCACCAGCCCTGCATGATGGCAGTGCTGGACATGAGGTAAACATAAGCAGCGACGACAATCTGCACCGCCGCCACCTGCTCCAGCAGGCGCAATTCGCGCAAAGCGCGATAGAGGCAAAACAGGCACACCAGCGCTAGAACCACGCCCACCAGTCCAAAGTTCAGCCACAGTTCCAAAGAGGCATTGTGAGGATGGTTCACCTGTCGTCCAAACGCCTCCGGCAAGTCAAAACCCATCATGCCAAAGTGACGGTGCGCCTCCACACCCCAGCCCAGAAATGGCGCTTGACCCACAAGATCGGCATAGCCGTTCCAGATGCCAAAGCGGTGATCCAGATTGGCAGCTTTCCGCAGCGTATCGGGCAGAAAGCCGGTGAGTGTTTCCAGCATTGGCAGCAGGAGGGGAAAAACGAGCAGGCTTAGACCAATCGCGCCTAAAATGATGGGCAGCCAAATGCGCGACAAGGTAAGCAAAAACCCGGCCACCAACATGCCAATCATGGCCAGTTGTGACCCCTGATTTTCGCTCAACGCCTGAGCAGCGCTCACCAGCACAAAGGCCAGAACCAGCCAAACAAAGCGCCGCTTTTCCAACAGGCTAGAAAAGACCAGCAGGGGCGCAAGCATCAACACCGCCGTGGTGGTGGGTCGGTTGAGGCCGTTAATGTGAATGGCCGCAGGCATGGAAAGATAGATACGAGTTAGGCCCAGATTTTCGCTGATGATCAACAGAGCCAGCCCCAAAACGCCCAGCGTCATGCCAAGGACCAGCGTACGCCTGGGCAGATGCACAAATTCATTGGCCATAATGGACGCCACCACCGGGGCTACGGCCAGTGCAAGAATGTCTGGAAATGCCGCTGCGGGCCGGGGGGAGTAAATCAAGCTCACATACATCCACCCCACCAACGCAACATAGCTGGCCAACAAAGCTTTTCCGCAGGGTGACCACTGCCAGAAGCGCAGTGTTCGGCGGTTCTGCTCCCGCACAATGTGGCGAAAGCGGCTTGGACTATGGGCCAAACCCAAAATGAGAAGGGCGACCCCAACGATAGCCGGCATGCTCTTGGGGGCCATAATCAGCGCCGGCGCGGCCAAGGCCGTCACCACGAAAAACGCGAGTGTTCGGCCAAAGACGAGGGCACGCCCGGTGTTTGCAGCATTTTGGAGCTGGGTTTTCTCCATACCCTAGCGCTGGCCGCGTGTCGCCTGCTGATAAATGGCAGCAAAACCGTCCGCTATGTCTTGTGCCGCCACCGGAATGCTCTCCACCAGTTCCCGTGCCCGCTTGCCCATGCGGCGTGTATCCTGCGGGTCGTTCAGCATGGTCTCAAAGGCCGCTGTTAAATTGGCCGTGTCTGGCGGTGAAATGAGCAGGCCGGTGCGGCGGGAAGGGCGCGCATGGGGCACCAGCACCCGCATGGGTATTTGATCACTGGCCACTATGGCATTGCCGCAGGCCGCCGCCTCCAGCAGCGCACGGGGAAAGCCCTCACGAAGTCGGGTCGGGGCTACAGACACGTCCGCATTGCGAAACGCTTCCACCATTTCGCTTTGGGTCAGCCCACCGAGAAACTCGATCACCCCGTCCTTGTGAGCTTTTTCGAGCGTGGAGAGGGGGATGGCATCCGGATTCGTCTCATCCAACAACCCAGCCAACAAAAAGCGGGCGTTGCCCTTGCTGTTTTGGATGTTTTTGGCCGCAGCCAGATAGGTGTCCACGCCTTTTTCGCCGATGAGCCGTGTGCCCATGAAAAAAACCAAAGGGGCTTCCTGGGGCAGTTTCGAGCGGTCGGCCCCTGGCGAAAACCTGTCCAGATCCATGCCCGTCCCCATCAGCGCATAGGCGCGCCCCGGAGAGGCGATGGCTTTCTCGATCAAATAGTCCTTGTCGCTCTCGTTCTCGAATGTGCAATGGACCTTGTGGCGACCGGATATGAAAATCAGCGCTGCCTGCACCAGATAGCGCCGCAAGCGCTTGAGGGGCGCGTAACTGCGCTCAAACACCTTGCCCAGCCCCGCAAAGGTCCACACCATGGCCGGGCCGGTTTTTGGGCGTAGATGGGCGAGAAAAAGAGCGATGCCGCCAAAAAGGATAGGCTTGATGGTGATGCAATGCACCACGTCTGGCTTCAGGCGGCCATAAAGGCCCCGCAAGGTCCATGCCAAGCCAAGATCGCCCAAGGGACGCAGGCGGTGCTTGTCCAAATTCAATTCGTACAAGGAAAGCCGCGGGTCCCATCCATCCCGGTCTGCGCCTTCGCATCCGCCAGACGCAACACTCACTTCATGGCCCATGGCTAGCAAGTCCAGCGCCAGCCGCTCGCGGTGGGCGCGGAAATAGGCCAGATCATTTGTGACCAGAAGAATATGCACCGCGGCTCCCGAAACCGGCCCGACCTGTTGTCACGCCTAACAGGGCTAGGATCAGACGTTGCCCAGCCCTTTATACTGTTCAAACCCCGCTTTTAGAACATCTTCGCGGCCAAACAGGTTCCGCAGATCCACCATGACTGGATTTTTCATGGACGCAGCCATGTCTTTCAGGTTGTAGGTGTTGAATATGCCCCAATCGGTGGCCACCACCAGCACATCGGCATCCTTCGTAGCGTCCAACGGTGATTCTGCCAGTGCCACATCCGGCAGCAGAAGGGGCGCTTCGTGGGGGTTTGACGGGTCAAACGCCACCAGATTGCCGCCAGCCTCCGTGAGTTGGGGCAAAATATCCAGCGTGGGGCTGTCGCGCATGTCGTCCGTCTGCCCTTTGAAGGTCAGGCCCAGAACGGCGATCTTTTTGCCCTCCACCGAACCACCGCAGGCTTCGATCACGCGGTCTGCCATATTTTTCTTGCGCGCATCATTGGCCCCGATGGCGGCTTCCACGATGGTTGTTTCCACGCCAAAGTCCTGGGCGGTGTTGTAGAGCGCTTTGGTGTCTTTGGGAAAACATGAACCACCCCAACCCGGCCCGGGCCGCAGGAAGGCGCGTCCAATACGATTGTCCGTCCCCATGCCTTCCGATACTTGGGCCACATTGGCGCCCACCGCTTCGCAAAGGTCCGCCACTTCGTTGATGAAGCTTACCTTCACCGCCAAAAACGCGTTGGATGCGTATTTGATCATCTCGGCAGATTCGATGTCCGTTTCCATATAGCGGAAGCCCAAAGAGGACAGGGACGCATAAATTCGGCGAACGATATCCTGCGCGTCTGGATGTTCGCAGCCCACCACAATGCGGTCTGGCTCCATGAAATCGCCGATGGCGGCGCCTTCGCGCAAAAATTCCGGGTTGGAGGCCACGGCCAGTTCCACACCATCCTTGGTGTGCTCATCCAATACGGCGGCCACGCGGCGGTTCGTGCCCACGGGAACGGTGGACTTGGTTACCACCACAGCAAAACTGTCGGCAGCCTCGGCAATCTGTTGCGCGGCGGCCAGCACGTATTTCAGATCGGCCCGCCCGTCCTCCGGATTGGAAGGTGTACCCACCGCAATGAAAATGGCTTCGCGGCCTTTGACGCTGGCCGTAAGGTCGGTGGTAAAAGAAATCTGCCCGTTGGCGCTGTGCTTTTCGATCAGTTGGTCCAGGCCGGGCTCATAAATGGGCATGATGCCCCGGTTGAGCTTTTCGATCTTGTCGATGTTATTATCCACGCAAATGACATTGTGGCCCAGTTCCGCAAAACAGGCTCCGGTCACCAGTCCCACATAGCCGGTGCCGATGATGGTGATTTTCACGCTCATAATAACAGTCTCTTTTCTTTTGGGGCTGCAGTTTGTTGCCTGAAACACATGCCACGTTCAAGCGGCCATTGCGCGGAGTCACAACGCGTGTGGTTTTAACGACCCAAACGCTCCCGCAGGGCAAAAATATAGGGTAAGAGCCGGGAAGCGGGGGATTTGGCAATTTTGAAGACGGACCCGCGCAAAAGTGTTTTCACCGAGACAGTCGCCGCGACCCGTGCCTGCACTTGCAGTGCCCGTTGATCAGCCATCGGCAAACCTTGGTAGAGGCGGGCTCGTTCAAGGGTCATGGGGAGGTGCTCGCTCGCGTTACTTGAAGACATTTTTGAGGCGGCAAGGGGCACAGGCAGCACTTTTTTCTGTGCCTGGATCATTTGATCCAGCAGGCCAAAAAACGGACCTGCCTCGGGAAGGTGCGGATCGAAATCTGCAATACTGTTGCCACGCAGCAATACGCATCCGGTCACACACGGGCCATAACTAAGAGCCACCGCCCCGCCCCAACCGGGGTGGTCCATGCGACGACCTTTGGCCGTGGCGGCAGAAAGCACCAAACCATCGAGATCATTTTGGGCAAAACAGTTGAGCAAATTTGGCCAATCCACCTCCGGGTTTAATTCCAGGCCAGCCCTTACGCACAATACCGGCCCCTCATGGCCCTCCAAGTGATCGTACATCTCTTGCACGCCCACACGTGTGGTTCCCGGCACAGCGGGGCGGTCCCTTTGCCCTTCATCATTGAGGATTAGAACACGCGCCTGCTGCAAAAACTTGGCTGGTGAGCGCAGCGCGGAAATGGCGGTTTTGTCCGCATCGGTTTTGCCACGCGTCTCATCAACCAGCACCAACAGGTTGGCATTTTTTGGGTAATCCGCCTTCGGTGCTTTGACGGAGTGAAAGCTGTTTTCATGCAGGTCGCGCCAGCGCTTACCGTTTTCATCGCGCGAAACGGCGGGAGCCGGGAATGTGAGGGAGCTGGACAAAGTATGGCGCAATTTTTGCGCAAGCCCACCAGCCGTTCCGTCAAACAGCACATGCTCCCGCGCCTTCTCCTCCACCAGCTCCGGAATGCCCCCGCGGTTGGCCGCAATGAAAGGAATATTCAACTCCAGACACTCATAAACCGTGCAGGGAGAGTTGTCCGCCGGGGAGGCCATGACGGTGAGCGTTCCCGGCTGCATCAGATCGGTGAGCGCTTCTTCTTGGCCCTTATCCGTCACCACCGTGTTGGGGAGGGCGGACTCCCTTAGTCTCTCCGCAATAAAAGCCGTGCTGCTTTTGCCGTCGATCATGACACTGCGGCCCAAAAAAACCAATTCAATGGCGCGCTCTCGCAGCAGTTCACGCAGTTGATTGGCGGCATCCAAAAAAGTGCGCAGTCCTTTACGCTCCTCCAATCGTCCAAAGAACACGATGCGCTTGATGTCGTTATGGGTCTCACCGGCTCGGTTCGGCGCCCGCTGACGCAGTTTTTCCAAAACCGCCCTAGGCATCACATATTGCTGTTGCACCACGCTGTCGGGAAGCCGGTAGTCAGTTTTCAGCCAGTCCAGCAGATACTGACTAGGGCCGCAGATGGCATCGCTAAAGGCAATTGAAAGTCGTTCGGCCGAGCGCATCGGTAGGTCAATGGGGTTTTCCAGAACCTCTCCATTGATGGCCGCCACCCATTCCCGGGGGGAGTGGATGTTGGTCACAAAAGTGGCTTGCGGGAGCAACAGTCCGGCACGGTGCATGGCCACCGCCAGAAAGCCTTCACCGTCCGTGTCATTGAAATGCACCGTGTCGAAACGGCGCTCTTTGAGAAAATCCGCCACCGCACCGGGCGTGAGATAACCCATATTCGCCAGCGGCCCGTCATAGGCCTCTAACGCCTGCGGGCGCAGCGCCTCAAAGCTGATGTTGAGAGCGCGATAGTGCTCCTGCCAATGTCTCACCTCCTTGTTGGTGAGATAAATGCCCCGCGTGTAGAGAAACGTGACGGCATAGCCATTGTCCGCCAACATTTCCGCAAGCCCCGTCATGGACGTGCCAATGCCACCGTTTTTGAAGGGCCCAACGCATTCGGAAGAAACGATGCAGACGGCGTGGGATGCGGTGCTCATGCCATGGCCTTATCATAGAGCGCCAGAAGCGGCTTCACATTTTCGGTGGCAGAAAAATTGTCCAGTGCGCACTGGCGCGCCGCTTTGGAAAGGCGGGTGCGCAGGGCCAGATCATCGCTTAAAACGCTCGCTTTTTCCTTCAGTGCGGCGGCATCGTCCACGGGCACCGTAAATCCAGCCTGCGCCGCGAACAGGGCGTTGTCGCCAATATCTGTCGTAATGGCAGGCAAGCTACAGCTCATGGCCTCCGACATGGCAAGAGACGTGCCTTCGCCAAACGCGGACGCCAGAACAAAAAAATCGGAGGCAGAGTAAAGGGCGGCCATGTCACTGCGCGGACCCAAACGATGTAGACGAGGTTGCGCTGGCAGCGCTTGTGTTTCGTGGCCCACGGCCAGCACATGCAGGTTTTTCACCCGTGAAAGCCCTGCCAGCGTGCCAGGCCAGTTCTTTTGCGGGTGATTGCGCGCTGCAATTATCGCCACCGGTGTGGAGGGGTCCAGACCAAGTTCGGCACGAATGCGGGTTCGCTCTTCAGGCCTGTGGACGAAGCCCTCCACATCCACACAATTGCCCATGACCGTGCATCGGGCCGCGTGATAACCCCGCCCATGGTGATCTTCCGCTGCCGCTTGGGCGTTGTAGACTGTCGTGGACACGTTGTTGGAAAGCCGGGCGCCGTGTTTGGCGATGGCCCCGGTCACCGGGCCATAGGTGCGCATGTCCGGCCACACGCCAAATATGCCAAACGCCGTTTGCCGTTCCGTATCCAGCCCAGCCCATTTGCTGGCATAATAAGCCAGCACGTTGCCGTGATACATCCACCCTTGCACGAACCCGATCCGTCGCTTCTTGATCAGGCCACGCAGCTTCCACAGAGCTGCCAGAGGGGGCAGGCGATTGCTTGCGCCTAGTTCAATGACCTCAAGACCCGCGCCCACAAAGCGAGGTGTTAGTGGATTATTGCCCTGAAGGGCTACGATCGTGACGGCCATGCCATGGGCTTGCACACCCTTGGCCACTTCCAGCAAAAGAGTTTCCGCCCCACCGATGCCCAGGCCGGTGGTGACAAAGAGCACATGGGGTTTTGGGGGCATTTCCGACATGGTCAGACCGGCGCGGCGCGAGGGTCAGCCAAAAAGCTGAACGTCTTTATTGGCTTCCATTAGCTCGCGATAGTGGTCGATGGTCTTTGCAAGCCCCTCTTCCAACTTCACCTGGGGCTCCCAATCCAATTTGTCCTTGGCGAGGGAAATATCCGGCCGCCGCTGTTTGGGGTCATCAGAAGGCAGGGGTTTGAAGACAATTTCGGATTTGGAGCCGGTCAGTTCCAGCACTTTCTCCGCCAGTTGCAGCATGGTGAATTCGCCCGGATTGCCAATATTCACCGGCCCCGTAACCCCAGGATCAGAGAACAAAAGCCGCACCATGCCGTTCACCAGATCATCCACATAACAGAAGCTGCGGGTCTGGCTCCCATCGCCATAGATGGTGATATCCATGTCCCGGATGGCCTGGTTGATAAAGTTGCTCACCACCCGACCATCAGCCGCGTTCATGCGGGGGCCGTAGGTGTTGAAAATACGCACCACCTTGATCGGCACGCCATACTGACGGTGATAGTCAAAGCAAAGTGTTTCGCCGGCCCGCTTGCCCTCATCATAGCAGGAGCGAATGCCAATGGGGTTCACATGGCCCCAATGCTCTTCCTTTTGCGGGTGCTGGATGGGGTCTCCATAGACTTCCGATGTGGAAGCCTGAAAAAACACCGCATCCTTTTCCCGTGCTAAATCCAGCAGGTTCATGGTCCCATTCACGCAGGTGCGGAATGTATAGACCGGGTCCCGCTGATAAAGGGGCGGGGAGGCCGGACACGCCATGTTAAGAATATAGTCGCACTCCGTCTCATACGGATCGATGATATTATGCTCCACCAACTCGAAACGGTTCGTGGCCACCAAATGGCTCACATTGTCAGCTGAACCAGTGTTCATATTGTCCAGCGCGATAACCTCATGCCCCTCCTTCAGGAGCCGGTCACAAAGATGGCTACCAAGAAACCCGGCCCCGCCGGTCACAAGAATTCTGGCCATGATGTCTGTCCAACTTTAGCAGCAATATATAAAAACTGACTGATTGTCCGCATCCGCGGGTTAACGGGCGAGACTCGATCTACCCGTAACGCTGTGAACGAAAAACAAACTTCAATTTATCCAAAAAATTCCTGGGCAGACTGTCCTTAAAGGAATTCCACGCGCTCTCTTTTGCCCTGTAGCGAGTTCTCAAGTCGTCCATTTCTTGTTGCAATTCAGCGACCTGTTGACCACTTATTCGCGCTTCGCTTTTCCAGTGGCGTAGTTCATTTTCAGCAGCGAGAAATTTCTCGTTCAAAGACTTTACTTCAGCGGCGGCTCTGCCCGCTTCATCGTGCCAATGTTTGGTCTCGATGGCCTGATCATCTCTCTCCTGCGACAGAAAATCAATTTTATCTTTGAGGGTATCAAGATTTTTGCGCCAAGAACTGGCGTTCTCTTTCATACTATTCGCAGACCTCTGCCAGTCTTTTGAAGACTGCTCCCAGACGTTTTTTGCGTCCGACAGTAAGCCAATGGTATCGATAGCACTATTATAGCGCGTTTCTGTGTCCAGCAATTCCAGTAGGAGCTCATCTTTGCGCTTTGCGAACTCCGCGTCGCTCTCGTGGGCGAGACGATAACTGCGTAAGTGTTGAGGAAGATGCCACGCCACTTTCGGGTCCGGCGTATGCTCAACCGGTTTTGTTTTGCCCCGCCAAGCAACGCCCATAATCTGCATTGTTTGATAAATCATAGTATTCCAGCCAAGACGCCTCATGGCCTCCAGCCCTTGTGCGGTGGCTGGGGAGGCCAAGTCGTGGAATACGATAATGCAATCGTCAGCCGCGTACTGGGCGCATAGTTCAGCATCTTGGGTCGGCGTCGGGAACTCATGGTCACCATCGATAAAGATAAAATTCCACCGCCGTCCGTCCGCCGCCAGCTTTGCTACCCAATCTTGGCTGACCCCCGCATTCAAAGTGGTTGTTTTGGTGGCTTTGCAACCGGCTACGACCGCTTCGATTTCGGCAAGCGTCTCCGCCTCTTCTAAAACCGGATCAATGATGTCCAGGTGGGCACCGGCTTTCAGAATGTGAGCGGAAGACCAAGCTCGCCAACAACCCACTTCCAAGGCGGGTTTGCCTTTGAACAAAAGGGCAAGGTTGTGAACAATGGCGGCCTCATCGCGAGATAAAAACCCCATTACAGGATAGCGCTCGTCCACATACCAATTATGGGGCACCTCTCGACGCAGATACTGCCAGTTGTTCGAATTCGTATTTCCCACCCGCATGTGCGGAAAAAGACTGTCCGGTCGCACACGCTTCAAACCTGGCGAAACGTAATCCCAACGCTTCGCGTTATCATCCTTTGATGAACCGGCCTTATTCAGTTCCAAAATCTGCTGCGCAAGTGACTTCCTGCCGACGCTTTTGTTTTCTGATTCGGTCACCACGTTTCCGCTTCATCTGTTTGGTTTATTAAAGTTTAACGGCCATACGGCCGGTTACATCGATACGAGCAAGAAAAGGCCGGTCTGACCGGCTGCTAAAATAGTCTTCCACGGCGCGACGGGCTCCTTGCCAAAAGCCGTAATCATCAATGATGATTATGCCGCCCTTTTGCAGCTTTGGCCAAAGATGCACAAGTTCGTGGTACGTAGAAGAATACCAGTCTGTGTCGAGTCGCAAAAGTGCAATTTTATCAGGGGATTGCTCGGGTATCGTGCTCTCCACCATGCCCTTGATTAAACGAGTACGCGCGGCAGGGAAACCGATTTCCGCCATATTTTGGCGCACTGTATCGATTTGCGCTATCGCCCAGTAGGGATTGTCCTCGCTTCTCTCCTGCCCTGCCAATATCTCGTTGGCAGATTGCCCTGTAATTGCCATCCGATCCCGCTCATCGGCGTCAGGCATGCCTTCGTAGGTGTCATAGAGCCAAATCTGTCGCGTCTCGTCCTTGTGGTGCAAAAGCCCGCAGGCTGCCATCATGCTGGAGCCCCCGCGCCAAACGCCGCATTCCACAATATCCCCCTCAACCTCAGTGCTGCTTAGATGCTCGACCGCTTGCCAAACCGCAAACATGCGTTCTGGTGATGTCATGGTTTGCGGGGCACAGCGCTTAAAAGCTTCCGCAAAATCGGTTTCAAGGGAAAGATAGTCGTCTAGGTGCATGTCGGTTATTGGCCTCGAAGCGCGCTGGCGTTCACAGTCAGACGCTCTTTGATGCCACACTAATTTTAGCGTCGGCCTCTTGCTTACGTTTCAACAGAGCCTCTTCCTTCAAGTGACTTCCGTAGACTTCGATAAACTCGGCTGTGGATTCCCGCAAAACATCTGCATATTCCGGTTCAAAACGCGCAATGGCCCGTTGTGCCAGATCTGCAATTTGTTCCACCGTCAACGAATCAATGACATTTTGGTTGAGCAGTTCTTCGGGTATTTTTTTGGTATTGAGAAAAACCGCACTGTTTCGGTACGTGTGGTCTACCAGCTCAAAATAGT
This sequence comes from Pseudomonadota bacterium, assembly GCA_038525315.1. Lineage (GTDB taxonomy): Bacteria > Pseudomonadota > Alphaproteobacteria > Rhizobiales > Rhizobiaceae > Pseudahrensia. The sequence goes on from JBCBHU010000002.1 coordinate 579,492, forward strand.
CGGAAAAATATTCCATCGTCACGGGCAACCAGCCGGTGCAGGTGTGATAGATGTAGTCCTGCTGGATAACCAGCGATCGGCCCGGCACCAATGACCCGAAAAATTCTCTCACCATATAGTCGCTGACAACCCAGTGTTTTGCGAGATCGATGAAGAGAATTTCGATTGGCTTTTCACGCGGCCATTTACGCACCATCACATCGCCGGGGTTCACTTCCACCAAAGTCGAGAAATCTTTGATGTTCTCGCGATAGATATCTTCAAAGCTGGTTCCCAGAGGCGTTCCTTCGGGAAAGTAAATGCCAATAGTCCATGGTTCCACGACATAAAGGTCGTAGGAATGGATTACTTTTGAGCGTGGGTTTTTGTGAACAAGGTAATTGTCCAGAACCCCCCGCGCCATCGCCTGGGTGGAGCCGCCCAAAAAGCACCCTGCATCAACGATATCGCCCCAACCGCCGTAATAATCACGCCCCAAGGCGTATAGCATCCGAAGCTCTTCATCCATCAACATGGTTTGAGCTGTTACGGCGCCTTCAGGGAGGGTTATATTACGCCAGTCCGGTAGAACCTTATGATTTTTCATAGTTTTTCCAATGCCCGTTGCGCCTTACAAGCGCCGAAGAAATCCGTCCACGTTCCACGTGACGTTTTTGCCAAAGAAGTCGCAGTAGGTGCGGTCAATGGTGAACATATCGGGATTGTCCGCCATGAAGGCGTCAATGGCTGCCGTTGGCCCGCCGCCATAGTCTTCCGCCACCTTCATGTCATGCAAAATACCGTCTTCGATAATAAAATACTCCCCCGTCCGCATATGCGACGCAAAAAAGTCCATCACGGCCCGGGTACTTTTTTGGCTGTGATCGGCATCCTCGATCACCAAAAGGGGGCGGGGCAGGCTTTGCAGCAGCTCCGGCGTCAGCGTTTTACCCAGATCGTAGGCGTCCCCCAACATGAAGCGGATGCGGTCATCCTTGATGTCAAAATCCTGCTCGATATCCACCGAGATCACGTTGGGCTTTTGATCCGTTAGCGCCATTTGGTCGGCAAACCACACGGCGCTGCCCCCCTGCCACGAACCGATTTCGATGATGGTCGCAGGCTTCTGTTCCCAAATCAATTTGGCATAAAGCGCCATATCGAATGGGTTTTTCAGCATCTCATGGTCCTTGTAGGTGTAGGACATGGTGCCTGTCTGGACCTTCATGAGAAGGTCATAAGGAATGTCGGTCTTGGGCGTCATTGATCAAAAGTCCGTCCGCTGAATCATTTTAAAAAGCGCTTTGCCATACCTTTGGCACGACTGACCATGCCCCCAACGGCTGGCTGGCTTTCCACGCTTTCCACCACCGCCTTGACCACTTTTTTGGCGGTGGCGAAGGCGCCGCCCATGGTGAGGGTGTACATTTTTTGCCCCACCACCATGGCGATGTAGTTGGAATGGTGGTCCGCCTTGGAAAGGGCTTGAAAGCGCCTTTGTGCCCCTTCCTTGCGCGCAATGGTGCCATCAATATGATCGTGCCGCACCAGGGCAACAGGGCAGGGGGCCACCATTGCCCCTTGGGCAAGCATTTCTTCTGCGAGCCCTGAAAACTGTCTGTCGCTGTCCAGGTGCAAAAGCGCTCCGGGGATGCTGGCACTGTTCAGGTCCGCCACAAAAATCCCGCTGTCCTGGCTTCCCTCATAGGCGCAATAGGCGGCGCTGGTGCCGTAGCCCACAAACAGTTGTTCATTATCGCCCACCAAGGCCTGGCCATTCCAGGCATCGATCCCGGAACCAATCAGGGCGTTGAAATGGGCGGCAGAGCCTTGAATGACACTGGCTGACGTTCGCATACAGATCAGTCCCGCAGCGCCCTGCTCGACAAATGTCGAGAGCATGTTTGCGGTCGTTTGATCACTGTCCCGATCAATGATGGTGCCTTCAAATCCATCGGCGCTGCCTTCCGCCCCGTCGCGCCAAAGCACGGCGATATCCTTTTGTGCCACATCCAGCTCGTTTTGCAGCGTTGCTAAGCAGCGGCGAAAGTCTTTTTGCGAGCCCGCGTGGTCCAGCAGGGCAGCGAAACGCGGCGCAGTTTTGCTTTTTTGGGCCGTGCCCTTCGGCAAGTATTTTTTCCAATCGCGATGGAAAGTCAGCCACCGTTTTTGATGCTCTTCGATAGAATAGGCTGGGCGGGCCGCCGAAATGCCCCCTTCAATGGCATTGGTCAGGCAATCGCCCAAGGATCCAATCGTGTAGTCGAACAAATGCCTTTCCCGGTCATCGGGATGAATCAGTTCGGGAATGCCGCCGCCGGTGGACGCAATGAACGGTATTGCGTGCTGCATGGCTTCGTAAACGGTGCAGGGCGAGTTATCGATGGGAGAGGCCATGACGGCCAAACGGTCGTTGGACTTGAGGAAAGCCACGGCCTCCCGCTGGCCAAAATCGCTTTCGATGCGCCAGTCAAAATCCCACTGGGCGCTTTTAGAGGCAATCCATTCGTCAGCCATCTGCCCGCCAACGGAGCTGGGCTTGCCCATGAAGACGACGCCAATGCCCCGCTCTTTCAAAAGGGGCGCGATGCGTGAAAGGGCGGCCACAAAGAGGCGTATGCCTTTTCGCTCTTCCAGACGACCAAAAAAGACGATTTCCTTTGGGGTGATCGAAGGCAGCGTATCCGGCGCGGGTTGGTGCAGTTTTTCCACACCCGGTTCAAACAAGGCGGTCGTTGGCACAACATATTGCTGGTTCACCACCTGTTTTGGCAGCTCGTAGTCATTTTCCACAAGCCAGTCCAACAGATAGAGGCTGGGCCCCCAAAGCACGTCCGTGTGTTTAATGCAGACGCGTTCATTGCCCGTGAAACAGGCAAAGCCCAGCCAGTCTGCTGCATGGCGATTGGCGTGCAAAATCCACTGCGTGGGGGAGTGGATTGCCAGATTAATCAGCGTGTTCTGAAAAGCCATTCCCATGCGTTTGGCCATGATGCTGCAAACGCCTTCGCCCATCGTGTCGTTGAAATGGATGACATCGAATTCCTGCGTCTTGAGCCAGTTGAAAACGCGCCACGCATTGGTTTGTTTGTATATTTCCTCAAGACGACCGGCGATGGGCTGGGTTTGCAGGCGGGCCAGAATTTCCAGCCGAATACCGGCAGCGCGGTATTTCTCAACATATTCATCCACATCGTCGCCAATATCGCCCGTGTAAAGCACGGTCACTTCCGCACCGCAGGCGGCCAACAATTCGGCCAGGCCCGTCATGGAGGTGCCCAATCCGCCATTGCGGAAAAGGCCCACAAACTCGCCGGAGACGATGCAGGTGCGCGGAAGCGTAATGTCAGTGGATACAGTGAGCCCTTTGGCAGGGCGCAAAGGCTTGGCTTTGGACAAAGCGCCAAGTTTCGCTGCGGATTTTGATGCCATGAGTAAAGTGACGCTTGTGGGTGTGGAACGTTTCAAAACCGGCTACCCGCGTGCCTCGGATCGGGTAGGCCGGCCATGAACGGCTATTTGGTGTAGACGATCTGAAACGTGTTGCCGGTTTTTTGAACCTTGTGATCCGTCTTGTGATTCAGCCGCGTCATCAGCCAGATGAACGGGTAGACGAGGTGTTTGCGCCCGCCGCCTTTTTCCAATGCCCATTCCCACATGATCCAGCCCACAGTCTGCCAGATGGTGTGAACTGGCAGCAGAGCCACATGGGAAAGGCCGTGCAATTCCCCAAGCTCCACCAGTCCATCGCGGGTGTAACGACGAAAATCCGTGGGGCAGGGGTGGTAGGGTTGCAGGTAGGGGACACCCACAACGGCGAACCCGCCGGGTTTGAGAACCCGCGCCAGTTCGGACATCACTTTATCAATTTCCGGCACATGCTCCAGCACGGCATTACAAATGATGGAATCGAACTCATTGTCTTCAAAGGGCGTGTCTGTCAGGGAGCCCAAAATGGCACCGGGAATGGTGGAAGCGATGTCGTAATTCACCACTTGCTCACCGCCAAAGTTCAACAACACATCGTCAATGTCCCGATCGCCGCAGCCGGCATTCAACACCTTGCCGTTGAAGTAATTACCGACCGGCTGCAATTCGTCTTCCAGACCTTGAAAATGCACCGGGCCGATGCGGGCAATGCCGTTATTGGAAATCATGGGAGTGCTAATCCTGCTTGTGGGGCGTAATTGTGGGAGGGCCGGAGCCAGTGTATTTTGACATAGGGTGCGACCGATGAAGCCCCATAGCTTGACTGACGCAGAGAGGCAACGCGGCCTGCCCCAACAGTCGTTGTAATTTTGGCACAGGTATTGATCAGTCCTCCGCCAAAGCCCGTATTTCAAGGTCCGCGGGACCAAGATTTTTAAGATTAGACAAGACTGTCAGTTGGATAAGCCCCACGCGCCAGTCATCCGCCCGGTGCTTGCCCAAAGCCGTCTCCGCCACCCCCAGATCAAGAAAATAGTCCCCCGCCGCCAGCCTTGCTCTAAAACTCATTTTAAAAACAGCTGTTTCACCGGCCTCCAGTGGCGGCAGCATGATGCCGTGCATATGGCCTGCTGAAAGGTCCAGTTGAACGCCGTCCACTGTCTTTACTATGAGACCGGTGGACGGGGCGTTCAGGGTTTCTTTCGCCTCGACTTTTATGAAGAGTTCCACCAGATCGCCGGAGTTCACTTTGCCATCAGGCTCGAAAGTGCCGTCCACCAGCAAGGCCACCTTGCCAATGCGGGCCATGCCAGACCCGGCTTTAGCGGCTTTTGCGTTGTAATAGGTGGGTCCAGCTTTCCCATAGTCTTCGAGCATTTCCCAGACGTCGCGCTCATCCACCTCTTTCTCATCGGGCTCCGCCGGTGCATTCTCAATGGGCGCCGCCTCTTCTTCCTCTTCGGCACCGCCATAAAGAAGCTTCAGGTAATATTCTGTGGCCTCTTTTGCTGCGCCGTCAAACGTAATGCGCCCACCCTCCAGCACAGCCGCCCGGTCGCAAAAGCGCAAAACCACCTCCATGGAGTGGGATACAAGAACAATCGTTGTGCCCAGTGCCTTCAACTCGTTGATCCGGTTGTAACACTTGTTTTGAAAACGGGCATCGCCAACGGCAAGCGCTTCATCAATGATCAAAAGGTCCGGTCGCCGCACGATGGACGTGGCAAAAGCAAGCCGCACAAACATGCCGCTGGAGTAAGTGCGAACGGGCTGATCGAAATAAACGCCGATATCGGCAAAGTCGATGACATCTTCTATAAGGCCCTCCAACTCATCATTGGCAGCCCCGCCCAGCTGCAGCTGAAAACGCGCGTTTTCCCGACCCGTCCATTCCGGATTAAACCCGGCCCCCAATTCCAACAGTGCAGCGATAGTGCCATTCACGCGCACCTGGCCGGAGCTTGGCTGCAAAACCCCCGTCATGATTTGCAACAGGGTGGATTTACCAGCGCCGTTGAGACCCAGAATGCCAACCATCTCGCCTTCATAGACGGTGAGGTTCACGTCGTGCAGCGCGTGGTGAAACGCCAAGCCCTCGTGATTAGTGCGCAGCAGGGCGTGCCGCACCCGTTGCATCTTGCTGTCAAACAAAGCATACGCCTTGGCAACGCCGTCCAGCGCGATAATAGGCTGTTTGTCAGTTTCTATGGCCATGAGCTTACGTGCGAAAATTGGGTTGATTTGACAGTTGCGGACTTCTGAACTCTCCAGCCCCATACGGCAATACGCTTCCTACACTTGGCTGCTGGCGCAGGCCGAACTTTCGCGACGGTATTCCGGACGATTGTTGGGCCCGCTTTGGGCCTTGGTTCTGCCACTGCTCACCGTGGCGGTTATCTGGATTGCACTGGTTTATGGCCTCAACATGCGTGACGTGGCAGGGGGCTATTCGCTCGATCTTGTGGTGGGCCTGATGGCTTGGCTCTTTTTCGCGGATGCTCTGGGCAATGGCGTTTATGCGCTGACAGCCAATCCCCATCTGGTCAAGAAAGTGGTCTTTCCCGTCATTCTTGTCCCAGTGTCATACGTGCTCACCAGCTTTTTGGTGCATGGGCTGGTTGTGTTTATCATGTGCGGGGCTTTTGCAGCTTTCGGACAATTGTCTTGGACCACGTTGTTTACGCTGCCCTTGTGGATGCTTGCCTATGGTGTTTTCACCGCCGCCATTGTCACGCTGGCTTCCGCTCTTTCAGTGATCGTCAAAGACGTGCGCGAAATCGTGCCGGCGCTTTTGCAGATTTTGTTCTGGACGACCCCCATTGTGTGGCCCGTGGCGGTTGTTTCCGAGCGCTGGGCCCCGCTTTTGCTCTCCAGCCCGCTGGCCGTCATCGTTCAGGGGTATCGAAACGCCCTGCTGGGCAGCGACTTTGGTTTAACTTTCGGGCACCTGGTCGTATTTGCCCTGTTCACACTCGTGATCACAACGGCCGCGATCTTCATCTTCAACCGCCTCCAACCCATTTTTGCCGAAGAACTATAGCGCCGTCGGGCGCACAGGGAGACTATTATGCAATCCATCATCGTGACCGGCGGGGCCGGGTATATTGGGTCCCACGTGTGTAAAGTGCTTGCGCAGCACGGTTTCCAGCCCGTCACCTATGACAATCTTTCCCGTGGCAATGAAAAGGCGGTGCAATTCGGCCCCTTCGAGAAGGGCGACATTCAAGACATGGATCGCTTGGCCGAGGTGTTTGAGCAATACAAACCTGTGGGCGCCATCCATATGGCCGCCCTTGCCTATGTGCGTGAAAGCGTGGAAGACCCGCTCGCCTATTATGAAAACAATGTGGGTGGCTCCACTCGGCTCATCGCAGCCATGGTAAAGGCGCATGTGCCCGCCATCGTGTTTTCCAGCACCTGCGCCACCTATGGCGTCGCCCAGCAGGTGCCGATTTTGGAAGACCATCCCACCAAACCCATCAACCCCTACGGCCATTCCAAACTGATGGTGGAGCAAGTGCTGGCCGACGCCGACGCCACCCACGGCCTGCGTTCCACATGCCTGCGCTATTTTAATGCCTGCGGCAGCGACCCGGACGGGCAGGTGGGGGAGTGGCATGACCCGGAAACCCACGTCATCCCCCTTTGCATGATGGCGGCCCGCGGCGAAATCGAACACTTCACGCTACTGGGCGACGATCACGAGACGGAAGATGGCACGCCCGTACGCGACTACATTCACGTAATGGATCTTGCTGAGGCCCATGTGCTGGCGCTGAAGCGTATGCTGGAGGGTGGCGAGAGCGTCACCCTCAATCTGGGCGTGGGGAACGGCATTTCCGTCAAACAGATTGTGGAGGCAGTGGAGCATGTGTCCGGACTGCCTGTGCCCGTCAAACTTCTTCCCCGCCACCCGGCAGACCCGCCGGTGCTCATCGCCAGCGGCGATAGCGCCCGCGAACTGTTGGGATTTGAGCCACAATATACCGATGTGAACGAAATCATCGCCCACGCCTGGATGTGGCGCCAAAAAGCCCAATCCGTCTACACCAGCTGAGTGCTCATCCCTGCACCTTGTTGTTTTGCTAAAGTGGCGATGGTGCAAGGTGAAGGGAGAAGGGAGCCGAAGCACCAGCGCGGAGCAAAGCAACAAAAAAGAGGTTATGAGCGCCCGACGCGTCTCTTCGTTTGCGCCGCAAGACTACGGCCGTTGCGCAATTTTGCTCTGTAAATCTGTTGTGGCGGAGCGGAAGGGATTCGAACCCTCGAGACGGTTCCCCGCCTACGCCCTTAGCAGGGGCGCGCCTTCGACCACTCGGCCACCGCTCCGTCGCCGTGGTTAAGGGAAAAGCGTGGCGGGTTCAAGCGCGTTTTGATGGGGCTTAAGGATGAAGTGTGTGCCATGTTTCATTGTCCAACGACATGTGCGCCGCGCCGCTTTCATCAGCACAAACCCTGCACCGTTCTTTACGGCCCCATAGAGAAGCGCTGATTTCAGCGGCGGCGCATCTCAATGGTTACCCAAGCCCGATTCCTTCAATTCGCCCGTGTGGAAGTCGATTCCCGGCCCCCGGAGCGGGTTCTCGGCCCTTCACCACCGAATTTCGACAATTTGAAACACCTTGTTAATATTTCGCGATGGGGTGCCCGCCGAAAACGTGGCTTTTGTGCAACAAGGGATTTTGGAAAGGGCGCTGCCCCCCGTCATTCGGTGCATCGCCCATTGCGGTGTTTGGGCGTGTCAGTATGTTCAATCTCAGGAAAGGGCGCACTCGTGTCTGACCTAATGGGGCAACGCCCTTTCTTCGAATGGTTATTTACTGGAGATCACAACCATGAAACTCAAAGCTCTTCTTTTGGGTTCGGCTGCTGCCATGATCGCAATCACCGGCGCCCGCGCCGCTGACGCTGTCATCGCCGAGCCAGAGCCCGTTGAATACGTCCGCGTCTGCGACATGTACGGCGCCGGCTTCTTCTACATCCCTGGCACCGAAACATGCCTGCGCATCAGCGGTTATGTGGACTCTCAGTACGAGTACACTTCCGTGGACGGCGCTAACAACAACTCCACTGGCGAATCCGTTTTCTTGGCTCGCGTGAACTTTGACGCTCGTGAAGAAACCGATTACGGTCTTCTGCGCTCTTACATTCGCATCGAAGGCGGCAACGACAACTCCACGCAGGCTGCCATGACCATTCGTCAGGCAACAATTCAGCTTGGCGGTTTTGAAACGGGTTACAACACCGAGAAATACGGCTCCGACTTCGGTCACAAAGGCCTGATGCTCGACGGTCTGTATTCCGCTGGCACCCGCGTAGGTTTTGCTGACTACACATTCGCAGCGAACGGCTTCTCCGCCACCGCTGGTTTCCAGTTGGACCCACGCGGCAACGGTGTTGCAACTGGCACGACGCTCATCAACGGCACAACCGTTGTAACGCCTGCCGGTGCGCCTAACTTGGGCCCAGAGAAGTCCTTCGATCCATACCTGAACGCTTCCTACTCCGGTTCCATCTTCTATGTGGCTGGTGCTCTGGCGTATGACACAAGCGATGAAAGCCTGGCTTACCGCGCTCGCTTGGATGTGAAGCCTCTCGACGGCTTTGAAGTTGGTGTGTGGTACTACGGCTCCGAGAACGCCGGTAACACATTCACAACCAACGAGCATGAGATCGGTGTCTATGCGACTTACGCAATCAACGAAGCTATCTCCGTTGCTGCAGCATACGACCATGCTGAAACCCATGCTGGTGTGGAAACGGAAGCTGTGACCGTTGGTCTGGACTGGAAGCCTGTGAACAACCTGATCGTTCGCATGAACTACCGTCACACAGACAACCCAACCGGTACGGCTGACACGGATGAATTCCGCGTTCGTATCCGTCGCTCTTTCTAATCAGTTAATTCTGATTTGAAATCGGAAGGCCCGGTCGGCAACGACCGGGCTTTTTTTGTGCAGATTTTGCGCAAGGCCGAGCAGTATCAAACCGCATCTGCGGCCATATAACTGTTATGTATGCTCGAACGGGCTGCCAGCCGCTTGATTATCCCCATTGCATCGTTAACAATTTCGCCACATTTTGGGTCGCGCCGTCTGACCAGTTCGGATTGTGATCTTGTGAACGGGGCAAACGAAAAGAACTGATGCGGCCCGCAACGCTTGGACATTGTCGATGCCTATCGGGGTGTCGTTCGTGTGAAGGGGTAATAATATGTGCAACTGGAAAGCGTGGATCTGGCCAGGCATTCTCACCGTCGCAATTCTTTCTGCTCTCGCGCTGTGGATGAAAACGGACGCCATTGAGGCCGACTTGAAGACGAAAGCCACCGCGGCCTTGGCCGAAAAGGGCCAAAGCTGGGCCGAGGTGTCCATGGATGGTCGCGATGCCACCATTATTGGCGATGCGCCTAGCGAAGCGGCCCAGTCCGAAGCGGAATTTATCACGGATGAAGCTTACTCCGTTCGTATGGTGGACAATCAAACGGGTTTGATGGCTGCCCAGTCGCCCTACACATTCACCGCCAGCCGTAAGGATAACGCTGTTGAGCTTTCCGGTTTTGTGCCGGACGAAACCACCCGTGCCACCGTGCTCGCGGCGGCCAAGGAGGCACTGCCAGGCATCCGCGTCACCGACAACACAGAGTATGCCCGCGGCGCACCGGAGGGCTTTGCGGCCCTGTCCGGCTTCGCTTTGGCGCAGCTCAAAGGCCTGAAAGAGGGGAGCGCAAGCACCTCCGACGGTGAGCTCAGCGTGCAGGGCTTGGCCAATACCCTGGAAGATTTTGACGGCATCAATGCGGCCCTTGCCGCTACATTGCCGGGAAATGGGACCTTGGGAACCCGTGACATACAAGCCCCCGTCGTCTCTCCCTATACCTGGCAGGCAGACTATGATGGCCAAAAGGCCACCCTGAGCGGCTTTGTGCCAGACCGGGCTGCCGGTGATGCTTTGGCTACTGCCGCCAAAGAGGCCCTGCCTGAGGCGGAAATTGTGGATGAACAACGTCTGGCCAGTGGAGCGCCGGATGGGTTCGCCAATGATGCTGGCTTTGCGTTGGCGCAACTGCCAGCCTTTTCGTCCGGGTCCGTCTCCCTGTCGGATAAAACATTGAATATGAGAGGGAATTCCCGCACGCCGCAGGAATATGCCGCGTCTCGGCTGGCGCTGACAGCGGACCGCTTGCCCGCTGGCGTAACGATGGGTGAGCAGGACATTAATGTGGCGGCGGTCAGCCCCTACACATGGCAAGCCACAAAGGCTGAAGAAGGGATCACTCTTTCAGGATACGTCCCCGATGAGGACGCCCGTGGGGCCATTGTGTCTGCCACGCAGGAAAACAATGCTGGTGTTGCCGTAGACGACAAAATGCAGATTGCTTCTGGAGCACCTGATGATTTTGTCGCGCGCACCCAATTCGCTCTAGGCCAATTGGGCGGCCTCACATCCGGGTCGGTTGCCCTTTCTGACGCAGATTACTTTGTGGAGGGCAAAGCGGCCAATGTGGCCACTTATGAACAGGTAACCTCGGCCGCCAATGGTGCGCTGCCCGTTGGCCTGTCTCTGGGGGAGGAGGCGGTCGAACCTGCCACGCAGGCGCCTTATGATTGGAATGCGCGCTATGACGGTGAGGCCGTCACCCTTGGCGGTTTTGTTCCCAATGAGACCACGCGCGAGGCACTCACCGCGGCGGCAAAATCGGCTTTACCGAATGCGACGGTGAAAGACGAAATGCGCCTCGCCGTCGGCCAGGGAGACAAGTTTGAGGCCGACGCTACTTTTGCGCTTCAACAATTGCCCAATTTTACGAAAGGCGACGTGACACTTTCCGATCAAGCGCTCACCGTCAATGGCACCGCCCGCACGCCCGATGCCTTCGATGCTGCGGGCCAGGCACTCGCAACGGGCTTGCCAAGCGGTTTGTCCGTGGCGGAGCAGAATATAGGGGTGGCCAGCGTGTCCCCCTACACTTGGGGCGCCGATTATGATGGGGAGGGTGTAACGCTCACCGGTTTTGTGCCGGATGACGAGACCCGTTCGCGCATCAACGAAAGCGCAAAATCGGCCCTGCCAAACGCTGCGATTACCGATAAAATGCGTGTGGCATCCGGCAGCCCAGCTGGCTTTGCCAACAGCGCCGACTTTGCCCTGAAGCAGTTTGCGGCATTTGGGTCCGGCAAAGTCGGCCTGTCGGACCAAAACCTCAGCGTCGACGGTGTTGCCAGCAATCCGGAGGGCTATGCCTCCGTGAACACTGCCTTGGCCGACGGGCTGCCCCAAGGTTTGTTCGTGGCCAGCCAAAACATCACACCTCCCACCGTTTCGCCCTATGTTTGGGGGGCGGATTATGACGGCGAAACGGTGGTGCTGAACGGCTCTGTGCCCAGTGAAGAAAGCCGCGCGGCCCTAATGGCTGCTGCCAAGGCCAGTCTGCCGGATGCCCAGTTGCAGGACACAATGCAGTTGGCCCGGGGTGCCCCCTCAGAGTTTGACCGCAATGGCGCGTTCGCCGTGTCGCAACTTTCAAATTTTTCCAACGGCTCCGTGGGCTTGTCTGACACCAATTTGAGCGTGGATGGCGTGGCCCGCGACGTGGACGCTTTTGGCACCTCCCGCACGGCGCTGGAGCAGCTGCCCGAAGGCATGACATTGGCCAGTCAGGACATTCGGCCCTCCACCGTTAGCCCATATAAGTGGTCTGCCGCTCGGGATGGAGATGCAGTAACGCTGGACGGTTTCGTTCCATCCGCTGATGCCAAGCGCAGGATTGTCGATGGTGTGAAACAGGCAATCCCCAGCGCTACGATTACGGATAATACCCGTGTGGCCTCCGGTGCCCCCAATGGTTTTGACACCGATGTGACCTATGCAACCCAAAAGCTGGCCCTGCTCGAAAGCGGTGCCGTGTCTCTGGAAGACAGGCAGATGGATGTTTCCGGCAAAGCGGCCAGCGTCGGCGATTATACGAGCGTTAATGCCCGTCTGGATTCGCCGCCCGCCGGGGCAACCATCCGCACGCGTGAAATTCAGCCTGCCACCGTCTCACCCTACAGTTGGGGCGCAGACTATGATGGAGAGGCCGTGCGCTTGAGTGGGTTTGTGCCTTCAAATGAAGTGCGCGAGCAGATCAATGAAGCCGCCAACAAACGTTTGCGCGGCGTCACAGTGGAAGACAAAATGCAGATTGCATCCGGCGCGCCGGAGAGCTTCGCCGCTTCCGCCACCAGCGCTGTCGGTCTGCTGCCCCGGCTTAAGTCCGGCAGTGTGGCGCTCTCCAACAATAATTTGACAGTGGATGGCGAAGCCAAGGACGGCGGGAACTATACCGCTGCGCTCAGCGCGGTGAAAAACCGGCTGCCCGATGGCATAACCGTGGCGCAAGCCAACATCGCGCCTCCCCTGCAAACCGGCGATTATACATTTGCAGCCAAGAAAAGCGCGACAAGCGTGGTCCTGTCCGGTCAGGTGCCCAGCGTCGAGACGCGTTTGGCCGTGGGCGCAAAGGCCAAGGAGGCCCACCCAAACAGCTCCATTGTCAACCGCCTGACCGTGGCGCGTGGCGCGCCGGACGGTTATAAGGGCAAGGTGGACAAAGGCCTTGATCTTCTTGGTCAATTGCAAACCGGCAATGCGACGGTGGTCAATGACGAACTGACTGTAAGCGGACAGGCTCCTTCCGTGGCGTCCTATGATGCCATCGTATCGGCCAAGGGCGACGTGCCAGGCACAATCCAACCGGCGTCCATAGCACCCTATTCCTGGGGCGTGGATAACAGTGGCGATACGACCATGCTTTCCGGTTTTTCGCCCAATGAGGGCGCAAGCAACGCCACCGCCGCCGCTGCCCGTGCCACGCTTGGCAAGGATGTTACCAATCAACAGCGCATCGCCGGTGGCGCGCCGGATGGTTTTGGCAACGCCCAGGCCGCGCTCATTAGCGGCGTGAACCAATTGGAGGAGGGGCGTGCGTCCCTCACCGGCACCAGTGCCTTTGTCCAAGGCAGGGCCAGCAGTGAGGAAGAAGCCACCCGCATTGGCGATAGCATTGCCGGCAGTCTTCCCGCAAACTACACCCTGCGCCGTCAAATTTCCTATCTTCTGCCGCTGCCGGAAACAAAAGTGGAGCTGAAAGAGGAGTTCAAACCAGCACCAGTGCCAGATCCGGTGCCTGAAGTGGTCTTGAAAGAGGAGTTCAAACCGGCGCCGGTAAAGGATGCAGAACCGAAAGCTGTAGAGGAAGAATCGGCTACAGTTGCTGCCGCCGACGCTGCACCCTCATCATCAGATCAGCAGGAAGCGCCCGCCAAGGAAGAGGAAGTGGCCGTTTGTGAAGTGGATTTTGCCGCCCTTTTTGAGGGCGAAAATATCCTGTTTGACACTGCAAAAGCCGACATCAAGCCTGCATCGTTTGCTCTACTTGATCGTATTGCGGACGGTTTGGCCCAGTGCGCAAACTCAAAGATCGAGATTGGGGGGCATACGGACTCCCGCGGTAGCGCCAGTTACAATCAAGCTCTCAGCGAGGCCCGCGCCCAATCGGTCTTGGCCTACCTGGCCAAAAAGGACGGTGTGAACGCGCAAAATCTCGCGGCGAAAGGCTATGGTGAAACAACGCCCATCGTGTCCAATCAGGGACCTGAGCGCAGCAAGAACCGCCGTATCGAGTTTAAGATCATTGAGAACTAAAGGGTTCTTACCCCCCCGTTTTCCCGCTTGCCGGAGAGGAATAATCCATGTGGTATCTGGTAGAACAATATATCTGGTTCCTGCTTCTCGCATTTATCATCGGCGTGATTATTGGCTGGTGGAAAAGTGAAAAGCGCGCCAGCGCATAGGATGCTTTGAAGCAGGGCGCGATCTGCGGGTCCCCCATGCTTCAACAAAACAGACAGCCCATTTGGGCCATTCAGCCGCCATTTTTGGCATGTGGGAGCAAAACTCATGGTCAGTCTCATTATTCAAACCGTCTTGCTGATGGCCATCGCGTTCATTTTGGGCGCGGTAATCGGTTGTCTTTTGCGCAGCTTGTTCGGGTCCGCAGAAGCTGAAACCCCCGCCGTGTCGGTTGAAGCTTCATCGGCAGCGCCGGCGATGGCGGCGGGCGCCGCTGGCATGGGGGCCGTGGGAGCAGCGAGCCTCGCATCGGCCAAAACCGCAGACGCCCCCGCCACCGCCGCGCCAAAAGTGCCACAACCGCCCGTGCCCACAGCACCGGTGAAGCCCGCTGAAAAACCGGCGCTTTCCGTGCCCCGCAAGCCCGCCACTCCGTCGACGGCTGATGATGCAAAAGGGGAGGGGAGTGAGTCCACGGACGGTCCTGTCGCCGCATCACTCGTCGGCGGCGCGGCCGCCATTGGCGCTGCTTCTTCGCAAGAGGCAAACCCGGCCCCTGCACCAAAAGCAAAATCCGCCAAACCCGCAGCAACCAAGTCATCGCCATCAAAAGCACCAGCCGCAAAGAAACAGGCTGCAAAGGCCAAAGTGGCAGCCAAACCCAAGAGCGCTTCCGCCCAAAAAGCCCCTGTCGGTGCCGCAGCCGTGCCAGACAATCTAAAAGAAATTCGCGGGATCGGGCCGCAAAACGAGGGCCGCCTCAACAATCTTGGCGTCAATTCCTTTGCCCAAATTGCTTCATGGAAACGCAAGGATGAGGCCTATTACGGCGAAGCCTTGTCCTTCCCCGGTCGCATCGAGCGGGAGGACTGGGTTGGTCAGGCCAAAGTGTTGGCCAAAGGCGGTAAGACCGACTTCTCCAAACGCGTGGCCTCCGGCAGCGTATCGTCCAGCCTGGGCAAGGCTGATGCGGGCACCATGGGCAGCAAACCCAAAAACCTGCTTACTGCGCCCCGCGATGGCATGGCCGATAATCTCACGCTCATCGACGGTGTGGGCAACGCCATTGAGAAGAAAATGTTCAAGCTGGGCATTTATCACTTTGATCAGGTGGCCAAAATGTCCAAAGCTGAATTGGCTTGGCTAGGCAATAGTGTAGGCTTCCCCGGGCGACCGGAGCGTGAGAATTGGGCCGGTGAGTCAAAAGTCCTCGCCGAAGGCGGCACTACCGATCACGCCCAGCGTGTTGAAAAAGGCCAGATCAACACCAGCCGGAAGTCCACCAAAAACGAAAAGTAGTCTGGTTCGTTTGGGCGGCCCGGCACCCACTTTCTGCGCCCCACGCCGCCCGAAAGGGGCAAGTGAACACTGCCCGTGCTAGAGGGTGGATAGCACCCGTGTGTTCGGGCTTGACCCGCTTCAGCGCGGGATCGAACGCCATAACAATCCCATCGCTGAGGATATTACGCCAAGACAGGTTACATTTGGTCAACGTCCAAAGTGCTGCGAAGCGGTCATTTGGTCATTCAGACGGGGTTTGACATCTCACCATCGTCCCCATGTCCCCGTGATGACGTGGCATTCATGGTCTGCACGCCGTTTTTAGAACCTTGAAAATACGGTCGATGACAGCGCGTATTTCCGGCAGATGGCGGTCTTCATTGTGGGTGACCAGCCATTGTTCATGGTCAAGTTCAGCGATGGGATCCGATACGCGCTGAAGCGCGTCATATTGGTCCCCCACGAAACACGGCAGCACCGCTTTTGCCTGACCATTCAACACCAAATCGAGGGCATTGCGTGGATTGGTCAACTCAAAACCGTGATCCCGCTCAGCATGGTGCTGCACCCAGCGGGCCGAGGGTGTGGAGCCGATAACGCGGGCCCAGGGCACTT
Organism: Pseudomonadota bacterium; assembly: GCA_038525315.1. Taxonomy (GTDB): domain Bacteria; phylum Pseudomonadota; class Alphaproteobacteria; order Rhizobiales; family Rhizobiaceae; genus Pseudahrensia. The sequence continues at coordinate 595,629 of JBCBHU010000002.1, forward strand.
CTGCCGGGCCTCTTGCGTATACTGCAAAGCTCACCGTCCCCACCTTCCGGGCAGCCAAACCCACACCCTCCGGCCTATGGTTGCGCACACCGATGAGCGCTTCCCGGTGGCTGATATTCAAAACTTCCTCGGCGGAAATGAAACGCAGACCCGTGCCTTTCCCTTCCGTTATCTCTGGCAAACGCTGGCAAAGATAATGGGTAACCCAGGTGCCTGCCGATACTTTGACGGCGGTTTGCTGTTTTGTTGATGCGCGGTGGAGCGGCAAGATCTGCGCTTCCAGCATTTCTGCCTTTTTCAGCAATATCTCGCCATGCTCCGTCAGCGCATAGCCTTTGGCCATACGTTTGAACAAATCCCGCCCAATCTGTCGTTCCAGCGCAATCATCCGTCGGCCCAATGTCGGGGGGCTTTTCCCTGTAATTGCTGCCGCCCGTGCCAGCCCCCCTTCGCGGGCGATGGCGAGGAAGAGACGGAAGTCATCCCAGTCGAATTGCATTTCATTCATGAAACAAACCTTACAAAACGTTTCATTTCATTGGAAGCGCCACCATGGCTTCATGCTGCTGTCCCCTCGGTGAAAAGGAGATCGCCATGAAGTTTTTGGATCAAGAAATTACCCCCCTCGGCATGGGCTGCTGGCCCATCGGCGGCCCTATGTTTGATGCTCAAGGGCAACCTCTAGGCTACACAAACAGCGATGATGCCGAATCCATACGCACGATCCATGCGGCGTTGGCGGGCGGTGTTACGCTGTTCGATACGGCTGCCGCCTACGGTGCGGGCCATGCCGAGCGTTTGTTGGCAAAGGCGCTTAAAAACCGCCCGGATGCCCTTATCGTCACCAAAATCGGCATCGCCATTGATGAGGGAACCAAGCAGCTTACCGGGGATGAGATCGACCCAAACACAGTTCTGCCAGCCATTGAACGTTGCCTAAGGCGGTTGGAGCGGGACTGTATCGACCTGCTGCTTTTGCATCAAAACGGACTGCCGGTGCCGCAGGCGGAGGCCATCTTCGATGAAATGGAAAAAGCTGTGGCCGCTGGCAAAATACGGTCCTATGGCTGGAGCACAGATTTTTCAAAAAGCGTATCCGCCACAGCGGGGCGAGATAATTTTGTTGCCGTGGAACATGCGCTCAATGTCTTGGTCAATCCGTCGGCCATCCAGTCCACGGTGCGGGATCACGGCCTCACCGCGCTCATTCGCTCTCCCTTGGCCATGGGTTTGCTGACGGGGAAGTATGGCCCTGACGTCGTCATGCCCGCTGATGATATTCGCAGCACCGCCGCGCCCAAAATGCCCTATTTCAGCGACGCGCGCTCCAACCCGGCCATGCTGGCACAACTCAATGCCGTTAAAGCGGTGTTAACATCCTCCGGGCGCACGCTAGCGCAAGGCGCCCTTGCTTGGCTTTGGGCCAAAGGTTCGCACAATATACCGGTGCCGGGTGCGCGCACCGTGGACCAGATAGAAGGATTGGTGGGGGCCTTGGCCCATGGGCCTCTCACCGCCGCCGAAATGGAACAGATCGAAAGGTTGATCCAACGCGATCCAGAAAATGAGCCCGACAGAGCCAGGTGAATTTGGGTAAACGGGCAGGGCCTTGCGCAAAAAAAGCGGCGCGTCTCTGGAGAACAGACGCGCCGCTTTGCGGTAACAGCCAGTGTTGAGAGCTACAGGTAGCTGACCCCAAGACGCTCCAGCGTGGAAATGGTCAGGCCGCCCGTCGGCAGGTTGTTGTCTTGCTGGAACTTTTGCACCACAGCCAGCGTGCCGGGGCCAAGCTCACCATCCGGCTCGAAACCGAGGCGGTAACCGGCGGCCACCAAGGCGTTCTGGATTTTCAACACCACTTCTTTGGTTGTGTTGGTTTCACACAGGATCTGGCGCCATTTCACGCTCTCCGGCTGCAACAATGTACGCTTTTGAATGCTGGCGAAGCGGGGCGGTGTTTCAATCACCTCAAATTTTTCCGGCGAAACCAGTTCCTTAATCGTGATGGTTTCGTATTTGGCCGGGATGACCTTTTTGCGGGTGGTGGGGGGCGTTTTCATCACGCGTTTTTGCACAGTGCGGTATTGGGCGGGGATCACTTCTTCCTTGGTCTGCGCGGGACGGTCCACCACCTGCTGCTCATAGCTTTTGTAGACGGCTGGCACTTCCACCCGGCACATGATTTCGCCCGTGGCCGTGTCAATTTTTTCGTGCGCGCCGCGCCCCACTTTCCACTCCACGCGGGCGGGGGAGATAAGCACTTGCTTTGTCTCCGTGCGATATGTAGCGGGGATGACGGATTTTACGATCTGCTCCGGCTGGATCAGCACGGTCTCGCTCACGGTTTCATAGACCGGCGGCACCGTCTCCAACTCGTAGCTCTCTTCCTGGATCAAGATTTCTTTTTGCACGTCCCGATAGACGGCAGGGGTCTTTTTGAAATCGGAGGAGCCGGGCTGCACCATCACCTGCTCGGCCTTCGTTTCATAGGTGGCGGGGATGAGCACTTTGGCATAACACTCGCCCGCCTTGGCCGTGGCCGGTGGCAAGGATTGAGCGTTGGCGGCGGTCATGGCGGCGGTGGCCATCAGGGCGGCACCGGTGGATGCAACGATCAGTTTTTTCATGGTCATTCCCCTCGTGGTGAATGGGCCAGCTTTTGCTGGACAGCCAGCCCGTGACAATGCGTTTTGCGGGCAGGCGCCCACGCAACAACAACTATCAAAAGCCTAGCAAATTTGGTTAATCTGGCGAGACCCAAATGAAGGACATGGTTAATTTTATTAACCTTTGGCGGAATAAAATGTCGCAGGCATCTGAAAAACCACTCAATTTATCATGGCTTACTTTGCCAGATCACGTGGGGCGGCATGAACAGCGTTAACTATTCTGGAGTGACGCAGCGGGCCGGCATCACAACTGTTGGTGGGCTGTTTAGCGCCCGTTCTGCCACGCAGCCCAATCGCACCGCCGTTCGGGAGGGCAAGAACGTCCTCACCTATGGTGAACTGGAGGCCCGCAGCACGGCTTTAGCCCATTGGTTTTTAGGGCAGGGCATGGAGCAGGGCGATCGGGTAGCTGTGCATTTGCACAATTGCACCGCTTATCTGGAAATTGAGCTGGCGGCGGCCAAGGCGGGCCTCATCGTGGCCGCGCTAAACTGGCGGTTGAGCGCCCAGGAATTGACCCATTGCATCAACCTGGTAGAGCCGCGCCTCATAATTGAAGGCCCCGACAGTGCCGCCATACTGGATGATTGCACCATTGGTCAAACGCCCCGCCTTCTGTTGGCCGATGTGCAAAAACGGGTTGGTGCCAACCCAAACCATGCCGCGTTGCCACCGCTGGCGGACCCGGAAGCAGGGCTCGTTATCCTTTATACCAGCGGCACGACGGGCCTGCCCAAGGGAGCGCTGATCAGCCACCGCGCCATGGTGGCCCGCATGGCGGCGTTCAATCTGGATTTGCACCTGCCCCCGCTAGTGGACTTTCTCGCCTGGGCACCCCTGTTCCACATGGCATCCACAGACCATGCTTTAGCGACGCTCTTGCAGGGGGGAACGGTCCACATCGTCGATGGCTATCAACCGCAGGCCATGCTGGATGTCATAGAAAACCACGCGCTGGGTTGGCTGGTGCTCATGCCCGGCATGATCGCCGACTTTGCGAACCATGCCGTAGCGCGCGGAACAAAGCCAAAGGGCATCACCGCCATGGGGGCCATGGCAGACCTGGTGCCCCGCGCCGAACTGGCGGCCGTCACAAGCGCGCTCAACACGCCCTATCTCAACACCTTTGGGGCAACGGAGACGGGCCTTCCCCCCGCCACCGGCGATGTCGTTCCTGTCGGCGTGGTGCCCACCGATTTGCGCAAGCGGCAATCCAGCTTTTGCGAAGTCAAATTGGTGGACCCGGATGATCATGAAGTGCCAGACGGCACCCCCGGTGAGGTGGCCGTGCGCGGCCCCACCGTCTTTTCTGGCTATTGGAATGCGCACGATACCAATGCCCACGATTTTCGCGGCGGCTGGTTCCACATGGGCGACGTCATGCGCCGGAACGAAGACGGCACATTGAGCTATGTGGACCGCGTGAAATACATGATCAAATCCGGCGGTGAGAACATTTATCCAGCGGAAATAGAAGCCGTCATCCAAGATTTGGAAGCGGTGGAAACGGCCACCGTCGTGCGCCAAAAAAGCGTGCGCTGGGGTGAGGAGCCCGTGGCCTTTATTGTGCTCAAGAAGGGTATGGCCTTGACCGCGGATACGATTCTTACCCACTGCGAAAACACAATGGCCCGTTACAAATTGCCCAAAGCCATACATTTCATCAGCGACAATGACTTACCCCGCTCTGCCACGGGCAAAATCCAGCGCCATGTTCTGGAAGAGCAGTTGGATAAGACGGTCTGAGCACTGCCCCTACCGCTCCAAATCTCCCGCAAGCGTGAGCAAGGCACCAGCCCCCGCCGCCGCCATGGGGTTGTCCTCGAAGGTGAGCGGCATGAAATGCACTTGCCTCACCGCCCGCCAACCTTGCGCCATATCGCCTTTGACCGGCGCAACAAGGTCCACCTTCAACACGAAAGCGGGGGCACTCAGCTCTGTGGGCTGCCCTGAAAACTGCACCAGTGCCATGGGCGTATTGGCGATGAATTTCAGCCCATCCATCCGCCCCGCCTGCGCTTCCATAATGGCGAGGCTCTCCATCGCACCCGTGCGAAGGTCTTTGATGGCCTCATAGTCCGGATCACGCAGGTAGGCGTTAAATCCCGCCCGGCTTTCATAGCGTAAAACTGCAATATCAGTGGGCACCGGCTCCCCTTGGGCTTCCAAAACGAACCGGGTTTTGGCCCGCAGCACCAGCCCCATGCCGTGGCGCCCCCAAACCGGGGCCACTTTTTCCAGAAAGGTCTCATAATCCTGCGCCCTTTCGGTATTCACCTCACCCACGGCGATAAAATATCCCCCATCCGCCGCCCGTGCGGGCAGGGCGATGCATACCAAAAGAACCATTAAGACAATTCTCAACATCAACAGGCCTGCGACCTTCTTGCGCCCTTAACCATTTCACGGTAGCACACGCACCATGAAAACAAACGCGCCCCTTCTAGCCCTAACTCTGCTGCTAGGCAGCGGTCGTCGGGTTGCGCGCGTTTGAAGGGCGCCCGGCGGTCGAGAATTCCCGCTGAACGGAAATGCCCTTCACACTCACCAGAAATTTCATAATACCGCCACGGCATTAATACCGTCGCGCCCGCCAGAAGGATGACTTCCCATGACCATGATGGAAGCCGCCAAAAAATATACCCCCTATGCCCAAGTCAACTTGCCGGACCGCACCTGGCCCACCAAGACCATCGACCAAGCCCCCATGTGGTGTTCGGTGGACTTGCGCGACGGCAACCAGGCCCTGATCGACCCCATGGGTCACGAACGCAAAGCGCGCATGTTTGGTTTGCTCTTGGACATGGGTTTCAAGGAAATCGAGATCGGCTTCCCCTCCGCCAGCCAAACGGATTTTGATTTCGCCCGCTGGTGTGTAGAGCAGGGGGGCGTGCCCGACAGTGTGGACCTGCAAGTGCTGGTCCAGTGCCGGCCCGAACTCATCACCCGCACGTTTGAAGCGCTGGAAGGGGCCAACACGCCCATCGTCCATTTTTACAATTCCACATCCGAATTGCAGCGCCGCGTGGTGTTCGGGCAGGACCGCACCGGTATCCGCACCATCGCCACCGATGCCGCCAAGATGATTGTCGATATGGCCAGCAACACGTCGGGCGGCAAAAACAGCTATCGCTACCAATATTCGCCGGAGAGCTTCACCGGCACGGAACTGGATTTCGCCCTGGAGATTTGTAACGCCGTCGTGGAGGTTATCGACCCCACACCGGAGGACAAGCTCATTCTTAATCTGCCGGCCACGGTGGAAATGTCCACACCCAACATTCACGCCGATCAGATCGAGTGGATGTGCCGTCAGATCGACCGGCGCGACAGCGTGATCATCTCCTTGCACCCCCACAACGACCGGGGCACCGGCATTGCCGCCACAGAACTGGGCCTCATGGCCGGGGCTGACCGGGTGGAAGGTACCCTGTTTGGCAATGGTGAACGCACCGGCAATGTGGACCTCGTCACCTTGGCGCTCAACATGATGACCCAGGGCGTGGACCCCCAACTGGATATTTCCGACATCGAGCGCATCAAGGGCGTTTACGAATATTGCAATCAATTACGCATTCCCGAGCGCCACCCCTATGTGGGGGAATTGGTCTACACCGCTTTTTCCGGCTCCCACCAGGATGCCATCAACAAGGGCATGAAGGCGCTGGAGAAAGCCAACAAGGACCAGTGGGAAGTACCCTATCTGCCCATCGACCCACAGGATGTGGGCCGCTCCTATGAGGCCATCATCCGCATCAACAGCCAGTCCGGCAAAGGCGGCGTGGCCTATGTGATGGAAACCGATTACGGCCTCAAACTGCCCCGCAATTTGCAGGTGGAGATGCGCGATGACGTGCAACGCATCACCGATGACGAGGGCCGCGAACTACCGTCATCCCGCATCCACGAGCGCTTCATGGAGCGCTATGTGCATCAACCGGAAGGTCGCCTGCGCTACGTGGACCATGTGACACTGACCGACGAAAAGGGCGGCGGTCGCCGGGTGGAGGTCACGGTCCGCGACGGTGGGGAGACCGTTATGGTCAAAGGGCTTGGTAACGGCCCCGTAGCCGGCTTCGTCAGTGGCCTCAACAGCCATTTTGGGCTGGACATGAGCGTGTTGGACTATTCGGAGCATTCCCTGCAACAGGGCACAGACGCCACAGCCATCGCCTATATGGAAATTGAAGATGGCAAGACGGGCAAGCGCCTGTTTGGGGCAGGCATTAACGGCAATATTGTCGCCGCCAGTTTGGAAGCGCTGGTGAGCGCCGCCAACCGCCTGCTGGCGGGGGATGTATGACCGACCGCCTAGCCCACATCACCGCCCGGGACGGGTTGGAAACCAGCCTGCGGGAGGGCGAGGCGCTCGTTTTCCTGCACGGCTTTGGCGGTGTGGCTGCCCAATGGCAGGGCTGGCTGAACGCTTTTGCGCTCCACGTCAAAACGCTGGCCTTCGATCTGCCGGGCCATGGCGCGTCGCTGGACTTTCCCGGCTACGGCCCGCCCAAAGTGGCGGCGCGCGCGGTCTTGGCGGACACGGCTGCCATGGGTTTCGATCGGCTGCATCTGGTGGGCCATTCCATGGGCGGAGCCATCGCCTCGCTCATGGCCCTTTTTGCTCCCGAGCGCATCGCCAGCATGACCCTGCTGGCCCCAGGGGGCTACGGCCCCGGTATCAATCACGACTTACTGACCCGCTGGGCCGCCGCCTCAGCGCGCGAAGACATTGTAGCCTTGCTGCCCAATTTCTTCGGCCTTGATTATGAAATTCACCCCAAGCTGGTGGACTTTACCACGTCTGCCCGCCAACGGCCCAACCTCACAGACCGCTTGCGTGAAATTGCCCAAGGTCTGGCAACCGATGGTGTGCAAGGACAGTTGCCCGTTGCCGACATCATGGCGCTGGATGTTCCCACAACCGTGGTGTGGGGTACCCATGACAAGGTGTTGCCCGTCGAACAGGCCCATGCCCTGCAACCGCTGGTCGATAAGGGCCATCTTGCGCTTCATATCGTAGACCGCATGGGCCACTCCCCGGCGGAAGAAGCTCGTGGTCTGGTGACAGACATCATCAAGGGCCATTTGGGGATAGACACGTTGTGAGCTTTTTTGACCATGGTTTTGAAGGCCCCATCTGCTGGCACGATGTGGGGTCCGACAAATACCGCTACAGCGTTGTTTATTTGCCAGCGGACATGGTGGACGCTCTCCCCTTCAAAGAACATCCGCGCCTTCGCGTGGAAGGTGAGATTGCCGAAATGCCCTTTAACGGCGCATGGATACCAGCCAAGGGCATTTGGTACCTCATGGTGCCCAAAGCCATCATGGCCGGGGCCGGTCTTTCAGTGGGCGACACGGTGGAAGTGCGCTTTTCCGTTGCTGACCAGAACCATGTGGATATGCCTGATGAACTGGCGGCACTGCTGAAGCAGGACAAAGAATTTGCCAAACGGTGGGATGCGCTCTCCCCGGGCAAACAGCGGGGCTACGCTTATCTCGTCTCATCCGCCAAACAGAGCGCCACCCGCGTAAAGCGGGCACAAAAAGCCGCCGACCTGTTGCGCCAAGGGCTTGGCCCCAACGGTAGACCGCTGTGACGGCCAGGTCCCGTTAGTCTTCCGTTAACTATAATTTCTTCTAAGATACGGGAGCTCTTTCGCGGGGCAGGACCGCCCCGAAAACTTTGGCCAACACCCAAGTTGAATGTGAGGGATAGTCCATGAAAAATCGCTTGATCACCGCTTTGGCAACCGTGCTGATAACAGCTGCGGCCCACACGCCCGCCGTGGCCCAAGGGGCCAATACGATTGCTGACCTTTTATCCCAATCCGCGGTGAAATACTCTTCCCGCTCCTTCCCCACCGAACGCCTGCGCATGGCTTACGAAAACCGAGGCTATGTGCCCATTTGGGTATCCGGTGGTGGGCTTAATGCCCAAGGAGAGGCGTTGGTGGATGCCCTTTCCAATGCCTACCGAGACGGATTGGATTCCGGCGAATATCTTGGCGGTCTGCGCGGATTTTCAACGATCAGCAACGAAGAGGACGCCGCCCGTCTGGAATTGGCGCTCAGCCACGCCTTTCTCACTTTCGGCCACGATCTCTATTCCGGCATCACCACGCCGTCTGTGACCGACCCGAACATCATTATTAAACGCAAAAAGGTGAATGCCACCCAGTGGCTGGAAGGGGCAGCGCTGAACGGCGTGGATGCCATGCTGCGCACCCTGCGGCCCAACCATCCCCAATATGCCCAACTGCGCCAGATGCTCTCCGGCTACCGTTCCCTGCTGTTTCGCGGTGGATGGAAACCCATCTCCCAGGGCGGCACGCTCAAGCCGGGCATGAGCGATCCCCGGGTGGCGGAAATTCGGGAAAACCTCTCGGCCCGCGGGTATGACAGTCTGGACACCGCCGATCTGAACTATTTCGACGATGGTCTTGTGGGGGCCATGAAACACTTTCAAAAACGCCATGGCCTCGCCGCCGATGGTGTTGTGGGGCCTCAGACTTTCAAGGCCCTTTCCGTCAGTGCCGAAGACCGGGTCAATCAGATCGCCATCAATATGGAGCGCTGGCGCTGGCTCCCGCGCAATCTGGGGGCCAGCCATGTGCTGGTCAATCAGGCCGGGTTTGAGCTTTTCATGGTGAAAAACGGCCAGACCGTGGACAACCGCAGGGTCATCGTGGGCAAGCCCTTCCACCAGTCCCCCATGTTTTCTGACGAAATTATCTACAGCGAATTCAACCCCACATGGACAGTGCCAGCCTCCATTGCGGGCAAAGAAATGCTGCCAAAAATTCGCAACAACCCGGCCTATTTGGGCGACAAGGGGTATACCCTCTATACCAGCTGGAAGTCGGGCGCCGCCCCCGCCAACCCCTTTGCCATCGACTGGAGCGCTGTCTCCTCAAAACGTTTTCCATACCGCATTGTGCAAGGGCCGGGGCCGCGCAATGCCCTGGGGCAGGTCAAATTCATCTTCCCCAACAAATTCTCGGTCTATCTGCACGACACCCCCTCCCGCAGCCTGTTCTCCCGCACCGGTCGCGCCTTCTCCCATGGCTGCATCCGCGTGGAAAAACCGCTCGATTTCGCCCGCAAGATTTACGAGCACCAGGGCGGTCTCAACCCCGCAAGGGTGGACGGCATCGTAGCCAGCAAAAAACAGACGCGCGTGAACTTGAAGCGCAAATTGCCCGTGCATCTGGCCTATTTCACCGCTTGGATCGACGAAAACGGCGTGCCGCTCTTCTTTGATGATGTCTACAAGCGAGACCGTTTGGTGGGTCGCTATATGTTCTGATTTTCAAAGTGCGAAGGGCGCTGGGATGTGGTAAACAAACCATGAAGATTTGGTTTGGAGCCTGCCATGTCCCGCGAAAATACGCCCCCTGAAAACGAAAATGCGCGCCCGGTGCGTGATCTGAAAACCGCCGTCAACAATGCGCGGAACCGTTTGGCCGACCGCGCCGATGTTGTTGTTGATCTGAAAGCCAGCGAGACCGGGCGGCTGGAACTGTTGGCCAATGAACTGCAACCCGTTTTCGACGGGGTAGACGAAACCGACGAGCGCTTTGAATTTGCCCTGTCCAAGGGTGAGCGCCCCCGCCTTTGGGTCGACATGACCAGTTTTGTCTCCATGGGGGCAGACAAGCGCAGCTACCGCTTTATCAAGGACACCCGCATGGGCCGCATTGTGCTGGCGGAGACCGGCGATATAGACAAGGCCGCAGACATTGTCTCCGATTACGTGGCCGAAAAAGTGCTGGAACGCGAGCGGATGATTGAGGGTGAGTGGGTCTCCTTCCGCGCCAAGGGCGAAGCCCCTGAAGCAACCGGTGATGCCAATACCGAGGATACGAATACCGACACGGCCGAGCCCGTGGTGGTGGAAAAAGTCGTCCGAAAGGGCGGTTTCTTGCGCAGCCTTTTTTGGTTTGCTTTCGGGGCACTGGCCGTGGTGGGTGCCTTTATCGCAACGGCTTTGCTGCTGGTGCCGGACGCTCTCTAGAGCATATCACGTTCAAGCGGGATCGAAATTCGCTGCCTCTCAAACAGCAAAGTGCTGTTTTCGAACGCGATTTTCGATAAATCCTGTTTCTATATGAACATGATTTGCTCTAAGCGCCCGCCAACACCCGGCGCGACATCCAATTCACACCTGCCACATCCGATTTATAGCCATACTCTTCCATCACGCAGGACCATTGGCCCGGCTGGCCATCGATGGTGAACAGGTTGAAGCGCGATGCGGGTTTGTGGGCCAGTTCGCCCGGCCCGGCAGGTGGCGATTGGCTGGCAGAGGGAACGCCAATAACAGGGACCGAACCGTTCGGTCCGTCAATGGCCATTAGCGTATCTAAATGGGTGTGCCCGTGCAAAATGAGTTCTGCACCCACATCCACAATCATGGCCCGGAAACGCTGCTCCCCCACCAGCCGTTTGTGCCAATAGGTGGCGTTAGGAAATGGCGGGTGGTGGATCATCACTACCCGAAAATCGCCCCGTTGTGCGGCTTCCTCCAGCAAGGCGCGCGTTTTAGTGCGTTGGCGTCGCCCAAACCGACCCTGGGCGATGAAGGGGGGCGTCGCAATCCCAGAGTTTACGCCGATGAGCGAAACCGTCCCCCGGCGACGCAAATAGGGAAAGTCTGGCGTCTCCGCGCCATCCCCCGCCATATAGGGCCCCCAGGCAGCGCGGCAGGCCCGCAAGGCGCCGGGAACGTAGGTATCATGATTGCCCGGCACGACCGAAATCCACTCAGGGGATCCAAAGTCGGAGAGCCATTTTTTCATGCGAAGAATCTCCGCGGGCAGGGCCAAATTCACCAGATCACCGGGCAGCGCCACGTGGTCCACATCCATGGCTTTGACCGTGTCGATCAAACCTTGCAGTACATCCGACTGCATCTCACCGCGCCGGTTTAACTGCCAATTCAGATAGCCGATAAAGCGCTTGTTGAGCAGTTGCACCGGCTTGGCGCGGGGCAGGGGGGCCAGATGAACGTCGGAAAGATGGGCAAGGCGAAACATGGTGTGCCTCTAGAGCACTGCGCCTTCTATGGGAATCAAAATTTGCTGCCGTTCAAATAGCTCATTGCTGCTCTCGAACGCATTTTTTGACGTGTCTTCGTTTGTATCGAAATGAAAAATACACTGCCATGAGCCTTCCCTTGGCACTCACAAAATACGTTTTTGCTTGCGCGAAAATGGCTTAGAACAGGCCATGCTGCGCTATCTGCCCAAAGCCCTGCGCCACCCGGCCTTCATCGTGTGGAGCCTTGCCACCCGCGCCATGACCATGGGCGTGCGCTGCGCGCTTTTCGATACCCGGGGCCGCGTTTTTTTGGTGCGCCACACCTATGTGAAAGGCTGGCACATGCCCGGCGGCGGCGTGGAGCGGGGGGAGACTGTGATGGATGCGTTGAAAAAGGAGGTGCGCGAGGAGGCCGGCATAGTGCTCACCGAACCGCCCGGTCTGTTTGCCATCTACCGCAACACCATCCACAGCCGTTTTGACCATGTGGCCCTTTATGTGGCCCGCTCGCTGCCGGCCGGTCCCGCGCCGGAGCCCAATCTGGAAATCGCGGAGACGGGATGGTTCGCACTAGACGCTTTGCCCGAAGGCACCACGCAACCAACCCGCACGTGCTTGTGGGAGATCAGTCAAAATCTCCCGCCCCGCGAAGTCTGGTGATCAAAACCGGTCTCGATCGTGGGGCGCGGTATAGTCCAGCGCTGGCCCCACCGGCACAATGCGTGTTGGGTTGATGGTTTCATGGCTTCCATAATAATGCGCCTTGATGTGGTGCATGTTGATGGTCTGCGCCACGCCATCAAATTGATAGAGCTCCCGCGTGTAATTGGAGAGGTTTGGATAATCCGCGATACGCCGCAGGTTGCATTTGAAATGGCCCACATAGACCGGATCAAATCGCACCAGGGTTGTAAACAGCCGCCAATCGGCCTCTGTCATCTGGTCGCCCACCAGATAGCGTTGATCCGAGAGGCGCTCCTCCAGCCAGTCCAGTGTTTCAAACAGGGGATAAAACGCGTCTTCATAGGCCTGTTGCGTGGTGGCGAACCCGCATTTGTAAACGCCGTTATTGACGGTGTGATAGACCCGCTCGTTCACCGCATCGATCTCGTCCCGCAACGCTTCGGGGTAAAAATCTCGGTCATCATCCGTCACCGCGCCGAAAGCGCTGTTGAACATGCGGATGATTTCGCTGGATTCGTTGGAAACGATGGTTTTGCGCTCACGGTCCCACAGGACCGGCACGGTCACGCGGCCCGTATAGTCCGCCTTGGCGGCTGTGTAGACCTGATGCATGCGCGAAAAGCCATTTTCCGTGTCGCTTGTATCATTCCCCGCTTCACCAAACGTCCAGCCTTCGTCGCCCATGAACCAGTCCACCACGGAAATGGATATGCCGTCTTCCAGACCCTTTAATGTGCGCAAGATCGCGGCACGGTTCGCCCACGGGCAAGCGTGGGAAATATAGAGGTGATAACGCCCGGCTTCCGCCTTGAACCCGCCTTCGCCGCTTGGCCCGGGGCTGCCATCCGCCGTGACCCAATTCCGAAAGCCCGCATCCGAGCGCACAAATTTGCCGCCCGACTTTTTGGTGTCATACCACTGGTCCTTCCAGACCCCTTCTACCAATAAACCCATGACCGTTCCCCGTGTTTTAAATTGCGTTTCATAATTTTGTACCGTTTAGTTAGTAACTATTTGTGCCCAAGAGAAGCACTGGACCCCATTAAATTTGCGTGATAGCCGAAAGGTGCACGGAGAATTTCACATGCCCCAGTTTGCGGCCATCAAAAACCGGAATGCACGACGACGACAGGCCTAGTCTGTTGCCGCCCGCGTTGGCGCGGGCCTGTCCGGGTAAATGCCCGCCGCCTTTTTGAAGTGAAATTCCATGTCTATCCAAAATTTCAGCATCCGGCCTGAGCGGGCCAGCGATGCCGCCGCCATTGCGCATATCACCGCCACCGTTTTCGGCCCCGGCATGTTCACCCGAGCCGCCTATGTGTTGCGCGAGGGCGTGGATCACGATCCGCGTCTGAGCTTCGTTGCCACACCAAGCGACGCTGAAACGCCTGTCGCCAGCGTGCGGCTCACATCAATCCTGTGGGGAGACAGGAAAGCGCTCATGCTTGGCCCCCTGTGCGTCTTGCCTAAAGTAAAGCACCAGGGATTGGGGAAAGCGTTGATGCAACAAGCGGTTCTGGAAGCCCAGCGCTTGGCCGAGGCGGAGGAATGCCCGCCCATCATCATGCTCGTAGGGGATTTGCCCTATTACGCGCCCTTCGGTTTCAAGACCGTTGCGCCGGGTAAAATTTCCTTACCCAGACCAGCCGATCCCGCCCGAATTCTGGCCTGTGAACTCCTGCCGCAGGCTGCGTCTGGTTTTGAAGGGGCTTGCAGGTCCCTCAAATCCTAGCGCCCCTCCCGCGCCCACATACCGGCCATGGCGAGCAGTAGAATGCCCAGCCCCAGGAAACCGGCGAAGAGGGGTATTTGCGAAATGCCCTTTAAAACGCTGGCCTGTGTGGTGCGAATGCCTATCCAGTCCCGCCCACCAGTGGCCCCGGTGCCACGCGTGGTCACGATGCGAGGCAGGGCAGTGGGACTGTCTTTCTCCACACGGAAACCGCGCCCACCCGTGGCGGCCAGTGCCGGAGCGAGCTTGTCAAAGGTGGAGACGATCTCGTTATATTCCCGCGGATTGGTGGGTCCCACATGGACCAACGCCGTCTTGTCGCCATTGGCGGCGCGATAAAGCCCCAGCGTATCGGCCTCATGGCGCGCTTCAAACGTGCCGTCCCCCTGATCCACCAAATCAAGGGACAGGTTCTGCCCGTCCGGCGTAATCAGGTTAAGTTGCCCCGGCTCATCGCCCATGGTTTGCCGCTTGAAAGTGATGATATTGCCATCCGCGTCCGCGCGCAGGGCCTCTTCGTCCAGTTCCGGTTCCTTCATGAGCCAGTGCCCGAGACGGCGCAGGAGCTGCGTATGGGGTCCGCCGCCCTCAAAGCCCCGCGCCCACAGCCACACGTGATCGGACATCAAGAGCGCCACACGCCCCTCGCCGGGCCGGTCCAGCGTAAGCAAGGGCCTGTCGCCATTGGCTTGCATGATTGTATCACCTCGCAGGGCGGTGCCGTCGATCTGGCGGAACCAACGGCCCCAGTTGTTTGCTTCCTCCGCCTTTTCCGCCAACCCCGGCAAACCGCGCGTTACCGGATGGCGACGACCCGCCGCTGATACGTCAGCACGAAAGGGCGCCTCGATGATCTCGCCATTGGCCCGCACGGGCAGGATAGTTTCAAGCGGTGTCGCCGCCACACTGCCAAACCCGGCATGTTCTGGACCTGCTGCAATCAACACCGCCCCACCATCCTGCACATAGCGGGCTATATTGTCGAAATAGAGCACCGGCAAAACGCCCCGCCGTTGGTAACGGTCAAAGATAATGAGGTCGAATTCGTCAATTTTCTCAATGAACAATTCCCGCGTGGGGAAGGCGATCAGTGAAAGCTGGGTGATGGGCGTGCCATCCTGCTTCTCCGGCGGGCGCAAAATGGTGAAGTGGACCAGATCAACGGACGCGTCCGATTTCAGCAGATTGCGCCACGTCCGCTCCCCCGCATGGGGCTCACCGGAAATGAGCAAAACCCGCAGATTTTCCCGGATACCGTCCAGAACGGCAAAGGCCTGATTGTTGACCGTGGTCAATTCGCCTTCGACGCTTTCCACCTGCAATTCAATCACATTGCGCCCCCCATGGGGAACATCAAAAAAGAAACTGGTTTCTTCGCCGGGCAAAACCTGTTCGGTGGAAAACATTTCGCCGTCGATGGAAACGCGAACGGAGACGAGGCCTCCATCGCTTTCAATATTGGTATCGGTGACCTGATAAATCAGTTCCTGTGCTTCCCCCACAATCCCAAAGCGCGGCGCTTTGGTGATGGAGATACGCCGATCCCGGTCATTTTCGCTGCCGGTTATCAGCGCATGGACGGGGGCCTTGATCGTCCCATCCTCCGGCACGTCATGCACTTGACCGTCGCTCAGCAGAATAGCGCCGCCCACCTGGTCCGGCGGCACATCCTGCAAGCCCCGCTCCAGCGCGGTGAAAAGCGCGCTGGAGGCGTCACCTTCTTCCGCACCACCATTGCGCGCCGTAATGCGGCGCACATCCAAGTTGGGAAAACGCGCCAGACGCGCTTCCAGCGCTTCGGCGGCGGCGGCGGTTTGCGCTTCGCGGCCGTCAAATTTTTGGCTGTCGGTCTCGTCAACCACCACCGCGACCACGGTTTTGAGCGCCGCGCGATCTTCCTGCAACAGGCTGGGGTTGGCCAGCGCCAGCGTCAGCAAAACCAAAGCTGCAAAACGGATCCACGCTCCGCGCAGACCGCGCACAATGCCGTATAGCGCCAGCAATGCCGCGGCGGAAGCGATCAGCGCCACTACCCACCAGGGAAAGAGCGGTGCAAACGAAAAGGAAAGGCCGTTCATTGTCCTAACCTTTCCAGCAGTGCGGGTATGTGCACCTGATCGGATTTATAATTGCCCGTTAGCGTATACATGATGATGTTCACCCCCGTGCGGTAAGCATAGACCCGCTGCGTGGGGTTCGGCGGCACAACGGGCAGACTGGGGGAGCCGTCGGCTTCCACCGCCCAAGCTGCAGCAAAATCGTTGGAGGTAATCATAATCGAAGACACGCCATCCCCTTGGCGGGCAGGGCGATCCACTTCATCACTGCGCTCCCGCGAGGTCTCTACCCAAAAGCGCCCGTCCAGATAGCGACCCGGAAACACGTTGAGCAGGTAGAACGCCCGGGTCAGCACGTGGCGGTCGGGTACCGGCTCCAGCGCCGGAATATCAAGGTTTTGCAGAATTTCGCGCAAACGTGCCGTCTCCGGCGTAACCCTGCGGTTGCCAAAACCGCCATTGATTTGGTCGCGCGTGTCAAACAACACGCTCCCGCCCTTTTTCATAAACGCATCCACACGGGCCATGGCGGCGGCATTGGGCACGGCGCCGCTCGTGGAAATGGGCCAATAGAGTAAGGGAAAGAATGCCAACTCGTCCGTGGCGATGTCCACGCCCACCGGCTCCCCCGGCTCCAGCGACGTGCGCGAAGCGATGAATTGGGTGAGCCCTACCAGCCCCTTGCGGCTCAATTCATCCAACGCGGCGTCGCCCGTTTTCACATAGGCTAAACGGGTGCGCAGGGAATTTTCAAAATCAATGGCCGGATCGGCGTTTTGCGCAAAGACCTCATGGTTGGGCAAAAGGAAGAAAGAGGCTAGGAAAACCGCTGCCGCCGCTTCCGCAGACCGGCGCACCGCTCGACGAAATGCGCCGCCCATCCATAAAACGGCCAGGCAATCCAGCGCCAGTAGAATCAGTGCTGCCGCCAAAAGCCACGGTTTGAACGGGGTCGCCACGCCACTTTCATACCCCGAAATCGTGGCGTTGGCGGGCAGGTTTGCCGTATCGAAAGGCGCGAGGCCGACAGGGTCATTGAACAAGTTGAGCGCCACGAAAGCATCCTGAGTGCCGTAAGTGCCGGGCGGATTTTCCAGTGTGACGGTGGGTTGTGCCCCGGTGCCTAAGGCGAGGGGCTTTGTGTCCGCAGGCGTCGCGCCAAGGCGCCCAAATCCGTCCATAATCGATAGGGGCGCAAGGCTTACCTCCTGCGAAACCGCGTTGTCCACCCGCGCGCCCGTGGCAGAATTGCGTGCCTGATCGGCGGCGATGGAGCCGTTTGAGACTGCCACAATGCGGCGCAGCATGTCCACAAATGCACCGGAGAGCGGCAGGTTTGACCACTCCGCATCCGCCGTCACGTGGAACAGCACCACCCAGCCATCCCCCCGGGGGGCAGCCGTCACCAGCGGTGTACCATCGGCAAGACTGGCCCAAGTGCGGTTTGCCAGGTCCACGCCCGGTTGGGCTAGAACCTGCCTTGTAACGGTCACATCCTGAGGCACGGAAAGCCCGGCAAACGGGCTGTCATTTTCAAACTTCGCCAGGGGCTGCGGCGTGCCCCAGGTCAGCGTGCCGCCAAGGCTGCGCCCGCCGCGACGCAGTTCCACGGGCACGAGATCATCATTGTCGGCAGCTGCGAGGCGGGGTCCGGCAAAGCGCACCAACATGCCCCCGCCGTTCACCCATTGCTCAATATCATCGCGCACGTCGGACGGCATGGTGCCAATATCTGCCAGAATGAGCGTGGAGACATTTTCTTCCAGCATCTGATCCACCGCCGCATCCACCTGCGCATCCCGCGCCGGGCGCACTTCGCTGAACGGGCGCAGCGCCCGGGAGATGTAATAGAGGGGCGACAAAAGCGGCTGGCTGCTGTCCGCGCGACTGCCGGAAATCAAACCCACCCGGCGGCGGCGAAACCGCTCGTCCAAAAGGCGCGTCGCCCCAGCGTTTTGCGCTCCATCCACCGTTATGCGCGCCACCTCGTTGCGCAATTCCACCGGTAATTCAAACCGGGCAATGGCTGATTTCGCCCCCTGTTCAAACTGAAAGGGCGCGCTGGCGATGGAACGATTTTGAATGTCAAACGCGGTCACTGAGCTCTCGCGCACCTCGCTGTCCACAGCCCGCTCAAGGTTCACCTCCAGCGCCTCCGGCGTGTTGTTGAGGGAATTGCTAATTTGCAAGTCTTGCAAGTTAGAGGCGATATAATTGAATTGCGCGATGCCAGCCTCTCCGGCGCGCTCGGCAATTTCTTTTGAACCTTCACCGTCGAGGCCGGAAGACAACCAAGCAATCCCGCCGAAAGCGGACAGCGTCGAAACTTCTAACCGTGCGGCAATGGCCCGGTAATCCACCAGCACCGGGCGCGGCGTGGCGGCCGCTAATTTCGTGCGCGCGGTTGGCACGTCTCCCACTGTAATATCAGCCTCCGCGCCACGGCTGGCCAAGGCCAAGGCGACCGGGCGCTCATCCGTCTCCGCCTCGTCCAGAATTTGAGACGCCATTCGCTTGCGCGCCTCAAAATCCGGCGCGCTGGCCCAGCCATCATCCAACAAAATGAGAAGTGGGCCGTCACCCCGGGCAATTTTCTCCTGCGGGTTCCAGATGGGTTCTGCCAGCGCCAAGATAACAAAAGCGGCCATCAACAGGCGCAGCAGCGTGAGCCACCACGGACTGCGCGCTGGTGTCTCCTCCCGCTTGTCCATCTCAGCCAGTATGGCCGTGGGCGGAAACACTTCCTCGCGCGGCTTGGGCGGTGTCAGCCGCAGCAGCCACCAAATCAGCGGCAAAGCCAATAACCCAATCAAAACAAACGGCGCGCCAAACGCCAGAGGAAGACCACTCATGCCGCACCTCCTTGGGAAAGCAGCAGATGCAATTTCACCAAAGCGCTGGAGGCCAGTTGATCCGTGTGGTGGACCACAAAGTTCCAGCCCAATCGGCGGCAATGGCGTTCCAGCGCATTTTGCCGGGCGGCAAAACGGTTTTGATAGTCCTCTCCCAGCATTTCTGCCCGCCCAAACGTGATGCGCTCACCGCTTTCCGGGTCCACAAATTCCGTGCGGCCCCGGAAGGGGAACACTTCCTCGGCGGGGTCAATGATTTGCACCAGCGAGCCTCGTACCTGCTGCTGGGCAATGTTTTCAATCTCCGCAAGCGTTTGTTCCACCGGTTGCAGGAAGTCTGAAACAAGCACGATTTCGCTGCGCGGGCGCATGTCGGCCAGCATGGGAGTATTGGCCGTGCCATGATTGGCGGGCAAAGAAAGCGCTGCCGCTATACGTTCCGCCGCATCCCGGTTGGCAAGGGGGCGCGTTAGCCCCGGCCACCCGACACGCTCGCCACTGCGGGCAAGCACTTCGCACAGCGCCAGGGCCAGAACGAGGGCGCGGGATTGTTTGGAGACTTCTGCATTATCGCTTTGGTAGAGCATGGAGGCGGAATTATCGGCCCACACCCACACCGTATGAGCGGCCTCCCATTCCTGATCGCGCACGTAGAGGGCGTTTTCATCTCGCGCCGAACGCCGCCAATCGATGCGCGACAGGCTTTCGCCGCTGTCATAGGGCCGAAACTGCCAGAAAGCATCGCCCGGCCCGCGCCGTCTGCGCCCGTGCCAACCGCTGGTGACGGTATTGGCGATGCGTTGGGCTTCTATCAGCAAATCGGGGATCAGCCCCGCCCGCGCGCGGGAACGGGCGAGAACCTCGTGCCCCGTCTGGCTTTGCGTCGCGGTGCCTATGGAAAGAGCCAATGTCGCGCCCCGCCTAGCCCAAATTCTCGCGGATGGAGGCGATGACCTGCTGCACTGTCACGCCTTCGGCCCGCGCCGCAAAGTTAAGCGCCATGCGGTGCTGCAATACGGGTTCTGCCAAAGCCAGCACGTCGTCCACCGATGGGGCAAGCCGACCATCCAGCAGAGCCCGTGCGCGCACCGTAAGCATCAAGGCTTGAGAAGCGCGCGGCCCAGGCCCCCAGGCGATATGACGGCGTGGGTCATTGGCCCCAATCTCTTCGCCGCTATCGGGCCGGGCCGCACGGACAAGATCGAGAATGGCGTTCACCACGCTTTCGCCGGTGGGCATGCGTCGCACCAGCGCCTGCATGGCCATCAGTTCATCCACGGTCATGGCCGCCTCGGCCCCCGCCTCTCCCGAGCCTGTGGTTCCCAGCAATATGCGCCGCTCCGCATCCCGCTCGGGATAGCGCACATCCACCTGCATCAAAAACCGGTCCAACTGCGCTTCTGGCAGGGGGTAGGTGCCCTCCTGTTCCAGCGGGTTTTGCGTGGCCAGCACGTGGAATGGCTTGGGTAGATCATGGCGCTCACCGGCGATGGTGACGTGATATTCCTGCATGGATTGCAGCAGAGCAGACTGGGTGCGCGGCGAGGCCCGGTTAATCTCGTCCGCCATCAACAGCTGGGCAAAAATGGGCCCTTTGACAAAGCGGAAAGAGCGTTTGCCATCGTCACCCTGATCCAGAATTTCCGACCCCAATATGTCGGAGGGCATCAGGTCCGGTGTGAACTGAATGCGGTTTGCGTCCAGGCCCAGCACGGTCCCCAGCGTTTCCACCAGCTTGGTTTTGGCCAAGCCCGGCACCCCCACCAGTAGCGCATGACCGCCCGCAAGGATGGTAATCAGCGTGTTGTTGACCACGTCTTCCTGGCCAAAGATGACGCGCGCCACCCCTTCGCGGGCTTTGGCGATGGTTGCCACCGCTTTTTCCGCCTCGGCGATATGGTCTTTGGGGTCCATTTCGGGGGCAGCAAGGTTGGTCATGGCAATCTCCACGCGCATCCACTGCGCCTTTTGTATCGCGGCATTTTGAACAGTTTGCCCGTGCCGCCTGTCGTTACACTAACCCCTATTGGCCGATCATGCCCACATTACGGCTATCAAATAACTGCGACACGTTTGACCGCAAACGATTGGCGGGGCAAAGGAAGGCCATGAGCAAAGACACACCAAAAGCCGATCCAAGCCCCACCGCAGCGCTGGAAGCGCTGATGGCTCAGGCCGGAAAAGGCCAAAACGGCAAGGGTTTGCCACCTGTGGATCAGTGGAACCCCGATTTTTGCGGTGATCTGGATATGATCATCAAGCGTGATGGCACATGGTTCTACAACGGCACACCGATCGGCCGCGCGCCCCTCGTGCGCCTGTTTTCTACGATCCTGCGTAAGGATGAGGACGGCAAGACCTATCTCGTCACCCCCGTGGAAAAGGTGGGAATCACCGTTGAAGACGCCCATTTTGTGGCCGTAGAGATGCTGGCGGAGGGGCAGGGCGAGGATCAGGTGCTGACCTTTCGCACCAATGTGGGAGACCTGGTGCGCTGCGATGCCGACCACCCCCTGCGGTTCGAGATTGCCGGTGAGAATGATGAACTCAAACCCTATCTGGCCGTGCGGGGCCGTCTGGAAGCGCTGCTTGCCCGTGCCGTCATGTACGATCTGGTGAACCACGGCGAGGAGATTGACGTGGACGGGACCACCATGTTCGCCGTGCGCTCAGCTGGGCAGGTATTCCCCATCATGCCCGCCGATGAACTGGCCCGGCGCGCCGCTGAATGAGCCTGCTGGACGACCCCTACAGCCTCACCGCGTTTACTCACAGAGTGCAGGAACGGTTTGAAAGCCGCGCCGATGTTATGGCGGCCTTTGGCGGTGATGACCGATTGAATGCGGAATTTGCCGCCGACATGAAGAACCGGACGTTCAAAAAAGCGGCCGTGTTGATAGGCGTGTTTGAACGGGAAGGGGAAGCGCGCATTGTGCTGACCAAACGCACCGAAAAACTCAAAAGCCATAGCGGCCAAATCGCCTTTCCCGGTGGAAAACTGGATGCCGGAGAAACGGGCGTGGAAGCCGCCCTGCGTGAGGCGCAAGAAGAAGTGGGTCTAGGGGCGGATCACGCCCGCGTGTTGGGGGAGTTTGGCACCTATTACTCCGGCTCCGGCTACGCCATCCATCCCGTCGTGGCCCATCTGACCGGCCCGCTGGTTTGGCAACCCAATCCCGATGAGGTGGCGGAGACCTTTGAAGTGCCGCTCGCCTTTTTGATGGACCAGCGCAACCACCAGACCGAAAGCCGCTTTTGGAACGAAAAAGAAATCTTCTTCTATGCCATGCCCTATGAGGACCGGCGGGTTGCACCGCCCGTGGAACGGCGCATATGGGGGGTGACAGCGGGCATTATCCGCATGGTGCAGGAAAGGCTTTATGGGGCCTTATAGATCAGGGCTGAATAAGAGAGCATGACCCAGCGCATCCAACAGGACTGGCTCCACGAGCCACCGCTTCAAGCGCTGCTTAAAGTGCTCAACGGGGACGGTGGTGAAGCCATGATCGCCGGGGGCGCCGTGCGCAATGCCCTCTTGGGCGAGCCCATTGCCGATGTGGACATTGCCACAACACTGCTCCCCCGTGATGTGATTTTGCGCGCCAAACAGGCGGGCTTCAAATCTGTGCCCACTGGCATCGACCACGGCACCATTACCGTGGTGGTGGACGGCGCGCCCTTTGAAGTGACCACCCTGCGCGAAGACATTGAGACCGATGGCCGCCACGCCCGCGTCATTTATGGTACCGACTGGCGCAAGGATGCGGCGCGGCGTGATTTCACCATGAACGCCCTCTACCTGCGTGCCGACGGTGAAATTGTCGATGTACTCGGTGGCCTTGACGATGTGCTGGCCCGCCGTGTGATTTTTATCGGCGATCCCGAACAGCGCATCCGGGAAGATTATTTGCGTATCCTGCGCTTTTTCCGCTTCTTCGCCTGGTATGGGGCGTTCCGCCCCGATGCGGCGGGCCTGAAAGCCAGCGCAAAGTTAAAGGAGGGGCTGGATCATCTGTCCGCCGAGCGCATCTGGCAGGAACTGTCCAAAACCTTCGCCGCCCCGGACCCATCGCGCACCCTGCTGTGGATGCGTCAAACGGGCGTGCTCTCCCGTGTCCTGCCGGAATCTGAGAATTGGGGCATTGATGCTGTGATGCCGCTAATGGCGCAGGAACAGCGCCTTGGCTTGGAGCCGGATAGCCTGCGTCGCCTCATGGCAATCATCCGCCCGGATGCGGGTGTGACCGACGCTATGGGTAGCCGACTCAAATTGCCCAATGCTGTCCGCAAGCGTTTGGAATTATGGGCCAATTGCCCTGAACCTGATTCACAACTTGAAGAGGATGCCTTCCGCCGCTGGCTTTACCGACAAAACGCACAGGCGGTGGAAGATCGCTTGCTTCTGGCCCTCACAAAAAGCGACGCAGATGTTGAGGCACTGGACAAAAAGCTGTCCCTGCTGCGCGAAAAGCGCCCGGTCTTCCCGCTCTCCGGCAAACATCTTTTGGAAAAAGGCTATGAACCCGGTCCCATCATCGCCCCCACATTGCGCAAGCTGGAAGACATCTGGATCGACAGTGATTTCGCGATGGAGAAGAATGAATTGTTGGCGAAATTGCCGGTTGAGTTGGATTAGGACGGCCTCTCTCCACTACTCCTCATCATCCTCGCCCATTGCCAAAAATCTGGCTTGAGCAAGCTGGCAGATGGACGCCCGCGCTTTTTTAATGTGACCCGTCCTCATGATCGGGCTTGTCCCGGTAATCCATTCCTCCAAATCGCCGGCATGTTTTGCTTAGCGGAATGGATTGCCTGAACAAGCCAGGCAATGAGGGAATCAGGTCTATTCCCCCCGCGCCAAAAACCCGCCCGATTGACGCTCCCACAGCCCCGCATAAGTGCCGCCCATTTCCAGCAGACTTTGGTGGGTGCCTTCCTCCACAATCCCCCTTTCGTCCATCACCACCAGCCGGTCCAGATGGGCGATGGTGGAGAGGCGGTGGGCGATGGCGATGACGGTCTTTCCCTCCATCAAGGCTTCCAGATTGTCCTGAATGACGGCCTCTGCCTCTGAGTCCAGCGCGGACGTGGCTTCGTCCAACAAAAGCACCGGCGCGTCCTTTAGGAATACCCGCGCCAACGCGATGCGCTGTCTTTGGCCACCGGAGAGCTTCACCCCCCGTTCACCCATCAACGTGTCGTAACCGTGATTGCCCTTGCTGTCGCTCAAACCGACAATAAAATCATGGGCACTGGCCCGCTGCGCCGCCGCTTCAATCTCCCCGTCGCTGGCACCCGGCTTGCCCAGCATAATATTGTCCCGCACGGAGCGATGCAGCATGGCTGTGTCTTGCGTTACGATGCCCAGCGTTTGACGCAGCTCTTTTTGGGGCACTTTTGCAATGTTAACGCCATCCAGCGTAATCACCCCCGCATCCACATCGTGAAATCGTAGCAACAGGTTCACAAGCGTGGTCTTGCCCACGCCGGAACGCCCCACAATCCCCAATTTTTCACCGGGGCGGACATGCAGATGGAAATCCGTCAGCACCGCATTACTGCCGGTATAGGAAAACGCCACATCGGTGAATTTCACATCACCTAAGAGGGGGGCGGGCAGGGCATCCGGTTTTGGCACATCCACCACCACAGGCCGCTGGCTCACCAGTTCGGCAGAGTTCTGCACCGTGCCAAAGTTGCGAAACAGGCCGTTCAGCAGGCCCAGCAAACGGCCCAGCAACAGGTTCAGCCGCAGACAAAGAGCCAGCACCACCGCGACACTGCCCGCGCTTAACTGCCCTTCCACAAACAAGTGCAGCGCCAGCGAAGCGATAATCACCAGCATGATGGACGAAAACGTCTGATAGCTGATGCGCATACCGGAAATAATGCGGGTAAAACGCATGGCCTGAACAAGGGTGTTTTCAAACCCGGCGCGCACCGTGTTGTCCAGCGTCTCTTCCGAGGCGTAGAGCTTGACCGTGCGGATATTGGAATAGCCGTCCACCATGCGCCCGGTGGTCACGGCCGTCACCTCCGCCAGCCGGCGCGCCTCATCGCGAATGCGCGGCACAAAGGTGTAGGCGAGGATGGCAAAAACCCCCAACCAAAACACCACGGGCAGCAACATGCGCCAGTCCAGCGCCGCAATCACCACCAATGTTGTGAGCGCAAAGACGACGATGAACCAGATGATTTGCAGCAGCGACACCAGCACATCCCCCGCCGCTTGCCCCGCCTGCCAGACTTTCGACGAAACCCGCCCCGCCAATTGATCGTCGAAAAAAGAAACATCCTGCTTGGAGACAGCCAAATGCCCTTGCCAACGCACCATGGAAAAGAAGTCCGGCACGACGATTTGTTCTTCCACCACGGCGGTGAGGATGGCCACCGCGACCCGAACCACGCCCACCAGCAGCGCCATTGCCATGAGCGTGGTGCCATGGTCCGCCCAGAAGGAGGCGGGGCCTGAGGCGTTCATCATGTCCACCAGCCAGCCCACAAAAACGAACAAAGCGGTTTCGATAAACGCCGTCAGCCCGCCAAGTGCGAGCATGGCCACAAAGGGCCCCGGCATCTGGCGCACATAATGGCGAACAAAACCGATACCCCCCGCAGGCGGCGGCCCCGGGTCCGGTCGTCCAAGCGGGTCCACATGGCGTTCGAAGAGCCGGAAAAAGCGGTCGGCAAACTGCCTCATTGGGCGGCATCAGCCGCGCTGAAATCCAAAAATCCGCCGCTTTGGCGCGCCCAGAGTGACGCGTAAAGCCCGTTCTGCATCACCAGGTCGTCATGCCCGCCTTCTTCCACAATCCGCCCCTGATCCAGCACGATCAGCCGGTCCATATTGGCGATGGTGGACAGGCGGTGGGCGATGGCAAGCACCGTTTTGCCTTCCATCAGGTTGAAAAGCTGTTCCTGAATGATGGCTTCGACCTCGGAATCGAGGGCCGACGTGGCCTCATCCAAAATCAAGATGGGCGCATCCTTCAGGAAGACACGGGCGATGGCGATGCGCTGGCGCTGGCCGCCGGAGAGTTTCACGCCCCGTTCCCCCACCATGGCATCATAGCCCTTGCGCCCTTCGCTATCCTCCAGCCCCAAAATGAAATCATGGGCATTGGCCTTGCGGGCGGCGGCTTCAATCATGGCATCGTCCGCATCGGGCCGCCCATAGGCGATGTTATCGCGCACGGACCGGTGGAGCAGGGACGTGTCCTGGGTCACCACCGCAATGTTGGAGCGCAGGCTGGACTGGGTAATATCCGCCACGTTCTGCCCATCAATCTTAACGGCACCACCATCAATGTCGTAGAGCCGCAAAAGCACGTTCATTAGCGTTGTTTTGCCCGCGCCGGACCGGCCCACCAGCCCCACCTTCTCGCCGGGTGCCAGTTTCAACTGCATATTTTCGATGACGGTGCCGTGTTTGTCATAACGGAAGGTCAGATTATCGAAATGAACCTCACCTTTGGTGAGTGCCAGTTCCTTCGCGTTGGGCGCGTCCTGCACATCTCGGGGCTTGGCGATGGTGTTCATGCCGTCAATGGCCATGCCGATATTTTCAAACAGTCCCGCCAATTCCCACATGATCCAATGGGACATGCCGGAAAGGCGCGTTACCAATGCCGCCGCGACAGCCACGGCAGCCACAGTGCTTTCTCCACCCAGCCATTGGCCAATGGCAATGGCCCCAACGGTGAACAGAAGCACATTGTTGAGAACGTCGATGGTCACGTCGATTTTCGTGGCCAAGCGCATTTGCGGGTGAACAGTGTCCAAAAATTCCTCCATGGAATCCTGGGCATAGCGCACCTCCCGCCCCGCATGGGCGAAAAGTTTGACGGTGGCGATATTGGTGTAGCTATCCACCACCCGCCCGGTCATCTTGGAGCGTGCATCGGCCTGCAGGCGTGAAATGCGCGCCATTTTGGGCAGGAAATACCACATGGCCGTGCCGTAGAGGCACAGCCACAGCAAGAACGGTGCCGCTAGAACGAGATCAAAAGTGGCGATCAAAAACACGCCGCCGACAAAGTAAGTCGCCACGTAGACAAACACCGACAACATTTTCATGAGCGTTTCGCGCACGCCCAATGCGGTCTGCATCACTTTGGTGGCGACCCGCCCCGCAAACTCGTCCTGATAAAACCCCATGGATTGGCCAAGCATATAGCGGTGCGCTTGCCAGCGAATAATCATGGGGAAGTTACCGGCAACAGACTGATGGTGAAACAGGTCGTGAAACAGGGTCAGCAGTGGCGAAACGAGAACCACCACCAGCCCCATGAAGATCAGTGTCCACTTCTCCTCTTCCCAAAACGTTTCGCGGTTCGCGCTGGAGAGCCACTCCACAAGAGAGCCGAGAAACGAAAAGATGAAAATTTCTACGACCGCTGAGACAAGCGCCAGGGCCGTCACCGCCGCCAAAACCCACCACACGCCACGGGCATAGTGGGCAATGAACTTCACCAGCCCGTCCGGCGGCTGAGTCGGCTCTTCCGGCGGGAAGGGATCGACCATTCTTTCAAAGCGGGAGAACAGTGCGTTCATCACGGGAGCGACCGGCAGGCGAAGGGGGCACCCGCCATCCATTTCGTTTGAGGGACGGGTGGAGTATAGAAAATCCAAGCGCGAAATGCACGGTGGCAAAAACACATGACAGTCAAAGAGCATTTGTGTTTAGAACATTTGGAGAGAGACAAATGGAGCGAGCGCAGTTGCGCTTCTCATTTGGTCACGACCTGCCATGCCTTGCGAAAAAAGCCGGTGCGAGACTTCTCGATCGAGGACCTCAGGATAATGATTGGTCAGAGTATTGGTTTGAAGTATCTTGTTCCAAAGGCGCTTGAACACTTGCAGGAAAACCCTCTTGCCGCCGGCGATTTTTTTGAAGGTGACTTGCTTTTCGCTCTTCTAAAAAGCGATGCATATGCGGTCCTGAATAATAAATATCTTGACGAAAAAATTATTCCAATTTGCGAAGCGGTATTAGCTCTAAAACGAAATGATTTAGACCCCCGTTTAGTGGAGCGGTGTGAAGCTACGCTCACAGCTGTCTCGTAACAACAATGCTATTACAGGCTGCGAAGTCTAATATACTACGTGAAGTTTTGAAATGAATCGACTTACCCTTGATTAGAAACCTTCCCCGCATTGCGCTGTTCCAGCCGGATATTCCCGGCAATACAGGCACGATTCTGCGCATGGCGGCTTGTCTGGGCATGACCGTGGATTTGATTGAACCGGCAGGGTTTCGCGCCGATGACAAAGCCCTTTTGCGTGCCGGAATGGACTATCTGGAGCGCGCAAATCTGACCCGTCATGCCGATTGGGCGGTGTTTGAAGGCTGGCGTAAACGGGAGCAGCGGCGTCTCGTTCTGCTGACAACAAAAACCGAAACCGCTTACACCGATTTTCAGTTCAGACCCGATGATTGCATCCTATTTGGCCGCGAAAGCGCAGGCGTGACGGAAAAGGTGGTGCAGGCCACCGATGCAGCGCTTACAATCCCCATGGCCGTAACGGGCCGTTCCTTCAATGTGGCCGTGAGCGCTGCCATGGTGGCGGGGGAAGCCCTGCGTCAACTCTCCAAAACGTAACGCATGGTGCGGTGGGGTATGCCCGCGTCGTCAAACACATCGCCCTCGGCCACAAAGCCCAGCTTTTCATAAAAGGGCAGGGCGTCGGTTTGGGCATCCAGAACGATGCTTGTGATCCTGTCCATCGTCTTTGCATAGTCCATCAGATGGCCCATTAATTGATGGCCAAGCCCGATCTCACGGTTTTCCTTGGCGATTGCCACGCGCTGGATTTTTGCGACACTGCCTTTGCGCAAAATGCGCGCGGTGCCCACCACTCGCCCTTGTTCCAGCGCAATGAAGTGAAGGGCATCCGTCTCATCATGCTCGTCGATTTCCAGTTCCACGGGCACGTTTTGCTCTTCCACAAACACGGCGTGGCGTAGCGCGTAGGCCGCTTCACGTTGGTGTTTTTGCGTCGCCTGTATGATTTCCATGGCACTTTCTTTCACACAAATGTCCAATTCTCTGGACAGATGGGCCGCAACTTGTCACTGGTGAAGCGGTAAAGCCGACAGATTTCAAGAGCCTTCCCATGCGCGACCGCAATGCCCTCCCGCCCGGACTACCCGCCGATATTGAGGGCAAGAAGGCCCGGGCGAAAGAGTGGTTTGAGGCGCTGCGTGGTGACATCTGCGCCCGTTTCGAGGCTTTGGAAGACCAACTTCAGGGCCGCCTGTCCGACCAACCAGCCGGGCGTTTTAAGCAAACGCCGTGGAATCGGGAGGAGGGCAAGGGCGGCGGCGGTGTCATGTCCATGATGCACGGGCGAGTGTTTGAGAAAGTGGGCGTCCACGTCTCCACCGTCTATGGCGAGTTTTCGCCGGAATTTCGCAAACAAATGCCGGGGGGCGATGAAGACCCCAGCTTTTGGGCCTCCGGCGTTTCGCTTATCGCGCATATGCAAAACCCCAACGTGCCAGCGGTCCACATGAACACACGCATGGTGGTCACCTCCCGCCAATGGTTCGGCGGTGGCGGCGACCTCACCCCGGTTTTGGACGCCCGCCGCACACAGGAAGACCCCGACACGCAGGATTTTCACACCGCCATGAAAGCGGCCTGCGACAAGCACGAGGTGGCTGACTATCAGGCGTTCAAAGACTGGTGTGATGATTATTTTCACCTGTCTCACCGGGATGAACCGCGCGGCGTGGGCGGTATTTTTTGCGACTATCTCCACAGCGGTGAAAAGCTTGACCGTTGGGAAGACAATTTTGCCTTCATTCAGGATATTGGGCGCGAATTTGCCGATATTTACCCCAAGCTCGTGGCCCGCAATATGGAAAAGCCGTGGGATGAGTCCATGCGCGATGAACAACTCATCCGCCGGGGCCGGTATGTGGAGTTTAACCTGCTGCAAGACCGGGGCACGATTTTTGGCCTGAAGACGGGCGGGAATGTGAATTCCATTCTCAGTTCCATGCCTCCCGTGGTGAAGTTTCCTTAGAAGATCGATTCATAGGCACGGGATTAGACCTAAGCACCAAGGCGGCAGATACACTCTCCCTCATCCTCGGCGAATGCCGGGGATCCATACCTGTGAGTGAAAAAACGTGCGGTTTGGCGCAATGGATTGCCGGTCAAGCCCGGCAATGAGGATGGACACGATTGAAGTCTGCCTAATCACCCCGCAAAAAAGCCAACACAGCTTCCGGCAATCCCACAGCAGCCAGATCAGGAATATGCCCTTGATCCTTCGCTTCCAACCGCACCAGTTTGCCGTGGCGGTCCGCCATTGCACCCGCGATGTCTTCGCTCAGAAGGGATGAATGCTCGCCGCGCACCAGCAGGGTAGGGCATCGGTTGAACAGGGCAAATTCCTTCCACATTTCAGGCGGGCGCTCGTCATAGTTCACGGTGTTGGAAACACGCTGCAAGTCGGCGCTGCGGTTGAGCGCGGGTTTTCCATGGTCATCCCGCCAGCGCCGTTTTGCCATGGCCAGGAAGTCGGCTGGGGACGCGTTGGGAAAGTCCTGATCCAAAAGCGCTTGCATCTGCTCGGCCGCCTCGTCCCAATTTGCGGGCGCGCCGTGCCGCTGGCGCAAGGCCGTTTGGCGGGCAATGCCCACGCTGTCCAAAGTGGGAGCAGCGTCATTCAAAATCAATCTGGAGACCGCCCCCGGCCGTTTCACCACCGCGTGGAACAGCGGCAGCGCACCCCAGCCGCTGGCCAGAGCCGCCATGTGGTGCAGCCCCAGCACATCCATCACCGCCACCAGATCATCCCCATCGCTTTCCAAGCTGGTGCCGTGAACGGGTGCCTCCGTAGACTTGCCTCGCCCGCGCATATCAAGGGTGAAGGCTTTTGCCGGCGCCCCGGGCAGGCGCATCAAAGCTTCCAGAAAGGCCTCATACTCGGTGCTATTGCCCAATTCGCTGGGCAAACAGAAAAGGGGCATGCCAAGGGGGGCAGGCGCCTTCCCCCGCCGAGGTTTGGAGATCAATCGCCATTCTTCGCCATGAAGAAGAGCGCCATCTTTCATGGATACGCTAAAGGGCGTGCGGGTATAAAGTTCGATCATGGCGCAACCCTAACAACAAGCTGCCCGGAACTAAACAGGGCGTCCCCGCCGCAGGTCCCGCTCGATGGTGAGTTTGGAGCCCTGCAAGCGGCGCTTATAGACCTGATAGTTTTCCATAACCCGCTGCACATAATTGCGGGTTTCAGAAAACGGGATGCTTTCCACCCAGTCCACCACCTGTTCGATGGGTTTGCCGCGCGGGTCACCGAACCGGTTTATCCATTCCACCGCCCGCCGGGGGCCTGCATTATAGGCGGCAAAGGTGAGCACGTAGGACCCATTGAAGCGCTGCAACTGTTGTGACAAAAACGCCGTGCCCAGCCGCGCATTATAGGCCGCATCCCGCGTTAGCCGACTTTTGGAATAGGAAATGCCGATGGATCGGGCTGTGCGCTTGGCCGTGCTGGGAAGAAGCTGCAACAGGCCCAAGGCATTGGCTGATGAGCGGGCGTCCACCTGAAACGTGCTCTCTTGCCGGGCGATGGCATAGGCCAGCGCCAACCCGGCGCCGCCCACCTTCGTATTGCGGGGAATGGCCCCCAGGGGCCAAGCCAGATTGTCCACCGCCTTGCCACGAATGAACCCCACTTTGCCCACCTGCAAGGCCAGTTGATAATCGCCCCGCCGCTCGGCCCGCGCCGAAAGCAGAGCAAGTTCTCCCGCACCATCCAGATGGCGCGACAGGTAGCGGTAGATCGTGCGCGCCTTGCGCGGATGCCCTGCGCTCTCAAGCTTAGCAATGGCCTGCACCAATTCGTAGCGGTTGAAATTGGTCCGCTCCGCACCGCTTGGTTTGGCTTTGGAAACAGAAATCGCCCGCTTCCCCAGCCGCTGCCCCGCCAATTGCCCGTAATAGGTGGTGTCAAAGCGGGCCGCTTTTTCAAAGGATGCCTTGGCGGCAGATGTTTTCCTTTGCGCCGCCAGCGCCCGGCCCATCCAGTAATGCCCGCGGGAGAGGGAAAGGGGACGGGTGGCCATTTTTAAAAGCCGCGCGAAATGACGTTGCGCTGTCTTCGCGTCCTTCACTTTGCGCAGCGCAATCCAGCCCGCATAAAACTCCCCATCAATGCGGCGGCTTTCCCGCTTGGCCACATTATTGGCGGCCAGTTTGTAAGCGGTGCGCACAGCCTTCGCTTCCAACAGGTCGGAAGCCAGAATGCGCTGCTCGATGGCATAGGCCCGGCGGGTTTCGTCCAGAATTTTATTGGATTTGACGGAAAGCAGCGTTTTGGCGGCGGCCTGCAATTTGCCCTGCTGCCGCAGATATTTGGCCCGGGAAATCAAGTAGTTAGGATCGCGCTTTTGACTGCCCGGCACCGCTGAAAGGCGCTTGGCCGCATCGCGCTGTTTGCGCTCCACCGCCACGCGGGCCGCTACCAGTCGCCTAGCTCCGGCCTTTCCGGCAATGCGCTGCGCCCCCCGCAAGCGCCGTTTGCCCAGCAGATATTCCACCCGTGCCTGGTGATCGGCCTTGGACAGAATGGCACCGAATTCCCGCAGAATAGTGCTTTCCTCCTTGCGGGTAAGCACATTGGCCCGCCACAGCGGCGCGATGGCGCGCCGGGCTGCTTTTTTGTTACCCGCCTGCTTGTGGGCACGGGCAAGGGCCAGCCTTCCAGCATCCGTCTCCGGCGCGCTTTGGCTAAAGGCCACGCGCAAAGCGGCGGGCGTGCTTTGGTTCACCAGCGCCCGTTCCATGTTTGCCCGCATGCGCTTTTGCCCCGGCCAATAGGCCAGATCATTGGCAATTTTGGACAGGGTGAGCGCATCCACATCCTCGCCATTCATGGCGATGGCCCAGGCCATGACCTTGCGTTCCAGCGACCCGCCGGGAAGCTTCGACCGGGCTGCCAACGCGACCGACATGCGGTCTTTATCAAGGGCATCAAGACCCGCCTTGAGCGTTTTGGATGCGGGCGACTGGTCCGGTTTTGCCGGTCCACGCTGGTGGCCCGCCAGGGAACCCACGCTGCCATAGCTCTGCGCCAGCGCTTTGCTGACCGGCTGATAGGTGAAGGCCATCGCCCCCAACAGCCCGGCACCGGCACATAATTTGAGCAGTCGCGAAGCATTCAGCATGGGTGTGGTCTCAAAAAAGAGTAAGGGATTAAACGGCCGAAGGCCGTTGGCGCTCCGAAGTTTCTTTGTGGCAAACAACTGGTTGAAGCTCCGTTAAGCAATGGTTACGCGGGCCGCTCAAATGCCGCCCTTTCCCGCTTGCTCCCCGAAAGGCCCAACCCTATGTTGCGCGCCAATACAACAGCCTTCAAACCACGATTTGAGGGGCAAAGTGTGGCGAAAGCCACCGCCGCCTTCGGGAGAAACCCATGTCCTACGCCACTTTTGACCGGTCCAACGTCGCGCTGGTCACGCCCTTCAAAGAAGACATGTCCTTGGACGAGCAGGGTTTTGCCGATTTTGTGGAATGGCAAATCGCCGAGGGCACCCACGGCCTCGTGCCCATGGGCACCACGGGTGAAAACCCCACCATGACCCATGAAGAGCACAAGCGCGTGGTGGAAATCTGCGTGGAAGTGGCCAACGGACGCGTGCCCGTGATGGCGGGGGCAGGGTCCAACAACACGGTGGAAAGTATCGACTTTGCCAAGCACGGCGAAAAGGTTGGGGCGGACGGCCTTTTGGTGGTGACGCCCTATTACAACAAGCCCAGCCAGCGCGGCATGTTTGCCCATTTCAGCGCCGTGGCGGAAAGCACAAGCCTGCCGATTTTCGTTTACAACGTGCCCGGCCGTTCCATCGTGGATATGACACCGGAAACTATGGGCCAGCTGGCTCATAAATATAAGAACATCCACGGCGTGAAAGACGCCACCGGCGATGTGACCCGCGCCACCATGCAGCGAGCCACCTGTGGCCACGATTTTGTGCAACTCACCGGTGAAGACGGGTCTGCGCTGGGCCACCACGCCCATGGGGGCGTTGGCATTATTTCCGTGACCGCCAATGTGGCCCCGGCCCTGTGTTCACAATTCCAGCAGGCGTTGGCGGATGGGGACCGGGAGACGGCGCTGACCCTTCAGGATCGCCTCATGCCCCTTCACACGGCTTTGTTCATGGAGCCTAACCCGGGCGGCGCGAAATATGCGCTCTCCCTGCTGGGCAAAATGCCCAATATCCAGCGCAGCCCCCTCGTTCCCATCGCGCCGGAAACGCAAAAGGCCGTGCGGGACGCCATGGTCCACGCCGGATTGATAAACTAAGGCGCATTATGGCCCCCAAAAAAGAGAGCGCTTACAGAAACATCGCGGAAAACCGCAAAGCGCGCTACAACTTCGCCGTGGAAGACACGTTCGAGGCCGGTCTCGTGCTCACCGGCACCGAAGTCAAATCCCTGCGCAATGGCAAGGCCAATATTGCTGAAAGCTATGCCAGTTTTGAAGACGACGAAATGTGGCTCATCAACAGCTACATCCCCGAATATCTGCAAGCCAACCGCTACAACCACGAGCCGCGACAGCGCCGCAAACTGCTGCTGTCCAAACGCGAAATCGTGCGCCTTGCCATGGCCGTAAACCGCGACGGCATGACCATCGTGCCGCTCAAGCTCTATTTCAACGAGCGCGGCATCGCCAAACTTCAAATCGCGCTGGCCAAGGGTAAGAAAAACCACGACAAGCGCGAAACTGAAAAGCGGCGGGATTGGAACAGGGAAAAGGGCCGGCTGTTGCGCGAGCGGGGCTAACCGAACATGCCTTTGACAAGGGCCGCGGTCGCCCCCATGAAACCGGCGGCAGCGAGAAATGGCACAAGAAATGTGTTGACCGTTACTTGTTTTGACTCAGCCAAAAGCTTCGCAATTTCTGCGCGCATCTTATCATCAGCAAGTCTTTGTTCAGCCTCCGACATGGCATGTAACCCTGTGTAAAGCACGTCTTTCGCCACAAACGTAGTCGCGCCGTCGTCCGTTGCCAAGGGTTTCGCTATGCGGCCTTGGGCAAAGCCTCAATGATCACAAATGCCTGGGCCAGGGGATAATCATCCGTAATCGTGATGTGGATGTGCGCTTCCATGCCGTCGGGCACCATGCTTTCCAGCCGCTTTCCCGCACCATTGGTCAGCTTCATGGTGGGTTTGCCGCTGGGCAGATTTTCAACCCCCATGTCACGCCAGAACACGCCGTTGGACAGGCCCGTGCCCAGCGCTTTGGAACAGGCCTCTTTGGCCGCAAACCGTTTGGCGTAGCTGGCGGCGCGCTGATTGCGCCCTTCGGATTTCTTTTGTTCCAGCGGCGTGTAAATGCGCTGGATGAACCGGTCGCCAAACCGCTCCAGCGTCTTTTCAATGCGGCGAATGTCGATGAGGTCGCTGCCCAGGCCAATAATCAAAGCGGTTCCACCTTGCCAATTTTGCCCGCCGCCTCTGCCGATTGTTTGGCGCGGTCGCGGATGGCTTTTGCCTTGTCCATCAATTTGGTGCGCCGGCTTTCGCGAAACAGCAGCGCCGCCCGGCGGGTCAGGAAATAAAGCGGCACCGCCACTAGCGGGCCCAGCAGACAGCCCCCCACCAACATGGGCCACAGGATCGGGCTCCAGATGGCACTCATACCGTTGACAACGCCGCTCCCGTCAAAATGCCAGCACGCCGCAATAACATCCGACATGGCAGTGATCAGGGAAGGGGCCTCGGTGGCGTGAAAATCGGTCTGGAGCACAAAGTGCCCCACCTTGTAGGTCGCCGCCCAGATGAGTGGGAATGTGAGGGGATTGCCCACAAAGGTACCCAGCGCCGAGGCGATAAGATTTCCCCGAATGAGCCAGGCCAGCAAAGCCGCCAGAAAGAAGTGAAAGCCCATAAAGGGTGTAAATGAGGTGAAGGCCCCCGCAGCAACACCGGCGGATACGGCATAGGGTGTCGCGGTGAGGCGCAGAATGCGTTTTGTGACATATTGCCCGGAGCGCATCCAAGAACGGCGGGGCCAGACCCATACCCTCACCGTTTCCCACCATCCCGGTGGTGTGCGCCTTTTCATGAGCATTCGATTGCAAGCCTTTCAACGCTCAACCAGTTTGAAGCCTTACGGGCAAACCCCACCCCGAAAGCGCACCGTTTCATGTCGCTGTTAACAGCCGGTTTGTGACAGCACCATGGTGGGTCCTGCAATGCTCCAAAAGCATGGCATTTACCTAACGCCGTTAACAGATTGTTGATGGCCGCAGCATGGCTTGCGGCCTTGCATGCTGTGCCGCCGGGCTTGGTGTTGTCAAAGGGCCCCGGCCATGGCCGGTGGTGCTCTAAGACCCGAACCTGTCCACATGGCTGACGACGGAAAGCGTGCGCAATTCGCGGATGACGCGGGTGAGGTGTTTGAGATCCCAAACCTCAATGCCAAACACCATGCGGGTGATGCCGGAGTCTGGCTGGGTGAGAAACAGGTTTGCAATATTGCTGTCGCACCGCGCGATGATTTCCGAAATTTCGGCCAGCACGCCCACCTGGTTGATGGCGGTCACAACAATTTTGGTGGTGAAGCGCACCGGATTTTCCGGGTCTATGTCCCAGCGCAGGTCGATCCACTCGTCCGCGCTGTCCTCATAGTCCCGCAGGGCCTCCGCCTGAATGGGGAACA
Source organism: Pseudomonadota bacterium (assembly GCA_038525315.1). Classification (GTDB taxonomy): domain Bacteria; phylum Pseudomonadota; class Alphaproteobacteria; order Rhizobiales; family Rhizobiaceae; genus Pseudahrensia. The sequence continues at coordinate 632,358 of JBCBHU010000002.1, forward strand.
CGAGCACCCCTTCGCCGGGCTTGAGAATACCGATAATCCGGTCGCCGGGCACAGCCCCCGCATCAGGGTCGAATTTTACGGCGCGCCCGCCATCCAGGCCGGATATCGGCACCGATGCGGCCATTTCCTGCGCGTCCTGGGCATAACGCTCCTTGCGCCGGCCGGGCAGGCGGAACATGATATTGGCTACACCTGCCATATTGTACCAACCATCTCCGGCAGGTTGGCCAAGCTGTTTGACGCGCTCGCGCTGATAGTCAGGAAAGACGGCCTGTATAACATCGTCGGCGGGCAGTTCTCCATTGCCCACATCAGCCACAGTTTCGCGCACGGAGCGGCGGCCCAGTTTGTTCAAAACTGCTTCCAACTGCTCCGGCACATAGGTTTTGCCGGAGCGTTTGAAGGCCGTCTCCAACATGCGCTCGCCTGTGCTGAAATATTGCTCCTCGCGCGCCTGCCGGGAGGCGCGACGAATGCCCAGCCGCGCTTTGCCGGTGGCCACAATATGTTCCCAGGCCGGTGGTGGCACATGGTCCTCGGCGCGAATAATGTAAACCTCATCACCATTCTTGAGCTGCGTAACCACCGGTTCGGCCCGCCCGTTAATGCGGCATCCCACGCAGGAATTGCCCACATTGGTGTGAACCGCATAGGCAAAATCAATGGCCGTGGCGCCAAAGGGCAGGGCGATCAAACGCCCCTTGGGTGTGAAGCAAAACACCTGATCGTGGAATAGTTCCAGCCGTGCCTGCTCCATCACATCGTCCGGGTTTTCGCCCTCGGCGATCATGTCCACCGTGCGGCGAAGCCATGAATAGGATTTGGACTGGTCCTTGTCATAGGGCTCCAGATGGCCCGTATTGTAGTGTCCGTCCTTGTAAAGCGTGTGGGCCGCGATGCCCTGTTCTGCCAGCGCATCCATTTCATGGGTGCGGATCTGCATTTCTACCCGCTGGTGGGAGGGGCCGATAACCGTTGTGTGGAGCGATCGATAATCGTTTTGTTTGGGGGTGGAAATGTAGTCCTTAAACCGCTCCGGCACCGCATCCCAGCGGGTATGGACCACGCCCAGCGCCCGATAGCAGTGGTCCACTTCATCCACGATCACCCGAAAGCCGATCACATCCGAAAGCTGCTCAAAGCTGATTTTGTTGCGCTCCATCTTGCGAAACACGGAATAGGGCCGCTTGCTGCGGCTTTTCACCTGCGCTTCGATTTGAGCCTCAGCCAGGCGCTGCACCATGCTGGCCTCAATCTCGCGCACCACTTCCTGCGCTTTCCCGCGCATCTCTTCCAGCTTGTTGAAAACCAGCGAATAGGCGTCCGGGTGAAGGTTTTGAAAGGCCAGATCTTCCAGCTCGTCGCGCATGGTCTGCATGCCCATGCGGCCTGCCAGTGGCGCGTAAATATCCAGCGTTTCCTGCGCAATGCGCTCACGCTTTTCCGGCGGGGCGTAGTGCAGCGTGCGCATATTGTGCAGCCGGTCCGCCAGTTTCACCAACAGCACCCGCACATCATCGGCAACGGCCAGGAGCAGGCGGCGCAAATTCTCGCCCTGGCGCATTTTCTTTGAAACCAGATCAATGCGCTTGAGCTTTGTCAGCCCATCCACCAGCGAACCGATGCCGCGCCCAAACATGGCGTCAATTTCGTTGCGGGTGGCGTCCGTGTCTTCGATCGTGTCGTGCAGCAGCGCCGCCACGACACTCTGCTCGTCCAGCTTCAAGTCCGTAACGATCGCCGCCACTTCCAGCGGATGGCTGAAATAGGGATCACCCGACTGCCTTGTCTGGTGGCGGTGCTTGTGCATGGCGTAGACATAGGCGCGGTTCAAAATATCCTGATCGCAATCAGGAATATAAGAGCAAACCCGGTCCACCAATTCGTTCTGCCGCATCATGTGCGGATTGCACCTCAATTACGAAAATCAGCCACCTATAAATAATGGGGGCAGGGCGGGGTCTTGGCAACAAAGGGTCGAACAAAAACAGACAAACAAAAAGGGCCGCAGACTGGGTGCCTTCGGCCCTTTGAAATTGCTTTGCCAAACAGGCTTAGAAGTCGTCGGATTTTTCCGGGGCCACAAGGCCTTGAATACCGGCCAGAAGCTCTTCTTCCGACAGCGCATCGAAATTGGCGGGGCCAGCTTCGCTTTCCGCGATAACGGGCACTTCCGCAGTTTCCGGCGCAGGCGCTTCCATCACGTCCTCCGGCTCGTCCACTTCCACATGCTTCTGCAGCGAATGGATGAGGTCCTCTTTCAAATCGCCGGGGGACAATTCCGCATCCGCGATCTCGCGCAAGGCCACCACGGGGTTTTTGTCGTTGTCACGATCAACGGAAATTTGACCGCCGGAGGAAATCTGGCGGGAACGGTGACTAGCCAGTAGCACCAGTTCAAAACGGTTTTGCACTTTGTCGATGCAATCTTCCACGGTCACGCGGGCCATGCGCTGCTCCTGAAAACAGAGGAAAGGGGAGGGTTGCGCAGTGGCTATACAAGAATGGCGGCAAATTCAAGGTGAATGCGCACTGCCCAGGCTTTTGCTGGGACACCTTGGCCAATTGTGTATCCGCCTGATGTGGCACACCTTTCCGCGTAGACTTTTTGAAACTGAATCATTCTTTGGGCGTTGGATAACGACCTGGATGACGGCCCAGCTCATATTTTGGGCCAAAATATTGGAATTAATTGCCACGCCCGGGCGTAAAAACCCCCTCTAGAAGGAAAGCACTATGTTTGATGAGCGCGAGAAAATTGTTCTCCTGATTGATGGTGCAAATCTCTACGCCACGTCAAAAGCGCTGGGGTTCGACATTGACTACAAGCAATTGTTGAAATCGTTTCAAAAGCGTGGCTATTTGCTGCGCGCCTACTATTACACCGCCCTTATTGAAGATCAGGAATATTCCTCCATCCGTCCGCTGATCGATTGGTTGGATTACAATGGATATACGGTGGTAACCAAGCCCGCCAAGGAATTCACCGATGCCACCGGGCGGCGCAAGGTGAAGGGCAATATGGACATTGAACTGGCCATTGACGCCATGGAATTGTCCCAGACGGTGGATCATTTCGTGTTGTTTTCAGGAGACGGAGATTTTCGCAAATTGGTGGAGGTTTTGCAGCGCAAGGGGCGTAAGGTTTCGGTCGTGTCCACCACGGCCAGCCAGCCGCCCATGATTGCCGATGATTTGCGCCGCCAGGCGGACCACTTCATCGACTTGCAATCCCTTGAAGGGGAGTTGGGCCGATCCATGCCAGAACGGTCCGGTCGCAATGATGATGATTATGACGACTAATGGTGCTACCGCTTCCGTCTGCCCCTCTTGGCTCCAAATGCAGTGACTGACCGTTCCAATCCCCCCATCGCGCCGCTGGCAGAAATTGACCCGCCGCTGGACTGCCCCCTTTGCCCCCGCCTTAAGCAATTCATCGATCATCACCGGGTCGAGAACCCCACTTTTTTCAATGCCCCCGTGCCCAGCTGGCACGGGCCGGCTGGGCCTGGTGCATCGCGCCTGCTTGTCATCGGCCTGGCGCCCGGGCTTAAGGGTGCCAACCAAACAGGGCGGCCCTTTACGGGCGATTGGGCCGGGGACTTGCTTTACGCCACGCTCAAGAAATTCAAATTTGCCAGCGGCGAATTTGAGGCCCATCCAGCCGATAGCCTTCAACTCAACAATTGTTCCATCACAAACGCCGTGCGGTGTGTGCCGCCTCAAAACAAGCCCGTGGGGGCGGAGATCAACACGTGCCGCCAGTTTCTCACCCGCACTATTGACGCCATGCCCAACCTCGCCGTGATCGTCACCCTGGGCAAAATTTCCCACGACAGCACAGCCCGCGCCTTCGGTGAGCGGGTGGCAGCAGTGCCCTTTGGCCATGGCGCGGAGCATGTGATGGCAGGGCGCAAGGTCATTTCCTCTTACCATTGCTCCCGCTACAACACGAATACAGGCAGGCTGACGGAAGAAATGTTTGAAAGCGTGTTCGCCCGTGCCCGTTCCTTGGTGGACGCGGCGTAGCAACCTGCCGCCAAAAGGCCCAATTTGTGCGGTGGGTGCGCGGCGGCGCCATGAAGTTAAACCTTGCCCTGCCAACGGCCAATCGGCATAAGCCAAACACCCGAAACGGTGAAAACCGTTCTACTCGCGGAAGGAAAGCCCGTGGCATCCAAAGCCCACCAGAAGGACGACAATATCGTCTGGGAAACTATTTCTGTGGTGCTGCAAGCGCTGGTTCTGGCGCTGGTGTTGCGTACCTTTTTGTTTCAGCCCTTTAATATTCCCTCCGGCTCCATGAAACCCACCCTGTTGATCGGGGACTATCTGTTTGTCTCCAAATTCAGCTACGGTTTCTCCAAACATTCTTTCCCGTTCAGCCCCAACCTCTTCGACGGCCGCGTCCTGCAATTTTCCGAACCGGAGCGGGGCGATGTGGTGGTGTTCAAATTTCCCGTGGACAACAGCACGGATTACATCAAGCGCGTCATCGGCTTGCCGGGCGACAAGGTGGAGATGCGCAACAGCGTCGTTTACATCAACGATGTGGCGCTGCCCCGAGCCCAAAACGGTGCCTATACCGATGAGGGCAACCGAGCCACCGTGCCCGTTTGGGTGGAAAAGCAGGATAATGGCAAATCCTATTCCACCATTGATACCGAACCGGGCGGGTTCCGCGATAACTACCCCGCCGTCACCGTTCCCCCCGACAACTATTTTGTCATGGGAGACAACCGCGATAATTCCTCCGACAGCCGCTATGACGTCCAGTTCATGCCCGCCGAAAATCTGGTGGGGAAGGCGCAAATCATTTTCCTATCGTTGAGAAACGGCACCCCCGCCTGGCAAATCTGGAAATGGCCCACGCAAATGCGTTGGGACCGCATTTTCACATGGCTTTAACCCACGCCCCATCATGGCTGCCCGCTTGACTATTGCCGATCTGGAAGCGCGTATCGGTCACCGGTTCAAAAACCATGCCGACTTGAAGCGCGCCCTCACCCATGCCAGCGCCACTAAGACGGGGGATCATCTGTCCCACTACGAACGGCTGGAATTTCTGGGGGACCGGGTGCTGGGGCTTTGCATTTCACAAATGCTTTTTCGCGCTTTCCCCAACGCGCGGGAAGGGGAACTCTCCGTGCGCCTCAATGCGCTGGTGAGCGGCAATACCTGCGCTGAAATTGCCGATGAGATCGGCCTGGCTGATTTCATCAAAACCGGGTCCGATGTGAAGCGCCTTACCGGAAAACGCATGCGTTCCGTGCGCGCCGATGTGGTGGAGAGCCTTATCGCTGCGCTTTACTTGGACGGTGGGCTGGCTGTCGCAGAAAAATTTGTCGAAAAATTCTGGCACGCGCGCCTGCACGATGATGCCGCTTTTATTCAAGACAGCAAAACCGCGCTCCAGGAATGGGCGCATGTTCACGCCGACACAACGCCCTCCTACACCATTACCGATCGGTCCGGGCCGGATCATGACCCGGTTTTCACCGTCGATGTCAAACTGGGCAAGATCAAAGGTGCCCAGGGCAAAGGCCGATCCAAACGGGCCGCCGAGCAAGAAGCCGCGCAGATCATTTTACTGCGCGAGGGCGCGTGGGTGCAGGATGAGCAGGGCGTAATCCGGGAAAAGAATGCATGAGTGAACCAGAAAAAACCCGCGCCGGATTCGTCGCCCTCATCGGCGCGCCCAATGCGGGCAAATCCACATTGATCAACCGGCTGGTGGGCACGAAAGTCTCCATCGTCAGCCACAAGGTGCAGACCACCCGCACGGTAGTGCGCGGCATCGCCATGCGCGGAAACAGTCAAATCATTTTTGCTGACACCCCCGGCATCTTCCAACCGCGCCGTCGCCTTGACCGCGCCATGGTGGATGCGGCCTGGGGTGGGGCGAAGGATGCCGACATTACCTGCCTGCTCATCGACAGCGAGCGAGGCATTCGCGGGGACGCGGAGCGCATTCTGGAGAACCTGAAAGAGACTGGCGGTCCGAAAATCCTGATCCTGAATAAGGTGGATCGGATGCCCCATCAGGAGCTTTTGGCTTTGGCAAAGGCGGCTAATGAAGTGGTGTCCTTCGACGAAACATTTTTCATTTCCGCTTTGAATGGCGAGGGTTGCGAGGTTTTCATGAATCACCTTGCCAAGGTCGTGCCGGAAAGCCCGTTTCTTTATCCGCCGGAACAGGTCTCCGATCTGCCGGTCAAATTGCTGGCGGCGGAAGTGACCCGCGAGAAAATCTTCCTGCGTCTGCATCAGGAACTGCCCTACAGCGCCCATGTGGAGGTGGAGGGCTGGGAGGAGCAGAAAAACGGCAGTGTGAAAATTTCGCAGGTCATCTACATCCAGCGCGATGCCCATAAGAAGATCGTCATCGGCAAAGGTGGCAACACGATCAAGGCCATCTCAAAGGCTGCGCGGGAAGAGTTAACCGAATTGCTGGACCGCACGGTTCACCTGTTCTTGTTCGTCAAAGTGCGCGAAAACTGGATTGACGACCCGGAACGCTACAGGGAAATGGGACTCGAGTTTCCAAGGTAGGGTTTAACCTGCCGATAAACTCTCCCAATTGTCGGACTTGTTCCGGCAATCCATCCCAACGAGTGGTCAAAGTTTGTTAGTCGCGGCATGGATCACCGGAACAAGTCCGGTGATGAGAGCGGCCTACAAATCGCATGCCAGACTGGAAGTCAGGAGTTTCACCCCCAATGGAATGGAGCGATGAAGCCATTGTCCTTGGGGTGCGCAAGCATGGTGAAACCTCCGTCATTGCCGAACTGATGACCCGGGAACGGGGCCGCCATATAGGCCTAGTCCAGGGCGGTCGCTCCCGCACCCTGCGCCCGCTCCTGCAACCCGGTAATTCGGTGCGCGCCACATGGCGGGCCCGGCTCGACGAACATCTGGGCCAATTCAAACTGGAGCCCGAGCGCCTGCGCGCCGCCGATCTCATGGAGACCGCCCACGGGCTCTACGCCCTGCAAACCATTGCCAGCCATTTGCGCCTGCTGCCGGAACGGGATGCCCACCACGATCTCTATGCCATGTTGCTGGTGGTGTTGGACAATTTACAAAACCCGGCGCTGGCGGGCGAAGTGCTCATCCGCTTTGAGCTGGCCATTTTGAACGAGTTGGGTTTTGGGTTGGACCTTTCCGCCTGCGCCGCCACCGGCTCCACCGCCAACTTGCTTTACGTGTCCCCAAAATCGGGCCGTGCGGTGAGCGGGGAGGCGGGCAAACCCTGGGCCGAACGCATGTTGCCCCTGCCGCAATTCCTGCGCCATCAGGAACACGCCCGCGCCGACAGTGCCGGCTGGGACGATTTGCAGGCTGGATTCGACCTCACCCGCTTTTTCATGGACCGAAACGTCTATACACCCCGCAACACACAGCCTCCCATCGAACGCGACAGTTTCATCGCGGCGGCCCGCCGGGCTTTGAGTAAAGGATAGACCATGACCGAAACCCTCGACGGCCGCCCCTGTCCCCAAGGTTTCGGCCACGCCACCATGGCAGAAATGGCAGCCCTTTCGGGCCTCGACTATCTGCAAGCCATTGTGGACGGCAAATTCCCCGCGCCCACCATTGGCCGCGCTCTGCAATACCGTCTTTACGAAGTGGGAGAGGGCTATGCCAATTTTACGGGCGTTCCGACCGAAGACTACATGAACCCCATCGGCACGGTCCATGGCGGTTATGCGGCGACATTGCTGGATTCAGCACTGGCCTGCGCGGTGCAGACGCTATGCCCCGTCGGCTATGCCAGCACATCGGTGGAGTTGAAGCTAAACTTTGTGCGCCCCATCCTGCCCACCACGGGCCGTGTTTATGCAAAGGGCAAAGTAGTTCACCCCGGCCGCCAGATCGCCACCGCAGAGGCGCGGCTGGAGGATGAAAACGGCAAGCTCTACGCCCATGGCACGCAGACCTGCTCCGTGTTCAAAATCCCGCTTTAAGCGGCAGCCGGCCTTGCCACACCCGCTTCTTTGATGGGCATGTGGACGAGAGCTGCAAACACGCCCAGTGCCACGCCCAACCACCATACGATGTCAAAAGACCCATAAAGATCACGCAGATAGCCGCCGAAATACACGCCCAAAAATGACCCCACCTGGTGGGAGAAAAACACAATTCCCCCCAGCAGCCCCAAATGGCGTGTGCCGAACATGATGGCCACCAAACCATTGGTGGGCGCGACAGTTGAAAGCCACAACAGGCCCATGACGATGGCAAACACGATCACTGACGTGGGCGTTTGCGGCAGCAGCAGGAAAGCTGTCACGGCGATGGAACGCCCCAAGTAGAGCAGGGCCAAAAAGGCGGGTTTAGAATAGCGCTGGCCAATCACCCCGGAAGCCAGCGAGCCGAAAATATTGAAAAAGCCGATGAGCGCGATGGCGTAGCCCGCGTAAGCCGGTTCAATGCCGATGTCATTGATATAGGCGGGAAAATGGGCCGTGATAAACGCCACCTGAAAGCCGCACACGAAAAAGCCCGCGATCAGCAGCAAATATGAATTGTGCGTTAGTGCCTCTTTCAGCGCCTCCCGCACGGTCTGCTCATATTCTTGGGAGGCCACCGGAGAACTGGCCGCATTACCGTAGAGCGGTGCCGCCAGTATCGGCACCAACAGCATGAGCGCAGACAGCACCACCAGCGTGGAGGACCAGCCCAGATTTTCAATGAGCGCCACGGAAATGGGGGCAAACAAAAACATGCCCGCCGACCCCGCCGCTGTGCCAAGCCCGAACACGATGCTGCGCCGCTCCGGCGGCACATGGCGGGCAAACACTGCCATGATGATGCCGAAAGACCCCGCCGCCGTGCCAAGCCCCACCATGACACCGCCACCAATGTGCAGCCAAAGGGGGCTTGCCGCATGGCCCATAATGGCGAGGCCGCCCGCATAGATCAGCCCACCCAGCGCCAGCATCCGCCACGCGCCGTATTTGTCGGCCACCGCGCCGAAAATGGGCTGGCCGATGCCCCAGGCGAGATTCTGGATCGCCATGGCCAGCCCGAAAGTGGTGAAAGACCAGCCGGTTTCCGCCAGCATAGGCGCTTGAAAAAAGCCCATGACGGAACGTGGCCCGAAGGCCAGCATGGCAATGGCACAACCGCATGCGATTATGAGCCACAGAGGTGGGTTCCAAGGGCGGGCAGGGGGGCTGGTCATGGATTGGGCCTTGGGTGCAGTGGTTGCATTACTCATGGGTCTTGTTCTCCAACCTCCAGGTCAGCCTGTTCAAAGCCGCCAGCAGGGCAGGGGCTTCGCCTTCACTAATCTTTGCGATGTCATTCTGTGCCTGTTCCCACAGGGGAACAGCCCGCGCCAAAACAGCCGCGCCGTCCGGCGTAAGTTGATAAGCCGTCTGGCGCTTGTCTTTCAGCACCGTTGCGGGAACGGTCTTCACCAACCCCCGTTTTTCCACCAGCTTCACGTTGCGCCCCAGCGTGGAACGGTCGAGCTCCATGCTGTGCGCCAGGCGGGTAATCGAAGCCCCGTCCAGCCGCTCCAAATGCCGCAGCAGCCTGTAAGTCGTTAGCGTTAGCCCGGTGGGTGCCAGCGCCCGATCGTAAAAATCCGTCGTGGCGGAAGCGGCAAGGCGAAGGCGGGCGCAAAGACATTCGGTCAGGGTCATAAAGCGGGTATATACCCGCATATTGGCTTCCGCAAGAGGGAACATTTGCGCCGTCCACAAATTGGTCTACGAGAAGCCCATTCATTTTGCATGAGGAATTGATTGCATGAACAAGCAAGCCATGAATAAGCAAGCAATGGCCGATAACATCATCGCCGCCCGCCGCACCGGCAAGCAAACCATCATGGAGCTGCCGGACCCAGCCCCCACGATGGCCGACGCCATGGACATTCAAGCGCTGGTCTTTGAAGGCTTCGGCTCCCCTTCCGTGGGCTGGAAAGTGGGTGCCACCAATGAAGGGGCGCAAAAAGCCTTTGGCATCAACACACCATTTTATGGCCCCATGGCTGAAAGTGGGGTGCGCGAAAGCGGCGGCGAAGTGGCCAATACGGAATGCGTCGGCGCAGTGGAGCCGGAATACGCCTTCAAAATGGCCCGCGATTTCCCCGGCGACGGTGAGGAGCTCAATGCCGAAAACGCAGCCTCCGCCATTGCTGATGTTCATGTGGCCATCGAAGTGATCGGCCGTTGCATCGGCTCCCAGGGCTATCAAAACGGCATCGGCGTCACCATGGACTTTGGCGGCAACGCGGCCTTCATCATCGGCCCCCGTATCACAGCGTGGCGCGATAAGGATCTGGTGAACACCAAAGTGGATGTGGACGTGGACGGTGAGCACAAACAATCCGGCGATGGCACACCCATCATGGGTGACCCCATCAATTCCATTCTCTGGCTGGCGCAAAAATTCGCCGAAGATGGTCGCAAGATCAAAGCTGGCGAGTGGGTCTCCACCGGCACCTGCACGCCGCCCGTTCCCGCCGAGACGGGGAAAACCACAACGGCGAAATTTGGTGATTTGGGCACGGTGAGCGTGACATTTACACAGCCGTAACAAGCCCGACTTGTAAAGCGACGCGGGCTGCTATAGCCTCTGCGCTTGGTCCGGTCGGAAAGGCAATTTTCGATCGGGCTTGTTTTATGCAACCCTTATACTCATATTGAGTATAAGTTGAGCGCAACGGCGCTCCCATTCTCTACCTTCTGGAAGGAGGTTTCCATGTCCGTAACAGCGCAACAACCCGCCACCGGGCCCATGATCACAACCGATAGTGGCACGAGCTACGAGCGCCTGTCCATGCCGGACCTCTCCTTTACAGAAGAAGTAGCCCGCGAAACCGCCCCGCTCTACGAGAAGGTGAAACACCACATTCCTGAAATCGAGTGGCCCATCCACGCGCCGTATATCCACGCCATTAATCGGCTGAAGAAGGAGCGGGATGCCGTTATTTTGGCCCACAATTATCAAACGCCGGAGATTTACCACGGCGTGGCAGATATTGCAGGCGACTCCCTGCAACTGGCCATGGAAGCCACGCGGGTGGAAGCGCAGGTCATTGTGCAATGTGGCGTCCACTTCATGGCGGAAACCTCCAAGCTCTTGAACCCGGCCAAAACGGTGCTCATCCCGGATATGAAAGCGGGCTGTTCGCTGGCCGATTCCATCACTGGCGAAGATGTGCGCCTTTTGCGGGAAGCCAATCCTGGCGTGCCCATCGTCACTTACGTGAACACCTCCGCCGATGTGAAAGCCGAGAGCGACATTTGCTGCACGTCCTCCAATGCCGTGGCCGTGGTGGAAAGTTTCGGCCTGGACAAGGTTCTTCTCATCCCCGACGAATATCTGGCGCAAAACGTGGCCAAGCAGACGGACGTGAAAATTCTCACATGGAGGGGCCATTGCGAAGTTCACGAGCGTTTCACCGCCGAGGAATTGCTGGCCTACAAAGAAGCGGACCCCGCAATCCAGATCATCGCCCACCCCGAATGCCCCACGGAAGTGACGGGAGTGGCCGATTTCACCGGCTCCACCAAAGGCATGATCGACTATGCGTTGGGCCAGAAACCGGGGGCCAAAGTGCTGCTGGTGACGGAGTGTTCCATGGCCTCCAACATTCAGGAACAGGCACCGGGTGTGGAATTCATCAAACCCTGCAACCTGTGCCCCCACATGAAGCGCATCACCCTGCCCAAAATTCTCGACAGCCTGCTGGAGATGAAAGAGGAGGTCATCGTCGATCCCCTCATGGCTGAAAAAGCCCGCCACGCGGTGGAGCGCATGGTGAATTTGAAGAATTAGGTGTAGGATTTGGAGATGACCATCCAGTCACTCGATATTGCAAAAGAACTTGCCCATAAAGGAATGAGGCAGGCTCAGCCGGAGGCGATTGCCCGCGCTATCGTGCAGGCGTCTGAGGGCGGTCGTTCAGAACGTGCAACGAAGTCAGACCTTGGGCTTGTAAGAAACGATCTTGAGGCTGTGCGTCAGGAGATTGAAATTGTGCGCAAAGATCTCGGTCGTGACCTTCAGACGGGACTGGCAGGGATGGAGACGAGAATTGAAAAGTCGAAAGTCCAGATAGTTATGTTGGTCTTCGCCATTGTCGGCTTCTTTTTCGCCTTTGATCGTTTCCTGACTTAGATTTTTCCATGACCGAACAACTCTCTTTCCTGCGCCCTGTCACGTGGACCGGCACGGACGACGTCGTCATAATCGGCGGCGGCCTCGCTGGCCTTTTTTGCGCACTTAAACTGGCACCGCGGCCCGTCACCATTCTCACCTCGTCTTCGCTGGGGCGGGGCGCGTCGTCTGCTTGGGCGCAGGCGGGCATCGCTGCCGCCGTATCCGATGGTGACACGGTGGAAAAGCATGTGGCCGACACCATAGAAGCCGGGGCTGGCATTGTGGACGAAAACATCGCCCACCTCATGGCCAGTCAAGCCGCCGACCGCATCCGTGACCTTTTGGAATTTGGCGTTCCGTTTGACCGTGATTTGGAAGGCCGTCTGGCCACCTCCCGCGAGGCCGCCCACTCCGAAAACCGCATCGTTCGCGTCAAAGGAGATATGGCGGGCAGGGCCATTATGGAGGCGCTGGTTTCCGCGGTTCGCAATACGGCCTCCATTCGCGTGTTGGAAGGCTATGTGGCCCAGGAGATCCTCACCCAGGGCAAATATGTGGACGGCGTCATCGCCCGTGATGAGGCGGGCACCGGGCCCAACAAAATCCGCCTTTCCGCCCGGGCCGTCGTCATGGCAGCCGGGGGCATCGGTCATCTCTATGCCCGCACCACCAACCCGGCGGAGGCCCGGGGCGGCGGCATAGGTATGGCGGCCCGGGCCGGGGCCATGTTGGCCGATATGGAGTTTGTGCAATTCCACCCCACCGCCATCAATGTGGACAAAGATCCATCACCTTTGGCTACGGAGGCCTTGCGGGGCCACGGCGCAACGCTGATTAACGATGCGGGCGAGCGTTTTATGGTGGATCAGCACGAGGACGCCGAACTCGCCCCACGCGATGTGGTGGCCCGGGGCATTTTCCGCGAAGTGAAAGAGGGGCGCGGTGCGTATTTGGATTGTCGCACAGCCATCCACGACTTTGCAGCCGAATTTCCCACGGTCCATGGCTACCTAGAGGACGCGGGCATAGACCCAAGAACCATGCCCATCCCCGTGGTGCCTGCCGCTCACTACTTCATGGGGGGCATATTAACAGACGCCAACGGGCGCTCCACGCTGGATGGTCTGTGGGCCTGCGGGGAAGTTACCTCCACCGGTGCCCACGGCGCCAACCGGCTTGCATCAAACTCCCTCTTGGAAGCGGTCGTCTTTGCCGCCCGCATCGCCGAGGACATTCAAGGGCTGCTGCCTGCGCCCAAACTGAACCCGTGGGATGAGCGTATGCCGGAAAGTGACAACGAGCCGGAGACCCCTGAGGACAGCGCAGCCATGAAAAAACTGCGCGAGACCATGAGCGCGGAATTCGGCGTTTTGCGCACGCCAGACGGAATGCTGGAAGGTTTGCGCACGATTCTGGACTTGGAAGCCGCAAACACCCGCCAGCGGTTCGAAAATTCTCTCATCACCGCAAAAATGGTCGCCGTTTCAGCGATCATGCGCAAGGAGAGCAGGGGCGGTCATTACCGGCTGGACCTGCCGGATGAGAACCCAGCCCTTGCCCAACGCTCATTCCTGTCCCTGAAACAGGCCAATATTTTGGCTCAAAAATTGGTGGCCGAACCGGTGGCCGCATCCGCCTGAAAGCTGTGACATGACCAAACCCCATCCGCCCCATCTCCACGCCGCCATGGTGGAAGAGGCTGTCCGTGCCGCCCTGAAGGAGGATTTGGGATTGGCAGGGGATGTCACCAGCGACGCGACCATTCCACCGGACGCGACCGCAACGGCTGTAATGAATTGCCGTGAGCATGGCGTATTGGCGGGCATTGGGGTTGCCGCCACCGCTTTCCAGCTCATCGACGGTGAGACAAATTTCGAGCTTCTTGCCCACGATGGTGACGTGCTGACGCCGGGCCAAAATGTGGCCCGCATTTCCGGCAAGGCCCGTGCCCTGTTGAGCGCGGAGCGGGTGGCGTTGAACTATGCCTGTCACCTGTCCGGTATTGCCAGCCTCACCGCCGAATACGCCAAAGCCATTGCCCACACCAAAGCCAAAGTGTGCTGCACCCGCAAAACAATTCCTGGGCTGCGCACCCTGGAAAAATATGCCGTGAAATGCGGCGGCGGCGCCAACCATCGCTTCGGATTGGATGATGCCATTCTCATCAAAGACAACCACATCGCCGTTGCCGGTGGCGTTAAAGAAGCCATCGACGCCGCCCGCGCCTTTGCCGGGCATCTCATCAAAATTGAGGTGGAGGTGGACACGCTGGAGCAATTGGAAATAGCGTTGGCGGCGGGGCCGGATGTGGTGATGCTGGACAACATGTCCACCGACCAACTCCGCGAGGGCGTTGCCATGGTGGCCAAATACGAAAAAAGGCGCACCCCCATTGAGGCCTCAGGCAACGTAAATCTCGATACCATTGCCGCCATCGCGGAAACCGGCGTGGATATGATCTCCACCAGCAAAATCACCATGAGTGCGCCAACCCTCGACCTCGGTCTCGATATGGTCATTGGTAAGACTTGATTCACCCTGTTCAAGTTCACGCCTAACGACAGCCTTTTGTTGACTTTTTCGCGCCATGCTCCGGTCGAACCGCCAGGCAAAAGAGCGGAAAAACGGACTGGGGCACAATCTATGACCACGACCACGGAACCATCCAATGGGCGCGCCACACGGCAGCGCACGTTGAAGACCGGCAAAATTTCTTACAGCGATGGGGCCATCTCCACCCAGTGCATCATCCGCGATCTCTCCCCAACGGGCGCGCGGTTGCAACTTGTGAACGAAATCCCGCTGCCGGAGACGTTCAAACTGGAATTACGCTCCGAAGGCATCGAGGTGCAGTGCCGCATCCGCCGCCGCGATGGCGAGCAAATTGGCGTGTCCTTTGAAAACGCCATTGTTGTAAAAGATAACCACATACGCCAGATCGTGCGGCCCAGTGTGACGCGCTCCCAAGGCAGCAGCGTGTTGCGCCGCAAAGCTCAATAGACGGGATGCCCCGTCCGCTCTTTCCTTCTTCCAAGGGACCGCCCTAGCTGCGCATCCCCACCCGAAGGCCTGGGGCGGGCCGTTCGCGCATGATGGCGCGACGGAAGCGGAAATAGGCGGCAGGCCGCCCGCCGGTCTGAGCGCTCGTTTCACCCGTTGGTTCGACCAGATCAGCCTTTTCCACCATGCGGCGGAAATTCTGTTTGTGCATGGTTTGGCCTGAGAGGGTTTCCACCGTCTTTTGCAACTGAGTAAGCGTGAATTGCTCTGCCATCAGCTCAAAAACGATAGGCCGATATTTCAACTTCCCGCGCAACCGCGCCAGGGCGGTGGCGAGGATGCGCCGGTGATCGTGCACCATGGGTTGGCCAAGGGCTGTGTTTACCGACAACGCATCCACCGCACCATCCGTCACCGCCTCCTGCACCAGGCCGGCCTCATACATTAATTCATACCGTTCCAGCACACGCTCCTCGTCCCATTGCCCGGCGCCAAAGGCCAGATTGAACCGGGCCTGACGGTCCAGGCCGGTGGACCCGGAAACATGGGCTGGATTACGTGCAACCCAAGCGGAAAGTGCGGGTAAAATGGTCTCACTCAATTGGGATGGCATGGCCTCTCGCCAGTCCTCCCAGGGCAGAAAGCGATACCAGGTCTCCCATGTGCCGCTCACGGCCGTCGCAGTCGGTCTTGGCAGGTGCACCAGCGCCAGATAGCCCACAGACACAAGGTTTGCGTCCGCAGAACCACCGCTCATGCGCCCGGCGTCGCCAAAGGTATAAAGCTGCTCCACATAGCCCAATTTGAGTTGTGTTTGCGCTTGCACCCATGTGCGCAGTCCCTCATCCAGCGTTTTGTGGGTGCCCGGTTGAAACGGGCCAAAGGGCAATGCCGCCAGCCCGCCTTCCCCGGAGGGCACGGTGAGAACCAGCGGACTTTCTTCGCCAACCGCCACAACAACGGCATGGAGGCCAATTTCAATAGCGCTGGAAAAAGCACCGTTCATGGCGTGTGCACCAGGGTGAAGGGAACGCCCTCATAGGCCTGCGCACCGCGCCCGATGGCATGAACGGCCTCAACCAGACGACCTGAGAGCCCCAAAATCTCGTCCGCGTGGCGAATGACCAGCGGATTGGGGGTTGCAACGGGCGATAGGCGGCGCAATTCCTTTGCTAATGTCGTCATGTCCTGTGCGGGATCAAACAGAGCCGCGCCCGCCAAGGCGGCGGCGGTGGAACGGCTGATCCCCATCCAGCAATGCAAAAGCACAGGTGTCTGACGCCCCCAGGATGTCAGCGTTTCAAAATAGCGCTCCACATGGTGGCGCTGCGGTTCCAGCAGGCCAGAGAGGGGTCGGTCAATATCGTTAAACTCAAGGATAAGATGGTGGTCCATCCCCGAAGGCTGCTCCGCACCCTTGCCCGGCGCGCAAAACGAAACCATATGCTCCGCCTTATGCCGATGGGCCTCCACGGCCGACAGGGGCGTAATGAGAAAATGGGTCATGGCAATTGTTCCGCCGCCGCCAGCGCATCCAGCAGGTTTTGCTGCGCCCGTTGCGCAGGCCAAGGGGCAAGGTCCAAATCATCAGCCACAATGCCGTTGGGCTGGCCAAAAAGGTCCCGAGCCTCCGCCACGCCAAACCCGGCCAATTGTGTGGCCTCAAAATAAGCGAGGATGCGGTCGGCCTTTTTGATGGTCTTCTTCAGCGCGGCAGGCGGGTGGGCGGCAAGACCCAGGCGCAAATTGATGGCCCCTTCCAGCCGCGCTTCCACGTCTTTATACGCCCCGCCCATCACGGCCTTGAAAGGTGAGATCATGTCGCCAATGACATATTCCGGCCCGTCGTGAAGAAGCGCGTAAAGCTGGCTTTCCCGTTGCCGTTTGCCCAGCAACACGGCCACAATCTGTGCCACCAAAATGCTGTGCTGCGCCACGGAAAAGGCGTGCTCGCCCGCCGTCTGCCCGTTCCAGCGGGCCACGCGGGCAAGGCCGTGGGCGATGTCTTCCAACTCCACATCCAGCGGCGAAGGGTCCAGCAAATCCAGCCGTCGCCCCGACAACATGCGCTGCCACGCCCGGGGCCCGCTCATGCGGGCCATGGAAAGCCCTCAAGGGACGGGGTGGAAAACGTGACGGGCTGTCCGTCTTCCGTGGTGACCGAAGTTTTTTCAGCCAGCGCCTTGGAAAGGCGGTCCAGCCGCATGAGCGCCAGCCCCTTATTCTCGACACTGGACCCCATAGTGCCGATCGTTCTGTCCCCGGCCAAAAGAGCAGTTCCCACGCGGGGCTGGGTGTCGCCATTCACAATTAAAAACCGGCTGCGCGCCGTGCCCCGGTGCTGCATCCGCGAAACCACTTCCTGGCCCACATAACAACCCTTTTGAAAGTCAACGCCCCCTGTAAAATCCATGGAGGTCTCATGGGGAAAGGTGCTCTCCGGCTCAAAATCCTGCCCCAGTTCCGCAATCCCCACGGTGATGCGGCGGACATGATAGCCCGCATCGTCTCCGTCTGCCTCCGTTGGTCTGCCATAAATGCGCCAACCCAAATCCGCGTGGCGCGGGTCGGCGTATCCTTCCCCCGTCTCCACGAAACTGCTGAAAACGGACAAATCGGACGGTGCCAAATCCACCTTGGCCCGCAGACGGTAGAACATAAGCCGTTTCAGCAGCTCATCGCGCTGGCTGGCAAGACAGTCCAGTTGATAGCCGTCTTCCAGACCCAAAATACAAAACTCAAACAGAATTTTGCCCTGGGGAGTAAGCAAAGCGCCGCTATGCAGTTTGTTCTTTGGGGGCAGGGCACAGGTAATGAGATTACCCAGAAATTCCTCAGCCTCCACGCCGCTCACGGTGAGCACAGCGCGGTCTTTCAGGTGGTGGCGGGCCATGGTTCCATATCCGGGTTCGATTACCAACCTCATTTGGCCACGGTGTCAGGCAGGGTCAACTGCCGGAGACGAAGAAGTCCCACCGCCCGTCGGGCGTTATGCCCACGCGGTAGAAAACGTAACTCCCCATTTCCTGCGATTCCTCCACATCCCCCGCGGTCAGCACGGTGAACAGTTCCACCTTTTGGGGCGCAGTCAATTTGTCCAAGGGCACGGCGAAGAAATAGGGCCAGACGTAAATTTCCTCGTCTTCGCCATCCTTGATGTGAACGTAACCAGCCTCCAACACGTCCACCAAAATGCCGAGTATCTCAAAACCATCCGGATCGCCCGATTGTTCTTTCAAGAACGCGATGGGGTCGCTTTCCGTCTCACCGATGGACAGGCGAGTAGCTTTTTCCCCGCTACCCATAAGGCTGCGGAGATTTTCCACATCGCCGGTGCGCGCGAGTTCCAACAGCCGCGCCCGCATGGTGCGCACCGGGGCGGGCAGGGCGGAAAGATCACGCATAATTTCCGGCACGGGTTGTGCTCTCTCCCGCGCCAATTGTTTCGCATCGTCTTCTTCAACGGGATCGTTCGGATCAATCGGTTCCAACGAAGGCAGAGCATCAATGGGAATGCCGCCCTCGGACAAATCAGCGCCGATGCTGTCCGGTTTGGAATCACTTTCCATAGGCACGATGAAGCGCTGCGTTTTCACGCGCCCCTTATCCTGTGCAGACAAAGGCGCGGCAAAAAACAGAGCCACCAACAAAGCCGAAAAAAGATGGACAAAAATGTGCATGGTTCACCCCACCCGGGTGAGAGGGGGTCCGGGCACGCCAAGCCTAACATGGTAAAAACAGGGCGTTAAGCCCGATTTGAAGTTGGGCTATTGCAGCTTGCGGTCGGGGTCAAAATGCCCGCAAGACAGGCGGGTGGACACGCTTTCCAGCAGCGTTTCCACCGCTCCAACACCCTCGCTGCCATGCAGCAGGGTCAGGGCATTGGCAAGGGCCACTTCTGCCAGAATTTCAACCTCAATGCCCTCGTCCAACGCCGTCTGCCACGCATCGTGGAACACTTCCTGCGCCACACGGCTTTTTTCTTCCGCAATCAACAGATCGAGATTTTCTGTGGCATCGGCGTGCATGAAAAGTCTTTCTGGGCTGTGCCCGAAACGTAAATGGGCTGCGCCCGTATTCCTGTAGGTTGCCGAACCTGCGCTCTCGACCACCCGCCCCTGTCGTGTGCCGCGATATTAAGGTTTCGGGCTGCACATGAAAACCGTTGGGAGCAACACAACTTGTGAAAAGGTTAATGCGGGGGCCAAACCCCAGCGAGCTGTGCATAACTATCGCCCATAGCGCCCTGTAATCTGGCTGGTCAGGCTCACACCCTCTTTCATATAGCGGTCCACCGCCAAAAGGGCGGCCGGTGTGCAGCTTGTATAGGTGGTGCTGAAGGCGCGGTAGCCCCGGTTAAAGCTGGACACGAGCCGCGCGCGCCTGTTCGGGCCAGGCTCTTCCGTGGCGATCAATTCACCCATGGCATCGCGCCATTGATTGCCCTCATTGGCCCCGCACAGGGCGCGCAAATAGTGAATGGACCCCAACACTTCCGACAGGCGCAAAAGCTGATCATCGTAGGGCGCGATGGGCTCCGCCACGGTGGCCTTGGGCTTTTCCTCGGTTGCTTGTTCCTGGGCAAGCGCGGCGGGCGCGAGAGCAAAAAACATCAAGAGGGAGAGTACAATGCGCATGGTGCTGTCATAAAGACTGCGTTGGGTTTACGCCAACCCCAAATGCCGCCTTGCCCTTGTCGCTAAAGTCCACGTGTTGCCCGTCAGGTCAAGCCGTTCCATTTCCGCAAGACTATACCAGCCCACCGCAGCAGCATCGTCGCCCGCCACAGGCTCTCCGTGAGAGCAAATGACCGCGTGCATGATGAGAATATAATGGTGGGCCACCCGCCCGGTGTCGTCACGGCGGATAATTTCGAACGGCTCCACCAGGGCGGGCAGGTCCACCGCCAGCGCGGTTTCCTCCAGCACTTCCCGCTGGGCGGCCTGCGCGAGGGGTTCCCCCACATCCACCAGACCGCCGGGCATGGCCCATTGGCCCATGTTAGGTTCGCGCCCCCGCTGCACCAGCACCATACGGTCCCCGCGCCAAATGGCTGTGCATACGCCCACCAGCGGGGCTTCAGGGTAGTGACGTTGAACCATGACTGGCCCTAACCTTGCACCGTAACGGGCGCAAGGGGCGCACGGCTTTGGTCCCTTCAAAACGGAGAGCAACCTTCATGTGCGGACGTTTTGCGCTTCAAGTGACATGGGCCGAACTCTACGACTGGTTCAATTTGTTGCGACCGGAGACGGAGGGGCCGACCATGCCAGCCCGCTACAACATCGCACCCACCCAGCCCATCATGGCGGTTCAACACGGTTTTGACGGTGCGCGGGAAGGGCTGCTCGTTCGCTGGGGTTTCATTCCGGCATGGGTGAAAGACCCGGGCAGTTTCACCCTCATCATTAACGCCCGCAGCGAAACGGCGGCGCAAAAGCCCAGTTTCAAAAACGCGATCCGCCGCCGCCGCATTCTCATCCCCGCCACCGGCTTCTACGAATGGCAGCGGTTTGGCAAAAACCGCAAAAGCCAACCCTATTTCGTCAAACCGGCCAATGACGAAATCATCGCCTTTGGTGGCCTTTTGGAAACATGGATTGGCGGTGACGGCAGCGAAGTGGATACCGCCTGCATCGTCACCACCGAAGCCAATGAGAATTTTGCTCCCATCCACCACCGCCTGCCCTTGGTGGTGCAAAAGCCAGACTTCGATACATGGCTAGACTGCCGTGATAACGGTTTGGACGCCATTGAACCTTTGATGAAGCCGGTTGCCAACGACTATTTTGAGCCCGTGCCGGTGTCGGAGGCTGTCAACAAGGTTGCAAACGCGGGGCCGGAGGTTCAGGACCCGGTGGAACCCGCCGAAGCGCCGCCTGAAGATCCCGATGAACAATTTTCCCTCTTCTGAGCGCCCCCTATGTTAGCCGCGGCTGTTCAGGGGTTTGTCACTGGCGGCGGCCTGATTGTTGCCATTGGCGCGCAAAACGCTTTCATTTTGCGCAAAGGGTTGTTGCGCCAACACGTGTTCATCCTGTGTTTGGTCGCTGCCATCAGCGATGCGGTATTGATTGCTCTCGGCGTGGCAGGTTTCGGCACGCTGGTGCGCCAAAACCCCACCGTTTTGCTTTTGATCACCGTGGCTGGCGCGCTCTTTTTGGCCGCCTATGCCCTGTTTGCCCTGCAGCGGGCGCTGCGGCCTTCGGCCATGGAGGCCGCCCAGAAAGTTCAACCCAGCCTGCAAGGGGCTTTGATCACCCTGTTTGCCTTCACCTTCCTCAATCCTCACGTTTATTTGGACACGGTGCTGTTGGTGGGTGGCATCTCGGCCCAGTTTGCAGAACCCCAGCGCACGGCCTTTGGCGTGGGGGCCATGGCCGCGAGTTTTGTTTGGTTTTTTGGTCTGGGCTATGGCGCGCGCTGGCTGGAACCGGTGTTTCGCAAACCATCGGCCTGGCGCGTTTTGGACGCTTTGATCGCCATCATCATGGCGCTTCTTTCCCTGTCTTTGTTCCTGTCCGCATGGAGCCAGTATGCAACACCTTGACGCTTTTAACATTCGCGTGGATATAGGCCCTATGGAACGCACAACCACCACGGCCTTTGCCGCCATTTGTATTTGCTTGATCATTTATCGCTAGCTTACCGCTGGTCCGACCGTTCCTGTCTTCCTTTCTGATCGAACGTTCTGGCCAGCCCGGCCAGCCCAGGCCCCCTATGTTGCCACCCTTCGCATTGGAAACACCGTGACCACACTTCACCTCTACAACACGCTCACACGCTCCAAAGGGCCCTTTGAGCCCATCGATGCCCAAAACGTGCGTCTATATGTGTGCGGGCCGACGGTGTATGACTTTGCCCATATCGGCAATGCCCGTCCTGTCATCGTTTTCGACGTGTTGTTTCGCCTGCTGCGCCATATTTACGGTGCGGATCACGTCACCTATGTGCGCAACATCACCGATGTGGACGACAAGATTAACGCCCGCGCCTCGCGCGATTACCCCCAATTGCCGCTCAATGAAGCCATCCGGCAGGTGACCGAGAAAACTGCCAGCCAGTTTTTTGAAGACATGGCCGCCCTCGGCTGCATGGAACCCACCCATCAGCCCCGGGCCACCGACTATGTGCTGCCCCGCGCAGACGGCAAGGCAAACATGGTGAGCATGATTCAAACTCTCATCGATAAGGGCCATGCCTATGTAACAAAGGGCGAAAAAGGGCGCGAAGTCCTTTTCCGCGTCTCGTCCATGGAGGACTATGGCGCCCTCTCCAACCGCAATCTGGAAGATCAACAGGCCGGCGCCCGCGTGGCCGTGGAGGGCCATAAAGAGGCCGCCGGAGACTTTGTGTTGTGGAAGGAGAGCTCCGCAGACGAACCCGGTTGGGACGCCACATTCAACGGCGAAACCATCCACGGCCGCCCCGGCTGGCACATTGAATGCTCAGCCATGTCGGAAGCCCATCTGGGCAAGACGTTCGACATTCATGGCGGTGGGCTGGACCTGATCTTCCCCCACCACGAAAACGAAATCGCCCAATCCCGCTGCTGCCACGGCACCGACCGCATGGCCAATGTGTGGATGCACAATGGCTTCCTGCAGGTGGAAGGGAAGAAAATGAGCAAGAGCGAGGGCAACTTCCACACCGTGTACGACGTGCTCCACACCGAAAAAGTGGGCGGGCGGAAATGGCCGGGGGAGGTGGTGCGCCTCGCGATGCTGATGACGCATTACCGGGAGCCGATTGATTTTTCGGGGCGACGGTTGGAAGAGGCGGAAAATCTGCTCGCGCGCCTGCGCCGCAAAGCTGGGGAGCCAAAAAGTGTTGGGTCAGTGGAAACGTTTATCGCTCAACTGGCTGATGATCTCGATTGCACGGCCATCATGCGCACATTATCCAGCATGTCCGGCGAAGCGCTCCAAAAGGCAGCGGATCTGCTCGGCCTTGATTTGGCGCAGAAGGAAACCGCCATTGATGTGCAAGCCATCGTCACCCAACGCCTGGCGCTCATCGCCGAAAAAAACTGGGCGGAAGCGGATCGCATCCGCGATGAATTGCTGGGCCAAGGCATTCAGCTGAAAGACGGCAAAGACCCTGAAACGGGCGAGCGCATCACCACGTGGGAGGTGGTTTGATGAGCGAGAGCCTTTCCGGCGGCTGCCAATGTGGAGCCGTGCGCTACAGCGTGGACCGGCTCGGCAAAGCCTCCGTCTGCCACTGCCGCATGTGCCAAAAGGCGGGCGGTTCCCTGTTCATGGCCCTGGTGGATGCCGAAGGTTTCCGCTGGACACGGGGCACGGCCAGCTACTTTGCTTCTTCCAACCTGTCGAATCGTGGCTTCTGCGCCCGTTGCGGCACGCCGCTCACGCTGGAAACGGACGATCACGTGGAAGTGCTCATCGGGTCCCTCGACAACCCCGACGCTGTCTCGCTTTCCTATCAATGCAATCTCAACGACCGGCGAGCAGACTATAAACGTTTGTCCACCTTGCCCCTGGCTGATGAAGAACGCACGCAAGAAAACGACCGCTGGAACGCCCGCATCACCAGCCACCAGCACCCCGACCACGAAACGACCGACTGGAATCCGCGATGAGTGCCCGCCGCGACCGCATCACCCTGTTTGACACCACCCTGCGCGATGGCGCGCAGACGCCCGGCGTGGATTTTTCCGTGCAGGACAAGATCGTCATTTCGCAAATGCTGGATGAGTTCGGCCTCGACTACATCGAAGGCGGATACCCCGGCGCGAACCCTACGGATACCGGCTTTTTCGAAGAAAAACGCACCCAAAATGCCACCTTTACCGCATTTGGCATGACCAAGCGGGCAGGGGTGTCCGTCTCCAACGACCCGGGCCTTGCCACGCTTCTGGCGTCTAAGGCGGATGCCATTTGTTTTGTGGCCAAAAGCTGGGACCTGCACGTGCGCGTGGCCTTAGGCTGCACGAACGAAGAAAACCTTGAGTCCATCCGCCAGTCCGTGGAAGCCGCTAAAGCGGCAGGCAAGGAAGTTTTGCTGGACTGCGAGCATTTCTTCGACGGTTTCAAGGCCAACCGCGACTACGCCCTGGCCTGCGCCCGCACGGCTTTTGAGGCGGGCGCGCGATGGGTTGTGTTGTGTGACACCAATGGCGGCAGCCAGCCCATGGACGTGCGCGCCGTGGTGGAGGCTGTGATTGAAGAGGCTGTACACGGCGAAAATCTTGGCATCCACGCCCATAATGACACGGGGCAGGCGGTGGCCAATTCGCTGGCCGCCATCAATGCCGGGGCGCGCCAAATTCAGGGCACGATCAATGGGATTGGCGAAAGGTGCGGCAACGCCAATCTCATCACCATCATCCCTACACTGATGCTGAAACCCGCTTTTGCGGAGCGGTTCGAGACGGGCATTTCGCAAGAAAATCTCAAAACCATCCGCACATTGTCCCACCGCTTTGACGAGTTGCTCAATCGTGCGCCCGACAGTCAGGCGCCCTATGTGGGCTCCTCGGCGTTTGCGACGAAAGCGGGCATCCATGCCTCCGCACTGATCAAAGACCCCAGCACCTATGAGCATGTGAAGCCGGAGGATGTGGGCAATAAGCGCAACCTTATGGTGTCAGATCAGGGCGGCAAATCCAACTTTCTTGACCAGCTTTCCCGCCGGGGCATCAGCGTGCGCAAAGATGACCCCCGCCTTGATGGACTGATCGCCACCGTGAAGGAGCGGGAGGCGCAGGGCTATGCCTATGAGGCGGCGGAGGCCAGTTTTGAACTCCTCGCCCGCCGCACGCTGGGCACCGTGCCCCATTTCTTTGAGGTGGAAAGTTTCCGCGCCGGGGTGGAGCGCCGCTACAATGCCGTGGGCGAGTTGGTCACCCAGTCCGAAGCGGTGGTGAAGATCAATGTGGACGGCGAACGCATCATGTCGGTGGCCGAAGGCAATGGACCCGTCAACGCCTTGGACAAGGCTTTGCGCACCGATCTTGGCCGTTATCAAACCCAAATCGCTCCGCTGGAATTGGTGGATTTTAAGGTGCGCATTTTGAACGGCGGCACGGAAGCCATCACCCGCGTTCTCATCGAATCCAGTGATGACACCGGTGAGCGGTGGTGGACGGTGGGCGTTTCCGACAACATCATCGATGCGTCCTTTCAGGCGCTCATCGACAGCATCACCTACCGGCTCGTGAAGTGCGAGGCGACGGGGACAGATGGCCCATAACAAAAGCCCCCTCATGCCCCCCGCCCGCCCGGCGGGCAAAAACACCAACACCGCCGTCTCCCCCGCCACGGGGGCGAGCATGGCCATGGTGGCCTATATCCTGTGGGGTTTTTTACCGCTCTATTTCGCGGCCACCAATTTCATGCCGCCCACAGAATTACTGGCCCACCGCATTATCTGGGCCGTGCCCTTTGCCGTGGGTGTGATGGCCATGCAGGGCCGATTGGGCGAATTGCCGACGCTATTTTCCAATCGACGCGTGGTGCTGATGATGGGTGTTACCGCCCTGTTGATTGCGGGAAACTGGGGCATCTACATTTACGCCGTGGGCCAAAACCTCGCCTCACAGGCAGCGCTTGGCTATTATTTCACCCCGCTGATTGCTGTCGTAATGGGCGGCGTATTGTTGGGTGAACGGCTGACGACACTCCAGATGATTGCCGTCGCCATTGCGGCCAGCGCCGTGGCGTTGCGCACCGGTTTGGGGGGTGAATTTCCCCTCATCGGCCTTTCCCTTGCTTTCTCTTTCGCCTTTTACGCCTATTTGCGCAAAACCCAGCCCGTGGGGCCGACCCAGGGTTTTTTGATGGAAGTGACAATTCTGGCACCCTTCGCCCTTGCCTATGCCGCATGGCTGGCATGGCAGGGAACCGGCCATTTCCTCACCTCCACCACCAACACGCTTTGGCTGTTGGGCTGCGGGCCGGTCACGGCCGTGCCGCTCATTCTATATGCCTTTGGGGCAAAAGCGCTGCGCCTCACCACCATCGGCCTCATGGGCTATGTGGGGCCATCCATCATCTTTGTGGTGGCCTTTACGTTGTTGGGCGAAGAGTTGGACCTAACCCAACTCGCCACATTCGGCCTCGTGTGGTTCGCCCTGGTGATCTACACGATCAGCCTTTTTCAAAAGCCGTGAAATAGGCCATGGCTTCATCTGCGCTGGCAAAAACCTTCGGCCTTGCCAACGCCGCATTGTGCAGGAAACCCGCCTTGGCCATGTGATCGCACAGTTCTGCAAAAGGCGACCAAAAGCCGTTCACATCCAGCACGGCCACCGGTTTGGTATGGCGGCCCAGTTGAGCCCAGGTGAGCATCTCCACCAGTTCTTCCAACGTGCCAATTCCGCCGGGCAGGGCGATGAACGCGTCCGCCCGTTCAAACATCATCTGTTTGCGCGTGTGCATGTCTGGCACTTCGATCATTTCTGCCCCATCCAGCCCGTCGGCGGTGACATCAAAACCTTCGGTGAGGAAAAACGTGGGAATGATGCCCGTCACACGCCCCCCGCCCGCAAGCACCGCCTTGGCAATGGTGCCCATCAAGCCGGCATCCCCGCCGCCATAAACCAGCCCGACGCCGTTTTGAGCCATTAATCGGCCCAGCGCATGGGCCTGCTCGCCAAAGGCCGGGTCTTTGCCGGGCGAGGAGCCGCAATATACGCACAGGTGGGAAACGCGGTTTGCCATCCCTTGGGTGAACCGCCCCGATGCCATGACCGCAAGGCAAATGGGCGTTTGTCCCCCGAAATTGCGTCTAAATGCACATTTTAGCCCGGTTAGGCATTAAGCAACAATCTGTGCTAGAGTTAACAAACGGTGGGCGGACACCGCACGGGGAACTGGGCGAAAAAGATGGCGATTGCATTCTTGAAACTGGGCGCACAATTGCTGGCCGGGACGGCGGCCGCGGGCACGGTAGCCGTCGCCACCGGCGTGGTGAAATTGGAAACGGTCACAGGCTGGTTTGATGCGGTGAACCAGACACCGCAAATCGTTGCCAAACTGGCAACCCCGGAAAAGCCCAAAAGCGCAGCCCCCCTGGGCAAGGCGGTTGAAAAGCCCGCCGCTGAAAAAACAGAACCCGCGCCAAAGCCGCTGGAACCGCAAGTAAGGGAACAACCGAAGCCAAAATTTGACGTCCTGCGCGTGGAAAAAGACGGCTCCGTCGTTGTCGCCGGGAACGGCCCCGGCGATGCCCTCGTCCAGATGCTGTTGCCCGATGGGACCGTGGTGGGAGAGACCAAAAGCGGCCCGGAAGGCGATTTTGTCATAATCCCCGACAAAAACCTGCCCGCCGGTGACCACGTCCTCACGCTTCAAGCCATGCCGGAAGGCAGTGATGAAAAGATTTCATCGGCCCAGTCCAGCGTTGTTCATATTCCCGGAAAGGAAGATGAAACCGAAGTGCTGGCCATGGTCACCGAAGAAGGGGTCGCCAGCCGCATCGTCGCCAAGCCCGAAGCGCTGCAAGCGCCCGCACCGCCTGTCGCCGCCGTTGAGCCAAAGGCACCTGCCAAGCCGCAACCCCAGAGCGAAGCAGCCGTTGTGTCAGCCGAACCGGTTGTGACCGAGCCAAAACCCAAGCCCCAACCAAAAGCGGCTGAATTGCAACCCACGCCCGCAGCGAAGCCCGCGGTTAAGCCCGCAGTGCAAACCCCGCGCCCACAGGTGGCCAAAGCTGAAACGGAGGTTCTGCCCAAGCCAGCACCTGCTCAGAAAGCCGAACCCAAGGCCCCCACTGGTCCAGCGCCTGTGATTGTGGAGGCCGTGGAGGTGGAGGGTGAAAAAGTGTTCGTGGCCGGGGCCGTCAAACGCGGCACGCCCGTGCGGGTCTACATCAACAACAAGTCACTTGGGGTAACCAAGGGCACGGTGGATGATCGTTTCCTGATTGCCAAAAACTTCAATCTCAACAGCGGTGAGCACACCGTGCGCGCCGATGTGCTGGACCGCAAAACCGGCAATGTTTCCGCCCGTGCCGAAGTGCCGCTGGTGCATGAGAGGTTGGAAGAGACGGCGCAACCGACGGCCGAAACCCCTACCGTTCCAGCGCCGCAACCTGTTCAAACAACCGCCAGCATCGAAAAGCCAAAGCCCCAGACGGTTGCATCCATCAAGCCCGTCGCTTCGGTGGAGGCGACAACGCAACAACAGGCGGCGGTGACCACCAATCCAATCGCCATCCCGCAAGCCGTTGCGAAAAACGTTGAAATTCAAGGGCCTGAACAAGCCCCGGTTATCCGCACGGGCCGGGCAGTCATTATCAAGCCGGGCGATAATCTGTGGCGCATATCCCGCAAGACATACGGGCGAGGCATCCGCTACACCACCATATACAACGCCAACCGCGACCAGATCCGCGACCCCAGCCGCATCTATATCGGTCAGATTTTCAAAATTCCTGAAAAATATACACAGTAGGGATAAGCCCGCCCTGCACAGCAAATTTTGCACAACTTCTTGTGAAAGGCCCTTCGGCTTCCTAAGTTCATCGTAAGGTTACGATGAACCGGGAAGGACGCAATGGCCGAACCCCTCGCCCAGAAAACTCAAAACAGCGCGACTGCGCAAAATGACAGCGCCCGCATGGCCGTGGTTTTCGCTGCGCTCTCAAACCCGGCGCGCATCGACATTTTGCGCCATGTGGCCCGCCATCGCCATTGCGGTTGCAAGGACATCACAGAGGTTTTGCCGCTGGCCCAATCCACGGTCTCCCAGCACCTTAAAGTGCTCATCGAGGCCGGTCTGGTGATTGTGGAAACCGTTCCACCCCGTTCCCGTTACCATGTCAATGACGTGCTGCTGAAAGACGTGGCGGCCCACACAAGCCTTTTTCTTGATTCCTGCTGCAAGGGCGATTGCCGCTATGCACACGTTTCGCGCCCAGAAAGTCTATTTTGACCGACCAAACTGCCACTTCTGCTGCAAAGACCGTTCCCCAAAAGCAGCCCGTGGAAAAAGACAAATCCTCTCTCTCCACCATTGTAAGCCTATGGCCCTATATGTGGCCTGCGGATCGGCCTGATCTGAAAAAGCGCGTCTTCTACGCCTTTATCTTTCTGGTGATCGCCAAATTGGTGACGGCTATCGTACCGTTCTTTTTCAAATACGCCACCGACGCGTTGGACGGCAAAGAGTTAGACGTGTTTTGGCTCCCGGCGGCGCTTCTGACGCCGGTTATGCTCGTCTTCGGCTTTGTCACCGCTCGCATCGTCATGACGGCGTTTAACCAACTGCGCGACGCGCTGTTTGCCCGTGTGGGCCAACATGCGGTGCGCCAATTGGCCTATCGCACGTTTGTTCACATGCACCAGCTATCCCTGCGTTTCCATCTAGCGCGGCGCACCGGGGGCCTGTCCCGCGTCATTGAGCGGGGGACAAAGGGGATTGAGACCATGGTGCGCTTCACCATTCTCAACACGCTGCCCACGATATTGGAATTTGCCCTCTACGCGGGCATTTTTGCCTACTATTTCGGCTGGGAATATGTGCTCATCATTGCCGCGACCGTGTGGGCCTATAGCTATTTCACGATCAAGGCCAGCGATTGGCGCATCGCCATCCGCCGGGACATGAACAATTCCGATACGGACGCCAATTCCAAGGCCATCGATTCGCTGCTGAATTTTGAAACCGTCAAATATTTCGGCAATGAGGGCATGGAGGCGCAGCGCTTCGACCGCTCCATGGAAAAATATGAGGTTGCCGCCACCAAAACCTGGACCTCGCTGGGTTGGCTGAATTTCGGCCAGACCGTCATTTTCTCGCTGGGCATGCTGGCTTGTATGGTGCTTTCCGCCATGGCGGTGCAGCGGGGTGACCAGACCTTGGGCGATTTTGTGCTCATCAATATGTTCCTGATGCAGCTCTCCATCCCGCTCAATTTCATCGGCTTTGTGTATCGTGAAATCCGCCAGGGCCTGACGGACATTGAAGCCATGTTTGAGCTGCTGGAAGTGCCCGCGGAAGTGCAGGACAAGCCCAACGCCAAACCGCTGAAGGTGGACGGCGGCATAATCCGTTTTGATGGTGTGAATTTTCACTACGATGCCAACCGCCCCATCCTGAAGGATGTGAGCTTTGAGGTCCCGGCGGGTAAAACAGTGGCCATCGTTGGCCCTTCCGGCGCGGGCAAGTCCACCATTTCGCGCCTGCTCTACCGGTTTTACGATATTCAAAAGGGCAGCATCACCATTGACGGCCAGGACGTACGCCATGTGGAGCAGGAAAGTCTGCGCGCCCGCATCGGCATGGTGCCGCAGGATACGGTGCTGTTTAACGACACCATTGCCTATAACATCCGCTACGGGCGGGTGGATGCCACGGACGAAGAAGTGCGTGAAGCTGCTGAAATGGCGCAGATTTCTGACTTCATCGAGCGGCTCCCCCAGGGTTTTGACACACCGGTGGGCGAACGGGGGTTAAAACTCTCCGGTGGCGAAAAACAGCGCGTGGCCATCGCCCGCACCCTGTTGAAAGCGCCGCCCATTCTCATTCTGGATGAAGCCACATCGGCGCTGGACACCCAAACGGAGATGGAAATTAAACAGGCGTTGGACATTGTCTCCCGCAACCGCACCACAGTGGTCATCGCCCACCGCCTCTCCACCGTCATCGACGCTGACGAGATCATCGTGCTGGAGGAGGGGCGCATTAAAGAGCGCGGCCGTCACGCAACCCTGCTTGAAAAAGATGGTCTTTACGCCGCCATGTGGAACCGTCAGCGGGAGGCCAGCGAAGCCGAGCAGCGCCTTCGTGTCGCCCATGAGAATGACGAAAAAGGCCTCATTCGCCGCCGCCTGCCAAAGGATGATGGGGCGGGATAAGCTGCCACGCTTCCTTTTCATCGCCGCCTTGCCTATAGGCAGGGCTGCACTGTCAAACAATAATCAAGAGGTTGCGCTCCATGTCGGTGGTCCAGTCCGTTCGTGATGCCATGGTTCCTATTCACAAGGAGGGTTATCGCTTCATCGCCGCCTTTGCTGTGGTGACGATTGCGCTGGGTTTTGTGTGGGAGCCCCTGTTCTGGATCGGGCTTATTCTGACCGGTTGGTGCGCGCTGTTTTTTCGGGACCCTGAACGGGTTGTGCCCATAAGCGATGATGTGATCGTCAGTCCGGCGGATGGGGTTGTCTCCTCCATCGGCCTTTTTGTGCCGCCCCAGGAATTGGACATGGGCAGCGAGCCCCTCATGCGCATTTCCGTTTTCATGAATGTCTTCAACTGCCACGTGAACCGGGCGCCTGTGCGTGGCGAAATCGCAGTTTCCCACCACGAGCCGGGCAAGTTCCTGGCCGCTGATCTGGACAAGGCGTCGCAAGAAAACGAGCGCCACAGCCTGCGCATCGAAGGCCCCCATGGCCCGCTGGGCGTGGTGCAGATTGCTGGGCTGGTGGCGCGGCGTATCCTGTGCTGGTCGGATGCGGGTGAAACACTTGGGCAGGGGGAGCGCTTTGGCTTAATCCGCTTCGGTTCCCGCTGCGACGTCTTCCTGCCGGAGGGTGCGCACCCCCGCGTGGCCCTGGGTCAGACCATGATTGCTGGCGAAAGCATTTTGGCCGCCCATGAAGATGTCCATGTTTCCAGCACGACACCCCAACGGATTTAGGGCATAGCATGGGGTGCCGTCTCCCCGTGCGCTTGGCGCGTTTGCAAGCGCCGTGCCCCCATGAACATGATACGCTTCGCCCATGAAACCACCCTTTCCAGAATTTACGCCCAAGGATGAAGACCCCGCCGTCGTGAAAAAGAATGAAGGGGTGGAGCCTCCCGCGCTGTTTGAGGTGGACGAGCAGGGGGGTGACGATCCCCAGGCCATATCCCGCTTGCGGGATGTGCCCTTTCGCATGCTCGTGCCCAATCTCATCACATTGGGGGCCATTTGTTCCGGCCTAACAGGCATTCGCATGGCCTTTGAGGGCCGGTTTGAATTGGCCGTGGTGGCAATCGTTTTCGCCGCCATTTTGGACGCTTTGGACGGCCGCGTTGCCCGGTTCCTCAAATCCAGCACGTCATTTGGCGAACAATTGGATTCACTCGCTGATTTCGTGAACTTCGGCGTTACACCAGCCATCATCGTCTACATGTGGGGTCTGCAAGATTTGCGTGCCTTCGGCTGGGCTGTGGCGTTGGTTTTCGCCATTTGCGGCTGCCTGCGGCTGGCCCGGTTTAACGTGATGTTGGAAGCGCCAGACCAGCCTGCATGGCATGTGGACTTTTTCACCGGGGTTCCGGCCCCTGCGGGCGCCCTTTTGTGCCTATTGCCCGTTTACCTGGGCCTTCTGGGCGTAGAGCCGGGGGGCTGGGTGAGCGGCGCGGTGGTCATCTATGTGCTTTTGATCGGGTTCCTGATGGCCTCCAACATACCCACTTGGTCTGGCAAGCGGGCAGGGGCTCGGGTTTCACGCACATGGGTTGTGCCTGTGATGTTGGGGCTCATTTTGGCCGTGGTGCTGTTGTTCAGCTATCCGTGGACGGTGCTCACCGTGGCCTGCCTTATCTACCTGACCACGCTGCCCTTCAGCATCAAAGACCATGGCCGTCGCCAAACCGAGATAACGTGAAAACTCGTATCATCGAGACAATATCATCGAGACAATGTCAGCGTGATCAGGCTGACGCCGCTGGAGCGGTGTGCCCGAGCAAGTTTATTTGCCTGAGCATCCACCCGGCTTACCTGTCTGCGGGCTGCATCAAGCCCTAGCCCGTTTACTCCGCAGCGTCAGGCAGACGCCGTTTGTCATTTTCACGGCGCAGGTGATCGGGCAGGGATACGACACTTGCATCCTCCGGATGGCGCTCTTCACGGACCGTGTCAGCAACAGGCGAAACCTTTTGTGGGGCATCCGATGCACCGCCAGAAACGGCCACATCCGATGCGTTTTGACCCACATGTCCATCTTCACCGGCCCCCTGGGCCCCCACGGCAACGGCGCCTGCGGCCAGTCCGGCACCCACTTTTGCATCGTGCACCGGCAGCTGTTTCGCCTTGGCCTGTTGCATCATCACGTTGAGATCATCCAGCGCAAACTCCTGCGCTTCAATGCGCTGGACAGCCTTGCGTTCCTTTCGACCCGTCGACCAACGGCGAACCGCCTTGAAGGGTGCCACCAGATTGGCCGGCATGGCCAACAGGCTGGGGATCATGATCAGCGTCAACAGGGTGGAGAAGGCCAGCCCGGACACCACCGCCGTCGAAAGCTGCACCCACCACACGGACGTGATGCCACCGTAAGAAATGGTGCGCTCAAAGAAATTCATGTTGATCTGCATGGCCATGGGAATCAGACCCAGAATGGTCGTGATGGTGGTCAACATGATGGGCCGCAGCCGCTGGGCGGAGGTCTTGAGCACCGCTTCGCGGGTCTCCACACCGTCCGCCCGGAGGCGGTTATAGGTGTCGATGAGCACAATGGCGTTGTTCACCACGATACCGGCCAGCGCCACCACGCCGGTGCCGGTCATGATGATGGAGAATTTCTGCCCGGTCACCATCAGCCCGATCAACACGCCAACGATGGCCAGCACAACGGTCGCTAGCGTCAGCAGGGCTTGGTAGAACGAGTTGTATTGCGTCACCAAAATGATGAACATCAAAAAGAGCGCAATACCGGCAGCCTGCATCAGGAATGCCCCCGATTCCTTCTGCTCCTCGTCACCGCCTTTAAATTTGAACTGAATGCTGGCCGGCCAATCCTGCGCGTCCAGCCAGGTTTGGATCTCCTTCACCTTGTCGTCCGGTGTCAGGGGCTTTCCGTCCACTTCAAAACCGGGGATCAGGTTGGCCTTCACCTCCATGGAATAAAGGCCGTCTTTGCGGGTGATGGAACTCACCTTGGGCTTGGGCGTGCGCTCCACAAAGTTGGCAAGGGGCACTTGCCCGTTGCTGGTGGGAATTTTCAGCTTGTCCAAGGTCGCAAAGCTGCGTTCCGCTTCGGGCAGACGCACACGGATGTCCAACTCGTCTTCGGAATCGTTGGGCCGGTATTTGCCGATCTGCACACCGTTGGTGACCAGTTGCACCATGGAACCGATGGCCGCGATGCCCGCATTGTAGCGTCCCGCTTCCTCACGGTTCACGTTCAATTCCCACTCGATGGCGGGCAGGGGCCGTCCGTCTTCCAAGTCTTGAATGCCGGACAGGGTATCAAAATAGGTCCGCGCGCGGGCCACGGCAGCCACCATCTCGTCATAGTCGGTGGATTTCACCTGAAGCCGCACGTCTTTACCGGTGGGCGGGCCGCCTTCAACCTTGCGCACTTCCACTTTTACGCCGGGAATACTGGCCGTCTTGGTGCGGATTTCTTCAAAAATCTCCACCGCTTTGCGACGGCAACAATAATCGGCCATCTCAATTTGCAATTCGCCCACCACGTCGGCGGGCTTGTCCTGCACACCGCCCAGCGGGTTGCTGCGCCCGCCATTATCCGGCGCGGTGGCCGTCATAACGGAGTTGGCAATGCCAGTGATGGAAAGCACCACCTTGTCCACTTCACTCACGATGTCCCGCGCTTGTGCAGCGGACAGGTTACCCCGGGCCGATACGAGAATGATGGCCACATCCGGCTCTTCATCCACAAAGAATTCCACGCCATTATTGTGTTTGGGAAACAGCACGCCCATCACCAGCATCGCTGATCCGATGACGGCTCCAATCACCAAAATATTGCCGATAATATTGCCGGACGTGAATTTCAAAAAGCGCAGATAGCCCCGCATGGCACCGGGCACGTCTTTGAGCACCAGCGGCTTCTCGGCCGTATACATCAAAGATACACCTTCTGATGCCGCCTTACGCCGCTCTCCCAACGCCATGAAGGACCAAACGATGGGCAGGGAGACCGCCGCCACCACAAGCCCGGCCAAGACAGCAGGCCCAAGGCGCAAAGCATCCCCCGCTGCCTGTTGGCCGGCACTCAGCAGGCTGTCCATGCCAAAGGAAACGCCGCTTTCCACAAGTGCAAAAGTGGCAAAGCCAAACATGCCAGCCGCCACGGTGGAGGCCAAAAGCGTGCCTCCCGTCCGTCCAATTTTTGCCGCCATCCAACCGGTCAGAGCGCCCGTGGTGGGCAGGAAGATCAGCGCTGTCAGCAGGGATGCCGTCAAGACGATGATCACCATGATGGGCAGATAGGACATGAACTCGCCCGGCACGCCCGGCCACAACAGCAGCGGCAAGAAGGCCGCCAATGTGGTGGCCGTGGAAGAGACCACCGGCCAGAACATAAGCTGCGCCGCCCGCGTATAGGCTTCCGTCGCCGGCATTCCTTCCGCCAGTTTTCGGTCGGCATATTCCGTCACCACAATGGCCCCGTCCACCAACATGCCCACGGTGAGCACCATGCCGAACAGCACCATCATGTTCACGGTCATGCCCGCGCTGGACAGGATCAAAAAGCCCACGGCAAAGGAGACGGGGACGGACAGGCCCACCAGAAGACCGGACCGCAGTCCAAGGGAGGCCACCACCACCACCATCACCAGCGCGATGGCCGTCATGATGGAGGCTTGAAGCGACCCCTGCACTTCGTTGATGAAGGAGGACTGGTCCAGCAAATAGTTGATTTTGATGGTCTCGGGCCAATCCTTTGAAAATTCGGCCACCCGTTCGCGCACCGCTTCATTGTTGATGATGATATTGGTGCCGATGCGCTTCACCACGCGCAGTGCGATGGCCGGTTCACCATTGACCCTTGTGTAGCCGGAAGGGTCTTTGAAGGTGCGGCGAATTTCCGACACATCCCCCAGCGTCACCACCGCTTCCCCATTCTGCTTGATAGGAATGGAATAAACGTCCGCCGCGTTTTCCACGAGGCCGGGCACTTTCAGGTTAAACCGACCTTTGCCATTGTCCATAAAGCCCGCGGCAACCAATTGGTTGTTTTGGGCGAGGGAATTCAACAATTCCGCCTGAGTGATGTTGTAGGATTCCAGCCGCGCCAAATCCAAAACCACTTCGAGCATTTCCTCGCGATTGCCCGTCAGCGTGGCTTCGCGGACCGAGCTGATGGCCTCAATCTCATCCTTCAAACGGCGCGAATATTGATAAAGCGTCCGCTCAGGCACGGGGCCGGAGAGGGTGACGATGATCGTCGGCTCCAAGGCAAAGTTGGTTTCCTGGATGACCGGCTCGTTGGCTTCATCCGGCATATCGGCCTTGGCCTGATCCACCTTGTCGCGGATGTCGGCCAACACCTTGTCTTTGTCGCTGTCGATGGTGAATTCCAACACCGCCGTGGCCCCCGACTGGGCCGCAATGGTTGTTATCTCCTTGAGACCATCCAAGCCGCGCAGCTTGGATTCCATGGGCCGCACAAGCAAACGCTCCGCATCCCCCGGCGAGACACCCTGTTGATAGACCGAGACGATGTAGACCGGCACGTCAATGTCCGGATTCGCCTCTTTTGGCACCGAAATGTAGGACATGGCCCCGGCGATGATCATCACGATCATGATCGTGATGACGGTTTTGGGGCGGGAAAGAATGCCCGCGAGAGCGTTGGTCATGATTTGCTCCCTTCGGAGTTGTTCTCGGTCTGTCGGGCTGCCTGCTCGGCCGCTTTAGCCTTTTCCAGCGCTTCCATCTCCGCCGCTGTCACGGGCTGCACTGTTGCGCCTTGAACCACGAAGTTCTGGCCCAGCGTGATGACCTTGAGGTTGGGCTTCAACCCGCTGACCCACAGGGTTTCCGGACCCTGTTCCAAAATAGTGACGGGGTGGAACTCCACTTGATTGCCCGCGCCCACGGCGCGCACGCCAATTTTGCCGTCATCCGCCAGCGTCAGCCAGCTGGGTTCCACCTGATAGGCCTGGGTGGGCTGCAATTCGATCTGCGCTTCCGCCGTTAAACCGTCCAGAATTGAACGATCTGCATTGGGAATGCTGATTTCCATGTTGAACGTGCGTGTATTCGCATCGGCCACCGGCGAGATGTATGAAATTTTGCCCTCTACCCGGCGCTGCCCCACCAGTTCCACCGTGGCAACCATCCCTTCCTTCACGTCATTCACATTGCGCTCGGAAACCTGCCCGGTGAAGAGCATGGGATCGGCCTGCAACAGCGTTACGCAAACGCCGCCGGGTGCCAAATTATCCCCCACCTCGGCGAAGGGAGCCTGCACCATGCCTGCCGCCGTGGCCCGCACCTCCGTGCGCGAAATTTCCTGTCTTGCGGAAGCAACAGCCGCCTTGGCGGCATCCAGCGCGGCCCGTAGCTGCCGCATACGGGATTGCGTGGTAAAACCGCGTTCCAACAGGCGTTGATTGGCATCAAAGTCCGCCTGCGCCTGCACCAATTGCGCTTCCGCCTGAGCAAGACTTGTGCCGCGCACGCCGTCATCCAATACACAAAGCAAGTCGCCGGTTTTTACCATCTGGCCCTTGGACACCGGGCGCTGCTCCACCGTTCCGCCCGTCTCGGCCCGGACGGAAACCACCGCATTGGCCTTGGTGCGGCCCCGAATTTCCAATTGTTCCTGCCGTTGTGACGGCTGCAAATCCGTCACCCGGACGCGAAACGCCTCCGTCGTGCGGCTTTCTTCGCGCTCGGCAATGGTTTTGGCATCAGGGTTGACCTGACCGCCTTGAATAAGCGTGCCGGTGAAAATCCAGCCGCCGATACCGGCCAATATCGCCAGCGCTACCAGGTGTGAACCGTTGATTTTCATGGGAGGATGTTCCTATTCAGCCGCGACGGGGAGGGATGATCCGTCATTGGGTGATGTTTTTGTTTCGCGGGGGTCGCCTTGCCGCCCGGTGCCGGCGATGTCTTCCAAATGCTGGCGATTTTCCTTGAGGTAAATGATGCCCTTGCTCAAACAGGCGCGCCCATAATTGGCTACCCATTCCGCCCCGGCGAGATCCACCGCGCGGACCTCCTGGTCGATCAGGTTTAGTTCTGTTTCCAACCGCTCCAACTGATCGTCGATGGCACGGCGCACATGGGCCGGGTCCATCATCTCCGCGCACATGGCCAGGAGCAGAAATTGGCTTTTGAAAATGTCCTTTTGCGCCGGTTCCGACAGGGATTGGACAAAAGCCTCACGGCCCGCATCGCAAATGGAATACACCTTTCGGTTCGGCTTACCCGCCTGACGCTCCTCCTTGGAAACGACGAGACCCTCGGCCTCCATCTTGGTCAAGGCAGGATAAATGGAGCCGAAGCTGGCATCCACGAAGTGGCTGAAATGCCCGTCCGACACCAATTTACGGATTTCATAGCCCGTGCTGTCACCCTGGCTCAAAACAGCAAGGCAAAGCGTTCGCACGTTCATGGTGACCTCCGGCAAGCGGTTCCGGCTGTCGCTGACGCCGGGGTATCCACATCAGTTATATGCTCGATCAGCATATATCAACCGAGCCTATGTCATTTTACATGGTCACGTTGCCTCACCGCCCGCGAGAAGGTTGCTGCAAAGTTCAGCTGTTTTGTGACCGCGGGAATGACAAAAAAAGTCCTAGCGCGCCTTGGCGGCTTGTTAAAACCAAGCCGTTCCATAAAAAATGACCACGAGATAAAGTGCTGTAAAATATTGATTTATCCAATTATTTTGAGGGTCGCCTCAAGCGCTCTAGCCATCGCTTTCGCTGGCTTCCTCACTCTGGCGAGATGGTTTTTCCGCGCAATGAACGTCCACCAGCGCCCGCAGGCGGTCTAGTCTCTTCGACATGGCATCCAGATAAAGTTGCTCTTCATCGCGGGCTTGGAAGCCACACATTGCACCGTTGCTGGAAGGGGGCACGTTATGCCTCACACTCTTTTGCCGTCCGGCGCAAAGCGTGCATCAAGTGCGTTAAATAAGGGTAGGCTGGAACGGTAAAGGTTGAACTTACTCGATACCAGCCTGTTCCCATGCCTGATGGGGAAAGCTGAACCGACCGCCATTGACCAGGTTGTCAGCGCTCACCAGGTGAATGAGCGTGTCCACAATGGCTTGCGGTTCCGTCACGGTCTGCGGGTCTTCGCCCGGCGCATATTGGCGGCGCATTTTGGTGCGCAATGTGCCCGGGTCCACCAGATTGGCGTTTACGGTCGTAAGCCTGTTTTCCTTGGCATAGGCCGTCACCATGGCTTCCAACGCGGCTTTTGAGGCGGCGTATGGGCCAAGGTAAGGCCGTTGGCTGCGCGCGGCACCGGAGGTGACAAACAGCGCCCGCCCGGCATCGGATTTTTGCAACAAGGGATCAAGAGAGCGAAGCAGCCGGAAATTGGCCGTCACATTCACGGCCATGACGTCTTCAAATACGGAGGGCTTCAATTGGGACAGGGGCGTGGGCACGCCCAACTCCCCCGCATTGCCCAGCAGAATATCCAATTTGCCCCAACGGTCGAAAATAGACTGCCCCAGCCGGTCGAGCGCATCATAGTCAGTCACATCCAGCGGCACCAAAGTGGCGGCCCCACCGCTTTCGCGGATGTCATCGTCCAGTTCCTCCAGCCCCCCGGCGGTGCGCGCCAACGCGATGACGTGCGCCCCCGCCTTCGCAAAGCCCAAGGCGGCCTGATAGCCGATACCCCGCGAAGCGCCGGTGACAACGGCCAATCTGTTGCTCAACACGGGGTCAGTCACGATTAGCGCCCACCCGACAGCATGGAAATGGGCCGCACATTGTCACCATCGGGGTGCTCAATGCCCTCTCGGTCTGTCAGCCGCGTGGGGTATTCACCGGTGAAACAGGCATCGCAAAATTGCGGCGTTTCCCCGTTGCGCGCCGCTTCCCCAGCGGCCCGATAAAGCCCGTCAATGGAGAGGAAGGCGAGGGAATCCACTTTGATAAAAGCGGCCATCTCATCCGTAGACATGCGTGAGGCCAGCAATTTGTTTTTCTCCGGCGTATCCACCCCATAAAAACACCCCGAAAGGGTAGGGGGGCTGGCAATGCGCATGTGCACTTCCTTTGCCCCCGCATCGCGCACCATGGCCACGATCTTTTGGCTGGTTGTGCCGCGCACGATGGAATCATCCACCAGAACCACTTTCTTGCCCTCCAGCAGCCGCCGGTTGGCATTGTGTTTCAGCTTCACGCCCATGTGGCGGATGTTATCTGTGGGGGCGATAAACGTACGCCCCACATAGTGGTTGCGGATAATGCCCAGTTCAAATGGCATGGTGGCGGCCTGCGAGAAACCGATGGCGGCAGGGGTGCCGCTGTCCGGCACGGGCACCACAAGGTCGGCATCCACGGGCGCTTCCCGGGCCAATTCCTCTCCGATGCGCTTTCGCACGTCGTAGACATTTTGCCCCTGAACGGTGGAATCCGGCCGGGCAAAATAGACATATTCAAAAACACAGAAGCGCGAATTTTCCTTTTGAAAGGGAAAATAACTCTCAATGCCCTGTTCGTTCACCACCACCATTTCGCCCGGTTCAATATCGCGCATGTAGCGCGCACCGATAATGTCCAGCGCGCAGGTTTCTGAGGCCAAGACGTAAGAACCATCCAAATCGCCCAGCACCAGGGGCCGCACGCCCATGGCATCGCGGCAGCCGATCAGTTTTTTGCCGCTCATGGCCACCAGCGAAAAGGCGCCCTCCAATTGGGTCACCGCATCTGTCAGCATGGCCACCAGCCGCTTTTCCTCGCTCATGGCGATGAGATGCAAAATCACTTCCGTATCCGAGGTGGATTGAAAGATCGCGCCCCGCGCCTGCAACAAGCGGCGCAGCGTGGCCGCATTGGTGATGTTGCCGTTATGGGCCACCGCAAAACCACCGCCGGAGAAATCCGCAAAAAACGGCTGCACGTTGCGCATGCCCTCGCCGCCGGTGGTGGAATAGCGGTTATGCCCGATGGCGCAGTGGCCCGGCAGCCGCTCCAGCACGGCGGGTTTGGTGAAGTTGTCGCCAATGAGCCCCACGTGCCGTTCAGCGTGGAAGGTCGCACCGTCAAAAGTGACAATGCCGGAGGCCTCCTGTCCACGATGCTGGAGCGCGTGAAGACCAAGCGTGGTCAGCGCCGCCGCGTCACTGTGGCCGTAGACACCAAAGACACCACATTCCTCATGAAACTTGTCGTCATCGAGATGACCGTTGCGTTTTGGGCCGCCGGGCAGGGTGCCGCTTGAAAAAGGCATGGCGTTCAATTCCTAAACACTGTGTGGGTGAGCGGTGCTGATGCGGTCAGGTCTTCTGTTCCGCGTCTTGCTCCCCCTCCTTTTTGTCATTGGCTTCGGGCGACAACATGCCCTTGATGATCTTATCCAGATTGTCCGGCAAAGCATCACGAATGCCATTGCCGATGGACACAAGCATGGGCTTGGATTTGGCGTCTTTCACCCAAGCGGGTTCTTGTTCATTAGCCAGCCATAAAAAACCGGTGAGCCCGATAATCACCAGCAGCGCCCCCCGGGCGGCACCGAAGATGAAACCCAGCGTGCGGTCCAAAACGCCAATCCGGCTGTCGATGATAAAATCCGCTAGCAGCATGGTCAGATAGCTCACCACAATCAGCACGATCAGAAAAACGAGCGCGGCGGCAATGCCCTTTTGCACCAGTTCATTGTCGGGAATTTGGGAAATATTGCTGGCCAAAAATTGCGCCACCGGCTGGTGAAAATAAAGCGCCGCCAAGGCCGCCACCACCCATGAGACGATGGAGAGAACCTCGCGGGAAAACCCGCGGATCATGGCCAGAATGGCGGAGATCAACATGATGACGATCAAAATACCGTCGAGCAGCGTAATGGGCATGGGCTTTATCCGTCGGCTACAGCGCTTTGCCGGGTGTGAAGCAGCAATTTTCAAGTCAAATTGGAAGCGCAAGGCCGCGACCGCGCCCTATATGCCGCCAACGGCTTCCCCCTGCAAGGGAGCGTTGCCTCTGGAAATCAGTTCAACCACAAGATCAGACAGGCTCTTGATGGTATCAAGCCGCATACCCGGTTGTTTGATGGTTTCGCTACCCATGGAGAAAGTCGCCTGATCAAAACCCAATTTGCCCGCCTCTTTCAAGCGCCCTGCTGCCTGGCCCACCGGCCGCAAATGGCCGGATAGGCTGACTTCGCCGAAATAGACAGAATTATCCGGCAGCGGGCGGTTGGCCAGTGACGAGACGAGCGCCGCACAAACCGCCAAATCTGCGGCCGGTTCAGCGATGCGAAAACCGCCCGCCACGTTGAGATAAACGTCATGCCCGCCCAGTCTGACCCCGCAATGGGCCTCCAGCACAGCCAGCACCATGGAAAGGCGCGAACCGTCCCACCCCACCACGGCCCGGCGCGGTGTGCCCAAGGAGGATTCCGCCACAAGCGCCTGAATTTCCACCAAAACCGGACGCCGCCCCTCCATGCCTGCGAACACGGCTGCACCGGGTGCGGATTTTCCCCGTTCGCCCAGAAACAGTTCCGACGGATTACTCACCTCCCGCAAGCCCCGGTCGGACATTTCAAACACGCCAATTTCGTCGGTGGGGCCAAAGCGGTTTTTCACACCGCGCAAAATGCGGAAATGATGCCCCCCTTCGCCCTCAAAATACAGCACCGCATCCACCATGTGCTCCACCACCCGGGGGCCCGCAATCTGCCCCTCCTTGGTCACGTGGCCCACCAGCACCAACGCCGCGCCGGACTGTTTGGCATAGCGGATCATGGCCTGTGCCGCGGAACGCACCTGACTCACCGTCCCGGGGGCTGATTCCACCCGGTCGGTCCACAGGGTTTGAATGGAATCCACCACCACCAAGGCGGGGGGCGGCCCCGCTTCCAGCGTAGTGACGATGTTTTCCACATTGGTTTCGGCAAAAAGCTGCACCGGGCTTTGCGCCACCCCCAGCCTTTGCGCCCGCAGCCGCACCTGTGCCACGGCTTCTTCACCGGAGACGTAAACAACGCCGTGACCCGCCTTGGCCAACGCGCCGGAAATTTGCATCAAAAGGGTGGATTTGCCGATCCCGGGGTCGCCGCCCACCAAGAGGGCAGAACCCTGGACCAGCCCGCCGCCCGCCACCCGGTCAAATTCCGCCACACCGGTAACAAAGCGCGGCTCCTCTTTCGTGTTGCCATCCAGCGTTTCCATGGGCATGACGCGGCCCTTGCGGGTGGCCCGACCCGGCCCCGTCGCAACACCCGTATCAGGGGCCTCCTCCACCAGCGTGTTCCACTCCCCACATCCGCCGCACCGTCCCTCCCATCGGGGATGCACGGTGCCGCAGTTCTGGCAGACAAACTGAATGCGGGCCTTGGCCATGGGAACTGAATTTACTCTTCAGATTTAGCGCTTGACAGAACAAGAACAAAATAAGAACATCATGTCAAGCCCGCAAACAATATCCCTCAATACTGATGGAGGATCGCTTATGAATT
Source organism: Pseudomonadota bacterium (assembly GCA_038525315.1). Taxonomy (GTDB): domain Bacteria; phylum Pseudomonadota; class Alphaproteobacteria; order Rhizobiales; family Rhizobiaceae; genus Pseudahrensia. Next base: position 675,771 of record JBCBHU010000002.1, read on the forward strand.
GAGATACTTCCGGCTGTAACGGTGTCCTAATCCCGTGAGCATTTCGTAGCCGATCGTTCCCGCCGCCCGAGCGGCATCGTCCATCGGAATGGTCGGCCCGAAAAGTTCAATCCAGTCGCCTGCTGCGATGGCGTTTTCAGGAATGTCCGTCACATCAAAACAGCACATGTCCATGGAAATGCGGCCGACGCCTTTGATCCGCTGGCCTTTGTAAGCTGCTTCCACAGGGGGGGCCACCGCCCGCATTGGTACGCCCATGTGACTGGCTGCCCTGTGGTAGCCATCCGCATAACCCACGGAGACGTAGGCCAGACGGGAAGGGCGGGTGATGGTCTCGGTGGCGCCATACCCCACCGCATCCCCCGGTTGCGCGGTGCGTATCTGAATAATGCGGCCTTCCAGCGTCGCCACCGGCTCCATGGGATTGTCCACATCGTTGAGCGCTTCGCCGCCATAAAGCGCAATGCCGGGGCGGGCGAGTTCAAAAGCGTGGTCCGCAGCCTGCAAGTCTGCCGCCGAATTGGCCGCGGAGCGCGGCACGCCGGGCAAGAGGGCACTGGCTTGGGCAAAACGCTCCCGCTGGGCGAGAGTCTGGGGATGACCAATATCATCAGCACAGGCGTAGTGGGTCATGAACAGGCGCACATCCAGCGCGTTCATGAGGGCGCTGTTGCCCACCGTCTGTTCCAGTTCGGCCAGTGTCACGCCCAGCCGGTTCATGCCCGTGTCCATTTGCAGGGCGCAGGGTAGGGCCTGGCCCTTGTCTTTGGCCAACGCCGCCCAGTTTTCAATTTCCGGCATGGAGCCAAGCACGGGCAGCAGGCCAGCGTCGTGAATATGGGGCAGGGCGCTTTCATAAGCCCCGTTGAGCACGTAGCAGGTGGCTTCCGGTGCCACGGCTTTCACCCGTTGGCCTTCGCTGGCGATCGCCACAAAAAACGTGCGGCACCCGGCACCCCACAGGGCAGGCACAACCTGTTCGATGCCACAACCATAGGCATTGGCCTTCACCACCGCCCCGCACTCTGCGGGCTCCGCCAGTTTGGCCAGTTTTTGCCAGTTACGCACCAGTGCGCCCAGATTGATGGTCAGCCGACCACCGGCCAGATCAGGGTGAATGTCGCTCATGAAAGTTGCAAACCAAAAGCATATCGTGTTCACAAGGTATCAAAATTCGCTGCCTCTCAAACAGCAAATTGCTGTTCTCGAACGCGATTTTTGATGCTCTTTTTCGGGCCTGACACGATTTGCTTTATTCAAACCGCTCGGGAATGTACTCGTCCTGCGCCAAATCGGCAAAGCGCGTGTATTCCGCCTGGAAGGCCAAATGGGCGGTCCCGGTGGGGCCGTGGCGCTGCTTGGCAATGATGACCTCCGCCTTCCCGCGCGCCTTCTCATAACGCTCCATGTTTTTCTCATAATCCGATGCATCGGGATCGTTGATAAGCCGCTCGGCGTAATACTCATCACGATAAACGAACAGCACCACATCGGCGTCCTGCTCGATGGAGCCGGATTCGCGCAGGTCCGACAGTTGGGGTCGCTTGTCCTCGCGGTTTTCCACCTGACGCGAAAGCTGCGAGAGGGCGATGATGGGCACGTTCAACTCTTTTGCCAGCGCCTTCAGACCGGTGGTAATTTCCGTGATCTCCTGCACCCGGTTATCCGTACGCTTATTGCCCGACATCAGTTGGATATAGTCGATAATCAGCACATCCAGCCCCCGCTGGCGCTTCAGGCGCCGGGCGCGGGCGGCCAGTTGGGAGATGGAAATACCGCCGGTTTGGTCGATGAACAGTGGGATGCGGTGCATCATCTGCGAACAGCCCACCAGCTTCTCAAATTCTGTATCGTTGATCTCCCCGCGCCGGATTTTGGACGAGGAAATCTCCGTCTGCTCCGCAATAATACGGGTGGCCAACTGTTCCGCTGCCATTTCCAGGGAGAAAAAACCCACAATCCCGCCATTGATGGCCTTGGACGTGCCGTCCGGCTGGACCTCCGGCGCGTAGGTTTCTGCAATGTTGAAGGCGATATTGGTGGCCAGCGAGGTTTTGCCCATGGCCGGGCGGCCGGCCAGCACGATCAAATCCGAGGGCTGCAAACCGCCCATTTTTTGATCCAGCGTGGTCAACCCACAAGAAATGCCGGAAAGGTGCCCATCGCGCTGAAAAGCGGCGCTGGCCATGTCGATGGCGGTGTTTACCGCGGTGCCAAAATCTGCAAATCCACCGCCGTAATGGCCCGTTTCAGCCAGTTCAAACAGCCGCCGTTCCGCGTCCTCAATCTGCACCTTGGGAACCATGTCCACCGGCGCATCAAAGGCAATGTTCACCATGTCTTCGCCAATGCCAATCAGCGCCCGCCGGGTGGCCAGATCATAGATGGAGCGGCCATAGTCTTCCGCATTGATGATGGTGGTTGCTTCCGTGGCCAAAAGGGCCAGATAGCCAGCCACGGTGATCTCACCGATGCGCTCATCCTCCGGCAAAAATGTTTTGATGGTCACCGGCGTAGCGCGCTTGGCCGAGCGGATAATATCCGCCGTTACCTTGTAAATTTGCCGGTGGATGGGCTCATAAAAATGATCCGGCTCCAGAAAGTCTGACACGCGATAAAACGCGTCATTGTTTACCAGAATGGCACCCAGCAGCGCCTGCTCCGCCTCAATATTGTGGGGCGCAGTGCGGTAGGGTGTGGATTTCGACCCCGGTCCGGGGACCACATTATCTGCCGGTTCTGCCATGAATCACCCCGTTACCCGTGTGTTGCGCGAACCCTCTTTTGGCACGGCTTGGCCTTCATTCAAACGATTCGCCGCAGGGTTTATTTTTCTTTGCGACAAGCTGTTTTTCCGCCTCGGTAAAGCGGGGAAAACCGCGGCATTGTGTCAAACTTTCACAGAAAAATCAGTCCGTTGCATTCCAGTGTTCAATGTGAATCAAAGTCTTAGCGGCACAAAAAAACCGCCCGGGGCCAAAAGCACCGGGCGGTTTTCAACTTTCGTAAGGCCGGAATTAGCTGGTCAGGCTTTCATCCATCGCAACGTCTTCACTGTCGCCAGCGCTGTCGCCGTCAGTGCCTGCCGCTTCGTCGGCACCCATCTCTTCCACGTCCACATCGTCGGGGTTTTCAAACACGTCTTCGATGGACAGTTCGTCCTCTTCCTGCTCATCGTCGTCGTCAAACGCATCGCGACTGGTGAGGTCTTCACCGGCGGCTTGCCGGACGGCTTCGTCCTCGGAACGGGCCACGTTCATGGTGATTTCGGCTTCCACTTCCGGGTGCAGCACGATGGTAACCGCGTGCAGGCCAATAATTTTAATGGGCGCGCGCAGTTCCACCTGGCTGCGGCCGATGGAGAAGCCGTTTTCGTCCAGCGTGGCGACGATATCGCGGGCGGCCACAGAACCGTAGAGCTGGCCCGTTTCACCGGCGGAGCGCACGGCCACATAGGTATTGCCGGCCAGTTTTTCGGCGACAGCTTCAGCTTCTTTTTTGCGCTCCAGATTGCGCGCTTCCAGCTGCGCGCGCTGGGCTTCAAAATGGGCCAGGTTCGCTTTGTTGGACCGAAGCGCTTTGCCCTGGGGCAGCAGATAGTTGCGGGCGTAGCCGTCTTTCACGGTGACCACGTCGCCCATTTGGCCCAGCTTGGCCACCCGTTCCAGCAGAATGATATCCATGGGAAAAGTCCTTTTAATTTGAGCCGCTTTGCGGCCCGATTGGAGTCAATTTGTCAGGCCAAAATTTTCATTTATGGCCGAGTTTGGTTGTCTTTGGCAGCGCTTCGTGCGCGCAGGCCAAACAAGGTTTCCACCAGACCAAAGATAGCCATGATTGGCACCATGATCTGGGTGAACAAAATTGCGGAATAGGTGATGCCCAAAAGAAAAGGGCGGGCGGCACTTTTGCGGGTGATCCAATGGAGCGCGGCCAGTCCCACCAGCATGAACGCGCCCCCAAAGGCACCAATGCCCACTTGACCGGCAAGGCCCATATTGCCCGGCAGGAACCCCACCACCACACAAGCAGCAAATACGATAATAGCGGCAGGGGGCAGTGCCACATCCCATTTCAAGAGCGCTTGGGGCCGTAAAATCCAGCCCCGCTTGCGGCAAAACCGTTCTGCCAGCAGCAAATTGCCCACCATGAGAAAAAGCAAAGAGGCAGGGAAACCAACGGTGATCAACCGGCCTGCCACCACCGCCCGTTGGTTGATCTGTTCATCACTCAGCGGGGTGCCGCCTGTCTGCGCGGCGTTCAAGAATTGCTTGAGATATTCTGCGATCTGCGCCGTCGCCGTCTCTATGGTGAAGCCGGTAATGGCCCCCAGAATGAGCACAATCGCGGCGCACATGCCCGCCATGCGCAGCAGGATTTGTGAGAGGGGATACCACTCCATCACGCCGTCGTCATTGTCGTCCCGCGATAGACCCGCCATGTGGCCAATCCACAGGGCCGGACCTAGCGTAACCAGCAAAAGCAGGAATGCGGAAAGCGGCCCCAACACCAGCAGAATTACGCCAGCGCCAACCGCGCCCGTGATCAGCCCTGCCACCGTGCCAAAGCCCAGCACAGAAACAAAAATCGGCGCAGCTGTAAAAATCGAGATCGCCGCACCCAATCCACCAAGCAACAGCGGGGCCATGAAGAGCCAGGCTGCCAACAGGCCGCATGTGGCGGCAATGAGGATGGTGCGGTTTTGCATCGGTCTCGCTGTCCTGCCAGGGGGCAGTTAGGGCCGCGAAATGCGGGCCAACTTGGCTTTCAATTTGTCATTGGCCGAGTTGACCGGCCAATCTTTTTGCTAAAACGCTTCCTTGGGTCATCCGCCGACCAAACCCGCGAATGACGAGGAGCAGCGTAGAGACTTACTTGATCACGTAAGGGATGAGCGCAAGAAAACGGGCGCGTTTGATGGCCTTGGCCAATTCGCGCTGTTTTTTCATGCTCACGGCCGTGATGCGGGAAGGAACGATCTTGCCGCGCTCGGAAATGTACCGCTGCAACAGTTTCACGTCCTTGTAGTCGATCTTGGGTGCATTTTCGCCCGTGAAAGGGCAGGTTTTGCGGCGACGCTGAAAAGGGCGACGCGCTGGCATTTGTTCAATGGCTACCATGGTTTTGAACCTTGTCCTGAAATCGTATTAATCGCGGCGGCGGGGGCGACGATCGTCCCGATCGCTCTTGCGCAGCATGGCGGAGGGACCTTCCTCGTGCTCTTCCACGCGGATGGTCATGTAGCGCAGCACATCTTCGTGCAGACGCATCTGGCGCTCCATCTCAGCGATAGCTTCGGCGGGCGCATCCACATTCATGAGCGCGTAGTGGGCTTTGCGGTTTTTGTTCACGCGGTAGGGCAGGGTTTTGAGGCCCCAGTTTTCGATCTTGCCGACGGAGCCGCCATGGGCTTCCAGCACGCCCTGGAACTGTTCCACGAGCGCGTCGACCTGCTGGGATGACACGTCCTGACGTGCCATGAAGATGTGTTCATAAAGGGCCATGGGGCCACCTTTCCTTGTGTAAAAGCTTCCAGCGCCTAGCCTCATCGACGCTTTTGGGCTCGCGAGAGCCGGAAAGGCGCGATTTGAACAAGTGTCGAGAGCGGAAGCACGGGAGGCCGGATGTCCATGACACCCTGGGTCTAACGACCCCCATCCGTTCAGCCACCAGCCGGAAGCCCGACAGTGTTATCGGGTGCTTCCTACACCATAGCGGGCAAACTGCAACCCGTCTTTTGCCGCTTGCTCCGAAAGGCAGTCGAACAAGGCCATGTCGTAGTCAACTTCGTCGACTTCGCAGCCGGGTTCGTCTTCAAAGTTCGGCTCCCCGTCATCGTTCATGACTCTATCCAACTGCCGCATCGCCTTTTCGGCCAGTTCGTCGAAAGACACGGAGGGTTTGGGGAAAGCCCCCTCAAACAGCGGCTTCACCGCTTTGTGGATGCCGTAGCCGTTGGCTTGCGCCGAAATAATGCCGTTGCGCAAAAGCTGATCCTTCAACGCCTCGGCGGCGGCAAGATCAATGCGTAAATGGCGCTGGAGCATGGCCACATTGCACGAATTATGGGCCCGCACGATGGTTTCTGCCCAGCGATAAGTGGCCGGATTAACCGTTACGGGTAAGGGCACTGCGAAAGCAGGCATGGTGGGAAGCGCGGGCGCAGCGGAAAGGGCCGCAAGGCTTTGGAGGAAACGACGTCTGTTCATGGCCGTGATATAGGCGACCAGCCGGCCGATACCAGCCTAGCGCGCCAGCCGAAATTCCAGCCCTGCTTTCACTGTCGGCCATTCGCCCGCAAGTATGGAATAGACCGCCGTATCCCGGATCGTCCCATTGGGCATGATCATGTGAGAACGCAAGACGCCATCCAGTTTCGCCCCCAGCCGTTCGATGGCCTTGCGGCTCTGGTGGTTCATAAAGTGGGTGCGCAGCTCCACCGCCAAACAATCCAACGTCTCAAAAGCGTGGCGCAGCAGCAAAAACTTGCACTGCGTGTTCCAGGGACCCCGCTGATGGGACCGGCGCATCCACGTGCTGCCGATTTCCACACGCCGGTTTAGAGCGTCGATATTCATATAAGTCGTCATGCCCACGGTCTTTTGGGAAGCGCGGTCGATTATGGCAAACGGCACCATGCTGCCCGCCGCCTGCAATGCAAGACGGCGGTCAATTTCACGTCCAACCTCATCCGGCTTCGGGATGGTGGTGTACCAAAGCTGGTGTAACGCCCCATCCTCCACAGCCCCCCGTAGGTCTGTTTCATGCGTTTGGGAAAGGGGAGCAAGAGTGACATCTTTTTCCACCAGTTCCACCGGTGAAATCCACCTCTGCATGGGGCACCTCCTTGAAACAGAACAGCTTTGGGAACCAAAGCGTGTTTCCAGACGTATAATCAAAACACCCCGTATCCTTGGGCACCAGTTTAGATGCTCATTGGGGCCAGGCATGGGTATGAGGCGATGAGCATAAAAGAGGCCGGATTTTCGCAGCGCATGCTGGATATTCTCATGTCCGCCAGCCGACTGGACGCCGTCAACCGCACGGCCATGATGGACAGCGCCCCGGAAAAGGCCTTTGACGAACTATCCGGCATGGCCGCCACTCTCTTACAAGCACCGGTGGCCCAGGTTACATTTGTGGGAAGTGATCGGCAGTGGTTCAAATCCAGTCTCAATTTCCCTGCCCAGGAAGCGCCGGTCGCCACATCCTTTTGCGCCTATACCATCACCACGACGGACGACGTGACCGTGGTGCTAGACGCGCAAAAAGACCCCATCTTTGCCAATAACCCCTTCGTCGCCAATCCGCCCCGCGTTCGCTTCTATACAGGCTGTCCCATCCAGGTGGACGGGGAAAATGTGGGCACCATATGCGTCTATGATTTTGAGCCCCGCGCGCAGGTATCACCGGGCCAAATTGATACACTGCTTGATCTCGCTGAGCGTGCCGCGCGGCTGGTGGAGAGCAAGCGCACTGCCACAAGCATCAATGGTGCCTAGCGTCTGCTCTTTCCAACACATCTTTCAGAACAAAAACCCGAAGGCACGAAGACAGGTTCACACCTGGCTCGCGGCGCTTATCCAACTGTGTGACCAACTGGGACAGAGAGACACCCTCACGGGCCGCAATAGCTTTCACCTCGTGCCAAAACGGCTCTTCAAGGGAAAAAGAGGTCCTGTGGCCAGCGATGGTGATCGAATGCTTGACCAGGCCAGCCATGGAACGCCCTACTTTTTGCGGAAAGCGTCCAGCGAAACCACGTCGGCCGAGCCGGTATCGGCTTCTTCCTGCTTGTCGGTCTTATCGGCTTCGGCCTCCGCCTTCTCGGTGGGGCGGGGCAGGGCGCTCAAGGTGGCTTGGGCATCTTTTTCCAGCCGCAGCCCTTCTTCCGCCTCTTCGCTGGCCACTTCAAATTGCAGGCCAAACTGAACTGCGGGGTCGAAGAAGCCGGTGACCGCGGAGAAGGGAATCAACAGCGTTTCCGGCACATTGTCGAACGACAGGCCGATGGAGAAGCCGTGTTCGGTGGTCTCCAGATCCCAATATTGGTGCTGAATGACGATGGTCATTTCATCGGGATATTTGTCCTTCATGCGCGAGGATAAGCGTACGCCAGCGGCATTGGTGTCGAATGTGATATAGAAATGGTGGTCACCCGGCAGGCCCGTGCGCGCCACTTCCTGCAACACTTTGCGCACCACTCCACGCAGCGCCTCTTGCGCCAGCACATCGTAGCGGATCAGGTCTTCAACTTCAGGCGGGTCGGTTTTATCGGCCATGAAACTCATCAATTCGATCAATGCGGCAGGAGAGGACCGCGTCTGGAAAAGAGTATAGACCCATTCGCGCCCCATGAAAGCGCCACGATCGCTTTTTGTGTCGTCTCCCGACCCTAGGATGTCCGCGTTGCCCCCTTCAAGACGACGAAGAGCCGTCCGGCAAGCGTTTGCCGCCCCGTTGGAGCAAAGGGCGAAGCCCGGCAGCGTGAAATCAGAAAAGTGGAGGCTTCTGTTGCCAGGTGCCTCCGAACCCCGCCTGAGGGAGCGATCCCTCAGGAGTTAAATTGAAGCATTTCGCACCGCATTAAGCGGCGAGGCGTGCTTCCGCATAGTTGTTATCATTTGCAACTACTATAATGGCCCGATATCGGTGGGTACCATGCCGAGTGAAAACGCAGTCTTTACACCCTCGTCGATCCTGTTTCGCCCCCGCCAAACCGCTCCAATACACATGAGCGTGGTAAGCGGTTTGGTGGAGGCGCCGGGTACCGCCCCCGGGTCCGAATGGCTTATTACACAGGTCATTTATCACCATAGTCGAGCATGCCCGACGCTTTGAATATAGGCCGATTGGACGGTAAAACAAGCGCACAAAAAAAGCCCGGCTCGCTGGATGCCGGGCTTTTTAAAAAATCCATGTGGCGTGGGCTTAGCCGTAGACGGCCTCTTTGCCGAAATGTTTGGTGAGCAGATAATAGACCACCGCGCGATATTTGTTGGGGTTCGACTTGCCGTAGGTTTCGACAACGGCGTTGATGCCGCCATCCAGATCATCGCTTTCGCTCAGGCCCAGCTTTTTCATCAAGAAATTCTTCTTGACGGTTTCCAACTCGGATTCCTGAGAGGCCGCCACCGTGTGGGAGTCTTTGTTATAAATGGACGGGCCGCACCCGATGGTCACTTTCCGCAGCAAGTCCATGTCAGGTTCTTGGTTACATTTGCTGCGAATATCGTCGGCGTATTTTCCGATCAGTTCATCACGTTTGCTCATCGGGATCTCCCAAGTGAAAATTCAAATTAGGCAGCATCGCGCTGCCTGGGTGCCCAACAGGCATACGCAATTTACTGTGAAGCGTCCACCACTGCCGTTGCGGCAGGCTGTCTGTGGATGAACGGGAGCGGGCGTTGGCAGGCTTTGAGCGATGGGCCAAGAAAGGTGCGGAAAGCGGAGGCGAGCACCGAATATGCGCCAGTATCTCGATTTGATGGAAAAAGTGCTGAACGAAGGCACGGACCGGGGGGACCGCACCGGCACCGGCACGCGGTCCATTTTCGGCCATCAAATGCGGTTTGATCTGGGGCAGGGTTTCCCGGTGCTGACGACCAAAAAACTGCACCTCAAATCCATCATTCACGAATTGCTGTGGTTCCTGAAGGGATCCTCCAACATCGCCTATTTGAAGGAAAACGGCGTTTCCATCTGGGATGAATGGGCGGATGAGAACGGCGAGCTCGGCCCTGTCTACGGTGTTCAATGGCGTTCATGGCCCGCCCCCAATGGCGAAACCGTGGATCAAATCTCTCATTTGATTGAGCAGATCAAATCCAATCCGGAAAGCCGCCGCCTCATCGTTTCTGCCTGGAATCCGGCGCTGGTGGATCAAATGGCCCTGCCGCCCTGCCACACCATGTTTCAGTTTTACGTGGCGGACGGCAAACTCTCCTGCCAGCTTTACCAGCGCAGTGGGGACATCTTCTTGGGCGTGCCCTTTAACATAGCCTCCTACGCCTTGCTTACCATGATGGTGGCGCAGGTTTGCGACCTCCGGCCGGGGGAATTTATCCATACGCTGGGCGATGCTCATCTTTACAAAAATCATTTCGAGCAGGCGCGGCTGCAACTGACCAGAGAGCCGGGGCCGCTCCCCTTTATGTCCATCAACCCCGATGTCAAAGACATTTTTGGCTTCACGTTTGAAGATTTTGACCTGCAAGGCTACGAAGCCGCCCCCACCATCAAGGCCCCGATTGCCATATGACAAAACCTAAAATCATCATGGTGGTTGCCGTGGCGCGCAACCATGTCATCGGCAATGCAGGGGGCATGCCGTGGCGGCTTTCTACCGATCTGAAGCGTTTCAAAGCGCTCACCATGGGGCGGCCCATGATCATGGGTCGCAAGACTTTTGATTCCATCGGCAAGCCCTTGCCCGGCCGCACATCCATCGTCATCACCCGTGACAAGACCTGGCAAAGCCCGGGCGTCGTGCCCGTTAACTCCCTGGAAAAAGCAATCGAATTGGCCACGCCCTTGGCAGAAAATGGCGAAATTGCCGTGGTGGGCGGGGGCGAAATATATAAGCAAGCCATGCCTTTGGCGCACGTGCTCCATGTCACGCACATAGAAGCGACGCCGGAGGGCGACACATATTTTCCCCAAATTGATTCCGATCGTTGGACAAAAGTGTCTGAAGAGGCGTTTCCGGTAACGCCAAAGGACGAAGCCGCCACGCGCTACGCCGTCTACAACCGCAAATCCTGATCGGGTTGCGCCAAATTGACCGCGTTGTGAGGGGCTAAAACACCGACGCCGCGTTGAAAGGGGCGCGGTGCACACCTATAACCTGACACAACGGCAGGGTGGCGGCACGCGCAAAACCCTTCCCCTCGCGAGATTGACCACGGGGTCTCCTCTTCGGTGGCCCCCTAACCAAGGACAAGCAATGCCCTGGAGCAATAATACCGGCGGTGGCCGACCCAATGGCAGCAATGGTGCAGGTGGAGGGGGCCCTTGGGGCCAGCCGCCCCGCGGCCCTCAACGTCCCGGTGGACCCGGCGGCCCAGGCGGTCCCGGCAACCAGCCCCCCGATCTGGAAGAAATCATCAAGCGCGGCCAAGAGAAGCTGCGCGGTGTCATCCCCGGTGGCGGTGGTTCCGGCGGCGCCGGCAAGTTAGGCGCTGCGGGTATCGGCTTCATCGGTGTTGTGCTGGCTGGTCTCTACCTGTTTTCGTCCGCTTACACGGTGGAAGCAGATGAACTGGCCGTGGAAACCGTGTTTGGTGTTCCCCAGTCAGAGGTAAACGAAGCTGGCCTTCACTGGGCATTCTGGCCCTTTGAAAAAGTGGACAAGGTGAATATCGGTGTGCGTCAGGTGAATATCGGCTCCACCGGCCGTTCCTCCTCCCGTCAGGGCCTCATGCTGTCAGGCGACCAGAACATCGTGGACGTGACCTTCTCCGTGCAATTCTCCGTCAACGATGCCAAAGATTTCGTCTTTAACGTGAACGATCCCATCGGCATGGTGGAAGAGGTGGCAGAAAGCGCCATGCGCGAAGTGGTTGGCCGCCGCCCGGCGCAAGACATCTTCCGTGATGACCGTCAGGGCATTTCTGAAGAAGTTCGCCGTATTGCTCAGACAACTCTGGATGAATACGGGACTGGTCTTGGTATCCGCGCCCTGAACATTGAGGACGTGGCTCCGCCCCCAAAAGTGGCCGATGCGTTTGACGAAGTGCAGCGCGCGGAACAGAACGAGGACCAGTTTCAGGAAGAAGCCAACCGCTACTCCAACCGCGTTTTGGGTGAAGCCCGTGGTGAATCGGCTCAGATTCGCGAAGACGCGGCCGGTTACAAAAACCGCGTTGTGCAGGAAGCTGAGGGTGAAGCAGCCCGCTTCCTTTCCGTCTACAACGAATACGCGAAAGCGCCGGAAGTGACCCGCAAACGCCTGTTCCTGGAGACGATGGAAGGCGTGCTGAAAGACTCCAACAAAGTCATCATGGAGAGTGGCAGCGGCGGGACCGGTGGCACCGGCGTCGTGCCTTATTTGCCGCTTCCTGAAATCAACAATCAGCGTAACAACCGCACACAAGCTGCAAGGAGCCAGAACAATGGGTAATCGCGCAGGCATTTTTCTCGCCAGTATCGCGCTTGTCATTGCGATCATCTGGGGATCCATCTTTGTGGTCAACGAGCGCGAGCAAGCTATCGTGCTGCGCTTTGGTGAAATTGTTCGGGTGGAAGACAAGCCCGGTCTTAATTTCAAATTGCCCTTCGGCATTTTCGGCGCGGACACCGTACTGAAAATCGAAGATCGGCTGTTGCGTTTCGATCTTGACGACATTCGTGTTCAGGTCTCCGGCGGTAAGTTTTACGAGGTGGACGCTTTCATGACCTATGAAATCGACGACCCCAAAAAATTCCGCCAGCAGGTGGGCGCATCCATCGCCCAAGCTGAAACCCGGCTGCGCTCCCGTCTGGACGCTGCCCTGCGCCAGACCTACGGTCGCCGTGGCTTTGAAGCGGCCCTGTCAGAAGAGCGTTCCGCCATGATGTTTGAGGTGCGCGACCAGATGCGCCCTGAGGCCGAAAACCTCGGCATTAAAGTGGTGGACGTGCGGGTGCGTCGCACAGATTTGACCAGCGAAGTGTCCGACCAGACCTTCCAGCGCATGAGCGCCGAACGTCTGGCCGAAGCGGAGCGCATCCGCGCCCGTGGTCAAGAGGCTGCCCGTCGCATCCGCGCCGCCGCCGACCGCCAGGTGGTGGAAATCAAGGCCGACGCCCAGCGTGAAGCCGAGATTTTGCGCGGTGAAGGGGAAGGGGAGCGTAACCGCATCTTTGCCGAGGCCTACAATAAGGACCCGGAATTCTTCGCCTTTTATCGCTCCATGCAGGCCTACAAAGAAGCCCTTGAAGACGCTGGCACCACCATGGTGCTGTCGCCCAATTCGGAATTCTTCAAGTTTTTCCAAGACGCCCAGGGTTCGCCGAACATCCGCTCCTCGGCTACACCTTCACCGTCCAACTAAGCCGCATAACGTATAAAGGCCGGGGACTACCCATGGATGATCTATGGATAGCCCTCGGCCTTTTGCTGTTTATCGAAGGTGTGCTTTATGCCCTTTTTCCCAACGCCATGCGCCGTTTCATCGCCGTCGTTGTCAGTTCGCCGGAAAACCAGCTGCGCATAAGCGGTGTGGTGGCCGCTGCCCTCGGCTTTTTGGTTATTTGGCTCGTGCGGGGATGACGGCGTTTACGCTTTCACGCAATTTTGCACCACAGACCATTTGTCTGCTGGTTTTGGCCCCAATTATGGGCTTCCATAACATCCTAACAAAACGCGCCGTGCGGGGAACGCAACGGCCCGCTTGACCGTAGATAAGAGACTGACCTTTTTGGCCGCTTGCGGGCGGCAGACTTTGGGAGACACCTTCATGAATATTTCTCGCCTGTTCTCCACGGCCTTCCTAGCCGCCGCCCTAACCGTGGGTGGGGCAACCATGGCCCCCACCGGCGCACCGTTGGGGAGTATGCCTGTCCAAGCCGCCCCGGCCTCGGTGGCCGATTTGGCCGACAGTCTCATCGGCGCGGTGGTGAATATTTCCACCTCCCAAAACGTGAAGGGTACAGGAAATCGCAGCGGGCGCGGTGCCCAGCGCCCCCGCGTGCCGGAAGGGTCACCATTTCAGGACTTTTTCGATGAATTTTTCCGTCAGCAGGAACGCACGCCCCGGCAACGGCGCAGCCCTCGTCGAGTCCAATCCCTGGGATCAGGGTTTGTGATTGACCCGGAAGGGATCATCATCACCAACAATCACGTGATTGCCGATGCCGATGAAATCACCATCGAATTCACCGACGGCTCAGAATTGATCGCGGAAGTGGTGGGCACCGACCCCAAGACCGATATTGCCGTTTTGAAAGTGACCCCCGAAAAGCCATTGCAGGCCGTGGCCTTTGGCCCCTCCAAAAGCGCCCGTGTGGGCGACTGGGTTATGGCCATCGGCAACCCGTTTGGGCAAGGGTCTTCCGTCACGCTGGGCATCGTTTCCGCCATCAACCGCGACATCCGTTCCGGCCCCTATGATTCGTTTATCCAGACGGACGCGGCCATCAACCGGGGGAACTCCGGTGGGCCCCTGTTCAACATGGATGGGCAAGTCATCGGCATTAACACGGCCATTATCTCCCCCTCGGGCGGCTCAATCGGCCTTGGGTTCTCCGTCCCGTCCGATCTGGCGGTCAACGTGGTGCAGCAATTGCGCGAATTTGGTGAGACCCGCCGCGGCTGGTTGGGCGTGAGCATTCAGCCCGTCACCGACGACATTGCCGAAAGCCTCGCCATGGATGAAGCCCGCGGTGCCCTTGTGGCCGGCATGACCCCCAAAGGTCCGGCCAAAAATTCCGGCCTGCAAGTGGGCGACGTGATTTTGAAATTCGACGGTCGTGACATCATGAAAATGCGCGATCTTCCCCGCATCGTGGCCGACACGCCGGTGGGCAAGTCCGTGGACGTGGTGGTGCTGCGCAAGGGCAACGAAGAAACCGTGCCAGTGACCTTGGGCCGCCTGGAAGATGGCGAAAAACTCATTGCTGCCAACCGCGACAAGGGTGTAGAGACCGCCGAGCCCGAAGAAGAAAAGCCGGTCGTCGCCATGGGTATGACCTTTGAAGAGCTCAACGACGAAACGCGCGCGGAAGCGGGTATTGATGCCAGCGTCAGCGGTGTTCTTATCGCAGATGTGGATGCGGACAGTCAGGCCGCCGAAAAAGGCATCAAGGCCGGTTCGGTCATCTCGGAGATTGGGCAAGAAGCCGTCAATTCCCCCGAAGATGTGGAAAAACGCCTGGCGGCACTCAAGAAGGATGGTCGCAAAAAAGCGCTGCTTCTTGTGGCCCAAAAAGACGGTCAGTTGGGCTTCATCGTTCTGGATTTGACGTAAAGCTCCGTTCCATCTCGTCATAGGCCGCCTTGATCGGCCTATGGTTCAACCCTTTTAAGACCCGCCGATCCAGTCGGCGGTTCGCCGTAAAGGCGGCGATTTACACGCCCACAAAATCGGTCTTCCGATAGCCTTGGATATACAGCAGGGCCGTCAGGTCCCCATGGTCAATCCGCATGGGTGCTGTTTCTGCCACGATGGGTTTTGCGTGAAGCGCCACGCCGGAGGGCGTTTTAACCAGCATATCCAGATCATTGGCCCCATCACCCACCGCAATAAAGTCGGACGCCTCAAGACCGTGCGTCTGGGCCATTTCGTCCATGGCCTGCGCCTTTGAAGCCCGGCCCAAAATGGGGGGGATGACTGTGCCCGCAAATTCATCACCGTCAAAGGCAAACGTGTTGGCCCGGTTTTCATCAAAGCCCAGCATGGCTGCAATGGGCTGTGTGAAATCGGTAAACCCGCCCGAAACTAGCGCACACCACGCCCCATGGGCCTTCATGGTGGCCACCAGCGCCTTGCCACCGGGCGTGAGCGCAAGGCGCGAGGCGATAACGTCTTGGATGAGTGCTTTGGGTTGACCCTTCAACAGCGCGATGCGCTCCCGCAGGGCAGGTTCATATTCCAACTCGCCGCGCATGGCGCGGGCCGTAATGCCTTTAACCGCATCGCCCACACCGGCCACGTCCGCCAATTCGTCAATGCATTCCTGCTGGATCATGGTGGAATCCATGTCCGCAATCAGCGCTTTTTTGCGCCTGCCCTCGGTGGATTGAATTACAAAATCCACTTCTTCGTCCGCCAGTGCCATGGAAAGCCATTTGGCCGGCTGGTCCACATCTGGCGGCAGTGGCAGATCGGCCGCGATGCCGTCGGCCAGCCAATAAACGGCGCTGGCCCCCACGGCGTCCCGGCATTTGTCCGCCAGTTCCGCACCCAAACAGGGGTTTGCAGGATTGGCGATGAGTGTGGCAATCAAAGCGCTGGGCATTTTACACCTCCAAAACAGTGCCGGAAAATGGGCTGCCCTTGCACAAGTTTTGGTGCAGTGTAAGCGCCCGGCGACCCACCTGCTCCCCACCAGCCGAGACCATAGCCATGGCGGTTTCCTTGCAAAATTTCAAACAGCTTGCAGGCGGCGTGCGCCCCGATGCCGTGCTGATAGCGGGACCGACAGCCAGCGGCAAGTCCGCCCTCGCGCTGGAGGCGGCGCAGCTTTGGGGAGGCGAAATCGTCAATGTGGATTCCATGCAAATTTATCCCGTACTGCATGTGCTCACCGCCCGGCCACCGGAAGAAGATTTGGCCCGTGTCCCACACCACCTCTACGGCTATGCTGACCCGGCCGTTGCCTGGTCGGTGGAGCGGTGGCGGCTGGATGCAAACCGCATCATGGGAGAGGTCAAAGGCAGGGGGGCAATCCCGGTGCTTGTCGGCGGCACAGGCCTTTACTTCCGCGCACTGGATGAGGGCTTGTCCCGTGTCCCAGCGATTCCCGCTGCAATCCGCGATGAAGTACGTCAGCGGCTGGAGCGGCATGGCAGTCAGACACTGTACGCAGAACTTGCCGCATTGGACGGGCAGGGTGCGGCGGCTCTGAAACCCGGCGACAGTCACCGCATTGCCCGTGCGTTGGAGGTGGTTTTGGCCACCGGCCAGCCCCTTTCGCATTTCCAAAGTCAAACAGATGCGTCGCCCCTCACAGACGGTCTAAATTGTGACCGTTTCATTCTGGAACCGCCACGCCCCATCCTTCACGAACGCATCAATGCCCGCTCCGCATGGATGCTGGACAACGGCGCTGTGGAAGAAGTGGAAAAATTGCTTAGGCTCAGCCTGCCCAAGAGTAGGACCATTATGCGCGCTATCGGCGTGCCGCAGATCAGCGACTATCTGGCCCAAACCATTGATCGCCAAACGCTTTTGGAGCGGCTGCAAGCGGCCACGCGCCAATACGCAAAGCGGCAAAGTACCTGGTTTCGCGGCCAATTCGACGCACGCTGGCAGCGTTTAACCTTTCATCAAGGATGATACCGGTTTCGACTTGCCCATTAGCTGGCCGTTCAACTTTGGCCACTACGTCTTTTCACAACCGTTTCGCTGGCCGTCGCTTGCCCCTTATGCGCCACCGATCGGGATGAGGAGCAGGATGAGAAGAAGCGTTGATACCGCCTATTGGGTATACGCCGCCGGTGCAATCGGCAGCGTGGTCCTTGCCGGGCTGGTGGCGCTTCGCAATATCGAACAGGCCACCATGCCGGTCTTCCTGCGCTTCTCGCTGGTGGAACTGGCATTGGCCATGGCGGCCGTAACGCTGCTGTTTGGTCTCGTTCTGGTCATGCCCATGCTGCATCGCAACCGCCGTGCCCATGAACAACTCAACACCCGCGCCGCAGAACTGGAAGTGGAAGTCGTCACCGACCCGCTCACCAAACTCTACAACCGCCGCTATTTTGAAGACGCTTTGGATCAGTTTGTGCGCGAATTTACCAAGTTGAACGCACCGCTGGCCGTGCTGATGCTCGATCTGGACCACTTCAAAAGCGTCAATGACACCTATGGCCATGATGCCGGTGATGTGGTGCTCAAAAAATTGGCGGCCCAACTCAAGGGCCTCGTGCGCGAACATGATGTGGTGGCCCGCACGGGCGGTGAAGAGTTTTGCATCGTCGCCCCCTTTGCCAGCCAGGACCAGATCCGCCCCTTCGCAGAGCGCATCTGCCGCTCCATCGGCAATATGCGCGTGGATATTGGCGTGGTTGTTCTGCGTCCCACCATTTCCATCGGTGTTGCGTCCACCGCTGAAGGCATTACCGCCCCCAAGGAATTGGTCAAACTGGCCGACGAGCGTCTCTATCAAGCCAAAGAACAGGGTAGAAACCGCGTTGCATGCTGAATTTGCCGGTTGACGCTTTTCTGTTTGCGCGTATTGTGCGCCCCACACTTTGGGAGTGAACCGGCATGAATATGCTTCTAATCGTAGTAGTAGGCAGGCGCGTTTGCCTGGTGGGTTAAATCTCACCGGAACGGCTAGCGCGCGCAAGGCTCCCTCGGGGGCCTTTTTTATTGGCCGGATCAAACCCGGTGCAAAGATTGAAAACAGGGACCGGCCATCGCCGGAGAGACAAATGGCTCAGGACACGCAAAACACCGAAGGACGCATGATGACGGGTGCCGAAATGGTGGTGCAGGCGCTGAAGGACAATGGCGTCACCGACATGTTTGGCTATCCGGGCGGTGCGGTGCTGCCCATCTATGATGAGTTGCACCAGCAAAGCGATATCCGCCACGTTCTTGTGCGCCACGAGCAGGGGGCCGGCCATGCGGCGGAAGGTTATGCCCGATCCACCGGCAAACCCGGCATCGTTCTGGTTACCTCTGGCCCCGGTGCCACAAACATGGTGACGCCTTTGCAGGATGCGCTGATGGATTCTATTCCTTTGGTGTGCATCACCGGGCAGGTTCCCACACCATTGATTGGATCGGACGCCTTTCAGGAATGCGATACGGTTGGCATTACCCGTCCTTGCACAAAGCATAATTGGCTGGTCAGTGATGTGAACGATCTGCCCGCCGTGCTGCATGAGGCTTTCCACGTGGCCACCCACGGCCGCCCTGGGCCCGTGGTCGTCGATATTCCCAAAGACGTTCAATTCGCCACCGGCCTCTACAAGGGGCCGGAAGCGTTTGATCAAAAAGCCTACGCGCCCCGCACCAAGGGTGATGCGAATGCCATTCGCGATGCCGTAGCCCTCATGGCCAGCGCGAAAAAGCCCATCCTTTACACGGGCGGTGGCGTGGTGAATTCCGGCCCCGAGGCCTCCCAACTGCTGCGCAAACTGGTGGAGCAAACCAATTTCCCCATCACCTCCACCCTCATGGGCCTTGGCTCTTACCCCGCCAGCGGCGACAACTGGCTCGGCATGTTGGGCATGCACGGCACGTATGAAGCCAACATGACCATGCACGATTGCGACGTGATGGTGTGTATCGGCGCCCGTTTTGATGACCGCATCACAGGGCGAGTGGACGCGTTCGCCCCCGATGCCAAGATCATCCACATTGATGTGGACCCCTCTTCCATCAACAAGGTTGTCCACGCCGATGTGGCCATTATCGGCGATGTGGGCAGCGTGTTGGAGGACATGCTTGCCCTTTGGCCCGAGTATGACAAACAGCTGGACCGGGGTGCGCTTACGGGTTGGTGGAGCCAGATCAATTTCTGGCGTGCCCGCAAATCGCTTTCCTACAAGCCCAATGACGACGTGATCATGCCCCAATTCGCCTTGGAGCGGCTGAACGAGCACATTAAAGGGCGCGACAGTTACATCACCACGGAAGTGGGTCAGCACCAGATGTGGGCAGCCCAATATATCGGCTTTGAAGAACCCAACCGCTGGATGACCTCAGGCGGCCTGGGCACAATGGGCTACGGCCTGCCCGCCGCGCTGGGCGTGCAAATCGCCCATCCCGATGCGCTAGTGATCGACATTGCGGGCGATGCCTCCATCCAGATGTGCATTCAGGAAATGTCCTGCGCCATCCAATACGGCGCGCCCATCAAGATCATGATTTTGAACAATGAATATATGGGCATGGTGCGCCAGTGGCAGCAATTGCTCCACGGCAACCGCCTGTCCAATTCTTACACGGAAGCCATGCCCGATTTCGTTAAATTGGCGGAAGCCTACGGCGCCACCGGCATCCGCTGCACCAAACCGGGTGAGTTGGACGACGCCATCAAACAGATGATCGACACCCCGGGCCCGGTGATCTTCGACTGCTGCGTGGTGGCGCTGGCCAATTGTTTCCCCATGATTCCCTCCGGAAAGGCCCATAACGAAATGCTCTTGCCCGACGAGGCCACAGACGAAGCCGTGGGCAATGCCATTGATGCGAAGGGCAAAGCGCTGGTCTAGGCAAGACTGTGACGGCACACGAAACAGGGCAGGGTGGCCCCGTCGCCGCCACGAACACCGCTGGCAAGGCCCATGGTCTTTCCAGTGGCGTAGCGGATTATGCCCTTTTGTTGCTGTTGTCAGCCGTGCTGGCACTGAACTTCACCATGACCAAACTGTCCGTGTCAGAATTGGCACCGGCCTTGGTGGTGGCGGGCCGCCTTGCCATTGCGGCGGCTGTCCTTGTCATCATCATGGTGTTTTCCGGCCATCGTTTTCCCAAATGGGGGTCGGTTTGGTGGGCGCTGGCAGCCTCCGCCCTGTTCGGCCACACATTGCCCTTTTCCCTGCTGGCCTGGGCGCAGCAAGGCATTGATGCGGGCCTCGCCGCCATCCTCATGGCCACCATGCCCCTGTTCACCCTGCTCATGGCGCAGCTTTTTGTGCGCGATGAAAAACCCACCCTCTACTCGGTCGCCGGCTTCACCCTGGCCCTGGTGGGGATCATTTTGTTGTTCGGCGTCGACAAATTGGCCAGCCTTGCCGATCAGAGCTTGCGCCAATACGCAGCCGTGGGCGCGGCCCTGTGCTACGGCGTAAACGCCATCGTCACCAAATGGCTGACAGGCCTGCCATGGCAGTCCAGTTCGGCGGCCTTCATGGTGTTGGCTTTCCTGTTTGGCCTTCCCACGCTGGCGGTTGTGGAATGGGCTAGCGTGTCCACATCCCTGAGCCACTGGCTTCCCGTGCTGTATTCCGGCCTCATGGCCACGGCCTTTGCGGCGGTCATGATTGTGGTGGTCGTTAAACGCAGCGGCGCGTCTTTTCTGTCCCAGATCAATTTCATCATTCCCGTCATGGGTGTTGCCTTTTCCATTGCACTGGTGAACGAAAGCCTGCCTGCCAACGGGGCACTGGCGCTCGTCATCATCCTCACCGGCGTTGCCCTGGCCCGCCGTAGACCCAACCGAACCGTCCGTTCCGTCAATCAAGGGGCATAATCATGTCGCAAAAAATCCGAAATCAGGGCCAGATCGTGTCGCCCCCTGCCTCGGCCTATTTCATCTCCGATGCCAAGGAAATCATCGTCCAGCACACGCTTTCCGTGCTGGTGGACAATGAGAGCGGGGTATTAGCCCGTGTCATCGGCCTGTTTTCGGGGCGCGGCTATAATATCGAAAGCCTCACCGTGTCGGAGACGGAACACGAAAAGCACCTTTCCCGCATCACCATTATCTCCAAGGGCACACCCAAAACGCTTGAACAGATCAAACGCCAGTTGGAACGCATGGTGCCCGTCCACCGCGTGGTTGACCTAACGCTCAAAGCCCATGAATTGGGCCACGACAAGCCGCTGGAGCGCGAGCTGGCACTGGTTAAGGTGAACGGCCAGGGGGACCAGCGCGTGGAAGCCCTGCGCCTGGCCGAAGCCTTTGGCGCGCAGGTGGCGGACGCCAATACCTCTCACTTCGTGTTTGAAATTACGGGTCGTCTCCAAAAAATCGAGCAGTTTATCGCCATCATGAAGCCCCTTGGCCTTGTGGAAGTCTGCCGCACCGGTATTGCCGCCATGAACCGCGGCCCCGAAGGAATGTAAAATTGTGCTGGACGCGGCGGGTAAATTAGGTCAATAAACCTTACCTAATCTGCACAGATGTCGCACCCATGTCTCTCACAACGTTTACAGCACTGCTGGTTTTTTCCTTTGTGAGTTCCGCCACGCCCGGCCCCAACAACATTATGCTGTTTGCCTCCGGCGTGAATTTCGGTCTGCGGCGCACCTGGCCCCACGCTTGCGGCATATCAATTGGTTTTGGCGTCCTGCTCGCCTGCATCGGCTTCGGCTTGGGCTATGTGCTGCAAAGCGCGCCCATCCTGTTCACCGCTATCAAGATCGGTGGTGGTCTGTATATGCTTTATCTGGCATGGCGCATCGCCAATGCCGGGCCCATCCAATCCGGTGAGCGCACCGCCCGCCCCATGACATTCATGGAGGCTGCGCTGTTTCAATGGGTCAATCCCAAAGCATGGGTCATGGGTCTGGTGGCCATGGCAACCTATACGGCAGAGGGCAATTATGCGCTGAACGTGTTGATTGTGGTCTTCGCGTTCTGTGTCATCAACTTTCCCAGTGTGACCCTTTGGGCCGGTTTCGGCACCGCCATGCGCGAGTTTTTAAGGGATCCGCGCAAACTGCGCATCTTCAATATCGCCATGGCCCTATCGCTCATAATATCCCTTTGGCCCATGCTTACCGTTAATATTGAGTAACTTATGGAAGATAAAAAGTAATATTTCTCAATATCTTAAAACCCTTTGTTGACTAAAAGGTGCAGAAAATCGCCGCCTGTCTAAAAAAACAGACAGTTTTTGGCCGGACCCGACGAAAAATGTGACAAAACGCACATTTTTCTTGCGCCTTTTGTATTACTCAGGGAAGAGCAGGGAGACGGCGGATGAGGGTCCGTCAATGTCTATTCTTGCACGACGGCGTGCTCCCAATCGCCCCTGAGGAGCTGCTGTCCGGCCCGCCACTCCCTTGGGGAGGGCGGGCCGCCCGTCTTCTCCACAATCCGTCGCATCCGGCCCGCTTTGCCTGCGCGCCGCTCGCGTGTAGTTTGGGGGCTCCAAAAGTCCGGTGCAGTCTCTCCATGCCCTCAAAAGCCCTCTCTCTCCCCACTTCCATTGATGAAACTGAGTCGCTGCTGGCCAGCGCCAATTATGTGGCCGACCGCGCCCTCGCCACCGTCCTTTATCTGGCCCTCAAAATGCAGCGCCCCCTGTTTTTGGAAGGGGAGGCGGGCGTCGGCAAAACAGAGATTGCCAAAGTGCTGGCCAGCACGCTGGATCGCCCACTCATACGTTTGCAGTGTTATGAGGGTCTCGACATTTCCTCCGCCGTCTACGAATGGAATTACGCCGCCCAGATGGTGGAAATTCGTATGCGGGAGGCCAGCGGCGAGACCAACCGCGATGCCATGGACGATGGGGTCTTTTCCGACCGTTTCCTGATCCGCCGCCCGCTTTTGCAGGCGCTTGAGCAGGTGGAGGGCCGCGCGCCGGTTCTGCTCATCGACGAATTGGACCGAACGGACGCGGCCTTTGAGGCGTTTTTGCTGGAGGTGCTCTCCGATTTTCAAGTGACGATCCCGGAACTCGGCACCATCAAAGCGACTGAGCCGCCCATCGTCATCATTACCACCAACCGCACCCGTGAGATCCACGACGCCCTCAAACGGCGATGCCTTTACCACTGGGTGGACTACCCGGATGCAGCACGGGAACTGGAAATTTTGCGCGTGAAAGTGCCCGGCGCTGGCGAAGACCTCTCCGCGCAGATCGTGGACTATGTGCAGCGCCTGCGCACGAAGGAATTGTTCAAAAACCCCGGTATTGCCGAAACCCTCGATTGGGCCACCGCGCTGCTGGAGCTGGATAAAATTGCGCTGGATCCTCAAGCCGTCTCCGACACGCTGGGGGTGCTGCTCAAATATCAGGACGATATAGCCTCGATCCAGCAGGGCGAGGGGGCCGAAATTTTGCGCGAGGTGGCGGCGGAGGCCCGCGCTGAAGGGGCCAAAGCCGGTTCCGGGCAACCCGCCCTATGAACAAAGCCGGTGACATTTTTGATGGAGCCGACGGCAGGCTGGCGCAAAACATCGCCTATTTCGCCCGTGCCTTGCGGGATGCGGGCATCCGCATTGGCCCCGCCTCCGTCACCGATGCCGTAGAAGCCGTGCGGGCCGCTGGGGTGGGTGGGCGTGAGGATCTCTATTGGACGCTCCACTGCGTGCTGGTGAAGCGCCAGGAGGACCACGCGGTCTTTGACGAGGCGTTCAAACTGTTTTGGCGCTCCCGCGATTTGGTGGAAAAGATGATTGCCATGTTTTCCCCCATGGCAAACCCCCACAAACCGGAGGAAAAGGCCCGCGCAGCCCAGGCCCGGGCGGCGCAGGCCCTTTTTCAAAAAAATGAAGAGGAGGTGGAGCAGGAGCGTCCTGAACTGGAGATTGACGCCTCTTTTTCCGTCAGCAGCAAAGAGGTGCTGCGCGATAAGGATTTTGCCCAGATGACGGCGGACGAACTGGCCGCCGCCCGCAATGCGCTGACCAAACTGGCCCTGCCGGTGGATGAGATCATTACCCGGCGTTTTGCCCCCAGCCGCCAGCAGGTGCGCATGGACCCCCGCGCCGTGTTGCGCAATGCCATGGCCAGCGGAGGGGATTTGCTTCTGCCCCGCTATAAGGCCCCCAAACGCATTCAGCCGCCGCTGGTGGTGTTGGCCGATATTTCCGGTTCCATGAGCCAATATTCGCGCCTGTTCCTCCACTTCCTCCATGCGCTCACCGAAAAGCGCGACCGGGTGCACACTTTCCTGTTTGGCACCCGTCTCACCAATGTAACTCGGGCGCTACGCCACAAGGACCCCGACGAGGCCATGGATGATGTGGCCGGTCTGGTGAAGGATTGGGAGGGGGGCACGCGCATTGGCGAGACGCTGGCCACGTTCAACCGCCTGTGGAGCCGCCGTGTGCTAGGGCAGGGGGCCGTTGTCTTGCTCATCACCGATGGTCTGGAACGGGCCGTGGAAGCTGATGACATGGCGTTGCTATCCAAAGAAATGGAGCGATTGCAAAAGTCTTGCCGCCGCCTCATCTGGCTCAATCCCCTGTTGCGTTTTGACGGGTTTGAACCCCGCGCCGCCGGTGTGCGCACCATGCTGCCCTTCACGGACGATTTTCGCACCGTCCATTCCCTCCAATCCATCACCGACCTGTGCGCCACGCTTTCCGCAACGCCCGCGCGCAAGCCATTGCAACGCCCTTCACCGGCGCTAAATTGAGCCCATGACCGACACCCTCCTCAAAGACCCCATCGCCACCGCAAAGGCTTGGCAGGCCCAGGGCCGCCACGTGGCTCTGGCAACCGTCATCGACACATGGGGCAGCGCCCCGCGCCCCACGGGCAGTCAACTGGTCATCGACAGTGAAGGGGCCTTTGAAGGCTCCGTCTCCGGCGGCTGTGTGGAAGGCGCCGTCGTGATGGAAGCCGTGGACATTATCGAGAGCGGCAAGCCCCGGGTGTTGGAGTTTGGCGTTGCCGACGAGACCGCGTGGGAGGTGGGCCTGTCCTGCGGCGGGCGCATCCGCATTTATGTGGAACCGGTCACCGGCTGATGGACACGGAAGTTCTATCCCGCATACTGGAAGCCAAGCAGAAGCGCCAAGCTTTGGCGGTGGTCACGCGCCTTGAAGGTGGCGATCAAACGACCGTGGCCCCCTTCGACGTTAAAAACCATCCGCTGGCGGAGCACCTTGTCCCACGCTTCAAATCCGGCAAGTCCGGTGTGGTGGACATGGATGGTGCCGAATATTTCATCCAGCTTCACATCCCGTCACCGCGTCTGGTCATCATCGGCGCGGTACACATCACGCAGGCCCTGGCCCCCATGGCGGCGGCCTGCAATTTCGACGTGATGATTGTGGACCCCCGCACCGCCTTCGCCACGCCGGAAAGGTTCGAGGGCTTCAATCTCCACGCCGAATGGCCCCAAGACATGTTGGACACGCTGGCGCTGGACCCGTACACCGCTCTGGTGGCCGTCACCCACGACCCCAAGATTGACGATACGCCCCTGCAAGCCGCGTTGGAGGCCGAGTGCTTCTACGTGGGGGCCTTGGGCAGCCGAAAAACCCACGCCAAACGTGTTGATCGCCTGAAGGCCGCAGGTTTGAACGACGGGCAAATCCATCGCATCGCCGCCCCCATCGGTTTGAATATTGGCGCTGCCAACCCGCCAGAAATCGCCGTCGCCATCATGGCGCAAATGATTGCGGCCCTGCGCGCGGCCTGACCCCATGAAATTCGGACCCGTCGCCACCGCCCAGGCCCAAGGTGCCATTCTGGCCCACTCTCTGGAAACATCCACCGGGCGCATCCGCAAGGGCACGCGCCTGACGGCGGACCAGGTTCAGGCGCTGTCGGACACAGGCTTCAACACGATCATCGTTGCCATACTCGACAGTGGCGACATGGGCGAGGATGAGGCGGCGCAAACACTGGCAAATGCTCTATGCGGTGCCTCCCATGATACCGACGGCGAAACTGTCGGGCAGGGGCTGGAGCCTGTGCTCGTCTCCACCGGCCGCGTGAACATCCACGCCACCCATGACGGCTTGGTATTTGCAGACCGTGCCGGTATCGACGCCTTTAATGCGGTCAACCCGGCCATCACTTTGGCGACGTTGGCCGACGGCACGGCGGTTCAAACCGGCGATATGGTCGCGACGCTCAAAATCATCCCCTTTGCGGTGCCTGCCTCCGCCGTTGAACAGGCCAGCCAATTGGCCAAGGAAACCTTCGCCCTCCAAGTGGCCCCGCCCGAACGAACACGAATCGTGCTCATCCAAACCCGTTTGCCGGGGGTGAAAGAGAGCGTTTTGGACAAAACCAGACGTCATCTCGAAAAGCGGCTGTCGAAGCTCGGTGGTTCCATATGGATCGAATCGCGGGTGGACCACGATGCCGAGGCCCTCAGCACGGCCCTCACCGACGCCATGGAACTGACGGGGTTCGCGCTGGAACGCGATGCCATCGTCGTATTCGGCTCATCCGCCATTTGCGATGCTAAAGATGTTATTCCTTCAGCAGTTGAACAGGCGGGTGGCACCGTCATCAGTTTTGGAATGCCCGTGGACCCCGGCAATTTGCTCATGGTCGGTCGGCTCGGTGGTTCTTTTGTTATCGGTGCACCCGGCTGTGCGCGCAGCCCGGCGGAAAATGGTTTTGATTGGGTGCTGGCCCGCATCACCCACGGTCTGCCCGTGGGGCCGGATTATATTGCCGGCCTTGGCGTGGGCGGTCTGTTGAAAGAGATCAAAAGCCGCCCCCAACCCCGCGACCCTCACACCACATGAGAACCGCAGCCCTCATCTTGGCCGCTGGCCAATCCCGCCGCATGGGCAAGCAAAACAAACTGCTAGTCCAGTGGCGGGGCAAACCGCTGCTAGCCCATGTGGTGGAAGCGGCCAAACACAGCCAATGTTTCCACACCATCGTGGTCACCGGTCATCAAAGGGCATCCGTGGAGGCGGTTGTCAGCGAAAACCACCCAGATGCAAGGCTGGTGCACAACAGCCGCCATAGCGAAGGCATGGGCACGACCCTCGCAGCCGGCATCGCGGCCTTGGACCATACTGTGGAGGCGGTCATTGTCCTGCTCGGCGATATGCCCCTCGTAACGAGCGAGCACCTCAACACCATGGAAAACAAGGCCGCTGAATGGGGTGACCCCATGGCTCTGGTCATCGCCAGCGATGGCTTTGTGCAGGGCAACCCAGTTTTGTTTGGCCAAGGCTGGTTTGAAAGATTGGCCCGCTCCAGCGGAGACAGGGGCGCCCGGGACATCCTCAAATCTCAAGCGGCCCGCATTCTTGTGGAAGTCGGCCCTGCCGCGCGCCGCGATTTCGACACGCCGGAAGCGTTTGATTCAGACTGTTAGCCGATAGGCCCAAACACCTCTATAAACGCTGCTTTCAGCGCCACATCCACATCGTCCATTGTCACTGGCAAGCCCAGATCCGCCAGGCTGGTCACACCGTGGTTTTGCACACCACAGGGCACAATACCGGAAAAGTGCTCCAGCTCCGGCTCCACATTGATGGCAATGCCGTGAAACGATACCCATTTGCGCAACCGGATGCCGATGGCTGCAATTTTGTCTTCAGCCACCAAGCCCGGTGGGGCAGGGCGGTCCGGCCGCTGCACCCAAACGCCCACGCGGTCCTCCCGCCGCTCGCCGCGCACGTTAAACCGGTCCAGCGTGCCAATGACCCATGCCTCCAACGCGGCCACGAAGGCGCGCACGTCTGGATTACGGCGCTTCAGATCAAGCATCACATAGGCCACCCGCTGTCCGGGTCCATGGTAGGTGTATTGACCGCCCCGTCCCGTATGGTGAACGGGAAAACGGTGGGGCATGACAAGGTCAGCCGCATTTGCGCTGGTGCCAGCGGTGTAAAGGGGAGGATGTTCCAACAGCCAAACGGCTTCCGTTGCATGGCCGACAGCAATGGCCTGTGCCTGCCGCTCCATAGCCGCCACCGTTTTTTCGTAGTCCTGCAACCCCTCCAGCACGCGCCATGCCACAGGCGCCGGGGATTGGCTGCCGAAACTGCGGGCAAGTGTATCTCGGGCAGGCGTCATACCCCTATCTGGCAAGGGCAAGGGGGACTCACAAGATAAATTTGCCTAACCACGCCGTTTCTAAAAACATGGCTTGTGTCCCCCCTGCCCATTTGTTACGTCCACGCCGACCAGTCCAAGGATATGGCAAGTGCGGCCGTGGCGGAACTGGTAGACGCGCAGCGTTGAGGTCGCTGTGGGGTAAAACCCGTGGAAGTTCGAGTCTTCTCGGCCGCACCAACCCCAATTCGCGTCAGCGAAATGGGGCTGACAGGCACAACATGTCTACGCGGCAGGCGTTTGGAACAAACGCCGATAGCGTTTAACTCATTTGGTCATCCTCCGCTCCGTCCGGCCAGCCTCATCTAATCAGCCTCGCGAACATTTCTCTACTCGCAAAGTGTCGTGCACCCCGTCAGCGCCTTGCGCTCCATCGCAATTCGACTTACCGGCAAGGCTCCTCTCAACTGTGGGCTTGACCATGACCAAATTGAACATCGGCATCGTGGGTGGCGGATATATGGGCAAGGCCCATGCGGCGGCTTTTGCCAGTGTGGGCACGTTGTTCGAAACGGCGCTGAAGCCGGTTTTGCATTCGGTGTGCGGTTCGACACCCCAGTCTTCCCAGCGCTATGCCGAGGCGTTTGGCTTTCAAAATGCGGCGAAGGACTGGCGGGCTTTGGTGGAAGATAAAGCCGTAGAGGCCATCGTCATCGCCTCGCCGCAAGAAACCCATCGGAAAATCTGTGCGGCGGCCCTGGTCTTGGGCAAACCCGTGCTCAATGAAAAACCGCTGGGCGCGACGTTGGCCGACGCTGAAGCCATGGTGGCGGCGGCCAAGGCGTCCGGCGCGGTCAATATGATCGGCTTTAACTACATGAAAACGCCCGTCACCCAGCACGCCCTCGCCATGGTGCGGGAGGGTGTTTTGGGCGACATCATCTCTTTTCGTGCCCATCATACCGAAGACTTCATGGCGGACCCCAATGAGCCCGCCACGTGGCGCTCCCACGGGCGGGCCAATGGCAATATGGGCGATTTGGCACCCCACGTCATCAACCACGCACTCCAATTCATGGGCCCGCTGAAGGAGGTGATGGCCGATATTTCATCCGCTTACACCACGCGCCCGGACGGGCAGGGCGGGCGTGTTGAGGTGAGCAATGATGATCAGGCCCATCTTTTGTGCCACTTTGAAAATGGCGTGCGCGGTTCATTGTTCATCAGCCGCGTGGCCACCGGCAAGAAGATGGGCATCGAATATGAGATTTGCGGCACCAAAGGTGCCCTGCGCTTTGATCAGGAGGACCAGAATTCACTCTGGTATTACAACGCCGAAGATGCGGAGGCGATGCGCGGTTTCCGGCGCATTTTGGCCGGACCTGCCCACCCGGATTATGTGAGTTTCTGCCAGGGGCCGGGCCATGGCACGGGCTATCAGGATCAAATCATAATTCAGGCGGCCCATTTCCTGCGCGCCATTGAGACTCACAATATGGACAAGGGCGAGCCCGCCGGTCCATCTTTTCAGGCGGGGCTGGATGTGGCCCGTGTTATCGATTCAGCTTGGCGCTCCCATGAAAGCCGGTCCTGGGTCACCATTTCAGACTAGGTTATTTTCATGACGATACGCGTTGGTAATGCGCCCTGTTCCTGGGGCGTTGAATTTGCGGGCGACCCGCGCAATCCACCCTGGCAAACGGTGCTGAAGGAATGTGCAGAAGCCGGTTACAAGGGCATCGAATTGGGCCCTGTGGGTTTCATGCCGGAGGATGCCGTGGAACTGGGCGAGGCCCTGTCCAAGCATGATTTGAAATTGATCGGTGGCGTGGTTTTCCGCCCCTTCCATGACCCTGCCCAGTGGGATGATGTGATGGACGGGGCAGTGCGCACCTGTAAGGCATTGAAAGCCCATGGGGCGCAGCACCTTGTGCTCATTGATTCCATCTCCCCGCGCCGCGCGCCCACCGCTGGTCGGCCCAACGAGGCGGAACAGATGGACGGGCCAGAATGGGCGGCCTTCGTGGAGCGCTTCCGCACCATCGCCAAAATGGGCGCGCAGGACTATGGGCTCACCGTTGGGGTCCACGCCCATGCCGCCGGTTTCATGGATTTTGAGCCCGAACTGGAGCGGTTGCTGGGTGAGATTGACGAGAATATCCTCAAAATCTGCTTCGATACGGGCCACCACGCCTATGCGGGTTTTGACCCCGTGGCCTTCATGAAGCGCCATATGGACCGCATTTCCTACATGCATTTCAAAGATATTGACCCCGTGGTGAAGGCCGGTGTCATCGCCAACCGCACCGGCTTCTACGACGCCTGCGGTCAGGGCATTTTCTGCAATCTGGGGGAGGGTATTGTGGACTTCCCCGCCGTGCGCCAACTCCTGCTGGATCAGGGTTTTGAGGGCTGGTGCACCGTGGAGCAGGACTGTGACCCGGAACTGGACGTGTCTCCCATGGAAGACGCCATGGCCAACCGCACCTATCTCCAGTCCATCGGCTTTTAGGGGGCCCATCATGACAAAATTGAAATGGGGCATGGTGGGCGGCGGCGAAGGCAGCCAGATCGGACCGGCACACCGTTTGGGGGCCCAGGCCGACGGTTTGTTTGAACTGGCCGCTGGGGCGCTGGATGTGGATGTGGAAAAGGGTCGGGCCTACGCCCAATCCCTTGGTGTAGCCGAAGACCGCGCCTATGGCTCTTGGCAGGAGATGCTGGCCGCGGAGAAAGACCGCGAGGATCGCATCGACCTTGTTACCGTCGCCACGCCCAATTCCACTCATTACGAAATCACAAAGGCTTTCTTGGAGGCCGGTTTCCACGTGTTGTGCGAGAAGCCCATGACGATGACGGTGGAGGAAGGCGAAGACATCGTGCGCACCGTGCGCGCAACGGGCAAAATATGCGCGGTCAACTACTGCTATTCCGCCTATCCCATGGTGCGCGAGATGCGCCATATGGTGGCGACAGATGAAATTGGTGCGGTCCGCACCGTGGTTGTCAACTTCAGCCATGGCCACCATGGCGATGCCGCCGATGCGGACAATCCCCGCGTGCGCTGGCGCTATGACCCCGCCATGGCGGGCATTTCCGGACAGTTCGCCGATTGCGGCATCCACGCGCTGCACATGGCCTCTTTCATCACGGGCGATCATGTGACCCGTCTTTCTGCCGATTTTGCCTCCACAATCGAAAGCCGCGAGCTGGAAGACGACGCCATGGTCAATTTCCGCATGGCGGGCGGCACCGTCGGGCGGCTTTGGACATCCTCCATCGCGATTGGCCGCCAGCACGGCTTCGACATTCAAGTCTTCGGTGAAAAAGCGGGCATGCGCTGGGCCTCTGAACAGCCCAATCAGGTCCATTTCACGCCCACGGGCGGGCGAACGCAGATTATGGAAAAAGGCGAGGGCAGTCTTTCCTCGGAGGCCGCCCGCTTCAGCCGTGTGCCCATTGCTCACCCGGAAGGTTTCCCACTGGCCGTGGCCAATATCTACGTGGATTTGGCCGCTGCCATCCAAGGCGAAGACCGGCCCGGCCTGCCCACGGCGGAGGACGGTCTTCGGTCCATGGCCGCAGTCTACGGCGCCGCCGCATCTGCCTCCCAAGAGGGGGCATGGGTAGACGCAATCCCGCCGCTGCTGCGCTAGGCCCATCGGGCTCCTTGGGGAACGATCCCCAAAGTCTGCCCTTTTTTGCCGAGGGAGTTGTGCTAGGCCCCCTTAAAAGCCGTGGGCGAATAAAGAACAGGGTCTGCCGTGAGCGAAGAGAAAGACAAAAGCCCCGTCGAAGACCATGCCGCAGACAGCCATGTGGCCCCCGACGCGCCGGAACCCTCCATCTACGCCGATGGCGGCGAACTGCGCGACACGTTCGTTGAATCCATAGAACAGGCCATCACCGATGAAGACGGCGATGCGGTCCGCAAGGCCCTGTTAGACCTCCACGAATCCGAAGTGGGCGACATTCTCGAAGCCATCGAGGATGATTCCCGTTCCAAAATGGTGGAACTGGCGGGGGAGGATTTCGACTTCGCCTCACTGACGGAGGTGGACGAAAAAATCCGCCTCGACATCATCGAAAACCTGCCGGAAGACCAGGTGGCCGATGCCGTGCGGGAATTGGATTCCGACGACGCGGTCTACATTCTGGAAGATCTGGAAGCGGACGAGCGGGAGCGCATTCTGGCGCAAATCCCCTTTCAGGAACGCATCCGGCTGCGCCGGTCGCTGGAATATCCCGAAGAGACCGCTGGTCGGCGCATGCAGACGGAATTTGTGGCCGTGCCGCCCTTCTGGACGGTGGGACAGGCCATAGACCATCTGCGCAGTGACGATGACTTGCCCGACCGCTTCACCGAAATTTTCACCATCGACCACCGGTTCAAACTGGTGGGCTCGCTGGCCCTGGACACGCTTTTGCGCGCCAAACGCGACGTGGTGGTGGCCGATATTCAAACCACCAACGCCCACCCCGTCCGCGCCGAACTGGACCAGGAAGAGGCGGCGCAGGTTTTTGAACAATACGACCTGCTCTCCGCGCCCGTAATCGATGAAAACGACCGCCTTGTGGGCGTACTCACCATCGATGATGTGGTGGACGTTTTGCAGGAAGAAGCGGCAGAAGACATCAAGCGCCTGGGCGGTGTGGGCGACGAGGAACTGTCCGATAGCGTCATCGAAATTACCCGCTCCCGCATCGCGTGGCTGGCGGTCAATCTGGCTACTGCGATTCTCGCCTCCCTCATTATCGGCCTGTTCGATGCCACCATTCAACAAATGGTGGCCCTGGCCATTCTCATGCCCATCGTCGCCTCTATGGGCGGCAATGCCGGCACGCAGACCATGACGGTGGCCGTGCGCGCCCTCGCCACCCGGGATTTGGACACCTACAACGCCCGCCGCATCATCAAAAAAGAGCTCATCGTGGGCCTGCTGAACGGTGTGGTGTTTGCCATCATCATCGGCCTGGTGGCCGCCGTGTGGTTCAGCCAGCCGGAATTGGGCTGGGTGATCGCCATTGCCATGGTCATTAACATGCTATCCGCCGCCGCCGCGGGCATTTTGATTCCCATCGCGCTGGACAAACTGAAAGCCGACCCCGCCATCGCTTCCGGCGTGTTTGTGACCACCGTCACCGATGTTGTGGGCTTTTTCGCCTTCCTGGGTTTGGCGGCCTGGTGGTTTGGCATTTGAATATTTAACTGGTGACGTGCGCCATTCTGTCACCGTTTTGATTGACATTTACGTAAATCAGCCACTTAGTGGCGCGAAGGGGTCTGTTGTGCGGACCGGTTGATTGTAAAGGCCAATTTCGGGTGCGTAAGAGCATCCTTGCATTTCCATGAGCGATTTTTACACCATCACCGAACTAACCCGCGAGTTTAACGTCTCCACCCGCACCATCCGCTTTTATGAAGACGAGGGCCTCATCAAGCCCGTGCGCCGCGGCCGCACCCGCCTTTTCCGCCCCACTGATCGCCTTTTGCTGAAACAGATTTTGCGCGGCAAACGCCTTGGCTTCTCCATCGCCGAAATCAGGGAGATCATTGAGGTCTACAAAGCGCCGTCCGGCGAGGAAGGGCAGATTAAATTGATGATTGAGCGCATCAACGAAAAGCGCAGCGAGTTGGAACAAAAGCGCCAGGACATCGAAGAAACCATGCGCGAAATGGATTCCGCCGAGGAGGCTGCGCTGGAACGGCTGGCGGAACTGCGGGTGAGCAAGTAGCAACCAGTTTCTCCAAACACATGTTGCCCATTCGGCGGCGATGAACGAGAGACATTTGTTGGAACCGCGCAAATGTGAGGCCGAGGTGCA
This sequence comes from Pseudomonadota bacterium, assembly GCA_038525315.1. Classification (GTDB taxonomy): domain Bacteria; phylum Pseudomonadota; class Alphaproteobacteria; order Rhizobiales; family Rhizobiaceae; genus Pseudahrensia. Next base: position 709,627 of record JBCBHU010000002.1, read on the forward strand.
ATCTGCAAACAAACTTGTCCCCGCGGGTCGTCCATCCACCACACTGGGTGTATGGCGCTTGTGGGGACGGTGGGTTTGATCAGCCAGCTTATCTGTCATAGCGCCACCGGTTTCCGGTCAACAGCGAGGCTGGCTTGCCTCGCCCGGAGCGCCGCTTAGCGTGATGACGCCAGGCTGGAATAGCCTGGGTTCGGATCACCGTTTGGGAAGAAACCATCCGCCCGCTCCATGGGCTCCCTCTGGGAGCCAACGTCATGGAAGCGTGGGAAACCTTCGGCGGCAGAGGTCTTTTTGAGCAAAGGGCAGGCGCAGGCACCGCGATGGGGCAATGGTCTCGTCAAATATCTAAGATTTCAGCGGCGCAGGCCGTTGCCCCATCGGTCCCCCTTTTAACCCGGCGTCATAGGGCGGCCGGAGGCTTTGGCGTGCTCAAACCCACCGCCGCACCAGCTTTGTGTAGTCTTTCCATTGCCCTCCAAAATTGGCCGCCATGTGCTTTTCTTCGCGCACGATGGCCAGTTGTTGCAGCAGGAAAAACAGGGCCACCGCGCCAAACAGGAACCAACGGCTGCCCAGCGCGAAGCCGAAGCCAGTGACCAGCATGACGTTAGCCAGATAGATGGGGTTGCGCGAATGGGCGAAGGGGCCGGTGGTGATGAGTGTCGTGGCGGCCCGATGGGGCATGATATTGGCGCGGTGCTTGCGAAAGGTCAGCAGCGTCCACACATCAATGGCGATGGCGCTGACAATCAGCAGACCGCCCGTCCAACGCATGAAATCCGTCACCTCGTGCGGTTCCCAGCCTAAAGGCAAAAACCGGTCGAGCAGCCCGCACAGCAGCAACATGCCAATGGTGAGAACCGGGGGCAGGGGATATTTGTTGGGACTTTTTTCCAATGACATCAAACCGTTCTCCCGCTTTTTGGCCCCGTTGGTGCTGGAGCAAAGGAAGAAGGTCAACAAAAATTGACGTTACCCATTTGACACGTGACTAATTAGTAACCTATAAGATGCCCATGGACGCGATCTTCAAGGCTCTTGCTGACGATACCAGACGCACCGTGCTCGACATCCTTCGCCAGAAGGACGGTCGAACGCTGGGCGAACTGGAGGAGGCTTTGGCTGCGCGGGACGTGACCCTGTCGCGCTTCGGGGTGATGAAACACCTGAAGGTGCTGGAAGGGGCCGGGCTTGTGGTCAGCCGCAAGCAGGGTCGCTTCAAGTATCACTATCTCAACGTGGTGCCTTTGCAGCAAATTCTTGACCGTTGGATCGAGCCCATGATGCAAAAGCCACTCGCCCGCGTCGCGTTGGACTTGAAAACAGCTCTGGAAGAGCAGGCCAAGGAGAGTAACGGCGATGAGTAACGGAAAACCAAGCTTCGTGTTGGAAACACGCATCGAATCCACCGCCCAGAAAATCTGGGACGCGCTGACCCAATCGCAGCACATGCAGGAATACCATTTCGCCCGTGCAGAACTGCGCGGTGAATTGAAAGTGGGCGGTCGCCACGACCTCTACCGCCCGGATGGTCACATGATGCTGGGGGGCGAAATTATCGCCATGGACCCGCCAAAACGGCTGGAGACCACGTTTGAACCGGGCTGGGAGGGGCCGGACCCCACCATCACCCGGTGCGTTTATGAAATTGACGAGCAGGAAGATGCCTGCGTACTCACCATTCTCCACTACGATCTGCCGGAAGGCGAAACGGGCATTGCCGACGGTTGGCGCTCCATTGCCGAAAACCTCAAAGCCTATCTGGAAGGCGGGGAAGTCAAACAGCTGGGCACGGAGGAGACGGCATGAGCACGGAACTCTTCTTCACCACGCTGACAGCGCTTCTGGCCGCAAGCCTCTGGATTCCCTATATTATCGGCGTGAACAAACACGAATATGAGGGCAAGGAGAGCGCCTTCCTGCGCCCTCCCAACCACGCTAACATGCCCGCATGGGTCCACCGCGCCTTCCGCGCCCACATGAACCTGCTGGAGCAATTCCTGCCCTTTGCCGTGTTGGTGGTCATTGGCCACCTGATGGGTGTTCAGTCGGTCTGGCTGGGCTACATGGCCGCCGCATTTTTCACCCTGCGCCTCGTCCACGCGGTGGGCATGATTGGCGGTTGGGCGCGCATGCCCCTGCGCCCGTTGGTTTTCACCACCGGTTACGCAATCACCATGGCCTATGGCACTATCGTGTTGATGAATGCATAGGGCGCTAACCCAATGGGAGTCGCTCCACGCACTCCAATTCCGGCTCACCACCCCGCGCGCCGCTGCCCACGGCAATCCACAAGGCCCCGTCCATCATGGCGGCATTAGTGCCATGGCGGGCGCGGTTGAGACCATCGCGCCCTGTCCACTGGCCGGTGGCCGGATCAAAAACCTGCATTTCGGTAAAGGCTTCCGGTCTGCCTGCCTCACCACCCACATAGTAGATCAACCCGTTATGCACCCCCGCGCCACCTGCAGCGGTCGGAACAGGCAGAGGGTCGGGTAGGGTGGACCATTGGCCGGTGGTGAAATCATAGACATCCACTTCCGGGATGGTGGCAAAGAACAGGGCGTTATAATCCGTGCCGTTGTGACGGCCCGTTTCCCGCCCTGCGAAGAAATAGAGTTTATCCCCCACAATGGCAGCGGGCGCATGATCGCGTTTGTGCGGTGCATCGGGCAGCACCTGCCATTCACCCGTTTGCGGGTTCAGCCGATCAAACCACGCCTGTGTGCCCGCATGGTGCCCATCCACAATGCCGCCCACCACGTAAATCCAGCCGTCTGAATGGAGAACGCAACCCGCACCACCACGCCGTCGGGCTTCTGGAATCACCGGCCCCGTTTTCCAGGTATCCGTCTCCGGCACATAGATATAAACCGTCTCCAGTGGTGTTTCGCGGGGAAATTCGCCCGTCATCGTGCCCAGCAGCCACAATTCCTTGTCAATTGTCACCGGCTGAAAATGGTGGATTTCCATGGGCGGCGGACTTTTGTGGCTCCACGTCATGGTGGCGGGGTCCAGCACATCCACCGGCTGAATGCGCCGCCCGCCAAAAAGATAGAATTTGCCATCCAGCGCCGCAAAACCGTTTTCATGGCGCGCATGGGGTTTGCCGTTGCAGGAAAGGGTTTGCCAGCGGGTCATTTTGAGACCCGCTGTGTGCTATCCGTCGATTGCCCGTCCGGAGCAGGCCGGGGATACCAGTAGCGGGCGTCAGCCTTGCCCCTAGTGATTTGCACAAATTTATTGGCAAACACCCGGTAGCCATGGCTCCAGTCGCCGTTCGGCCATTGAATGCGAACGGTGGCCCGCTCCGCCACCCCAAGGCCAAAATGGAGAAACCCGGCCTGTCCCGAAGCGTGACCGCCGCCGATCTGTATAGTGCGGGTCTGGGTCAGATTGCCCGTTTTCACCGAAACCTTGGCACCCACGGCAGCGCCGTTGATTTTGACATTGCGCAATTCCACAGCCAGCCAATTCCCCAGGGGTTGATGGCCCCAATCGGTTTTATGCCCCTGATTGCGAAACAGGCTTACATTGTCCGCCCGGTTCACCACCACAAGGTCCAACATACCGTCAGCATTCAAATCCACCACGGCAGCGCCACGCCCCCGACGAGCCAGCGCAATGCCGGCTTTGTTGCCCACTTCATGGAAACCGCCATCGGCACCACCCATCAGCATATTGTCCGGATCAAAGGCCGCGAAATCTGGCATGGCCTCCACATTGCCCTTGGCAATGAACAGGTCCAGCTTTGCGTCATTGTTGAAGTCGGCAAATTGCGTGTGCCAACCGGTGGAGGGCTTCAGGTCTGTGCCGGTATAAGGGCGGTGGGCCGTCATGCGCTTTTCAAAAGCGCCGTCGCGATAGGTGGGGCGTTCGCCCTCCACATCCGGGTCCAGCGTTTGCAGCATGGTATCGCCCATGGACGACAAGGCATATTCGGGCCAGCCGTTCCCGTCCAGATCAGCTTGGGCGATGCCCATGCCCCAGATGCGCAGGGGCTGCCAGCCCTGGGCGCGGCTGTAGAGGCGCGGCGCGCCCCGCTCGGGCACACGCCAGAGCTGTTCTGACCCGCCGCGATAATATTGCCGGTCATTGGTCACCCGCAGGTCCTGATTGCCCGATCGGTTCCAGTCGGTAAACAGGATGGAGAGCGCGCAATAGCCGGGGCGAAGCGCCATGGTCTCGCTGTAATTGGGCGTTTTTGCCCCCTCGCGCGGTCGCATCAGCGCGTTATCCTCGCACGTGCCCCAAGGCGTGCCAGGGGCAGAACGGTCCACATAATTGGCAAAGGCCAGCGTGGGGAAAATATCCTCCCCCTTCCACGTGGCAGAAAAGCCGGTGGTCCACGCCCTTCCGCCTTCAAGTGCCCACGGCAAATTGGCCCGCGAAAACTGGCAATCCCCTTCGCCCCGAAGCACGATATTCTCCCCCAGCCGCAGCACGACCAAATCCATATGCTCATCATTGTCGATATTGATGGGGTAAGCGCCGGAAACTTTCTTGCCCTGAGCCTCGCTTAAACCCGTTGCTTTGGCCTCAAACCGCAAAGCCCCGCCGGTGGTGGAGCGGTTGATGAACAATTGGGCCGGGTTGGCACCGCCTGCAAAAAACAGGTCCGGCATCCGGTCGCCATTGCAGTCAAAACTGGCAACACCGCCGCCCACAAAAAATTCCCATGGCCCGTCATAGCGGTGATTAACACCCGCGGCGGCGGCTTCCTCTATCATGGAGGGCACGTCGCCATGAAAAGGGGGCACTTTATCATCGGCAAACGCGGTAGTGCTCGCCAGCAGCACGGTGGATAGAAGCAGCTTTCTCATTCTTCCAGCACCAATGTCTTGAGATAGGCGATCAGATGGGAGCGGTCTTCAGCCTTGCCTTTCACATAAGCGTCCCGCGCTTTGCGGCTCGCCCCGCCATGGGCGCGGATGATTTCATCCAGCGTGCCAAAATCATTGCGGTGGCCGTAGGGTGCGGTGGAGGCCAGGCCCCACAATTCCGCCGTCATGAAAATATCGCGGCCCACAAAGCGTTGGGAGAGCAATTCATTGCCCAGCGCATTGACCGAACGGTCCGTCATCTTGTGGCGCTTGAGGTCGCCAAAAAGGGGCACCATCACATGACCTTTGGCATTGCGTGGCAACGTCTTTGCCCATTCCATCAGCGCCAGATCATAGGTGGCCGCCACCTTTACGTCCCGAGTGTTCAACGTGCCGGAGACATCATACGGTCCGGGGTCGGCAAATTTCAGCGAGGTGAGCGGCAGGGCCGGGCGATGGCATTCGGCGCAACCCATATCATTGAAAACCTGCTCGCCCTTGGCAGCGGCATCCTGCCAAACAGCGTTTTCGGGCTCTTTCGCCAGCGGCGGATGCAGGGTCGCCTGCCACGCCACCAGCGCGGCCACATCCCCCGCGCCCATCTCGTCCAGTTTGCCATCATCATCAAAATCGGCGCTGGCCGTCCAGCGTTTGCCGAAACGTTCCACCGGCTGCATGCCGTGATGGTGGTTCATGGCGTTCACCGTGAATTGGCGCAGCGACGTCATCACACCCTTCTGGCTGAACGGGCGCACCACGAGATCCGTGTCCACGCCATCAATCTTGGTCAGGTCCACGAGCCCGTCCGGCTCCGCAGTGATCTTGCCAAAATTCACACCCTTGGAGGTGAGCGCCAACGTCACCGCCTCACCGCCATCGGCGGCGTTCAGCAGGGCCTTTTCCCGAATAGTGGCCAGATCAGCGCTCATCTCCCGCGCCAGCAATTCCACCAATCCTGCGCCAAACAGATGGTTTGTGCCCCGCTCGTTGGAAAATTGCGGGTCGGACGTGTCGAAATCGGCATTGGTGAAGCCTTCGGACACAAAAACGTTGGTGACAAAATCCCCCGCACCGCCAATCAGCGGTTCATTGTGGCAGGAGGAACAAGCTGCCGCATCCGGCCCGGAAATGCGGGCAAAATTGGCCGTGCGGCGGTGGCGGATCTTTGTGGGAATAATGGCCTGCGTCGCGCCCGGTCGACCGGCCCCATCGGCGGCCATGAATTTGGCCGTGAACAATTCCTCTCCCACCTCAATCAAGTGGTCCAAAGCCTTTTTGTTCAAAACGCCTTCCGGCTGTTTGGCGATTTTGCCCAAGGCGGTGGTCCGCTCTGCCCAAGGGGCGTCATCCTGCGCCAATGCGCTGGATGTGGTCAGCATGGCACCCATGGTGAGATGGATGAGTGATTTGATACATAACGACAAAACGTTCTCCCTAACGTTAGCCTGTGCCTTATTCTCCCGCCAGGGGCAGGGGTTCTTGCACCTGATTTTTGCGTTGCCCCGCTGCATCCGGCAAGCGCCGGTGGGCAAAGGCGTCATCCTGGGCCTGCAAGGCGGCCAACATGCAGCCCGCATTCACCAGTGCAGCATCATCCTCCACATGATGCACAGTTTGCGACCCCGCCGGGTTAACGCCCGGTGCCGTGTCCAAAGCCGCCGTGATGGCCGGTTTCATCAAGTTAAAAAGCGCAGCGCTGCGACCCACTATTGCCACCGGAAATGCGTCCACCAGCGCATAAAGGCTGGCCAAGGCCGTGCCCACCGCCGCACCGGCCAGCCGCAGGGCCTCTTGGGCCTTTTCGTCACCATCAAGGGCAGCATCAGCGATGGAATTAAGCGAAACCGGGGAGGGCACAGCCGAGGGGAGCGTGTCTGGCGACAGCCCGGCGGCGGCCCGCGCGATGGCATAATCCGCCGAATAGGCCTCCACACAGCCGCGATTCCCGCAGCGGCAGAGCGCGCCGTCTGGAATGTAGGTCATGTGCCCAAACTCCACACCGGACGAACGCGTACCATTGATAATCTCACCGCGCAGATGCAACCCCATGCCCACACCATAGGACAGGAGCACGGCCCCAAAATTCTCCCGGTAACGATCCCCTTGCTCATAGGCCAGCCCCATAACGATCATGTCGCAATCATTGGCAACCTTGCAGGTCACGCCAAAACGTTCCTCGATCCAGTCGCAAATGGGCAAATCCCGTTGCGCCGTGATGGGCGACCAAAGCACCGTGCGCCCGGCCACATCGGCCACGCCTTGAAAGCCCACCGTAACGAAGTCTACGGCTGGCTGGTGGGGGCCCATACGCCCCAGGACGCGCCCTATGGAATCAAACAACACGTCGCGGATCGCCTGGCGGGAAAAACCCGACTGCTCCGTAGCGCTGGCCTCCACAGGCGCGCCATCCAAGGTCATGATATCCTCGGCCAAGGTCTGGCCGGTATAGTCCACCACGCGGGCGGTGACGTTTTGGAGTTGAAAAAATACGGTGCAGACGGTGGCCCGTTTTCCATTGAGAGCAAGTTTTACAGTGGGACGGCCACGCCCTTTTTCCGCTTTTTCATGGGGAGCGACCACAACCACATCGTCCCCCATCAATTCCTTTGTGATGCTTGAAATGGTGGCGGCGCTCAGGCCGGTTTCCCGGCCCAATTCCCGCTGGGAAGTGCTTCCTAACTGCCGCAAGGCCGTGATGATGCGATGTCGATTCGCACCGCGCACATCTTCAATACCGGAGGTGGGGGAAGGGGTGTTTATCAACAGATGTTCCCCTCAAAACAGCCCATGTTTGCCTTGTCGATTGCATGGCGTGCGCTCGCAATCGACGCAACCATCCACAGGTGCGAAGAAAAATACCCAACATTTTCAATTTGGTATCTCATTTCACTTTTTACGTTGACACAGTGCCGCACGTAAGTCACTATTTTTTTCGAGGCTTGAATTAAATAGCCTCAAACGGGTTCGGAGGAGTTCTCGGGAGGGAAGCGCCGCATCCGTCATTTGAGCAAAAGGTGCTCGCGCCCCGGCTAGGATGGTGCTTGCCCCACATTGGAGACGGTGCTCGCACCGGGAGGAAAATCATGAAAAAATTGACCGTCGCCCTCATGGGCGCTGCCATGCTGTCGGTGTCTTACGCCGGCGCCGCCTTCGCAGAAGGCAAGACCATTGGCGTATCCTGGAAAGTATTCCAGGAAGAGCGCTGGAAGCGCGATGAAGCGGTGATCAAGAAGATCATCGAGGACAGCGGCAACAAATACATCTCCGCCGACGCCCAGGGTTCCGCCGCCAAGCAGCTGACAGACGTTGAAGCGTTGATTTCCCAAGGCGCAGACGTGCTGATGATCGTGCCTTTCGATTCCGAAGCCATTCTGCCCGCCGTGGAAAAAGCCTCCAACGAAGGCATTCCCATGATCGCCTATGACGTGCAGATCGAGCATCCGGATTCGCTCTACATCACGTTCGACAATGTGGGCGTGGGCCGCATCATCGCCAAGGCGGTGTTGGACGCGAAGCCCGAAGGCAACCTCGCCATCATTAAGGGTGACCCAGGCGATCCCAACGCCACCTTCCTGCTCAACGGCATGATGGAAGTGACCCAGCCCAGCATCGATGCGGGTAAGGTGAAAATCGTCGGCGAAGCCTTCTCCGACGGCTGGAAGCCTGAAAATGCTCAAAAAAACATGGAGCAGATCCTCACCGCCAACAACAACAATGTTGATATGGTCATGTCTGAAAATGACGGCATGGCCGGTGGCGTGATCGCCGCTTTGGAAGCCCAGGGCATGGCCGGTTCCGTGCCCGTGGGTGGACAGGATGGTGACCTTGCTGCGCTGAACCGCGTGTCTCGCGGCCTGCAAACCACCTCCGTGTGGAAAGACAGCCGTGCGCTGGGCAAAGTGGCTGCGGAAGCTGCCCTGATGCTGGCCGACGGCAAGAAGATGACGGAAGTTCCCGGCGTCGGCAAATTCTCCGACGGTAAGCGCGGCGTGGAAGTGAACGCCATCCTGCTGGAGCCCATTGCCATCACGAAAGACAACATGAACGTTGTCATCGACGCTGGCTGGATCTCCAAAGAAAAAGCCTGCGAAGGCGCCATGGACGGCGTAGCTGGCTGCTAAAGCCTTTAGGCGACATGGTCTTGGACCGCGCGTTTAGCGCGCGGTCTTCATCCCATCCATCCGCATTTTTGCCAGTCCAGCGCCAAGCGCACTTGAGCGCTGGCCTGACTCAAATGCAGATTTAGTTTCGTGACAAACACGCTTGCGCACCCGGGGGAGGGGGCAAGCATGACACAAGTGCGGGGGTAACATCCGCCCGCCAGGGGAGGCGTTTATGTCAACGACAGATGCAGGCGATAGCAACACCAATGCCAATCAGGATCTCGCCGCCAGCCTCAACAGCGGCGAACGGGGGCTTAAAGGGTTTTTGCGGGCCACGGAGGTGGACACCCGCATGTTGGGCATGGTGGGTGCGCTGGCCCTCATCTGGCTCGGCTTCCACCTTTACGGCCATTTCATCAACGGTTTTGGTGCCTTTTTGACCCCGCGCAACCTGTGGAACCTGTCGGTTCAAACCTCTTCCATTGCCGTCATGGCCACCGGCATGGTGCTCATCATTGTCACCCGCCATATCGACCTCTCCGTGGGGTCCATGCTGGGCTTTGTGGCCATGATCATGGGTGTGACGCAGGTGTGGGTGTTGCCGGAGCTGGTGGGCCTCGGCTCCTGGGTCATCTGGCCCATCACGGTTTGCGTGGGCATCATCATGGGCGCTCTAATCGGGGCCTTTCAGGGTTTCCTGATTGCCTATCTGGCCATCCCCGCCTTCATCGTTACCCTTGGCGGGCTTTTGATCTGGCGCGGTTCTGCCTATCTGATTGCCCGGGGTGAAACCATTGCCCCGTTGGACGCCACATTCTCCCTCATCGGGGGCGGGCCCTATGGCACGATTGGGGCCACCGGGTCGTGGATTGTCGGCATTCTCGTCTGCATTGCCATCCTCGTGGGCCTCTACATGAGCCGCCAGCAGCGCATCCGCTTCGGTTTTGCGACGCGCCCCATGTGGGCAGAATATCTCATCGCCGGTGTCAGCGTGGCGCTGGTGATCGGCTCCGTCTTGGTCATGAACGCCTATTACTGGCCCAAGGGCATTGTGCGCCGCTATATGGAAGCCAATGGGCTGAATGTGGACCCCAGCGAAGTCTTCATTTCCCACGGTTTCGCCATCCCCATCCTTATCGCGCTGGCCGTGGGGTTGGCCATGACATTCTTGGCCACCCGCACCCGTTTTGGTCGCTACGTCTTTGCCATCGGCGGCAACCCGGAGGCGGCGGAACTGGCGGGTATCAACACCAAGAAAATGACCATGCTGATCTTCGCCCTCATGGGCGCACTTGTGGGCATCTCTGCCGTCATCGCTTCCGCCCGCTTGAAGTCCGCCACACTGGCGCTGGGGCAGTTGGACGAGCTTTACGTCATCGCTGCCGCCGTGATCGGCGGCACCAGCTTCGCTGGCGGTATCGGCACTATTTATGGCGCTATTCTTGGGGCGCTCGTCATGCAATCGCTCCAATCCGGCATGGTGCTGATCGGCTTTGACGCAGCCATCCAGCAGATGGTGGTGGGCGGCGTGCTTGTGGTGGCCGTTTACCTCGACACGATTTACCGCAGAAATTCGGCATAGGGGGCAACGACTATGGAAGCTGCTGACATCGAAACCCACGGCAAGGCCGGACCGTCCCCTAACCCTCACGCAGGCGAAACGCCTTTGGTGGAAATGCGCGACATTTCCATCGCCTTTGGCGGCATCAAGGCGGTGGACCACGCCTCGTGCGACCTCTTCCCCGGCGAAGTGGTGGGCCTGCTGGGCCATAACGGGGCCGGCAAATCCACGCTGATCAAAATCCTGTCCGGGGCATACCCCCGCGATGGGGGGCAGATTTTCGTGGACGGCAAGGAAGCCACCATCGCCAACCCCCGCGATGCCAAGACCTATGGCATTGAGACCATCTACCAGACGCTGGCTTTGGCAGACAATGTGGATGCCGCCGCCAATCTTTATTTGGGCCGCGAATTGCTCACCCGCTGGGGCACGCTGGATGATGCCGCCATGGAAGCCGAAACCCGAAAGGTCATGGCGCGCCTGAACCCCAATTTCACCCGTTTCAAAGACCCGGTGAAACAGCTCTCCGGCGGTCAACGCCAGTCCGTGGCCATCGCCCGCGCCATCCACTTCAACGCCCGCATCTTGATCATGGACGAACCCACCGCCGCTCTCGGTCCGGCGGAGACGGAGCAGGTGGGGCAGCTGATCCATCAGTTGAAGAAAGATGGCATCGGCATTTTCCTCATCAGCCACGATATCCATGACGTGTTTGATTTGGCAGACCGGGTGACCGTGATGAAGAACGGGCAGATTGTGGGTTCAGCCCTCACGCAGGACGTGACCAAGGACGAAGTGTTGGGCATGATTATCCTTGGCAAATGCCCGCCCGCCGCCATTCCCGGCCCCGGCGCACAGCTAGACTAAATCGAGGACGACCCCATGAGCACCGGCTTTTTCGGCGACATCACCTCCATCCCTTTTGAAGGGCCGGACAGCACCAATCCACTGGCATTCCGTCATTACAATGCGGACGAAATGTTCATGGGCAAGCGGATGGAAGACCACCTGCGCTTTGCTGTCTGCTATTGGCACAATTTCTGCTGGCCCGGCAGCGACCCTTTCGGCGGGCAAACATTCGAACGCCCGTGGTTTGACGATTCCATGGAAGCGGCAAAACAAAAAGCCGATGTGGCCTTTGAAATGTTCACCGCCCTGGGTGCCCCTTACTTCTGCTTCCATGATGCCGATGTTCGGCCGGAAGGGGATAATTTTGCGGAAAATACGCGCAATCTGAACGAAATCGTCGATTATTTCGCCGGAAAAATGGAAGCCACCGGCGTCAAGTTGCTTTGGGGCACTGCTAATCTGTTCTCCCACCGCCGCTACATGGCAGGCGGGGCCACCAACCCAGACCCGGAAGTGTTCGCCTTCGCCGCCGCCACAGTGAAAACCTGCATGGACGCCACCCATAAGCTGGGCGGTGAAAACTATGTGCTCTGGGGCGGGCGCGAAGGTTATGAGACTCTGCTCAACACCGACCTTGCCCGCGAGGACGCCCAACTGGGCCGCTTCATGAACATGGTGGTGGAATACAAACACAAGATCGGTTTTGACGGGACAATCTTGATCGAGCCCAAGCCCCAGGAACCCACCAAACACCAGTATGATTATGACGTGGCCACCGTTTACGGCTTCCTCAAACGACACGGGCTGGAGAATGAGATCAAGGTCAATATCGAGCAGGGCCACGCCATTTTGGCCGGTCACACCTTTGAACATGAATTGGCGCTGGCCCGCACGTTGGGCATTTTCGGCTCCATCGACATGAACCGCAACGACTACCAGTCCGGCTGGGACACGGACCAGTTTCCCAACAATGTGCCGGAAATGGCCCTGGCCTATTACGAAGTGCTGCAAGCGGGCGGTTTCACAACCGGCGGCACGAATTTCGATGCAAAATTGCGCCGCCAGTCGCTGGACCCCCAAGATCTGCTGGCTGCCCATATTGGCGGCATGGATTGCTGTGCCCGTGGCCTGAAAGCGGCCGGACGGATGCTGGAAGACAAGGCGCTCTTGGAGCCGCTGAACGAGCGCTACGCCGGCTGGGAGCAGCAGGGCGCAAAAGCCATGTTGGATGGTGAGCGGACGCTTGAACAAATCGCGGCTTGGGTGGAAAGCTCAGAGGTGAACCCCAGCCCCGTTTCCGGCCGCCAGGAAATGCTGGAGAACATCGTCAACCGCTACGTCTAGGGTGTGATTGAACCATCCCTTCTCCCTTCAGCCTGTGCAGCGCCTGCACAGGCTGAACGCTGCGCCCAAGTTAGAAGATTGGTTGCATGCCGCGGGCATGGTATGATCGTGGCCACAATCAATGTGGGGGCACCGGCCGTTGGAGACGCAATTTACACCATGGGCTTCTTTGCTGGGTGGCATGATGATCGGCCTTTCGGCTGTGGCGTTTATGGCTTTCACTGGTCGTATCGCCGGGATCAGCGGCATCGTTTCGCGCCTCTTACCGCCTGACGGCACTGTCCGCACGGGTTTGCCTTTTGTCATCGGTCTGCTGGCGGCGGCCCCGCTCTATTTTTTCGCCACCGGTGGATTTCCCGCCCAAGCCGTGACCGGCAACACCATGCTGCTGGTCGTTGCCGGTTTGCTCGTGGGTTTTGGCGCCACCTACGGGAACGGCTGCACCAGCGGCCACGGCGTCTGCGGTATTTCCCGCCTGTCCACCCGCTCTATCATCGCCACGATCACGTTCATGGCTGCTGCTGCTGCCACCGTGTTGGTCATGCGCCATGGCTTGGGTGGCTGACATGGCCGCGGTCCTATCCCTTTTTTGCGGCCTTCTTTTCGGTCTGGGTCTGTTGGTATCTGGCATGGCCAATCCGGCCAAAGTGCTCAATTTTCTGGATGTGTTGGGCCCGTGGGACCCGAGCCTCGCTTTTGTCATGGGCGGGGCGATTGTGGTGACTGCACCGGGCTTTTGGCTGCTGCGACGGCGCTCCGCACCTCATTTTGCCCCCCAATTCAATTGGCCCACCAAGACGGACATTGATGGTCGTCTTCTTAGCGGTGCGGCGCTTTTTGGCACGGGGTGGGGGTTGGTCGGCTTTTGCCCGGGCCCTGCCATTACGGCAGTCTCTTTGGGCAATCCCAACACGTTCATTTTCGTGGCCGCTATGCTGGCAGGCATGGCCGCAGCTCGCGCCCTGGGGCAACGTATCAACAACGTTGTCGCTTGAATCGCATTGTTAGAGCAGGAGGATAAGACGATGAAATTTCCGATTAATATGGATACACGCCCGAAAGTTACACACTTTTTCGATCTCGCCTCCAACACCTTTTCCTATGTGGTGAAAGACCCCGCCAGCAACGCCTGCGCCATCATCGATTCCGTCATGGATATCGATTACGCCGCCGGGCGCATAACCTATGAACATGCCGATGCCATGATCGCCCATGTCCAGGACGAAGGGCTGGACTTGCAGTGGATTATTGAGACCCACGTCCATGCCGACCATCTGTCCGCTGCGCCGTATATTCAAGGCAAACTGGGCGGCAAGATCGGCATCGGGGCCAAGATCATGGTGGTGCAGGATGTCTTCGGGAAAATTTTCAACGAGGGCACAGAATTTCAGCGTGACGGCTCGCAGTTTGATGCGCTGTTTGAGGACGGCGATACCTATCAGATTGGCGAAATGCAGGCTTTCACCATCGCCACACCAGGTCACACCCCCGCCTGCATGGTTCACGTCATCGGCGATGCGGCGTTCACCGGTGATACGCTTTTCATGCCCGACAGCGGTTCTGCCCGGGCGGATTTTCCCGGCGGCGATGCTGGGCAGCTTTACGATTCCATTCAGCGTGTGCTGACTTTGCCCGATGAAATGCGCCTTTTCATGTGCCACGATTATGGGGCTGGCGGGAACCGGGAGGTGGCTTTTCAAACGACGGTCGCAGATGAAAAGGCCCAGAACATCCATGTGGGCGGCGGCAAAACGCGAGAGGAGTTTGTCCGCTTCCGCACCGAGCGCGACGCAACTTTGTCCGTCCCTAAACTCATCATCCCAGCCTTGCAGGTGAATATGCGCGCAGGGGAAGTGCCCCGCGATGATGATGGCAACATGACCCTTAAAGTGCCCGTCAACGGCCTCTAACCATGACGATTGCCGATCAGATTATCGGCCATGTGGGCCAAAATCTCTCCCGCCCGGAATGTGTGCTGGCCACGGGTAATGGCGATTTCTTTTGCGCCCACGGCGACCGGGGCGTAGCCCGCATCCGCCCCGATGGCACCCAATTAGCGCTTGGCCCCCCCACCATGGCGGGCGGCGTGCCGGTTCTGGCCAATGGCATTGCGTTGCAACAGGACGGGTCGTTTTTGGTGTCCAATATCGCCGATGGCGGTGGTCTTTTCATGCTGGACACGGATGGAATGCGACCGTTCCACGAATGTGGGGGCGGCGATGCACCACCGCCCGTCAACTTCGTCTATCCCGACCAGTTGGACCGGATCTGGATAACCGTCTCATCAACCCATTCCCCCCGCAGCCTCGCCTATAACCGCCAGACGGCCAATGGCTATGTGGGTGTTATTGAGAACGGGAAGTTCCGAATTGTGCTGGACGGCCTCGCCTATACCAATGAGTTGCGCCCGGACTATGAAAACGGCTGGCTCTACGTCGCCGAGACCATGCGTCAGAAGATCAGCCGCATCCGGCTGGACGAGAAGGGCGTGCACGGCACGCCAGAACTCTTTGCACAAATGCCTCGCGGTGCATTTGTGGACGGTTTGGAAGTGGATAGTGAGGGAGCGGTTTTGGCCGCCTGCATCATCTCCAACGAGATTTTCCGCATCACCCCCGATGGTGCCATGGACGTGATCGCCGGCGAGCGCTTTGATGCATGGGTGGACGAAGTGGAACAGGCTTTTGAGGCGGGCGAAATGGGTCGCCCCCATCTGGACAAGTCCCCGACCAAGCATCTGCGCAATACCGCCAGTGTCACCTTTTGTGGCGCTGAACTGGATACGCTCATCTGCGGTGTACTGCTGGACGACAGGCTTCCCTTGTTCAAAGCCCCCGCGTCCGGCCGGGAGCCCCTCCACTGGCATGTGGATGTGCCACTCTGGGGCGAACCGTTCTAACCCAAAATATCGCGGGCAAGGCGCTCAAACAGTGTTGCCCCGATGGGGATTATCTCATCGGGAAAGTCATAATCCGGGTTGTGCAAAGCCGCATAATCCGTCCCGGGTCCCATGCACAGCATGGCAGCCTTGGCGGGCCAACCGAACACGCCAAAGTCTTCCGATGCGCGCATGGGAAGCCCCGCCTCGCCATGGGGAATATCAAGCCCATCAAGCGCCGCGCGGGCCAGGTTCACCGCCTCTTCATCATTGTTGGAAGCAGCGAAATCATCATGGGTCTCAAACGTCACGTCCAACCCCGCCTCCCGGGCGTATCTTTTCGCAGTGGCCTTTGCTTGCCCGACCATTTCCGCTTTTCCCCCGTCCGTGGCGCTGCGCAACGTGACGAAAATCGAAGCATCCGCTGGCGCGATACCAAAGGTTGGTTCCCCCATTGTCATGTGGGTGATCGTGGCCAAGCGAAATTGATCGTTGAGTTCACCGCCCAACCCCAGGGTTTCAAGGGCAGGAACAAGCGCGCTCAACGTGCGGGCAGGGGAGCGTCCATCCTCCGGATTGGCGGCATGGGACGTCTTGCCGTGCAAATGAATGGCCAGCCCCTGCGAAGCGCAATTGACCAAACCCGGCCGGGTGGCCACATGGCCGAAGGGCAGGCCGGGTTTCAGATGGATCGCAAAGGCATAGTCCGGCGCAACGGCAGCAAATTTAGGGTCCGCCACCACGGCACGGGCGCCACTGCCATCCTCCTCCGCCGGTTGGAACATCAAGACCACCCGGCCAAGGGACACCGGCTTGCGCATCAGCAAACGCCCCAGCGCCAGCAGCATGGTCATATGCCCGTCATGCCCGCAAAGATGCCCCTTGCCGGGCACACGGGATTGCCAGTCAATATCGTTGATCTCCGTAATCGGCAGGGCATCCAGTTCGGCGCGAAACATCACCGTGGGGCCTTCGACACCCGTGTCAAACACACCCGCCACACCGTGCCCGCCCAAATCTGTCACAATTTCCGTCACCCCAAGGGCTTCCAGCGCTGTGGCAATGGTGCGTGCCGTTTCCACCTCCTCACCGGAAACCTCCGGCCACTGGTGCAATTGCCTGCGAAATGCGGTGAGTTCTTGCAGGTCGGTGGCGCTCAGCATGGCATGATTCCCCGCAGGGTGGATTGGTCGTAAAACATGGCCCGCACCGGTTTCCACGCAAAGGATGATTTTGCGCGTCGCGCACTCTATATCGATCACATGACTATTGCCCTTTAACCCGCAACGCACCCAATGACCGCCTCCCTGAGTTATACCCTCGGTTCAAGCCAAGTGCCCCGCTTTTCCGTTGCGCCCATGATGGATTGGACCGACCGCCATTGCCGTCGTTTTCACCGGCTGCTGTCGCGCCATGCTTTGCTTTATACAGAGATGGTGGTGGCCGATGCGCTCATCCATGGGGACGTGGACCGCCACTTGGCATTTGATGCTGCTGAACACCCTGTGGCCCTGCAATTGGGCGGATCGGAGCCTAAAAAACTCATCCATGCTGCCAAGTTGGGGGAGGATTGGGGTTATGATGAAATCAACTTGAACGTGGGTTGCCCCTCCGACCGCGTTCAATCGGGCACATTCGGGGCGTGTTTGATGCGCTCGCCCGCCCTTGTGGCGCAGTCTGTGGAGGCCATGAAGGGAGCCGTTTCCATTCCCGTCACTGTCAAATGCCGCATCGGCGTGGACGATCAGGACACAGAACAGGCGCTGAACGATTTAGCCGATCAGGTTTTCGCAGCCGGGTGCGATGGGCTGTGGGTCCACGCCCGCAAAGCATGGCTTCAGGGGTTAAGCCCCAAAGAAAACCGCGATATTCCGCCGTTGGATTACGACCGCGTTCATCGTCTCAAAAAGCGCTACCCTCAACAATTCATCGGCATCAACGGCGGTTTGCAAAATTTGGAAGAAGCGCAAGCCCATTTACCCGCGCTGGACGGGGCCATGCTGGGCCGCGTCGCCTACCATAATCCTGCACTTTTGCTGGGCGTGGATAAGAAGTTTTACAAAACGAGCGCCGAGCCGCTTTGCATGGCTGAAATTTGCGATGCCATGATGGACCACGCCGCCCGCCACATGAAAAACGGCGGCCGCCTGCACCACGTCAGCCGCCACATGATTGGCCTTTTTCATGGCCAGCCCGGTGCAAGACGCTTCCGGCAAATCCTGTCCACTGAGGCGACGGCGCAAGCTGCGGGCGTAGATGTACTGGCACGGGCTTTTGCTGTCATAGAGGAGCAAAGCAGCGCGGCATAATCCTGTTGATATTAAGCATGGCAATTAACGTTGACGCCTCAAATGCCGTTCAAATTGGCTGTTAATCATTGCTTAACCACGCGTGTATGGGCACATTGTGGGTTGCAACAAGACATCTTTCCGGTCCGTCTTCGCCAAGAAGGGACCTGCCGGACTGGTGTGAATTCTAACAAAAGACGCGGCGCGTATTGTGCGCCGAAGGCAGGTCCCCATGCGCGGCAACCCCTTTGCTCGCTTTTCATTCTTGGCCACCCTCTTGGCCATCCCCTTCACGTTCAACACCGCCCACGCGGTGGATTATTCTGGGGAGGCCCACTGTTTCGGTGGCCCCAAAACGGCCTATGAGAGTCCCCAGACCCGCTACGCCAATGGCACATTGTCTGACCCCGACCAGGTGGCAGCCGTGGAAGAACTGACCCGTCGCATGTGGAAACTGCGCCTGTCCAACGCACCCTTGGCCTTTGAGCGGGAAGTGAGCCAGGAAACGCGCTCCTCTCTGCTAGATGAACGCTCATCCCGCTACAGTTTTCTGCGCACGTGGTCGTCCATTCAACTGGACCGGGCCCAGGAGCGTCGTAATCGCCGCACCGGCTCCCGTTACATCATGGTGCGCCCGGAAATGAAGCAGCTGGCCCGCGAACGCAGCGAATTGCGCATTTTGAAGCGCAAGCCCTGCAATAAGCACATTCTATATCTGGGCTAACGGCACGTCGCGCTCTAAACAGGGCGCGTGAACACGAACCAATTCCCAAACAGTCCAGCAGCAGGCGACCATGAACGCCACATGGCCGCCTGTCTGCGTCTTGCCCTGCGCCATGACGGTTTGACCGGCACCAACCCTTCAGTCGGCACTTTGCTGGTGAAGGATGGTGTGATGGTGGGCAAAGGCGTAACGGCCCGGGGGGGCAGGCCCCATGCGGAGCGCAAAGCGCTCGATATGGCAGGCGACAGGGCGAGGGGGGCCACGGCCTATGTGAGCCTCGAACCCTGCGCCCACCACGGCGTAACTCCGCCCTGCGCGCAAGCCCTCATTGATGCAGGGGTAGCGGAAGTCTTTACCGCTTGGACCGACCCGGACAATCGTGTGGACGGGAAAGGCCACGCCATGCTGCGCGCCGCCGGAATTGTCGTTCACACCGGCCTTTGCGCTGAACAGGCCCGCCGTAATCTTCTGGGCTATCTGACCCGAAAATCCCTGGCCCGTCCCGCCGTCACACTTAAATTGGCGGTGAGCGCCGATGGCAAATTGGGGCGGCGGGGGCAAGAAGTTGCTATCACCGGCCCGTTGTCCAGGGCCATGGTCCATCGCCTCCGGGCATCCCATGATGCGATTCTGGTGGGGCGGGGCACGGTGGAGGCCGACGATCCGGACCTCACCTGCCGCTTGCCCGGCATGGCCGACCGCTCCCCCCATCGTTTTGTTCTGGATGCCCATGCCAATTTGGACCCCGCCTCCCGCCTCGCTCAAACCGCACGGGATGTGCCGGTAACACTGGTGACGGCTAATCCCGCCTTGCCGCCAGAATTGGCGATGCTGGGCGTGCGCCACGGGGCCTGCGAACAGCATGACGGGCAAATAGCCCTTCCCGAATTGCTGGACGATATGGCCGCCCATGGCATCACCAGTTTGATGGTGGAAGGGGGGGCCATGGTGGCCCAGTCCTTTTTATCACAAGGCCTGGTGGACCGCATCGCCCTGTTCACCTCGCCGCACCCTTTGGCCGCGGGGCAGGGCGAAGCGATTGAAACGCCACTCGCACAGCACCATCTTGCCAGCAGCTTCGAGTTGGAAGAAAGCCTGGTACTGGGGCCGGACAACGCGCGATTTTATGTGAGAAAATAGTCCATGTTCACCGGTATTATCACAGACATTGGCACCATCACGGCGGTGGAACAACTGCCCCAGGGCAAGCGCTTTACGGTGGCGACGGCCTATGATGTCAGCACCATCGCCATGGGCGCCTCCATCGCCCATTCCGGCGTTTGCCTCACCGTGACGGGTCATGGGGAGCGCTGTTATGATGTGGAAGCGTGGGAGGAAGCCCTCCGGCTCACGACGGCGGGATCATGGGGGCAGGGCACACGCGTCAATCTGGAACGCGCCTTGAAGATTGGTGATGAGTTGGGCGGTCATATCGTCTCCGGCCATGTGGACGGACAGGCTCAAATCATTGCCGTGAAGAGCGAGGGGGATGCCACCCGCTACACCCTGCGCGCCCCGCAGGCCTTCGCCCGTTTCATTGCCCCCAAAGGGTCCGTGGCGCTGGACGGCACGTCGCTTACGGTCAACGGTGTGGAGGGTACGGATTTTGATGTGCTTTTGATCCGCCACAGCCAGGAAGTCACCACGTGGGGTGAACGGCGCAAGGGCGATTTTGTTAATCTGGAAGTGGACACCATGGCGCGTTATGCCGCCCGGCTGGCGGAATTTCCCGCTGGTTAGGGGATCGGCCCGGCGAATGTCCGTCATCGCGTTTATTTTCCTTGCGCGCCCCTCGTGGGCATGTTTTCTGCCCCCCAAGCAGCAAATCGGTTGGACCCATGCCTCATATTCTCATCATTGATGCGCCCTACTACACGCATATCTCCAAGGCCTTGGTGGACGGGGCCAAGGCGGTGCTGGACAAGCGCGGGGCAACCTATGACTACCAGCCCGTCCCCGGCGTGCTGGAAATTCCGGCCGCCCTGTCCATCGTGCTGGAAAGCATGGCCGCAGGCGGCACCCATTATGACGGGTTTATCACGCTGGGCTGCGTGATCCGGGGCGAGACAACCCATTATGACATCGTGGCCTTCGAATCGGCCCGGGCCCTCATGGACATGTCCATGGCCGAGTGTCTGGCGCTGGGGAACGGCATTCAGACGGTGGAGAATGAGGCACAAGCCTTGGCCCGGGCCAAGGCTGAAGAGTTGGACAAGGGCGGCCACGCTGCCGCCGCTGCGCTGGACATGATTGCCTTGCGGGACAAATACCTTGCCTGATCCCGCCACCAAGAAATCTGACAAGCGTGCCTCCAAGCCAGCCAACAAACGGGGCGCCGCCCGTCTGTCTGCCGTACAGGCCCTCTATCAAATGGATATTGGCGGGGTTGGCCTGACGGAGGTTGTGGCCGAATACGAGAATTTCCGTCTGGGTCGGGAAATTGACGGCGAGACCTATCTGGATGCGGACCCTTCCTGGTTTCGTGGCATTGTGGGCGGTGTGGTGCGCGAGCAGAAAACCATCGACCCCGTTATCCATGGCGCGCTCAACGACGACTGGCCTTTATCACGCATTGATTCCACCTTGCGCGCCGTGCTGCGGGCCGCCGTCTTTGAACTGACGCGCCGCCGCGACGTCTCCGCCCGTGTGGTGGTGAGCGAATATGTGGAGGTGACCAAGGCGTTCTTCGATGGCGACGAGCCGAAAATGGTCAACGGCGTGCTGGACAAGGTGGCCCGCCAGCTGCGCGATGGGGAATTGGACCCTGCGCCGCAGGACTGATTGAGCCGTTTTCTCGCTTTTTCGTTTACAGCATGGCGGGCGCTGGCCCATGAAGGGGCACCGCCCTTCGTTTCGCCCTGGAAACCGTGCCATGTCCGTTGAGACCGCCGCTGACCCCAACAAATCTGCAAGGCGCAATGCGCTCATTCTTGCCACGGCGCAGGCGTTTTGCGGTTCAGCGGCCCCCATTTCCATTGCACTGGGGGGGCTGGCGGGCATGTATTTGCTGGGCGATGACAAGTCTTTGGCCACCGCGCCGGTGACCGGCTACAATATTGGTGTTGCCGTAGGAGCCTTGCCCGCTGCCATGTTGATGGCGCAGGTGGGTCGCCGTTTGGGGTTCATGTCCGGTTCCATCATTGGGATCATGGGCGCTTTCATTTCCTGTTATGCCCTGATCATTGCCAATTTCTGGCTGTTCTGTCTCGGCATGGCCTGTTCGGGCCTTGGCAGTTCTTTCGTCCAGCAATTTCGCTTCGCGGCGGCGGACGAGGGTACGGAAGACTTCAAACCCAAGGCCATTTCGTGGGTGTTGGCAGGCGGCGTTTTTGCCGCAATCATCGGCCCCCAGGCGGCAATTTTTTTCCGCGACATGTTCGCGCCTGTGGAATTTGCGGGGGCCTACTTCGCTGGAGCCTTTTTGATTTTCGGGGGCCTGCTGGTCCTGTCCCTGCTGAAATTTGAGAAACCGCCCACCCGTGAGGAACGCAAGAACGCAGACACGGGCAGGCCGCTTCCCGTAATCATGGCGCAACCCCGGTTCATGGTCTCAGTTCTATGCGCTGTCGGGGCCTTCGCATTGATGGCCTATGTGATGACCGGCGCGCCGCTTGCCATGGCGCTTTGCGGGTTTGACGTGGACCAATCCACGTTGGGCATTCAGTGGCACGTCATTGCCATGTTTGGCCCCAGTTTCTTCACCGGCAATCTCATCGCCCGTTTTGGTAAGGAGCGCATTGTGGCCGCCGGCATGTTCATTTTGGCCGCCTGTTCCGTGGTGGCGCTGCTGGGCATCAGTCTGGCCAATTTCTATGTGGCCCTTATCCTGCTGGGTGTGGGCTGGAACTTTGGTTTTATTGGCGCGACCGCCATGTTGACCGACTGCTACCGCCCGGAAGAGAAAGCCAAGGCCCAAGGAGCAAACGATTTTATTTTGTTTGGCTCCGTGGCCGTTGCATCCTTCATGTCCGGCGCCACCCTTAACGCCTTTGGCGAGGGTGGGTGGGATGCCATCAACTATGTGGTCTTTCCGGTGGTTGCGCTGTGTTTGTTGGGCCTGTTGTGGCTTCGCCTGATGGAGCGCAAGCAGGTCAGCGTCACTTAGCGGCCACCGGTTTATCTGGACTGCAAAATGTTGGCCGGGGAAGCCCCTGTGGCGGCTCTCAACAATTGCCCCACAAAGCTCAACTCGCGCCCGCCGGTGGGCGTGACGCGGCGCACGAAGTCAAACACTTTGCCGTCTTTCAACCCGTAATTGGCAATGCGCGTCACCGTCTGATCCTCACCCAAATAGATGGCCAGCACGCGCTGATCCACAACCGTTGGTCGGGCGAAGGCCACGGTGCGGCTTTTCTTCAGGCTGATATAATAGAAGGTCTCAGTGCCATCCAATTGCTGTTGGGTTGTCGATGGCGTGCCCAGCGTCAAAAGCACCTGGTCCCGTGAAGAGCCTTCCGGCACCAGTTGCAGGGATTCTTCGTTCAGTTGATAACCGTGGGACAGCACCTCGCGGGAGGAATTGCAGCCGGACAGGATCAAGGCGCTGCCCAAGGCAATCGCGCTCAGTTTTAGCATGGTTCCGGTCCGGTTTAGCGCCACAAATGCCATTGTCAGTCTCCACCCGCACGTTCCGGCCTTGGCACCGGGTGCGGGACACCTATATCGTTGTCGGCCACCGTGCCGCAACCGCCCCAAGATAACATTAAATGTCTCTATCCGTTTAAGGCAGATCGAACGCCCATGCTTAAATCTTTTTTCGCCCGCTTCGGCAGCGGGCGTGAACAGCAAGACCATGCACACGCTCTTTATGGCGCGGTTGTGGCGCACGCCCGCGACCCGCAATTTTTTGCCCGCCATGGTGTGCCCGACACATTCGACGGGCGTTTTGAAATGCTGGTGATCCATCTATTTCTCATCCATGAGCGGCTGAAGGATGAGCCGGTAGAAGCCCGCGCGATTTCTCAAAACGTGTTCGATCTCTTCATTGACGACATGGACGCGGCCCTGAGAGAGGCGGGCGTGGGGGATCAGACAGTGCCCAAGCGGATCGCCAAAATGACCCAGGTGTTTTACGGGCGCACCGGGGCCTTTGAGGCCGCATTGGCTGCCGATGATGCACAGGCGGAACTGGCCTCCGCCATCGAGCGTAACCTTTTTGCAGATATGGAAGCCAACGGCCACCACGAGGGATTGGCCGCCTATTTGAAGGCCCAGTACGACCATCTGCGCCAGAAGCCCTGGGAACAGGTGGCCAAGGCGGGCGATCCGTTTTTGAAACAGGCGCAGGCGGCCTGATGATGGAAGACGAACAACGCCCCTTCACCCTGCCCATCAATGTGCGAACGCTGCCCAAGCGCGGGCGTGTTGTGAATTTTGAGGCAAATGCTGATCAGGCGGCTGCCATAGCCACTGAAAATGATTTGGTCAGCGTTGAGGCATTTACCGCCACAGCCACCGTGCAGCCCTGGAAGGGGCAGGGGGTCGCTGTCACCGGGCGCGTACAAGCCAGCGTCACCCAGCCCTGCGCAGTCAGCGCTGAAGCTGTGGCGGATACGGTGGACGAAGAAGTGGACATGATCTTTGTTCCGCAAGATTCAAAACTCGCCAAGCCGCGCCTCAATGAGGAAGGCGAGTGGGTTTTGAGTGTGGAGGGTGATGATCCGCCAGAAACGTTCGTGGGGGATAGTATTGATCTCGCCACCGTTTGGTTGGAGCATTTTACCCTGGGTCTTGACCCGTTCTTGCGTGCCCCGGGCGCATCCTTTGATTCTGCCCCGGAACAGGCGGAGCAGGACAAAGAATCGCCCTTTGCGGCCCTGGCGGCCTTGAAGAACGGGCAATCTTCATAGAAACATCGCCTTTCCGGCCCCAATTGGCTATCCCACCTCACCGAACACCCTTTTGCGCGCGAGTGCTGCTTTCATGAATGCAAAATACAAGCCCATTCGTATTGCGCTGGACGTGATGGGAGGAGACCATGGGCCGGAAGTGGTTTTGGCGGGGGCCGAAATTTCCCGCCGCCGTTACCCGGAAATTCGTTACTTGCTGCACGGGGAGCCAGATGCGGTCCTGCCGTTTTTGGAGAAGTTTGATCGGCTCAAGGAAGAATCAGAATTACGCCCCTGCGAAATTTCCATCACCATGGAAGACAAGCCCAGCCAGGCGCTGCGCCACGGACGGCGTGTTTCAGGCATGTGGCAAGCGCTGGAGTCGGTGAAGAATGACGAAGCCGATGTGATGGTTTCCGCCGGCAATACCGGCGCGCTCATGGCCATGTCCCGCTTTTGCCTGCGCATGATGCCCGGCATCGAGCGCCCCGCGCTGGCCGCCGTCTGGCCCAATATGCAGGGCGAAAGCGTGGTGTTAGACGTGGGGGCCACCATCGGGGCGGACGCAGAAGCGCTGGTGGATTATGCCCTCATGGGCAGCGCCATGTTCCGCGCCCTTTACGACGCCGATCGGCCCCGGGTGGGCCTGCTCAACATTGGCGTAGAAGAGGTGAAGGGGCTGGAAGAGATAAAATCCGCCGGCGCGCGCTTGAAGGATATCAACCTCAAGACAATGGACTATCGCGGCTTTGTGGAAGGGGACGACTTGGGCAAGGGCGGTGTGGATGTGGTGGTGACCGAAGGGTTCACCGGCAATATCGCGCTGAAATCCGCAGAAGGCACAGCCGCCCAGGTGGGCTCCTATTTGCGCGAAGCCATGAGCCGAACGCTCATGGCCAAGATAGGCTATTTCTTCGCCAAGACGGCCTTTGGTGCCCTGCGGGAGAAGATGGACCCGCGCAAGGTGAACGGCGCGGTCATGCTTGGTCTCAACGGTATCGTCATCAAGAGCCATGGCGGAACGGACGCGGTGGGCATCGCCTCCGCCATTGATGTGGGCCACAATATGGTGCGCAACCAGTTGATGGAGAAGATCGCCAACGATCTGGAGGCCACCCGCTTTGGCGATGATGATCGGCCCTTTGAGGAAGAAGCCCCTGCTGCGGGAGATAAATCATGATCCGCTCTATCATTTTAGGTTCTGGGGCCGCCCGCCCACGCAATGTGGTAACCAATGCCGACCTGGAGGAGCGTGTGGAGACCTCCGACGCATGGATCCAACAGCGCACCGGCATCAAGCAGCGCTATATTGCAGAGCCCGATGAGACGACGGCTTCGCTGGGCGAAGCTGCCGCCCGCGCCGCCATCGCCGATGCAGGCGTGTCGGTGGACGACATTGATATGATCGTCTTGGCCACCTCCACACCCAATAATACGTTCCCCGCCACTGCGGTGGAAATTCAGGAACGGTTGGGCATGGGCCATGGCTATGCCTTTGACATGCAGGCTGTTTGCTCCGGTTTCGTCTACGCGATCACAACAGCTGACACTTATATCAAGGCCGGTCAGGCGCGGAATGTTCTTGTCATCGGTGCGGAGACGTTTTCCCGAATTCTGGATTGGGAAGACCGCACCACATGCGTGCTCTTTGGCGATGGGGCAGGGGCGGTTGTGCTGGGCGCGGGGGAAGGCGTCGGTCTTTCCAATGACCGTGGGGTTCTCACCTCCCACCTGCGTTCCAACGGCTCCCACAAGGAAAAGCTCTATGTGGACGGTGGACCTTCTACCACCGGCACGGTGGGCCATTTGCGCATGCAGGGGCGCGAGGTGTTCAAACACGCCGTGGCCATGATCACGGATGTCATCGAAGACGCCTTTGCCGCCACCGGTCTCACCGCCGATGACATCGACTGGTTCATTCCCCATCAAGCCAACCGCCGCATCATCGATGCTTCCGCCAAGAAACTGAACATCGCGCCCGACAAGGTTGTCATCACCGTGGACCAACACGGCAACACGTCCGCTGCATCCATCCCGCTGGCCATTGATGCGGCCCGTCAGGATGGCCGCTTGAAGCAGGGCGACTTGGTGTTGCTGGAGGCCATGGGGGGCGGCTTCACCTGGGGCGCAGTCTTGGTGCGTTGGTAGCCCTGCACGTTATACTCACGGGTTATTGACCGGCACTGTCAGGCAACCTAGACAGGACTTTGGAATAAACCATATTTTGCAACGGCGTGGGGGGGCTGGGGCCTTCACGTCCATGATGGACAGGAAGCGATGTCGCAGAAAACACTCACCCGTGCCGATCTCAGCGAAGCCGTCTACAACAAGGTCGGCCTGTCGCGTTCGGAATCCTCCGATTTGGTGGAGGCCGTTTTGGAAGAAATTTGCCAAGCCGCAATTCGAGGGGAGACCATTAAACTCTCTTCCTTTGGCACCTTCGCCATTCGCTCCAAGAATGAGCGTATCGGGCGCAACCCCAAGACGGGTGAAGAAGTGCCTATCACGCCACGCCGTGTTATGGTTTTCCGCCCCTCCAATATTTTGAAGGACAAGGTCTTGCGGCGTAACCGCGAGCGGGTGGATTCGTAATTAGCCTTTTGCGCACTGTTGGTTAGACTGGGTTTCTCAGAATCAACCTGACCCGTGGATAATCCCTTGTCCAAAAGCGCAGACGCCTTTCGCACCATTTCCGAGGTCGCCGAGGAACTGGACCTGCCGCAGCATGTCTTGCGGTTCTGGGAAACCCGTTTCAAACAGATCAAACCCATGAAGCGCGGTGGCGGGCGGCGCTATTATCGCCCTGATGATGTGGAGCTGCTCAAGGGTATTCGCCATCTTCTTTATGCCGAGGGCTACACGATCAAAGGCGTGCAGCGGATCCTGAAAGAGCAGGGCAACCGCCATGTCATGGCCGCTGCGGGCGGTGTCATGCCTCCGTTGGATGCGCCACAGGAGCAAGAAAAGGCGGCTGTGCCGGTGGCGCAAATGGCATCCCTTTCTCCCTCTTCCGTTTCCAGTGCCAACGCCAAAGGCGATTTGCAGGCGGTGCTTACAGAATTGCTGGAATGCAAACGCTTGCTCGACCAAGTGCGCTAATCCCCCAGACTGTCTCATAGGGTCAGACACGGGGGATAAATGGTCTTCGCTGTCGCTTGTTTTCCGCCATAAATGGCTTGAATTTCTGCAAGTGCAGGACTAAACCCGCACACAGTCGGAGTATGGCGCAGTCCGGTAGCGCACACGCCTGGGGGGCGTGGGGTCGTAGGTTCGAATCCTGCTACTCCGACCATTTCTTCTCATTCTGAGCTACACCGTTGGGCTTTGGCATGGGCCAACGCTCACGTCACGTGTGAACCGGACGGATTAGACGTAAGCGGGCCGCTCCTTCATCAACATTGCTTTCGAGCGCCGCTGATGGCGCAATTCCAGCGCCATGCAGCCCCAGATAATGCCGTAGATGAGATGGATGTGTCGCCAATGGTCGATGTCGATGACCCACGACACCATCAAATGGCCGATGAAGGCGGCGTAGCTGCACAGCAAATAGGGTTGCCAAGGCCGTTGTTTCCCCAGGAGCACACCCCCGCCCACAGCCGTGATCGCCACAACGGCGGCATAGGCGAAGAACCCGATCCAGCCATAGGCCATGAGCGCTTTCACCCAGATATTGTGGGTGTCTTCTCCCAGCCGCAGGCCAAATTCCAGCGGCCCAATGCCCAGCGGGTTGGACAAGGCCCATTGGAACCCGATTAGGTGCCGTGCAAACCGGCCCACCTGAGCCCCATCATAGTCCTGCACCAGTTTGGCGCGCTCGGTCACCATATCCGCCACCGCATCAAATTGCAGCGCCACCAGCAGCAAGAGGACAAGCCCCGCCACACCCGCAAGCCCCACCAGTATCAGGCGCATGCGACGCAAAGCGGACCGCTCGGTGGCCACCAGCAAGCCATAGGTGAGCGCCCCCGATACAGCCACCAGACCCCAAGCCGCGCGGGAGAATGAGAGGAAGATGGCGAAGAGCAGGACCAACAGGAACGCTGCCCTATAGGGGGCATTTCTCAAGGGACGGCTCAACAGTCCATAGATCAGATAGAGCGTGGGCAATACGAGGAACGGCCCGAACACATTGGGGTCTTTGAAGGCCCCCTTGGCACGGTCGTAGAGCGTGAAGACTTCAAAGCCGGGCAGGGCGTTGAAATAGCCGAGTATGCCCAGAAGGGCCGTCGCCACCGCCCCCAAGACATAGCCCCGTATGATGCTGCGTAACCTCTGCCAATCGGCCTCGATTGCCGCGCAGAAGAAAACGGACGACAGGCCCAGAAAGAGCGAGATCGCCAGATAGAGCGGGATGTTTTTGTATTCATCCATGGTGAACATGGAGAGCAGCCCGCCGAAATTGAAAAGGCAGAACAAGGTCGCCAACAGCAGGGAAACAGCGCTTAACCGCATCCCAAACAGGATGAACAAGCCCATGAACACGGGCAAAAGAAGGTCATAGGGGGAGGGCTCGCGCATGACGAAGGCGCTGAAAAACACGCAAATGGCCAGCGCGTAGCGGGCACCTGTGTCCCGCCAAAACGCCGGGTTCAGCGCTGGTGCGCGCGCCTCTTCAGCGGTGTCGGCGGCACTCAATAGGCGTTTTCCGATGAGAACAGTTTAAATGGCGTCAGCAACAGAATGTAGAGGTCAAACAGCACCGACCAGTTTTCGATGTAGTAAAGGTCGTGCTCCACCCTATTACGGATTTTCATCTCATCCGTCACTTCCCCGCGCCATCCATTGATTTGCGCCCAGCCGGTCACCCCCGGTTTCACCTTGTGGCGGCCAAAATAACCGTCCACCACCTCGTCCCACAATTGCTCTTTCACATGGGCATTCACCGCATGGGGGCGAGGGCCGACGAGGGAAAGGTTGCCGCGCAAAACGTTGAAGAATTGGGGCAATTCGTCGATGGACGTGCGCCGGATAAAACGTCCCACTTTGGTGACGCGGGGGTCATCGCGGGTGACCGATTTGGCGGCCATCTTGTCTTCCTGCTCCACATACATTGATCGAAACTTCAGCACCTCAATGACTTCGTTGTTGAATCCATAGCGCTGCTGGCGAAACAGAACCGGCCCTTTGCTATCGAGCTTGATGGCCAGCGCTGCGGCGGCCATGACTGGGGCGAACAGAACGATGCCCAACAGACTGAACAGGATGTCAAACCCCCGCTTCAGCACCGAATCCCAGTCCGCAATGGGTTTGTCGAACACGTCCAGAAACGGCACCGCCCCCACATAGGAATAGGATCGGGGGCGAAAGCGCAGTTTATTGCTGTGGGCGGAAAGGCGAATGTCCACAGGCAACACCCATACCCGCTTGAGCAATTCCAACACCCGGCTTTCTGCTGTCAGGGGCAGGGATACAATCAACATGTCGATCTTCGTTTGCCGTCCAAATTCCACCAATTCTGCAATGGTGCCGAGCTTTGGATAGCCCGCCACCATGGCGGGGGAGCGGTCATTTTTGCGATCATCAAATATGCCACAGACCCGAATGTCATTGTCCGGCTGGGCTTCCAGCGCTGACAACAATTCCGCCGCCGCTTCCCCACCGCCCAAAATGACCGCCCGCCGTTCCAACCGTCCATCCTGAAACCAGCGTCGTACCAGCAACGACAAGCCGGCCCGGAACATCAGCAGGGTTACCAGCGAAACGCCGAAGGCGGAGGCGAACCAGACGCGGGAAAATTCCTCCGCTGTGCGGGAGAAGAAGGCCAATAGGGCGAGAAAGCCAAAGACAAGCGAGAGCGTCAGCACAATGCGGCTCAGCGTGCTGAAGCGCCCCCTCAGCGCCTGCACCTGATATCCATCTCCGGTTTGGATACCCACCACAGAGAGAGCCGCCATGGCAATAATGACAAGCGGATAGTGCGGCGCCCAACCGTCCTGGGGCACCACGTAGAACACGTAGACCGCTAGGCTGGCAGCGATCAAAAGCACGAATTCGCTTAGTCGCACGCCGGTGGCCAGGGCGTGGGGAGAAATGGCGTTGACCGTAAACTGCGAGGCCACCTGCCGTGCCCGGTGGTTCAATTCCACCTTGCGGCGGGACATTTTGCCCCCCCTTTCCAGCGCAGCACTGCGCACCGCGTCCTTCAACGCAGCGGTGGGCAGGTCAGGCTGGTCGCTCTTGGACATGGGCTGCTCACGAGGAACTTGGGGGCGCATTTTCCTTAATTTGCCACGGGCGGGCTAAGGAAACCTTTATTCAATACCGCACCCATGCCTCACCCATGCCTCACCTTTGCTGGCCCAGCGTCTCCCAATAGGCGGTCTCCACGGCCAGTGCCATGGCCCGCGTGGTGAACCGTTCGCGCAATAGCGCCGCCATTTTGGCAGGTTCAGGCAATCGCCGTTTGTTATTGAGCACAGATGCCATGGCTTCGCTCAGGGCGTTTAGATCGCCGGGCTTCACCAACTCCGCCGCATAGGGTCCAAAGATTTCGGGAATACCGCCCACCCGGGTGGCCAAGAGCGGGCGCTGGGCGGCCAGCGCTTCCAGCACAATATAGGGCATGCTTTCAGCTCGTGAAGGCACCACCATGGTGCGGCCAAGACCAAAGGCTTCCCGCGCAGGCATGGGGTCGTGAAATGTTGTGCGCACCATGTCGCCCAATTTCCCAGCCCGGGCCTTGTAAGTTGCAAGATCAGGCCCGTCCCCCACCAATGTGGCGGAGACCGAGCGCCCGGCCTGGGCCGCCGCCAGCGGCAGGGCATTGAGAAATAGATCAACGCCCTTCAGGTCCCGCATCATGCCGATATAGATAAAATCGCTGGCATTGGCCTGCCTGGTTACGGGTTCAAACTCGCTTTCGTCCAGCCCATTCAGCACGAGGGCGTGGGGGCAGGAGGGCTGTCCCACTTTTTCAAAATAGCCCTCCCGCTCATAGCCGCTCACAAAGATGAGCCGGTCCGTAAATCGCTCCAAAAACCGCTCCAGGCGAAAGTATATTTTGCCGCCCAGTGTCTTGCGATCATAATGGATGGAACCGCCATGGGGACAATATAGCCGTGCGGGTGGCTTCCCATCATGGCGCACCATGGCCCCGATGAGCCGTGCATAGGCCCCGCCCTTCGCTCCATGGGCATGGATCACGTCCGGTTTCAGCGCTTTCACCGTTTTGTAGAGGCGCACAAACACCCACGCATCCCGCGGCGTGATGGCCCGATCCATGGAAACCCGGTGCAGGCCCATGGTGAGATAGGGCTCCAGCGCGGTAAGATTGTTCTCTTCAAACGCCCCGCCCGTGTTGTTGTCGCAAATCACACCCACATCGTGGCCCGCTTCCACCTGTTGGTGGATCAGATCGCGCACATGGCGAAATATGCCGCCCACCGGCGAGCGGAAGCAGTGGATGATGCGCAGGCTATCGCCGGCCACGGCTCAAAACAACCGTTCGCGCAGATGGATTGTGTCGCCGGGCAAAATGGGGTCCGTCACAGGCACACGCCCGGTGAGCACCTTGCCGTTGATGGCCCGGGTAATGTCCACATTGGCCTGTTCAGCGCGGGGGCTGTAGCCACCGGCAATGGCAATGGCATTTTGCACCGTCATGCCGGGCACGTAAGTGTATTGCCCGGGCGTGCCCACTTCGCCCATGATGAAGAAGGGCCGGTATTGGTCCATTTCCACTGACACGTCCGGCGAGCGGATAAACCCTGCGGCCAGCTTGCGGGCGATTTCACCCTCAATCTGCTTGATGGTGCGCCCCCGCGCCGACACAGACCCCACAAGGGGGAAAGCCACATAGCCCGCTTTGTCCACGCCATAGGTGTTAGTGAGCTCCGCCTGCTCAAACACCGTCACCCGAACCCGGTCACCGGCATCCAGCCTGTAGGGCTTTTGCAATGCCGCATGAAACGCCGGTGGCGCGGGTTTATAGGGCGAGGCACAGGCGCTCAGCACCGCCGCGCAGACTATCATCGCCATAAGGGAAGGGGAGAACCGGCGAGCAATCATGCCCATGGATGACCTCGATACGCAGGGCGCGAAACTCGCGCGACAGAACAATCCTGCGCTTCAACGCAGGAACACCAGACAAGCCTCTTGGGGCGTGAAGTCATGATTACCGTTTATGGTTAACACCCGATGAAGGCTGAAGAGGGCGCGTCTTTGTTAACCCAAATCTGAACAATTTCTTTCCGGTGGCGCTGCGGTTAACCCAATGGTTACCACGTTTTTAGATGGTGGAACCGCGCCCCAAATCACCCGCAAGCGGTATCCTGCCCCCATGTCGTATCAAGACGACCACAATCGTGAAATTGATATAGACCTTGCCCGCGTTTTTGGCAGCGTATGGCGGCAAAAGGGCAAGATCATTCTGGCCGCATTGGTGGCCACGGCCATCGCCTTCGTGGTGCTGCAAACCATCGAACCGCGCTACCGCTCGGAAGCGCGCATCCTGATCCGGCCCACGGCTGAAGTGCTGTCCACCTCCACCCAATTGCCGCAAAACCAGGCTTCTGAAGTGGATGAGCAGGGCGTCGCCAGCCAGGTTTTGCTCCTGCGCTCCCGATCGCTGGCCCAGCAGGTGGTGGAAGAGTTGAACTTGCAGCGCAAGGCTGAATTCAAGGGTTCTGCTTCTGTGGGCCTGTTGGGCAGTTTGGCCGGGGCCTTGGGATTGGCGGACGCCCAAAAGCCCATTCCGTTGACTGAGCGTGTGCTGGAGGCCTTTTTTGAGCGCCTCACCGTCTATCAGGCCGACGGGGCCCGCGTCATCATCATTCAATTTTGGTCCGGCGATGCCGAGACCGCTGCCGCCGTCCCCAACGCTTTGGCCGATGCTTACATCGCCCTGCAAGACCGCCTGAAGCGGGGCGTGGAGGGCGATGACCTCTCCAAACTGGAGCCGGAACTGCAATCCCTGCGCACCAGCGTGGTGAAGGCGGAAGATGCGGTGGCGGACTTTCGGGCCAAGTCCAACCTCCTGCAAGGGGCCAACAACGCCACGCTGGCGAATCAAGAGCTCTCCGAGCTGGCCACGGAACTGGGGCGGGTGCGCGCTGACCTGTCTGAAGCCCGTGCCAATGCCCGCTCCATCCGCTCTGCGCTGGAAAGCGGGGCGCTGGACACGGCCGCAAGCGTCATCGCCTCGCCCCTGGTGCAGCGCTTGCGGGAACGTCTGATCGGCCTGAACGGCCAACTGTCGGATCTGTCCACCACACTGTTGGACAACCACCCCCGCATCCGCAGCCTGCGCCGTCAAATTGGCGATTTGCGCCGTGAAATCGCTGCCGAAGCGCGCAAAATTGAACGTAGTCTGCAAGAGCAGGTGAAAGTGGCCGAAACCCGAGAGGCAGACCTTCTGTCCCGCCGGGAAGAGCTTAAGGCCGAAGCCAACCGGGTGGATAAGGCCCAGGTGGCTTTGCGGGCGCTGGAACGGGAGGCGGATGCCCAGCGGCAATTGCTCAACCAATATCTGGTCCGTTTCAAGGAGGCCCAAGCCCGCCAGAACCGGGGTTTCCTGCCCGCCGATGCGTTCATTTTCTCAAGGGCCGATGTGCAAAACCGCCCTTATTTTCCCCGCAGGATGCCCACGCTGATCGGGGTATTTTTTGGCACGCTTATATTGGGTGCCGTCTTTGCCCTTGCCGCCAGTGTTCTTGGCGGGGCGGCGGTCCGTCAGGACCGTGTGATGCCCCCGGCAACGGCTTCCAAACCGACCCGGCTTCAGCAAGATACGACCAAGCCTGATAAGCCTAAGCGGGAGAAAGCCAAGCCTGCCATAGACATTGCCTCCCTGCTGCGGCGCAAGAAAGCCGTTGAGCCCGCCGTGGAACAAGCGCCCATTGTAGAGGCCGAAGCGCCGCCCATAATGCCTGCCCAGACCGATCTCGATGACATGGGGCCCTCCACGCCCCTGCCGCCCTTGGACGAGATTTCCACCACCGTTGCCGTAGCAGCCCGCTCGCTGGCGCAATTGGGCAAGGCCCGTATCGTGGTGCTGACGCCGGAGGCCGGAGCAGGGTCCCATGGCGCGGTGGCACTGGTGCGCGCCATCGCCCATAACCGAAAGTCCGCCATTCTGGTGGATCTGACGGGCAGGGGCACGGCCACCCGCCTTATGCTGGACAATCATCAGGTCAGCGGCATTAAGGACATCATGGCCGGCACCAGCGGTTTTGCCGATGCCATGCACCGGGACATTCGCTCCAATGCCCACATCATGCCCTCCGGCCGCGCCAGCGTACGCCAGGCAGCGGCGCACAAGATGCGCCTTGGGGCCGTGGTGGACGTGCTTCAACAGGCCTATGAGTATGTGGTGCTTGATTGCGGCCCCAGTGACGAGGCCGGTGTGAGACGGGTGGCCAGCATGGACGGCTTTAACATTGTCATCGATTCCGGCGGCCCGTTGGACGCTGTGCAACAGGCCTGCACTCTTTTCGCCGGTCAAGGCTTTGGCGTTCCGCTGGTGGTGCAGCATGATCCTGCCCGTCAAGCCGAAGCGATAAGGGCGTGAGCGACCGCAAGACCAGAGGCATCCAGCGCCTTCTGGCCACCATGCACTACACGGGGCTGGACCGCATTTACCAACAGCTAGACCAGGAACTGGGCTGCATTCTCATGTTCCACCATGTGAACGATGCCCCGCCCCACAAATTTGACCCCAACGGCCATTTGACGGTCACGCCCCGGTTCTTTGAGCGCATTTTGAACATGTTCGTTCAGCGCGACTTTGAGTTTGTGACATTGGATGAAGCGGCCGAACGCATCAAAAATCCACGCCGCAATCAGCGCTTTGCCGTCGTCACCTTTGATGATGGCTACCGCGATAATCTGGAACAGGCCGCGCCTATTCTCCAGCGCCTGCAAATTCCCTACACCGTTTATGTGGCCACCGGCCTTGTGGAGCGGGTGAGTGACGTTTGGTGGGTTGCCGTGGAGCACTTGGTGCGGGAGCGAGACCGGCTTCTCATGCAAACCCATCGGGGGCCTGTGGAACTGGACTGCCGCTCCATCAAGGCCAAATACGCTAGTTTTCGAACCATCATGACTTATCTCTCCCTCGATGTGGATGAGGAAGAACAGCGCCGCCGAGTGCGCGAAATGTGTTGGCTCTACAAAATCGACCCTGCCGCCATCACCGACGGGCTGATGATGGATTGGGAGGAGGTGCGCCAAATCGCCGACGATCCCCTTTGCACCATCGGCGCCCACACCATCAGCCATCCCGCCCTAGCGCGACTGAAGAAGAAGGCGGCCCGGCTGGAAATGGAACAGAGCGCGTCCATTTTGGAAGCGACGCTGGGCCAGCGCCCGGTCCATTTCGCGTATCCCTATGGCATGAAGCGGGCTGCGGGGGCCCGTGAGTTTGCCCTGGCCCACCGGTGCCGCTTTGAAACGGCGGTTACGACCCGCCCGGGGCACTTATTTGCAGGCCACGCAAAGCACTTAACCGCGCTGCCACGGGTTTCCGCCAATGGCCTTTACCAGCGGATGCGCTATTTCAGCCCCCTCACCAGCGGTCTACCCACGCGTTTGGCCAACAAGGGGCGACGCATCAATATCACTTAGCCTTGGGCGCTTTCCGTGGACATCCATTTGATGATCACCATGGCCGGTATGATCCACAAAACACCGCTGAAACCAAAGTAAAGCATGTGCGCATACCAGGGGGCATTGGGGATGGCGACGGTGGCCACGGCGACGGCCACCAACGAATACACACACACTAAAATGACGATCAAAATCATGCCGATCATTTTCTTGAA
This sequence comes from Pseudomonadota bacterium, assembly GCA_038525315.1. Taxonomy (GTDB): domain Bacteria; phylum Pseudomonadota; class Alphaproteobacteria; order Rhizobiales; family Rhizobiaceae; genus Pseudahrensia. The sequence continues at coordinate 745,784 of JBCBHU010000002.1, forward strand.
CCGAATGGGAAGGGTGGTGCGCATGGTCTCTACCGCTGTTGTCTGCTGCCAGTTTCCACCACTTAGGGCCAGCGGGGACAAATATCCACGTATGCGGTCTTTTCTTTGTCATTTTGCGACCCCGTGTCGCTTCCCGTCTTGCCACGCTCTCGCTAGATAAACTGCAGAGAGAGCCCACCCTTCCACGAGATCAATCATGGCTGCGACCGCCGTCTATCCGCCTCAAGACCCCCACCGCGCCGTGCGCCTGTGGCTTTACGCCCTTGCGGTTCTCATCGCTATCATGGTGCTGGTGGGTGGGGCCACACGGCTTACCGATTCTGGTCTCTCCATCACCGAATGGGCCCCCATTTCCGGCTTCATTCCTCCGTTGAATGAGGCCCATTGGTTGGCGGAGTTTGACGCCTACAAGACCACAGATGAGTGGAAGACGCAGAACTTTTCCATGACCATGGACGAGTTCAAGTTTATCTACTGGTGGGAATGGGGCCACCGTTTCCTGGGCCGTTTGATTGGCCTTTTCATTCTCATTCCCATGATCGCCTTTTGGGTTTCCGGTCGCCTCACGTCCTATTTGAAAAAGGCAAGCGTGGGTATTTTTGTCCTCATTTGCTTCCAGGGCTTTCTGGGCTGGTGGATGGTGAAGTCCGGTCTGGTGGACCGGGTGGATGTGAGCCAAATTCGCCTTGCCGTGCACCTCACCGCCGCCTTCATTCTGCTGGCCATTGTGGTGTGGGTTGCGCGCAGTCTGGCCAGCCATACCGAAGCGCCTGCTGCCCAATTTACCGGCCAAGCCGCCTTTTTGACCGGGTTTGTTTTGCTGCAAATCTTCATCGGTGGTTTGGTGGCCGGTCTGGATGCGGGCATGGCTTACAATACATGGCCCTCCATGAACGGGGAAATGATCCCCGCCGCCATCTGGGCCGCCTCACCCTGGTGGGTGAACCTGACGGACAATGCCGTGATGGTGCAATTTCTCCACCGCACCACGGCCTATCTGCTCTGGGGCGCTATTTTATGGCACGCCATTGCGGTCCACCGCGCCTTGCCCGGTACCACGCACATGCGCCGGGCCTGGCTGTTGTTTGCGCTATTATCCGTGCAAGCGCTGATGGGCATTGCCGTTCTCATTATGCAGGTGCCCCTGAAATGGGCTTTAATCCACCAGTTTGGGGGCGTGGTTATCATGGCCCTTGCCGTGGCCCACTGGCGGGCCTTGAAGCCCGCAACGGTCAATACGGCTTCCCAAATTCCATCGCGCCCGCTACATGCCGCCCATGCAGGAGCCGCAGCGACCCTTTCTTGATGTAGAACAATCGGTTCTCGGCAACCGATGGAGCGAGCGCGCCAATCGCTTTCAGCTGGGGCAGGCGGAAGCCATGGCGACGGCGCATGGCGTCCCTGAAATTGTGGCCCGCGTGCTGGCGGGCCGGGGAGTTTTGGCCGAAGACACGGCCACTTTCCTGGCCCCCACGCTGCGCGATCTCATGCCGGACCCCTCCACGCTCACCGATATGGATGCGGCGGCTGACCGTATCGCCCGTGCAATCCATGCGGGCGAACGGGTGGCTATTTTCGGCGATTACGATGTGGATGGGGCCACCTCATCAGCACTCATGGCGCTCTATCTGCGCCACTTCGGTATCAGTGCGGAAATTTATATTCCCGAGCGCATCTTCGAGGGCTACGGCCCCAATGCCCCCGCCCTTCGTGAGCTGGCCGAGCGCGGCGCAACCCTGCTCATCACCGTCGATTGTGGCTCCACCAGCGTAGACGTTTTAGGCGGGGCGAAGGCGTTGGGTATGGACGTGGTGGTGCTGGACCATCATCAGGTGGGCGACGCGTTGCCCAGCGTTGAAGCGCTGGTGAATCCTAACCGGGAGGATGACCTGTCGGGCCAAGGGCACATTTGCGCCGCCGGTGTCACTTTCCTGACCCTGGTGGCCCTTAACCGCCATTTTCGCCGTGTGGAGAACATCGCCCAGGACAAGCTGCCCAATCTCATGGATTGGCTGGATTTGGTGGCCCTTGGCACCGTATGCGATGTGGTGCCGCTCACGGGACTGAACCGGGCCTATGTGGTGCGTGGGCTGGAAGTCATGCGCCGTCAGAACAATCCAGGCCTCGTGGCGCTGGCCCGGGTGGCCAAGCAGGACGGCCCGCCTACACCCTTTCACCTCGGTTTTATCCTCGGCCCCCGCATCAATGCGGGGGGACGCATTGGCGATGCGGCGCTGGGGGCGCGGCTGCTGACCACAACTGACACCACGGAAGCCGAAGCCATCGCCGAACGGCTCCAAGGTCTCAATGCTGAGCGGCAGGCCATGGAGAAGGCCATGCTGAAACAGGCCATGGAAGAAGCCGAAGCGGAGACCATGACGGGGGAGGGGCCTTCTGTTCTCATCGTCCAGTCCGATACATGGCACGCGGGCGTGGTGGGTCTTTTGGCGTCCCGGTTGAAGGACAAATTCAAACGCCCCAGCTTTGCCATCACTTTTGATGATCGAGGCATCGGATCCGGTTCCGGACGCTCCATACCCGGCGTTGATCTGGGCGGAGCCGTCCGCGCCGCCGTGGAAATTGGCATTGCCCAAAAGGGTGGGGGCCACGCCATGGCCGCCGGCGTCACGCTGGATCGCGCCCGGCTGGGCGATTTTCGCGCCCATATGGAAAACGCGCTGGCCAAGGCCGTTGCCCAAAACACCGCCCGCCACGAACTCAAGATTGATGCAGCCCTCAGTGCCCGGGGTGTTTCGTTGGACCTGATGGACCAGTTGGAAAAAGCCGGACCCTATGGTGCGTCTCACAGCCAGCCGCTTTTTGCGTTCCCCAGACACACCCTACGCTATGCCGATGTGGTGGGGACAAATCACGTGCGCCTATCCCTTCACAGCGCTGATGGGGCGGAACTGCGCGGTATCGCCTTCAACGCGGCCAACACGGCCTTGGGTGAAACCCTGTTGGCCTCCCGCGGGCAACCCCTCCATTTTGCAGGTAATCTGAACGCCGATTTTTACCAAGGCAGCAAGCGCATTCAATTGCGCGTGGCCGATGCGGCAATCGTGCCGGATCGCATGTAAATCCATGTCGGTTTTGGGGGTGGCGAAGCCTCAATCATCCTCCTAGTGTCGCGCCAAATCCCTCCGTCACGACAACAGGTGACCCATGCAAGACGCGCTTCAATTCTACATCAATGGCCAATGGGTGGACCCCATCGCCGGCCAACCGTTCGATGTCATCGACCCTTCCACCGAGGAAGCCGTGGCCCGCATTTCTTTGGGCGGGCAGGCGGATGCCGAAGCTGCCATTGCTGCCGCCAAGACCGCCTTTGAAACCTGGGGCGAGAGCACCAAGCAGGAGCGGCTGGACCTGCTCCATGAAACCCTCACCGTTTACCAACGGCGCAATGACGAAATGGGCGAGGCCATCAGCCGTGAAATGGGAGCCCCCATCGACATGGCCAAGGGTGCCCAGGCCGGCACGGGCATGGCCCATATCAAAGCCTTTATCCGGGTGCTGGAGGCGTTTGAATTTGAGCGCGACCTTCGCCCTAACACGCCCAATGACAAAATTCTCTACCAGCCCATCGGCGTGTGCGGCCTTATCACGCCGTGGAACTGGCCCATGAACCAGATCGCCCTGAAAGTGATCCCCGCCCTGGCGGCGGGTTGCACCATGGTGCTCAAACCCTCTGAAGTCTCTCCCCTCTCCGGCCTGCTCTTTGCCGAAATTCTCCATGAAGCCGGGGTTCCAGCCGGTGTCTTCAACCTCGTGAACGGCGACGGCCCGGGCGTGGGCAGCGTTTTGTCCGGCCACAAAGATGTGGACATGATCTCCTTCACCGGCTCCACCCGCGCCGGCACAGCCATCACCAAAAATGCCGCCGATACCGTCAAGCGCGTGGCGCTGGAACTGGGGGGGAAAGGCGCCAATCTCATTTTTGCCGATGCCGACGAAAAAGCCGTGCAACGGGGCATCACCCGCTGTTTCTACAACACCGGTCAGGCCTGCAATGCGCCAACGCGGATGTTGGTGGAACGCAGCCGCTATGATGATGCGGTGGAAATGGCCAAAAAGGCCGCCGAAGCCACCGCCGTCGATCTTGCCTCCCGCACCGGCAATCACATCGGCCCGCTGGTTTCCGAAGCCCAGTTCAACAAGGTGCAAGATCTCATTCAAGTGGGCATTGATGAAGGCGCGCGCCTTGTGACGGGGGGCACCGGTAGACCGGAGGGCATGAACCGCGGTTATTTCGTGCGCCCCACCGTCTTTGCCGATTGCCACAATGACATGCGCATCATGCGCGAGGAAATCTTCGGCCCTGTTATTGGTCTCATGCCGTTTGATACGGAGGAAGAGGCGGTCAAAATTGCCAATGACACCGTCTACGGTCTCACCAATTACGTGCAAACTTCCGACGGAGCCCGGGCCAACCGCCTGGCCCGCAAATTGCGCTCCGGCATGGTGGATATGAACGGCATGGTCCGTTCCTCCGGCGCGCCCTTTGGCGGTTTCAAACAGTCCGGCAACGGGCGTGAGGGCGGCCATTGGGGTCTGGAAGAATTCCTCGAAGTCAAAGCCGTTGGCGGCTGGGACCCGGAAGCGGAATAAGGACTTTCCGCCCAGAATTCATCTGCATGGCGGCGGCTTTGGCACCCAGCGGGCCGCGTCGCCGCCCTGCGAAATCAAGAGCCTGTCGGACACTTTTGGACAGATTGTCTCTTTGTTCGAAAAGGCGTTTTTTCCCCCAATTTCCGCTTGCGGAACCCAAATCCTTTTTCTATATCAACGCCACCGCGGTCCCTTCGTCTATCGGTTAGGACGCCAGGTTTTCAACCTGGAAAGAGGGGTTCGATTCCCCTAGGGACTGCCACTTTCCCTTACCCGCGGTAATGTTCGAGCTTTGTTGGCTGTCTTTCCTATGATGGAGAGAGACCGCGTTGGAATTCATAACACAGTTTGGGAATCACCGCCGACGTTTGCGGCGGCAACGGCTGTTCCAGTCCCGTTTATTGCCAATGTCGATGTGGACAGACTTGGTGTAGCAATAGGTGCCCACACCGCCGCGCCCGGGAATGCTGCGCAAATATTTGGCCAGCTGCCATTTGGACACGCCCTTCACCTGAATATCTGCCGCCTTGCAATAAATATGCATGGAATTGCGCGCCCCGCGAATGCGGCGGTTATGGCGTCTGCTGCGATAGCCGGAGGTTACGATGGGCGTGCGCCCGAAGCGGCGTTCCACCTTCTTGAGAATGCGCACCAATTGGGGGGGAAAGCACCCCACCTTGACGCCCTTGTGCTGGAGCAGCAGACCATGGGTGCCGCGCCGCGCCAGATTGGCTACGGAAGCCACTTTGATGGGCTTATCCAGTTCTTCCACATCCTCCGACTCAATGCCAAACAGCTTCTTCAATTTCACGCCCGGCAGATCGCTATGGCCTGTCGTGCGCCGCACCCGTTGCGTGCGGGAGGACTTTGTCACCGATACGGTGTTGCGTGAGGCAGAGCGGCTGGTTGTCGTTGCCTGCTCCCGCGTTTTCGGTTTTTGGCTTGTCCGATTGCCCGATAGCAAGGAGGCGAAAAATCCGCCGGAGGATTTCGGTTTTGCTGGCTGGGCCGCCGCTGCAATTTTGACCTCTTCCTGAGCAGGCGCTTCATCCGTTTTCGGCTTGGTCTTTGGCTTGGGCTCCGGCTGAGGTTTTAGCTTTGCCACATCAGCGGGAGGCACGCGCACATCCGCAGTGGCGGGCTTGGGCGGTGTTGGAGTGCTGACGCGATCTGCCGCCGCCGCTGCTGATGTTGGCTTTTCGCTGTCCGACACCAGTTCATTTTTGACAGCTGGCGCCAGGGAGCCTTCGTCCGTATCGCCTGCGGCGGCAAGACTGGTTTGCTTGCGCACAACGCCGTCAGCCGCAGTCTCTTCCGGCGTCAGCAATGTGCCAACATTTTGGGAGGGCAGGTTGGTGCCTGCATTACAACCGGCCATCACAAGGGCGGCCAGCGTAGCTGCCATGCCCACCGAGACCCGGCAGCGACGGCGCAGCGGGCGGCGTGAGGCAACGCGCATGGATTGATCGCCGAGATTTGCCGGTCGGTCCAACGTTCACATCCTGCGCCAAAAATGCCCCCAGACGACGATTCGCGTCGTCCGCTCAACCCTAGTTATCATTCGCTAACCAAACCACCCACGCCCGAAAAATCATCCGGCGCAGTTCGGCGTATGTGCACACCTTTGGGTAGCGCGTGTCTACGTCATTTGGCGCTATTGTCGAATAGTCCCCCTTTGGGGCGCCAATGTGACTGCGCCCCCCGCAGCTCCACGATCCGTTCTACCAGCTGCCCGTATTTTCCATGCTGGCCCAGGGTTCCGCCGGTTCCTTCGCGTCGCCCCTTTGCAGCAGTTCAAAGGAAATACCGTCCGGCGATTTCACAAATGCCATGTGACCGTCGCGGGGTGGGCGGTTGATGGTAACACCCCCGTCCATAAGCTTTTGGCACGTGGCGTAGATGTCATCCACCACATAGGCCAGATGGCCAAAATTGCGCCCGCCATCATAGTCTTCCAGGTCCCAATTATAGGTCAGTTCCAGTTCCGGCGCTTTGTTTTCATGGGCATGGGCCTCGTCCTCACTGGCGGCGAGAAAGACGAGGGTAAACCGCCCTTTCTCAAATTCTTTGCGGCGGGTTTCCACCATGCCCATTTTGTTGACATAAAAATCCAGCGACGCATCCAGGTCTTTGACGCGCACCATTGTGTGAAGATAGCGCATGGGAATCATCCGTTGTTTGCAGGAGAGTGGTGAGTGTTCTTCTAACGCATCATACCCATTTTCGACCAAACCTTTCGTGACCTCCTCCGCCCCAACAGACTTGATTGATGCCATTGGCCCGCTGTTTGCGAAGGCGGACAATATCGTCTTTTTTACGGGGGCGGGCATATCCACCGAGTCCGGTATTGCAGATTTTCGCAGTCCCGGCGGCATCTGGTCGCAAATCAAGCCCATCCAATATCAGGATTTTCTGGATGATGAAGCAACGCGCCTGGAAGACTGGCAGCGACGTTTCCACTTTCAGGCAGAGTTTGACGCCGCCCCTGTTAATGCCGGGCATAGGGCCGTGGCCGCCTTCATGGGGCAGGGGGCCGGGCTGATTACGCAAAATATTGACGGCCTGCACCAACGGGCCTGCTGTGACCGGGGGATTGACGATGGCGGCATCGTAGAAATCCACGGCAATGGCACTCGCTGTGCCTGTCTTTCCTGCCAAAGCCCCCACACGCTCGACTATGCCCGTCAGCAGATTGAAAAGACGGCGCTTTCCCCCCGTTGCACCCGTTGTGGCGGGCTTTTGAAAGCCTCCGTGATCTCCTTTGGCCAGCCCATGCCCCAAGACCGGGTGCAACGGGCTGCACAGATGGCCCGTAACTGCGATCTGTTTGTGGTTTTGGGCTCCTCCCTCGTGGTGCAACCCGCCGCCAGTCTGCCTGCCATTGCCCGACAGGCGGGGGCGGCGTTGGTCATTATCAACCGCGAGGAAACGCCGCTTGATAGTTTCGCCAGCGTGACGGCCCGTGTGCCCATTGGGGATACCATGCAGGCCATCGCCCGTTACTGTGGTATGGCCTGTGACTCTTGGGATTCACCTTAAAATTTTAAGCCTCACTTTGTGTTTCAAATGCCGTTCCGTGATACGTTAACCACGAATCAAGGAGCGGCGGCATTTGCGTTCCGGGGTGGACAGTAAAGCGTGTGGGTTTGTGGTGTCGTCACTGGGGGACGCGGGCAGGCACTCCGCTGATCAGGGGAGTGCGACATGAGTTCCAAAGACACGCCACATCCGGGTTTTCCCGGCATTTCCGGTATGGACCGGGGCGGCTTTGATGAAGCACCGTCTGCTCGCTTTGAAGGCCGCAACTCACCCTTGTCAGACGAGCGGGCATTGGCCCCCGACGTGCTTGTGGTGCACGGCTCCATCAAATGGTTTGACGTTTCCAAGGGCTTTGGCTTTGTCGTTCCCGATGAAGACCTGCCGGATGTTCTCCTCCACGTTTCCTGCCTGAGGGACGATGGCTATCAGACCGCCCATGAAGGGGCGCGCATCGTCTGCGAAGTGGTGCGCAAATCCCGCGGCTTGCAAGCCTTCCGCGTGGTTTCCATGGACAATTCCACCGCCATTCACCCGTCCCAGCTGCCACCGGCAAAAACCCATGTGGAGGTGGAACCCACCAGCGATATCGTCCGCGCCGAGGTTAAGTGGTTCAACCGCACCAAGGGCTTTGGTTTTCTGTCACGGGGGGAAGGCACCGAAGACATTTTCATTCACATGGAAACCTTGCGCCGCTACGGTTTGACGGAGTTGCGCCCCGGCCAACTGGTCATGGTGCGCTATGGCGATGGTGAAAAAGGCCTGATGGCCGCCGAAATTCACCCCATCACCGGCTCCAATCTGCCCCACAGCCACTAAGCGGTCACACTGTGCGCTCGGCCTTAGGGGACAAGGAAACAGGGCTGACAGAATGATGAACATATTCCACCCGCGCGCTTTGCCCGGTCTTGTCACAGGCTTCGCGCTTTTCCTTTTCCTCTTTTCGGTGCAGGCGGCACAGGCCAAATCCGCGCTTGATAAAATCTCCGCCGGGTCCGCCACGTGGACCATCGAACTGGCCGATGATCCCGACAGCCGCCAGACGGGCCTGATGAACCGTCAATCCATGCCGCAAAAAACCGGCATGCTGTTTCGCTTCAACCGCACGGAAGAAATTGCCATGTGGATGAAGAACACCTTCATTCCGCTGGATATGGTCTTCATGAACGAAACAGGGCGCATCACCCATATTCACTATGGCGCGGTGCCGCAGTCACTGGACATTATCTCCTCAAACGGGCCGGTGCGTTATGTGCTGGAAATCAACGCCGGCGAAGCAAAAGAACACGATTTGCAGATAGGGCGCACAATGCAGCATCCTTGGTTTGCGGGGACAAATTAAACCGCATTTTGGGCTTGCATCACCGCATTTGAAACCTTACTCGTTTTTTCGCAACGGAACGGAGCATGGCGCAGTCTGGTAGCGCACCTGGTTTGGGACCAGGGGGTCGCAGGTTCGAATCCTGCTGCTCCGACCATTGCGGGGATTGCCATAGTCCCCATTTTGGGAGCTGCATTCACCATGGTCGCACGCATTTACCGCCCCGCCAAAACCGCCATGCAATCTGGCAAGGCCAAGACCCAGGACTGGCTGCTGGAGTTTGAACCGGCCAGCCGCCGCTCGGTGGAGCCACTCATGGGCTATACCTCCAGTTCCGATATGCTTTCCCAGGTGAAAATGCGTTTTCCCACTAAAGAGGACGCCATCGCCTATGCGGAGCGTAACAGCATCGCCTTTCGCGTGACGGAGCCGAAGGAGCCGAAACGACGCCCCATGTCCTATTCCGACAATTTCGCCCATGACCGCAAAATTCCATGGACCCACTAATCCAGCCTTTGGTCCCATAGCTCAACTGGATAGAGCAGCTGACTTCTAATCAGCAGGTTCGGGGTTCGAGTCCTCGTGGGATCGCCAACTACCAAATGTCCTGTTTGTCGCTCTTATATCTAAACTTCGCGTTCCTGAATCTGTCGCAGACCAATATCGGGAACCCAAAGCCTCTTAGTGCAGGACCGTTTCCCCAATCGTTAGACAGGGTTGGCGAGGTTGGGCGAGGTCTTAATATCAATCCCTCAACGTCAGCCGGTCTCCCCGCCGCTCATAGCTGGACAGGCTTTCCAGAAATGTCTGCCCCAGCAGGGCAACGCCCAGCCTGCCGGGTTGGGAAATAGAAATCGGCATATTGCGCCGCCGGATGCCGCCAATCTCCAGCAAATCCGCCCGGGCGCGGGCGCTATAGGCTATACCGTTGGCGGTCATGCTGGGCTGGGTGTATTGCAGCGCGTCCAGGTCAAACCCAATGCGTTGCGCCTCCCGCGCGGGCAACACAATGCCGGTGGCCCCAGTATCCACGAGGAAGCGGACCTCCTTGCCGTTAATGACCACATCCGCCTCAAAATGCCCGCTAGGGGAGCGCACCAGCGTCACCGTTTGCCGCCCATCATCGCCAGCGCGGCTGATGGGAGAACCGGGCAGAAGGCCGCCGGACAGGGTGGAGGCCACGTCTTGCAGTTCGTAGCGAAACACGTAGCCGCTCATGAGCGTGGCGATAATGAGCGCCCAAAGCGCAAAATTGCGCAAGGCGTTGGAAAGGGGCAGGCCGCCAAAGGCACCACCAAAGACCCACAGCGCCAGCACCCCATTCACCGCCAGCGCTGCCAACTGCCAGGGCTGCAACCCCATCAGCGTGCCGCCATCACCGGCGGTCACAAGCACCACCAACACAACGCCGAGGACCGCAAGCCCGATCCACGCGGTGCGGCTCATGTTTTGGAGGACCCCAGATCCAGAACGTCCCGCCGGGCACCGGTTCTGTTACGCCGTGTGACCCGCCGGGGCCGTTTTTCAAGCTTGGAAACGCGCTCCGGCAAGATGTCTTCCATCAACGTGGCCCGCACTTCGGGGGAAAATGTAGTCCAAGCGGCAATCTCCTCGCCCGTCCGCCCACAACCATAGCAATGGCCGGAATTTGGCTCGATGGAGCAGATGAGGACGCAAGGGGAGGCGATCGTGGTCATGATGTCGGTCTATCCTATCAATGCAAAAGCCATGGCCAGCCCGGCCCAAAATGCCAGTTCAGCCACCTGTTGGGTTGCGCCCAAGACATCGCCTGTGTGCCCCCCGATATGGTGACGCGCCAGCCGCGTGGCAACCAATGTTGCCAATTTCACCAGACCCAGCCCCAGCACAAGGGCAGCAATGCCGCAGCTGGCCCAAAGAAGGGCGAGAAAAGGCAAACACCAAAGGCAACCGCGCAAATAGGTGTGGAAATTGGGCTCCCCAAAACGGCTGGAAAGTCCGGCTTTGGTCTTTCCCGCCTCATCCTTTGTTTCATCCACCGCATCGCGCGCATTGGGCAGGCTGTGCCATGGGTAAAGCATGGCGGTGCGGGAGAGGGCGGAGGCCACGATCATAAGCGTGGCCCCTTGGGCGGGTGTAACTTCTCGAAGAACGATGCCAAGCGTTGTTGCCTTCAACCCCACGGATAGGATCAGCGCCAAAACGCCATAGGTGCCGATGGCACTGTCACGCATGATCGCGAGCTTGCGCGCTTTTTCATGGCCCCCCCAAAACCCGTCCGCCACATCGGCAAGCCCGTCCTCGTGCAGTGCGCCGGTGGTGATCACGAAAACCGCGATGGCCATCCACGCCACAATAAAACCATCAAGGCCCAACCATCCACCGCCCAGGACAAGCGCCGCCGGCAAGATGCCAATGACCCCCCCGGCCAGGGGAAACGAGTGGGCCGTCTCACCAAAATCCGGCATGACATGCTGCCGCTCGGCCGCCAGAAAACGCGCCACCGGCAGGCGCGATAGAAACAGTGTGCTGGATATTGTGTCCTGCCACAGACGCATCAGTTTTGTGTGTCGCAATTAGAGGGGGGCATTGACCATTTCCATCTTGGAGCGGCGGGTTAGGGCCGCTAAATCTTTTGTCAGACAGCCTATCTCACCGAAAGATGCAAGCACACATGTCCACGCCCTCCGGCCTGCCTTTTGACGACATCCGCGCCCTGATGAACGAACTGCCGGGGCCGGACACCAATGCCGCCCGCATGGTGAGCGAGCGCGATGCGCAACTCACCAAGCCCCCCGGCGCTTTGGGCAAATTGGAAGAAATAGCCGTGTGGCTGGCCACATGGTCCGGCCGTCGCCCGCAAATTACGCGCCCGCTCGTGGCCATTTTTGCGGGCAATCACGGTGTGACCGCGCAGGGCGTATCGCCCTTCCCGTCGGACGTTACCGCCCAGATGGTGGCCAATTTTTCCAATGGTGGGGCGGCCATCAACCAGATTTGCATCGCCCATGATCTGGGCCTGAAAGTCTTCGATCTGGCGCTGGAACTGCCCACCGGCGATATTTCCGTGGAAGCGGCCATGGATGAGCGCACCTGTGCCGCCACCATGGCCTTTGGCATGGAGGCCATCGCCGGGGGCACGGATCTTTTGTGCATCGGCGAAATGGGCATCGGCAACACCACCATCGCCTCCGCCATTTATTGCGCCCTGTTCGGCGGCAAGGCGGCGGATTGGGTGGGCCCCGGCACGGGCCATGATGCGCAGGGGCAGGCCAAGAAGGCCGCTGTCATCGAAACCGCGCTGGAATTGCACAAGGATCACCTTAAAGACCCGCTGGAAGTGTTGCGCCGTCTCGGTGGACGCGAAATTGCCGCCATGGCCGGGGCGATCCTTGCCGGTCGCGCCCAGCGCATTCCCGTCATCGTGGACGGTTTCGTGGCCAGTGCCGCCGCTGCCATCCTCCACGCCGCTGACCCCACATCGCTGGACCATTGCCTCTTTGCCCATGTGAGCGCCGAACCGGCCCATATCAAAGCGCTGGAAGCCATGGACCGCGAACCGCTCTTGAACCTCAACATGCGTCTGGGGGAGGGCACCGGGGCAGCCTTGGCCGCTGGAATCGTGAAAGCCGCCGCCCAGTGCCACACGGGCATGGCCACGTTTGAAGAAGCGTCGGTGAGTAATCGCGATTGAACAACACGCTTACCCGCACGTTTGCGCGGGTGAGACGGGGACCGATGGGGCAACGGCCTGCGCCGCTGACGAATAAAACAAAAAGACGAGACCCTTGCCCCATCGCGGTGCCTGCGCCTGCCCTTTACTCACGAAGACCTGTGCCACCAAAGGTTTCCCACGCCTCTTACGTTGTTGGCTGCCAAGAGCAGCCCGGTGCTTATGCACCGCGCCCGCGCAGGCGTTTGGCGCAGCCAAACTGCCGTGAGCGAAGACGAACACGAGCCACAGGCGAGTGGACGGTATCTTCCCAAGCGGTCATCCAAGCCCGGGTTCTTCCAACCCGGCGTTATGACGCTAAGCGGCGCTCCGGGCAGGCCCAACCTGACCTGCTGTTGACCGGAAACCGGCGACCCCATGCCGTGAAGGTTGGTTGATCCGACCAGCCGTCCCCACAAGGGCCACACACGGAGTGTGGTTCGTTTGAGTGTCACGGGGATTATTTTTTAGTTTCTGGTTTACCCGACAATGGAGCAGCCAGCGCCTCCGCCGTTTGCAGCTTCTGTAAATTCACGCCCGTTTGAAATCCGCGCCTGTGCAGCATTTCCACCAGAGCACGGGTGTTCACATTGCCCGCCGCGCCCGGCGCAAACGGGCACCCGCCAAGGCCCGCAATGGAGCTGTCAAATGTGCGGATGCCGTGGTTGAGGGCAACGTCAACATTGGCCAGCCCCCGCCCCTGCGTATCGTGAAAATGCCCCGCCAGTTGGTGGGGCGGCACCCTTTGCAATATCTCAACCAAAACGCGCTCTATTTGTTCGGGAAAGGCCGTGCCCAGCGTTTCCCCCAAGGAGACTTCATAACAGCCCATGGTCAGCAGACGGATGGTCAGATGGGCCACCTGTTCCGGCTCCGTCGGGCCGTCATGGGGGCAGTGGGTGATGCAGGACAGGTAACCGCGAACAGGCAAACCCAACCTTTTGGCCTGTTCGACGATCGGTTCCAGCCGGGCGAAGCTACTTTCTATATCGCAACTCAGATTGGCCCTGCTGAACCCTTCCGAAGCCGAGACGAAAACCGCGATTTCGTCCATTTCCGCTGCCAAGGCCGCTGTCAAACCGCGCTGGTTTGGCACCAAAGCGCTATAGCGCACATGTTCGATCCGCCGAATGCCACTCATTACCTCAGCGGCATCAGCCAGTTGCGGCACGCGCTGCGGGTTTACAAAACTGGTGGCCTCAATGGCGCCCAACCCCGTCTGCGAGAGCGCATCAATGAGCGCAATTTTTGTTTCCGTCGGCACCAGCGCGGCGATATTTTGCAGACCATCGCGTGGCCCCACCTCAAAAATGCGCACGCTTTCCACGGCAGTTACAGGTCTGCCAGAATGGCCTTCGCCCTGTCCACGCTCACATCCCCGCTTGCAGCCAAAGCCCGGGCGACGGCATCCACCTTGTCCCCGGATGCACCGGCCATGATGGCGATATTGCGGGCATGGAGCGCCATATGGCCCTTTTGAATGCCTTCGGTGGACAAGGCGCGCAGCGCCGCCAGGTTTTGGGCCAAGCCCACGGCGGCGGTGACCTGGGCCAGTTCCTGGGCCGATTCAACGCCCATCAACCGCAAGGCAGCGCCCGCCGCCGGATGGGTTTTTGTGGCCCCGCCCACCAGGCCCAGGGCCATGGGCAGTTCTATGGTGCCGTGCAGGGCGTCGTCATCCACCTCCCACCGGGTGAGTGACGTGTAGCGGCCCGAGCGGGCCGCATAGGCGTGGGCACCGGCTTCAATGGCCCGCCAGTCATTGCCCGTGGCGATGACGACCGGATCAATACCGTTCATGATGCCCTTATTGTGGGTGGCAGCCCGATAGGGGTCCACAATGGCCAAGGCGCAAGCCTCAACGATCCCGTGTGCCACGTCTTTGCCGTTCAAAGCATCAGTGGACAGGGCACCGAAGGACAAGGCCACACGCGCCCGCACCAGGCGTTTGTCGGCCAGATTGGACAATATGCGCAGCCGCACCGTGCCGCCCGTGATGGCCTCAACATCCGGGGCCAGCATTTCAGCCATGGTGTTGACCGTGTTGGCCCCCATGGCATCGCGCACATCCACCAGCAAATGCAGCACCAGCATGGGGCCGATGGGCGTGTCATCAAACAAATGCACCTCCACATCCTTGCATCCACCGCCCAGACCCACCAGCACATTGTCTTTGGAATTGGCCTTCTCGATCAGATCGCCCGCATGTTCCATCAATCGTAGCCGGGCGCTGTGAAGGTCGCTCAACCCCAAGACCTGAATTTGCGCCCGCATGATGGGCGCGGTGCTGGAGGCGTGAAATCCGCCGCACTCTCGCGCAAGCCGCGCCATGTAAGACGCTGCCGCTACCACAGACGGTTCCTCTACCGCCATGGGCACCAGATAGTCTTTGCCGTTGATGGTAAAATTCGTGGCCACGCCCAAGGGCAATTCAAATTTGCCGATGACGTTTTCGATCATCCCATCGGCGGTTTGCAGGGGCAGAGCGCTTTCACCCGCCAGAAGCCGCTGATCGTCCCCGCTCAGACCGGCGGCCTCCGCCACCGACTTGAGCCTTTGCGCCGGAGTGAGGCTGCGCATGCCTTCTATCCGCGATGAGATTTGATCGTGTGCCATGGTGTTTTCCCCGCAACTGCAGGCCCACTCAACACCAGCGGTAGGGCCGCTTCAATAGGGGATCAGCCGGCCATCCGTGGCGGGGTCACGGCCCGGCGCAGGCCATTGCGGGGCGCGGGGCGTTGGCCGTCCACCGGCATGGCTTCCATCACTTCCATCACGCGGCTGCGGGGGAAGGTGGCGATCACTTCCGTGCCCTCGCGCAGCTTCGATTTCAGTTCAAACTTGCCGTCATGCATGTGTACCAGCGCCTGCACGATGGGCAGGCCAAGGCCGGTGCCCTGTTCGGCGGATTTGATGGCAATGGAGCCCTGGCCGAACGAAGACAGCACAATGGGAATTTCATCCTCCGGAATGCCCGGGCCCGTGTCGCGGATGGAAACATACTGCCCGCCGCCCGCCGTCCAGCCCACTTTCAGCCAGATGGTGCCGCCGGGGGGCGTGAATTTGATGGCGTTGGAGAGCAGGTTCAAAATGACCTGTCGGATGGAGCGCGCATCGGCCCAAATTTGCGGCAGGTTTGGCTGAATGTGCATGGAAAGGTTCACGTTTTTTTCCGACGCTTTCAGCTTCACCATCTGCTGGGATTCTTCCGCCGCGTGGGCCAGGTTCACCGCCTCTTCGTTCAACTCATATCGCCCCGCCTCCACGCGGGAGAGGTCAAGAATCTCGTTGATGAGTTTGAGCAGATGTGCGCCGGAGCGGTGAATATCACCCACATATTCGCGGTAATAATCATTGTTCAGCGGCCCCATGACCTCATTGGACATGACCTCCGAAAAGCCCAGAATGGCGTTGAGAGGCGTGCGTAATTCATGGCTCATGGTTGCCAGAAAGCGGGATTTGGCGAGGTTAGCATCCTCCGCCCGCCGCCGCGCTTCGTCGGAAATGGAGCGGGAAGCTTCCAATTCCATGATCAGCTGATCGCGCTCGGCTCGCGAGTTGAGAAATTCCATATGGCTTTCGCGGATGGTGTTGGCCAAAATCTGAAAAAAGATGAGCGACAGGGCCATCAGCCCCATAAGCGCAAAACTGCCCATGGAGCCGTTCATGGCCAACCGGCTGCATACGGCCAATGTCAGCGGCAGGGCCGCGATCAAAACGCCGTATTTGATGTAACGGGCGCTCACCAAGGCCAGCACGGTGAGCACGCTCAAGGCCGCAAACGCCAGAACGGAGAAAGAGCCATTGGCCGTGTGCAGGGGGTAGATGGCAAACAAAGCCGCCCAGCACAGGCCAATACCGGCCGTGAGGCCCACGAATATAGTGTTCCACTTGTTCAGCGCCGCATTGTTGGGCTCTTGTTTGCGAAACCGCAGCGACAGCGCCACATTGGCGGCAAGCACGCAAAACAGGACCGCAAACCAGATGAAAGCAAGACCCGGGGCAAGGGCTTTATACCCAACCGCACAGGCCGTGATGCCCAAGACCGCATAAACGGCCATGACGGCGGGCTGCGTTTGCGCATGATAGGCCAAAACATCGTGGCGAAAACCGAAGGCAATACCACTTTCGGCCTTCACCCCACCGCCCGAACGAAGCGCTTTCACAGCCTTGCGGGACTGGTCATTTTGATGGCCCACGCGCCGCTCAACAATGGTCTTGTCCGGGCCTTTGTCGGGGGAAGGGCCGGCCGCCGGGTGGGCCACTTGGTTGGCAAGGGGAGCGGAACTGTTCGACATAAACCGAAACGGGTGAAAAGGGCGCGACTCACCTGTTCTCGCTGGCACCCGGTAAAATTTCGTTAAGCCTGTTGGAAAAATCTTGAAGGATATGAAATGGGCAGACGACGTAGACACACACGCACCCATCGACACCGGCGCGGCAGGGGCTTTGTCACCACTTTGGCCCTCTTTGCCCTGCTTGTGGGTGCCATCGTGTGGCTGGACGGCAGCAATCGGCAAAATTTCACCGGCGCCGCCATTGCCGTGGACGGTGACAGTTTGCAAATGGGCGGCAAACGCCTGCGTCTTTCCGGCATTGATGCCCCGGAACTGGCCCAAACGTGCGATGTGGCGGGTCGGCTATGGCCCTGCGGGCGCCAGGCGCGGGCCTCCTTGCGCCGACTTATTGCCAAAGACTTGTCCTGCACGACCACCGGCCTTGACCGTTACGACCGGCACTTGGTGCGATGCACCGCTGGGGGCAAGGATATCGGCGCGGCCATGGTGGCGGCTGGCATGGCGGTGAGCTACGGTGCTTATGGAGCACAAGAAGCCGCCGCCCGAGCCGCAAAACGCGGTCTGTGGCGAGGTAATTTCACCCGCCCCCAAGCGTGGCGGGAGGCCAACAATCAACGTGATGAGCAAACCGGGGCGGTTTTGCGCAACGGGTTTGATCGCCTGCGCCATTGGGGCCAAACTGTCCTGAATCGGTTTATGAAATGGGAGGGCTAAGCACTTGAAACTCTACGACGGGGGCAAAGCGCCAAACCCGCGCCGGGTGCGCATATTTTTGGCTGAAAAAGGCATTGAAGTGCCACTGGAGCCGGTGGACATGACGGCCCTGGGCCACCGCAGCGAGACTGTCACCACCCTAAACCCCATGCAGCGGCTGCCGGTGCTGGAACTGGATGATGGCACGGCTATTTCCGAGAGCATGGCCATTTGCCGCTATTTTGAAGAACTGCACCCGCAGCCGCCCCTCATGGGCCGTAATGCCAAGGAAAAGGCCGTCGTGGACATGTGGCAGCGCCGGCTGGAGTTTCACCTTCTGTTGGAAGTGGCAAATGTCTTTCGCCACACCCACCCGGCCATGGCGCAATGGGAAGTGCCGCAACTGCCGGATTTTGCCGCCGCCCGCCGCCCCCGGGTGGAGGCGATGTTCCCCCTGCTGGATACAGAATTTGAGCGGAAGGAATTCATCGCCGGGGACGTGTTCACCGTGGCTGACATCACCGCCATGATCGCGCTGGATTTCTGCAAACCCGCGCGGATCACCATCCCGCAAGAGCATGGAAACCTTCATCGCTGGTATGGGCAGGTCAAAGCGCGTCCTTCAGCGAATGCCTGATCCGGGGCAATTGGAGCAACGCATCCGCGCCTGCCGCATTTGTGTAGAGCAACCGCTCAAAGGTCCGCTGCCCCACGCCCCGCGCCCCGTGGCCCACCTGTCGGCCACCGCCCGTGTTTGTATTGCCGGGCAGGCGCCGGGCTTGCGGGTCCATAACAGCGGTCTGCCCTTTGACGACCCCTCCGGTGAGCGGTTGCGCGCGTGGTTAGGCATGGACCGTGAAACATTTTATGACCGGGGCAAACTGGCCATCGTTCCCATGGGGTTTTGTTTTCCCGGCTACGACAAAAACAAAAGCGACCTGCCGCCAAGGCCGGAATGCCGCGCCGCCTGGCACGATGAAGTCTTTGCCGCCATACCACAGATCGAGCTTGTGCTGGCCATAGGCCAATATGCGCAGGCCTATCATCTGGGCAAATTGCGCCACAAATCCATGACCGAGACGGTCCGCGACTGGCGCACCATTTATGCAAAAACCGCGCCCCGCCATGTGCTGGCCATGCCCCACCCTAGTTGGCGCAATACGGCCTGGCTCAAGCGCAATCCGTGGTTTGAGACGGAAATTGTTCCCTTTTTGCAAAACGCCGTTCAGCGCTTGACCGCGCAATAGGCTTGCGCAAAATTGCGGTTTCCTCCCCTCAGGCCGCAAAATATTTGCGCCAACTCACCGGAAAACCGCCCCATGGACCGCATCGACAAACGCATCCTGACCCTATTGCAGCAGGATGCCACCACCCCCGTGGCGGAAATCGGCAAAAAGGTGGGCCTGTCCACCACCCCCTGCTGGCGGCGCATTCAGCGCCTGGAAGAGGAGGGCGTGATCCGCCGACGCGTGGCGGTTTTAGACCCGGCCAAGGTCAACGCCCGGGTCACAGTGTTCGTGTCCATCCGCACCGGCAGCCACAATGCCGAATGGCTCAAGCGCTTTTCGGAAGTGACGGTGGATTTTCCCGAAGTGGTGGAACTTTACCGCATGAGCGGCGATGTGGATTACCTCATGCGCGTGGTGGTGCCAGACATCGCCGCCTACGACGCTTTCTACAAGCGTTTGATCACCAAGATCGACATCAACGACGTCAGCTCCAGTTTCGCCATGGAACAGATGAAATACACAACCGAACTGCCGCTGGACCATCTGCTGGAAGAAAGCTAGCGCACTGGCGCTAAATGTGGCGTTATTACTATCGAAAGTTGAGAATTTTTGAACAGTAGAGCCACGCTATGAAAACCCTATCAACGGCCCTTACCGCCCTTGCGCTTTTATTCACGGTACAAGGTTCCGCAAACGCACAGCAAATAATCGGATCTTACGTGGCCTTTATTGGTGAGGACGATCTCTACAATTCGCGCGGGTCACGATTAAGCCAGCCATGGCAGGTGTTGCGGCAAGATAGGGCCAACTATCATCGATTTGGTATTGCGCAGCGGGGCGATGAAGGAGATCCCTTCTTCGCGAGCGCCCGCAATAGAGCCTTGATGGAACGCATGGTGCGTCGTGGCTACATCGAACCCAGCGCTGCGCGCCGTATCGTGCGCGGTGGTGCTACCGTTTTTGTGCGCATTTACGACAGTGGCAATGGTGGCGATTACGTGCGCGTAACAGTGACGCGTTAAGGCACGGCGGGTTAAGCCGCCCGCTCTTCGGCCAACAGTTGGGCGACCCCTGTTTGCAGGCTGCCAATAATCTGTGGGGCGCTGACGCCCAATCGCGCCCGGGGCGATAGGTCCACCATGCCGTCAGCCCCCGCGCCGGTATGTTCTCCGCCCAAGCCGCGCACGGCCAAGCCAAATGCCGCCGCCCGGCCTTTAAGACCCGCCAAACCCTCCCGCGCGATCAAGCGTGGCAGGGGCACGTGGATGGATGCCCGCAGGGCGGTGCCGATATTGGTGGGGCAGGAGGTGATGAAACCAAGTCGTTCATTGGTGGCAAACGGGGTGCCCAAGGCAGTTTTCAAGGCGGCTTCCAGCGCCATCAAACGCTCTAATAGGGCGCCAAGGGGAAGGGTTTTATCCATCACCATCAGCCGCAAATGGTCTTCTTCGTTCACCCAAAGAAGGGTGGCTTTATCAGCGCTCACGAAGGCCGCCCGCCCATGGGGCCAGTCCCCCGCAATGCCGGCGGCGGCCAGATAGGGGTCTGTGTCCATGGGTTTGAAAAACAAATGCTCGCCGATTAATCGCCCATAAGTGTCTTTGTCGATGGCCTTGGCATGGTTGGGGGTGAGAGAAAAATGTTGGAAATGCTCCGGCATTTCTTTCACCGCTGTCGCAACATCGTTCTCCAGCGCCACCCGCTGCGTCCGGTCCATGCCACCGGGCAGGGGTAAATCCGCCAGATTGCGGCCGATCCGTATGCGCTTGGAAAGGGTGCCTAAGGTGTCGCTTGATCCGTTGTGCTCCAAATTCTCGGGGGAGGAAATGCCCCTTTGAACACGCGCCAGATTAATCCCATGGTGGTCTGCAATAACGCGATCAAAAAAGGGCGCGAAGCGGTTATAGTCCTCCGCCGCCAGCGCATAGCACCCCATTTCGCTGTCAGGATTTTCAATGCCCGAGCGAATGCGCAGGTTGAAAGCCCGCTGTTCATCGTGGGACAGACCCGCAAACCAGGCGGCATCAAAGTGCTTGAGCGCGAGATTTTGCGGCTGGCGTGGGCGCAGGGCGGCGATGCGGGCAGGCAGGTCCATGCCCGCCAATCCGCTCTATTCGCCCATCTTCTTCAGGCGAGCCAGAAGGGAGGAGGTGTCCCAGCGGTTGCCGCCCATGCGCTGCACATCGGCGTAGAACTGATCCACCAGGGCCGTCACAGGCAGGCTCACGCCCTGGGCATCGGCCTCTTCCAGACAAATGGCCAGATCCTTACGCATCCAATCCACGGCGAAACCGTGGTCGTAATGGCCTTCATTCATGGTCTTATGGCGGTTTTCCATCTGCCAGGAACCGGCGGCCCCTTTGGAAATGACATCCACGACTTTTTCAATGTCCAGCCCGGCCGCTTGCCCAAGGGCAATGGCTTCCGAAAGGCCCTGCACAAGACCGGCAATGCAGATCTGGTTCATCATCTTGGTCATCTGGCCGGCACCCACATCGCCCATGAGGCCGACCATTTTGGCGTAGCATTCGATTACCGGTTTGGCCCGCTCAAAGACGGCTTCATCGCCGCCCACCATGACGGTGAGAACACCGTTTTCGGCCCCCGCCTGGCCGCCGGAAACCGGGGCGTCGAGGAAATCAAAGCCGTTTTCTTGCGCCTTGGCCGCCAGCTCCCGTGCCACGTTGGCAGAGGCGGTGGTGTTGTCGATGAAGATGGAACCTTCCTTCATGGCACCAAACGCGCCATCGGCGGCGGTGGTGACGGAGCGTAAGTCATCATCATTGCCCACGCAGCAAAACACAAAATCCGCTCCCTCAGCGGCCTTGGCAGGCGTGTCGGCATGGTTGCCGCCATATTCAGCTGCCCATTTTTCGGCCTTCGCGGCGGTGCGGTTGAAAACGGTGACGTCATGGCCGCCCTTGGTTTTCAGATAACCGGCCATGGGATAGCCCATGACGCCAAGACCGATGAATGCAACCTTTGCCATGGGGCAATTTCCTCGTAAAACGCGCGGTAAAGTCGGGGGAGTTGTAACGCAATGGGCACCACTATCAATGGGTAGGGTCATGAAATGGGGCTTGCTGGCCACGGCAGCGCTGTGCGCCTTGGCAGTGGTGCTGGCGGGCGCAGCGCTGGCCGTCCTCAGTGGCACCGTCCCGCCCCTGGCAGGCTCGGCCACGATTGAAACGCTGGATCAGGACACAAGGCTGGCGCGCACTGCCACGGGTGTTCGCATCGAGGCGGCGAGCCACAAGGATGCTTTGGCGGCCCTGGGCTTCGCCCACGCGCAGGATCGTTTCTGGCAAATGCACCTGCTGCGCCGGGCCGCGCGGGGCCAACTCGCCGCCGTGTTGGGCCGCGATGCGCTGGACAGCGACCGCTTTGCCCTAGCCGTCGATTTTGTCTCCGCCGCCAAACGCAGTTATGCCGCCATGGGTGCGGACAAGAGGGCCTTGCTCGACGCCTATGTGGCGGGGGTCAACACCCAGTTGGAAAGGCCATCCCGCTCCCTTCAACTCAACATGCCGCCGGAAATTCTGGTAAGCGGCTTGGAAGCGGAGCCGTGGACGCCCACGGACAGTCTCGCCATTTTGCGCATGATGGTGCTGTTGCTCTCCACAAACCCGCAGGCGGAAATTGATATTTTGCAACTCCAGGCTCAGGGGCTGAACCCGCAGGAAGTGAAGGACATGCTGCCTTCCCTGACGGGTGTTCTGCCCGATCTGGCCAATCGCTACGCGCTCAACCGCCCATTCCCCGACAAGACGCGACCTGTGGATCAGCCTTGGCCCCTGGGGCCGTGGTTGGCGGGCAAACCGGCACTGCACTTGCGCAGCCACCATCAGGGGGAAGCGGTGACCACAACGGTCACCCAACCCAACAGGCGCCCGTCCGCGCTGCACAAGGCGGTTATGGGCGTTGGTGAAGACAGCATGGCTATGCTCACCCTGCCGGGCCTGCCCGTTCCTTTGGTGGGCCAAACGGAGGATGTGTTCTTCTCCGCCCGTACCCATTTTCTGGACACGGTGAATATTCGTATTGAGCAAGTGCGGGGCAACCCGCCCGTTGAAGTGCTCACGACCCAAGGCTGGCGTGATACCCGGCGCGCAAAGCTGTCCATCCCCGTCTTTCGGGGCGCGGATACGGCCTTTGAGCGGGTGGACCGGGGCGACCGGCCCTTTCTGCCCCCCGAATTTGGCCGGTTGAACCGCATTTTGACCGTCGCCAACCGCGCAACGCTGGATTGGGCCGGAGCCAGCGCGGTGGACACCACCATGAGCGGGCTGTTGACCCTCCGACCGGGCGGCAGTGCAGATGAGTTTTCCACCGCTTTGGAGCGCAGCACCGGCGTCTCCCTCGCCATGCAATTTGTCCGCAAAACGGGTCAGGCCAAACTGGTCGCCACCGGCCAAAGCCATGCCTATGGTGCCGAAAACCCCATCGGTGGCCGCGCCCCATCGCCCGGCTGGCTCGCGCCCTATGAAACAAAAGCGGAAACGCCCCTCCAAAGCCGCTACGGCTTTAGCCACTCCGCGTGGGGCGCCGATGACGGCCGCCCCGCCCCGCTGCAAAACCTGTTGGACCTGCGCGATGTTTTGCTCAGCACCGTGGAAATTCGCCCCCAAACCACAACCCTGCTCAACGATTTGTCCCGCTGGACCGGCCGGGAGGCGGACCCTTGGCAGCCGGTTTTTCTTACCCTTTGGCACAAGCATCTCGTGCGCAGAATGCTGAACGACGATCTGGAAGCCCTGTCCGCCAAGCCCCTGCGCGGTGGGCGCAGCCCTTTGATTTCAATTCTGGGCGAAGGCGGGGCGCGTAATTGGTGTGATGATCAGGGCACGCCGGATGTTTTTGAAACCTGCGAAGGCCAGACCACCGCCGCGCTGGATGCGGCCCTTGCCGAAATGAACGAAGAATATGGCGAAGCACGCAGCCCATGGCGCTGGTCGAAAACCGTGCGCCGCAGCAGTGCTCATCTGGGCGCTGCAAACGGGACGGTGGGCTGGGCCCTGCGGCGGTCGGTGGATGCCAAACCCCTGGCGGCCCGAGGTTTGCCGCCGGGCGGATTGCCGGTGGACCCGTGGCGGGATGAGCTGACACTTGGGCAAAACAGCGACCTGACAATGACGCTCAATCGCGCCACGTTTGACGCCCGCATGAGCCAGATTGTCAGCCCCTCCGGCAATCCCTTGTCCAGCCGCTATGGCACACCGGCACAGATCACGGTGCCCCTGATGGAAGGTGGCCAACTCCCGTCTCGCCACTGGGTTTTGTCGCCGCCTGTTCCGTAACAAATCAGGTGAATTGGGCGAAGGGGATGAAATTGACCATTTCACCGTGGTTCAACCGGGTGGTGGCCTCGTCAATTTCAATCAGGCCATCGGATTGGCGCAGGGATGAGATCAAGCCAGATCCACTTCTGCCAAAGTCTTGCACCCCCACGGTGCCATCTGGCAGGGTCACCAAACTTCCGCGCAAAAATTCCCGCCGATCCGGTTTCTTGTTTTTGATCTCGAACTGCGCGGGCAGAGGGAAGCGCTGGGGCGTTTCAAACCGGGCCCCCGCCAGCCGCAGCAGGGCAGGGCGCGCATAAAGCAAAAAGCACACCATCGCCGCCACCGGATTGCCCGGTAGGCCAAAGAACAGACATGGACCGCTTGCGCCCGCCAATTGCCCAAACATCATGGGGCGGCCCGGTTTCACCGCCAATTGCCACAAATGCCGTGAGCCCAACCTGTCCAGAACGGTGAGCATGTGGTCCTCATCCCCTCGGGAAGCCCCGCCGGTGGTGATGATCACATCATGGTCCCGGCTGGCCCCTTTGATGGCTGTTTCTGCGGCCTGCGCCGTGTCGCGGATGATACCGCCATGGGTTGCGACAACGGGTAAGGCTGAAAGAAGCGCGCGCAGCATGGGCGCGTTGGCATCGAAAACCTCCCCCACGCGCAGAGGCGGGCCGTTTTCCTGCGGCACCCGCATTTCATCGCCATTGGAAAAGAGCGCAACGCGCAGAGGTTTGAAGACGGATAGCTGTGCCACGCCCACAGATGCCGCCGCCGCCAGATCGGCCGCTTGAAGACGGGTGCCTGTTTCCAAAACCGTGTCACCGAGCGAAAGATCTTCCCCCGCCAATCGGCAATTGGCCCCTTTTTTCAGCCCCGTGGGCAAGACAACGGAATCATTTCGTAAAACGCAATCCTCTTGCATGGCCACGCTATCCGCACCGGGCGGCATGGGCGCCCCGGTGAAAATGCGGGCCGCTGTGCCGGGTGGCAGGGCCGCCGGGTCCAGATGACCGGCGGGTATGCGCCCGCTGACCGGCAGGGGCGTATCGACCAAATCAGCATGGCGGAAAGCGTAACCATCCACCGCCGCATTGGTGTGCAAAGGCACCGCATGGGGCGCGGTTAGGTCTTGCGCTAGAACCCAGCCCAGCGCCTCGCCCGCTTCAACGGTCTGTGTGCCAACGATGGTGGTGAGACGCTCCCGCAAAAGAGCCAACGCCTCCTCATGGCGCAGCCGGTCCTTGTCGTGCAAAAAACAATCGTCGATCAGGTGGGCCGGGCCGCTCATGCCGCCCCATTCCCACTTCCAATTCCAGTGCCACTTCTACTGCCAAGGCCACTGGCCAGACCCAGATGATCGGTGATGAAATCTGCGATGGTTTCCACATCGTCCAAATCAAATTCCGGCACAGGGCAAGGCTCATCCACGCCGCTGCTGGCCACCGCCACGATGGTGGGATTGCGCTGCCAGATGGGCTGTTGAGAGACGCTGCTCTCCCGACGACACTCAATCTTGGGGTGCGGTTCGCCCTTGAACCCTTCCACAAGCACCAGATCACAGGGCGACAAGCGCGCCACCATGTCTGGGAGCGTAGCGTTGTCGCCGGATCCTTCATGCAAGAGGGCCCAGCGCGGGCCGCCAGCAATGGCAATTTCCTGCGCGCCCGCCGCAGCGTGCTGGTGGGTGTCGCTGCCTTCCCGGTCCATTTCATAGCCCTCATGGGCGTGTTTGACGGTGGAGACGGCGTAGCCCCGGGCGCTGAATGTGGCCACCAGGCGGCTAACGAGCGTAGTTTTGCCCGCATTCTTCCATCCCGTTACGCCAAACACCGCCTTCATACCATTTCTCCACCGTGATAAGCCCGGGCCTCCTCCAGATCACGGGGCGTGTTCACGTTAAAAAACGGGTCCACCGCACCCATGGGGAAGGGGACTTCATGCAGCGTGTAGCGGTTGGCAAATTCCAATATCTTGCGTTTGTCTTCTTGCACCAGAAACGCCTCCAAAGCATCGCCCAGTGCCACGGGCCACAGGCCAAAGACGGGGTGCACCCGCGTGCCACTGCGGGCCATGGCCACCTGGTCTGCGCTATCCAAAGATGCGGCCAGTCGTTGCGCCAAATCGGTGGGGAAAAACGGTGTGTCCGCTGCGGCGGTGAGAATATGGGTCGCGTCTTTAGCGGCCCGCATGCCGGCCAAAAGCCCCGCCAGCGGCCCGGCAAACCCATCCAGCGTATCGGCC
The DNA here is from genome assembly GCA_038525315.1 of Pseudomonadota bacterium. GTDB lineage: Bacteria > Pseudomonadota > Alphaproteobacteria > Rhizobiales > Rhizobiaceae > Pseudahrensia. Next base: position 772,195 of record JBCBHU010000002.1, read on the forward strand.
ACCACCTGTAGGCCGGTGAAGCCAAAGCGGGCACCATCACCATTGGCGTTGATCATCAGTGTATCCACTTGCGGCATCAGGCGCCCTGCAACAATTTGGATGAGCGGCGCACCGTTCAGCTCCATCAGGCTTTTTTCCTGCCCGCCCATGCGGCGCGAAAGCCCCCCGGCCAGCACCAGACCCATGATCTTCATGTGTCGAACTCCACGCGCTCTTGCCCGGAAAGCACCATGAAGCGCGCGCCCCGCGCCCGCCCAATCAGCGTCAACCCAGCCTGCCGCGCCAACTCCACCCCCCACGCGGTGAAGCCCGACCGGGAAACGAGGATGGGAATACCCATCATCACCGTTTTGATTACCATCTCACTGGTAAGCCTGCCCGTGGTGTAGAAAATCTTGTCCTTGGGGCTCACATCGTTTTGCGCCATCCACCCGGCAATTTTATCCACCGCATTATGGCGGCCCACATCTTCCATATAGGCCAGCACTTTTGGCCCCTCACACAAGACACATCCGTGGATGGCTCCCGCCTCCAGATAGAGGCTTGGCATGGTGTTGATGGTTTTGGTGAGTTGGGCCAGCCATGATGTTTTCAGCACCGCGCCCCCATCCAGGTGCACATCATCAAAGGCATCAATCACATCGCCAAACACCGTGCCCTGGGCACAGCCGGAGGTGCGCACGCGGCGCTTCATTTTATCCTCAAACGTGGTCTGGCTGGCGGTGCGCACCACCACCACGCCCAGTTCATCGTCAAACTCCACACCTGTGACATCATCCATGCCCGACAGCATGTTTTGATTGATCAGATAACCCAGGGCAAGAAGGTTAGGATGGTCGCCGATGGTCATCATGGTCACCACCTCTTGGCTGTTGAGATAAAGCGTCAGCGGACGCTCTGTGACCACGCGCAAATCAATGTTTTCGCCCCGCTCATTCACCCCGGAAACCGGGGCGGAGAGGCGTTCGTCGTGGGGGTCGGGGGCGATTAGTGGCATGGGGCTGTTTTTGTCCAGCCCGACAGTCCTGTCAAAGGGTTTCCCGTGCCGTGTTGTGTTGATGGCCGTATTGACGCCCGATTCAGGCTTGGGCAAGTACCACCACTGCCCAGCCGGAAAGCCCGATCTGGATGAGTTGTACCACCACTGACAGACCATGCAGCATCTTGAACATGCGCTCATCGCCCCGGTCCGTGGCGGCATTGATCTGCCCCATCAAAATCTGGCGGGCATAAAGGGTGGAAAGAAAGATGATGCCCACAAGCAGTGCTGCCATGGGGGACACCAAATAGGCCGCCACCGCCGCAATGAGTGAAAGCCCGATGACCGAAAGATAGTAATAGGGAAACGTGCCCCGCAGCAGCGGGCGCACTTGGCTAATGGGCAATTGTTTGAACAGAACCGGGGCAAAGCCAAAGCTGAAAAACACCATGCCGCCAAACAAAACGGCGTTGAGAAGAAGGGCTGTGGCGACCATGGGGGCTCCGCAAGGGTTGACGTGCATCGCCCTCCATGTCGGCCAATCCATCCGGTGTTGAAACACGCAAAATGTCACGGCGGCTTCGGGCCACCCGTCGGCCATCAACCCCGGGACCGGGCGCGAAAATACATGACGGCGGCCACAATCGCACCGCCCAGCGATGACAAAAACATGATGACGTAGAGGGGCAGCGCCTGGTTCTCCACCGTGATCAGCGATCCCGCAAGGCTTGCCAGTGCCGCCCCGCCGCCAATTTGAATAAAGCCTGCAATGCCCGATGCGCTGCCCGCCAGTTCCGGCCGCACACTTACCGCGCCCGCATTGGCATTGGGCAGCACCATGCCATTGCCCAGCCCCACCAAAAGCATGGGATAGAACAAATACCCCGCTTGGGGTGTGAAATTGCTCATCAAAAACAAGGAAATACCTACACCGGCGCAAGCGACAATGCCACCGTAGAACATCATGGGTTCAATGCCGATGCGTTGGGAATAACGGCCGGATATGAAATTACCCACCATATAGCCGATGGCCACCAGCCCGAAATAAACCCCCAAAATGCCCGGGCCGAGGCCGATAATATCCACCCCCACAAACGGCGCACCGCCCAAAAACGCAAAATAGGCCCCCGAGCCCAGCGAGGAGGCGGCCACATAGCCCCAGAAGGCGGGCTCTTTGAGCAGCGAGAGATAGTCCCGCACCTGCGCACTCACAGGCTCCTTGCGCGGCTCATGGGTCTCCCCCAGATCAAACCAGATCAGAAAAAACGTGCCCAAGGCCATAAAAAACAGCACAACGAAAGTGGCCCGCCAGCCAAAATTTTCGCCAATCACCCCGCCCAGCGACGGGGCCAGCATAGGCATGACGGCCATGGCCATGGTCACATAACCGATAACGCTTGCGGCCTTCGTTCGATCATACAAATCACGAATGACGGCCCGTGACAGAGCGATGCAGGCGGCACTGGTGGCTTGCAAAACCCGCCCAATGAGCAAAATTTCGATATTGGGCGCGAAGATGCAAACCACAGTGCCCAACCCAAACACCACCACCGACCACAGCAGAACCGGCCGGCGGCCGTAGCGGTCTGACAGCGGGCCGATGAACAGTTGGGCAAAGCCGGTGGCGGCCAAAAACAGCGTGAGCACATATTGCCCCACCGCCGGTGACACGCCCAGATCCACAGCAATCTGCGGGAGCATGGGCAGAAAGATGTTCATGGCCGTCACCGCCACGCCCGCCAAGATGATCAGCGTTGCAATGGTGGGGGGCGTTCTGGTGCCGCCGGAATGGGCGCGCGGTGAGGGGGAGGGCTGAACTGTCATACAAATGAAATGGGAAAGGGACCCAGCAGCCTTACGCCCGCTTAACGCCCTTGGCCAGTGGGCAATAACGCAGGACGCCCCAAGCCCCTGTATTGCTTGCCAACTATTTTACAAAGGAGCCCGCCCGCCGCTCCCGGTAGAAGGTAAACAGCCCGCTGCCCACCACCAAAATACACCCGGTAACCGCCCAACCATCGGGCACTTCTCCAAAGACAAAATACCCCAGCAGCAGCGCCCACACGAGTATGGAATAGCGGAAAGGTGCCACAAAACTCACCTCGCCCTTGCGCATGGTGAGAATGGAAAACAGATAGCCCAAAATGATGATGGCAGCGGCCGTGGCCATGAGGCCCACCTGACCCGCACTCAGCCCCTGCCAGGGGTTTGCCACGCTACCAAGGGCCCCCAGCATGAAAATGGCGAAGGCGGTCATAAGCGAGACCAGAAGAGACGGGGTATCGTCGTCCAGCATTTTCGTGGCCATGTCTCGAAGCGTAATGCACAGCGTGGACAGCAGGGCGTAAACGGAAAAGACGGTAAACCCTTCCGAGCCGGGCTTGATGATGAGCATGACGCCGATGAACCCCACCGCAATGGCACTGTAACGCCGCCACCCCACTTTTTCGCCAAAAAACAGCGCCGCAGACAGGGTGATCGTCAGCGGCAAAATTTGTAGCACTGCCGTTACATTGGCCAGCGGCAGATAGGTGAGGGCGGTGAGGAAGAAAAACGTGCCCCCCGCTTCCCCCGCCGTGCGCAGTATGACCGGCCATTTCAGCAGCAGCGTTGCGGTTTGGGAAAGGGGCCGCGCAAACGCCCCCTGCTGCCAGCACAAAAGCGCCATGAACAAAACCGCAAACAACCCCCGCACGAAGATGGCCTGAAAAAGGGGCACGTCCTGCAGAACCACTTTCATGATCGTGTCATTCACCACAAAAGAGGCCATGGAACACATCATGTAAAACGCCCCAAGGGCGTTATCGGACTGGCCGGATTGGCCGGAAAGGAGAAAGCGGGGCGGGCGCATGGGGCAACGCGGGAAACGAACCAGGTGGGTTTGGCGATATCATGCTTTTTTGAAAATCGGAAAACGCTGATACGACATCTCGCGTCACAATCATGCTCAGCAGTCAGATAAATTGGAGAACAAGCCATGGAAGTTGTTCAAAGCGGTGTGGTTTTGAAGACCGAAAATTACGAAGCGTGCGAAAAATTTTACCGGGAAGCGCTTGGGCTACCCGTTCTCTTTGTCGAAAACCACGACACCTGGAACATCACCTGCTTTGAAGTGGGTGGTGGCTATCTCATGGTGGAAACAGGTGGGGTGGGAGCACCGCCGCAAAAAAGTTTTGCCCAATCGCCCGTTAAACTACGCTTTAACGTGACCGATCTTGAAGGAGAAGTGGAGCAACTGCGGGCCAGGGGCTTTGATCTGGCAATCCAACACCACCACTGGGGTTCAGTAGCAGAGTTTTGTGATCCGGACGGCAATCGCATTGCCCTGCGTCAGGACAGCGAAATTTATCGACGCACGGTTTAACAGCCTTTCAAGGGGGCAACAAAAAAGGGCCGCGTGAATAACACGCGGCCCTTTGCAAATTTCTCAGCGTTGCGCCTATTGGCGCACGATGACCCGGGTGCCGATGCCCACGCGTTTGTAGAGGTCGCTAACATCATCATTGGCCATGCGAATGCAGCCGGAGGACATGGCCTGACCGATGGTCCAGGGCTGGTTCGTGCCATGAATGCGATAAATGGTTGAGCCGATATACAGCCCGCGTGCACCCATGGGGTTGTTGGGGCCGCCTTTGTAGAAGCTTTTCAGCTTAACGCCGGTCTGGCGCTTCACCCGGGCGATCATGGAGGCGGGGGGACGCCAATCCGGCCATTCCGCCTTGCGGGTAATGCGGTGGGTGCCCGTCCACTGAAACCCGTCCCGGCCCACGCCCACACCATATTTCAAGGCGCGGCCCCGTTTGGTCACGTAGTAAAGGCGACGCTCGGACGTGTCGATGACGATGGTCCCGGCGGAATATTTTTTGTCAAACCGCACCTTGCGCTTGCGAATGGGGGATTTGTTGGAGCGGTAGCCGCTGCGCGAAATGCGGCGCGGGCCTGATTTCCATTTCCGTTCCGCATAGTCATACCAGCGGTCGGTGGATGCGCTGGCCGTTGTCGGCACTTGCACCGCGCCAATAAACGCCGCCGCAACCCCGGCCAGAACCAGCCGCGTTGCTGTTTTGAAAAATTTCATGGTCGAACCCTCTCCTTTGTCAGTTGATCTTGCCGATGCGGACATTGCCCAAAGTCCGAATCGCGTGATCTTATCCAGTCATTCCCTACGGGTTTGCGTTTCACCAACCCGTTAACGCAGCACCATTCCTCCACGATAACCACGCCTTTGGGGGCTGGCAAATTATGGTTAACGGGCACATGAGATTGCGCCCGCCACTGTGACACATAAAGCGCATGTCCAACGCCACCGAAAACGCCGTTTCCAGTGGTGTTGAGTTCAACCTGTTATGGCTGGCTTAGCCGCCCGAAACGGTTTTGACGTCCTTGGCCCTGGCCGCTTTAGGTGCCTTGCACAATTCGCTCACTTTCCAGGTGGCATCAAAACGAATGCGACCTGCCCCCGACCAGCCGGGTTTAACGTCCACCGACGCCGACAGGGTTTCTGGCTTGTTGGACGTTTTGCATACCGCGTCCCGTGCGCCATTGGTAAAGGCCTGCAATTGCACGCCTAACTGGCCTTTCGATGGGAAAATCTTGAAGAAGGATGCCGCCGGATTGACTTTCAAAATGCCGTGACCGTCCCCCAGTGAGCGCAGCACGGAGGAGGGCAGGGCATTGTTACGCGGCACCGTGTAAATGCCGCGCATGGCGCCGGAAGCGTCCACCGTCAAATACCAGTCCTGACTGTGCAGCAAAACTTCTGTGGCCCGCACGTTGGGGGCAAATACGGTCAGCACATCGCGTTTGTCATTGCCCTGCTGCGGGTTGTTCTCATCCAGCGTGACGGCAATTTTGCCCTCTTTGGTGATCCGGCTGGAATAGCGAAGTTCAGGAATAACCAGTTTGCTCTTCGCCACCGATCCCGTGACGAGTTTGCTAACGGCTGCATCGGCAGGCAGGGGCGCACGCACCGCCTGTTCGGCCCATGCCGTCTGGTGGGCCGTCACCAGCGCCAGCGCGCCAAAACCGGCGCCCGCCAAAGTAATCTTTTTGGTTTTTGTCGTATAAGTCATGGTCTGTTTTACCGCCTTTCAAACAGGATGAACGGATATGGTAAAACAGGGGGCTTAAACGGCTTTTAAGGGGTTTGGTTAACTCAGGTTTAATTCCTTGAAGAAGTCATTGCCCTTGTCATCAATCACGATGAAGGCAGGAAAGTCTTCCACCTCAATTTTCCAGACAGCTTCCATGCCAAGCTCAGGGTATTCCAGCACTTCCACATGCTTGATGCAGTCCTGCGCCAATCTGGCCGCTGGGCCGCCGATGGACCCCAGATAGAAGCCGCCATGCTGCGCGCAGGCATCCCGCACCTGCCGTGAGCGGTTGCCCTTGGCCAACATGACCTTGGAGCCGCCGAAGGACTGGAACTGATCTACATAACTGTCCATGCGCCCGGCCGTGGTGGGGCCAAAGGAGCCGGACGCCATACCGTCGGGCGTTTTGGCAGGCCCTGCATAATAGACAGGGTGGTCTTTCATGTATTGCGGCATCTCTTCGCCCGCCTCCAACCGCTCGCGGATTTTGGAATGGGCGAGATCGCGGGCCACAATGATCGTGCCGGTCAGCGACAGGCGGGTTTTGACCGGATGTTTGGTCAATTCTGCCAAAACGTTTTCCATGGGCTGGTTGAGGTCAATGTCCACCACGCCGCTTTCAAACTCGCTTTCGTCCACATCGGGCATGTATTGGGCCGGTTCCGTCTCCAGCGCCTCCAAGAATACGCCGTCCTTGGTGATTTTGCCCAAGGCTTGGCGGTCTGCCGAACAGGAAACGCCCAGACCAATGGGGAGCGACGCCCCATGGCGGGGCAGGCGGATAACACGCACGTCGTGGCAAAAATATTTGCCGCCAAATTGTGCACCCACGCCCATATTTTGCGTCAGTTTGTGGATTTCCTCTTCCATGGCCACATCGCGGAACGCATGGCCCGCTTCGCTGCCCTCGGTGGGCAGAGCGTCCAGATAGCGGGTGGAGGTCAGTTTCACCGTCTTCAACACCTGTTCCGCAGACGTGCCGCCGATGACAATCGCCAAATGGTAAGGCGGGCAGGCCGCCGTGCCGAGGGTCAAAATTTTCTCTTTGAGAAAATCGATCATCCGGTCATGGGTCAGTAGGGAAGGGGTGCCCTGGTAGAAAAACGTTTTGTTGGCCGACCCGCCGCCCTTGGCGATGAATTGGAATTTGTATTCCGCCCCGCCTTCGGAAAACACGTCAATCTGCGCCGGTAGATTGTTGCGCGTGTTTTTCTCTTCAAACATTGAAAGGGGCGCCAGCTGGGAATAGCGCAGGTTTTTCTTAAAATAGGCATCCAAAATGCCCTGGCTGATGGATTCCTCATCGTCATTTTGGGTCAACACCGCTCGCCCGCGTTTGCCCATCACAATGGCCGTGCCCGTGTCCTGACACATGGGCAGCACACCCCCGGCGGCAATATTGGCGTTTTTCAACAGGTCAAACGCCACGAAACGGTCATTTTGCGTGGCCTCCGGGTCTTCCAGAATATGCGCCAACTGCCTCAGATGCCCGGGCCGCAGCAAATGGTTGATGTCCGCAAACGCCTCTTCCGACAGCAGCCGAATGGCCTCCGGCTCGATTTTGAGAAACTCCTGCCCCGCCACATCGACGGTGGACACATAATCAGAAGTCAACTTCCGATAGGGCGTCTCATCCTTGCCAAGGGGAAAGAGATCAACATGGGCGTTGGACATGAAATGACACCTCGCTTAAGCTAAAGTCAGTCCCTGTGTTCAGCAGGCAGTTCGACGATGTCTATGTTCAACGCGCTAAACGTTCAAGCCCGATATGAGCGCTATGCCAAATGCCACCCATAAAGCCAGCCATCGGTATAGTACCAGCCAAACGTCCAACCAGAGGTCCACCCAAGGTTCCAGCCGTAATTCCAGGCAAGGTTCCAACCAAGGGTCCACCCCACTCTCCAGCCAAAAGCCCAGCCGCCCGTTCCATCGTCGTACCATCCCAAACCCCACCCCACATGCCAGCTGACTTCCCAAGCGGAGAACCAGTCTACATGCCAGCCGACAAACCAGCCGACGTGCCAGTTTAGGTCCCATCCTCCCGTGTACCAGCCCAATACCCAGCCCGTAGGATTATAAAGAGCATAGGTGTCCACCGCCTGCTGATAGAGCGTTGCGTTAAAGCTGTCATAACTCGGATCGGTAGCAACGAAGGGTATGAAACCCTTCTGACTTGCATCATTGATGAAATCCGCAATCGCTTGAGAGGAAGGTGCACCCTCTGAGCGCTCAAGTGCCAAAATTTGCGTTTGAGCCCCAAAGTTCTCTGTGGCTCTAGCGATGCCCACATCGTCGATGTTGTTGGGATAGCCATTATCCAGACGATAATAGTTGTCTAACAGAAGATAATCTGCACCTTCCAAGTAGCTCACTGCCTCTGGCGCAGTGGCCGCTAATCGTGCGTGTGTTATGATCTCGGGATTGCCATTGTAGATGAATTGAACGTCGGGAAATTCGGCTTTAGCCCTGCTTACAAGGTTATTGACCAGATCTATCATTTTCCGCGATTCAACAACCAGGTCGCGCGGGTAGTCTAAGAGGAGATTTACGGCATATTCGTAAGATTTCAGCAAATCATCAAGATAGATACCATTGGCACCAAGGCCACCCTCACTTTGTGGGCGCAGTGCAAACTGTATTTGCTTGTAAACAACTTCTTCCCACGCTGCAGAGCCGTAATCTACAATGTACCCAATTTTATCGTAAGTAGGTGGGCGCCCCTCAAGCCAGTCGGGTAGGTCAGCGTTGGGGTTGAGGTCGCCTGTGTCTCCCGGCCCAATCGTCCACACATCTTGCCAATAGTCCCCATCATGTTCCGGAAACCCGTTGTTGAAAGGTCGATATTCTTCAGTTACGGCAACGTTGATGTAGATGAATACATCTGTGCCCGCTTCCTGTATTTCTAAAATCGAGCTTTCAGCAATATCACGCGCGGTTACCACCAAGGTGGGCGAAAACTGCGCCACTTGCGATGCATTGATGTCGTTGATTTGGAAGATAAAAGAACTAGCAATCATAGTCTTACCTTTCATGCTATCGTAGCTTCGTAAATCTTAGTCTTCATTTTCCAAAGGCTTGACCTGAAATGTGGTCGAAATGAGCCTCGATTGGCGTTGTTGGCCGGGTGCTTTCAGAGCCTGGCATAAAAGCTGAATGTCATAATGTTATGAGTGTGCGCGGCTGTGGTAAACACGCGCGACAGTAACGGATGCGCCGTAAATGGTGGGCGATACTGGGATTGAACCAGTGACCCCTGCCGTGTGAAGGCAGTGCTCTCCCGCTGAGCTAATCGCCCATTGTGTCGGGCGAAGGCCCCGAACAATGTGAGGCAGCGGTTAGCATCGAAAATTCGGCCTTGCAACTGGCTTTCGGTTAAAAGCGGTTTTCCAGTTTGCCTACCGCCGCTGGCAGCTCATCAAAATGGGAGATAATGATATCAGCCCCCAAGTCGGTCACGGGGATGTCGGTGTAGCCAAAATCCACGGCGATGGAGGGCATGGGTGCGCGGCGGGCGGCCTCGATATCGTTGATGGAATCACCCACCATGATGGCGCGGTCCGGATTACATCCTGCCAGCCGGGCCGTTTCCATAATGTGGAAGGGATCGGGCTTTTTCACCCCGAAACTGTCCCCCCCGGTCAGGGCCGCAAAACGCTCGCGCCCGCCAATCGTCTCCAACAGTTTTTGCGCAAGATGGGCATATTTGTTGGTGCAGATAGCAAGCCCCCACCCGCTGGACGCCAGATCGTCCAACGCCTTAAGGCAGCCGTTAAAATAGACGGTCTCGTCGGCAATGTGGGCCTCGTAGGTTTCCAGAAAATGCGCCAGCAATTCCTTTTGCCGGGCAGGGTGGAGGGGTCTGTTGTGGAAAGCGAAGGCCCGCTCGATCATTTTCAACGCCCCTTTGCCCACAATCGCCCCCACATGGTCGATGGAAATGGGCGGCAAGCCGTCCAGCGCCGTGGTGCGGTTGAGCGCGGGCACCAGATCCCGCACGCTGTCCACCAATGTGCCGTCCAGATCGAAAATGACGATTTTGTCCATGGCTGTCTTCCGGAATCACTTTTGAAGAAGACATAGCGGAAATGCTGCCGTCAGGCTGGGAAATAGGTGTGAGGCATGCTAACGCGCCGAAAATGCCAACGGATGATGCAAGCATGGCCGCTTTGACCCAAGACAAATTGAAAGCCCAGGTCGGGCAGGCCGCTGCCGATTTGGTGCGCGATGGCATGAAACTGGGCATCGGCACGGGTTCGACGGCAGAAGCCTTTATCCGCGCCCTCGCCCCCCGCAAATTGGATATTATTGGCGTGCCCACATCCGAGCGCACCCATGCCCTGTGCGAAGAATTGGGCATCCGCCTCACCACGCTGGCCGAAACGCCACAGCTGGATATGACCATTGATGGGGCCGACGAAATTGACCCCGCGCTCAACCTCATCAAAGGGGCAGGGGGCGCACTTTTGCGCGAAAAGATTGTGGCCATGGCCTCTGACACGATGGTGGTCATCGCCGACGGCTCCAAGAAAGTGGACGTGCTTGGGGCATTTCCCCTGCCCATAGAGGTCAACGCCTTCGGCCTGACGGCAACGGAACAAATGATCGCAGCCGTTACCGCCGACCACAATATCTCCGGCACGCTGGCCCTGCGCCAGGGCGACGATGGCAAACCTTACCTCACCGACGGCGGGCACCACATCATTGACGCATCTTTTGGCCGCATTGTTGATCCACAGGCGCTGGGCACCAGCCTAAACGGCATTCCCGGCGTTGTGGAACACGGCCTGTTTACAGGGCTTGCCTCCCGCGCCATTTTAGCAACCACCGACGGCTTGCTTGAATTGGAACCGGCCTGAGGGCACTCATATGCCCCCTCTACCTTGATTTTCCGCTGACTGGATCAGCTGCACACCCTTCGGAGTTGACTGAATAATGAACTTCAACCGTCCCCGCCTTTTCAGCGCCGCCGCAGGCGTGATGCTCATGCTCGCCGCCGGCTTTGGCACCGTGGCCCACGCCCAGGAATTCAGCGAAAGCCACCTTTCCGCGGCCCGCAAAGCCATTTCCGCCACCCGGGCTACGGCCACGTTTGACAACATTCTTTTCAACGCCTCCGCAGGCCTTAAAAACCAGCTGACCGCCAAAAGCCCCGATAAAGTGGACGAAATTTCCAACGTGGTGGACGAAGAGGCCCTTGCCCTCGCGCCCCGTCGCGGTGATCTGGAAGGGGAGGCCGCCCGCCTGTTTGCCAACACGTTCAGCGAAGCGGAATTAAACGAGATTGCCACGTTTTTTGCGTCTGAAACCGGCAGTAAATATCTGGGGGCAACCCCCGTCCTGGCCCGTGAATTGGGCAAGTCCGCCCGCGTTTGGGCCAACGGTATTTCCCGCGATCTGGCCGCTAATGTGGCCAAACGCTTGGAACCCGCCGCCAACTAGGGTTTAGCGACGTAATTGTTGACGCCCGATCGGTTGGGCAACCGGTCGGGCGTTTTGCTGTTTACAGTCCTGTGAACGGGTGACGGCATCTTTTCCTTTGAAGCCGCAAGCGCCACACCCCATAGTCTGCTCAAAGACGACCACGAAGAAAGCCCAAGCCATGGCCCATTATGATTTTGACCTTTTTGTCATCGGCGGCGGTTCCGGTGGGGTGCGCGCGGCCAACCGGGCCGCTGCCTTGGGCAATCGGGTCGGCCTTGCCGAAGAAAGCCGCTATGGCGGCACCTGTGTCATACGCGGCTGCGTGCCCAAAAAGCTCTACGTCTACGCCTCCACCTATTCCGAACATTTTGAGGACGCCAAGGGCTATGGCTGGACCGTTGGTGAAACCAGTTTCCACTGGCCCAGCCTGCGCGAGGCCAAGGAACGGGAAATTTCACGCCTTGAGGGTCTCTACCGCAAGGGTTTGAACGGCAATGGTGTTACTCTTTTTGACACGCGGGCAGAACTGCGCGGCAAGCATGAGATCTACCTGTCAGCAGAAGACCGCACAGTCACGGCGGAAAAAATCCTGATCGCCGTGGGCGGTTACCCCAACCCCCACGCCTCCCTGGAAGGCCATGAACTGGGCATCGTGTCCGACGATGCTTTCGATCTGGACGAACTGCCCAAATCCATCATCATCGCCGGGGCAGGTTATATTGCCGTGGAATTTGCCGGCATTTTCCACGGGTTGGGGGTGGACGTGACCATCCTCTACCGCGGGCAGGAAGTCCTCTCCGGCTTTGACGATGATATGCGCGAGGGCCTGCACCAGGAATACCTCAAGCGTGGCATCAAGATCATCACGCAAACCGTTTTTTCAAAACTGGAAAAGGCCGATAGAGGCGGTGTTCTTGCCCATTTGTCGGACGGTTCAACGATTGAGACAGACATGGTCATGTTCGCCCTGGGCCGCCTGCCTTCCACATCCGGACTGGGTTTGGACAAGGCCGGTGTGGCGACGGACGATAAGGGCTATATCCCCGTAGACGATTATTCCCGCACCAATGTGGACAATATCTGGGCCGTGGGGGACGTGACCAACCGGGTGCAGCTGACCCCCGTGGCCATCCACGAATCCATGTGTTTCGTCGCCACTGAATTTCGCGACACCCCCACCAAGCCCGACCACGAATTGATCGCCACCGCTGTCTTCTCCCACCCGGAAATCGGCACCGTGGGCATGACGGAGGAGCAGGCGGCGAAGACCTATGACAAACTAAACATCTTCCGCACCCGCTTCCGCCCCATGAAGAACGTGCTGGCGGGCCGCGACAGTTTCATGGTGATGAAAATCATCGTGGACGCCGCAAGCGACCGCGTGGTCGGCTGCCATATTCTGGGGCCGGACGCGGGCGAAATGGCTCAGGCCCTTGGCATCGCCGTCAAAATGGGCGCCACAAAGGCCGATTTCGACAATACCATGGCCCTCCACCCGTCAGCAGCCGAAGAGCTGGTGACCATGTATGAGCCGACTTACGTGGTGGAAAAGGGCGTGCGGGTAGAGGGGTAATTCGCTGTAGCGCGGCTATAAGATCGAATGACCGAGAAAATTTACATTCCAGACCACTACTATTCCGTTTCAAACCATTCGCGTTGGTCTCAATTACGAGAACTAATGCTTGAATTGCCTGTGGAGGATAGACCGCACTTTCGTTCCAAGTTTCTCCCGAATGGATACATTCATCACTGGGACCAAGAATGGTTCGATCATTTCCGGTTAGGTGGCTACAGAGGCATTGAGTGGTTTGAACTTCGGGGCGGGGCCCTTCTTACTCCGGAAGTGTTCGCGCAGATTGTGAACATTCAAGTGGTCGGCGAGGTGCACGATGACACATTGCGATTATACGGCTATGTCAAATGCGGAACCGTCTGCGAAAAGCTTAAGATGAAGGCGTTAGGTTGAAAGCGTGCGACTTGCCAGATCGCCGCATGACTCCCTTGCCAAATTTGCCCGGCACCGATTAAGACACTTCAAACGTTTACAAAGCCCGTTCGGTGCGGGTTTTGCGCAAAGGTTTTGCCCGCCCGATCCACACGATGTGGGGGCGTTGAGGAGTGTGCATCATGGCGAAAAATGACAATTGGTCCAAATCATCCTGGCGGAAAAAGCCTGCGGTGCAGCTGCCGGAATATCCTGATTCTGAAGCGCTTTTCCTCACAGAACAGCGCCTTTCCGAGTTTCCGCCGCTGGTTTTTGCCGGTGAGGCATCTGCGCTGAAAGATCAACTGGCCCGCGTGTGCAAAGGCGAGGCTTTCCTGCTGCAGGGTGGCGATTGTGCGGAAAGCTTCGCCGAGCACAACGCCAACAACATCCGCGATTTCTTCCGCGTGTTCCTGCAAATGGCCGTGGTGCTCACCTTTGGTGCATCCAAGCCCGTGGTCAAAGTGGGCCGCATTGCAGGCCAATTCGCAAAGCCCCGGTCCTCCCCCGTTGAGGTGAAAGACGACACGCAACTGCCTTCCTACAAAGGCGACGTGATCAACGGCATCGAATTCACCGCCAAGGCCCGCATTCCCGACCCGGAACGGCAGATTATGGCTTACCGGCAGTCTGCGGCCACGCTCAACCTGCTGCGCGCCTTCGCCCAGGGCGGTTACGCAAACTTGAACCACGTCCACGACTGGACACTGGATTTCATCAAAAATTCGCCGCAGGCGGATAAATACGCGGAACTCGCCGGGCGCATCACCGAAACGCTGGATTTCATGCGTGCCGTGGGTATGGACCCGGAAAACAATCCTAAATTGCAGGAAACAGATTTCTACACCAGCCATGAAGCCCTTCTGCTGGGTTATGAAGAGGCCCTGACGCGGGAAGATTCCATTACCGGCGACCCTTATGCCACCTCCGGCCACATGATCTGGATAGGCGACCGCACCCGCCAGCCGGACCATGCCCATGTAGAATATTGCCGGGGCGTAAAAAATCCCATCGGCCTAAAATGCGGCCCCACCACCACGGTGGATGGGCTCATGGAATTGATCGACATTCTGTCGCCCGAAAACGAGCCGGGCCGTCTGACATTGATTGCCCGTTTCGGCCACGACAAAGTGGGCGACCACCTGCCGGAACTGGTGCGCGCCGTGCAGCGCGAGGGCCGCAATGTCATCTGGTCTTGCGACCCCATGCACGGCAACACCATCTCTGCCGCCGGTTATAAAACGCGCCCCTTCGAGCGGGTTATGGGCGAGGTGAACAGTTTCTTCGATGTCCACGATGCCGAAGGCACCATCGCAGGCGGTGTGCACATTGAAATGACCGGCAAGGACGTGACCGAGTGCACCGGCGGCGCACGGGAAGTGACGGCGGAGGCCCTGGGCGACCGCTACCACACCCATTGTGACCCCCGCCTGAACGCCGATCAGTCCCTGGAACTGGCCTTCCTGGTGGCCGACCGGTTGAAACAGAAGAAGCAGGCCATCGCCACAGACGAAGCGGCATGACGACCCCCGTCGTCACTGGCGGCTGCAATTGCGGCGGCGTGCAATTTTCCATCACCGGACCATTGCGCTCCGTCGTCGCCTGCCATTGCGGCCAGTGCCGCAAGCAGACCGGCCTCTACTACGCCGCCACGGATGTGGCGGACGATCAGTTGACGTTTGAAAGCGATTCAACCCTCAAATGGTATGCCGCTTCTGACGAAGCCAAACGGGGCTTTTGCGGCCAGTGCGGCTCGGCCCTGTTCTGGAAAGCCAATGGCAGCGAAAAAACGTCCATTCTGGTCGGTTCGCTGGACGGGGACGCCGGCGGCATCAAACTGGAGCGTCATATCTTCACGGCAGACAAGGGTGCGTTTTACGAGTTAAACGATGGCTTGCCTTGTTACGAGCAAAGCGACGCGCACGATCCAAGGCCGGAACGGGGGGCTTAGGCGTTTTCGATTTGGACAGTCATATAGACTACCCAAAACTCTCCTCATTACCGGCGGTCTGCAAGCCGCGTGTCTTGCTTCCATCCCGGTAATCCACACCTAAAGACCAAAGGCCCCTTCCGGCGCAGCGGCATGGATTGCCGGGACAAGCCCGGCAAAGAGGAGATGATAAATGGGCCTATCGCTCAATCCAAAACCACAGTCCGTCTGTTCTCCGTTGGCAGATAAATCGCAATGCAATCTTCCCCACCGCCGGGCACGGGGGCCGTCACCAGCCAGGGGTGGCTCAGATAGGTGTTTACGGACCACGTTTCGCCGGCAAAAAGGTGGCGATATTCCTGCCGCTGGCCTTCAAAATTGATCCAGTAGATTTTGAACTGGGTTTCATCGTTTTCACCCACGGCCTTGAACACCATGTTCGTGGCCACATTGCTGTTGGCAGAACTGATGCCCGGCTCGCTGGCGCAGTGGATATCGGCGAGCGCGGGGCTTATGGCAAAGGCCAGTAATCCAAGGCTGGCAAGGCCGATGGCGGCGCATGTGGTTTTGAAAATCTGTGTCATGGTGTGTTCCTTCCCCGTTACACAAGGCCTAACACCGCGCGCTCCCTTTTGATGTGCCTTTTTGCACCAGTGCGTCCCGTTGGCAGCGGAAGGCAAAAAGCGTTGCGGGCGGGGCGGACCGCCCCTAGAAGAAAAATATGAGCGATCAAACCGACATTTTGCGCATTGCCATTGCGCAGCTGAACCCCACAGTGGGCGACGTAAAAGGCAATGCGGAACTGGCCCGCAAGGCCCGCGCCGATGCTGCCCGGCAGGGGGCGGACCTTGTGCTGTTCACAGAACTTTTCATCTCCGGCTATTCGCCTGAAGATCTGGTGCTGAAACCCGCCTTCATCACAGCGTGTCGCAAGGCTTGTGAAGAACTGGCGAGCGACACCGCCGATGGCGGCCCCGCCATGCTAATGGGTGTGCCGTGGCGTGATGAGACCACCGGCCTCCACAACTCCTTTGCTCTGCTGGACGAAGGCAAGATTGTCACCCTGCGCCACAAGGTGGACCTGCCAAATTATGGCGTGTTTGACGAAAAGCGCGTGTTCGATATGGGCCCCATGCCCGGCCCCATCAATTTCCGCGGTGTGCGTCTGGGCCTGCCCATATGCGAAGACATCTGGGGCGACTTGGGCGTTTGTGAAACGCTGGAGGAAAGCGGCGCGGAAATGCTGCTGGTGCCCAATGGCTCCCCCTATTACCGCGATAAAATGGACGTTCGCTACCAGGTAGCCTTGCGGCAGGTCATCGAAACGGGCCTGCCCATGGTCTATGCCAACCAATTGGGCGGGCAGGACGAATTGGTGTTCGACGGCGGCTCATTTGTAGTGAATGCCGACAAAACCATCCCCGTTCAGATGAACCAGTTTGAGGATGCGGTGACGCTCACCACCTGGCGGCGCGGCGATGACGGTTGGGTGTGCGACACGGGCGCACGGGCCAATCTTCCAGACATACAAGAGGCGGACTACCGTGCCTGCGTGCTGGGACTACGGGACTATGTGAACAAAAACGGTTTTTCCAATGTGGTGCTGGGCCTGTCCGGCGGCATCGATTCCGCCATCGTGGCCGCCATGAGCGTGGATGCCCTGGGTGAAGAGCGGGTGCGCTGCGTGATGCTGCCTTACCGCTACACCTCGGAAGAATCCTTTACCGATGCGGAGCAATGCGCCAAGGCACTGGGCGTGCGCTATGAAATTGTGCCCATCGGCGAGCCTGTGGACGGGTTCCTCTCCGCGCTCTCCAAAACCTTTGAAGGCACCAATGAGGGTGTGACCGAAGAAAACCTGCAATCGCGCACGCGCGGCACCATCCTCATGGCGCTGTCCAATAAATTTGGCTCCATGGTGGTGACCACGGGCAATAAGTCCGAAATGTCCGTGGGCTACGCCACGCTCTATGGCGACATGAATGGCGGTTTCAACCCCATCAAAGACCTCTACAAAATGCAGGTCTATGGCCTGGCCGACTGGCGCAACAAACATATGCCGCCCGACTGTCTGGGGCCGTCGGGGGAAGTCATCCCGCAAAACATCATTGATAAAGCCCCCACCGCAGAATTGCGCGAAAATCAGACCGATCAGGACTCCCTGCCGGACTATCCGGTTTTGGATAAAATTTTGGAATCGCTGGTGGAAGACGAAATGTCGGTGGACGAAATCGTCGCTGAAAACGGTTTTGAACGGGCCACCGTGGAGCGCATGGAACATCTGCTTTACATCGCCGAATACAAACGCCGTCAGGCCGCGCCCGGCGTGAAGATTACCCGCCGCGCCTTTGGCCGGGAGCGCCGCTATCCCATCACCAACCGGTTTCGGGATCGGTAAAGACCATGGACGTGCAATGGTTTGAGCCAGAGGAGTGGCCGCTAGCCCATGGCCGCAGCCTGACGCTGGGGCCGGAAGCCCGAATTATGGGCATTTTGAATGTCACCCCCGATTCCTTTTCCGATGGCGGCAAGTGGCAGGGTGTTGATGGCGCGATGAAGGCCGCCGGGACCATGATGGGCGAGGGGGTAACCATCATCGACATTGGCGGCGAATCTACCCGCCCCGGTGCCGCGCCAGTCTCGCCGCAGCAGGAACAGGACCGTATTCTGCCGGTGATCGAGCGCATGGCTGCTGAAATGGATGTGGCCATATCCGTGGACACCTACCGCGCCGAGACCGCTCGCATGGCCGTAGAAGCGGGTGCCCACATCATCAATGACATTTGGGGCCTGCACCACGACCCCGCCATGGCGTATGTGGCGGCCAAGACCGGGGCAGGGCTAGTGCTCATGTACAACCGCCGGGGCCGGGCGGTGGGCGCTGACATTCATGCCGACGCAAGAGCCTTTTTCGACGTTTCATTGAAAAAGGCCGCTGAAGCGGGCGTTAAATCGCAAGCCATCACACTGGACCCCGGCTTTGGCTTTTCCGACGATGCAGGCGATAGCATCCCGCTGTTGAACGGATTGGAAAAACTGCACCAGTCCAACCACCCGCTGCTCATTGGCACCTCCCGCAAGCGTTTCCTTGGCACCATCACAGGCCGGGATGCCAATGACCGCGATACGGCCACCGCCGCCACCAGCGTCATCGCCCGCTTGAAGGGGGCGGCGCTGTTTCGGGTCCACAATGTAAGAGCCAATGTGGATGCGCTGAAAGTCACGGACGCGCTGATCGCAGAAAGAATCAAATCATGAGCGATCTTCCGCAAAGCTATGAAATTGAACTGAAAAATTGCGGTTTCTACGGCTATCACGGGGTGTTGCCCCAGGAGCGGACGCTGGGCCAGCGTTTTTACGTGGACGCGGTGCTCGCCGTAAAAACCGCCCACGGCCTGCCCGATGACGACATTGAAGGCACGGTCCACTACGGCGAAGCGTTTGAAGAAATCGAACGCATTATCACCGGCACGCCCCGCAATCTTATCGAAACGCTGGCGCTGGATGTGGCCCGCGCGCTTTGTGAAAAATTCTCCCAGATTGAGCGCGCCACCATTACCATCCGCAAACCTTCTGCGCCCATTGGGGGGCAGCTGGACCACGCCGCCGTGCGGCTGAGCTATCCCCGATGAAGACCGCCTATCTGGGGCTTGGCGGTAATATGGGCGATGTGCGCGAGGCCATGGCGGCTGCGCTGGACAGCCTTCACGGCCATCAGCAAATGACCGTCACCATGGTCTCCCCTCTCTACAAAACCCCACCCTGGGGCGTGGTGGATCAGCCGTGGTTCCTCAACTGCTGTGCCGCGGTTCAAACCAGTTTGTCTCCTGAAGACCTGCTTCTCCAATGCCAACGGGCAGAACATGAGGGCAAGCGCCAACGCAGCCAACGCTGGGGCCCGCGCACCATCGATATTGATGTATTGGCCTATGAGGGGGTGGAGCAGGACACCGAGACCCTCACCATTCCCCACCCCCGCATGACCGCTCGGGCCTTTGTCATGGTGCCCTTGGCGGACATTGCGCCGGATTTGCTGGTGGCGGGGAAGACGGCCCATGCTTGGCTGGAAGGCCTAGACATCAGCGAGTTGCAAGTGGCCGATACCGCCGATTGGTGGGCAATCTAGCCGCTCCTTCATTTCCCAAAGCGACACTCGGGCGTGAAGGCAGTCCAACCTCTCCCTCGAGGGGAGTTCGAAACGGCTTGCCGTTTCGGGTGGGGGGCTGGATGGGATTGTAGACCTGAAAACCGCGCCCCCCACCCGGATCGCTACGCTCTCCGACCTCCCCTCAAGGGGGAGGTCGAGAGTGCATGTATTTCGGTGTCCGATTTAATTCGATCTGTCGAAAGCAACTCGCTGTTGATGCGAAGCGTGAAAGAGCGAACTCAAAACCCCTCTTTGAAACCTAGTCCGCCGTCACCTGCAAATTCAGCAGGTCAGGCAGTTTTTTGGGGTCGGTCTGAGAGGCCATCATAATTTCCCCCACGGAAACCGGATTGGCCGGGGTTACGCTGGCGGTCAGCGTGCCTTTTTGTTGCAAAAACTTGCCCACGGCCGTCGTCACCATCTCCGTCAGGCCCGGCATTCCCAGCCCAGCCATGCCCATGCCCAACATCATGGGCGCACCGGCGGCCAATTGTTCACCGGACGTGCCCATCTGCTGCGCCTGCATGTCCAACAATTTGCCAACGAGTGATTTGTCAGTGAGGGAAAGGGTCATGTTATCCACCTTCAACTGCGAGAGCAGCGGCAGCATCTGCATCAAAAGAGCAGGGCCTTCCACACCATTTCGGGTGGATTCCAACTGAGCCTGCTGAAGTTGTTTGGCGAGTTCCGGGGTGTAGCCGGAGACTTTATAGTTGGTGGCCAGTTTGAACATATCTTTCATGTCCACCGTCAGATCGGACAGATCCAAAACGCCCGTCTTAGCATTGTAGGACGAAACGCCGACCATGCTGCTTTCGACAGTGTCATAGCCCAGCTTTTGCATTTGGGCGCGGGCGGTGGGGTCTGGCAGGGCCGCCAGTTCCATCTTCATGCCCTCCAAAGCAAAGCGGCTTTTGATTTCACCCTCGCCGCCGGGCTGAATACCAGCGCCAATGGAGGCGATGGACGCCAATTGTTTACCACCGGTGGAGACGGTGAAATCCTTCATGGCCATGGCGGACAGGCCGTTCATATAGTCCATGGGCGAGGCGCTGGCCGCATTGGTGGGGAAATCCAGCCCGGCGATGGTGAAACTGTTGAGCGTAACGGTGGACCCGTTCCCCACGCCCGTCATGTCATTCATGACGAAGGACTCAACTTGCAAACGGTCGTCGCCGGTGAGCTGCTTTTTACCTTCCAGATCATAGACCAGCGGAATATTGGCCTTGCTGGCAGCCAAATTGCCCATGGAAAACGTGCTGTCGTTGCGATTATTACCGCCGCTCAACCCGCTCAGGGTCAGGCTGTCGAACTTCACAGCCTGTCCCGGCTGGCGGTCTCCACGCGGACCTTTGAAGATGACAACCGGAATATCGCCATTGGCGGAGGTGAACCCCTCCAAGGTCATGGAACCGCGATTGTTCTTCTGCTCCATCTGCGAAATGGCGATGGCTTCGTAGGTGATGCGCCCGTCGGCAGCTTCACGCAGCCCCTGCACTGTTAGCGCTTGGATGGTGGTGGGTTGAGAAAAGCCTTCCACCGTCAGTTGAACATTTTGTGCCGAAAAACTGGCGGGGCCGCTTTCCGTTACCGTGCCATAAGTGGCCGTCACCGCCTTTCGACCAGATTCCGCCAGCAGTTTTTCAAACAGTGCTTTGCCTTCCAGCGCCTGGGCGTGGCTGGCACCGGCAAGTAGAACGAGTGTGGCAAGAGCAAAACGGGCGGGGGCTTTTGTGGCGGTCGCAAATGGGGGCATGGGGCATCCTTGGCGTTAAAAATCTCTCCTCCCCATACAACACCCCAATTGCGTCCAAAGTGTCAAAACGCACAGTCTAAAGTAGCGCTAGGCCCAATTTTGGGAGGCCAGCACCTCTGCCAAATGGTCACGGCTGGCCAAAAGCGTGGTCTGTTGGGTGTTCTGCCACCGCATGGCGGCCTTTGTACCAAGGGCGTGGATTTCCGCTTTGGTCAACTCCGCAAAGAAATCTCGCTTGAGTTCAGCTTCCGGAATCTTTTTAATGTAGCGGAAGACCACAGAGCCGACCGTGGCATGGTCCACAAGTTCAAAATAGTCGGCGAAATATTCCATGGTCACAGGCAACCAGCCGTTCCACTCGTGGTACAGATAGTCCTGTTGGATCACCATGGAGTGGCCAGGGATAAGGCGCGAGAAAAACGCCTGCACAACGAAGTTGTTGATCGTCCAGTGTTTTGAAAGGTCGATGAACAGGATTTCAATGGGCTTTTCAGGCAAGTGCGCCTGCGTCACGTCTCCTGCGTGGACGGAGACAACATCTTCCTGGCCCTCGATATTGCTTTCGTAAACGTCCAGAAAACTGGAGTCCAACGGAGTGCCTGTTTCAAAATAAATTCCAATGGTCCAAGGCTCTACGACGAACAGATCGTAGGAGAAAATGAGCGGTTCCTTGTCGAACTCGCCAAACCGCGCATTGGCTTTCAATCCGTGGGCGAGAGGAAGAGTGGAGCCCCCTAAAAAGCAGCCCGCATCCACGATACAGCCCTGACCGGTGAAATAACTTTGGGCAAGGGTGAACAGGATCTGTTGCTCTTCCTTGACCATCATGGTCTGGGCCTTGCCGATCTCGGTCGGCAGGTCCGTATCACGCCAAGCTGGCATCGGATCGGGGGAGGGTGTGAACTGCCGCCCCTGGGACGGGGCCGTCCCCAGATCCAGCTTTGTGGGAGCATCGTTCACCGCACCCAGAAATTTTGATTTCAAGCGTGTGAAAAAGCTTGCTTGCGTTACCATCAGTGAAAACTCCCGCCTGTGTGCGAAAACGTATTAAATGCCACATAGGGCGGAAATGTCATTGACTTGCAATGGACTGGCGCGGTGGACAATCCCCCCAAATGACATTTTGTCCACAATGGTTGATTTCTGGACACAGGGCATTCGCCCCGCTAACGCGAACAGATGGGAAACGATCTTACACCTCCATCCGATTCGGGGCCAAGCTCATCTGGTAATGGCGATGATGAGCCGGGCATTGAGCCGATTGATCTGAAAGAGGCGCTGGAAGAGCGCTATTTGGCCTATGCGCTGTCCACCATCATGGGCAGAGCGCTGCCGGATGTGCGCGACGGCTTGAAGCCTGTCCACCGCCGCATTCTCCACGCCATGCGCATGTTGCGGCTGAACCCGGAGGCGGGCTTTGCCAAATGTGCCCGCATCGTGGGGGATGTGATCGGTAAATATCACCCCCATGGCGACCAGTCCGTCTATGACGCGCTGGTGCGACTGGCGCAAACCTTTGCCCAGCGCTATCCGCTGGTGGACGGGCAGGGCAACTTTGGCAATGTGGACGGCGATAACGCCGCCGCCTACCGCTATACTGAAGCGCGCATGACGCAGGCGGCCTCCTCGCTGCTGGAAGGCATCACCGAAAACGCGGTGGATTTCCGCCCCACCTATAATGAGGAAGATGAGGAGCCGATTGTTCTCCCGTCAGCCTTCCCCAACATCTTGGCCAACGGCTCGGCCGGGATCGCCGTGGGCATGGCCACCAACATACCGCCCCACAATCTGGAAGAGTTGTGCGACGCGTCGCTGCACCTCATCAAACACCCCAATGCGGGGTTTGAAAAACTCATCGACTTCATTCCTGGCCCGGATTTCCCCACCGGCGGGATCATCGTGGACGACCGCGCCAGCATCATTGAGGCCTATAAGACGGGCAAAGGCGGTTTTCGCACCCGCGCCCGCTGGGAGAAGGAAGAACTGGGCCGGGGTGCTTGGCAAATCGTTGTCACGGAAATTCCGTATCAGGTCCAAAAATCCAAGCTGATCGAAAAGACGGCAGAACTGCTGTTGGCCAAAAAGCTGCCGTTGCTTGCTGACATTCGCGATGAGAGCGCCGAAGACATTCGGTTGGTGCTGGAACCTAAATCCCGCTCGGTGGACCCGGCGCTGCTTATGGAACAGCTGTTCAAACTCACCGATCTGGAACAGCGCTTCCCGCTCAACATGAACGTGCTGTCCAAGGGGCGCGTGCCCAAGGTCATGTCCTTGCGGGACGTTCTGCTGGAATGGCTGGACCACCGCCGGGATGTGCTGATCCGGCGCAACAAAAACCGCCTCGCGCAAATTGAAAAGCGGTTGGAAATCCTCGGCGGCTATCTGGTGGCCTTCCTCAACATTGATGAAGTCATCCGCATCATCCGCACGGAGGATAAGCCAAAACAGGCGCTGATCGCGCGCTTTGAAATCACGGAAGTGCAGGCGGAAGCAGTGCTCAATCTGCGCCTGCGCGCCCTGCACAAGCTGGAAGAGATCGAAATTCGCAAGGAGTTCGACGATCTGATGGAGGAGAAAGCCTCCATCGAAGCCCTGTTGGCCAGCGAAGAAACCCAATGGAAAACCGTCGCTTGGGAAATCGGCGAGGTGCGCACGAAATTCGGCAAAAAGACCGAATTGGGCGCCCGCCGCACGGGCTTCGGCGAAGCCATGGAAGTGGATCTGGAGGCCGTGGCCGCCTCCATGATCGAAAAAGAACCCATCACCGTTGTGCTGTCAGAAAAAGGCTGGATACGGGCCCTGAAAGGTCATGCGGCGGACTTCGGGGCGCTCACGTTCAAAGAGGGCGACCGCCTCAAAACCGCCTTCCACGCCGAAACCACGGACCGCCTGCTCATGTTAACCACGGCGGGCAAATTCTACACGCTTCAGGGCGATAAACTGCCCGGGGGGCGGGGCCATGGGGAGCCGGTGCGCATTATCGTGGACATGGAGAACGATGCCGATGTGGTGTCATTATTCGTCCACAAACCGGGCCGCAAACGCCTGCTCTCCAGCACATTGGGCAATGGTTTTGTTACGGCGGAGGCCGATTGCATCGCCAATACCCGAAAGGGCAAACAGGTGCTCAACGCCACCACGCCTGCCGAGGCCCTGTTGTGTGTGCCCATTGACGACACCGACCCCGCACCGGACCATGTGGCAGTCGTGGGCGAAAACCGCAAATTGCTCATCTTCCCGCTGGATCAACTGCCCCAGATGGGCCGGGGCAAAGGCGTGCGGCTGCAAAAATACAAGGATGGCGGCGTGAAGGACATCACCGTCTTCCACGGTGAAAGCGGCCTGACCTGGACCGACAGCGCCGGGCGGGTGCACACGCGCAGTTTGGGGGAACTGGCGGAGTTTGTGGGGGAACGGGCCCAAGCCGGGCGGATGGTGCCCAAGGGCTTCCCGCGCAATGGGAAGTTTGGGGGCTAGCCATGACAGAATTGAAGAAACTCGCCGTCATAGGCCTCGGCTCCATGGGCTATGGCATGGCGCAGTCTTTGGTTCGGGCAGGTCATGTGACCCATGGTTTTGATATAAACCCCGACCAAACCGCCCGCTTCATGGCGGAGGGTGGAGCACCTGGTGCCATTGATGAAATCGCGGGTGATCTGGATGCGGTTGTCGTGGTTGTGCTCAATGCCGCGCAGACGGAGCATGTCCTGTTTGGCGAAGAGGGTATTGTCCCAAAACTAAAACCCGGCGCTGTCGTGTTGGCTTGTGCCACCGTGCCGCCCGGTTTTGCGCGCGCCATGGAAGCCTGCTGTGCGGAAGCAAAAGTGCATTATCTGGATGCCCCCATTTCCGGTGGTTCAAAAAAGGCCGCAGCCGGGCGGCTGTCGATCATGGCCTCCGGCTCCCCCGCCAGTTTCGAGGCCGCGCGGCCTGTGCTGGATGCCACCGCTGAAAAAGTGTTCCGCTTGGGCGATGAAGCCGGTCCCGGCTCCGCCATGAAATCCGTAAATCAATTGCTGGCCGGGGTGCACATTGCGGCCATGGCGGAGGCCATCACCTTTGGCATAACGCAAGGCGTAACGCCCGAGCAATTCCTGGAAGTGATCCCGGAATGCGCCGGGACCAGCTGGATGCTGGAAAACCGCGCGCCACACATCGTGGAGGGGGATTATACGCCCCACAGTTCAGTGAATATTTGGCCAAAGGATTTGGGCATCGTCTTGGACACGGCCCGCGCGTCAAACTTCAGCGCGCCCTTGACCGCCGCTGCCCTGCAGCAATTCCTTGCCGCCGCAGGCATGGGACTGGCCGGTGAGGGTGATGCGGCTGTGGCAAAGGTCTATGCCCGCAACGCGGGGCTGAAATTGCCGGGAGAGTAAGAGCGCCCAAGCCTAAAGACTACGCACCGCGTTGCGCGTGTAAGTTGTTCTCAATCCGCACCCAGCCCCCGCCATACAACCGCTCTTGGGGCAGAAACCGGGCCTTGTAGGCCATTTTGGGGGAGTTGTGGACCCAATAGCCAAGGTGGCAATGGGGCAGGCCCTCTTTGCGGGTGCGCTCGATGTGGTCGAGGATGACGAAAGTGCCGAGGCTGCGATCCGTCTCCGCCGGGTCGAAGAAGCTGTAGACCATGGACAGGCCATTGGCCAAACGGTCGCTTAACACCACCGCCAGCAGGGGGCCTTCGCCCTTGCCGGTAAAGGCGCTGTCGGCGGAGCGGCGGCGGTATTCGATGATTTCCGTGTCCACATGGCTGTCTTCCACCATCATGGCATAGTCCAGCACAGTCATGGCCGCCATGCCGCCCTCTTCATGGCGAGTCTCTATATAGCGGCGGAACAGGGAATATTGTTCGGAGGTGGGGACCGCCCCAAGGCTGGTGCCGATCAGATCCCCATTGCGCTTGATGACCCTGCGCATGTTGCGGCTGGGTTTGAACTCATCCACCAGCACCCGCGTGGCCACACAGGCGCGGCAGCCCTCGCAGGCCGGGCGGTAGGCGATGTTCTGGCTGCGCCGAAAGCCACCTTGGGCCAAATCATCATGGGCCTGCTTCGCCCGTTCCCCGATCAAATGCGTAAACACCTTCCGCTCCATCTGCCCGGGCAGATAGGGGCAGGGTGCAGGGGCAGTGAGGTAGAACTGCGGGGTGTTGAGAGAATGGGCCGTCATCACTCACAAGCTATAATAGAAGGGAGCAAGGATTGAAAAGACCACCCAGAGCAGCAGGATTAACGGGATACCGGTCTTGAGATAATCGGAAAACTGATAGCGCCCCGGCCCCAGCACCAAAAGGTTGGTTTGATACCCCACCGGCGTGGCAAAAGAGCAGTTAGCCGCAAAGATGATGCAGACGATGAACGGCTCCACCGGTGCCTGTAATTGTTGAGCAATTCCAATGGCTATGGGGGTAAACAGCACGGCCGTGGCATTGTTGGACAGTACGTTGGTCAACACGGCTGTGGTGATGAAAAGGGCGGACAAGATCATGGCCGGGCTTTGCCCTTCCATCAGTCCCACCACCCCTTCGGCAATGGCCTGTGCGCCCCCCGTGCGCTCCATTGCCACGGCTGCCGCCAGCGAGGCTCCTACCATCATGAAGATTTGCCGGTCAAAACTGGCTGCCGCTTGCCGGATGGAAATGCAGCCGGAGGCGATCACGCCGTAAGCACCCATGACGGCGGCGGCCACGATGGGGATGATGCCGAGCGAGGCGGACAGAATGACCAACGCAAAAACGATAATGGCGCGGGGCGCATAGGCCTTCAGCGGCACTTCGGCGGCGGAATGTTCCAGCAACAGCAATTCCCGGCTGGTGCGCAGGTTTTGCAGGTTTTCACCCATGCCCCCGATGAGCAGTGTATCGCCCGGTTCCAGCCGGATTTGGCGCACCAGCCCCCGGGCCATGGCACTGCGCCTTTGCAGGCCCAGCACCGGCGTGCCGAAAGTCTGGCGAATGCGGGAAGCATCAATGGTGCGCCCCGCAAAGCGGGAGCCGGGGGCTACCACCGCCTCGGCAATGGTAAAATCTTCAAACAGCCGCGTGCTGCCCGCATCCCGTTGTTCGTCTCGGTATTCCTCCACTGTCATGGCTGGCAACGTGGCGGTGCCATTGGCTAAAAGTTGGGTGATGACGCGGCGGGTGGCGGCGATGATGACCGTATCGCCCGGCTGCAATTCCACATCTTCAAAGGGTGGAAACAGCTTTTCTCCATGCCGCTTGATTTCCCGCACCGTGGCATCGCCCAGCACCGGGAAAAGCCCGGCCACAGAATGGGCGCCCACCAAGGGACAGTCCGCATCCACCCGAATTTGCGCCATGAACTGGCGGCCCGACGGGCGGGTTGCCGCACCATCATTGCCCCGGTCCTGCAAAATCATCGGCACCACAAAAATGACGAACACAAAACCCACGCCCGCCAGAACAACGCCCGGGCCGGTGAAATCGAAAAAGCCAATTTCGATATCATAGCGTTCTGCCACACCGGCCACGAGCAGATTGGTGGAGGAGCCAATGAGCGTGGTCATGCCCCCCAAGATGCCCACGAAGGAAAGGGGGAGCAGGGCGGAGGAAGCGGCAAAATTGCGCTGCGCCGCGATGGCCACCACGATGGGAATGAACATCACGACAACAGGTGTGTTGTTGAGAAAAGCACTGGTGACAGCGGCCGTTATGAGCAGCACAAATATGGTGCGCTTGGCCGAACTGCCGCCAATGCGAGCCAGCATTTGCGCGGGCCGCTCCAACGCATCGGTGTTGAAAAGCGCTTGGCCGATGACCAACAGGGCCAGCACGGTGATGAGCGCGGGATTGGCAAACCCCATCAAAAGGTCCGGCGCGGCGATAGGGTCCGCGCTCGATTGGGGCACCAAGGTGAACAGGATTAGCAGCGCCACGATGGTGGCCAGCGACACCCCTTCGATGGACCACTTTTCCGATGCGAAGGCGACAATGGTGCAGGCAATGACCACAAATGTGGCCACCATGTGAAAATTTTCCATGGGCAGCGACCGGAGAAATGGCGCGGTGCGCCTTACGTGTCAGACGCTAGCGCAATTCCCCAACCGTTAGAAGGTTGCACCCTAAGAAGGGTCCCGCGCCATATAGGTGCCCAGCAAAATGTCGTGCAGCAGCCGTTTGTGGCTGGAGAAGAAGGAGACCAAGAGCAGAAAGGCGGTGAAGTGGATGACCCAAAACAAAATGCCGTGCAGCATGGCCAAAAACGGATCCACTGGCCCACCGCCCAGCTTGAACACTTTGATGCCCATCATGCGCATGCCCACGGTGGCCTGCCTATCGCCCCCCATGGTGATGGCAAGATAGAGAAGCGCCACGGCAGCGGGTAGGAAAGCATAAAGACCCCAAGCCAGGCCCAGTGTGATTACGCCCAAAAAAGCGATGATGATGGCGAAAGGAACGCACAGCACCGCGATGATGACGTAGTCGATCACAAACGCGAGCACCCGCGCCGTACGCACACCATCCAACTGTGCCGCATTCACGGCGGTGGGTTGGGCTTGGTCAATGCTGGTCATGGCGTGGCTCCCTGCGGCGGTTCGGTGAACTTCACATAGGGAGTGAGGGAGGTGGTTCAACTTTTTCGGCTGGTTACTCGTTTCGATGTCAGTTTACTGTTGCATTGAAGACCTTACTCCTCATTGCCGGCGGTCCGCAAGCCGCGTGTCTTGCTACCATTCCGGCAATCCATTCCGACCGACCGAAGAAAATTTGAATATTGCGGAATGGATACCCGGCATTCGTCGAGTATGAGGAGAGAAGGCGTGAGTATCGCTGCTGCGCATTCAGCTCCGCAACAACTCCGCCACTTTCATGGCGTGATAGGTCAAAATCCCGTCCGCGCCGGCGCGTTTGAAGGCCAGCAGGCTCTCCAGCATGACCCGTTCGTGGTCCACCACACCGGCGGCTCCCGCCAGTTCGATCATCGTGTATTCGCCGCTCACCTGATAGGCGAATACGGGCATGTCGAAGGCCTCTTTCATGCGCCAGACAATGTCCAGATAGGGCATCCCGGGTTTGACCATCAGCATATCTGCCCCCTCGGCAATATCCTGCTCCGCCTCCCGCATGGCGTCTGCGCCATTGGCGGGGTCGATATAGTAGGTCTTCTTATCCCCTTGCAGCAGCCCGTCCGTGCCAATGGCCTCCCGGTAGGGGCCATAAAAGCCAGAGGCGTATTTGGCGGTGTAGGAGAGGATGGCCACGTCCTGATAACCCGCCCCGTCCAGCGCTTGCCGGATGGCGCCGATGCGCCCGTCCATCATATCGGAGGGTGCAATGATATCCGCCCCGGCCTGCGCCTGCACCAGCGCCCCGGCAACAATTTGCTCCACGCTCTCGTCGTTGACGATCACTCCGTCCCGCAGCACCCCGTCATGGCCGTGGTCTGTGAACGGGTCCAGCGCCGCATCGGTGATTATGCCCACATCATCGCTCACTTCTTTTGCTGCACGAACAAATTGGCAGATGATGTTGTCGGGATTCGCAATTTCGCTGCCTGTGGTGTCGCGCTTTTCTATGGAAACATTGGGAAAGGGCGCAATGGCGGGGATGCCCAAATCCACCGCCCGGCGCACCACATCCATGGCCCGATCAATAGTATAACGGGAGACCCCCGGCATGGCCTCAATGGGTTCCACCTTATCTTCCCCTTCCATGAGAAAGATGGGCAGGATCAAATCTTCCACACAGAGGCGGCTTTCCTGCACCATAGAGCGCATCCAAGGGGTGCGGCGGGTGCGGCGCAGGCGGCGGCTGCCGGTGAGAGTGTCCACGGTATGGGTCATGTCGCGGACGGGCTGGTGGGTTTTCGGCTTGGCCATAATGTGCTCCCTCATGTCTTCCCATGGCCTTAGCACTGCCGTGACGGTGCAAAAAGGTGAACTTTGTGCCGTTTCACAGTTACAGCATCTCTCCATAGCGGTATGAAGCGCCCATGAGCGACGACATTCATTTTGAAACCCGTGGCCCCCTGGCCATCATCACGCTGGACAAACAGTCCACGCTCAACGCCGTCACCGAACCCATGTTGCGGGCCATAAACGCGCATTTGGATGTGTGGGAGCGCGATGATGCGATCACCCGTGTGCTGATCCGCGCCGTGCCGGGCAAGGCCTTCTCAGCCGGAGGCGATATTCGCCACCTCTATGACACGGGCACCGCCGGAAAACCGGATTTCGCCTTCTTCGCCTTTGAATACGCCCTCAACGCCCGCATCGCCCGCTTTCCCAAACCGTATTTGGCCCTGGTGGACGGCATTGCCATGGGCGGTGGTGTGGGGGTTTCCTTCCACGGTAGCCACCGCATTGGGGGCGACAACCTCTCTTTTGCCATGCCGGAGGTGGGTATTGGCTTTTTCCCTGATGTGGGCGCGTCTTACATTCTCAACCAACTGCCGGGCCAAATTGGCCTTTATCTGGCCCTTACTGGCGCGCGCATGAACCGGGCTGACGCTTTGTGGTCAGGCCTCGCCACCAGCGGCGTGGGGAGCGATCAGATCGAGAATTTGATCGCCTCCCTGTCCCTTGGAGAGGATTTGGTGGTGACGCTGACCCAATTTGACAAAACGCTGACGGATGCCCCCACCGGCCCCGTGCAAACGGCCTGCGCGAAAATCAACACGTGGTTTCAGCCTGACGGCGTGTTCAACATCGTCCAGCGCCTTGAAAAGGCCGCGCAGACGGACACTTTTGCCGCCAAAACACTCCAACAGATGCACGCCAAATCGCCCACCAGTCTGTACATCGCCTTTGAACAGATGAGGCGGGGCAGGGGCCTTTGCGTCGAAGACTGTTTGAAAATGGAATACCGCATCCTGCGTCGTATTCTAGTGGAGGGCGAGTTTTACGAGGGCATTCGGGCCACCATCATCGACAAGGACAATGCCCCCCGTTGGTCACCCGCAACGTTGGAAGATGTGGACCCCGCCTCCATCGAACGCTATTTCGCCCCGCTGGGCGCGGCGGAACTGGTGTTGCCATGAACACACGCGTAAACGCCAGCCGCGATAGCCGCATTGAAGTTGCCCGCTTTGAACCCACGCGCGCCTACCGCGTGGTGGAGTTTTTGTTTCACACCATCCTGCGCCTGCTGGCTTTGCTTTTCCTGGCCTTTAGCCTCTACACATGGGCCCGCGCCGTGGGCTTCTGGCCGGACCCCCAGCTGCGGTTTGACACCATGGACAACCCCCAGCGCATCTATATTGCCGTTCTGGCCGTGCTGTCGCCCGTCACCGCCGTGGGGCTTTGGACCACCCTGTCCTGGGCGCGGGTCGTCTGGTTCATGACCATCGCTTTTCAAGCCGTCATGATCATGTGGTATCCCACCGTTTCGGCCCATGGCGGCTGGCTCATCGTTTTCCACGCCGCCAGCTTGGCCCTCTACCTGCTTTTTCAGATTGCCCTGGGGTTCATGCGTAAGGAAGCGTGAAAGCACAGCCTTTCCCAACAATTAAAGTCAATTTTTACAGATACTTGGCCTGTTGAAATTCATGGTCGGTTAAGACTGTGCTTTGAGACAAATTTTATCGGTGCCGCTTAGATTGTGTTGCAAGGACGCACGAAGAATGCGCCTTCACAGGAGAGAAGAGGCAACACCATGACCAAAGCTGAACTAATCGGCGCGCCGTCTATCCAGACGCCAGACGCGCCTGACAATGCCAATATTAAAGAAGTCTATCTGGAAGCGCTGACACTGGTGGAACGTCTCCACCGCCGCTTGCTGGATGTGATCAAAGACGAATTCGACCGCGAGGGCCGCAACGACATCAACGCCGTGCAAGCCCTGTTGCTCTACAATCTGGGCGACAGCGAGCTGACCGCCGGCGAATTGCGCACTCGTGGGTACTATTTGGGCTCCAACGTGTCCTATAATCTGAAAAAACTGGTGGATATGGGCTATATCCATCACCAGCGCAGCCGCACCGACCGCCGTTCGGTGCGCGTGAGCTTGACGGACAAGGGCAAGGAAGTGGCCGGCATTGTGGATGCGCTTTACGAACGCCACACCCAGTCTTTGGAGCAGATTGGAGAGATCGACAGCGCAAGTTTTGCGCAGTTGAACAAATCCCTGCACCGCCTTGAGCGGTTCTGGACGGACCAGATCCTCTATCGTCTATAATGCGGCCAAGGTTTGTCTCTTCGGGGGAGGGGGCAAACTCTGCAAAGACGTTGGTAGCGCGTCTGCCTCACGCGCCTTTGGCAGCCCATTCGCCGGTTTAACCACTGCGGATGGGCGCTTGCCGTTTTACGGCAACCATCGCCTCCCACTGCCGTCACCGCTTTTCAAAAATGTGATGACCGGACGCTTGCCCTGACATAATTTTTGCCCGATTTTGCCTCTACCGACGGCTGTGCGGTTACTTGCGTTTGGATTTTCCTATTCCAGCGTCGCGCACCGTGTTCTGGTTAAGCAAAATTAACCATAAATGCGCAGGTTGTGGCAGAGCAGTGTGGAGATGCTGTTTTACGATCCGTTGTGAAGGAAGCAGGAGTTGCAAGGCATGGCCGGTAAGCCCCCGTTTGATAAATTGACCCGCACAAAATTGCCCAGCGCAAGCCGCCGTTCGTTCCTCACCGGAGCGGGGGCCGTGGGCGCAAGCCTTGTGGCGGCCCCAGCGGTCCACGCCGAGACAGCCATTGACCGTATTTTGAACCTGCGCAACCGCGATTCTTGGGGGGACAGCTATGATGCCCGCTCCAGCCGCAAGGCGCGGGTTACGTCCAACACGCCCGTGTTTGCGCCGGATACGGTGACCTATCTTCAACAGGCCATTGCCGATTATCAAAACATCGTCGGGGCCGGGGGCTGGCCCATCGTGCCCGCCAATCGCAAAATGGAGCTGGGTGTGTCATCCCCCGCCGTCTCCACCCTGCGCCGCCGTTTGATGATTTCTGGGGACCTGTCGGCCAATGCGGGGCTGTCGCAGCAATTTGATTCCAATGTGGATGCCGCCGTCAAACGTATGCAGACCCGCCACGGCCTGCCCGCTGACGGGGTGCTGGGCCGCTATTCCTTCGCCGCTCTCAACATTCCAGCCAATATTCGCCTTGGCCAATTGCAGACCAATCTGGTGCGCCTCAAATCCATGTCCGGCTATCTGGGGGACCGCTATGTGATGGTGAATATCCCCGCCGCGCAAATTGAGGCGGTGGACGGCACATCCGTCACCCAGCGCCACACCGCCATTGTGGGCCGCATCACCCGCCAGACGCCCATTCTCAACTCCAAGATTTACGAGTTGAACCTGAACCCCTACTGGACGGCCCCCAAATCCATCATCCTCAAGGACATTATTCCTGAGATGCGCAAAAACCCGTCTTATCTGACGGACAACAAGATTTTGCTTTTCGATGGGCAGGGTAATGAAGTGCCCCCCACGGCGGTGGATTGGAGCACGGATGAGGCGGTGAAACTGCGCTTCCGGCAGGAACCCAGCCGCATCAACGCCATGGGGTCGGTCAAGATCAACTTCCCCAACCCTCATGCCGTTTACATGCACGACACACCCCAACAGGGCCTGTTCAACAAATTGATGCGGTTTGATTCCTCCGGCTGCGTGCGCGTGAAGAACGTGCGGGACCTGCTGGTGTGGTTGGCCAAGGACACGCCAGGGGCCAGCCGCGCCGCCATCGAACAGATTATCGCCTCCGGTGAGCGCACGGACCTGAAACTGGCCTCCGCCGTGCCGGTCTACTTCACCTATATCAGTGCATGGTCCTCCGGTAATGATGTGGTGCAATTCCGCGACGACATCTACCAGCGTGATGGGGTGGACGAACTGGCCCTTAATCGCGGTTAGGGCCGAAAACAGGCCGAACAAGCATTTTTTGCACCGATTTCCGGCAAAATAGCGCCTTTGCGTCAATATGATTATCGCTTTTTGCCCGGCCCGGTGGCATGACCCTGCCATTGGGCCGCTCTTTTGCGCCCGTATCGACCGCCGGGAACGCTTTCCCCCAGCCAAGGACCATCATCATGTCGCTTGCCGAAACCCATGACACCGCCAACACCACCGACACATTCTTCAACCGCGCGCTGGCGGACACGGATGCCGCCCTGTTCAACGCCATTGAGGGCGAATTGGGCCGCCAGCGCCATGAGGTGGAATTAATCGCGTCGGAAAACATCGTTTCCCGCGCCGTGTTGGAGGCCCAAGGCTCCATCATGACCAACAAGTATGCGGAAGGGTATTCCGGCCGCCGCTACTACGGTGGGTGTGGTTTTGTGGATGTGGCTGAGGATCTGGCCATCGAGCGCATCACCAAACTGTTCAACTGCGGCTATGCTAACGTGCAGCCCAATTCCGGCTCCCAGGCCAATCAGGCGGTGTTTCTGGCCCTGTTGCAGCCCGGCGATACCATCCTTGGCATGTCGCTGGATGCTGGCGGGCACCTGACCCACGGCGCAGCCCCCAACCAGTCCGGCAAATGGTTCAACGCCATCCAATACGGTGTGCGCAAGGAAGATGATTTGATCGACTTCGATCAGGTGGAGGCTTTGGCGCAGGAGCATAAGCCCAAAATGATCATCGCCGGCGGCTCCGCCTATCCCCGCCAGATTGATTTTGCTCGCTTCCGCGAGATTGCCGACAAGGTGGGTGCCTATTTGCTGGTGGACATGGCCCACTTCTCCGGCCTCGTGGCCGGTGGTGCCCATCCAAGCCCTTTCCCCCACGCCCATGTGGCCACCTCCACCACCCACAAAACCTTGCGTGGCCCGCGCGGGGGCTTGATCCTCACCAATGACGAAGCGCTGGCCAAAAAATTCAATTCTGCCATCTTCCCCGGCATTCAGGGCGGCCCGCTCATGCATGTGATTGCGGCCAAAGCCGTGGCTTTCGGTGAAGCACTGACGGATGACTATCGCTCCTACGTTTCCCAAGTGGTGGAAAACGCCAAGGCGCTTGGCGAAACGCTCCGCGCTGGTGGGTTGGATCTCGTTTCCGGCGGCACGGATACCCATGTTTTGCTGGTGGACCTGCGCCCCAAGGCCGTGACTGGCAAAGCCGCCGAAGCCGCTTTGGGTCGCGCTAACATGACCTGCAATAAAAACGGCGTGCCGTTTGACCCTGAAAAACCCATGGTCACCTCAGGCGTCCGCCTGGGCACGCCTGCTGCCACCACACGGGGCTTTGGCGTGGCGGAATTCCAGCTGGTGGGCCAATATATCCTGGAAGTGCTGGACGGCCTCGCAGCCAATGGCGAAGAGGGTAATGCAGAAGTGGAAGCCGCCGTGGCCAAAAAGGTTGTGGAACTGACCGACCGCTTCCCCATCTATCCCAACCTCTAAGCGGGTAGGGGCACCATGCGCTGTCCTTTCTGTTCGTCCGACGACACACAGGTCAAGGACAGCCGCCCCTCCGCCGACAACACAGCCATCCGCCGCCGCCGCGTCTGCGCCGACTGCGGCGGCCGTTTCACCACGTTTGAGCGCATCCAATTGCGCGAGTTGAGCGTGAAGAAAAAGTCCGGCCGTGTGGTGCCCTTTGACCGGGACAAACTCGCCAAATCCGTGTCCATCGCCCTGCGCAAACGGGACGTGGACCGCGACCGCGTGGAACGCATGATCAACGGCATCGTGCGGCAATTGGAAAGCGGCGGCGAAAACGAAATCCCCGTCGAACAAATCGGCCAATTGGTTATGGACGGCCTCAAGGGCCTTGATGACGTGGCCTATGTGCGCTTCGCCAGCGTCTACCGCGATTTTGCAGAAGCCGGAGACTTCAAGGCGATATTGGGAGAGTTAGACGGAACTTAGAGTGTCCCGTTGCTAAGTGGACACGCTCTAGAAAGGGCCAAATTCTGTCGATTCCGCTTCCGCAACAAGTTGCCAACCCCAGCCCAAATACAGGCCATAGGTCTGCCCAAACTGCCATCCGAAGTGTCCGCTGGTGTTCCAGCCATAATGCCAGCCCACATTCCAACCCACGTTCCAGCCCACAAGCCAACCTGCACCGGCGTTATACCAGCCATAGTTCCAGCCATAGCCCCAGCCAACATACCAACTGACGTGCCAGCTGTTCCCCCAGCCGTAGTACCAGCCCACGAAGTCGCCGATGAACCAATCGTATTGGTATGCGAAGATGTTAAAATCGTAAAATTGCTCGCTGCCAAAATCGGCAACACTGTGCTGAATTTTTAATTTCAGGCTCTCGTTGTTGTTTTCCCTAAATTCGTCAATGTCATTGTCACCATCGACAACAAGATAGAGGAAACTCGTGCCTGGATCATAGTTAAAGGTGATGCTTGCGGTGGGGACTACGCTCAGCAATGCACTGAGCGATTGCACCGTGTTAAGCTCGACAGTCTCGGTAGTTCCCCCTCCATCGACCATAACAGCGTCCACGTTGACGTTGATCGCCTGGGCTGCACCACTGTTGGATACGGCGTATTGAAAGTCGATGGTCAGGTCGTTTCCGCTTGCGCTAGCGGAAACGGTGCTATCCATGATGTATGTAAGTAAGTCAGGTTTCACGATTTATACTCCCACACCCCCGGCAGAGGATGGGCTTGATTTGAGAATAATGTCAATTCAATCCTTTCTTCCGTCCATCCCAAACCTCATCGAAGGTGCAAATGCGCTAAATACAGAGACAGCGCGGCGGCGTTTGACACATTGAGCGACTTGATGGGCCCCGGCATGTCCAGCCGTGCCAAGGCAGAACACGTCTCCCGCGTTTGCTGGCGCAAACCTTTGCCCTCCGATCCCAGAACAAGGCACACCTTGCCACCGCCGCTTTTCTCCAGCGTGTCGCGCAATTCCAGCGGGCCTTTACTGTCCAGCCCGACGGTAGCAAAGCCCATTTCGTTCAATTCCGCCAACCCTTTGGAAAAGTGGCGAAGCTGCACCATTTTCACCATGTCCAACGCCCCTGAAGCGGATTTGGCGAGAACCCCGGTCTCGCTGGCGGCATTGCGGCTGGTCACTAAAACGGCCCCCACACCCATGGCCACGGCAGAACGCAGGATCGCCCCCACATTGTGAGGGTCGGTGATTTGATCCAGCGCCAAGAGCAGCTTTTCATCCGCCAGATGGAAAAGTTCGGAGGCGTCGAGACCATCCAGCACCTTGCATTCCAGCACAACGCCCTGATGCACGGCCTCCGCCCCCACAAGGGCCTGGAGAGATGCGGAATCAGCGCCACGGATTTCCAGTTCGCGCGGCACTTCTCCCAGCCGCGCCAGGCCGGCCTCGTTGGCAAATAATCGAAGCGCTGCGCGGTGAGGATTATCTAGCGCAGCCCGCACGGTGTGAAGACCGTAGAGACGCACACGGTCCGGGGGCAGGGTGCCTGCCTGTTGCGGGCGGTTCTGGCTTCGTGCGGCGGGTTTGGTACCCTGCTTTTTGGGCCCGTTTTGCGCGGAGTGCCTGGGGCGTTTTCCGTGTCTATCCGCTCCCTTGGGGCGCCGCTCTTGTTCGCGTTTTGCCATGTTTGTTTCCGCATGTTGCCGGTGGTCGCACCTCTATTCCCCACGGTCGAGCGGGCTTCAACAGTGCAGCGCAATGCCCGTCCAGAAAAATATGCCGCTGCGCCGGTCAATCACACCCTTTTGGTTGACACTCAAAACCCCCTTGGCCATAACCGCCCTCGCTGGCTTGGAGGAGTGTCCGAGTGGTTAAAGGAGACGGACTGTAAATCCGTTCGCTTAGCGTACGCTGGTTCGAATCCAGCCTCCTCCACCAGCCAGCCCTTTCCTTAAAATCGCGGCGATTAAAGGTTCAAATTCCAGCCTGTTGCGTTTATTGTCGGGAAAGCGCGGGTGTAGCTCAATGGTAGAGCAGCAGCCTTCCAAGCTGAATACGTGAGTTCGATTCTCATCACCCGCTCCAACCCCAATTCGCGCAGCGAAATGGGGCGTGCCTCACAGATCTAAATCGCGGCAGTCGTTTGGAACAAACGACGAGAGCGTTGCCTTTCTATCGCGATGCCCCACCAAACAAACTGGGCTTTTGTCCCGGTGAAGCGACCCCGGCCCTTACCTCAACCCCAACTGCCCCAGCAGTTTTGGCAGCTTCTTTTTCACCTTGAAAAACCCTGCCGTTGCATGGGGCCAGATGGTGCGGTCCCAGTGGCGGGTGACGGGGTGAATGGCGACGCCACCATCCTGTAGACCGTTCAAGACCGGCCGCAAGGCATCGCGCGCCGTCCCTTGGGGGATGGTGGGGGTGATGATGGTTTCGATGCCTTCGGTTTTTACAAATCTTGCCAGATCATCCGCGGGATCCAGCGCCGTGACGGGTTTGTCGGCCTTCTCCTGAATCCGCGCCGCTGCGTCGGCCAACGCCTCTTTCTCGAAAGTCAAAACCGCCGTTGCCGCACCATGGTCGTGGCCGGGCAGGGCGGTTCGGTGGTTTTCTGTGGGCACGGTAATCGTGTGGGTAAGGTGGCTCCAGTCCACATCCAGCAGGTCCGGTGCGCAGTCATCATTGTGAATCAGCAGCGCGAAGGGCTTTTTGTCTTGTGCAAACAGCGGCAGGTCCAAGTCCTGGGCTGGCGGCTTGTCATAGTCTTCCAGTCGCCCGGTATCGTCCGCCAACTGGCGATTGCCGGGCTTAAACCGGCCGTTGGTATAGCGCTCAATGTTGGAGGGCGTGGCCAGATAGGCTTTGCCCGCCGTGTGCAACCCGGCCACCCAGCGCCATGACAGCATGTTGGAGGCCGCATCCCCGTCCAGCAGGTGGTGATAGAAAAAATCAGCGCCCAGTTCCCACGGCAAATCCAGCGTGAACACCCAGATGGAGGCAAACCACATGCGCGTGTGGTTGTGCAGCCAGTTATGGGCTTTTAGTTCTGCCACCCAAGCATCGAAACAGACAATGCCCGTGCGGCCTTCTAAAGCCTCGTCCACCCGCTCTCGAAATTCTGCATCGCTTTCATAGCGCGCCCAAAGCTCCGTGCGCTCATAGCAATAATCTTCCCAAAGAGTGGGGCGCATCTCCAGATAGCCCTTCCAATAGGTGCGCCACACCACCTCTTGCACGAATTTTTCAGCCCCGTTGGGTCCGAATTTCTTCAATACATGGGCAACAATTTCCTCTTCCGTCACCAGACGGTGCCGCACATGGGGGGAGAGCAGGGATGTGGCCTGCGTTTCGTTGGGTCCGAAATCCGTATTGCGATTTTGCGCATAGTGTTTGCCCGCTTTGGGCAGAAAACTATCCAGCCGCTCAAGGGCGGCAGCGCGGGTTGCGGGGGGAAAAGATGTCATGGAAAAGGCTCGTCAGGATCGTTCACGCGTGACTAACGCACGGCGCATGCGCCGGTCCCTGCGGCACAGAGGGCTGCGACCTTGCGACCTTCATTGACCCACACCGCGCTTGCCCCTAAGCCCGCGCGGAGTGTCATGGGGCAAGGCAAAGCGAAACGAACATGGCGAAGCATGATGAAATGACCGTGCTGGAGCGCATTTTTGCCACGGGCGATGCCACCATGCAGCGCAGTTTGCGCCCGCCGCGTTTGGCTGCACGCGCCCAAGGCACTTGGCCCCCATCGGTAAACTTCAATGCGGCGGTCATCGTCTGGATCGTATGCATCATCTTGGCCTTTGTGGGTCTGGACGGCCCGGTGGCCCATTGGGCCAAAGCACATGTTGCCCCGGACACACCCTTCCACAGCTTTTTCGACACCCTCACCCGCCTGGGCGAAAGCCTGTGGTTCCTGATGGTCACGTTCATCATGTTCATGACCCTGGCGACCATTCGCTGGCCCCGGGTGGACCGGCGAGAGCGGTTCCGCTTGTCTCAGGTTCATGGGGCCGCCTTTTTTGCCTTTGCCACGGTGGCTGTCATCGGCACCGCCATCAGCATCGTCAAACACACCATTGGCCGGGCCCGCCCGTCCCAACTGGAAACATTGGGCCCCTATCATTCCGCCTTTCCCATCTGGGATGCCACTTTTGCCAGCTTCCCCTCCGGCCATTCCACCACCTTTGGAGCCAGTGCCATGGCATTGGTGTTGATCTTCCCCCGCTACCGCTGGGCGTTTTTGGTCTTCGGCATTTTGGGGGGCACAAGCCGCATCGTGTTGGGCGCCCACTGGATTTCCGATGTCATGGCCGGTCTGGGTATTGGTGCCCTATTTGTGCTTTTGTGCGCCCGTTTTCTGGCCCGCCGCCGCACGCTTTTTGTGTTTGACGGCACCGTTTTTCCAAGGCTGGCCGCCACCCGGTGAGTCATCAAATGAACACAGTTTGGTGGGCCGCGCCCGCTGCGGGTAAGCCGGGGTGCTGCTCTAACCGCCGCTCACTTGGTCATTTTATGACGCCAGAACGGGGTTAACCCCATGGTTCTGCGACAAATTCTGGAAAGTGTGCGTGGCACCTTGACCGTCCAATCGGAATATCCTCTTATCCCAAAGTCAAAGGGCTTCGCGGCCCGGTGTCTGTGAAGCCCCAAGGCTTCTGCACAACAATGATGCAAACAGACGCTGGCGTTTCAGGGAGTAGGGGGTTGGGGCGTTGGTGCGCATGTGCCAGCGCAGGCTCCTTTTCAGGTTATGCGTTCGCGTGAGCTTCTTGGCGAAATGATTTAAGATCATGGAAACAGGAAAGGCTGCCAACCCATGAACAAAAAGAACCTCTCTCTCGCGCTCGGCGCGGTACTTGCTGCATCCGCTGCAACCACCGCTTCCGCCGCAACTCTGGACGACGTCAAGGCAAAAGGCTTTATGCAATGCGGCGTGTCCACCGGCGTTCCCGGCTTTGCTTTCACCGACGATAACGGCGACTGGCAGGGTTTTGACCCCGCAATCTGCCGCGCTGTGGCGGCTGCCATTTTTGGCGACCCCAAGGCCGTGAAATTCACCCCCACCACCGGTAAAACCCGCTTCACCGCGCTGGCTTCCGGCGAAGTGGACATGCTGGCCCGTAACACCACGGAAACCTTCTCCCGCGATGTGGACCTGAAGTTCACCTTCGCTCCCGTCAACTACTACGACGGTCAGGGTTTCATGGTGCGCAAGTCCTTGGGCGTGACCTCCGCTCTCAACCTGTCCGGCGCCACCATCTGCATTCAGACCGGTACGACCACCGAGTTGAACCTGGCCGACTACTTCCGCGCCAACAACATGCAGTACGAGCCCGTGCCGATCGAAACCAACGCAGAAGCGCAGGAAAAATACCTGGCCAATGCTTGCGACGTGTACACTACGGACGCCTCCGGTCTGGCCGCCACCCGGGCTGCCTTTGAAACGCCCGCCGATCACATGATCCTGCCTGAGATCATCTCCAAAGAGCCGCTGGCTCCTTTGACGCGCCATGGCGACGACCAGTGGTCCGACATTGTGAAATGGGTGCGTAACGCCCTCGTGATCGCAGAAGAAAAAGGCATCACCGCCGCCAATGCCGACGACATGGCCGCCAACTCCAAAGACCCAGAGACCCTGCGTCTGCTGGGTTCCGAAGGGGAATACGGCGCTGTTTTGGGTCTAGGTAAAACCTGGGCGCTGGACGCCATCAAGGCCGACGGTAACTACGCTGAAATCTTCGCCAAATATATCGGCGAAGAAACACCAGTGGGTCTGGCCCGTGGCCAGAACGCTCTGCCCCGTGACGGTGGCCTGCTCTACGCAGCCCCCTTCCGGTAGGACTTAAAAAGCGCGTCGGGGGAGACCCCGGCGCGTTTTTGCTTTCGCCGGTGGGCTGCAACCGGCACC
The DNA here is from genome assembly GCA_038525315.1 of Pseudomonadota bacterium. Taxonomy (GTDB): domain Bacteria; phylum Pseudomonadota; class Alphaproteobacteria; order Rhizobiales; family Rhizobiaceae; genus Pseudahrensia. The sequence goes on from JBCBHU010000002.1 coordinate 814,177, forward strand.
TCATTTCTTACGTCATTTTTCTGACTGTTCGAGCCGCGCGCCTCTCCTTTGGGCGCGAAAGGCGCACAGGCGGGAATAGCAGGTTCAGGCTAAACCATGACCGCTGCCACCGATTACGTTCCTGAACAGTCTTCGTTCAGGCTTTCGCAGCTGATTTACGACCAGCGCTACCGCTCCGCCACCATTCAGGTCATCACCATGATTTCGGTCATGCTGGTGGGCGCGTGGCTGGTGAATAATGTGCTGCAAAATTTTGAGGACCTGGGGAAGGAGTTTTCATTTTCCTTCCTTTGGGACCCGGCTTCCTATGATATCAACCAGCGCTTGATTGAATACACGTCCCGCTCGCCCCACTGGAAGGCAGCAGTTGTGGGCATTCTCAACACGCTGGTTGTGGCCATTCTAGGCTGTATCTTTGCCACTATTCTGGGCGTGATTATCGGCGTGGCCCGCCTGTCGAAGAACTGGCTCGTGTCCCGCCTGATGACCATCTATATCGAAGGGTTCCGCAACGTGCCCGTGCTGTTGTGGATCCTGCTGGCATCCACCGCCCTTTCCACGGCCCTGCCAACGCCCCGCCAGGCCCCTGTATTGCTGAGTGGCGGTTTTGTGCCCACCAATAGGGGCTTTTATTTCCCCGCGCCCACGTTTGAAGCGGGTTCCGGCATTCTGGGCATCGTCTTTTTGGCATCCATCGTGGCGGCCGTTATTTTCGGCCGCTGGGCCAAGGCGCGGCAGATGCAGACCGGTGAGATTTTGCCCACGGGTTGGATCAAGACAGGCATCGTTATTCTGCCCGTTTTCTTGCTGTATTTTGTATTAGGCCGTCCCATCGGTTTAGAGCTACCCACCTTGCAGGGCTTCAACTTTCAGGGCGGACTTTATGTGCGCAACTCCTTCATGGCCCTGTGGCTGGCGTTAACGCTCTATACCGCCGCCTTCATTGCAGAAAATGTGCGCTCCGGCATTCAGGCCATCTCCAAAGGGCAGACGGAAGCTGCCGGCTCCCTTGGCCTGCCGCCCAACCGCACCATGAACCTGGTGATCCTCCCCCAAGCCTTGCGCATCATCATCCCGCCATTGATTTCCCAATACCTCAATTTGACCAAGAACTCCTCCCTTGCCATCGCCGTGGGCTATATGGATGTGACTGGCACGCTTGGGGGCATCACGCTCAACCAGACGGGTAAAGAGATGGAATGCCTGCTGCTGCTGATGGGCTTCTACCTTACGGTCTCGCTGCTGATTTCCGCGGTGATGAACGTCTACAATAACGCCGTCATGCTGAAGGAGCGTTGAGATGCCAGATCGTATGAGCCAGTTGCATTTTGTTGCCGATAAAGACCTGCCCGCCCTGCCACCGCCGGTGAACACCAAAGGGCCGGTGGCGTGGGTTCAGCAAAATCTCTTTTCCACATGGCGGGATTCGGTCCTTACCATCATTTTCGGCATTTTGACCGTTTATGGCGTTTTGCAGCTTCTGCCGTGGCTTGCCTTTAACTCGGTCTTTTTTGCCGATAACATTCGCGAGTGCCGCGAGATTGATACGGGCGCTTGCTTTGCGGTGGTGACAAGCCGCTTCAACCAGCTCATCTACGGTTTCTATCCGTCCGAACTCTACTGGCGGCCCAATCTCGCTTTCCTGCTGATGTTCGTGGCCTTCGCGCCGCTGCTGCATGACAATCTGCCCCGCAAAATGCTCTATTTCTCCGCCGCATTCCCGTTGGTGGCCTATTTCCTCCTCTGGGGCGGCAGTGCCTGGGGCGTTTTGCTCACGGCAGGTGCCTTTGTTGCAGCCTTCGTGATTCTGAAATGGCTGGGGCAGCTGATCAGTCCCATCGCAAGCATCATCGCAGCCGTGGCGTTTCTGCTGATCTATTTTTTCCTGTTGCACGACCCGATTGTCAGCACCCTGGCCGCCGCGACGCCGGGCTTCGGCCTTGAGCCAGTGGAATCGTCAAAATTTGGTGGGTTCCTGGTCACTTTCGTCATCGGCATTACGGGCATCGTCGCCTCCCTGCCGCTGGGCATTCTTCTGGCTTTGGGCCGTAAATCAGACATGCCGGCAGTGAAGATGCTGTGCGTGGGGTTCATCGAATTCATTCGCGGTGTGCCGCTCATTACGCTCTTGTTTGTAGCCTCCACGCTGCTGAACTATTTCCTCCCCCCCGGCACGTCATTTGACCTGCTGCTGCGGGTTATCATCATGGTGTGGTTGTTCGCCTCTGCCTATATCGCGGAAGTTATCCGGGGCGGTCTGGCCGCCCTGCCACGGGGCCAATATGAGGCTGCGGATGCCCTGGGGCTGACCTATTGGCAGGCCACGCAGAAAATCGTGCTGCCCCAGGCGCTGAAAATTTCCATTCCCGGCATCGTGAACACGTTTATCGGCCTGTTTAAGGATACGGCTTTGGTGTCCATCGTGGGTATTCTGGACCCCGTGGGCATCATGCAACCCATCCGCTCTTCGTCGGACTGGAACGGCATCATTTGGGAATTGCCCATCTTCATCGGGCTGGTTTTCTTCATCTTTTGCTTCCTCATGTCCCGCTACTCCATGTATTTCGAGCGCAAGCTCGACACGGGTCACCGGAATTAGGGGCGCTTATGACAAATCCAGTTTTCAAACACCTAATCCTCAACCTCCTTGGACGCCCCATGCGTTCCCGCACCTGTGAAGGATAGCGATATTATGGCTGCCAACTCATCTGCCGCCGTCGATACGAGCAACATGTCCGTTTCAGAAACGGACGTGGCCATCGACATCAACAACATGAACAAGTGGTATGGCGACTTCCACGTTCTGCGTGACATCAATCTGCGCGTCATGCGTGGGGAGCGCATCGTTGTGGCCGGTCCCTCCGGCTCCGGCAAATCCACCATGATCCGCTGCATCAACCGGCTGGAAGAGCACCAGAAGGGCCAGATCGTTGTGGACGGCATTGAGCTCACCAGCGATCTTAAAAAGATCGACGAGGTGCGCCGCGAGGTGGGCATGGTGTTCCAACACTTCAACCTGTTCCCACACCTCACCATTTTAGAAAACTGCACGCTGGCCCCCATCTGGGTGCGCAAAATGCCCAAGAAAGAAGCCGAAGACATCGCCATGCACTATTTGGAGCGGGTGAAAATTCCCGAACAGGCGGGCAAATATCCCGGCCAGCTTTCCGGCGGTCAGCAGCAGCGCGTGGCCATCGCCCGGTCGCTATGCATGAACCCGCGCATCATGCTTTTTGATGAGCCCACGTCAGCCCTTGACCCGGAGATGATCAAAGAGGTGCTCGACACCATGGTTTCGCTCGCCGAAGAGGGCATGACCATGATTTGCGTGACCCACGAAATGGGTTTTGCGCGGCAGGTGGCCAACCGCGTCATCTTCATGGATGCCGGCCAGATCGTGGAGCAAAACGAACCGGCCGAATTCTTCGACAATCCGCAGCACGAGCGCACCAAGGAATTCTTGAGCCAGATCCTCCATTAGGGCGCCTGTCGGGTTCTATGAAGAGGGAATGCGCTTGAGAGCAGTACTATGCTGTTTGAAAGGCGGGAATTTCGGTTCGGATTGCGCGCCTTGCTCTGATGCCAAATCGCAGCAATGCGAGCCATCCGGGCGGCGTTTCGGAGCAATCGCTTAGATATTACTGGCTTAAAGTCGGTCTCCATTGGAGGCCACTTTTCTCATTCCGGCAGAATGCGCAGTGCTCTAGTAGCTTGCCTTGCGCGCCCCGGTGCGGTTGAGCGTGAGGCCGATGAAGGGCACCAGACCGCCATCCACCAGCACCGAAATGGTGATGTTGAGTTTGTTGCGGCTTTTGAGATTGGCAACCATCGTGCCTTTCAGCTTTTTGCGCTTAATGCCCAGCACTAGCTTTTTGCCGCGCAATTTTCCCGAAACGATATCGAGGCCCTTACCCTTCGCCCCATCCAAAAACCGGCCGCGATAGCGGCCGCCGCGTTTGGCCACGGTGGCTTCAATGGGTTGGGAAAACAGTCCCACCCGGCACTTGCCTGAAAGTTTCATGCCCGGTGTGCCCGGGGCGTTGCCGGAAAGTTTACAGGTAAAGCGGGTGTTCTTATACGGCCCTGCCACAATGGTGCCTGCACCGGACCATGTGCCCTGCACATCGGAAAAATAGCGCCGTTCACTGGCATCAGCCGAGGCGATTGTTCCCGCCATCATAAGGCCACCAGCGGCCATGACCGCGGCACTTTTGAGGGGCGGAAGTTGATGCAAGCGGGGCAGGAAACTCATAACCAAAATACCTGATCTGATTTGTGGTGAGTATCGCGTTTAATGGTTAACCGATTGCTGATGGTAAGCCAAACCTAAACGCCGCCGCCTGTTGTGGCCCCTGGGCCACAGGGTTGATCGGCGCTACTTGCTCTTCTCGCCATTCAGCGAGACCAACTCGCCTATAAAATCCTTCACCGTTGGGCGGTGCTGGTCGGAAAAGGGGAGGGGGCGGCAGACATCAATGGCTGCAATGCCAATGCGCGCGGTGAGCAGGCCATTTACCACCCCTTCGCCGAGCCGCGTGGAAATGCGCGCAGCCACGCCATGCCCCACCACCTGTTGCATCAACCCATCCCCCACCGCAATGGAGCCGGTGACGGCCAAATGGCCAAGCACGGTGCGGGCCAACCGCCAAAAGCCCAGCGTGGCAGGCCTTCCGCCATAGAGTTCCGCCAGACGGCGGATCAAACGGGCATTTTCGATCAGCACAAAGCTCAAATCGACAATGGCCCGGGGGCTGACTGCGGTGACGATGGAGACGCGCTTGGCGGACCCCATCACCAGCGCCCGCGCTTTGGCGTCCAAGGGCGCCATCAGGTCCCGCTCCGTGAGCTGGATCAAATCAGCCCCGTCCATAATTTCCTGTCTGTGCTCGGCCAGCCTTTCGCGGCCCAAAGCCGTATCGCTGCGATTGGCCAGCAGAGTGGAAACATCGCTCGCCACCTTGCGGGCAAGTTTGAGATCATCCTGAGCCAGCGCCTTTTCCGCCTCCTGCCGCACCGTATCCACCCGCGCCAGCCGCCGCAGGCTTGCCAATTCCCGGCCCACGATCACGATGGCGGCGAGGATCAAAAGGCCGGTCAGCGCCACGGCCACCCAACCCAGCCAGTCCTGCCGGGCAAACAGATCGCGGATGAGTTGATCTACCCAAAGCCCAAGGCCCAGCGCCAGCAGGCCCGCCAGGGCGGAGAGGAACAGGCGGGACCATCTGAACCCTTTTTTTCCCGCTGCGGGCGGCGGCGGTGTCAGATCATTCGCCAGATCGTCCTGCACGCCCTCTGGCAGGCGTTGGGCAGCATTGTCAGGCACCATGCGCAGGCTTGATAGATCTAAACTGGCCTTCGGTGCCCGCTTTTTTGCCCTCGCCGTTTTCTTCCCTGTCGGTTTCGTGGGCGCCTCACTTTTTTGCGCAGCCTTGGGCGCGCGTTTCTCAGGTCCCGCCTCGCCTTCTTCAGGCGGCAAGGTGAAGGCTTTTGGGGCGCGGACGGGTCTGGAGGGACTTTTTTCACTCATTCCAGATAATCCCCGAACAAAAACTGCATGGCGCGGTCGAGCCTTATATGGGGCAGGGTGATGGTTGCGCCCCCGGCACTGGTTTCCAGCTTGGGGGGGCGAAACCGCAGGAAACGCAATTGGTCCCCATGGGCCCGCTCTTCCATGACCGCTTTGGGATTATCGGGCAAATCGCCGGGGAAGAGAGCCGTTCGGGTGTGACCGTCAAACGTGTCCTTCCCCAGCGTTTCCCCGGCCTGGGGGGTGCCCACAATCACGGGCAGGGCATCGGCCCCGTCCCCCATTTCCGCTTCACTGGTGGCGCGCAGGGCGGCCAGGGCCACCACGTCGGTCTTCGCCCCGCTATACTGCGCCTGCTGCTGGGCCCGGTCCACCATGCGTGCCAAAATGGCCTCCAGCCGGTCATGATTGTGGTGGTGCAGATGATCGGCCTTGGTGGCGGCAAACAGAATGCGATCGGTGCGCGTGCTGAACAGGGAAGTGAGCCAAGACCGCTTGCCCAAATTGAAGCAGGAAAGAATTTCCGACAGGGCATTTTCCAGATCAAGAACGGCAGCAGGCCCGGCATTAAGCGCCTGCAAGGCATCCACCAGCACAATCTGACGGTCCAGTCGCGCAAAATGTTCGCGAAAAAACGGTTTCACCACGATGGATTTATAGGCCTCAAAGCGCCTTGCCATCATGGCGTGCAGGCTTTCGGGCTGGGCCGATGTCCCCTCCGTTAAGTCCAGCGGCGCAAAGGTGAGGGCGGGGGAGCCTTCCAGATCCCCCGGCATCAAAAACCGCCCCGGCGGCAGGGTGGACAGGGCCGTGGCATCCTCCCGCCCCTTGCGCAGATAGTCTGTGAAAACCCGTGCCAGATCGCGGGCCACCATTTCATCACCGGCGCTTTGCGGGTCCACGCCCTTAAGCGCATCATGCCATGGCCCGGCAATGTCTGTGCGGTTGGGCAGGCGCGAAAGCGCCATGGCTTCCTTCGACCACTGTTCATAGGTCCTGCCCAAAAGGGGCAGGTCCAGCAGCCATTCACCGGGATAGTCCACAATGTCGAGGGTCAGTTCGCCCGCCCCTAGCCAGCGGTTCAGCGTGGAGGCGGATTGATATTTGATTTTCAGCCGAAGCTGGGAAATGGAACTGGTAGACTGGGGCCAGATGCGCTCATCCAACATGGCCGCCAGATGATCCTCATAGCGAAATCGTGGCACGCTGTCGTCCGGCTGGGGTGACAAGCCCGCCCCTGCCATACGCCCTTCTGCATGGGCAGAAAACAGGGGCAAGCGCCCGCCGTGCAGCAGATTATGCACCAACGCGGTGATGAAAACCGTCTTTCCGGCCCGGGAAAGGCCCGTCACACCAAAGCGCAGGGTGGGTTCAAACAGGTGGGAGGCCGCATCACCCAGATTGTCCCACGCGATGCGGGCATCGTCGGAAACCGTGGTGATATTGGGCACCGCGGCCTAGACCTTTGCCATCATGTCTGAAGGCCGCAAAAACACCTGCAACTGCCCGCCGCCCCGCGTAAGCCCCGTCCAGTCATCCATGGCGAAGGAAAACAGGGCTAGATTGGCCGTGCCAAAATGGCGCTCCATCAAATGGTCTGCCGCCGGGCTGGAGGGCGCGGTGAGGTATCGTGCCAATTCATCGCAATGGGGGTTGTGGGCCACCACTACAATATGGTCTCCACCCTCGCCGCAAATGGCATCCCAATAATCGTCCATCGTGCCGGAATAGAGCTGTTCCACCACCGTCACACGCGCCTTTGGCAATGCGCTCACAAAGCCTTCCAAAGTCTGCTGCGTGCGCATGGCGGGGGAGCAGAGTACCACGTCCGGTGTCGGCACACTGGCCCCAGCAAGACCGTGCTCAAACCAGTGCGCCAGCGCTGGCATTTGACCCTCGCCCCGCGCGTTGAGCGGGCGGTCCCGGTCCGCCAGACCCGGATTGGCCCAGGACGATTTTCCGTGGCGCAGGATGGTAAGATACTTCATACAAATCGTTTAGAACATTTCCCCTTTTCAGGGAAATGCCGAAGGCAAAGTTTTCCGCACAATGAGGGGTGATGGCGCGTGACAAGCCAGCACATCAAAACTGTCTACGATGACGGCCTCGCTAAACCGACCGCTTGGCCCACCCTTATCGGCGAGATGAAAGCGGATGCCGTCATCGTGGGTGGCGGCCTTGCCGGCCTGACAACGGCGCTGGAACTGGCGCTTGGCGGTCTTCATGTGGTGCTGCTTGAGGCCAAGCGGGTAGGGTGGGGCGCGTCCGGCCGCAACGGGGGCTTTGTTTCCGGCGGATTTGCTGAAGATTTGGCCCCCATCCTTAAGAGAGTGGGCGTGGAGCATACCCGATCACTCTACACCCAAGCCGCCCGGGGCTGGGACTATGTGCGGGAAAAGGTTGAGCACACATCAGTTTTGCAAGGCAAAGGCGGCTTGTCGCTCATGCGCCATGGTGGAAGCTACGGGTTTGATGAAAGTCTTCGGCTGCAAGAGCGTGTTTTTGGCACCAAGCCGCAGGTCCTAAGCGGCGAGGCCTTGCGGGCAAAGGTCAACAGTGCGCGCTATCACAGCGGCATCTTCAAACCCTCCGCCTTTCACGTCAACCCGTTGGCCTATGCGCTCCATTTGGCTGCTTTGGCTGAACAAAGCGGAGCTGTCATCTTTGAAAACAGCCCCGTTGAGCGCCTGCAAAATCGGGACGGTATCTGGGAGGCCCACACGGCCCATGGTGGCGTAAAGGCCCCTCACATGGTCATCGCCACCAGTGCCTATAACGGGCCGTTGCAGCTGGCCAACCGTGCCATGGTGAACGTTGCCACCTATGTAGTGGCTACCGCTCCCCATGGTGATCTCTTGGATGAGGTAATCCCCTTTCGTGGAACCATGTCGGACACGCGCCGTGCCGGAGACTATTTCCGCACCGTGGGCGAGGGGTCCCAGCGGCGGCTGATCTGGGGCGGGCGCATCAGCACGCGCCTTTCTGCGCCAAAGGATTTGGCGGCGAAACTGTCGGCAGATATGGCAGCCGTATTCCCGCAACTCAAAGGGGTCGCCATAACCAACGCGTGGTCTGGCCTCATGGGCTATCCCCGCCACAAAATGCCTTTGATCGGCCCCGTGAAACCGGGTCTATGGCTTAATACGGGGTTTGGAGGGCACGGCCTCAACACCACCGCCATGGGTGGGCTGTTGGTTGCCCGGGCGATCACGGAGGGAGACGAGGGATGGCGTCTGTTTGAACCCTATGCCCCGGTCTGGACCGGCGGCCTTGTCGGGCGGCTGGCCGCCCAAACGACCTACTGGGCCATGCAGGCCCGCGACCGCTTCGACGAGCGGGGTTGCGGCAATTGATAGTTGTTCATGCGCCATGAAAGCCCTTGATGCCCGTCCGACCCCTGTTTATACCCGCGCCAAGGCGGGGGAGCCTGACCAGGGAATCTTTCCCGCACAGTGACCAAACGGTCTGCATGCGCAGAGCGCGCGGTTGATATGGTTTGGGAAGGGAGAACCCATGTCTGTAGAAACACTTGAATACAAGCCCCACGATGGCGAACCGTTCATGAACGAACGCCAACAGAACTACTTTCGCGACAAACTTTTGGCGTGGAAGTCTGAAATCCAGCGCGAAAGCCAGCTGACACTGGACACGCTGCAGGAACACAACCTCAACGCCCCCGATATTGCCGATCGGGCCTCCTCGGAATCGGACCGCTCCATCGAGCTTCGTGCCCGGGACCGGCAGCGCAAACTGATTTCCAAAATTGATCAGGCGCTCAAGCGCATTGATGAAGGGGAATACGGCTATTGCGAAGTATCCGGCGACCCCATCAGTCTGGGCCGCTTGGACGCGCGACCCATTGCGACCATGTCGCTGGAAGCGCAGGAGCGTCACGAGCGCCGCGAGAAAGTTTACCGCGACGATTAATCGGGCGCTGCAGAGCCGGAAATTGAGAACCGCCGGTTGCGAAATCGGCGGTTTTTTTATGCCCGCTTGAGCCGGTCAGCCATGTTTGTCGTCGCTGATGCGGTTCAGCAGGGCATCCATATTGTCGCCCATTGTAGGTTTTGGGTTTGGCTTCTGGGCTGCTTCGGCAACCGGCACTGGGGCCGGTTTAGGGGCCTCTGAACTGCGGGTCACCTGCGGCTGACTAACCACCACTTTCGGTCCGCCTGTGCTGACCGCCGGTGCCGCGGAGGCTGGGGGCGTTACACTGGGCGTCGGTGCCGCCGGTGCTGGGGTGGGCACAGCCGGTTTGGCGATGGGGGCCGGTTCCGCGCGCGGTGTGGGCGCGGGCGTGGGCTGGGCTGTGTTGGGTTCAGCCGTATTTGCCGCCGGTCGTGGGGGCACGGCCGCCGCCATGGGTGCCGATGGTGCTGCCGGTTCCTGATGTGGGGTGGCCACCGCTTGCGGCTGCGCACCAATATCGGATTCGATCACCAGATCATTGGCACCACCAATCAAAACCAGATGTTCCACATTGTCCCGCCGAACTAGCACAAGCTTGCGCCGTTCGTCGATCAATGCCGCATCCGTAATGGCCAACCGGGCCTGCCTGCTGCGGCGGCTGGAGGCAAAACGCGGGCGGCGGATGGCGGAGATGATCAGCCACAAAACAACCAAGACGACAATCGCGCTAAGAACCAGGGCGAGAATATTGAGAAGATCGGGCGACAAGCCCAACCACTCTTGCGTGAAAATAACCGGCATCGTTTACCCCATAGCATAAGTGCCAACCGGCCATGCGCGCCGCCGGTGTCGTTACCATCGTTAACATAGTCTTACCGGGCCTGCCCAGAGCCGAACCGTCAAGGGTTTTCAGGGGCTGGCTTATGTGATTCAAGCGAAGGGAGAAGCGCTGGACGGGAATCGGCAAAGCCGGGGTGAGTTTGCTCTTGCAAAGGTCCGCCACAGTGTGAGCGATGGGGTGGACGAGATGAACAAGACCCGGGCAACTGATAGTGCCATTGCGCCCAACGGCTTGGACGAAGCGGCCGCCCAGGCTCAAAGCGCCTCCCAAGATTTGGTGCGGGATGCCTCCGAGGCGGGCTATACTCCCCCGGTGACTACGGCCATGCCCCCCCTTATCGACCGCACGGAGCGCTCCGGCTCCATTGGGCGTTTGTTGCTGGTGGGGCTCATCCTGCTGGGCATTGTAGGCCTGTTCAACGTGTTGCCAGACGAAATGGCCCAACGGGTGACGCTGGCACTGCTGGCCCTGCTGTCCATGATCGGCGTTTTCTTTTTGTTTGCGCTGGCCATTGGTTTTATCCACCTGTCATCCCGCACCAAGGGTGACGGCTTTGCCCGCGCCTTTGTGGATGGCATCAAGCACGGCGCTTTGGTCACCGATTGGGAGGGCCGCATTGTCTATGCCAATCAGGCCTATGGCGATCTGATTGGGGCGGAGGATGCCCGCTCCATCACCACCATCGAACGTGCTTTTTCCCGCTCCGACGAGGCATCCGAAACGGTCTATCGCATGAACCAGGCGGTCCGCTCCGGCAAAGCGTTGAGCGAAGAATTCCGCCTGGTGGACAGTGTGCGCGGCCTCAACGGAAATGCCGACGGGTTGGAAACCAAACATCCCCATTGGTATCGGCTGGAGGCCCGTCCGCTCACCCACAAGGGTTTCAATAAACCCCTGCTGGTGTGGGAGATTGCCGATGTAACGGATGAGCGGGCGCGGCAAGAGGAAGTGTTCCTCGATCTGCAACACGCCATCGACTATCTCGACCATGCTCCGGCGGGCTTTTTCTCCGCCCAACCGGATGGCTCCATCATGTATCTCAACGCCACTCTGGCCGATTGGCTGGGCGTGGACCTGACCCAGTTTCGTCCCGGCCAAATCAATATGGCCGATCTCATCATCGGCGACGGCATGGCCCTGCTCAACACGCTTTCGGTGGACCCGGGTGAAAGCAAGACTGCCGTGGCCGATCTCGACCTGGCCCGGAGTAATGGTCAAAGCCTGCCCGTGCGCGTCTACCACAAGGTGCCCTATGCTCCCGATGGTGCCCCTGGCGCCACGCGCACGCTGGTGTTGAACCGCAGCGCCGGGGAGGGCATTTCCGAGGAATTGCGCGCCGCTGAAGTGCGTTTCACCCGTTTTTTCAACAACACCCCCATCGCCATCGCCTCCTTTGCGGAAGACGGAACCATGGTCCAGTCCAACGCCCCCTTCCAGCGCCTTTTCGCGCCCGTTTTGGCCTCCGCCAAGCGGCACAAAAAGGACGGTATTACCATTGATCAACTGTGTGGCGAGGACGAGCGGGAAGCGCTTCTGGCCGCCATGCAAGACGCCAATGATGGCAAGGGTTCCATCGAATTTGTGGATTCCGTCCTGCCCGGGGTCTCCGCCCAGATCGACGATGAAGACTGCTCCATCCGCTACTTCCTCTCCGCCGTCACCGACGGGCAGGCTGATGCCGAAGACGGCCAAAAACGCGAACGGGCGATTTTGTATGCCATTGAGATGACCGAGCAGAAAGCGCTGGAGCGCCAGATGGCCCAGGGCCAAAAAATGCAGGCCGTGGGCCAGTTGGCAGGGGGCATCGCCCACGATTTCAACAATGTGCTCACGGCCATTATCGGCTTTTCCGACCTGCTGCTGGCCAACCACCGCCCGTCCGACCCGTCCTTCCCGGACATTATGAATATCAAGCAAAACGCCAACCGTGCCGCTTCGCTGGTGCGCCAATTGCTGGCATTCAGCCGTCGCCAGACGCTGCGCCCGCAAATTCTCTCCGTGCCGGATGTGTTGGCGGACCTGCGTATGCTGCTGACCCGCCTGATGGGCGATAAGATCAAGCTGGATATGCACCATGGCCGGGACCTGTGGCCCCTCAAGGCGGATATCGGCCAGTTTGAGCAGGTGATCGTGAACCTGTGCGTCAACGCCCGCGATGCCATCAATGATTCCGAAGATGGGCTGGCCGGTAAGGGCGGCAAAGTCTCCATCACCACGGCCAATGTGGACCAACAGGCCATGGAGCAGAAATATTATCGAAAAGAAATACCAACCGGCGACTACGTGATGATCGAAGTCACCGACACGGGCACCGGCATGAGCGCCGAACTCATGCGCAAAATCTTCGACCCGTTTTTCTCCACCAAAGATGTGGGCAAGGGCACGGGTCTGGGCCTTTCCACGGTGTACGGCATCGTCAAACAGTCCGGTGGGTTCATCTATCCCGATTCCGAGCTCGGCAAAGGCACCACGTTCCGCATCTTCCTGCCCCGCCACGAGCCAACGGCGGCAGAGGCGGAAGTGGCCGGCCACGCGGCCGACAAAAAAGAAGAAAAGCCCCGCGATCTGGCGGGCAATGCCACCATCATCTTCGTGGAAGACGAGGATGCCGTGCGCGCCGTGGGTTGCCGCACCCTGCAAGCCCGGGGCTATGAGGTGCACGAGGCCGAAAACGGCGCCATCGCGCTGGAAATGCTGGAGGAGATGGGCGACGCGGTGGACCTGGTGGTTTCCGATGTTGTGATGCCGGAAATGGATGGGCCCACCCTGCTTCAGGAGGCGCGCAAACAAGGCATCAAAACCCCCTTCATCTTCGCTTCTGGCTATGCGGAAGACGCCTTTGAGAAGAGCCTGCCTGCGGGGGACAGCGGCGACTTCGGCTTTATCCCCAAACCTTACTCACTCAAACAATTGGCGACAGCGGTGAAAGAACAGTTGGACGGGGAGGGGTAAACCAACCAACTTTTCCCGTTCAGTCACGGTTCATGTGCGTTTCTTCACAGTGGCTCTTGTTTCGTGCTTCTATTGTTTCGCAGCCGATCCCGAGACATCCAGACGAACCAAGATTTTGCAACGAGGAGAGAGACCATGAAGAAGATCATTACCGGCATCGCCCTAGCTGCCATGACCGCTACGCTGATGAACACCGCCACACCGGAACCCGTGCAAGCTTCCGAAGGCAATTGCGGCTTTTACGCCTTTGCTGGGGCGTATCAGAGCCGCCGCAATGCGGACCGTCAGGCCCGGCGTGTGGGTGGACAGGTTTATGATCTGGACCAGTCCGACAGCCCCAATGCGGGCAAAGGTTTCTGGGTTGTGGGCATCGGCCCCGGCCCGCGCGGTTGGGCAAACCAGCGCCGCCGTGAATTCCGCAGCCGTGGTGCCCGCGGTGCCTATGTGGCCGCCCGCTGCATCTGGGGCTAATTTCTGCCAGTGTTTGAAGGGCCGGGTGATGAATTTCACCCGGCTTTCGCTTGTCCGCTCCCTTTGACACACCCGCCCCGCTTGCCTATTCCAGCACGGTCTCCATTCCCGTGTTGCGGTCGTCTCCATGCGCGCAGAAATGCAAACCCTTGCCGATGAAATCACCCAGGCCATCAGCCTGTTGCGCCGCCATCTGGACTGGGAAAAAGCCAATACCCGGCTCGTGGAACTCAACGCCGCCGCCGAAGACCCCAACCTGTGGAACGACGCCGGCAAAGCCCAGGCCATGATGAAAGAGCGCCAGTCGCTGGAAAGCGGCATCTCCTCCATCAACAAGCTGGAAGGGGAACTGGGGGACGCCAAAGACCTCATCGAATTGGCGGAAATGGAAGACGACGCCGATGTGCTGGCCGAAGCCGAAGAAAGCCTGCGCAAGCTCCATTCCGAACTGGGCAAACGGCAGGTGGAAACCCTGCTTTCCGGTGAGGCGGACCAATCCGATACCTATTTTGAAGTCCATGCGGGGGCCGGGGGCACCGAATCCAACGATTGGGCCAACATGCTGTTGCGCATGTATATCCGCTGGGCAGAATCCAATGGCTATAAGGTGGAAATTCAGGCCACCACGCCCGGCGATGAGGCCGGCATCAAATCCGCCACCGTGTTAGTGAAGGGCCACAACGCCCATGGCTGGCTGAAAACGGAATCGGGCGTGCACCGGTTGGTGCGCATCTCGCCCTATGATTCCAACGCCCGCCGCCACACGTCTTTTTCATCCGTCTGGGTCTACCCCGTAATAGACGACAACATTGAAATTGATATTCAAGAAAAAGACATCCGCGTGGACACATTCCGCTCCTCCGGTGCGGGCGGGCAGCATGTGAACACCACGGATTCCGCGGTGCGCATCACCCACGAACCCACCGGAATCGTGGTCACATCGTCAGAAAAATCCCAGCACCAAAACCGCGCCAACGCCATGAAGGCCCTGCGCGCGCGCCTCTACGATCTGGAAATGAAAAAGCGCGAGGAAGCCACCCAGTCCGCCCACGACAACAAAACCGACATCGGCTGGGGCCACCAAATCCGCTCCTACGTCCTTCAACCCTATCAGTTGGTCAAAGACCTGCGCACCGGCGTCGAAAGCACCAACCCCAGTGGTGTATTGGACGGGGATCTCAATGCGTTCATGGAATCAGCTCTGGCCCATCAGGTGAGTGGGGAGGATAAAAAGGTGGAGGATGTGGAGTAGAAGGGCAAACCCTTTGAAGATGAAGGCGGCCCATCAGGAAGGGTAGAATTGCCGATTTTCGCCTTCTCGCACTATCCGATCGCGCGGTGCAAAAGCGATTTGAGGTTTTCTCTTTCACCAGGCGAGAGCGGATCGAGGATTTCGCCAACAACGTTCGCGACGGCCTGCATGAGTTCATCTGCCACCGACATTCCCTCTGGCGTCAAAGAAACCAAACTGACCCGACCATCGTTCGGCGAAGACTTGCGTGCGATCAAACCTTTGGTTTCCAATGATGCAATCATTCGCGTCATTTGAGATTTGTCGCGGGCGACCCGCTTGGTCAGCTCGTTCAAACTTATCTGTCCGGTATCGGCGAGCGTGAGGACGATCATTCCGCCGCTTGGACCAACGCCCTTTCTGTCGAAGGAAGGTGAACGCTCCTGCAATCCAAAATGAATTGAGCGCATGAACCGGTCGATAAGGAGAGCAAGATCGGTGTCGTGAAGAAACGTCATTTAGTTGACTTTATCAACTTAATTATTTAAAGGACGTGATCAACCTAATAACCCCGGCGTGCGGCCACAACGGAAAGGACGCGCTACATGACCAATGCGCACAAAATTGCCCTCAAGGTATCGGCTGTCCTTTGGGTTGTCTGGGGTCTGGTCCATATGCTCGCGGGCGTTATGACAATTTCACAAGATGCATCGGCAGCTGTTGCCGGTATTGCAGATGCCGTTGACCCCGCACTGATCGCCAACGACTTTCACCCTGCCGTTGGTGCCCTTTTAAACCAGCACGGGTTCAACCTGCTCTGGATCGGCACCTTTACTGTTGTGGGAGGTATTTTCATCTGGAAACACTCGATCACTGCCATCATCTTCACGGCAATCGTGGGCTGGGTGACCGATGTGGGTTATTTCATTTTTATGGATCTGGGCGGCTATGTGAACTTTGCTCCGGGTACGGTAATGACCATTGTTTCGTCCGCAGCAGTCGTTCTGAGCTTTTGGGTATATTTGACCGGAATGCGCCGGGCTGACCTTTGATCCCAACGCATTCGATTTAGATCGAAGCCAGTGCGAGATGTATTAGTCGCCGTTGAGCCAGACCAAGTCGAGACCATCGCGGTTGCCTACAAATAAGGCCGCAGCTTCTTCTCCAGCCGCACATACGTAATCGGGTCCAGCACCCGACCCTTACGGCGCACCTCGTAGTGCAAATGCGGACCGGTAGAACGCCCTGTGCTGCCAACGGTGCCGATTTTTTGGCCCCGGGCGATGCGGTCACCCTTTTTCACCTTCATGCGGTGCAGGTGGGCATAGCGGGTGGTGATGCCGCCGCCGTGATCAATTTCCACCAGTTTGCCATAACCGCCTGCACGGTATGCTCTGGTGACCACACCGGCGGCGGTGGCTAGAACTGGCGTGCCGGTGCGGGCGCGAAAGTCAATGCCCCCGTGCATGGCAGAACGACCCGTAAACGGGTCTTTGCGGCGGCCAAAGCGGGAGGAAATTTTCTTGCCCTTCACGGGGCTTCCGTGGGGCAGGTGGGTGGCCGCAAGGCGCACCCTGTCCAGCGTGGCCAATTGTTCATCCAGCGCTTGCACCGTCTCTGAAAACGGATCGGCCCCTTTCAGTTGGATAAGCGGCCCACCCACGGCATTGGCATTCTCAACGGTCATGCCCTGTTGTTTGAGAATGGAAGCCAGGCGCTTCGTTTTGCGCGCAGCATTGGCCTTGGCTTTTTGCAGCGCGGTCAGCTGTCGGCGCTCAGATTGGGCCAGAACGGCTTCAAAGCTCTCAAACACATCGTTGTAAGCGGCCGCGAATTGTTGGGCATTTTGGGTGGGCTGGAAGGACCCAAGCCGCAAGCCCGTGCGGCTTTCCACGGCACCGGCCAGTCGATTGGTCCAGTCAGCCGACGGTGCCACGCTGGCCCGCTTGTCCCCCGCCTTTTTCAGCCGCCCCCGCAGGGCATCGGAGCGCATGTTCAACTCCCGCTGTTTTTCCAACAGGCGAGAAACCCGGTTTTCCATGGACTGCTGAATGATGGCCTGCCGGCTTACCGCCGTGTCCACCGCCTTGCGCAGTTCTGCGATACGCTCCTCATAGCGCATCACCACTTTTTCGCGCCATTGCCGTTGATTGGCCTGCAAGTCATCGCGCAGGAACAAATAGCCCCCCGCCAGAATGCTGCTCATGACCAAGGCCAGCGCGCCAATGGCCAGAACGGGGGCGACAAAAGCGTTCACCGTCAACGCGTAGTCGGTGCCATTGTTGCGGAAGATGAACTGCGTTTTGCCCTTGCGCCAACGGCGCGATTTTTTCTGGCTGAACAGTCTTGAAGTCGCCGGCATTGCGCGTAACCCATTATTGGCCCCACGCTAGGTATTAACAGGCGTGGTTAACAAAGGGTTAACGGCTTGCTTTTGCTGGCTTATGTGCCCGCAGACGATAGCGCGCGATAAAAGCCGGGTGTGAGGCCGGCACGGCTGCGGGCAATGTCGTTAAAGGGCGGTTTGAGCGCCCCGCGAAAGTGGCTGCGCACCAGTTGCTGGAAGGCCTCCGCCGGGTTCACCCCATCCTTCAGACACAAAAAGCGAAACCACTTTGCGCCCACCGCCACGTGCCCTTCCTCATCACGATAAATGATGCGGAAGATGCGGGCCGTGTCCTCATCGCCAATTTCATCCATCTGCGCCAACAGGGAGGGCGTGATGTCTAACCCCCGCGCCTCCAGGATCAGCGGCACCACGGCCAACCGCGCCCGCAGGGCATGATCGGTGGTCTGGGAGGCTTCCCACAAACCATCATGGGCATCCAGATCGCCATAGGCGCCGCCCATTTGGGCCATGCGCTCTTGCAGCAAAGAAAAGTGCTTTGCTTCTTCCAGCGCCACGCGCACCCAACCGTCAAAAAACGAGCGCGGCATCCGCTCCCCCGCAAATCGGGCGATAATGTCCCACGCCAGATCGACAGCGTTGAGTTCGATATGAGCAATGGCGTGAATGAGCGCGAAGCGTCCGCGTTCACTGCGCAGGGATCGTTTTTTTAGTTTATTGGGGGGCACCAGATGGGGCTTTTCGGGTCGCCCCGGCCTGTCCGGCGGCTTCACATCCACGGGGCTGCCCAACCCCAACACGCCATGGGCCCATTGGCGGGCTGTATGGCGGGTGATCGCGATTTTGTCATCCAACACAGCCGCGTTAAGCGCCGCCACGGCACCCTGCTGCAAGGTGGTCACCGGGGTGGCGGGCACGCTGGCATCATCCCGCCACCGCGCGGGCCATTCCTCCGGCGCAAGGCTTCTTTCAAGCGACATGGTGCCTAGCCAAAATGTTGTCTGGCCGCTTCCAGCACTTTCTCCACATGGCCCTTCACGCGCACTTTGCGCCACGTTTCCAAAATCTTGCCTTCACCATCCACCAGAAAGGTGGAGCGCTCGACGCCCATATAGGTCTTTCCATACATGCTCTTTTCCACCCACACGCCAAAGGCTTCGAGCGCCTGTTTTTCTTCATCGGCCACCAGGGTGACCGTGAGATCGTGTTTGGCGGCGAATTTGTCATGCTTCGCCGCAGTATCCGGCGACATGCCGATAATGTCGATGCCCAGGGCAGCAAACTCATCCTTCGCGGCGCTGAAGTCTTTGCCCTCCGTGGTGCAGCCGGGCGTGTCGTCCTTGGGGTAAAAATAGACCACGGCCGGTTTCCCCGTGGGAAAGGTGAGCGTGCCACTCCCATTAGTGGGCAGTGAAAAATGGGGGGCCGCATCGCCCGCCTCCAAAACAACCGGATCACTCATCTGAAAATTCCTTGTGAAAATTGGTTTGCCTCTCGGTCGTGTTGCACCAGCCGTTTGGCCGCCAAACAAGGGGGCGCAGTGCCGCAAGAGGCGGCTCGTTCTCGCGTCATATACGCACTATGAAAATTAACCATACCGTGGCTAAAAGAAAAAAGCGGATTTGCGGGGGCAGGGCACCCTCGAATCAACGCAATTCCATGCTGTTAGCAGTGTGGTGAGAGTTTCGGCACAATGGGGCAATATTGATGATCGAGCGGAAGGACCAGGAAGCAGCGCCGTCATTGCGTCAGTTCCCGTCTGCCCGCGCTCAACCCAAGCCTTTCATTTCCGGCAATGCCACACCCACCCGCCGCCGGCGACGTGGCGTGTTCCATTGGCTTGCCCGGCTTGTGATCGCCGTGCTTGTTGTGGCTGTAGTGGGGGCAGGGGTCTTGCTGGCCATGCTCACCCAAGGCCCCGTCTCCAGCGAGCAGCTGCGCGCCCAAGTGGAAAATCAGCTTTCCCTCCTGCTGGGCAAGGGTCACACCGCTGCCATTGGCGAGGCCAAACTGGCCATAGGCGCCAATGGCCTTTTGTCCCTTGACGCCAATAATGTGCGCATTTTGCGCGATCAAACGGTCAATCTTGGCGTGGCAAATGCTGTTGGTGTAAAACTCAAAGCCATGCCGCTCCTTTCCGGCCAGGTGAAAGTGGAGAGCGTGGATATGCGGGGCGCTGCTATCGCCCTTTCGCCTTTTCTTCCCGCCCAACCCTTTGACCGTAACGCGCCCTGGCCCGAAGTCATCGATTTTTCCCAAGGTTTTGTGGCGCTGCGTGAGGCGCTTGGCGAGCTTGAAATGGCCATGGACCGCGCCGGGCTGGAAAAGCTGGCCCTTAACAACGCGCGCCTTATCGGCTTCGATCAATTGGGGCTGCGTTCTCCCACGGCCACCATTGCCGAAATGGTGGTGGAAAAAGATGTGAATTTTCAAAAAGGCCTTTTTATCAAAGCCCAAATCATCACCCGTTTTCGGGATTGGACCCTGCGCGGTGAGTGGAAGCCCCAAGGCCCACAGGGCGCTAAGGTGCTGACGCTGGCCCTTAATGGCATGGACCTTTCCGATTTTTGGTCCACCACCGCTGAGGCCGGGCCCGAAAGCGAATTTGGTGGCAGTGGCCGTTTCTCCATCGCCCTCAGCGCTCCCTACGCCGCCGACGGCACACCCGGCGAACCGGTTATGCAAGTCACCGGTCAGGAATGGGCGTTCGTTTCCGAAAACCGCCCGCTGGTTTCCTTGCGCAAGGGTGAGTTTAACCTGCGTCTTTTGCCGAAAAAGAACCAGATCGAGCTGGAAGATTCGCCCGTGGAGTTTGAGACCACCCAGGCCGTGCTCATTGGCGGGCTGCGTTATCCGGCCAATGAAAGCGAAATCGGCATCCGCCCGCGCCAATTCCAGATCGCCGCCAATGAAATGCTGGCCTATGGCGATATCGGCAATGCGGGCCGGCTGAAGGCCGCCGCCGGCATCACGGGCAAGATTGATATATCGACGAAAACGGTGCGGGCAAATACCATCCAATTGCTCACGCCCAATGGCCGTATGGAAGGCACAGGATTTATTTCCTTTGCCGCGCTAAAACCCCATGTGGGTTTTGACCTGGCCATCCCCACCATGCCGGTGGACGAGTTCAAGCAATTTTGGCCCGCCCAATTGGCCCCCAAATCCCGCCAATGGGCTCGGGAGGGTATCCGCGATGGCACCATCAACAAGGCGTGGGTGAAGGCGGACTTCCCCCCCGGCCTGTTGGGGCGTGGCGAGGCCTATGAAGCGGAAAATTTGCGCGCGGAAGTGCCGGTGACAGGCGCATCCGTGCGCACGGTGGGCAGTCTGCCCCGCATCGTGCAGGCCACAGGCCAGGTTGATTACGAAGGCCGCAAAGCCATTGTGCGTTTGGAAAGCGGCGCCGTAAATCTGGGACGCAAGGGCACCGTTCGCGTGGCGCGCTCCAAGCTTGATCTGGGGGAATTTACGGATCAGGAGGGGCTGGCCAAACTGGACCTGGACTTGAGCGGCCCAGCCGCCGCTTTGGCGCAGATCGGCACCTTGAAACCCTTCAGTTTCACCAACAAACTGAAGCTGGAACCGGCGGGCCTGTCCGGCAAGGCCAAGGCCAGCGTGCAAGCGGCCTTCAGCCTGGAAAAAGTGGCGCGCGAAGGGGTGCGCGACTGGGATGCGCAGGTGAAACTGTCCAACGTGTCCTCCAAAGCCCCGGTGGCCGGCCGAAAACTGGCCAATGCGGACATGAACATCACCGCCTCACCCAAGGGAGCGAGTGTTAAAGGCACGGCCAAAGTGGACGGCGTTCCCGCCAAATTGGCCCTGTCCGGTGATTTGAACGATGCCGCCAACCTCTCCAGCACGGTCACCCTCAAACTGACCGACAAACAACGCCGCAATCTGGGCATCGATACGGGCGAGGTGCTGCGCGGCCCCATTTCTGTGGTCCTTACCCAAACCCCCGATGGCAACCGCATCGAAGCGGACCTGAAACAGGCAAGGCTCAGCTTTCCCTGGATTGGTTGGTCCAAAGGCAAGGGCATTCCCGCCAAGGCAACGCTGGCGCAATCCAGCAGCAAAGGCGTCACGCGCATTCGCGATCTCCGCGTTAAGGGCAGCGGTTTTTCCATGGCCGGTGATTTGGTGCTGGACAAAAACGGCTTGCGTCAGGCCAACATGAAACGCCTGCGCCTCAATGAATCCGATGATCTGTCCGTGACGGTAGACCGGACCAAAGACGGCTATGCGGTAAAATTCAACGCCCGCCGCTACGACGGTCGCGCGCTCATTCGCTCCGTCATGAAAAGCGGCGATCCCGGCAGCAGTGGCGCGCAGACCATCACCGTTTCAGGCAAACTGGGCCGGTTAGACGGGTTCAACGGCCAGCGCCTGACCAATGTGAGTGTGGATTTTCGCCAGCGCGGTGCCGCCATCCAACGGGCCGTTATGCGCAGCGGGCGCACGCTTTTTGCCCTGCAACAGGAGGCGGGCGGCATGAATTTGAAGCTCACCACCGGCAATGCTGGTCTGGTGCTGCGTTTTCTTGATCTTTATACCAAAATGCGCGGCGGCTCCATCGAGGCGGACCTCACCCGTGATCGCTCCAGCACTTTCCGCGGCAGGGTGGTTGCCAACAATTTCACTCTGCTGAACGAACCGCGTCTGGCGACCCTGCTCGCCAAGCCCCGCTCCACCGCCCGCACACGGGATGGGGACAGCGTGGCCGTGAGCCTGCCCGCCGTCCGCTCCGACAACGTGAAAGTGGATGAAGCCGTGGCGGACATCGAAAAAGGCACCGGTTTCCTGCGCATTGCCCGGGGCCGCATAGCCGGTGGCGATGCTTCGGCGGCCTTTGAAGGCACAGTGTATGACCGAAATAACCGCATGAATATTACCGGCACCTATTTGCCGGGCCGGGGCCTCAACCGCGTGGTTTCAAAAATCCCGATCCTCGGCCTGGCCTTCGGCAAGGGCAAAGTAAATGGCCTCTTGGGCGTCACCTTCCGCCTGGCAGGACGTTACGGCAACCCGCAGCTTCAGGTGAACCCGTTATCGATTATCGCGCCGGGTGTGTTTCGCAACATTTTCAAGTTTTAGCGGGGCCGCTGTTCAACCAAGGCCAATTGCTTCTTACACCCCCAATAAGTCCGTGCAGGGGGGCAGTCAGTGCCTAGAGCATATCACATTCAAGCGGAATCGAAATTCGCTGCCTCTCAAACAGCAAAGTGCTGTTTTCGAACGCGATTTTCGATAAGTCATGTTTCTATGTGAACATGATTTGCTCTAAACAACGCGCAAAAGCACGTTTTTCTTCTTGCCGAAGGAAAGTTTCACCGCGCCGTCTACGAGCGCCCCGTTGTCGAGCACTAACTTCTCGTCTTTCACTGGAGCATCATTCACTTTAACAGCCCCGCCCTTGATATGACGGCGTGCTTCGCCATTGGACCCGGCGAGACCGGCCAAAACGAGAAGGGACAAAATGCCCGCCCCGTCAGCCAACATTGCGGCCGGCATGTCCACACTGGGCAGGTCTGCGGCTGTGGTGCCCTGTTCAAACGTCTGACGTGCCGTTTCCGCCGCTTTCTGCGCCGCGTCACGGCCATGGACCAGCGCCGTGGCCTCGGTGGCCAACACCTTTTTCGCCTCGTTCACCTCCGCCCCCTCAAGGGCCGCCAAGCGGTTGATTTCGTCCATGGGCAGGGTGGTGAACAGTTTCAGGAAACGGCCCACATCCGCATCTTCGGTATTGCGCCAATATTGCCAAAACTCGAAGACCGACAGCATGTCCTCCGCCATCC
The DNA here is from genome assembly GCA_038525315.1 of Pseudomonadota bacterium. Lineage (GTDB taxonomy): Bacteria > Pseudomonadota > Alphaproteobacteria > Rhizobiales > Rhizobiaceae > Pseudahrensia. Next base: position 837,253 of record JBCBHU010000002.1, read on the forward strand.
AAACGGCCCCGTCCGCAGACTTACCCATTTTGGCGCCGGAAGCCGTGGCCAAAAGGGGCGTGGTGACGGCGTAAAGTTGCGGTGTGCCACAGCGGCGGCCTAGATCAACGCCGGAGACAATATTCCCCCACTGGTCCGACCCGCCCAATTGCAAGCGGCAGTCATAGCGGCGGTTCAACTCGACAAAATCATAGGCCTGCAGGCACATGTAATTGAATTCCAGAAAGGACAAATGCTGCTCACGCTCCAGCCGCGTTTTCACACTGTCCCGCGCCAACATGGCGTTCACCGACAGGTGTTTGCCGTAGTCGCGCAGAAATTCCACATAGTTAAGGCCCATGAGCCAATCAACATTATCGGCCATGACAGCGTCTGTCTGGCCGTCGCCAAAGGTCAAAAACCCTTCAAAATTTTTCTTAATACCCGCCTTGTTCGCCTCGATGATCTCCTCTGTCATCATCTGGCGCGCCGCGTCCTTGCCCGACGGGTCCCCCACCATGGAGGTGCCGCCGCCCATCAGCACGATTGGCCGGTGGCCCGTCTGCTGGAACCAGTGCAGCAGCATGATTTGCACCATGGACCCCACATGCAGGCTCTTGGCGGTGGCATCAAACCCGATATAGGCGCTGACGGTTTCCTTGGTCAGCAGGTCATCCAGTCCGGTTTCATCGGAAACCTGATGGATAAACCCGCGCTCGGAAAGCGTGCGCAAAAAGTCGGATTTGAAGGCGGTCATGGTTCTATTGACTATTGGTTGATGGTTGTGGCGCTGCCATACACCATTGGCGGCAAAAATAAACCGGAGCGGCACGCCATGGCAGACATTCTCACCGCCATCGGCTTGATGAGCGGCACGTCTATGGATGGCATTGATGTGGCGTTGGTGGAGACGGATGGGGAACGCGCGTTACGCTTTGGTCCCACCATGGCAGTCACCTATCCGGCCGCCTTCAAAGCGCAGATTGAGCGCGGTTTGGCGGACGCCAAGGCCATCAAACGGCGGGCCGACCGCCCTAGTGAACTGGCGGCGCTGGAGCGGTCCATCACGGATTATCATGCGCAGGCGGTGAATCAGTTTCTGACAGAAAATGACTTACCGACTCATTCCATTGATCTTCTCGGTTTCCACGGTCAGACCGTTCTGCACCGTCCGCACGAAGGCGTAACCGTGCAACTGGGAGAGGGTCAGGTCTTGGTTGATGCCACAGGTGTCACCACCGTTTACGACATGCGCGCCGCCGATATGGCGGCGGGCGGGCAGGGCGCACCCCTCATCCCGGTCTTTCACCGCGCTTTAGCGAGCGGTCTTAAAGGTGGCGGCCCCGTATGCTTCGTTAATATTGGCGGCATTTCCAACATCACTTACGTGGATGGCGAAACACTCATCGCCTTCGACACGGGCCCGGGCAATGCGTTGATCGACCAATGGGTGGCGCAGGAGGCGGGTATTCCTTTCGATGCGGGCGGCACTATCGCCAGCGAAGGGCGCGTTGTGGCGGGCATCGTTGAACGCTACAGGGCCGCGCCGTTTTTTCAGGCCACTGGCCCGAAGTCACTGGACCGCAATGACTTTCCGCCGCTGCAATCGGGAGCCGCCGAATTGGCGGACGGTGCCAGATCATTGGCCCGCCTAACCGCTGAGGCTATCGCCGGTTCCATCGAGCACCTGCCCAAACCGCCCAAGCGGTGGATCGTCAGCGGCGGCGGTCGCCTCAACGCGTCCATAATGGGCGATCTGACAGAGATTCTCGCGGATGCAGTGGTCGAGACGGCCGAAGCCGCCGGTTTCGACGGCGACATGATGGAAGCGCAGGCCTTCGGTTATCTGGCCGTGCGGGCGAAGAGGAAGCTGCCGCTGACGTTTCCAACGACGACAGGGTGCCGGGAGGGGGTGACGGGCGGCCTGATTGCACGCCCTGAAGCGTCATAAGCGCAGTATAAAGAAGCAGCTAATCTCCCACCGGAGGGGAGGTCGAAACAACTTGTTGTTTCGGGTGGGGGGCTGGATCGGAGTGTAACTCAAATATCGCACCCCCTCCCGGATCGCCTCCGGCTCTCCAACCTCCCCTCAAGGGGGAGGTTAGGGCCGTCAAGTTTGTTAGCGCAACAGCATTGTCTCTTCGATGCCGCCCTCAATCAGGCCCAGACGCTTGTCCAGATAGATTTGGCACTCATCCATCAATTCATCCGTATGTTCGGTGAAGAAGTGGTTGGCGCCCGGCACGGTGATTTGCGTGGTGGTGATGCCCTTTTGAGAGCGCAATTTGTCCACCAGCGTCTGCACATGCTCGGGCTTGGACACTTTGTCCTCTTCGCCGTGGATGATGAGGCCCGAAGAGGGGCAGGGGGCCAGGAAAGCAAAGTCGTAAATATTGGGCTGGGGCGCGATGGACATATAGCCTTCAATCTCCGGGCGGCGCATCAAAAGCTGCATGCCAATCCATGAGCCGAAGGAAAAACCGGCCACCCAGCAACCGGTCGAATCAGGGTGCAGGGTCTGGATCCAATCCAGCGCAGCGGCGGCGTCGGACAATTCGCCCTGCCCATGGTCAAATTCGCCCTGGCTACGGCCCACACCGCGAAAGTTGAAGCGCAGCGTCGTGAAGCCCCGCTCTTGGAACATGTAAAAGAGCTTATAGACGATGGGATGATTCATCGTGCCGCCAAATTGCGGATGGGGATGGGGGTGCAGAATGATGGCGATGGGGGCGTTTTTGTCTTCTGATGGCTGGTAGCGCCCCTCAAGACGGCCCTCTGGCCCCGTAAAAATCACCTCTGGCATGGATACTCCTGACTGTGCGGGAAGCGTTCCGACCGGTTCAAGCGGGGCGACAAAGGCGCGCAAACTGCGGCCCGCGCCTTGACGAGGAAGTCTGCGCTTTTTAACCTAGTTTAGAACTATTCAAAACTTCCGGAATGTGTTTGCCCTAGCGGGCCGTGGGGCGTTAAGCACGCGTCTCGTGCCCATCACCGCTGGAAACGTGTTCATAGAGTAAGCAACGCCTAAAATTCAAGAAAAATAGGCGAGTGCAGCCCAACGCCAAGGAAATCCACCCCACCCATGCCCGCCCACCGCGCCTATCTGGACCATAACGCCACATCGCCCCTGCGCCCCGCCGCGCGGGAGGCCATGCTTGCGGCCATGGACAGCGGCGGTAACCCTTCCTCCGTTCATGCGGAAGGGCGGGCCGCGAAGGGCATGGTGGAAACCGCCCGCGCCAAGGTGGCGGCGCTTGTGGGCGCACGGCCCGACAATGTCATTTTCACTTCCGGCGCGACGGAGGCGGCCCATCTGGCGCTAACCCCTTCCATCCATGTGGACAGCACCGAGCACATCGCCCCGCTTCTTTACAGGAGCACAACGGAACACCCCTGCGTGGAAGCCATGGGCCGCTTTCCCGCCCACCGCGTGGTGCCACTGGCGGTGGACGGGACAGGGACCATTACGGACAAAACCCTCGACGCCATGTTCCATGAGCATGACGACGCACAAGGCCCGCTATTTGTGGCGGTGCAGATGGTGAACAGCGAAACCGGCGTCATACAGCCCGTGGCGGACATTGCCCGCCGTGTGCGGCTACGCGGCGGCTTCACGCTGACGGACGCCGTGCAGGCTGCTGGCCGCATGCCCCTTTCCATCGGTGAACTGGGCGTAGATTTCATGATGCTGTCCGCACACAAGCTGGGCGGTCCTCAGGGCGTGGGCGCATTGGTTTTGGGCGCAGCCAATGTCACGCCCCTACCGTTTCCCCAAGGCGGGGGGCAGGAGCGAGGCTTCCGGTCCGGCACGGAAAACGTGCCCGGCATTGCAGGGTTTGGCGCAGCCGCCGTGGAGGCGGCGCAAGAGGCCCAAAATTACGCGCGTATTTCCACCCTGCTGGACTCGATTGAGGCCCGCCTCGCTCCTATATGCGAGACAGCGGGATTAAGTGGAGCGCCAAATATTTTTGGTGAAGGAGCCCAAAGGGTTGGCAACACTTCGGCCTTTGCCGTCCCCGGCCTTCGGGCTGAGACGGCCTTGATCGGCATGGACTTGGAAGGCGTGGCGATATCCTCCGGCTCCGCCTGTTCCTCCGGCAAGGTGGGCCGCTCGCACGTGCTGTCCGCCATGGGGGTGGATGCTGATCTGGCGGGCTGCGCCCTGCGGGTGAGTCTGGGGTGGAACAGCACGGCAGAAGATGCCGACACTTTTTGCGCGGCACTGGAGCGCATTCTCAAACGGGCGGTATCTGCCATACAGCCCGTCAAAACAAAATCAGCCGCTTAAGGCTGGACGGATAGAAGAGAGACAGAAACATGGTTGCGGTTCAAGAAACCATCGACACCGTCAAAACGCTGGATATTGACCAGTATAAATACGGCTTCTCCACTGACATCGAATCCGACAAGGCCCCCAAAGGCCTGACGGAAGACACGATCCGTTTCATCTCCGCCAAGAAAGAAGAGCCGGAATGGATGTTGGAATGGCGTCTTGATGCGTTCAAGCGCTGGCAGACCATGAAGGAGCCGGAGTGGGCGCGGGTCGAGTATGACAAGATCGACTATCAGGACATCTACTATTACGCCGCGCCGAAGGACTTCAAAGACGGCCCCAAATCACTGGACGAGGTGGACCCGGAGCTGCTGCGCACCTACGAAAAATTGGGCATTCCTCTGCGCGAGCAAGAAGTGCTTTCCGGCGTGGCCGCCACCAAGGAAGCGCTTGCTGCTGAGGAAGCCCGTGAGGATGACCTGGGTGACAACATATACAAGTCCGGCCGCGTGGCGGTGGACGCGGTGTTCGATTCTGTCTCCGTGGTGACGACTTTCAAAGAAGAGCTGGCCAAGGCCGGCGTGATCTTTTGCTCCATCTCGGAAGCTATTCGGGACTATCCCGATCTGGTGAAAAAATATCTCGCCTCCGTGGTGCCGGTGACGGACAACTATTTCTCCACACTAAACTGCGCGGTCTTCACCGACGGTTCCTTCGTCTACGTCCCCAAGGGCGTGAAATGCCCCATGGAATTGTCCACCTATTTCCGCATCAACGAGCAAAATACCGGCCAATTTGAGCGCACGCTCATCATTGCCGAGGAAGGCTCCTACGTCTCCTATCTGGAAGGCTGCACGGCCCCCCAGCGCGACGAAAACCAGCTTCACGCCGCTGTGGTGGAATTGGTGGCAATGGATGATGCTGAGATCAAGTATTCCACCGTGCAGAACTGGTTCCCCGGCGACGAGGAAGGCAAAGGCGGCATCTACAACTTCGTCACCAAGCGGGCCGACTGTCGGGGCAAGAATTCCAAAGTTTCCTGGACGCAGGTGGAGACCGGCTCCGCCGTCACGTGGAAATACCCCAGCTGCATTCTGCGGGGTGATGGCTCCCGCGGTGAATTCTATTCCATTGCCGTTTCCAACGGGATGCAGCAAGTGGATAGCGGCACGAAAATGCTGCATCTGGGCAAAAACACCACCAGCCGCATCATCTCCAAGGGTATCTCCGCCGGCCGCTCCCAAAACACCTATCGCGGGCAGGTGAGCGTAAACCGCCGTGCCGACGATGCCCGTAACTTCACCCAGTGCGACTCATTGCTGATCGGCGACCAATGCGGCGCCCACACGGTTCCCTATATCGAAGCCAAAAACCCCGGCGCGCAGCTGGAGCACGAAGCGACGACCAGCAAGATTTCCGACGACCAGCTGTTCTATTGTTTGCAGCGTGGCATCCCAGAAGAGGAAGCCATCGCGCTGATCGTGAACGGATTTGTGCGGGAGGTGATTCAGGAACTGCCGATGGAGTTTGCGGTGGAAGCGCAAAAGCTAATTGGCATCTCATTGGAAGGCAGTGTGGGATAAGTGCGTCGTTTGGTGCTGAAAGGCCCAAACGACACGGTTTGGAAGTGGAACCCATGTCTACAGCACAGCATCAAAACGGCTTTACGAAACTTTGGGTGCGCATCCTCATTTTCATGTGGGTCGTTGTTTTCCCGATTATTTTCGTAGTTTTACCGGTGATGAAAATGGTGACGGGAGAAGCGCCTGTTTCGACCGAACCGGTATTCCCGCTTGTCATGTGGTTTTTGTCGCCGCTGGTTTTTGTGGTCGTGACAAAAGCTGTAAAGCGGAGTGTGGAGAAAACGAAGGGCGAGACAAATTGACGGAACGATCTGCCATTTTGTGCGACGGAGGGGCTGTGTAAGCCATGAGATCACCCGCCCAGACTTTCGATCCTCTAGATGCAGCCTCCCAGCTGCATTTCATGCTGGCCACACGGCTGCGAAAACAAGGGTTGGCGCTGGATCTGGTTTATCACGGCACGTCCGGTGTCATCACGGTGTTTGAACCAACCGAATGGGCCGGAAGAGGGCGAGAGATTTGCGATATTTTCCCCACCCGGCAAAACGGCTGGTTTGTGGAATGGCGGGACGGAAAAACCTATCACGGCTCTGGCGGTGCTTTGGCCTTTGTTGAAGTTTTAATGCGCGGCATCCGCGCAAATTTGAAAGAGAAGAAATAGCGATGTTGGAAATCAAAAACCTCCATGTCCGCATTGCCGAAGAGGGCACGGAAATCATCAAAGGGCTGAACCTTTCTGTGAAGGCAGGCGAAGTGGCCGCTATTATGGGGCCAAACGGCTCCGGCAAGTCCACCCTTTCCTACGTGCTTTCCGGCAAGGAAGACTATGAGGTCACCGAGGGTTCCATCACCTATAATGGGGAAGACCTGTTGGAAATGGATGTTTCCGAGCGTGCAGCTGCTGGCGTGTTCCTCGCCTTCCAATACCCGGTGGAAATCCCCGGCGTGCCCACCATGACGTTTCTCAAGGAGGCCATAAACGCCCAGCGTGAGCAGCGCGGCGAAGACACGCTGACCACCCCGGAATTCATGAAGCGGGTAAAAGACGCCGCTGGTGATCTGAAAATCGATTTCAATATGCTCAAGCGCCCCGTTAATGTGGGCTTTTCAGGCGGTGAAAAGAAGCGCGCTGAAATTCTGCAAATGAGCCTGCTGGAGCCGAAACTTTGCGTGCTGGATGAAACCGATTCTGGTCTCGACATCGACGCGCTGAAAATTGTTTCCGACGGTGTAAACCACCTGCGCGACCCCAACCGCGCCGTCATTGTCATCACCCACTATCAGCGCCTGCTGGACCACATCGTGCCCGACAAGGTACATGTGCTCTCCGACGGCAAGATCATCAAATCCGGCGATAAAACGCTGGCCTATGAGCTGGAAGAAAAGGGCTATGCCGACATCATCGCGGCAGCAGCGTAAGAGATCACCATGACAGCCCATCCCACCCGAATTCTCACCGAGGGCGAAACCAGCCTGCTGGATGCCTTCGCCAACGCCAAGCTGGAAGGCGATGCCCGTCAGGCCGCCTTGGCCGCCATTGAGCAAAACGGCCTGCCCACCCGCCGTGTGGAGGCCTTCCACTACACGGACCTGCGCGCCCTGCTGAAAGGCGGCTACGCCCCTGTAGCGCGGCCCGAAGACGACGTGGCCAAATCGGCTGGAGCCGCATTCCCCCGTCTTGTGAGCGATGCGGCGGTGCTCCATTTCCGCGATGGTCATTATTTTGATCAAGGCGAAGCCGTGCCCGCTGGCGTAACGCTGGCGGTCAATGAAATTGAACCAGCCAAAGTTGATAGCGCCATCGCAAACGCGGTGGAGCAGATCAACACGGCTTTCCTGCAAGATAGCGTGTCACTCACCGTGGCTGAGAGTGCCGAAGTCACCCGGATCGTGGGCCTTGCCCATGCGCAAACGGGCACACCGGGCACCCTGTCAGCCAATCGCACCAGCATTGCTGCGGGTGCTGGCTCCACGTCACATTTTGCCAACCGCGCTTGCGGCAAGGACGATGTGGCTTACCTCTCATCCGACATCGTGGACATTACCATCGCAGAAGGCGCGACGGTGAACTTTACGCTATCCATTGAAGAGGGCAATCTGGCCCAGCGCCTCGCTCGCCTGAATGTGCGCGTGGCGAAAGATGGTGTGTTGAACCTGTTCATCCTCAACGCCAGTGAAGGCATGGTGCGGCAGGAAATCAATTTTGATATGGAAGGTGAGGGCGGTGCTCTCAACATTGCCGGCATCAACATGGTGGGCGGCAAGTCCCATATCGATATCACCAGCCGCATCACCCACCACGCGCCCAACACCACGGCGGAAGAGACCTTTCGCAATGTGGCCACCGGCTCCGGTCGCGGCGTGTTCCAAGGGCAAATCAATGTGGCGCAAATCGCGCAACTCACTGACGCCCGCATGGCCTGCAACACCTTGCTTTTGTCTGACAATTGCGACTTCTCCGCGAAGCCGGAACTGGAAATCTTCGCCGACGATGTGCAATGCGCCCACGGCGCAACCGTGACGGAACTGGAAGAAAGCTACCTGTTCTACCTGCGCGCCCGGGGCATTTCTGAAGTAACCGCCCGCCGCATGCTCATCAACGCTTTCGTGGCGGAACTGCTGGAGATGATCGAAAACGAGGACATGGCCATCAATTTGCAAGGTCTTATCGACGGTTGGATGGAGCGCCATGTCTGACGCGCCCGTGGGCATCTCCTTGGATCACTGCGTCATCCACGTGGGCGATTGGGAGGTGGCGCGGCACTTCTACACAGCGGTTATGGGCGCGCAGGCCATAGCGGTGGATGTGGGATATACATTCCGCTGGGGTGATCAGCAGTTGAACTGTCATGGTCCCAACAAGGCCGCCACACCCGTGGCTGCCAAGCCGGTGCAGCCCGGCAACAGTGATTTGTGTTTTGTCTGGCCCGGCCCGATCGACGGGGCGATTGCCCATTTGGCGGCCCACGATGTGGCCATTGAACTGGGGCCCGTACCACGTTTTGGCGGGCAGGGGTCGGGTACCAGCATTTATTTCCGTGATCCCGATGGGTCGCTGATGGAGTTTATGAGCTATGAGTAACGCCGCTTTTGACGTTGCAGAAATTCGCAAAGACTTCCCCATCCTGTCGAGGGAAGTGAACGGCAAGCCGCTTGTTTATCTGGACAATGGCGCATCGGCCCAAAAACCCCGTCATGTTATCGAGGCGGTAAGCCACGCTTACGAAAACGAATATGCCAACGTCCACCGCGGCCTGCATTTTCTCTCCAATGCGGCGACGGATGCCTATGAAGGTGCGCGCGCGAAAATTCGCAAATTTCTGAACGCGCCGAAGGACGAGAATATCGTTTTCACCAAAGGCACTACGGAAGCCATCAATCTGGTGGCCTATGGCTGGGCCATGCCGCGACTGCAGGCGGGTGATGAAATCGTCCTCACCATTTTGGAGCACCATTCCAACATCGTGCCATGGCACTTTTTGCGCGAGCGGCACGGCGTGAAACTGGTCTTTGTGGATTGCGATGAAAACGGAGCCATCGGGCTGGACGCCATCACGTCAGCGGTGACGGACAAGACCAAACTTATAGCGCTCACCCACATGTCCAACGTCACCGGCACCATTCTGCCCGTTAAGGAGGTCTGCGCTTTTGCCCGTGAACGGGGCATTCGCACCATGGTGGACGGCTCCCAGGGCGCGGTGCACTTGCCCGTGGATGTGCAGGATATGGTCTGCGATTTCTACTGCATCACCGGCCACAAACTCTACGGCCCCTCCGGTATCGGCGCGCTTTATGGCACTGCGGAAGCGCTGGAAGAAACACAGCCTTTCCAAGGTGGTGGTGAAATGATTTTGGACGTGACCACCGACGGCGTGACCTATAATGAGCCGCCCCACCGTTTTGAGGCTGGCACGCCCCCCATCGTTCAGGCCATCGGTCTGGGCGCGGCCTTGGATTATATGCAAGCACTGGGGCGTGAGAATATCGCGGCCCACGAAAACGATTTGCGCGATTATGCCAAAGAAAAGCTCTCCGCTTTCAACTCTCTGCGCATCATTGGCGATGCGCCGGACAAGGGCGCCATCTTCTCATTTGAAATGGAAGGTGTGCATGCCCATGATATCAGCATGGTGATTGACCGTTCCGGCGTTGCGGTGCGCGCAGGCACACACTGTGCCCAGCCTCTCATGCAGCGTTTCGGCGTAACTTCCACCTGCCGCGCTTCTTTTGGCCTCTACAACACGCGCGAAGAAGTGGATACACTGGTCGCATCGCTGGAAAAGGCACGGAAGTTTTTCGGATGAATGACCTGATCGGCCCCATCTTTTCGTTCTTCCTAAAGCTCTTTTGGATCATAGCGACCGGGGCCAAAAATGCCTGGGTTTTCTACCTACCTTGCGCATTCATACTGGTTTCATTCTCAGCATTCGTGTTTTTTGCCAAGGCAAATGGCGTGATCGCTCTGATTTCACTTATCTTGGCTCTTGCATGTATCTGGTACTCTCGATGGTGCTATAAGCGTAGCGAAGGTGTGGATGTTTCCTGGACATAATCGGGCTTCCTTTCCGTGAAGGATTACAAGAATGACTGACCAAAATCTCACGAGCGCTGGTGCAGAAGCTGGCCCCAATGATGCCGCCATTGGAAATAACACGCCTTCGGAAATTCCCCCGGAAGAGCTGGACCGGCTCACCCGGGACATCATTGCTGCGCTGAAAACCGTGTATGACCCGGAAATTCCGTCTGACATTTACGAAATCGGCCTGATCTATCGCATCGATATCGATGAATCGCGCATGGTGGACATCGACATGACCCTCACCGCCCCAGGTTGCCCCGTGGCTGGCGAAATGCCGGGCTGGGTGGAGAATGCGGTGTCGCCTGTCGAAGGCGTGTCCGGCGTTACCGTGAATATGGTGTTCGATCCGCCATGGACACCGGAGCGTTTGTCAGAAGAGGCGCAGGTGGCGCTTGGGTGGTATGTCTAGAGCGTTTCAAGATTTGTTGAAACGCGAAGGCGGCGAAGAGCCGCTCGGCAAACGTTTGCCGCACCCGCGTAGCGAAGGCCGCTGGGCCGACAGCGTGAGCGCAAACCTGTAAGCCTTGATTGAAGTTTCGCCGCCGAAAGCCTATGTTTTGAAGACGAAGAGGAGCCTGCCATGAGCCGTTTTGCTGTCATGACCTTGACCGACGCCGCCGCCGCGCGCGTGGCTGAAATTGTCGGGGGCGCCGACAAAGGCGCCCAAGGCATCCGCGTAGGCGTAAAGAATGGCGGCTGCGCCGGCATGGAATACACCGTTGATCTGGTCACCGAGCCGGACCCGAAAGACGACCGGGTGGAAGCGGGCGAAAGCGCGGTTTTCATTGCGCCAGAGGCCGTGCTGTTCCTGTTGGGTACTCAGATGGATTACGAAGTCACCAAACTGCGCTCCGGTTTCGTGTTCAACAATCCCAACCAGACCAGCGCCTGCGGATGCGGCGAGAGTGTGACCCTTGTTCCCGCCACGCCGGAACCGGCCTAAGCCCTTTTCATTTTCGGAACCTTCGCGGCGCGCTACGGTTTCCCCCATACTGACTTTCCGTTCATTAAAAGGATTAGAGCATGAGTGGCTTGGGCATTTTTATGACAATCATCATCGGCGGTTTGGCCGGTTGGATTGCCGAAAAAATCATGAAGGCGGATATGGGCATTTTCGCCAATATCGGCTTGGGCATTTTGGGCGCATTCGTGGCCAATTTCCTGCTGGGTCTGTTGGACCTGCACTTCGCGGGCCTCATTGGTCAGGCCATCACCGCCGTAATCGGCGCTTGTATTTTGATTTACGCCTACCGCGCCATCAAAGGCGCAAACTAGCGCCAAGTTGAGGGGGCCGGAATTTTGGTAACTTTACTGGATACGGTGACAAAGCCGAGCGGTTCGGCCCCCAAACTCCGCCATCCTGAAAAGGCACACAGGCCGGACCAACCGGTCCTCAAAAAGCCCGATTGGATACGTGTCCGCGCCTCCAACTCCCCTGTTTTTGCTGAAACCAAACGGACCGTCCATGACAATGGTCTGGTGACAGTTTGTGAGGAGGCCGGTTGTCCTAACATCGGCGAGTGCTGGTCCAAGAAACATGCCACCATGATGATCATGGGCGACACCTGCACCCGCGCCTGCGCATTCTGCAACGTGAAAACCGGCAAGCCGGAGGCGCTGGACCCCCAGGAACCCACCAAAGTGGCGGATGCTGTCGCGAAGCTGGGCCTGCGTCATGTGGTGATTACGTCGGTGGATCGTGACGATCTGGACGATGGCGGCGCGCAGCACATCGCTGACACCATCACGGCCATCCGCGCAGCATCACCGGGCACGACGGTGGAAGTCCTCACCCCCGATTTTTTGCGCAAGGACGGGGCGTTGGAGATTGTCGTGGCGGCCCGTCCGGATGTCTTCAACCACAATATTGAGACCGTGCCCGGTCATTACCTCACCGTGCGCCCCGGTGCCCGCTATTATCACTCCATCCGATTGCTGGAGCGGGTCAAAGAGCTGGACCCGGCCATCTTCACCAAATCCGGCCTCATGGTGGGTTTCGGCGAAACCCGAAATGAAGTGCTGCAACTGATGGATGATTTGCGCTCCGCCCATGTGGATTTCCTAACCATCGGCCAATATCTCCAACCCACCAAAAAACACCACAAGATTGACCGGTTCATCACGCCCGACGAATTCAAGTCCTATGAAACGGCGGCTTACGCCAAAGGCTTCTTGCTGGTCTCTTCCAGCCCGCTGACCCGATCATCCTACCACGCGGACGAAGATTTTGCCCGCCTGCGCGCCGCGCGTGACGCCCAACTGGGCGCCTGATCATGCCCCAGGCCCAAAAGGTGCATCCGGTAAACCACCGGGCAGAGGACATGTTTCAACTGGTCTCGGATATCGAAAAATATCCCGAATTTGTGCCCCTGTGCCAGTCCCTCTCCATCCGTTCAACCCGCGAAAAAGGAGCGCGCACCATCCAGCGGGCGGATATGACCGTGGGCTACAAGGCCATCCGGGAAAGCTTTACCTGTCAGGTCGTGTTGAACCCGGACACGTTGGAAATTACGGCCAGCTATTTGGATGGGCCGTTTGAATATCTTGAAAACAAATGGCGTTTTGAACCCACTGGCGAGCACAGCTGCAACGTGCATTTTCATTTGGATTATGAATTCAAAAGTCGCATGCTGGCGTCACTCATGGGCGCCATGTTCGACCGAGCCTTCGCCAAATTCACCACCGCTTTTGAAGAGCGGGCGGATGAGGTTTATGGGGGCGATACTTCACCCGCGTGAGGTCGGCAAAGGCTTGATCGTATGCCCGTCAGCCTAAGGCCCTCGGATCTTTGACAATGTCGAAGCAGGCGCGTGAAACTAAAAGCTGATCGATTTTCACACATACAGTTTGCAAGGCCACGTCCCCGTAAACTCTCGTTTCGGGGGTGGGCGAGGATGAGGTAAGTAGCCTGGCCTATTCTTCCCGAAGGTCATCCACATGCTGCCTGTTCGGTGTGCTGCGTTCACTCTCGCTTCCCCGTTTATGCCGTCCGAAGGTCAGCCCCAGCTCCACCGGTTTGCCGCCGAATTTCGCCTGCAACTTATCCATGGCCCGCTCTGCGGCAGCCCGCCGCGTGGCGCCTTCGTCGATGAGATCGCCGGGGTCCGCCGTTTCATCGGATTGCAAGTCCGAAACACCAATGCCCAGCAAACGGTATTTCGTGCCGTTCAACTCCTTCTCCAGCATGGTTCGCCCCACGGAAAATAGCCTGTCAGCCAGCTGCGTGGGGTCGGGCAGGGTGGTGTTGCGGGTGAGGCTTCGAAATTGGTTGGTCTTCAGTTTCAGCACCACTGTCTGCCCGGCAATGTGCTTTTCCTTTAACCGAGCCGCCACTTTCTCCGCTTGTTGGCGCAAGATGGGCATCAGGTCTTCGGCGGTGGATAGATCCACATTGAATGTGGTCTCGGAACTGACAGACTTCGCCTTCCCCCGGCTCTCCACTTTTCTGTGGTCCTGCCCCCGCGAAAGCCGCGCCAGCCGCAGGCCCATGGAGCCGTAGCGCTGGGCAAGATCGCTTTCTTCTATGGTCTGCAAATCGGAAATCATGGTGATGCCATCGGCATGGAGTTTGCGCTGCATGGCCTTGCCCACACCCCAGATGAGCGAAACGGGCTGGGCCGCCAGAAAGTCAAACGCTTCTGCCGCGCCGATGACAGAAAAACCCCGCGGCTTTTCAAAGTCGGATGCCACTTTGGCAAGAAATTTATTCGGCGCGAGACCGACTGAGACCGAAATGCCCACTTCGTCCTGAATGCGCTTGGCGAAATGAGCCAAGGTCAGGGCTGGTGGCATGCCATGCAAGCGCTCGGTGCCGGACAGGTCGAGAAACGCTTCGTCGATGGAGAGTGGCTCCACGGCCGGTGTCAGCGCGCGCATCATCTCCCGCACCTGCAAGCCCACTTCCGCATAGACCTTCATGCGGGGCCGCACGATCGTGGCGTGGGGGCAGGCTTCCAGCGCCTTGAACATGGGCATGGCCGAGCGCACACCGTTGATGCGGGCGATATAGCAGCAAGTTGTCACCACTCCCCGCGTGCCGCCGCCAACGATGACCGGCTTGTCAGCCAGTTCCGGATTATCGCGTTTTTCCACCGCCGCATAAAAGGCATCGCAATCGATATGGGCGGTGGAAAGATCATAGAGTTCCGCATGGCGCAGCACGCGCGGGCTGCCACAGGCGCTGCAGCGGCGCGCGCGTCTTTTTTGCACGCTCAGGCAATCGCGACAAAATCCGGCTTCTCCATCCATAAGGATGGCTTAGCTTGTTTTACCTTTGTTCTCCACAAGAATGCGAGCGATTTCCGGCCCCGCATGGCCCCAGTCGCCACTGGAGAAAGCCACCCCCTCGATCTCACCGGCCAGTTTGCGAAAATCGTCATTGGCCATGAAGTGGAAAAGCTGCACGGCGGGGACCGCTTCGCGCACATGATCGAGGTTCTTGGGCGTGTCGTCCACGAAGCCGGCCCCGGCCCGGCAGTGGTCCGCAATAATGCTGATGGCGGGGGCCTTGGAACGGGAGTTGGTGACCAGCGGGTAGGGGATGCCATTGGCGGCAAGATAGGCCCGCCGTGTATCGCCATAGGCATGGGGCATGTTCGTGAGAAACAGAATATCGCAACTCTCCGCAATATGCGCCAAACCATCCGCCACCCCCTCCACAAGGCCCTGCCGCTGTTCCTGCTCCTCAAATAACTGCGTCAGCCCGGCCCAGACCTCCTCCTGGGTGGCCTCCCGCCCCGTCTCCCGGTCAAATACGTTGCCCGTCAGCTTGAACGAATGGCTTTTCAGTTCAAACCCGCGCTCCTCCAGCACCATCACAAACGGGTCCACCAGATCCATCACCACCTCGTCCACATCGCAAATGAGCAAGGGGCGATGGTGCGCTATGGCTTGCTCACCCTCCACGCCGTAACCAAGGGCATTCAACTGTTCCAGCGTAAAGAGGTCCGGCTTACGCCCTTCTTTTGTCTCGGCCATTTCCTAAAACCCCGACAGATCATCGGGGGCCAGCGCAAAGCGGGCAGCGGCTACATTTTGTGGGTCCATGTTTTCATCCTGCGCCCATTCCAGCAAGGTCGGCTCGTGGGAGAGGTAAAAATCCAGCACCCCCACCAAAAAGCCCGGCTGCTGTGCGGCCTCCCGCATTTCATTGGCTAATATGCCGGTGAGATTGCAAAACCGCATCACCAGATCATCATCTGCCGCCAGTCGGGCAAGCCCCGACAGGGCAATGGCCTCCGCCGCCTCTTTGGTGAGCGTGTGATGCATATTCAGACAACCTTAAAGTATCGCCCCTAACCATGAGGGCGGACGGATTCGCGCAACACGGGCAAGGTGCGTCAGCCGGCGGGGTGCCGCAAGGGCTTTCAGTAAGCCCCTGTGTGCCAAACCGTGAACTTGGGCGAGAGGTGGTTATGGCCAAAAAAGTGATGATCGTGGAGGACAATGAGTTGAACATGAAACTGTTCAACGACCTCCTCGAAGCACAGGGTTTTGAAACCATCCAGACCAGCAATGGCCTGGAAGCGCTCAACCTCGCCCGCGCCCATCGGCCTGATCTCATTCTCATGGACATTCAGCTGCCGGAGGTCTCCGGGCTGGAAGTCACCAAGTGGCTGAAGGAAGACGAACAGCTCCAGCGCATTCCCGTCATCGCCGTCACCGCTTTTGCCATGAAGGGCGATGAGGAACGCATTCGCCAAGGTGGCTGTGAGGCCTACATCTCCAAACCCATTTCCGTGATGAAGTTTCTGGAGACAGTGAAAAATTATCTTGGCGATGCGTAAATCAGTTTCAAAGGGTTAGTGCAGTGACCGCAAGAGTGCTCGTGGTGGACGATATTGCCGCCAACATCAAATTGCTGGAAGCCCGGCTCATTGCCGAATATTTTGAAGTCCTGACGGCCACCAACGGGCCGGATGCACTGGAAATTTGCCAATCCGGCCAATGCGATATGGTGCTGCTGGACGTCATGATGCCCGGCATGGACGGCTATGAAGTCTGCCGCCGGTTGAAGGCTGATGCCCGCACAGCCCATTTGCCCGTGATCATGGTCACCGCCCTGGACCAACCCTCCGACAAATTGGAAGGGCTGGAAGCCGGGGCTGACGAATTTCTTACCAAACCCGTCAATGATTTGGCCTTGACCACCCGTGTCAAAAGTCTGGCTCGCCTTAAAATGGTGACGGATGAATTGATGCTGCGCGTTTCCACCAGCCAGAATCTGGGCATTCAGGACGCTGCGCCCCATTTGCTGGATGAAAAAAAGGGCCGCGACGGCAAACTGTTGATCGTCGATGATCGCCCGTCATCCTATGAGCGCATTACCCAAACGCTGGCGCGGGAACATGAGGTGGTGGTCATCACCAACCCCCAGGAAGCCCTGTTTCGGTTGGCCGATGAGCGTTTTGACCTGACGATCATCTCCCTTTCCATCGAAAATTTCGATGCCTTGCGCCTGTGCTCCCAAATGCGGTCGCTGGACCGCACGCGCCTTGTGCCCATTGTGTTGCTGGCCCAGGAAGAGGACCACCCCCAACTCATTCGCGGCATTGATCTGGGAGTGAACGATTACGTCATGCGCCCGGTGGAGCCCAGCGAATTGCTGGCCCGCGTGCGCACTCAGGTGCGCCGTAAGCGGCTCAACGACAAGCTGCGCCATAGCGTGCAACAGACCATGGAAATGGCCGTGAAGGATTCGCTCACGGGCCTCAACAACCGCCGCTTTTTCGACAGCCACATGCGCAGCCTGTTTGACCGCGCCCACCTGGCTGACAAACCCCTTTCCCTTATCATCATGGACATCGACCACTTCAAAGCGGTGAACGACACCCATGGCCACCAGGCCGGTGATGATGTTTTGCGCACTTTTGCCGAACGCATCGGCCGCAATGTGCGCGGCAATGACATGGCCTGTCGCTTTGGCGGTGAAGAATTTGTCATCGTCATGCCCGACACGGACCAGCAACTGGCCTTTGTGGTGGCCGACCGCATGCGCCGCGAAATCGCCGCCCACCCGTTCATCGTCAATGGCGGTGCTTTGCAGATCCCCATAACGGTCAGCGCCGGCGTTTCTTCCTATCAAGGCGCCCGTGACTCGGCAGACGCTATGCTAGGCCGTGCCGACGAAGCGCTCTACGAGGCCAAACGGGCAGGGCGCAACCAAGTGGTGGCCAAAGCGGCTTAGATTGAGGTGCCGGGAAGCAGGATGGAGCCGGAGCCCCCGTTGAAAATGTCGACATCGAAATATCCGCTCCATGGTTCATGCCTGTGCGGGGCGGTTCGGGTGCGTTTGACGGCCGCGCCGCTGCTGACCATCGCCTGTCATTGCCGGAGCTGCCAGAAATTCTCCGCAAGCGCCTACTCGCTGACCATCATGTTTCCGGTTGAGGCATTCTCGTGCAGCGGAGCGCTTGATCAGGGCGGTTTGGGCTTGGAAGGCAAGAACCATTTCTTCTGCCAATCCTGCAAAAATTTCATCTATTCGAGGCTGGATGCAGCGCCCCAACGGGTCAACCTGCGCACCTCTATTCTTGACGAAGCATCATCCTTTGTTCCGTTTGTGGAGGTGATGACGGATAGCAAAATGGCGTGGGCTACGGTTCCGGCCAAACACAGCTTTGAGACTGTTCCTGAAAGCGCAGACATTCTGCAAGCAATCATGAACGAATATCAGGGTGGTGCGGTGTGGTCGGCGCAATGAAAACGTCAACGGATTAACCCAAAACATAAACCCTAACGCTTTACTAAGACTTAGCTTTTCGTCTTTTCGGCACCCGCTTTTACTTGCGCGTAAATTGGCGCTGGACCAGATTGCCACCGCGGGCTGGGGCCAAGCCGCACCCGCGCTCTCCGGATTGGGCCCGCCGCATCACCCGATCTGGATGAGCCTATGCCGGGTGGTCATTGGCTTACTCCTCGTGACCAAACGACCGCCCGGCATTCCCGGCTCTAAAGTCGTGAACGAATGGTCCCCACCTCAATCCCATTCCAGTTTTTCAATACCTTATTAGCCATGCTTGCCAGCGGTGGCTGTAACACGTCATCCTCGGGTAAAAGATGAGCGGTAATCGCCGCCATCATGGCTTCAGATGCGCGGGTGGTGCCGTCGTCGCATTTAAGGGCGATGCCGAGGCCCAGTTCGGGGATGGCGGCGCAGAAGACGCCTTCTGCGCCGGTTTTGGCGAACAGCCGCCCTGCGCCCACGGTCATGTAATCGGTGCAAAACCGTTTTGTGCCGGCCATGTAGAAGGGTGCATTCATACAGGCTTGGAGAAGCCGTATGGCGGCTTTGGCGCGGTCTGTGCTAAGCGTCTCACCCGTGGCCATGCGCGCGAAGCCCGTGGCCATGGCAGATAGGGGAATGGCGTAGGTGGGGATGGAGCATCCGTCCGTCCCGCAAATGGCTTCATCATGGGCCGCGCCCGTCACCTCTTGCAGGACCCGATTGATGGTCTGCTGCACCTTGTGGTCGGGCTGCACATAGCCTTGCGGGTCGATGTCTTCATGGGCCGCCGTGCACACAAAACCCGCATGTTTGCCGGAGCAATTATTGCAGATGGCGGGCGGGGTATGGCTGTAGATTTTCGTCTGTTCCCGCATCACCCAGGCCTGTGAAGACCAGTGCCCGCCGCATTCCAGACAGCTTTCTTCCAGCCCCGCCCGTTCCAACATGGAGCGGGCCATGGCGATATGGGCCGCCTCACCGGAATGGGAGGCGCAGGCCAGTGAGAGTTCCGCATCCCCAAACCCGAAAGCATCCGCTGCGCCGCTTTCCACCAAGGGGAGCGCCTGAATGGCCTTGATGGCGGAGCGGGGGAAGACCGGCGCGTCCCCATCGCCCCATTCATGCACTTTGCGGCCCTTGGCATCGCAAACCACGATGGCCCCGCGATGGCGCGATTCCACCATGGGGCCACGGGTCACTTCAACAAGAACGGGATTGACCATGGGCGGCGGTCTCCTTTTGCAGACGTTTTCTGCTTAGGTCTTTTTCGGCGATTTGGAAAACCGTCAGGTCCACTCACCTTACCGGTACGACTCAATTTGTGATGGTTTTGCCCCGCATTTGCCCCCCTTTCATCATGGGCAGGCCATTATCCCTTCGCAGCGTGCGCTGATTGTAGAGTGAGAAAAGGTTTTTCCATGCACCATCTGGAACAGTTGAAACAAATCCGCAGCGACGCCGTGGCCCGAATGCGCGCCA
Organism: Pseudomonadota bacterium; assembly: GCA_038525315.1. Taxonomy (GTDB): domain Bacteria; phylum Pseudomonadota; class Alphaproteobacteria; order Rhizobiales; family Rhizobiaceae; genus Pseudahrensia. Next base: position 856,872 of record JBCBHU010000002.1, read on the forward strand.
GCGATGATTACAAGCTAGCCGCCCGGTTGGGCGCGCTGATTGTAGAACTGGGCGGTTCGGTGGACGATCCCCTCAATCTGAGCAAGCCCGGTCTCGGCAGTTTTGCACCAAGCCCCTCGGTCAGCCCCTTGCGGCCTTTTGAAAAATCAAAAGCGCCGGAGGCGCAAGAGCAGGATCTGGCAGAAACCGAGGATATGGTGGCCGAACTTGCCGCCACCATGGAAGAGGCCGTGGAGGCCCAGGACAAGAAACCGGTCTTTGACCTGCCAAAACTCGGTGAAAAACGGGCCTAGTTTTATTGCCCGCGCCCTTGCCGGATGAACGGATAGGGCGCACAAGCGCAGGCAATTGCTGCCTGTGCTTGTTATCGTCCGTCCATGCCCACGCCAGATTTGCCAGACCAGACCGGCTATGAATGGCGGTGGTTCGCGGCAGGACTGAAAGGCATTTTTACGCTCCCGGCGATTATTCTCATGTCCACGTTTGTGGGCTTTGCGGGGCTGGCCCGCGATGCGGGGCTCACGCTGGGGCAGCTCGTTTTTATGGTGCCCACCATCTGGGCGCTGCCGTCGCATATCCTTGTGGTGGCGGGTATCACCACGGGGGCAGGGGTGTTGGCCACCGCCCTTGCTGTCGCCCTTGCCTCCATCCGCATGTTGCCCATGACCATGGCGCTGATGCCCCGTTTGCGGGCTGACCACACGCGTCAATGGCATTTGCTCATCGTTTCCAACTTCATCGCCATCACCGCTTGGTTGTTCACCCTGCGCCATGTGGACGACATTCCCCGCAACGGCCGTTTGCCGTTTTTCGCCGGGGCTGGTTCGGTGTTGATTTTGGGTGTGACTTTCGTTTGCGCCGTGGTCCACACGTTCGCCGCCAGCCTGCCACCCCTGACCATGGCGGCCCTGACCTTTCTGACCCCGCTTTACTTTGCGGCCATGATTTACGGTAACGCCAAATTGCCCAGTGAGCGACTGTCCATGGCCCTGGGCATGGTTTTGGGGCCGCTTTTCGTGGTGATTTTGCCCGAGGCAAATGTGCTGGCGGCTGGCCTGTTGGGCGGGTTCAGCGCCTATGGCTTTCGCTGGTTTCACCGGCGCAGGGGTGCTGCATAATGGCATTCGCGGACCTCAACCCCTTTGTTTACATCGTGCTGGCTGGCGTCATTCCCACCGCGATCTGGCGTTGGGCTGGGGTTTTGGCTGTGGGTGGTATCGATGAGGGTGCGGAAATACTCGTTCTCGTGCGCTGTATTGCGACAGCTTTGGTCGCCGCGGTCATTGCCCAATTGGTACTGTTTCCCACCGGCGCGCTAAGCCAAATTCCCATGCCGGTCCGTGTGGGAGCAGCGGTGGCCGGATTGGCCACATATATCCTCGCCGGGCATCGCTTATGGCTATCCGTGCTGGTGGGGGAGGCGTTGCTTCTGGGCGGCTACTGGCTCGCTTAGGGGAAATCCCGTTCAACCTGAAACTCAGAAGCACCGAAAGTTGCTTTCCGCTGTTTGAGCGGCGGCGAATCTCGATACTGTCTCAACTTGACCAGCTCCCGCGCTGCAATTTGCCGTTTCTTAAATCCTGCGCGCCAAAGTGCGCCCATGACGGATTTGAGCCTTACACCCCGAACGATCACAAGCGCCTCTGCGCGCCGCCTGTGGCTGGAACCCGCTGAGCGTGTGATCTTGCAAATCACGGGCATGGTGGTGTTTTTGAACCTCGTGCAAATTCTGTGGCGCGGCGTGGCGGTGGACTGGTGGGGCTATGGCACGCTCACACTGGTGTCGCTGGCCTGTTTCGCGGGCGGCCAATACTACCGCATCAGCGGGCGCAGCGCGCGCATCGGGCTGGCCTTGGTTTGCACCGGCCTGTTCCCGGTGTTTTCCTGGTCCATCGTCATGTTCAACTACCTGATGATGCCCACCGTCCACGGCAATATCGACCAATGGCTCGTTTGGGTGGATAGCCTTGTGGGCTACCATTGGCCTGACGTGATCCATTGGGCAGCGGAGAATCCGGGCCTGAATACGATGTTTCGCATTGCCTATATGACCACGATTCCGCAGATCGGTCTGCTGATCATCGTGCTTGGCCTTACGGGCCGGGCGCGGCAATTGCACACCATGATGGTATCCATCACCATCACGTCTGTGTTGGCTGTCGTCTTTTGGGGCTATTTCCCCACACACGGGGCAAAGAGCCTGTTTATGCTGCCCAGCGCGGTGGAAATGGCCGCTAACCCCATCGTCACCACACAGTATGGCCGCGATTTGCTGCATATGGCGGCGAACGGGCCCGGTCTGCTTTCGCCGGACAGTGTGAAGGGGCTCATCGCCTTCCCATCCTACCACGCTGTTCTGGCTTTTACGGCCATTTATGCCATGCGCGGCGTGCGCTTTCTGTTTCCGGTCTATCTGGTGGTGAACCTCCTGATTATCCCGGCCACACCGCTCCATGGCGGGCACCATCTGGTGGATATTCTGGGCGGTCTGATCCTGTTTCTGATCGGCACCTTCATGGCCGAAAGATTGGTGGCCCGGTATTATGCGGGCAAGGACGATTGCCTGCCCAAAGATGCTGCTAAAGCGCCGCCAGCGCAGCCCTGATCTTTTCGGCGTTCGCTTTTAGCACCTCACCATCGGCCATTTCGCCCGTGTGAGGGCGCAACTTAACGCCATCAAAGCGGGGAATAACGTGCATGTGCAGGTGGAAGACCACCTGACCGCCCGCCGCTTCATTGAACTGTTGAATGGTGATGCCATCGGCCTCAAACGCCGCTTTGCAGGCGCGGGCCATGAGCTGCGTGGTGGCGGAAACCGCCGCCAACGAGGCGGGCTCAATGTCCAGAATATTGCGCGCCGCCTGTTTGGGGATCACCAGGCAGTGCCCCTCCGCCCGGGGCATGATGTCCATGATGGCGAGCGTATTGTCGTCCTCGTAGAGTTTTTCGCTGGGCAGTTCCCCGCGCAAAATTTTGGCGAAAACGTTTTGATCGTCGTAAACGCTCATGTCTGATTTTCTTTCTTGAAGGGTCCGTGGCGGGCAATGGCCGCAGCCTCCCGTTCCACGGCCTGGCGTTCGTGATTGAGGTAGTCTGCCACCGCCCGGCGGAAGCTAGGATGGGTGATGTAATGGGCGGAATGGGTGATTTGGGGCATATAGCCCCGCGCCAGCTTATGCCCCCCCTGTGCGCCCGCTTCTACCCGGTCCAACCCGTGGGCAATGGCATAATCAATGGCCTGATAATAGCATACCTCAAAGTGCAAAAACGGATGGTCCTCCACACAGCCCCAATGGCGGCCATAAAGCGTGTGGGAACCGATGAAGTTGATGGCCCCAGCCACATAAAATCCGTCCCGTTTGGCCATCACCAACACAATGTCATCGGCCATGGTTTCACCCATGCGGGTGTAAAAATCCCGGGTTAGATAGGGCCTGCCCCATTTGCGCGAGCCGGTGTCCATGTAGAAGCGGAAGAAGGTTTCCCACACCTCCTCCGTCAACTGCTCACCGGTGAGCCAGTCGATGGTAATACCATTGCCCGCCAGCGCTGCCTGCCGCTCCTTGCGGATGTTTTTACGCTTGCGGGAGGAGAGGGCGGTGAGGAACTGGTCAAAATCGGCATAGCCATCATTCACCCAATGGAACTGCTGATCTTCCCGTTGCAGAAAGTTTTGCTTGCCCAAAAGCGCCCATTCGCTTTCTTCAAGGAAGGTAATGTGCGCGGAGGAAACCTCCAACTGCTCACAGGCCTGTTGCAACCCACCCGCCATGAGAAGGCGGCGGCGGTCTGCATCCTCTCCGTTGCCCACCAGCAAACGCCGCCCCGTGGCGGGTGTAAACGGCACGGTGGCCTGCAATTTGGGATAATAATCCCCCCCCGCCCGCTCAAACGCATCGGCCCAGCCGTGGTCGAACACGTATTCGCCTTGGCTGTGGTTCTTCAAATAACAGGGCAAAATACCCTGAATTTCCCCCTCCGCTTCCAAAACCAGATGCTGCCCCATCCACCCCGTCTCTGCCACGGCGGAGCGTGATTTTTCCAGCGCCAGGAAAAAGGCGTGGGACAAAAACGGGTTGTAGGGGAATTGCGCCGTCGCCGTTTCTTTAGTCGGATTGGCCAACCCATCCCAAACATCGGCATCCACCTCTGTTACACTGGGGATGATGCGGATAGTAACCTCTTGCGCTTCCGTCACGAGCGTCTCTCCAGCGCGGGCAAAAAGCCTTCAAAAGTCATCTGCGCCCCATGGTTCAGTGAACGGTCCCCTTGTTCTTCACTGCGCACTGTCCAACTGACCAATGGCACCCCTTTCGCGCGGATGGATTGGGGAAAGGGTAGGTCAATTTCATGGATGGAATAGGAGACGAATTGCAGATCAAATTCAGCCATCGCCTTTTCATGGTCCGCCGCCGCATCCACGCCCCCTTGCGCCGTGAGGCCGCGCGGAATGCGGGGCATTAGAGCGGAGAACTGGCCGCACAGGTGATGGTCGAAGGACATGACGGCGCAAGGCCCCGCATAGGCGCTCAAAACCTGCGCCACGTTCTCCACAAGCCCGGCATCCTCACCCTCGACGCCCTTCAACTCCACCACAACCGGCACGCGGCCGGCCACCTGGTCCATATGTTGCTGCAGTGTGAAGATCCCGTCCTCCGTCTCGGCTAGTCTTAGCTTCGATAATTCTGCGGGCGTGTGTTCGCGCACCAGCCCGTCCACCCCGGTCATGCGCCCCAGCACAGGGTCATGGAAGACAACGGCCTCGCCGGTCTTGCTCACCTGCACATCGCATTCAATGGCATAGCCCGCGTTGATCGCCGCTTCAAAAGCGCCCCACGAATTCTCCGCACGCCCCGCCGACAAGTCGTGCAATGCCCGGTGCGCAATCGGTGTGGCGACCAACCAGTCGAGTCCGCTCATGAAGCGATCTCGATCACGGCATCCACTTCCACCATGGCATTAAAGGGCAGGGACGACATGCCCACCGCTGCGCGGGCGTGTTTACCCGCATCGCCCAGCACTTCCGCCAACAGGTCGGAAGCCCCGTTCACCACCGCCGGATGGTCCTCAAAATCTGCCGTGGCGTTCACAAAACCCTGTATCTTCACCACCTGCTTGATGCGGTCCAACGACCCCAAAGCGCCCTTGGCCTGGGCCAGAATATTGATCGCACACAATTGTGCAGCCGACTGTCCAGCCGCCACGTCGGCATCATCACCCAATTTGCCTTTCATGATGGTTTTGTCGCCATCCATGGGCAATTGGCCGGAAATCGTCAGCAAATGACCCGCGATTGAATAGGGCACATAATTGGCTGCCGGAGCGGGTGCGTCGGGCAGGGTGATGCCGCGCTCCTCCAGTCTTTTTTCCGCGTCGCCTGCCATGATTTGGCTCCACCTTGATGTGACATGTCCTTTACAAAACGGTAGCCCCTTTGGCACTGAGAGAAAAGCGCGTTGAAAGAGCGCGGTCCTCCCTTGGGCCGGATAGCAAGAAAGCAAAATCCATGATGAAAACTGTCCTGCGCCGTGGCGTTTTGCCTGTCACCACCGCAACGCTGCTGGCGATGGTCGCCCCATCCTTCGCCCAGTCCGCGGTGGAAAATCTGCGCCCGCACCGGGCCGTTTATGATCTCAATTTGAAAGAGGCGAGTGACCGTTCGGGCATTACCGGCATGGCCGGGCGCATTGTCTATGAATTCACCGGCTCCGCCTGTGACGGCTTCTCCACCCGTTTCCGCTTCCTCACCCAAGTGCGGGCAGGGTCCAAAAATTTCACCAATGACCAGCGCACCACCGCCTTCGAATCCGGTGATCTCAGCAGCTATAATTTCGTCCAGCAGAGCTTTCTCAACGGCCAGATGGAAAAGGAATTGCGCGGCCAGGCCGAACGTAAAAGAGGGGGTGTGGAGGTAAAGTTAGCCAAACCAGCCATGGATCCTGTGGAGATCAAAGATGCCATGTTCATGACCGAACATCTCGCCGGCATCATTAACACGGCCAAGGACGGCCAAACCATTTTTCAGGCGGATGTTTACGACGGGTCCGACGATGGCCTCACCATTTTACAAACCACCGCCATTGTCGGCACGCAGCGGGATGAGAAGACCGGCATTGAAGGCGAAGACCAAGACATCAACAAAGAGTTTCGCGGCGAGGCCGGTTGGCCCGTATCCGTCAGCTATTTTGCCAGTGGCGATGCTGTGGGCGAGGGGGAAAAACTGCCCCTCTATCAGGTGTCTTTTTTCCTCCACGAAAGCGGTGTTACCCGCGATCTTACCATGCGCTATGACGACTATACGTTGAAGGGTGATCTGAAAGAGATCGAGTATCTGCCCAAGGGCGAGTGCCAAGGCTAGGGGCGGACTAACCCAAGGCTTCGAGCAGCATGTTGAGGGCTTTTTCGACGGTCATGCGCCGCACATCCGCGCGCGTGACGGCCCCCAGGTCCGCAAAATGGCACTCTTCAATGTGCGCCTTTGTGCCCGCGCGCTGAACGGCCAGAAACACCAGCCCCACCGGTTTGGCCTCGCTCCCCCCGCCCGGTCCCGCAATGCCGGTAACGGCTACGGCCAACTGGGCGTTGGAACGGGAAAGCGCGCCCGCCACCATTTCCCGTGCCACCAGCGCGGAGACCGCCCCCGGGTCCTGCGTGTGCGCCAGCGGAACGCCCAACATTTGCGCCTTGGCTTCGTTGGAATAGGTAATGAAACCCCGGTCCACCACGGCGGAGGACCCGGCCACATCCGTCAGCGCTGCGCCGATCATGCCGCCGGTGCAGGATTCTGCCGTGGCAATCATCACGCCTGCCCCTTTGGCGGCGACAATCACCTCTTCCGCCAAAGCGTTCATGCCGCATTCCCCATCACCACCGTGGCCGTGGCCAGGGCCACCATGCCCTCTTGCCGACCGATGAATCCGATGCGTTCGTTGGTCGTGGCCTTTACGGAAATCCGTCCCACGCCCACGCCGGAAATCTGCGCCATCCGCGCCCGCATGGCATCACGGTGCGGCCCAATCTTGGGGGTTTCGCAAAGCAGCGTCACATCCATATGCGTGATTGTTCCACCGGCCCGCCGCACACGTTCCACCGCATGGGTCAAAAACTGGTCGGACCGTGCGCCTTTCCATTGCGGGTCGCTGGGCGGGAAGTGGGAACCGATGTCACCGTCGGCGATGGTGGACAGCAGCGCGTCCGTCAGGGCGTGCAGCCCCACATCGGCATCGGAATGGCCGGAAAGCCCGTGGGAATGGTCCAGCCTCACCCCGCAAAGCCAGAGCTCCTTGCCCGCCACCATCTGGTGCGTGTCATAACCGTGGCCCACGCGCACATCCGGCACTGTCATGGCATTGGCCGCCATCATATCCTCCCGTGTGGTGAGTTTCTTGTTGCGGGCCGACCCCGGCACTTTGACGACCCTCAAACCGGCGGCTTCCGCCAACGCCACGTCGTCGGTGACGGAAACACCCCGCCAAGCCGCATCTTCATGCAGCTTCAAGAGCGTATCGCAATGAAAGCCCTGCGGGGTCTGGGCCGCAAACAGGGTGTTCCGATCAAGCGTCTCCGTAACGATATCGCCATCCACCCGTTTGATTGTATCGACCAGCCCAACGCAGGGCAGGGCGGCTTGGTGCTCCTCCAGCGCCGCCAGAACATGGCTGATCGTGGCCCCGTCCACATAGGGGCGCGCTGCATCATGAACCAAAACGTGGTCTGGGTTACGATCCGTGATGCTCACCAATCCCGCATAGACGCTGGCCTGCCGCGTTGCGCCGCCCGTGACGGGGGGCAGGAGTTTGACGTGATGCTCCACCGCTTGGGCGTAAAGGTCAGCGTCATCGGCATGAATAACAACCCGCACCCCATCAATATCACCATGGTCCAGAAAGGGCTGGACGGCTTGGCTCAACACAGTGCCCTGACCCAGGGCCCGATATTGTTTTGGCCCGTCTTCGAGGCCTGCCCGTTCCCCCCGCCCGGCGGCAACGATGAGTGCAATTGTGTGCGGCTTGGTCTTGTCCATGCCTTCGCTTTGGCAGAACGGGCCGTTGGCGGCAACGCCTTCTTGCGCCATTCCCCCAATCTGCATAAAAACCGCCCATGGAAGAGACCTGCCTTAAAAATGAGCACACAGCACCGCTGAAGATCGGCCCCGTGCCGGTGCGCAACCGTGCTTGGCTTGCCCCCATGTCCGGTGTCACGGACGTGCCGTTCCGTCAGCTGGCCTGGCGCTACGGGGCAGGCATGGTGGTCTCGGAAATGGTGGCCAGCGAGGCGCTCACCACCGGTCAAGAAGAAATGCGCCTCAAGGCCGAGGCCGCGGGCCTACCCACCCATGTGGTTCAGCTGGCGGGCCGAGACCCGGTATGGATGGCGAGGGCCACCCGATTGGCCGAAGACGCGGGCGCGTCGGTCATTGACATCAATATGGGCTGCCCCGCCAAAAAAGTGGTCAACGGCTATTCCGGTTCCGCCCTCATGCGCGATCTGGATCATGCCATGACCTTGATTGACGCGGTGATGAAAACCACTGACCTGCCCGTCACCCTGAAAATGCGACTGGGTTGGGATGATATAACAATCAACGCACCCGAACTGGCCGAGCGGGCCGAACGGGCAGGGGTGCAACTCATCACAGTCCACGGCCGCACCCGCCAGCAATTTTACAAGGGCCATGCCGATTGGACGCGCATCGCGCCCGTGCGTGAGCGCATATCGGTGCCCCTTGTAGTGAACGGCGATGTTTTGGACGAAGCAACGGCACGTGCCGCCATGAAAGCCTGTGGTGCGGATGGTGTGATGGTGGGCCGGGCCACCTATGGCGCGCCCTGGCTCGTAGGACAGATTGGTGCCGCATTGGCTGGGCAACCGCCTGTAAAAACGCCCACGGGACCGGCCCTCGCCGCCCTTGTTGCCGAGCACTACGAGGCCATGTTGTCCTTCTACGGCACCGATTTGGGCCGTCGCAACGCCCGCAAACATCTGGACTGGTATTGCAACCACATCCGCAAGGGAGAGGATTTTCAAACCCTGCGCAAAGCCATGATGACCGCAGATAACCCGGCCCAAGTGTTGCGGATCATTGAAGTGCTATTCGCCGACCGGCCCGCCCAACAGGATCAGGCCGCATGAACGCCTATAGCAGCGCTGGGGGAGGCGCGCCGTCCGCCGATTTGCTGTCCAGCCTGCCGCCGCTGGTGCTCAATGCGCTCCCCCACCCCGTTTTCACCCTGCTGCCCCACGGACAGTTTGACTATGCCAATGCGGCGGCTGAGGTATTCTTCCAGTCCAGCGTATCGATCCTACGAAAGCGCACGCTCACCAATTTCATCCCTGCCGACAGCCCCCTTGTGGCCCTTGCCCGGCTGGTGCGGCAGGACAATGCGCCGGTGAGCGAATACAAGGTGGAAGTCTCTTCCCCCAAACTGGGCGAGGACCGGTGGGTGGATGTCTATGTCGCACCACTCATTGAAAAACCCGGCACCATTGTCGTTTTGCTGCAATTGCGCTCCATGGCCGACACGCTGGACCGGCAATTGACCCACCGGGGCGCTGCCCGCACTGTCACCGGCCTTGCGGCCATGTTAGCCCATGAAATCAAAAACCCGCTTTCCGGCATTCGCGGTGCGGCGCAGCTGTTGGAGGCCTCCGGCGGCGAAGAAGACCGGGTTCTCACCAAACTGATCACGGAGGAAACCGACCGTATCGTGCGCCTTGTGGACCGTATGGAAGTGTTTTCCGACGAACGACCCATTGAGCGGGACCCGGTCAATGTCCACTCGGTCTTGGAACATGTGAAAGAGGTGGCCCGCACGGGTTTCGCCGCGCAAGTGGCCATTAACGAACTTTACGATCCCTCCATCCCCCCCATATTAGGCAATCGTGACCAGCTGGTTCAGGTGTTTTTGAACCTCGTCAAAAACGCCTGTGAGGCCATGGAGGGGGTGGACAGGCCCGCGTTGAAAATTGCCACCGCCTTTCGCCCCGGCATGCGCGTGGCCGCCCCCGGCACCCGCGAGCGGATCTCGTTGCCCATCGCCATCTCCATCTCAGACAATGGCTCCGGCATCACCGCAGAGTTTCAACGCCACATGTTCGACCCCTTCGTTTCCACCAAGCAAAACGGTTCCGGCCTTGGTCTCGCCTTGGTGGCCAAAATCGTGGGCGATCATGGCGGCATCATTTCCTGCGACAGCCAGCCGGGCCAGACCACGTTTCAGGTGCTGATGCCGGTCTGGAAGCAAAAAGCGGAGCCGAACCATGGCTGAAATTCTGGTTGCCGATGATGACGCGGCCATCCGCACAGTCCTGTCCCAGGCCCTCTCCCGGGCGGGCTATGAAGTGCGCATTACCTCCAACGTGGCCACGCTGATGCGCTGGACCGAGGCGGAGGAAGGCGATCTGGTTTTGACTGACGTGGTGATGCCTGACGACAATATTTTTGACGTGTTACCGCGCATGAAACGCCTGCGCCCGGACCTGCCGGTCATCGTCATGAGCGCGCAAAACACGTTCATGACCGCCATCACCGCCACCGAAAAGGGGGCCTATGACTACCTTCCCAAGCCCTTCGATCTGAAAGAATTGCTGGCCACGGTGGAGCGCGCTTTGGCCCAACCCGTGGCAAGCGCCAAACGTGAAGCGCCGCAGGAGACCGCCCACATGCCCCTGGTGGGGCGCTCCCCTGCCATGCAGGAGATTTACCGCGTAATCGCGCGCATGACCCAGACCGATCTGACGGTCATGATCAACGGCGAATCCGGCACCGGCAAGGAATTGGTGGCAAAGGCCCTGCATGATTTTGGCAAACGCAAGACCGGCCCCTTCGTGGCCATCAACATGGCGGCGATACCCCGTGAACTGATCGAATCAGAGCTTTTTGGGCACGAAAAAGGGGCCTTCACCGGGGCCAACAGCCGTTCTGCCGGGCGGTTTGAACAGGCCAATGGCGGCACCCTGTTTCTCGATGAAATCGGCGATATGCCCATGGAGGCGCAAACCCGGCTGCTTCGGGTGTTGCAGGAGGGGGAATACACCACCGTGGGGGGGCGCACGCCCATTTCCACCGATGTGCGCATCGTCGCCGCCACCCATCAGGACCTGGTGGCGCTGATCGAGAAAGGTCAATTCCGTGAAGACCTTTTCTACCGCCTCAACGTGGTGCCCCTGCGCCTGCCGCCCCTTAGGGAAAGAGCCGGCGATGTGCCCGATCTGGCCCGCCATTTCCTGCAATCTGCCGAGGAGCGGGGGCTGCCCCAAAAGGTTTTCGACCGGGGCGCGCTGGAACGCCTGAAACAGCACGTCTGGCCCGGCAATGTGCGCGAACTGGAAAACCTCGTGCAACGGCTCGCCGCCCTCTATCCGCAGGAACAGATCACCGCAGAACTGGTGGAAAGCGAACTCAACGCCAGCCGCAGCGCCACCACCGTAGTGGATGACGGCCCAGTGAGCGATGCGGATCGGCTGGAGACCAGCGTCGCGGCCTTTACCCAGCGCCTGTTTGACGAAGATTCAGAATCCATGTCCCCCGACATCTACCACCGCGTTCTGCGAGAGGTGGAAGCCCCGCTCCTGACCATCGCGCTGCGGGCAACGCGGGGTAATCAAATACAGGCGGCTCGCCTTCTGGGCCTCAACCGCAACACCCTTCGCAAGAAAATACGTGACCTAGACCTGCAGGTCATGCGCGGGCTGTAATTTTGCGCTAACGCCCCTGTGAACGGCACTTTTGTTGCATTTCGGACACATTTTGTTGCAAGATAGCAACGGCTTTGTCCTTTGCCCCGTTTGCTGAATTGCCCACCATGAGCAGTGCCAATCTAACCTCGCCACCCGTGAGTGCTGCCAATGCGGCGGCGCAACTGGCCATGGCGGTGGCGGAAGAGCCCACGCTGGACCGCAATTCCACCCTGCGCTACGCCCGTCGCTTTGGCATCGCTTTTGTGGTCTGCGCTATCCTGTTTGGAGCGGCTTCGTTTTATGTGCTGTTGGGCCTCACGTCCATAGAGCCCTCCAGTCAGATCATTTTGATCATCCTGACGATCAACGCCCTGTTTGTTTCAGCGTTGATTTTCCTCGTCGGGCGGGAAATTGCCGCGCTGCTGCGCGCCCGGCGCAAGGGCAGGGCGGCGGCCCGCATGCACATTCGCATTGTGGGCCTGTTTGGAATCGTGGCGGCTTTTCCCGCCATCGTGGTGGCCATTGTGGCGGGTATCACCCTGGATTTGGGTCTGGACCGCATATTCGATGCGCGCACAAAATCCATCGTCTCCTCCTCCATCAATGTGGCGGAAAGCTATGTCTCGGAGACGGCGGCAACCCTCAATTCCAATACCATCAATATGGGCTTTTTGCTCATGCGCAACCGCACCGGTTTCGTGTTAGACCGCCGCGCTTTTGAACAATTTATGACAGGGCAGGCGAAGGCGCGAGGTCTGGTGAAAGCCGCTGTGGTGGACGGGCAGGGCAGGGAGATTGTGGCCGCAGATCTGCCATCGGTTTCCCGAAACCCACTGCCCCCGCCGCCCACGGGGTTGATGCAACTGGCCTCGGAGAACAAACCCGCCTGCGGCGGCCCCCGCCTACGCAATTTGGCCGGGTGTGTGGTGAAACTGCCCGGCCTCGGATCCGATGTTTTCCTTTACACCTTGCGGTCCGTGGACCCCGGGGTGGTGAACAATATCGCCATGATGGAAGAGATTACGGAGGAGTACCGGCTGCTGGAAAGCGGGCGTTTGCCCCTCCAGATTGCCTTTGCGCTGCTTTATGTGGGCATTTGCCTGACCATCCTGCTTTCTGCCATTTGGATGGGTATTGCGGTGGCTGACCGCCTGGTGGAGCCCATCCGCCGTTTGATCACTGCCGCCGACAGCGTCGCCACCGGCAATCTTGCCGTAACGGTCCCGGCCTCCCGCTCGGAGGGGGAGTTGCGCTCCCTCACCGACACGTTCAACGCCATGACACGGCGGTTGCAACTCCAGCGGGATGAAATTCTGGACAATCAGGAACAGATTGATCAACGCCGCCGGTTCACCGAAGCCGTGCTTTCGGGGGTGACCGCCGGTGTTATTGGCGTGGACGGGCAGGGGGTTGTGGCCATCGCCAACACGTCCGCCAGACACATTCTTGGGGCGGATGATGATCTGGTGGGCCGCAAGCTCAACGAAATTGTGCCGGCCCTTGGCGCTTTGATGAACACGCTGGACACGTCCGGCAAAGATGAATTGCGCGAGCAAATCACCATTTTGATCGGCGGCCGCGATCGCACCCTCAATGTGCAAATCTCCGCCGACGATAATGAAGACCAGACCCATTCCCACGTCATCACCATTGATGACATTACCGATCTGGTCAGCGCCCAGCGCACCAGTGCCTGGGCCGACGTGGCCCGCCGCATCGCCCACGAAATCAAAAACCCGCTCACCCCCATCCAACTTTCTGCCGAGCGCATCCGCCGCCGTTACGGCAAGCGTATTACCGAAGACCGAGAAGTGTTTGACCAATGCACGGACACCATCGTACGGCAGGTGGCGGATATTGGCCGCATGGTGGACGAATTCTCGTCCTTCGCCCGCATGCCCAAACCGACCATGGGCGAGGGTGACCTGTCCGAGGCCATTAAAGAGGCCGTTTTCCTGCGCCGCGTTTCCAGCCCCGAAATCACCTTCGATGTGGAACTGGAAAACCAGCCTCTCATGGCCCGATTCGATGGGCGTTTGCTGGGGCAGGCATTCGGAAATGTTGTGAAGAATGCAACAGAAGCCATTGAAGGGTTTGACTATTCTTCTGATGAAAAACCACGCATTTTGGTGCGCAATACCCGTGATGGGGACTACCATCGCATTGATATCATCGACAATGGCAAGGGCCTCCCGGAAGAGAACCGTCAGCGCCTGCTGGAACCCTATATGACCACCCGCGAAAAAGGCACGGGCCTCGGTCTGGCCATTGTGGGCAAGATTTTGGAAGAGCATGGCGGGCGCATCGAACTGCTGGATGCACCGCAGGTGGCCGAAGGCGGCCACGGGGCCATGATGAGTATTTTCATTCCGCGCCTTGCTGCCGATGCCGGCAACAACGGCAAGGATGAGGCGATGGGGGCATCACCTGACAAGACCCAAGCGAAAACCCTTGGGTCTGGAACTACCGAGGACACCTGATGGCATCTGATATTCTTGTCGTCGATGACGAAGCCGATATTCGCGAATTGGTCTCTGGCCTGCTGGAAGATGAGGGCCATGAAACCCGCACGGCCAGTGACAGTGACAGTGCCCTTGCCGCCATCGCAGACCGCCGCCCCTCCATGATCTTTCTCGACATTTGGCTCCAGGGCAGCAAGCTGGACGGGCTGGCTCTGCTGGATGTGATCCAGGAAAAACACCCTGGCCTTCCCGTGGTGGTCATTTCCGGCCATGGCAATATCGAAACTGCCGTCTCAGCCATCCAACGCGGGGCCTATGACTATATCGAAAAGCCATTCAAGGCTGACCGTCTGATCCTCATTGCCGAACGGGCTTTGGAGACTGCGGGTCTGCGCAAACAGGTGAAGGATCTGGAACGCCGGTCCTCCGATATGCCTGAAATGATTGGTTCCTCGCTGGCCATGAACCAGCTGCGCGGCAATATTGAGCGCGTGGCGCAGACCAATTCCCGCGTCATGATCATCGGCCCTTCCGGCTCCGGCAAGGAGATGGTGGCCCGGGCCATCCATAAGGCCAGCCACCGTGCCGACGCACCTTTTGTGGTGCTGAACGCCGGGGCCATCACGCCGGAAAACATGGAACAGGAATTGTTCGGCGTGGAAGCCACCGATGGGCAGGAGGCTAAGGTGGGCGCTTTGGAAGAGGCCCACAACGGCACACTGTTTCTTGACGAAGTGGGCGAAATGCCCCGTGAAACTCAAAATAAAATTGTGCGCGTGCTGGTGAACCAAAAATTCGAGCGCGTCGGCTCCACCCGGCAGGTGCGGGTGGATGTGCGTGTTCTGTCTTCCACGTCCATTGATTTGGAACAGCGCATCGCCGAAGGCCGCTTCCGCGAAGACCTCTTCCACCGTCTTGCCGTCGTTCCTATTCAAGTGCCCGCCTTGGCGGATCGGCGCGAGGATATTGACGAACTCATCGCCGCCTTCATGGCGCAGGTGGAGGCCCAGACGGGCGTGAAAGCCTGCACGATCGGCGAAGATGCTCTCGCCGTGCTGCACGCCCATTCATGGCCCGGTAATCTGCGCCAGCTGCGCAACAATATCGAACGGCTGATGATCCTGTCCCGCAATGACGGCCAGCCTATCACCGCCGACCAACTGCCCGGCGAGGTGAGCGATATGCTGCCCACCACACCCGGCTCCGGCGATGAGCACATCATGTCCATGCCTCTGCGCGAAGCGCGGGAGATTTTCGAGCGGGACTATCTCATGGCGCAGGTTACCCGCTTTGGCGGCAATATTTCCAAAACCGCCAATTTCATCGGGATGGAGCGGTCGGCCCTGCATCGCAAATTGAAATCCCTTGGTATATAACGCCGAAATCGACGGTTCCGAAGGGCGGGGCAGCCCATGAAAGTCATCATTTGTGGTGCCGGGCAGGTGGGCTACGGCATCGCCGAGCGGCTCTCCATGGAAGACAATGATGTTTCCGTGGTGGACTCTTCCGCTGCTCTGATACAGGTCATTTCCGATCAATTGGACGTGCGCGGCTTTGTGGGCCACGGCTCCCAACCCGATGTGCTTCAGGCCGCTGGGGCGGAAGACGCCGATATGATCATTGCCGTCACCCTCTATGACGAAGTCAACATGGTGGCCTGTCAGGTGGCCCACTCCCTGTTTAATGTGCCCACGAAAGTCGCCCGCATTCGCGCGCAAAACTATCTTAAGCCAGAATTTGGCGACCTTTTTTCCCGCGAAAACATGCCCATCGATGTCATCATCTCGCCGGAAATTGAGGTGGGCGAGATGGTCCTGCGCCGCATCGCGCTGCCCGGAGCCACCGACGCCGTGCGCTTTGCCGATGGCGAGGTGGCCATGATCGCCATTGAGTGTAACGACGACTGCCCGGTCATCGACACGCCGCTTGGCCAGTTGAGCGAGTTGTTCCCGGACCTTTCCGCCGTTGTCACCGGTATTTGGCGCAATGGCCGCCTGTTCGTGCCCCGCTCCAACGATGCCATGGTGGCCGGCGATTTGGCCTACGTGGTGGTGCGCAGCGACCGGGTGCGCCGCACGCTCAATATTTTTGGCCATGAGGAGCCAACGGCCAGCCGCATTGTCATCGTCGGCGGCGGCAATATCGGCCTATATGTGGCCCGCGCCCTGGAGGACCGCCAAAGCACGGCGCGGGTCAAGATCGTGGAAAGCTCCCGCGAACGGGCCATTGCCATCGCCGACGTTTTAGAGCGGTCAGTGGTGTTGCACGGCTCCGCGTTGGACCAGAATATTCTCACGGAGGCGGACATTGAGCACGCCGATCTCATGGTGGCGCTGACCAATGACGATCAGGTCAATATCCTTTCCTCCGTCATGGCAAAGCGGTTGGGCTGCATGTCCAACCTCTCCTTGCTCAACAACACGTCCTATTACGAATTTACCAAAACGCTGGGCATTGATGCCCATCTCAACCCCCGTTCGGTGACCATCTCCAAAATTCTCCAACACGTGCGCAGGGGGCGCATTCGCGGCGTGCATTCCGTTCAAAACGGTGCGGCGGAGGTCATTGAAGCCGAAGCACTGGAAACCTCCACCCTAGTGGGCACGCCCCTGCGGGATCTGGATTTGGCCAATGGCATCCGCATCGGCGCCATTTACCGCGACCGCAAAGTGCTGATGCCGGATGGTGACACCGTAATCAAATCCCGCGACCGCATCGTCATGTTCGCCACCGCCTCACGGGTAAAACAGGTGGAACAGATGTTCCGCGTGAGCCTTGAATTCTTTTAGAGCAAATCATGTTCACACGAAAACAGGACTTATCGAAAATCGCGTTCGAAAACAGCACTTTGCTGTTTGAGAGGCAGCGAATTTCGATTCCGTTTGAACGTGATAGACTCTAGGGCCGCTGCAAGCGGCATGGGGTGGGTCTGATGCTCGCCATTCTGTTTTACTTTGCCATTGTCGGCTGTGCTTTCACGGTCTCTCTACTCGCCCCAATTCTCATTGCTCTGCTGAGTGGAGAATTGGGCCTAGCGGCGCGCTTCGGCTTTTACCTGCTCATCGGCGCTTTTTTGTTTGGATCTTTGTTCGTGGCCACAAACGGACGTTTGGGCAACGTGCCCCAGGTGGGGCGGTTGGTGCTGTTGGTGATGGTGTGGACCATCGTGCCGGTTCTTGCAGCGGTCATTCTGCGGGATGTGACCACACTCAACCTTCTCGATGCCCTGTTTGATTCCGTCTCGGCCATCACCACCAGCGGCGCATCCCTGTGGGTGACGTTGGAGGACCTGCCGCAAAGCGTTTTGTTCTGGCGGGTGCAGATGCAATGGATGGGGGGCTATCTCGCCTTGTTATCCATCATTTTGGTCATTGCCCCCATGCGCATCGGGGGTCTGCGCTCACGCACGGAAACCATCACCAATGGCGCCGATTTGCGCAGCACGGACACACGCCTTTCCGGCTTCGCCCTGCGGCTTTTATATCTTTACACGGCAGCGACGGCCCTTGGTGCCTTGCTGTTTTTTCTTTCCGGCAACCGGGCCTTCCATGCTGTCACCCTTTCCATGACGGCCACCTCCACCGGGGGATTTTTGCCCTTTGATGGCAGTTTGGACAGTGTTTTGTCCCCCCTCGGCCTTTTCATTTTTGCCGGGCTCTTGTTGGCTGGGGCCACCAGCGTGTTCTGGCATCGCATGATCGTCCATGCACAATGGCGCGCCCTGCTGGAGCACCGCGAAAGCTATGCCGTTCTCATTCTGGCGGCCTTGCTGACGGGGATTTTTATCATCGCCACCATTTCCACCAGCGCCAGTGAGGGCGCAAGTCCCGTGGCACGGGCGGTGGAAGCGTTGGTCAATGCCGCCGCCCTCATCTCAACCAGCGGGATCGAATCCCGCCCCGGTTATTTCACCCTTTTGCCCTTGGTGCTGGTTCTGTTTGTCGTTTTCCTGGGCGGCAGCGCTTTTTCCACTTCTGGCGGGCTGAAGCATTATCGCATGGGCGGCATGGTGGTGCAGTCGTGGAGCGAACTTGACCGGCTGGTTTACCCCCACGTGGTCCGCGCCTCCCATTTTGGGTCAGAGCGCTATGACATGCAGTTGATGAAAGCCATTTGGAGCTTTTTCGTGGTGGCCATTATCGTCATCGCTGTGGGCACAATCACGGTGGCGGCCGCGGGCATTCCCTTTGACGCGGCGCTGACGGCTGTGCTCGCCAATTTCGCCACCGCCGGCCCCGTTTACGGCGCCGGATGGTCCGGCCCGTCCGCAGAGGCCTGGCCCGCCTATGCCGAATTTTCCGATCTGGCGAAAATGGCTCTGATCGCAGTGATGATTTTGGGCCGTCTTGAAGTCTTGGCCGTTTTGGGCCTGTTCAGTCTCCGCTACTGGCGCAGCCGATAGGCGAGCAATTTGCCCTTGGCGCGTGTGGGGTGCGCGCCTATAGTTGGGACCAACGGCGGCGGGAGAAGAAGGTCAAAATGGCCGAAAGACAACAGAATCTGCAAGATGCCTTTCTCAACAATGTGCGCAAGAACAAGATTTCGCTGACGATTTTTCTGGTCAACGGCGTGAAACTGACCGGGATCGTCACCTGGTTTGACAATTTTTGCCTGTTGCTGCGGCGCGATGGTCACTCGCAACTGGTCTACAAACACGCCATTTCCACCATCATGCCCGGCGAGCCCGTGCGCCTGTTTGAGGAAGGGGAGGAGGAGTAGGTGAACACTCCGGCCCCCATGGCGTTGGTGAACACACCGCCCCCACTGTTTGAGAGGGTCTCCCCTGTCTGAATTTGATAAATCCGGCAAAAGCCGTTTTCAGGTGGACTACACCAAGGAGCGTTCTTCCGAGAAGGCCGTCGTCATTGTGCCCGTCTTGGGGCGCGGGGCCATTGCAGAAAATGAGCGCCGCCGCATCCATGACCGCACGGAACAGTCCCGGCTTGAAGAAGCAGAAGGACTAGCCCGCGCCATTGATCTGGAAATTGTCCATTCCGGTACGGTGCCATTGGCCAAGATCAAACCCGGCAACCTGTTTGGCACTGGCAAGGTGGAAGAACTCAAAGGCCTTATCGCGGCCCTGCATGCCGGTCTGGTGATTGTGGATCATGCGCTCACGCCCGTGCAGCAGCGCAATCTGGAAAAAGAGTGGAACGCCAAAGTGCTGGACCGCACCGGGCTTATCCTCGAAATCTTTGGCGCCCGCGCGCAGACCAAAGAGGGCCGGTTGCAGGTTGAATTGGCCCATTTGAACTACCAAAAGGGCCGTCTTGTGCGCTCATGGACCCACCTGGAACGCCAGCGCGGCGGCGGTGGTGGGTCCGGCGGCTTTTTGGGCGGCCCCGGCGAAACGCAGATCGAATCCGACCGGCGGCAGCTTCAAGAGCGTGTCAACAAGCTGGAAAAAGAGCTTGAAAAAGTGCGCCGCACCCGCAGCCTCCACCGCACCAAACGCCAGAAAGTGCCTTATCCCGTCGTGGCTTTGGTGGGTTATACCAACGCTGGCAAATCCACCCTGTTCAACCGCCTCACCGGGGCTGGTGTGATGGCCAAGGACATGCTCTTCGCCACGCTAGACCCCACGCTCCGCCAGCTTCACCTGCCCGAGGGCACGCAGGTTATTTTGTCCGACACGGTGGGCTTCGTCTCCGACCTGCCCACCCATCTCGTCGCCGCCTTTCGCGCGACGCTGGAAGAAGTGATCGAAGCCGAACTCATTCTCCACGTGCGCGATGTGGCCGACCCTGATACGGCGGCGCAGTCCGAAGACGTCTACTCCATCCTTTCCCAACTGGGTGTGGGTGAAGACGGCCACGCCCGCGTGGTGGAAGTGTGGAACAAGATTGATCTGCTGGACCCCGACCAACTCGCCACCATGCGCGAAACCAGAACCGGCGAAAACGCCCCGCTGTTCGTGTCAGCCGTAAGCGGGGAGGGGACGGATGAATTGTTGAGTTTGATCGAGGAAAAGGTCGCCGGTTCCGACAATGTGTTGGACGTGGACGTGGCCATCGACCGATTAGGATCACTGGACTGGATTTACCAGAACACGCATGTGATCGACCGGACAGATCAGGATGATGGGTCGCTAGCGCTGAAGGTGCGCGTGCCGGTAGCGTTGAAAGAGCAGTTGTTGGCGAAGGTGGGATAGGGTGTCAAAAGCGGCTTAATCACCTAATTTGATTGTTCGCTTTCTTGTCGGCTATGGGGACCTTCCTGACGTCGATTTTATTAGACTGATTATCCGCTTCTGGGATTGAAGCTATCAAAGTGTCAACTTGCAGGCATCTGCTGTGTGGCACAGTGAATGCCTCCGCCTAATTCGCCTAGCGGATCAACATTGAGCATTACGATTTCACGATCAGGATAGTGGCGAGCCAAAGCCTCTCTGGCGATCTGGTCAGTTTCTTTATCACCGAAATGAGGCGCGATGATTGCACCGTTACAAGCATAGTAATTCACGTAAGACGAAACGAAATCATAGCTTTTAACCCTCGGGCGGGTTGGTTCGGGAATGACGTCTATCTTCAAACCCTCAGCAACAAACCTATCATGGGTTTTCAAAGCGGCTACATGGAAAGGGTCCTTCATGTCTGGCTCATCTGGTAGGTTGATGAGCACACTTCCCGGACTAGTAAAGCGCGCAAGACTGTCGATGTGATAATCCGTGATGTCTTCGCCCAAAAGCCCTTCTGCCCAGATCATCCGATCCGCGCCAAAAGCCGTGAGTAATCGGCGTTCGATTTCATCGCGAGAAAGACCTGGGTTTCGGTTCTCATTCACCCAGCTGCTCTCATGGGCCATCAAGAGGCCATGTCCGTCATGTTCCAAGCCGCCGCCTTCGCCGCGAAGACCTGATGGGATTAACTCCAACCCAAGTCGTTCAGTGACGCGTGCGGCAATTTGATTGTCGCGACGATTGACCTGTTTTTCACCCCATCCATTGAAGTGAATATGGGTAACAGCCAAACCACCAGCACCATCGGCGACGAATATTGGCCCGGCATCGCGGCACCAAAGGTCCTCAGTTGGGATATCCCATAGCTCCACTTTTGCAGACAGCATCTTACGAGCGCCCGTATGGTCGTCTGAAGCCGCAAGCATCGTAACGGGCTCAAACTCGCTGACCGCATTTGCGATATCTGCAATCGTCTGCTGGGTCATCCTCAAAAAGACTGGATCGCGGTGCACGCGACGATTGACCGGCCATTGCATGAAGGTGCGTTGGTGAGCATCTTCCTCGGCAGGGACACGAAAACTTGTTTTAGCCATAGATTGTGGGATCCCTAACAGGCCAAGCGAAGCGGTCACTCCGCAACCAAAAAAGAACTCTCGACGCTTCATTAGTTTTCCACCTCGATTGGCACATACAGCATGATTAATATCACGAAGGGTGTTTTCTGATAGCTGTCGTTAATGAAGTCCATTAAATCGGTGGACGATGGCTCGAAGCGGAAGTTCAAGCTCGTTTAAAACGGCGTAAAAAAATGACCGCACCTAGCAGCGATCCAATTCAAGCCGCAGACTTATACATACTTCGCCGCCTGCCAAAGCGCTTCCATCTCATCCAGATCGGCATCACCCAGTGTCCGCCCCTGATCGGCTAGCGCTTCCTCAATATACGCCATGCGCTTGCGAAACTTCTGATTGGTGGCTCGCACGGCGGCTTCCGTGTCCAAATCAAGATGGCGGGCGAGGTTTACATAGGTGAAAAGCGTGTCGCCCAATTCATCTTCCAGTTTTTGTCGGGCTTGGGTGGAGCCGTCGTCGGCATCCAGTTCAGCTTCAAACTCATCCAGTTCCTCGCGCACTTTGGCGATAACCGCGCGGGGGTCGTTCCAATCAAACCCCACCTTGGCCGCCTTCTGTTGCAGTTTCAGCGCTTCCAGAAAGGGCGGCATGGCGGCGGGGACGTCGTCCAGCACACCTGTCTTTGATGCCTCCTCCGCAAGCCCCATCTGCGCCCGCCGGGCCGCGTGCTCGGCCTTTTCAGCGGCCTTGATACGCTCCCATGTGCCCTTGGCCATGCCGGCGGTGCGGGCGGCTTCTGGCCCGAAGACATGGGGGTGGCGGCGCACCATTTTGGTGGTCACGCCTTCCACCACATCGGCAAAATCAAACGCGCCCAGTTCTTCCGCCATGCGCGCGTGATAGACCACCTGTAACAGCAGATCGCCCAGTTCTTCGCGCAAATTTTCCATGTCGTTGCGCTCGATGGCATCCACGACTTCGTAGGTCTCTTCAATGGTGTAGGGCGCGATGGAGCGGAAATTTTGCTCTAAATCCCACGGGCAGCCGGTGACCGGCGTGCGCAGTGCAGCCATGATTTCCACCAGACGCGAAACGTCTCGTCCGGGCTGCATGGAATAGGTGGAGATATCCAAACTCACATGGTCGGAAGCATCGTCGGCCTTTTTGTTCTTATGGCTCAAGGCGCAAACCGCTTGAAAAGCTGCACCATATGAGCATTGCGGCTCCGGCCAGAATTTTCGCCCATGATCACGCCCACCACACGGCCCTTGGACGTGCGCGCCGATGTGGCCAGGTTGAAGCCGGAGGCGCGGGTATAGCCCGTCTTGATGCCGTCTGCTCCCCGCAGCTGTTTCAGCACCCTGTTGTGGCCCCGAATGGTGCGGCCCCGGAACACAAACGAGGACTTGCCCACATAGCCATAATAACGGCGGTGCTTTTTGTAGAGCGCGATGGAGAGTTTCGCCATATCCCGCGCCGTGGAGACTTGTCGTTTGTCCGGCAAGCCCGAAGCGTTGCGGAAGATGGTGGAATTCATGCCCAGCGAGCGGGCATGCGCCGTCATGATGCGGGCAAACGTGGCTTCGCTCCCCCCCAGATATTCCGCCACGGCGGTGGCCACATCATTGGCGGACTTGATGGCCAGCGCATGGATAGCCTCCTCCACCGAAATCGTCTCACCCGCTTTCAGATAGAGTTTGGACGCCGGTTTACGGGCGGCGTTGGCGGAGACGGGAATGCGGCTTTGGAGCGTAAATTTGCGCTTTGATAGGCCTTCAAACAGCAAATATAGCGTCATCATTTTGGTGAGTGAGGCGGGAAAACGCACCGCATCGGGCCGCACCGAATGCAGCACCGTGCCGTCTATCTTCATCATGATCGCCGTGTAGCGCTCGGATGGGATGGGAAAGGGGGAGGGCTGGAGTGATGCCGTCGCCGTGCAGGCCGCAAGCACAATGGCCATCAACTTGAAGACCGCGATGCGCCGGATAAATTTCAATGAGGCGTTCATGGATGCGCTTAAAGCCCAACAAATTTGCGGCCCGCCAAATCAGACGGGCCGTTCAACCCCCGCCGATGCAATGCCCTATGCGCCAGATGGATGCAAGCGCACGAAAGGTAACTTTGGCCTTATGTTTACCGTGTGGGTTAAACAGGCCTCATGCCGCTGGGCCACGGCCCATGGCCACCGCAATATCGGCCGCTACGCGGGCATTGTTGACAATCAGTGCCACGTTGGTCTCCAGGCTGCGCCCGCCGGTGAGCTCCACAATGCGGGAGAGCAGAAAGGGGGTAACCGATTTGCCCGAGACGTCTTGGTCCACGGCTTCCCCAAGCGCCTTTTCAATATGGCCCTGCATTTCGTCTCGTGGAATTTCCGCCTCTTGGGGCACTGGGTTTACCACCAGCGTGCCCCCGCCCATGCCCAGCCGCGCGCGCATGGCGGCATGGTCAGCAATCTGCTGGGCCTTCTCCACGCAAAGGGGCACCGCCAGCCCGCTTTGCCGCGACCAGAAGGCCGGCAATTCCTCTGTCCCATAGCCGATGACGGGCACCCCGTTTGTTTCCAACACTTCCAGCGTTTTCGGCAGGTCTAAAATGGCCTTTGCCCCGGCGCAGACCACGATCACATCTGTTGTTTGCAGTTCACTTAGATCGGCGGAGACATCAAAGCTCGTTTCCGCCCCAGCATGAACGCCGCCAATGCCGCCGGTGGCAAACACATCGATGCCCGCCAGCCGCGCCGCCAACATGGTGGCCGCCACGGTAGTAGAGCCGGTTTTGCCCGCCGCCAGGGCATAGGCAAAATCCGACCGCGACAGTTTCATCACATCCTTGGCCTG
Organism: Pseudomonadota bacterium; assembly: GCA_038525315.1. Taxonomy (GTDB): domain Bacteria; phylum Pseudomonadota; class Alphaproteobacteria; order Rhizobiales; family Rhizobiaceae; genus Pseudahrensia. Next base: position 881,107 of record JBCBHU010000002.1, read on the forward strand.
ACCCAGAAAATCCAACTGCTCATCACTCAGGCCCACATGGATATGACCATCAAAAACCGCAATCGTGGCCGGCACGGCCCCACCGTCGCGCACCGCTTGTTCCACCAACCGCGCCGTCTCCACATTGCGCGGCCAGGGCATGCCGTGGGTTATGATTGTGGATTCCAGGGCCACGAGAGGCGTGCCGTCTGCCCGGGCGGCCAGAACCTCTTCGTTGAAAACAAGGGGCAGGGGGGTCATGGGAGATTTCCATCGCGGCTGAACAGGGTAGGCACTGTATCGGCCCATGGGCCGGGCCAGCGCAAGACCTCCTGCGCCACCGCCACGCCCCTTTGCACCGCTTCTGACAAGGGAGCGCCCTCCCACAGCGCCACCAATGTGCCCGCTGCCAAACCATCGCCCGCGCCCACCACGCTGGCAATGTCATCCGGGGGCAAAGCCGGGGGCATGATGGTGGACTTGACGCCGTCTTCCAAGATTTCCAAGCGGTTGTGACCATTGGAGACCACCACCTGCTTAACCCCCAAATTCGTCACCGCTGCACTCCCGCTGGCCTCCAATAAAGCGGACAGTTCACTGCCATTGGTAAACAGCAAATCCAGCTGCTCTAAAACGGGCAGGAGGCGCGGCGCTTTCGCGGCGGACACCGTCAAACCGATACGCTTGGCGGCGGGTTTCCCGATCACCTTATGGAGCGTTTCGGGTTTGAGATTGGCATCCACAACCAGCCAGTCCTGCGGGGCGCTTTCCACCATGTCGCTATCAAAAAGGTCATAGACATCCATGTTCGCCAGCGCCTGCACAAGCTGCCCGTCAGGATCTACCATGGCCGTATAACTTGCCGTGCAGGCCATTGATTTGGGTTGAAGACGGGGCGTCAAACCACGCTCCTTGCAAAGCTCCGCCAACCACGTCGCACTCCCATCTACCCCACAAGCGGAATGGAGAATGACGGGCAATCCGGCCCCAGCAACAATGCTCGCCGCATTGAAAGCCGCCCCACCGCCCCAGCGGCTCCAGGCCCCGGGCACCGACAAGCCACGGTCGGCGGGTTCACAAAACCGCCCCAGCCAGTCCACATGGGCCGCCCCAACAAAAATCATCGCTGGCGATGTCGTCATCCTAATGCCCATCGTCAAACCTGCGCCAGCCATGGCCGCAGGAATCGCGAAAATGTGCGTTCCTGCCAAAATACCTGTCGCTTGCTCAATCACTTGTCAACAAGAATATAATGTGAACAAACCGCCGATTATTATATATTTCAGTATCTTGGACGGCCTTTACAAAAGAGAACAAATGCGGTACGAATTGAAAAATTGCATATGTGACCCGACCCATTAAACAAGGATCAAGACGATGGCTGCACCGAACCTGAAAGTGGTTGAGGACAAGAGCGTGGATAAATCAAAAGCACTGGAAGCCGCATTGGGGCAGATCGAACGGGCATTCGGCAAAGGCTCCATCATGCGTTTGGGCACCGCTGAACAAGCGGTGGAGATTGAGACCGTGCCCACCGGTTGTCTCGGTCTCGATATCGCCCTGGGCGTCGGCGGCCTGCCCAAGGGCCGTATTGTGGAAATTTATGGGCCGGAATCATCCGGTAAAACGACGCTTGCCCTGCACACGGTGGCCGAAGCACAAAAACGGGGCGGTATCTGCGCCTTCGTGGACGCCGAACACGCCCTCGATCCGGTTTATGCCAAGAAATTGGGTGTGGATCTGGAAAATCTGCTCATCTCCCAGCCCGACACGGGGGAGCAAGCGTTGGAAATCACGGACACGCTGGTGCGCTCTGGCGCCTGTGACGTGCTGGTGGTGGATTCTGTGGCGGCCCTTACGCCCCGGGCGGAGATTGAGGGCGAGATGGGTTCCTCTCTCCCCGGCCTCCAGGCCCGTCTCATGAGCCAGGCCCTGCGCAAACTCACCGCCTCCATCTCCAAATCCAACACGATGGTCATCTTCATCAATCAGATTCGGATGAAGATCGGGGTGATGTTTGGGTCCCCCGAAACCACCACGGGCGGGAACGCGCTTAAATTCTACTCCTCCGTCCGCCTCGATATCCGCCGCATCGGTGCCATCAAAGAGCGTGATGAGGTCGTGGGGAACCAGACCCGCATCAAAGTGGTGAAAAACAAATTGGCGCCGCCCTTCAAACAGGTTGAATTCGACATCATGTATGGCGAAGGCGTTTCCCGTTATGGTGAATTGCTCGATCTGGGCGTGACCGCCGGCATTGTGGAGAAATCCGGTTCTTGGTTTTCCTATGACAGTCAGCGGCTGGGCCAAGGCAGGGAGAACTCCAAATCCTTCCTGCGCGATAATCCCGAAATTGCTGATACGATCGAACAGGCCATCCGCCGCAATGCCGGTCTGATTGGCGAGAAATTGCTTGATGAACCCACGGGCAAAGACGAAGAGGGCACCGATCCCGAATTGGATGCCGGTGCCGCCGGCTAAGGCTGGTTTTGCACTTTAATGATGGCGTTGGAAAAGCCCCGGCCTGTCCGGGGCTTTTTTCTTATCTCCTTTGGCAGCTTTGCCCGGTTGAAATTTCGGCGTGAACCTGTTCAAACCCGGCCACTTCTTTGCATTTTTCAACCTCCCAGGACCTGATGGACCATGACCGGCGTTAACGAAATTCGCAGCACCTTTCTCGACTATTTCGAGAAGAACGGTCATGCGGCGGTGGCTTCTTCCCCCCTTATTCCCCGCAATGATCCAACGCTGATGTTTACAGCTGCCGGCATGGTGCAGTTCAAGAACCTGTTCACCGGTCTGGAAACCCGCGATTACACACGCGCGGCCACATCGCAAAAATGCGTTCGGGCCGGGGGCAAACATAATGATTTGGACAATGTGGGCTACACGGCCCGCCACCACACATTCTTTGAAATGCTCGGCAATTTTTCCTTCGGGGATTATTTCAAGGCCGATGCCATTGAACTGGCCTGGAACCTGCTCACCAAAGAGTTTGGTCTGGATCAATCCAAACTCATTACCACCGTTTACCATGACGATGACGAAGCCTTTGACCTGTGGAAGAAAATCGCGGGTCTCAGCGATGACCGCATCATTCGTATCGCCACATCAGACAATTTTTGGGCCATGGGCGATACCGGTCCTTGCGGCCCCTGTTCGGAAATTTTCTACGATCATGGCGATCATATCTGGGGCGGCCCTCCCGGTAGCCCGGAGGAGGATGGTGACCGGTTTGTGGAAATCTGGAACCTGGTCTTCATGCAGTTTGAGCAGGTCACCATTGAAGAGCGGGTCAATCTTCCCAAACCGTCCATCGACACCGGCATGGGGCTCGAGCGCATCGCGGCCGTGATGCAAGGCACCCATGACAATTATGAAATTGATCTGTTCAAGGCGCTCATTGCCGCCAGTGAAGAGGTGATTGGAGCGGCCAGCACCCCGGAAACGTCGGCCAGCCACCGCGTAATTGCAGACCATTTGCGCGCCAGTGGGTTTTTGATTGCTGATGGTGTTTTGCCGTCCAACGAAGGGCGTGGCTACGTGCTGCGCCGCATTATGCGGCGCGCCATGCGTCACGCCAGCATGTTGGGTGCTTCAGAACCGGTCATGTGGAAACTCGTGTCGGCTTTGATCGGCCAAATGGGTCAGGCCTATCCGGAACTCGTTCGCAACGAACAACTGATTGCCGAGACGTTGAAGCTGGAAGAGACCCGCTTCCGCAAGACCTTGGCCCGCGGCATTGATCTGCTCGATACGGCCTCCGCTGATTTGCAGGCTGGCGATAGCTTCGATGGCGAGGTGGCGTTCAAGCTTTACGATACTTACGGCTTTCCGTTGGATCTGACGCAGGATGCCTTGCGCCGCCGCGATATTTCGGTGGATACGGCTGCCTACAACGCCGCCATGGAGCGGCAGAAGGAAGAGGCCCGGGCCTCCTGGGCGGGTTCCGGCGGGAGCGCGGATGAGGCCGTTTGGTTCAGGCTGCGCGAAGAGCACGGGGCCACCGAATTCCTTGGCTATGATACTGAGATGGCCGAAGGGGCAGTGCAGGCCATTCTCGTTGATGGTGAGGTGGCCGAAAGCGCGACGTCGGGCGCTGAAGTGGCCATCGTTTTGAACCAAACACCGTTCTACGGCGAATCCGGCGGTCAGATGGGCGATGCGGGCACATTTACAGCGGGCGAAACACTAGTTGCAATCAGCGACACCAAAAAGAAGGCCGATGGTCTGTTTGTGCATTTTGGCAAAGTGACGAACGGCACCCTCTCGCTTGGCACGGGTGTCGTCGCCCAGGTGGACCATGAACGTCGGTCTAAACTGCGCAGCAATCACTCCGGCACTCATTTGCTGCACGAGGCCTTGCGCGAAACCCTTGGCGATCATGTGGCCCAGCGCGGCTCCCTTGTGGCTCCCGAGCGTCTGCGTTTCGATTTCGCTCACCCCAAACCGGTCACTGACGAGGAATTGGTGCAGGTTGATGCTCTAACCAATCAATACGTCCTGCAAAACAGCGCCGTTGGGACCACACTGATGGGTGTGGATGAAGCCATTGAATTGGGCGCTCAGGCGCAGTTTGGTGAAAAATATGGGGATGAGGTGCGCGTGGTTTCCATGGGGCAGGGGGATGATGGAAAACCCTGGTCGCTGGAACTGTGCGGTGGCACCCATGTGGACCAAACGGGCGATATTGGTCTTGTGACCATCATATCGGAAGCGGCCGTTGCCTCTGGCGTGCGGCGCGTGGAGGCTCTCACAGGGGATGCGGCCCGCAAACACTTGCAGGATCAGGAGCGTTTGCTGCGGGATGCCGCGACTGTCCTAAAAGCCACCCCCGCTGATGTGCCCGTCCGCGTGGCTGCGCTTTTGGAAGAGCGTAAAAAGCTGGAGCGAGAATTGGCGGATGCCAAAAAGAAACTCGCACTGGGCGGTGGCACAGGAACTGGGTCGACCGTAGAAACCATCAACGGGATCCAGTTTTCCGGCCGCATTGTGGAGGGCGTTTCCCCTCGCGATCTGAAGGGCATGGTGGATGAGCAAAAGGCGCAACTGGGGTCCGGCATCGTCCTATTGGGTGCCCGCAGCGAAGATGGAAAAGCCGCGATCGTCGTCGGCGTCAGCAATGATTTGACGGATCGTATGAATGCCGTGGACCTTGTCCGCCTGGCGTCAGAAAAAGTGGGCGGCAAAGGCGGTGGCGGCCGCCCGGACATGGCTCAGGCCGGTGGTCCAAACGGCAAAAATCTGGAGGCCGCGTTAGAGGCTGTGCGAGGCGCTTTAAGCTAAACTCCCTCGCTCTCATCGAAGCGGATAAACATCTGGAAAGTGCTCAAGACGGCATGAGGCTGCGGTAGGTTGAATTTCTTCGTCGTCTGTTGGACGCGGAACGCGTCCGCGGATTGTGTCAGATAGACAACGTGCATTGCGCCACGGGGGACGATGCAGGTAACTGTGAGGTCACTGGATACCCCAGCCGTAATACCAGCTTACACCCCAGCCCAGTTCATAGCCGCTGAACGACCAGCCGTAGTTCCAGCCTCGGTGCCAACCCAGGCTCCAGCCCAAATGCCAGCCATTGCTCCAACCCAGCATCCATCCCCGGGTCCAGGCGCCGCCCGCATTGCTCCAACCCAAAATCCAGCCCAGGTTCCACCCGACGGTCCAACCAATTCCCCAGCCATTATACCACCCATAGGTCCAGCCTTGGGCGTAAACGGCTTGCCACCCGAGGTTCCAGCCGTAATGCCAGCCCAACGTATAAACGGGGTCGTCAACTTGTTCGTGAACGTTGAAACCGAAGGTATAATTTAATTGAACAATGTTGGTGATGGACGATCCGGGTGTATCTTCCTCGGCTGCCGAGACGCTGATGGAAAACACCAGATCGCTGCCCGGAATGATGTCGTAGATGAAAGGGTTCCATGAGCCGTGGCCTTCGGTCCAACCCTGGGATGCGAAAAGGCCGTCAAAACTGCCTTGGTCGAAATAATAATTGATGGGATCGGCGTTCACGAAGCCGGAGATCGGAATGAAAGTGAAAACCTTCCAATAGTTGAAATAGAGGTTGCTCACACCAAAAGTGCTGAAGGAAAACAACACGCTGGCCACATCGTCCGCCGTGCCTAAGGTGAAATAGTCAACCGGGTCATTGAACAGGTGGCCACTGTCGGACACGCCCACATTGCCCGTCCACGTGTTCGTGCTGAAATCGATCTCACCCAGATCGGTCGCCGTACTAAGCGTGTTGTTGTAGCCACTGATATCTGCCATGACCCTCTCCCCACCTCTGTCGGAGGGTCAGGATAGACCGCAAACCCGCTCTTGTCGAACCGAGGGTAGAAAGCGGGTTCAGCGGTTGTGCAGAATTTGGTCGACCCTATGCCGGGTGCTTTGGCTCAATACCCCGCTTCCACATCCCCCATTTCCACATAAACGCTCTTGATCTGGCTATAATAGTCCATGGCGTGGTGGGCGTTTTCGCGGCCTATGCCGCTCTTTTTGTAGCCACCAAAGGGCACGCCGGCGGGGGTGAGGTTGAAATTGTTGATATAGCAGGTGCCGGCCTGAAGGCGGGCGATGACGCGATGGGCGAGGGCGAGGTTTTGGGTAAAGACGCCGGCGGCAAGGCCAAAATCGCTGTCATTGGCCCGCGTGATGACATCCTCCTCCTCCGCAAAATCGAAAAGAGTGAGAACAGGGCCGAAGATCTCCTCCCGGGCGATGGTGGCGTCATCGGACACGTTTTCAAAAATGGCGGGGCGAATGAAATGGCCGTGGGGGAAATCTTCCACAGACACGGTTTCTCCGCCACACAACAGGGTGCCACCCTCCGCTTTGCCCTTGGCGATGTAGTCTTCAACAATCTCAAGCTGACGGCGCGAGACCATGGGCCCCATGTGGATGTCCGGGTCGAGTGGGTCACCGATGCGAATAGCCTCGGTGCGCTCCACCAGCCGCTTGATAAAGGCCTCGCGGATGCCGCTTTGCACGAAAACCCGTGTGCCGTTGGAACAGACCTGACCGGTGGAGTAGAAATTAGCCATAATAGCGCCGGAGACTGCGTTCTCCACGTCCGCATCATCAAAAATGATCAGCGGAGATTTGCCCCCCAGCTCCAGCGAAACATGTTTTAAGCCGTTGGCGGCGGCCGCCATTATTTTATGGCCGGTGGGCACAGAGCCGGTCAGGGTGACTTTGTCGATGCCGGGATGGTTCACCAGTTTGGCCCCCACATCGCCCATGCCCTGGATCACGTTAAACAATCCGTCGGGCACCCCGGCCTCACTCAGGCATTCGGCCAGAATGAGAGCGGATAGGGGGGTCTCTTCGGACGGTTTGAAGATGATGGCATTGCCCATGGCCAAAGCTGGAGAGGCCTTCCAGCTGGCCACCTGAATGGGATAATTCCATGCGCCCACGGCCCCCACCACGCCCAGCGGCTCCCGCAACGTGTAGGCGAAGGAAGATGAGTTGAGCGGAATGTGTTCGGATGTCGTGGTGGCCACCAAATGGCCGAAATATTCCAAATTGTCAGCGGCGCTCGCCGCATCCACGTAAAGCGTCTCTTGAATAGCCTTACCCGTGTCGAGCGATTCCACCCGGGCAATTTCATCATTGCGTTGCCGAACTATTTCCGCAGCGTTTATCAAAAGGCGCGCTTTTTCCGGTGCTGGCACGGCTGCCCATGCCGTCTGCGCCTCCTGTGCTGCGGAAACGGCCTGTTCGATAATGGCATCGGTGGCGCATTTTAGTTGGGCGATGGGTTCATCTGTGGCTGGATGGCGCGTAACCAGTGGTTCGCCGCTTTCGTCTTCGACGGGTTTGCCGTTGATGTAATGAGAGGCTGATAGAGAAACTGTGCGCCCTTGGCTGCGAAAATCCTTCATAGGGTTTTGATCCAGTCCAGAATTTTATTTGTCACCGGCTCGGTATTGTCGGGGTCGAGAATAGCCCCGGCCACCACGTGTTTGGATGTGTCGTCGGATTGCGCAACGCGCTGCACGGTCGCTTCAGCCCCGGAATTGCCGCCCCAGCGAGCGGCCACCTGCTCAGTAACGTCAGATTTCACCACGCCGTCGTCGGGGTGGAAAACGAAGAGCGTGGGCAGGTCCAGTTGTTCATAAGCCACATTGCCCGCCGCGCTGACCGCGGCCTGCATGGGCAACAGGGCCACATTAGGATAGCGCGTAGACCACCATTTGCGCTGCTCTTCGTTCTTGGGCTCCCATTCACGGTACTCGCCAAAGGCGTGGGGGATCAGCTGTCGCGCCCAGGGCAGCAACAAAATGTCCGCACCGGCGGCCTGAACGGCGAAATTTGGGGAGATCATCACATTGCCCACCACATTGCGCATCAAGGCTGGCTTGGTGGCGGCCAAAGTCATCAAAGTGCCGCCTGTGGAGGTGGATATGACAACCACCTTGTCACCGATGCGCCGTCCGATGGCCAACGCCTCTGCCACATCGTTCATCCACTTGTTGACGCTGGCCTCCGCCATGGGGTCCGCCCCGCGACCATGCCCTGCCAATCTGGCAAAATGCAGATTCGCCCCAAGGGCCTGGGCCACATTGTCGGGCACGGGTCTTATCTCCTCCGATGTGGCGGAAAAGCCGTGAACGTAGACGATGGCGTAGGGCGTTTTGGTTTTGCCTAAGGGATCAGCCCACACAACGCGTTTTTGCGCGCCGGGGATGATATCTGCAAAGGCTGATTCCCGAGTGGCCAGATAGGCATCCACGTCATCGCCTATGGAATCAGCCTTGAAAGCGATCGTGGTATCCGCTTCCTCGCTGGGTCCCAAAATTAACAGTAATGCCAGACCAGCCAGCATCAGCAGCACATATTTGACAATTTTCTTCATGGTCGCCTCCCAAACCGGTCTTCTGCAGCCAGCATGGCACGTCCTTAAAGGGGCAGAGGATGGGCTGGCAAGCAATGCCGACTGTTATGCACTTTACTAAAGTGCATCCCGTTTGCTTCAAAATCGCCACAAATTGGGTTCATCGGACCTCTCGGTGAGTTGTGAAAATCGTATCGCGTTTCTTTCCCTTCCGGCCGCCACAAAAGTGGGGTGTGTAGGGTTGACGTTTAACTGCGGTGGGCCTAGAGACAGCTCACTTCAAGCCCACGTGAGCCTTGCCCATTCGGCGCGCCCAGCGCTGGACAAGATTGGCTCAAACGAAGTTTGTAAAACGAAAGACCATTGCTGAACGCAAGAGCGGGGTGGATCGCCCTGTTCCTCTGCTTTGAAAAGTGCCTCGGCGGGCGTTCCGCGTGATGGCGCTTTTGTGTGTTTGGACGATCGCTAGATCAGACCAACGCGTGGCCTTGAGATTATCGCACGGTGCCTGCGGTGACAGCCGTTAGACACCCGCCCCGCCGGAACCGCTGGCGAAGGCATCAAGTGAAACGCCCATTCTCTCTGCATCTGGCAGGAGCGGGCAGATAAAAAGGATGTGTCATGCCGACCATCAACCAGCTTGTGCGCAACCCGCGCAAGGCGCCCGTCAAACGCTCCAAGGTTCCCGCCATGGAGGCTAACCCTCAAAAGCGCGGCGTCTGCACCCGCGTTTATACCACCACGCCAAAGAAGCCGAACTCGGCTCTGCGTAAAGTGGCCAAAATCCGCCTCACCAACGGGTTTGAGGTGATCGGCTATATTCCCGGTGAGGGGCACAATCTTCAGGAACACTCCGTGGTGATGATCCGCGGCGGTCGTGTGAAAGACCTTCCCGGTGTGCGCTACCACATCATCCGCGGCGTGCTGGATACCCAGGGCGTGAAAGACCGTAAGCAGCGCCGCTCCAAGTATGGCGCTAAGCGTCCTAAATAAGAA
>JBCBHU010000003.1:0-359509 GCA_038525315.1 Pseudomonadota bacterium
CTGGCCGCCGGTGTGGATGTTGAAATCAAGCTGTAAATTCGGCTTTGAAGTGCACGCCGAGAAGACTTTGTTTTCCCGGTAAATCAAAAACAAGCGGGACAGTGACCCCATTCATTCATGCGAATGCATGTGGTCCTCCTGTCCGGTAACGCTAAAGGATGAAACCAATGCGCTCAGGCGTTATTGCACAGAAGGTCGGCATGACCCGCATCTACACCGATGAAGGTGTGAATGTTCCTGTGACCGTTCTCCAGATGGAGAAGGTTCAGGTGGTCGCCCAGCGGACCATGGAAAAGAACGGCTACACGGCGGTCCAATTGGGCGCCGGTACGGCCAAGGTTAAGAACGTTTCCAAGCCCATGCGCGGCCATTTCGCCGTCGCGAAGGTGGAGCCAAAGCGCAAGCTTGCTGAGTTCCGCGTGAGCGAGGAAAACCTCATTCCCGTGGGCGCTGAAATCATCGCCGCGCACTATATGCCCGGCCAATACGTGGACGTGACGGGCACGTCGATCGGTAAAGGTTTTGCCGGTGCCATGAAGCGGCACAACTTCGGCGGCCTGCGCGCCTCCCACGGCGTGTCCATCTCCCACCGTTCCCACGGCTCCACCGGCCAATGTCAGGACCCCGGCAAGGTGTTCAAGGGCAAGAAGATGGCCGGTCACATGGGCAACACCCGCGTTACCACGCAAAACCTGCAAGTGGTGTCCGTGGACGTGGACCGTGGCCTGATCATGATCAAAGGCTCCGTGCCCGGCTCCAAAGGGTCTTGGGTCACGCTGAAAGACGCCGTGAAGAAGCCGGTTCATCCTGACGCGATCTTCCCCGCCGCCCGCCGTCGCGATGCGGAAGCGGCTGAAGCTGCTGCTGCCGATGCGGAAGCTGCCATGGCTGCTGAGGCTGAAGCTGAATTGAAAGCGCAGCAGGAAGCGGAAGCCGCCGCTGCTGCAGAAGCTGAAAAAGGGGGTGACGAATAATGGAACTCGACATCACCACACTGGACGGTAAATCCTCCGGCAAAGCGTCACTTTCGGACGCTGTGTTCGGCCTGGAGCCCCGCGAAGACATCATCGCCCGCATGGTGCGCTATCAGCGCGCCAAGGCCCGCCAAGGCACGCACCAGACCAAAGGTCGCTCTGACGTGGACCGCACGGGTAAGCGCATGTATCGCCAAAAAGGCACCGGTGGTGCCCGTCACCACTCCCAAGCTGCACCGCAGTTTCGGGGCGGTGGTAAAGCCCATGGCCCCCAGTCCCGCGATCACAGTCATGACTTGACGAAGAAATTCCGCGCCCTGGCCCTGCGCCACGCGCTCTCTGCCAAGGCCAAGGACGGCTCTTTGGTAGTTGTGGACGATCTGGCCGCTAAAGAAGCCAAAACGGCTGCGCTGAAAGGCCAGTTCGGTAAATTGGGTTTCGACAATGCGTTGATGATCGGTGGCGCGGAGTTGGACAACAACTTCAAGCTGGCCGCCCAGAACATCCCCAATATCGACGTGCTGCCCGTGCAGGGCATTAATGTCTACGACATCATCCGCCGCAAAAAGCTGGTGCTGTCCAAGGCCGCTGTCGATGCTCTAGAGGCCCGGTTCGATAAAGGATCCGTCAAATGAGTGACATTCGCAATTATGACGTGATCGTCGCCCCTGTCATCACCGAGAAAGCCACGCTGGCTGCCGATGTGAACCAGGTTGTGTTTGACGTTGCTCGTGACGCAACCAAGCCTGAAATCAAAAAGGCTGTTGAGCAGCTTTTTGGTGTGAAGGTGACCGCCGTGAACACCGTTTTGCGCAAGGGCAAGGTGAAGCGCTTCCGCGGCCATATCGGCAAGCAGAGCGATACCAAAAAAGCGTTCGTCACACTGGCTGAAGGTCAGGCCATTGACGTGACGACCGGACTTTAAGGAATTTAGTTATGGCACTTAAAAAGTTCCGACCGATGACACCTGGCACACGCCAGCTGGTCATCGTCTCCCGCGAGGGGCTTTGGAAAGGCAAGCCGGTCAAGACCCTGACCGAAGGCCTCTCCAAGTCCGGCGGTCGTAACAATGTGGGTCGCCTGACCCAGCGCGGCATCGGTGGCGGTCACAAGCGCTCCTACCGTAAGATTGACTTCAAGCGTCGCAAGATGGATGTGCAGGGCACGGTGGAACGGTTGGAATATGACCCCAACCGTACGGCCTTCATCGCCCTTATCAAGTATGATGATGGTGAACTGGCTTACATCTTGGCACCCCAGCGTCTGGCTGAAGGTGACAAGATCATCTCTGCTCAATCCGCAGACGTGAAGCCCGGTAACGCCATGCCGCTGTCTTCTATCCCTGTGGGCACGATTATCCACAATGTGGAGATGAAGCCCGGCAAGGGGGGGCAGATTGCCCGCTCCGCTGGCACCTATGCTCAGCTGGTGGGTCGTGACGGTGTGTATGCTCTGCTGCGCCTCAACTCCGGCGAACAGCGCATGATCCACGGAACCTGCATGGCCACCGTTGGCGCCGTGTCCAACCCTGATAATTCCAACACCAATATGGGTAAGGCCGGCCGCAACCGCTGGTATGGCAACCGCCCGAAAGTGCGCGGTGTGGCCATGAACCCCATCGACCACCCCCACGGTGGTGGTGAGGGTCGTACATCCGGTGGTCGTCACCCCGTGACACCATGGGGCAAGCCCACTAAAGGCAAGCGCACCCGGTCCAACAAAACGACCGACAAGTTCATCATGCGCTCGCGCCACCAGCGTAAGAAATAAGGAAGACACTCCATGGCACGTTCAGTCTGGAAAGGTCCTTTCGTCGATGGATACCTTCTCAAGAAAGCCGAGAAGGTTCGCGAAGGCGGCCGTAATGAAGTCATCAAAACCTGGAGCCGTCGCTCCACCATCATGCCCCAGTTCATTGGTCTCACTTTTGGCGTCTATAACGGCCAAAAGCACATTCCGGTGAATGTGTCTGAGGACATGGTGGGCCACAAATTCGGCGAATTCGCCCCAACCCGCACCTATTACGGCCATGGGGCCGATAAAAAGGCGAAAAGGAAGTAAGTCATGGGCAAGCCCAAGCTTGAGCGCCAGCTCGCCGATAATGAGGCGAAAGCGGTTCACAAAATGATCCGGGTGTCCCCACAGAAGCTGAACCTTGTGGCTCAGCTCATCCGTGGAAAAAAAGCCGCCCGCGCGTTGAACGATCTGGAATTTTCCAACAAGCGCATCGCAGAGACTGTCCGCAAATGCCTTCAGTCGGCCATCGCCAATGCAGAAAACAACCACGATCTGGACGTGGACAGCCTCATCGTGGCGGAAGCCCATGTGGGCCAGTCCATCGTCATGAAGCGGTTCATGGCGCGCGGTCGCGGTAAAGCCAGCCGTATCCAAAAACCCTTTGCGCACCTCACCATCGTTGTGCGTGAAGTTGAAGAGGAGGCCGCGTAATGGGTCAGAAGATTAACCCCATCGGTTTCCGCCTCGGCATCAACCGCACTTGGGACTCCCGCTGGTTCGCCAACAAGGGCGAATATTCCAAACTGCTGATGGAAGATTTGAAAATCCGCAAGTTTCTGGAACGGGAACTGAAAGCGGCTTCCGTGGCCAAGATCGTCATCGAGCGCCCCCACAAGAAGTGCCGCGTGACCATCCATTCCGGTCGTCCCGGCCTGATCATCGGTAAGAAGGGCGCTGACATTGAGCGCCTGAAGAACAAGATTCAAGGCATGACGGATGGTGAGGTTTCCCTCAACATCGTTGAAATTCGCAAGCCGGAAGTGGACGCTACTATTGTGGCCCAGTCCATCGCCCAGCAGCTGGAACGTCGTGTTGCTTTCCGCCGCGCCATGAAGCGCGCCGTGCAATCTGCCATTCGCTTGGGTGCTGGTGGCATCCGCATCAACTGCGGTGGCCGTTTGGGCGGTGCTGAGATTGCCCGCATCGAGTGGTATCGTGAAGGTCGTGTGCCGCTGCACACCCTGCGCGCTGACATTGACTACGGCACGGCCGAAGCGGAAACCGCCTACGGTATCTGCGGCGTGAAAGTGTGGATCTTCAAAGGCGAAATCCTTGAGCATGATCCCATGGCCTCCGAGCGCCGCAATGTGGAAGCCCAGGAATCCGGTGGCGGTGGGAATCGCCGTCCACCCCGTAACTAACGGGCTGTAACTGATTTGTGCATGGGGGCGGGGGCATGCCACCGGGTTTGCCCCGCCTTTGATGCAAGAGGATAAGAATAATGCTGCAACCAAAACGCACAAAATTCCGCAAAGCGCATAAAGGCCGTATCCACGGCAATGCAAAAGGCGGAACCCAGTTGACCTTTGGCCAATATGGTCTAAAAGCCCTCGAACCCGACCGGATTAATGCGCGTCAGATCGAGGCGGCACGTCGTGCCATCACTCGTCATATGAAGCGTGCCGGTCGTGTTTGGATCCGTATTTTCCCTGACCTGCCCATTTCGTCCAAGCCGACGGAAGTGCGCATGGGTAAGGGTAAAGGTTCGCCCGAATATTGGGCGGCCCGCGTGGCCCCCGGTCGTGTGATGTTTGAGATCGACGGTGTGAGCGAGCCCATTGCCCGCGAAGCACTGCGCCTGGGTGCGATGAAACTGTCTGTGAAGACCAAGTTCATCCAGCGTATTCAGGACTAAATTTTTTGGCCACCTCCGGCGCCGATAGGCGGGGTCTGGAAAGGGGTTGGAACAGGAAAGGTTGAGGCTATGAAGCCCAGCGACATTCGCGCCATGAGCGAAGACCAGATGAAAGACGAGCTGGTCAATCTGAAAAAAGAGCAGTTCAACCTGCGCTTCCAGCGGGCCACAAACCAGTTGGAAAACACGGCGCGTTTGCGCCAGATCCGTCGGGATATTGCCCGCATCCATACCATTGCCCGCGTGAAGCAGGCCGAAGCTGCTAACGCGTAAGGATAAGACATGCCAAAGCGTATTCTTCAGGGCAAAGTCGTGTCCGATAAAAACGACAAAACGGTTGTGGTGAAAGTGGAGCGCCGCTTTAATCACCCGTTGTTCAAAAAAGTTGTGCGCCGTTCCAAGAACTATAAGGCCCACGACGAGAACAACGCCAAGAAAGTGGGCGACATCGTTTCCATTCAAGAATCGAAGCCTATTTCGAAAGACAAATGCTGGGTGGTCGTAGAGGCCTAAGGCCTCGCAAACCTGCATAAGACTGACGGGCAGGGATCTCCCCGCCTTGCATTCTCCAAAGACTAATGGTCCGGCCTCGCTTGAGGTGCGGGCCACTGCAACAAGAAAAAGAGAAGTGCCATGATTCAGATGCAAACTAACCTGGACGTTGCCGATAATTCCGGCGCGCGCCGCGTCATGTGCATCAAAGTGCTTGGCGGCTCGAAGCGTAAATATGCCGGCGTGGGCGACATTATCGTTGCTTCCGTGAAAGAGGCTATTCCGCGCGGCCGCGTGAAAAAGGGTGATGTAGTGAAAGCCGTTGTGGTGCGCACCGCCAAGGACATTCAGCGTCCCGATGGCAGCGTCATCCGCTTCGACAGCAATTCTGCTGTGCTGATAGACGGTAAGGGCGAGCCCACCGGCACCCGTATTTTTGGCCCCGTTCCCCGCGAGTTGCGCGCCAAGAAACACATGAAAATCATTTCGCTGGCCCCGGAGGTTCTCTGATCTTCGATTGGAGAAAACCCCTGGTCCCAGACGCGGAAAGGTAAAGAAATGAACAGACTGAAAAAAGGCGACACCGTTGTCGTGCTGACTGGTAAGGATAAGGGCCGCACTGGCACCATTCTTTCCATGATCACCAAAACGGACCGTGCATTGGTGCAGGGCATCAACATGGTGAAGCGCCATACCAAGCAATCTCAGGTCTCCGAAGGCGGCATTATCGCCAAGGAAGCCCCCATCCACGTGTCCAACCTGGCCTTGGCCGATCCTAAAGACGGCAAGGCCACGAAAGTGGGTGTGAAAACCAATGATGATGGCAAGCGCGTGCGTTTCGCCAAGCGTTCGGGGGAATTGATCGATGGCTAATGCCGACGCCCGTATGAAGAAGCTTTACGACGAGAAAGTCGTGCCTGCCATGCAGGAAAAGTTCAACTACTCCAACAAGATGATGATGCCCAAGCTGGACAAAATCGTCATTAACATGGGTGTGGGTGAATCCACGAATGATTCCAAACAGGCTTCCAACGCCGCCGGTGACCTGACGCTCATCGCCGGTCAAAAGGCCGTTGTGACCCGTGCCAAAAAGTCCATCGCTGGCTTTAAGGTACGTGAGGCCATGCCCCTGGGCGCAAAAGTGACCCTGCGTGGCAACCAAATGTATGAATTTCTCGACCGTCTGGTCACCATCGCGCTTCCCCGCGTGCGTGACTTTCGCGGTCTGAACCCCAAGAGCTTTGACGGCCGTGGCAACTTCGCCATGGGCGTGAAGGAACACATCGTGTTCCCGGAAATCGACTACGACAAGGTCGATGCTGTCCGGGGCATGGACATTATCGTCTGTACGACAGCCAAAACGGATGATGAAGCCCGCGAACTTCTGCGTGCCTTCAACTTCCCATTCCCCGCTCCCAAAGAGAAGGAAGCCGCCTAACGGCTTTCCCTCATGAGCGGGCAGGCATGGTGCCTGGCCGTAACGGCAAACGAATATAAGGATAGACCCATGGCGAAAGTCTCGGCCATCGAAAATAACCAGAAGAAGCAACGCTTGGTGAAGAAATTCGCCAACAAGCGCGCTGAACTGAAAGCAATCATCTCCGACCGCTCCAAGCCCATCGAGGAGCGCTTCAAGGCTCAGTTGGAACTGGCGGCTCTGCCCCGCAACAGCGCCAAAAACCGTCTGCGCAACCGCTGCGGCGTGTCCGGCCGCCCCCGCGGCTATTACCGCAAGTTGGGCATGTCCCGTATCGCCCTGCGCGAATTGGGCAACCAGGGCAAAGTCCCTGGCCTCGTGAAATCCAGTTGGTAAGGGAGCGCTTCTCATGTCCATGAACGATCCCATCGGTGATATGCTCACCCGTATCCGCAACGGCCTGATGCGCGGTAAGTCCAGCGTGTCCTCTCCCGCCTCCAAGCTGCGTGCCAACGTGCTCGACGTGCTGGAAGCTGAAGGTTACATCCGTGGCTACGCCCGTACCGACTATGATAACGGCAAGGCTGATCTCGAAATTGAGCTGAAATATTTTGACGGCAACCCCGTGATCCGCGAAATCACCCGCGTGTCCAAGCCCGGCCGCCGCGTTTATACTTCGGTGAAGTCCATGCCCACCGTCGCTAACGGTCTCGGCATTTCCATTCTGTCCACCCCCAAGGGTGTGATGGCCGACCACGATGCCCGCGAACAGAACGTGGGTGGCGAGGTTCTCTGCCGCATCTTCTAAGGTCTATCTGATCTTTCTGATGCGTCAGTTATGAGTGCGCCCGCCTCGTGCGGGCGTGTTTTGTAAAAACCGGGAAACCCGAAACGGTTTCCAAAACGATGAGGCAAAGCCATGTCACGTATTGGCAAAAAGCCGGTCGCCGTTCCAGACGGTGTTACCGCAACGCTGGACGGCCAGACCGTTTCAGCAAAGGGCCCCAAGGGCGAACTGCAATTTGTGGTCAATGAAGACGTACTCGTGAAGCTGGAAGACGGCGAAGTCACCGTCGCTCCCGCCAACGAGACCAAAAACGCCCGCGCCCAGTGGGGCATGTCCCGCACGATGATCGAAAACATCTTCACGGGCGTGAAGGACGGTTTTACCAAGACGCTGGAAATCAACGGCGTTGGTTACCGTGCCGCCATGAAGGGTTCCTCGCTGGAACTTTCCCTCGGCTTCTCCCACCCCGTTTCCTATCAAGCACCCGCTGGCATCACCATTGCCTGCCCCAAGCCCACGGAAATCACCATTACCGGTCATGACAAGCAGGTTGTAGGCCAGGTGGCTGCAGAAATTCGCGCTTATCGTCCGCCAGAGCCCTATAAGGGCAAAGGGGTGAAATATTCCGATGAAGTGATCTTCCGCAAAGAAGGCAAGAAGAAGTAAGCGATATGGCCAGTTCAAATTCTACCAAGCAGCGCCGCGCTGCCCGTGTTCGCCGTTCGCTGAAAAAAGTGGCCAACGGTCGCCCCCGCCTCAGCGTTCACCGCTCCAACGCCAATATCTACGCCCAGGTCATCGACGATGTGAAAGGTCACACGCTGGCCGCCGCATCCACGCTGGACAAGGATGTTTCCGGCAATGGCGGCAATGTCGCCGCCGCCACGGAAGTGGGCAAATTGATTGCTGAGCGCGCCAAAAAAGCAGGGGTGGAAGAAGTGATCTTTGATCGCGGTTCCTTCCTCTACCACGGCCGCGTGAAGGCCGTTGCCGAGGCCGCCCGCGAGGGTGGTCTGAAGTTCTAAAGATTTGAGAGGCTCTGCTCCTGCAGGGCCTTTTCATCTGGCATGGGTAGCAATTGCTGAACGTGCCTCTCACCGCCGGGAAGGCGGTTGTTTTGCGTCGAGGCGCATTGCAAGACGGTCCCGGCATTCACTGTGCTTCCGGAAAAAAACAAGGAACAGGATATGGCACAAGGTCCAGACAGAGGCGGGCGCAACAACCGTCGTGATCGTGAAGAGCAGGAAGACGATGGTTTCGTCGACAAGCTGGTTCACATCAACCGTGTTGCAAAAGTTGTTAAGGGCGGTCGTCGCTTTGGCTTCGCCGCTCTCGTGGTCGTGGGTGACCAGAAGGGCCGCGTGGGCTTTGGCCACGGTAAAGCTCGCGAGGTGCCCGAGGCAATCCGCAAGGCTTCTGAAGCCGCCAAGCGTGACCTGATCTTCGTGCCCCTGCGCGATGGTCGCACACTGCACCATGACATTAACGGTCGCCACGGCGCCGGTAAGGTTGTGTTGCGCGCAGCGCCTCCCGGGACCGGTATCATCGCCGGTGGTCCCATGCGTGCCGTTTTCGAAACCGTTGGTATGTCCGACGTGGTGGCCAAGTCGCTGGGGTCTTCTAACCCCTACAACATGGTCCGTGCCACGTTTGACGCTCTGAAAAAGCAGATGCACCCCAAGGACATCGCTTCCCAGCGCGGCCTGAAATATTCCACCCTGCAAGCCCGCCGTCGTGACATCGTCGGCGCGGAAGAAGTGGAGGGCTAATTTATGGCTGACAAGAAGACCGTCACCGTTCAGCAGATCGGCAGCCCCCTGCGCCGCCCCAAGGACCAGCGTCAAACGCTGGTTGGTCTGGGCCTGAACAAAATGAATCGCACTCGCACGTTGGAAGATACGCCAGCCGTGCGCGGCATGATCGCCAAGGTTTCGCACCTCGTTCGCGTGGTTGATGAGGCCTGAGGAGAGAAGATATGAAACTCAACGGTATTTCCGACAACGAAGGGTCCACACCCCGCCGCAAGCGGGTGGGCCGTGGCATCGGCTCCGGCATGGGCAAGACCGGTGGTCGCGGTGTGAAGGGTCAAAAATCCCGCTCCGGCGTATCCATCAACGGCTTTGAAGGCGGGCAAATGCCCATCTATCGTCGCCTGCCCAAGCGCGGTTTCTCCAACGCCAAATTCGCCAGCAAGTTCAATACGGTTTCCATCGAGCGTCTTGAGCAGGCTGTGGAAGCGGGCAAGTTGGACGCCGGCAAAACGGTGGACGCCGCCGCGCTGCGCGAAGCTGGCGTAATCCGCCGCGAGTTGGATGGTGTGCGTGTGCTGGGTGGCTCTGACGCCAAATCCAAGTTCACACTGGAAGTGGCCCACACCTCTGCCAGCGCCAAAGCAGCCATCGAAAAAGCCGGTGGCAGCGTGAAAGTGGTGGCTCCCGCAAAGGCTGAAGCGGACGCCTAAGCGCGGCAAAGTCGAAGAAACAAAAAGCCCCGGTGGAAACACCGGGGCTTTTTTGTGTCTGCTCTTACACACTAGCGATCCATGGCCAAGTTGACGCACCTTTAAGTGAACAAGCGTCATCATCGCCCCACTCCCAAGCAAAATATGCGGTGATATGCTCTTCCCCGAACGCTAAAGATTGCAACTGGAGGATGTAAGCATGAAAATCTTGTCTGGACTGGCCTTGGCCGCAACGCTGATTTTGGGAACACCTGCTCTGGCGGGCGGTCATATCGTTTGGAAGTCAGTCGACAACGAATCTCAAATTGCCTTTGGCTCCATTAAAAGCAACGAGACCGGCGAGGTGCATCACTTCAACAAAGTGTCCGGGGTTGTGAAAGAGAAAGGCGAGATGGCCCTCACCATCGAACTTGGATCCGTGGAGACCTATATCGACATCCGCAATGAGCGCATGACCGAGCATGTGCTCAAGGGTGACAAACCCACGGCCACAATCACCGGCACCATTGATATGGAAGAAGTGAATGGTCTTAAGCCAGGCGAGACGAAGTTGTTGGAGATTGAGGCCCAACTTTCCTTTGCCGGGATCGATAATGACATCGACGCCAACATGCTGGTGGCCCGGCTTTCCGAAGATCGCGTTTTGGTGACCACAGCAGACTTCATCATGGTGTCGACCGAAGACCTTGGCATCAATTCCGGCATCGACACCCTGATGAAACTGGCGCAATTGCCCAGCATCACGCGGGTCACCCCTGTATCCGTTCGCATGGTTTTTGAGAAATAGGCTCTCGGGGCAGGGGGCTTGGATCGCCTCCTGCCCAACAGTCTTCTGTTCTGAAGCGTAAACCCAATAGACCCTGCAGACCCATGGCTGCGCGTTTTGGTGCTTTGAGAAGACATATGCCTTACACAAATTCATTTCTGCCCTGACCGAAAAGCACCAAAACGAGTGTATCCTGGTTTGAAAGCCTTCCCCATTACATTCCCTTCGAATTCGATTTTATCCTGACAACAACACGCCCCGGTGTGTCTGTTTCCCGTCAAACAAGGGCAAATGCGCAAAATGCCCGTTGCCCCAAGGCCCCTTGACCCCTAAAACGAACCAGATTTCTGCGCCGCACGGCCGTGACGGTTGAAAAGGCGCGCACGCTTACCCCATATGCGGGTTTGATCTTTCATCGGTTGGGGCATGACGATGCCTGCGACCGACTTGAAATTGGAGATTTTCATGGCTTCAGCAGCCGAGCAGTTAGCTGCCAATCTAAGCTATTCCACGTTTTCCAAAGCGACAGACCTAAAAAAGCGCATCTGGTTCACCCTGATGATGCTGATCGTCTATCGTCTGGGCACTTATATCCCCGTGCCCGGCATTAACCCGGAACAGTTGGCCGCCGCCTTCGAGCAGCAAAGCCAGGGCGTACTGGGCTTGGTGAACATGTTTGCTGGCGGTGCCGTGGAGCGGCTGGCTATTTTTGCCCTGGGCATCATGCCGTATATCTCCGCCTCCATCATTATGCAGTTGATGACATCGGTGGTTCCCCGCCTGGAACAATTGAAGAAAGAGGGGGAGCAGGGCCGCAAGGTCATCAACCAATATACCCGCTACGGCACGGTCATTTTGGGCACGGCGCAGGCCTATGGCATTGCCGTCGGCCTCAACGGTGCTGAAGGGATGGTGTTGAACCCGGGCTGGTTCTTCATTCTGACCACGGTGATCACGTTGGTGGGCGGCACGGTGTTTTTGATGTGGCTGGGTGAACAAATTACCGCCCGCGGTATCGGTAACGGTATCTCCCTGATCATTTTCGCAGGCATTGTTGCCGCACTGCCCGGGGCCCTTGCTCAGCTTCTGGACGGCGGCGCATCCGGCCGTATTTCCACTTTTGTTGTGGTAGGCGTGCTGGTGGCCATCGTAGTTTTGATCGCGCTGATCGTTTTCATCGAACGCGCCCAGCGCCGTCTGCTGATCCAGTATCCCAAGCGTCAGGTGGGCAACAAAATGTTCCAGGGCGATTCTTCGCACCTGCCCTTAAAACTCAACACCGCTGGTGTGATCCCGCCCATCTTTGCCTCTTCACTGTTGCTGCTGCCTGCCACCATCACGGGCTTTTCCGCCGACCCAGCGGCGGGCACGTCTGACATCATGGCCACCATCTCCGGCTTCCTGGGCCGTGGCCAGCCGGGCTATCTGATCTTTTACGGCTCCATGATCCTGTTTTTCGCCTTCTTCTATACGGCCATCGTGTTCAATCCGAAGGAGACCGCCGACAATTTGAAACAACATGGCGGCTTCATTCCAGGCATCCGGCCCGGTGAACGGACCGCGGAATATATCGACTATGTGCTGACTCGCATTACGGTGCTGGGTGCGCTTTACCTCGTCTTCGTTTGTCTGTTGCCAGAAATGTTCCTCACGGGTCTTGGCATTTCGGTATTCCTGGGGGGCACGTCACTGCTGATTGTGGTGAGTGTGACCATGGATACGGTGCAGCAGGTGCAAAGTCATTTGTTCGCCCAGCAATATGAGGGGCTGATCAAGAAATCTAAACTGCGGGGCGGCGACAAGCCCAAACGCACCGGCAAAGCCACACGGAGCCGTCGATGAGACTGATACTTTTGGGGCCTCCGGGCGCAGGAAAGGGCACTCAAGCGGCCCGATTGGTGGATGAGCACAAGATCCCCCAACTCTCCACCGGTGATATGCTGCGCGCTGCAGTCGCCGCCGGCACTGAAACGGGTTTGCGCGCTAAAGCCTTGATGGACGCGGGGAAACTCGTTTCCGATGAGATCGTGAACGCCATCGTCGCTGAACGGATTGATGAGGCGGATTGCGCCAAGGGTTTTGTGCTGGACGGTTATCCACGCACGCTGGCACAGGCCGACTCGGTGGAGGCCATGCTGGCCGACCGGGACACCAAACTGGACGCAGTCATTCAACTCGTGGTGGATGATGACGCTTTGGTGGGGCGCATTGTCAACCGTGCGAAGGAAGCCGCTGCGGCTGGCCAACCCGTGCGCAAAGACGACACGCCGGAAGTCTTTCCCAAGCGCTTGCAAGAGTACTACAAAAATACTGCGCCACTGGTGGGGTATTACCACGCCAAGGGTTCGCTGCGTCACGTGGATGGAATGGGCACCATTGAAGCCGTTGCGGGGGAGATCGACGAAATCGTCTCCAACGTTTGATTTTGCCTCTAAAACCCACACTGTGAGGGGTGTTGAAGAGGCAACAGGAAATGCTTGACAAATCGCTTTTCGCAGACTGTTGACCTTGCATTCGTTTGCCCTTAGGACACTGCGATATTGCGACAGATGAGCGGTCGGATTCGGGTTATGTTTAACCACGAAACGGTCGCTTTCGGTTTTTCTACCTCTCCCGTTCGCTTTTGCAAAAGACCAACCGCCCAGGTCATGCCCCTTTTCGGGGCTTTTGAAACCAGGCTCCCAGTTCAAGGAGATCAGCGTGGCTCGTATCGCTGGCGTCAATATTCCTACAAATAAGCGCACCGTCATCGCGCTTCAGTCTATCCATGGTATCGGACAGAAATTTGCTTCCGAAATCATCGACAAGGCATCCATTCCGGCGGATCGCCGGGTAAACCAGCTTTCCGATGCGGAAGTGCTGCAAATTCGTGAGATCATCGACCGCGACTACATGGTGGAAGGCGACCTGCGTCGTGAAAAAGCCATGAACATCAAGCGTCTGATGGATCTTGGTTGCTATCGCGGCCTGCGTCACCGCCGTGGCCTGCCCGTTCGCGGCCAGCGCACGCACACCAATGCCCGCACCCGCAAGGGGCCTGCCAAGGCCATCGCCGGCAAAAAGAAATAAACTTTATTGCGGCCCGCGCATTGTGTGCGGGTTTCGGTCTAGCTGCCGGGGGCGTTTGTGCGCCTAACGGCCGCGTTTGAAATCAAAAAAGGAAAGACTATGGCTAAAGATGCCACGCGCGTCAGACGGCGCGAGCGTAAAAATATCGCATCTGGCGTTGCCCACGTAAACTCCACGTTCAACAACACCATGATCACCATCACCGACGCTCAGGGCAACACGATTTCGTGGTCCTCCGCCGGTGCCCAGGGCTTCAAAGGCTCCCGTAAGTCCACGCCATTTGCCGCGCAGGTGGCGGCTGAAGATGCGGGCAAAAAGGCCATGGATCACGGTATGAAGACCCTGGAAGTGGAAGTGCGTGGCCCCGGTTCAGGCCGTGAATCCGCTTTGCGGGCTCTCCAGTCCATCGGTTTTACCATCACGTCCATCCGCGACGTGACTTCCGTTCCCCATAACGGTTGCCGCGCTCGCAAGCAGCGCCGCGTCTAGGCCTTAACGGCCCTGCGCCGCCAACCCTGTTGGCGGTATGCCCCGCATCCCATCCCGGCGGGGTTCGTTGTTTCATTGCTGCGGTTTGGATGGCAGCAAGAAGTACGGAAGGACTTTCCCGTGATCCACAGAAATTGGCAAGAGCTCTCTAAGCCCAATAAACTGGACGTGACCTCCAACGGCACCACCGGCACTTTGGTTGCCGAACCCCTTGAGCGCGGCTTCGGCTTGACGCTTGGCAACGCGCTGCGTCGCGTACTCCTCTCATCCCTTCAAGGCGCGGCTGTGACAGCCGTTCAAATCGATGGCGTTTTGCACGAATTTTCGTCCATTCCCGGCGTGCGCGAAGATGTGACTGACATCATTCTCAACATCAAAGAACTCGCCATCCGCATGGAAGGCGAGGGCCCCAAGCGCATGGTTGTGCGCAAAGAGGGGGCTGGCACCGTCACCGCTGGTGAAATTCAGACCGTTGGCGACATCGAAATTTTGAACCCTGAACTCGTGCTTTGCACGCTGGATGACGGGGCGGAAATCCGTATGGAATTCACCGTCAACACCGGCAAGGGCTATGTGGCTGCGGACAAGAACCGCCCTGAAGACGCTCCCATCGGCCTCATTCCCGTGGACAGCGTGTTTTCGCCCGTGCGCAAGGTTTCCTATAAAACGGAAAAGACCCGCGAAGGCCAAAACCTCGATCTGGACAAGCTGACGTTGCAGTTGGAGACCGACGGTTCCGTCTCTCCTGATGATGCCGTGGCTTATGCCGCCCGCATTTTGCAGGACCAGTTGACGGTGTTCGTGAACTTCGAAGAGCCACAAAAAGAAGTGGTTCAAGAGCAGGTCACCGAATTGGCGTTCAACCCAGCACTGTTGAAGAAAGTGGACGAGTTGGAGCTTTCCGTGCGTTCCGCCAACTGCCTCAAGAACGACAACATCGTTTACATCGGCGATCTCATCCAGAAGACCGAAGGCGAAATGCTGCGCACGCCAAACTTTGGCCGCAAGTCGCTCAACGAAATCAAGGAAGTGCTGGCCACCATGGGTCTGCATCTCGGCATGGAAATCCCCGCATGGCCGCCGGAGAATATCGACGATCTGGCCAAGCGCTACGAAGACCAGTACTAACCCGCGAAGCCGGTTACCCTGGACGCTGAAAGGCGATCCGGGGTCTCGTCCGACAAATCAAATATCAAGAATCCCGCCCTTAAGACCTAGAGCGGGTGAACCTTAGGAGAAGGCAAAATGAGACACCGCAAACAGGGCCGCAAGCTCAACCGCACCCATAGTCACCGCAAAGCCATGTTCAAAAACATGGCCGTAGCGCTGCTTACCCATGAGCAAATCGTGACCACCTTGCCCAAAGCCAAGGAACTGCGTTCCGTGGTGGACAAGCTGATCACACTCGGCAAACGCGGCGACCTGCACGCCCGCCGTCAGGCCGCATCCCAGCTTCAGGACAAGGAAACGGTGCAAAAACTGTTTTCCGTTCTGGGCGAGCGCTACAAAGAGCGCCCCGGTGGCTACACCCGCGTGCTGAAAGCCGGTTTCCGCTATGGTGACAACGCGCCCATGGCTGTAATCGAACTGGTGGACCGCGATGAAGACGCCAAAGGCAAAGCCGACCGCGAGCGGATGGAAGCCGAAGAGGGCGTGGAAGAGACGGCGGAAGCCGCCGCATAAATAGCATCGCTCAGTCAGCGATAGGAAAGGGGGCCTACAGCCCCCTTTTTTTGTGCCCGCAGCATTTACCCATGAAAGCAGTCCATGCCCGGCTTTTACCGAGAAAACATGCGTTGGTTGGCCGGCGGCTTTTTGTTGGCGCTGTTTTCCAGCTTCGGGCAGACGTTTTTTATCTCCATTTGGGGGGCAGAAATTCGAGCAGCGTTTTCGCTCACCCACGGTGGCTTTGGGTTCATTTACATGGCAGCCACCCTGGCCAGTGCCGCCACGCTCCCCTTTATCGGGCCGATGGTGGATGTGTTGAGCGTGGCCCGCACCAGCCTTGTGGTTATCCTGCTGCTGGCTGCTGCTGCCCTCGTCATGGGCAGCGCCCATTCTGTGGCCATGCTGGCCGTCGCCCTCTACATGCTGCGCCTGTTTGGGCAGGGCATGATGACCCACACGTCCATCACTGCCATGGGCAAATGGTATAGCGCAAACAGGGGCAAAGCGGTGTCATTTGCCACCATTGGTCACCAGTTTGGCGAGGGATTGGCGCCCGCCACATTTATCGCCATTGCCGCCTATGTGGGCTGGCGCGGCAGTTGGTTTGTGGCCGCTGCCCTTTTGTTGTTTGGCGCATTGCCCCTCATCTACACCCTCATGCGTGTGGAACGTGTGCCGCGCAGTCAGGCCGTCCAGGACAGTAAGGCTTTGGAAACGGGGCGTCAGTGGACGCGGGCGGAAATGCTGCGAGATCCGCTCTTTTGGCTCACCGGCTTTGGCGTTTTCACGCCCGCCTTCATCGGCACGTCCATGTTTTTCCATCAAGACTATCTCATTGCCCTCAACGGCTGGCCCCGCTGGCTCTACGATACGAGTTTTGCGGGCATGGCCGTCACCACCGTGGTCGTTTCCCTCGCCACGGGCTTTGCCATCGATCGGGTGGGGGCAGTGCGTATTCTTCCCTTTTTCATGTTGCCGCTGGGTATTTCCTGTTTGTCGCTGGGCCTACTTGATGAGGCCAAAACGATCATCATCTTTATGCTCTTTCTGGGCTTGAGTTACGGCATGTCCTCCACCCTTTTTGGGGCATTCTGGCCGGAGGTTTATGGCACGCGTCATTTGGGCAGCATTCGCGCCATCACGGTTTCGCTCATGGTGCTCATGTCTGCCGTTGGGCCAGGCGTGACCGGCCTTTTGATTGATTGGGGCGTGCCTTTTCAGGAACAATTGCTCTATATGGCGGCTTATTGTTTTGTCTGCATTGTCCTCATGGCCGTTGCCGCCCGGGGCTATGGGGCCCGCACCGCCCAAGCTGCAAAATTGCCACGCCGCTAAACGTTGAGAGACCGTAACCATGGCTTCCAAACCCACCGTCCGCTTCGCGCCTTCCCCCACGGGGCGGCTTCATATCGGCAACATCCGCACCGCGCTTTACAACTGGCTGTTTGCCCAAAAGCATGGCGGCACTTTTGTGTTACGCCTGGACGATACGGATGTGGAGCGTTCCACAGACGAATTTGCCGAAGGCATTGTGGAAGATCTGGCGTGGCTGGGCATCCATCCCCACCAAAAGCACAAACAATCCGAACGTTTTGCCCTTTACGACAAGGCGGCGGACACGCTGCGCCAAAAGGGTCTGCTTTACCCCTGCTATGAAACGCCCGAAGAAATTGAACGCCGTCGCAAACGGCTCATGGCCCGGGGCCTGCCCCCCGTCTATGACCGCGCTGCGCTCAAACTGACGGACGAAGAAAAGGCGGCGTTTGAAGCGGAAGGCCGCAAACCCCACTGGCGCTTTTTGCTGCCCAATTTTGCTGATGACCCCTTCACCACCCAGCGCACCGAGGTGCATTTTGATGATGTGATCCGGGGCCAGCAGACGGTGGACCTGGCTTCCATGTCGGACCCGGTGCTTATACGTGGTGATGGGTCATACCTCTACACGCTGCCTTCCGTGGTGGATGATCGGGAAATGGGGGTAACCCACGTTATTCGCGGCGGTGACCACGTGGCCAATACCGGTGCCCAGATTGCCATCTTCCGCGCTCTTGCTGACGATGACACCTTTCCCGCTTTCGGCCATCACAATCTCTTGCAGGATGCTTCTGGTGAGGGGCTTTCTAAGCGCTCTGGCGCGCTCTCCATCCACAGTTTGCGGGAAGATGGTTTGGAACCCATGGCTGTTAGTTCTCTAGCCGCGCTCATTGGCACGGGGCAACCGGTGGAAGCTGTGGCCAATTTAGAGGCTCTGGGGGAGTTGTTCGACCCCACGCTGGTTTCCAAATCTGACGCAAAATTTGACGCTTCGGACCTTACCGCGCTCAACGAGAAACTGCTCCACGATATGGATTATGCCGCCGCCCAGCCACGCCTCGCCGCCCTAGAGGCGGATTTGGGGGAAGCGTTCTGGAATACCGTCCGCGCCAATCTTATCCGCTTCAACGATGTGACAGGGTGGCGGGACATCATTTCAGGCCATATCACCGCCGCACCGATGAGCGATGACGACACAGCCTATGTGATGGAAAGCGGAGCCCATCTGCCGCCAGAACCGTGGGATGGCACCACATGGAGCACATGGACCAGCGCTTTGAAAGCACAGACGGGCCGCAAGGGCAGGGCATTGTTCATGCCCCTGCGGAAGGCTTTGACCGGCATGGATCACGGGCCGGATATGGCGGCTTTGCTGCCCCTTATTGGCCCGGAAAATACGCGTCGCCGATTATCCTAACCCGTTTATTGCCCACCGCCCGGCCTTCATTTTGGGGGGAGGACAATTTGCGGATCGCTTCGGCGGTCAAACCATTGCGGCGGTTGGCGGCGGTTTCGCTATCCTCTCCCACATTGCCACGAAACAAAGGCAGCGCCACACGGACCAGCGTTGCCGCCTCATTCAGTTTTTTTCGCAGGGCTGTCTGCTCCGGCGTTTCTTCCTTGCTGGTCTTGTTCAGCAGCGCATAGTTGCAGGAACAGGCCGGGTTGAACTTTTGGCGGAATGCAAAGGCCGTCTTGAGCGCCGTATAGGGTTCTCCCGTCGTCTGCGAAACCATTTGCGTCACCGATTGGCTGGCGGGCTTGTGGGTATAAAGCGCCATATCCCGCCCCGGGCAAAGGTTGCTGCACGCCTGTTGCGGATCGCTTTCCCCCGCTGCGCTGCCCGAAAGGTTCACCGGAAAAAAGTAACCGTCACAGCGGCGCACGCACATGGTGCGCACCGCATTTTTGGACAGTTTGGGAAATGCCGGTGCCACCGGTTTTGGCAGTTTGGCGACCTTTTGCTTGCGCCGGTTCTCCCGCACTTCCTTGCGCCTTTGCTTGAGGGCACCCTGTCCAAAAATCTGTTCCAGCAGCGGTGTTGTGCGTTTGATGGCTTGCCGCTTTCCGCACCCCCGCCGCTGCATTTCGCGGCGAATGCGGGTGCGGGCCTTGCGGGAAGGGCCGCCATTCGTTTGCCGCAGGGCATTGAGATTGCGCTGGGCCCTGTCGCGTCTGCTGCGCAGGGCGCGGCAGGAGGAATGGGCTTCCCGCTGAAAAAACCGCCGCCTTTGGGCGCAGCCCCGCCGCTTCATCTGCTGGTTCAAACTGCCAAGCTGCTTTTTTTGCGCCCTTATAGCCCGGCTTGAGCCACCTCGGGAGGCACTGGCCAGCCGCCGTTCCAGCGCCACACATGCCCGGCTTTGGGCCCTGCTTTGGGCCTGCGCCTCCGTCGCCGCAAACCCAACGAAAAATGGCCCAGCCGACGCCCATCCAAGGGCCAAAGCGGTCACAACAAAAAGGCGGGTTAGGAGGGGCAAAAGCAGGCGCGTCCGGTTTCGGTCACGCTCACCTTACCGCTCAAGCTTTTCGATCCGGTAAAGCCCGGCGCTAAAACGCGTGGGGATATAAGCCCCCGTCCATCAACACATTTTGTCCGGTGATATACCCGGCATATTGAGAGCATAAAAACGCGCAGGCATTGCCAAATTCCTCCGCCGTGCCAAAGCGCATGGCCGGAATTTCCACCATTTGGCCCTGGGCGGCTTCCTCATAACTGATGCCCCGCGCCTTGGCCCCAGCCGCGATGCCCCCTTGCAGACGTTTAGTGTCCATCTTGCCCGGGAGCAGATTATTCATGGTCACGTTGTGCGGCGCATAAATGGGGCGCACGCCTGCCAAAAAGGCCGTCAGTCCCGCCCGTGCGCCCGACGAAAGGTCCAGCCCTTCGATGGGCATCAACACGCTAAGGGATGTAATATTGACGATCCGCCCGAATTTGCGCTCGGCCATACCGTCCGCCACCGCTTGAATGAGTTCGATGGGCGTGATCATATTTTGCACCACACCGTCAATCATGGCTTCCCGATCCAGATCCTTGAAATCCTTGCGGGGCGGGCCGCCATTATTGTTCACCAAAATATCAGGGTCGGGGCAGGCCTCCAGTATCGCCGCGCGTCCCTCCGGCGTGCCCACATCGGCGGCAACGGCGACAACATGGGCACCCGTTGCGGCGGCGATTTCTTGGGCTGTGCTCTCCACCGTCGCCTGCGTGCGGGCATTCACGATGACTTCGCACCCCGCCTCCGCCAGGGCCAAGGCGCAGCCTTTACCCAAACCTTCGCTGGAGGCGCACACGATCGCTTTTCGACCCGAAATTCCCAAATCCATAGTAAACTCTCCCTGCCCACCGGCGCTCATGGTGTGGCGATGACCTTTCCATTCCCGGCGGAATCCATCAAGACTAGGGGCAAAGGTGAGTCCCACCGCCCACGGAATTCGTGCCAAAAGGCCGTGCCATGTCGCAAACGCTCGATCTGCCCACCATTGCTGATGTGCGCGCCGCCGCGTCAGTTTTAGAAGGTCACGCGGTCCGCACCCCGCTTATTGACAGTCCTGTGCTGGATGAGATGACCGGCGGGCACATATTGCTGAAAGCGGAGTGTCTGCAACGCACCGGCAGCTTCAAATTTCGCGGTGCTTTCAACGCCATGCACCATGCCGGCGAACAGGGCGTCAAATACGGCATCGTCGCCGCATCCTCCGGCAACCACGCCCAGGGCGTAGCGGAGGCGGCGCGGCTGAAGGGCTATCACGCCACCATCATCATGCCCGCCGATGCCCCCCGCACCAAAAAGGAACGCACGATGCGCTCAGGTGCAAAAGTGGTGGAATATGACCGCCACAAAGAAGACCGTGAGGCTCTGCTCGTGGAATTGGCGAAGGAGACTGGCGCCTATCTCATCCACCCCTATGAAACATTCCATGTAATCGCAGGGCAGGGCACCTGCGGTCTGGAAATGGCAGAAGAAGCCCAGATGCGGCGGCTTTCGGTTGATGAAGTGCTGGTCTGCGCCGGCGGCGGCGGCCTGCTGGCCGGTGTGGCACTGGCCATGATGGAACCTTACCCCCAAGCCCATATCCGAACGGTGGAGCCCGAAGGGTATGATGATCAACGACTTTCCCACGAAATTGGGGAGCGTGTGCGGGTCAACACCACCCAGCCCTCCATTTGCGATGCCATCCTCACGCCCATGCCCGGAGAGCGGTCTTTCGCCATCTGCCAGGGCAAGCTGGCAGGGGGCCTGACCGTGGGGGACGATGATATTCTCAAAGCCATGGCCTTTGCCTATCACGAATTAAAACTGGTGGTGGAGCCGGGGGGCATTGTCACACTGGCAGCCATCATGGCCGGTAAGCTGGACGTGCAGGGCAAAACCGTGCTGGCCACCATTTCCGGTGGTAATGTGGACCCGGCGCTCACCGCCCGCGCCCTTGCCGCCGCATGAGTGATCCGCTCCATGTCAGCCCCGCCCGGGTAGAATTGGGGCGCGATGGCGACACGCTCACTATCACGGGCGGCGGAGCATGGACCGCATTTGGCGTGGAAGCCATCGACGCGGATTTAAGAGAGGCAGTGAAGGGCCACACCGGCCCCATCCATTTCGATACCGGCCATGTGGAAGCCATGGATACGGCCGGGGCGTGGCTTGTGGAGCGCACGCGACAGTCTTTGAACGGTCAAAAATTTGTCCATCTGGACGATGACCCCAACCGCTTGAAACTGGTCCGCGTCCTTCGACCGGACGCGAAAACACTACCCGAACAGGTCACCGAACAGGCGCAGCTAAGCCTCCTTGCTCGCTTGGGCAAAGCCACATCGTCCGCCTGGGCCGATCTGATCATGGCCATGAACTTGATTGGTGCTGCCATTGCCGGGGCGCAGATGAAGCGCGGTCAAAAGGGCGGCATCCGCCCCATCTCCATCATCCACCAAATGGACCATATGGGGCTGAAGGCCGTACCCGTGATCAGCGTCATGTCCTTCTTGATCGGCATGATTATTGCCCAACAGGGCGCTTATCAGCTGAAATTTTATGGCGAGGAACTGCTGACCGTCTCCCTGGTAGGTATTTTGCATTTGCGAGAAATAGCGGTGCTGCTGACCGCCGTCATGGTGGCCGGGCGCACCGGCAGCGCCATCACCGCCGAAATTGGCACCATGAAAATGCGGGAGGAAATCGACGCGCTCCACGTCATGGGTCTGAACGCCGTTGGTGTTTTAATCCTGCCCCGTCTCGTGGCCCTGCTCATCGTCATGCCCATTCTCGTGCTGATTTCCGGCATAACGGGCATCGCAGGGGCCATATTTGTTTCCGACCTTTATGTGGGCATTACGCCGTCGCAATTTCTCGATGCTTTGCTGACCAATGTGGGGCCGGAATTCATCATTGGTGGGCTGATCAAGGCCCCGTTTATGGCTGCCGTCATTGGCGTTATTTCCGCGGTGGAGGGCATGAAGGTAGGGGGAAGTTCAGAATCCTTGGGCCGTCACACCACATCCGCCGTGGTGCGCTCCATATTTGCGGTTATTTTGATGGACGGCCTGTTTGCCATTTTCTTCGCTGCGATTGGCTATTGATGGAACAGACTGAACACATATTGAGCGTGCGGGACATTCATGTCTCCTTTGGCCCGGTCCATGTGCTCAAAGGCCTCGATCTGGACGTGCGTCGGGGCGAGATTTTGGGTTTTGTGGGCGGGTCCGGCACCGGCAAGTCCGTCCTGATGCGGGCAGTGCTGGGGCTGGTGCAAAAACAGGCCGGGACGATCCGCCTGTTTGGGCAGGACTATGACGGTGCTGACGACGAGGATCGGCTCAAAATTGATCGCAATATTGGCGTTTTATTTCAAAACGGTGCGTTGTTTTCTTCACTCACCGTGAAAGAAAACATTCAAGTGCCCCTGCGCGAATACAGCTCCATGAACCAGCGTTTGATGGACGAGTTGGCGCAGGTCAAAATGGACCTGGTGGGTCTCAACCCCGGCTCGGGCGACAAATACCCTTCCGAGCTCTCCGGCGGGATGGTCAAGCGTGCGGGCCTTGCCCGCGCCCTTTCCCTTGACCCCCAATTGGTGTTTTTGGACGAACCCACGTCCGGCCTCGACCCCATAGGCGCCGCAGAATTTGATGAATTGCTGGCCTCCTTGAAGGAGGCGCTGGGTTTGACCGTTTATATGGTCACCCACGATCTGGATTCGCTCCATACCACCTGTGACCGGGTAGCCGTGCTGCGGGATGGAAAAGTGCTCAAGAATGCACCCATCGCGGACATGGCAGATGTGGATGACGAATGGGTGCAAACCTATTTCAATGGCACCCGGGGCCAAAAATTTGGCGTTTGACGCGTCATTTCTGCATCACACGCGAACCGGCATGCCCCATGACGCGTAATTTCATCATCACTATTGCGCCCACCACGTGACCGGGCAGTTGGCATTGGTTAAGAACAGACATGGAAACCCGAGCCAATTACATCGCCGTTGGCCTGTTTACTGTGCTGGCGCTCGTCGTGGCGCTGGCGCTGGTCTACTGGTATGGGCGTTTGGGGGACGCCAATGATCAACTGCCAGTCAACATCCGTATTCAAGGGTCGGTGTCGGGCCTTTCGTCCGGCAGCGTCGTGCAGTTTAACGGTATTTCCGTGGGGCGTGTGGAATCCATGCGCATTGATCCCACCGATCCGCGCTTTGTCATCGTTCGAACCCGCGTAGATGCCGCCACACCCATCCGGCGCGACACCCGCGCCACCATTGGGGTGCGCGGTCTTTCGGGCGGAGCCTTTATCTCCCTAAAGGGAGGCACGCCGGACGCACCCGTTTTGCTGGCCTCGAACACGGCAGATGGCACTGTTCCCACCATCCCAGGTGATCCGGCTGCTCTGGCTGACCTGTTGGAAAGGGTTGGCGGCATCGCGGCCCGAGCCGAGCGCACGCTGGCAACCCTGGAAAACTTCGTCAACCGCAACGACAAAACGGTGACGGACACGCTCAACAACGTAAAAACCTTCTCCGATGCCCTGTCGGAAAACGCGGAGGGTGTGGGCACATTTCTAAAATCTGCGGGCGATGTGGCCCAGTCCCTCCAGGGGCTTTCTGAAAAGCTGGACGGGTCTTTAACCCGCGCTGAGCAGATTTTGGCCGCCGTGGACCCGGCCAAAGTGGGCCAAACGGTCAACAATGTGGAGGAGTTCACCAAGTCACTGGCGGATCAGCGGGACCAGGTCACGGAAATCATCAGTTCCGCCAATCGCACGGCCAAACGGGTGGAGGAGTTCACAGAAACCCTGGGCACGTCTGTGGGCAAAATTGATGGTGTCGTCGCCCGCCTTGACGAAGTGGCCCAAGCGGTGGAGCCCGCCCGAGTGTCCTCGCTGTTAACCAATCTGGATGAGGCCAGCAAACGCGCAGACGGTCTACTTGCCGCTGTGCAGCCCGAAAAAGTGCAATCTCTTGTGGACGATTTGGCTGCAACTACCGCCCAGGTGCGCGCTGTCACCCAGGGTATTGAGGCCACCGCCATCTCCACACTCATCGCCGACGCCAGCCGCGCCACCCGTTCCATCGCCACAGCGGCAGAGGCGGTGAATGGTGAGCAGATCAGCCAAACGCTGGCCAGCATCGACGCCACCGCAAAGCGGGCGGAAAGAATTGTCGCGGCGGTGGACGAAACCAAGATTTCCAAAATGGTGGATGACCTTTCCGCCACCACCGCCCGCGCCCGCCAGGTTGTGGACGGTATTGACCCCACAACACTGCAAGTCCTGTTGAAGGATTTGAGCCGTGCTAGCCAAAACGTGGCGACCCTAACCGCCGCCGTGGATGCGGCCCGCGTAAACGCGGCCATGGATAATTTCTCCAAAGCGGCTGAAGGTGCGCAGACCATTGTGGCCGACGTGGGCAAAGTGACGGAACGGTTGGGTGCCCGCAGCGGCGATGTGGACCGCATTTTCGACGATGCCACCCAGCTGACGGCGCGGTTGAACGAATCCTCCAAAAAAGTGGATGCCGTTATCGACCGGGTGGACCGCCTGCTGGGCGCAGAAAGCACCAACAGTCTCGTGGCTGATTTGCGCGCCACCCTGGCAGAATTTCGCCGCACGGCCCGCAACTTCAATACGCAGGTTACGCAGGTGAGCGCTGGTATTAATCGCTTCACCGGGCGAGGTCTTGCCAACACCCAAACGCTTATCCGCGATGCGGGCCGGTCGATTAACCGGTTGGACCGTGTTATCAGAAATCTCGAAAGCAATCCGTCCGCCCTCATCAGCGGGGCAGGCGGGTCCCGTATTCCGGAGTCCAGCGGGCGGCCCCGGCGGTGAGTATTGAAGTGAGTATCATGCGGCAGGCACACGAATACGGGCAAGGCTGGCGCGCCGCAGGGGCGCTGCTGCTGGCTATTCTTTTCCTGCCGTCTTGCGCCTTGCTGAAGCGTCCGGAGGCTCCGCGCCAGACCTATGAATTGACGGCTCCATCGAATTTTTCAACGCAGGGGGGCACGCGCTCCCAACTTTTGGTCAAAAAACCCAATGCTCTGAAGGCTTTGGACAGTGATCGCATCATCGTAAAAGCCGACGATGGCGCGATTTCGCTGCTGGCGGGCGTACAATGGGTCGATACCGTTCCGGCCATGGTGCAGGCCAAACTGGTGGAGAGCTTTGAAAATACGGGCCGGGCAGGGGCCACCGCCAAGCCCGGAGACGGGCTTGTCATCGACCACCAGTTGATCAGTGATCTGCGCCGCTTCGAAATCGACCGGGGAAGTGCAGTAATCGAGCTGTCCATCAAATTGCTGTCGGATAAATCCGGCCAAGTGCTGGAAACCCGCATTTTCTCCGCCACCGCCCCCGTGGCCGGCACCGACGCGGGAGACAACGCCCGCGCGTTGAACCGCGCTTTCGATAGCCTTGCCCGCGATGTGGTGCGCTGGGTATTTGCGGAAGTTTAGTGGCGCTCGTTTCAGGCTCGAACGCTTAGGGACCGAAGAACTGCGCGGCAGTAATTTGCCCGGTTCAATACAATGGGTTCGACCCTAACCCTTGCGGAAGCAGAAACTAAAATGAAACCGAGCCCCTCGTGGATTGGCACGTGCTAGCATTTTTCAACAGCAAGAACCCATCCCATCACATTCGCGCCGGGCAGGTGTTCACCATATTCCTTGGCGTGGAGGGTAATCGCATCGGCGGCTTGCAATTCCTGTAGCTTCCTTTCCAAAGACCCTTTTTGCCAGAACGGATCATTCAGGGCGATGATCAGCCAGCCGCCAGTGGCCAGAACACCCAAAAGATGGTCGCAGGCATCCGGGTCCACATGGCCAAAGGAAAATACGCCCACACATGTTATGGCGTCGTAGATTGTGGCCGTATCAGAAAATCCGGCATTGAGATCAGCCTGAAACAGAGTTTTGTAAACCTGCTTTTCCCGCGCCACTGCCAACATCTCCGGCGAAAAATCGCAGCCCGTCAGGTTGCGATAGCCGGCTTTTCTCAAAGCAATACCGGACAGGCCGGAGCCACATCCCGCGTCGAGGATTGCCGCTTCTTTGTCTAAAACATACCGCGCCAGCATCTCAGTTGCCCGGGCCGGTTGGGCGTAGGCTTTTTCTTCGCCCACCTCTTTGTCATAGGTGGCTGCCCAATGCCGATAATGCTCCAGCGTCGCCTGCGCCGTATCAAGGCCATAGGCCGCGCTGAAATGGCCCTCGTCTTTTTTGTCTTCGGCCACGTCTCTTGCGCTCTAACGGTCGGACAGGGCTAGGCGCACGCCTAAAAAGCCAAAGGCACCGGCGAAACTGCGCTTGAGCCAGCGCATAATGGCAGGCTTGCTGATCACATAATCCCTCGCCGCGGCGGCGCAGGCACCGTAACCCACAAACACCACAAAGGTGAGCGCCATGAACACAAACGCCAAACCCGCCATGGCAAGCGGTGCATTGGTTTGGGTCACATCCACAAATTGCGGCAGGAATGCCAAAAAGAAGAGGGACAGTTTCGGGTTCAACACATTGATCAACATGCCGTTGAGCGCGGTCTTAAAGGGTGACAGAACCTTCCGCTCCTCGGTAACATCCATCGCTCCGCCCTCCCGCAAAATGCTCCACGCCATGTAGAGCAGATAGGCCACGCCCAGATATTTCACGACCTGAAAGGCCAGTGCGCTGGTGTGGAAGATGGCCGCCAGCCCGATAATGCTGGCAAAGGCTGCTGGCACAATGCCCAGGGTGCAGCCAAGAGCGGCCGCAACACTGGCGCGAAAACCACGTCCAAGGCCGATGGCGAGGGTGTAGAGCACCCCCGTGCCGGGCAGCAGGATTACGATGATTGAGGTGATTAAAAATTCAAGGCTCATTCCAGCCTCCCGCAGGACGATGTTTTGGAAGTATGTGGGCGCGGTTCTTCGAGAACAAGGGCCATTTCCAACCCGCTTTTTGGCAGCGTGGCGGTTTGGTTTTCAAAACTTGGGAGAAAGCCCCTATGTGGTGGTTTTGCAACACACGCTTAAGCAGTTTTCAGTTAGGAACGTCCAAGGTTTGTCCGCCGCGTTTCAACCACAAATAACGCCCAAGGCGGAGGGCGCGCGCGGGGCGGGATTCTTCATTATTCCGTCAAGCGCCGGACTAAAGGAATTGCACCCATGGACGCCAAGGTTTTCGATAAGAGCAAGCTGCCCAGCCGTCACGTGACGAAAGGGCCCCAGCGCGCGCCCCACCGCTCTTACCTGTACGCCATGGGCCTTTCGGAAGATCAGATCAATCAACCCCTGGTGGGTGTGGCCACCTGCTGGAACGAGGCAGCGCCTTGCAACATCGCCCTTATGCGCCAGGCACAGGCGGTCAAGAAAGGCGTTTCTGCTGCCAACGGCACACCGCGTGAATTTTGCACCATCACCGTGACCGACGGCATCGCCATGGGCCACCAGGGCATGAAAGCCTCTCTTGTTTCCCGCGATGTCATCGCCGATACGGTGGAACTCACCATGCGGGGCCACTGTTATGATGC
The DNA here is from genome assembly GCA_038525315.1 of Pseudomonadota bacterium. Lineage (GTDB taxonomy): Bacteria > Pseudomonadota > Alphaproteobacteria > Rhizobiales > Rhizobiaceae > Pseudahrensia. The sequence goes on from JBCBHU010000003.1 coordinate 28,087, forward strand.
CCTCGTGGGCCTTGCCGGCTGTGATAAATCCCTGCCCGGAATGATGATGTCCATGGTGCGCCTCAACGTGCCTTCCGTCTTTCTCTATGGCGGCTCCATCCTGCCCGGCAATTTCCGCGGCAAGCCCGTGACCGTGCAAGACGTGTTTGAAGCGGTGGGCCAGCACTCCGTGGGCAATATGTCCGACGAGGACCTTCACGAATTGGAGCAAGTGGCCTGCCCCTCCGCTGGTGCGTGTGGCGCGCAATTTACGGCCAACACCATGGCCACCGTTTCGGAAGCCATTGGTCTGGCTTTGCCCTATTCTGCCGGTGCACCTGCCCCCTATGAGATCCGCGACCGGTTCTGCATGACGGCGGGGGAGAAGGTGATGGAACTCATCGCGCGCAATATCCGCCCCCGCGATATCGTCACCAAAGAAGCGCTGGAAAATGCCGCCACCGTCGTGGCCGCCTCAGGCGGTTCCACCAATGCAGCCTTGCACCTGCCCGCCATCGCCCACGAAATCGGCATCGACTTCGATCTGTTCGACGTGGCCGAAATCTTCCGCCGCACCCCCTATATCGCCGATTTGAAACCCGGCGGTAAATATGTGGCCAAGGACATGTTTGAGGTGGGCGGTATCCCGCTGCTCATGAAAACCCTGCTGGATGGCGGTTTCCTCCACGGCGACTGCATGACCGTTACCGGCCGCACAATGGCCGAAAACATGGAATATGTGGAATGGAACGATGAGCAGGACGTGGTCTATCCTGTGTCCAACCCCATCACTGAAACCGGCGGTGTGGTTGGCCTGCGTGGCAATCTCGCGCCCGAAGGGGCTATCGTGAAGGTGGCTGGCATGGAGAAACAGCAATTCTCCGGCCCGGCCCGCTGTTTTGACAGCGAGGAGCAGGCTTTCGAAGCGGTCTCCAACCGCGAGTATGAAGAAGGCGAGGTGCTCGTCATCCGCTACGAAGGCCCCAAAGGCGGCCCCGGCATGCGCGAAATGCTGGCCACAACGGCCGCTCTTTATGGCCAGGGCATGGGAGACAAAGTGGCCCTCATCACCGACGGTCGATTCTCCGGCGCAACGCGCGGATTTTGCATCGGCCATGTAGGGCCGGAGGCCGCCGTGGGTGGCCCCATCGGCCTGCTGAAAGACGGGGACATGATCCATCTGGATGCCGTGGAAGGCACCATGTCAGTGGATTTGTCCGACGAGGAACTCGGAGAGCGTCGTAAGACGTGGGAACCAAGAGAAACCGATTACACCTCCGGTGTGATCTGGAAATTTGCACAAACGGTGGGCAGCGCCCGGTATGGGGCAGTGACCCATCCCGGCGGTAAAATGGAAAAGAACTGTTATGCGGATATCTGATTTTCCCTTCAAAGGCTGTGCCGTGGCACTAGCAGTGGCTTTTGCCATCGCCCCGGTGCCCATGGCCCAAGCCTTTGATCCGGAAAGCACATTCAAGGCTGACGACGAGCCGCGCACGATTTTGCGTTTCGGCTATCAGGCTTTAAAACAAGGTAACGTGAACGACGCCATCGGCGCGTTCCGCTTCGGGGCGGCCCGCAACAATCTGGCGGCCGAGTGGAAACTGGCGCGCATGTTTCAGCGCGGCGAGGGCGTTGCGCAGGACCATGTCGCCGCCCACGAACTGTTTACAAAAATCGCCATGCGCTATGCGGAAACCCCGCCAAACCGCCGCGATATGCCTTTTGTATCCCATGCCGTGGTCAGCCTTGGTCAATACGCCCTCACGGGAATCAGGGGCACGGCCATTGGTGCTAACAAGCGCCGGGCGGAGGACTATTTTTACCGCGCAGCCGCGCTCTACAAAGACCCGGAAGCCCAATTTCAACTGGGGCTGATGTATCGCAATGGCGATCTTGGTGTTGTTCAGGCCCGCAGTGCCGCCCGCTGGTTTGGCCTTGCCGCCCGCAAAGGCCATGGTGAGGCCCGCGCTCAATTGGGTGAAATGTTGTTCTATGGGGAGGGTGTGCGCCGCAGCCCTGTGCGTGGCCTTGTCCACATGGCCCGCGGTGCCGCACGGTCAAAAGTCGGCAATGCTCAATCCATGCTAGAAAAAGCGTTGGCGGAAGCCAGCACGCTGGAGCGCCAAAAGGCGGAGGAGATCATCGCCCAACTCGATCTTCAACAACCAACTGCCCGCGCCCGCGCCAACGCAGTGCCCCTCGGCGGAGTCACCCGCAACGCGGTGCAGTCTGATTGATTGCCAAGGTAACGAAGCACCGTCATTGGCCGACTTGATTGGTCAATGACGGTACTTTTGGAGGCCTGCCGTGAGCGTTTGATTAAAACGCCTTGCGAATACCAAGATTGATCTGGTGGCTTTCCAAATCCACGTCACTTTGCGTGGCGTCCACGGCGGACAGGCCCACGTCCTGCACTTTGAAGAACCGGTAGCCGAGATCGACGGTCACACTGTCGGTGACAGCAAAGGCCGCCCCCGCACCAACCTGCCAGGCCAGACCGCCGGCGCTGTCATTCATGACCACGCCGGTGGGCGTGACTCCCTGTTGTGAAAGATCCACCTGACCATACCCCACACCCGCACTCACAAAGGGCGTGATAGCGCCCAGGGAATAGTCCAGATAGCCATTGGCCAGCCCGTAAACGGCGCTTGCATCGCCGGTGGCATCGGCCCCAGAAAATTTGCCCAGCCCCGCCACCGTGTGGCTGTCAATGTCGAATTGCGTGTAACCCAGTTCCGCTTCGGCGCGGAAATTGACCAACCCAGCGGGGTTGAACCCATATCCAAGGGCGACGGAAAGGTTGTAGCCCGTGTCATAGGCATTGCCCACCGTAGTGCCCAAAACGCCAAAGCGGCTTTCCGCGTCAAAGGCGGCCCCGATGCGTGCCGCCGCGTAATAGCTCTGTTCAATGGCTTTGATTTGATAATCCGGTGGCGCCGGCGCCGGTTCTACGTTTTCGATAGCGTCTGCGGCGAATAGTGAAGTGGGCGTGGTCGCCACGACAACAATCAGGGCCGCGCCGGCCCATAATTTCAAGCTTTGCATTCCATTTCTCCTCGTGGCCCCGGTTGGAAGTCTGGCCGCGAGGGAGAGTGTGGAAATGAGATGGACAGGAATGGGGCGGTGCCGTTCACTCTTGATGACAGGCGGAGAGTGAGCGTGAATCGCTCATCCCGCCCGCAGCAAACGCACCGCCTCGTCCTTGGCAAAAAGATACAACAGCACACGCAGGGCCTGCCCCCGCTCGCTCAGCAAATCCGGGTCTTTGTTGAGGATCATGCGCGCATCGTCCCGGGCCAGTTCCAGCAGTTTTCCGTGATGCTCCATTCGCGCCAGTTTGAACCCCACGGCACCGGACTGGCGCGTGCCCAAAATTTCACCCTCGCCCCGCAGTTTCAAATCCTCTTCCGCAATGCGGAAACCATCTTCCGTTTCCCGCATGATTTTCAATCGCGCGGAGGAGACTTCCCCCAGCGGGGCTTTGTAGAGCAGCAAGCAGGTGGACGCTTTGTCGCCGCGCCCCACACGGCCCCGTAGCTGGTGGAGCTGGGCGAGGCCAAATTGTTCCGCGTGTTCGATCACCATGATCGTGGCATCCGGCACGTCCACGCCCACTTCGATAACTGTTGTGGCCACCAAAACCCGCGTGCGCCCCTCCTTGAAGTCCAGCATGGCGGCATCTTTTTCGGCGGGCTTCATCCGCCCGTGGACAAGACCCACATTGTCTCCCACGAGCGCTGCAAGGCTCTTGTGGCGCGCCTCGGCGGAGGTGAGGGGGAGTTCTTCATTCTCCTCCACCAACGGACAAAGCCAGTAGATTTTGTCCCCCCGCTGCACGGCCTGCTGAACCCGCGCGATCAGTTCATCCAACCGCTCCAGGGGGAGGGCGTTGGTTTGAATGGGCAGGCGGTGGGCCGGTTTTTCGTCCAGTTTGGACACGTCCATATCGCCAAAATGGGTGAGCACCAGCGTGCGCGGAATGGGCGTGGCCGTCATCACCAATATGTCCGCCCCGGCTCCTTTGGCGGCCAAGGCCAGCCGTTGGTGAACACCAAAGCGATGCTGTTCATCCACAATGCCCAAGGCAAAATTCTTGAACGTGACCGGGGCCTGAAAAAGCGCATGGGTGCCAATCAAAAGGTCGATGGAACCATCTTCCAACCCCGCATAAATCTCCTCGCGCTGTTTGCCTTTCTCCCGCCCGGTCAGCACAACGGTGCGAATGCCCGCCACCTCCGCTAGCGGTTGAATGGTGGCATGGTGCTGTCGGGCTAGTATCTCCGTCGGTGCCATCAAAGCGGCCTGTCCGCCCGCCTCGATCGCCGCTGCACAGGCCATCAGCGCCACCGCGGTTTTGCCGGACCCCACATCCCCCTGCAACATGCGCAACATGCGCTCCGGCGTTTCCATATCGCGCAAAATTTCGCGGATGGAGCGTTCCTGCGCGCCGGTAAGCGAAAAGGGCAGGGCTTCAAGGATGGCCCGCCGCTTTGAACCATCGCCTTTCCAGGCCGTCCCCGCCGATTTTTTCATCCGTGACCGCACCATGGCCAGGGTCAGTTGACCGGCCAGCAATTCATCATAGGCAAGGCGCTGCCACGCGGCGCTTTCTGGCGAAAGATCGGTGGCATCCTGCGGATTGTGGACCAGATGCAGGCTTTCGCGAAAACCCAGCCATTGCTCCCGGTTCAAAATGGTCGGGTCCTGCCATTGGGGCATATCGGGCAGGGTGGCCAGCGCCGTGCGCACACCTTTGCTCAACACTTTGAGCGAAATGCCCGCTGCCAGGGGATAAACCGGTTCCACCAACGGCAGTTCGGCAAACCGTTCCGGGCTGACAATATGGTCCGGATGCACCATGGAAGCGCGCCCATTGAACCATTCCAGCCGCCCGGACACGTGGCGAATTTCTCCCTCCGGCAATTGCTTTTCCAGCCACTGCCCATTGCCCCTAAAAAACGTAAGGGCCAGCTCGCCGCTGTCGTCATGGACCATGACGCGGTAGGGCACCCGGCTATTGCCGCGCGGCGGTGGCTGGTGGCGGTCCACCCTTACTTTTAGGGTCACCAATTGACCCTCCAGCGCATCCATGATGGCGGGCTGATGCCGCCGGTCCACCATGCCGGAGGGCATGTGAAACAAAAGGTCTGCCACGGGTGCGACTTGCTTGCCGTCGCCGCCCCGCAGCAGTTTCGTCAGGATAACAGCCAGCTTGGGCCCAATGCCCGCAAGGCTGGTGACGGGGGCAAACAGGGGGTTGAGAAGAGCCGGACGCATGACGGCAAACTGCCTCGCAGGCTGGAGCCCTGCAAGGCAGTTCGACTGAGTTTCAACGGCTGTTGTTTGCGGCCTTTCTGCACGTCACCGGCAAATTTTGTACATTCCTTGCCGCGGTGCGCCGTAGCCGCACATCAGCCCACCCCATTGATAACCCGTGCGCCCATTGGCCAGCCGCACCTGAAACCAGGGATAGCCGTTCATATATTGCTGGGTGTTGTGCAGCACGGTCAGTTGCTGGCCTTCATACGTGCTGCCAACCTGATGGTAATGCATGCCTGGACCGCTGCGCACCTTTCCACCCCATGAGCCAACGGTACTGTTGCCATAGTGGGGACCGAAATTATCTCTCTTTACGGGCCGACGCGGCTGGCGGGGCTGGTTGAAGCTGGTATTGAAAGCCGTGCAGCGGTCGAAAAGATCCTGCCCCTCGCCATATTCCACAACGCCCTGCTGCTGCTGAATGGCCAGCCAGTTTCGGCCGTCGCGGAAGTGGTTGTGGTGGGTGCGCCGCATGGGGCGCATGGCGCTGCGGGGGCCATCATAAACATAGCGCACGGAGATGTTGTTGTTGCTGTGGCGCGTAAAGGCCACCGTGAGCTGCGGACCGTTTTGGCAGTTGAACTCCACAACACGGGTTTCGGCAGCGGCTTGTTGTGCGCCAAATGTGATAAACGCGCCAAAAGCGGCGGCGGCGAGTGTGGAGGCTTTTGCAAAATTTTTCATGGTCTCTTCCCCGAGATGTAATTTGTGATGCAGTGTTTTGTTCGTGAAGAGACCATGCGTCAGTTTTTCTGGCGGGAAAGTGCTCTTTTGCACCGGCCGAACGCTGACACTGCAAACAGTGGGGCCTATAGGGGACACTCCAAATGCAAAGGACTGCCCCATGACTGAAACCATGCGCTCCAGCGAGGGCTTAGACCCCCGCCGCAAACGGCTGCTCTACCGCGCTTGGCACCGGGGCATGCGGGAAATGGACTATGTGTTGGGCACATATGCCAATGCTGCTATCGCAGACATGGACGATGAGGGGCTCGCCGAGTTCGAAATGCTGATGCAAGTGCCCGACCCCGATATGTATAAATGGCTGTCCGGCACCGCCGAAGTGCCGCCCAACTGGGACACACAAACCGTGCGCAATATCCGGTCTTTCCACCTGGATAAATAATGACAACCGACTCCCTTCTCAAATTCAAAGCCCTGCTCGCGGACCCGGGTATGATCCGTCTTGGTTCGGTGCCGGACGGCTATGAAGCCCGCATTTTGGCCACCGCCCTGCAACGGCGCATGGAGGATGGCAATGGCGCAGACATCGTTTTCATCGCCCGCGATGGCCAGCGGGCAGGGGAGGTGGAACAGGTGTTCCGCTTTTTCGCCCCATGGGCTGAGGTGCTTCATCTGCCCGCCTGGGATTGTCTTCCCTATGACCGCGTATCCCCCAGCAATGACGTGCTGGCCACCCGCATCAACGCCCTTTCATCGCTGGTCCAAGGTGGGGAGAAGGAACGCCCCCGGCTAATAACGCTGACGCCAAACGCCATCATGCAGCGCGTGCCGCCCCGCGAAGCCATGGCGCAGCAGGTGCGGCGGGTGAAACCCGGACAGCGGGTCAAAATGGATGACTTGGTCAACTGGCTGGCTGGCAACGGTTTTGCCCGCACACCCACCGTGCGTGACACAGGCGAATTTGCCGTGCGCGGCGGCATCTTGGACCTCTATGCCCCCGGTGAGGCGGAGCCGGTGCGGCTGGACTTTTTCGGCGATACGCTGGAAAGCCTGCGCCGTTTTGATGCCGCCAGCCAGCGCAGCACGGAACAACTGAAGGAACTGGTGCTTTCACCCATGAGTGAGGTGACTCTGGACGACGGGACCATCGCCCGTTTCCGCACCAACTACCGCACCACGTTCGGTGCGGCTTCACCCGATGACGCCCTCTACACCGCCGTCAGCGAATGCCGTCGCTACGCTGGCCTGGAACACTGGCTACCGCTTTTCTACGACAGGCTGGAAAGCGTTTTTGATTATCTGGGTGAAAAGCCGGTTTTTCTCGATCACCTGATGGACGAGGCCCTGGGCCAGCGGTGGGAGCAAATTGAAGACCACTTTCACGCCCGTGAGCGGGGCATGGCTGAACGGCTGGAATCAGACGGTGGCGCGCCTTACAAACCCGTCAACCCCGCCACACTCCATCTGCCACCAGAAGAGGTGCGGGCCATGCTGGCCCAAGGCCAGAAAATCCACCTTTCGCCCTTTGAAGCGCCGGATTTCATCGAAGGCGAACGCATCCTCTCCATGGCCGCCAAACAGGGCCGCAGCTTTGCTGCTGAGCGGTCCGCAAGCGGCATCAACATTTTTGAGGCCCTCAGCGACCACGCGGCAGACCTGCGCAAACAGGACAAGCGGGTGGTGATCGCCTCCTGGTCCGACGGTGCGCGGGATAGGCTCACGCAGGTGCTGGAAGAGCACGATCTCACCAACGTCCAAAACGTGGCAACGTGGGCTGATGTGGAAGCGCTCAAACCCGGCACTACGGCGCTGGCCGTGCTCACACTGGAAGCGGGTTTTGACGCGCCCGATGTGGCGTTTATTGCAGAACAGGACGTGCTGGGCGACCGGCTCGTCAAGCGGCGTAAGGGTAGCAAAAAAGGGTCCGATTTCCTCTCCGAAGTCTCCAGCCTTTCCGCAGGGGATGTGGTGGTCCATGTGGACCACGGTATTGCTCGCTTCCACGGTCTCATCACCATTGAGGCCGCTGGCGCGCCCCACGATTGTCTTGAACTGCGTTACTACAACGACGACAAACTGTTCTTGCCAGTGGAGAATATCGACCTCCTCTCCCGCTACGGCAATGCCGATACGGAAGTGCAACTGGACCGGCTGGGCGGGGCCAATTGGCAGGCCCGTAAGGCCAAGCTGAAAAAACGCATTCTGGAAATGGCCGGGCAATTGATCGCTGTGGCCGCTGCCCGTCAGCTCAAGAAAGCAGACCCCATCCAATTGCCAGAAGGGGTCTATGACGAATTTGCTGCCAAATTCCCCTATGAGGAAACCGAAGACCAGATGAACGCCATCGATGCGGTGTTCGATGATCTAGCCTCCGGCAAACCCATGGACCGGCTGGTTTGCGGCGATGTGGGTTTTGGCAAAACGGAGGTGGCGCTGCGTGCCGCATTCCTCACCGCCATGGCGGGCAAACAGGTGGCCCTCGTGGTGCCCACCACGCTGCTCGCCCGTCAACACTGCAAAACCTTCACCGAACGCTTCCACGGTCTGCCCATCAAGATTGCCCAAGCCTCCCGGCTCGTCACCTCAAAGGAGATGTCCGCCGCCAAGGCTGGCGCAAAAGACGGCACGGTGGACGTCCTCATTGGCACCCACGCCCTGCTGGGGAAGTCGGTGGATTTCAAACGCCTGGGCCTGCTCATCATCGACGAGGAGCAGCATTTTGGCGTGAAGCACAAGGAGCGGCTGAAAGAATTGCGCTCCGACGTGCACGTGCTCACGCTCTCCGCCACCCCCATTCCGCGCACACTGCAACTGGCGCTCACGGGCGTGCGGGAACTCTCCCTCATCACCACCGCCCCGGTGGACCGCATGGCCGTGCGCACCTTTGTAACGCCGTTCGACGGTGTGGTGGTGCGCGAAGCTCTGTTGCGCGAACGCTATCGCGGCGGGCAGAGCTTCTACGTTTGTCCCCGCCTATCCGACATTCGCGGGCGTAAGGAATGGCTGGATGAGCATGTGCCGGAACTGAAAGTGGCCGTGGCCCATGGCCAAATGGCATCCGGCGAGTTGGAAGATGTCATGAACGCCTTCTATGAGGGCCAATATGACGTGCTGCTCTCCACCACCATCGTGGAGAGCGGTCTCGACATCCCCACCGCCAACACGATGATCGTCCACCGCGCTGACATGTTCGGCCTAGCCCAACTGTACCAGATGCGGGGCAGGGTGGGCCGCTCCAAAACCCGCGCCTATTGCCTGCTCACCCTGCCGCCAAACAAGGTGTTGACGGAGACAGCCCAGCGCAGACTCAAGGTTCTGTCGTCGCTGGACACGCTGGGTGCCGGCTTCCAATTGGCCAGCCATGACTTGGATATTCGCGGCGCGGGCAATATTTTGGGCGAAGAACAGTCCGGCCAGGTGCGTGAAGTGGGCTATGAACTCTATCAGCAAATGCTGGAAGAAGCGGTGGCCGAACTGAAAGAAGGCGGCGATGGCATCGAACTGGACGGCAAGTGGTCTCCGCAAATTACAGTGGGCGCAACTGTCATGATTCCAGAGAGTTACGTTCCCGACCTAACCTTACGCATGAGCCTATATCGCCGCCTCGCTGAACTGGATAGCGCCGAGGAAATCGATGCATTCGGCGCAGAATTGATCGACCGTTTCGGCCCGCTCCCCTCCGAAGTGGGGCAGCTTCTCAAGATCGTCTACGTGAAAGCGCTGTGCCGCAAGGCCAATATTGAAAAGCTGGATGCGGGGCCAAAGGGCGTGGTGATCCAATTCCGCAACAAGGAATTCCCGGAACCGGCAAAACTCATCGGCTGGATTGGCGACCAGGGCAACGCCGCCAAAATCCGCCCCGACCAGTCGATAGTATTGTCACGAGACTACCCCACCCCCGACAAACGCCTGCGCGGCGCGGCGGTGATCACAACCCAATTGGCCAAAATGGTGGCTTGATATGACCCTTGCAGAAATTCGCGATCAGGCCTTTTACGATGTCATCCCCAAAGACGCCGAATTGGAGGTCTTGGCCGATGGCTTCACCTTCACAGAGGGCCCAATTTGGCATCCAGATGACCATTATCTGATCTTTTCCGACATAGCTGAAAGCCTGCAATATATCTGGATTGAAGGGGAGGGCGTCGACCTGTTCCGCTGCCCTTCCAACCAAGCCAATGGCAATTGTTTTGGCACCGATGGCATGGTTATTTCCTGCGAACACGCCACGTCGCAAGTGGTGCGCCACGGCCATGAGGGGCGCATCGTGACGCCCATCGCCACCCATTTTGAGGGCAAGGAACTGAACAGCCCCAATGATGTGGTCTGTGATAGTAAAGGCCGCATCTGGTTTACCGATCCCGGCTTCGGGCGCACGCGAGAAGATCTTGGCATCCTTCGGGAGCAAGAATTGGATTTTCAGGGCGTGTATCGGCTGGATCCGGATGGGGCGCTCACCTGCGTGGTGACAGATTTCAAACAGCCCAACGGCCTGTGTCTTTCGCTGGATGAAACCGAACTCTATGTGAACGACAGCGCCGACCCGTGCATCCGCAAATTTGCCATCGCTGATGATGGCGGTCTCACCGGCGGCGAAATCTGGGCTCGGGTTGATGCGGAACATGAGGGGCGCAAATGGGTGCCGGACGGCATGAAGATCGCCAATTCCGGCCATTTGTTTTGCAATGGTCCCAACGGGGTGCATATTTTTGACACCCAGGCCAACTGCCTCGGCGTGATCCACATGCCCGAAAAATCCACCAATTTCTGTTTCGGCAGCCCCGGCCGCGACTATCTCTACATCACCGCTTCCACCCGGCTTTACCGCATCAAAACACTGGTGGATGGGCCGTCTATGATACCCGGGAATTAGGCCGCCACCTTGAACCGTCGGGAAGGCCCCTTTAAGCCAAAGAAAAATTCTGCCCCCATCAAAAGGTCTGCCCCATGACAAGCATCATTGATGTGAAAGCCCGCGAAATCCTCGACAGCCGCGGCAACCCCACGGTGGAAGTGGATGTGTGGCTAGATGACGCTTCCTTCGGCCGGGCCGCTGTGCCCTCCGGCGCATCCACAGGCGCATACGAGGCGGTGGAATTGCGGGATGGTGGGGGCCGATATCTGGGCAAAGGCGTGACCAAGGCCGTTGAGGCGGTCAACGGCCCCCTCTCCAAAGCCATTGCCCTGATGGATGCCACCGACCAGATCGCCATCGACAACGCCTTGCGCGAGGCGGACGGGACAGAAAACAAGGGCAAGCTGGGTGCCAACGCCATACTCGGCGTATCGCTGGCCTGTGCCAAGGCCGCCGCGCAATCCTGCGGCCTGCCGCTTTATCGCTATATGGGTGGCCCCTCCGCCCATGTCTTGCCCGTGCCCATGATGAACATCATCAATGGTGGCGAACACGCCGACAACCCCATCGACTTCCAGGAATTCATGATCATGCCCGTGGGCGCGGTGAGTTTCCGCGAGAGCCTGCGCATGGGCGCTGAAATTTTCCACACCCTCAAAAAGGGCCTGCACGCCGCCGGTCACAACACCAATGTGGGCGACGAAGGCGGCTTTGCGCCCAATATCGGCAGCGCACCGGAAGCGCTGGATTTCGTGATGCAATCCATCGAAAAGGCGGGCTACACGCCGGGCGAAGACGTGTTCATCTCGCTGGACACGGCCTCCACAGAGTTTTTCGACGGCCCGGATTACAATTTGAAGGGCGAAGGCCGCACGCTTTCCTCCGAAGATATGGCCTCCTACTTGGCTGAATTGGCTGGCAAATACCCCATCTGCTCCATCGAAGACGGTATGGCCGAAGACGATTGGGATGGCTGGAAAAGCCTCACGGACAAAATCGGCAAAACCTGCCAACTTGTGGGCGATGATCTGTTCGTCACCAATTCCAAGCGCCTGTCCGACGGCATAGCCAAGGGCGTGGCCAACTCCATCCTCGTGAAGGTGAACCAGATCGGCACGTTGTCGGAAACCTTTGACGCCGTGAAGATGGCCCACCGGGCGAGTTATACCGCCGTCATGTCCCACCGCTCCGGTGAGACCGAGGACACCACCATTGCCGACTTGGCGGTAGCCACCAATTGCGGCCAGATCAAAACAGGCTCCCTGTCCCGCTCCGACCGTCTGGCCAAATACAACCAACTGCTGCGCATTGAAGAAGAACTGGGAGATCAGGCCCATTTCGCAGGGAGTTCAGTGCTACGCGGGTAGTGCTTTGCCGCATAAAGGCCGCAGTAAACGCTACGACAGGTAAATCACACAGTCAGCGTCCGGCCTCTACAAAAATCTACCATGCACAAAACTGCAAGAACGCCGTTTTCAGTTGTGTTTTTGAAGCCCATTTGCCTGAGATTAAACGCGCAAGACAGCGTCAGTGACAGCCTAACCTTAGCATTGGCAAAAATAACTACGCCCAACACTAACGGTGCAATCCGCCGCAAACGGGCCAACGCATGAACAAAAAAAGGGGGCGTTATTGAAACGCCCCCACTTGCTCTAAATCACGTTCACACTGTCGGTTAGATACCAGCCCCAGCCCACATAGCCCCCGTCGGTCCAGCCATAGGCCCAGCCTTGATACCAGCCGTAGTCCCAGCCGACGAACCAGCCGACAGCCCAGCCTTGATACCAGCCGAAAACCCAACCCGAGCCATTGTTGTAGAAACCTTGGATCCAGCCGTACCCCCAGCCGTTATACCAACCGTAATTCCAGCCAACGGTCCAGCCGTAATACCAATCCAAATGCCAGCCGCTGTGCCAGCCGTAAGAGAGCTCGTAAAGGAGAGCTGAATTGCTGTCGATCACTTCGACCTTGTAGAAGTTGATAACGTTATCCAGTTCATCCCACTCGGCGTACTCATTATAGTAGTCAATCTGCAGCCCCACATAATATGTTCCAGCTTGAGCAAAGTTGACGCCCGTGTCGTAGTCGTTGTTATACACTTGCCCAGGGGCGAAGTCGTACGAAATGAAATTGAGCGGATTATCAACGTTCTGCGGCGGGCTAAAAAGCGAGTCACCCCACAAAAAGGCTAAGTCGACCCCAGTGGCTGAGCCAGATCCATCATTGTAGACATAGTAGTCAAAGCTGAAGCCGAATTGGTAAGGGTTATTGTAACTTATGGTCGCTTGATAGTTATAAATGCCGAAATCGAAGGCCATAGTCTCTCTCCTCGATATGAAAAACCAACGCCCCCGCGTTGCACAAAGATAGCACCGTCATCAATTTCCGACAAGTTATTCATTTGCTTGTGAAATCAGGTTCGCCTCAGCCGCAGCGGCTGTGTTGCGGCAAGGGGCTTCCGCAAAACAAACAACACAAACTTCTCGCCGCGCCGGGGCATGACCGGCGCCGGTTGATGCTTGCTTAGCAACACAGGTGCAATGGTCGGCGACAAAGACTCGAAATCGCCGTGTGACAAACGGCACGGCCAATGCTTCATTTTACCCCTAGGAAAAGAGCAGAGCGCGATAAGGACTAGGAATTGAGAAGTTCTGTCCTTGACGTGTTGGCTATCAATTGGGGCGCGACCATTTAAGGAGGAATTGCCATGCAGCCCAACCTTTACGCCTATGCGACGGGCGGTTCCATTTCAAACCACGGGAGCTTGCGCTTTCAGGTCGACATCGACGTGACCGTCATCAATGGAGGGCCTGCAGGGACTGGCGCCTTTGATACCGCGCTTGTTTGGTACACGGACAATCAATACACGTTTGGCGGCGTGGATAACGCAAACCAGCATGTCAATCTCACGCTTCCGGTCGCATCAGGCTTTTCAGGCACCTACCAAAGCGCCCAAACCGATTTTGCTGGGGTAGGAACCTACTATTTCTCCGTGGTGGCTGACTACGGCAATGTGGTGACCGAATGGAAAGAGACCGACAACACGACCAAACTGTTTCGCATCGAGATTACCAGTCCCCAGCAGGCAACGTTGTCCATGCAAGAATATGGCTGGCATTCCGGATGGAACCTGGGATGGAGTTTCGGTTGGACCCAGGGCTGGCATGTGGGCTGGTACAACGGCTGGGGCTACGGCTGGATGGTGGGGAATTACCACGATGGCACCGGCTGGACCTATGGCTGGCACAAGGGTTGGAACGTCGGTTGGCATAACGGATGGAACTATGGCTGGCACGAAGCGTGGCATGTGGGCTGGATGATCAGCCCTTACCATGGGTGGGGCTGGACCACGCTGGGTACAGCCATCGAATTGGGGGCTTAGTCCACACGGTAAATCGCCCAGCAGCGCAAATGCGAAGTCGACCGTCAAAGCCGACTTCTCTTTTTGAGACGCTGACGGTTGGCCTAAGCCTTGCTTACGCTGGTGTCAGGCTCAGTGCGGTGTCGACTGTATCCCAACCCCAGCCGTAGAAAACGCCTTGGGTCCAGCCATAATACCAGCCCACGTACCAACCGGTGCTCCAACCCAAGGCCCAACCCACGCCCCAGCCTTGATACCAGCCCATCTGCCAGCCGGTGCCGTCGAAATACCATCCGTCGAACCAGCCGAAATTCCATCCGTTGTACCAGCCATAGTGCCAGCCATCTGCCCAGCCGTAGGCCCAGTCCAGATGCCAGCCGAAATGCCATGTATAGGCCCATTTTGAAAGGTTGGCGCTGGAAGAGGAAAGTACGTCCACTTTGAAGTTTGTCAGCGTGTTGTTGGTCTCGTTATATTCATCCCACTGGTTTCCATAATCCACTTGCAACGTCACATAGTAGCTACCGGTGGCGCCAAAATTCACATTCAACGTTTCGTAATACTGCCCGTAATGGCCACCGCCAGCGACCAGATCGTGAGAGGTGAAGTTGAACAGCGATTCCGCTGCCAACACTGTTGGATCCGATGCGCTTGGCTTCAGGAACGCAATGTAGACATTCTCAGCATCACCTGCGCCGTCGTTGAACACGCCGTAGCTAAATTCAAAATTGAAGGTGTAAGGACTGTTCTGGTAATTGATTTGTGCACTCTGGCTCAGGATCTTGAAATCCGGCAACATGGTCTATCTCCAGTCTTGGTAGCACCCCGCCGCGCCACTTTAACGGTCTTATTTGGGCGCAACAATGGCAGGGTTGCCCATCATGCCTTACGACTTGTTAACGGGAAGGCATTAGCCAAAGATCATGGCTATTCGTGCGCGCAAAAGACATCCGCTAACCCGTTTTGTCGGCCCCTTGGCGGCTATGATGATCCTGGGTTACTTCGGGTTCCACGCCTTCAATGGCGATTACGGCATCCGAGCCCATCTCGCCATGCAGACCCAGATAACACGCCTCGAAGGGGAACTGGCCCACCACACCGCGCAACGCGACCGATTGGAGGCGCGTGTGGCACTGCTGCGCGACGGGCAGTTGGAAAAGGATATGGTGGACCAGTGGGTGCGCGGCCAGCTCAACATGGCGCGTGAAGATGAGATCGTGATTCTGCGCCCCTGACGCGATTAACCGAAATCAAGTTAACTTACTAAAGTTTCATTTTATCAAACACTTGTCCGAAAGTTCGAGCAACATTCAACCCATTGATTTTGGCGGCTCCCGGTTTATGCTCAGGCCACAAATGCGCTTGGAACGAAAACGTGCGCTCAGCACTTTCTTTTCCAATCGAAGAGGGACCACCATGGCACAAACCAAAACGGCAAGAAAACCGTCCGCAAAGGGCAATGGTAAGGGGAGCGGAAAGGTAAGCGCGCCAAAAACGCCGCAGGCTCTGGACTATTCCAAAGACCAGGAATTGCACGCCTACCGCGAGATGCTGCTCATACGCCGTTTTGAGGAAAAAGCCGGCCAGCTTTACGGCATGGGCTTCATCGGTGGTTTTTGTCACCTCTATATTGGGCAGGAAGCGGTTGTCACCGGCATGCAGACCGCATTGATTGAAGGTGATCAAGTCATCACCGCCTATCGCGACCACGGCCACATGCTGGCCTGTGGCATGTCTCCCCGGGGCGTCATGGCAGAGTTGACCGGCCGGGAAGGGGGCTATTCCCGCGGTAAGGGCGGCTCCATGCACATGTTCTCCAAGGAGAAGCACTTCTATGGCGGCCACGGCATCGTCGGCGCACAGGTTTCGCTGGGCACAGGCATCGCCTTCAACAACAACTATCTCGAGAATGGTAATGTGTGCTGCACCTATTTTGGCGATGGCGCATCCAACCAAGGCCAGGTCTATGAGAGCTTCAATATGGCCAAGCTGTGGAACCTGCCAGTAATCTATATCGTGGAAAACAACCGCTATGCCATGGGCACGGCGGTCCATCGCTCCTCCGCACTGACCGATTTTTCCAAACGGGGCTGTTCCTTCAATATTCCCGGCATTGAAGTGGACGGCATGGATGTGCGCGCCGTCCACGCGGCCGGAGAATTGGCCGCCGATTGGTGTCGTTCCGGAAAGGGCCCCATCATTCTGGATATGCAAACCTATCGCTATCGCGGCCACTCCATGTCCGATCCAGCCAAATACCGCACCAAGGATGAGGTGCAAAAAATGAGAGCAGAAAATGATCCCATCGAGCGGGTCAAACAACGTCTGCTGGAGAAAGAATGGTCCACGGAAGACGATTTGAAAGCCATCGACAAAGACGTGCGCGCTATTGTTGCCGACAGCGCGGAATTTGCCCAGCAAAACCCGGAGCCAGACCCAAGCGAACTCTACACGGACGTGTTGCTTCCCACACAAACTGAAAGAGCGGGGGCGTGAACCATGGCAACTGATATTCTCATGCCTGCCCTGTCACCCACCATGGAGGAGGGCACGCTGGCCAAATGGCTGGTGAAGGAAGGCGATGAAGTGACCGCCGGTGACGTAATCGCCGAAATCGAAACCGATAAGGCCACCATGGAAGTGGAAGCAGTAGATGAAGGCCGTGTGGCCTCCCTCGCCGTAGCGGAGGGCACTGAGGGCGTGAAGGTCAATGCCGTCATTGCCACCCTTTTGGAAGAGGGCGAAAGTGCTGAGGACGCCAAGGCCAAACCAGCCGACGGTGGCGCAACCACAGAGGTCAAGGAAGAAGCGCCCGAAGTGGCCAAAGGGGCCTTAGACGGTGAAATGGCCGGCCGCACCGTGCCCGCCGAAGGCAAGGTTCGCCCCGAACCCAAGCGTGCGCCGACAGCCAACGATCCCGATATTCCCGAAGGCACGGAAATGGTGTCCACCACCGTGCGTGAAGCCTTGCGCGATGCCATGGCCGAAGAAATGCGCGCCGATGACCGCGTTTTTGTCATGGGCGAAGAAGTGGCAGAATATAACGGTGCCTACAAAGTCACCCAGGGCTTGTTGGATGAATTTGGCAAAAAGCGCGTCATCGACACGCCCATCACCGAGCACGGCTTCGCCGGTATCGGGGTCGGCGCTGCCATGGCGGGCCTGCGGCCCATCGTGGAGTTCATGACGTTCAACTTCGCCATGCAGGCCATCGACCAGATTGTGAACAGCGCCGCCAAAACGCTCTACATGTCCGGCGGGCAAATGGGTGCGCCCATGGTGTTTCGCGGTCCTAACGGGGCGGCGGCGCGGGTGGGCGCGCAGCACAGCCAGTGCTACGCCGCATGGTATAGTCACATTCCGGGCCTGAAAGTGGTGGCCCCCTATGGCGCTGCCGACGCGAAGGGTCTTTTGAAATCAGCCATTCGAGACCCCAACCCCATCGTCTTCCTGGAAAACGAAATCATGTATGGTCAGTCTTTTGACGTGCCTAAAATGGATGATTTCGTGCTGCCTATTGGGAAAGCGCGCGTTCACAAGGAAGGCGCTGACTTGACGCTCGTCACGTTTGGTATCGGGATGCGCTATGCCATCGAAGCGGCTGAGGCGCTGGCTGAACTGGATATTAACGCAGAAATCATCGACCTGCGCACCATCCGCCCCATGGATATGGAAACGGTCATTGCCTCGGTGAAGAAGACCAACCGTTGCATCACCATTGAAGAGGGCTTCCCCCAGTCCGGCGTGGGCGCAGAAATCGGCATGGAAATCATGGCCCAGGCGTTTGACTATCTCGACGCCCCCGTCATCCGCATCACCGGCAAAGACGTTCCCATGCCCTATGCCGCCAATTTGGAAAAATTGGCCCTGCCCAGTGTAGCCGAAATCGTGGAAGCCGCGCGGGCGGTGACTTATAAATAGTTTGTCTTTGGATTTAGCAAAAGAGATTGGCTTTCGACTTGGACATCGCCACCGCGCAACGTGAAATTGACGCCCTGCCAGAGCATCTTACTGGTGAACTGCTTGGCGGAAGTGTTGTCACAACTCAACGAGGTTTCTGGCGCCAAGCGGTTCTTTGCTCCAACCTAAAAGCCATCATTTGGGAAGCTGCCGAGGGTCACAAAAAGGGTGTTCGTGTTTTGTCTCGTGTGGAATTGCATCTGGGCGGAAATATCATCGTTACTGATCTCGTCGCATGGGAGATACCGCTCAGTCGGGCTTGTTTCGAAGGCGCTGAACCTTTGCCAGTTCCCAACTGGGTTTTGGAAGTGGAACGCGCGGAGAATGAAGCCGTTAGAAACGCCCGATACGATGCGCTGCATGAGGCGGGTGTTAAACATCTGTGGGTCGCAGATTGGGATACGCAAAGCATTAGCACCAAAGATGCTGCACAGTATGGCTGGACAAACGAGGGAACATTTTCACCAGGGGACGTGATATCGTGTCCGCTAACAGGTTTCGATGACATAGAGTTGGATGCGATATTTGAGGTGGCCATCACATGACCTTTTTCCCACCACTCGACACGCGCCTTGCCTCCTACGACCGCTATCGGGGAGCCGTTATGGTGCCGTGTGGCAAGGCTCAGGTGGCGGTTACCCACGAGGCGTTGGAGGATTGGGCCAACCGCAAACTGACACCGGATGAGGCGGTGGAAACCATGGTGGAAGAAGCGGCCATGTTTCGCGCCATCGCCAACGCCACACCGGCCCATGACGATATTATCATGATCACCCAGTCCATATTGAACAGCCGGTCCTGGGCCGCCCAGCCCTATGACGACGGGCCTGAAGATTCCGGTCCCATTTATGGCCTGCCTACCGGGCAAGGGAGCAACCAATGAGCATCAACATCACCATGCCCGCCCTCTCGCCCACCATGGAGGAGGGCAATTTGGCCAAATGGCTTGTGAAGGAGGGCGATACCGTCGAGCCCGGCGATGTAATCGCCGAAATCGAAACCGACAAGGCCACCATGGAAGTGGAGGCCGTGGACGAAGGTGTCGTTGGCAAAATTCTTGTGCCTGCTGGCAGTGAGGGTGTGAAAGTCAACGCCATCATCGCGGTTTTGGCGGAGGACGGTGAAGACGCATCGGCCCTTGAGGATGTAACAGCGGAGGCTCCCACCAAACCGGCTGAAACTCCCATAGCCCCCGCCGACACCGCGGACTCGCCCGCCCCGAAGGTTGAGGAAGAAAGCGCCAACCACGCGGCGGACCACGGCAAGCCCCCCGTTGCGCAGGCAAAGCCCACGAACGGGGAACGTATCTTCGCCACACCGCTGGCCCGACGCATTGCCGACCAAAAAGGGATTAACCTCGCCGATCTCTCCGGCAGCGGTCCCCGTGGGCGCATCGTGAAGGCTGACGTGGAAAATGCGCAGCCAAAGCAAACTGCCGCAGAAAACACGGCAAGCGCGCCATCAGCCCCCGCCGCCTCTCAATCGAAAACGACGGTGCCCACCGGCATGGCAGACGATCAGGTGTTGGCCCTGTTCGATGGAGCCAAATACGAGAAAAAACCCCATGATGGAATGCGCCGCGTGATTGCCGAGCGGCTGACAGAAAGCGCTCAAACCATACCGTCTTACTTCGTCACCATGGAATGCGAGTTGGATGCCCTGTTGGCCCTGCGCAAACAGATGAATGACGCCGCCCCCAAGGACAAAGACGATAAACCCGCCTACCGAATTTCGGTCAACGATTTCATCGTCAAAGCCATGGCTACGGCGCTTCAGGCAGTGCCCATGGCCAATGTTTCATGGACATCCACCGATCGCATTTTCCACAAAAGCAGTGATGTGGGCGTTGCCGTCGCCGTCGATGACGGTCTGTTCACCCCCATAGTGCGCGACGCCCACGCCAAAACACTCTCCGCCATCTCTGCGGAAGTGAAGGACATGGCGGGCAGGGCGCGCTCCAAAAAACTCAAGCCGGAAGAATATCAGGGTGGCAGCACTGCAGTCTCAAACCTGGGCATGTATGGCGTGCGGGAATTCACCTCCATCATCAACCCGCCCCATGCTTCCATCGTGTCCATCGGGGCGGGGGAGAAGAAGCCTGTGATTAAAGACGGCGCGGTGGCCGTTGCCACGCTGATGGCCGCCACGTTTGCCTTTGACCACAGGGCCATTGACGGGGCGCTTGGTGCAGAACTGGCCGCAGCGTTTAAGGGCTATATCGAAAATCCCATGAGCATGCTGGTTTGATGCCAGACCGTGCTCAACCCTCTGGCTTTGGGTCGGGTTTGATTAGCTTTGATTTGGGCGCGGGCGGTCCGCCCTGTTCTTTTAGGGCTTCCATCATGGTCGCCCGCGTATCGGCCAGATAAAGGGTGACCCAAACAAAAATGCCGCCCAGCGCCACGAAAAAAACGCCCTTCCACGCCCAACCGCGCTTGTGCAAACCAAGGGTATTGAAAGCCAGGGCACCCACAAAAAAAGCGGTGAGGATCAGAACGATCCCGGAATATCCGAGACTGAAAAAAGCATCAAAGAAGGACATGGGATCGGCCACAACAGGAAGTATTTGCCCTGCTATCGGTCATCGGGCGCACGCGATCAAGAGCCTGGCAAAGCGCCATCCCGTCACAGACGCAGCATCCATGAAGGAAAAGAATTATGGCTGACGCATACGACATCATTGTTATTGGCGGCGGCCCCGGCGGCTACGTGGCCGCCATTCGCGCCGCTCAATTGGGCATGAAGGCCGCCGTTGTGGAGCGCGAACATCTGGGCGGCATTTGCCTTAACTGGGGTTGTATTCCCACCAAAGCGCTTCTGCGCAGTGCAGAAATATACGGCCATATGGAACATGCAGAAGGCTTTGGCCTGTCTGTTGAAAATTTCAGCTTCGATATGGAAAAAGTCGTCAAACGCTCCCGCGGTGTTTCCGGTCAACTGAACGGCGGTGTCGAGTTTCTGCTCAAGAAAAACAAGGTGGACGTGATCTGGGGTGAGGCCAACATCCCAAAGCCGGGCGTCGTTGAAGTAAAAGAACCCACGCGCAAGGCCGTCGAGCCGCAGCATCCCAAACCCAAGAAGGCTTTGGGGCAGGGGACCTACCAGGCAAAGAACATCATCATCGCCACCGGTGCACGGCCACGTGCTTTGCCGGGTATGGAACCGGATGGCGACCGCATCTGGTCTTACTTTGAAGCAATGGTGCCCAAAACCATGCCGAAGTCCCTGATTGTGATGGGATCCGGGGCCATCGGCATTGAATTTGCCTCCTTCTACAAAAGCATGGGCGCTGAAGTGACCGTTGTGGAACTGATGGACCAAGTCATGCCCGTCGAAGATGTGGAAATCGCCAAGCACGCCCAGAAGCGGTTTGAGAAGCAGGGCATGAAAATCCTGCTGGGCTCCAAAGTCGCCAAGGTGGATAAGGCCCAAGACAGCATCACCGCCCACGTGGAAACCAAGAATGGCACCACCCAATCCATCACCGCCGACCATCTCATCTCCGCCGTCGGTGTTGTGGGCAATGTAGAAGGTCTAGGCCTGGAGGCCCTCGGTGTGGAACAGGATCGTGGCATTATCAGCGTTGACGATTATGGAGCCACCAATGTGGAGGGCATTTACGCCATCGGCGATGTGGCCGGTGCACCCATGCTGGCTCACAAGGCGGAGCATGAGGGCGTCATTTGCGTGGATAAAATCGCCGGTCAGCATCCCCATGTTATGGACAAGGCCAAAATTCCCGGTTGCACATATTGCAACCCCCAGGTGGCCAGCGTTGGCCTCACGGAAGCCAAGGCCAAAGAGGCAGGCCATGATGTGAAAGTGGGACGCTTCAACTTTGCCGGCAATGGCAAGGCCATCGCCCTTGGCGAGCCGGAAGGCATGGTGAAGACCGTTTTCGACAAGCAAACAGGTCAACTGTTGGGCGCCCATATGGTGGGCGCAGAAGTGACGGAGCTCATTCAGGGCTTCGTCATCGCCATGAATTTGGAGACCACTGAGCAGGACCTGATCGACGCGGTCTTCCCCCACCCAACGCTTTCAGAAATGATGCATGAAAGTGTTATGGATGCGGAAGGTCGCGTCATCCACGCGTAGGCCCATCTGATCCCAAGCGGCGGGCCAAATCATCCAGAATGCGCCCGCCAGCCTTGCCGTCCCACATCTCAGGCACTCGGCCTGATGGTGGTGTGGCGCGCGCTTCTTTAATGGCGGGCACAATGGTGTCCGGCGTCACCCCTCCCATGCGGTTTGTGCCTTGATCAATGGTGATGGGTCGCTCGGTATTTTCCCGCAGCGTCACGCAGTTCACGCCCAAAATAGTGGTTTCTTCCTGCAAACCACCCGAGTCCGTCACCACGAGGTCAGCCCCGGCGTTCAGACCAAGAAAGTCCAAATAACCCAGCGGCTCGGTCACCGTCATGCCCGCCAACATATCCATCAAGCCAAACCGCTCCATATTCCGGCGCGTGCGCGGGTGGAGAGGAAAGACAAGATGCAGCCCTTCCGTTGCTTGGCGAATGGCGGTCAGCATGGCGCTGAGGCGGTCCTTGTTATCCACGGAAGCGGGCCTGTGAAGGGTCAATACTGCATAAGGTTTGCTTTCCAAACCCAATGTTGCTGGAAAACCTTGCTTCTCGGCACGCTGTTTATGGCGCAGCAGCGTGTCGATCATTGTATTGCCCACACAAGTCACGCGAGCAGGGTCCACGCCTTCCCGCGCGAGGCAGGCATCAGCCATGGTGTCGGTGGTGTGAAGAATTTCACAAATGGCATCCACAGCGAGGCGGTTGATTTCTTCCGGCATGGTACGGTCGCCGGAGCGCAGACCCGCCTCCACATGAGCCACGGGAATGTCCATCTTCGTTGCCGTGATGGCGCAAGCCAGGGTGGAGTTCACATCGCCGACGACAATCATGGCATCGGGCTTCTGCTCCTCCAGAACCGGCTCGATCGCCATCATCACCCTGCCGGTCTGCTGCGCGTGAGAGCCTGAACCAATGCCTAAATTGATGTCCGGCTTTGGCAGGCCCAAATCGGTGAAGAACGACCCGCTCATGCGCTCGTCATAATGTTGGCCCGTATGCACGATGCTGTGGTCCACGCCATCGCGCCCCCGCGCTGCATCGGCAATCGATGCGACTTTCATAAAATTGGGCCGCGCACCCACAATGCTCATGATTTTCATGGAATCGCCTGCATAAATCTGCGCGAAAGAGCGCCTCAGCACTCCATACCAAAGTGCAGCGCTAATGCGAATTGTATGCGGAGGAGAAGTGCTGGAGTAGGAAAGGCAAAAACGCGCCTAGCGTTCGTTCTAACGCTTGGGGCTCGCTTAAATCGGGTGAGCTCGCTTAATTTCGCTTGCGCGAATTGGAGTTGGTGCAGCGGAGCGGAACAACACAGAAGCAACGCTCTCAGCGTTTACTCGAACGCCGCCGGCTCGCTTAGATCGCGGGGGCTTTCCTCCATTTCGCTAGCGCGAATTGGAGTTGGTGCCGCTTAGGTGACTTGAACACCTGACCTCCGCATTACGAATGCGATGCTCTACCAGCTGAGCTAAAGCGGCATGCGCTTACGCGCCAGGAATCCCTAGCGCAAAGCCGGTGATTCGATCAACAGATTAGGCACGGGCTCTTAAAAAGGAGTTGAGAGCACCTCAACCAAAAGCGCCTCCCGTTTCCCGCGGCGTCATGCGGATGAGGCGGGAGGTCTCCACCGCCGCCTGGCGATGGTGAACGATGGCCTGATAGTCTGGATTGTAGACCATATCGAGAAACGCCTGCGCACTGGGATAGCGGGCGATGAAGGCCACGTGCCAGACCTCGTCTTCCGGCCCGATGACCATAAAGCGCGGATCGCCGGACCAGATGATCGACCCGCCAACCCCCGAAAAAATGGGGGCGGACGCCACCCCATAAGCCTTGTAGGCTTCGGCGCCAGTCGCCACGCGACCGTCTTCATATTGCGCATTTTTGCGCAAGCGCACCAGATTGAGCATGTCAGCGGTTTCATCCCGGGGCAGGTCTCGAAAAGCCTGAAAGCGATCTCTGTCAGGGTCCAGATAGGCATCCATTACAAAATCCTCCTCTTTTCGGCGGCAGGCCAAACCTCTTTAAGGTCATCTTGGGTTTGTTGGACAACGCGTCGCATCATGCCATAGTCCCGATGACGTTTACGTGCCGGGCGGAATTAGAGTTTGTCGCAAAAACTGAAAGCTGCAAGTGTGCAAAAACATGCGGGCCTGTTGCGAACCTGTTTGCAGGAATATTTTGGCATCGACGACCAGGCCTTCAGCGACTATGTGGAAGAGCACTGCGATTACAGTCAGGTCTTTGCCAACGAAATGCTCATGAGGCAGGGCGACCATGCGAACGATCTTTACTTCGTCCTTTCCGGTCGCCTGCGCGCCATAAAGGATTTGGATAGCGAAACGCCCACAGTTCTTGGCGAAATAGGCCGGGGTGAGACCGTTGGTGAACTGGCCATTTTTACCGAAGAACCGCGCTCTGCCACCGTAATCGCGGTGCGCAACACCGTTGTAGCCCGCATGTCCTATGTGACCCTTCAAGATTCTTTGGCCCGTTTCCCGGGCATGGCCATCACCATTACCAAGCAGATTATCGCCCGTTTTCGCCGCTCCGAAGCGGCTGAAAACACGGTGGAAGCACCCGTTACGATTGCCGTTATCGGCTTAGGCGGCACGGAGCTGCACCCCTTTATTGACCGGCTGATTGAGGCCCGTAGAACCCATAGCGCCAATGTTGAGGCCATTTTCACACAAGATGTGCGGAAGAAATTTCCGTCCCTCGACAAGCCCGATATCGTGCAGCCCCGGGGCGACCTTTCCCGCTGGCTCGGCCAGGTGGAACTAAAAAACGACGCTGTTTTTTTTGTTGCCGATAGCGACCAGGTGGATTGGTGCAAGACAGCCGTTCACCACGCGGACGAAATTTTGCTTGTGGCGGATGCCGATAATGGCACGGGGCCAGCGATCACGGAATTAGAGCAAGCCATCTGGCAAGGCGATGATGCGGCGCCCCAGGCCCGCCGCACGCTCATTCTGCTGCATCCCGAGCCAAAGAAGACACCAAGCGGCACGGCTCAATGGCTCAACGCCCGCCAAATGGACCGCCACTTTCATATTCGTCCGAAACTGGAAAAGGACTATCAACGCCTCGGCCGCATTTTAGCGGGCAAGGCGATTGGTCTGGTTCTGTCCGGCGGCGGTGCGCGGGGTTTGGCCCATATTGGCATCGCCAAAGCCCTCCACGAGCGCGGCATAGAGGTGGATTATGTGGGCGGCACCAGCGCCGGTGCCATTATGGGCACCTGGCTGGCCACAGATATTTTGGGCGATGCCATGGTGAAATCCGCCCGCTATGTGTTTCGGGAATCGCCCGTGGGCAACATCACGGGCGACTTTAATCCCGTTCCCATCGTCTCTCTGTTGAAGGGCAGGCGGGCCTATTGGATCACCAAAACGGTGTCCGACAATATGACGGCGGGGGAAATCGACCTTGAAGACACGTGGAAAACGTTTTTCACCGTGACCTCCAACTACTCCAAGCGCCGCGAAATGGTTCTCGCGAAGGGAAATTTTGTGGAAGCGGTCATGGCCAGTTTCGCCATACCGGGCTTGTTTCCGCCGCGTTTGCGCGATGGGGATGTGTTGTATGACGGGGGCAGTTTCAACAACTTCCCCGTGGACGTTATGCGAGGCATGGGGGCCAGCCGCATCATCGGTGTGGACCTCATGTCGGACTATGCCGCCAGTTTTGATCTGGAAAAACCGCCGGGCCATTGGGCCTTGTTTTTCGACAGGTTCCGCAGCCGCAAAAAGCGCCGCTACAAATTGCCAACCCTTCCGGCAACCTTGCTTACCGCCACATTCATTACGGCCATGAACCGCCAACGCAGTATGCGTGACCGGGTGGATTTGCTTTTCCAGCCCCGCATTCGTGGTGTGAGCATGTTGGATTGGAAGAAATTCGACAAAATGGTCAGCGAGAATTATGCCATGGCGGTTGAACAGCTGGATGCCATGGGCGAGGAAGCCGTCGCAGAGTGGCGCGTGTGATGAGCGGGTAGGGTGCCTGCCACCCCATTGGTCAGTGGCGCAAAAGTGCCCACCCATGCCAACAGCCTATACTCGATCTGGATATCTCTCCGCCTGTGAACAGATCGCTTCGGGCAAAGCCCCAGCTGCCGGCTCCTTCTCATTGCCGCAAGTAGCATGGGCATCACCATCTTCATGGAGTTGCTTGGTTTCGAATTCCCTCGGCGTGGCTTCATCGGCCGTAGGTTCCTCTTCCACGATCTGTTCCACCTGGTGCGACCACGCCTGCCGTTTCATCTCCAAACGCCGTTTGATGTTGTCCAGAACACCGCCTTGATCGCCATGCGCCATGCGGGCGATGGACTGCTGCACTAACGGATGGGCCTTAATCACGCCCTCGGCCACCAATTGCGTCAAATACCGCTTCGCATCGCTGGCGGGGATTTGCAGAAGCGTCTGCAAGGTTTGCGGCGAACATTCGCCATGCAGTGTGGAAATATAGATCGCCCAAGACCGCGCCTGGGCCGGCACCACCGTGGCTGTGGGCGCGGCAAAGGCCGACGCACGCCATGACATTTGCGGCATGGCGGGTAGGGCGACCAGTGCGGCAACGGATTGGAGAAAGCGACGTCTGTTCATGTTGGCATCTTAGCAGACCAAACACGCCGTTGCACCCCGACGCTAAAACGTGAACACAAAAGTCGCATAAGACATATTATGGAGCATTCTTGATGCTAGCCCCGAGCAAATACAGGCTTATGACGCCCAAGCCATAGAGCGCCGCCACCGCCATCAAGAGCGTGTTCACGCCGAATTGGTCTAACACAGCCAGCAGGATTGGCGTGCCCAGCAAGTTTCCCATATTGCCGGTTTGCGCCATCAGTCCAAAACCCACGGTCCGCATGGGCATCGAATTGTTAAGTTGCGCGACGGCAGCAAATGTTCCGCTCTGCACCAGGCCAAGGATGGCAAACAAGACCACAGCCATCATTGCCAAGCCAAGCGCAGGACCGACAAAACTGATCAACGCTGCAAGCCCGAAAGACCCGATCACAATGCGCGTTGCCGCCATTCGCAACAAAAGTAGAGGAAACAGGATCAAACCCGTGGCGATGCCCACCAGCGACATGGCGGTGGTCACCTCCGCCCGCAACGCCTCTGGCAAATTGGCAGGCAGGATGGTCAGGAGACTAAGATAAAGGCTCGTGTAAAACAGCCACCCCAAGGCGGGCCATAGCACCCGTGCATCGCCCATGGGCACCCGCAAAGATGCTTCGTGCTCCTCGTCTCTATCGCCTTGCACGCGGCTTGAACCGGGTCGTGACGACAGCACGACAACGATGACGGCAACAACAATCATGCCCACGCCATGGAGTTGAAACAGACCGCCCACACCAATCTGGCTGGAAAGTGGGATGCCAAACCATGCGACGATGGCGAACGAGACGCCAAAAAACGTGCCCCAAAGCGCCATTGTTGCACCGCGCCACCGGTGGGAACTTACCTGCGCCATGAGAGCGGGTGCCGTGACCACGATACCCAGATGCGTCACGCCCTCCAACACGCGGGCGGCCGCCATAATGCCAAAGCTGGGGAAGCTGGCCTGCCAAAGGGAAAGGATACCCCCTGCCACCAGCGAAAAGACGAGTACGGGCCGCAGGCCCAATCGGTTGCCAATACCCGCTGAGACCCCGCCAAAAACCGCCCCGACAATGCTCACCAGCGTCAACAACCAAGCCGTGTGACTGCCATAGTGCGGATAGATGCCGTTCAACTCGGGCAGAAAAAGCGAAATTTTCGCGAATTGTCCGCCCGCCAGAAGGCCAGCGGTCCATAAAACAATAATAAGACAAATTGTGCGAAGCCGGTGCGCCATGGCCGCAAACTAACCTCTGTGCGGGGCACCATCCACGCATAAATGATGCATCTTCCCCTCCCCCAGTCACCAGCCGCACCAGTGTTTCGTACCCCTCGTAAAAGCGCTCCCACAGGATTGGCCCCACGCTAATGCGCATGCCGCCGCCATGGGCGAGCGAGGTCGTGGATAACTAACGATAGGCGCCTCTTTTACACCCCCAGCTCAATCACCATACCGTCGTAGGCCGGGTTCACATGGTCCGGGGTTTCAGCCGCGACAGTTTCATAATCCAGCGGGGTGTGCATATGGGTGAGAACTGCGCGTTTTGGGGCAAGCCGCTCGATCCAACCAAGGCTTTGGGCGAGGCTGAAATGGCTGGGGTGTTCCCGATATTGCAACGCATCCACGATCCACACGTCCAGGTCGTTCAAATGGGGCAGGCTGCGCTCATCCAACCCGCTGACATCGCTGCTATAGGCCAAATTGCCAAAGCGAAAACCGAGGGAATGAATGGAGCCGTGCTGCTGTTCAAAGGGCATGACAGATATGGGACCACCCTCCCCTTCAATTACAATCTCCCGCCCCGCCACGATGCGGTTTTCACGCAGGATCGGCGGATAGCCGGAGCCTTCCGGCGTTACAAAGCAGTAGTCGAACGCTTCGTGCAATCGTTCACTCGTCGCTTCGTCGCACCATATGCGCACGCGGTGGCGGCTGTTGATGACGAACGAACGCAAATCATCAATGCCGTGGATGTGGTCCGCATGGGCATGCGTGTAGAGCACGGCATCCGCCACACCGACACCGGCAGAAATCATCTGATCGCGAAAATCCGGCCCGGTATCCACCACGATGGTCGTGGTGCCTTCGGCGCCCACCCGTTGCACAAGAAGCGCGGCGCGGCGGCGACGGTTTTTAGGATTGTTCGGGTCACATTTGCCCCAATCACCCCCAATGCGCGGCACGCCGGGGGAAGACCCGCAGCCCAGAATGGTAAAACGCATGATGTCGGAAGCATCATCCATCACAGGGCAGCACTTTTGGCACTTTGTGAAACAGGCGAAAAAAATTCTCTGTGGTCTGCGCCCACGTTTCTTCGCGGGTCATTCCCCAAGTTTCCGCTAGCACATCAGCTGTATGGGTCACAAAGGCCGGTTCATTGCGTTTTCCGCGGTTGGGCGTGGGCGCAAGGTAAGGAGCATCCGTCTCCACCAAAACACGGTCGCGGGGCATATCGCCGGCAATGTCCCGCAGTTCCTGACTGTTTTTGAAAGTGAGTATGCCGGAAAAGGAAATGTAGAGACCCAGTTCGATGCCGCATTCGGCCAATGCCCGGCCAGAAGAAAAGCAATGGAGCACGGCGGGAAAAGCCCCTGCCCCCATTTCTTCACGCAAAATGGCCATCATGTCTTCGTCCGCATTGCGGGCATGGATCACCAAGGGCAAACCCGTGCGGCGGGCGGCTTCAATATGGGTGCGAAACCCCTGAGCCTGACCGGCACGGGAAGATTTATCATAGTGATAATCTAGCCCCGCTTCCCCAATGGCCACCACTTTGGGATCGTCGGTCCGCGCGATGATGTCATCGGCGCTAAAATCCAGCTCCTCATCGGCATTGTGAGGGTGAGTGCCAACGGAGCAAAACACATCGTCAAACCGTGCCGCCACCGCGCGCACCCGATCGAATTGGCGAATGCGCGTGCAGATGGTGACCATACGCCCCACGCCCCGGTCGCGGGCCTGTTGCACCACGTCCTCCAGCTCTTCCGCAAAATCGGGAAAGTCCAGGTGGCAATGGCTGTCCACCAGCATGGGGTCAGCCATTGTCAGGCTCCACATAGCGCGGGAAAATGCCTTCGGGCTTTTCAATCACCCGCGCAGCCGGCGGCGTTTCCAAATCGGCAAACTGGCGTGCGCCTTCGGCCACACCCATTTGGTCTAGCAAACGATGGCAGCTTTCCGGCATGGCCGGTTGGGACATGATGGCAACGCGGCGCACCACCTCTGCGGTCACATTCAGCACGGTGGCCATGCGCTCAGGGTCTGTCTTTTTTAGCGCCCAAGGCTCTTGGCCGGCAAAATATTTGTTGGCCTCCCCCACCACGTTCCAAATTGCGCCAAGGGCAGTGTGTATTTGCTGCTCATCCACCGCCCTACGCGCCTCATCCAGCGCGCCCCGAGCCAATGCGAGAATGGCTTCATCAGCGTCGTTTGTGCTCTC
Organism: Pseudomonadota bacterium; assembly: GCA_038525315.1. Taxonomy (GTDB): domain Bacteria; phylum Pseudomonadota; class Alphaproteobacteria; order Rhizobiales; family Rhizobiaceae; genus Pseudahrensia. The sequence continues at coordinate 58,386 of JBCBHU010000003.1, forward strand.
TGGAGGCGCCAGTTTGCCCTCACAGTTCTTAAACACCATGGAAAGCGACCGCTGGGCCAAATTGCCCAAATCATTGGCAAGATCGGCATTGATACGGTTTACCACCGCCTCATGGGTGTAATTCCCGTCCTGCCCAAACGGCACTTCCCGCAACAGGAAAAAGCGCAGCGCGTCCCCGCCATATTGCGCCACTTCGCTGAATGGCCCCACCACATTCCCCACGGATTTGGACATCTTATCCCCGTCCACCTGCAAAAACCCGTGCCCAAACACCCGCTTCGGCAATGGCAGGCCTGCGGACATGAGAAAAGCTGGCCAATAAACGGCATGAAAACGCACAATGTCCTTGCCGATCACGTGCAAGTCAGCAGGCCAGCGGTACCAGTTTTGCGAAGTCTCATCCGGATAACCCAGGGCGGTGATGTAATTGGTGAGAGCATCCACCCACACATACATCACATGGGCCTCATCCCCCGGCACTTTCACGCCCCAATCGAACGTGGTGCGAGAAATGGAGAGATCGCGTAGCCCGGATTTGACAAAACTCACCACCTCGTTTCGGCGATGGGAAGGGCCGATGAAATCCGGGTTTTCTTCATAGAGGGCCAGCAACCGGTCCCCGTAGGCGGACAGGCGGAAGAAATAGCTTTCCTCTTCAATCCACTCCACTTCCGTGCCCTGCGGCCCGACGCGCACACCATCTTCACGCTTTTGCGTCTCCGATTCCGCGTAATACGCCTCGTCGCGCACGGAATACCAGCCAGCATAGCTGTCCTTGTAGATGTCCGGTTCGCCGTTGCTCTCGTTTGCCGCCATGCGCTTCCAGATGGCCTGGCAGCTTTCATGGTGACGGGCTTCGGACGTGCGGATGAAATCGTCCTGGGAGGCGTTAAGAATGTCCGCCATTTCCTTGAACCGCGCCGCGTTGCGGTCGGCCAGTTCGGCTACCTCAATGCCCGCATCCCTTGCCGTTTTCACCATCTTCTGGCCGTGCTCATCCGTGCCGGTGAGGAAGAACACGTCATAGCCGTCCAGCCGTTTGAAACGGGCAAGCGCGTCGCTGGCCACGAGTTCATAGGCATGGCCCAAATGGGGCTCACCATTGGGGTAACTGATGGCCGTGGTGATGTAATAGGTGGCTTTATCGGTCATTAACGGGGCGGGGCGACCAAATCGCCCTTTCACTTAGGTTTTGTGCCGCTCGAACAGAGTGGAAAACAGGCTGAGGATCACCTGCTTTTTGTCCAAATTGAACGCCTCGGCAAGGGTAAGAGAACAGGTTGCCTTGTCCCATACCTCAGCCCAGCCCGCAAGCGTTGCCGGCGTTGCCGCCGGGGCCTCACGCACCTGATTTCCAATCCATCCCATGGCCAAATCCATAAACAGGCGGAAGGTCTCGTCTTTACCCGCGCCGGAGAGTTGTTCGGCGATTTTGTGCACCACCATCCACTCCTGCGCGGTGCCTGTGGCGCGGGTCTGCATGAGCTTTTCAAATGCGCCAAAGGGTTCCAACGCGCCCCCTTGGAGCAATTGGATGGCTTTGCGGACCGACCCATCGGCCAGGTGGGATGCCCTTGCCCGGTTCACCGGGTCGGCACTCACGTCAAACCCAGCAGTGATGGTTTCGATATGCGCACTGGATAGGGGTTTGAAATTGAGCGCCTGACAGCGGGACCGGATGGTGGGCAATAAGCCCCCAACCACATGGGTGATGACAAAGATGATGGTGCGTTTGGGCGGCTCCTCCAGCATTTTAAGGAGGGCATTGGCGGAGTTGGGGTTCAAGTCATCCGCTGCGTCCACAATGCAAATTCGCCACCCCCCTGCCCCGGCGGTAAGCCCAAAAAACCTGTGCATTTGGCGAATTTCATCAACTGTCAATTTTGTCTTGAAGCGTTTGGCCTTTGCATCCCAGGGCCGGGTCAAATGCAAAAGATTAGGGTGGGCACCATTGGCAATTTGAGCGCTGACGCTGGGGTTCACCGCCGCCGGGCCATGGTCGCCGGGGGCTGTAGCGGGGTTCGGATGAGACAGAATGTGCCGGGCCATGGAGAAGGCGGTGGCGGATTTGCCGATGCCCCGGGGGCCTGCCAACAGCCAACCATGGTGCATACGCCCGCTTCCATAGGCTTTCTTCAGGTGTAGCAGCGCATCGTCATGGCCCAAAACGGCGGTGGTTTCCGCCGGCAATGGCACACCCTCCAGCCGGTCGGCGACGATGCGTTCTTCCATTTCCATCATGCCGGTTCAGCACCCGCTTTGACCATATAACCATCTATGGCGGCGTCCACGGCCGCGCTCACCGCATCCAAATCAGCGCTCGCATCAATGATGACACACCGTTGCGGCTCTCTTTTTGCAATGTCCAAAAAGCCCTGACGTCTGGCCTTTTGCTGTTTGAGCGATTCCTTCTCAAACCGGTCCGGCCCCTGCCCCTCCCAGGTTTTGGCAGCCCGCTTGAGGCCCAGTTCCGGGTCAATATCAAAAATGAGCGTCAGACCGGGCATTGCCCCTTCGGTGACGGCCCGCTCCATGCCAAGGATGAAATCTTCATCCACGCCGCCAGAAATGCCCTGATAAACACGGCTGGAATCCATAAACCGGTCGCACAGCACTATTTGCCCCTCTGCCAGTGCCGGTTTGATGATGGTGGCCACATTGTCTGCCCGCGCGGCGGCAAACAAAATCGCTTCAAGATCGGTGCCAAAGGGTTCCGCCGCGCCGGAAAGCACCACATGGCGCACCGCTTCCGCGCCGGGGCTTCCGCCGGGTTCGCGGGTAATGAGTACCTTATGGCCCTCATCACGCAGGCGTTTGGCAAGGCGTTCAATCTGGGTGGATTTACCCGCCCCCTCTCCGCCTTCAAATGTGATGAAATGGCCGCTCATGACTGCTGACTACGCCCGTTGGCGCGCGGCGCCAAGCCCGTTACAGACTATTCACCGGTATCAAACCGGAACAGTCCGATGATCAATTCCTGCATGGCGTCGGTGGCGCGCTGCGTGATCGTTCCCTGCCCCACATCTTCTGCGGCGTAGAGGTCGGTTTCCTGGGTCACCTTATTGTCGATCAAGACCTGCAATTTGGCCACCTTATCGCCTTGCGAAACCGGAGCTTTAATGGGCCCCTCAAAGACGATATCCGCTTTCAACCGGTCCCTAAAACCGACAGGGATGAAAATCTTCAAAGCACCCCGCGCTTTCAACGGAACACCGGAGCGCGCACCGCCATAAAGCGTTGCTTCTCCGACAATCTCACCCTCTTCAAACAGTTCCACGGCCTGAAACGCGCGGCTGGCCCAGCGCATCATTTTAACGGCTTCCGAAGACCGCTCGCGCACCGAAGACAGACCGTTCATCACCATGATGACCCGCCGACCATCGCGCACAGCCGAGCCCACAAGCCCATAGCCGGAGGCTTCGGTATAACCCGTCTTCAAGCCATCCGCCCCGTCCACTTTACCCAAAAGCGGGTTTCGGTTGCGCTGCCTTACCTTGTTCCAGGTAAATTCCGGCTCGCTGTAAATTTTGTAGAGATCCGGATAAGTGCTGATGAGATGTCGCGCCAGATAGGCCAGATCCCGCGCCGTCACCCGCTGCTCCGGGTCCGGCAGGCCGGTAGCGTTGGTAAAACTGGAATTTTCCAACCCGATCTTGCGGGCACGGCTGTTCATAAGGGCGGCAAACCCCGCCTCAGACCCGGCCATACCCTCCGCAATTGCCATGGCGGCATCATTGCCCGACTGGACGATAACGCCGCGAATAAGATCTTCCAGCCGAATGTCATCGTTTAGCTTTGCAAACATGGTGGAGCCGCCGGAATTGGCTCCGCCCCGCCGCCAAACATCCTGAGAGATCGTAAAGGTCGATTCGAAGTCCAGCTGACCGCGTTTGATGGCATCAAACACCACTTCCATGGTCATCAACTTGGCCATGGAAGCGGGCGGCATGGCCTGATCGGCGTTTTTCTGAAACAGCACAGAGCCGCTTTCAAAATCCATCACGATGGCCTGTTTGGCCTTGGTTTGGAAGGTTTGGGCCTGCCCTAGCGAAACGGTGAAGACAGCGAGCAGAAATGCAATGCAAGTCTTCGCAAAAAGTGTCGTTTTCATAGTCAGCCCCGTGCCCGGTCTGTGCCACATCATTTTGCCCCGTAGGCACAAGCTAAAGGCACCATGGTGTTTCATCAAGCAAACACGGGGCGGAAAGTTCCCGAGGGTTAAGCCAGACCTCTAATCCTTTACGATGAATTGGCCCTTCAACCGTTTGGCAAGCGTAGAACCCGTGTCCTTGTTGGCCTTTATGGCTTCCAGTTCCTTCAAGAAAGGGTCGGCCCCATTCGCTTTGGCCTTTTGGACGGAACCCACACTCATGGCATCATAAAGCGGTGGGCTGGTGCGGTCGCTGGCATAAAGTGGCCTTTTTCCGCCACTGCCGCCCCGGAACGAGGCCATCAAAAAGCGGTGGTCCTGCCCGTGCAACGGCGCTTGTTTGATGTATTGAACACGAACGTCCGCCACGCCCTTGTGTTGATACCCCAAAAGTTCCGAGGCCTTGGCGGACAAGTCGATAATGCGCTTGGCATGATACGGCCCACGGTCATTGACCCGCACCACGATGGACCGGCCATTGGCCAGATTGGTCACCCGCGCATAACTGGGCAGCGGAAAGGTGGGATGGGCGGCGGTGAGGGCAAACTGGTCGTAGACCTCCCCATTGGCCGTCAACCGACCGTGGAAATTGGGCCCATACCAGGAGGCCTGCCCCTTGCGGTCGTAGCCCGGTTCTTCCTTGGGATAATACCACTTGCCTTTAATCTTATACGGCTTGCCAATCTGACGCCGCCCGCCTCCTTTGCGCACATGGCGCGATGTGGTCACACGCGGGCTGGCCGCCACGCCATAGGCAGCCTGTGAAAACTTGGTCTTATTGTTGATATGCCCCCGGTCGGCCAACGGCACGGCCCGGTCAATAGAATCCGCACTACTGCAAGCGCAAAGCGCTGTCGCCGTCAGAGCAAGCAATGCCCAGCGCCCTGCCCCACCCTTCGTAAATGCTGTCCGTTTCGCCATGACCCAACTTCCCCACCCAACGCCCCGTCGGCGCGCGTGGGACAAAAGCTAGGCAACCCCGCTTGCAATCCGGTTAACAAAACCTTGCAGGAATAGAAGGCTTTTGAATGGGTTAATAAAGGGTAATAAACGTTTCAAAGCCCCCGCCATTTGACCCGCAACCGACTGAGGTGGTTTCGCATTCGTGCTTTGTAAGACTGCGATGGCGGACAGGGTGGGATTCGAACCCACGGTACGCTCTCACGCACGCTGGTTTTCAAGACCAGTGCCTTAAACCACTCGGCCACCTGTCCATTGCGCTTGCTATGGCGTGGGTGGTGCCGAATTGCAAGGTGCTGGCGGAGAAGAAAAAAGCGCCCTCCGGTTCGATCACCCTTCCTGAAAACACCTGATATGTCGTGGGCACACTGCTTACACCCATGTCGTGCTTAACCATTTAGATGGGCAATAAATCGCCGCATATTTGAGGCAAGATCGTAAGCGTAGAGATGAGCCAATATCCGCTCATTCGCTGATTTTAAGCGAAGCAATCACAATTCTCCAACATTGTGAAAGTAAGCGCACCCTTGGGCGAGTGTTTTACAATGTCAACGCACCCATGAAATGCTTTGCGGCGACGTAATTCAACATGTGGAGAAAATTGTCATGATTGGCCCCCTTGGAAATAGTTGGAATTACGGCTGGTATTACGGCTGGGTCCGCTGTTTTAACGAAGGTTGGACTGGGACTTTCACTTGGGTCTGGGATATCGTGTCCACCAACACGGGCTGGGCCGGATGGGCTTTGGACTGGTATTATGGATGGGGACTAGATTGGTACTACGGATGGACCCTCTCCGCCACGACGTCATGGGAGTTCGGCTGGAACCTGGGCTGGTTCACTTGGGGCGGGTCATGGTTCTACGGTTGGAACCAGGGCTGGTTCCAACAGTCCACTTGGGGATGGGTAATTGACTGGGCTTACGGCTGGACGGTCGATTGGTTCTACGGCTGGCACTATCACAACAACATAGGCTGGGGCGTGGAATACGGTTGGGTTATGCAAACGCAATGGACCTACGCGGAATTCTATGCCTCCGATACCGACCCAGCGTTTCTTGAACCTTGGACCTTCAGCTGGTTGAGCGCGGCGACGGACTATGGCTGGTTCGTCGGCTATTTCGCATTCGAAACGGAAGACCTATCCGCCGCGGGCTATCAGTAATAGAAAACGCCCGGGCCCACGGCACCGGGCGTTCTCAAAATTTGGACGCTCGACGCGCGCCTTATTTAGGCAGTTGGTCGTCCACGCCTTTGACGTAGAAATTCATGCTCAGCATTGTGCCGATGTCGGCTTTCTCGCCTTCTTTCAGCCAGACCGTGCCGTCTTGCTTGGTGATGGGGCCGGTGAAGGGCTCAAATTCGTTGGCTTTGATTTTGGCCTCCGTTTCCGCCGCCATTTTGGCCACATCTTCAGGCATATTGGTATAGGGGGCCATTTTCACGGAGCCGTGGTCCATGCCGTGCCACACGTCCTGCTGCTCCCATGTCCCGTCCATCACCGCTTTCACCCGTTCGATATAATAGGGTGCCCAATCATCAATGATGGACGTCAGCTGCGTTTTTGGGCCGAACTTGATCATGTCGGATGCCTGACCGAAGGCCTTGATACCGCGCTCGGAAGCCACCTGCATGGCGGCGGTGGAGTCTGTATGCTGGGTAAGAATGTCCACGCCCTGGTCGATCAGCGCCTTGGCCGCATCTGCCTCTTTGGGCGGGTCAAACCAGGTGGATACCCATACCACTTTCAGCTTGAAATCCGGGTTCACAGACTGGGCACCAAGAATGAAAGAGTTAATGCCGCGCACCACTTCCGGGATCGGGAAGGAAGCGATGTAACCGGCCACGCCCTTCGTGGACATTTTGGCAGCAATTTGCCCCTGAATATAGCGGCCTTGATAGAACTTGGAGGAATAGGTGGAAACGTTGGGATGCTCGCGCTTATATCCCGTCGCGTGCTCAAACTTCACGTCGGGGAACTTGCCCGCCGCCTTGTTGGTGGGGTCCATGTAGTTGAAGGATGTGGTGAAAATGATGTTGCAGCCGGAGCGGGCAAAGGCCTCAATGGGGCGCTGGGCCTCAGCGGATTCCGGCACGTTTTCCAGATAGGCGGTTTCCACCTTGTCGCCGAACTCGGCTTCCACAGCCTTGCGGCCCTCATCATGCTGGTAGGTCCAGCCGAAGTCGCCCGTGGGGCCAATGTAAATAAAGCAGGCTTTGGTTTTGCCGTGGCCATCGGCCAAGGCAGCGCCGGGCAGCATAACGGCCGCTGCGGCGGCCATGGCAAGGAGGGTTTTCTTCATGGGAGGCTCTTTCTGTTAGGGTTGATGCGGGTTGAGAGAGTTATCTGTCCGGCACAAAAGGCTGGCCCAATGCGGCGGGCGTATTGATCATTGTGAGGCGACGGTTGCGGGCAATCAAGACCAACACAATGATCGTGGCCAGATAGGGTAATGACGCCAAAAATTGGGGAGGGATGGGCACGCCCGAGGCCTGTGCATGAAACTGCGCGATGGTCACCGCGCCGAACAGATAGGCCCCGATGAGCACCCTGCCCGGCCGCCAAGAGGCAAAAACAACCAGCGCCAGCGCGATCCATCCGCGCCCGGATGTCATGCCTTCCGTCCATTGCGGCACCTGCACCAGTGAAAGGTGCGCGCCAGCCAGTCCGGCACAGGCTCCGCCAAAGGCGATGGCCAGATAGCGGATGCGTATGACAGGAATGCCCAGCGCATGGGCTGATGTGTGGCTGTCCCCCACCCCACGCACCATCAATCCGGTTTTTGTGCGGAACAGAAACCACCAAACCGCCAGAACCAGTGCAATGGACGCGTAGAAAATAGCGTCCAGCGAAAACAGGAGTGGCCCGACTCCGGGAAGATCGGAAAGCAGGGGGATGTCCAGACTCTCCAGTTTGATACCGGGTTGCCCCACAAAGCCCTCCCCAATCATGCCGGAAAGGCCAAGGCCCAAAATTGTCAGGGCAAGGCCGGTGGCCACCTGATTGGTCACCAGCGTGAGAACGAGAAAGGCAAAAAGCTGCGAAAAAAGCGCGCCGACGACTATGGCGCCCAAAGCTCCCCAATAGGGGTTTCCTGTGGCTTGGGCCACGGAAAAGCCCGCCACGGCCCCCATAATCATCATGCCTTCCACCCCCAGATTGAGGACGCCAGAGCGTTCCACCACCAACTCGCCGGTGGCGGCCAGAAGCAGCGGGGTGGCGGAAACCGCGACAGAAACGATAATCGAAATGAGAACCGCAATATCCATGATCAGGCCGCCGTCTTGAGCCCGCCGGGCGCTCGCACGAACCCGACCCGATAATGAATGAGCGTGTCACACGCCAAGACGAAGAAGAGGAGCAGACCCTGAAACACGCGGGCGGCGCGGTCGGATACACCCATCATGATTTGGGCATTCTCGCCGCCGATGAAACTCAGGGCGAGGATAAGACCAGCGGCGATAATCCCCAGCGGATTGAGGCGACCAAGAAACGCGACAATTATTGCACTAAATCCGTACCCTAGCGATAATTTATCATCCAATTTCTCAACCGATCCTGACACCTCAGAAATGCCCGCCAACCCTGCCAAAGCGCCGGAAACGACGAAAGCGAAAATGGTCATTTTGGCCGCGCTAAACCCGGCAAAACGTCCGGCCTTGGGGCTTTGGCCCAGCACGGTGATTTCAAACCCTTTGAGCGTGCGGCCCAGGGCAAACCAGACCACAACCGCCGCCAAGATAGCAAACACCGTGCCATAGTGGGCATCGGCATTGGCCCAAAGCGGCGGCAGGATAGCGTTATCAGTGAACGTTTTGGTGCCGGGAAAGCCCATGCCCTGCGGGTTGCGCCATGGGCCGCGCACCACCCAGTCCACAACCTGTTGGGCAATGTAAACCAGCATGAGGCTGGAGAGGATTTCATTGGTGCCGAAACGCGCTTTCAGTACCGCCGGAATGAAAGCGTATAACGCACCGCCCGCCATGCCGAAAATGAGTGCCAGCAGCAGCAAAAGCGGCGATGTCCACCCGTGCAGCAGAACCGGCAGCATAGCCCCAAACAGACCCCCAATCAGATATTGCCCCTCCGCCCCGATATTCCAGTTGCCGGAGCGGAAACAGACGGAAAGACCCACCGCAATCAGGATCAACGGCGTGGCTTTCACGATGATCTGCTCCCGGCTCCACGGATCGGTAAGCGGATCCACAAAATAGGTGATCAGCGAGGCGATGGGGGGTTTGCCAAGAATGGCAAACATGATGGCCCCCGCCACAAGCGTGAGGGCCAAGGCGATGAAGGGTGAGGTCAAGGCCAGCAGGGTGGATGAAGTGGCCCGCTTTTCCAAAACAAGTCTCATGCGGCCACCGCTTCGCTTTGTCCGGCCATCAGCAGACCAATGCGCTCCCGCGTCATGTCATCGCTAGGCACGGGCGCGGTCAAGCGGCCATCGGCCATGACAGCGATGCGGTCCGCAATCTCAAATATCTCGTCAAGGTCCTGACTGATGGCCACGACAGCCGAACCCGACGCCGCCAGATCCAACAGCGCTTGGCGAATGTGGCTGGCGGCGCCTGCATCCACACCCCATGTGGGTTGGCTGACCACCAACACTTTGGGATTTCGGTCCAACTCGCGCCCCACGATGAATTTCTGCAAGTTACCGCCGGAAAGCGCCGCCGCAGGCGGGTTGAGCGCAGATTTGCGCACGTCCATGGCCGCAACCACCCGTTGGGCAAAATCGGCTACCTTTCCCTTGGCTACGACGGCAAGACAGCCAAGGCTCAAAAGCTCTTTGTGATCAGACGCGTGACGCGCCAGCAAAAGATTGTCGCTTAGCGCCAGACCCGGCACCGCACCATGGCCCAAACGTTCTTCAGGAATAAAAGCCGCGTTGAGCTTGCGCCGCGCCGAAATGCCCAACCCGCCCACATCTTTGCCCATCAATCGGATGGTAGAGCCCGGCTTGCTGAGCGTTTCCCCGGACAGAGCCGCAAAGAACTCGCCCTGCCCGTTTCCGGCAATACCGGCGATGGCAATCACCTCCCCCGCCCGGGCTTCCAGAGAAATATCCCGAAGTGCCACCGCAAAGGGCGTGGCGGCCGGTTGCGAGAGGATGGACACCTGCAACAGCACATCGCCACCGGCACCGGTGACCGACTGGCGCACATGGGCAATGTCGGCTCCCACCATTTTTGAGGCCAGCGAGCCCGCCGTTTCCTCGCTCGGATCACAGGCGTCCACCACTTTCCCGTGGCGCATGATGGTGGCGGCCGTGCAAAGCCGCTGCACCTCCTCCAGCCGGTGGCTGATATAGAGGATGGAGCGGCCTTCGTCGCGCAGGCGAAACAGGGTTTCAAACAGCGTGTCCGCCTCTTGCGGCGTTAACACCGATGTGGGCTCGTCCAAGATGATCAATTGCGGGTCCTGCATCAGCACCCGGATAATCTCGATACGCTGGCGCTGCCCCACCGCCAAATCACCCACCACAGCGTCCGGGTCCAACGGCAGGCCGTAGGTTTTTGAAAGCGTGCGGGCCCTTTCCGCCACTTCTCCTAACGTCAAATCGGACTGGAAGGAAAGCGCGATATTCTCCGCCACCGTGAGCGCTTCAAAGAGGGAAAAATGTTGAAAAACCATGCCGATACCCAAGTCCCGCGCTTGGGAAGGGCTTGTGATGTCGATGGCTTCGCCGTTCCAGAAAACCTGCCCTGCGCTCGGTTGGAGCGAGCCGAAGAGAATTTTCACCAGAGTGGATTTGCCGGCCCCATTTTCCCCCAGCAAAGCGTGAATTTCCCCCCGCTGAATGGCAAAATCCACCGCGTCATTGGCCTTCAATTCACCAAAGACTTTGGTGATCGCACGGGTTTCCAGCAGAGGGGTGGCTTGGGCAGGTTCAGGGGCCATAAAGCGCCGTGGCTTGGCTGAGGTCTCGTCGGCAGCGTAAAGCGCTTTGCAGGCCAGCGCATGTAAAATCCGCTTTATCCACACCCGCTCCCGTTGGGCAACGCTACTTTTTCAACTCACCCGTGAGGACGAGCGAGCCGATGGTAAACGGCACCAAAAGGCCAAGGGCGATCGGCAAGCCAAACCCATCGGCAAGAAACCCAATGGCGGGCGGCGCGATCATGAAGGAGGTGAAGGCAATCATGGACATGGCGGCCACATTGTCCTCCTCATCGCCCGGTCGGCGGGCGGCGGCGGTCATGGCCAGTGGATAGAAGATCGCAACGCCCAAACCGCTTAACCCAGCCGCCACAAAGGCCATGGGGATGGATGTGGAAGCGGCAAACAAAGCAATGCCCGCCGCCGCGCAAACGGCGGAAACCCGTGCCACCACCAAAGGGCTAAATTGGTCCTGCAACCAATCGCCGGACAGCCGTGTCACCGTCATGACCGCCGCAAAGGCAGCAAATATGCCACCGATGGCCTGGGGCCCGCCGTTCAGCACCTCTTTTACAAACAGGGCGGACCAGTCGATGAACGCCCCCTCCACCAGCATAATCCCAATGGGCATGATGCAAAGTAAAACGATGCTGCGGGAAGGCAACTTAAAGGCCGGCGCTTCCCGTTCCTCCACCTGCGGCCTGAACCTGGGGCTGAGAAAGCCAACATACCAAGCCACGGCAGCGGAGGGGATAAGCACGGCCAGAAAATGGGTCTGAATGCTCCAACCCCATGTGGCGAACAGCGCCCCTAACCCCGCACCTGCTAAGGAACCCATGCTCCAAAACCCGTGGGCTTTGGACATGTAACGACGCCCGTGGCGCTGCTCCAGCCGATCTACGGCGGTGTTCATGGCAATTTCCAACAGTCCTACGCTGGCGCCCGCCGCAAAGGCAATCACAGCCCCAAACAGCACGTGGTTGGGCAAAGGAATTGCCATAACGGTGAGCGCCCATGCTGGCCCGGCAACCATGCAGCCCAGCCGCAGACCATGGCGTTTGAGCGGCTTCGTGCCAAACAAGAACGCGATTAGCGTTCCCGAAGAGATGCACAGCAATAATGCGCCCAACTGCCCGGCCGTTAGGTCAAAATGTTCCTTGCCGTCTGGAATGCGCGGTATCCAATTGCCCAGCACAAAGGCTTCCATGAAGAACACGCCATATAGGGGCCAGGTGCCGCCACGCTGATCATCCGCCATTGCGCATGTTCCGTCACATTAGGGAAAGTGTTGTGAACCCATCGAGGCGATCGTTCACACAACCCGCCCTTTCAATTGCATGACCGCCCCCACTCCATAGAGATAGAGGCCTGAGACGGCGATGCCGATTTGAAAGACTGTGGGCACAGCTTGGCCAAAATAGCCAAAATATAGCGCCGTAAGGCCGCACACGGACCATAACGTCAAAACAGCCAGATTCGCCGGACGCCATGTGACCACCCGCACCGGATGCACAAAAAGAATGGGCGTGAACGTCAGCAAGGCCGAAGAGATGACGACGGCGAAAGCGATATACCAGCCCGGCTCGATGACAAACAGGGTGAAGACCAGCATATTCCAACAAATGGGAAAGCCCACAAAGCAGTTATCCCGGCTTTTTGTGCCCGTGTTGGCATAATAGATTGCGCTGGTACAAACGATGAGCGCCGCGCAGACGAAGGAATATGACTCCTTCAAAAAACCCGATTGATAAAGTGCAAACGCGGGGATCAGCGCGAAGGTCACATAGTCGATGATGTTGTCCAGCATCTCGCCGGACCAATTGGGTAAAACGGATTTCACGTTGAAGTAACGGGCCAAAGGCCCGTCCACTCCATCCACCAGCAGGGCCAACCCCAGCCAGAACCACATGACCGTAAAACGCGATTCCGCCGCTGCCACCAGCGCCATAAAGGCCCAAAATGCGCCAGACGCGGTGAACAAATGCACCGCAAAGGCGGTGAAGACGGAATTGCGGGCCTTATTCATGGCGCGTTGTAACGCCTGCTCCTAGCTGTGCCAATCCAGCTTGCACACCTCGGCGGAAAGGCCTTCAAAATTCCAGTTTCGGCCAAAGGCGCGGAATTTGGAGCGGTTGGAACGGGCCACAATAATCTCTTCGGCAATCCAATATTTGGAGTTTTTAATCACCGTATCCTCGCCCTCCTGATTGCCTGCGATAGGCGTCACCGAGCCGTCGAGAACTTTGGGGATTTTGATATTGCGGGTTTTGCCATCGGTTTCATAGCTGATGGGCTCGCGCTTCACACCCAGGAAGTTGCCCACAAGGATGGAGAGCAAATGGGTGGTGCCGCCGGCCTTACCGGTGAAAATCTTCGTCAGTGCTTTGGTGGCGTAGATGGAAGCGCGGTCATCCACAAAGAGCCCGGCCGTCCAGTTGCCACGGCTCATATAGCCGGGGATTTCCATCATCAGGCCCAGATTGATGCCGGAAAGGTCCGTATCACCAAAATGGCCTTCATCCACGCGAAAGCCAGCCCAGGTCTGGCAATAACCTTCCGTGGGCGGATGGTCGCCCAGTGACAGAACACAGGGGCAAAACACTGTGCAGTTACATGCCAGCACCAATTCGCCTTTCATACTCCAGCTTTCTTTGGCCATATTATCTCTTCCCAATGCAGCGCCTGAGCGCGTTTATAAAATTCCCGAAGCGAGCAGAATCGTCGCCGCCCCCCAAAAGAGAAATATGCCGCCAGACAGGGTGGAAGTCACTTTACCCTTGCCGCTTTTCTCCACAATGGTGAACAGCACGAAAAACGCCATCCACGCAAGGTTCATTGTGCCAACCACCAACATGACCAGCATCAACCCCCAGCAGCAGCCGACGCAAAAGAAGCCCTGTTGGATGCCCAGTTGAAAAACCCCTGCCCGTTCGCCCGTCCACTGGCCAAAAAGCGTAGAAAACGGGTTACGGCATTTTTCCAGACAAGCGTGCTTTAGATTGGAAAATTGGTAGGCACCTGCCAACAACAAAATCAGCCCAGCAACCGTGCCTTGGACGGGTAAGCTGACATCGTTTGCCAAGCCAACCGATACCATGATCGTCTGCACCGCCGCTGCCAGGGCGGCAAACCCCAGCCATACCGTCACATAGCCGGCCACCAGATAGATGATGGGAACAACCGGCTCCCCTTTTCCGGCCGCCACATCGGCAATATCCGCATAGGTTCGGATAAGCGGGGCCGCCGATGGCAACATCATGGCCACCGACATGAACGACCACATCAGAAAAGCTGCAAACCACAAGGACGAGACGGGCACAGCCTGACTTTGCGGCAGACAAAGGCTCACTAGCCACTGCCACGTGGCCGAGCCGGTGGAGATGCCAAACAGGTTTTGCAAATATTGCGATAACCAAGCCATGGCGGGCCCGGTGTCAGCCCCGCCGGAATTGCGCTCCAGTTCATTGCTTAACAGCGTTAGCCAAGCCCATGCCAGAATGACCGCACCGGCGGTGGCCCCATAAATGAGCCAACGGGGGCGGCGCATGGCTTCCGCCACCGCCCGGTCGCTGCCGCGCAGTTCTTCATAGCCCGGTGGCGACCAGTCGGGCGCGGTGTTGATATTTTCGGGCAATGTGCCGCGCCCCTTTTGCGCAGTGGTTTGACCAGCTTATGTATCAAGCATGATAGCAAAATAAGGCGCAATGCAAGACGACTCTTGCGTCCTTTTGTGCGCAATGAGGGAGCAAAGGATAATGGACCAAACAGTGGATGCAGTGGTGGTAGGTGGCGGTCTCGCTGGCCTCTTGGCAGCCTTGAAACTGGCCCACAAGGGCAAAGACGTGACATTGGTTGCAGCAAAGGCCCCATCCAAAGACGGGCGCACCACGGCCATGCTCATGCCCACCATTGAGGTGCTGGAAAAAGTGGGCCTCTGGAAGGGTATGGAGGAAATCTCCGCCCCGCTGCGCATTATGCGCCTGATCGATGGGAGCCAACGCCTCATTCGCGCGCCAATGGCTGATTTTGTGGCCAATGAAGCAGGACTGGACGCTTTCGGTTTTAATGTGCCCAATGCGGACATGGTGCACTTGATGGAAGAGCACGTGGCTAATACCACCACCATCCAGCGCAAGAATGCCAAAATCACGGCGGCCCAGTGCGAAAACGGGGTGACTGAAATCACGCTGGACAATGGCGATGTTTTGAAAACCGAAATCGCCGTCGCCGCCGATGGGCGCAACTCGATCCTGCGAGAGGCCGCGGGGATCGCCACCAAAACATGGCAATACCCTCAGACCGCCGTTGTTTTAACCTTTGCCCACAGCCTGCCCCACAACGGCATATCGGCGGAATTTCACACCGAAACGGGCCCGTTCACCCAGGTGCCCCTGCCCCAACAAGGTCGCCAAATGCCTCAAGGCATGAAACATCGCTCAAGCCTCGTATGGGTGGTAAAACCGGAGCGGGCACCGCAACTATTGGAAAAATCGCTGGCGGACCTGTCGCACATGGTGGAGCAGGGCCTGCAATCATCCTTCGGCAAAGTGCAGGTTGAGGGTGAGCCGCAGGCATTCCCCCTCTCGGGCATGAGTACAGACCAACACGCCGCCAAAGGCGTTTATCTGGTGGGAGAAGCGGGTCACGTCTTCCCGCCCATCGGCGCCCAAGGCTTTAACCTTACCGTGCGCGACGTTGTGGACCTCGTGGATGTCCTTTCCCGACCCGGCAATGATCCCTGCGCAGCTTACAACAGAAAGCGCAAAGCGGACATTCGTTTGCGCACCCAGGGTGTAGACATGCTCAACCGATCCCTGCTGACAGGCTTCCTCCCCGTCCAAATGGCCCGCACTGCTGGCATATCCCTCATCAACGCCGTAACCCCATTACGCAAATTCCTCATGCAACAAGGTTTAGGCGCAGGTTCCCGCGGCTGGCTTTAGCGCTGCTATATCATGTCGCGACCAGAAAACGTGCCCTTTCATATTTTCATATAGACAATAAAGGCACCCAACCACTATTCATCGGGGAACGGGGAGGGGCGATGTTCGTTGTGATAGTAAAGCTGTGTTTCGGCGCTGTTATTTGGCCCGATGCCAAAGAGGCGAGATAGTTTAAAAATGAAAATCAGTCTTCTCCCCCAAAGAGCACTCGATTCTTCCAAAAGGCGCGCCCAACTTAAGTTGGGACGCCAAATCCTTGACAGATTGCTGGGCGACGAACCCGGCACGGGCACCGACGCCGAGCTGTCGGAAAAGCAAAAAGTTTCGCAATATCTCTATCGCAAGTGCGGCGAGTTCTACACCCACTTACTGGCTTGGCGTCGCGCGCAAACGCCGAAGGAAAAGTCATCTGTCATCAAGCAAATGGCGGGCGAGTGGAAACGTTTGGAACCACTTTTGGCCCATGTGGATAAGGCGCACATGCCAATGCCCCTGCGTTCTTACGTTGATTGCGGTTTTGCGGCAGAAGTGTTGCATAAAATTGCTCTCCATGAACCGGCCAAGCCTTTCTTCAGCGCTCCCTTTATGCAGGGAGAGCCTGGCACACCACCCAGCGAGGCAGAAGCCCGATCGCTCTACACGGCACTGATTGAAGAAGATGCAAACTTGAGAAGCGCGCTCCTAGCATTGGGCAAATCTGCCCTTGACGAAGGTGATGTCGAGACCGCGCAGGACTGCGCAAACCGCTCTTTGCACATCAACGCTGTGTGTCCAGATTCCCAAAGCCTCTTATTCGACACACTCAAAGCCAAGGCGTCAGCGGGGGAAAAAGTGCCGGAAACCGATCTGGCGATGGGTGATTTGAGCCAAAAATTCTGCTCCCGCCCTTTCACCACACTTGTAACCGGGTTTTCCGGGGGATCCTTTTTGTGTGATTGCCCAGCCTATCTGCCCTTCCCATCTGGCAATGTGCTGGAAGACCAAAATGCCGATGACATCTGGAATAGCGAGAAGGCGCAGGAGATACGGCGCTCTATTCTGGACGGTGATTTCAGCTATTGCAGCCGTAGCCTGTGCGGGCTGATCAAGGAAGACCTTCTTCCCAATAAAGACGAGGTGACAGACACTTATCTGCGAGACATCATTGATAATCATAGGGTTGAATTGCCCAGGGGCCCAAAGACAGTTCAACTAAGCCACGATCAGTCCTGCAATTTGGCCTGCCCGTCCTGCCGCACCGAAATCATGACCCTTAAGGGCAGTGAGCAAGAGCCTTACATGACCTCCCTGGACCGGGTTTTGCTTCCCCTTTTGGAAAAAACCCGCGGCGTGGTCATGGTTTCCGGCGGTGGCGATCCGTTTGGCAGCAAGTTTTATCGCTCGGTTTTGAGTTCGCTCAATCCTGACCGGTTCAAAGACCTTAACATATCCATATTGACGAACGGCCTGTTGCTTACACCAAAACAATGGAGCCAATTCGAAGACGCTCATCCTATGGTCAACGCCCTGTTGGTATCTGTGGACGCGGCGCGTGAAGAAACCTACGCGGACGTTAGGCGGCCGGGCAATCTCAACAAACTCATCAAAAATCTCGAATTTTTGTCCGAAAAACGCAAATCAGGCGCCCTGAAATATTTCGGCCTTTGCTTTGTTGTTCAACAAAAGAACTTTCGCGAAATGCCGGAGTTTGTCGCTTTGGGCAAACGGCTTGGTGTTGATGCGATTTGGTTTCAACGCATCGTCAATTTCGGCTCCTTCACTTCGGATGAAATCAAGGAAGCTGACGTTGCCTTCAGCGATCATCCCGATCACGCGGAGTTTCAGACGATTTTGAAACATCCGGATCTCAAAGACCCGATCGTTCAAATCTTCGGCGAATTCTTGGACAATCGAAAGCACGACTCCGAAAGCGCAACCCTGTTCAACGAAGAGTTGGACCGCAAGCGCGATCTGCGTGATGCGGCATTGGAAGCTGGCGACGAGGAAGCCTACAAAAAATATGATGCCCTCGTCCGCGAGGCAATGCGTGAGCGGGAACACTCGGCCGAATTCCGCCTAAGCGTCTAAAGCAGACCGCAACGATCGCTAAGCTTCAATGCGGCACGAGATTGCCGATTTGCAGACTGTTATCCGGTCTGGCGCAATGCATTCATAGGCCGATTGCCCGGGGCCTAACCACTAGGAAACAAATCCGGTGGCAGCAGCCTGGTCGCGATGAGGTAGAGCAGGCCTGTTACGGTGAAGACGGAGGCCACTGTGGAAACCAGCACCATTGAGGATGCCCTGTTGACCCAGGTGTCATATTGCTGGGCAATTACGAAAACATTGGTGGCCGTGGGGAGAGAGGCCAACAGTACCGCCGTATACACCCATACGGGTTCAAAATCGCCCACCCAGCTGATGAGCAAGTAAACCAGTACTGGGTGGATTAGCAGCTTGATGGGAA
The DNA here is from genome assembly GCA_038525315.1 of Pseudomonadota bacterium. Classification (GTDB taxonomy): domain Bacteria; phylum Pseudomonadota; class Alphaproteobacteria; order Rhizobiales; family Rhizobiaceae; genus Pseudahrensia. The sequence goes on from JBCBHU010000003.1 coordinate 76,768, forward strand.
CCAGCAGGCCCATCACTTTCGGCATGCTGCCCCGGGGCGACAGGGCCACCGTAACTCCCATGGCAAACAAAGCGCAGGGCGCAGCCGCGTTCATGAGATAATCCAGCAGCGTAGACACCGCCGCGGGCGGTTGGAACTGAATGATAGCGGCCCCCACCCCCACAATGGTTGAAACGATAAAGGGGTGGGTGAAAATGCGCTTGAGCACTTCAAAAGCCGTTTCAAGGGCACTCTTTTTCTCGCCTTGCCCACCAATGGCCATCAGCAGTGGCGCCAGGACAAAATGCATGGTGTTGTCGAAGCAGAATATGAGCGCCACTGGCACCGCAGCTTCCGGCCCCAAGGCGGCAATGGCAAGACCGGGGCCCATATACCCAATATTGCCGTAGGCACCGGCCAGGCCCTGCACGGTGCTTTCCGGCACATCCCCATCCGTGGCAAAGACGCCCACACAAAAGGCAATGGCAAAAGCACAATAGGTGCCCAGCAGGGTCGTGAGCATGAAGCTCCAATTGGCCAGTTGCTCCACCGGGGTGCGCGACAAAAGATTGAAAAACAGGGCAGGCAGGGCGATGTAAATGATGAAAAAATTCATCCATGCCATGCCGTCTTTGGGCATAACTTTCACCTTCGCAGCAATAAAGCCCAGGGCGATGAGGCCGAAAAACGGCAACGCCATGCCCAAAATTTGACTCATGATGCTGCATTCCCCGCCACGACACACTCGCAAGAGCGCTGTAAAACGGCTATAAGGCAGCACCGCCTACGTCAAGAAAAGCACACCCCGTCGGGCCGGGGAAAAGCCGAGGTACTGCCATGCGCACCGCAAAATATCAGATTGGCCAGGTTGTCCGTCACCGTATCTTCCCCTTCCGCGGTGTCGTCTTTGATGTGGACCCGGAATTTGACAATACCGATGAGTGGTATGAAGCGATCCCGGAAGAGGTGCGGCCGGCCAAAGACCAACCCTTTTACCACCTCTTGGCGGAAAATGATGAAACGGAATACGTGGCCTACGTCTCCGAACAAAATCTGATCCCGGACAATAATGGCGAGCCGTTGCGCCACCCCGAAATTGCGGAGATTTTCGACAAGACGGCAGATGGACGCTATGTCGTGAAATCACACAACATGCATTGAACGTAAAAAGGCCCGCTTCTCACACTGAAAAGCGGGCCCTGTTTTTTGGTGTAGAAACGGCGTCTAGAGGCCCTAGTTGCTGCCCTGCTTTGCAGCCTCCTGCGCAGCTTTCAGTTTATCGGCGGCTGCCTTGGTTTTCTCTCTTAGGGCGTCCTGCAACGCTTTGTTTCTGTTGGCAACTTCGTCGCGCTTCAGCGGCGGGCCGTCAAATGCGGCGGTGAAACCTTTCAAGCTCACCTTAACGGGGTTTTTTTGGACGCGGAAATTGGTGGAAGTGAGCGTGATCTCGCCCCCCGCCTTCATGGCTTTTACCAAGCCCTCTGAGAGGGGAATTTCAGCCAAACAACGGTCGGGAATGCATAGGCTGTAGGGCAATGTGTTTTCCTTCCCATTGTCGATCTGCATTTTGATGCCCTGGGGGATGATCCGGCCGGACGGCACGGCCACCTGAAAAAGGCGGCGGGTGGTTTTGCCTTTGGATTGGAGAAGATTGACCGCCGTCACCAACTGCCCTGTCCCCGTGAGGATGGAATATTGCACGTTACAAATGTCCGTCTCCCCCACGCGGGAACAGATTTTGACCCATGAAGGAGTGGCGGCCCGTTGTGCATGGGCGGCCTGCGGCGTGGCAAATGCAAAACCGCCGGCCACGAGGGCAGCAGCGGCGGCAAAAGAGTTGAACTTGGCGATCATTGTAAAATCCCGGTCTGGCGTTTTGGCAAATGAATGGGTTGAGGGGCGACAGCCACGGGGCGCGCCACGTTTTGGTGCGTGTTCCTAGCAAATACGGCGCTATAATGACAGGCACCTTCACGAACAAGCGCCCAAGTCCAAAGGGCAGCCTTTGCACGATTTTCCGCCGTGATAGTGTGGCAGCAAGCCCACGAATCGTGTGCCCCAAGGGGAGGACTGAAATGAGACGGTTGACCAAAATTCTGGGCGCTCTGGCGCTCATGGCCAGTGGGGCCACCGCCCATGCTGAACCGCAACACGGCATTGCCATGCGGGGCGAGCCTGCCCTGCCCGCCGATTTCAAGCATTTTTCCTATGTGAACCCCGATGCGCCCAAGGGCGGGCAGATGAATTACGGCATGTTGGGGTCGTTCGATGATCTAAACCCGTTTGATCTGCAAAGCATTCGCACCGGCGCGCGGGGTCTTTGGGACCCTGTCTTGGGCAATCTTGTGTTCGAATCGCTCATGCACCGCAATCGTGATGAACCTTTCACGCTCTATGGTCTCATCGCTGAAAAGGTCGACCTGCCGGAAGATCGAAAATCCATCGAATTTTTCATCAACCCGAAGGCGCGGTTTTCCGATGGCGAAGCCGTGGAGGTCTCGGACGTCATATTCACCTTCAATTTGTTGGCGGAAAAGGGCCGTCCCCCCTATTCCAGCCGTATGAAGGCTGTTGAGAAGATGGAGCAGACGGGGCCTAATTCCGTAAAACTCACGTTCAACGACCGGGCCTCGCGGGAGACGCCCCTTCTGTTTGGTCTCATGCCCGTGCTGCCCGAACACGCCACGGATGTGGAAAATTTCGGCAAGTCCACCATCGTGCCCCCCATCGCCTCCGGCCCCTATACCGTGGCTGAGGTGAAACCCGGCGAGCGCATCACGTACCGGCGCAACCCGGACTATTGGGCCAAAGATCTGCCGGTTATGAAGGGCTTCTACAATTTCGATACCATCCGGGTGGACTATTACCTGTCTGCCCAGGCGCGGTTTGAAGCTTTTCGCAAGGGCTTGTTTGACGTTTATCCCGAATCCAGCCCGGCGCGCTGGCGAACATCCTACGATTTTCCCGCCGTTGATGACGGGCGCGTGGTGAAAGAAGAATTCACCAACCGCACGCCCAGCGGCATGTTGGGTTTTGTGTTCAATACAAGGCGCGCGCCGTTCAAAAACCGCAATGTCCGCAAAGCGCTGGCCATGTTGTTTGACTTTGAGTGGGCCAACAAAAACCTGTTTTTCGGCACCTATAAGCGCACCTCGTCCTACTGGCAGGATTCAAACCTGTCCTCGCTGGGCCAACCCATGAGTGAGGCTGAAAAGGCTTTGCTGGCGGACTACCCGGACGCCGTTCTGCCTGATGTGGCCGATGGGACTTACACCGCCCCTGTCTCCGATGGTTCCGGCACGGACCGCAGGTTGCTGCGCCAGGCCCTCGGCCTGTTCCGTAAGGAAGGCTATGCGCTGAAAGACGGCAAACTGGTGGATGCTGACGGCAACCCCATGAGTTTTGAAATTCTCATCGCGGGGGATGCGGGCATAAGCGGCCAGGATGTGGAAAAACTTGCCATTTCCTACCAGCGCAGCGCGCGCAAACTGGGGATCACGGTGGATTTGCGCCTGTTGGACGACACCCAATATCAGCGCCGCAAGGGCGATTTTGATTTCGATATGGTGGTCGTGCGCTATTCCTCGTCCCTGTCACCGGGTGCGGAACAGTATTTCCGCTGGGGATCGCGCTCACAGGATATGAAGGGCAGTTTCAACTTCGCGGGGACGGCAGAACCCGCCATAGACACGGCCATCGAAGCCATGTTGGCCGCCCGCTCCGAGGAAGAGTTTCAGACTGCGGTGCGCGCCTATGATCGCCTCCTGATTTCCGGCCACTACGTGGTGCCACTCTATCATTTGGGCGAACGTCAGATTGCGCGCTGGACCCGCATTGCCCGCCCTGAAGTCACGCCCCTTTACGGCCCCCGCCTCCCCACATGGTGGAGTGCTCAATGACCGTTGAAGCAAAGCCCGTTCAGATCGATGTCGTCTCCGACGTCATGTGCCCATGGTGCTTCATCGGCAAACGGCGGCTGGAACGTGCGCTGGAACAACTCAAAGATGTGGAGGTGGCGATCAAATGGCGACCCTACCAGTTAGACGCCACCCTGCCCCCGGAGGGTAAAGACCGGCGCGACTATCTGGAGACCAAATTCGGCGGCCCGGAACGTGCAAAGGAAATTTATGGCCGCATAGAACAGGCCGGTCGGGATGAAGGGCTGGATTTCAAGTTTGAAGCCATCGCCGTCTCCCCCAATACGCTGGACGCCCACCGCGTCATCCGTTGGGCACTTAATGAGGGCTCAAAGGCACAGGGCGCACTGGTTGAGATACTCTTCCGCAAATTCTTCATGGAAGGCGAAAATATCGGTCGCCATGACGTGCTCACCGCCGCCGCGGATGAAGCCGGCATGGATGGCTCCATCGTCAGCGCCCTGCTGGCCACCGATCAGGACAAAGAAGCCGTCACCCAGGAAATTGGCATAGCCCAGCAGATGGGTGTATCGGGCGTGCCCTGTTTTATTATTGACCAGAAATACGCGGTAATGGGCGCGCAAGAGCCAGAAAATATCGCAGGCGCGGTGCGGGAGGCTTTGGCGCAGCGAGGCGCTTAGATCATTTCCTCAGCTCATAAGCCGGGATATCGAGCCCGTTTAAGCGCTTCCGCTGCTGCAACACTGCCTTAAGGCTCCTAGGTTTGAATGCAAACGCGCCAGACCAAAGACCCTAAAGTCCCTTTGCTACCGCATCCAACGCCATGAGCTTCTCCAAAAGTGCAGGCATTTCATCAATCGGTACCATGTTTGGCCCGTCGCTGGGGGCTTTATCGGGGTCTTGGTGGGTCTCGATAAACAGCCCGGCCACGCCCACGGCCACGGCTGCACGGCTTAGCACCTCCACAAACTCCCGCTGCCCTCCTGTCGAACCACCCTGTCCGCCCGGCTGTTGCACGGAATGGGTCGCGTCAAACACGACGGGTGCGCCCATGGCGGCCATGGTCGGCAATCCCCGGAAATCGCTCACCAGCGTGTTATAGCCAAACGACGTGCCCCGCTCGGTCAGCAAAACGTTGGGATTACCGCTCTCCGTCAACTTGGCCAGCACGTTTTTCATGTCCCAAGGGGCAAGAAACTGGCCCTTTTTCACGTTGATGACATTGCCAGTCTTCGCAGCCGCCACCAGCAAATCCGTCTGACGGCACAGGAAAGCGGGGATTTGTAGAATGTCCACATGGGGCGCAACGATGGCGCACTGTTCTGCCGTGTGAATATCCGTGATGGTGGGCAGACCCAAGTCGCGGCGGATGTCGGCAAAGACTTCCAGGGAAGCCTCAAGCCCCATGCCCCGCGCGCCGGAAAGGCTCGTGCGGTTGGCTTTGTCAAAAGACGATTTGTAGACAAACCCCATTCCCAGACCGGCGCAAATTTCCTTCAGCCGTCCTGCCATTTCGAAGGCATGGTCGCGGCTCTCCATCTGGCAGGGACCGGCAATGAGGGAAAGGGGTTTGGTCTGAGAAAACTCCACCCCGCCTGCGAAAACGTGCGCATTGGCCTGCATTATTATTCCTTCTCAAACATGATTGTCGTGCCTTGCCCCTCAGCGGGCGGCACAATGAGGCGGTGGTGGTGGGTGTAGTGGTCGATATTGTGGGCGCTCAAGCGACTTTCCACAGCATCCATATCCGAGACTGCCAGCACGAACGCCACGAATTTCATGCCACGCTCCGCCTCGCTTTCCGCCATGCCGTAATAGGCCTGCAACCCGTCAGGTGTCATCACGGTGACGGTGGTGTTGTTTGTTTGAAACGACATGGAAAATGAGTCCACATCCATTTCCCGCTGATTCAAAAAGGACTGGAAAAAATATTGAAAATCCGTGGGGTTCACCTCGCTGGCGATGACTTCGCGCAAGCCCACAACCCCATTGTCATGGGCCATCAGGGCGGAACGGTCTACCTGGGGTGGGTCAACCACTTCACAAGAGAAAAAATCCGTATCCGGGCTGCGCGCATCAGCGGCAAAGGACAGTTTGAACGCCACCCGCCCCTTTTTCCCGTCGGGCGTCTCAAACCGGCGCCCAAAGCGCACGGGGCGACCGCCGCTCATCCCCTGTTGGCGATAAAACTTGTGGTCCGCCGCCGCGTCATCGGATTTCAACACAAGGTGGGAAAAGCCCTCCACACCTCGCCGGAACCGGTATTTCAGATCATTGGCCACGAATGTGTTGCCCTTCAGCGCTTTCTCCTCGCAAGTCTCTCGCTGCGCAATGCCAAGCGGTTCCAGAAATGTGCCGTCCTTGAAGAAAATGCAGCAGTTTTCTGTGCCAAACGGGTGCAAACCATCCGGCGCGACGGTGAATCCCAGTTCCTCATACCGGGAGCGGGCCACATTGATGTCCGCCACGGGCAGGACCAGGTGGTCGATAGTGCGGGGGTTGTTCATGCTCATGCGTTCTCTCCAACGGCGGCGCGGGCGGCAGCAACACCGGCGCTGAATTCCTGCTCCAGCACCGCCATGGCCGGTTCATCGCCCACAGAAATGCGGATACAGCGGTTTTGCGGAGCCACAAATGGCATGCGGATAAAAACACCGCGCTTGCCCATCTCCTGCACGATAGCGGTGGCCAATTCTGCGCCACCATGGCAGTCAATGGTCACAAAATTGGTGGCACTGGGCAGCGGCGTCAAACCCTCTTGGCGGGCAAGCCTGCCAATGCGCTCACGCCCTTTCTCCACCTGGGCAATCACATGGTTGAGCCAGTCTTGATCCTCCAGGGCCGCAATCGCGCCGATTTGTGCGATGCGGTTTACCCCGAAATGATTGCGCACCTTATTGAAGTTGGCGCACAAATCCGCGCTGCCCAAGGCGTAGGCCACTCGCATGGCGGCCATACCATAGGCCTTTGAAAAAGTGCGCATGCGGATCAAACGGGGATCATCCACATCCAAGGGCAACCGCGCCGCGTGGGGCGCAAATTCCACATAGGCCTCATCATAGCAAAGAAGCGTGCCCTCGGGCAGGGCATCCAGAAAAGTCGCAATTTTGTCGGCGCTGTGATAATTCCCCATGGGATTGTCAGGATTGGACACGTAAACCAGCGCCGCGCCGGTTTTTTTAACCGCATCCAACAGACCATCCAGATCTTCATGGTCGTCCTTGAAGGGCACCTGTGTCAGCACCCCGCCGAAACCGGCCACATGAAAATTGAAAGTGGGGTATGCGCCGGCGGAAGTGACCACGGGCGTCCCCTCTTTGACAACCATGCGCACAACAAGGCCCAATAACCCGTCAATCCCCTCCCCCGTAGCCACATTATCGGGCGAAATGCCGTGATGGGCCGCAATGGCCGCTTTGAGATCAAAATTCTCAGGGTCCGCATAGCGCCAGGCATCCACGAGGGTGGCCTGCATGGCAGCGACGGCCTTGGGCGAGGGGCCAAACAGGCTTTCATTGGCCCCGATGCGGGCGCGGGTCATGATCCCGGAGGCCCGCTCTAGCGTTTCCGTGCCAATAAACGGCGCCTTGTCAGGCAGGCTGTCCACAATGGGGGTGTAGCGGGGCATGATGCAGTCAACCGGTGCAAAACTCTTCGCCCGTGTTTAAGCCTCTCCCCCCATGATGCAAGCCGTCTCACGCTTGCCCACACTCATCCACGGGCGTAAGGCTGCTCCATGACAATGCCCGCCCCCACCTTGAATGTGCCCAACACCCTGCCCGCCTCCGGCGGCTGGCGCACGCCTGCGGTGCTGTTAATGCTGATGGCCGCCGCCATGCAACTTTCCTTCGCTTCATGGTCCGCCCTGCAATACAATTTTGCGGAAGAAGTTTTAGGGTTCACCGGGCGCGAAATCGGCATCCAACAATCCATCCGCGAAATACCCGGTTTCCTGTCTTTTGCTGCGGTCTTTTTCCTGTTCGCCATGCGGGAACAGACCTTTGCTATGGTCTCACTGGTTTTGCTGGCCCTGGGCACCGCCATGACGGGATATATGCCAAGCCATATGGGCTTTTACATCACCACGTTTATTGGCTCGGTCGGGTTTCACTATTACGAAACCATGCACCAGTCACTTTCACTGCAATGGCTGCCCAAAAAGACGGCGGCGGGCACTATGGGCAAAATTATTGCCGCCGGAAGTCTGGCTCAACTCACCGCCTATGCTTTGATCTATCTGGCTGGACAGGCGTTCGATCTCAGCTTCAAAACAATGTTCATCATCGCAGGCGGTGTAACGCTGGTGATGGTGGCGTTCATGGTGGCCGCGTTTCCCACCTATCCCGAGGGCACTTTCCAGACGCGCAAGCTGATCCTGCGCAAACGCTATTGGCTCTATTACGCCATTACCTTTCTGGCGGGCGCGCGCCGACAGATTTTTCTCGTCTTCGCCAGTTGGATGATGGTGGAACGCTTCGGTTACGCTTTTACAGACATTGCTGCGCTTTTCTTTGCCAATGCCGCCATCATGATGGCAACCGCGCCTTTGATCGGCCGGCTGATTGAAAAGATCGGCGATCGCAATTCCATGATCCTGCAATATCTGGGGCTGGCTTTCGTGTTCACCGCCTACGCCGTTGTCACCGATCCTGCCGTCGCCATCGCGCTTTATTTGCTGGACCACGCCTTCTTTGCGCTGGAAATTGCCAAGAAGACCTATTTTCAAAAAATCGCCACCCCGGCGGATATTGCTGCCACAACGGGGGTGGCTTTCACGATCAACCATATTGCCGCCGTATTCATACCGGTCTTGTTTGGTCTGTTGTGGCTATATTCACCCGCTCTCGTCTTTTTGTCCGGCACAGCCATGGCACTGGGGTCATTGATCCTTTCATTTCTGGTGCCCGTCGTGCCACAACCAGGGCGAGAGACGATATTTGTGAAGGGGGATGAAAGCGTATGAGCCTGAATTTGCCCTTCAAACGGCTCACGCTACCGCTTGTGGCAGTTGCGTTCCTCTCCTCCTGCACCTCCCTTCAGGATGACCGTGTTTCCGTCGATTATTACAATATCAGTGGCGATACGACCGCGGCGCTGGACCAGGACATTCGCCGCAAAGGACCGCGCCTCAACGGGGGCCGCCATGCCGTGGCCGTGGCACGCATCAAGATGGTGCCGAATATTACGTTCACCCCTGCCGGCACTGACCGATGCACAATCACCGCCGCGAAGGTAGCCGTGGATGCAAGGGTCACCCTGCCCCGCTGGGTGGGCCGTGCCAAAGCGAACAAGAAACTGGGCCGCGCTTGGGACAGTATTGACCGCTACACTCGTGCTCACGAAGCGGTCCATGTGGACATCGCCTTCTCCTTTGCCCGCCGCATTGAGCGTGAATTGCTGCTCATGCCCAATCTTGGCACCTGCGAAGCCCTCAAGCTGCGGTCGCGGGTGGTAATCGACAAACTGCTGCGCGAGCACAACGCTGCCCAAATCGCCTTTGATGAGCGCGAGCAACGTCGTTTCCGCAATTTTGCCAAGCGGCAGAAAAGCAACAAATCATAACGAAAGGCGGCCTTAGGCCGCGTTAGTAACTTTGTGATCACAATCCCCTTGCGCGCGCGGCCCGCCCGCCCAATGCTCTAGCGACGCGGCAAAGGGGAATATGATGGAACGTTTGGCTCAGTTTGCAGGCACAATGGCAGTTACCTGGCTTGCGCTGGCCGGGATGATCGCAACTGCCCATGCGGGCAGCGTTAAAATTACCGAAAAGACCAAATTTTACACCATCACAGGCAAAACCGCCCAGCAATTCGCCATTTCCATGAGCCGCCGAGGCCCCTATTCCCGCGCCCATCGCGCCCGGTCCTGGGCCACCGCGTCACGTGACCTGTCCTATCAGCTCACCAACACCAAATCGGCCAAAAACTGCCGCGTGAAAGACGTGAATGTCAGCCTCAAAATAACGTATCAAATGCCAAAGCCGCGCAGCTTGAGAGGCGTGTCCAAAAAACATCGCACCCGCTGGCAACGCATGTATCGTCTGCTCGATACCCACGAAAAGGTCCATGGGCGTTTCTACAAAGAGTTTGCGCGGGACCTCCGCCGTCAATTGCTGCGCATGAAACCGGCCAGCAGTTGCCGTGCTCTGGACCGCAAGGCAAGCAAACTGGTGGAAAGGCTCAGCGAAAAAGATCGGCTGCGAAACCAACGCTTTGACGCCCGCGACACCCGCAATTATCGGCGCATGACACGGCTCTATTCCGGCACTTAGAGCAACCCGCCTTCGACGGAAAAGCACCTGTGCATCAAAACGTGTTCGCAAACTGCGGCCGACTGTCTGGGAGGCGTCAATTTTTGATGCCTATGAGCGCGCCACGTTTAAGGCCGTCAGTGCTGGCTCCGGCGAAGGTAGAGCTAAACGCCCAGCTTCTTTTGGAGGCTTGTGGATGATGTTGTGTATTGAAACACGATGCGTTCATCGGGATTGATGTGCTTTTTGGCAGCGTGGGCCATGAGGGCAGCCTCGTGGAAGCCGGACAGGATCAATTTCAACTTACCGGGATAGGTGTTGATATCACCAATGGCGAAAATGCCGGGCTCGCTCGTTTCAAACTTTTCCGTATCCACCGGCAACAGATTTTCGTGCAGGTTCAAGCCCCAATCGGCGATGGGACCAAGCTTCATGGTCAGGCCGAAAAAGGGCAAAACACGGGTGCAGGGGATATCAACAATATCACCCTCTTTCGTTTTGACCTGAGCGCTTTCAACCTGCCCGTTCTCGCCCGTCAGGCCGGTGACCTGCCCCAGCTCAAACTTCATCTGACCTTTCTCCACCAACGCCTTCATTTTATTGACACTATCGGGCGCAGCACGGAAGGCGTCACGGCGATGCATCAGTGTGATCGATTTGGCAATGGGGTGGAGATTGAGTGTCCAATCCAAAGCGGAGTCACCTCCGCCAACGATCAATATATCATGGTCGCGGAACTGCTCCATGCGGCGCACGGAATAAAAGACCGATGTGTCCTCAAACGCTTCAATGCCCGGCACGGGCGGGCGTTTTGGTTGAAACGAACCACCGCCAGCCGCAATCACCACCACTTTACAGGCAATCTTTTCGTCTTCGTCTGTGGTGACGATAAACGAGCCGTCATCTTGTTTTTCCACCCCGGCCACCATGCGGTTGAAGTGGAATGTGGCGCCGAAAGGCTCAATCTGTTCCATCAAACGATCTGTCAGCCCCTGGCCCGAAATTTCGGGCCATGCGGGAATATCATAAATGGGCTTTTCGGGATAAAGCTCCGCACATTGCCCACCGGGGCGGTCCAAAATGTCGATCAGGTGACATTTCAGGTCCAACAGGCCCAGTTCAAAAACGGCAAACAGGCCCACCGGCCCTGCCCCGATGATGACGACATCGGTCTCAGCAATTTGTGCGGTCATGGAATATCTCGAATTCTTGCAGGATGCGTATCAACGCTTGCCCCTTACATGGCCCCAAGCGCGTTCTACCACAAGAAACCAAATGCCACTGTCACAACAATAACAGCAAATTCATGCCCCGGCTGGCCAGAGAGCCCGTTAAGCCTGACGCTCCGGCACCCGCACCACCAGACCGTCAAGGGCATCGGTCACTTTGATCTGGCAGGAAAGACGGCTGTTAGGTTGCACGTCATAGGCGAAGTCCAACATGTCCTCTTCCATGGCTTCCGGCGCGCCGGTCTTTTCCGTCCAGGCCTCGTCCACATAGACATGGCATGTGGCACAGGCACAGGCCCCGCCACACTCCGCCTCAATGCCCGGCACTGCGTTTTTGATGGCGTTTTCCATCACGGTGGAGCCGTTTTCAGCATCCGCCTCAAATTTTGTGCCATCATGGGCGATATAGGTGATTTTGGCCATGGTCGCTTGCCTGTTCGTGTCTTTTATCAGTGCGGGCAAAGCCCGCCTGCCGTGGGTTTAGCGTGGCCCATAGATGAGTCAAGTTGCTGCCCTGTCCCACAGGGGCAAATCAAGATGGGGGCAAATCAAGATGTGGGCTAATCCAAAAGCGTGTCGATATAGGCGTTTGCTTCGCCCACCGCTTCTTCGAGGGCTGTGAGGTCAATCTGCGTGCAGCCGGCCTGTTCCACATATTCCGCCGCCGCTGCCACTTTGTGCGCCCCAATGCCCCGTGCAGAGCCCAATATCGTGTGCGCCGCCATGCGCCTCTCGCTTAAGGTCGCTGCATTTTCCAGGCGCTCCAGATAAAGCCGGGTCTGACACCGAAACAGGCTCAGTATCTCCTGTTCGAGGGCCCGGTCACCCAAAGACTGGCGCGACAGGTGGACCAGATCCACCGGCCGCTCCCCGGGCGCAGGTCCGGCAGGGGGCGCAAGAATTTCTTCTCGGGGTGAAAATGCAAAAATGGCCATGGGGCACCTCCTTCAAGCCGCAAAAAGCGCAGGGGAAGCGCAAAGGGCAACGGTAGATGCCAGCGTCCAATACAGGGGTGTTCAGCCCGTTAATGCCCGCCCTTCAACTGCCCCTATGGTTAACCGTATGCTGAAAAATGTGACCCACATTTTTGCCTTTTGTTCGCCTTAATCGCCCCGCGTTAACCTTTTTTAAGGATTTCGTGGGGGCAAAGCGCGCTCGGTATATAAAAGCCAACCGTGAACCCCTATTGTGGAGCCGCGGCAGATCGGTGAAATGCGTATTCGTTTGGGCACAAAAAGCCCGGCGAACGCCGCGCTTCTCCACAGGAAATGGGGCTTGGTGAGCTCCCCTCCTGCATTCCGCCCGCATTTGCCCTCGATGAGGGCCAAAATGAAAAGACCGCCGGTCTATGCCGGACGGTAAAGAAGGTGAGGCAGGACATGGCAAAGCGGCCCGGCAAGCGCAATCATGTGGATGATGACGCCCTCAATGCTGTTGAAGAAGCTCTGCAAATTGATTTCACGTCAGAGGCATCCGCAGATGCTGCTGATGATCCCTATGGCGCGCCCCCACCGGCACCGACCCGTGAGGCCGTAACGCCCCGCTCACCGGCGGCCAATGATGATAATCGCTCCAGCAATACCCGGCTGGCCGCAGCGCTGGCCCGCAAACCCTCCTCTGCCATCCTGTGGTTTGCCCTCCTACTGAGCACGATTTGGGTCGCAGCAGCCGTCTATGCTGGATATGCAACACAGGGCGAGACCTTATTCGACGCCAGCGCTTGGGCTGACATCGTCAATCGCCCTGGCCTAATTTACTTTGTCGGCAGCCTTATCCTGCCCCTGCTCATCATCTGGGGCTACGCCTTCATGGTGCGCCGCGCGCAGGAGTTGAAGCTTGCGGCCCGCTCCATGACGGAGGCCGCTTACCGCCTTATTGAGCCGGAAACGGAAGCCGTAGGCTCCGTGCGGACCGTGGGCCAGGCCGTGCGCAGCGAAGTAAACGCCCTTGCCGAGGGCGTTGAGCGAGCCGTCAAGCGCGCTTCGGAGCTGGAGAGCATCGTCAGCAGCGAAGTGGCATCTTTGGAATCGAGCTACAGCGACAATGAACTGCGCATGCGCGGGCTGGTGGAGGAACTTTCCACCGAAAGAGATGCCATCGTTGGGCACAGCGAACGGGTGCGCTCCTCCATCGCCGGGGCCAGCGAGACCTTGAAAGATGATCTCACGCTGACCGCCCAGCAGATCAGCGACAATGTGGCCGATGCGCAGGTTCGTTTCAGCGCCGCCCTGGCCGAAACCAACGAAGAAATGAAAGCCTCCATGGGTCTGGCCGGCAACGCGCTGCTGGAACAATTGGCCAACAAGGGCGACGAAATTGGCGACCGAATCGAGGCTTCGGGCACCAATATGGTGGATCGCCTCGTTTCAACCGGCACCGCCACCACCGATGCCATCGAAAACGTGCAGGCCAGTCTGACTTTCGCCTCCCAAAGCCTGGTGGACACTTTTGCAAGCCGTTCCGATGAGATCGCCGAACGCATCGATGGGGCCGGTAGCGGCCTGTTGAACAAAATTTCAGCCACAGGCACGGCCACCAGCGAGGCTTTGGAAATTAAGACGCAGGAATTGGGTGAGCGCATCAACGTACTGTCCGCCTCCATGCAGAAGGGCGTGGGCGAGCAAATCGCTGCCCTTAATGCTTCCCTCGATACGCAGGGCAAGGCCATTGTGGATCAACTGGGCCAACGCAATGCTGAACTGAGCGGCGTCCTCGCTCAAGGGGCGCAAACCGTAGACAAAATGCTCGGTGAAGGCATCACCGCTTTTGGCCAGAATTTGACCGGTCGGGTGGACGATCTGGTGGGTAAGTTGGACGAGCGGGCCGTCGCCCTTGGCGCGTCTGTGGATCGCATGGACACCACCATGGAGGAGCGCAGCGCCCGCGTGAACGAATTGCTCGCCGCCCGTGCCCAGCAGCTGTCCGACGTCTTCTCCGGCAGCCAAAAAGCACTTACCGACGACCTTTCCCAACAACTGGCGAATGTGCAGGAAACGTTGGAAACGCAATCCATGGACGTGAGCCTTTCCATGGCCGCCCGTCTTGACGAAGCTGGCCAACGCCTTTCCGAGCAAGTCAGCGCCGCCGACGAGCAGATGGCCGCCCGTGTGACGGATATGGGCCATTCCGTTGATACAATCACAGAGACTTTGAGCCAAAAAGTCAGCACGGTCTCTCAAACCCTCAATGAACAGGCTGCCACCATGGCCAGCACGGCTCTGGAAGAGGCGGACCGCATGGCCGCCCGCGTGGCCGACGTGAACGCAACGCTGTCCGACCAGATCAGCAATGCATCCCGCACCCTTGGCGAGCAAACCAACCAGATGGCCACGGCGGCACAGGCGGAGGCAGACCGCATTGCTGCCCAAGCCGCTCAATTGGATAAAGCCGCCAATGCCCGCTTGGCTGCACTGGATAAGACCCTCAGCGAACGCACCGATGCCATCAACGACACGATGGGTGAACGTCTCATGGATGTCGATTTGCGCCTCACCTCCCGCATGGGCGAAATCGACGACGCGTTGAAAACACGGGCCGATGCGCTGGACACTCAGTTTGCCGAGCGTGCCGCCGCCATGGAAGCCGGGCTGGAAGCACGCACGCAATCCCTTGCTGGTGTCATCGATGAACGTCTGGGAGGCGTTGACAGCCGCTTGGACGGCCACCTGGCCCGCATTGACGCGGTTCTGGATGAAAAAGCTGGATCCGTGGAAGAGCGTTTTGCCCGACGCATCTCGTCCATCGACGAAGCCCTCGCCAACCGCACAGATGCGATTAACGAGGCCATGGGGGACCGCTTGATGGATGTGGACCTGAAACTCACCGGCCGTCTGGCGGAAGTGGACGAAATGTTGGAGGCCCGCGCCGCCGCCATTGAAGGCCGCTTCACCGACCGCGTGGGCCTCATTGACAACCAATTGGCCGAGCGTCTGACCACCATTGATGACCTCCTGCAAAGCCGGACCGCGGAAATTGACACCCGCTTTGATGAACGTGTGGGTCTGATCGGATCCCAGATGGGTGATCGTTTGAACCAGATCGACGGTGTTTTGGGCGATCGTTCCAATGCCATCGACGAAGCCTTTGCCAACCGCCTGACCGATGTTGAAACCCGCATTGCGGAGCGATTGGCCGCTCTGGAAAGTGTGCTCAATGACGGCAGTGCCAATGCCGGTTCGGTGCTGGCCGAACGCACGGAGGCCTTGCGCAACACGTTTGAAGAGCAAACCAGTGTTGTGGACCTCACCCTGTCCACCCGCATTGATGCCTTGGGTGCTTCTCTGGAAAGCGGTGCCGACCGGGTCAATACTGTGCTCAACGAGCGGGCGCAGGAGATTTCCACCGTTCTGGATGAGTCGCTGGAAGGCATTTCCAGCAAACTGACCAAAGAAGCAGCGGCGGCCTCCGCACAAGTGGCTCAGTCCATCACGGCCATGGAGCAGCAAATCAGCGGCCATTTGGCTGCCGCAGACGATGCTTTGGCCACCCGCACCGGTCAGGTCACCAAAACGCTGGCCGAACGGACGGCAGAATTGAACACCACGCTTGCCGCCCGCTCGCGTGAACTCACCAACCTGTTGTCCCGCGATACCCTGCCCCTGCTGCGCAACTTTGAAACGCAGGGTCTGGATATCGCCGACAAGCTGGCGCAATCCTCACAGTCGGTGGCTGAAAACTTGTCCAATCGCACCGAAGAAATCGCGGTGCGTATCGCCGAACGCATGGACGAAACACAGGCCGGTTTGCGCGGCTCTGCAGACGCCGCCGCCGAACGCATGGAAGGCATGCTTGTCCAGTCCAACGAGCGCATGGAAACGGCTGCCCAGGCCGCCGCCGAAGACCTGGCCAATCGCTATCTGGCCTTGGAAGAGCGCACGGGGAACCTCATCTCCTCCCTCACCTCTTCCTCTGACAAATTGGCCAGTGTGGTGGACAACCAGTCGGCCACGCTCATTTCCACGGGTGAGGAACTGACCCAACGCATGTCCGGCGTGGCACAAGAAGTAGGCGACCGGGTCCGGTCGGAATCCGCGGCCATGGTCAACACGCTCACGGCCAAGTCCAACGAATCCATCGACGCTCTCAGCGAAACCAATGCTCGCTTGCGTGAAGAGATTGGCGATCTGCTCAACCGGCTCAACGATTCAAACTCCGTCTTGTCTGGCCTCATCAGCACGGCCGATGCCAATTTGTCGGAAGCGCAGGATTCGCTCCTCGCTCGCACGGAAGACTTCAAAGCCACGGCGGCGCAGGCCTCCGACGACCTCAACACCTCCTCCAATCTCATCGAGACGAACTATCTTGGTCTCAAAGAAGTGTCTGCCATCGTTCTGGTGGAGATTGCCGAGATTGCCAGCCGCTTCGAAAGCCAATCGGCGGCCCTCAACAACGTCTCACGCCTGCTGGACGAAACACAAAGCAACATCGCCGTGTCATTGGATGACCGCCGTGATGCCATTGAAGCCCTCACGAACGGTCTCGTCGCCCGCTCCTCCGAGCTGGAAGACCTCATGGGACGCTTCACCGCCCTGCTGGCCGATAGTGTCAATAGAGCGGAAGGCCGTGCAAAGGACCTCACCCAAGGGTTGGCCGACAGTGTGGGCCAGGCGGCCACGGAAGCAACGCAACGTTTCTCCGAAGCCACCAAGGAGATGCGCCATGCCGCCGAAGACCTACGCGGTGATCTGGCCAAAACCCGCAATGAGTTGAAGAAAACGGTCATTGATCTGCCGGAAGAGACGCGAGAATCCACCGGCGCCATGCGCCGTGTCGTGTCGGATCAGATCAAAGCGCTTAAGGACCTCAGTGACCTGGTAGCCCGTTCCAAACGCCTTCAGGACGCGGCACCCAGCAACTTGACGCCGCCGACACCAGCGGCCCCTGCCGCCCCTCGGGTGGAAAGCCGCGGACCAGAACGGGTGCCACAACCGGCACCAAAACCCACAAGACCTGCGCCACTGCCACCGCAGCCCACCCGCGCAATCTCCCCGGAACGCCCTGCCCCGCAGCCTCCAGCTGCGCCCAATACGGGCCTGCGTGGACCTATGGATTTTACGGCCGGTGAAACTGTGATTGATCCACGCGAGCAAGCTGACGCCTCCGGCGATGGCTGGGTCAGCGACCTGCTGCGTCGCGCCTCGCAGGAGGAGCCAACCGCCACAATTCCCCGCAATCGCGCCAAAGAAGATGGTCTGAAATCGCTCACCAACGAAATTGCAGCCGCCCTGGACACCAATTCTGCCCAAGCCCTATGGCAGCGTTATCAGGAGGGTGAGCGTAATGTATTTCAGCGCAACATCTACACCGGTAAAGGCCAACAGACTTTCGATGAAATTCGCGCCAAATACACCAATGACGGCAGTTTCCGCGCTTCCGTTGACAAGTATGTGGAGGACTTTGAGCGCCTCATCGCCGATGTGGCCCGCAACGACAGCGATAACATGATGGCGGAAACCTACCTCACCTCCGACACCGGCAAGGTCTACACCATGCTAGCCCACGCCGCCGGCCGTCTCGACTAGAACCTTTCGCACTCAATTAAGATGTGTTCCAAAACGGCAATTTAGCGTTTGAAAGCCCGCTATTCCGCGCGGATTGAATGCGCAGTGCCTTAAGTTTTGATTAACCATAAAAGAAGTGTTTATCCACAGGGTCACGTTCTAAAAACAAAGGGGGCTTTACGCTTTCTTCTCTAAAAGCCACCCTTTTGGGGTGAAGATCGGGACTTGAGGGCCCGTTTGGCGTAACCGGGGGCGGTTCTTACCGAAAAACGATGATCAACGCGATTTTGCAATTTGTTATTGCGGTTTTGTTCGATACGGCACGCACTGCCGTTTACGCAGTATCGTCCATTCGACAATGGCTTGGTCTTCCAAGCCTTCTAGGTCCATTGCGACCGGCACAGCAGTCAAAACAAAATCGGCAGCGCTATCTGTAATCTGCACACGTGCAAGTTGAAGGGGCGACGCTGCGTATAAGCCCCTCGCCCACACCATAACCACCAACATGCAAAATGAAGCTCTGATAACGCCTTAGTGCTTGCTGAAGGGCGACGTTCTGCCCTTCAAAAACCATATGGGATACTTCATCAAAAGGGCATCGCCACCGCGCAAAAGGAAAACCCCATGCCAATTAGCACGGGGTCTTACGACTTTGACGTTGTCCTACCTGTTAGGCGATCCCTATGAGCCAAACGTGACTAGAAACTAGCCCTCGCCAGTTTAGCCCAGACTCATAGGCCGTGTCCGGGCCGCCTATTCGGGCAGCTCGTCGTCCTTCATCAGTTCTTCCTTGGAAACCACTTTATCGGTCACCGTTGCCGTTTCCAGAATGTGGTCCACCACCTTTTCTTCGAAGATCGGAGCGCGCAGGCTGCCCACGGCATCCGGGTTCTTTTGGAAGAATTCGTAAATCTGCTGTTCCTGACCGGGATATTGTTGCACTTGCGCCATGAGCGCTTGCTGCAATTCCTGCTCGGTCACCTGAACCTCGGCCTTTTCGCCAATTTCGGCCAGAACCAGACCCAAACGCACCCGGCGTTTGGCCAGTTTCATGTAATCCTCACGGGCTTTTTCTTCTGTGGTCTCTTCGTCTTCAAACGTCCGACCGGCCTGGTCAAGATCATTGGTGATCTGGTTCCAGATGTTGTTGAACTCCATCTCCACCATGCCCTCAGGCAGGTCGAACTGGTGCTTCTCGTCAAGCTGATCCAGCAGTTGACGCTTCACCTTCTGCCGGGTCTGCGTGGAATACTGGCTTTCGATCTGATTCTTGATGATCTCTTTGAGCTTGTCGAGATCGTCCAGACCAAGCGTCTTGGCCAGCTCATCATCAATGGTCACGTCTTCGGCGGCGGCAACTTCGTGCACTTTGACGGAGAACACGGCTTCTTTACCGGCCAGATGGGCGGCTTGATAATCTTCGGGGAAGGTGACGGTGACGTCTTTTTCATCACCCGCTTTGGTGCCGATCAGTTGATCCTCAAAACCCGGAATGAATTGCCCTGAACCCAAGACCAGATTGTGGCCTTCATCTGCGCCACCGTCGAATGGCTCGCCATCAATCTTGCCCAGGTAGTCCATCGTCACCCGGTCACCATCGGCTGCTTTGCCTTTTTTGGTTTCATAGGTGGCATTGTTTTGGGCGATCCGCTTGACCTGCTCCATCACCTCATCTTCGGAGACTTCCACCACCGGACGCTCCACTTCCAGGGCCGCCATATCGGTGACTTCAAAGGGAGGTACGACCTCATAAGCGATGGAGAATTCGAAATCCTTGTTACCGGACAGAATTTCTTCCGCCTCGGCCTCGTCTTCCGTCATGTTGATTTTGGGCTGTTGGGCAGCCTTTTCCCCGCGGTCGGCGAGGACCTTTTTGGTCTCTTCGTCCACCATTTCATTGACCAGCTCACCCATGACAGATTTGCCGTAGAGCTT
Organism: Pseudomonadota bacterium; assembly: GCA_038525315.1. Taxonomy (GTDB): domain Bacteria; phylum Pseudomonadota; class Alphaproteobacteria; order Rhizobiales; family Rhizobiaceae; genus Pseudahrensia. The sequence goes on from JBCBHU010000003.1 coordinate 96,539, forward strand.
GCTCACGTGGGACATGGGCACTTTGCCGGGGCGGAACCCGTTGATCTTCACCTTGTCCTTAATATCCAGCAGCCGTGCGTCGCGCTTGGCCTGCATATCGGCAGCGGGAACGCGCACATCAATTTGGCGCTTGAGGCCCTCATTGAGCGTCTCGGTAACCTGCATGGGAAAGTCCTCGTCTGGTAATCTGTGCTAAAGCGGTTGCGCGCAGCGCGGGGCGGGAAGCCATGCCGTCGCCTTGGAAGCGAAACCCGTGTGAAGGATAAGTGCGCCGGGGCGGAAGCCCGGCAGCGGATTGGGCGTCATGTAGCGGAATAAAAGCACAGGGGCAATGGCGTCCGGCCTGTTTTGAAAGGCATTTATGGGCGGTTGCCTCAGCGAACTCCCAGCAGTTTTGCAGCGCCCGTCACCACGCGCCGAACGCCCGGTGTCATGCTATAAACGACCCGTTTGAGCGCCGGTCGGGCACGGTCAAACCAGAGATGGGCAAACAGCCAACCCCGGGCGTTCAAGGGCAAAATATGGTCCTGCACGTGGACACATTCATTGGCCCAGGTCTCCTTATAGGCCACACGGGGCAGCAGGAATTCCGCCCGTTCAAGCCCTGCATCAAAACAGGCCCTCAAAATGTGTTCCAGATGCATGGCGCCGGGGCTGGCCCGCACATAGTCTTTGTTCCAGCCGGACATGAACGCGTAATAGCGACCCCGGTAGACGGGCCCCCACTGTTCCGCCAGTGTCACCGCGCCGTGCCGCAACGTGCCACCCATGACGGTAAAGCCCCGTTCGTCACCCGCGCGGTGCGTCACACTTTCAAGAAACTCTGCAAACATCCGGTCGCCAAACGAAGAGGATGTCAGGCCTCGCGCGGCCAGCCATTCCGCCCGGTTTTCAAACGTGCGCTGCACCAAAGACTGCATCTCATCGGGTGTGTTGGCCAATGTGTGAGAAATCGGCCCGGTTTTTGTGAGTTTATTAGCCCGGTTTCGCATGTTTTTGCGTGTTTTGGCCTTCAGCGTGGCGTGATAGCGATCAAAACTGGCAAACGGGGTGAGATCCACAAAGGGCGCACCGTCCAACTCGCCCATGGCTGGAACATCATCCTTGATGGCATCGTATAAGCTGGAATCCTGGCGCACCTGTCCAAAATGCACATAGTCCGCTCGCGCGCCCTTAATGTGAGGCAACAGGGCGGCAAAGATGGCCGTGGGGTTGGCATGGGGTGCAATGAGAATATCCGTAAATTCCTGAAATGGCTCCGCCAGCCCCGTCAGAATACGCCGCCCCTTTTTGGGGATGACTTTGAGGGGCAAAAGCGCGATCAGCCGCCCATTTTCCTGCACGGTATAAACGTGTGGCACCTCCGGCTTGCCCCGCCCAGCCCCGTTGCGCTCGATCATCTGCTTGAGCCCAAGGGCACACCAGTGCCAGCTTTGAAAAAGCGTGGCACCGGGGGCCATATTCTCCAGTTCAAGCCACTCGCGCCGCAGCGCGTCCACTTGCTCCACCGTGGTTGCGCAAGCAATCGTTAGGCTTTCCGTGCGCGTCAGTTTCTCCAGCACAGGATCGGCTCAGCCGTGGCGGAAGGTGGCGGGTTCAATGTCACGAATGCCGGTCTCACTGTCCACACACAGTTCAAAATCCACACTGTAGGGCTTCGCCGCCCTGCGCCCCAAGGGGGACTTCTTCACCAACCCCGCCAAGGCCAGACGCGACCACAAAGCGGGGCCGGATTGCGCCAGTCGATCGGATCTAATCCCAGCCTGCGCCGCCACGCCATTGGCATAGTGGCAGGCATAAACGTTGCGCAGCGGCCCGGTCCAATGCTCGGTCGTGAGGGAAACGTTCATGCAATCGGCATTTTCCACCCGGTGCGGATAGTTATGCGGCCAATGCAGCATCTCGCCGGGGTTAAGATCGTAAATCCACGCATGATCATCAAACCAGGGTTCAAACTGCATATCCGTTTCATGCATCTGCCCGCGCACGAGGTTTTGCAGCGCAGCGCGGCTCACAAACGGCTCCTGATTGGGATAGACGTAAACGCGTTTCTGCCCCCGCAACTGCCAAAGCGTTTGGCCGGGCACATCCACGTGATATTTCACCGAAATGTTGGGGGACGACACAAGAAGGGTCAGACCACGCTTGAACGTCACCAGGCCGGGCACACGGTTTTCAAACTCGTCATAAATATCGTTGAGCAGCCGACCGTAGGGGCTGTCCTCCGTCAGCGCGGGCTTGAAGTTGATCCATACCCGTTTTGAGCGAACGATCTCTAAAATTTGCTCGCCGGACAAGCCGCCAAATTGCCCTTCGCGCCGACGCTCGCCGTCTTGAATGTTAACGTGATAGTCGCCGCGCTGCGCCGTTTCCAACAAGGCAACCAGCTTCTCATCGCTGAACAGTGGCTGAAGATGCAGACTATGCTCCAGTTTCAGCGGCACAGTGCCAAACAGGCGCTCATGCTGAGGCTTCCAGTCCGTCATAATGGTAGAGCGGTTGGTATCGAGCATGGTGTCAGTCCTGCCTCTGGTGTCAAACTCCGCCCCCGGAACGGCCTCGACGCTAACACAGGAATATTTTGTTTGTAAGATATTAAGCTTATTTTTTAACGAACAGTTTACCAGATGTGCAGTTATGGTAAATTTTATACTTGTATAAAATTTGACTAAAATTTTATCTATCGCCAGTCAGGCATGTTCATTCACGTCGAAGACTGCGCCGAATACAGCACCATGACTGGAGGTCTGCGCGGCACAACGTAACAAAATCGAGCCAATGCCTTCGGCGTTCGTGCCCAACGCTTGCCGCTTATCAGGGCTGAAAACGTGGTGCTCCATTTCGCTGCCACGAATTGAAGTTGGTGCCCCCACCCGGACTTGAACCGGGACGGTCTTTCGACCTACAGATTTTAAGTCTGCTGCGTATACCAATTTCGCCATGGGGGCAGGCTGGTGACAGCGCTCTACGCTTTAAGACCATTTGGCCGAGACTTCAAAAGGAAACTGAATGAACGCCCCTGCCCCTTCTGAAAACCCCACTATCGTCACCGCCGCTATGCTGGTTATCGGCGATGAGATTTTAAGCGGTCGAACCAAGGATAAAAACATCGGTTTTGTGGCCGACTATCTCACCAATCTGGGGATTGATCTGAAGGAAGTGCGCATCGTTGCCGATGAGCATGAAGACATCATCGAGGCCGTTAATGCGTTGCGCCATCGATACACCTATGTTTTCACCTCCGGCGGCATTGGCCCCACCCATGATGACATCACCGCCGAGGCGGTTTCCCAGGCCTTTGGCGTTCCGTGCACCCATCACCCGCAAGCCATGAAAGACATGGGGGCCTATTACGCGGAGCGGGGTATGGAGTTTACCGAATCCCGCAAGCGCATGGCCCGCACGCCGGAGGGGGCCGAGTTGATAGAAAATCCCATCTCCCGCGCGCCGGGGATACGCATGGCCAATGTGCACATCATGGCCGGGGTGCCCAAGATCATGCAGGCCATGATGGATGCCATCGCGCCCACCTTGCAGGGCGGGCGAAAGATCATCTCAAAAACAGTCGATTCCAACCATGGCGAAGGTGATGTGGGGGGGCCACTGGCGCATATCCAGGCGCAAAACCCAGACACGATGATTGGCTCCTATCCCCGCTATGATGATGGACGCTACACCACGCAATTGGTCATTCGGGGTCGGGATGAAGCGGCGGTGGAAACCGCCACAAAAGCGGTGGAGGCGCTTGTGGCGCAACTCGATGCGGCCAAGGGAAATACCTGATGAGCAAGCCCGTAAAATGGGGTGTCCTGTCCACGGCCAAGATAGGCCGGGAGCAGGTCATTCCCGCCATTGGCGCCGCTGAGGGAGCGTCCCTGCACGCCATTGCCAGCAGGTCACCGCAGAGAGCCAGCACCTGCGCCGCCCAGTTTGGCGCAACCGTCAGCTATGGCACCTACGAAGACATTCTCACCGACCCCGATGTGGAAGCGGTCTATATTCCCCTTCCCACATCCCACCACGCAGCTTGGTCCATCAAGGCCCTTGAGGCTGGCAAACATGTGTTGTGCGAAAAACCCATCGCTCTCCACGCCGATGAGATTGGCGCGATCAAGAAAGCGCGAGAATCCAGCGGCTGCCTCGCCAGCGAGGCGTTCATGGTCACCTACCATCCCCAATGGCACAAAGTGCGGGACCTATTGGCCCAGGGCGCCATAGGGCGGCTGCGCCATGTGCACGGCGTGTTCAGCTTTTTCACCCGTGATGAGACGAATACGCGCAATATTGTGGCAATGGGCGGCGGCGCACTGCCGGATATTGGCGTTTACCCCACCGTCACCACCCGCTTTGCCACCGGCAAAGAACCGCAGCGTGTGCGCGCCCGGGTAGAACGGGACGCCACTTTCGGCACCGATATTTTCACCACTGCCGAAATGGATTTTGGCGACTTTTCCCTATCCATGATGGTTTCCACCCAACTGGCCCTGCGGCAGGAAATGGTGTTCCACGGGGAAACGGGTTTCATCAGCCTGTCCGCCCCCTTCAACGCCGGGCTTTATGATGCGGACGTAGTGACACTGCGCAATCAAGACCACAGCGGCGAGCAACGCTTTCGTTTTAGCGGCGTCAATCAGTACCAATTGCAAATTGAGGCGTTCAGCCGGGCCGTGCGTGGTTCTAAAGAGGCGATATTTTCGCTGGAAGCATCGACGCTTAACCAGCGGGCCATTGATGCCATCTACCGCGCGGGCGAAAGCGGAGGCTGGGAACAGGTTTAGCGGCTTGCGCCATTCTCACGCGCCGCCTATGCCGTAGCACACCCAGTTGCACACTTGCGGAGCGCCTCCATGTCCGGCCAAACCAAAGCCTTTCCCGTTAGCTGGGATCAGTTTCACCGGGATTGCAAGGCCCTCGCTTGGCGGCTTGCCGGTCCCGGCAAGGATGGGTCCAGCTGGTCCTCCATCGTCGCCATTACCCGGGGCGGCCTAGTCCCCGCCGCCATCATCGCCCGTGAGTTGGGTATCCGCACCATCGAGACCGTGTGCATCGCGTCCTACCACGAATACAAGGACCAGGGCGATTTGGAGGTGATCAAGGGCATCACTGAAGAAATGGCGCAGGCCGATGGCGGGCGGGGCGTTTTGGTCATTGATGACCTGACGGATACCGGGGCCACAGCCAAAAAGGTGCGCCAGATGCTGCCCAACTGTCATATCGCCACCGTTTACGCCAAACCCTCCGGTGTGCCCATGGCCGACACATTTGTGACCGAAGTGAGTCAGGACACGTGGATTTATTTCCCGTGGGATATGGAGATGTCTTATGTGGAACCGATTTCCGGTTTGAAGGATGGGTAATATGACAATCCAACGTTTTCACACCAACGATCGCATGAGCCAAATCGTCGTTCACGGCGATACGGTTTATCTGGCCGGTCAAGTGGCCCAGTCCGCCAAGGGCGGCACGGTGGCTGAACAGACAAAAGCCATTCTTGCCCAAATCGACGCATTACTGGCGGAGGCAGGCAGCGATAAGTCCAAGGCACTCACCGCCACCATTTGGCTCACCAGCATGGACAATTTTGCGGAAATGAATGCCGTGTGGGACGCATGGGTGCCCGCCGGTCAGGCTCCCTGCCGCGCCTGTGTGGAAAGCCCACGCCTGGCAACCCCCGACTTTACCGTCGAAATCAGCCTGACCGCCGCCCGCTAAACGGAGAGCAGGCCGCGAAAGTGAAAACCTCAAACCGGCATTGCCGCCCATGAAGCTGATTGAAAACCTGCCTTTCACGACGCACCGAGCCATTGGCGCACGGGCTCGTATAGGCTGTGTTGTTCTGGCAAGCGAATACACGTTGGAGCATGAATTCAACGCAGTTTTGCAGCGCCCAGAACTTGAAGGTGTCGCGCTTTCCTGCGCCCGCATACCCAATTCGCCCGACATTAACCCCGCTTCTTTGACAGCCATGGGGCCGCTTATTGAGCAAACCGCTGGTCTGATCCTGCCCGGAGATCAAATTGACGCGCTTGCCTATGGCTGCACCTCCGCCTCCACCGTCCTGGGGCCTGATCACGTAAACTCCCTCTTGCGCGCCGCCAAACCGACAGCACAGCCCACCAATCCGGTCACCGCCATGGTGGCCGCGATGGGCGCCCTTTCGGTCAAACGCCTTGCCGTCCTCACGCCCTATCGCAGCGATGTAAATCTCCATATTGCCAAGACACTGGAGAGCCAGGGTCTGGAAATAGCGACCTTCGGCTCGTTCAACGAAGAATCCGACATCACCGTTTCCGCCATCGACACCGACAGTCTCACCAACGCCATAGGGCTTCTCGTCAAAGAGGCCGCAGTGGAAGCCGTATTTGTGTCCTGCACGTCTTTAAGCCTCTTTCATGGCGTGGCCACGTTGGAACAAAAATTTGGCCTGCCAATCACCTCCTCCAACCACGCCATGATCTGGCACTGCCTGCGTCTGGCGGGCATTACCGAATCCATGCCCGACATGGGCAGGCTATACTCTTTCTAAGCGCCGCCTTTCCTTGACCGCCTTGACAAATTGGTAACACGGCAGCTAGAACATAACAAGAACAAATACTCCTTGTGAAGAAAGGCCACGCTCGCTAACTCTATATCGCTCATAACACATACGCCCGAATCAGCGCTTTCAAGGCACTTCATGTCAGACCTGTTCTCCCAAACCCCGGCACCCAAGCCCCAGCCAAAAACCACGCCAAAGCCTGTCAAAAAGCCGGCAAAGACCGCGTCCGGGCCACAGGAGGGGGATTACAACGCCTCTGACATTGAGGTTTTGGAAGGGCTGGAACCTGTCCGCCGCCGCCCCGGCATGTATATTGGCGGCACGGACAGCAAGGCGCTCCATCACCTGTTTGCGGAGGTCATCGACAATTCCATGGACGAGGCCGTGGCCGGCCATGCCTCCTGGATCGAGGTGGAATTGGACGCCGAGGGGTTTTTGACCGTCACGGATAATGGCCGGGGTATACCGGTGGACCCCCACCCCAAATTTACGGACAAATCCGCCCTCGAAGTCATCATGACCACGCTTCACGCGGGCGGGAAGTTTGATGGCAAGGCCTATGAAACCTCCGGCGGTCTGCACGGCGTTGGCATTTCAGTCGTGAACGCTTTGTCCGATTTATGCGTGGTGGAGGTGGCGCGCAATCGCCAACTCTTCAGCCAAAGTTTCTCACGCGGGCACGCCAAAGGTCCGGTGGAATTGGTGGGCGAAGTGCAAAATCGACGCGGAACCCGTGTGCGATTCCGGCCCGATGCTGAAATATTTGGCAAAGAGGCGAAGTTTTCGCCCCTCACCCTGTTCAAGATGGCCCGTTCGAAGGCTTATTTGTTCGGTGGGGTGGAAATTCGCTGGTCCTGCGACCCGTCTTTGGTGAGCGGCAAGGATGAAGTGACGGACAAGGCAGTCTTTCACTTCCCCGGCGGGCTAAAAGACTATCTCATGGCCACCTTGGGCAAAAATACGCAGGTCACAAGCGAGCCTTTTGCCGGGTCCACGGAGAAAAAATCTGGCCACGGTGCGGTGGAATGGGCGGTCACCTGGCATGCTGATGATGGTTTCGTCTCGTCCTACTGTAACACCGTGCCCACCGGCGAAGGCGGCACCCATGAAGCCGGTCTGCGGGTCACGCTCGCCCGGGGCTTGAAGGCCTATGCCGAGCTTGTCGGCAATAAAAAGAGCAACATCATCACCACGGACGACGTGATGACCTCCGCCGCCGCCATGATCTCCGTTTTCATCCGCGAGCCAGAATTTGTGGGCCAAACCAAGGACAAATTGGCCACCGTGGAAGCCAGTCGCATCGTGGAAAGCGCTATTCGCGATTCCTTCGACCACTGGTTGGCCGCTTCCCCCGCCCAGGCCACCAAACTGTTGGATTGGGTGATAGACCGGGCGGAAGAACGCCTGCGCCGCCGCCAGGAAAAAGAGGTTAATCGCAAGAACGCCACGCGCAAACTGCGTCTGCCCGGCAAACTGGCCGATTGCTCCAAAAACGCCAAAGGCGGCACCGAAATCTTCATCGTGGAGGGGGATTCCGCCGGAGGCTCCGCCAAACAGGCGCGGGACCGTAAAAGCCAGGCCATCCTGCCCCTGCGCGGTAAAATCTTGAATGTGGCTTCCGCCACCCGTGACAAAATGGCGAACAGCCAGCAAATTCAGGACCTGGTGCAGGCGCTTGGTTGCGGCACAGGCACTAAATTTAGGGTGGATGATCTGCGCTATGATCGCGTGATCATCATGACCGATGCGGATGTGGACGGGGCGCACATCGCCTCCCTGCTCATCACATTTTTCCATCAGGAAATGCCGGGCATCATTGAAAGCGGCGCTCTCTATCTGGCCGTGCCCCCCCTCTATAAACTCACCCAAGGCGGCAAAACCCGCTATGCGCGGGACGATGCGCACAAGGACCAATTATTGGAAAACGAGTTCACCGGCACCAAGAAAGTGGAGATCGGCCGCTTCAAAGGGCTGGGAGAAATGATGCCAGCGCAGCTGAAAGAAACCACCATGGACCCCAGCAAACGCACCCTATTGCGGGTGTCGGTTGACGCGGGTGAGGCCACCAAAAAATCCATCGACCATTTGATGGGCAACAAACCGGAACTGCGCTTTCGTTTTATTCAAGACAACGCCGCCTTTGCCGATGAGGATTTGCTGGATGTTTAGAGCAAGTTTGCTCCAACGCCCTGCAATGCAACGATCTATGCACTTAACCCTTATGTCTCCAACAGATGTTTCTCCGGAGATACCAAAATGTTCGCCAAAGCCGCACAAACGATCTTTTTCACGGCCGCCCTCGCCATGATGGCCGTCGCGCCCAAACCAGCGGGCGGCTTGGAACAGGCACCCTATGATGTTTTGGAAAAGGCCGACGGCATCGAAATTCGTCGCTATCCCCAAACCATCGTTGCACAAACCATCGTCACGGCCTCTGATCGGCAGAGCGCTGCCCGCAAAGGTTTTATGTCTTTGGCGGGCTATATTTTTGGTCAAAATAGAAGCGGCGACAAAATCGCCATGACGGCGCCGGTGACCACTTCCCCTGTGACGCCAGAAGCAACGACGGCGCAGAAAACAGTTGACGGCAAATACACGGTTCAATTCGTCATGCCGTCAAAATGGACGATGGAGACGCTGCCAATACCGGCAAACCCCCACGTCACTCTCAAAGCACTGCCGTTACGTTATGTGGTGGCCACTGGCATGGTGGGTCGGCGCACCCCAGAGCAGATCGCCGCCATGGAAGCAAAAATTTCCGCCTTCGTCAGCAAGCGCAAGCTGATGACCACCGGCGGGTTTATCAGTGCTGGCTACGATGGACCAAGCAAGGCAGAAGAAAAGCGCCGTTGGGAAGTCATGCAGGAAGTGACTGCGCCGCAATAATAATCAACGTGCTGCGGTTTCGCTTCTTCTTCGACGTTTAGCTATGGATCACAGGCACTTTGCATCATGAAGATGAGACAAAGAGTAGGTTCCCTTCTCAATACGCCAAGCTGAAAAGCGCTTGAAATTTGACTTTTCGCCCCCCTACCCATACGTAACTTCTATTCGTGTGGCGCTTTGAGACTTGCGCCATGGCCTGACGGACGAGCCGTCATGGGCGCAAAATTGAACCAGTCGAAAAGACCACATCTCCATGAAATTTACTGACCTTGGACTCAGTCCCAAAGTGCTGGCCGCTGTTGAAGCGGCTGGCTATAGCGAACCCACGCCCATTCAAGCCCAGGCCATTCCAGAAGTGCTCAATCGGCGCGACGTCATGGGCATCGCACAAACCGGCACCGGAAAAACAGCCGCCTTCACCCTTCCCATGATCAGTCTGTCGGAGAAAGGCCGCGCCCGGGCCCGCATGCCCCGCACGCTCATTCTTGAGCCCACGCGGGAACTGGCCGCGCAGGTGGAAGAGAATTTTGAAAAATACGCCAAAAACCACAAGCTCAACGTCGCGCTGCTGATTGGCGGCGTTTCTTTTGAAGACCAAATGCGCAAGCTCGACCGGGGCGCAGACGTTCTCATCGCCACCCCCGGCCGCCTGCTGGACCTTTTTGAACGGGGCCGCATCTTGATGACCGGTGTGGAAATTCTGGTCATCGACGAGGCTGACCGCATGCTCGATATGGGTTTCATCCCCGACATCGAGCGCATTGTGAAAATGGTGCCGTTCACCCGCCAAACCCTGTTTTTTTCCGCGACTATGCCACCGGTCATTGAGAAACTGGCTGACCAGTTTTTGCAAAACCCCGTGCAGATACAAGTCGCTGCGGCGTCATCAACGTCTAAGACCATTGAACAGAAATTGGTGAAAGCACCGAAGAAAGACTACGAAAAACGCGAAGTCCTGCGCGGTTTGATCGACAATGCCGAAAACCTGAACAACGCCATCATCTTCTGCAATCGCAAGACCGGTGTGGCCGACGTTCATCGATCCCTCATGAAGCGCGATTACTCCGTAGGCTCTTTGCACGGCGACATGGACCAGACTTCCCGCACCGCCACGCTCAAAGGGTTCCGCGACGGTGACATCAAACTGCTGGTAGCCAGTGATGTGGCCGCCCGAGGGTTGGATATTCCCGACGTTTCGCATGTTTTCAATTTCGACGTCCCAACCCATGCAGAAGACTACGTGCATCGCATTGGGCGATGCGGGCGCGCCGGACGAGACGGATGGGCTTTCACACTGGTCTCTCCTGCGGACGGCAAATATCTCGATGCTATTATCGACCTCACCGGCGACAAGGTGGATTATATCCAAGGCCAGACGGCCCCTGTCGCAGAAGAGGCCGGTGAGCGAAGACCACGGTCCCGCCGGGGCAGCGAAAAATCAGGCAAAGCCGCAGCGGAAAAACCCAGCCGTGGCCGCAAGCCTCAAAACGAGAATGAGAAACAGCCCAATGCTGTCGCCCATGCACGGGACGACAAACCTAAACGGGACGGCCGGGCCCAGCGCGGTGGCGGGCGGAACCGTCGCGATGATGACGGCCCCACACCAAAGGGCTTGGGCGATCACATGCCCGCATTCCTGATGCAGTCCACCCGCGACCTGGGTTAGCGCTGAAAATATGGTGGCGGCACTAACCGCAAAATGCTTAACGCCCCCGCAGAAAGTGCTCCATGCGGTCCATCGCCTGCACCATTGTGTCATGGGCACCGGCGAAGGAAAAACGCATCATACGGTGGCCGTTGGCGGGGTCAAAATCCAGCCCCGGTGTGGCCGCCACACCCGCTTCGTCCAACAAAGCGTGGGCAAATTGCATGGTGTCATTGGTAAATGGCGAAGCGTCCGCATAGGCATAAAACGCCCCGTCCACCGGCATGATGTTGGCAAAGCCCATCTGCGGCAGACGCTTCAGAAGCAGTGCCCGGTTTTTCGCATAACCGTGCTTCACACGTTCCAACTCATCACTGGCGGCAAGGGCACCAATGGCTGCAACCTGCGATAGTTCCGGGGCGGAAATGTAGAGGCTCTGGGCCAACCGCTCCACAGGCCGCACCATACCGCGCGGCAAAACCATCCAACCGATGCGCCACCCCGTCATGCAATAATATTTGGAGAACGAATTGATGACGATCGCTTTGTCGCTGAAAGCCAGTGCCGTCTGCTCGTCAATCCCCGTTTCATCGGTATAGGCAAGGCCGTGATAGATCTCGTCTGAAATGAAACGAATCCCCGCATCATCACAGTAGGCAATCAGCGCCCTGAGCGCATCCGGCGTCATCATGGTGCCGGTCGGGTTTGCCGGGCTGGCCACCAATACCCCCGCCAAAGGCCCTTTAGCGTGTTCGGCCCTCAGCAGATCGGGCGAGAGCGCGTAGCGGGTTTCCGCTCCGGTGGGTATCTCCACCACCTCCAAAGACAGCGCCTTCATGATATTGCGATAGGCGGGGTAACCAGGCGCAGCGATGGCCACGCGGTCGCCGGGGTTAAACAAAGTCAAAAACGCAAGATTGAACCCGGCTGAGGACCCGGTGGTGATAAAAATGCGGGCCGGATCAACCGAAACGCCGTAGCGCGATTGCATGTGGCGGCTCAACGCGGTTTGCAGATCCAACCGCCCACCGGCATCCGTATAGCTAACCACGCCGCCCTCCAGCATGAGCCGCGCGGCATCCAGCGCGGCCTTGGGCGCGGGCGCAGCCGGTTGGCCGACACATAAAAACGCGATGTCTTCACCGGCCAAACGCTTGCGGGTGGCCTTGGCCAGCACATCCATGGCGTGGAATGGTTCGACTTCACTTCTTTGCGAGAATGGCCCGGTCAAATTTAGCACACCTTTGCGCTGGATAGGGGTTGTGGCACTGTGGCTGTAAACCAGTTTGCAACGGTTCGAAACAGGCCCGTCACACCGAATTTGAGGAGCAAGGCTTGTCCGCTCGGCTAACCCCCCTGTTGCGCAATTTGATGATTTTCACACTGGCTTTGGCGTTGGTCTTACCCGGCGCTCTTGTACCGGTGTCTCCGTTCCACTCGGATGGGGCGATGGCCCAGCGGCGCGGCATCTCCCTCGTGCGCGATGCAGAAATTGAGGCCTTGATCAGAGACTATGCCCGCCCGCTCATGCGTGCCGGTGGCCTGCGCCGCGGCTCGGTGCAGTTTCGCATCGTCAATGACACCAGCTTCAACGCCTTTGTGAGCGGCCGCGGCATGTTCATCAATCTGGGGCTTTTGCTGCGGTCCGGCACCCCCGGTGAGGTAATCGGCGTGGTGGCCCATGAGTTGGGGCACATTATCGGCGGTCATCAGGTGCGCCTCCAGGAACGCATGCGGCAGGCAACACGCATTGCCCAGGTAACCACCCTGCTGGGTCTGGGGCTCAGCGCCGCCGGTGCGGCAACCGGCAGCGGTGAACTGGGCCGGGCCGGTTTTGGCATCGCCGCCGGTGGCAACACCGCCGCACTGCGCGGTCTTCTTCAATACCGCCGTTCAGAAGAAACGGCCGCCGACCGGACTGCCGCCACACTGTTGGAAAAATCAAAGCAATCAGGCGCAGGCATGCTGCAAACCTTCCGCAGGCTCGGGCAAGATGCGGCGCTGTTGGGCAAACAGATTGACCCCTATACCTTGTCGCACCCCCTACCCCGCCAACGCCTTTCCGCACTTACAACAACGGTGGAGCGCAGCCGCTATTTCAACCGAAGGGCGTCCCCCGCCCTGCGGGAACGCCACGACATGGTGCGCGCCAAAATCGCCGCCTATTCTGGCGGTCAGCGCTACGCCCGCGCGCTCCTCAACAGCAATCGCTTGTCTGAAAACGCGCGCTTGTATGGCCGCGCCATTGTGACGTTTTTGTATGGTTCACCGCGCAAAGCGCTGCCCATGATCGACCGCCTCATTAAACGCATGCCCAACAACCCCTATGTTCATGAGATGCGCGGAGAAATTCTGTTGCGCTCGGCCAAGCCAAAGCAGGCGGCCGCATCTTTGCGCAAAGCCATCAAGCTGGACAAGACTTCAGCCGGCTTCATCCGCGTTCAATTGGGCCACGCACTGGTTGAAAGCGGCGGGCGCAAAAACTTGCTGGAGGCTGTCACCCAATTGCGTAAGGGCATCGCCCGTGATCCCAGCGCTTTGGCAGGATATCAATATCTCGCCCGCGCCTATGCAGAATTGGGTCGTCAGCCCGACGCACTTTTGGCATCCGCAGAACTGGCCATCCGCGCTGGCCAAAAACGACAGGCCAAAAACTATGCCAGCCGCGCCCAACAGGGCTTCAAACGCGGTTCTCCCCCTTGGCTAAGGGCACAAGACATTTTGCAGGTCCGCTAACTCTCTTCATTGGTAAGGAAAATTCCATGGCTCTCTCTCTCCGCGCCGCACTGCTGACATTCATCATGATTCTGCCCCTGCCCGCCATGGCGTTGGACCCGGCTGACAAACCGGCCATTGAAAGGATCATCCGTGATTATCTGCTGGCCAATCCCGAAATCATGGTGGAAATCCAGCAGGCGCTGGAACAAAAGCAGCAGGCCGAAGCCGCCGAGCGGGCGCGTCTGGCGCTGGAGCAAAATGCGGACACGATTTTTCGCTCAAAAAATCAGGCGGCCATCGGTGCCAAAGATGCCGATGTGCAGGTGGTTGAGTTTTTTGACTACAATTGCGGCTTTTGCCAGCGGGCCATGGCGGACATGAACACGCTGCTTAAAAGCGACGACAAACTGCAATTTGTGATGAAAGAACTGCCCATCCTGTCCGAGGGTTCCGTGGAAGCCCACCGCATCTCCACCGCCGTCTACCGCCTCTTCCCGGAACAATATGAGAAATTTCACAACACGCTCTTGGGGCTCCAAGGACCTAAGGATGGCAATCGCGCCATGCGTGTGGCGCAGCAAATGGAATTGGACATCGACAAGATCAACGAGGAGGCCGGCAAACCGGACGTTTTGGGCGCATTCCGCGAAGTGAACGAACTGGCCAATCAGTTGGGAATCAACGGCACACCCTCCTACGTCATCGGTGACGAGGTGGTTTTTGGCGCTCTGGGCGTTGATGTGCTGCGCGAAAAGATCGAAAATGTGCGCCAATGCGGCAAAACAGTGTGTTCCTGAGCCACGCTTATCGACGATAGCCATTCCATATGGCAAAGAGCGGGACCAACGCAGTACAACTGCGCCCTCCGGCGACACCCTGAGCGCCGACCACCACTTTTTGAGCATTCCGTGCTTTTGACGAAGGATTTTGCGTATCATGGCTGGCAAAAAAGCGGCGTTCGACGCCAAGTTCATCCGCGAACTGGCTGACATTCTCGATGACACCGACCTCAACGAGGTAGAGATCGAAGACGGTGATACCCGCATCCGCCTGTCCCGCGGCATGAACGAGATGATGGCTCCTACCGTGGTTCAGGCTGCGGCTCCGGCCCCTGTGGCTGCAGCAGCCCCCACCCCAGCGGCTCCTGCTCCCGCCGCTCCAGCACCCAGCGAATCCGCAGCGCCCGCAGCCGCCGGGGGCACCACGGTCAAAAGCCCCATGGTGGGCACAGCCTATCATTCTCCCGCCCCCGGCGCTGACCCGTTTGTCAAAGTGGGCGACACGGTAAAAGAGGGGCAAACAATTTTGATCATCGAGGCCATGAAAACCATGAACCAGATCCCCAGTACGGAGGATGGCGTGGTGGCTGCCATTAATGTGGACGACGGTCAGCCCGTGGAATTCGGCGAACCACTCATCACCCTGAAATAGGGGCGCGCCATGTTCAACAAGGTTCTCATCGCCAACCGGGGCGAAATTGCGCTGCGCATTTTGCGGGCGTGCAAGGAAATGGGCATTGGCACGGTGGCGGTGCATTCCACAGCTGATGCTGATGCAATGCACGTGCGCCTCGCCGACCAAAGCGTTTGCATTGGCCCGCCTGCCTCCCGAGACAGCTATCTCAACATGCACCAGATCGTGGCGGCCTGCGAGGTGACGGGGGCGGACGCCATTCACCCCGGCTACGGTTTCCTATCAGAAAACGCCAAATTTGCCGAAATTCTGGCCGCCCACGACATCACCTTCATCGGCCCGTCGGCGGAGCACATTAACGTCATGGGCGATAAGATCATGGCGAAACAGACCGCAGAGCGCCTTGGCATCCCCGTTGTGCCCGGTTCGGCCGGAGCTGTGAGTGACGATAACGAGGCCTGCCGCATTGCCGCTGAAATCGGCTATCCCGTCATCATCAAAGCCGCATCCGGCGGCGGCGGGCGCGGCATGAGCGTGGTGCGCAATGACGCAGAAATGCGAACCGCCCTGCAAACCACCCGCACCGAAGCCGGCGCAGCCTTTGGCGATGATTCCGTTTATATCGAAAAATATCTCCAAAAACCCCGCCATATCGAAGTGCAGGTCATGGGAGACGGCAAAGGCGGCGGTGTCCATCTGGGCGAGCGGGATTGCTCATTACAACGCCGCCACCAAAAAGTGCTGGAGGAAGCCAATTCCCCCGCGCTGGACGAGGAAGCGCGCAACAAAATCGGCAAAATTTGTGCCGACGCGGTGGCCGGGCTTGGCTATTCGGGCGCAGGCACGGTGGAATTTCTTTACGAAGACGGTGAATTCTATTTCATCGAAATGAACACTCGCTTGCAGGTGGAACACCCGGTCACCGAAATGATCACCCGCATTGATCTGGTCAATGAACAACTCAACGTCGCCAGCGGCAATGATATGTCCTTTGGCCAAAGCGATGTGCGCTTTCAGGGCCACGCCATCGAATGCCGCATCAATGCGGAGAACGCGCGCACCTTTGTGCCGTCTCCCGGCGAGATCACCAATTATCACCCACCCGGTGGTTTGGGTGTGCGCGTGGATTCCGGCGTGTTCACCGGCTACCGCGTGCCCCCCTATTACGACAGTTTGATCGGCAAACTCATCGTGGTGGGCAGAAACCGCAAAGAGTGTCTCAATCGTCTGCGCCGAGCGCTGGACGAGTTTGTGGTTGGCGGCATTGAAACCACCCTGCCCCTGTTTCAGGATCTCGTGCGCAACGACGACGTTATCGCGGGCGACTACGACATTCACTGGCTGGAAAACTATCTGGCCAACCAGCAAGACTGATCAACACCCATGGCCGGTTGAGAAAGAATGGCTGGTGTCGATGATTTGATGATGGAGATTACGCCGGAGGTCCTGCTGAACGCCTATGCCAGCGGCATCTTTCCCATGGCGGAGTCAGCGGACGATCCCGGCCTATTTTGGGTGGAACCCAAACTGCGGGGCATCCTGCCGCTGGAGGACTTTCACGTATCCCGCCGTCTGGCCCGCACCGTCCGTCAAGGTGTGTTTGAGGTGCGTTTCAACACGGCATTTGACCGGACGATGGCATTGTGCGCACAGGCTGCCGATAACCGACCGGACACGTGGATCAATGGGCGCATAAAAACCCTCTACGGCCAACTCCACCGCATGGGGTTTTGCCATTCCGTGGAGTGCTGGCAGGACGGCGAGTTGGTGGGCGGCCTCTACGGCCTTGCCTTGCGCGGGGCGTTTTTCGGGGAGAGCATGTTTTCACGCAAACGCGACGCCTCCAAAGTGGCGCTGGTTCATCTGGTGGAGCGTTTGAAACGCAATGGTTTTGTGCTGCTGGATACCCAATTCACCACCGATCACCTCAAGCAATTCGGTGTCATCGAGGTGCCCCGCGACGACTATCTCGTCATGCTGGATGAAGCCTTGGAGATCCCGGCGAAATTTTAAGCCGCGTTTTCTAAAAGGTTTTGCAGTCGTTGGGGAAGACCACCCCGCTCCTGTGACACGAAGAGCAGCAAAGCCAACTCGTTTTCGTGGACGATGCCGTCCCGCCCGATGCGCTCATAGACCCAGTTTGTCTCGGCCTGTGTAATTTCCCCCGCCGTCGCCAGAGCTGAATCAAGCTGCCCATTGCGTTCCGCCATGGCAGCTTCTGTGGCCGCAGACCCGCTGCGGGCGGTGGCAAACACCGCGCGAAGGGAGTTTGCGAGACCATCGAAGAAGTCCTCCCCTTGCATAAATTCATCGGACGCCAAGGCGATGTTGCGGGCGGGAACAGCGTTGCCCAATGTCGCCATCAAATGATTGCCCACGGCCTGCACGAAAAACGTATTCCAGACGGGTGCGTTCTCCTGCGCCCGCGTCATATCGTTGAGATAGAACAGAAATTCAGCCTCAGTCCGTGTAATGGCCATGCCGCCATCGCCCCCAAAGGCGAACAGCACGCGGCGCATAAGAGCCACATCACCCTCGCAAATCACATATTGCGTTCCGGCGCGGCTGGAACAAAGCGGCCCCTGATTGCGCAAAACCGCGTAGGCAATCTGCTGGAGAGCAAAAATTTGCAACCGCTGCGGCGCGCTTGAGGCTTTTTCCAGCACTTTAACAAGCATTTGAAAGCGCTGCGGGCTGTCCACCAAGCCATCCCGGCTAATACATGAGATGAGCCAATCAGCATTGGCCTCACTTATCGCCCCCTCCGGGTCCGCCTGATAGACGATATAGGTGACAAGGGCATCGCCGAAAAACACACCCCACTCCGCGCATTTGTCAGAGCAGGCCATATCCAGGGCCAGCAGCCATTCAGCTTCCTTTTGGCAAATGAGATGATCAACAAACACCGTTCGGCGCATCAACAACACGTCTTCCGGCGTGATCCGCCCGCTCTCGGCAATAGCCAACAAAGGGGCTGGCATCATCAATTCACTCATCATCCCGCTCCTGCAAAGGGGTAAACAGGGGGTGACCATGACACCGACAAATTGAGATTTGCCCAAATTGCAGGGTTAAATTTAAGTTTCACGCCATGGGAAGGCGCGGGAACGCTTGCCAGAAACACGGAGCTTTTGCACTCTATAAGCCAAATCAGAAGCGGCCCGGAATCAGCCGCCATTTTGGGAGGAAAACTGATGGACGTTCGCGCCGCTGTGGCCTTTGAGGCCGGAAAACCGCTGGAAATTGCCACTGTGCAACTGGATGGCCCCCGGGAGGGGGAAGTTCTGGTGGAAATTAAGGCCACCGGCCTGTGCCATACAGACGAGTTCACCCGTTCCGGCGCTGACCCGGAGGGTATATTCCCTGCCATTTTGGGCCATGAAGGCGCCGGTGTTGTGGTGGATGTGGGCCCCGGCGTCACATCGTTGAAAAAAGGCGACCATGTCATTCCGCTTTACACGGCGGAGTGCCGTGAGTGCGACTATTGCCTGAACCCCAAAACCAACCTGTGTCAGGCCGTGCGGGCGACCCAGGGTCAGGGCGTCATGCCGGATGGTTCCAGCCGCTTTTCGCTCGATGGCAAACCCATCATGCACTATATGGGCTGCTCCACCTTTGCCAATTTCACGGTTCTGCCGGAAATTTCCCTCGCCAAAGTGCGTAAAGACGCCCCCTTTGACAGCATTTGTTACATCGGCTGCGGTGTCACCACCGGCATTGGCGCAGTCATCAACACCGCCAAGGCGGAGCCGGGCTGCAATGCGGTCGTGTTTGGCTTGGGCGGTATCGGCTTGAACGTCATTCAGGGCCTGCGCATGATTGGGGCCAACAAGATTATTGGCGTGGACTTGAACGAAGACAAAAAGGAATGGGGCGAAAAGTTCGGCATGACCGGTTTTTTGAATGCCTCCGGCATGAGCCACGACGAACAGGTGGAAGCGTTGGTGGAAATGACCGACGGCGGCGCTGACTACTCCTTTGAATGCATTGGCAATACCAATGTCATGCGCACCGCGCTGGAGTGCTGCCACAAGGGCTGGGGTGAAAGCATCATCATCGGCGTCGCCGGCGCGGGACAAGAAATTGCCACCCGGCCCTTCCAACTGGTCACCGGCCGCGTGTGGCGCGGCACAGCCTTTGGCGGCGCGCGGGGCCGCACCGATGTGCCCAAGATTGTGGACTGGTATATGGACGGCAAAATTGAGATTGACCCCATGATCACCCATAAATTGAAGCTGGAAGAGATCAACAAGGGCTTTGATTTGATGCATGAAGGCAAGTCCATTCGGGCCGTGGTGGAATTTTAGGGCGTGAGAGCTTTCCTGACTTTTGTGCTCATCGCATGGGCGACCCCCGCCTTTGCGCAAAATACCACCACCACCCAATCCCCAGAGCAAAAGCCGCAGGAAACACTGGAGAAGCCGAAGGAGCTGACGCAGGAGGAAAAGGATCGCGCCCTGCTGCTCAGCAATCTGCTGGGCGGCTGGGTGCGTCTTGGCCCCAATGGGAGCCCCTTCTCTAACGAAAACGCCCTGGCGGCGGCCAACAAATGCGTGGCGGGTTCGCAAAATACAGGTGCGCCCGCCAGTGGCGATGTTCTCTACTTCACCAATGGCACCACATTGCAGCGCCTTGAACCCGGCACGGGTTCCACCGTTGTTATCCAACAAACCCGCGTGGTGCGCAGTTCGGGCAGTAACAAGCTCTGGGCGCTCACCACGGGCGCAAATACGGGCAAGTTGGTGACATTCCGCAAGACCAACTCCAGAGCTGGCGACCTGACCCTCATGCTAGAGGATAATATCATTTATCTGGGCTGCGTCAGTCTCATGCGCTTGCGGCAATAGGCAATGACGACGATCTTCATTGATGCTGACGCCTGCCCGGTGAAGGCCGAGACACTTAAAGTGGCGACGCGCTACGCCCTGCACACTTTCATCGTGTCCAACGGTGGCATGCGCCCCTCCCGTGACCCGCTGGTGACAACAATTACAGTTCCAGACGGGCCAGACGTGGCCGATGACTGGATTGCCGAGCGAGCCACAGCGGGGGACATCGTGGTGACCGCCGATATTCCGCTGGCCGCCCGTGTTCTGGAAAACGAGGCCCACGCCCTTGGTCCCAGTGGCAAGCTGTTCACCACCGAGACCATCGGCATGGCGCTGGCCATGCGGCAGCTTAAGCAGGACATTCGGGAAGCCACGCAGACCCAAACCCGCCACGCGCCCTTTAGCGCACGCGACCGTTCAAATTTCCTCCAGGCAATGGACCGGCTCGCCAGCCAATCACGCAAAGGATAACCCATGGAAACCGTCTCCACCGCCCGCGCCCACGGCGGCACCCAAAGCGTTCACAAGCACCACTCAACCGCTTGCAAGTGTGAAATGACCTTTGCCGTCTTTTTGCCACCCCAAGCGGAGGACAGGCCCGTGCCTCTGATTTGGTATCTCTCAGGCCTCACCTGCACCCATGCCAATGTGATGGACAAGGGCGAATACCGCGCCCACGCCGCACAACACGGCGTGGCCATTGTGTGTCCGGACACAAGCCCCAGAAACAAGGAAAGCGGCGATGGTGTTGCCAACGATGAAAGTTGGCAATTGGGCATGGGAGCGGGCTTCTACGTCAATGCCACCGAGCAACCCTGGGCCGACCACTACCAAATGTATTCCTATGTGACCGAAGAACTGCCCGCCCTCGTGGCCCAGCATTTCCCCCTGGACATGAGACGCCAAAGCGTTTTTGGCCACTCCATGGGTGGGCATGGTGCGTTGATCTGCGCCCTCAATAATCCAGAAAAATACCGCGCCTGCTCCGCCTTTGCGCCCATCGTCAACCCGTCCACCGCCGACTGGTCACGCAATGCGCTCAATGCCTATTTGGGGGAGGATGAGACGGCTTGGGCACGTTACGACGCCACCCGGCTGGTGCAAAACGGGGTGCGCTTTGACAATTTCCTGATCGATCAAGGGGATGCGGACAGCTTTTTGGACGAAGGCCTGCGCCCATGGCTTTTTGAGGAGGCCTGCAAAAAGGCCGATCAACGGCTCACCCTGCGCATGCAGCCCGGCTATGACCATTCCTACAACTTCATTTCCACTTTCATGGGGGACCATATCGAGTGGCACGCCGAACGGCTAAAAAGTTGAGGTTACGCCGCCGCCACGGCCCTTTCACGCATGAAAAGGTAGATGCCGGACGCCACAATAATGGCAATCCCTAGCCATTTCAGCGCATCGGGAAAGTCCCCAAATAGCCAATATCCAAAGATCGTGCCGGTCACAATTTCCAGATATTGGAACGGGGCCAGCACGGAAGCGCTGGCGAAACGAAAGGCGTAAACCACCATCAAATGGCCTATGGTTGCCAAAACACCGATGGCGAATATCAACAGCCAACGGATCCCAAATTCAGGCACTTCCGGCGAAGAGAAATTTTCGATGCCAACCCATGTGGCAAACGAAATCACAATAGCGAGCCACCCTACCCCGCCAAGGCCGGCCACAAATTGCATGGTCAGCGGATCGTCTTGACCCGCCATCATGCGGGTGAGAATGAGGTAGCAGGCAAACAAAAAGGCCGTAGCGATGGGCATGAGCGACACGGCCCCAAACACGGCATAGCTGGGCTGGACAATGAACATGGCCCCCGCAAACCCCACAACCACGGCCATGCGCCGTCGAAGCCCAACTTTCTCTTTCAAAATGACGATGGAGAGGATGGTGAGAATAAACGGCTCGGTAAAAAACACGGCCAATGCATCGGCCACGGGCATGTAGCGCAGCGTGGCGAAAAAGATCATTACCGCCGTGCTCATGATCGCACCGCGCAACAGGTTTAATGCAATCTGTTTGGGCACAAGCGCCCTGAACCCGTGCAGCACGATTATGATTGGCCCAAGCAACGATGCCTGCACCGCAAATCGCCCAAACGTCGTCTGGCCGGCCGTCACGCCGTAGGTCAGGGCCAACACTTTGGCGATACTGTCCATGATGGGCAACATGAGCATGGCGATAATCATCAGAACCATGCCCCGCGCCACGTGGGACGTTTCGGGGCTCTCACCGGTCGGCACACCGTTGGCAGGCGTAATTTTCATGGGGCAGACCAAAAACAGCGTGGCTTCAAGGACTGTCTAGGGCAAATCATGTTCACACGGAAACATGACTTGCCCTAGGAAAATTTCAGCCTCGATAGGGCCAGCGCTTCATTGCTATCGCGCAATATGTGCTCGCCCAAGGGTTCACCGGTCACACCGTCCGGCAACTCCATGGAGGCCAGTAGAGAAGTGGAGATAACCCGTGCCTCTCCCGCCCCCTTGGCCCATTCATCCATGCGGGCAGTCATATTCACCACGTCGCCCAGAAATGTCACCTGGCGGCGCATGTTACCGCATTCACCCACAACCACCGGCCCCCCATGCAGAGCGGCGCGAAAGCGCGGCGGGTGGCCGTAACGCTCCTCAAAAGCGGCGGAGCGGTTGCGCACGATTATATCAATTTGCTGGAGCGCTTGCAGGCTGCGAGCATTCCGCTTGCCTTTGTCCGTCAGGGGCCAGGTCACGATGGCGGCATCA
This sequence comes from Pseudomonadota bacterium, assembly GCA_038525315.1. Taxonomy (GTDB): domain Bacteria; phylum Pseudomonadota; class Alphaproteobacteria; order Rhizobiales; family Rhizobiaceae; genus Pseudahrensia. Next base: position 119,315 of record JBCBHU010000003.1, read on the forward strand.
CCCACATAGGAAACAATCTCCCCCCCTGCACTGGCGATGGGTCGGTCGATGAGATGAAAAAAATCCGCCAAAAACTCATGGAAATTTATGTCCCCCAGTTTGCGGGCCAATTGCGATGACCCCACCAGATCAATGAACAGAAACTGGCGATCCTCTTGGGAGGGCCGGAAATAGCGGCCCACCACCAAATTGATAAAACGCTTGATGCCAATCAGGCTGGCCAACTGCGAAATGACCACGAAGACAATCACAACCCCCATGGAAAACAGCGTGTCCCGCAACTCCTCCATGGGTTCAGGCGCGACGGCCAAGGGAATGCCGCGAATCCAGTCTGAAATGAGTTCATTGCTGATGAGCAAAGCCCGCACCAGTATGGTCAAAACCAGAATGCGAACCAGCAAGCCGGGCAGAAAAGCAACCCGTCTAATCCACGTGTTGCGCTGGGAGCGGATGTAATAAATTTCAATGGCGATGGAGACCAAGCCAATCATCGCCCCCGTGCGGAAACCCCGCCACGGGTCGTCGTCAAAAGTCGGATAGAAATAGCGTCCGTAGAGTTCGCCCACAAAACCGCTCACGATCGTGCCAAAGATAAGCGCGAATAAGCGCCGCCGCCTTTGTGCCCAGTCCACGGGGTCTTTTGATGGTTCAGCCGATGTGTCCGATACGGGCGCAGACACCGGCTCGCTCATGGGTTTTGCACTGCCTGCGCCACGTCAAAGGCAGCTCTCATATCGCGAAAGCGCGTGGCGCGGCGGGCTGCCGCTTCCTCATCCTCGCCCCATTGCTCGATGTTCCAATCCTCATCCAGATGGGCCAGCCGCCATGATGTGTCCAGATCAAGCGCGCCATGGAGGGCCGCCAGGGCGATGATGGCGGAACCGGTAAGCGTGGTCATCACATGGGTGGCCGCCAGCACAGCCGGATCGTCAATCATGCCCACATGGGTGGAAAAGGCCGCGATCGTCGCCTCCGGTTGGGCATGGTGCATCACGCCAGCGGCAAGCTCAAATCGGGCGTTGAGCGCGTTTTGTGCCCAGTCCAGAACCGGGTCCCATTGCTCCATCTGACGTTGAACCAAACCGTCCGGCCCTTCCGCGCGATAGCATAACAGGTCTGTTCCAGCGAACCGGATAATGTCTTCCTGCACGGCCTGCATTTCCGTCGCAACGCCATCAATGGCGGTGTTGAGCAAGCGGGTAACCGGCATGGTCATGGGGTCAATACGTTCGCCTTGCGCATCCCACTCGGCGGCCAACATATCGGCCACTTCCTTTTTGGGAGAGGCAAGAAGAGCCTTACCCGGCGTGCGCACCGGACGCTTGTCCAACGCCACGCCAAAACTGTCCGCCTCCTCCAGCACCGCCACGGTTTTGTAAAACCGCTTAGGCAACTGGCTCTCGCGCGTGGGTTCCGCCACCCGGGTTTTGATATCGGGAATGGCACTGTCCCGTTCGCCCAAAATGTCAGCCATCACTCACACTTCCAAGTTTTCATCATCCAAACCATCAGCCTCATCAAACCCAAACAGGTTCCAGCTTTGCACCATGTGGGGCGGCAAGGGGGCCGTCACGTCCAGCAGCGGCTGGCCATCATCCGGGTGGGGAATGCGAATGCGCCTTGCATGAAGATGCAATTTGTTTTGCACACCCCCCGGTATTTGCCAGTTCTGAACATCAAAATATTTCGGGTCTCCCACAATAGGATGACCCATATATTGGGTGTGGACCCGTAACTGGTGGGTTCGACCGGTCTGAGGTTTTAATTCCAACCAGCTGACGGTGCGCGGGTTTGGATCAACAAGCCGATAAAAGGAGACCGCATGATCAGCCCCCCGCTCGCCATGTTTGCCGATGCGCATCCGGTCTCCCTCCGGGGTCTGCTCCTTCACCACATAGGTGGAGATGCGCCCTTGGGGGTGGCGCGGAATGCCCTGCACAAGCGCCCAATAGGTCTTGTCCGTATCGCGGTGGCGAAAGCTCTTGGTCAGGGCCGCAGCGGCCCCACGGGTTTTGGCCACCACCAGCACCCCAGACGTGTCCCGGTCGAGCCGATGGCACAAGCGCGGCTTTTGCCCAGATTTATCGCGCAGCGCCTCCAGCATGGAATCCACCGAGCGGTTGATGCCGGAACCGCCCTGCACCGCAAGCCCTGCGGGTTTGTTAAACACCAGCACTTTTTTGTCTTCATACAGCAACATATCGCGCAACACGTCACCATCGTGGCGGTCGCGAATGGTGTTGGGCGTCATGTGTAGCGGTTGCTCTACGGCCGCCGTATCAAGGGGCGGAATGCGCACCACCTGCCCAGCCTCCAACCGCGAGGCCGTCTTGGCCCTTCCGCCATCAACACGCACTTGGCCGGACCGCAGCAGTTTTTGCAATTTGCCAAAGCCAAGCCCGGGGAAATGCAGCTTGAACCAACGGTCCAGACGCATTCCCGCCTCGTCCGCATCCACCGTTTTTTGCGAAACACCTGTCAGGGCCATGGATGCACTCGTCTAAGAAAACAAGGTTCGGGCAAACGCCAAACCGACAAAGACAGCCAGAAGGGAAAGGACCATCGTGCCCCCCATGTAGAGCGCCATTGGCCCCATGCCACCCCGTTCCCAAAGATTTGCAACATCCAGCGAGAAAGCGGAAAACGTGGTGAAGCCGCCCAAAAAACCGGTGGCGACCAGCAGGCGCATATCATGGCCACCCCCGCGTTTCACCAGCCAGCCGATAAACAACCCCATGGCCAGTGAGCCAACAATATTGACCACCATCGTCCCCACCGGAAAACCCGGGCCAAACTGGCGTAGCGTCCACATATTGACCCCATGGCGCCCAACAGCACCCAGGCCGCCGCCAACAAAAATGAGAAAAGCGCTCCACATGCACAAACCTATGGCGCAGGCAAAGGCCCCACGCAATGGCCGTTTACCCTGCTCTTTTACCCTGCCCTAGTTTGTCGCTTGCAGCCGGGAGCGGCCACCTGCAAGCTGCTGCAACGGGACCGTGGGGGGATGATTCCATGAAGGCGCTGAATTTCTTAATGCTTGCCGGAGCCATGGCTCTGACCGGGTGCCAAACGGCAAAACGCGGCAATACCGATGAGGTGAAAATCAATGTTTCGCCGCGGGGTGCCAAAGTGACCACGTCCCTTGGCCTTTCCTGCACGGCGCCCTGCACCTTCACGGTCAAACGTCGAAAACGGTTCACCGTCACAGCCTCCAAAGCCGGCTATCGCAGCCAAACGGTGAAAGTGGACCGCAAGCTGAACAAGGAAGCCTTCCGCCGCACCGTGGCCAGTGGCGTGGTGCCGGGTGGTTCTGCACTCATTGCCGTGGACACGATTTCCGGCTCTTTTTATGACCACGTGCCCAACCCGGTGCGTATCCGCTTGAAGCGACGCTAGGGTTCGCCGCGCTCGTCCCGCAACCGTTGCCAATAGGCAAGCCGCTTGGTCACATCCCGTTCAAAGCCTCTATCCACCGGCTCGTAAAATTTCTGTCGCCCCAGCTTTTCGGGAAAGTAATTTTGACCAGAAAAAGCCTCCGGCTCATCATGGTCATAACGATAGCCTTCCCCATATCCCTCCTCCTTCATCAATTTTGTGGGCGAATTCAAAATCGTCTTGGGCGGAGGAAGGCTGCCGTCGTGTTTTGCCACGCGGATGGCTGCCTTCATGGCGTTGTAGAGCGCGTTTGATTTGGGCGCAGTGGCCACGTAAACGCAGGCTTGTGCCAGCGCCAGTTCCCCCTCCGGAGAGCCCAACATCTCATAGGCATCGCGGGCGGCAATGCACACCACAAGCGCCTGGGGGTCAGCCATGCCAATATCTTCACTGGCCATGCGAATGAGGCGGCGGGCTAAAAACATGGGGTCTTCGCCCGCATCCATCATGCGCGCCAGATAGTAGAGCGCCGCATCGGGGTCCGACCCGCGCACCGACTTGTGCAAGGCAGAAATGAGGTTGTAATGACCATCGGCGCTTTTGTCGTAGAGCGGCGCGCGTCGTTGCAGGATCTCCTGCACTTGTTTTTCATCAAACACTTCATCCGGCAGTGCAGCCCGCCAAAGTTCCTCCGCCAGTGTCAGCACCGCACGGCCATCGCCATCTGCCATGCGTATGAGACTTTGGCGCGCCTCTTCGTCCAACGGCAGCGTGCGCTTTTCCAGCGCTTCAGCGCGCTTGAGCAATTGCCCAAGGCTCTTTTCGTCATGGGCAGCAAAGGTGAGGACCCGTGCGCGGGAGAGGACAGCTGCGTTCAACTCAAAGGACGGGTTTTCCGTGGTAGCACCCACCAGCGTAATGGTCCCGTCTTCCATGACAGGCAAAAAACTGTCCTGCTGGGCTTTGTTGAAACGGTGAATTTCGTCCACAAACAACAGCGTGCGCACGCCATTGGCCGCCCGAAGGCGTGCTTGCTCGAACACTTTCTTCAGATCGGAGACACCCGAAAAGATCGCCGAGATTTGCTCAAAGCGATGGTCGCTTTCATCTGCCAGCAAGCGGGCAACCGTGGTTTTGCCCGTTCCGGGCGGCCCCCAAAAGACCATGGACCCCAGCGAGCCCGAGGCCAACATTCTGCTCAGCACACCGCTTTCGCCCAGCAGGTGGTCCTGCCCCACCACATCCGCTAACGCCTGTGGGCGCATTTGGTCCGCCAGCGGGCGGTGGCCATTGTCCGCTTGCCGCGTTTCGGCAGGGGTGGCGGCGTTGAATAAATCAGCCATTCATGAACCGGCGACTATCGCAAATAGCGCTCGTAACGACGGCCATCCCGCTCCACCACATAGTTCCACACTTGAAGGCGCGTGGAATCCATATTGGCCAGCGTGGCGGTGTCCTGCAGCGGTTCATCATTGATGGACACCAGAATATCGCGCGGGCGGAAACCAAGCCGCGCTGCCTGACTGCGCGGCTGGACTTCCGTGATCACAACACCCGTTTTATCCACCTTAAATTCCAATTCCTGCGCCACCCGGGGCGAAAGATTGGCAATTGTTACACCGGCAAAGGGAGAACGGCCGGAAATGCTTCGTTGATCCCGGGCCGGCACCTCCGGTGGCTCGTCCAGCCGGATGGAAAGCGTGGCCCGGTCTCTGCGGCTCAAAACATCCAACTGCACCAGCCGGCCAAGCCCTGCCGTGGCCAAGCGATAGCCCAACGCATCCACATGAGGCACGGTCTTCCCATCAATGGCCAATACGATATCGCCCAGTTTCAACCCCGCTTTTTCCGCAGGTCCGTCTGGCGTCAACCCGGCAACGAGCGCTCCTGCGGGTTTCAGCAGACCCAGCGAGGAGGCGATGTCGGCGGTGACGGCCTGAAATTGCGCCCCAACCCATGGCCGCACCACCGTGCTGGAGCCCATCCGCACGCTGTCCATCACCACGCGCACCATGTTGGAAGGCACGGCAAAGCCAATGCCGTTGGACCCGCCGGAGCGGGAATAAATGGCCGTGTTGATGCCGATCAACCGCCCGTCCATATCCACCAACGCACCGCCGGAATTGCCAGGATTGATGGAGGCATCGGTCTGAATGAAAAACCCGAAATCATTGACCCCGTTTTGACTGCGCGCCAGGGCCGATACGATGCCGCTGGTTACGGTCTGGCCCACACCAAATGGGTTGCCGAGGGCCAGCACCAAATCACCCACTTGCAGATTTTCGCTGTCTCCCAAAGGCACCACCGGCATGGCATCATCGGGTTCAAATTGCAGCACGGCCAAATCGGATCGTTTGTCCACCAGCACAATTTTGGCGGCAAATTCCTGCCCGTCGGACAGGGCGACCTTCACCTCGTCCGCATCCTTGATGACGTGATGATTGGTAATCACCATCCCATCGGCACTGACAATCACACCGGAACCCAGCGACCGTGCGGTGCGCTGCCGGGGTCGGCGGCCAAAGGCGTTTCGCCCAAAGAACCGCTCAAAAAAAGGATCGCCGGCAAAGGGTGACCGACGCTGACGCACCTGACGGGCTGCATATACATTGACAACAGCCGGTGCCGTCTTTTTGACCAGGGGTGCATAGGAATATTGAACCTGCGCCCGCTCTTGAGGCACCACCCGCACGGCACTTTCTGAACCACGAAGGGTTACCTGTTCCTCAGCCGTGACGGTCAAAGGGAAGAGTGACGCAAGAGCGAAGAGAAGCGGTAGAAGTTTTCTCATAGTGCGGCAGCCATCGAAATAATTGAGGAAGCGCGGGAGCGCATGCCCCTACCCTAAGCACAAATAGGCGACGGGCAAAGCACCTTCACCCTGCCACAAAACACCATCACCCAGGCGTGATTTAATAAAGTCCCCCGGTGCCGGAGATCGTCGTGCGCTCCTCCGGTGCGGGCTGGCGCAATTTTTTGCGGTAATTCTCCACTTCAAAACCGCCAATAACCACATTGCGCTTGGGCGGTTTTGTGCCCGGCTTAAACGCCTCCATAATCACACCGGGATTGCCTGCGCTGGCCAACAGGCCGGATTTGGCATTGATGGGGTAGAGCTTAACCCCTTCGGGCACGCGAAAATCGATGGCACTTGTTGTGGTCAGTGCTTCCTGCATGAAATCCACGAATATGGGCGAGGCCAGCCCACCGCCTGTATTGCCTTTACCCATGGGTTCCGGGCGGTCATAGCCCACAAAAACCCCCACCACGAGGTCCGGCGAATAGCCCACAAACCACGCGTCCTTCTCTTCGTTGGTCGTGCCTGTTTTACCCGCAATCGGCACACCCAACGCCCCCACATTTTTGGCGGTGCCACGCTGCACAACACCTTCCATCATGGAGGTGATCTGATAGGCCGTCATGGGGTCCAGCACCTGATCACGATTGTCGATCAGTTCCGGTTCTTCCTGCCCCGTCCAGGCATCGGCGCGGCAGGCATCACAAACCCGTTCTTCGTGCTTGTAAATGGTCTTGCCGTAACGGTCCTGAATACGGTCAATCATGGAAGGCTGGATGCGCAAACCGCCATTGGCCAGAACGGAATAGGCGGAAACCATGCGCAGCACCGTGGTCTCCCGAGACCCAAGCGAGGAGGCAAGCCCACGAATAGCCCCATCGTAAATGCCAAAGCGTTTTGCATATTCCGCAATCAGCGGCATGCCCATATCATTGGCCAGCCGCACGGTCATCAGGTTACGGGATTTTTCAATACCGAGGCGAAGGGTGGAAGGCCCGCCATATTTGCCCGAGTAGTTTTTCGGCTCCCAGATGCCCAAGGAGCCGCCTTGGTCTTTTTTGAACGGCCCATCCAACACAACGGAGGAAGGCGTGTAGCCATTATCTAGGGCCGCCGCATAGACGAAAGGTTTGAACGATGATCCGGGCTGACGTTTGGCCTGTGTGGCGCGGTTGAACTGGGAATCGTAAAAGGAAAACCCGCCCATCATGGCTTTAACGCGCCCGGTATGGGGGTCCATGGCCACCAGGGCGCCGGAAACCTCCGGCACCTGCTCCAGCACAAAACGTCCGTCCTTGTTGGACACGTGGATCACGTCGCCCGGGGCCATAATTTCGTCCATGGATTTGACAGGAACGCTGGCGCGGCTTTTACCGCTGCGCTTCTGGGCTTTCTTCTTTGCCCAGGGGGCATCTTCCAGATAGATGGTGGCCTCCGCCCGGCGCTCTTCTATACCGCCGCTGGCAGTGCGTTTGGGGCGCAGGCCAATGCGGGCAAATTCACCGCCCACTTCCAACACCACCGCCTGCTGCCAGGTGGGCATGTCACGCAGCACTTTCACCTTGGAAAGGGCTTTGCCCCAGTCATCGCCCAGTTCAATCTGCTCAAACGGGCCGTGATAGCCAACACGACGGTCAAAGGTCATGAGGCCCTTGTGAAGCGCACGGCGGGCCATGTCTTGCATGGCAGGGTCCAGCGTGGTGCGCACGGACAGGCCGCCTTCATAAAGCGCCTTCGTGCCGTAGCGATCAATGAGCTGCCGACGCACTTCCTCGGCAAAATACTCACCATCATTCACGTATTTCTGTTCGCGGCGCGGTTGCACACCCAGTGGCATGGCCTTGGCCTGTTCAGCCTTTTGGGGCGTCACATAGCCGTTGGCCACCATGCGCCCAATCACCCAATTGCGCCGCTCCAGCGCCCGTTCCGTATTGCGGAAGGGGTGGTAGTTGTTGGGGGCCTTTGGCAACGTGGCCAGATAGGCCACTTCGTGGACATCCAGATCACCCACGGGCTTGTCAAAATAGGCGAGCGAAGCGCCAGCCACCCCGTATGCGCCAAGTCCCAGAAAAATCTCGTTCATGTAGAGTTCGAGAATTTTGTCTTTGGAATAGGCTTCCTCGATGCGGAAGGCCAGCATGGCTTCCTTGATCTTGCGGTCAGCCGTGCGGTCGCTGGTCAACAGGAAGTTCTTGGCCACCTGCTGTGTAATCGTGGAAGCCCCCCTCGCCCGCGCATTCCGCCCGGCCAGTTTTGCTTCGCCATAGCTGAAGGCAGCGTTTGCCAGGGCCAGAAAATCCACGCCACCATGCTTGTAAAAATTCTTGTCTTCGGCGGAGATGAACGCCTGTTTCAACAGGTCCGGCATGGCCTGAATCGGCAAATAAAGCCGTCGCTCCCGGGCATATTCCTGCATCAACTGCCCATTGGCAGCATGAAAACGTGTCGTCACCGGCGGCTCGTAGCGGTTGAGCACCTCATAGTCCGGCAATTCGTCTTCAAAGGAGCCCACATATAAGAACACCACCAAGCCGCCCACCAGCAGAAAGGCGGTACCAATGCCGAACAGATAACCAAAAAGTCTCAGGAACATGAGCCTGACCACCCCTCACTGGTGTCTTCTACAATGCCGTTTCTAAGGCTTTCCATGCAGCATCGGCTGATGGAAAATTGCACCATTTCTTCGCGCGCATAGTCACCTATATTCGGCCAAATGCGGGAATAGTGTGACTGCCTGGCGCGCGCGGTTCCGACACACTGTTGATGTGACATGATTACCGCACCACTACAACCGAAACGTATTAACCCATCATTCACTGACCGTGCCCGTCCGCAAAAAATCTTCGAATGGCTCCGGCAACGCGATTGGCCGCTTTTTTGCGCCATTCCGGTGACTTCAACAACTCTTCATCGCGGCTATTGGACAGATAACCCAGTTCCAACAAGACCGATGGCACCTCCGGCGCTTTCAGAACGTAAAAATCAGCAGACCTCAGCGGATTGTTGATCATCTTCAGGTCTTTGCTCATGTAAAGGATCAAGTGGCTGGCAAAGCGGTGGGAAAACACCGCCGTTTCCCGCCGCGTCATATCAATGAGGATGTCCGCCACGTCCGGCTTCTCCTCCGGCAGTTCGAGGCCCGCCACCAGATCGGCCCGGTTCTGCTTTTTTGCCAGCACCCGTGACAGGGAATCGGACCCTTCTTTCGAAAGCGTGTAGACGGTGGCCCCCCGGATGGAACGCAGATTGAGGGAATCGGCATGGATTGAAATGAACAAATCCGCCTGCACATCCCGCGCCTTTTGCAACCGAGCCGTCAGCGGCACAAAACTGTCGTCACTGCGGGTGAGCAGCGGCTGAAACTGATCATCGGCGTCTAGCAATGCCTTTAGCTTGAGGGCAAAAGCCAGCGTGATGTCTTTTTCGCGGGTGCGATTGCGGCCCGAGGCGCCGCCATCAATACCACCATGCCCTGGGTCCAAAAGAACCTTATAGCGCCGCTTTTTCTTGTCAGCCTCCTGCGGCGTCGCCTCCGGCAACGGCTCCACTTTGGGGGGCGGGCGAACGGCACTGGCAAAGGTTTTTGCGTCGCTTGCCACCATATCGACGATCAGTCGAAAACGGGCTCCATTGTCCACCTCCCGCAAAAAACTGTTTTTCACCGCAACGGGAGCAGAAAGATCAAGCGCGATGCGGGATTGGCCATCGCCGAAGGCCCCATAACGCAGTTTGGACACGAGCGTTTCCGGCAATTTGGCGGCATCATCGTCCAGGGCAAAAATGGTTTCCGGCAGGTCCACCACCAGCCGATCGGGCTTATCAAGCAGATAGGTGTCATGGTTGATGCGGCGGCTGAAATCCACGATCAATCGAGCGCGGTTTTCATCCCCCACCACGCGGGCGGCGAAGGCAATAGCGGGCTCTTCGCGCACTTCACTGGCTTTGGCCGCCGAAACAAAGGGGCCGCTCGCTGCCATCAGCACTGCAAAGATGCCGATCAGCACTTGCTTGATTCTCACCAGAAATGACCGCCAAACCTGCATCACCACCCCTCTGACCCGCTCTTGACCCTGCATTGGTTAACCAAACGTTACGCGCCACACCATGGGAGCGCACGTCGTCAAAATGCGGCTTGTAATCGGAACCATGGAGTTCTAATCTTGGGGTGCGGCATAAAGTTGGCGATTGTCAGCAGTGTCGGACGGATTTTGTTTTAGGCATTTAGACTTTTGGTCTTCGGCGGGCTGCGTTGCATCCCTTGTGTGTTTTACCCGGCTCTGCCCGTGTTTCCCGCCTCAACCCAGTTTAACCCCTGCCAAATTCCGGCCCGGCCCGGTTTGGAACGGCGTTTCAGCCACTCACAAGGCACAACCCCGCATTTGAGAAATTTGCAGCCGTTCATGGGCTGCGAACAAACAGCCCCATAGTTCCCAAGGACGTGTGGGCATCGGTGCCACGAGCGCACAATAACCGGTCGGCACATGCCGGCTTAGTGAGGCTAAAAATCGAGCAGATGGCTGCATCCCATTCCCCAACAATCCAACCGGTTCTTTTCGCATGGCCCCTGCGGCTTGTGTCAGATCCCGTTACACCTTTGGGAAATGGGCAAAACGCGACCCATGATCGCCGGTGGACCTTGAGGCGCGCTGCGCCCACGGCACCGAGCCCATGCCCGATTAACCAATCAAGCACCCTTCCCTTCTGCGCCAGGCATAACGCCAAACGTTATGCGCGGCAGTCCTTACCCCGCGCGGCGCTGCCGCCCGGCTGGGATGAACGGGAGGGTGCGGAAAGACAAGACAATGGCAAACAACAAAATGCTCATCGACGCGGGCCACCCGGAGGAAACCCGGGTCGCCATGGTGCGCGGCAATCGCGTTGATGAATTCGACTTTGAGTCGGAACACAAAACCCAACTGCGCGGCAACATCTATCTGGCCAAGGTAACCCGGGTCGAACCCTCCCTTCAGGCCGCTTTCGTGGACTATGGCGGCAACCGCCACGGTTTCCTTGCCTTTAGCGAAATCCACCCGGACTATTACCAAATCCCCATGGCGGACCGTCAGGCTTTGCTGGAAGCCGAGGCGGAGGACGCCCGCGCCGCCGCCGCTGAAGAAGACACCGACGACGAGCCGGAAGCCTTGGAAAGCAAGGCCGATGCTGTCCCCGATGAAGAGGAAGCGGCGGAGGAGCAAAAACCCGCCCGCAAGAAACGCACCCGCCGTCGCACCAAACGCAAGGCGGCGGCGGATGATTCCAATGATGCTGACGACGAACCGGCCTCTGACGAAGCGCCGGAGACGGACGTGGCCGAGGAATCCGATAGTGACGACGACACCATGGCCGCCGACAATGACGGCGATGATGTTGTTTCCGAACCGGCGGAAGAACCGGAAAAGCCCAAGCGCCGCACCACCCGACGCAAGGCCCCTGCCGCCAAGGCAGAAGACGCGGCTGACCCTGCGAACGAAGAAAAGCCGCAGGATCCACCTGCCAAACCAAAACGCAAGCGCCGCACCAAAGCGCAGATAGAGGCAGACAGGGCCGCCGAAGAAGCGGCGAAGGCTGAAAAAGAAGCCGCCGCTGCTGAAGCTTCGGACGCAAAGACACAAGGCGAGACCGAGGAAAAACCAAAACCCAAACGCCGTCGCGCCTCTAGAAAGAAAAAAGAGGCAGAAGGGGAAAGCGCTGACGAGCAACCAAAAGACGATGAAGCCGCCGAACCTGCCAACGACACCCCCAACGCTGACGCTCCGCAAAACGCGGCCAGCGATGGTGATGGTGATGGTGACAATGCTGACAACGGTGAAACGGATGAAGACAAGCCCAAAAAGGCCAAGTCTTCCCGCAGCCGTGGCACGCGGAGCCGCCGCAGCAAGCGGGGCGGAAAATCCGACGAAAACGAACCGTCAGACGAAGAGACCGCAGCCGACGACAAGCCGGTCGAAGAAGTGGGTTCCGAGGACGCCATGGAAGAGGTGCCGGCCCGCCGCGCACCCCGGCGTCACTATAAAATTCAGGAAGTCATCAAACGGCGCCAAATTCTGCTCGTGCAAGTGGTGAAAGAGGAGCGCGGCAATAAGGGCGCTGCCCTCACAACCTATTTGTCCCTCGCCGGTCGCTATTCCGTGCTCATGCCGAACACCGCCCGGGGCGGGGGCATCTCCCGCAAAATCACCAATTCTTCTGACCGCAAGCGCTTGAAGTCCATCGCTTCCGGGCTGGAAGTGCCACAGGGCATGGGCGTTATTCTGCGCACGGCAGGCGCCTCCCGCGCACCCGAAGAGATCCAACGGGATTTTGAATATCTCATGCGCCTTTGGGAAAACGTGCGCACGCTGACGTTGGAATCCACCGCCCCCTGCCTGGTCTATGAAGAAGGCAGCCTGATCAAGCGGTCCATCCGTGACCTCTACGACAAGGACACCGGGGAAATTCTTGTGGCCGGTGAAGCGGGCTACCGTGAGGCCAAAGACTTCATGACTATGCTCATGCCCGAGCACGCCAAGAATGTGAAAGAATACAAAGACCGCGTGCCGCTCTTTGCCCGCATGGGCGTGGAGACCCAGCTGGACGCCATGCTCCAGCCGCAGGTGACGCTGAAATCCGGCGGCTACATCATCATCGACCAGACCGAAGCACTGGTGGCCATTGATGTGAACTCCGGCCGGTCCACCCGCCAACATTCCATCGAAGAAACCGCCTATCAAACCAATCTGGAAGCCGCCGATGAAGTGGCCCGTCAGCTGCGTTTGCGCGATCTGGCCGGTTTGATCGTCATTGACTTCATCGACATGGAAGATCGCCGCCATATCCGCGCCGTTGAAAAGCGGTTGAAGGATGCGTTGAAAAACGACCGGGCGCGCATTCAGGTGGGTCGCATTTCCCACTTCGGGCTCATGGAAATGTCGCGCCAGCGGATCCGCGCCAGTGTGCTGGAATCCACCACCCAGACATGCCCCCTTTGCGGTGGCCTTGGCCATGTGCGCTCGGCATCATCCATGGTGTTGGCCGTGTTGCGCGCCATTGAGGAACATATAAACCGCAATTCCCGCAACAACATCACCGTGAAGGTGACAACGGATACGGCGCTCTATCTGCTCAACAACAAGAAGGAATCGCTCACCGATCTGGAAGAACGGTTCGGTGTTTCCATCTCCATCGCCACGGATGATTCCCTCGGCACCACGCCTTGTGTGATCGAAAAAGGTGAGCCTTCCTACCGGCGCCCAGCCCCCAGTGCAGCCATCGCACCGGACAGTCTGGGCGATGATATGCCGGAGGAAGAAAAACCCGCAGACACCAAAAAGGTGAACGATCAGGCCGCCGCGCCGGAAGGGGATGATGAGGACGGTGACGCAGAACCGCGCAAACGCCGCCGTCGCCGCCGCCGCAAGAAGGGTGGTGGTCAAGGCGACGATACCGCAGAAACACCAAACGCTGCGGACGTTGATAGTAACCAAGACGAAGGCAGCCAGGACGAAACCGCCCAAGACGTTGCCCCCCAAAATGATGGCGAGGAAAAAGAGGAAAAACCCCGCAAAACCCGCCGTCGCAGCACCCGCAAAGCAAAAATAGACGAGGACGAGACCGCCGAGGCAAAACCTGCCGACCTTAAAGAGGAACCATCCTCTCAAGAGGAGCAGCCGCCCGTGGAGGCCGAACCTGAGGCTCCGGCGGAAGAAAAGCCAAAGCGCCGCGCCACCCGTCGCAAACCCGCCCCCATCGCCAAGACGGAGGCCCCAGCGCCAGCGGCTGAACCGGAAAAAGAAAAAGCACCGGAACCACCCCGCCGCCCCCGCCGCAAAACCAGCCGAAAGGCTGTCGCGGAGGAGGAGACCGTTCAGGAAGAGGTGGAGCCCGTTGACGAGGATATGACCGAAGTGCCGACCATTTCCGAAAGCGCATCGACACCCGAACAGGTGGAGCCGGTTGAAGAAAAAGCAGCCGACGCGCCCGAAGAAAAGCCAAAGAAAGGCTGGTGGAGCCGCAAGTTTTTCTAGAGCCCCTCGCGTTTTATATGAACCAGACAATCGTCAAAAAATACGTTTGAAAACAGCTGATTGCTGTTTCAGAGGCGGCAATTTTGATTCAGATTAAACGCGCGGTGCTCTCGCACTCTTTCAACTGCACAAAAAAGGCCGGAAACAACACAGTTTCCGGACTTTTTTATGAACCAGTGCCGACGCAATGGGTTGATATCCCATAGCTAAAGCAACGCTTATGGGGCTCTAGGATCACTTCCCGTCCAATCGTCGCCACACTCGTTATGGGCCAACTGGATCGGCTTATCCACGTCTATCATAAAGCGCGTAAAGACGCCGGGACGGCTCACCAAAACGGCTATCAAGCGTATTGGGTGGACGCAAAATTTCCGAGCCCGCCCTTGAGTGAGGTATGTTTAGTCCAGGTGCAAAATTGTTGTCTCTCCAACGGCCAATAACCCTTGTGAACTTCTTCTGTTCAGGCCGATTCGTTTCAAATACAGCGCCAGCCGCGCCACACCCGCTAGCTATTCGGCGGTGGCGGCGCTTCTGTGGAGGTCTGTTTGCACCCCACTAACCAGACATCACTCACCGAATGTTCGATGGCGTTCAAACCCGGGCTTTCCGCAAACATCCAGCCGGTGAACAGGCGCTGGATACGGCGGTTAAGGGTGATTTCGTCAACCTCCACAAACGACGTGGTTTTGGGTGTCTCGCTGGCCGGGCGGGAGTAGCAGACCCGAGGGGTGATCTCCAAAGGGCCGAACCGCACGGTCTCATTGAGATAGACATCAAAAGTGGTGATGCGCCCGGTAATCTTGTCGATGCCGGAAAAGACGGCCACGCGGTTTTCAATACGCTGGGTTTGGCCATGGGCAGATTGCGCCAATGCAAGGCCTGCCATGGCGCAAAGACACAAAAGTGACCCGCTTTTCAGGTTCACGGTTCTGGATCGCATCGTCGTAAGCCGCATTTGAGGGATGCCCTGCACTAGGGGCCAAATATGGCAAATATTGCGTTAACGAAAGTGAGCGTTAAGGCGTCCACGCCTCGTAGTCGCCCGTCACCTCCGGCCGTTTCTCTTGGCTGGCCACAGCACCGGGAGGTGCGTAAGCGCTCGGGGTTCCGGTCAGGTTTGGCTTGTGGGGCAATTCCCACTCGCGCATCACGTATTTTTCGTCGCTTGGCGTAACATCGGTGCGGTGGTGCAACCACCCGTGCCACCCGGCGGGAATGCGGCTTGCATCAATGTCACCATTATAGATGACCCAACGCCGGTCATCTGCGCTGCGAAAATAGGTATTGCCAGCGGCGTCTTCGCCCACCTTTTCACCCTTGCGCCACGTGTAAAAACGCGTGCCAAGGGTTTGACTGTTCCACCATGTGAAAAAGGAAAGGAGAAATTTTTTCATCACGCTTTTCTGCGGCTCTGGCTCTCACTGTTGCGCCCTTTTTCAACAAAACCAGCCGGTAAGTCCAGCGATTCTTATGGCTTACTAAATTGGATAGACCTTGGGAAACCAGTCTTCCGGCAGCGGATCATTCATGGTCAGCTTAAGGCCCATGTCCGGAAAGGGCGGAGATACTTCGTGGGGCCGCTCCACATAGCGGGCACCCTGCCCCACAAAGCGGAAACTCACCGCCCGACGGCGGGTTTCAGTGGGGTTCGCCGGAGCATCGTGGAGGGTATGAAAATCAAAGGCTAAAACATCACCGGGGTTCACGGCGAACGAAACCACATCATCGCTTTTCTCATCAATGTGGGGAAAGGCGGTATATTCAGTCGTATCCCCCTCCAGGGGCTGCAAGGTTTTGAAGCGCCGCGGCATGTAAGTGCGGCGATCCCGGTGGGAACCTTTGAGAAAATTAAGGCTCTCGGCCTCCCCCACAGGATCGAGCGGCACCCAAAGACTGACTGTTTTTGGCCCATCCACGCAATAATAGGGCATATCCTGATGCCATGGCGTGGCGGAAACATTGCCCGGCTCTTTCACCAAAACATGCTCATGGAAAAACTGAGCGCTTTCACTGCCCATCAATTCTGCCGCAAGCCTGCCTAACGGGCCGCTGCGCGCAACCTCCAAAAAATCAGGAAAGCGCTGCCAGTTTACATAATCGCCGAAATAAACGCCGCCTGCCTCCGCATGGTTTTTTCCGTAAGGGCCAGGGGCCGCCATGTTGTCGTCAATGGCGGCGGCCAAACGCGTAAGCCATGAGGCGTTGAGCACCTCGCGGATGACGACAACGCCATCGCTTTTAAAGGCATCAATGGTGGCAGTGTCCA
Source organism: Pseudomonadota bacterium (assembly GCA_038525315.1). Taxonomy (GTDB): domain Bacteria; phylum Pseudomonadota; class Alphaproteobacteria; order Rhizobiales; family Rhizobiaceae; genus Pseudahrensia. The sequence goes on from JBCBHU010000003.1 coordinate 135,759, forward strand.
AAGAGTTCATGGCGCAAACTAACGTATCGTTTTCTCAAGAATGATCGCAGGGATCCCGGCAAGGCCGCCGCAAGCATCCGTTTCACCGGTCACATGGTATCCAACGCGTTTGTAGAAGCCAAGGGCCGCGTCATTCCCCTTCAGAACATCAAGCCAAAGCCGTGTTTCTGAAAAAAGTTGCCTTTCCAGGTGTTGGAGCATGAGCCTGCCGATGCCAGACCCTTTGTGATCCGGATCCACGTGCAGGCGGTCCACATACATACCCTCCTTGTGAAAGGCATAGAGGTGACCCACCACTTCGGTGCCCGCTATCGCCACAAAAAAACGGTCCTGAAGCCGCCCTGCCTGTTTCTCAAACAGTTCGGCACTGTGCCGATTTTCGATAATGGAGCGCGTTGTACCCTCGCCGATTAGGGGCGAGTAGGTGGCAAGCCAACTGCGGTTTGTTAGGTGCCGCGCAGCCTCAACCTCATGCCCATCAGCGCGGCGAATTTGAAGTTTCACGCCTAAACCCCAATTTTTTCCTTCAGCAGCGCATTGACCGCCTGCGGGTTTGCTTTCCCGCCGGTGGCTTTCATGACCTGCCCCACAAACCAGCCGATCATGGCGGGCTTTTCCTTGGCCTGCTCCACCTTGTCCGGGTTAGCGGCGATGATTTCATCCACGGCAGCCTCGATGGCGCCCGTGTCCGTCACCTGCGCCATGCCGCGCTCGTCCACGATCTTGGCGGGGTCCCCACCTTCATTCCACACGATTTCAAACAGGTCTTTGGCGATTTTGCCGGAAATGGTGCCGTCTTTGATGAGGTCCACAATGCCGCCCAATTGCGCAGCACTCACGGGACTTTCGGAAAGATCGAGACCAGCTTTGTTCAAAGCGCCCAGAAGATCATTGATGACCCAGTTGGCGCACGCTTTGGCATCGCGCCCTTCGGCCACCTGCTCGTAATAGGCGGAGATGGCCTGTTCGGAGACCAAGATCGACGCATCATACTCGCTCAAACCGGCTTCCATAAACCGTGCCCGTTTGGCGTCGGGCAGTTCCGGCAGATCGGCGCGGATTTCTTCGATGAACGCATCGTCAAATTCCAGCGGCAGAAGGTCCGGATCCGGGAAATAGCGGTAATCGTGGGCTTCCTCCTTAGAGCGCATGGAGCGGGTTTCGCCCTTTACCGGGTCGAACAGGCGCGTTTCCTGATCAATCGTGCCGCCTTCTTCCAGAATGTCGATCTGGCGGCGCGCTTCGTATTCGATGGCTTGGCCCATGAAGCGGATAGAGTTCACGTTTTTGATTTCACACCGCGTGCCAAAATCACCGCCGGGCTTGCGCACAGAAACGTTCACATCCGCCCGCATGGACCCTTGGTCCATATTGCCATCGCACGTGCCCAAATAGCGCAGAATGGAACGCAATTTGGTCACATAAGCCTTGGCCTCGTCGATGGAGCGGATGTCTGGTTTGGAGACAATTTCCATCAGCGCCACGCCAGAACGGTTCAGGTCCACAAAGCTCATCGTGGGGTGCTGGTCGTGCATGGACTTGCCCGCATCCTGCTCCAGATGCAGCCGCTCGACGCCAATTTCCACCGTCTCAAACTTGCCCTGCTTGTCCGGCCCCACCTGCACCGTGATCGTGCCTTCGCCCACGATGGGGTGGTACAGCTGCGAAATCTGATAGCCCTGCGGCAAGTCTGGATAAAAGTAGTTCTTTCGATCAAACACCGAGCGTTTGTTGATGACGGCGTTGAGACCCAATCCGGTTTTCACCGCTTGACGCACACAATATTGGTTGATGACCGGCAACATGCCGGGCATGGCAGCGTCCACCAGCGAGACGTTATTGTTTTGCTCATTGCCAAATTCGGTGGAAGCCCCGGAGAACAGTTTAGCGTTGGATGTCACCTGCGCATGGACTTCCAGCCCAATCACCAATTCCCAATCATGGTCTTCACCCGCAAAAAAGTTGGCGGGGTTTGGGGTTCTTACATCAACGAGTGCGGTCATAGGTCGGTCTCAAACTAAAGCGTAAAACGCCCGGCGGCGTTTTCAATGACTTGCGCGGTGGCAAACAACGTTTCTTCGTCAAACGGGCGACCGATCAGTTGCAGGCCAAGGGGCAGATTATCCCGGTCTCGGCCCGCCGGTACGGCAATGCCCGGAAGCCCAGCCATATTGACGGTCACCGTGAACACATCGTTGAGATACATCTTCACCGGGTCTTCCGCCATTTCCTGATTGCCGATGGTGAAGGCTGCTGACGGTGTGGCGGGGGTAAGAATGGCGTCCACACCTGCGTTAAAGGCTTTCTCAAAATCCTGCTTGATCAGTGTGCGCACTTTTTGCGCGCGGATGTAATAGGCATCATAGAAGCCCGCGGAAAGCACATAGGTGCCAATCATAATGCGGCGCTGCACTTCTTCGCCAAAGCCCGCAGCCCGGGTGTTTTCATACATTTCATCGATGGACGTACCGTCCACGCGTAGCCCATATTTTACCCCGTCATAGCGCGCCAAGTTGGAAGAGGCTTCAGCAGGAGCCACGATGTAATAGGCGGGCAGCGCGTATTTCGTGTGGGGCAGCGAAATATCCACCACCTCCGCACCCGCATCGCGCAGCATGGCCTTGCCCTCTTCCCAGAGGGTCTCAATCTCCCTAGGCATGCCGTCCAGCCGGTATTCGTTGGGAATGCCAATTTTCAGCCCCTTCACGCCCCGCGCGATGGCGGCCTCATAGTCCGGCACGGCCATATCCACACAGGTCGTATCTTTCACATCCGGCGATGCCATGGACCGCAGCATGATGGCGGCATCCTGCACCGATTTGGTGATGGGGCCGGCCTGATCCAGCGACGAGGCGAAGGCCACCATGCCGTAGCGGGAGCAACGGCCATAGGTGGGCTTGATACCCACCGTGCCCGTGAAAGCCGCCGGTTGGCGAATGGAACCACCGGTATCAGACGCCGTTGCCCCGGCGCACAGGTGAGCGGCCACAGCAGCGGCGGAGCCACCGGAGGAACCCCCGGGCACCAAATCTTCGCCATTAGAGCCTTTGATCGGGTTGATGACCGGGCCGTAATGGGATGTTTCATTGGACGACCCCATGGCGAACTCGTCCATGTTGAGTTTGCCCAGCATCACCGCCCCCGCATCCCACAGGTTTTGCGTCACCGTGGATTCGTAGGGCGGTTCAAAGCCGTTGAGAATGTGGCTGCACGCTTGGGTGTGAACACCTTTGGTAGCGTAGAGGTCTTTGATGCCCAACGGCACCCCTTCCAGCGCCCCAGCCCCGTCGGTTGCCACTTTCCCATCACTGGCCGCCGCCTGTTCCCGGGCCATATCGGCCGTGGTGGCGATATATGCATTCAACGCCCCATTGCCGCTTTCAATGGCGGTCAAATAGGCGTTCGTCACCTCGCTTGGCTTGAAAATTTTGTCGGCATACCCATCGCGTAGTTCGGCAATGGTGAGTTTGGTCAGATCGGTCATAAAAACTTGCTTTGAAACGGGTTGGCGGACGTGTGGAAAGGCCTATTCCACAACCTTTGGCACCATGAAAAAGTGATCTTCGCTGGCCGGCGCATTGGCCGTAACGGCGTCTGGCATATTGCCATCATTAACCACGTCCTCACGCTTGCGCATGGTCATATCCACCACGGAGGTCATGGGCTCGACACCGGAGACATCCACCTCGTTCAACTGCTCCACAAAGCCCAAAATCGTGTTCAACTCGGCCTTCATGGTTTCGGCCCGTTCATCGGTAATGGCGATGCGGGAGAGTTTGGCCACGCGCTTTACGGTGTCGGTATCCACTGACATGGCAGGGTCCATCGGTTCAACTGGTTTGCGCTGTCTTAGCGCCGCTTCCCCCACCCCGCAACAGCAAGGCAGGCTTGCATCAAACGCTCAGCGTTTCGCCGGGTTGAAGCACTTTAACGCGCTCAGAATTGTCCATGGCCTCCACAAACGCATCCGCCGTCTGATCAATGATGGGAAACGAGCCAAAATGGCACGGAATGATGGTTTCAAAGTTGAAATAGCGCTTGCAGGCCAATGCAGCCACGGCACCGCCCATGGTAAAGCGGTCTCCCACCGGGACCAGCCCGATGGCCGGGCGGTGCAGCTCTTCAATCAGCGCCATGTCGCCGAAAATATCAGTGTCCCCCATGTGATAGACCGATTCGCCCGTGTCGAAGTGGAAGACCAACCCGTTCGCATTCCCCAACGCCACGGTTTTCCCTTCCTTGTCGATATGGCCGGCTGAATGAACAGCCTGCACCCATGTGAGGGAAAATCCCGGATGGTGAACGGTGCCCCCGACATTGCCCATGTCGAGATTTTCAACACCCTTGGTGCCCAGATACCCACACAAATCCACATTGGCGATCACGGTCGCCCCGGTCTCTTTGGCCAAGCTAACCACGTCTCCGATATGGTCGAAATGCCCATGGGTGAGCGCGATATGGGTTAAGCCCTCGGCCGCCGTTTCACGCCCGGCTTCCGGAAAGGCGGGGTTGCCGGTAAAGAAAGGGTCCACAAGAATGCGCGCCTTGTCAGTTTCCAGCCGAAAGGCCGAATGGCCAAACCAGGTGATCTTCATGGGTCTTTCCTCATTGCCGCCGCTACGGGCCTGAACATGCCCCGCAAACCGGACACCACTATCGACCAATTTGTGACCCAGCTTCAAGGCGGCGGCCGCCTCTTGGCCCTTGATCTGGGCACAAAAACCATCGGCATGGCTCTATGCGACGGAGATTGGTTTGTTTCTTCGCCAGTCACCACAATCAAACGCACAAAATTCACTGCTGACGCGGAAGAGCTTATGGCGTGGGTAAAAAAGGAAGAGATCGCCGGCCTCATCATGGGCCTGCCGCTCAATATGGATGGTTCGGAGGGCCCCCGGGCACAGGCCACGCGGGCCTTCATGCGCAATTTGCAGCGTTTTTCGCCGCCCATCCACATTTTCCACGATGAGCGGCTCACCAGCAATGAAGCGAAACAGGCCATGGAAGAGGCAGGGATTGCACCCGCCAAATGGGCGCAGAATATCGACCGCTACGCGGCCAACCTCATTTTACAGTCGGCGCTGGTGCCGCTGGGGGAAGCGCGGACGCGTCTTTTGACGTGAACAGGCCGGAAACCGCGGGCCACCACTTTTTGCGCAGCCGATAGGCGATGATCGCCACCACAATCAAACTGTCCAAAGCAATCGCCTTGGCCGCCATAATGGGCACCACCGAAGGATCGACGCCCAAAATCTTGCCGTAGAGTCCAAAAACCAGATCATGCAACTGGCGCGAAAAGATCGTCGTGCCAAAATTCCAATCATTGTATGAAAGGCCGTACCACACCAGCAGGCAGAAAATGGGAGCTAACCAAAGTGTCAGTAGTATGCGCATCGGGGGAAATGCCTGCCGCTGTCTTTTCCGTGGTTCCAATGTGCGCCACAGGGCCATGGCAGGCAATGGCACGGCCCATAAAGCATTTGGTAAGGTTAATCTCCACAGACGAAACGCCTTGAGATCAGCAGCCCGCTTGCAGGGCGCTGATATCCGGCGTAACCCTCACTTTTAATGACAAACCAGCCCACATCGAAGCGCCCGCTTGAAACGGATGCGCCAGCCTTCCAACTGCGCGGTTTCACCCTGAAACATCTATTGGGCATGGAAGGCCTTTCCCCCCGTAACATCACCATTTTGCTGGACCGGGCCGACACCATGGTGGACGTCTCACGCCAGGTTGAAAAACGGCGCAATACGCTGTTTGGCCGAACCCTCATCAATCTGTTTTTCGAAAACTCCACCCGCACCCAATCTTCTTTTGAGATTGCGGGAAAACGGCTCGGGATGGATGTGGTCAACATGGCCGTGCAGACCTCGTCCGTCAAAAAAGGCGAAACGCTGCTGGATACGGCGCAAACCCTCAACGCCATGCGTCCTGATCTTTTGGTGGTGCGCCACAGCGCCGCCGGGGCCGCTGCCTTGCTGTCTCAAAAACTGGGCTGCGGGGTCATCAATGCGGGGGACGGTGCCCATGAACACCCCACCCAGGCCCTGCTGGACGCGCTGACGATCCGCCGCTCCAAGGGCACGCTGGAGGGCCTGACAGTCGCCATTTGCGGTGACATCGCCCATTCTCGCGTGGCCCGCTCCAATATCCACCTGCTCAACGCCATGGGCGCGCGGGTGCGCCTGATTGCACCCTCCACGCTCCTGCCATCGCGGGTGGATGAACTGGGCGCAACGGTTTTCCGCCGCATGGAAGACGGCCTGCCCGGTTGCGACGTGGTGATGATGTTGCGCCTGCAGACAGAACGCATGGCCGGGGCCTTCGTGCCCTCGGCACGGGAATACTATCGCTATTTTGGCCTCGATAGCGCCCGTGTGCGGCTGGCCAACCGCGATGCCATCATCATGCACCCCGGCCCCATGAACCGGGGTGTGGAAATCGCGTCCGACATTGCTGACGGCGTGCAAAGCGTGATCGTGGAGCAGGTGGAAATGGGTGTGGCCGTGCGCATGGCCGTCATGGAGGCACTGATGGGCGTGCCCCAAAACGGAAACCAAAACCCATGACCGCCACCAAAGGAAAGCCCGGCCAGCAACTCTACCGCAATGCCCGCATCATGGACCCGGCTACGGGTCTGGACATGCACGGTGACCTGCTGGTGCAAAACGGGCGCATCGTGCGCACGGGCAAGGGCCTGCCACCGCCCCAAAAAGACGGGCCGATCATCGATTGCCAAGGCTATGTCCTCACCCCCGGCTTGGTGGATAGCCGCGTTTTCATAGGGGAACCCGGTGGGGAACACCGCGAAACGATCAAAACCGCCGGCAAAGCCGCCGCCGCCGGGGGCGTCACCACCATGGTCATGATGCCGGACACATCCCCCGTGGTTGACGACGTCAGCCTTTTGGAATTTGTGCGAAAGACAGCCAAATCCAAATCAAAAGTGCGCATTTTGCCCGCCGCTGCCATCACGCGGGGCCTCGACGGCAAGGAAATGACCGAATTTGGCCTGTTGCGTGATGCGGGCGCGGTGGCCTTTACCGACGGTCATAAAATGGTCAGCGACGCGCAAGTCATGCGCCGCGCACTCACCTATGCCGGTGATTTTGATGCCCTAATCATGGGGCCGCACAGGGACGCCTCACTGGGCCGTGGCGTGATGAACGCGGGCCTCAATGCCACGCGCATGGGCCTATCCGGTATTCCCCGGGAGGCGGAGATCATTCCGCTGGAACGGGACATGCGTTTGGTGGCCATGACGAAAGGCCGATTCCACGCCTCAAGCCTGTCAACCTCCGACTCCGTAGACGTAATCGCCCGCGCCAAGGACAAGGGTCTGGATGTCAGCGCCGGTGTGGCGCTTGCCAATCTCACGCTTAACGAGACCGACATTGGTGACTACCGCACTTTTTTCCGCGTCTCCCCCCCCCTGCGGGACGAACAGGACCGTCTGGCCATGGTGGAAGGCATCAAAAACGGCACGCTGGACATCATCTGCTCCAATCACGACCCCCAGGAGGAAGATACCAAGCGCCTGCCCTTTGCGGAGGCAGCCGACGGCGCGGTGGGGCTGGAAACCCTGTTGGCCGCCGCCCTTCGGCTGTATCACGGGGCCGATGTGCCACTCATGCGCGTGTTGGAATGTCTAACGGTGGCCCCCGCCCGCCGCCTGGGCCTGAAATGTGGCCGCCTGGAAAAAGGCGCCCGGGCCGACCTCATTCTGTTGGACCCTGATTACCCTTGGGTATTAGACGACAACGAGCTGCATTCCCGCTCCCGCAACACGCCTTTTCAAAACGCCCGGTTCTCCGGCCGTGTCTTGAAAACCATCGTGCTGGGCCGCACAGTCTTTGAACTGAAAGAGCGGCACTAGCCGCGTCAGGTTTAGAGTTTGAGGCACGACAATGTTTGAACCATATCTGACAACACTGTTGGCCACTCCCTGGCTCGCCATCATCATTCCGCTCCTTATCGGTTATCTGAGCGGCTCCATCCCCTTTGGCCTGCTTTTGGCCAAGTTTGGCGGGGCGGGCGACGTGCGCTCCATTGGCTCCGGCAATATTGGCGCCACAAACGTGCTGCGCACCGGCCGCAAGGGCCTCGCCGCTGCAACTTTAGTGGCTGATGCCCTCAAGGCGTCCATTCCAGTCTGGTTCTTCTGGTCCGCTGGGGTGGAAGTGGCCATGCTGGCAGGTTTTGGCGCATTTATCGGCCACCTGTTCCCGGTGTGGCTCAACTTCAAAGGGGGCAAGGGTATTGCGGTCTATGTTGGTGTGCTTTTGGCCCTTTCGTGGCAGGCACTTGCCGCCTTCGCCGTGCTTTGGCTCGGCACTGCCGCCCTCACCCGCTATTCATCCCTTGCAGCACTGGTGGCAACAGCGCTTGTGCCGCTTTTTGTATGGCTCATGCTCCCCGGCATGGCCTATGCCGCCCTCATTCTGGCGACCATGACCATCATCTCCTTCATCATGCACCGGGCCAATATCAGCCGCCTCCTGTCGGGCACAGAAACCCGCATCGGGGCCAAAGGCTGATGGCAAACCCACGCCCTGGTATTCCATTCACGGAAGCCATGCGGCTGGACTGGTTGCGGCTGATCCGCAGCGAGAATGTGGGCCCTGCCACCTTTGCCGACCTTCTGCGCCGCTACAACACGGCAGGGGAAGCCCTTGAAGCGCTGCCGGATCTGGCAGGCCGCGCGGGCCGCAAGACCCTGCGCATCGCGACCCCAGCCGATGCCGAAAAGGAACTGGAAAAAGTCCAGCGCAAGGGCGCGCGGCTGGTTTGCATGGGCGAGCCGGACTATCCGCCTGCCCTGCGCGCCGCCGATAGCCCGCCCCCGGTGCTTGCCGTGGCGGGGAGCGGCGATTGCCTCACCCGCCCCAGCGTCGCCTTTGTGGGCAGTCGCAATGCCTCTCTTTCCGGCATCAAACTGACCAAACAGCTGGCCGGTGAAACCGGGGCGGAAGACTATACGATCGTGTCCGGCCTCGCCCGGGGCATTGATGCCGCCGCCCATGAAGCGGCCCTGTCCACCGGCACCGTCGCCGTATTTGCCGGTGGCATAGACCACATCTACCCCCGCGAAAACGAGCGCCTCGCCCACGCAATCGTGGACAATGAAGGCGCGTTGGTCACAGAAATGCCCTATGGCTGGAAACCCCGGGCACAGGATTTTCCGCGCCGCAACCGCATCGTGGCGGGCATGGCGCTGGGTCTCGTCGTGGTGGAGGCTGCCAAACGCTCCGGTTCGTTGATTTCCGCACGATTGGCCGCCGAGGCGGGCAGGTTGGTCTTCGCCGTCCCCGGCTCGCCCCTGGATCCACGCAGCGCAGGGGCAAATCACCTGATCCGTCAGGGCGCCGAACTCATCACGTGCACACAAGACATTCTCGATGCACTGGCTCCCATGCAGAAGGTCCAGAATCAGACCGCCTACACCCTGGATGAGAAGGACGAAGATGCCTTCAACGGGCAACCCACATCGACGGAGGAGCAGCTTTTCATCTCGGCGCTGGGCCACACACCCACAGACCTTGATGAGTTAATCCGACATACGGGTATACCCCTCCGCACAGTGCACCTACTCATAATCCAATTGGAGCTGGCAGGGCGCCTGGAGCGCCACACGGGCAACCGTGTTTCGATGATTTAGCTTCACTCGTCCTTCATATAATGAAAGAGCGCCACCATGGCCTTTTCCTTTTGCCGCCTGTCATCTTCTGGCGTAGGCGGCGGGACCGGGCTTTCCGCCCCCTGCAGCACCGCCTCCAGTTCAAGCGCCATCATATTGGCAAGATAGGTTACCATCTCACCGCGCTTGCCCATTCCTTTGGCAAGCAAAACCATGCCGGTGCACATCTCCAGAAGATATTCTGCCCGCTCCTGCTCGCTCGCCTGTAAAATACTGGCATTATTGTCTAAATCACGCATCACATACCCCTCTTCCCCAATTTGAACGGTACCGCCGATGGGGCTTGATTCGACAGCAATACAACCCGTTGCACCACACGCATAAAGGTTGAAAATTAAATTGCAACTGGTGTTTATGTTTACTTTAAGTTGTATTTACGGAGCCAATCGGATAGTGTTCTTTGACTTTTGACCACCTGGTAAACAACGAGATGCGACCCTGTGAGGGTTTGCGTTTTGGGGATTTCCTGCCTAAGTGCGGCGTCCGAGCACATCAGCAATCCGATGGAACGCCATGAAACTGGTCATTGTGGAATCTCCCTCCAAAGCCAAGACCATCAATAAATATCTGGGCTCAGGCTACAAAGTTCTGGCCTCCTATGGCCATGTACGCGATCTGCCTGCCAAAGATGGTTCCGTGCTGCCGGACGATGATTTTTCCATGTCGTGGACCGTGGATGGCAAGGCCAAACCCCGCATTACCGACATTACAAAAGCCGCCCGCGAGGCGGAAGCCATCATTCTGGCCACGGACCCGGACCGAGAAGGCGAAGCCATTTCGTGGCATGTCCTCCAGGTGCTTTCCGACAAAAAGGTGCTGAAGGAAAAACCCGTCGAGCGGGTTGTTTTCAACGCCATCACGAAAAAATCCATTCTGGAGGCCATGGAACAGCCCCGGCAAATCGACGAACCGCTGGTGGATGCCTATCTGGCCCGCCGGGCGCTGGACTATCTGGTGGGTTTCAACCTCTCCCCCGTTTTGTGGCGCAAACTGCCCGGCGCTCGCTCCGCCGGCCGGGTGCAGTCCGTAAGCCTGCGGCTGGTCTGTGAGCGCGAAAATGAAATCGAGCGGTTCAAGCCAGAGGAATACTGGTCCATCTTCGGCGCGTTCAAAAACGCCAATGGCGCAGATTTTGAGGCCCGTCTGACCTCCTTTGACGGTGAAAAGATGGACCGCCTTTCGGTCAAAAACGAAGAACAGGCCAGCACCATCAAATCCATGCTCATGAAGGCGGATTTTGCGGTCCAAAGTGTGGATGCCAAGCCCACGACGCGTAACCCCTACGCGCCCTTCACGACCTCCACTTTGCAACAAGAAGCCTCCTCCAAACTGGGCTTTTCCGCTTCCCGCACCATGCAGACCGCACAGCGCCTCTATGAGGGCATGGATTTGGGAGGGGAGACCATCGGCCTGATCACCTATATGCGGACCGACGGGGTGCAAATGGCCCCCGAAGCCATTGACGAAACCCGCAAAGTGATCGGCGAGGAGTTTGGCGCGCTCTATCTGCCGGAAAAAGCCCGCCATTACGCCTCAAAAGCCAAAAATGCACAGGAGGCCCACGAAGCCGTGCGCCCCACCTCCCTTGCGCGCCTGCCCAAGGACATGGCGAAACATCTCGATGATGATCAACGCCGCCTTTATGAACTGATTTGGAAACGCACCGTGGCCAGCCAGATGGCCTCCGCCAAGATTGAACGCACGGCTGCGGAAATTTTGGCGACACATGACGGCAAGCAAGCCACCGTGCGCGCCAATGGATCGGTGGTGAAATTCGACGGTTTCCTGTCCGTCTATCAGGACAACAAAAAGAAAGGGGATGAAGACGACAAGCGTCTCGTGCCGTTGAAAGAAAGTGAGAAGGTTTCCCGCGAGAGTATTGAAGCTAAACAACATTTCACAGAACCGCCAGCCCGATATTCCGAGGCCTCGCTCATCAAAAAGATGGAAGAATTGGGCATTGGCCGCCCTTCTACCTATGCCTCCACGCTCAAGACGCTGGAGGATCGCGAATATATTATCATCGACAAGCGCCGTATCATTCCCCAAGCCAAGGGCCGCTTGGTGACGTCCTTCCTCGAAAGCTATTTCAACCGGTACGTGGAATATGATTTTACCGCGTCTTTGGAAGAGAAGCTGGACAAGATTTCCGCCGGTGACCTCAACTACAAGGATGTGCTGCGCGACTTCTGGACGGATTTCACCGCCCAGATTGCTGAAACCAAGGACCTGCGCATCACCGAAGTGCTGGAACACCTCAACGAGGCGTTGGGCCCCCTCGCCTTCCCCGACCCTGGTGATGGCTCCAACCCCCGGGCATGTCCCTCCTGCGACAATGGCCAATTAAGCCTGAAAGTGGGTAAGTTCGGCGCGTTTATCGGGTGCTCCAACTATCCCGACTGCAAATTCACACGCCAGCTGGGCGCAGAAGGGCTGGAACAATCCCAACAGATCGCCAATGACGGGCCAAAAGTGCTGGGCGTTGACCCCAATTCCAGCGAGGAGGTCAAACTGATGGTTGGCCGTTTCGGCCCCTATGTGCAGCGCGGCGAGGGCAAAGAAGCCAAAAATGCCGGCATTCCAAAAAGCTGGAACCCGGCGGAAGTGGACTTCGAGAAAGCTCTGCAACTGCTGGAATTGCCCCGGGTTGTGGGCCCCCACCCCGAGGATGGGGAGGACATCACCGCCCGTTTCGCCCGCTATGGCCCCGTGGTGCAGCATGGCAAGAAATTCGGGAAACTGGAAAGCGATGATGAAGTGTTCACAGTCGGTCTTAACCGCGCCGTCGCCGCGCTCGCCGATGGGGCAAAACGCGGCCCCCGCGCGGGCACCGCTGCACTGAAAGATCTGGGAGAACACCCGGAATTTGGCGGGCCGGTGGCGGTGAAAGACGGCCGTTTCGGCCCCTATGTGAACCACGGCAAAATTAACGCAACGCTTCCCAAGGATATGGATCCCCAGACGGTGACCATGGAACAAGCGGTGGAACTGATTGCCGCCCGCGCCGAAAAAACCGGCAAGAAGCCGGCCGCCAAAAAGAAAGCGCCCGCAAAGAAAAAGGCCCCTGCCAAAAAGACCGCCGCAAAGAAAACGACGGCAAAAAAGACACCCGCAAAAGCGGCGGCGCAGAAATAATTGCCCAAAGCTGCCCGCAAAAAAGAAGCACCCATGCCAGACCGGCAGGCTGTTCTCGATTTTCTCAAGGATAATCCGGGCCGCAGCGGCAAGCGGGAACTGGCCCGGGCCTTTGGCTTAAAGGGGCAACAAAAGATTGAACTGAAAGCCTTGCTTAAAGAGCTTGAAGGCGAAGGCATCATAGAAAAGCGCGGTAAGCGCTTTGCCGAACCCGGGACCCTGCCGCCCGTCACCGTGCTGGACATTACGGGCCGGGACAGGGATGGGGGATTGCTCGCCAAACCCGTGCAGTGGGAAGACGGCCTGCCGACCCCCAAAATCGTGATTATGCAATCCGGGCGCTCCAAATCTCCCGCGGCGGGTGTGAGTGACCGTGTGCTGGCCCGAATCAGCCAAAAGTCTCCCAAATATGCCGAGGCCCGGGTCATGAAAGTGCTGGACCGCAGTCACGGCACGGTAATGGGCATTTATCGGGCCTATAAAACGCCGGAAAACGGCTTTGCCGGGCGCATCGAGCCCACCGACCGCAAGCAGCACGAATTGCTGGTCCACGAGAAAAACCTGAGCGGCGCCCAAGACGGTGATCTGGTGGAAGTGACCACCGTGGGGCGCAATACCCATGGCCTGCGCCAAGCCGCCGTTGAAAATGTCATTGGCGATTTCCGTTCCGAAAAAGCCATTTCGCTGATCGCCCTGCACCAGCACGGCATCCCCACCAAATTTTCCGCCGAAGTGCTAAAAGAAGCGGATGCTGTTGCACCGGTTGGTTTGGAAGATCGAGAGGATTGGCGCCAGCTCCCCCTGATCACAATCGACCCCGCCGATGCCAAAGACCACGACGATGCCATTTATGCCGAACCGGACACGGGTGGTGATAACGAGGGTGGCTTTATCGTCACCGTCGCCATTGCAGATGTCAGCGCCTATGTGCGCCCCGGTTCCCCCATGGATATGGAGGCCCGTAAGCGGGGCAATTCGGTCTATTTCCCCGACCGGGTTGTGCCCATGCTACCCGAGCGCATTTCCAACAATTTGTGTTCCCTGCGCGAAAACGAAGACCGGCCCGCCATGGCCACGCGCATGACCTTCGCCGCCGACGGGCGCAAACTGCGCCACACATTTCATCGCATCATGATGAAAAGCCACGCCCGCCTTGCTTATGAAGAGGCACAGGCCGCCATTGACGGGCGGGATGCACCTCGCGCCGAGCCTTGGCTGGAGACTGTATTGCGCCCGCTCTGGGACGCCTACGCCGTGCTCAAGCGGGGCCGCGAATACCGCGCGCCGCTGGAACTGGACATGCCGGAGCGCAAGATCATGCTGGACGACGAAGGACGGGTAGACCGCGTGATCGTTCCGCCCCGGCTGGATGCCCACAAGCTGGTGGAAGAATTCATGATTCAGGCCAACGTGGCCGCCGCAGAAACCCTGGAAAAGCGTAAGCAGCCTCTCATCTATCGCATCCACGACGTGCCCTCGCTGGCCAAGCTGGAAAGCCTGCGCGACTTCCTCAAAACGCTGGCCATACCTCTGGCCAAGGGCGGGCAGGTGAAGGCGGACACGTTCAACCGCATTTTGGAGCAGGTATCAGGGGCTGATCACGCGCAACTGGTCAACACCGTCATTCTGCGTTCCCAAAGCCAGGCGGAATATAACCCTAACAATGAAGGCCATTTTGGCCTGAACCTGCGCAAATACGCCCATTTCACCAGCCCCATCCGCCGCTATGCGGACTTGATCGTTCACCGGGCTCTTGTGAAGGCGCTTAACCTGGGCGATGGCGCGCTGACGCAAGCCGAAGAAGCGCAATTGGAAACGATAGCGCAGGATATCTCCACCACAGAGCGCCGCGCCATGCTGGCGGAGCGGCAAACGGTGGACCGGCTCATCGCCCTGCACATGAGCGATAAAACCGGCGCTCAATTCCATGGCCGCATCAACGGTGTCACCCGCGCCGGTCTGTTTATCACCCTATCGGAAACCGGCGCAGACGGGTTCATTCCCATTTCGCAAATCGGCGACGACTACTATATCTATGATGAAACTTCACATCGCGTCAGCGGTGAGCACAGCGGCCTGATTTATCAAATGGGCGATCCAGTAGAGGTGCGACTGGTTGAAGCTGCACCCATGGCGGGCGCCCTGCGTTTTGAAATGGTAAGCGAGGGACGGGAAGACACATCGTTGCCCCGCAGTAAGCGCAGCCGCAGCGGCTCACCCTCCGGCCGCCCCCGCCGTGCGCCCCGGAGCAACCGTTTTGGAAAGAGGAGATAGCATGGCCGTCAATGCTCCCAACACCCATGTGAAGGGCCTACACCCCACCCAGGACAAGGCCGAGCGCCCCATCCTGCCAGCCGTTATAAAGGGCGTAAAATGCCGTTGCCCGCGCTGCGGCGAAGGGCAATTGTTCAACAAATGGCTGAAGGTGGCCCCCGCCTGCAATCATTGCGGCGAAGAACTACACTACGAGAAGGCGCAGGACCTGCCGCCCTATATCACCATCATGATTGTGGGCCATGTGATCGTGACGCTGATCATGATTCTGGAGGCCAGTTTCGATTTATCCCTCTGGACGCATTTGGCCCTGTGGATCCCCATCTCCACCATCATGACACTGGCCATTATGCAGCCGGTTAAGGGCGGGGTGGTGGGCCTGCAATGGGCCCTTCGCATGTTCGGTTTTGGAGACGGAAAAGACCATGGCTGACTTGAGCGAACCGGAGGACGAGAACGGCATTCCGCTAAAATACAAACGCCTCAAAGGCGGCATGAGCAAAGACGAGATCGACCGGGCGGCGGTATTTGACGGTTCCAAACGCAGCCCCAACATGCGGCCCAAGGATGCGGCAACCGTCATCATTCTGGATGATAGCGGTAAGGAAATTCGCATGTTGCTCGGGCGGCGGCATGAGAATCACAAATTCATGCCCGGCCTCTTCGTTTTCCCCGGCGGTCGCGTGGATCGCTACGATGGGTCCGTGGCCGCTGGCAGCGAGTTGGAGCCGGCGGTGCAGGATCGCATCGTCTCCACGCTGCGGGGCAAACCCACAGCCCGCCGCGCCCGCGCCCTGGCCCTTGCCGCGATCCGCGAGACTTACGAAGAGGCAGGACTATTCCTGGGAGAGAAACGCCCGGGGTTTAGTGACACCCATGGCGACTGGCAGGCATTTACGGACGAGGGTGTCATGCCCACGCTTGCCCCTTTCCGCATCATTGCCCGCGCGATCACGCCCCCCGGCCGTTCCCGCCGCTTCGATGCGTGGTTTTTCATCACCAAAGCCAGCCACATCGCCCATCGTCTACCGGAGGGCACCGGCCCTTCGGGCGAGTTGCAGGACCTCCACTGGATGACCATCGAAGAGGCAAAGCAGCTGGAACTGCCGGTCATTACCGTCACCGTGCTGGATGAGTTGCAGCAGCGCCTGAAAGAAGACCCGGACCTGAAACCCGGCTACAAAGCCCCCTTCTTCCACATGCGCGGCAAAACGTTCCTGCGGGAATTGATCTAGCCATCGGCGCTGGACGCTTGACTTTCAGCCCCGTTTGATTAGTTACACGCGGAACGAAAGCGGGCCACCCGGCCGCGCCTGATGCACCGTTTGAGCGCAGCGCTTTCCAGATCGTTTCAAGGATAATCCCATGGCCAAGGCAACCACCATCAAGGTGAGACTGAATTCGACCGCTGATACCGGTTTCTACTACGTCACCAAAAAGAACTCCCGCACCATGACCGACAAGCTGGTAAAGCGGAAATATGATCCCGTGGCGAAAAAGCACGTGGAATTCAAGGAAGGCAAAATCAAATAGGATCTTGCCCTTTCATCAAAAAAAAGGCTGCTCAAGTGAGCGGCCTTTTTTGTTTCTACCGTCAAATCATCCAAACAAATTTTTCGAACTAACGGCTTACCCAACAGCCATTGGGTGACCGGATGCAAATTGCACTAAATCCCACTGATTGCCGTAGAGATCGACGAATACGGCCACACGCCCATAGGGCTGGTCTTTGGGCTCCCGCACGAATTTTATACCGGCATGCATGTAACGCGCGTGGTCCCGTTCAAAATTGTCGGTGGCGAGAAACAGGAAGACCCGCCCCCCCACTTTGATTGCCGATAAACGCTTCCTGCCGCTCTCCCACTGCGCGGGCAAGAAGGAGGGCGCTTCCACGGCTTCCCGGCGGTCGAACCACAACCCACCGTTTGTTTTGCTCCGGCTGAGCCGTGTCTTCCACAAGTTCGAAGCCAAGCTTGCGGCAATAAAAGGCAATCGCTTCGTCGTAATCACGAACAACCAAGGCAGTGAGACACAGTTCCTGGCGCATCGGGCCGAACCGGGCCTAGAACGGGATGTCGTCATCCATATCACCGCCCGATGGGAAGCCACCGCCACCGCCTTGGCCGCCACCCATGCTACCGCCAGAGGGTCCGCCGATGGCACCGCCACCGCCACCATAATTGCCACCGCCGCCGTAACTATCGCCACCGCCGTAGCTCGAGTCCCCACCCGACTGGCCACGTCCGCCGATCATTTGCAAAACACCGCTAAAGTTTTGCAGCACCACCTCAGTGGTCCACCGGTCATTACCGTTCTGGTCTTGCCATTTGCGGGTCTGCAACTGGCCTTCAATGTAAACGGTCTGCCCCTTTTTCACATATTGCTCGATGACCTTATTGAGCCCTTCAGAAAAACACACAACACGGTGCCACTCCGTCTTCTCGCGCCGTTCACCGGAGTTGCGATCCCGCCAGGTCTCCGTTGTGGCGATGGACATATTGGCGATGGCCCGTCCGTCCTGGGTGCGCCGTATCTCCGGGTCCGCCCCCAGATTGCCCACCAAAATAACCTTGTTCACGCTGCCAGCCATGGCGCTTACTCCTGAAACTGCCTAGCGCCTGCACAGCGCCGCCTCGATGGGGGCAACATAGTCCCTGCAGGCACCCCGCCATCCCACAAAACCACACTTGTCCACAAGCTTGTCTCATCCCTCTTTGTTCTATATATGTTCTCAACATGGCTTGCAAATCAACCCCGAAGGCGCTGTGCAAAAGCAAGCGCGGCAAGCCGGTGCGACAGGATAAATCTTGCGCGGTGTGGCGTTGCTGACCATACCAAGGGGATACTGCTGGCATCCGCACGTCCGGATGACGGGAACGATACGTCCACCGTTTCCCTTGTTTTATTGACCCTTTGATCGCGGACCACCCTCTCCCATGGCCACACGCAAATCCCCCTCCCGTCCTAAACCAGACGATAAGCAAATCAGTGTGCGCGGTGCGCGCGAGCACAATCTCAAAAATGTGGACATCGATCTACCCCGCGACAGCCTCATCGTGATGACGGGCTTGTCCGGTTCCGGCAAATCCTCGCTGGCGTTTGACACCATCTATGCGGAGGGTCAGCGTCGTTATGTGGAGAGCCTCTCCGCCTATGCCCGCCAGTTTTTGGAAATGATGCAAAAGCCGGATGTGGACCAGATTGACGGTCTCTCCCCCGCCATTTCCATTGAGCAAAAAACCACGTCCAAAAACCCCCGCTCCACCGTCGGCACGGTGACGGAAATTTACGACTACATGCGCCTGCTCTTCGCCCGGGTTGGTGTGCCCTACTCCCCCACCACCGGCCTGCCAATCGAAAGCCAGACTGTGAGCCAAATGGTGGACCGGGTGATGGCGCTGGAGGAAGGCTCTCGCCTCTATCTGCTGGCCCCCATCGTGCAGGGCAGGAAAGGCGAATACCGCAAAGAATTTGCCGAATTGATGAAAAAGGGCTTCCAGCGGGTGAAGGTGGACGGGCAGTTTTACGAAGTTGCCGATGTCCCCGCGCTCGACAAGAAATACAAACACGACATCGACGTGGTGGTGGACCGCATCGTGGTGCGCGAGGACATGCAGACCCGTCTGGCCGATTCCATGGAGACGGCCTTGCGCCTCACCGACGGCATGGCCATCGCAGAATTGGCAGATAAGCCTTTGCCGGAGGAGGAAACCGCCGCGGGAGGGTCTAAAAACAAATCCAAAAACGAAACCCACGAACGGCTCATTTTTTCTGAAAAATTTGCCTGCCCCGTCTCCGGTTTCACTATACCGGAAATCGAACCGCGCCTGTTCTCCTTCAACAACCCCTTTGGGGCCTGCCCCACCTGTGATGGGCTGGGCAGCCAGCAAAAGATGGATGAAAATCTGGTGGTGCCCGATGGATCACTGGCGCTGAACAAGGGGGCCATCGCCCCCTGGTCCAAATCCTCTAACCCCTCCCCCTATTATGCCCAGACGCTTTCGTCCCTGGGCAAGGTCTACAAGTTCAAACTGACCGATAAATGGGAGAATATTTCCGCCGACGCTCAAACCGCCATTCTATACGGCACGGGCCGAAAATCGGTGGAATTTCGTTACGATGACGGGTTGCGCAGCTACAAAACCAGCAAACCCTTTGAAGGTGTCATCGGTAATCTGGAACGCCGCTGGAAGGAAACGGACAGCGCATGGATGCGCGAGGAAATCGAAAAATACATGTCACGCATGCCATGTATGGCGTGCGACGGCCACCGGCTGAAACCAGAGGCACTGGCCGTCAAAATAAAGGGCCTGCACATTTCCCAAGTGGCGGAAATGTCCATTAAACAGGCCAATCAATGGTTTGCCGACCTGCCCCACCACCTCAACGATAAGCAAAACGAGATCGCCGTCCGCATCTTGAAAGAAATCCGCGAGCGGCTGCAATTTCTCAACGATGTGGGGTTGGATTACCTCACCCTTTCTCGAAATTCCGGCACCCTGTCGGGCGGTGAGAGCCAGCGTATTCGCCTGGCCTCTCAGATTGGCTCCGGTCTCACCGGCGTGCTCTACGTGCTGGATGAACCCTCCATCGGCCTGCACCAGCGGGACAATGCCCGCCTGCTGGAAACGCTGCGCCACCTGCGTGACCTGGGCAATACGGTCATTGTGGTGGAGCATGACGAAGACGCCATTCTCACCGCCGACCATGTGGTGGATATCGGCCCCCGCGCCGGTATCCATGGCGGTCGCATCGTGGCCGAAGGCACGCCAAAACAAATTATGAAGGCGAAAGACTCGATCACCGGCAAATATCTTTCCGGCGCCTTGAGCGTCGAAGTGCCGTCGGAACGCCGCAAGATCGACAAGAAACGCCACATCAAAATTGTCGGTGCACGGGGCAACAACCTCAAGAATGTCAGCGGCACCATTCCGCTGGGCACGTTCACCGCTGTTACGGGCGTGTCTGGGGGCGGCAAGTCCACTTTCCTGATCGAAACGCTCTACAAGGCCGCTGCGCGCCACATCAACAAAGCGCGCGCCCTGCCCGCCCCCCATGACAAGATCGAGGGCCTGGAACATCTCGACAAGATCATCGACATTGACCAATCCCCCATCGGCCGCACGCCCCGCTCCAACCCGGCCACCTATACAGGTGCCTTCACGCCCATCCGCGAATGGTTTGCTGGCCTGCCGGAAGCCAAGGCCCGTGGCTATCAGCCGGGGCGTTTCTCGTTCAACGTGAAGGGCGGGCGCTGTGAAGCCTGCCAGGGCGATGGCGTCATCAAGATCGAGATGCACTTTTTGCCGGACGTTTACGTCACGTGCGAAGTCTGCAACGGCACCCGCTACAATCGTGAGACGTTGGAGGTCACCTTCCGCGGCAAGTCGATCGCAGACGTGCTGGATATGACCGTGGAAGAAGCCTGCAACTTCTTCGATGCCGTGCCCTCCGTGCGCGAAAAAATGGCCACGCTAAAGCGTGTGGGTCTGGACTATGTGAAAGTGGGACAATCAGCCACCACACTCTCCGGGGGCGAAGCGCAGCGGGTGAAACTGTCCAAAGAACTTTCCAAGCGGGCCACCGGGCGCACACTTTACATTTTGGATGAACCCACCACCGGGCTTCACTTTCACGACGTGGCCAAATTGCTGGACGTGCTGCATGAGTTGGTGGATGGCGGCAACACGGTGGCGGTCATCGAGCACAATCTGGAAGTCATCAAAACCGCCGACTGGGTCATGGATCTCGGCCCCGAGGGCGGTGATGGGGGCGGCGAAATGGTGGCAGAGGGCCGCCCTGAAGATATTGTGGAAGAACCTCGCTCCTACACCGGCCAATTCCTCAAAGAATTGTTGGACCGACGACCCGTTGAGAAGGCGAAACCACCTTCCAAATCTCGCAAAAAATCGGAGAAATCCGATCCATCCGATGCCCTGGAAGCGGCTGAGTAACAAGTCTTTCCGTCTGTTACGCAGCGTAAATACTGGGTTACTGAGCCTGCCCCATTGCGACCAAAATTGTTACCGGCCGCTTGAATCAAAAGCGTCTCTAAACCATTGAAAAATAACAACCAATTTACAATAAGCCCGAATTCCTCAGTCAATCGTTAGGGATTGCGGCAGCCTTGTGGGGTTCCTTGCAAAAAACGCAAAGCTCACTTGCGTCCTTGGGTCTCGTCATTTTTCACCAATCGCCTAGATGTGGGTCACGAGGCCATGGGGGCTTCGGTAGTTCTCTTCCAGGGCAATTCCTGGAAAACAGGAAAGTCAAAACAATGGATCTCTTCGACAACATCCGTAACTGGAACCGCGTTCGTCAGACACGCAACGAGCTCAACAGCCTGTCCAACCGCGAGCTGACCGATCTCGGCATCAACCGCGGCGACATTCCCTTCATCGCCCGCCGCGCCGTCAAGCGCGCTTCCTAAGGGAAAGCCCGCAGCGTGGTCTGTGCAGAACAGGCTGCGGTGAAGGCAAAAGGGCCGCGGTCGCACCCTAGGATATGGGGCACGATCGGAGGCCTGCGGCAAATGCTGCACTAAAAAATTGGAGGGAACCAATTGTCAGGTTCCCTCTTTGCCATAGGACGATCGCGTTGCTTTTCCTCCCACAACGCATCGTTTCTTGAAAGCCGCACTCCTCCTCCCAATGCGTGCTTTCACTCAGAACGCCTGCCGCACCCCTCCCGCGGCAGGCGTTTCCTTTTTTAGCTGGGTCGTCATTATCCGGTCGTATAGTCCGAGGCCCTGTTGCGCTGCTTGTACCAGGCCTTCAACGGCACGATGACAGGCGGCTTACCATCCGCCTTATACCAGGAATCCACGGCCCAATCGGCGCCGCCGTTTTCACGAATACGGGCAGATTTGTGGGGGTAGCGCCCGTCCAGCAAAAAGCCACGCTCCGCATATCTGGCAATGACCTTGTGGTGCTTCAACAAACCCCTGCTTTGCAAAAAAGCCATGTAAGCCGTGGTGTTGAGGGATTCGTCCACACAATCCATCTGCCCCCGCAAGCCCCGGTGTTTTTGATAAGCGAAGGCCGAATCGCGGTGAAAACGCAATTTGCGCCGGCTCATGCGTTCCATGGTGGCCACGGCCCGCCCAATGCGTTTGCGTTCTTGCGCCGCCGTTTTCGGCTGGCCCATGATCCGTCGTAAGCGCGCCTGTTCCCGCTTCGAAAACGCGACCTTCTCTTTGTAGATGCAGCCGAACCCGGAACAGACCGAAAGCAGCGCTGGCGCTCCATAGGCATTTTCGCTGACCGAACCCGTCACCGTGCGGCCAGAACACCCCACAAGGGCTACGCAGGCGGCAAGAATGGCAAGTTGGCGAATCTGACGCTCCATAACGCAGTCTTTTGCCACAGCGGTTAGGGAACTGTTAATGCTGACGGCCCCGCAAAAAGCGCCGCATCGCAAACAGTTGAACAGGTGATGCAGCGGCGTTACACCCATGGCATGACACAAAAACCAATTCACATCATCGGCGGCGGGCTTGCGGGTTCTGAGGCCGCCTGGCAGCTGGCCAACAGAAACATCCCCGTGGTTTTGCACGAAATGCGCCCCGTGCGCGGCACGGAAGCCCATCAGGGGGACGGTTTGGCGGAACTCGTCTGTTCCAACTCCTTTCGGTCTGATGATGCCCAAAATAACGCGGTGGGCCTGTTGCATGAGGAGATGCGCCGTGCCGGATCCCTGATCATGGGCTGCGCCGATGCCTCCCAAGTGCCGGCGGGCAGCGCCTTGGCTGTGGACCGGATACAATTTTCCGACCGGGTGACCGCTGCGCTGGAAGCCCACCCGAAGGTGAGCATTTCGCGGGAAGAGGTGAGCGGCCTCCCTCCTGAAAGCGAGGGCCCCACAATCATCGCCACGGGCCCCCTCACGGCCCCATCACTGGCCGATGCCATTGCCGCCGAAACGGGGCAAGACGCCCTCGCCTTTTTTGATGCCATTGCGCCCATCATCCATTTCGATTCCATCGATTTGGATGTGGCGTGGTTCCAATCGCGCTACGACAAGGTTGGTCCGGGTGGCACTGGCAAGGACTACCTCAATTGTCCCATGGACCGTGACCAATACGAGGCTTTCATCGACGCCCTTATCGGTGGCGAAAAGGCCGAATTCAAACAATGGGAAAACGTGCCCTATTTCGACGGCTGCCTGCCTATTGAAATCATGGCAGAACGGGGGCGCGAAACCCTGCGCCACGGTCCCATGAAACCCATGGGGCTGACCAATCAGCACAAGCCCGACGAAAAGCCCTATGCCGTCGTGCAGTTGCGGCAGGATAATGCTCTGGGCACGCTCTACAACATGGTGGGTTTCCAAACAAAACTGAAATACGGTGCGCAAACCGCCGTGTTGCGCATGATTCCTGGCCTGGAAAATGCAGAATTTGCCCGCCTTGGCGGTTTGCACCGCAACACCTATCTCAACTCGCCCAAATTGCTTGACGAAACCCTGCGCTTGAAATCCAGCCCCCATATCCGTTTTGCTGGCCAAATCACGGGATGCGAAGGCTATGTGGAATCAGCCGCCATCGGGCTGTTGACCGGACGGTTTCTGGCCGCAGAGGTGACGGGCAGCGAGCCTGTTTTGCCACCGGAAACAACAGCTTTCGGCGCATTGTTAAACCACATCACCAAAGGCCATATCGCCTATGAAGAGGAAATGGGTAAAAAATCCTTCCAACCCATGAACGTCAATTTTGGTCTATTCCCGCCGGTGCAGATCCAAAAACCGTCCGACCATGTGGGCCGTTGGCGGGGCAAGGATAAGGGCATGGCCAAAAAGCGGGCCATCACCTCGCGTGCGCTGGCGGACGTGGAGACATGGTTGAGCACGGACCGGGTTGAGGTACCGAATGTGGCTCAGGCGGCCTAAAGTCTGTGCGTCAGGTGGTATCGAAGAAGCGCCTAGCGGACTGACAAAGGGCAACCGTTGAATGAGGCCCCTTATCCCGCTTCTTTCAGCAGGCCCTTTTTTCGGGGCGTGCCGATAACTCGGTCGCCCAGTTCGTCCATCACGCCCTGTTCAAACATGTAATAACGGGCGGTGCGGGTGCCGTATTCGGCGTAAAAGTCATCCTGCGTATCAGCATGTTCACCGATGGGCGTAAAAAGCTCCGGCGTTTCGCGCAGGTAATGCTTCAGACGTTTAAGAATGGATTGGGCACGGCGGCACAGGCTCACACGCACATCATCGTCCAGATCGATGGCCATATTGCCCAGTTGTTTCATCCGCTCGGCGGCGGCGGCATGGAAATTGGGTTCTTGGGTCCAGCTCAGGTCTTCCTTCGCACGGGCTTCCCATGCGGCGACAATGCGCTGCTCATCCATGCCGCGCAGGCGGCGCAGCCAATCCTCGATGGGCTTGTCCACGGTCTTTTTCTCCGCTGACACCCGGCCCCCTGGGGCAAGGTGATTGGAACACGCGCCGCCATGCGGCACATACTGATTCTTCGGCATGTCGCCCCACACACCGTCGCCCCTAGCCTCAGGCTAGAAGTTTGCGGTTAAAAAAGCCTTGGTGGGCTTGGTTAGCGGACCCTGAATTACCCCCGCCAAAGCGCCCACTGCCGTCGTAACAGACCCGTACGTTTCGGCGACGTTAGCAATGCGACCCCCTGTTTGCGAGCGTGGGCCAGATCAAGCGCTGTGAGCGCCAGCGGTTTGTAGACGGTTTGAAGACTTTCGGGCAAATTCCCCCGAGCTTCCGACGCTTTGCTCAAATGATCCGTAGCCAGATCCAAAAGGCCGGCCAGAACCGGGGCCACGTCAGCCGTGTCGGCGGCAAGAAAGTCCTCCACCGCCATGCCGCAAGCCACCAACAAATCCCGTGGGACATAACACTGGCCCGCGCGGCGCGCCGCTTCCAGATTGTAGCAAATGGCCAAAACGCCTTGGGCCACGCCCCCATGGCCACTGGCATTGGAAACCTGGCCGGCGGAAGCCCCGGCCCCCATGGCGAGCATTTGCAGCAGAACGGAGCGGGTTTCCCCGCAATAGCCCTCCAGCATGGTGCGGTCCGCCATGGGGTCCTGATAAAGATCAAAAATATGGGCATCGCATTTGGCAATCAGCGGCGAAGCGTCCAAATCAAACGCGGATAATTGTGACAGCAGCAAACGGGCCAGCGGGTTCCCATCGGCTTCCCCTGCTCTGTCCCCTTGCAACACCTCGCGCCACCATTGCAGCCGCACTTCGCCCGCCATGGGTTCGCGCACCTGCGCCATGGCTTTGACGATTTCGTTGTGAAAACCATAAAGCGCGGTGGCTAAAGGCCTTGAAGCGTCCGGCAGCAACAGATTTGCCAGATACATATCACGCCAATCCTGCCGCAGAAGGGCGGTGCAGGTGCCCAGATCATCATGGGGGTGCGCCATTAGAGCATATCACGTTCAAACGGAATCGAAATTCGCTGTCTCTCAAACAGCAAAGTGCTGTTTTCGAACGCGATTTTCGATAAGTCATGTTTCCGTGTGAACATGATTTGCTCTAGTCGATGGCCAGCAGGGCCGCCCCTACAGCGCGGCCTTCCGACAAAAGCACGTTGAAAGTGCGCGCTGCGGCCCCCGTGCCCATGGGGTCCGCGCGAATGCCTTTGTTTTGAAGGGCAGACCGCAAATTCTCCGGCAAAGGGCGTAAATCCGGCCCCGTTCCCACCAACAGGATTTCCAAGCCCTCTTCAGCCAAGACGCGCGTGAAGGCGCTCAGCTGTATTTCACCGGGTTGGGCCACGTCCCACGCATAAATACCGGAAGGAAGGCATAAAATGCTTCCGCGGTGGGACATTTCCGCAAAACGAAACCCCCCATTCCCGTAAGCATCCACCGGCGCACGGCCGGGAAAATGCGCCTCGTTGAAGCGCATTCCACCGCCGCCAGTGGAGAGTTTATTGTTAGGAGCAGACGTATCCGACACTCACTGCACTTCCTGTGCTTCCTGACCCGTGTAAGGAGAATTATCCACCCGATCCATGGCACCGGGGCGCAGGTTAAACAGCATGAGCACCGGGGCAGCGATGAAGATGGACGAGTAGGTCCCCACCAGAATGCCGAAAATCATGGCAAAGGTGAAACCGGCCAAAACCTCACCGCCCAGGAAATAGAGCGCCAACAGGGCCAGCAAAGTGGTCACCGACGTCAGCACCGTGCGCGAGAGCGTGTCGTTGATGGAAAGGTCCAAAAGCTCAGCAATGGGCTTTTTCTTATATTTGCGCAGGTTCTCCCGTATTCGGTCGTAGACCACCACCGTATCGTTCAACGAATAACCCACGATGGTAAGAATGGCGGCAATGGAGGAGAGCGAAAACTCTATCTGGAGCAGCGCAAACATGCCGATGGTCAAGATCACATCATGCATGGTGGCCATAACGGCACCCAAGGCAAACTGCCACTCAAAACGGAACCAGATATAGACCATGATCGCCAGCAGCGAGGCGATGACCGCAATGGTGCCCGCCCGCGCCAATTCACCGGAAACCGTGGGGCCCACCACCTCCTGACGGCGGAACGTGTGGTCTTCGTCCATGGCAGCGCGCACTTTGGCCAAGGCGGACTGCTCCGCATTGTCGCCGCCCCCCTGGCTTTCAATGCGGATGAGCACTTCCCGTGGATCGCCAAACTCGATCACCTGCACATCCCCCAAATTGAGGTCAGACAAGCGGCTGCGGATCTCCCCAAGATCGGCGGGCCCGGTCTTGGACTGGTATTCCACCGTGGTCCCACCCTTAAAGTCGATGCCGTAGTTCAGGTTGACGGTCACAAACAGCGCCAGTGAGCCCACCAACAAGAGGCTGGAAAGGGGGAAGGACATCTTCCGGTATTTCATGAATTTCAGCGCAGTCTCTTCCTTCACCAATTGGATAAAACGGCGCGGCAATTCCTTCGGCCGCTTCCATTTCACCCACAGCGCAATCATCAGACGCGTCAGCGTGAAAGCTGTGAAGACGGAAGTGACAATACCGATGGCCAGCGTCACCGCGAAGCCCTTCACCGGGCCGGACCCCAGGTAAAACAAGATGAAAGCCGCGATCAGCGTCGTGATATTGGCGTCCAGAATGGTCGCCATGGCCTGGCGGAAACCCGTATCAATGGCCTGCACCAGCGAGCGACCCTTGCGGAACTCTTCACGGATGCGCTCATAAATGAGAACATTGGCATCTACCGCCATACCCATGGTCAACACGATACCGGCAATGCCTGGCAGGGTGAGCGTTGCGCCCAGCAGCGACAACAATCCCATAATCATGATCACGTTGGCTGCCAGCGCCACCACAGCCACCACACCCAACAGGCCGTAAGCCAGCAGCATGAAGATCACCACCAAAACGGCGGCCACCTGTGCGGCGAACTGACCGGAGGCAATGGAGTCTGCCCCGAGGGATGAACCAACCGTGCGCTCTTCAACAAAAGTAATTTCAGCAGGCAACGCCCCGGCGCGCATCAAAACGGCCAGGTCATTGGCCGATTCCGGCGTGAAACTGCCGGAAATCTGGCCCGTGCCGCCGCAAATGGCGCTGCGAATGACGGGAGCGGAAATACTGGTATCATCCAGCACGATGGCGAAGCGGCGCCCAATATTGGTGGACGAGAATTGGCAAAACTTCACAGCCGCTTTGTTGTTGAAGCGGAAAGAAACGATGGCCTCATTGGTCTGCGCATCAAACCCCTGCTGCGCATCCACCAAATCTTCCCCCGGAATATAAACACGAGACTGGATCAGCACATTCGCCTCCCCACTCTCAGGCTCCGAGGTTGGCACAACCCGGGCACCGATGGGCGGACGATTGGCCAAGGCATCGGTGACACTCATAGATTCGTCCACCACGTGGAAAGACAGTTTGGCCGTCTGGCCAATCACGTCTTTCAAGCGTTCAGGATCATCAAAGCCGGGCACCTGCACGATCACCCGATCAACGCCCTGCCGCTGGATAACCGGTTCGGTGGTGCCCAATTCATCCACACGACGGCGGATCACTTCGATGGACTGGCTAACGGCGGAGCGCAGGCGTTCATCAATGCCTTCTGCAGTGAGTTCATATTCCAGCACGGCCGGAGAAACTTCGCTTTCCGTCACCTCCACAATGCCAAGACCGCCAAGCAGGCTGGCGCCCGACGTGACCGGCTCAAGCAGGGATGCCAACCGCTCCTTGGCGCGGGGTGCATCATCTGCGCTCAACAGGCGAAGCGTAACCTTCTCACCCGTGCCGGAAATGCCGCGATAGCCAATGGGTCCCTGTTCCCGGTCCCGCATGAGCTGGCGCACATCGCCCACCAGATTTTCCAGCCGCTCCTTAACGATGTCGTCGCGCTCCACCTTCACCTGAAGGTGAACCCCGCCCTGCAAATCCAGACCCAGATTGATCTTGTTGGAGGGCAACCAGTCCGGCGCAGCCTTCAAAGCGTTGTCGGATAGGAGGTTTGGCAGGGCCAGCAGCGCGCCCAACAGCACAACCATCAAAATGGAGACGATTTTCCAGCGGGAGAAATGCAGCATGGGGCTTTTCCTTGGCTCGCACCCGCAATTGAAAAGGCGCGTTCTAGCAGTCGGTTACGGCAGCGCGATGCCCGCCTATTTCGTCTTTTTAGTGGCGTTGTCGTTCACTGGCTCACCCTTCACACGCACATCTGCGATCATGGAGCGGACAAGGCGCACTTTTGTGTCCGGCGCGATTTGAATTTCAATTTCAGCGTCATCCACCACTTTGGTCACTTTGCCCACAATGCCACCGCCGGTGATCACGGTATCATTGCGCTTCACCTTGCTGAGCATTTCCTCCCGCGCCTTTTGTTGCTGGCGCTGGGGGCGGATGACCAGAAACCACATGATCAGGCCCACCAGGATCAGGGGGAAAAGCAGTTCCAGGATAGAGCCACCGGCCCCACCGGCGGTTTGGGCATAAGCGGGCGTAATAAACATAGAAAACCTTCAAAATACGGAATGTGCGCGGGCACCGGCAAAGCACCCCAACCTGCGCCGGAATATAGGTTTTTAGCCCGCCTTTGCAACAAGGCGCGGGGGCGCAAACGCACCCCTTCCACATTCACATGACACGGCAGTCGTGATAGCTCCACTCACAGTTTCCGGAGGGCGCATCATGAGCAATCAAGACATTTCATCCCTGGCAGAGAAGCTGGAGCGTATCGCCCTCCTCTTGGAGCGGGCCGTGCCAGCGCCCATGCCCGATCTTGATTTGCACGCGGCCAACGCCTTTGTCTGGCACGCATCCCGCGCCCATTTGCAGCCCGTGCCCCAAGTGAACCGCGTGGAAATGGTGCTCCTGCAAGGCATAGACCGCGTGCGCGATATTTTGCTGGACAATACCCGTCGCTTTGCCAGCGGCCTTCCCGCCAATAACGCGCTGCTGTGGGGTGCGCGGGGCATGGGCAAGTCATCGCTTGTCAAAGCCGCCCATGCCACGGTGAATGGGGAACGTGTGGCGGACACACCACCCCTCAAACTGGTGGAAATTCACCGCGAAGACATTGATTCCATGCCGGACCTGCTCACGCTCCTGCGCCCAGCCCCATTCCGCTTCATCCTGTTTTGCGATGATCTGTCTTTTGACCATGACGACACCAGCTACAAAGCGCTCAAGGCCGCTCTGGATGGCGGCGTGGAGGGCCGCCCGGATAATGTAATTTTTTACGCCACCTCCAACCGTCGCCATCTCATGCCCCGGGACATGATCGAAAACGAGCGCTCCACCTCCATCTCCCCCAGCGAAGCGGTTGAGGAAAAAGTGTCCCTGTCAGACCGTTTCGGCCTGTGGCTGGGTTTTCACAAATGCAGTCAGGACGATTATCTGGCCATGGTGCAGGGCTATATCAAGCACTTCAACTTGGGCGTCACGCTGGATGAAATTCGTGCTGAGGCGCTGGAATGGTCCACCACAAGGGGCAGCCGTTCCGGCCGCGTTGCCTGGCAATTTGTGAATGATCTCGCGGGAAGGTTGGGGAAAAGGCTTGCCTAGCTGCTGCTCATCACACCCAAACACTCTTCTCAATGCCGGGATAGACCCGACAATCAGGACACTTTCCTTTGAAGCTTTTACTTCGACAAATGGCGCAGCGGATTGACCGGGTTTGAATCTTTGCGCAGTTCAAAATGCAATTTCGGCGTGGTGGCATTGCCAGTTTTACCGGATTTGGCGATTACCTGCCCCCGCTTCACTTTTTGACCCCGCCGCACCATGGCGGCGCTGGCATGAGCATAGGCCGACACCCAACCGCCCTCGTGGCTCAAGAGGATCAGCTTGCCAAAATCTTCCAGTTCCGAGCCGGAATAGATCACCGTACCGCTTTCCGCCGCCTTGATGGGCGTGCCCATGGGCAGAGAAATATCGATACCGTCATTCACCCCGCCGGGAATTTTGTCTCCAAATTTGCCCACCAAACGCCCCTGTGCGGGCCAGCGGAAAGAGTTGGCCGTGGTTTTACCCACTTTTGCCACCTGTTTGGTGGGGGCCGTCGTGCTTGCTGGCTTTGTGGAGGGCACCATCACGGTTTTGGTTTTGGTGGGCTTCAATTTTGGCGAGGGCACGGCCCCGGTAATCTGCTGATGATCCGCATTGGCGGTGACAGCGGTGCGATTGCCATAGGCGGGAATGGTCAATTTCTGGCCAAGACGGACCGTATCGCCGCTGATGGTATTAGCATCCCGCAGAGCGCCCACGCTCACCCCATGGCGTCGCGCGATGGCATAAAGCGTGTCACCCGACTGCACCGTATAGGTGTTGCTGTTTTGCGCCTTTGGCAGGGTTGGGGCCTCAATTTTGGGAACAGCCGACCGCGCAACCCGCTGTTTTGGCACGGCAACGCGACCGCGCGCCTGCCCCTGCATCCCGCGCGAGGCCCTGGAGGCTCTGGTATCGGGGTCATTGTCCGGCGCGGAGACCGGCGCCGCATGATTATAGGTATAGGTGGGAATGCGAACCCGCTGACCCTCTTGCACGCTTCGGGCATCCGTTATGCCATTGGCTTCCATGATAGCACTAACGGGCACGCCGTAGCGGCGGGAGACGTTATAGAGCGTCTCACCGACCTTGATGGTGATCCAGCTTCCTTTATCGCTCTTCCAGCCCACCGGCTTTTGAACCGGCTCCGTGGTTTTTTTGACGGAGCCCGTGGTCATACTGTCCGTGTTCGCCGGCTTGTTCCCCGTCATGCGCAGGGGATTGGTATTTTTAGGCCGGGGGGCCAACACCAATTGTCCATTTGCATTTGTCGTGGAAGTGGCGGGCGGCGAATAGGAGGCAGCGCCTGCCCCTGCCACGGCCACCGCCGTTGTGCTGGCCGTGGGCAGGGAGGACGCGGACGCCGCTTTTGCAGTGATGCTGGTGGAGGATGGCACAGAGGGTGACGGAAGGGCAGACGACGCCACCGCCGGAGCCAATGACGACCCACTCACGGCGGTAACCGGGGCAGCCGTAGCGGCCAGCTGGGCCGAAGCGGTCTGTTTGGCTACCGCCACCTGACCCTGTTTCTTCGCATCCACCTTGGTGGACGCCGTAATAAATTCGTCCAATCGGGTGGCATCATTACTGCACGCCGCCAGAACGCCGGTCACAAGAACAAGGGACGATGCGCGCAAAAGCGCGCGGCCATAACGGCCAGTGAGATCGGAACGCATAAACTTTTCCACGACAACACACGGAATGTCCGACCACTTAAAATGATCAACCTTAATTGCCCGTTAAACGGAAGGATTGATTCACCTTCGGGACGTCTCAAAGGGCCTGTGCCACGCCCTCTTCCAGCGGACTAAGCCGCACCGGAAACAGATTTTCACGCTCAAACCGGCTCCCAATCTTGGTGAGCCGCACCACCATCTGCTCCGAACCGACCTCCCCCAAAGCGCAAATCACAACACCGCCGGAGACCAAAATTTCCAGCAAGCCACGGGGCATGGTGGTAAAACAGCTATCCACCACAATACTGTCGTAAAGCCCCTGCCCCACCACCTCCGGCCGACCATCCTGTTGATGATAGGTGATATTGGTCAAACCCAGCGCTTCATGGCGTTGACGGGCATGGGACAGCAAGGTTTGGAACCGGTCCAGCGTCACAACTTTTTTGGCAAACTGCGCCAGCAAAGCCGTCTGGTAACCGCTACCGGTGCCGATCTCCAACACCGTGTGACCATCCCCGGCTCCCAATGCGGAAACCATGCGCGCGGTCAGGTCCGGCGAGGGCATGGTTTGCCCACAGGCAATGGGGAGTGCACCATCCTGCCACGCCCGCTCATAATGCATGACGGGCACAAATTGATCATGGGGCGCTTTTTCAATGGCGGAAAAAAGGGCCGCATCATCCAGGCCATGGCCCCGCAGGCGCAGCAAAAGGCTTACCAGATTTTCCCCGGCCTTGGCCTTCACCCGATTGCATCCACGCGGTTGTTCAAGTCATCCATAAAGCCATAATCGGTCATATCCATGCGAACCGGCGTAATGGCCACCTGATTGTTGGCCAACGCTTCAATATCCGTGCCCGGCTGATGGGTCGGCGGTTCCCCGATGAATTCAAGCCAATAATAGGGCAGCCCGCGCCCGTCCGCCCGCTGGCCAATGCCCAGTCCGTGTTCAAACTTGCCTTGGGAGCAAACCACATTGCCAACCACCTCTTCCGGCCCGCAATTGGGGAAGTTCACATTCAGCAACGTGTCTTTCGGCAAATCGACCTTAACCAATTCCGCAAGCAAAGCCGGAGCCAGCGTCTCCACCGTCCCCCAAGGCACCTTGCGGTGACTTTCAAAACTGAATGCCTGGGAAAGGGCAATGGCGGGAATGCCAAGCAACCGCCCCTCCATGGCCCCCGCCACAGTGCCGCTATAGGTGATGTAGTCGCCAATGTTTTGACCCGCATTCACCCCGGACAGGATCAAATCCACCGGGCCATCCACAAGCTGGCGCACCCCCATAATCACACAATCCGTGGGCGTGCCCGTCACCGCAAAGGCCTGATCACGCACTTCCCGCGCCCGCAGGGGGTGGGAAAGCGTCAAAGAATGGGCAAGCCCGCTTTGATCGGTCTCCGGCGCCACAATCCACACATCGTCAGACAGTGTGCGCGCAATTTTTTCCATCACGGCGAGGCCGGGTGCATTGAAGCCATCATCATTGGTCAGCAAAATACGCATCAGGCAGCACCAATTACGGTCACGCCGCCCATATAAGGCTGGAGCACTTCAGGAACACGGATGCTGCCATCCTCGTTTTGATAATTCTCCATCACCGCGATCAAGGCCCGGCCCACGGCCACGCCGGAACCATTTAACGTGTGGCAATAATCGATCTGCTTTTCGCCGGAGCGATAACGGGCGTTCATCCGCCGGGCCTGAAAGTCCCCACAAACACTGCACGACGATATTTCGCGGTAAGCGTCTTGACCGGGCAACCAAACCTCAATGTCGTAAGTCTTACGCGCACCAAAGCCCATATCACCGGTGCAAAGGGTGACGACACGGTAAGGCAGTTCCAGCTTTTGCAGAACCGTTTCGGCGCAGCCCCGCATCCGCTCCAATTCGTCAAGGGAGCTGTCCCTATCGGTAATGGACACCATTTCCACCTTGGCAAATTGGTGTTGACGCAACATCCCCCTTGTATCGCGCCCCGCAGACCCAGCCTCCGAGCGAAAACACGGTGTGAGCGCCGTGTAACGACGGGGTAAAGAGGCGTGATCCACGATGGTTTCCCGCACCAGATTGGTCAGAGGCACCTCGGCGGTAGGAACCAGCCATTTGCCGTCGGTCGTGCGAAATGCATCTTCTGCGAATTTGGGCAGATTGCCGGTGCCATACATGGCCTCATCGCGCACCAGAACGGGCGGGCTGACTTCGTCATACCCGTGCTCATCCACGTGCAAGTTGAGCATGAATTGGCCTATGGCGCGTTCCATACGCGCCAGTTGGCGGTTGAGCAGCACAAAACGGCTGCCCGACAGTTTGGCCGCCGCTTCAAAATCCATCTGACCCAGGGCTTCGCCCAGTTCCCAGTGCTCCTTAGGCTCAAAACCCAAGTCGGGGATCGTCCCCCAGTCGTGTAGCAAAACATTGTCCGCTTCGTCTTGCCCCATTGGCACATCCGCCATGGGCCGGTTGGGCAACACCTCCAAAGCTGCCGTCAGCGCCGCATCGTTTTCGCGAGCCTTCTCGTCGCCGGATTGCAAAAAAGCCTTCAGCTTGGCCACCTCAGCAATGGCCGCTTGAGCGGCTTCCTCATCACCCTTCGCTTTGGCGGCACCGATTGCTTTTGAGGCGCGATTGCGTTCCCCCTGCGCCTCCTGCAGGGCGGAGACATGGGCGCGGCGTGTTTCATCCAGCGCAATCAAATGCGCGGACATTGGCTGAAGCCCGCGCTTGCCCATTGCTTCATCAAAAGCCTCAGGGTTTTCCCGTATCCATCTGATATCGTGCATGATCTTGTCGCCAGCCTATGCGTGTGCCCGCCACAGACCTGAAAGCCGCTCAAGCAGCGTCGCGTTCCGCTTCCTGCTCGGCCCGCTTCCGCTCAATGAGTCGCGTAGCGTAGATGGAGAGTTCGTAGAGAAGCAGCGTCGGCACCGCAAGGCCGATCTGGCTGACAGGGTCGGGCGGGGTCAGCACCGCAGCGGCCACAAAGGTCAAAACGATGGCATATTTGCGCTTGGACTTAAGCCCCGCCTCACTAACCAGCCCGGCCCGTGCCAATAGCGTGATAACCACCGGCATCTGAAAGACCAGGCCGAAGGCAAAGATGAGCGTCATGATCAGGCCGAGATATTCGGAAACTTTAGGCAGCAATTCGATGGATGTTGTCACGTCCGGCCCGGTCAACTGCATGGACAGGAAGAAGGTCATCGCCAGCGGCATGACCACAAAAAACACAAGCGATGCGCCGAGAAAAAACAAAATGGGCGTGGCCACGAGAAAGGGCAAAAAAGCCTGTCGTTCGTTCTTATAGAGGCCGGGGGCGACAAATTTATAGATTTGCGAAGCGATGACGGGGAAAGCCATGAACAGGGCGGTAAAAAGCGCAATCTTCAACTGGGCGAAGAAATATTCCTGGGGCGCAGTAAATATGAGCTGCAATTTTTGATCTTCGCCCGCCGCCCGCTCATAGGGGATCACCAGGATCTGGAAGATTTGGTCCGCAAAAATAAACGCCACCACGAACACAATCGCAACGGCAATCAGCGCTTTGATGAGCCGCTGCCGCAATTCAATGAGATGCTCCACCAGCGGTGCGGCAGAGGC
This sequence comes from Pseudomonadota bacterium, assembly GCA_038525315.1. GTDB lineage: Bacteria > Pseudomonadota > Alphaproteobacteria > Rhizobiales > Rhizobiaceae > Pseudahrensia. The sequence goes on from JBCBHU010000003.1 coordinate 171,103, forward strand.
ATCCATATCCTCTTTTTCCGCATCCCGCGTGTTGGTGTCCAGAGCCGTATCGGTCATGACGCAGCCTTCGCAGGCGCTTTACGGGCCGGTTTCTTAGCGGTCGATTTTTTTGAAGTTGGCTCCTTAGCCGGCCCTTTCGTCTCCGTCTTTTTCGGAGCCGCTTTTTTGGCAGCAGGTTTTTTAGCCGTCGATTTTTTAGTCGGTGTCTTTTTGGGGGCCGCCTCGCTCTTCGTTTCCGCCGCCGCTTTCTTGGCCGCCGCCTTTCTGGGCGTCGTCTTCAACTTAGCCTTTGTGCTCACTTCCGCCACAGGCTTAGGAGCGGCCACGGCGTCACCAGTTTTCGGACCGCCGAAACCGGGAACGGCATTGGGCCCGCTATCAGGCGGCGGTGCCTTGCGAAGCGCTTCCACCTCCGGCGCGACGGGCATGGCCTGCGCTTCTAACGCGGCTTCTTCATCTTCCGGCGCGGTTTGCGCGTTCAGATCGTCATCCAGCTTGTCCAGATCACCCTTAAGCGGATTGAGCTTGTCGCGAATCTGTTTGCTGGGGTCCAGATTACGCACGTCATTGACGGCCTTTTGAACGCCGTCCAATTCGGCATCCTTCAGCGCGTCATCAAACTGCCGCTGAAAATCACCGGCCAGCCCCCGCACCTTGCGGATCATTTTGCCAAACGTGCGCAACATGCCCGGCAGCTCTTTGGGGCCGACAAACAGGATCGCCACCACGGCGACAACCATCATTTCGGTCCAGCCGATATCGAACAAAACCGCGCTCCGAACTTGAGATAATCAAACCTGTGGGACTATGCCCACAAGGCTTAGCTGGTTTTCGTCTTCTCGGAGGTGCCATCAATGACCTTGTCACTGCCCTCTTCCAACTTGCCGGCGGTGGCTTTTTCATCGGTATCGTTCAGCCCTTTTTTGAACGAATTGATACCCTTGGCCACGTCACCCATAAGATCGGAAATTTTGCCGCGACCGAAAAGCAACACGATCACAACGGCCACGATAACAATCTGCCAAATACCAATCTGACCCATAACATTTACTCCCTGAACCGTGCGCCCATGCCATTGGGCCGGTTAATGCCTATGCCTTGGCGTGAACCTACCCAAAGCCCCGCGCCCCCGCAACAATGCTTTCGTCGCGCAGCCTCTCATATGGGCCGAATGTGTTCACATTCCAGCCTGGAAAGCCATTATCCTTCCTGCGCCATGGTAAACGTAAAGCACTTGGACACGTCCAGCTGCATCGTAACCATGGCCTGTTGAAGCCGCCGATGCCGCAAAGGCATTATTTAGACGGCCATGCGCAGCGCTTCTTCAGTGCCCTAAGTGACAATGATAGTGCCAGATTTGGCGGTTAGCCCCACGTCATCCAGAACGCGCGCCTCGCTAAACTCGTGACACAGATTATCAAGCGCCAACGCACGGATAATGGAGGCGCCCACCATTTTGGGCGTGCCCACTTTGCCCGAGCACGCACCGGCGTTTGCCATTAAGCAAAACGGTGGTTTCACGGCGATTTGTCCGGGCGGTTAGGGCCAAAATGACCGGACCGAAAGCCCTACTCGTCTCCGGCCCCACCCGGCACCAGCAGCCCCAATTCCTCCACGTCATCCAGCGTGAACGGGTCTTCATCGTCCTGCAACGCATCATCATCCGACGGCACGGGGACCGCAAAACCGGCGGGCACCTGACTTTGCAACAGGCCCGAACCTTTCAGTTCGTCCAAACCGGGCAGATCACGAATCTGCTCCAGCCCGAAATGGTCGAGAAAATCAGCCGTCGTCCCATAGGTTACCGGCCGACCCGGTGTCTTGCGCCGACCCCGCATCCGCACCCATCCGGTCTCCATGAGCACATCCAACGTGCCTTTAGAGGTGACAACTCCGCGAATTTCTTCAATTTCCGCCCGGGTGACGGGCTGGTGATAGGCGATGATGGCCAGCACTTCCAAAGCGGCCTTGGAAAGACGGCGGGTTTCGACGGCCTCCGCTTGCAACAAAAAGGAAAGATCATCCGCCGTGCGAAAGGCCCAACCGTCGCCAGTGCGCACCAGATTGACGCCGCGATTAGCATAAGCGGCCTGCAGTTCCTCCAAAAGTGCCTTCACATCCGCCCCGTCCGGCAAGCGAGACACTAAGGCCTTTTGCGGCACCGGAGCACTGGACGCGAAAATCATGGCCTCCACCATGCGCACCAGGTGCAGCGTATCGGGGGCGTCATCTTCCTGCCGCTGCGCGCCGGGAAAGGGCAGAATGGTTGCGGGTTGATTCTGTGCCATGGCTTTATCCTAGCTCAGCGCGCGGCTTTTGAGGTTGTCGCAGCAAGAGCGGCTCAAATGCTCCTGCCTGCCGAATCTCCAACTGCCCCTCCCGCACCAGTTCCAGACTGGCCGCAAACGAGCTTGCAATGACGCTGGCCCGACCACGCTCATCGTCCAGGTAACGGGAAAGAAACAAATCCAGTGGTGTCCAATCGCTCAACGTGCCCACCAGCCGTGTCAAAATTTCGCGCGCCTCCGTCAGGGACCACGTGTGGCGCTGGGCGATTGTGACGGTACTGACGGACTGACGTTGGCGCTGCGCCGCATAGGCGGTGAGCAGATCAAACAGCGTGGCGTTGTACTGTTGCTTACGGTCCACAACCACGGGTTCCGGGTCCCCCCGGGCGAAAATATCACGGCCCAGTCGGTTGCGGTTCATCAATTGGGTAGCCGCATTGCGCATGGCCTCCAGGCGTTGCAGGCGAAAGGCCAGCTGGGCCGCCATTTCCTCACCCGTGGGCTCAGGATCATCCTCCGGCGCGGGCAAAAGCAATCGCGACTTGAGATAGGCCAACCACGCGGCCATCACCAGATAATCAGCCGCCAATTCCAGCCGCAAACGCCGCGCCTCCTCCACAAAGGTGAGATATTGGATCGACAATTCCAGAATGGAGATTTTCGCAAGATCCACCTTTTGCGTGCGCGCCAGCGCCAAAAGAAGATCAAGCGGCCCCTCATAGCCGTCCACATCCACGGTGAAATCCGGGTCGGTGACGGCACGGTCCACCGGCTCCGCACTGGCCCACAAATCGGGGGCGACGGGGCCTGTGCCCTCGCTCTCTTCCGCCTGTGGTGCCATTCGTGTGCGCCTTTCATTTGGCGCATTAGGAGTGCCCTAAGTGCGCCCGTAATTGGTGGGGTCCGCCCCTGTGCCCGCCAAAAGGGTGGGCGCGTAACGGCCTAAGATCTCGTCCAGTTCAACCCGGCAGTCGGCCTCAACGCTCGTATCGGCCCCATGCGGCCCCATACCTTCAAGAGCTCTTTCAGCCCGGGCCAAAGCCTTACCGTCCAACAAGCAGGTGGCCTGGGCCACCTCTTCCATCTCGTCCAACTTTCCCGTGCAATGAAGCACAATATCACAACCAGCGCTAAGCGTGGCACGGGTTCGGCTGGCTAAATCCCCAGAAAGTGCGCCCATGGTGATGTCATCGCACATGACGAGACCGTCATAGCCCATGTGACCACGCACAATCTCATCCATCACAATGGAGGATGTGGTGGCGGGCTGGTTTGGGTCGATCGCCGTGTAAATTACGTGGGCGGTCATGGCCATGGGAATGGAATTTAGCGCCGCGAAGGGGGCAAAATCCGTCGCCTCCAGCCTGGCCCGGTCCGTCTCCACCACGGGAAGATCGTGATGGCTGTCGGCCATAGCACGCCCGTGGCCGGGTATGTGTTTGATCACGGGCTGAACGCCCCCAGCCATAACCCCGTCACAGGCCGCCCGACCCAGACGGGCAACAAGATCAGGCTTTGTGGCATAGGCACGATTGCCAATCACATTATGGCTGCCTGCCACCGGCACATCCAATACCGGCAGACAATCCACATAAATACCAATCGCGCCCAAATCGAAAGCGTGGAGCCGCGAGACGAGCCATGTGACTCGCAAACCGGCCCTGGCATCTTGGGCGTAAATATCGCCCAAAACCTGAGCGGCTGGGTAGGAGCGCCAGTGGGGCGGTTTGAGGCGCTGAACCCGACCGCCTTCCTGATCGATCAAAATAGGAACGCTGTCCCGCTGGCTGGCCTGCCGCAATTGCGCCGTCAACGCCCTCACCTGTTCCGGCGTGTCCACATTGCGCCCAAACAGGATAAAGCCCCACGGCCTGTGGCGGGCGATAAAGTCCACCTCGCTGTCCAGCAGCGACAATCCGGCCACCCCGCATATGAGCGCTTTCATTTCCATCCCTCTCTCCCCATCCTGGTGCACCCCTTTGGCGCTGATGCAAAAAACCCCGCCACCGGGGCGGGGTTTTGCAGTCTTGCTAGATTAGCGCAAGGCACACTTGAAGTGGATCAAAACTGCTGGCTCCAACACAGTGAGCTTATGTCTTCGAACGCATTTTACGATGCGCCCTTGCTCAGGACCAACGCGAAATGCCTTGAATCAGCGTGTCACAAAACACGAACCACCGTTGGCCTTCAAACGGCGACATAGAGTATTGGCCTCCCCGCGGGACTGGGCGGGGATGCGCACACGGTAAAACGTGCCCCTGCCATCAATAACGGCACGGCGAATATCCACACCCTTGCCCCGCAACACGGCGGCGTAACGGCGTGACAGTGTTGAATAGGAACGCTTGGCCGCATCAGCACTGCGTTGCGATGCGATTTGCACCGCATAGGGCGAGGATACGCTGGGCAGCCCGGATGCGGACTGTGCCGTCGCTGCTGGCTTTGGCGCTGGCTTTTTGGCGACAGGTTTAGGCGCGGGGGCTGGCTTAACCTTCACGGGCTCCACTTTTACGGGCTTAGCCTCCAGCTTCGCCACTTGTTGTGGTTTCGGCGCTGCCGTGCTGCCATCTGCGCTTGGCGCGTTGCCATCGCCGGTTGGCGCATTGTATGTTACTGTGCGAGGCGCGACGGGTTGGACGGGCGCGGCCTCGGGAACCACAGGTTGCAGCGCTAATGTTGGTGCTTGGACCTGTGGTGCTGCAGCGCTCGGCGCCCCGTCGGCGGAATTGCTTACAATCGTACCATCCGGCCGCACAACAACCGTGCGCACCCGGCGGGACGTGACGGCCGTACCCGTATCGCCCGTGGTTATACGGTCTTCATTTTTGGAGCCGCCATTGTTTAGCGCCACCGCAATGGGTTTTTCAGCACTTTCGTTGAGCGTGGCCTGATTAACAGGCTTGTCAGCATCGGACTGGAATACCGCCTGATCCTGATTGGGCACAACCTGCCCCCCCGCCTCCGCCGGTTTCACCTTCACAGGCTCGCTGGAGGCAAGAATTTCCGGCGCAGGTCCATCCCCCCCAAAGGAGGAGAGACCGATGGCCGCTGCGCCTCCCAAGAGCGCAATGGCCCCCACCACGGCGGCAGCAAAAATACCCTTGCGGCGGCGATTGTCGTTGTCCGCTTCACTCATTTCAGTGTCAGCAACGACTGGAGCCATGTCTGCTGCAGGGTCGCTGAAGGAAGCATTGTCAAAAACAGGATCATGGGCCCCAAAGTCATTCTGCGGTGCAAAATTGGGCTGCCCAGCCGCCAACGGCGCGGCGGCGCTTTGGCTGGCGAGACCGTCTGAAGGCGCGTGCGCTGCGGATGCGTTGACCGGTTGAGCCGCAAGCAGGTCATCCACTTCGGCAGAAGCCGCTGTTGCCGGAGAGCTTAACTCCTGCATGTTTGCCCCATCAAACTCCGGCAGGACCAAGGGTTCTGGCTCCATCGGTGCTTTTGCCACAACCTCCGCCATCGCACCCGGCACGATTGGAGATGCTTGGGCTTGTGGCACCGTTTCCGGTTCCACCTCTTTGGCAGCAGCAGTGTCACCACCGCCCATAAGACGCGAAAGTTCGCGCCGGAAATCATCCATGGGCTGCGCAGCTTGAGAAGTGGTTTCAGCGGCTGCGGGGCTGACAGTATTCAACCCGCCAAACACATTAGCCACGGTCGGCGCTGCGGCGGGAGACGCCTCGTTTTGAGGCATTGCGGCAAGGATTGATGCCATGTCGGCGCTGTTCACGCCGGTTGCATCCCCTGCGGGCGTTTCCACTGGGCCGGGGGCGCCTTGATCGGCCATCAGCGCTTCATCCTCAAGCGCTTTTTCCAATTCCATGGACAATTCAGCATCCAGCGCCGCTTCCAACGCACCGTCCAGATCAATTTCCAAGTCCGGCTCGGCCACAGGCACCGGCTCTATCGCTGTCATCGGATCGGATACGGGCACAGCCGCTTGGGGCAAATCCAGTTCCGGCAATACCGGCGCAACAGCCTCCGCCGCGCTGGTATCGCGCAGCAGCACTTTATCAAAAGCATTGGCCGGGGACGGGGCATCTTGGGCCAGATTTTCAAAACTAATGGCAGCTGTGGCCGCCGCCACCGGCTCAGTCATCACAGGCGCGGGGCGAACAGGCGCGGGGGGAACCGGGGCGGGAGAAGATTGCACGCCCATCTGCTGTTCAAAGGCCTGGGCCAGCTCCTGTTCCAGATCAAATTCCAGCGCAGGCGCATCATCAACCATCTGTATGGTCTGCTGGTTTATGGTCTGGGGGGCCTCCACCGCCCTATCCCGACTTTCCGCACCAGGAAGGGGATTGGGGCGCGCCTGCCCGGCTGGATGCAATGTCTGCCCCGTGCCCACCAGATCAGCCAAAGCACTCAGTTGGTCTTCCGCCAGATTGGAGGCGCAACAAAAACCAAACCCGATTTGTGGGTCCGTATGGGGGGTCATGAGGAAGTCGTCTTGATACTCGAACACTGCAACACCTATCGATACCGTGAGCGCATGACATCATCCGCCCAAAGGCGAACGCAGCGCGCCGCCCAACACAGCCAGACGAGGTCTTGTTGCCAGTGAATACGGCCAAATTGACACCGCATTACCGCAGTTTAGAGGCAGCGCAACAAAAGGTTAACGCATTTCCTCGGGCGCATCCACGCCGATTATCCCCAGCCCGGAGGCAAGGGTGGTGGATACGACCTGCACAAGAGCCAGTCTGGCCAGCGTCAAGGGTGCATTTTCTTGGTGAATAAACCGTAAAGCGGGCACATCACGCCCGCGGTTCCACTGTGAATGCAGCAGATTAGCCAATTCATAGAGATAAAACGCCAGCCGGTGCGGCTCGTGCGCGCGGGCGGCGGCGTCCACAATGCGCGGAAATTCGGCCATCTTGCGCACCAGCGTTTGCTCCCCCTCATCGTCTAACAGGCTCATGTCAGCGGCAGCCAACGCGCTTTGCGAGACGTCCAAATCTTGCATATCGGCGGCGGCGTTTCGAAACACGCTGGCGCACCGGGCATGGGCGTATTGCACATAGAAGACCGGATTATCCTTGGACTGCTCGGTCACCTTGGCGAAATCGAAATCCAGCGGCGCATCGTTTTTGCGGTAAAGCATCATGAAGCGCACGGCATCGCGGCCCACTTCGTCCACCACTTCCCGCAAGGTAACAAAGTCGCCGGACCGCTTGGACATTTTCACCGGTTCGCCATCGCGGAACAGCTTCACCAGCTGACAAAGACGGATCGTCACCTTGGCGGCACCGCCGGAAATGGCCCGCCCCAGCGCTTCCATTCGCTTGACATAGCCCCCGTGGTCCGCCCCCAGGATAAAGATCATCTCTTTGAAACCACGGTCGAACTTGTCCTGAAAATAACCCACATCGGCGGCGAAATAGGTGTAGTCGCCGTTGGATTTCACCAAGGCCCGGTCCATGTCATCGCCCACATCGGTGGAGCGGAACAAAAGCTGCTCCCGATCTTCCCAGTCTTCCACCGCCGCCCCCTTGGGCTTGGGCAGCGTGCCGGTATAGACGAGATCATTGTCCTGCAATTTGGCAATAGCATCGCCAATGGCGCTGGAATTACCTTGTTTGGCGTGGAGGCTGCGCTCGGAAAAGAACACATCGTGTTCCACGCCCAAGGCCGCCAAATCAGCCTTGATCAAGGCCATCATGGCATCAATGGCAGCGTCTTTGACGATGGGCAGCCATTCGGCTTCATCCATTTTCAACAGCGCATCACCATGGGTATCGGCCAGCTTTGTGCCCAACGGCACCAGATAATCGCCGGGATAAAGACCTTCTGGGATGGCCCCGATCTCCTCGCCCAACGCCTCGCGGTAACGCAGGAAGGCGGAACGGGCCAACACCTCAATCTGCCCACCCGCATCATTGGTGTAGTATTCCCGCGTCACATCATAACCGGCAAAAGCCAGCAGATTGGCGAGAGCATCACCCACCACCGCGCCCCGGCAGTGGCCCACATGCATGGGGCCGGTGGGGTTGGCGGATACATATTCCACATTCACCGGCACCCCATCGCTGGTGACGCCCTGCCCGAACTGCGCGCCCATGGCGACAATGGCTGCAAGGCGCTTTGCCCAAACGCCGTCTTTCAGGCGCAGATTGATAAAGCCGGGTCCGGCGATGGCCGCTTCGGCCACGTCCTCATCATCATTGAGCTTGGCCACCAGCATATCGGCCAGTGCCCGCGGATTCTGTTTCAACGGCTTGGCCAAAACCATAGCCGCATTGGTCGCCAAATGCCCGTGGCTTGCATCACGGGGCAGTTCAACGGTAAGACGGGACAAGTCAGCGCCCTCAATACCATCAATATCAAGCGCTTGAACGATATTCTTAATACGTTGATCAAAGTCAGCAAACACGTTTGCGGTGGTCTGGGCCATGGCTTTTGTTTTCATGTGAAGCGGGCGGCCGCTGGTGCCGCATGGGTTAGCGCCCGCGTTACCGCAAAGCCGGAGTAGCGTCAAACAAGCGGCGGTGTTCGCGCACGGCGTAACGGTCTGTCATGCCGCTTATATAGTCGGTCACTTTGATGCGCCGCTGCTCGTCATCGAGACCTTCCACCGTCCACTCCTGCGTCTGCGGCATGGCGGAAGGGTCCTCCATGTAGCGGTCAAAAAGATCACCAACGATTTGTTGCGAAGCCCGCACCGGCTGCATCACCTGCTCGTGGCGATACATGGCGGTCAACAAAAAGGCCTTCAGCTCTTTTTCCTGCGCCTCCATCTCGGGGGAAAAAGTGACCATCGCAAAGTCTTGTCGACGCACATCATCGGCGTTTTGCGGGTTGGCGTGGCTGAGGCGACCGCTCGCTTCGCGGATTACGTCCTCAACCATGGCCGTAGTTTGACGCCGCACCACCTCGTAGATCATGCGCGATGTTTCGATGGCCGGGTGCAGGTCCCGCACCTGCGCCAACAAACGCCCGGTCAGGGAGAGATGAGCCACATCATCCAGGCTAAACAGCCCCGCCCGCAATCCATCGTCCAAATCATGATTGTCATAGGCAATGTCATCGGCAATGGCGGCGCATTGTGCTTCCACCGAGGGCCAGGACCAAAGCCAAAGATCATGGCCCTGGTTGTAGCTGGCAATACCAGCGGGAACCGGCCCCTCAAGCCCATCCCCATCCCGGTCTGTTAGCGGGCCATTGTGCTTGATCAGACCTTCCAGCGTCTCCCAGGTGAGGTTCAACCCGTCGAAAGAGGCGTAGCGGCGCTCCAGCTGCGTGACCACGCGCAAGGATTGAGCATTGTGTTCAAACCCACCAAACCGCGCCAGCTTGCGCTCCAGCACCCGCTCACCCGCGTGGCCAAAGGGTGTGTGGCCGAAATCGTGGACCAGCGCCAAGGCTTCCGCCAAATCCTCATCCGCCTGCAAGGCCCGAGCCAAAGCGCGGGCGATCTGGCCCACTTCAATGGAGTGGGTAAGCCGTGTGCGAAAGTGATCCCCCTGCCCCGCACTGGAATTGTGCACAAAGACCTGCGTCTTGTGCATCAGCCTTCGGAAAGCGTCCGAATGGATAATCCGATCCCGATCCCGCTGAAATTCGGACCGTGTCGGGCTGCCCGCCTCTGCCACCAACCGACCCCGGCTGTGAAGGCAGGCATAGGGCGCAAGCTCTCTCCCTGCAAACGGTGGGAAATCTCTTGATTCGGCAGCGAATTGTTCCATGCCCCCCGTTACCGCGACACATGCCACTTACCAAATCCAGCCGATTGACCCACCTGCCTCGGCTTCTTACATGTAAGCAAGACAAGGAGTTCGCCATGGCCGACGCCGCAGAAATTGAAGTACCCGAGGGCGAAGTGGTGCTGTCCACCGCCGCCGCCAAACGCATCGCCAAAATTCTCTCCACCGAGCCGGACAAGGAAGCCCTGCGCGTCTCCGTGGAGGGCGGCGGATGCTCCGGCTTTTCCTACAAATTTGACCTGACCGAAGCTCAGCAGGACGATGATCTTGTTTTGGAAGGTGAAGGGGCCAAAGTGGTCATCGACCCCGTCTCGCTCATGTATATGGGCGGCTCCGTGGTGGATTTTGTGGACGATCTGATGGGCCAGAGCTTCCAGATCCGCAATCCCAACGCCACCGCCAGTTGTGGCTGCGGCACGAGCTTTTCAATTTAGATAAAACCGAAATAGAAGCGTTCACCCTTGACGATCTTACATTAAACCTTCAATTTTCGATTGTTATTGGGTTTATCGAGGGTGATAAAATATGAAAATTTCAATCGCGATTATTGCCTCTGCGATGTTGATTACAAGTCCCGCACTGGCACGCAACTTTGACTATAAAGGCGATATTGTTCGATCTGTTGCTGCCTATACGCAAGCGCATGGATCGTGCAAAACCTATGAAGACATCGGAAACATTGGGTGCATAGAAGCCGCTCGTAGGCTTTGCACTAAAATGATCGGCGCTCAAAACTGGGAACGCATCTATGCGATACCGAAGGTCTACGATGGCAATACTGGTGAAATCACATATGCATGTTTCATTACGAACTGATTTGAAAACACCTGTTTGATGAAAATTGCGTCATGGAACATCAATGGCATCAAGGCCCGCCATGACGTGCTGGTGGAATGGCTGAAACAAGCCGAGCCGGACATTGCCTGTTTGCAGGAAATCAAATCCGTCGATGAAGCGTTCCCGTCGGAGGCTATCGAGGCGCTGGGCTATAACGTGGAAACCCATGGCCAGAAGGGCTTCAACGGCGTCGCAATCCTATCCCGCCTACCCTTTGACGAGGTAAACCGCCGCTTGCCCGGCACACGTGAAGGGGTGGGCGAAGACGGCGACGAAGACGATCAGGCCCGCTTCATGGAAGGCGTGTTTTCGGTGGACAACAATGTCCTGCGCGTGGCTTCGATTTATCTGCCCAATGGCAATCCACCCGATGATCCGCGCAAATTTGACTATAAGCTGCGCTGGATGGAGCGGTTGCATGACTGGGCCAAGGGCCGCCTTGCGCTGGAAGAGCCGCTGATATTGGCGGGCGATTACAACGTCATTCCCCAAGACGATGACTGCTGGTCCCCCGCCGTTTGGGAAGGCGACGCGCTTTTTCGAACCGAAACCCGCAGCCGTTTTGAAGCACTAAAAAACCTGGGTTTCACCGAGGCCTTGCGCTCCGGCACCGATGATCACGACACCTACACGTTTTGGGATTACCAGGGCGGCGCTTGGCAGCGGGGCCACGGCATCCGCATTGACCATCTGTTGCTATCCCCCGAAGCGGCCCTTCATCTTGAGGGCTGTTTCATTGATGCACATGTGCGCGATTGGGAAAAACCTTCCGACCATGTGCCCATCTGGCTGCGCTACGCGGCTTAGGCTGCCTCTTCCACCTTCACTTCGACAAAAGCGTCCGCTGCCACGGTCACGCGCAATCCATCCAACGCCTCGCACATCAGCACCTGGCAGGACAGGCGGGAATTGTCTTCCAGATTAAACGCCTCATCCAGCCGGTCTTCCTCTTCCTCCGCCATGGGCACCAAACGGTCGGTCCAGGCCGGGTCCACATAGACATGGCAGGTGGCGCAGGCGCAGGCACCGCCACATTCGGCCCGAATGCCAATGCCGGAAACGCTCGCCCAATCGCGGATGATTTCCATCACGCGGAAGCCCTCAAGGGCCTCCAGCGTGGCCGTTTTGCCATCAGGTGTGGAAACGTGAATTTGCATTGAAATTCTCCTTAACCGGCCCGGTGCCGCAACCAAGGGCGGTTTGGCACTGAGGCCGCCACTTCTGCGCCCGCAGCCGGTTGATAAAAGTGCCCAATCCCCGGGTCATGCCCCGCAATCAGGGAATCAACCGTAGGCTGGTGGGAAACCAAGAGGCTGGTGAAACCGCACCGTTCCATGAACAAGACCTGGTCAATGCGCACATCCCCGACGGCCCTTATGTCACCCTCAAACCCCCATTCTTCATAAAGCAGTCTCACCTTGGAAAAAGCACGACCATCGGCGTAGCTGGGAAAATCCAGGGCGATGAGATCAAGCCCGCCCCCATGGCCACGCAAGCCATCGAGGCTCTCGCCCGCCTCCACCAATACACCCACCGGACCTTTGATCGCCTCGGGATCCTCCAGATAACGCGCCAAAGGCACAATCACCTTCACTCCCGTGGGAATGGGCTGCTCACCATCCACCATCACCCATTCATCCTCAACGGGCCTGCGGTCTTTGAAAAGCGTGCTCATCAGGCGGCCTCCTGAGCGGGGTAAAGCCCGGCTTTGAAGGGCGCAGCACCCACCCGGCGATAGGTTTCTATGAAGGTTTCATCTTTGGATTGACGCTTTTCCAGATAAACGGTCACGATGGTTTCAACCGCGTCCGTAATCTCGTCAGCGGCAAAACCACGGCCCACAATCTCACCAACGGCGGCCTGTTCGTCGCCGGACCCCCCAAGCGTCACCTGGTAGGTTTCCTCGCCCCGCTTATCGAGGCCCAGAATGCCGATATGACCGGCATGGTGGTGGCCGCAGGCGTTGATGCAGCCGGAAATCTTAAGCTTCAGTGCGCCGATCTGTTCCTGCCGGTCCATATTCGCAAACCGCTTGGAAATGGACTGGGCGACAGGAATGGAGCGTGCTGTCGCCAACGCGCAATAATCCAACCCCGGGCAGGCAATCATGTCTGTAATCAGCCCGGCATTGGGCGCGGCCAGAGCGTGCTCAACCAACACATCATAGATGGCGGGCAAATCATCCTGCTTCACATTGGGTAAAATGGCGTTTTGCTCATGGCTAAAGCGCAATTCATCGAAAGAGTAACGCTCGGCGAGGTCGGCAATGACATCCATTTGGTCTGCGGTCACATCGCCGGGGGCCTCCCCCGTGCCCTTCAACGCGATGGTCAAGCTTGCGTAACCGTCCTGGCGGTGTGCGTGGACGTTTTGGCGTGTCCAGCGGTTGAAGGCAGCATTTTGAGAAACCGCGCCTGCCAAAATCTCACCGGTTGCGGGCAAAGCCTCAAAGGGAGGCGGTGCAAAATAGGCTTCAATAGCCTCCACGCTTTCACGGGGCAGTTGCAGCACGCCATCCTTGATGCGCTGAAACTCAGCCTCCACCTGCCCCTTCAGTTGTTCCAGCCCCGTTTCATGGACCAGAATTTTGATGCGGGCCTTGTATTTATTGTCCCGCCGACCGGACAGATTATAGACCCGCAAAATCGCCTCGCAGTAGGACAGCAGGTCTTTTTCGGGCAGAAAATCGCGAATTTCCTTCGCCACCATGGGTGTGCGGCCCAGACCACCGCCGACGAACACCCGCAGACCCAATTCGCCCGCATCATTTTTGCGCACTTCCAGCCCGATGTCATGGAACTGCATTGCTGCCCTGTCATTAGGCGAAGCGATCACCGCAATTTTGAATTTGCGGGGCAGATAGAGGAATTCGGGATGAACCGTAGACCATTGACGCAAAATTTCCGCATAGGGTCGTGGATCGGCAACCTCGTCCGCCGCCGCTCCGGCGAGGTGGTCGGCCGTGACGTTCCTTATGCAATTGCCGGACGTTTGGATCGCATGCATTTCGACGGATGCGAGGTCTTCGAGAATGTTGGGAATGTCCGCGAGCTTCGGCCAGTTGAACTGGATGTTCTGCCGGGTCGTTAGGTGCCCATAACCACGGTCATATTTGCGCGCGATATGGGCCAACATTCGCATCTGCGCTGAATTGAGCGTGCCATAGGGCACCGCAACGCGCAGCATGTAAGCATGCAGTTGCAAATAGACCCCATTTTGCAGCCGTATGGGTTTGAAATTGTCTTCCGACAATTCACCGGAAACCCGCCGCTCCACCTGCTCACGGAACTGGCTCACCCGGGCTTTCACAAAGTCCCGGTCAAATTCATCATAGCGATACATAATGCGTTCCTGACGCTGAAATTAAGCAGCCCTTGCCTGATTTTGGGCCTGATTTTGAGCCTGCTTGCCCAGATCGAGACGGATGGTTGGCCCTTGGGCCCGAATGACTTCCCGGTTCTTGGTGGGCCAGACGGAACCGGCATTGACCGCCACGTCGATGGAATAGGGCTCCACCACATGGTTATCGGCATCGGCCTTTGCGGCCATGCCCTCGGCCACTTCCCTGTCCGCCAGCGTGTGAACGGCCCAGGCCGCTTCAACGGTTTCCACCCATTGGCCATTGGCGGAAAGCCATACGGCCTCGCCGTCCAGCAGGCGGTTTGCGGTGAAAGCGATCGGGTTTTTGAGCGTGGTCATGCGGCAATTCCTTTTTCAAAGGAGGGGGAAAGTGTTTTACGGCCAAGGCGTTCACACTTGGCCAAATTGATGGAAGCGACAGCTTCGCCGATCACAATGAGCGCCGCCGCCTGAGCAAATTTTTCATCTTGCAGCTTGGCGAGATCGGAAAGCGTGCCCACCAGACGGCGGGCATCGGCGCGGCCCACATTTTCCAGCACGGCCACCGGCGTATCAGCGGCCAACCCAGCGACCAGCAAACGCTCTGCCGTCTGCCGCGCGACCGTGCGCCCCATAAAGACGGTGACTGTTGCTCCGGAGAGCGCCAGTTCCGCCCAATCTGGCAGATGCTCACCATTGAGATCATGCCCCGTGGTGAAGATGACGGAGGATGCCGTGCCCCGCAGGGTCAGCGGAATTTCCGCTTCTGCGGCCCCGGCCAGCGCAGACGTCACACCCGGCACCACCTCATAAGCCACTTGATTGGCCCGAAGCGCCGCGATTTCTTCGCCAGCGCGCCCAAAAATCATGGGATCACCAGCTTTGAGGCGCACAATGGTCAGCCCTTCACGGGCCTTTTCCACCATCAGCGCGTTGATTTCATTTTGACTTTTGGAATGGCAGCCCTTGCGTTTGCCCACGGGAATAATCTGCGCATCCCGGCGGGACAGGCGCACAATTTCTAAGGGCACAAGCGCGTCGTGGAGCACCACATCGGCATTTTGCAGCACACGGTGGGCGCGGATTGTCAGCAAATCCTCTGCCCCCGGCCCCGCGCCAATCAAAGACACAAAACCCGCCATGGGCTTGTCCGCGACTAGAAGAGCGCGGGCCTCTCCACAAGCCTTGCCCATGTGGCCGTCTAGCGCAGCAGAAGCAGCTTTGCCGTCAAAGAAACGCTCCCAAAATACGCGCCGGTCGCGCCCATCGCTGAAAGTGCGGGAAACGGCGGGGCGAAAAGCATCGGCAAACCGGGCCAATGCGCCGGTGCGCGGGTGCAGCAGTTTTTCAACCTGCCCTTTTAAGCGACGCGCGAGAACCGGGGCCGTGCCATTGGTGGAGACAGCCACCACAACGGGCGCACGGTTGACGATAGAAGGCGTGATAAAATCGCACATTTCAGGACGATCCACGGCGTTCACCGGCACGCCGACCAGACGGGCGGCTTCCACCGCCATGAGGTCCAACGCTTCATCTTCCTGTGCGGTAAACACCAAGGCCGCATCGGCCAAATCTTCAAATTCATAGGGGCGGGCATGGTGCGTTGCGTTGGCAACAGCGATAGCCCGCTCCATGCCGTCGGAAAGTCCATCGGCATAGACCACCAGATTGGCGGAGGTTTCCGACAGCAGGCGAAGTTTGGCCGCCGCTTCATCGCCGCCGCCCAAAATAACAACAGGCTTGTCTTTCACCTTGAAGAAAGCGGGAAACACGTCGAGCTTTGCTGACGCTTCCGCTTCATCGCGCTTGCATGTTTTCAAATCGATCACGGCGCTTCTCCGGTGCAGCCCGCCCATTGCGGTTGCCTTGCACACAAGATAGGAAGCCCCCTGCCCGGGGTTGAGAAACCGGGTTGCAAAGTGGGTGGCAAAGGGAAACGGATTTTCTCGTCAATCGCCATTTGGCGCAAAACGCACCGGTTCGGGGACAAATGGCATGAGCGAGACGATCCTGACCCCGTCCGAAGCCGTAAAAAGCAAAGCGCCGCTTTACATTATCATCGCCACGGTTGTGATCGACATGCTGGGCGTGGGCCTGGCTTGGCCCATCCTGCCGCAACTCGTGAAAGAGCTTTCCGGGGCCTCTGTAGGCGAAGCGGCGTGGATTTATGGTTTGCTCACGTCCGGCTTTGCTCTGGTCCAGTTCACCTTCGGCCCCGCCATGGGCATGATTTCCGACAAATACGGCCGCCGCCCCGTGCTATTGCTGTCCTTGCTGGGCTTGGGCATCTCCTACCTGGTGCTGGCGCTAGCCCCATCAATGCTGTGGCTGGTGATCGGGCGATTAATTGCCGGCTTGTTCAGCGCCACCGTCTCCACCGCCAACGCTTATATCGCCGACATCACCCCGCCGGAAAAGCGCGCGGGAGCATTCGGCCTATTGGGTGCAGCATTCGGCATCGGCTTTATCGCCGGTCCCCTGATCGGCGGTGTGCTGGGGGCCTATGATTTGCGCTATGCGTTTTGGCTAGCGGCGGCCCTTTCTTTTGCCAATGCCGCTTTCGGCTACTTCTATCTGCCCGAAAGCCTGCCCCCTTCCAAACGCAGCCATCTGGCATGGGGAAAGGCCAATCCCTTCTCGGCGCTGGCTCATATTCGCCGCTACGATGCCCTCATTCTGCTCATGACCGCACTGGTGCTAACAGGTATCGCCCAAAACGGCTTGCAGGTCATTTGGGTTTTGTGGACGGAGGCCCAATTCAACTGGGGCGTGGCGGAGGCGGGCTATTCGCTGGCCTGGGTGGGCGTGTGCATGGCGGTGGTGCAAGGCTGGCTGGTGCGGGTGGTGGTGCCCGCCTTTGGCGAGTGGAAAGTGCTGGTGGGCGGCTATCTAATTTCCTTCACCGCCTTCATCTTCCTGCCCTTTGTCACCGCTGGCTGGGTGCTCTACCCCGGTATCCTGTTCCACATAATCGGCTGGGGCTGCGCCGGACCCGTGCTCACTGCCCTAATGTCCCGCAACGTGCCGGAGGATGAACAGGGCCTGTTGCAGGGCACCATTTCATCGGTGAACACGGTGGCCCTCATCATCGGCCCCCTGCTAGCCTCCGATATTTTCGCCCGCTCCACGGGGCCGGATGCCATCGTGGACAATCCGGGGGCTTTTTATTGGTTCGGGGCCGTCCTGTTCGCCATCACGATTGCTTTGGTGGTGCGGGAATTGAAGCGGATGAAACCAGCCGATCACAATAAGCTACGGACGTAGGAACTGGCGGCCACCGCAAAGCGAGGCCACTGGCCTGCGTGATCGAACGGCACCTGAACCCACTCTTTCATCGGCGTGCCGTTCTTTTTTGGGTTGAACAAGTGCGCCCCGTCCAGCGCCAATGCCTCGGTATGGATTTCACCCTGCAATTTGAAGATGGCTTCCTCGCCAATCAGGCTCATGAACAATTTGCCCTCAACCTTATAGCTTGGATTGCCCATCATCGAAGCGGACTGGGCCTCCGGCACGTCAAAAGCGGCGCGATCGAACAGGTCTTTGGGCTCGCCCTCCATCAGATCACCGCCGCAACTGGCGAATAAGCTCCACATCGGGATACCCATCCGGCGTCACACCAATCTTCGCCTGAAAGTCCCGCACGGCCTTGCGCACACCCTTAATAATACGCCCCGTGCGGTTGGGCACATCATAGCCCTTATCCGCCAGCCTTTTCTGCACTTCCATACGCTGCGCCTTATTGAGCGTTTTGGCTGTGGGCCAGTCCATGGGGATATAACGCCCCCCGCGCAGCTGATCCGCCAGCAACCCAACGGAAAGCGAGTAGGCGTCGGAGGAATTGTAATCGCGGATCACTTCATAATTGGGCGAGATGAGAAAAGCTGGCCCTTCGGCCCCCGCAGGAAAGAACAGTGTCGCCTGCCCGCGTTTCGGGAAAGCCTTGCCATTGCGCGCCTTCACCCCGGCCCGCGTCCAAGCGGCCCAATCCTGCGTCACCGCATCCCGTGCAACGCTCTTAGGCAAGCGCACCGCATAACCCCAAGGTTGGCCCGGCACCCATCCTTTGGACTTGAGGTAATTGGCGGTGGACCCCAACGCATCGCCCACATTGCCCCAAAGATCGCGCTTGCCATCACCATTATGGTCCACCGCGAATTTGCGAAAGCTGGAAGCGATGAATTGCGTCTGCCCCATGGCCCCGGCCCAGGACGAGACCATCTGCGACGGTTTCAGCCGCTCACGCTCCATAATCACCAGTGCGTTGAGCAACTCGTTCTGGAAAAAGTCTCCCCGGTAGCGTTTCCACCCCAAGGTCGCCAGGGTGCGAAACACGTTGGAGGTGCCAATGCCCGCGCCATAACCCGATTCCATGCCCCAAATGGCGGCCACCACATAGGGGTCCACGCCATAGCGCTTGCCGATAGCATTTAACGTGCGGCGGATGGGTTTGACCTTCCCCCTGCCCCGTTTGGCCAGCGCGCCCTTCGTGCGTTGGGTAATATAGCCGCCAATGGGCTTCACCAATTCGGGCTGTTTGCGCGTGAAGCGGTCTATGCGCGTGTCCGCCGTCACGCCTTTCATGGCCCGATCATAGGTGGCCGGCGCGATACCCGCTTGCAGGGCCACGCCCCGCAGGCCTTTGACATAGGCACCAAAGCTCTCGGCCTGCGAAGGGACAATGGCAGAGCAGATGAGCAGGGCGGCGGCGGCCACGACCGTATTGTATTTTTTCATGACCCAAGCCTGCCAAGGGGTGCGCGGAGGCGCAAGGCCACGCGCAACCGGGGGTAAATTGGGCCGGTTGAGGCTTTTCCACAGGGAATCAAACGAACCACAAGAATCGTCACGGAAGTGATACATATTGTGTGTGAGGCTCTCATGCGCCCCATATCTTGCGGTTTTCCCACACACCTGCGAGTCGATTGTGGAAAGCGGTCCGTCAAGGCAAAATTTTTATTCTTTTTCTGCCGGTCAAAAACCTGTGGGTTCCCTTCCCGCGACAACGCGCCAAAACCGAATAAATCGCCCTGTTTAAGGCGATTCCATACCGTGCAAATTGATGATGTTGCACCGCACCTGCCCCACGCCGGTCGCCCTTTTCCAGCCTCCAACCGTGTTGACGATGGCGATGGAATTGCTCACCTTTCAAGCGTCAGCCAAGCATGGCAGCGGCGGTCTGTTTGAGTTCGTCGCGGGGCAAGTTTTCAAGTTGGGTCTACGCATCCTCATCCTTCGATTTATGAAAATCGGCGCGTATGAGGGCGGTGGCGGCTTGCCTTTCTCCAGCCATCCAAGAGGACGCGGGTCGCCCCTGTTAACCCTTTATTAAGGGTGTTGATAACACTATATGTTGTGTGACAGGCGGCGGCGCATACCATATGCAGCGTATTGCGCGACAATGCCGGGCTGACCGGACGCGCATTTTGCAGATTTTTTCGTGGCGGTCGTTCGTGCGGTCGCCGAAGGGCAAGTGGGAGCCTCGGCTTTCCACGGGGCATATATCGGTGGGCTTTTCACCCACTAAAACGGACATGGGACTGAACTGATGCGCATTAACCGTCACTACACAGAAGCCGGAAAATCTCCTTTTGACAGCGTGCCCATGCGCAGCGCCACCAGCGAGATCAAGAACCCCGATGGGTCTGTGGTTTTCAAGCTGGAAGATATCCAGGTGCCGGAGCAATACAGCCAGGTGGCGTCCGACATCATCGCGCAGAAATATTTCCGCAAAGCCGGTGTGCCTGCTGTCCTGAAGAAAGTTGAAGAGAACGATGTTCCCTCTTTCCTGTGGCGTTCGGTGGAAGACACGGCCGCGCTGAAGAAGCTGCCCGAAGAAGAACGCTACGGGCCGGAAATGTCCGCCACGCAGGTCTATAACCGTCTTGCGGGTACGTGGACCTACTGGGGCTGGAAGGGCGGCTATTTCGATACGGAAGAAGACGCGCAGGCTTACTACGACGAATTGTGCTACATGCTCGCCACCCAAAAAGTGGCGCCCAATTCTCCCCAATGGTTTAACACCGGTCTGCACTGGGCCTATGGCATTGACGGGCCAGCCCAAGGCCACTTCTACGTGGACTACAAAACCGGCAAACTGACCAAATCCAAATCTTCCTACGAGCACCCCCAGCCCCACGCCTGTTTCATTCAGTCCGTGGGCGATGATCTCGTCAACGATGGCGGCATCATGGACCTGTGGGTGCGTGAGGCCCGCCTGTTCAAATATGGCTCCGGCACCGGCTCCAACTTCTCCCACATTCGCGGCGAGAACGAGCCCCTCTCCGGCGGCGGCAAATCCTCCGGCCTTATGTCCTTCCTAAAGATCGGCGACCGGGCCGCAGGAGCCATCAAATCCGGCGGCACCACCCGCCGTGCTGCTAAGATGGTGGTGGTGGACATCGACCACCCCGATATTGAGGAATATATCGACTGGAAAGTGCGCGAAGAGCAGAAAGTGGCGGCCATCGTCACCGGGTCCAAGCTGGTTTCCCGCCACATGACGGCCATCATGAAAGCCTGCGTGAATTGCGAAGGCGATGATGACCAGTGCTTCGACCCCAACATGAACCCCGCACTCAAGCGCGAGGTGCGGGCGGCCAAGAAAAACGCCGTGCCGGAAAATTACATCTACCGCGTCATCCAGTTGGCCAAACAGGGCTACACGGACATCCAATTCCCCGTCTATAACACGGACTGGGACAGCGACGCTTACCTGACCGTCTCCGGCCAGAACTCCAACAATTCCGTTTCCATCAAAGACGGCTTCCTGCGCGCTGTGGAAGAAGACGGCATGTGGAACCTGATCGCCCGTAAGGACGGCTCCGTCACCAAATCCGTCAAAGCGCGGGAATTGTGGGACAAAATCGGTAATGCCGCATGGCAGTCTGCCGACCCCGGCCTGCACTTCAACACCACCATGAACGACTGGCACACGTGTCCTTCAGCCGGGCCCATCCGCGCGTCGAACCCCTGCTCCGAATACATGTTCCTGGACGACACGGCTTGTAACCTGGCATCGCTCAATCTGCTGCAATTCCGACGCAAGGATAAAACCTTCGACGTGGATGCCTATGAACACGCCACGCGCCTTTGGATGATGGTGCTGGAAATCTCCGTACTGATGGCGCAATTCCCCTCCAAGGAAATTGCCCAACTGTCTTACGACTACCGCACCACCGGCCTCGGCTACGCCAATATCGGCGGTCTGCTGATGACCGCTGGCATTCCCTATGACAGCGATGAAGGCCGCGCCGTCTGCGGGGCGCTCACCGCCATCATGACCGGCGTGTGCTACGAAACATCTGCTGAAATGGCCAAAGAGCAAGGCCCCTTCCCCGGCTACGAGCCCAATGCCGACAATATGGCCCGCGTCATGCGCAACCACCGCAACGCTGCCCACGGCAATGCGGACGGCTATGAAGGCCTCTCCATCAACCCACTGCCGCTGGACCATGCCGCGCTGGAAGGTAAAGACCTCTGGGCCGGTCTCTCCGAGCGTGCCAAGGCCGCTTGGGACCGCGCCGTGGACAAAGGCGCGCAGCACGGCTTCCGCAATGCCCAGGCTACGGTGGTGGCCCCCACGGGCACCATCGGTCTGGTGATGGATTGTGACACCACAGGCATCGAGCCTGACTTCGCGCTAGTGAAATTCAAGAAACTGGCCGGTGGCGGCTATTTCAAAATCATCAACCGCGCCGTGCCGGAGGCCCTGCAAACGCTGGGCTATAGCGAAGACCAGATCGAGCACATGGTCACCTACGCGGTGGGCCACGGCACGCTGAAAGGCTCCAACGCCCTCTCCCACGGCGCGCTGGAAGCCAAGGGTTTTGGTAAGGAGCAGATTGATGCCGTGGAAGCGGGTCTCGGCTCCGCCTTCGACATCAAATTCGCCTTCAACAAGTGGTCACTGGGCGAAACTTTCTGCAAAGAGGTGCTGGGCTTCACCGACGAGCAGCTGAACGATTTCTCCTTCGACATGCTGGCTGCGCTGGGCTTCGACAAAGACGAAATTCAGGCCGCCAATATCTATTGCTGCGGGGCCATGACACTGGAAGGCGCGCCGGGCCTGAAAGACGAGCATCTGGCCGTGTTCGATTGCGCCACGCCATGCGGCCGCATCGGCAAGCGCTCGCTCTCCACGGAAAGCCACATCAAGATGATGGCAGCGGCCCAGCCCTTCATCTCCGGGGCTATTTCCAAAACCATCAACATGCCCAACGATGCAGCCGTGGAAGACTGCACGGCAGCCTACATGATGTCCTGGAAACTGGGCCTGAAAGCCAATGCGCTCTACCGCGATGGGTCCAAACTGTCCCAACCCCTCAACGCCTCGCTGGTGGAAGATGAAGACGATGATGAAGCCCTCGACAATCTGATCGAAGCCCCTGCTGCCGCCCGCGCCACGCAGGTTTCTGAGAAGATCGTGGAGAAAATCGTCGAAAAAGTTGTGGAGGTGCGCCGCCGCGAAAAACTGCCCAACCGCCGCAAGGGTTACACCCAAAAAGCAGTCGTGGGCGGCCACAAGGTTTATCTGCGCACGGGTGAGTTTGACGATGGCCGCATCGGCGAAATCTTCATCGACATGCACAAGGAAGGCGCTGCCTTCCGCGCCATGATGAACAATTTCGCCATCGCCGTGTCTCTCGGCCTGCAATATGGCGTGCCGCTGGAAGAGTATGTGGAGGCCTTCACCTTCACCAAGTTCGAGCCTGCTGGCATCGTCATGGGCAATGACGCCATCAAGAACGCCACCTCCATTTTGGACTACGTGTTCCGCGAACTGGCCATCTCCTATGCCGGTCGCCACGATCTGGGCCACGTGGACGCCTCCGACTTCGCCTCCACCGCCCTCGGCAAGGGTGTGCAGGAAGGCAAGGCGCAGGTGGTTTCCACCGGTCTGACACGGGGTGCAAATCTCTCCATCGTGCCCACGGGAGAGCCTGCTGGTTCCCTGGATGCACCAGTGAGCAAGCCCACCGGCGGCACCGTCACCTCCATCGGCGGAGGCGCTGCCGTAGCACTGGCCCTCGCCGAACCGGCCCATGACGGCTTGGCGGAGCCCACCATCGGTTTCCTGCGCGACATTCCAGACAACGATCTGCGCAAGGAAGAGGCTATGGAGAGCATGAGCGAAAGCCAGTCCGCCCCTTCCATGACCACCGACGAGCGCCGCTCCATGGCCCGCATGAAAGGCTACGAAGGCGAAGCCTGCCCCGAATGCCAAAACTTCACCCTGCTGCGGAATGGGACGTGCATGAAGTGCGATACGTGTGGGAGCACGACGGGGTGTAGCTAACGTCCTCTATTTTTTGGAAATATAGGAGCTGGCTGACTAGAAATCGGCCAGCTCTTTTTTCGCCCCGATGATCCACCCCTCGTCACCCGGCGACTTGATCGGCGCGTCTTCTACGTTAGGGTGCCGCGCCAGAAACGCAGGAAATTGGCCGATCAAGTCGGCCTATGACGGCCTTTGGGGTTAAGACCAATCGATGAACTTCACAATCGGCGCCTCCATTCTCGTTCATATCGCCGCCGTGTTTTACGTGGCGGGGTTTCTCGTCAAAGACCAACTCATCCTGCGGGGGCTGATTTTTCTCGGCACCCTTTGCTACCTCACCTATTACTACTTCGCCCTGGACGAACCCCTGTGGGATGCCTTCATCTGGTCGGTCATCATGGGGGCGGCGAACCTGTTCATCATGGCGCAACTGGCGTGGGAGCGCACAACGTTGGGCATGAGCGAAGAAGATAAGGCGCTCTACACCGTGTTCGACACCATGCGCCCCGGCGAATTTCGCAAGCTGATGAAACTGGCCAGCCGCAAACAGGTGGGTGTGACCACCACACTGGTGGCGGAAGGAGTGCCGGTGAAAGACCTCTATTACGTCTTAAACGGTGGCATTGAGATCACCAAAGGCGCCAACAGGTTTCGCATCGAGCCCGGCACGTTCATTGGCGAGGTGGGCTTTTTTCTGAGCCAATCTGCCAGCGCCACCGTGCGGCTGGATGAAGGCGGGTCTTACGTAAGTTGGGACGGCACAAGCCTGCGCAATCTCCAGCAAAAGTCTCCCGCTATCCGTGCCGCCCTGCACAGCACGCTCAATGTGGACATGGCCCGCAAGGTCGCCCAAAGCGGACGGCCCGTCGCGGCGGAAGCCTGACGGCACTGAACCCACGCCATTTTCTGCAACAAAACGACAGGTTTTGTTAATTAAAGCGCCAATTGAGCGCCCAATTCGCTCCACATTGTGTGGTTAGCCAATCAAAGACAACATTCCGGTAGTAATCGGCGGTAGGATAGGGCCACTCGTTCGGGCAGAAACGGTGCGCACAGGGCTTTGAGCAAGGGACAAAGCATGACTTCATATTTGTTGACGGGCGATAAGTTCAACCAGAACGACGTCACCTATTATATCGACCCCACGCTGACTTACTCCGCCGGCATCATCGCCGCCATTCAGCGGTGGGACGACGTGCTGTCGCTGGATTTTTCCGCCTCGAGCACCCGGGCAGGTGCGGATATTTACATCACCGAGGGTTTTATCGACGGCTTTGACGGCGGCACATTGGGCGTTGCGCGTTGGTTCACAAATGGGGCTGGCTCCGTCACCCGAGGCACCGTGACGTTCGACCAAGACGAGGGTTTTGCGAGCAATTATACGCTGACCTACAAGGTCGCCCTCCATGAGATCGGCCACATCCTGGGGCTGGACCACCCCAGCAGTTCAAACGTAATTATGTCGGCCTTTATTCCGCGCAGCCTGAACGACCTGGCGGCGGGCGATATTGCAGGCGGGCAATATCTTTACGGCTCCGAAGATGGCTCCGTCTTGCCAGGCGGCGGCGCGTCCTCCAGCGGCTGGACCTATGAATACAGCCTCCAATGGCAATACGGCTGGAACGTGGGCTGGACCTTTGGCTGGACGGTCGGGTGGAACGTGGGGTGGTATCTTGAATACACCCCCGATCAGTTCACCTATTCCTGGCAGGTCACAGGCCAAAACTGGGGTTGGACACTGGGCTGGGGCTGGATCGCCTATGTGGATGGCTTCGGGCAAGTCGCCTATTACTTCGGCTACGGCTACTATAGCGATCTCATTGACCAATACGAGTATGTGGGGTCCTGGTCCTACGCAACGTCCTGGGTCTATGGCTGGCACCAGGGCTGGTATCAAGGCTGGCATGTGGGCTGGAACCTGAACTGGTACCAGACTTGGGGGTGGGGCTGGGTCTTAAATTCCGGTGCCGCTCAAGCCGCTGGCGAAGAAGTCCTAAGCGGCCACAGCCACGGCGCAGGCTGCGCCTGTTCTCATTGCCTTGGCGATCAAGAAGATGCTTCGTCCCACGAGACGAATTTTGTCATTGAGATATACTAAGTGGTTATGTGAACAGAAATACGCTCCTGCCTCAATGCAATATGGCGCATTTGCAATTTGTCACCAAATTCCACCATATTTGACCAATCAAGAGAACATATCGTGCCGCTTGCTCAAAAATTGGAAAGGCAAAAATCGCATGGTTGATAATAACAGGACAAGATGATAAAGTACATGGGATGAAATTGACGAAGTGATGATTTAGGCCGGACCTGCGATGTTAGACATCTATCAGAATATTAATGATCAGGCAGTCGCGGACCCTTATCAATACTACCCAACATTTCCTCCTGTGTTGCCAGAACCTGTTATCATAGAAAACCCAAATGTGCTCAAGCCGCCCATTCTCGTAAACGGCACTACATATATCTATAGCTTAGACTGGCAATTCGGTTGGAATGTAGGTTGGACTTATGGCTGGACCGTGGGGAACAACGTAAGCTGGCATCTTGAATATACCCCAGATCAACTGGTCACATCATGGCAGATCACCAGTGAAAGCTGGGGATGGGCACTGGGTTGGGGTTGGATTGCCTATTTAGATGGCTGGGGCAACCAGGACTTTTACTATGGTTGGGGCTATTACAGCGCCTTAATACCACAGTGGGAACTGGTCAGCGCTTGGACTTACAGCACCTCTTGGGTTTACGGATGGAATACGGGGTGGCACCAAGCTTGGCATGTGGGCTGGAACTACGGTTGGCACCAAGCATGGGGTTGGGCATCGCTGTAGATCATCTTGCTGTAGAGTTAGTATAATTGTTTCGAGGCATAACTTAATTAACTACACCAACCGACTTTGCACCTTTGCCGCTTCCACAAAACTCTTGAACAGCGGATGCGGCTCGAAGGGGCGGCTTTTGAGTTCGGGGTGGTATTGCACGCCCACGAACCATGGATGCACCTGGCGGGGATATTCGATCGTTTCGGGCAACAGGCCGTCCGGTGACATGCCGGAGAACACGAGACCTGCCTCTTCCAGCCGGTCCTTGTAATCCACATTCACTTCATAGCGATGACGGTGGCGTTCCGAGATGTGGGTATGGCCGTAAATTTCTGCAATCAGCGTGTCCTCGCCCAGCGTGGAATCATAGGAACCAAGTCGCATGGTGCCGCCCATGTCGCCCTCCTGCTGGCGCTTTTCCAGCTGATTGCCCTTGAGCCACTCCGTCATCAGGCCCACCACCGGTTCACCCGTCGCGCCAAATTCAGTGGAGGAAGCTCTCTCGATGCCGGCCAGATTGCGGGCCGCTTCCACCACCGCCATTTGCATCCCAAAGCAAATGCCAAAATAGGGGATTTTGTTGACCCGCGCGAACTCCGCCGCCGCGATTTTGCCTTGGCTTCCCCGCTCGCCAAAACCACCCGGCACGAGAATGCCGTCCACATGGCCCAGTTCTTCCGCCGGGTCCGCGGTGTCGAAAATCTCGGCCTCAACCCAATGCAGGTTCACTTTCACATCATTAGCGATGCCGCCGTGAACGAGCGCCTCCATCAAACTTTTATAGGCGTCTTTCAGGATCGTATATTTGCCAACAATGGCAATATTCACTTCGCCTTCCGGGTTGTGAATGGCGTGGCTGATCTCCTCCCAAACGGCCATTTGCGGCTTCGGCGCGGGGTCGATGCCAAAGGCGTCCAGCACCTGCTGGTCCAGCCCTTCCTTATGGTAATCCATGGGCACGTCGTAGATGGACTTCGCGTCCAGCGCCTGAATGACGGCTTCCGGCCGCACATTGCAAAACAGGGCCAGCTTGCGGCGTTCCTCAATGGGAATCTCGCGGTCGGCCCGCACCAGCAGAATATCGGGCTGAATACCGATGGAGCGCAGCTCTTTGACGGAATGCTGGGTGGGCTTGGTCTTCAACTCGCCCGCAGCGGCAATGTAGGGCATGTAAGAGAGGTGCAGATAAATGCACCCGCCCCGGGGCAGATCATTCCCCAATTGGCGGATGGATTCGAAAAATGGCAGGCCTTCAATGTCCCCTACCGTGCCGCCGATCTCCACCAGCACAAAATCGTAGCCGTCATTGCCGTCCAGCACGAAGTTTTTGATTTCGTTGGTCACATGGGGAATCACCTGAACCGTGGCGCCCAGATAGTCCCCCCGCCGCTCCTTGGCGATAATGTCCTGGTAAATGCGCCCGGTGGTAATGTTGTCGGACTGATTGGCCGGACGGCCCGTGAACCGCTCGTAATGGCCAAGATCCAGGTCCGTCTCCGCCCCGTCATCCGTCACAAAACACTCCCCATGCTGATAGGGAGACATGGTGCCGGGGTCCACGTTGATATAGGGGTCCAGCTTGCGCAGACGGACCTTATAGCCCCGCGCCTGAAGGAGTGCGCCGAGGGCTGCCGATGCAAGGCCTTTGCCAAGGGAGGAAACCACGCCGCCGGTGATGAAAACAAATCGCGCCATGGGAGTTGAGGGTTAGCCCGATGGCGCGAAGAGGCAAAGCAAAAAATGCCCCCTGGGCGATTTTCCCCAGATAGGGGAAATTAGTTCCCGGTCGGAACCTGACCGTCCTGCGTGGTGCCACCACCCATCTGGTTCAAATCATCCAGCAGGGAACCTGCATCCGGCGCAGCGCCCGTGCCCGCATCACCGTTCTCCGTAGGCACGCCGCTCTGAGCAGCCCCTTCCACCTGACGCAGCACGTCTTCGGTGCGGTTATCGCGGTTTGCCACCACGCCAAGGGCGATGGACGTGGCAAAGAAACCCGCTGCCAGCACGGTGGTCGATTTGGTCAAAGCATTGGCCGCACCGCGGGCGGACATAAGGCCACCGCCACCGCCGCCACCGCCGATACCCAAGGCACCCCCTTCAGACCGCTGCAACAGCACCAGCACGATCAGGGCGAGAACCAGCATAATGTGGATAACGAGAAGAACGGTGGTCATGGACTAAATCCTAAAAGGGAAACAACGCAGGCAGTGCTTACGCCCGTCGTGACGGGTTCCTAAACGATAGCGCCTGTCCTGCCAAGCGACATGGACAGCCGGAGGGGGCTAAACCGCCCGGTACGCTTCGCATATGGCGAGCAGGTCTTCCGCTTTCAAGCTAGCCCCGCCCACAAGGGCCCCATCCACATTCACAATGGACAGAATTTCAGCGGCATTGGCAGGTTTCACCGAGCCGCCGTAAAGAATGCGCATCCGCTCCCCCGGCCCGCCGATCTTTTGGGCAAGGGACTCCCGCAAAAACGCATGGATGGTAGCAATATCTTCCGCACTGGGCGTTTTGCCTGTCCCGATGGCCCACACGGGCTCATAAGCGATGATGGTGTTATTTTCGTCCGCACCAGCGGGCAGCGAATGCTGCAATTGGTGGGCCAGCACAGCCTCCGCCTCCCCCGCATCATACTGCGCTTCGGTTTCTCCAATGCAGATGATGGCCGTGAGCCCCGCCCGCCAGCAGGCCTGCGCTTTTTCCGCCACGGCCTTGTCCGTTTCGCCATGGTCTTCTCGCCGTTCGGAATGGCCGACAATGCACATATCGGCGTAACAATCGCGGATCATCTCCGCCGAAATATCCCCCGTATGGGCGCCCTGGGGGGCCGGGTGGCAGTTTTGCCCACCCACCATCAGCGGTGTATCTTCGCTCAGCGTCGTTGCCACGTATAAAAGCGTGGCCGGCGGGCACACGGCCACGTCCACCTTGCTGGCCAGTTCCTCGTCAACGCCCCGCGCCATGAGTACCAGTTGATCCAGCTGATCCCGCTGGCCGTTCATTTTCCAATTGCCCGCAACCAGCGGTTTGATGTCCGGTGTCATGGCGCTGTCTCCGCTTTCCCAACGCCCGCTTGGTAGAGCGCGCGCGGGACAAAATCAAATCTCCGCCAACGCGGCCAACCCTGTTGCCGTGGGCTTTCAGCCTCCATATGTTGGCGCAAAGACAGCGCGGTCGTGGCGACCGCCCACATACCAATGAAGAGGCCCTGCTCGTGCTTGAAGGTTTGCGCAATTTTGTCGGCGGCTGGACCGCCAAAATCCTGCTGGTTCTGTTGGTCGGTTCCTTCGCCCTGTGGGGCATTGATCAGGGCCTTTTTGGCGGCGCTGATGCCAACACTGTGGCCAATGTGGGCGAAACGCGGGTCACAACCGGCGAATTTTTGAGCACCTACAACCGCAATATCAACCAATTGCAGCAGCGCGCCGGACGCCGCCTCACCCGGGAGCAAGCCCGCGTCTTTGGGGTAGAGCAGCGTTCCCTCGGCACCGTCATTGCCTATGCCACGCTGGATGAATATGCCCGCGAGCAAGGGTTGGCCCTGTCCGATCAACGCCTGGCGCAAATGATTGCTCAGAACCCCGCATTCCACGATTCCACCGGCAAGTTTGACCGCTCCCGCTTCCAACAGGCCATTTATGGCGCGCAATTGCGCGAAAGTGATTTCATCGCGCTGGAAAACAAATCCGCCATCCGCAACCAAGTGCTGCGGTCTTTTGCAACGGATGAAATGCTGCCCGACATATTTGAAAACGCCATGGCAGAGTTTGCCGATGAAGAACGGCGCTTCAAATATATCACCATCACCCCAGAAATGGCCGGTGCACTGCCCGCCCCCACGGACGAACAACTGCAATCCTATTTTGATGAAAACAAAAGCACCTACCGCGCACCGGAATACCGCAAACTGGACATTCTTGCCCTCACCCCGGACCGTTTGGCGGATGAAGCTGCGGTGACCAGTGAAGAAATTGCGGCCGACTATGAAAGCCGCAAAAACAGCTACGGTCAGCCGGAAAAAAGGCGCATTCAACAGATCGTCTTCAAATCCGCCGAAAAGGCCCAAGAGGCAAAACAAACACTGGCTGAAGGCGGCTTTTTTGAAACGGTCCTTTCCGACAATGATGTCACCGTGACCGATGCGGACCTTGGCCTGGTGGCGAAAACCGACCTGCCGTCCCAATTGCAGGAGGTAGCGTTTTCCTTAGAGTCAGGAACGCCCAGCGATGTCATTGACGGCCCCTTTGGCCCCACCATGCTGCGGGTGACGGAAATTGCAGAGGCCAGCATCACGCCGCTGGAAGAAGTTGAGGCGGATATTCGCAAGGAATTGGCCCTGCGCCGCGCCGCTGACCGCATCGACCGTTTGCGCGAGGAAGTTGAAGATGCGCGGGCGGGGGGCACTTCGCTAAAGGAGATTGCGGAGCAACAACAGCTCAAACTGCGCACAATCGACGCCATCGACCGCACGGCACGCACCGATGACGGCACAATCATCACCGACATACCCAATTCCCGCGACCTCCTGGATCAGGCCTTTCAAACCGAAGTTGGTGCCCAGGCCAGTTCCCTCGACATCGGATCAGCGGGCACCGTGTGGTATGATGTTTTGGAAATATCCGAAGCCCGAGACCGGACTTTTGACGAGGTGAAGGAGCGTGTTCAGGCCGACTGGACGGCAGCTGAGCAAAACAAACGCGTGGAAGAGTTGGCCCAAACCCTCAAAAAACGCCTTGAAGGCGGCGCGGACTTCGACGCCATCGCCGCCGAATACAATGTGCTGGCGGAAGAAACAGCCTTTTTGAAACGGCGCGGCAACGGCAACGCCTTCCCCGCTACAGCCATTGCGGCCGGTTTTGCCGGTAATAAAGATCTGGTGGCCATCTCTCCCGTTGCGGTGGGAGAAGGAAAAGCGGACAACCGCATCTTGCTGACAGTGGACGCCGTCAAAAAGCCTGAGGCGGAAAAATCCGCCATCAACGAACAGACGCTCGAACTGGCCAATCAGGGGGCTGCTGACGACATGCTATCCCAGATGATTGCGAGCCTCCAAAGCCGTTATGAGGTGACCCAAAACCCCCGCGTCATCGACCTTGCCATTACGCAGCGGCGGTAAAGACATGAGCGATTTCAAGTCCCTCATCGGCATCGCCGCCTCCGGCGACGCTTTGAGCCGAGAACAGGCGGCCCAGGCCTTTGATATCATGATGTCCGGGGAAGCCACAGCGTCCCAAATCGGCGGTTTTTTGATGGCGTTGCGGGTGCGCGGTGAAACCGTGGAGGAAATTACCGGCGCAGTCTCCACCATGCGGGACAAGATGTTGAAGGTCTCCGCCCCGGACGATGCCATTGATATTGTCGGAACAGGCGGCACCCAAACCGGCACCTACAGCATTTCCACCTGTTCCGCCCTCGTTATGGCGGGCGCGGGGGCCACCGTGGCCAAACACGGCAATCGCGCCCTGTCTTCCAAAACAGGCGCCGCCGACACGCTGGAAGCGCTCGGTGTTAATCTGGACGGCGGCGCGCAGGGCGTGGAACGCTGCATCAGCAATGCAGGCGTTGGCTTCATGTTCGCCCCGGCCCACCACGCTGCCATGCGCCATGTGGGCCCCAGCCGGGTGGAACTGGGCACCCGCACCGTGTTCAACATTCTCGGGCCTCTCTCCAACCCGGCGGGTGTAAAACACCATGTCATCGGCGCGTTCGCGCCGCAATTTCTCCAGCCCATGGCCGAAGTGCTGGCCAATCTGGGGTCCAAACGCGCATGGCTCGTCCACGGTGACGGAATGGACGAATTGACGGTCACGGGCGAAACCACGGTTGTGGAATTAAAAGACGGAAAAATCTCTACCTTCACCGTGACGCCGGAAGACGCGGGCCTGACCCGTCATTCCATCGACGATTTGCGCGGCGGTGATGCCGCCACCAATGCGGCAGCCCTTCGTGGTGTGCTGGAGGGCAAGGATAACGCCTACCGCGCAATGGTGCTGCTCAACGCGGGCGCCGGCCTCGTGGTGGCCGGTCTGGCCGATGATCTTAAAAGCGGCGCACAAAAAGCGGCCCAGGCCATCGATAGCGGCGCGGCCAAAAATGCCCTTGCCAAGCTCGTGGAGGCCTCCAATCCATGAGCGACATTCTGGAAAAAATCGGGGCCTATAAACGCGAAGAGATCGCAGCGGCCAAGGCGGCTGTGACCCTGGCAGACCTGAAAGCCATGGCCGCCGAACAATCGGCCCCCCGCGGCTTTGAAAGAGCCATTCGCGCCAAACATGCCGCAAACCGCTACGCCCTCATTGCAGAAATCAAAAAGGCTAGCCCTTCAAAAGGCCTCATCCGCGAAGATTTCGACCCGCCTGCCCTCGCCAAAGCCTATGAGGACGGCGGCGCTGCCTGCCTTTCCGTTCTGACCGACGCCCCCTCTTTCCAAGGGGCACCAGATTTTCTGAAACAGGCTCGCGCGGCCACAAACCTGCCGTGCCTGCGCAAAGACTTCCTTTACGACACGTATCAGGTTCACGAGGCCCGCGCTTGGGGTGCCGATTGCATCCTCATCATCATGGCTGCGTTGGATGACGATACCGCAAAAGCGCTGGAAGATGAGGCCTTCGATCTGGGCATGGACGTTCTTCTGGAAGTCCACGACCGCGAAGAACTGGATCGGGCCTTGACCTTGCGCTCCCCGTTAATGGGCATCAACAACCGCAATCTCAAAACCTTTGACGTGGATCTGGCCACCACCGAAAACCTTGCCCCACTGATTGGGGAGGACCGCATCATCGTGGGCGAATCCGGCCTGTTCACCCCGGCTCATCTCTCCCGCATGGCCCGTTGTGGTGTGGACACGTTCCTGATCGGCGAGAGCCTGATGCGGCAGTCGGATGTGACCGCTGCCACCCGCCATCTTCTCGCCCGCGAAATGGCTTGACCCATGGACAAACTCACCCATTTGGACGCGGACGGTGCCGCCCACATGGTGGACGTGGGCGCCAAGGCCCACACCATGCGCGAGGCGCGGGCGCAGACCGTGGTTCGCATGGAGCGCGCCACCTTTGACCTCATTCAATCGGGCCAAATGAAGAAAGGCGACGTGCTGGCGACTGCGCGCCTCGCCGGCATCATGGCAGCCAAAAAAACCCACGATCTCATCCCCCTGTGCCACACGCTTCTGCTGTCCAAAGTGGCGGTGGACATTGAACCCCTGCCGGATGGAACCGGTTTTCGCATCGAGACCATGGCCCGCGTTTCCGGCCAGACGGGGGTGGAAATGGAGGCCCTCACAGCCGCCTCCGTCGCAGCCCTCACCCTTTATGACATGGCCAAAGCGGTGGATCGGGGCATGGAAATTGGCCCCACCCGCCTGCTCCATAAATCCGGCGGCAAATCCGGCGAATGGAACGCCAGCGGGCCATGAGCGACTTGCTCCCCGTGGCCGAAGGGCTGGCGCGCATGTTGGCTGGCATCACGCCCCTTCCCGCCGAAACGGTTGACCTGTCCCAAGCCGGCGGGCGCGTACTGGCCACGCTTCTCCAGGCCACACGAACCCAGCCACCCTTTGCCGCCTCCGCCATGGACGGCTATGCCGTTCGGCGCGAAGACCTGGCAAGCCTGCCCACAACATTGAAGCAGATCGGCGCATCCGCCGCCGGGCACGGTTTCCATCAGCGCGTTCCCCAAGGGTGTTGCGTGCGCATTTTCACCGGCGCACCCGTGCCGGAAGGCGCGGACACGATTATCATCCAGGAAAATACCACGGCCCATGGCGAGACCATCACCATTCATGCGGGCGAGACGCCGGGCCGCTACATCCGCTCCGCCGGGCTGGATTTTACACAAGGCGAAACGCTGCTGTCTGAAAACACCGTGCTGGACATGGCCGCCCTCTCCTTGGCCGCCAGTATGAACCACCCCACCGTGCCGGTGCGCCGGCAACCCCGCGTTGCAATCATAGCCTCAGGCGATGAACTTGTGC
Organism: Pseudomonadota bacterium; assembly: GCA_038525315.1. Lineage (GTDB taxonomy): Bacteria > Pseudomonadota > Alphaproteobacteria > Rhizobiales > Rhizobiaceae > Pseudahrensia. The sequence continues at coordinate 205,350 of JBCBHU010000003.1, forward strand.
TGCCAGGGTCGGCGTTGAAACAAGACCAGATCATCTCCTCCAACAGTTTCGGTGTGGCCCATTTCGCCCGCACAAATGGCGCACAAGTGCTGGACCTGGGCATCGCGGCCGACACGCTGGCGGACTTGGGGGCGAAGCTCAAGGCCGCTGAAACCGCCGATATTATCGTCACCATGGGCGGGGCCTCCGTTGGCGAACACGACCTAGTGCATCAGGCCCTTACCGCCCACGGCGTGGCTCTGGACTTTTGGAAAATGGCCATGCGCCCGGGCAAGCCGGTCATGTTTGGCCGCCGGGACGGCAGCAAGGGCAGCCAGGTTTATCTGGGCCTGCCGGGCAATCCCGTTAGCAGCCTGGTGGGCACGCTTCTTTTCTTAGGACCCCTCATCCAAACCCATCTGGGGCTTTCACCAGCCATACCGTGGCGCGCCGGCCGACTGGCAATTCCTCTACCCCAAAACGATAAACGGGAGGAATATCTGCGCGCTATCGCCCGTTTTGAAGGCGATGTTTGGGCCGTTACCCCCTTTGACAACCAAGACAGTTCCATCCTGTCCAACATGGTTCGCGCCAACTGCCTCATCCGCCGCGCCGCCTTTGCACCCGCAACGAAAGCAGGTGCTTCGTGCGACTTTTTACTGCTGTAAATCAGAACAAAGGGGCAAAACTTGCGAACAGGGCAAGAACATGGTTCTATGTTCTTGTTTTGTATCGATGTTGCGATTCGAGCAGCGGCTGAAGGGGACTTCCATGTTAACGCGCAAACAGCATGAATTGCTGATGTTTATTAAAACCCGTCTGGATGAAGCGGGGGTGCCGCCTTCATTTGACGAGATGAAGGACGCCCTTGAGCTGAAATCGAAATCCGGCATTCATCGGCTGATTACCGCCCTGGAAGAACGGGGCTTCATACGGCGCCTGCCCAACCGGGCCCGCGCTTTGGAAGTGATCAAATTGCCGGAGGGGCAAGCGGCGGTTTCAGCGTCCAATGTGGAGGCAGTAGGCACACCAGCGGCGGAGAATGACAATGCCGTGTCCATCCCGGTCATGGGCCGCATTGCAGCGGGCACGCCCATTTCCGCCATCCAGGAAAATACCCATTCCATCACCGTCTCCCCGGACATGCTGGGCAGTGGCGAGCATTACGCTTTGGAGGTGAAGGGGGATTCCATGGTGGATGCGGGAATTTTGGACGGGGACACCGTCGTCATCCGCCGCTCCCAAACCTGCGATCAGGGCGACATTGTCGTGGCTCTGGTGGACGATGAAGAAGCCACGCTAAAGCGCTTCCGCAAAGCGAACGGCAAGATCGTTTTGGAAGCCGAGAACTCGGCCTATGAAAACAAGGAATTGGACCCGCACCGGGTGGGCGTTCAGGGCAAACTGGTGGGGCTGATCCGCAGTTATCACTAATTGGGTTTTTCAGCGAAGACGCTGGCTTCGTTTGGCGCGGTGCGAAAACGATGGGCGGTCCACGGTCTTTGGTGGGGTATGGAAGGTATGCTCAAGATAGTCGGCTTGGCCGCTGTCACGTTATTTTTGCCACTCACAACAACAGAAAGCGCACGCGCCCCATTGCGCGCAAGGGCTGTCCGGTCCAGCACAAGGGGGCGTTGATCGCCGCCACAGGCCTTGGGCATGGCGTAGGGAATGACCAAAACATCGGCCACCCTGCAGTCCTCAAACAGACGCGCGGTGTTAAGAACATGCACTACGGCTAGGCCGCGCACTCGGACGCTGCATCCGTATGTATCACAGGTGAAGTCGCTGGAACCACGCTTGGCGGGTGCGGGCGGCAGCGTGTTCGGACGGTGGGCTTGGCGCCATATGCGCGTTGAAAATTTTTCCGCATTGGGTTTGAGCAATTTTGTGGACCCATCATCTGCAAACACACCGATTTGGTTCCCGTTTTCTAAAACCAAAATATCCGGCACCGTGCGCTGCGCGCTCACCACGAACGCGATGGACAGAAACGGAACCGCAAACACTTTAAGCCACGTGCGGCTGAGGCATGCGATGAGCAATGCCATACTGCCCAAAAGGAGCACGGTCTTTGAGATGACCCCAGTGCCCCCTTCAAGCCCGGCTTTGGAAACCCCTTGGGCAACCCCATTCACCCACTCCACCCCTAAAGCCATAGCGGAAAGGGGTGCTGCTTCCAGGGCAAAGGGCATAGCAAGCATGGATATGAGGGCCATGGGCATGACCAGAATGGAGACGATGGGCATCGCCAGCAGATTTGCGATCAAGCCCAGCGGGGCAATGCGGTAAAAGTGATAGGCGGCGAACAAACCCGTTGCTAAGCCCGCAATCAACGTAGTGAGGGCAAGCCCCGTTATGTTGCGCAGCATTGATGCAGCAAAACGTTGCTTTTGCCCCGCCACGCCGGGCTTGCTCCTTTGGTCAGAACGCCAACGGCTCACCTGTTCATAGGTGGCCACCAATGCCGCCACCGCCGCAAACGACATTTGGAAACCGGGGGACAGGAGCGCCTCCGGCGCAAGCAACAAAACAAGGAAGGCAGCAATGGCTACATTGCGCATGGTCAAAGCCCGCCGGTCCATCATCACCGCCAGCAACATGATGGCAATCATGATGAAAGCCCGCTGGGTGGAAACGCTGCCCCCGGAGATCATCAAATAACCCGCCGTTGCCACAAGCGCCCCGCCGCTCGCCCACTTTTTTACCGAGTATCGCAACGCGAATTTAGGGATTGCCGCCCCCAGGCTTCGCAAGGTTAGCAAAACCGTGGCTGCCACCAAAGCCATGTGAAGACCTGATATTGCCAGAATATGCGCCAGCCCGGAGCGCCGTAAATGCTCCGCCGTCTCCTTCGGTATCCCGCTGCGATCCCCCACTATCAACGCCGTGGCAAGCGCTCCGCTCTCTCCGGGCAAGACGGTGCGAATGGTTTCCGCAATGGCCGCCCGGACGCCATTAATGGTTGTCGTGAAAGAGACCCCAGGCTTTGCCGCGGGAACCGCCCTTTTTGGTGCCCCCAAAAGAAAGCCGTTTCCGCCAATACCGTCAAACCACAACTGAAAAGAGAAATCGTAAGCTCCAGGAAAAGCAGGCCCCGATGGCGGGCCCACCCGGGCAAGGCCGGTAATGGTCTCCCCCGCCTGAATGGAGGGACCGCCCTTGCGGGCCGTCAGGCGAACGCGATCGGGCTTCACATGGCCGTCCCGCGTGGTCCATTCAGCGCCAACGCCGGTTAGGTTGATCGTGTAGCGGGCGCTCCCGTCCAGCCGCCGCTCCGCTTTTTCAACCACACCCTTCAGGGTCACAGTGGTTAGGCCGGAAAGCATGACCGTGTTGGTGCCACTCACATGCCATTGGGCAACGCTCGCACCAAAGGCCACAAGACAAAGAATGCGGCTCACAAGGGCCGTCTTGCTCCCCACCGGCGCACGCCAAACCACGATGGCGGCAAGGAAGGCGAAAAAGGGAAACGCCGCCCAATATGGCTCCCGCGGCAGGGCAAAATAAAGCGCAATACCGGCAGCCAGCAGAACCGGTGCCCACAAAAAAGCAGCCCCCCGCTCGCGCTCCCGTTCAAAGGCTGTGGCCAGGGCATCGACCCATCGGTCGCGCATAAATTCCAGTCGGAAAAAAGAGCCTCGAACGGGGCCTGGGGTGAACGCCTGTTCCGGAAGCGCATGCGTGTGGTCCCAAGCTGGGGAAGAACGCTCCCGATCAATGGGCAAATCCGGATCGGCCACCGGCAGCCAGTGCGGTTCAGTGCCATCCCCATCCACGTTTTCGGGAGACGGTGGTTTGGATTGTCGGTCGTTGCCCAAACCTGCTTCCTCATGTCCATCGCCACAGTGGATGGTCACAACGGCAACACACCCACCACGCTTGTATGATTGCAGCCTTGTGCTACACGGGCAACGTCCCCTTTTGTTCCGCTTTTTTCTTCGGTCTCCCCCATGTCGCGCCCTGTTGTTACCCGTTTTGCCCCCTCCCCCACCGGCTATTTGCATATCGGCGGGGCGCGAACCGCCCTGTTCAACTGGCTCTTCGCCCGGGCTAACGGGGGCAAAATGCTGCTTCGAATAGAAGATACGGACCGGGCGCGTTCAACGCAGGAAGCGGTGGATGCGCTGCTGGACGGCCTGTCATGGCTGGGTTTGGACTGGGAGGGCGAACCCATCTCTCAATTTTCCCGAGTGGAGCGGCATAGAGAAGTGGTGGAAACCCTGTTGGCAAACGGCCAAGCCTATCGCTGCTACGCAACGCCAGCGGAACTCGACGAAATGCGTGAAAAAGCCCGGGCGGAAAAGCGCCCGCCCCGCTATGATGGCCGCTGGCGCGACCGGGACCCGGCGGACGCCCCCGAGGGCATTGCGCCGGTTATCCGCATCAAATCCCCCCGCGAAGGGGAAACGGTGGTGCAAGACGTGGTCCAGGGCGAGGTGCGTTTTCCCAACAAAGACCTTGATGATCTCGTGCTCATGCGCTCCGACAACACACCCACCTATATGCTGGCCGTGGTGGTGGACGACCATGATATGGGCGTGACGCACATTGTGCGCGGCGATGACCACCTCACCAATGCCGCCCGCCAAACGATCATATACAACGCCATGGGCTGGGATGTGCCGCAGATGGCGCATATTCCGCTCATCTATGGCCCCGATGGGGCAAAACTGTCCAAACGCCACGGTGCCACCGGCGCGGAAGCCTATCGCGCCATGGGCTACCTGCCGGAAGCACTGCGCAATTATCTGGTCCGTCTGGGCTGGGCCCACGGGGATGAGGAATTCTTCACCACGGAGCAGTTGGACAACATTTTTACCTTGGACGCCATCGGCAAGTCTCCCTCCCGCTTTGATTTTGCGAAACTGGAAAACATGAACGGCCATTACATTCGCAATGCCGGCGATGCCGATCTTGTCGCCCGCCTCCATGCCCTTCTGCCGGAACTGGAAGATGGGGCCATTTTCGCGGATCGCTGGAATGAGGTCCGCGCCGCGCAGCTTGAAACCGCCATGCCGGAACTGAAAGAGCGCGCCAAAACCCTGGTGGAGTTGTTGGAGGGCGCTCGATTCCTTTTCGCCGAACGGCCCCTGGCCATGGATGAAAAGGCCACCAAAATTCTCGAGGGTGATGACGCCGCCGGGCGCGCCGTGCTGGCCCTTCTGGTACCGGAACTGGAACAGGTGGAAAGTTGGGCGCTGGAGACAGTGGAGGAAGCCGTTCGCGCCTTCACCAAGGCACAAAACCTCAAACTCGGCAAAGTAGCCCAGCCCATTCGCGCAGCTCTCACCGGGACCACCCAGTCACCTGGGGTTTTTGATGTGATGGCCGTTCTGGGACGGGATGAATGCCTCGCCCGTTTGCGCGATCAAGCCGTATCTTAGGTGAAAAAACCCCACGGTCTTCAACCAAAGTCGTGCTCTTGGGGGCACCCTATGCCCAGCCTTTCTGCGGCCATTCGCTTGTTCGGCGGGGGACAATGTTTTAGGTTGCCCCTGTCATTCAACGCCCTGCGAAGGGAGCGTATGCCTGCACTGGAAGGCAGCCGCAGGACGTTTCACACACTCAGGTGATGTCTGGGCACGCTACGCTGATGCGGCGGCTGACCAGACCTTTTGAAAGGAACACCATGTCAGAAAAATCGGCGACATTGACCATCGGTTCGGAGACCTATGACCTGCCCATCCACTCGGGAACGGTCGGCCCCGACGTTCTGGATATCGGCGCGCTGTATAAGGAATCTGACCGCTTCACCTTCGACCCGGGCTTCACGTCCACCGCATCTTGCGAATCTGCCATCACCTATATTGATGGGGACGCCGGCGTGCTGCTGCACCGCGGCTACGCCATCGACGATCTGGCCGAGAACGGCGACTTTTTGGAAACCTGCTACCTGCTGCTCTATGATGAGTTGCCCACGGAAGCGGAAAAGAAAGACTTCGTGGAGCGTGTGACCTACCACACCATGATCCACGACCAGATGACCAAATTGTTCACCGGCTTCCGCCGGGACGCCCACCCCATGGCCATCATGGTGGGGGTGGTGGGTGCCCTGTCAGCCTTTTATCACGATTCCACAGACATCACAGACGAACAGCAACGCGACATTGCCTCCCTACGCATGATCGCAAAAATGCCCACCATCGCGGCCATGGCCTATAAATATTCGGTGGGCCAACCCTTCGTCTATCCGCGCAACGATTTGGACTATGCCTCCAACTTCCTGCACATGTGCTTTGCGGTGCCTGCGGAAGAATACAAGGTTGACCCCGTGCTCGCCCGCGCCATGGACCGCATCTTTGTGCTCCATGCGGACCATGAGCAAAACGCGTCTACCTCCACCGTGCGTTTGGCAGGTTCTTCGGGCGCAAACCCCTTCGCCTGCATTGCCGCCGGCATTGCCTGCCTGTGGGGCCCCGCCCATGGCGGTGCCAATGAAGCTGCGCTCAACATGCTGCACGAAATCGGCACGCCGGACCGTATTCCCGAGTTTATCGAACGCGCCAAAGACAAAAGTGACCCGTTCCGCCTCATGGGCTTTGGTCACCGGGTTTACAAAAACTACGATCCCCGCGCCAAAATCATGCAGCAAACCACCCATGAAGTGCTCGATGTGCTGGGCATCACAGACGATCCTATTTTGGACGTGGCCATGGAACTGGAAAAAATCGCCCTTGAGGACGAATATTTCAAAGCCCGCGGCCTTTACCCCAATATCGACTTCTATTCCGGCATCACGTTGAAAGCCCTGGGCTTCCCCACGGACATGTTCACCGTGCTGTTCTCCCTGGCCCGCACCGTGGGCTGGATTGCCCAGTGGAAGGAAATGTTGAGCGACCCGAAACAAAAAATCGGCCGCCCCCGCCAGCTCTACACGGGCCAAACCCATCGGCCCTACGTGCCGGTGAATAAGCGGTAATCGCCCGCAAAATAACGACAACAAAGGCTCGCTTACAAGCGGGCCTTTTTATTGAGGGGCGAAAGCGGTTATAGCCCGGCAACATCCATGATTACACGGCTGGCGAGAACGGCTGGGGCCTCTTCCGCTTGCATGACCTGCCGCAATTCCTTGAAACCGGCGATCTGACGTTCGCGAATGGATTGATCGGTTAACAGCCCTTCCACATGCCTTGCCATCCGCTCCGGCAGCACCAACTCGTTGATTTCCTCAGTAATCAACAGTCGGTCCAAAATGAGGTTGGGCAGCAACGCGCTCCACGTGGTCACCATGCCAACAAAGGGGCGCGCCACGGCATCCACCTTATAGCCCGTCACCATGGGCACTCCGTGCAGCGCCAGTTCAAGGGCCACCGTGCCCGATGTCGCCAAGGCAGCATGGCCCACCTGAAAGTGCTTTTCGTTATCCGCCGCTTCAACAATTTCAACCGGCACGGACCATTGGGCCGTCTCCTCTTCCAGCATTAGGCGCAAACGGGCCACCGCCGGAAGAACCACACGAAAAGCCACCCCGCGATTGCGCAGCACGGTAAGTGTCTCGCCATAGATATTCAGCAGATGCTTTAACTCTGAACGCCGCGACCCCGGCAGCAACAGCAAAGTGGGCACATTATCAGCTATGGAAACAGTGGGTTCGGGAAGATGGGCAAGACGGCGTGCCAAAGGGTGGCCAATATAGGTGCCGGTGGGACCATGAAGGCGCAAAAGCGCTTCTGGCTCAAACGGTAAAATGCAAAGAACATGATCCACATAGGCCGTCATGGCTTTGGCCCGGCCCGAACGCCACGCCCAGACGCTGGGGCAAATATAGTTCACCACCTTCACATCCGGCCATTGCTTGCGCACGCGCTTGGCCACCGCATGGGTGAAATCCGGGCTGTCAATGAGCAGCACCAAATCGGGCTTCTTCGCCAGAATATCCGCCACCGTCTGCCAAACCCGCCGGATGATCTTGGGCAGGCGGCCAATGACAGCGGAAAACCCCATCACCGCGATCTCATCAATGTCAAAAAGCGAAGCGTGCCCCATGGCTTTCATGCGTTCCCCCGCCAGTCCGGAAACCTGCAAGTCATGGCCTCGGTCTTCGCATTCGCGCTGCAAGGTTGGGACAAGATCCGCCGCAAGATGGTCGCCGCTCTCCTCGCCCAACACCACATAAACGTGAAAAGGGGTCCCATTAGCCATCTGTGGGGATCCCGGCGATGAAAAGGCCCGCCTTATTTGCTGCCTCAACGGTCTCTTCCCGCCGCAGGATGATGGAACAGCCGGCGGCAATGCCAATACCCACCAGCCCAGCCGCCTTGGCAGTTTTCACCGTCCCTTGGCCAATAGTGGGCAAATCGGCGCGCAGATCCTGTCCCGGCTTGGCAATTTTCACCAAAACCCCGCTAGGCGTTGTTGGCAACCGCCCGATGCTACGCATATGAGCCACCCGTTCCAGCATGGCGTCAGTGCCCTCAACGCCTTCCACCGCCACGGCCCGCTTGCCAAGCACAACACAGGCCTGACCCACATCAAACGGCCCCAAAGCAGTGGTCACCTTCACACCCTCCGCCAGGCGCGCACGATCATTGGCTTTCGGCTTTACCTTGGTCAGCACACCCTCTTCCACCAGCAATTCCGGCACCAGTTCTGCGGCACCGCACACGGTCAAGCCCCGCTTTTCAAACACGCTCATAACGGTGGACAAAATCTCGTTGTCACCGGCAAGGAGCGCCGAAAGAACGCCCGGCAGTGTGCGAATGCCGCCCCAATCCAGCCGCGTCAGCCGCAATTGCGGGCGCCCCACCACGCCCCCCGCCATGGTCAATCGCTTGATGCCCCGCGCCTCCAACATGGCAAACAGGCGACCCACTTTTTCCCATTCCACATCGGCATAGTCATACTTGTGGAGAACCGGATCGGCTTCCCCCTGAATGCCGAAGATGGAGACAGCGGTCCCGGCTTGTGTCAAACGCTCCGCCAGTTCAATGGGCAGGGTGCCATTGCCCGCGATAATGCCGACGGGGGTGTTCATGACGGGCTCTATGGCCTAACCGGCCTTCGCGGCGGGTGTGCACAGCGACCGGTCCTTGGCCGCCAGCACAAAGTCCAACATCTTGATCACCTGATCATCGGTGGCTGCCGTTTTCAGCGCTTTGGCGTTTTCCTGAACGGGGTTTTTTCCGTCAAACAGGGCCTTATAAGCGTTTCGCACCGCATGGATGCTTTCCCGCGCCATGCCGCCCCGCTTCATGCCAATGATGTTGAGCCCCGCGAGATTGCCGCGATTGCCGATTACCATGCCGAAGGGAATGACATCCCCCTCGACACCCGCCAAACCGCCGATGAACGCATTGTTCCCCACCCGGCTGAACTGGTGAACGCCGGAACCACCGCCAAAAATCACATGATCGCCGATAACGCAGTGGCCCGCCAACATGACATTGTTGGACAGGATAACGCCGTCACCCACCTGACAGTCATGGGCCACATGGGAATTGGCAAGAAACAGGCATTTATTGCCCACAACAGTGGAACCACCGCCGTGCCCGGTGCCAGGGTTCATGGTCACGCCCTCGCGGATCGTGCAATCGTCCCCCACGCGAAGCGTCACATCCTCCCCGGCAAATTTCAAATCCTGCGGCTCGCTGCCCACCGAGGCGAAAGGAAAAATACGGGTTCTGGCCCCCAATGTTGTCTGGCCTTGGACAGAGCATTGCCCCAGCAATTCGCTGTCATCGCCAATGCGCACCCGGGGCCCCACATGGCAAAACGGACCGATGTGGACGTTTTTGCCGATTTGCGCACCGGCTTCGATCACAGCTGACGGGTGAATCATAATCGCCGGTCGCCCTATTGCTCGTCGCGGGACATCATCATGGCCCCGATTTCCGCTTCAGCCACTTTCTGCCCGGCCACTTCTGCCACGCAGGAAAATTTGAAGATATTGCGCTTCTGTCGGGTCTTGTGGATCACATATTCCAGAACATCCCCGGGCACCACGGTTTTGCGGAAACGCACTTTGTCGATGGTCATGAAATAGGTGGTTTTCGGCTCATCGGAGTAATTTTCCTGCGCCACAATGGCACCGGCGGTCTGGGCCATGCCCTCCACAATCAACACACCGGGCATGATGGGCGCATGAGGAAAATGACCCGTGAAATGGGGCTCGTTGACCGTCACATTTTTGATGCCACGGGCCGATTGGTCGCCATCAATATCGACAATTTTGTCGACCAGCAAAAAGGGATAGCGGTGGGGCAAAAGCTCCATGAGCCGCCCGATATCCAACGTGCCGAGTGTTTTTGTCTCTTCACCCATCACTTGCTCTTCCCTTTTTGGTTTTCCATAGCGAAGGCTTCCCGCCGCAGCCGCGCGATATCACGCATCCAGTGTTTTATGGGCCGTGCCGGCACGCCGCCCCACCGCGCGCCAGCCGGAACATCGCCGGAAACGCCGCTGAGGCCCGCAATCTGCGCGCCCATGCCGATGGTGATATGCCCGTTAATGGCCACCTGTCCACCCAACACCACATAGTCTTCCAGTGTAGCACTGCCCGCAATGCCCACCTGACCAACAATGACGCAATGGCGGCCGATAACCACATTGTGGCCGATCATGACAAGATCATCGATCTTGGTGCCCTCACCGATAATCGTATCACGGTTGGACCCCCGATCCACGCAAGTATTGGCGCCAATTTCCACACTGTCCTGAATGACTACGCGCCCCACCTGGGGCACTTTCAGGTGACCACCCGGCCCCATGGCGAAGCCAAAGCCGTCATTACCGATGCGCACACCGCCGTGAATGATCACATCATTGCCAATCATGGCATGGCTTACAGTGGCACCGACACCGATGCCACAATTGCGCCCAATGGTGACGCCTGCCCCAATGACCGCATTGGCACAGATGACCGTGCCGTTTCCAATGCGCGCATCAGGCCCAACTACGGCCCCAGGGTCCACATGGGCCCCCTCTTCCAACTGCGCAGTGGGATGAATATGGGCCCCGCCGTGGACACCTTCGCCAAAAACCGCCTTTGGGCGCATGGCCATGGGAAATAGAGCCGCCATGGCCAAAGCGAAACTGCGATAGGGTTGGCTGGAGAGGATCACACAGACCCCTTCCGGCACATGCCGCAGGTTTTTCTCAGCACAGATTACCGCCGTAGCGGTGGTCTGTTGGAGGGCCGAAGCGTATTTGGCGTTGTCTAGAAAGGTCAGACTGTCCGGCCCAGCGGCCTCCAGCGGCGCACCCGTGGTGATTGTCCTTGAACCATCATCCCCCTCGCGCAGCGTGCCTTCACAAAGTGAAGCCATTTCCGCCACGGTGAAAGCACGGGATGGTTCAAAAAACCGGATGGTCTGCGCCATGGTGGCTTCCCGCATTTGAGGTGAACGCCCGCACTATGACGGGCACAAAAAAGCCGCCGCAAGGGCGGCGGCTTTGGAAAGAAGCGTGAACCTCTAAAAGCGTGTGCTCACGCCAAACCGGAAAAATTGGGTTTCGTCCTGATCGGCCTTGTTGAGAACATGGGAAAAATCTGCCCGCAGCGGGCCGAAGGGCGAATCCCACAGGATGGAAGCACCCACGGAAGTGCGAATATCATCGGTGTCGATAATATTGCTCTGCGGATCGGAGCTGTAAGCGCTGTCGTATAGCGTGCCCGCATCGGCGAACAACGCACCGCGAATGCCGTAGGAGCGCGGCAGCAGACCGATGGGGAATTGAACCTCTGCGGTGGCGTTCCAGTAGGTTTGACCCCCCACTTCTTCACCGGTAGTGGTACGCGGCCCAAGCCCGCGGCGCTCAAAGCCACGAATGGTCTCGCCGCCCTGAAAGAAGTGATCGGTCACCCGCAACGTATCATCGCCCAAACCTTCGATATGGCCCGCGCCAACTGCACCAAGAAGCACGATGTCCGCGTCTTCCGACAGCAGATAATAGGTGGAGGCTTTGAAGCGGGTGGAGATATACTGGGCATCGCCACCCACGCCCGCAAAGTCCTGTTCGAACTTGGCAAAAATGCCTTCGCGTGGGTTCTTGAGATTATCAATCGTGTTGTAGGTCAAAGAATAGCCCACAGACGACGTGGTGTAGGGGCTGCGCGCCAAGGTATCGGCCAAGGCGAAAGACACGGTGGCGTTCTCCACCTGTGTGTCCGTCTCCTGCTTAAACGTGTAATTCGCGCCCAATGTGAGATTGTCCGTCAAGGGAGCAGCTGCGCGAATACGACCGAGGTAAACTTCGGAGTCGTAAAGGTTTTCGACCTCAGCCTCTTCCGATTGAAGATCGAAACCCACGGCGACGCGGCGGCCCAGGAAGTAGGGTTCGGTGAACGACAACTGATATTTCGTGGTTTCGTCACCAAACCCACCGGAAATCTTCAAAAACTGACCGCGACCGAGGAAGTTGGTTTCCTGAAGAGAAATTTCCGCGATGGGACCATTGGAGGACGAATACCCGCCACCGACGGCAAATTCGCCGGTGGGTTTGTCTTTCACGTTGACTACCACCACCACACGGTCGGGGGCGGAACCGGGGCGGGTTGTAATGCGCACGGAGGTAAAGAAGCCCAGACGATCAAGACGACGCTTGGCCTTATTCACCAACACACGGTTGTATGCATCGCCCTCCGACACATCAAATTCCCGCCGGATCACATAGCCGCGCGTACGCGTGTTCCCGACAACTTCGATGCGCTCGATATAGGTGCGCGGGCCTTCGTCCACGAAAAAGGTGATGTCGATGGTGCGGTCATCCAGATTACGGTCGCCACGCGGTGTCACCTCGGCAAAGGCATAACCGGAACGGGCAATCGCTTCAGTCATGGCCACCAACGTGCGCTCCACTTTGCGGGCGCTGTAGCGATCCCCCGGCGCGATCTCCAACTCACCTTTCAACGCCTCCGCATCCACGGCGGTCAAGGCGTTGTCGATATTGATATTGCCAAAGCTGTATAATTCGCCCTCATCCACCGTGATCGTGATGGTGTAGGAATTGGCCGCGGCGTCAAAATCACCAACGGCGGAGATGACGCGGAAGTCAGCATAGCCCCGATTGAAGTAAAACTGGCGCAGACGCTCCTCATCGGCGCGCAGACGATCTGGATCGAACACGTCATCACGCTTCAACCAGCTCAAGAAGTTACTCTCATTGTGAGAGATCACTTCGGTCAGGCGGCGGTCGCCAAAGGCGTTGTTACCGACGAAGTTGATATCGGCAATCTTAGTGCGCCCACCCTCATTGATCTGGAAGATGATATCCACGCGGTTGTTATCCAGTTGATCAACCCGACCGTTCACGGTGGCGGAGGCCCGACCGCTGCGGCGCACAGCCTCGCGCACGCGCTCCAAATCGCTGTCTAGTTTCTCCTGTGAGAAAATGCCCAGGCTTTGGGATTGAACGATGCGCACCAACTGCTCGTCGCGCACTTTGTCGTTTCCTTCAAACCGCACCAGATTGATGATGGGGTTCTCGCGCACTTCCACCACCAGCACCCGCCCCTGCTGTGCGATGCGCACATCGGCAAACAGGCCCGTGGCAAACAGGGCTTGCAGGGATTCATCCGTATCAAAGCTGGTAAAATTGCGCCCCGGCTTCACTGTCACGTAAGAGCGGATCGTATCGGCATCCACACGCTGATTACCACGCACGGAAATGGAGCGCACCACCGCGGCCTCCGCCACGGTGGCCGTGGAAGCCGCACCCACAACAGCGCCGCCAACGGCAGTCAGCACCAGCGCAAGGGCAAGGACACCATGGCGAGTGGCCAACGCCATTCGATGAACCGCGTTTTTGGCTTGTTTAGTCGAAACGGAAGTCATTGAGCGCTCTAGCTTTCAGAAATCTGTTGTAGCCCCGGAAAGGCCCGTAAAAAATATGATCACGAACCATGTCAGAATGTTACGCCACGCGGGCAGAATCCAACAATCTCGCTTTGTTTGTATAGGCTTTTTTTACCAGCGCAACTATGCTCGCGGAATGGTGTGAGCAATTTGTTTCCCCCTGTGTGAAAACGCAACACCAGATGGGGCAATGGTAAATGAGGGGTTAATTTTCAGCCCGCAAACCCCAGCAATCGGCCCACATCATTGAAGGTTGCAAACAGCATCATGGCCAAAACACAGGCCAAACCGATTCTAAATGCCATCTCCTGGGCATTCTCCGTCATGGCCCGTCCGCGCACCGCTTCCACCGCATAAAACATCAGGTGTCCCCCATCCAGCATGGGCACCGGCAACAGGTTCATCAAGCCGATGCTCACCGAAAGGGCCGCCGCCAGCGACAGCAATTGCAACACCCCCAATGTGGCCACCTGGGATGTCATCTGGCCAATGCCTATGGGCCCGCGCAGTTGGGAAGCATCCTGCTTGCCCACGATCAATTCGCGCACAAAGTGATAAGTCCTGCTGATGATCAGTCCAATATTGTCGATGCTCTTCACAAAGGCATCCACCGGCCCCACCGAAAAGCGCACAATGGCCTCCGGGGATTGGTCCGGCCCAATGCCCAAAAGCCCCGTTTGGAAATCGTTGCCAAACTGGTCCTTGCGCTTCGTCATGCGGGGAGAAGCCTCAATGGTTAGCTGTTCGCCCGCCCTTTCCACCACAAAGGACAATTGCCTGTCGGCACCCACCAGCGTGTAGCGGGAGATATCCTGAAAATCGTCAATGGGGTCCCCGTTAATGGAGATTACCCGATCACCAATCTGGAACCCCGCCTCTTCAGCCGCAGACGCCTCCGTGACTTTGCCGATCACCGGTTGGAGGCGAATATCACCGAAATACATCGTCAGACCGGTGTAAATGACGCTGGCAAGAATGAAATTGGCCAATGGGCCGGCGGCCACGATGGCGGCACGCCGCCAAAGCGCCTTTGTTTGAAAGGCCCCTTCCCGTTCATCCGCGCTGAGCCCTTCCAATTGTTCCGGGTCAGGCTGGCTCGCCGCGTTTTGGTCGCCCAAAAACTTCACGTATCCGCCCAGCGGTATGGCGCACAGTTTCCAGCGCGTGCCCTGCTTATCATGAAAGCCAAAAAGCTCCGGGCCGAAACCAACGGCAAAGGCTTCCACCCGCACCTTGTTCCACCGGGCCACCAGAAAATGGCCCAGCTCGTGAAAAAACACGACGATGGTCAGCACGAAGACAAAAGGAACGATTTTGGTGAGCAAGAATGAAAACGGTGCCAGAATATCCATGAGGTGATCGATCTTTCCCGTTTCAGCACCCTTGGGCGCACTCAAACTCTCTTAGGGCCACGGCGCTTTGAAACGCAACCGCTGGTCCAATTTATGGCAAATTACAGATAAGGCGGGCTGACCAGCAGAATAAGCGCCATCAACAGGCTTGCCGTGATCAAACCATCCACCCGGTCCAGAAAGCCCCCATGGCCCGGAATGAGGTTGCTGGAGTCCTTGGTGTCAAACGCCCGTTTAACGCTGGATTCAAACAAATCTCCCGCCTGCGATGCCACGGACAGGATAATAGCAAACACCCAAGCGTAACCGGCTTTAAAGTCCGGCACGAAATACTGGAACAAAAGCCCCACAATCACCGCGCCGGCCAATCCCCCCAAGGCGCCAGACCATGTCTTTTTGGGCGAGACGGATTTCATCAGTTTTGGCCCGCCAAACGCGCGGCCCACGAAATATCCGGCCACATCCGTTACCCAAACCACCAGAAACACGAACACCAAAAGCGCAAAACTGTGTTCACGGATAATCGGCAAAGCGAAAGCGGGAATGGCGCAATAAAGCGCGCCAAGCCCAATCCAGCGCACATCAGATTTTTCCTGCCCCTTGGCCGTCAACTCCAATATCAAGCCAAGGCCGAGGAATAACCCAAGGCCCCACCAGGGAAGGCCCAGGAGGATGAGCAGCAAAAGAGCCGCAAAACCGAGGGTGAGTACAATTTCCGTGCCATCAAATGGCGTCTGCCGAACGAGCGCCTGCCACTCGTAATACAGCACCGCCGCCAGAGCCAAAGAAAGCAGCACCAGCGCCACATCGCCAAACCAACTGATCGTCAGAACGACGAACAAAAGCACGATGGCGGACACAATGCGCAGCCCCAGTTCAGAGGCAAAAAAAGTGCGGCTGGCTTGGCTCATGAAATCGTCCAGGTGGGTGAGCGTGCAAAAGGCTCTAGCGGCCAATCGTTAAATTTGCAGATAAAAACGGGATCAGGCGCGGCGCTGGGCCCCATCGCCCGCCACAAGACCCCCAAAACGGCGGGTGCGGCGGTTAAACTGCGCCACCGCTTCTTCCAGATGGGTCCGCTCAAAATCTGGCCACAGGCAATCCAGAAAAACAAATTCCGAGTATGCCGCCTGCCACAACAAAAAGTTGGACAAGCGCTGCTCGCCGGAGGTGCGGATAATCAAATCCGGGTCCGCCCAATCGGCAGTATCTAAATGGCCGCTGATCATGTGTTCGTCGATTTGGTCGGAGCGTAATTCGCCGTCTTCCACCCGCCGTGCAATGGCCTGCGCCACGCGGGCCATCTCATCGCGCGCGCCGTAGTTGAAGGCGATGACGAGACGCGTATTGGTATTGGCCCGGGTGAGATTTTCCGCCTCCTCCAGCAGACGCAAAATATCCTCCGGCACGTTGTGCCGGGCACCAATGATGGAGATGCGCACGCCTTCCTTGTGCAAATCTGCCAGATCACGGCGAATGAAGAATTTCAGCAGGCGCAGAAGCTCGTTCACTTCCGACTTCGGGCGGTTCCAGTTTTCCGAAGAAAAGGCAAAAAGCGTAAGCGTTTTAATGCCCATCTCGCCGGCCGCGCGCACGGCGCGACGCACGGCCTCCACGCCCTTCCGGTGGCCTTGAGAACGCGGCAGACCGCGGCTTGTGGCCCAGCGCCCATTGCCGTCCATGATGATGGCCACATGGTCAGGCGCGTTCAAGGCACCTTCTTGAGGTTCAAATTCTGCCGCCATGATCAGCACATCCCTTGCGTGTTGTCTGTGCCCCTTGGCCCGACATGAACGGACCCGCCCTAATTCTTCGTTAGCCCCAGGATAAGCCTGGGCTAGACCTGCATGATTTCGGCTTCTTTATTAGCAAGCACCTTGTCCACGTCGCTCACCATTTCATCGGTCATTTTCTGCACTTTGTCTGAGGATGCGCGCGCGTCGTCCTGGCCGATTTCCTTGTCCTTCTCAGCCTTTTTCAGGCTTTCCATGGCGTCCCGGCGCACGTGGCGGATGGCCACTTTGGCATCTTCCGCATAGCCCTTGGCAACCTTTACGAGCTCACGGCGGCGTTCTTCGTTGAGGTCCGGCATGGGAATGCGCAGGTTTTGCCCGTCAATCACAGGGTTCAGGCCAAGGCCAGCCTCGCGGATAGCCTTGTCCACTGGCCCCACCATGCTCTTGTCCCAAATCTGCACCGTGATCAGCTTGGGCTCCGGGGCACCCACATTGGCCACCTGATTGATGGGCATTTTCTGCCCATAGGCATCCACCATCACCGGCTCCAAAATAGCGGCGGAGGCGCGGCCCGTGCGCAGACCTGCCAAATCCTTGTTCAGGGAGCCCACGGCCCCCTCCATGCGCTTTTTCAATGCTGCCAGATCAATGCCATCGGCCATGTCTTCGTCCTCTTTATCATCCGCAAAAGCGAAAAAATTGCTTTTCAATCAGGTGCTGCTCACCCGGGTAAAGCGGCCCTGCCCTTGCAGAACACGCGCCAATTCTCCCGGTTTGTGAATGGAAAAAACAACAATATCAATACTGTTGTCCTGCGCCAGCGATACGGCCGACGCATCCATAATGCCCAGCCTTTTTTCCAAAATATCCTTATGGGTCAGCGCGTCATAACGCTCGGCATTTTTGTCCTTTTTGGGGTCGGCGGAATAAATGCCGTCCACCTGCGTGCCTTTGAAAATAGCGTCCGCCTGAAATTCCGCCGCCCGCAAGGCCGCCGCCGTGTCAGACGTGAAGTAGGGAGACCCAATCCCGCCGGCAAAGATGACGATATCCCCCCGGTCCCGCGCCTCCCGCAGCCCGCGCTGGGTAAACGTGTCACACACTTGGGGCACCGCGAGGCCAGAAAGCACCGTGGCAGGCACGCCTTTGTCCTCAAACGCCATGCGCAACGAAAGAGCGTTCATCACAATGGCCAACATGCCCATGTGGTCGCCCGTCACCCGATCAGCGCCCTTGGATGCCAGCGCCACACCGCGAAAGATGTTGCCGCCCCCCACAACCAATGCCATGGACACACCCAAATCGCGGGCGGCAATCACATCATCCACCACCCGTGCCACCATGGCCGGGTCGATGCCGAAGGACTGCTCCCCCATCAGCGCTTCGCCGGAAATTTTGTAGAGAATACGGTGGTAGGCGGGTTGGCCCATCGAATCCTGCCAAACGGCCCATCGTTCAAAGTCGTGACTGAATACACAATGGGTCCGACGTTGTCACGCCACGAGCGGTTAAACGCTTTTTGGGACCAGAGAATTAGCAACCAACTCCATTGTCATTCCCGCAACAGCGGCAATCCATTTTTCCAATCGCATATTGTCTTTGTGGCAAGCCCTTGGGCCAAACACATCAACATCCACATTGCGCAAGCTGATGAATGGGTCCCCGCCTGCGCGGGGATGACAGTGAGAGAGGGTTAGGCGCGATAGAGATACTCAAACAAAAAGACCGCGCAGCTTGCGCCGCGCGGCCCTCGTAAAACCATACTGAAACCAATCAGTCTTTTTTATTCATCGCAGCCACTTCGGCGGCGAAATCGTCTTCTTCTTTTTCAATGCCTTCACCCAGCTGGAAGCGGGTAAAGCCTTTGAAGTTGATGGGAGCGCCCACATCACCTTCGGCGTTCTTGATGGCTTGTTCCACCGTGTTCTCACCGTCGATCACAAAGGTCTGGGAGAGCAGCACGTTTTCTTGGAAAAATTTGCGGATACGACCTTCCACCATTTTTTCAATAATGTTGTCGGGCTTGCCGGACTCGCGGGCGGATTCCACGAAGATCGCCTTCTCGCGCTCGACCACTTCGGGGTCCATATCTTCCTTGGTGGCGGCCAGCGGGTTCGTGGCGGCCACATGCATGGCCACCTGACGACCGATGGCGGAAAGAGCGGCTTTGTCACCGGAGGATTCCAGCGCCACCAGAACACCGATTTTACCGAGGCCATCGGCAATTGCGTTGTGCATGTAAGAAGCCACCACACCGTCGGAGACTTCCATCACCGCCGCGCGCCGCAGGCTCATGTTTTCACCGATCGTGGCGATGGCTTCCGTGATGTTCTCAGAAACGGGCTTGCCGTTCAAATCAGCCGCGTTTACCGCATCCACAGAACCGTCCGTGCCCAGCGCCACTTCCGCCAGCGATGCAGCCAGTTCCTTGAACTTGTCATTGCGAGAGGCAAAGTCCGTCTCGGCATTGAATTCCACGATGGAAGCCTTGGTGCCTTCGGACTTCACGGAAACAAGACCCTCAGCCGCCGTGCGGCCGGATTTCTTGTCAGCTTTGGCAATGCCCTTGGCGCGCAGCCAGTCGATGGCGGCTTCCACGTCACCATTGGTTTCGTTAAGCGCGTTTTTGCAATCCATCATACCTGCGCCGGTTTTCTCGCGCAGTTCTTTCACCATTGATGCTGAAATAGCCATGGTTCAAACCTTTCTATTGGGCCGCATTTCTTGGGAACCGGCCACCATCTTGTAAAGGGAAAAGGCAAGGCCCCCGCCGCGGGAGCCTTGCGCGTTGTATGCGTCAAATGGGTGACAACCCAGCCCTTTCAAGGGCAGGGAAAAGCCAGCCTATTTGATGAGTTCTTTGGCCTGGGCCTGCCAGTCCTGAATCTGGGCCGTGGAGAAGGGCATGTAATCATCCACCTTCTGGATTTCCTCCGCCGTCAGTTCGGCGATCTGTTTCCATGTGGTGATACCCTGCTCGTTCAACTGGGTTTCAGCCACGGGGCCGATGCCGTTGATCTTTTTCAGGTCTTCCTTGTCGCCCTCAGGGGCGGTGAACAGAGGGCCGGATGGCGCTTCACCACCGCCCACGGTATCCTTCGCCCCTTCCACAACAGCTTCCGTCACGCCGGAAACCGTTTCTGCAACGGAGGCGGCAGCCGCAGAGATGGCATCCGTAGCTGGAGCCGCCATTTCAGCAGCGCTGGCAGCGGCAGCGGAAATGGCATCCGTTGCCGTATCAGCAGCACCGGCGGCAGCAGACGTGGTGGCTTCCAAAATGGTCTCCTGCGGAGCCTCAGCTTGCGCACCCAGATCGACACCGGAAGCGCCTTGCTGGCGGGCGATGCCGTCAATGGCGGCCTTGGCCACAAGATCACAGTAAAGCGCGATGGCGCGGGAAGCGTCATCATTGCCCGGGATCGGCAGGTCCACATTGGCCGTATCGGAATTGGAATCCAAAATGGCGCAAACGGGAATCTTCAGCTTCGTGGCTTCCTGGATAGCGATAGCCTCTTTGTTCGTGTCGATCACGAAGATGAGGTCCGGCGTGCCGCCCATGTCCTTGATGCCGCCCAGAGCGCGTTCCAGCTTGTCGCGCTCGCGGGTCAGTTTCAGCAGTTCTTTCTTTTTGAAGCCCTGCCCTTCACCGGCCAGCAGCTCTTCCAGTTCGCGTAAGCGCTTGATAGAATTGGAAATCGTCTTCCAGTTGGTGAGCATACCGCCCAGCCAACGGGCGTTCACGTAATATTGCGCGGAACGGCGGGCGGCATCGGCCACCTGCTCAGAAGCGGTGCGCTTGGTGCCCACGAACAACACGCGACCGCCCCGGGCCACAGTGTCGGAAATCTGCTTCAGCGCTTGGTGCAGCAGCGGCACGGTCTGGGACAGATCAATGATGTGAATGTTATTGCGCTTGCCGAAGATGTAACGGTCCATCTTCGGGTTCCAGCGGTGGGTCTGGTGACCAAAATGGGCGCCTGCTTCAAGCAGATCGCGCATGGAAAAATCGGGCAAAGCCATGGCTCGCGTCTCCTGTTTACCGGTTGGGTCCTAAACGCGGAAAAGAACGGTCCCAACGGAAAAGGGGACCGCACCGGAAGTGCTGGTCGATGCCATGTTATCGCTAACTCGGGGCTGAGCGGGTGTGAAAACCCGTGACCACCACGCATCCGCGTGTGGAATGGCGCGGCTTATACAACATCCGCGCTCCATTGCAACCCGTCTTAGCCAGCCCGGCTTTTGCTATCTCTCCACGCCAGAATAATGCCGCTGATGATGATGATCAGACCACCTAACAGGCTCAACGGAACCGGGACGACATCAAACAAAATGAGATCATACAGCGCCGCAAATATCAGCGTGGCATAGGAAAAGGGCAGCACGAAACTGGCGTCTCCAATACGCAGCGCGTTGGTGTAAAAACCTTGGGCCGTCACCATCAAAACGCCAGTTGCTACCATAAGCATCCATTGTGGAGGCGTTGGCCACTGCCAGCCGAACACCAGCGCCACCGTCGCAAAAAGCGCTCCCAGGGCATTGGCGATCAGCACGACCTGAAACGCCCCTTCCCGTCCGGCCAGCAATTTCAGGGCAATCACTTCCACGCCCATCAGCAGTGCCGCCAGCAGCGCGATGAGCGCAGCCGGCTGGAAAGTGCTGGCCCCCGGACGGATCAACAGAAGGGCACCAAACAAAGCCAGCGCCGCCATACTCCAGCGAATGAGGCCAATGCGCTCCGCCAAGATTGGAATGGCCAAAAGCATGGCGATGACCGGGTTCAAAAAGGAAATGGCGGTGGCATCGGCCAGTGGAATAAGGGCGGCCGCCGCAAACATGCAGGTGACCCCGGCTGCCCCACAGCCCACCCGCAAAACGTGCAAGGGCCATTGGGGCGCGCTGAAATGCGGGCGCACCACCGTCGCCACCAACAACAGCGCTAACAGGCCAAAGACATAGCGCCCCCAGGTCACCTGAAAGGCTGAAAGCGCGCCCTCCCCCGTTCCCAGCATTTTTGCGCACAAGGTAGAGGCGGCCACAAAGGCGCTGGCCAGCAAGATGAGGCCCGCCCCGGCGATGGGGTTGCCCTTTTTGCCTTGCGAAACCGCAACCGCGGGCGGCGCGCTCACGCCCCACCTGCCCATTTGCGCCAGACAATAAACTGATTGTTGGAAGGCATGGGGGCATCATGCACCAGCACAAGACCTTGCGCCTGGGCCAAAGCATCCACTTCCTCAAAATCCCGAATACCAGCGCCCGAATAGCGCTCGCCCAGAAAATGGTTGAACTCTTCATTGCTGGGCGTGGTGAATGCCCCGCCATATTTGAACGGGCCATAAAGCATCATTTTGCCGTTGGGCTTCAAGGCGCTGGCTGCCCCTTTGACGTAGGGCGCAAGGTTCTCATGCGGCATCACATGAATACAATTGGC
Source organism: Pseudomonadota bacterium (assembly GCA_038525315.1). Lineage (GTDB taxonomy): Bacteria > Pseudomonadota > Alphaproteobacteria > Rhizobiales > Rhizobiaceae > Pseudahrensia. The sequence goes on from JBCBHU010000003.1 coordinate 227,641, forward strand.
GCTATAGACGGCATCAAAGCCAACGGCGTTGTCGGGCCAGGCCGTCACGTCCAGTTCCGAGGGCGCGGGCAGATTGGTAAGCCCAGCCGCTTCAACAGCTTGCTCCAAACCGTATTCAGCAAGATCACGATCAGTCGTTTGCCAGGTTATATGGGGAAGCGCCGCTGCAAAATGCAACGCATGTTGCGCCGTGCCGGAGGCCACCTCCAACACACGCGCCCGCTTGGGCAAATGCAGCCGCAACTGCTCCAATATGATCTCTTTGTTGCGATAAGCAGCGGCGCTAAAATGGGGTTGTTGCGCCATGGCCTATAATAACTCGGCTTCCACCACGCCTGGGATGGCCCGAATGGCCCCGGCAATGGCGGGCGAAATCATGAACCGGTCCGGCAGACCAATCTCCACCTCCCGCTGCCCGTTGTCATGCAGCACAATCAGGCTCACCCGGCTTTCCCCCCGTTTATCCAGCCGCTGGCGGATGCTGTTGAGGGGCTTATCATCGCGAAGATAAACATAAAGCTGCTTCTGCTGGCGACTGGCTTCTTGTTCGAGTGAACGTACAGAATTGACGCGAATGGAGATGCCCTCGGGCTTGTTTTCCGCCCCCACATTCAAAATCACGGAGGCACCGGCCTTCAAAAGCTCGCCATTCTGTTCCAGCGTTTCGGAAAACATCACCGCTTCAAACTGACCGCTGGGGTCGGAAATTTGGGCAATGCCCATGCGGTTGCCCGTGCGCGTTTTGCGGGTCTGCATGGCCGTCACGGTGCCCGCCAGTTTGCCGTGGCTGGCCCCCTTTTTGACATCGTTTTCAAAATCTTCCCACCGTCGCACGCGCAGTTTTTCCAACACCTCACGATATTCATCCAACGGGTGGGCGGAGAGGTAAAAGCCCACGGCCTGAAACTCCCGAAACAATTTCTCCGAAGCCATCCACGGGGGAACGGCTGGCAGGGTGACCTCCTCCTCACCGCTATCAGACCCGAACATATCGCTCATGCCGATGGCCGCATTGTCCGCCACCCGGTTGGCATGGCCCAGCAACCGGTCCAGCCCGCCGATCAGCAGTTCGCGGGGATGGCCGAAACTGTCAAACGCCCCGGCGCAGATCATATTTTCCAGCATCTTGCGGTTCACCTGTTTGGGGTCGATGCGGGAAAAAAAGTTCGTTATTGACGTGAACGGCCCGCCCTGCCCCCGCACGTCCACCACGTGAGAAACCGCCTGCGCCCCCACGCCCTTGATGGCCGCCAGCGCGTAATAAATCTTTCCATCGCGAACCGAAAACTCCACCTCCGAGGTGTTCACCGAGGGCTTTACCACTTCAATTTTCGCCCGCTTCGCCTCGCGGTAGAAATCGTTGAGCTTATCGGTATTGCCCAAATCCAGCGTCATCAGCGCGGCGAGAAATTCCACCGGATGATTGGCTTTCAACCAAGCCGTTTGATAGCTCAACAGCGCATAGGCGGCGGCGTGGGATTTGTTGAAGCCGTAGTCGGCAAATTTCGCCAGCACGTCGAAAATGTGGTTCGCCTGCGCCTTTTTTAGGCCCCGCTCCACGGCGCCGGAAACAAAACGCTCCCGCTGCACTTCCATCTCGGCACGGATTTTCTTGCCCATGGCCCGGCGCAGCATGTCCGCCTCGCCCAACGAATATCCGGACAGGATTTGTGCGATCTGCATCACCTGTTCCTGATAGATGATGACGCCCTGCGTCTCCTTCAAAACGCTTTCGATCTTCTCGTGATAATAGTCCGGCTCTTCCTCCCCGTGCTTGCGGGCGTTATAGACAGGAATATTTTCCATCGGTCCGGGCCGATACAGCGCCACCAGCGCGATGATGTCTTCAAACTGGTCCGGCTTCATGCCGATGAGGGCCTTGCGCATCCCCATGGATTCCAGCTGGAAGACGCCCACCGTCTCGCCCCGCTGGAGCATTTCATAGGTGGCTTCATCGTCCAGCGACAGGCCATCCGGGTCCAGTTTCACGCCCCGCTGGGCCACGTAATCCACGGCCTTGCGGATTACCGTCAGCGTTTTCAGGCCCAGAAAGTCAAACTTCACCAGCCCGGCCTGCTCCACCCATTTCATGTTGAACTGGGTCACCGGCATGTCGGAGCGCGGGTCGCGGTAAAGCGGCACAAGCTTGTCCAACTCCCGGTCGCCAATGACGATACCGGCGGCGTGGGTGGAAGCGTGGCGGTAAAGGCCCTCCAGCTTTAAGGCGGTATCAATCAGATTGGCCACGTCCTGATCATCGGCCCGCGCCTGCACGAGCCCCGGCTCGCTCACCACCGCCTCTGAAAGCGGCGTGGGGTTGGCGGGGTTGTTGGGCACCATTTTGCAGAGCCGGTCCACCTGCCCATAGGGCATTTGCAGCACACGACCCACATCGCGCAGCACGGCCCGGGCCTGCAACGTCCCAAACGTGATGATCTGCGCCACTTGAGAGCGCCCGTATTTCTCCTGCACGTAGCGGATCACTTCATCGCGCCGGTCCTGGCAAAAATCGATATCGAAGTCGGGCATGGAAACCCGTTCAGGGTTCAGGAACCGCTCGAACAGGAGCGAAAAACGCATGGGGTCGAGATCGGTAATCGTCAGCGCCCAGGCCACCAGTGACCCGGCCCCGGAGCCACGCCCCGGCCCCACAGGGATATCCTGCGCTTTCGCCCATTTGATAAAGTCCGCCACGATCAGAAAATAGCCGGGGAACTTCATGCCCTCGATGATGGAAAGCTCAAACTCAAGCCGTTCGTCATACTGTTGGCGCGTGTAGCCTTCGGCCAGTTCGTTCACGTCCAGCCGCTTTTGCAGGCCCTCCACCGCCTGCCGTCGCAATTCTGCCGCCTCCGCCGCCAGCGGGTCTTCGCCTTTGCCGCCGGTGAAAAACGGCAAAATGGGGTCCAGCTTGGGCACGCGGAATGCACAACGGCGGGCGATATTGATGGTATTGTCCAACGCCTCCGGCAGGTCTGCAAACAAGGCCGCCATTTCTGCAGAGGATTTCAGAAAGTGATCCGGCGTTAATTTGCGCCGGTCTTCTTCAACGACCATGCGCCCTTCGGCGATGCAGATAAGCGTATCGTGGGCGGTATAATCTTCCCGCTTGAGAAAATAGACCTCGTTGGTGGCCACGAGCGCCACGTCATTGTCATAGGCCAGCCCCACCAGATGATCTTCAACAGACCGGCTGTAACCGGCATGGCGCTGCAATTCCATGTAAAGCCGGTCGCCAAATAGCCGTTTCAGCGTGTGGAACCGCTGGTTTGCGACGGCCTGCTGATCATCGGCCAAAGCCCTGTTGAGCGGGCCGTTTTGCCCCCCGGTAAGGGCGATGGTACCTTCGGCATGCTCTTCCAACTGGGCCTTGCTTACATGCGCCCGGCTTGTCGCCGCCCCGTCCCCGTAGGCGAGGCTTACAAGGCGAATGAGATTGGCATAGCCCTCCTCGCTGGCTGCCAGAAACACCATGATGGGCAGGGCCCGCATGGCTTCTGTGGAACTGCCCATGCGCGCGGATAGGCCTGTCTCGGCCTTGGGTGGGTCCAGGTCCACCTCCAGCGTGCAGCCGATAATGGGTTGCAGGCCCAGGCCTGCCGCCTTCTCTGAAAACTCCAAGGCACCGAACAGATTGGATGTATCGGTGACGGCCAGCGCCGGTTGTTCATCCTCCACCGCCGCGCCGATCAGCTTGCCTAGCGGAACCGCCCCTTCCAGCAAGGAATAGGCGGAGTGGGTGTGCAGATGAACAAAAGGCCGCGCATCCGCTGCCTTCGGCAGGGACGTCTGCAAGGCTTTCGTCATTTCATCGCGCTTGGACATGGTGGGCTTTCGATGCTTTTTCGATCCTCAACTTGAGGGTCCTTTAGGCTTCAGACAAGAAGCGGTTTGCCCAATCCACATATGCTGAGCAACGGTTTAGAGCCCATATTTCCTCTCCTAATGGCCAGGGATGTTCCGGTAATCCATTCCGCTGAGCGTTCTTTGGCATGGATTGCAGGGACAGGCCCGGCAATGAGGGGGTATGAGAGACTTTTACCCTGTCACATCCACAATCTTGCCACCCTCAATCGTCACGATCCGATCCATTTGCTTGGCCAGTGCATGATTGTGCGTCGCCATGAGCGCCGCCAACCCGGTGGAGCGCACCAGATCGGTGAGTGCGCCAAACACCATATCAGACGTGGCGGGATCCAAATTGCCCGTCGGTTCGTCTGCCAACAATAACCGTGGTTGGTTGGCCACGGCACGGGCGATGGCAACCCGCTGCTGCTCGCCGCCGGAGAGTTCGGAGGGGCGGTGGGTGGCCCGGGCGGCGATACCCATATGCGCCAGCAATTCATCCGCCCGCTTTTCCGATAACCCGCGCTCCGCGCCGGCAATGAGCAAAGGCAGGGTGATGTTTTCACGGGCCGTCAGCTCCGGCAGCAGGTGGTGGAATTGATAGACAAAGCCAATGTCCACCCGGCGCATACGCGTGCGGGCATCATCATTGAGATTGCCACATTCAACGCCTCCGATTGAAAGCTGCCCGGCTGTGGGTTTCTCCAACAACCCGGCCAGATGAAGAAGAGTCGATTTCCCCGCACCGGACGGCGCCACCAACGCCACCAATTCCCCCCGCCCGATGCTGAACTGCGCATCCTGCAGGACGGTCAGCGCGTGTTCGCCCTCACCATAGGTGCGGCGAATGCCGGTCATTGCCAGAACGGCGTCACCCGTAACAACGTCACTCATAGCGCAACGCGTCCACCGGGTCCAAACGGGCGGCCCGCCAGGCCGGGAAAATGGTGGCCAAAAGGGAAAGCGCCAGCGAGAGAACCACCACCATCATGGTTTCACGCATTTCCAATTCCGCAGGCACCTCGGAGAGAAACCGCACCGTTTCGTCCCAGATCGCCGAGCCGGACAACCACGCAAAAAAGTCCTTGATGGCGTTGATATTTTGACAAAACACAATGCCCAGCAAAAAACCCGCCAGCGTGCCAAACACACCAATACTGGAACCCGTAATCAGGAATATCCGCATGATGGAACCCCGCGTGGCCCCCATCGTGCGCAGGATGGCGATGTCACCCCCCTTGTCCTTCACCAGCATAAACAGGCCCGAAATGATGTTCAGCGCAGCCACCAGCAATATGAGCGCCAGTATAAGGAACATCACATTGCGCTCCACCTCCAGCGCTTGAAAAAACGAAACATTTCGCTGTTTCCAATTGGTGATGTAAACGGGCCGGTCCGCCGCCGTTTCCATGGCGGGGATGTAACCTTCCACCCCATCGGGATCGTCCACAAACACTTCAATGGCGCTGACCTTCTCCTCCATGTTGAAATAGAGTTGAGATTCCGCAAGCGGCATGAAAACGAAAATACCGTCATACTCACTCATGCCCATCTTGAAGATGGCCGTCACCGGATAGGCCTTCACCCGGGGTGACACGCCAAAGGCCGTTTGGTTCCCATCGGGGGTGATGAGCGTAATGTCGTCGCCCAGACCGATATTGAGATTGTTGGCCATGCCCACGCCAATGGCCACGCCCTCCCCTTCATCGAAACCGTCCAGCGTGCCCTCCACAATCTTGGTGCCCACGGCAGGCAGGCGTTTCACATCCACCTCCTTCATACCCCTCACCCGCGCCCCGCTGCCGCCGCGACCGCCAGAGGCCAACACTTCGCCCTCCACCAGCGGCAAGGCCAAAGTGACACCGTCAACGCCCTCAAGCCGCTTGGCCACCGCGTCATAGTCCGTAAATTCCGCATGGGCGGGCTGAACGATAATATGCCCGTTGATGCCCAAGATCCGATCCAGCAATTCGGTGCGAAAACCGTTCATCACGGCCATCACCACAATAAGCGTCATAACGCCCAGCGTGATACCGATGAAGGAAATCACGGATATGACAGAAATAAACGTCTCCTTACGGCGGCTGCCCAGATAGCGGCGCGCCAGCGTCCATTCATGGCGGGCAAAGGCACCCGTCTTGCCGGGCAAGGCGTCCCTGATGGGCGTGGAATCAGCCACCGAAACGGGCCTCGGTCTGCGCCTGCCAATCGGTGAGCAGATTGACCGCCGCTTCCAGGGTCAGCGTCTCGCGGTTGCCGGTGGCACGCTCTTTCAGTTCCACCTCGCCATTATCCAGCCCGCGCGGCCCCACAATTAACTGCCACGGCAGGCCGATCAAATCCGCCAGGGCAAATTTGCCCCCCGCGCGCCCGTCAGTGTCGTCGTAAAGCACATCCATGCCCGCCGTGGTGAGTTGGCCGTAGAGGTTGTTGCAAGCCCCATCCGTCCGATCATCGCCGCTGCGCAGATTGATAAGCCCCACGTGAAAAGGGGCCACAGAAGCGGGCCAGATGATGCCGTTGTCATCATGGCTGGCCTCAATCAAAGCGGCGACAAGACGGCTCGGGCCAATCCCGTAAGAACCCATGTAGACGGGCGTATCCTTGCCGTCCGGCCCGGTCACCTTTGCCCCCATGGGTTCGGAATATTTGCGGCCAAAGTGGAAAATGTGACCCACCTCAATGCCCCGCGCATTCATGCGGTCACCCTCGGCCACCTCTTGCCAGAGCGCTTCATCGTGCATCTCATCGGTGCGGGCGTAAGAGGCCGTCCAATCATCCACGATGCCTTTGATGGACGCATCATCTTTGTAATCGACGCCCGCATCCGGCACGGCGAGCTTCATGTAATCCCCATGGCAAAACACTTCGCTTTCCCCCGTGTCGGCCAAAATGAGGAACTCGTGGGAAAGATCGCCGCCGATTGGCCCCGTATCCGCCCGCATGGGAATGGCCTTCACCCCCAACCGGTCAAACGTGCGCAGATAGGACACAAACATCCGGTAATAGGCGGCGCGGGATGCGGCCTCATCCAGATCGAAAGAATAGGCATCTTTCATCAAAAATTCGCGCCCGCGCATGACGCCAAACCGGGGCCGTACCTCGTCACGAAACTTCCACTGGATGTGGTATAGATTGAGCGGCAAATCCTTGTAGGACTTCACATAGGAGCGGAAAATATCCGTGATCATTTCCTCATTGGTGGGGCCAAAAAGCATGTCCCGCTCTTGCCGGTCCTGAATGCGCAGCATTTCCTTGCCATAGTCGTCATATCGCCCGCTTTCGCGCCACAGATCAGCGCTCTGGATGGTGGGCATGAGCACTTCCACCGCCCCGGCGCGGTTCTGCTCCTCGCGGATAATTTGCTCCACCTTGCGCAGCACATTCAGCCCCAGCGGCAGCCATGAATAGATGCCCGCCGATTGCTGTTTGATCATGCCCGCACGCAGCATAAGCTGGTGCGAGACGATCTCCGCCTCACGAGGGGCCTCTTTCAAAACGGGCAGGAAATAGCGGGAAAGACGCATAAAAAATTCAAAGCCTTATGTGGCGCAAAACGAGATTCGACGCGCCGGAGGAATTTAGCCACTCAAACCCCATTAAATACCGTTTCACAAGGGGCCAAAGGGCATCAAACTATACACAGAACTGCTCACTCCTTGGGAATATCGAGACTGATCGTATCCTGCACTTTTTCAATCTGTGCATTGGTGAAGCGCGGCAGGGGCATGTCCCCCTCTTTCCTGCGCCGCGCCACCTCTTTGCCCGTGGCTTTGGCAGCCTCGGCGGTGGGTTTGGAATCGCGGGAAAGATAGATGGTCTGCGAGGGGAAGGCGAAGTCCGTGCCGCTTTCCTTCACCAAATCCATGACGCGCAGCAGCAAATCTTCCTGTATTTCGAGGAAATGATCGTAACTCTCCGCCCGCACATAGCTGAAAACCCAAATGTCGATGGAGTGTGAATTCAAACTCTCCAACCGCACACGGGCCGGTGTGTTGCTCACGTCTTCATGGGCATAGAGCAGCTTGCGAATTTCCACCAAAAGAAACCGGATCTGGTCCGGCGTGGTCTCGTAGCGAAGGTTAAGCCGCGTATCGAGCCGAAACTCGTCCCGCAACGTGTAATTTTCAATCTGGGAGGAGGCAAAAGCACCGTTGGGAATTGTCACCACCGTGCGGTCCAAAGTGCGCAGGCGGGTGGAGCGAATGCCGATGTCCTCCACGGTGCCCATAACATCGCCGAATTTACAAAAATCCCCCACGCGCACCGGCTTGTCCGCCACAACGGTGATGCTGCCCACAAGGTTCTCAATGGTCTTTTGCGCCCCCAAAGCCAGCGCAATACCGCCGATACCAAGGGCCGCCAGACCGGTCGTCACATCCACGCCCAACGTGTTGAGAATGGAGATAGCAATCACGCCGATGACCAGCGTCTTGCCCATGCGGCGGGCCAGCATCACCACGGCGACAGAATTGAGCCGGTTCGTGCGGCTCATGCCAAAGCGGGCAATATCCGCCAACCCGTCCACGATGCGCACACCCAGCCAGCCCACGGAGACAAGCGACAAAATGATGGCAATCCAATTGATATAGTCGCGCGCCACCACCTCAATGCCCATGTAAATGACGCTGTAACGGTAGATGGAAACCCCGATGACCACGCCCAGCGGCACCACAATGGCGGCCAGCACACCGCGCCCGGGAATGTGCGCGCGGCTTTCCAGCGGTTTGCGCAAAAGCCCCGTGATAACCCGGCTGATCACGATGCCCACGGCCAGTGAAACAAACAGCGCAAGGACGATGGCAATCCAATGCCCCACCGGCACATTCGCAATTTTGTGCTCTTTAAGGGTGTCCGGCAGCAACTGGTTGAGCCGCCCCTCCTGCGTCACCCGCAGCAGGAAACCGTAGCGGTTGTGCCCGTCGCCATGGAACCGCCAGATGACGGCACCAGAACTATTGGTGCCCTTTCGCATGATGATGGGCACTTGTCGGTTGGACTGGTCCAGCACACCCACCACATCATCGCTGGCGGCCAGATCGTCCCCCGATTTGCCTTCCGGGCTGTTGGACAGGCTGGTGGTTTCGAGAAAATAACCATCCCGGTCCAATAATTGTTTGAGCTGCCTTGCGCGCAATTGTGCCTGACTGCGCCGTTGCCCAAGGTTGGTGGCGCTCATGTCAAAAAATTCTGCCGCACGGACGTAATTGTCCTCAGCAATGGCCCGCAAATAGCCCTCCACCGAGGAACGCGGGGTGCCCCGACCGTATTCGTCCACCGGCGCCGCCGCTGCCGCAGGCGCAGGCGCGGCTGGCGCCAATTGCGCATGGGAAGACGCCGGCAAAAGCGTGTGCAAAGCAAACAACGCTGCCACAAGGAGGCCGAGACGGCGCAACAGGGTGAAAGTCATGTATCTGTCCAAACGAAAGTGATCTGATTTGCCCCGCCAAATCTGCGCCCTTTATTGGCAAACAATAAACGCGGTGCAAGCCGTCTCACCGCCAAAGCCGTTTTATTGCTTACCCCCCTTGGAAGCAGCCGAGGCGCGAACCGTCGCCGATTTTGATACCTTAACGGGCGGTTCCTGCGCCGGTTCCCGCTCCCGCCGCGGCCGTGTTTTACGCCCCTCCAACGTGGCAACAACCCCGCGTAGGGCATGGATTTCCTGAAGCGACAGCCCCGCCTTATGAAAAATATTGCGCAAATTTTCCACCATTGTTGCCCGCTTGTGGGGTGGCCGAAAATAGTTTTCCCGGTCCAACACGGTCTCCAAATGGTCAAACAGACCATAAAGGTCCTGCTTGGTGGCGGGCTGACTGGGCGGTGTCGCGATGGGCAGGTCCTGCTCTTCAAAATTGAGCCACTCGTAACTCATCAGCAAAACCGCCTGCGCGATGTTCAACGAGGCAAAGGCAGGGTTCACCGGAAAGGTGACGATCTCATCGGCCAGCGCCACTTCCGTGCTTTCCAACCCCCAGCGCTCCCGCCCAAACAGAATGCCCGTGCGCTGGCCATCAGCGTGGCGCGCCCGCAAATTGGCGACCGCCTCCCTTGGCCCCCGCACCGGTTTAAGCATCTCCCGCTGCCGCGCCGTGGTGGCATAAACGAAGACCAAATCGGCCAATGCCTCCTCCAGCGTGTCGAACACCCGAACGCCATCAATAATATGGTCCGCCTTGGCCGCATTGGCCCGCGCCACATCATTGGGCCAACCATCGCGGGGGTCCACCAACCGCAATTCATCCAGCCCGAAATTGGCCATGGCCCGGGCCGTGGCTCCAATATTTTCGCCCATTTGCGGGTTCACCAGCACGATGACCGGCCCATCCCGCAAAAGCGGCTTTGTTCTATCGGTGCCAGACATGATCCACCTTCACCCATTTTTTGGCTGGTTAGCACCCTGTGCGGTCAAAGGAAACGCCACCCCTAAACCGGTTTAGACCTGCGACTAATTTGCCTAACGGGCGATGGATGATATAGGGGCCGCAACACCCCGAACACGGGTGAAGCAGGCAATTTGCGAAAGAGAGAGCATGGCAAAGATCAAAGTAGAAAACCCGTTGGTGGAGCTGGACGGCGACGAGATGACCCGCATCATCTGGCAGTTCATCAAAGACAAGCTGATCCACCCCTATCTGGACATTGATCTGAAATATTACGACCTCGGCATTCAGGCCCGGGACGATACGGACGATCAGATCACCATCGATTCTGCTGAAGCCATCAAGAAATACGGCGCAGGCGTCAAATGCGCCACCATCACGCCGGACGAAGCCCGTGTGGAAGAGTTTGGCCTCAAAAAAATGTGGCGCTCCCCCAACGGCACCATCCGCAACATTCTGGGCGGCGTGATTTTCCGCGAACCCATCATCATGCAAAACGTGCCCCGTCTTGTGCCCGGTTGGACCAAGCCCATCATCGTGGGCCGTCACGCCTTTGGTGACCAATACCGTGCCACCGATTTCCGCTTCCCCGGCAAGGGCAAGCTGACCATGAAATTTGTGGGCGAGGACGGCACAACGCAGGAATATGACATTTTCGATGCCCCCGCCTCCGGCGTTGCCATGGGCATGTATAATCTGGACGAAAGCATCAAGGACTTTGCCCGCGCCTCCATGAACTACGCGCTCCAGCGCGGCGTGCCTTGCTACCTGTCCACCAAAAACACCATCATGAAAGCCTATGACGGCCAGTTCAAAGACATCTTTGAAGAAATCTTCAACAGCGAATTCAAAGACAAATTCGACGAAAAGAAAATCTGGTACGAACACCGGCTGATCGACGACATGGTGGCCGCATCGCTGAAATGGAATGGCGGTTATGTGTGGGCCTGTAAAAACTACGATGGCGATGTACAGTCCGACATCGTCGCCCAGGGCTTCGGCTCGCTGGGCCTCATGACCTCCGTGTTGATGACGCCGGACGGCAAGACGGTGGAATCGGAAGCGGCCCACGGCACCGTGACCCGCCACTACCGCGCCCATCAGCGCGGCGAAGAAACCTCCACCAACTCCATCGCTTCCATCTTCGCCTGGACCCGTGGCCTCGCCCACCGGGCCAAGCTGGACGATAATGCGGAATTGGCCAAATTCGCCGACACGCTGGAGCAGGTCTGCATCGACACCGTCGAAAGCGGTTTCATGACCAAAGACCTGGCCCTCCTCATCGGCCCCGACCAACCTTGGCTCTCCACCACCGGCTTTTTGGACAAGGTGGACGAAAACTTGCAGAAGGCCATGAGCTAGCACTCAAATCCCATTCAATAATCGTCATCCCCGGCCAAAGCCTGCACCCGGCTTGATGCCGGGTGTGCCCAGGATCTGCGGACCATCAATGTCATTGAAATATCCCAGGACTGAGCCGAAGGATGCCGAACTGAAACAAAAAAGGGCGGTCTGGAAGGAGCGCCCTTTTTCTTAGATATAAACGACGTTAGCTCTTCAAAGGCACCTTGGGGACGGTGCCACCGCCTTTGCGGGTGGGCTTATCGTCTCCGTCGTCCTTCTTTGGTGAAGCCTTCGCTTCAGTTTTCTTCACTGTTACCTTCTTGGCCGTCTTGCGCTTGGGCGTTGGCTCTTTTTTGGGCTTCACTGGCTTGTCTTCGATGGCCTCCAGCTTCAGCGACGTTTCACCGTCCTTCTTCTGAACGCCGACTTTCACCGTGCCGCCCTTTTTCAGTTTTCCGAACAGCACTTCATCCGCCAGCGGCTTCTTGACGTATTCCTGAATGACGCGGCCCAGCGGGCGGGCGCCCATGCGGTCGTCATAGCCCTTCTCGGCAATCCACTTGATGGCGGCAGGCGTCAGATCGAAGGTCACCCCCCGCTCGGAAAGCTGAGCTTCCAACTGCATGATGAATTTCTCCACCACCTTGTTGATGACAGAAGATTTCAAACCGGCAAACGGAATGATGGCGTCCAAACGGTTGCGGAATTCCGGCGCAAACAGGCGGGTAATGGCTTCCATATCATCGCCAGTCCGCTTGGAAGACCCGAACCCGATGGCAGATTTAGCCGCTTCCGCCGCGCCAGCATTGGTGGTCATCACGAGAATGACATTGCGGAAATCCACTTTCTTGCCGTTGTGGTCCGTCAATTGCCCCGCATCCATCACCTGCAACAAAATGTTGAACAGGTCCGGGTGCGCCTTCTCGATCTCATCCAGCAGCAGCACGCAATGAGGGTGCTGATCCACACCATCGGTGAGCAAGCCCCCCTGATCAAAGCCCACATAGCCGGGAGGCGCACCGATCAGTTTGGAGACAGTGTGGCGCTCCATATATTCTGACATGTCAAAGCGCAGCAATTCCACGCCCATCGTATCGGCCAACTGTTTCACCACCTCGGTTTTGCCAACACCGGTGGGGCCGGAAAAGAGGTAAGACCCAATGGGCTTGTTAGGCTCCCTCAGACCAGCCCGCGCCAGTTTGATGGAAGACGTGAGCGCTTCAATGGCCTTGTCCTGACCATAGACCATGCGCTTCAACTGCTCATCGAGATTTTTGAGCACTTCCGCATCGTCCTTGGACACAGTCTTGGGTGGAATGCGCGCCATGGTGGCGATGGTGGCTTCAATCTCTGCCGTGCCGATGGTCTTCTTGCGCTTTTCGGCTGCCACCAGCATCTGGCTGGCCCCCGTCTCATCCACCACATCAATGGCCTTGTCTGGCAACTTACGGTCATTGATATACCGGTTCGACAATTCCACCGCCTGCACGATGGCATCGTCGGAATATTTCACCTTGTGGAAATCCTCGAAATAGGGCTTCAGCCCTTTCATAATTTCAATGGCGTCGGACACGGAAGGCTCGTTCACATCAATCTTCTGGAACCGCCGCACCAGCGCCCGGTCCTTTTCGAAGAACTGGCGATATTCCTTGTAAGTCGTCGACCCGATGCAGCGGATCGTCCCACCGGAAAGGGCGGGTTTGAGCAGGTTGGAGGCATCCATGGCCCCGCCAGACGTGGCCCCTGCCCCGATTACCGTGTGAATTTCATCGATGAACATGATCGCGCCGGGCGTGTCCTCAATTTCCTTCATCACCTGCTTGAGGCGCTCCTCAAAATCACCGCGATAGCGCGTGCCCGCCAGCAATGTCCCCATATCCAGGGAGAATATGGTGGCGTCCATTAACACTTCCGGCACATCTTTATCGACGATGCGCTTGGCCAGACCCTCGGCAATGGCCGTCTTGCCCACCCCGGGATCACCCACGTAAAGCGGATTGTTCTTGGAACGGCGGCACAGCACTTGAATGGTGCGGTTCACCTCATCCGTGCGCCCGATCAATGGGTCCACTTTGCCGTCCATGGCTTTCTGATTGAGGTTGACGCAATAGGCAGCCAGCGCCTCGCCCTTCTTGGCCGCGTCGCCCCCTTCCCCATCACCCATGTCAGCATCCATGCCCTCCACGGGGCGGCTTTCAGAAGCGCCAGCCTTTTTGGCAATGCCATGGGAGATGAAATTCACCGCATCATAGCGCGTCATGTCCTGCTCTTGCAGGAAATAGGCCGCATGGCTCTCCCGCTCGGCAAAAATGGCTACCAGCACATTGGCCCCGGTGACCTCTTCACGACCGGAAGACTGCACGTGGATGACAGCCCGCTGGATAACGCGCTGGAATGCGGCGGTGGGCTTGGAGTCCTCGTCCGCATCGCCCACCAAATTGGCCAGCTCAGAATCGATATAGTCCCGCAGCGCTTCGGAAAGCTGCTTCAAATTCACATTGCAGGCGTTGAGCACGGAGACCGCGTCATCATCCTCCACCAGCGCCAGCAACAGGTGTTCCAGCGTGGCATATTCCTGACTGCGATCATTGGCGAATGTGAGCGCCTGATGCAGTGCCCGTTCCAGCGAGTCGGTAAAACTTGGCAAAAGCTCGTTCCCTAGGTTCTCAGTCGGGCAGGATGCCCCTGAATTGAGCGGCTCTCGCCGCCTATTTCTTTTCCATCACGCATTGCAGCGGATGCTGGTTTTTGCGCGCGTGGTCCATCACCTGTGTCACCTTCGTCTCGGCAACCTCATAGGTGTAGACCCCGCACTCCCCCACGCCGTTTTGGTGAACGTGCAGCATCACCTGTGTGGCCTGTTCGATGTTCATCTGGAAAAACCGTGCCAACACTTCCACCACAAATTCCATGGGAGTGAAGTCGTCATTGAGCAGCAACACCCGATAAAGGCTCGGTTTTTTAACGCGCGGCTTGGTCTTGGTGATGACCCCGATGTCAGGGCCGCCACCGCGCTCATCATCGCCGTCGCCGGCATTGCCCGCCATGGAACGGGCGTCAAAATAGACCGGCGTGAAGGTTACCGCCATGTTCTCATCTGTTCCCGATTTCGACATCACGTTCATGTCTCGTCCTGCTCGTCCAAACTGCCTTTCGCTTACGCGACTGTTTCCTCATATAGGCCGCGCTGCCGAAAGTTTAAGCCCTGCCCGTGCGGTAACTCAACTGCGGCGAAAGGTGTTTTTTATGGCGAAGTGAACAGAAAAATTTGTGTAGCGATTACAAAGACAAGCGCCACGATCACGAGCCTTTGACGAAAATTCGCCACCATCACTTAAGCCTTTAGCAACCACGTCGGTTTACCCAAGAGCCAAGGTCGAAACCGCGTTTGTTCGTGCGGCGGAGGCCAAAGAGTGTGTGTATCCCGGCGCGTTTTCGCCGGCTCTTGAACAGGATTGTGTCGTGCGTATTGCTGCCGGACCGACTGCCCCCGCCCTCTCGCGGACCCTTAAGCCTTTCGCCCTGCTGCGGGCCTTCTCCATCATCGTCATCACTGCCCTCATGGCCCTTGCGCTGAACCTGGCTGTCGCTGGTGATGTGGAAGCTAAGAAGAAGAAGTCCAGCTACAAAAAAGCAAAGGTGACCAAGTCCTACAAAAAGCGCCGCAGCGTGAAGCGACGGGTGCGCAAAACCCGCAAGGCCCGCCGCGCCCGGGGCAACCCCAAATATGCCGCCTATGTAATTGATGCAAAGACCGGCAAAGTGCTGCATTCGCGCAATGGCCAAGCGCCCCGCTACCCCGCTTCGCTGACGAAAATGATGACGGTCTATTTGATGTTTGAAGACATCAAGGCGGGCCGGATCAAGAAATCCACGCGAATCAAAATGACCCGCCACGGTGCCCGCCAGGTGCCATCCAAACTGCACATGCGCCCGGGCCAAACCCTGTCGGTGGAACAGGCCATCCTGGCCCTGGTCACAAAATCCGCCAATGACGTAGCCACCGCCGTTGCTGGCAATCTGGAAGGCTCCGAAGCAGCGTTTGCCAAGCGCATGACACGCACCGCCCGCCGCTTGGGCATGAAGAATACGACCTTCAAAAACGCCAATGGCCTGACAGCCCGGGGGCAAATTACGACGGCGGCAGACATGGCGCGCCTGGGTCTTGCCCTGCGGGAACATTTCCCCCGCATGTATCGCTACTTCCAGACCCGCACTTTCCGCTTCGGCAAACGCCGTTATGGCAATCATAACAAGCTGCTGGGCCGGGTAAGGGGTGTGGATGGTATCAAAACGGGATACACCCGCGCCTCCGGTTTCAACCTGGTCTCCTCCGTCTCCACCGGCAGGCGCCGCATTGTGGCGGTTGTGATGGGCGGACGCAGCGGGGCCCGGCGCAATGCCCAGATGAAACGGCTCATCCGTGCCTATTTGCCAAAAGCCAGCCGGGGCGCCCAGCGCCGCCTGGTGGCGCGGCCCAAAGGTGCCAGCCGCAAGGTCGTGCAGGCCAATGGGGGCGTCGATACACAGGTAATCGCCAAAAAAGCGGCAAATTCCATAGCCAACCGCATCAAAACGGCCCACACACCCGCCACAACAAATTCCGTGACTAAGAAAGAGGTCAAAAAGGTCAAAAAGACCATCAAAGCCCTCAACGCTGAGACCCGGCCTGTGCCGCAGTTGCGCCGCACCATCGACGCCGACGCTTCCGTGGACCGCAGCACCGTCTCCAGCATTGCAACCCCCAGCGGCTTTCACATTCAAATCGCCGCCTCCGACAACCGCGCCAAAGCGGTGGCCATGTTGGAGCGGGTTCAAAGCAGAAACCGCAAATTGCTGGGTGCCCGCGAGATTTACACGCAGGAAGTGCTGAAAAACGGTGTCACGCTTTATCGCGCCCGCTTCACCGGCTTTGCCTCAAAGCGGTCTGCCGAACGGGCCTGCAAGGCGCTAAAGCGCCAGCGCCTGGCCTGTCTCGCCCTGGCCGGTTGACCCTCTCGTTCAGACCGCGCGTGTTTGCGGCCTGATCCCCTTCGAATTCCAACTTTGTATTGCGTATTGGAACTTCACGAATGACGACTCAAAAGAACATCCTTCGCTTCGTTGATCTTGGCAGCAAGAAAGGTCGATCCGCCGCTGTCGGGATGCGCGCTTTTCATCAAGCGGCGATGGGCCGCCCTGATCTCGGCGGCGGTGGCGCCCGCAGCAAGCCCCAGCACCTCATAGGCCTCCTCTTGGCCCATGGGTCCCGCGCCCGCCGCGCCAGCCTCCCCCGCACCGGCATCCGTCTCAGTGTCTTCACGCCATGCGGGGTACCGGCGGTCAAGATACGCCTCTAGCAGGGCGAGCGATTCCGCATCGTCCACAATCTCTCCGTAAAGATCGAAGAGATCGTCCCTCTCCATGGCATCCAGTTCCGAGCCCTCGTGGCGACCGGCCAAGACGATGCCGTTCATGGCCCCCGTCTCATGGTCCAACTCCATTTCCAACGCGGCGGACCGCACATTGGAATGGCTGGCCCCGTGGCTTCCGGTGGACGGTGAACTTAACCGCCCCACCCCGGACCAGCGCCGCCACAACGATATGGCACCCATGGCCACCATACCGGCGGCCACAAATTGTTTTGCAAACAACAGCCCCACAGCAAGCACACCCAGCACCAGCACCGGAAACATCTTAAGCGCCGACGCCAAGGCTTTCGGGGGTAAAATTATGAACAACAGCCCCGCCAGCACCACCAGTATGGCGATAATGGAAAATCCACTCATTTAAGCTGCTCCAGCAAAAGGCGATCGGCGGCTCCCCCCGCCTTTTCAAGGGCAACCCTGCCACCGGCAGCATAACGCGCCACAGCCTTCAACAAATCCGCCAATTTAGCGGCTGCACCGGGGCCAAACCGCATGAAAGCTCCGCCCGAAAGCCGCGCCACCTCACGAAAAGCCAACTCCGCCTGCCGGTCTTGGCCCTCCAGAAACATAAAACAGGGCACTTTCAGCATGCCCAACTCCCCCGCCTTCTGGCAAAGCGCATCCACCTGCTCTTCCATGGCATCCCCCACATAGACCAGCGCATCCACGCGCGAGCGCTGACCGTTGAGCGGATTCTTTTTGGCAGCCTCCTTGCGCACATGGCTCAAAACCTTGCCAATTTGCGTTTGGCCCCCGCGGCAGTCGATGCCCGACATCAAATCGCGCAATGCGGAAGGTTTGTTGACCCACCGCGATGCCCGACACTCCCCAAAACCGCGAAAATAAACCAACTGAACGTCCAACCCGCCGGTTTGCTCCACCGCGCCAAACATTTCCGCCTGAATGTGCTGGGCCTGATCCCATGTGTGCTGACGACTCATGGTGGCATCCATGGCAAACACCAACCCGCCATTGCCCGCCTCGCTCTTTTTCAACTTGGAAGCGGCCTTCAAAAATGCGGAAATATCACCTTGCGAGGACGCACCGGCTTTCGGCAGGGATGAGTTTGTTTTGGAAAGATCGCGGGCCATGCCGCTATATTTGGCACGGATACCCTATCGCACAAGAGGGTATGCCTGCGGCCTTGCGGCCACCGGCATGACAAAGACCGTTAGTCCGCAAAAATATCCGGCAATTCCATAGGCTGCTGGGCCTTTTCCAGCCACGTCTTGCGCGCGGAAGCACGCTTACGTCCCTGCTCATCGATGGGAAGGCGCAGGGAGCGAATGAGCTTGCGCACTTCTTGCCGCGCCGACAGGTGGGACATGGAGGGCGCACGGTCCAGGCCGATATGGTCCAGATCGTCCAGCGCCGTCAGCCCCATGGGAAAATATTCCCGAAAAATCACCCGCTCGCTAATGCCATCCGCCGTGCGGAACCCAAGCCGCAGCGACAATTCCTTCACGCAACCTAAA
Source organism: Pseudomonadota bacterium (assembly GCA_038525315.1). Taxonomy (GTDB): domain Bacteria; phylum Pseudomonadota; class Alphaproteobacteria; order Rhizobiales; family Rhizobiaceae; genus Pseudahrensia. Next base: position 246,097 of record JBCBHU010000003.1, read on the forward strand.
AGGTTCTGCTGATTGCGCGACGTCAACGAAGACAAACGGTTTCGCACCACAATCCAGTCCAGAAGGCCATTGTCTGCGGCTCGCCGCTGCCGCCGGGCCTCACGCACCATCACGGCGTAGTGGCTCACATCGGCAATTTCCAGCGTCTTGGGGTCCACCCGGCCCAGCACATCAAAATCCACAAAGGAATCATTCATGGGCGTCACCAAAGTGTCCGCCATGGAATGGGACAGACGCATCAGGTAGTTGTCAGAACCCGGCGTATCCACCACCACAAAGTCATGGCTGTGTTCCACCTCGGAAACAGCCCGCACAAAAGATGAAAAGTCTTCGCTTTGCGCCTCAATCATGCTGTCCAACCGGGCCGTGTCGAAACGGTAATGGTTGGGCAATTCCAGATCGAGACCATTGGTCTGCGCCCAATTTCGCCGGTTCTGCACGTATCGGGTTAACGACTGCTGGCGGGTATCCAGATCGATCGTCGCCACCTTAAAACCGGATTTCAGCAGGGACACGACAATGTGCATGGAGGTCGTGGTCTTCCCCGACCCGCCCTTTTCGTTGCCGCAGACGATGACATGGGCGTTCCGCTTCCGGCGCATGTTGCCGTTGATGCGATGAACGCTACCCAAACTCCCCAGACTACCCATCGGGCATACCCTTTACACTCAGCACACAGCCCCCTGTATGGCACGCGATCATCGAACCGAGCTCGCAACAAGAACTCAACGCTGTCGTCACCGGGTGACCACCATGCTCGCGCCCAAACACCATACGCCTGTTACAGTTTTACAAAAGCACAAAATTTGAGACAATTCGCGCTTACCCACGGATCAAACGGAATTTACAGTTAATTTGCCGTGCCTTAGCGCACATGACGAACAACCCACCGTCCGATTTTAAGAGTTAGAGACAGTAGGCGCAAACGACCGGGGCGTTTGCTAGTGAGCGGATATTGCCGGCGCTAATTACGCTTTGATTCGCGTCAAAGTTGCAATCACGTAGTCTTAAAGCAGGCCCAACTCGCTTAGATCGGCCCGCAAAGCGGCAGGGATCGGCTCGTTGCCCTCCTTGAGATCAGTAGGTGCATCCTCCCCTTTGAGGTAGCGCCACCCCTGAAAAGGCCGCTTGGGCTGCCATTGGGTTTCCACTAACTTATCGTCCAGCATCAAACGACAGCGCCGAATGCCCGACCGGTCGGTAAAAGGCTCAATACCCACCAGCTTTTGGCGGGCCTGAACCTGCCCCTTGATAACCCAATAGATGGAGCCGCCGTCCATCAATTCATCCACCCGCTTGGGCACCATTCGGGTGGTGTGAAACCGCGGCCCCGTATGGCCTGCGGAACGCAATAGGCGAAGGTGTTCCCGGTTCCAGCGCTTCAAATCTTCTACGGATTCCGTGCCCACCGACAATTTGATGAGGTGCAGGCTCATGCCACGTCCTCCCTTGATTGCACGATCAGCGCCACCTGCCCGTCCGTCGCCTGATCACCAGCAGCGATGGCGAGACCGGTAATTTGTCCGTCAAAAGGCGCGATAACCGCGTGCTCCATCTTCATGGCCTCCACGGAAAACAGAATATCCCCCTCCTCCACCATGTCGCCATCTGCCACAGTCACGGCGATGACCTTGCCATGCATGGGCACCCGGATTGTGCCGTCGCCACCCGATTTTTCGTCTTCAATTAGGGAATAAGTTGGCAGCGAGAAGCGGTAGTGGTGGCCGTCATTTTGAAGATACAGAACAGGCCGCGCGCCGGAATCATCCAGAAAGACGCCCTCATCCCGCTTCGCGGCTTGATTGAGTGTTCCATCTTCCCCCTGCATCTGCAGACCATGGGGGCCGAAACGAACCCGTATATCTTCCAAGACACCATCAATCTCAATCTGGTGCGCCATCTCCCGTGTACCCACCAGCTGAAAACCATCCGTTGCGTCAAAGGGATCGTCACCCACAAACAAGCCCTCCTCTTCTTCAAGCCCCAGCAAATGCTCCATGGCCAAGGCCTTGATGGCGGTGGAAGGTTCTGGCCGGGCGGTGAAGTCTTCACCCATACGATCGATCAGGCCAGTATCGAAGCGTTCAGCCCGAAAATCTTCCTGCGCCAGAAGCGCCTGCAAAAAGGGAACATTGGTCGCCAAGCCCATGACGTTGGCAGTCGAAAGGGCCGCCGAAAGGTCTTCCATGGCCGTCATCCGGTCCGAACCGTGTGCGATTACTTTTGCAATCATCGGATCATAGTGGGGCGAAATGACATCGCCTTGCGTCACGCCGCTATCCACACGAATGCCTTCTGTCTCACCATCCGGCAGAAAATAGTTGCTTTCCCATTCTAAATCGAACGTGTGCAGCGGCCCACTGGACGGCAAAAACCCCTTGGACGGATCTTCCGCATACAGCCGCGCCTCCATGGCATGGCCGTTGATGGACAAATCCTCCTGCGCCATGGGCAGTGCCTCACCCGCCGCCACGCGCAACTGCCATTCCACCAGATCAACGCCCGTGATGGCTTCCGTCACTGGATGCTCCACCTGCAAACGGGTGTTCATCTCCATGAAGAAAAAACCGTCTTCGGAAAGACCGTTGGAGCCGTCGACGATGAATTCCACCGTCCCCGCCCCTTCGTAATTCACCGCCCGCGCAGCATCACAGGCGGCCTTGCCCATGGCGGCACGGACGGCTTCCGTCATGCCCGGCGCGGGGGCTTCTTCAATCACCTTTTGATGGCGGCGTTGCAGGGAGCAATCCCGCTCGAACAGATGCACCACATTCCCCTGGCTGTCGCCAAAGACCTGAATTTCGATGTGGCGTGGGCTTTCCACAAAGCGCTCGATCAGCACATCATCATTGCCAAAAGCGGCCAGCGCTTCGCGGCGCGCTGCCTCCAGTGCATCGTCAAATTCTAGCGCGCGGGAAACTTTGCGCATGCCCTTGCCGCCGCCTCCGGCCACGGCCTTTATGAGGACCGGATAGCCGATTTCGTAAGCTTTGCGCTTGAGGAAATCGGCCGTTTGGTTGTCACCGTGATAGCCCGGCACCACCGGCACCCCGGCGTCCTGCATGATCTTCTTGGCGCGGTCTTTTAGGCCCATAGCCCGGATGGCCGATGGTGCTGGACCGACAAATTTAATACCGGCCTCCCCCACCTGCTCCGCAAAATCCGCATTTTCAGACAGAAAACCGTAGCCGGGGTGAATGGCATCCGCCTCTGTGGATTTCGCCACAGCGAGAATGCGATCCATCCGCAGGTAGGAATCAGTGGCGGCAGCGCCGCCCACGTGGTGGGCTTCATCAGCCTCCCGCACATGCCGGGCATGGGCGTCCGCGTCCGAATATACGGCAATGGTATGGATGCCCATATTCTGGGCGGTTCGCATGATACGGCAGGCGATTTCGCCTCTATTGGCGATGAGAAGTCTTTTAATCATGGCCTATCTTACCGCTCTCCCTGCCCCGGCGGTAGCGGCAAATGGGCGGATTAACAGATCAGCATTCCACCACATTCACGGCCAGACCGCCTTGGGACGTTTCCTTATATTTTGCATCCATGTCCCGCCCCGTCTGGCGCATGGTTTCAATACAGGCGTCCAGCGGCACAAAGTGCTGACCGTCACCGTGCAGTGCCAGCGAAGCGGCAGTCACAGACTTCACAGCCCCCAGCGCATTACGCTCGATGCAAGGCACCTGCACCAACCCGCCTACAGGGTCGCAGGTCATGCCCAAATGGTGTTCCAGGGCTATTTCTGCCGCATTTTCCACCTGTTCCGGTGTTCCGCCCATAACAGCGGCAAGGCCCGCGGCGGCCATGGCGGCGGCCGAACCCACCTCCCCCTGACAGCCCACTTCCGCGCCGGAAATGGAAGCATTGGTTTTGATAATGCCCCCAATGGCGGCGGCGGTGAGCAAGAAATCTTCAATCTGCTCGTCGCTAACGCCGGGGTTGAATTTCAAGTGATAGCTCAACACGGCGGGGATAACCCCGGCCGCCCCGTTGGTGGGGGCCGTCACCACCTTGCCCCCCGCTGCATTTTCCTCGTTCACCGCCATGGCGAAGACGGAAAGCCAATCATTGGCCGCCAGCGGGCCAAGCATATTGTCCTGCCAGTTCTGCTCCAGCTTCTCCGCAAGACCTTTGGCGCGCCTTTTCACAAACAGCCCGCCGGGCAATTCCCCCTCTTCAGAAAGCCCCCGCTTCACGCACGCATCCATGGCCCCCCAAATCTGGCGCACTTCTTGTCCTAAAACCGGGGCGGAGCGGCCAGAGGCCGCCAGTTCATTCTCCCGCTTCATGGCTGCGATTGATTTACCGCTGCGCGCGGCCATCTCAAGCATTTCGCGGGCCGAGGCGAAGGGGTGGGGGGTGTTGCGCGGCGGTGCCGGGTCCACCCCCGCTTTCATGCGCTCCAACTCCATTTCATCCACCACAAAGCCGCCACCGACAGAATAGTAAACCTGCCGCACCAGCACTTGCCCATTCTCATCAAGGGCGCAAAACCGCATACCATTGGCATGGCCCGGCAGGGTCTCGTCATAATCAAAAATCAGATCACGGGTGGGATCAAAAGCCCAAGGGGCAAAACCCTGCGCTTCCACCACACAATCGCGGGCGTTGCGTTCAATAATGCCCTCTACGGCGTCCGGGTCCAGCGTGGCCGGATCACACCCCATCAGGCCCAAAATCACCGCCCGGTCACTGCTGTGCCCCTTGCCTGTAAAGGCCAGCGACCCATGCAGCGAAGCCTGAATGCGGTGCACGCTGGCCGAAGCCGGTCGCGGCCAGTCCCCATCCCGCACATGGTGCAGAAAGCGGCGTGCCGCCACCATGGGCCCCATCGTGTGGGAGGAGGACGGCCCAACCCCAATCTTGAACAGGTCAAATACGGACAAAAACATGGGCTGGCCTGCCTGAATCACTATGGCGACAGGCCTTGCTAACGCCCTATCACACAACGAAGATCACGATTGACTCTTTGCCTTAACTTGAAGCGCGGCACAACGCGCCCCGCGACGCGCTATGCCGCAGTCGGCATTTCCGCTAAGGCCGGTTCATGGAATTCCCCTCCCCCCTCATCGAAGGCATTTTGGAACAGCGCTACAAGCGGTTTCTGGCCGACATTCGCCTGCCGGACGGCACGATCATCACCGCCCACTGCCCCAATTCCGGTGCCATGATGGGCCTCAATCAGCCGGGCGCGCGCGCTTTTTTGTCCAAGAGTGACAACCCCAAACGCAAGCTCGCCCACACCTTGGAGGTGCTGGAAGTGGATGCGCCGGCTGGCCCCGTCATGGTGGGCATCAACACCATGCACCCCAACAAACTAGCGCAAGAAGCCATCATCGCTGGCCGTCTGCCAACGCTGGCGGGCTATGACAATCTGCGGCGCGAAGTGCGTTATGGCGAGAATTCCCGCATCGACATACTGCTGGAAAGTGAAGACAGGCCACCCTGCTATGTGGAAGTCAAAAACGTCCATCTTGTGCGCCAAGCCGGGCTGCACGAATTTCCTGACTGCCGAACGGAACGGGGCACAAAACACCTGCGTGAACTCACAACGGTTGTCCAAGGGGGAAGCCGCGCCGTGATGCTCTACATCATCCAGCGCGGCGATGGTGACCGGCTGGCCTTTGCCCGCGATCTTGACCCAGACTATGTGGCAACACTTGCTACCGCCCATGCGGCCGGGGTGGAAGTCTTGGCCCTGGTTTGCACTGTGACAACGCAGGGCATAGACGCCATCCGGCCTGTTCCTGTTGATATTCCCACAGTATAGGTGTTGCGGGGTCAGCCTGCGCCCACTAGGTATTGGTTAATTCTGCTCACCGAAGGCCGATGCCGTGACAAGCTATCTTGAAGCCGCCGCCGCCCCGCTGCGCAATACAGGACAGATCAAGCTCTACAGTGCCGGGGAATTTGAGGCCATGCGCGCGGCTTGCCAGCTGACGGCGCGCTGCCTTGATGCGGTCAACGATCTGGTGGAAGTGGGCCGCCCCACCCAAGACATTGAAGATTTTGTCCACCAATTTGGCCGGGACAATAATGCCGTCCCCGCCACCCTTAATTATCGCGGCTATCCCCACTCAAGCTGCATATCGCTCAATCATGTGGTCTGCCACGGTTTCCCCTCCAGCAAGCCCCTGCGTAATGGCGACATTCTCAACGTGGACATCACGTTCATTTTGGACGGGTGGTTCGGCGATTCCAGCCGCATGTATATAGCCGGCCAGCCAAAACGGGCGGCAGAACGGCTGGTGGATCTAACCTATGATTGCCTGATGGCCGGTATCGGGGCCGTGAAACCCGGCAATCGTATGGGCGCCATCGGTGCCGCAATTCAGGAATTGGCCGAAAACGAGCGTTGCTCCGTGGTGCGAGACTTTTGCGGCCACGGTCTTGGCCGCCTGTTCCATGATGCGCCCAATGTGCTCCACTACGGTCGCTCCGATGAGGGCGTGGAAATGCGCCCCGGCATGATGTTCACCATCGAGCCCATGATCAATCTGGGCAAACATCACGTCAAAATTTTGAAAGACGGTTGGACGGCCGTGACGCGGGACCGTTCCCTCTCAGCCCAATTCGAACACTCCGTGGGCGTGACCGAGGACGGCTGCGAAATTTTTACCACCTCCCCCAAGGGCCTGCACAAACCTGCCCAACTCATGGGTTAGGAGCATGGGCGGGGGAGACGACAAACAACTGCCCTTCGACACATCCACCGGATTGGGCGAAGCGCCGCTCAAATCTCCGGCCAAACCCGTCAGCAAAAGCGAGCCCCACTATCACGGCCACCGGGACCGTTTGCGCGCGCGGTTTGAAATGGGTGGCCCCGAGGGTTTGTTGGACTACGAACTGTTAGAACTGCTGCTCTACCGATTTATCCCCCGGCGGGATACGAAACCCATTGCCAAGGCTTTGCTGGATCAATTCGGCTCCCTGGGCGGTGTGCTGAATGCCAGCCGGACCGATTTGCTGAAGGTGTCGGGCATTGGCCTGTCCAGCGCCTTGGATTTGCAGGCTATGGCCGCCATCACCCGCCGCTCCCTCAAGGAAGAGATCAGCGATCGCCCGATCCTCTCCTCATGGTCGGCGGTCATCGAATATTGCACTGCGGCCATGGCCCATGAAACCATTGAACAATTCCGCATCCTGTTTCTCGATAAGCGCAATTGCCTCATTGCCGATGAAGTGCAACAGAAAGGCACGCTGGACCACACGCCGGTCTATCCCCGTGAGGTGGTCAAGCGCGCGCTGGAGCAATCGGCATCCGCCCTCATTCTGGTCCACAACCACCCCTCCGGCGACCCTTCGCCTTCCCTTGCCGATATTGAAATGACCAAGATTATCCTTGAGACCGCAGCGCCCCTGGGGATCACCATCCACGACCACATCATCATCGGGCGTCACGGCCACGTCTCCATGAAAGCGCAAAATTTGATCTGAAAGAGCGCCACCTCTTTTTTCCAACGCCGTCAAAGGCTAGACCGGTTCCATGATGCGCATCCTGTTTTTTATTGCCGCGGTCTGGTGCATTACCGGCCAAGCCCTGGCCCAGACCGGTGAGAAGATTATCGGGCTTTCCCTCCCCCTGGAGGGACGGTTTGGCCCCGTGGCCCAAAAGGTTGAGTTCGGTGCCCGGCTGGCGCTGGAGCAAATGCGTGGTGCGGGCGAAAACACCACGCTGAAACTGGTTCCAAGCGCCTGCAACGCCAATGCGGCCATTGAGCAAGCGAGCATGGAAGCCGCCGCATTGCTGGAAGCGAAGGCTGACATAATCATCGGCAGCCTGTGTTTTCGTCACGCCGTGGCGCTCGCCAAAGCGCTCAACACAGCCGACGGCACAACGCCCACCATCCCTCTCATCGCCCTCGATACCCGTAATAGCGGGCTGGACCGCCTGCGCCGCGTGCAAAACGTTCCGCTCTACAGCCTGTCTGCCGCAGCCGATGCGGAGGCCATGGCGGTGGTTCAGCAAATCCTGCCCCGCTTCAAGGGCGTGCCCTGGGCACTGGTGGACGATGGCAGCGTCTATGGCCGCAGCCTTACCGATGCGGTGCGACTGGCGGCGGAACAGGTGGGCATGAAACCCACGGTGGTGGATAATTTTCGCCCGCTGCAAACCACGCAGATTGGGCTGATGCGCCGCCTGCGCCAATCCGGCGTTGAAGCCGTGTTCATCGCCGCAGGGCCAGAAGACATCGTCACGCTCCTGTCCAACGCCCGCACCCTTTCGCTGAACTGGCAATTTGCCGCCGGCGAACAGGCAATCCTGCTGCCTTTCACCGCCGGAGCCTCCACCGTGCCGCAGGGTTTTTTGATGGCTGCCCCCCAAATGCCCGCCCTGCAAACCACGCCCGAATTGTTGGAAAAACTAAAAGGCGAAGAAGACCGGGTAGAACCCGAATTGCTGCTGGGCTTTTTGGCCGTGCAGGTCGCGGCCAAGGCGCTGGAAGGCCGTAACCCCACCAAAGGTTTACCCGATTTTACGGGCCAGAGCTTCAACACGCTGGTGGGCCCATTGCAATTTAATGACGAGGGGCGGGCAACGCCCATTCCCTTTGGCATTTTCCGCTGGAACAACGGCAGTTTCTCCCCTGTTCCACCGCAGCAGAACTGACTTCCATGAAGACCGGCCAGCGCAATTTGATAACAGACGTTCCCGGCCTGACCGTCGGCAATGCCCAGGACGAAACACTTAAATCCGGCGTCACAACGCTGCTTTGCGAACGGGAAAACCGGGCCAGTGTTCACGTCATGGGCGGTGCGCCGGGCACGCGGGACACGGAATTGCTCTCACCCCATAACACGGTGGAAAAGGTTGATGCCCTTTGCCTGTCCGGCGGCTCCGCCTTTGGGCTGGATGCGGCAACTGGCGTGCAATCGGCCCTGCGTGAACAGGGCAAAGGGTTTGCCGTGGCGGGCCAGCACGTGCCCATTGTGCCCGCCGCCATTCTGTTTGATCTCATCAATGGCGGTGACAAAGACTGGGGCCGCCACCCGCCTTATCGTGACTTGGGCTATGAAAGCGTGGGCAACGCCCGGCCCCATTTTGACCTGGGCAGCGTTGGCGCTGGCACCGGGGCCTTGGTGGGCAGCAATCTGAAAGGCGGCCTTGGCTCCGCTTCGACCGTCCTGCCCACCGGCCACACCATTGGTGCGCTGGTCGCCGTCAATGCACTGGGCAGCCCAACTATGGGCGATGGCCCGCACTTCTGGGCCGCGCCCTTTGAAATCGACCGAGAATTTGGCGGTTTGGGTATGGGCTCCGTTGACCCGGCGCAAGCTCAGGTTTTGCGCATAAAGTTTCGGGAAACCGCCAAACCCCAAACCAACACCACCATTGGCATCATCGCCACCGATGCCCCCCTCACCAAAGCCCAATGCCAACGCCTCGCCATGGCAGCCCATGACGGCTTTGCCCGCGCCCTATGGCCCGCCCACACGCCGCTGGATGGCGATCTGATTTTCGCCATTTCCGTGGGCGAGCTCGGGGAACCGGCGGGGCTGGACGCTCAGATCGACCTAAGCGCCATTGCCGCCAGCACCATGAGCCGCGCCGTGGCGCGAGGGGTGTATGAGGCGAGAGCAGCTGACGCGGATGTGTTTCCAACTTGGGTAGAAAAATTTGGCAGCCGCCTTTAAGCGGTCGCATAACCTACCCTCTAGCTCCTCATACCCGGATTTATTGCGGGTATCCATTCCAACGCCCTCGCAAGCAGCGTGATCTTCAGGCATGGATTACCGGGACAAGCCCGGTAATGACGAAGTCAAAAATGTTCCCCTCTTCGCCCACTGTAAAAATCGACAAAAGCACCATGACCAATCCCATCCTCATCGCCCCTTCGATACTGGGCGCAGACTTTTCCCGTATCGGGCAGGAAGTCACCGATGGCCTGGATGCCGGGGCAGATTGGGTGCATCTGGACGTGATGGATGGTCACTTCGTGCCCAACATTTCCTTCGGCCCCTTCATCGTCGAAAAGCTGCGCCCGCTCACAGATGCGGTCTTCGACGCCCACCTCATGATCGCCCCCTGTGACCCCTATCTGGAAGCCTTTGCCAAGGCCGGCAGTGACATCATTACGATCCATGCAGAAGCCGGACCCCATGCCCACCGCTCCCTCCAGGCCATCCGGGCGCTGGGCAAAAAAGCGGGTATTGCCCTCAGCCCCGGCACGCCCGTCAGCGCCGTGGAACCATTGTTGGACGTGCTGGACCTCATTCTCATCATGTCCGTCAACCCAGGCTTTGGCGGCCAGAAATTCATTCCCCACGCGGTGGAAAAAGTGGCCGCCGTCAAAGCCATGATCGGCGACCGCCCCATCCATATTGAGGTGGATGGCGGTGTGACCGTTGAAACCGCCCCGCTGGTGCACAAAGCGGGTGCAGATGTGCTGGTGGCCGGGTCCGCCATCTATGACGGCAAGGGCAAAGACAGCTATGCTGCCAACATCACCGCCCTCCGAAAGGCCTGCGCATGATCATCCGTCTTCTCGCCTTCCTGTTTTTCGTCACCTCCGCCCACGCCGCGGAATTTTCCCAAAGCCATGTCTTGGGTTTCTCCGAAGACGGCAAATATTTCGCCTGGGAAGAATACGGCTATCAAGACGGGTCTGGCACGCCCTATCTCACATTGCATGTGCTGGACGTGGCCAAGGACAGCTTCGCCAAGGGCTTTCCCAAGCGGCTGAAAGCGGACGAGGAAGAGGCCATTGCGCTGGAGCGGGAAGCGCAGCAAAACAAGGCCGTGTCCATCAGCGTCTTTTACCAAAACTATATGGAAAAGCTGCGCGCCAATTTTCGCCAACAACACGCTGAAGCACTGCGCGCCTATGGCCCTTTCCTGAAAACCCCCGCCAGTGCCCAAAACAGCCCTTTTGAGCGCAATGCCGACACCAATTTCATGGCTTTCAACATCTTTGCGTTCAATCCTGTCTTGCGGGCGGGCAAGGATGCCCAAGGCTTTGAATTGCGGCTGGAGGAGTTTCCCCTCTCCGCCACCCATTGCCAACAATTCAACCCTGACAGCAAGGGCTTCTCCATCGGTTGGCTCGACACAAAATCGGGCCGTGCTGATTTGATCGCCAACGACACCCGCATCCCAAAATCCCGCAATTGCCCCAAGCGCTACGGGCTGGAAGCGGCGCATATCCACATCAATCGGGATGACATGGCCTCGCTTGCCGTGCTGGTGCGGTATACAACGCCCGGGTTCGAGGGTGACGATGGCCGCTTGCTTGCCGTCTCCGCCCGCCTCCCCATTCGCTAAAGTATCTCTATAACAGTAGAGCCACTTTAGCTTCGTTCGCGCTCACTCTGTGGGCCTCCCACCCGTGGGTGGCCTTCGCTACGCGGGTGCGGCAAACGATTGCCGGACAGCTCTTCGCCGTCCACCATTTTTAGCCTGACTGGAGCCTCCCATGATACCCCGCTATTCCCGCCCTCAAATGGCGGAAATCTGGTCCCCCGCTTCCAAATTCCGCATCTGGTTTGAGATTGAAGCCCACGCCTGCGATGCCATGGCCGATCTGGGCGTTATTCCCAAATCCGCCGCCGAAACCATCTGGGAAAAGGGCGGCAAGGCGGAATTTGACGTGGAGCGCATCGACGCCATCGAGCGCGAAACCAAGCACGATGTGATCGCCTTCCTCACCCATCTGGCGGAAATCGTCGGCGACGATGCCCGTTTCGTCCACCAGGGCATGACTTCCTCCGATGTGCTGGACACCACCCTCAATGTGCAACTGGTCAAAGCCACCGACCTGTTGCTGGAGGATATAGATGCTCTACTGGCCGCCCTCAAAAAACGGGCCTTTGAGCATAAGGACACGATCACCATTGGCCGCTCCCACGGCATTCACGCGGAACCCACCACATTTGGCGTAAAACTGGCCCAAGCCCATGCGGAGTTTCAGCGCAACCGTGACCGGCTCATGGCAGCCCGCGCAGAAGTGGCCACCTGCGCCATTTCCGGTGCCGTGGGCACCTTCGCCAATATCAACCCGGCGGTGGAAGAACATGTGGCCCAGGCCATGGGGTTGATGCCAGAGACCGTCTCCACCCAAGTCATCCCCCGCGATCGGCACGCCCTGTATTTCGCCACGCTGGGTGTCATCGCATCCTCCATCGAGCGGCTGGCCACGGAAATTCGCCACCTTCAACGCACGGAAGTGCTGGAAGTGGAGGAATATTTCGCACCCGGCCAAAAGGGCTCCTCCGCCATGCCCCATAAACGCAACCCCGTGCTGACAGAAAATCTCACGGGCCTGGCACGCATCGTGCGCATGGCCGTTACCCCCGCCATGGAAAACGTGGCGCTGTGGCACGAGCGGGATATTTCCCACTCCTCCGTGGAACGGATGATTGGCCCGGACACCACGGTAACCCTCGATTTCGCGCTGGTGCGCCTGACTCAAGTTATCGAAAAACTGCTCGTCTATCCTGAAAATATGGACAAAAACCTCAACCAGTTCCGCGGCCTCGTCCACTCCCAGCGCGTGCTACTGGCCCTCACCCAAGCCGGTTGTTCCCGCGAAGACAGCTACCGGCTGGTCCAGCGCAACGCCATGAAAGTGTGGGAGCAGGATAAGGATTTCCTGACCGAATTGCTGGCCGACGAAGAGGTGCGAGAGCACCTGTCTGAAGACGACATCCGCGAAAAATTCGACCTCGGTTACCACACCAAACATGTGGATACGATTTTCCAGCGTGTGTTTGGGGAAGCCTAATACACCCTCGATCTCCACCTCCCCCCGGAGGGGAGGTCGGAGAGCGTAGCGATCCGGGTGGGGGGCTGGATCGTAGCGGCAACTCACATCCAGCCCTCCACCCGAAACAACAAGTTGTTTCGACCTCCCCTCTAGGGGGAGGTTAGCCACTTCAAAGGCGAACCATGAAAATCGCAGACGCCGATATTCTCATAATCCCCGGTTACACCAATTCCTCCCCCGAGCACTGGCAGTCCCGTTGGGAAAAGCAAATGAAAACCGCCCGGCGTGTGCAGCAAGACGATTGGCACAAACCGGTGGTGGAGGATTGGACCGTAAATATTCGCGCAGCCATCGAGGAAGCCACCAAGCCGGTCGTGGCGGTGGCCCACTCGCTCGGCGTTCAGGCCTTTGTGCAAGCCGTGCAGCAAATGGGCGAAGCGGAGACCGCCGCTATCGCCGGAGCCTTTCTCGTGGCCCCACCGGATGTGGAAAATCCATCCATCAAGCCCAAACACCTCATGACTTTTGGCCCCTACCCGCGCAGCAAACTGCCCTTCCCCAGCGTCTTGATCCACAGCACCAATGATAATTTCTGCGCCATCGAGAAGGCCGAAGAGATGGGGGCAGCGTGGGGCTCACTCTTCGTGAACGCCCGCGAAAACGGCCACCTCAACGCCGCCACCGGGCACGGCCCCTGGCCGGACGGGCTGATGGTGTTTGCCAATTTTATGAAGGAATTGTGAGTTAAAGTCCGTCTCGCCATGGGCGGACTTCGGCGGCACAACGCGTCAACATTGCGTCATTGGACGCCCAAGACGGCCAATAACGCATGGTTAGGGCCTAGCCCGACATATCCCCGGCTTTGGCCTCATCCACCAAAGCCTGCATTTCGGCCTTGGAAAGCGCCTGCCCCCCACTTGTCTTGTATTCGGGAGCCACTAGGCCTGCAGAAATCACCAGCTTCGCTGCCTCTTCCACCGACATCTTCAAGTTAATAACGTCCTTGGCAGGCACAAACAGCAGGAAACCGGACGTGGGGTTGGGCGTGGTTGGCAAAAACACGCTCACCGTCTTCCCCGCCGGGTCATCCAGCTTGGCTTGGACTTCACCCAGCGTATCGGTGGCCACAAAGGCCAACGCCCAGATGCCGGGGCGCGGATATTCCACCAGCACGACGGATTGAAAACTGTCCGAATCCTCCCGAAACACCGTCTCGAATATCTGCTTCAGCGCGGAATAGATATTGCGCACCACCGGCATGCGCGACAGCAGATATTCGCCATAGGAGACGATGGATTTGCCGATCAGATTGGCCGTCAAAAAGCCAATCATGGTGATGCCGATCAAGGCCACCAGGACCCCGAAGCCGGGGATGGAAAACGGCAAATAGGTTTCCGGATTATAGACCGCCGGTAAATAGGGCTTCACCCAGGAATCAATCCATTCCACCAGCGTCCACGTGAGGTAAATGGTGATAGCCAGCGGCGCGCAAATAACCAGCCCGGTGAAAAAATAGTTACGCAGCCGCGTCATATAGGGCTGGCGTTTCACAAGCTGAGATTTGGACTTGGCCACGGGCGTTTTCCTGGAGGGGCCGTCACCGGCACCCTTTCTATTTGGCCTGCCCTGTCAGATTTGCAAGCGCTTTATGAACGCCCACAAAAACCACTCAGGGGGACATGGAAACAATGCTGCCGATCTCGTCGATATAGACCTTTTGCAGGTTCTGCTGCGCGGTCACCACCTGCCCTTCACCCGTCACCCCAGCGCGGCGAACGGCCATCATTGTCATGCGCAGGTCGGTGTCATTTTCCGTGGCGTGGGACTGGGAGATGCGCGCACCGTGATCGCCATGGATCATCACATCCACATTGCCCTTGGCAATGGCGGCATCAACAATGCCCATCAAATGCTTATGGGTGCAGACGGCCTGATCCCAAAAGCCCTTATAGGCATGGCTCAGGTCAGGATTGGAGGAATAACGGGCCGGATTGGTCCATTCTTCCATGGGTTTGAACGAGCAATCGGCGTTCAACACATAGGGGAAATGGGGCAGCAGCAGGTGGGCGATATGCACATCGCCGACTTCCAGTTTGTCCACCTTGCCGCGAATAACATCCATCATCTTCAACACCACCAGCGGGCGGGAGAAGAAACCGGCGCGATCTTCCTCTTTCTGATTGGCAATGTGCCAATACCGGTCCGCCACTTGCACAATGTGAACGGCGGACAGGAAATTGGGGCGTGTGTAGTCGCCATACATGGCGTGGGCCGCCACGTGCAATCGGCGCGTGTAGGACAAGTCAAAATCCGCAAACATGCCCATATTGTTGGCGCGGGTGTAGGTGTTGCACTCCTCCACTTTGCGGTCGCGGCAAATGTCGAGGAAATTTGTTTGCAGGATGGAGAGCTTATAGCCCTCATCTTGCATTTGTTGCAGCAGCCGGTCTTCCTTCACCGAATAGGTGTAAGCCGCTCCCACCTCATGTTTGATATAATTATCGGCCTTGTCCGTCAGGTTCATCATGGCCGAGACGGATTCATAGGTATTTTTGGTGATGGCCATCGTGTTGCCATGCACGGTAAACCCGCGCTTGCGGTAATCCTCGATAATCCCATGGGCCGCGTGGCCGTCGGGAATAGTATGGGCCATGGCCAAGGGTGAAGATTGCTCATCAATGATGATTTGCAACACGGCATTGCCCGGCCTTTTTTCAGCCCGTTCAGCGGGACGGGCAGCCGACGCTTGGGCGTGGGAAACCAGCAGTTGCGGGCCGGGTTTCAACAGTGACGTGCCGGAAAAGAAAACGGCAAAAACGCCCACTAACGGCAAAAACCACTCCTCAATGCGCTTCATCTCCAAGGACAACAGTAGCGCTAACAGGAAAATGCCGCCCACCCAAGGGTTCATGCCCTTGATAAAATAGACTTCCAAAAACCAGTAGAGCGCCAACACCATGATGGGGCCAAAAAGCCCACTGCCCCGGCACAAAAAAGCCAGCACGGCGCCTGCAAAAGCAAACAACGCCGTGATGGTCAACAATTCAAAACTGAACACGCCATAGCCCAAGTCCAGCATGTGGGTGAGCGGGATCGCCCCCATGAGAGCCATGAGGGCGAAGCGGCGTTTGTTCAGATCGACAGTCATCAAGACCTACTTTGTTTTGTAAGAAACCAGCAGACGGCCGTTTTCGTCAAACTCATGCTCATCTACGATGTTGGCGCGGCTCGAGATGATCTCGCGGAAACGTTCCGTGGTGTAGTCGGGGAAAATATCTTCCCGCACTGCCAGAAGCTGCTTCACCATGGGGTCGCGCTTCGGCACGAACTCGATGATACCGCAGGGTGCCAAATCCATCAGCCAATCCACGGCCTCTTGGAAGGGTAGATTGCCGCCGATGACCATGTGGTGGATGACGGCCAGCGCGATAATGCCATCGGCATCAGCCCGCTCGGCCAGACCCTTGCGCTCCGTCTGACGCCAGCCTAGCGCCGGTGTCGGATCGTTCATGTTCATCATCACGGGCAACACCGGATCGCCCTTGCGGGTGCGCAACCGATAAGCACCCTCCAGCGAGTCCAGATCAGCGTCCAGAATGACGGCCTTACCGGCCCCCTTCCCGATGGCAGCCATGGAAAAGTCGCCCGTATTACCGCCAATATCCCAGAACGTGGCGGGCTTGAACGTTTCGCCCCAACGGCCCACAAAATCCAGCTTCACGTCCCGCATGGGCTCGCTATAGCTGTTTTTCGCAGCATATTCTTTCCAATAGCTGTCAGGCCGCTTGGCGGATTTCAAATCAGCCACAAAATTGCGCAATTGCTTCAAGATCGCTTCATAGCGCGCCTTGGGCAGCGGCGCGGTGGCCTTGTGCTTGTCGTCCGGCGAAGACGTATTCGACAACACCGCCTTGCCGTGCAGATAAACATGCATGAACCCACCCAGGCTGGTGAACAGCTTGCGCTTGGGAAGAATGGACATGGCGTCTTCGAACGAAATACCGTTCAGCGAACCGCGATACATGGGCTGGAAGGAGACACCCGCCCACGCCTCAATCAGCAGCGGCAGCACAAACTGGCGGCAAAACTGATTGTAGCCGTCCCAATGCTCACCGTCCTTATAGCGGCGCACCGACATGACATCGATATGCACCGGCTTACCGTCCATGAACTGCATGTTGTAGGCGGTGGCGTCAGAGAGCACAAAACCCTTGGCCAGCGCCGCAATCTGCAAATCCAGATGGGCCAGCGCCGCATCTTTCAACTGCGAGAACACCCACTCATAGGGGTATGACAAGAAAGGCACGCGCGGGTGGCTGTAGAGCGCCGCTGCGCTTTCGCCGCGGGCACCCGTATAGCCGTCAAGGTCACCATTTTCGATCCGCTCGCAGCCGATCATCAGGCCCTTGTCGTGCAACTCGCCCAAAATGCCGCTGTCATACACATCGCCAAACGCCTCGTGGGCGGCGGGCATAACGGCGCGCACAATGCGCTCACCGTCTGCAAAAACATAGGCATTGGGGTCCCGAAAAGAGCCGGGATCGCGGACAGGCGCCGTCATTTGGCGGTGTCGTCAGCGGAGGTTTCTTCCACAGCCTTGGACTTGAAGCCCAGAACCGCAAAAATTTTCTCACGAACGTTGCGCACGGCCAGAGAAACAGCAGCAAAACCGCCAATCAGCGCCTGAAGAATGACACTGCCCGTTATGGGATCAATGTAAGCGAAAGCGGGGGTGGTGAACGTGACCGTCAAAACGGCGGCAACAAGAACAGTTCTGGACATTGCTTTTCCTTGGCAAAACGCGAAACAAAATGAGCCAATGCTCAAAGCCCAAATGTGGACCTTGGGAAAACTATGCAGGACTGCTCTTAAGTTGAGGTAAAGATGGTGAACATTGTTGGACACCACCCTTTAACCATAGAGGGACGGCGGGAACCATAAAGGGACGGCGGGGGATCACTCCACCGTCACAGATTTCGCCAGATTGCGGGGCTGGTCCACATCCGTGCCCATGGTCACTGCCGTGTGGTAGGCCAGCATCTGAATGGGCAGGGAATAAATGATCGGCGTGATGATCTCCGGCATTTCCGGCATCACGATCACATTCGCCTCGTCCATGGCTGCCGCATCGGCACCCTTCTGGTCGGTGATCAGAATGATCTTCCCACCGCGGGCCGCCACTTCCTGCATGTTGGACACGGTCTTTTCAAAAATGCGGTCATGGGGTGCGATGACGATGACGGGCATTTCCTCGTCGATGAGCGCGATGGGCCCATGTTTTAATTCGCCCGCCGCATAGGCTTCCGCATGGATGTAGGAAAGCTCCTTGAGTTTAAGCGCCCCTTCCATGGCCAGCGGATAATTGGTGTCTCGGCCCAGATAGAGAACGCTCTTTTTGTTGGCCAGTTGATGAGCCAGTTCCGCGATGCGGTCTTCCATCTTCAGCACTTCATGGGCGTAGCGCGGGGCCTCCGCCAATTCCTGAACCAGCTGCTGCTCTTGGGCAGCATTGATATGCCCACGCTGCACACCGGCCGCCACAGCCAGTGAAGCCAACACAGAAAGCTGGCAGGTGAACGCTTTCGTAGAAGCCACCCCAATTTCCGGCCCGGCCAACGTGGGGAACACATTGTGGGACGAACGCGCCATGGTGCTTTCGCGCACATTCACAATGGCCGCCAGTTTCTGATCCTGCTGCTCGCAGTATTTGAGACACGCCAGCGTATCCGCCGTTTCCCCCGATTGGGAGATGAACAGGGAGAGTCCATTCTGCGTCAACGGCGCCTCGCGGTAGCGAAATTCGGAGGCCACATCGATATCCACCGGCAGGCGGGCATGGCGCTCAAACCAGTATTTGCCCACAAACCCTGCCAAATAGGCCGTGCCGCAGGCCGTGATGTTCAGCCTATCAAGGCTCGCAAAGTCCAGCGGCGCGTCGTTGTCCGCCATATCCCGAATGGCGATCTTACGCTCGTTAAAGTCCACGTAATTGGAAAGCGTGTGGCCGATGACCTCCGGCTGCTCATAAATTTCTTTGAGCATAAAGTGGCGGTGATTGCCCTTGTCCACCATCAGCGCCGAACCCACGGAAATTTGCACCGCCCGCTCCACCGGCGCGCCCGTCTCGTCATAAATTTTATGGCTATCGCGGCGCACAACGGCCCAATCCCCATCTTCCAGATAGGTGATGCGGTTGGTGAACGGCGCTAGGGCGACAGCGTCGGACCCCAGATACATCTCCCCGTCCCCATGGCCAATGGCCAGTGGCGGGCCGTTGCGCGCGGCCACGATGAGGTCCGCATCGGAGCCAAACATGATAGCCAGTGCAAAGGCCCCATGCAGACGGGCGATGGCAGCCCGGGCAGCATCTTCGGATGCGCACCCCTCGTTGAGATACTTGGCCACCAAATGGGCCACCACTTCCGTGTCCGTCTGGCTGGCGAAGGAAAAACCGTCCTTTTCCAACTCCGTGCGCAACTCGCGGAAGTTTTCGATAATGCCGTTATGAACCACCGCCACGTTGGACGAAAAATGCGGGTGGGCGTTCATTTCCACGGGCGCGCCATGGGTGGCCCAGCGCGTGTGACCAATACCCACATGGCCTGCCAGCGGTTCAGCATCCAGCCGCTCTTCAAGGTTGACAAGCTTACCCTCCGCCCGGCGGCGGTGCAGGGCACCATCCACATAGGTGGCAACACCGGCGGAATCATACCCGCGATATTCCAGCCGCTTCAGCGCATCCACAATCAGCGGCGCCACGGGGCGCGTGCCTACAATACCGACAATTCCGCACATGATGATTTTTCCCGCAACCAATCCAAGCCTTACGGCCTGGCCATATCAAATGATGGGCAAAACCTTAGTCAAAAAAGATTTCATTCTTGCAAACAAGCCAAAGAGACACGTTCACGTTTTGGATTTAGCCTCTTTGGCTGCCCTGTTCTTTTCGCGCAGGGTGACAGCCCGCCCGGTTTTATTCACCTGTTCGCCCCGTTCAATGGCCAAATCATCATCCGGCACGTCTTTATAGATCACGCTACCCGCCGCCGTGTTGGCGTTTTTGCCCACGCTCACCGGCGCAACGAGGGACGTATTGGTGCCGATAAAGGCCCCCTCACCCACGATGGTTTTGTGCTTGCCGAAACCGTCATAATTGCACGTAATCGACCCTGCCCCGATATTGGCCTTGGCCCCAATTTCCGTATCGCCGAAATAGGACAGATGGTTGATCTTGGCCCCAGCCCCCACATAGGCCGCTTTGGTCTCCACGAAATTACCGATCTTCGCCCCTTCCCCCAGCACCGTGCCGGGCCTTAGACGGGCATAGGGGCCAACGGTGGCATTTTTTCCCACGCTGACCCCTTCCAGATGGGAGAACGCGCGAATGGTAGCGCCAGAAGCAACCAAAACCTCGGGCCCAAAAACCACATTGGGTTCAATCACCACATCCCGCTCCACCAGCGTATCGTGGTGCAACACAACGCTGTCCGGCACTTGCATGGTCACCCCATTGCGCAGCAGGGCGTTTCGGCGGCGCTGCTGCCAAAGGGCCTCCACTTGCGCCAGTTGCACCCGATCGTTCACGCCCAGCGTGTCTTCCTCAGGAACCGTGATGGCGGACACGTTCAACCCTCGCGCTACACCGATTTCCACCGTGTCCGTGGCGTAATATTCGCCCTGGACATTGTCGTTTTCCACCGCATCCAGCAGCGATAAAACATGCTCACCGGAAAAGGCGATAATACCACTGTTACAGAAGGTTACCAAGCGTTCTTCATCCGTTGCATCCTTTTGCTCCCGAATGGCCAGCAGCTTGTCCCCTTCCGTCAACAGACGGCCATAGCCGTGGGGGTCATCCGTCTCAAACCCGAGCACCACAATGCGCTGGCCCGCTGCCAATTGATCGCGGGCGGCCTTCAAGGTCTCCGTGCGGATAAGCGGCACGTCACCATAGAGCATGACCACATCATCAAACCCCTGCTCTATGGCCTCCCGCGCCGCCAGAACGGCATGGGCGGTCCCTGCGCGCACGGTTTGCTCATGAATGGTGGCATTGGGGTCAAAGTCCCCGACGGCCGCTGCCACCCGTTCAGCCTGATTGCCCACCACCACGGCCCGGGCACCACCGCCCGCCTCCATGGACGTTTGCAGCACATGGCAAAGCATGGGCAAACCCGCCACCGGGTGCAGCACTTTGGGCATATCAGAAGCCATGCGCTTGCCCTCACCCGCCGCCAGAATCACGGTCAGGCAGCTGCGCTCCGCGGCTGGTTTGTTTGAAGAATCGCTGGTCATGGGGGGAATGCCCAAATCGTTAAAGGTTCTGCTAACCATTTCGTAATGCCTGCGGCCCTAATGTGCCAACAGCGTTAAACGGGGCTTAACGGCCAGCCGCCCATTCCACAATACCGCTGCTGTCTCAAGGCAATAGACGCAGGAGAGCCGGATATGATGCACACACCTGCCCGCACCCATGAAATGAGTTTAGAGCGCGCCCGACTGGCCGCCCGCCACGCGGCGCAGGCCCATTTGGATGCGCTGGATGAAGCGGAAAAGTCCAATGCACCCGGCAACGGCCTTGCCGTATTGACCTGGGGTGCCATGGCCATGGCATGTTCACTGGCCGCCGCCGTCACCATCGCTTTGCCACTGGTAGACAGCGATTGGTTGGTGGGAAACAAACTCGCCCAAACGGAAACATCGAGCCTTGAGCGCACCGAATTTTCAAAACCGGCAGACCAGGCAATCAACAAACCATCCGTTTCTGACGACCTTTTAGCCCCGGCAGAACCAACACTGGAAGAACTGGCCGCCACAACACCGCCCCCCACGCCGCCAGCCAGCGAAGGAGCCAACATCCAATCCGATGAACCATTGGATCAAACAGTTGTTGCCGCCATTCGCCCCTCCGAAACCGTTTTCCGCCGGGACGAGCTTGCAAACCAAGCGCCACAAACCCCCCTCATCACACAAGATAGCCTGACGGTCTCCATTGCACTGCCCAAAAGCGCGGTAAGCATGGACATGCAACTGGCCGCCTTGAAGCGCCGCGCGCCGGGCCTTTTCAATGCCAAGGCGGTGGAAGCCAATGAAAACGGCAGCGCACTCAACGTGGGCCCCTTCACCTCTCCCGCCGAAATCGCCCGCTTCTGCCGCAACATCAAACTCTCCCTCACGCTGGATTGCAAAGCGGGCTGACGGCGACCTGATCACGGGCTAGAACAGGCACAAAGCCATCGGCACTTTGCCACGAAAGCCCCCTTTTTTTGACAACGACCAACAACACCGCCGCCACTGGAGAACGGGGTAAGGCTCTCGCCATCCTGTTCATCATGCCGCTGTTCTTTTCCTCCAACATCATCTTCGGCCGCGCGGCGGTGGATGAGGTGGAGCCTTTCACGCTGGCCTTTCTGCGCTGGGGCTTCACGGCCCTTTTGCTGGCCCCCTTTGCGCTGCCGCTGCTCAAAGGGCGCTCTGGCCACCTGCGCTCAATCACACCCACGCTCCTGCTTATGGGATTTATGGGCATGTGGGTTTGCGGCGCGCTGGTTTATCTGGCCCTTAAATACACAACAGCCACCAATGGCACGCTGATCTACACCTCATCGCCGGTCTTGATCATTCTCATCGAATGGCTCTTCAAAGGCCGCGCCATACGCTGGCGGGAGGGGTTTGGGGTCACAATCGCTTTTTTGGGCATCGTGGCCATCGTGGTGCGCGGCTCGTGGGACAACCTCTTGGCCCTGCAATTCAATCTGGGCGATCTGATTTTTGTGGGCACCGCATTGAGTTGGGCCATCTATTCGGTGGGCCTGAAATCGAACCGGTTGCAGAGCCTGGGCACTTTGCCCCTGTTCATGGCCATTGCCGCCAGCGGCGCCTTACTGTTGGCCCCGTTCGCGGCCGCAGAAATTGTCTACACCAGGAACTTTCCCACCACGGGCAGTGCCTGGTTCAACATCACAGGCATCGTTTTCCTGGCGTCCCTGCTGGCCTTCAGCGCCTTCCAATACGGCGTGAAGGTGCTCGGCGCATCGCTGGCAGGCGTGTTTTTATATCTTCTGCCCGTCTACGGCGTGGGCCTCGCCATCGTCTTTTTGGGCGAAGAGCTTTTCGCCTTTCACATCTGGGGCATTGCGCTGGTGCTGGGCGGTGTGATTTTGGCTACCGTCCCCACGGGTCTGCTCAAAAAGCGCTAGCCCACATTTTGCAGGGCAGGGAAAGTCTCCAGCAGGAAAAACGCGAAGCGCTCCATGCCGCCGGTCAAAAACAAGATGCCGGTGAGCACCAATAGCCCCCCCATCACTTTTTCTACGGACCCCAAATGCCGGCGAAAGCGGGACAGAAACTCCATAAACTGACTGGCAAACAGCGCCGCAATCATAAACGGCACTCCCAGCCCCAGCGAATAGACGCCCAGCATGGTCGCCCCCTGCCCCACCGTATCCTTGGCGCTGGCCAGCCCCAGGATCACGCCCAAAATCGGCCCGATACAGGGTGTCCAGCCAAAGGCAAACGCCAGGCCCATGACGAAAGACCCGGCAATGCTGGCTCCGCGCACAAGATCATCGGAAACCTGAAACCGCGCTTCGCGGTACAAAAGCCCGATGCGAAAAACACCCAAAAAATGCAGCCCCATGGCGATAATCACGCCACCGGCAATCATGGACAAAATATCCTGGTTTTGACGAACCACCTGGGAAACGCTGGACGCCCCCGCCCCAAGCGCCACAAAAACAACGGTGAACCCGCCCACAAAAAAGGCGGCATTCACCAGCGCTTTGCGCCGCACACCAGTCTGGGCAGCCACCGTGCCATCGCGGTTTACCGTCATCTCGTCTAACGACACACCGGCAAGATAGGTCAGATAAGGGGGCACCAGGGGCAAGACGCAGGGCGATATGAAAGACAATAGCCCCGCAAAAAAGATCGCCGCCAATGTAAGCTCATCACCCATAGTCGCTCTTTCACAGTCCCGTTCAATGCCCCGCGCTCTCACTGCGCCCCGGTAGCCTTACGCCTATATCCCGGTCAAACCCACTCACACCCTCTCACGGCTCCGTTAGCGTGGGCATGAGGCGGCAGGGGCCGCCCCAACGCCTGCCGGTTGTGCGGCTCTCAATGTAAATTGGGTGGGTCAACAGTGTCTGGATAAAAGTGACGCATGGTGTCAAAAAAACCTGCCCAGCCCCACCACAAACCGTTGACGCGCCCCCGCATCTTGCCTAATCACACGCTGTCTGGAGCGCACGCTCTGGGAGCCCTTAGCTCAGTTGGTAGAGCGCCTCACTTTTAATGAGGATGTCCACGGTTCGAGTCCGTGAGGGCTCACCATTTTCTCGCAAATTTCGGGTAACGATCATCATGGTGGACCAAACGCCGGAGCGTGATCGCACGTCTGCTTCCTTCACCTTTACCCTGCACACCACCGATGGCGCGGCCCGCCGCGGCGCGCTTTCCATGCCCCGCGGCACCATTCGCACCCCCGCCTACATGCCCGTGGGCACGGCTGGCACCGTCAAAGCCATGTATATGGATCAGGTGCGGGATCTGGGTGCGGATGTGATCCTTGGAAACACCTATCACTTGATGCTGCGCCCCGGCGCCGAGCGCGTGGCCAAACTGGGCGGGCTTCACGAATTTGCCCGCTGGCCTCACCCCATCCTCACCGATTCCGGTGGCTTTCAGGTCATGTCACTCTCCGCCCTGCGCAAAATGAGCGAAAAGGGCGTCACGTTCAAAAGCCATATCGACGGCGCGAAGTTTGAAATGTCGCCGGAGCGCTCCATCGAAATTCAGGCCTTGCTGGACAGCGACATCCAAATGCAGCTGGACGAATGCATCGCCCTGCCCGCGGCGCGTGACGAACAGCAGCGCGCCATGGAGCTTTCGCTACGCTGGGCAGAACGGTGCAAAACGGCTTTCCACAGCCAAAGCGACCACCAAGCCCGCGCCCTTTTTGGCATTGTCCAGGGCGGCGATCAAGTGGATTTGCGCATCCAGTCCGCCCAGGCGCTCAAGGCCATGGACCTGAGAGGATATTCCATCGGCGGCCTGGCCGTTGGTGAACCGCAGGACGTGATGCTGGATATGCTCACCGCAACATGCCCTGAACTACCGGAAGAAAAGCCGCGCTATCTGATGGGCGTAGGCACGCCCGATGATATGCTTAAATCCATCGCGCGGGGGGTGGACATGTTCGATTGCGTCATGCCCACCCGTGCGGGCCGCCACGGGCAGGCCTTCACCCGTTTCGGCAAAATCAACCTGCGCAATGCCCGCCACGCCGAAGACCCCCGCCCGCTGGACGAGCAATCCACATGCCCGGCGGCCCGCGACTATAGCCGCGCCTATCTGCACCACCTCGTGCGCGCCAACGAGAGCCTGGGCGGCATGCTGCTCACATGGGTAAATTTGGCCTATTATCAAGACCTTATGGATGGCGCGCGCAGGGCAATCGAGGCGAAGCGCTATACCGATTACATGGCTGAAACCGCGTCCGGTTGGGAAAAGGGCGATCTACCAGCGCTTTAGCAATCGCCCTTCCCGCCAAATACCGAACATTGAGACAAGAAAACAAAAAGGCCGTGTCGGGGCTTTCCCAACACGGCCTTGCTCGTTTTACGATATCCAAAGTGGCAAGGCATTCATTGAAAGATCAAAACCCTGCCAACAGGCAAAGGCGGTGCCCAAGGAACTTTACGTCCCATTCAAACCGAAAACCGCCGCTTCTTTTACGGCAAAGCACAGTCCGCGTGTGCGATTTTCGATAGGTCCCGTTTCGCTCTGAACGGGCTTTTTAACTGGCCCAGCCGAAACCTCCAACGCCACCAAGCCATTCGGAATAGGGAAGGCTTTCAAATGTGGCGAATGCGCCGAGGTCTGCATACCAACCCAGATACCAACCCATATTCCAGCCGACGCTCCATGCGCTTCCGTCAAAATACCAGCCCATGTTCCATCCCATGGACCAGCCATAGTCATAGTGCCAACCCCAGCCCGTGCCGGTCAGTTTTCCGGGGCTCAGTTCAGGCCCTTTCGCGATACGCCCGTAATTGTTGCCCTGTCCGATGCCGGCACCCAGACCGGTATTGGCCCAACCGTAATAAGTGGCACCGCCCCAGCCCCAACCGCCGTTCATTCTGCCTTCGGCATACATCAAATCGCCGAGTTGGCTATGATAGGTGGTGTAGGTCACTTCGCCCCAGCCGTAATACCAGCCAAAATCATTATACCAGCCAAAATACCAACCGACATTCCAACCATAGAGCCAAGCGGAACCGTCGAAATACCAGCCCAGGTTCCAGCCTATACCCCACCCATATTCCAGGTGCGAGCCATTATACCAACCCAGCGCAACTGTCTCCGTTTCGATGGCAACGGTCTCAACCTGGTAATACCAGCCCGTAAATGTCCCCTGATCATAGGGATCATTGACGCTGCCCTGATCGACATATTGGACAGGGGCATCTTCGTTATTGGATGTGTTTTGTTCGTTCTCCCCATACAAATAGGCTTTCAGGTAGAACGTCTCTCCTTCAAAGTTGTCATAGGTGTATAGCGTGCCGGTAATACTCCCACTTTCGCCGGGATCAACACTTTCAATGCTCTCAGAATCGCTGTTGTTGCTGCCAATGGTCCCATCGCCGGCCCGTATGCCCCCATGGCCTTCAATCGCAGCACCGCCCACATTGGTGTAATTGATCGTGTAACCAATCTCACCGGTGCTTTCGTAGTTGGAATAATCATACACAACACTGTCGAGCTGAAGATCGCCGTACAGGGCCGGATTGTTGTTGATCGTAAATTCCACGCCAGACGACGCGTTGTTCATCTCATCGCTTTCCGCGATGCGATTGTCACCATCAACGATTGCGAAAATGTAGTATTCACCCTGAATAACGTTATTTGACGGATAAATATAAAAATTGTCCGTACGCGAACTACCGGCGTTAATGCTGCTCAGATAGTCTTCGCCGATAAACGTGTCGTTTATATCAAGGATATTGTCATCAGAGATATAATAGTGGGTGCGCGTATTACTGGCGGTTTCATCGCCGTTATTGGCAACTTCGATCTCAATATTGATCTCGCCTCCACCGGTAAACGTCGTGGTCCATGAGGAATCGATGTTGATACTGGTAATGCTAAGGTCGATAGCCATGGCTAACCCCTCCAAGGTTGTGACGTCGGCGGCATAAACGCCGTTGGCACGTCGCTTTGATTTTCAACCTGCTGATGAATTACGCCCCAGCCCCATCAACCAAGCTGGTTTACTTGCCCCAGCGCGCCCCCGCGACCCCGTGCAAAATAAGGTGTTGGCCGCGCATGACGGGTCACCTACGCGCAGGAGAGTAGCGAAAAAATGAGAATGCACAATGCTTTAGCGACAAAAGTGCGACATTTGCGTATATTGAAGGCCTAATGTGTTCGATGGGCCACTAGGGTCATCTGAGGAAAACCGCCATGACCGACCTTCCCACCCTGCTCACCTTCATCGCCGCCAGCGTTGCGATACTGGTCGTTCCGGGGCCGACAGTAACTTTGATTGTCGCCAACAGTCTGCGCTTTGGCACCAAAGCAGGCATGCTCAATATTGCGGGAACTCAATTCGGCCTGACGCTCATGCTCCTGATCCTCGCCCTGGGTTTTGAGGCCGTCGCCGCCTTTTTGGCAGAAATGTTCGAGTGGCTCCGCCTGGTGGGGGCGGCATACCTCATTTGGCTGGGCTACAAACTGTTGCGGGCCGATGGGACGCTGGGCAGCGCCGAGGAGGCCGTAAAACCCCGCTCGAACACGGGGTTTTTCATGCAGGGTTTCGGCGTTATTCTGTCCAACCCGAAGGTCCTGTTTTTCTTCGGTGCTTTCCTGCCCCAATTCATCGATCCCGCCGGGAGCGCGGCCTTGCAAACCCTGTTCTTCGGCTTCCTCTTCATGGCGCTGGCCACGGTGCTGGATGGTGCCTACGCCCTTGCCGCTGGCCGGGCGGGCGGCCTGTTGACGCGGCGCAATGTGCGGGCGGTGGAAGTTGGCGGCGGCAGCCTTTTGGTGGGCGGCGGTCTGTGGATGGCGCTTTCGCGCTAATAGGGTCGCGCCGGTCACATCAACAAACGCTGCTCACTGCACTACCGAGGCGGGGCTGCCGCAGCCTTGGACTATGACCTTGATATTGCCAATTGGGCCCCTTCCGCCTATGCCCCTGCCATGGAAAAGCGCGCTTTTTACCCCGGCTCCTTTGACCCGTTTACGAACGGCCACTTTGATATTTTGCTGCAAACACTGGGCTTTGCAGACCATGTGGTGGTGGCCGTCGGCGTCCATTCCGCCAAAGCGGGCCTGTTCACCTATGAAGAGCGCAAGGGTTTAGTAGAACAAATCGTACCGGAGGGTTTGCGGGAGCGGGTTTCAGTCACCTCCTTCAATAATCTCACCATCGAAGCAGCGCGGGCGAACAAGTGCACCATGATGGTGCGCGGCCTGCGCGACGGAAGTGATCTGGATTATGAGATGCAACTGGCCGGCATGAACGGCGCCATGGATGGTGGCCTGCAAACGATCTTTTTGCCCGCTTCCCCGGACACCAGGCCCATCACCGCCACACTTGTGCGCCAGATTGCGGCCATGGGCGGGGACGTGACCCCCTTTGTGCCGGAACCGGTGGCACAAGCCCTCGTTGGAAAACACACCTAGAAACCGATTTTCGGAGACATTATGCGCATTTTGAAAACACTGGCGCTGGGCATGGCCCTCGCCGCCGCCGCGACCGCCGCCTGGGCGGAAGATAAGGCCAATATCCTGCTGATGGATACCAAAAACGGCCAAATCACCATTGAATTGAACACCGAGGGCGCGCCCAACCACGCCCAGCGCCTCAAACGCCTGGCCAATGAGGGCTTTTACGATGGGCTCAATTTCCACCGCGTGATCCCCGGCTTTATGGCCCAAACCGGTGACCCCAACGGCAACGGCACAGGGGGTTCCAGCCTGCCGGACCTGAAGGCTGAGTTTACAAATACCCCGTTCCAGCGCGGCACTGTGGGCATGGCCCGTGCGCAAAATCCCGATAGCGCCAACAGCCAGTTTTTCATCATGTTCGCCCCCGCTCCGCACCTAAACGGCCAATATACCGTGGTGGGTCAGGTGACGGACGGTATGGAAGCTGTGGATGCCATTAAAAAAGGTAGCCGCGCCGCCAACGGTGCCATATCCGGTGAACCCGACAAAATCGTCAAAATGCGCACAGCTGACCAATAGAATTTTGCCTGAAGGAAAAGCACATGGCTGACTATAAAGACCCTGAAAACACCCTGCTGATGGACACGTCCAAGGGCTTGGTTGTGATCGAATGCATGCCCGACAAGGCCCCCGGCCACGTCAAGCACATCAAAGAACTGGCCCGAGAAGGCTTTTATGACGGCGTCGTCTTCCACCGCGTCATCGACGGCTTCATGGCCCAGGGCGGCGACCCCACGGGCACAGGCACGGGCGGCTCCGACAAGCCCAACCTGAAAGCCGAGTTTAACGATGTTCACCACGAACGCGGCATCTGTTCTATGGCGCGTTCCGCCAACCCGGACAGCGCCAACAGCCAGTTTTTCATCTGCTTCGAAGATGCCGGTTTTCTGGACGGTCAATACACCGTGTGGGGCAAGGTAATCGAAGGCATGGAGCATGTGGACGAATTCGCCCGTGGCGAACCCGTGCGCAATCCAGACCAGATCAACTCCATGAAAGTGGCTGCTGACGCTTAGGGCGGTCCACACCAACTCCGAGAGGCGGGTTCTTACACCAAAGAGCCCGCCTTTTTTGTGGGAGATATGATCCATGAAAGTCGATGAATTTGACTTTGACCTGCCGGAAGAGCGCATTGCCCTGCGCCCCGTCTCCCTCCGCCACAGCGCCAAATTATTGCACGTCAACGGCCCCCACGCGGCGCTGGAGGACCGAACGGTTCTGGACCTGCCGAACCTGCTTCAGCCCGGCGATGCGCTGGTTTTCAACGACACCCGCGTTATCCCCGCCCAGTTGGAGGGGACGCGTTCCCGCGGCGATGCCGTGGCAAAAGTCGGCGCAACGCTGCACATGCGAACCGCGCCGGACGTGTGGAAAGCCTTCGTGCGCGGAGCCAAGAAGCTGAAAATTGGCGAAAACGTCACTTTCAGCGACCATCTGAACGCAACGGTTCTTGCCAAGGCCAAAGGCGGTGAAGTGACGTTTCGGTTCAACCGCAGCGGTCCCGACCTCGACGCAGCCCTCGTCCAATGCGGCCACATCCCCCTGCCCCCCTATATCGCCCTTAAACGGGGGGAGGACGAACGGGATCGGACGGATTATCAAACCATCTACGCCCGCGAAGATGGGGCCGTGGCCGCCCCCACAGCCGGCCTGCATTTCACCGATGAACTGTTCGCCGCCCTCGATGCGCGCGGTATCCAGCGCCATTTCGTGACCCTTCATGTGGGGGCCGGCACATTTTTGCCGGTGAAAGCCGACGACACAGACGACCACAAAATGCATGAAGAGCGCGGCTCAATCAGCGCCAAGACGGCGCAGGCGCTCAACGACGTTCGGGCAAAGGGTAATCGTCTCATTGCCGTCGGCACCACTTCGCTACGCCTGCTGGAGAGCGCCGTGGCCGATGACGGCAGCTTTTCCCCTTGGGAAGGCAGCACGGATATTTTCATCACGCCCGGCTACCGTTTCAAAGCGATCGACGCCCTGATGACCAACTTCCACCTGCCCCGCTCCACCCTTTTCATGTTGGTGAGCGCTCTGGCCGGCACGGCGCAGATGAAAGCGGCGTATGCCCATGCCATCCAAAACCACTACCGCTTTTACAGCTACGGCGACTCCTCATTGCTTTGGCCTGCCTGAACATTCAGCGCATAAAAGGTGTTGCGGCATAGAAAGCCCACGCACCACAAAACCTTTTGTCGCATTGCGCCGTTACTCCTTTACCGTGTCACATCGGCACAAGCCGCATCCTGCGGTTGCAAACAAGGAGACGATCCATGGTGCTCAAACCCCTTACCGCCGCTGCAATGCTGGCCACCGCCCTCACCCTCACGCCCGCAACCGTATCCGCGCAAGACGTTCCCGCCGCCAAATTGCAACAATTGCAAATGGTCATCGACAATCAAATAACCGCCTTTCGCACCCAAAAACACGACCAGGCTTTCAGCTACGCCGCACCGCGCCTGCAAACCATATTTGGGTCCACCGAGCGTTTCATCGGCATGGTGAAAAGCGGTTACGGCGCCATCTACGGTGCAAGGAATTGGCAATTTGGACGTTCACGCCAAAACGGCACCAGCGAAGTGTGGCAAGAAGTGCGCCTCACCGGCCCCCAAGGCCGCGACTGGGTCGCCCTTTATACGATGCGCCAGATGAAAGACGGCACGTGGCGGATAGCGGGCGTGCAGATCAAAAAGGCCGAGGAGTTGTCGACTTAAAGTTGGCCGGGTCGTCTTTTCCGAGGCGAAGGCCCGCAATTGAGGACTTTACTACCCACCACATATTTGCCATGCAAGCCCAAGTAAGTGGGTAGATCAGGCCACCGGAATCTCAATGATATCGTTGTCAACGTACACATCTGTAGAAATTAGATTGGGATAAGTATAAATAAAAATGTTTTGGCCTCTTACTCAATTAATGGATGCATCAAATTTATATAAGTTCAATAAGTACGGTATTTTAGTTAGATTTTTTTTGTTACCGTTTTTTGTCAATTTTACACTTATAAGTCATACAACAGCTGCCGAGGCAAGATGTAGTGTGATAATCAAGGGCGTGGAAAATGGTAAGGTAGACCTAGACTTCTACAAGAGCATTTGCGGGAATGAGGCGTCTAAATCGGAACGGTTGAGAGAAGCGCTAAGAGTTGGAGATGGCGAAGTTCTCAAGGGGTTTGGACAATCGAGCAAGGCCTTATTAGCAGCTACGTTTCAACAACCAAGCGTAGCTAAAAATTTTTTTCGCTTTGCGAAATCGCAAGAGGCTCTTGATTGGTTTAAGGCACAGATATCATCAACCATAAGTCCTAATTTGGTTTTAAATGATAAAAGTGTACTCGAATTAGCGTTATTGGAGTCCAATCTATCAATTGCGCGTATGCTACTCGAGGCGGGGGCGACGCCCCATGTATATAGCGAGTTATGGGGAACTGAAAGTTATTTCCCAAAAATGCTGTTCCCGCTAACATGGCTTCATCAGCTAGATGTTGTTGGCGCCCCCGAAGAGGTACAGGCCTTTATGCATTTATACTCCCAGAATGTAGTCGCACCCAACAGCAAAGATGCCGTAGATAGAGGGTCGGTTAGAGCGGTGGAAAAAAGGATAGCAAAGTTTGAAGAAATCTATGGGCTGAGAGTAAAAAGATCTAGCTCAATTTGCGATGTTCCGGTGAAAGAACAATGTGAAAAATTTGCGAAAGAAAAGAGCATATGTAGTTATGCCAGTGAATTCCCAAAAAAAGTGATAAATCATGATTATAGATCGTCAGAACACCGTTATCTCGACAGCCTTGATTTATTGGGTTTATTAGGCGTGTATAAAGGTCGTCTATATTTTATGACAAGAAATAGTTATCAAAATATAGGCTTGTTAATTTCTAATTCCAATTTCACGCGAGTTGATCTTCTAGGTAGTGATAATTTGCAGTCATATCATTTCTGTCGAGGACCAAATGGTCTTAAGAAAAAGCAATACCGCTATGGTCCATGTTGGCGGAAAATATCATTAGACTACATAAGCCCTACACAGATGGAAGTTCGAGGCAAGGCCAGTGTGAAATTTCAAAAGTATTTCTGCAAATAGACCCGTTTAATTGCATACATTTTTACCAATAGAAATTTCAATAGAGCTGGTTCCGCTAATATCTTTACTAACGATTCCACATCTTACATTTCGTGGTGAGTCGGTGGAAATGCCAGTGGCCTGTACAGAGGTATCATTGCCATTTATAGTCTCAGCCTTTGTATTTTTTACTGCCAGATCAATATCTAAGCTGTTGTACCAAATTCCTACTGCGTAAAATGTGCCAATTATGATTGCCACTAAAGCAAAAACATACTGCCAACGATGCAACGGGATGTCTGATGATTTTTTCATGCTTTTCTATCCATGTGCTTCAAGATGATTGTGAGCTTTATGAATAGCCCACTGTTCCTTTAATAACTATCATATGTGTTGCAATAAGGCTACCAGCAGACCTCAACACGATACACCTGTGCAATAACGCATCCCCCTACTCCTCCGTCTCGCTCACCCGCTCCACGGACACTACGCTTTCGCCCTCCGCCGTGCGGAACACCCGCACGCCTTTGCTGGCGCGGCTGGCGAAGCGGATGTTGTCTACGGGGACGCGGATGAGTTGGCCCGCGTTGGAAACCAGCATGATTTGGTCGCTGTCTTCCACGGGGAAGGCGGAAACAAGGCGGCCGATTTCGTCGGCCTTGGACAGATCTGTGGCCTTCAGCCCTTTGCCGCCCCGGCCTGAAACGCGGAATTCATAACTGGAAGAGCGCTTGCCGAAACCCTGATCGGTAAGCGTGAGGATGAACTGTTCCGCAGCCCCCATGGCGGCATAGCGTTGCGTATCCAGCGAGACGTTGTCGCCCACGGCTTCTTCTTCGTCATCAGCGGGCGCATCAACCTCGTCGGCTTCGGCACCCAGCGCCCGGCGGGCGGCGGCGGCCTGTTTGAGATAGGCGGACCGCTCCTCTGCCGTGGACTCAAACCCGTGCACGATGGCCATGGAGATCACCTCCTCGCCCTCGCCCATCTTGATGCCCCGCACACCCACGGAATTGCGGCTGTTGAACACGCGCACATCATCCACCTTGAAGCGGATAGAATAGCCACCGGAGGACGTGAGCAGCACATCATCGGTGGCCTGGCAGGTCTCCACGCCCACAATGCCGTCATCATCGTCCAGCTTCATGGCAATCTTGCCGTTGCGGTTCACCTGCACAAAATCGGAGAGCTTGTTGCGCCGCACCGTGCCTTTTTTGGTGGCGAACATCACGTCCAGCGTGTCCCAACTGTCCTCGTCTTCCGGCAGGGGCATGATTGTAGTGATCGTCTCCCCCGCTTGCAGCGGCAGCAAGTTCACCAACGCCTTGCCCCGGCTTTGGGGCTGGGCCAGGGGCAGTTTCCAGACCTTCAATTTATAGGCGATGCCCCGGGAGGAGAAAAACACAACGGGCGTGTGCGTGTTCACCACGAACAGACGCGTGACAAAATCCTCGTCCTTGGTCGCCATGCCGGAGCGGCCTTTGCCCCCCCGGCGCTGGGCGCGATAGGTGGCCAGGGGCACGCGCTTGATATAACCACCATGGCTCACGGTGACGACCATATCCTCCCGGGCAATCAGATCTTCATCATCGTGCTCATAGCCGGCCTCGATGATTTCCGTGCGGCGCGGCGTGGCGAACTCATCCTTCACCTGCGCCAACTCATCCTTCACGATGGCCTGCACGCGGGCGCGGGAGGAGAGAATATCCAGATAATCTTTGATCTCTTCGCCGATTGCATTCAGCTCGTCGGCAATCTCATCGCGGCCCAGCGCGGTCAGGCGTTGCAAGCGCAGGTCCAGAATGGCCCGGGCCTGTTCTTCGGAAAGATTGTAGGTGCCGTCATCGTTGAGCCGGTGGCGCGGGTCGTCGATCAGTTGGATGAGCGGAGCCACGTCCTTGGCGGGCCAGCGCCGCTTCATCAGCCCCGCCCGGGCCGTGGCTGGGTCCGGTGCGTTGCGGATTAGCGCGATCACTTCGTCAATATTGGCCACCGCAATGGCGAGACCAACCAAAACATGGGCGCGGTTGCGGGCCTTGTTGAGCAGGAACTTGGTGCGCCGCGTCACCACTTCTTCGCGGAAAGTAATGAACGCCTTGAGCATGTCAATCAGGGTCAACTGCTCCGGCTTGCCGCCGTTCAGCGCCACCAGATTGCAGCCAAAGGAGGTCTGCAAATTGGTGAAGCGGTAAAGCTGGTTCAGCACCACATCCGCCACCGCATCGCGCTTCAACTCGATAGCCACACGGTAGCCATGGCGGTCGCTTTCGTCACGCACGGCGGCGATGCCCTCAATGCGCTTTTCTCGCACCAATTCGCCGATCTTCTCCACCATGGCAGCCTTGTTGACCTGGTAGGGAATTTCCGAAATGGCGATGGTCTGCCGGTCGCCCCGGCCCGTTTCAATGTCCGTGCGGCCCCGGGTCATGATGCTGCCGCGGCCCGTCTCATAGGCGGCCTTGATGCCCCCACGGCCCAAAATCAAACCACCGGTGGGAAAGTCAGGCCCCGGAATGATGTCCATCAGTTCGATCAGCGGCAGATCGGGCTGGTCAATAAGCGCCAGACAACCGTCGATCACCTCGCCCAAATTGTGGGGCGGGATATTCGTGGCCATGCCAACGGCGATGCCACCGGCTCCATTCACAAGAAGGTTGGGAAAGCGCGCCGGCAGCACCATGGGCTCCCGCTCGCGGCCATCATAATTGGCCTGAAAATCCACCGTTTCCTTGTCGATATCGTCCAACATCATGTTGGACACTTTTTCCAGCCGACACTCGGTGTAGCGGAAAGCGGCGGCCTTATCCCCATCCACGGAGCCAAAATTGCCCTGCCCGTCGATGAGCGGCACGCGCATGGCAAAGTCCTGCGTCATGCGCACGAGGGCATCATAGATGGAGGCGTCCCCATGAGGATGGTATTTACCAATCACCTCCCCCACCACACCTGCGGATTTGCGGTATCCTTTGGAACTGTCCAACCCCATCTCGTGCATGGCGTAGAGAATGCGCCGGTGGACCGGCTTCAACCCGTCCCGCACATCCGGCAGGGCACGGGAGACGATCACGCTCATGGCGTAATCGAGATAGGAGCGCCGCATCTCCTCGACGATGGAAACCGGCTCGTGTTCGGACGGGGTCAGCGCACCACCATCGTCTTCGTTGCCACCATCGCCGCCGCCGTAACCGGCGTCTTCGTTCTTGTTAGCCGCATTCTCATTGCCATCGTTGGGGGGCGTGGAACCGTCTTCGGTCGGGGTCTCTTCGTCGGACAAATATTTAGCCCCTTGGCGCTGATAGAATCGCTCAAAAGTGAGTTTCCCAAACTACCGTATTGCGCCCGCAAAGCCAAATTCTCGCCCGGCATGACGCCTATCAAAACCGAACATATTCAAAGAGATAAATGGTGGTGTTGATTCATTTTGTTCTGTGGAAAGGCCTTGTTGTACGCCAGCGCCAAAGGGTGGGTGGCCAAGCCATGCCCCACGGCATAAGAGACACACAAAGCCGCTCCCAAACAAGGCCCGGGCATGACCACAGACGCAATGCTGAACGCCTTCGCCACGTTTTTCGTGACCATCGATCCGCCCGGTCAGATCGCCATCTTTTTGGCCCTAACGGCAGGCATGTCCAGCGCTGAGCGAAAGCAGGTGGCCCTGCGCGGCGTTCTCATCGGGCTCGCCATCATTCTGGGCTTCATGATGGTGGGCGGCGCGCTGCTGGGGCTGCTGGGCATCTCCATGCCCGCCTTCCGCGTGGCGGGCGGTCTGCTGCTGTTTTACACGGCCTTTGAAATGGTTTTTGAAAAACGTCAGGAGCGCAAAACGCAGAGCGCCAAGCGCGTTATCTCCAAGTCGGAAATTCAGTCTCTCGCCGTCTTCCCGCTGGCCATTCCGCTCATCGCCGGCCCCGGCGCCATATCAGCGGCAATACTCTTGGCCAACGATTTCACCTGGCCCTATGAGCGGCTCGTGCTCATCGCCATTCTACTATCCGTGGGCCTGATGCTCTATATCGCCCTTTGGCTGGCCGATTGGCTCAACAAATACATCGGCGAGACGGGCCAAATTGTGCTCACCCGCCTGTTCGGCATCATTCTGGCTGCTCTCTCCATCCAGTTCATCGCCGACGGTGTGCTGACGCTGGCTCAAAAATAACTCCGGGCACCCCACCTCCCTCTGGAGGGGAGGTCGGAGAGCCGCAGGCGATTCGGATGGCGGGGAGCAGGTTTGACGTGCAGTTCAGAATAGTGGTTCTGGCATTCAGCCCCCCACCGAAACAGCAAGCTGTTTCGACCTCCCCTGAGCGGGGAGGTGGGGGTCTCAATTTACGCTTACTTCGTCAAATCGACGACCACCGCCTTGCCCAAGCCATGCACACTGTCGCGCCCGCGCACGGTCACCTGTGTTACGCCTTCGGGAATGACAATACCCGTCTTGGAGCGCGTAAAAGGCTGTTCCTCCACATGGGGGTGGGCGAGAATGCGGGTGCCTGCCACCGTGCCGTCCGGCAGCACCACTTCCCACGCATCCGCGTAATGATCCCAGCCCGTATCGCCGTGGGAAAGTGTGACGCGGAAATTGTAAGTGCCATCCGCCTGTTTCTTGAACGTTACCTTGTCCACGGTCACATCACCGGCATAGGCAGGCGCGCTGATGAGAAAGATAGCAGCGAAAAGGGCTTTGACAGCGGTCATGGATCTGTTCCTGACAAATGGGAGGTGGCGGCCCCCAAACTAGCACGAAACGCTCAGGCCCCCTTTCAAATCAAAGTGTGCAGCAAAAAGCGAACAGGTCTCAGTCTGCGGTGCGCGCCGCGCTGAAGTCGAACAAATCGGTATCCAGAAGGTGGCTAGCATTAACATTGCCCATGGCGCGCAGCATGACATCTTTGCGGCCCGGGAAACGCCTTTCCCAATCCGCCAGCATGTCCTTCATCACATTGCGTTGCAGCCCGTCTTGAGAGCCACACAGATCACACGGGATGATGGGAAAAGACATGGCCTGCGCAAAGCGTGCCAGATCATCCTCCGCGCAAAGGGCCAGCGGGCGTAGCACGGTGAGATCGCCCTCATCATTCACCAGTTTGGGCGGCATGGTGGCCAGCTTTCCCCCGTGCAGCATGTTGAGGAAGAACGTCTCTAAAATGTCCTCCCGGTGGTGGCCCAGAACCAGCGCCGAGCACCCTTCCTCCCGCGCGATGCGGTAAAGATTGCCCCGTCGCAACCGGGAACACAGGGCGCAATAGGTGCCGCCCTCCGGCACTTTCTGCGTCACCACAGAATACGTGTCGCGATATTCGATGCGGTATGCGATGGCGTGTCTGTTCAGCCAGTCCGGCAACACATGTTTGGGAAAACCCGGCTGACCCTGATCCAGATTGCAGGCCAGCAAATCCACATCCAACTGCCCCTGTCGCTGCAAATCCAGCAGCAAGGCCATCAAACCATAACTGTCCTTCCCGCCCGACAGGCCCACCAGCCAGCGCGGCCGCTCTCCTTTCTGCGGCACCATGGAAAACCGCGCCAACGCTTCTCGCACCTGCCGCAACAGCCGCTTGCGCAGCTTTTTGAACTCAACCGACGACGGCGCATCGGCGTAAAGAGAAAAAGCCGGTTCAGTTTCTGCCGTAGCCAGCATCTCAACCTCAAAAGAAAAAAGCCGCCCGCGCATAACACGGACGGCTTTGAAAAACACATTTTCAACCTTCCTCATACCCGGGCTTGCCCCGGGTATCCATTCCAACAAAGGAAAGCCAATGACGATTTATGGAATGGATTGCCGGAACAGGTCCGTCAATGAGGCCAGAAGGAAGTGGCCCTAACGAGAGTAGAATTCCACCGTCAGGTTTGGTTCCATCATCACCGGATAGGGCACGTCTGAAAAGGCGGGCACGTTGACCAGCGATGCGGTCATTTTGGAATGGTCCGCAGAAATATATTCCGGCACGTCACGCTCGGCCAATTGCACGGATTCCAGCACGATGGCCAGCTGTTTGGACTTTTCGCGGATTTCAATCACGTCACCGGGCTTGCAGCGGTAGGAAGGAATATTCACGCGCACACCGTTCACCGTAATGTGGCCGTGGTTGATAAACTGACGGGCAGCAAACACGGTGGGCACAAATTTGGCCCGGTAAACGATGGCGTCCAGCCGACGCTCCAGCAGGCCGATCAGATTTTCAGACGTATCGCCCTTCATGGAAGAGGCCTGATCGTAAATTTTACGAAACTGCTTCTCAGAAATATTGCCGTAATAGCCCTTCAGCTTCTGCTTGGCGCGCAGCTGAATGCCGAAGTCGGACAGTTTACCTTTACGGCCCTGGCCGTGCTGGCCGGGACCATATTCGCGGCGGTTCACTGGGGACTTAGGGCGACCCCAGATATTTTCGCCCATACGGCGGTCAATTTTATATTTAGCGGATTGGCGCTTGCTCATGGCATTTCCCATCGGTTCACGGCGCAGGACCATCCCGCGCCGGTTGGAAAACGCACCCTCCTTCTTCCAGCCTTTTTCGCCGGACGACAGGGCAACACGCGCACGCTTTGCGAAGGTTGCCCACGGGATACGTAAACGCGCCGTGGAAACCACAGCGCGGTGCTGGGGAGATACGATCATCCAAACGGTAAGTCAACGACCGTTATGGCGTGTAATCTCGATCCATCCGCAGCCCGAAACCGGAGAGAAAACGCGTCAATTCCGGCCCCGGCAATCCTTTGGTGAAGGCGGCCAGATCCTGCACGTCATGCACTTCCCCCGGCGCAGGCAGCAGGCTTTTGGCATGGCGGGCGATGGCCTCCGCCGGGTTCAGCCAATCCACGGGCCACGGGGCTAATCGGCGAAATACGTTGGCCAGAAACGGGTAGTGCGTGCAGGCCAGCGCCACCACATCCGTGCGCGCGCCCAGCCGGTCCACAAAACACTCTTCTATCTCCCCCCCCACCTGATCGGCATCATACTCCCCCGTAAGCATGTATCGTTCGGCAATGGCGGCCAGATGTTCCGACCCCACCAGACGCACATTCACATGGCTGGCAAATTCGCCAATGAGATCCCGCGTATACTCCCGCTGCACCGTGCCGGGCGTGGCCAGCACGGAAACTTGGCCGCTGGCCGTGCGCTCTGCGGCCGGTTTGATGGCGGGCACGGTGCCCACAATCGGCATATCAAACCGCGCCCGAAGGGGGGGAAGAATGATGGTGGAAGCGGTATTGCACGCCACCATAATCATGGCCGGGGCATAGCGCTCCACAAGACCTTCAAACAGGCCCATCATGCGCGCGGCCAAGGCATCCTCTTCCCAATCGCCATAGGGAAAGCCCCCGTCGTCGCCCACATAAACAAAACGGTATTCCGGCATGATGATGCGCGCCTCGCGCAAAACAGTCAGCCCGCCAATGCCGGAATCGAAGACGAGGATGGTGGGGGTGACGGCCAACACGTTATCCTGAAACTCTTTCAGATGGTCCAATCTGGCATAACCATCCCCTGGAGGGGAGGTCGGAGAGCCGCAGGCGACCCGGACGGGGGGGCGAGATCGTTAGACAATATTTCCATCCAGTCCCCCACCGCATCAGCTTCGCTTCTGCGCCCTCGCCTCAAGGGGTAGGTGAAGCCCGGACTTAATACGTTATGCCCTTTTCCGGCACGATGGGCGGCAAATCATCCACGCTGAAACCGAAATAGTAAAAGATAAGCCAGTAGAGGGCGAATACGCCCAAGCTCAGCACGGAGTTCCAAAGCATGCGGCGAAGCAATTGCGGGTTTGCGGGGGCCGCCGGTTCGCTGCCTTCCACCACAAAACCATCGTCAATCTGCGAGCGCATCCGAAAAGGCAGGGAGATGAACAGCGTTGTCCACCAGATAAGGAAATAAACGGCAATTGCGGTTGCAATACCCATGGGTCAGACCTGCTCCAATTCCACCAAAACGCCGGTGAAGTCTTTGGGATGAAGAAAAAGAACCGGTTTGCCATGCGCCCCGATCTTCGGTTCACCATCGCCCAAAACGCGCGCGCCGTCAGCAGACAAGCGGTCGCGGGCGGCGATAATGTCGTCCACTTCATAACAGATATGGTGCATGCCGCCGGCGGGGTTCTTCTCCAGAAAAGCGGCGATGGGAGACTCCTCCCCCAGCGGTTCCAGCAACTCCACCTTGGTGTTGGGCAAATTGACGAAGACCACTGTCACACCGTGTTCTTCCAGCGCCTGCGGTGCAGACACTTGCCCGCCCAGCGTATCCCGATAAAGCGCGGTTGCCGCTGCCAGATCGGGAACGGCGATGGCCACGTGGTTCAAATTACCAATCATGGCTAAACCTGCGTCACAAACACGGTGACAAGAGGCTTTTTGCCCCAAATCTCTCGCGCCTCGGCGCGGATGGCCCGTTCCACCGCTTGCTCAATACGGCCCACATCCCGTCGTCGCTTGGGCGGAATGTTTTCATAGGCGGAGACGCCCGCATCGTAGAGCACATCTTCAAAGCTGTCCTGCTCATCCACCATGCGGGGCAGACCTTCGCAGGTGATTTCCGGGTCGGCCAGCAATTCGCCCTTGCGGTCCACCACCAGGGCCATGGCCACGTGGCCCACCCAGGAAAGAACGCGGCGACGGCGAATGCCCATGGCATCATCATCGCCAATCAACAACCCGTCCTTATAGATGCGCCCGCTTTGCACTTCGTCAATTACCTCCGCATGGCCCGGCGCCAAACGCAGCATTTGGCCATTGCGGATGGGGGCCACATCTTCAATACTGCTATCCCCCATCAGTCGGGCATGGCCCACAAGGTGTTTAGCTTCACCGTGGACCGGGACACCAATGGTCGGCCGCGTCCACTCATACATTTGCTTCAGCTCATTGCGGCGGGGGTGGCCGGAAACGTGCACCAGCGTCTCCCCGTCCAGCACGATCTCCACGCCCATATCAATGAGCGCATTTTGCAAATTGATGATCTCCCGCTCATTGCCGGGGATGGAGCGGGAGGAGAAGATCACCTTGTCACCGGGCGACAGTTTCGCCGTGCGGTGCTCGTCGCGGGACATTTTGGCCAGCGCTGCGCGGTTTTCACCCTGCGACCCTGTGCAAATGACCACGAGTTTGTTGCGCGGGATGGACTGGAATTCATCATCGTCGATGAAGGGTGCAATACCGTCCAGATAGCCCAGTTCCCGCGCCACATCGCACATGCGCAGCATGGAACGGCCCAGAATAATGACCCGCCGCCCCACCTTCTCCGCCGCCTGGGCGATGGAGCGGATGCGGCCCACATTGGAGGAGAACGTGGTGACCAGCACCCTGCCCTCCGATTTAGCAATCACATTGGCCAGGCTTGCGGAGACTTCCTCTTCGCTTGGGCTGACACCATCCACCAAGGCATTGGTGGAATCGCAAATCAGCGCCAACACGCCCTCATCGCCCAACTTGCGGAAATGCTCTTCATCCGTTTTCTGACCCAGCGTCGGCGCATGGTCCAGCTTCCAGTCTCCCGTGTGGACCACATTGCCCAAGGGGGTGCGGATCATTAGCGAGACAGGTTCGGGGATGGAGTGGGTCACATGGACCCCTTCCACCTCAAACGGCCCCACCTTGAACGTGTCTTCCGGATTAAAAACGGTGACCGGAATTTTCGGCGCACCCGGTTCGGATTCCATCTTGGCT
The DNA here is from genome assembly GCA_038525315.1 of Pseudomonadota bacterium. Taxonomy (GTDB): domain Bacteria; phylum Pseudomonadota; class Alphaproteobacteria; order Rhizobiales; family Rhizobiaceae; genus Pseudahrensia. The sequence continues at coordinate 288,255 of JBCBHU010000003.1, forward strand.
TCCAGCAAAGCCGCCGTGAAAGGCGTGCAATAGACAGGCACAGGGATCAGCGGCCACAGCGCCAGAAGCGCGCCATAATGGTCCTCATGGGCGTGGGTGATCACGATACCGTCCAGCTTGTCCACCTGTTCGGTGATGAAAGCGATATCGGGAAGGACAAGGTCTGCGCCCGGCAAATCATCGCCGGGGAAGGTTACCCCCACATCAACCACCATCCAGCGGCGGCTCTTTTCAGGGCCGTAGCCGTAAAGAGCGAAATTCATGCCGATCTCGCCCACGCCGCCCAGCGGCAAGAAGATAAGCTGATCGTCTGTTTTTTTAATTTTTGCCATATCTGCCTTCGTCACGCGGCTGCGCGCGCTTGTTTATCTGCCGCCTTATGCCGTTTCCGGCGGAAAATTGCCAAAAAATATGTCCGCTGCGGAAATTTGGCGCATAGCGCCCCTTTCATCCCGCAACAGCAAATAGCCCTCGTCGTCCAAATCCACAAAGTGCCCGGAGATACTGTGGTCATCAAATCGCGCGGTAATCATCTCCCCCCTGCCCTTTGCTCGCGCCAACCATTCCGTTCGGATGGCAGCAAAACCGCGCCCCTGATCCCACTGTGCCAGGGTTTCCGCCATTGTGCGGGTGAAATGGTCAAACAGTGCGGCAGGTTCCAAATCAAAGCCCGATGCCTTCAGGCTGGTGGCGGGGTAAAGCGGATTATCGGGAAAATGCGCGCAATTGATGCCACAACCAATGATAATGCCGGAACGCTGGGATGAGGCATCCCACTGCCCCTCCATCAAAATACCGCTCAACTTGCGCCCGCCCAGCAAAAGATCATTGGGCCATTTGATGGCCAGACTGGTCCCCAGTGCGGGCACAGCAGCCAGCAAAGCCCGGTGGAGCGCCAAAGAGACCACGAGGGGCAGGCCCAACAGCTTATTCTGCGGGGCCGGGTTTTCCAGCAAGAGCGAGGCGTAGAGATTGCCCGGTTCTGACACCCACGCCCGCCCCCGCCGCGCTTTGCCCGCCAATTGCCGACGGGCAGTCACCCACAATCTGCCGGGGTCCCCTTGCAAAAAATGCTCAGCGCAGACGGTGTTGGTGGACCCCACATCCTCCAGCGCCAAATGGCGCCAACCGGGTAGTGCAGGAAGGGGCCTGATCAAAACGCGCTAAAAGAAAGTGCGGGCGGCAGCCGTGGCCACGTCGGACATGGGCCCGGCAATCAATACGTAAAAGGCTGTGAATGCACCCGCCACGCCCAGCACCACACGCAGTTCACCGGCCATGGGCACAAAGCCCTCATCCGGCTCGTCAAACCACATGAGTTTGACGATACGCAAATAGTAAAACGCGCCCACCACACTGGCCAAAACGCCGATCACGGCCAGCGTATAAAGCTCCGCCTGAATGGCAGCGAGAAAGACGAAATATTTGCCCCAGAACCCGGCCAATGGCGGAATACCGGCCAGCGAGAACATCAAAATGGTCAAGGCCAGCGCCAGCATGGGGTTGGTGCGTGAAAGACCGGCAAGGTCCTGAATGCTTTCCACCATGCCGTCATTGCGACGCATGGCCAAAATACAGGCGAAAGTGCCCAGCGTCATGGCCATATAGATGATCATGTACAGGATCACGCCGGACACACCGGCCTGACTACCCGCCGCCAGACCCACAAGGGCAAAGCCCATATGGCCGATGGAGGAGTAGGCCATAAGCCGCTTGATATTGTTCTGCCCAATGGCCGCAAAGGCACCCAGCACCATGGAAGCGATGGCGATGAAAGAAATGATCTGGCGCCAATCCAGCGCCGCCGGTTCAAACGCGCCATGCACCACACGGATCAACATGGCCATGGCGGCAATTTTAGGGGCAGCCGCGAAGAAAGCGGTGACGGGTGTGGGCGCGCCTTCGTAGACATCCGGCGTCCACATGTGGAACGGCACGGCGGAAATCTTGAAGGCGATACCGGCCAGAATGAACACGATGCCGAAGATCATGCCCACCGAGCGTTCACCGGCCATGGCTTCCGCTATGCCCTCAAAGCCCACATGGCCCGTGAAGCCGTAAACCAGTGATGCGCCGTAGAGCAGCATCCCCGAAGACAGCGCGCCCAGCACAAAATATTTCAACCCAGCTTCCGTGGAGCGCACGCTATCGCGGTTGATGGCAGCCACCACGTAGAGGGCCAATGCCTGCAATTCCAGGCCCATGTAAAGGGCGATCAGATCGTTGGCGGATACCATGATCAGCATGCCCACCGTCGCCAGAATGACGAGGATGGGATATTCAAACCGGTCAAAATTCTCCCGCCGGGCAAACCCCACAGACATGGCAATGGCCACCGCCGAGCCGATGAGCACCAGTATTTTCATCAACCGCGCAAAGGGGTCCAGCACGAAGGAGCCGACCAGCGCGGTGCCCATCTCATTGTTCCAGAACAACCACAGCCCGGCCAACACCAGCAGCGCCACCGAAAGCCCGGTGACGATGCGGGAGGACGAATCGCCCATGAACACGCCCAGCATCAAAAGGGCCATGGCCCCCACGGAGAGCATGATTTCCGGCGTAAGCAAGTGGAGGTTTGGAATGGCAGCGAGTGTCAGCATGTCAGTTCTGCCCTATTGGCCAACCGTGGCGGCGGCTTGTTGCGCGCCTTCCACGGCTGCCTGATAATTGGCGATGAGATTGTCTACGGAAGCGGTGGTCACGTCGAAAACGGGCGTGGGATACACGCCAAAGAAAATGACGAGCGCAATCAGCGGATAGAGAATGGCCTTTTCGCGGGTGGAAAGGTCCAGCATGGCTTTCAGCGCTTCCTTGTCCAGCGAGCCAAACACAACGCGGCGATATAACCACAGGCCATAGGCGGCGGAGAGGATGACCCCCAGCGTGGCGATCAACGCAATCCACGTATTCGCGCGGAAAGCCCCCAGCAAGGTCAGGAATTCACCCACAAACCCGGCCGTGCCGGGCAAGCCCACATTGGCCATGGTGAAAATGAGGAATGCCACAGCGTATTTCGGCATGTTGTTGACCAAGCCGCCATAGGCCGCAATTTCGCGCGTGTGCATCCGGTCATAAACCACGCCCACGCACAGGAAGAGCGCGCCGGACACCAAACCATGGGCCAGCATCTGAAAAATACCGCCCTGAATGCCCTGCTCGTTTGCCGCAAAAATGCCCATGGTCACGTAACCCATGTGAGCAACGGAGGAATAGGCGATCAGCTTCTTGATGTCTTCCTGCACCAGCGCCACCAGGGAAGTGTAGACAATGGCGATGACGGAAAGCACGAACACAAAATTCTGCAATTCAGCACTGGCCAGCGGGAACATGGGCAGGGAGAAGCGCAGGAAGCCATAGCCGCCCATTTTGAGCAGAATGCCGGCCAGAATGACGGAGCCCGCCGTGGGCGCTTCCACATGGGCATCGGGCAGCCACGTGTGGACCGGCCACATGGGCATTTTCACCGCGAAGGAGGCGAAAAAGGCGATCCAAAGCCATGTCTGCATGGAGGCGGGGAAGTCATAGTCCAGCAGGGCCACAATGTCCGTCGTGCCCGCCTGCCAATACATGGCCATGATGGCCAGCAGCATGAGCACGGAACCCAGCAGCGTGTAGAGGAAGAACTTCAGGCTGGCATAAACCCGCCGACCGCCGCCCCACACGCCGATAATGATGAACATGGGAATCAGGCCAGCTTCAAAGAACACGTAGAACAGCACGATGTCCAAGGCGCAGAATACGCCGATCATCAGCGTCTCCAGCACCAAAAACGCGATCATATATTCGCGCACCCGGTGCTCGATGGCTTCCCACGACGCCAAAATGCAAAACGGCATGAGGAAGGTGGTGAGAATGACGAACAGCATGGAAATGCCGTCCACGCCCATGTGGTAGGAAATCCCGCCTTCGCGGATCCACCCCACCTTCTCCACCATCTGGAAGCCGGACTGGCTGTTGTCAAAATTGTACCAAATGCCCAGCGAGATGATGAAGGTCACCACCGTGGTAAACAGGGCCACAAAGCGCACATTGCGGCGCGCCACTTCGCTGTCCTCCCAGATGAGGAAAACCATTGCCGCCCCCAAGAGGGGCAGGAACGTGACGATAGAAAGGATTGGCAGATCAGACACGGCTACTGCGCCCCGGTAAACGACATATAGGTGATGAGAGCAGCTGCCCCCACGAGCATGGCGAAGGCATAGTGGTAGAGATAACCGGACTGCAATTTCACCACATTACGGCTCACATCCATCACACGGGCGGCCACCCCATTGGGGCCAAACCCGTCAATGACCGTGCCGTCCCCGCGCTTCCAGAAGAAGCGGCCAATGGCCATGGCCGGGCGCACGAAGATGACGTTGTAGAGTTCGTCAAAATACCACTTGTTGAGCAGAAACTTGTACAAGCCCTCATGCTGGCGGGCGAGCTCCACGGGCAGGCTGGGTGAGCGGATGTAGAAGAGCCACGCGAGGACAAAGCCGGCGGCCATCATGATGAACGGCGACCACTTCACCAGTTTGGGCACGTTGTGGAACTGCTCCAAAATCTTGTTATCCGCGCTTAGGAACAAAGCATCACGCCAGAAGGCCGTGTAGTGCGGATCAAGAGCACCCACTTCATGGTGAGCCCCAATGAATTGCTGGTAGAAAACCACACCCGCAAGCACGGCCCCAACCGCCAACACGTAAAGCGGCACGAGCATGACGTTGGCGCTTTCATGCACATGGCTCATGACATCGGCGGAAGCCCGGGGCTTGCCATGGAAAGTCATGAAAATTAGCCGCCAGGAATAGAAGGAAGTGAAGAACGCGGCGACGACCGTCATCCAAAAGGCATAACCGGCAAAGGCATTGGTGCCCACATAAAGGCTCTCGATAATGGCATCCTTGGAGAAGAAGCCCGCAAAGCCGATGGGCGTGCCGGGAATGCCAAGCCCCGTCAGGGCCAGCGTGCCGATCACCATCATCCAATATGTGCGGGGGATAAGCGTGCGCAGCCCACCCATCTTGCGCATATCCTGTTCATCAGAGACGGCGTGAATAACGGAACCCGCACCGAGGAACAGCAGCGCCTTGAAGAACGCGTGGGTGAACAGATGGAAGATAGCGGCCCCATAAGCACCCACCCCCAAAGCTGCAAACATGTAACCCAGCTGGGAACAGGTGGAGTAAGCGATCACGCGCTTGATGTCGTTTTGCACCAGCCCCACTGTGGCCGCGAAGAAAGCGGTTGTTGCGCCCACCAGCGTCACCACCGTCAGCGCAGTCGTTGACAATTCAAAGATGGGCGACATGCGCGCCACCAGGAACACACCAGCCGTCACCATTGTCGCCGCGTGGATCAGCGCGGAAACGGGCGTCGGGCCTTCCATGGCATCGGGCAACCACGTGTGCAGCAGGAACTGGGCCGATTTGCCCATGGCCCCCATGAACAACAGCAGGCAGATGACAGTGATGGCGGAGGCTTGGGTCAAACTGTAGCCGAGGAAACTGAACACCACGTCATCCGTCGCACCCTGTTCCGCAATGCTGGCGGCGTTCGCAAAAATCACGTCAAAATTGACGCTGTCAAACATGACAAACACGCCGAAAATGCCGAGCGCGTAGCCAAAATCTCCCACCCGATTGACCACAAAAGCCTTGATAGCCGCCGCATTGGCTGTGGGCTTTTTGAACCAGAAGCCGATGAGCAGATAGGAGGCGAGACCCACCCCTTCCCAGCCAAAAAACATTTGGATGAGGTTGTCGGACGTCACCAGCATCAGCATGGCGAACGTAAAGAGCGACAGGTAAGCGAAGAAGCGCGGCCGGTGCGGGTCGTGACTCATATAGCCAATGGAATAGACGTGCACGAGGGCGGAGACGGTGTTCACCACCACCAGCATGACGGCTGTGAGCGTGTCCACGCGGAAAGCCCAGTCCACCGTCAAATTGCCCACGGCAATCCACTGCAACACCTGCACGGTGAAAGGTTCAGCACCGCCCAGCCAGAAGCCCGTAAAATTAACCCAGCTCAAAATCGCCGCGATAATGAGAAAACCGGAGGTGACATATTCCGAAGCCTTGGCCCCGATCTGGCGGCCAAAAAGGCCCGCGATCAAAAACCCGGCAAGCGGAAGAAATACGATGAGGTGCAGCATGAGATCGTCGAGGGCCCTGCCCTAGCCTTTCATCATGTTTACGTCTTCCACGGCGATGGAGCCGCGGTTACGGAAAAAGACAACAAGAATAGCAAGCCCGATGGCCGCCTCCGCCGCCGCCACGGTGAGCACAAACAGGGCAAATACCTGCCCCATCATGTCCCCATTGGCCTGGCTGAATGCGAGAAAATTGATATTGACGGAAAGGAGGATCAATTCCACCGACATCAAAATGACGATCACGTTCTTACGGTTCAAAAAGATGCCAAACACGCCCAGCGTAAACAGAATGGCACCGACGGTGAGGTAGTGAGCGAGGCCAATTTCCATGGATCAGATCCCCTCACCGGGCTTCACATCGCGCAGCACCACTGCTTCCTGCGGGTTGCGCGCCACCTGCTCCGCCACGTTCTGGCGTTTAACGTCCGGACGATGGCTCAGGGTCAACACAATGGCGCCTACCATGGCCACCAGCAGCACCAGCCCGGCCATCTGGAAGTAGAAAATGTATTTCGTGTAGAGCAGATCTCCCAACGCCTTGATGTTGGACGTCTCCGCCATATCCGGGATCGGCTGCACAGCTTCACCGCCCGCCACAGGCCCCACAGTCATGCCGGCAAAAACCAAAATGAGCTCAATGGCCAAAATGGCACCGATGACCCCGCCAATGGGCAGATATTGCAGCACGCCTTCGCGCATTTCCGCAAAGTCCACGTCCAGCATCATCACCACAAACAGGAACAGCACCGCCACCGCGCCCACATAGACGACGATGAGAATGAGCGCGAGAAACTCCGCCCCCATGAGCATGAAAAGCCCTGCGGCGTTGAAAAACGCCAGGATGAGAAACAAAACGGAATGCACAGGGTTGCGGGACGCGATCACCATGAAGGCGGACGCCACCGTAATTGTTGCAAACAGATAGAAAAACAGAGCAACGACGCCCATAGCGTTTTGCACTTCCCTTCTTATCGAGAGCTTGCCCCTTGCAGCGCTGCCCCCGCGATGTGCCTGCCTCGCGGCATCCCTTTAACCGGCACCCACAGTGTGGGCCGAACCGGCTGCGACATTGCGCCCTCTTAGCGCTTCGCCCATGGCGCGTCCATGGGCCAAACGGCGAAAGTGACGGCTTTCAAACGGCTTTTGAGCGTATCGAACTGATTGATGCGCTCAGGCGGCGAGAAGCTGCCCGGCAAGCGTTTGCCGCGCCCGCGCAGCGAAGGCCATAGGGCCGACAACGTGAGCACAAAAAGAGCTGGCTAGCTTTCATAGGATATGGAAGCAATCTAGCGATAAGGCGCGTCAATCGCCAGATTGCGGGCGATCTCACGCTCCCAGCGCGCCCCGTTTTCCAGCAGTTTTTCCTTGTCATAGTAGAGCTCTTCCCGGGTTTCGGTGGCGAACTCAAAATTTGGTCCCTCAACGATTGCATCCACCGGGCACGCTTCCTGACAAAACCCGCAATAGATGCACTTCACCATATCGATGTCGTAGCGCACTGTGCGGCGCGTGCCGTCGTTGCGGCGCGGCCCGGCTTCAATGGTGATGGCCTGCGCGGGGCAAACCGCTTCGCATAGCTTGCACGCAATGCAGCGCTCTTCCCCGTTGGGGTAACGGCGCAAAGCGTGTTCGCCCCGGAAGCGGGCCGAAGAATGGCCCTTTTCATAGGGGTAATTCAGCGTGGCTTTCTTGCCGAAGAAATAGCGCAGACCGAGGCCGAAGGCCTTCACAAATTCCAGCAAAAAGAGCGACTTGGCAGATTGTGCTAGTGAACTCATGGCTTATGCCCATCCCATAAATTTCAAGACAAAGGCGGTGATGAAGACCATGGCCAGCGAGATGGGCAGGAAGACTTTCCAACCCAGCCGCATCAACTGGTCATAGCGATAGCGGGGCACGATGGAGCGCACCATGGCCATGCAGAAGAAGACGAACAGCCCCTTCAAGATGAACCAGACCGACCCATGCACCCAGTTGAAGGGCGCAATATCCACCGGCGGCAACCACCCACCGAGGAACAAGATGGTGGTCAAGGCGCACATCAAGCAGATGGCAACAAATTCCCCCAGGAAAAACAGCAGGAATGGCGTGGACGAATATTCCACCATGTGGCCGGCCACCAATTCCGATTCTGCCTCCGGCAGATCGAAGGGCGGACGGTTCGTCTCCGCAATGGCGGACACGAAGAAGATGATGAACATGGGGAACAGCGCCAACCAGTGCCAATCCAGCAGGGAGTTGGGCGCGCCCATCATGGTGCCCAGCCCATCCCGTTGCGCATTCACAATGTCAGTCAGGTTCAGTGAACCCACGCATAGAAGCACGGTGATAATCACAAAGCCGATGGACACCTCATAGGACACCATCTGCGCTGCCGACCGAAGCGAGGCGAGGAACGGATATTTGGAGTTGGAAGCCCACCCGCCCATGATAATGCCGTAAACCTCCAGCGAGGAAATGGCGAAGACGAAGAGCAGCCCCAAATTGGGGTCCGCCACGGACCATCCGTCAGCAATGGGCACCACAGCCCAGGCGGAAAGGGCCAACACGCCAGCCACAAGCGGCGCCAGAAGAAATACACCCTTGTTGGCGGAAGCCGGGATAATCGGCTCCTTAAGCACAAATTTCAGGAGATCCGCGAAAGACTGCAACAGGCCCCATGGCCCCACCACATTGGGCCCCCGGCGCATCTGTACGGCGGCAAAGATTTTGCGGTCAGCATAGAGAATATAGGCCACCGTCACCAAAAGCACGACCAGCAGCAAAACGCTCTGCCCCAGCATCCACAGGGGCGGCTCCACATAGGTTTCGAAGAAACTGGGTTCCATAACTATTCCGCAGCCTCCGCGAAGGTGCCCTTTGCCCGCTGGGAACATTCAGCCATCACAGCCGATGCCCGCGCGATGGGGTTGGTAAGATAAAAATCATCTACGCTGGACGTGAGCGGCGCGCCATCAACCTTGCCCTTGCGGGCGGCCAGGGCGTCCAGGGCCGCCATGCCGTCACTCTCGGCCACTTCATCAATGGCGGCAAAATGGGGATGAGCCTCATAGAGTTTTGCCCGCAACTGCGCCAGAGAATCAAAGGGCAGCTTCTTGCCCAACACATCGGAAAGGGCCCGCAAAATGGCCCAATCTTCCCGCGCCTCACCGGGCGCGAAAGCGGCGCGGTTGCCCATTTGCACCCGCCCTTCCGTGTTCACCCACGTGCCGGATTTTTCCGTATAGGTGGCAGCGGGCAGGATAACGTCCGCATGGTGTGCGCCCACATCGCCGTGGCTGCCGATATAAACCGTAAAGCCGGATTTCCGCTGCGTCATGTCCAACTCATCCGCACCCAGCAGGAACAAAACATCGGTGCCTGTGAGCATCTCTACCGTGCCCATGCCGCCTTCACCCGGCACAAAGCCAAGATCAAGCCCGCCAACCCGGGACGCCGCCGTGTGCAAAATGTTGAACCCGTTCCAGCCGTCTTTCACCACGCCAAGGCTCTTGGCCACGTCAGCGATTTCTGCCAGGGCCGCAGCCCCATCCGGACGGGAAAACACACTGGCACCCACGATGAACATGGGCTTAGCCGCTTTGGCCTTACCCTTCGGCTTTAACTTGGAAACCGCGTCCAAACCATCGCCCAAATGGATGTAGTCGTAAGTCGTCTCATGGCTTTCACCCGCCAGCGCGATAGCTGCCTCACCCGTGCGATAGCGCTTGCGAATGCGGCTGTTGAGCACCGCCGCCTCTTTGCGCGGGTTGGTCCCGATCAGCATGATGGCGTCAGCCTCTTCAATGCCTTCAATGGTGGAATTGAACGTATAGGAAGCACGGCCCAATGCAGGGTCCATGGTGGACCCAGCCTCGCGGCAGTCCAAATTGGCGCTGCCCAGTGCGGTCATCGATTCGCGCAGGGCATACATCTCTTCAACACTAGCTAGATCGCCAGCAATAGCCCCGATCTTATCACCGGACGTGGCGGAAACGCGCGCCGCTATGGTATTGAACGCTTCGGTCCAGTCCACCGGCGTCAGTTTGCCGTTCTTGCGCACATAGGGCCGGTCAAGGCGTTGGGTTTTCAAGCCGTCCCAGACAAACCGCGTCTTGTCCGAAATCCACTCTTCGTTCACCGCCTCGTTCACGCGCGGCATGATGCGCATGACCTCACGCCCCCGCGTATCCACGCGGATGGCTGACCCAACGGCATCCATCACGTCGATGGTCTCTGTCTTGGTCAGCTCCCAAGGCCGCGCCTGGAAGGCATAGGGTTTGGAGGTCAACGCGCCCACCGGGCACAGATCAATCACATTGCCCTGCAATTCCGAGGTCATAGCCTTTTCAAGATAGGTGGTAATTTCCGCATCCTCACCACGCCCCAAAAGACCCAGTTCGGAAACGCCCGCCACTTCCGTGGTGAAGCGCACACAGCGCGTGCAGTGGATGCAGCGGGTCATGATGGTTTTGACCAGCGGCCCAATATATTTGTCTTCAACGGCCCGCTTGTTTTCAGAAAAGCGCGACCCGTCCATGCCAAACGCCATGGCCTGATCCTGCAAATCGCATTCGCCGCCCTGGTCACAAATGGGGCAATCCAACGGGTGGTTGATGAGCAAAAACTCCATCACCCCTTCCCGCGCCTTTTTGACCATCGGCGTGTTGGTGAAAACCTCCGGAGGCTCGCCGTTCGGCCCGGGCCGCAAATCCTTGACACCCATGGCGCAGGAGGCCGCCGGCTTAGGCGGCCCACCCTTCACTTCCACCAGACACATGCGGCAGTTGCCCGCGATGGACAGCCGCTCGTGAAAACAAAAACGCGGAACCTCCGCCCCAGCCTCTTCGGCGGCTTGAAGGATCGTGTAATGGTCGGGAACCTCAACCTCGTTCCCATCAACAATAATCTTGGCCATCAGGCTTTCTCTTCCAGTTTGGCAAGGCGGGCTTCGAGTTCTTCAATACGCTCATCCGTATTGTCCAAACGAGCATCGGATTTCATGGACAGGCTGGAAGACTTCCAAACCCCCGTCGCCATATCTTCGATATTGCGTTCTAGTCGGATGAGCCGACGCGAAATTTCCGCCGTGTCCGCCTTTTGCGAGGCTCGGATTTCACGGAGCAATCTGAGCGTGTGGTTTTCCGTATCGTTTGACATCGTATGCTCCTATCCACACCGCTGCTTTTGCCACAGTTTCACATGGGGCAGATGGGCCCAATCAAAAGCAAAATCCGTGTTGCCATGGGCATCCAAATGATCCAGCCGCTCTTTCGCCTCTTCCAGCGTGGGCCTGTGTCCCTCTTCCACCCACCACATCACAAAATGATGGCTGCCTAGCGCGTCAAACCACTCATGCTTGCGGTTGTAAAACTGTTTGTGGACCGTATTCCAAACAAAATGTTCCAGATGCTCCGGCGTCTCCCAAACCGACATATTGGCAGCGCATTCGGGCCAAGGCGTTTTCACATTCATGGCATGACCAGTCTCATCCATGTGAAACCACACGAAACCCGGCATGGTGAACCCAAGCTGGTTGATGCGATTGAGATTGTCCATGAAACCCGCGAACCGCGGGTCATCATTGGCAAACTTCGGCTTCGCGATATTGAGTTCAGCTAGGTGCATTACAGGGGGTGCCACTACATCTTCGGAGCAACTTTAGGGTCATAAATTAACCCTTTGATTGAATCTTGAAAACTCGGGTCAATAGTGATTTCCCCGACAGATTTATTAGGGAAAATGATATTCTGATCGTAGAACCTACAGATTCCCGTCTCATCCAGCGCAAAAGATGTATTGCCGCAGTAACTACCCATAAATGGCTCGGGAATGATTAGGCCTTCTCCACCCTGCGCATAGGCTTTGGGATTCACGGGAACAGCCCATTTAAACTCACCGCCACTTTTGTTCATTTGCTGAATTATTTTACCAAAATCATCTTTTGGAACTCGAAACGCCCCTCCATTCCAGTCTTTGAGATATCCAAATTGCGTATTCACCTTAAGCTCTGGCTCACTGGAAAATCTCTGTTTCTCTTCCCTACCATCCCTGGGACGCGACGAGTCCTTACTTTCAACCTTAACAGGCGATTTTGAGGGGTTTAGTTTTATGCGAACAGTGTGCAACTCCTCATTTTGCAACCGTGCTTCAGCTGAACCAGAAAAGAGACCCCAGCCTGCTTTAACCTCAGCTTTCCCTTCTTTGGTGACAATAAATTTCACCTCAATAGTGGTTTCACCCAAATCGAATATCGGTTTAGCAGCGCTTTCCTTGCCAGAGTCTTCAGCCTTCAAGCGTGCAGCATCTATATCGCTAATAATAGCTTTTATCAGCACATCCAAACCAACAGTCTTACGGGTCTTTTCTACATCAGCCGCACGGGAAAATTGCACGAATACAAAAAACAAGCAGACAAGCCCAATGCTACGTTTAATAACTTTATTCATCACTCCGCCGCCTCCAGCACAGCGCCATCCTTATCCGAACGATAGGTATAGCTATCAATCCGCGCTTCCATTTCAGGGCGGAAGTGGTTGATGAGGCCTTGGATGGGCCAAGCGGCCGCATCGCCCAAGGCGCAAATCGTGTGGCCTTCGATCTGCTTGGTCACATCAAACAGCATGTCGATTTCACGCTTCTGCGCGCGGCCTTCCACCATACGTTCCATCACGCGCCACATCCAACCTGTGCCCTCGCGGCACGGCGTGCACTGGCCGCAGGATTCGTGCTTGTAAAACGCAGACAGGCGCGCAATGGCGCGGATGATATCGGTGGAGCGGTCCATCACGATCACTGCCGCCGTGCCAAGACCGGATTTCAACGCTGAGAGCGAGTCGAAGTCCATGGGGCAGTCAATAATCTGGTCTGCCGGCACCATGCGCACAGAGGACCCGCCGGGAATCACCGCCAGCAGGTTGTCGTCACCGCCGCGAATGCCGCCGCAGTGTTTGTCGATCAACTCGCGGAAAGGAATGCTCATTTCCTCTTCCACCGTGCAGGGCCGGTTCACATGGCCGGAAATACAAAAGAGCTTCGTGCCACGGTTGTTTTCGCGCCCGAAGGACGAAAACCAGTCAGCCCCACGTCGCAGAATGGTCGGCACCACGGCCACCGACTCAACGTTGTTCACCGTCGTCGGGCAGCCATAAAGGCCCACATTGGCAGGGAATGGTGGCTTCAGACGCGGCTGGCCCTTTTTGCCTTCCAGCGATTCCAGCAGAGCCGTTTCTTCGCCACAAATATAGGCGCCCGCCCCGTGGGTGACGTAAATGTCGTAGTCCCAGCCGTTCTTGTTATTCTTGCCCAGCAGTCCGGCTTCGTAACATTCGTCGATAGCCGCTTCGAGCGCCTCCCGCTCGCGCATATATTCGCCCCGCACATAGATGTAACAGGCGTGGGCGCCCATGGCGAAACCGGCGATCAGGCAGCCTTCAATCAGCGTGTGCGGATCGTGGCGCATGATGTCCCGGTCCTTACAGGTGCCGGGCTCGGATTCATCCGCATTGATAACAAGGTAAGAAGGCCGCTCGTCGTTCTTGGGCATAAAAGACCATTTCAAGCCCGTGGGAAAACCAGCCCCGCCGCGCCCGCGAAGGCCAGATGCCTTCACCTGATCGATGACCCAAGCAGGGCCTTTCTTGATAAATCCAGCCGTGCCAGACCAGTGGCCCCGCTGCATGGCCCCTTTGAGAGACTTGTCATGCAGGCCGTAGATATTCGTAAAAATGCGGTCTTTGTCTTGCAGTGCCATGGTCTACTCCGCAGGTTCTTGAGACATGCCAACAGCTTTTGCCAACTGCTCAATCTGTAGTTCCGTTTTGGCTTGTCCCGCATACAAATTGCTGATGTCGGATTGAATAGCAGTCACGTGACCTCCAATGGCTAAAAGTTCCTGACGTATTTCGCGCTGTCCATCCTTGAGAATGTTCATGTCTCGCTGCAAATTCTGCAACAAAGCCTCCAACAGTTTTCCGTCGATTTCAGCCATCACCTCGGCTCCTTGCCGAAGACCCGGACATATTCGTCACGCCCGCCCTTCGCGAGCGCTTTTGCCTGTTTCACCCATTCATCGCGCTCGATGCGGCCATGGAAACGCAGGTGCCCATCGACCCATTTGCGTTCAGCCTTTTTCCACTTGGCAATCTGCTCGAACTTCCAAATACCCAGACCGTTCAAAATGCCTTCAATCTTGGGGCCAACGCCGGAAATCAGTTTCAGATCGTCCACCTGTGATGGTTTAGCGATACCCCCGGGCTGACTGCCTTTGGCGGTGCCCATAAACCCAGCAGTTTCCGCCGTTTTCTTCGAGGAAGACGCCTTCGCCTTTGCAGCCGTTGTTCCCCCAGCCACCGCTTTGCCCTTGCCGGAAGCACGGGTAGAACCCGACTTCTTGGGGCCACCGGCCTTCATGTCCTCCGGCTTTGGCTGTCGAAGTTCGGCGGGCTGCACCTCGGCCTCCGTGCCCTTTGCGGCCTTCACATCGTCTGCCATGGCCTTAGCACGCGCCTTGGGCGATTTGCTGCCAGCGGCCGCGCGTTTCGCTTTCTTTTCATCAACCACTTCCGAAGACTTGGCCCGGCCAACAGGGGTTTTGATGGCCGGGGCGGCCGGGTCCACATGGCTTGCCGGGCGCGCAGCATTCGTTGCAGGCATTTGTTTTTCACCGGACGAAACCGGCTTGGACCTCTTTACCGAAACCCGCTTTTTCACCACTGGGTCTTCCAACAAAGAAGTCGGCCCACCTTCCGGGGCAGAAAAATGCCGGTCGATTTGAGGTCCCGGCGTGATCTCATGGCCCTTGCCTGCCGCAAAGCGGTCCACGATATGCTCCATCTGGCGCGGCGAGAGATCTTCGTAACTGTCCTTGAAGATCATGATCATGGGCGCGTTCACGCAGGCGCCCTGACACTCCACCTCTTCCCACGACATGTTGCCATCTTCGGAAAGCTCGAATGGCTTGGGCGCGATCTGCTTTTTGCAGATGTCCATCAATTCCCCCGCCCCGCGCAACATGCAAGGCGTGGTGCCGCACACTTGAATATGCGCGCGCTTGCCCACGGGGGCCAATTGAAACTGCGTGTAGAATGTTGCCACCTCAAGCACCCGGATCAGCGGCATGTCCAGCATGTCGGCCACGTGCTCAATAGCGGCTTTGGTCACCCAGCCTTCCTGCTCCTGCGCTCGCATCAAAAGTGGAATAACGGCGGAAGCCTGCCGCCCTTTAGGGTAATCCTTGATCTTCTGTTTTGCCCAAGCCGCATTGGCCCGGCTGAAGGCAAAACCTTCCGGTTGGACATGATCTTCGGCGAGACGACGAGCGGACATTCTAGTTCAGTTCCTCAAAGAAGCTATCCACGTCGACAGAAAGCCCAGGCGGGTCCAACTGCAACGTGCCTTTGTGCGTAATGTGCGTGTGCCACCCGTCAGCGCTTTTTGCATGGTGCACGATGCTGCGTTGATCAGGGTCAACAATTAAATAGTGCTGGATCGTTTCCACGGAGAGATATTCTTCCAGCTTTGCAACAGCATCCGTCTTGCCGGTGGAGGGCGAGATGACTTCAACGACGATAATAGGTTGATCGGAAAATACGGAATCCCAATCGCCGGGTTTAGATTGCACGATAACATCTGGCTGCCGCATTTTACGCGGACCTGTCGCGATGGAGGGTCCATCGGCAGCCGCGTATGCATCAAGCCCCAGCGCCCGGATGCCATCCCTAAACGCCAGCCATATGCACTGCTTAACCGACCAGTGCCTTGCTCTTTCAGGAGACGTCAACATCACCTTCCCATCAACCAGTTCACACCGGCCTGGATTGGCCCGCTCGGTCCAAGCAATAAACTGGTCAATGCTCATGCGTTCGGTGGGAATGTCGAGAGCAATACTCACCGATCCACTTCCCCGAACACGATATCCATGGACCCAAGCACCGCCCCCACATCGGCCAACATGTGGCCTTTGCACATGTAGTCCATAGCTTGAAGGTGGGCGAAACCCGGGGCCCGCAACTTGCAGCGATAGGGTTTGTTGGTGCCGTCGGCCACCAGATAAACACCAAACTCCCCTTTAGGTGCTTCCACCGCGGCGTAAACCTCGCCAGCAGGCACATGGAAGCCTTCGGTGTAGAGTTTGAAGTGGTGAATGAGCGCTTCCATGGAGCGCTTCATTTCCTGCCGTTTGGGCGGCACAGCCTTCCCGTCCAACGATGAAATGGGGCCCTGTCCTGCCGGTTCACGCAGCTTGGCAACACACTGCTTCATGATCTTAGTGGATTCGCGCATTTCCAGCATACGGATCAGATAGCGATCGTAGTTATCGCAATTCTTGCCCACCGGAATTTCAAATTCCATTTCGTCGTAGCATTCATAGGGCTGCGACCGGCGCAAATCCCAGGCAGCGCCGGAGCCGCGCACCATGACGCCGGAGAAGCCCCACGCCCAGCAATCTTCCAGCGAAATAATGCCAATATCGACGTTACGCTGTTTGAAAATGCGGTTGTCCGTCAGCAGCGCGTCAATATCGTCGATCATCCGCGGAAACTCATCGCACCACGTGTCGATATCGTCGATCAGATCGTCGGGCAGGTCTTGATGGACCCCACCTGGGCGAAAATAGGCGGCATGCATGCGCGCACCACAGGCCCGCTCGTAGAACACCATCAGTTTTTCACGCTCTTCAAAGCCCCAAAGCGGGGGGGTCAACGCCCCCACATCCATAGCCTGGGTGGTGATGTTCAAAAGGTGCGAAAGGATGCGGCCAATTTCGGAATAGAGCACCCGGATCAGCTGACCGCGGCGGGGCACTTCAATGCCCACCAACCGTTCAATGGCCAGACAGAACGCATGCTCCTGATTCATCGGCGACACGTAGTCCAGCCGATCAAAATAGGGCAGCGCCTGCAAATAGGTCTTGTGCTCAATCAGTTTTTCGGTGCCACGGTGCAGCAGGCCAATGTGGGGGTCCACCCGCTCCACCACCTCACCGTCCAGCTCCAACACAAGACGCAACACCCCGTGGGCCGCCGGATGCTGCGGGCCAAAATTGATGTTAAAATTTCTGATATCGACTTCAGCCATCAGTTAGCCTTCTCCACCTTCTCATCGCCCTTTAGCTCGTTGGGCAGCACGTAGTCTGTGCCCTCCCATGGAGACAAAAAGTCGAAGCTGCGGAATTCCTGGCGCAGGGTGACGGGCTCGTAGATCACCCGCTTTTGCTCATCATCGTAGCGCACTTCCGTGAAGCCAGTGAGTGGGAAGTCCTTGCGCAAGGGATGCCCTTCAAAACCGTAATCCGTCAGCAAACGGCGCAGGTCCGGGTGGCCTGTAAACAGAATGCCATAGAGGTCATAAGCCTCGCGCTCAAACCAGTCAGCGGCCAGGAATACATCCATGACTGAAGGCACCGGCGTATGGGCATCCGTTGATAGCTTGATGCGCACGCGCAGGTTCTGGCTCGGGCTGAGGAGATGGTAAACCACCTCAAAACGCTGACTACGTTCAGGATAATCCACCCCTGCCAGATCGACAAAACACACAAAGCGCGTTTGCACGTCGTCTCGCAAAAAACGCAGCACAGAGACGATTTGCTCCACGTCCGTTGTGAGCGTGAGCTCATCATAGGCGATATCGCTCCCGCTCAATGCGCCGCTCAGTTTTTCGGCCACATAAGCCTGCAAATCCATCAGATCGGAAACAGCCATACTGCGCTCCTATCGCTCAATGGTGCCGGTGCGGCGGATCTTCTTTTGCAACAGCAACACAGCATACAAAAGCGCCTCCGCGGTAGGCGGGCAGCCCGGCACGTAAATATCCACCGGGACGATGCGATCACAGCCCCGCACGACAGAATAGGAATAGTGGTAATACCCCCCACCATTGGCGCATGAACCCATGGAGATCACATAGCGCGGCTCCGGCATTTGGTCATAAACCTTGCGCAGGGCCGGCGCCATTTTATTGGTCAACGTGCCCGCCACAATCATTACATCAGACTGGCGCGGTGAGGCCCGAGGGGCGAAGCCGAAGCGCTCGGCATCGTAGCGCGGCATGGAAAGCTGCATCATCTCCACGGCACAGCAAGCCAACCCAAACGTCATCCACATGAGCGAGCCGGTGCGCGCCCAGTTGATGAGATCATCCGTTGAGGTGACGAGAAAGCCCTTATCGGCCAACTCGTCATTGATGCCCCCGAAAAAGGCATCATCAGACCCAATCGGTTTACCGGTATGGGGGTCAACAATACCCTTTGGGCTAGGGGCGATCAGAGTCGAAGTCGCGTCTTGAACCGACATACTATCCTATTCCGGCGCAGGTGGTGGCGGGCAAAAGCCCTAGTCCCACTCCAGCGCGCCCTTTTTCCATTCATAGATGAAACCGATGGTGAGCACGCCCAGGAAGACCATCATGGACCAGAAACCAAACCAGCCAAGATCCCCAAAACTCACGGCCCAGGGGAACAGGAACGCCACTTCCAGATCAAAGATGATGAACAGGATGGCCACCAGATAAAACCGCACGTCAAACTTCATGCGCGCATCATCAAACGCGTTAAAGCCGCATTCATAGGCGGAGAGCTTTTCATCGTTGGGCGCCCGATGGGCGATGATAAACGGCGACACCAGCAGCGCGATGCCGATGAAAAGCGCGACGCCCATAAAAATGAGCACCGGCAGGTATGACATTAGCAATTGTTCCATAAACGGCTCCCTTAAATTGCTGCCATTTGGATAGACGAGCGTCGCTGCGAACGCAAGTTGACCGATGGTCCAACGGCCCCCTCAAGCGCAATTTTTCATACCCCTTAACGCGCCCGCCAACCCTTCGTTCACGGTGCCAAAAACTTTCCACCATTGGGGCGTCAAAAATCGCCATTGGTGCTTGACTTCGCCCTGCCCTCTCCGTATTTCCCACCAACGACCACGGGGCATAACCACCCCCGGCCCGCGCGGGTGTAGCTCAGTTGGTTAGAGTGCCGGCCTGTCACGCCGGAGGTCGCGAGTTCGAGCCTCGTCACTCGCGCCACTTTTCTTTCAAAGAAGGGTGGAAGGGAAAGCAGCCAAACGGTTGCGTCAATCCGGTCAGGTCACAAAAACCTGCTGGTTCAGGGCGATTAGCTCAGTTGGTAGAGCGCTTCGTTTACACCGAAGATGTCGGCAGTTCGAGCCTGTCATCGCCCACCATCTCTATTCATCCTTTAGATAATCAGCGGCCTCAATCCGGCGCTTGATTGCGTCCCACAAGGCTGGTGAGGCTTGGGCAATGGCAGCGTTTTTCGCCAAAACCCGCTGGCGCGATATGCCGTGTTTGACCCAGGAAGCGCCTTGCTGCTCAAGATTTTGCAAACAGGGTCCCACCCGGTCCAACGCCTTGGCAAAACGGGCATTGGGCGTCTCCCCGGCTTCAAATTCCCGCCAGAGGGCCAGCAGATCGGGGCCCAGCGGCGCATCCAACATGCCAAAAATACGAACTGCCGCCTTTTCTTCTGCCGCAGCCACAGCCGTCCGGGCGCTCTCGTCATAGGTGAACACGTCCCCCGCGTCGATTTCCACCACATCATGGATCAGCAACATTTTCAGCACCTGCAAGGCGTCCACCCCCTCCGGCGCATCCTGCAACAAAACCATCGCCGCCATAGCCGTGTGCCAAGAGTGTTCCGCGCTGTTTTCATAGCGGTCCAGCCCCGTTGGTTTTGTCTGCCGCAGCACGGCTTTCAACTTGTCCATCTCGTTGATGAAGGCGATGGTGTTGAGCATCCGATTTCTTTCAACTTGAGTGACGACAAAAAAGGAACGCCACCCCTATTTGCGCGTCATCCGTCTACGTGTTCAGCAACTCGCGCAAATTGTCACAAAAGAGAGACCGAACCAATCCATAGTGACGTCAGGCATCGGCAACAAAAAACCCCGCCGGGCCAACCAAGCGGGGTTTGAAACGTTGAAAACCGTGCCGGCAATCAGCTGTTGATCTTATCTTTCAGGCCCTTGCCCACCTTGAAGCGGGCCACATTGGCGGCCTTGATTTCCACCTGCTCCCCCGTCTGAGGATTGCGGCCCATTTTGGCCTCACGATGGGTGACCATGAAATTGCCGAAGCCCAGCAGGCGCACTTCATTGCCGTCCTTGAGGGAATCGGTCACGGCATCAATGAAAGCTTCCAACGCGGCACCGGCTTGTTCTTTGCTCAGATCGGCGCGGTCGGCCATGGCGGATACGAGTTCTTGTTTGTTCATCGAGATATTCCTTTGCTGTTTTCCTGCCCCAGAAAAACGGGCGACTCGCAGGTTGAAGGCGCACTCTCGCCCTTTCGCCGCACCACCACAAGCAAGAGCAGCCCAACTGGCCCTGTTTGCCCTGAAAATCTGCAAATTTCGCGGTTCAAACCATGGGTTTGCCCCGAAAACCAAAAAGGGCCGGCGCGCGGCCAGCCCTTTTCAGGAAAGTCAGTTGATTCGAACTTAGTGGGCAACCGGGCGAGATTCGGCCTCCGCCTTCAGCGCGCGCGCCGCTGCTTCCGCCTCTTCCTCGTCCCATTCCACCGAGTCGGGCATGGAAATGAGCGCGTGAGGCAAAACCTGATCCAGATGGCGCACAGGAATAATTTCCAACCCGTCTTTCACATTGTCGGGAATATCCGCCAGGTCTTTCTCATTGTCCTCCGGAATCAAAACCGTCTTGATGCCGCCCCGCAGGGCCGCCAGCAATTTCTCCTTGAGACCGCCAATGGGCAGCACCCGGCCCCGCAGCGTAATCTCACCGGTCATGGCAATGTCCTTGCACACGGGAATACCCGTCAGCATGGAAACGATGGCAGTGGCCATCGCCGTACCGGCGGATGGACCGTCCTTCGGCGTAGCCCCCTCCGGCACGTGCACGTGAATGTCGCGCTTTTCAAACAGGGGCGGCGTGATGCCAAAATCCACCGAGCGGGAGCGCACATAGGAAGCGGCTGCCGAGATGGATTCCTTCATCACATCGCGGAGATTGCCCGTGACCGTCATTTTGCCTTTACCCGGCATCATGACCCCTTCAATGGTGAGCAACTCGCCCCCCACTTCCGTCCACGCCAAACCCGTCACAACGCCCACCTGGTCTTCCGCGTCGGCCTGACCGAAACGGAAACGCTGCACGCCCAGGTAATCGTTGAGATTATCAGCGGTCACGGTGACGGTCTTCTTCTCGCCTTTGGATTTGAGAATTTCCGTCACGGCCTTCCGGGCCAATGTCGCCAATTCCCGCTCCAGGTTCCGCACACCCGCCTCACGGGTGTAGAGGCGGATGGTATTGATAAGCGCACCATCCTCCACCACCAACTCGCCATCCTGCAAAGCGTGGTTCTTCACCGCCTTGGGGATGAGGTGACGGCGGGCAATCTCCACTTTTTCATCTTCCGTGTAACCGGCAATGCGAATGATCTCCATCCGGTCCAGCAAAGGCCCGGGAATGTTGAGCGAATTGGCCGTGGTCACAAACATGACGTTGGAGAGGTCGTAGTCCACCTCAAGATAGTGGTCCCCAAATGCATTGTTCTGTTCCGGATCCAACACTTCCAGCAGCGCCGATGACGGATCGCCCCGGAAGTCCTGACCCATCTTGTCGATCTCATCGAGCAGGAAGAGTGGATTTGCCTTTTTGGCCTTTTTCATGGACTGGATCACTTTTCCGGGCATGGAGCCAATGTAAGTGCGCCGATGGCCACGAATTTCTGCCTCATCGCGCACACCACCCAAAGACATGCGCACAAATTCACGTCCCGTGGCTTTGGCGATGGATTTACCCAGCGAGGTTTTACCCACACCAGGCGGGCCAACGAGGCACAGGATGGGGCCGCGAATTTTGGAAGAGCGAGTTTGCACGGCGAGAAATTCGACAATGCGCTCCTTCACCTTTTCCAGCCCAAAGTGGTCCGTATCCAGCACTTTTTCAGCGGCCACCAGATCGGTCTTCACGCGGGATTTTTTGCCCCACGGGATGCCCAGCAGCCAATCCAGATAATTGCGCACCACGGTAGCTTCCGCGCTCATGGGGCTCATCTGTTTCAGTTTGCGAAACTCCGCATCGGCTTTCTCGGCAGCCTCTTTGGAAAGCTTGGTTTTTTTAATTTTCTCCTCAAGCTCGGCCATCTCGTCACGGCCGTCTTCGCCGTCGCCCAGTTCCTTCTGGATCGCCTTCATCTGCTCATTGAGATAATATTCCCGCTGCGTCTTCTCCATCTGCCGCTTCACACGACCACGGATGCGCTTTTCCACCTGAAGAACGGAAATTTCGCTCTCCATCATGGCCAGCACTTTTTCCAGCCGCTCCTTGACGGAGAGCAGCGCAAGAATGTCCTGCTTGTCGGCAATTTTCACCGCCAAATGGGAGGCGATCGTGTCCGCCAGTTTCGCATAATCCTCAATTTGCGTGACGGACGAGACGACTTCCGGCGAAACCTTCTTGTTCAGCTTCACATAGTTTTCAAACTCGGCCACCACGGAACGGGAAAGCGCTTCAATTTGCACTTCGTCCTCGTCCACATCGGGCGCGGGCACAGCGTGGGCTTCATGGTAGTCATCCCGCTGAGTGAAGCGTGAAACGCTGGCGCGCTCATAGCCCTCCACCAACACTTTCACGGTGCCGTCGGGCAGTTTGAGCAACTGCAACACGGTGGCCAGCGTGCCAATGTCATACATGGCATCGGCTTTAGGGTCGTCGTCGCCGGCGTTTTGCTGCGTCACAAGCAAAATTTGCTTGTCGGTCTTCATCACCTCTTCCAGCGCGGCGATGGACTTCTCCCGCCCCACAAAAAGCGGCACGATCATGTGCGGAAAGACGACAATGTCGCGTAAGGGCAGCACCGGAAAGACGCCACCATTGGCGTCAAAATTGATTTCTTTGCGCTCGCTCGTTTCCGTGCCCTGCTCGGCATCTTGGTCAGGATTTTTCTTATTATCGTCGGCCATGACTTCTTTCCTTGCCTTGCGCCGCCCCGCCAGAAGGGGAGCAACGAATCTTTCGTCTCCACTTTACGCCCCCAAAATCCCCCTGCCCATCGGTCCCAATGGCGCATGTTTATGTTTGGTGAAGAAAAGCAGCGACTGTTGTTGTTAAGCATGTGGGGCGGGCATGGGAGTGGTTCAACCCCAACAAAAAACGCCCGCCAGACCGGTTTGGTCTGGCGGGCGTTGCAGATAGAATGTTGTGGGTTAGGCGCTTTCCGCCGTCTCCGTTTCGTCCGCCTTATCGGCGTAAATATAGAGCGGTCGGGTGTTGCCGTTCACCACCTCTTCGGAGATCACCACCTCTTCCACGCCTTCCAGCGCGGGCAGTTCAAACATGGTATCAAGCAAGATGCTTTCGATGATGGAACGCAGGCCCCGCGCCCCCGTCTTGCGAATGATGGCCTTTTTGGCGATGCCCCGCAGCGCGTCTTCTTGGAAGGAAAGTTTCACCTCCTCCATCTCGAACAGACGCTGATACTGCTTGATAAGCGCGTTCTTAGGCTCGGAGAGAATCTGCACCAGCGCGTCCTCGTCCAGATCCTCAAGCGTCGCCAGAACAGGAATACGGCCCACAAATTCCGGTATCAGGCCGAAGCGCAGCAGGTCTTCCGGCTCCAGTTCCTTGAACAATTCGCCCGTCTTGCGGTCTTCCGGGCTTTCCACAGAAGCGCCAAACCCGATGCCCGTATTGCGTCCACGATCAGAAATGATCTTGTCCAGACCAGCAAAGGCCCCGCCGCAGATGAACAGGATATTTGTGGTGTCCACCTGCAAAAATTCCTGCTGGGGATGTTTGCGCCCGCCCTGGGGCGGCACGGAGGCCACGGTGCCTTCCATAATCTTCAACAGCGCCTGCTGCACGCCCTCGCCGGAAACATCCCGTGTAATGGAAGGATTGTCCGACTTGCGCGAAATTTTATCCACCTCGTCAATATAAACGATGCCGCGCTGGGCACGCTCCACATTGTAATCGGCAGACTGCAACAGCTTGAGGATGATGTTCTCCACGTCTTCGCCCACGTAACCGGCCTCGGTGAGCGTGGTAGCGTCGGCCATGGTGAAGGGCACATCAAGAATGCGAGCCAAGGTCTGGGCCAGCAGGGTCTTACCGCAGCCGGTGGGGCCAATCAGCATGATGTTGGACTTGGCCAGTTCCACATCATCATTTTCCACGGCGTGGTTGAGGCGTTTGTAGTGGTTGTGCACCGCCACGGAGAGCACCCGCTTGGCGTAGGGCTGGCCGATGACATAGTCATTCAGCACGTCCAAAATTTCCTGCGGCGTGGGCGTCCCTTCGGTGGATTTCACCAGCGAGGACTTATTCTCCTCCCGGATGATATCCATGCACAATTCCACGCACTCATCGCAAATGAATACCGTTGGACCGGCAATCAGCTTGCGCACCTCATGCTGGCTTTTGCCACAAAAAGAGCAATAGAGCGTGTTCTTGGAATCGCCGCTACCGCCGCCGGTGTTGGATACTTTGCTCATCGTCAACCTCACTGGGGCGAAACCCCCGCCCCTCAATTCTTTTGCAAACGTTGGCTTGTGGGAGCCACCAAACCCGCCCAACACGCAGCCTTTCGGCCTGACACAAAACTGCAACAACAGTTTCGCCATATTAGGGCGAGCCTAGCAAGCGCCGACTCAAATTTCCCTTAACACACAAAGCCGCAACACGCGCCTACCCGCAATGCGCGGGAGCATATTGCTTTCACGATTAACGGGGCCGCCAAAACGGCCCCGTTGGGACTGCACGGCTAGCCGTCGGCCTCAGCGCCTTCAATTTCTTCGCGGCTGGTGATGACCTTGTCGATAATGCCGAAATCCACGGACTCCTGCGCGGACATGAAGTGGTCGCGATCAAGCGTGCGTTCGATCGTGTCATAGTCTTTGCCCGTATGGTGAACATAAATCTCGTTCAGCCGCTTTTTGGTTTTGATTATGTCTTCGGCGTGGCGCTCAATATCGGACACTTTACCCTGCATGCCGCCGGAAGGCTGGTGCAGCATGACGCGCGCATTGGGCAGCGCAAAGCGCATGTCTTTGGCCCCGGCGGTCAGCAACAGCGACCCCATGGAACAGGCCTGCCCCATGCACAGCGTGGCCACGGGCGCTTTGATAAACTGCATCGTATCATAAATCGCCATGCCGGACGTCACCACGCCGCCGGGCGAGTTGATGTAGAGGGAAATTTCCTTCTTGGGGTTCTCCGCTTCCAAAAACAACAGCTGGGCGCAGACCACCACGGCCATGCCGTCTTCCACCGGGCCATTGATAAAAATGATGCGCTCTTTCAGCAGGCGGGAAAAGATGTCCTGGGCGCGCTCGCCCCGGTTGGTTTGTTCCACCACGATGGGAACGAGGTTCATGGCGGTTTCGACTGGGTTCTGCATCAAATAACTTTCTATGCGATTCGAAGGGTTTGCCCTGAGCAAAGACGGGGAAAGCTAAGACAGATTTAACAGCCATCATGCGTTGGGCGAAGGGGGGAGAAAAAGAGCCGTGAAGGCACGGTCTCAACAAAGGTCGTCCCAACCACCTAGGCGCTTGGGTGCAGCGATTAAACCCCCACGGGGCCAGAAAACAAAAGGGCCGCGCTGGGCCAAATGTCCACCACAAATGCCACGATGGAGCGCCCCACCCCCCTCAGGGCCAAGACAATGGGCGCAAACAACTTTGCCGCAACACATTGCCGTGAAAACAGCGCCAAACATGAAGAAGACCTTGCCTCAGGTCGCAATTCTTTTCAGTCTATTGCTGCGGCGTATCAGTATTGAGGTAGTTTTGATGAAAATGCTCATTCGTTTCTGCACCTTGGCAGTCCTTGCACTGTTCATTGTGCTGCACCCCGCACAATCCACACCGGCCCAGGCAAAGTTTGGCCACGTGCCCAGTCTTGTCACCGTGCAGGACAATGCGGTTACCGTGTTGGGCGCCGTCACCACCCACAGCTTTCACACCATCCACCACACGCCGGAACAATGGCGTCGCCATCTGGAGCGCAAGCGGGCCAAACGGCGGGCCGCGCGCAAATATCGCAAGACCCGCAGCCGCAAAGCGCGCAAAAGCCAAACCCGCAAACAACGTCTTTCCAAGAAGCGCCGTCTCGCCCGAGCCAAGGCGCGCAAAGCCCGCGCCGACGCCAAGGCCGCCGCAAAAAGAAAAGCACTGCTCGCCAAAACCGAAGTTGCTTTCAAAAGCACAGAGAAGCCCGGCACCGTCATCGTAGACACCAAGGCCAAGCGCCTGTTTTACGTGCTCAACAACAAGCGCGCCATCCGCTACGCCGTGGCCGTGGGCAAACAGGGCTTCGCCTGGAGTGGTAAGGCCCGGGTGCGCCGCAAAGTGGAGTGGCCCACATGGACACCGCCGGCATCCATGATCAAACGCAAACCCCACCTGGCCAAATGGGCCGACGGCCAACCCGGAGGACCCAACAATCCCCTCGGTGCCGCCGCGCTCTACCTGTTCCAGGGTAAAAAAGACACGCTTTACCGCATCCACGGCACAAACAACCCAGCCAGCATCGGCACGGCATCATCATCCGGCTGCATCCGCATGCGTAACGAGGATATCCAGGACCTCTACGCCAAAGTCTCCATGGGTGCGAAGGTGATTGTGCGGTAGCCCAACGACCCGGGAAGCAAAACCGCACCCACCGCACACAGGGCCGGACAGCGGGCATTTGATTTGGTCTTGTCGTAGGGTTTTTGACCCACATCACGAGCGCGCGCCCATCACAAATGGACGCGCGCTATCCGCAATTGAGTGGAATATGCATCAACAGAACCAAGCCGGTGGGTCCATATTTGCGCTGTATCGTCCCCCCACGACTGCTTTGAATGTGCATGTCCTTGAGATTTGTTCAAAATCTCGGGGTTGGTCATGGGCTTACGTAATCGCTGACATATATATCGTCATCGCATCCGATCTGCCCTCTCGCAGGTTTTCCCAAACCCTCTCCAAAAACCAATCCCCCTCACGCGCAACACCTCCATAGTCTTTCCGCGCCCTTGTGGGGACGGTGGGTTTGATCAGCCAGCTTATCCGTCATGGGGTCGCCGGTTTCCGGTCAACAGCAGGTCAGGTTGGGCCTGCCCGGAGCGCCGCTTAGCGCCATAACGCCGGGTTGGAAGAACTCGGGCTTGGATGGCCGCTTGAAAAGATACCGTCCGCCCTTTGCTACACGTGATCTTTGTTAAGGGGATCACGGGCGGCGAAGAGCCGCCCGGCGCTGTAGCGCCGCGCCCGCGCAACCGAAGGCCCCTTGGGCCCCTGGCGTGCGCGCACTGCAAAGTGGGAAACCTTCGGCGGTATAGGTCTTTTTGAGTAAAGGGCAGGCGCAGGCACCGCGATGGGCCAACGGTCTCGTCCTTTTTCTTTTGAATATTCAACCGTCTGCCCCATGGCGCAGGCCGTTGTCCCATCGGTCCCCGTTTTCACCCGCGCCCCTGTGCGGGCGGACGTGTTGCCTATGAGGCTACGAACTTTAATGCCCTCAAGAAGCCGAGACGACCCGGCGCACCAAGCAATTGGAGTGCATCCGGCCAGAATGCACAGGACGGTCGGGCAGCTGCCCACTCTCCGATCAAACCGCGGGTCCGCCCTAGAACTGCGCGCAAAGACCTAAAGCGTCCTGCCCCACGGCGGTGCAACACTGGAAACCGAACCGCGCTTCACCGCAACCGCGGGGCCAACGGTAAGACCAGCGCCTTGCATGTCCATTGGCGAAGGTAAGTTTTGTAAACACCACCCCGGACAAACAAAAAGGGCGGCCCCCAGACCGCCCTTCTTCCCCCGAGAAACAGGCCAATCCTCTGGATCGACCCGTTCAAACCGGATTTAGTATTTGATTTTCGCCGCGATGGACACGGCAGTCACCAGATCGTCGTCGAACGAATAAGTGACCTGGTTGGCCGCATCGCCGAATGGGGACAGTTGCGATGTGCCGCTGGTCAACATGCCCACAAGGCCGCCCACGCTCAACTCAAAGTTCTCGGTGGGCTGATAACGAACACCGGCGGACAGCGTATAGGTGTCTGTCTGCGTGCCGGTGATGGTTGAAGTACCACGGTCCCAACCCAGGGAGACAGAACCGGTAAGCTCTTCGGTCAACACGCGACCGATGCCGCCGGACACTGTCCAGCCGTCACGGTAGAGCGGGTCAAAGGACAATTGCGTGGGCAGGCCTGTCACCGGGCTGCGACCACCATTGATCGGGATGATGCCCAGCTTGCTCCATTCCTGCCATTTGACATTCAAGAAGCCCAAAGTGCGCTCGTTAATGCCAGACTGGAGGCGAACTTCCACGGACTGGGGAATTTCGGTGCTGGCGGTAATGGGCACAAGCTGAGTGCCGGGGATAACGGCCCCAAAGCCCGTGTTGTCCTGAATACCGCTCAAGGAATAATCATAGGCAGACGTGTAGATGACCGCAGCGCGCAGGGCGATGGACGGAATCTCATAGGCGGCACCAAGACGGTATGCCGCCGCCTCACCGGAAGCGGTGAACGTGCCAATACCGGCCGTGTTGGTCACGCCCCCGGCGGCACCAATGCCCGCATTTGACAAGTCAAGGAACCGCTGGCGGGCCTGAAACCCGGTCAATTCCTGGTAGGAACCGCCCGCAATGATGCGGAAGAAGCTATCGCCCACCGATGTCTCACCAAGGCCGAATTGGTAGGAACAGGTCAGCCCGTAATCATCCGTATCAACGCTGAACTGGGTGGCGGAAACGGAATAGGCGTTGTTTTCGCCATAGGTGGCGTTGGCGCCAAAGGGCTTTGTGTAAGTGCCGAGGCAATCGAGCCCCTGACCCAAATTCATTTTCCACCCCAACGTGCCGTTGGTATAATCGCCCTTCACGCTCACCTTGGCAGAGCTGTCAGGCGTGGTGAATTGCGGATTTGCCAAAACGATTGGCGTCACCGCCGTGATCAGCGCCGCCTGGGTTGCGGCGGGCAGGCCGCCAAACTGAGCGGGGGTGACACCGGCTGCGATTGCAGCAGCGCCTTGGATGGCCGCGGCTGTAGCGTCCGTGTTGGCGCGCTGGACGTTTTTCAACGCCCGGTCGGGCATGACATGGCTCAAGGTTGCCCGGGCGGAAAACCGCTCCTGGTCAAACAATTGATCAATGTTAACGCCGCCACGGTCAAAGCCGCCGGCCAAAGCGGAGGTGCCCAGCATGGAAACGGTAACCGCCGCCAAAGCCCCTTTGGTGAAGAATGTGTTCATGAATTTGCCCCCAAACGCAGGAAAGGGCCGACAACTGCCCCATTTGTGGCCACATCTGTGACACAAAACAGCCATGTTGCAAAACGCTTTGACCTATGCGTCAAAATCGCGGCCGCTCCCGTGTTATTCTTGCCACAGGCGGCCAGCACCCTGTTGGTGCTGTCTCGCCACCCTTCAAAAAACCAAAGGGTTAGCGTCGGTTACCTTCACCCTTGCCCGTTACCCTTGCCCGTTACCCTCGCTGAAAACTGCGCACCCGTTTTAGCGCGGCCGAAACCTTGGCTTTCCGGTCTTGGCGGTCGGCCAATCGCGCCTGGTTCTCTTCAATCACCGCTTGGGGCGCTTTGGCCACAAACTTCTCATTGTTCAGCTTGCCTTGAGCCTGCGCGATATCCTTCTCAATGCCCTTCAAGTCCTTCTCCAGGCGGGAAATTTCCGCGTCGAAATCCACAAGACCGGCAAGCGGCATGCAGATGGTTTGCCCCCCCACCACAATCTGAGCGGCACCGTCGGGAACCGAATCGGCAAAGGCGATGCTTTCCACCCGGGCAAGCCGTTCAATGGCCGCGCTGTGGGTATCAAACAGTGCCCGCGTTTCATTATTCCCCTGGGCCACCACCAGCGGCACCATCAGGCTGGGCTTGATGTTCATCTCCGAGCGGGCGGAGCGGATCTCGCTTACCAGTTCGATGAGCCAGTTAATGCTGTGGGCGGCGGCTTCGTCATTGACCTCCGCCACCGGCCAATCGGCATGGCAAAGCAGCGTGTCGCGCTTAGCTGCCGTCTGTTGCCAAAGCTCTTCCGTCATGAAGGGCATGAAGGGATGAAGGAGTGCATAAATTTGGTCCAACACATACCCGACCACCGCGCGCGCTTCAGCCTTCGCCGCTTCGTCATCACCGTTGAACACAGGCTTGAGCAATTCCAAATGCCAGTCGCAGAACGTGTTCCACACAAAGCGGTAGGCGGCCCCGGCAGCGTCGTTGAAGCGATAACGCTCCAGCGCATCTGTCACTTCCGCAGCCGCGCGGCCCAGTTCAGTGAGAATCCAGCGGTTAAGCGGGGACGTGGCGGTGGCCGGGTCGAAGTCTTCGCCCGTCACGACATCATTCATTTGCGCAAAGCGGGTGGCATTCCACAGCTTGGTTCCAAAATTCCGATAACCGGCAATGCGCTGCGGGTCGAGTTTCACGTCCCTGCCTTGCACGGCCATAATGGCCAACGTGAAGCGCAAAGCGTCCGTGCCGTATTCATCAGCCGTCTCCAACGGATCAATGCCGTTGCCCTTAGACTTGGACATTTTCTGTCCAAGTTTGTCTCGAACGAGAGGGTGAATATACACCGTCTTAAACGGCTCAATCCCACGCCCTTCCTCGTCTTTCATGAAGTGCAAGCCCATCATCATCATTCGGGCAACCCAGAAGAAAATGATGTCAAATGCCGTGGAGAGCACCGTCGTTGGATAATAGGTGTTCAGTGCATCGGTATGTTCCGGCCAGCCCAGCGTGGAGAAAGGCCAAAGGGCGGAAGAGAACCACGTGTCGAGGACATCTTCGTCCCGTTTAAGCGCCACACCCTCGCCAGCCTGCGCCTGTGCACCCGCTTCGTCCATCGCGACATAGAGATTACCGGCATCATCAAACCACGCCGGGATCCGATGCCCCCACCAAAGCTGGCGGGAAATGCACCAGGGCTGGATGTTCTCCATCCAGTTGAAATAGGTGTTCTCCCAAGACTTGGGCACAAACTCCGTCCGCCCCTCTTTCACCGAAGCCAAAGCAGGCTTAGCCAGCGTTTCCGCGTCGCAAAACCACTGGTCCGTCAGCATGGGCTCGATGACAACCTTGGAGCGGTCGCCATAGGGCTGTTGCATCGTATTTTTCTCAACCAGCGGCACCAGCGCGCGCACTTCGCCGCCCTCTTCCGGTGCCAGCAGCGCTTTCACCGGGCCAAGGCGTGGGTCTGTCTCCGGCACCATGATGGCCAGCCCTTCGGACGTGATCTGCTCAATCACCTTCTCGCGGGCTTCATATCGGTCCAAACCGCGCAGATCGTCTGGGATCAGATTGATCGTATCTACGGTATTTTCATCCGGCGTTTTGCCGGATTTAGCGATCTCCATGGCACGCGCAGCGTCTTGCGCATAAGGCGCACCATCGGCCCGCATGGCGGCTTTGGTGTCCATCAGCCGATACATGGGAATGTTGTTACGCTTGGCCACCATATAGTCATTGAAGTCGTGAGCACCGGTAATCTTCACCGCGCCAGAACCAAAATCCGGATCGGGATATTCGTCCGTAATGATGGGAATGAGCCGCCGGTGCTCCTTCGGCCCCACGGGAATTTCGCACAGTTTCCCAACGATGGGCGCATAGCGCTCGTCATCCGTGTGGACGGCAACCGCCCCGTCGCCCAACATGGTTTCGGGACGTGTGGTAGCGATAGAAATGTAATCCCGCGTCTCTCGCAGGGTCACATTGCCGTCCTCGTCCTTCTCCACATATTCGTAGGTAGCGCCATCGGCCAGCGGATATTTGAAGTGCCACATATGGCCTTCGGTCTCGACATTCTCCACTTCCAGATCGGAAATGGCGGTTTCGAAATGGGGGTCCCAATTCACCAGCCGCTTACCGCGATAGATCAGGCCCTCGTTGTAGAGATCCACGAAAACCTTCATGACCGCCTGCACCATAGGGTCGTCGGCTTCGCCCTTCTCGCCCATGGTAAACTTCTCACGCGACCAGTCGCAGGACGCGCCCAAGCGCTTCAACTGGTTGAAGATCGTGCCGCCGGATTCCGCCTTCCACTCCCAAATTTTTTCGACAAATTCCTCGCGCGTGAAATCCGTGCGCCGCTTACCCTCTTCGGCGAGCTTGCGCTCCACCACCATCTGCGTGGCGATACCCGCATGGTCCATGCCCGGCTGCCAAAGCACGTTCTGGCCCAGCATCCGTTTGTAGCGGGTCAAAATATCCTGCAACGTATTGTTGAGCGCATGGCCCATATGCAGTGAACCCGTCACATTGGGCGGCGGGATGACAATGCAAAACGGGTCCGCATCGGGCTTGGCCCCGGCGCCTGCCGCGAAAGCATTGGCATCGTCCCACGCCTTCGCAATGCGTGGCTCCACGCTTTTGGCATCATAATTCTTGTCGAGCATGACGGTCTCTGAAATCAGTTCAGCATTTGCGGCAGTGTGTAGAGCGTTTCAGCAGACGATGGAAGCGGCGCGCTGTTTTACGATGAGGCGTCGCCAATTGTGCATAAGACTTGCATACGAGCGACGCTTAAATCGCCCTAACAGCCGTCAAGCCGTTAGCCTCCTCCTCCTTGAGGGCAGGTCGAAACGGCTTGCGGTTTCGGGTGGGGGCTGGATGGGTGTGCAGCTTACAGACGGCACCTCACGTCCCAATTAGCGGCGCTTCTTGGACTTCCCCAAGAGGGGGCGGTTGAGCAAAACGGTGGGTTTGAGGCTAGCCGCCCTTTCGCCCGCGCGAGACTGCCTCAATCTCATCCCGCACCAGTTTCTCCACCAGTGAGGGCAAATTGTCGGAAAGCCACTGGCGGATCACGGGGCGCATGAGGTCCACCAATTGGGCCTGAATTTCGGACGATTTCTCTGCCATCATGCTGGCGGCCATTTGTTCGGCAACCGCCTGCGTGGTCGGCAAAACGGGGCCGGCGGAGACGGCTTCGAAAGCCTGACGGGCGGTCTCTTCCTTCCTTTGCTGAAAGGCGGCCTCCTGGGCAGCCTTCTTCTCGGCCCGGCGCGCCGTTTCATGGGCCAGGGCTTCGGTCTGCAAACGACCGCGCACCCGATAGGCCGCCAACCGCTCATCGGCGGAAAGCCCTGCGCCGGAACCGGCGGCAGTGACTTCCGCACGCACCCGTGCGGCGCGATCTTCCAGCGTCTCCGGTGTGCCGGTTACGGCGGCCACGCTGGGCTGCTCCTCCGTCTCAACCGCAGCCACGGCAGACAATTCGGAGAACATTTCCGCCTCCATGGCGGCGGCCATATCGCTTTCGCTCACGCCCTGCATCGGTTCCGTCGGGTTGGTTTCCACAGCCGGTGCATTGCTGTTGACGGCGGCATGGGGGACTTCAAAGTCTTCCCGCCGCGTCACCTGCGGCTCAGCCTCATCCTCCGCGATGATCTGCTTAATGGAGGCGAGGATCTCGTCCATGGACGGTTCCTGCACTTGCTCGTTCAGGTCTGCGTCCAGCGCTTGCGCGTTATTGCCCTGTTGCGTGGCCATGCTGCACCCCAAATTCCTGCGCGGGCGCAACGGCGCCTAGCGTAAAGGTCAATGATTCGTCCTTACCTTATACGGCAGGGTGCCGCGCCGTGCCATCGGGGCGGGCCAGGGGCCCGCACTTCCCCCCGATTAATTACCGCTGGGCGTGCGCAGGCCAAACCAAAGGTCTTTGACCTTATTGTAGTGCTCTTTGGGGTCGTAATGGCGCACATGCAGGCCAAGTGTGCGGCTGCCCAGGCGTCCGATGGCGGCAACGAGAGCATAGCCCGCATCCACCTGCGCCTTGCGGGATTCCACCACGTTAAGTTGAGCATTCAGCACCTGCGACTGCTGCAACAGCACATCCAGCTGTGTGCGCTGGCCCACATTGCGTTCCTCAATCAGCCCGGAAAGCGCCAGGCGCGCGGCGCGCACTTGCGCACGGCTGGCGGCCAGGCTGGCGCGGGCCGATTGCAGTTGCGACCATGAAGCCACCACCGCAGCGCGCACCTGATCGCGGGCCACATCCACCTGAATGCGGGTCTGGGCCAATTGTTCCTTTGCCCCCCGCGTCGCGGCACTGGCCGCACCGCCTTGATAGATCGGCACGGTCAACTGCACCTGCGCCGAAAGGGTGCTGGAATCAATGCCCTGCCGCTGCTGGTTAAATTGCTTTTGCGCACTTCCCCGAAACGCCAGCGTCGGCAAAAAAGCGCCCTGTTCAATTTTTACATTGAAAGCCGCAGCATCCACGGAGTGGAGCGCCAGACGAATGGCAGGGTGCTGGTTTGCGCCAAGAACAATGGCCGAGTGAAGCGAGTTTGGATACAGCCGCACTGGACCTTTCGGCCAGCGCAGATTGTGGGGCGCTTTGCCGATAACCTGACGATAAACCGCCTTGGCCCCGGCCAATTGTGCCTCCGCCGCCGTCACCTGGGCGCGGGCGGCAGCTTGCTCACCCTGGCTTTGGGCCACGTCGGTGCGCGTGCCCTCCCCCACTTCCAGCCGGGCGCGGGCGGAACGCACCTGTTCATTCAAGAAACTCAAATTGCGACGGCGAATGGAAAGCACTTCCTGCGCGCGCAGCACGTCCACATAGGCCGTGGCGGCCGATTGCAAAACGGTCTGTTCCGTATTGCGCAATTGCTCCCGGCTGCCCCGAATTGTGGCTTCCGCCACCGCAACCCGGTTCAGCGTGCGAAACCCGTCAAAGATCACCTGATCCAGCTGAATGCCGTAGCCATAGGGGTTGGTATCGGTGCGCACCCCATTGGTCACGTTACGCACAAAACCGTAATTGCCAGTGCCCGACAGTTGCGGGCGATAACCCGACTTGGCAGCCGCCAGCTGCTCATCTGTCGCCCGCGTTGCGGCGCGCTGGGCGTTCAATTCCGAATTATGATTGTAGGCGGAGGCCAGTGCGGAACGAATTGATTCGGCCTGAACGGGCGTGGCAACGCCTGCCCCTATCCCCATCGCAACTAACGCATACATACTCAAACGCATGACAGACACTTCCAAGATAACCGCCTCAAAAGCCGAACCTTTCCGACTTCCCCCAACATTGCCAACCACCACCGGCCAGGCGATGAGACGGTTAGCGATGCGCAAAAATAACCCGTCAAACGTGAAGTTTTTGCACAGGTGGCTTGGTTAATTTTTGGTTAACACTCTCGTGCCGTATATCAGAAATACGCCCGCGCCAAACTTACAAATTGGCAACAGCAGCGCGACAATCCAGCGAAATCGCGCGGTGCAGCCTAGGACCGGCCAAAGTGGCCGATTGAGAGAGCATAAAAATTGGTGAGTTCAGCAGCCCGAAGCGGTTTCGAAGCGCAAATTTAGAAAACAAATTCAGGCTTTTTCTCGAACCCGGGCAAGGGTTTGACGGCACTGTTAAAGGCATCACGGCCCGCGAATGTCTCGCCCCGCTTGGTGTAAAGGCGTGCGCGACCAGCATTGCCCGTGCCTTCCACCACCACCAAACGACCACCGTCTTTCAACTGATCACCCAGCGCCGCAGACATTTCTTCCACAGCGCCGCCGATGAAAATGATATCGTAAGGCCCTTCCTTGGCATGGCCCTTCTCCAGCGCGCCCTGGACCACAACCGCATTGTCCACCCCCAATTCCATAAGCGTGTCCGCAGCCTGCCCGGCCAACTCCTCATCGCTTTCCAGCGCCACCACGGAGGTAGAAAGGCTTGCCAAAATGGCGGTGGAATAGCCGGTGCCACAGCCAATATCCAAAACGATGTGGTCCTGCTCCACCTCCGCCAGTTGAATGAGCTTGGACAGCGACCGCGCCTCCATGAGAAAGCGCCCCTCGGTAGAAATCGCGATATCCTCATCCATATAAGCAAGCGCCCGTTGTTGGGCGGGCACAAAGCGCTCCCGCGGCACGGTTGCAAAAGCGCGTATAATGTCGTGATCGGTCACGTCGTTCACGCGAATTTGGCTTTCCACCATGTTCACGCGGGCCTGTTCGAAATCGATCATTGATGATGGCTCCCCAGCCTGCACATTGCTGGCAAAACCAAACGGTGGAGG
The DNA here is from genome assembly GCA_038525315.1 of Pseudomonadota bacterium. GTDB lineage: Bacteria > Pseudomonadota > Alphaproteobacteria > Rhizobiales > Rhizobiaceae > Pseudahrensia. Next base: position 324,372 of record JBCBHU010000003.1, read on the forward strand.
CCTCGCCCGGAATCGAACCGGGGTGCAAGGATTTGCAGTCCTCTGCGTAACCACTCCGCCACGAGGCCGTCCGTCCATTTGGAACGCTGCCCCCACGACATCCGCCGTGGCGACTTGGGATGTCTAAGTGAGCGACTATGGCGGGTCAACCGCAATTCAAGGCGACGTCCCCTATTCCTTAGGCCCATCGCCTTTTCGGGCCCGCCAGGCCCGCCAGCGCCTGCCAAAGCGCACCTCAGACTTTCGCCGAAAGCGCCGCACACCGGCAAAATCCTGGGAAAGGACGATCAGGCCCAGAGGGATCATCCAAAAACCCAAAACGGGTAAAAAACCCAAAATGCCGCCCAGTATTAGCCCCACGCCCAAGGCGGTGCGCCCGGCCCGGCTGCGCGGCCTGGGTATCCATCGATGCCATATTTGGTGTTGTGGGGTGCGGTTATCCATCAGCACAACGATGCCAGGCGATGCACGGCCATGGCCCGGATATGTTTGGAAGAGTGGCTCCTCTGGCCGGATTCGAACCAGCGACCAATTGATTAACAGTCAACTGCTCTACCACTGAGCTACAGAGGAAAACACGCCCAACCACTCTTTCCAGGCGATGTGGGCTCTTAGCAAACCTATTCCCCGTCCCGCAAGGCCAAACTTGGCCTTGGAAGCGGTAATTTTGCCCGCAGCCTATCCGTTGATAAAACGACAGGCCCAGCACCATCGCCCTATCAACGATCGCCACGCCAAGTTTAACTTAAGGGGTCAATCTCGATTTCAACGCGGCGGTTCTGCGCCTTGCCCACCGCCGTGGCGTTGGAGGCGATGGGACGCTCCTCCCCATAACCCACCACGTAATACCGGCGGGAATCCGTGCCCTGGCTCACCAGATAATTAGCCACCGCCACACCCCGGCGCTCGGAAAGCTGCTGGTTGAACTGCGGTGAACCATCACTGTCGGTATGGCCATACACGTTCACCAGCGAGCGGTTATACTCCTTCAGCACCAGCGCCACGGAGTTCAGCACGCTGAAAAACTCGCCCTTGATGTTGGCCTCGCCTGTGGCAAACGTAATGTTGCTGGGCATGTTAAGGATAATGCGGTCCCCGGTGCGGGTGACGCTCACACCCGTGCCCTGCAATTGCGCACGAAGCTGCGCTTCCTGCCGGTCTTGATAAGCCCCGATGGCACCGCCGCCCAGCGCGCCAATACCGGCGCCTATGAGCGCTGATTTGCGGCGATCCGCCCCCGTGGCACGGCCCACAAGCAAGCCACCAACAGCGCCCACTGCCGCACCGGCACCGGCGCCGATGACGGTATTGGAAACCTTTTGCTGGCCCGTATAGGGGTCGGTGGTGCAAGCGGAGACGAAAACAAGGCTGGCGAGCGCGGCGGCGCTCAAGCCGGAGAGACGTTTTGGCATATGGATTGAACTTTCAGATGGTATTTTAGTGCGCCCCGTGGCGCGGTTGGTGCGGCCTAGTCTCCCCGTGTGGTGAAACCGTGGCATACTCCCGGCGTTGATATTTTGTGCAGCATGAATGCGGGCTGAACGGCCCAACTCTCTTTCTTTTGGAATACCGTTTTGAGCACCAACGATACACAAAACCCCATAATTGTATGGTTTCGGCAGGATTTGCGGCTGCACGATAACCCTGCCCTCCACCATGCGGCGCAAACGGGCAAACCCGTCATTGCCCTCTACATCCGCGACGAAACCTCCCCGGACATTCGCATTCCGGGCGCAGCGTCCCGCTGGTGGCTCCACCACTCCCTGCAAAGTCTTTCCGCTGACCTGTCAGCACTGGGGGTAACCCTCTGCCTCAAAACCGGCCCGGCCGCAGACATTATTGCCGACGTTCGAAGGGAAACCCACGCCGACGCCATCGTCTGGAACCGACGCTATGGTGAGGGCGAGCAGGCTGTGGACGCCAGCATCAAGGGCAATTTCCCAGGAGAAGCCAAAAGTTTCTCCGGTATCATCATGCACGAACCCTCAAAAGTGCGCACGGGCAGCGACAAGCCCTACCGGGTCTATACCCCCTTTTGGAAGAATTTCAGCGGTGGTGAACCCCCGCGAAAGCCCTATCCGAAGCCCAAGGAAATCAATGCGTTCCAAGGGAGCCTTGATTCTGAATCACTGGATGACTGGCACCTTCTGCCCACCAAACCGGACTGGTCCGGCGGCATTGCCAATGTCTGGCAACCCGGTGAAGCTGGCGCCCATGCAAGGGCGGCGGAATTTATGCAAGACCATCTCGATCGCTACAATGAAATGCGAGACATGCCCGCAGAGGACCGCACCTCGCGCCTCTCCCCACACCTGCACTTCGGTGAGGTGAGCCCCCACCAGCTTTGGTATCGAAGCTACGAGAAAGCCAACAGCCCACGCAGTGACAGCGACCGGGAAGTGTTTCGCAAAGAATTGGTCTGGCGTGAATTTTCCTACCATTTGCTCCAGGAGTGGCCCGATCTGGCGGAGGAAAACTTCAACCGGAGATTCGACACTTTTGAATGGCGCGAAGACGAAGAAGCGCTGAGCGCATGGAAGCGGGGCCAAACCGGCTACCCCATCGTTGATGCCGGCATGCGCCAGCTATGGCAAACCGGTTGGATGCATAACCGGGTGCGCATGATCACCGGCTCATTTCTCGTCAAACATCTGCTCATCGACTGGCGGCATGGCGAACGCCATTTCTGGGATTGTCTGGTGGATGCCGACCCCGCCTCCAACCCCGCCCAATGGCAGTGGGTGGCTGGCACCGGGGCGGACGCCTCCCCCTATTTTCGCATTTTCAACCCCATCATGCAGGCGGAAAAGTTTGATCCCACCGGGGCTTACATCAAGAAATTTGTGCCGGAGTTGAAAGATCTTCCCGCCAAACATCTGCCCGCCCCCTGGGATGCCCCCCTCACCGTATTGCGCGATGCGGGCGTGAAGCTGGGGGACACCTACCCGCGCCCCATTGTGGACCACCCGATGGCCAGACAAAGGGCGCTGGACACCCTGCAAGCCAGCAAAGAAGCCAATGAAGCCGGATGAGGCGCTTGACCCAACCACAAAAAACGTCCAGTTTTTTGGACAGTAAAACTGTCAAACTCTAGAGACGATCAACACCTCGTGACGGTTGCGAAACTTTAATTCATGACCCGCCGTTCCTAGGTGCAGACCATGACGTGACCGGGGGAAAGCGGGTTTGATGACAAGCCACTCCAAAACCATGACCACCAATGCAGACGATGTGCAAAATGCCATCATCTTAACGGCGGAAAATCTCAATGAGGCCCTCGCCGGTCTGCCGCGCAAAGCAGCCATGGTGATGCGCAAGATCACGCTTTTGCGCAAAGGCTCGCTGACCATCACGGTCCCCACCGGCCAGACCTTCCACTACACCGGCCCGGAACCCGGCCCCCACGGACAAGCGGTGCTCGCCAATTGGGGCGTGGTGCGGCGCGTATTGTCCAACGGCTCTTTGGGCGTGGCCGAGAGCTATATCGAGGAAGAATGGTCCAGCCCGGACGTGACCAGCTTTCTGGAACTGTTTCTGGCCAATTCCTACGGCGGCGGTGCAGAAGGCTTTTTCAACCGCAACCGATTGATGGCGTTTTTTTCGCGCATCAACCATTGGTGGAACCGCAATTCCAAAGCCGGTTCAAAGCGTAATATCTCCGCCCATTACGATTTGGGAAACCGCTTTTACGAGCAGTGGCTGGACCCCTCCATGACCTATTCCAGCGCCCTGTTTCAGGAGGGTGCAAACTCGCTGGAGGAAGCGCAGGAGCACAAATACCGAGCTCTGGCCCGCTCCACCGATATCCAGCCCCACCATCATGTTTTGGAGATCGGCTGCGGCTGGGGCGGCTTTGCTGAATATGTGGCGGGCAAAATCGGTGCGAAAGTGACCTGCCTCACCATTTCCCGAGAACAGTTCGATTTCGCCACCCAACGCATGGCCAAGGCGGGCTTGTCGGACAAGGTGACCATCAAATTTCAGGATTACCGGGATGAAACCGGCACCTATGACCGTATCGGCTCCATCGAGATGTTTGAGGCGGTGGGCGAGGCCTATTGGCCCTGCTACTTCTCGCAGCTTCACGCTTGCCTGAAACCGCAAGGGCGCGCGGGCTTGCAGGTTATCACCATCAAGGATCAAGATCTGGACCACTACCGGGCCAACCCGGATTTCATTCAAAAATACATCTTCCCCGGCGGCATGTTGCCTTCCGTGGAAGGCATGGAAGCCTTGGGCCGTGCCCATGCTGTGCCTTTGGTGGCCGACCGCGCCTTTGGCCACGATTATGCGGCCACGCTGGAAGAATGGCGCCACCGGTTCTGGGCGAAATGGGAAACCATCAAACCCCTGGGGTTCGACGCGCGTTTTAAGCGTATTTGGGAATTTTATTTCCACTATTGCGAAGCGGGCTTCAAAGTGGGTTCAATCGACGTGCGCCAGATGGTGTTTGAAAAGGCCTGACAAAATTGCGGGCCTAGAGCGTGGCTCCCCACCTCCCCCCCGGAGGAGAGGTCCAAGAAGCGCAGCTGATTGGAGCGAGGGAGCCCATATGGGAACAGGCCTTGACCAAGCCCCCAACCGGATCGGCTTATGCCTCTCCGACCTCCCTTCGGGGGGAGGTGAAGACCACCGAATGAGAGGCACCCCCTTTGTCTGAAAAAGTCGACCGCCTCTCCAACACCCGCCTCGCCCTCTATGCCCTGCCCGCCATCCCCCTGGCGGCGCTGACCCTCCCGCTTTATTCCTTCATCCCGGTCTTCTATGCGGAAGCGCTGGGTGTTTCGTTAGCGTCCATGGGGCTGGTCCTGTTTTTCGTGCGTCTGTTCGATGCCGTCAATGACCCCTTTGTGGGCTGGGCCAGCGACAAATTCCGCCCCGCCTTTGGCCGCCGCCGCCTTTGGTTTGCCTGTGCCATCCCCCTGCTCATGCTGGGCGTCTACAAACTGTTTTGGCCCTCACCGGATGCGGGCGTGGCCTATGTGGGCCTTTGGACGCTTGTCCTTTCCGTGGGTTATACCTGCGCCATTCTTCCCTACACGGCATGGGGCGCGGAACTGCAAACCACCTATCGCGGCAGAGCGCGGGTGGCAGCGTGGCGCGAAGGGCTCATTCTCGTCGGCACCCTGCTCGCCATAACGGTTCCCTTCTCCATCGGTTGGGAAGATGCCAATCAATTCCATGGCTTTGCCGTGCTGGGTATCATCATTGTGGTGCTGCTGCCCCTCTTTGGCGCGATTACCCTTTTCACCACCGCGGAACCAAAGGAACACACCAGAAAACCCGTCACCTTCCACAAGGGCCTGAAACACTTGAGGGCGAATAGGCCGTTCCAGCGCCTGCTCACCGCCTTCTTCCTCAACGGTTTCGCCAATTCCATCGCCGCCACCCTGTTTCTGCTCTATTGCGCCCAAAGGCTGGATATGGAGGCGGAGCGGGGCCTGTTCATATTTGTCTTCTTCCTGTGCGGCATTGCCGGGGTGCCGTTTTGGAATTTCGTCGCCGGACAAAGCTCAAAACATCGGGCGTGGTGCTACGCCATGGTGTTTGCCATCATCGTCTTCAGCGTTACGCCCTTTCTGCCGGAAAAAGCCTATTGGGCCTTCATGAGCGTCTGCATCCTGACCGGCTTCACGCTGGGGGCGGACATTACCCAGCCGGCCGCCATTCAGGCAGACGTCATTGACGTGGACACGGCACAATCCGGCGAACAGCGCTCCGGCACCTATTTCGCCCTGTGGTCCCTCGCCACAAAAATGAGCCTCGCCTTAACCGCCGTCTTGGTGCTGCCTGTGCTGGAATGGGCCGGGTTTTCTGCCAGCGATGCCACCGCCTCCACAACGCTGGGCATAACCCTGCTGGGCTTCATTTATGGATGGGGACCGATCGCCATGAAAATCCCCGCCCTGTTTCTGATGTGGAACTTCCCCATCAATGAAAAAGACGTGGTGGCCCTGCGCGAACGGATTGAGGCCATACCGGGCAAAAACGCGGCAATTCCTGCTGCATAACGGCGCGATTGCGCAATGCCCTTGCTTGCCCCTGCGGTGCCCCACGCCTAAATTCGGCGCACAAACAACAGGACTACCCTCCCCATGACCGTCCACAAATCCGTCATTGATGCCATTGGTAACACCCCTTTGATTCGCCTCAACAAACTCTCCGACGAAACCGGCTGCGAAATTCTCGGCAAAGCTGAATTCATGAACCCCGGCCAAAGCGTCAAGGACCGCGCCGCCCTCTCCATTATCCGCCACGCGGAAAAAGAAGGCCGCATCAAACCGGGCGGCATCATTGTGGAAGGCACGGCGGGCAATACGGGCATCGGCCTTGCCATGGTGGGCAATGCGCTGGGCTATCGGTCCGTCATCGTTATCCCCTCCTCCCAAAGCCAAGAGAAAAAAGACGCGATCAAGGCCTTTGGCGCAGAACTGGTGGAGGTGCCACCCAAACCCTACCGCAACCCCAACAACTATGTCCGCCTTTCGGGCCGTCTGGCGGAACAATTGGCCAAAAGCCATCCCGAAGGGGCAATCTGGGCCAACCAATTTGACAATGTGGCCAACCGGCAGGCCCATATCGACACCACCGGCCCGGAAATCTGGAACCAAACCGACGGCAAGGTGGACGGTTTCATCTGCGCTGTCGGCTCCGGCGGCACGCTGGCCGGCGTGGCCATGGCCCTGCGGGAGCGCAACAGTAACGTTAAGATTGGGATCGCAGACCCGGACGGTGCAGCGCTCTACAACTACTATGCCCATGGAGAATTGAAGTCCTCCGGTGATTCCATTTCCGAAGGCATCGGCCAAGGCCGCATCACCGCCAATCTGGAAGGGCTGGAGGTGGACCACGCCTACAATATTCCAGACAGCGAAGCCCTGCCCATCGTCTTCGACCTGATGGAGAATGAGGGCCTCGTTCTGGGAGGCTCGTCGGGTGTCAACATCGCTGGGGCCGTGCGGATGGCAAGGGAGCTTGGCCCGGGCCACACCATCGTGACCATCCTGTGCGACTACGGCACCCGCTATCAGGCCAAATTATTCAATGGCGACTTCCTGCGTTCCAAAAACCTGCCCGTGCCCAACTGGCTGGAAAGCAAAGCCGATTTCGATATTCCCTTTGAAGATGTGGACGAATGATGCCCACCAAACTGCTTTTTGCAAACGACGCCTATGCCGCCACCGCAGAAGCCACGGTCGTGGCCTTGCACGATGGTGCCGTGGAACTGGATCAAACGGTATTTTACGCCAATAGCGGCGGCCAGCCCGGCGACATCGGCACGCTGGAGCGCGCCGACGGGAGCACGCTGGCAGTGGCGGATACACGCACCCTCAACAATGACAAGGCCACCGTCCTGCATGTTCTCGCCGAAGGCAGCGCTACGCCAAACAGGGGTGAAACACTGGTTCTGCACGTGGATTGGCCAAGGCGCTACAAGTTGATGCGCATGCACACGGCCTGTCACTTGCTCTCCGTTGTCTGCCCGCTCCCTATCACCGGCGCGGCGGTGGGCGAAAATGAGAGCCGCATCGATTTTGATATGACCGAAACGGCGGATAAAGCCGACCTGACCGCAAAACTCATGGAACTGGTCCATGCCAATCACCCCATCTACACCAGCACCATCAGCCCGGAAGAATTGGCGGCCAATCCGGACTTGATAAAATCGAAAAACGTCAAACCACCAATGACCGCCGACGCCATCCGTCTTGTCTGCATCGGAGAAAACGCAGCCATCGATTCCCAGCCTTGCGGAGGCACCCATGTGAGCGAAACGCAGGAAGTGGGTGAAATTCACATCGGCAAAATTGAGAAGAAGGGCCGCGAAAACCGACGCATGCGTATCCGCTTTGGCCCCTTGCCCAGCTGAGAAATTGTCATGAGCCGAAGCCCCTTTCTCGTCGACAGCGACTGGCTTTTTGCCCATCTGGATGATGACAATGTCGCCATCGTTGATGCCTCATGGTATTTGCCAGCCATGAACAGGGATGGGCGGGCCGAATATGATGCCCAACACATTCCCGGTGCGGTTTTTTTCGACATTGACGACATCGTGGACCCTGAAAGCCCCCTGCCCCATACACTTGCTTCGCCGGAAGTCTTCGCCCGAAAGGTGGGCGCGCTGGGCATTTCCAACACCCAAACCATCGTGGTCTATGACGGCCACGGCCTGTTTTCCGCGCCCCGCGTCTGGTGGAATTTCCGCGTGATGGGCGCGACCAAAGTGGTGATTCTGGATGGCGGGCTGCCAAAATGGATTGAGGACCGTCTGCCCATTGAAGCCGGAGCGGCTCCCCTCTACCCCAAACTTTTCACCCCGCATTTTGATGAAAAAGCGGTTGCCACCTTTGAGGGCATGCAAACCATCGTCGCGGCGGCGGACACGACTATTCTGGACGCCCGTCCCCATGCCCGCTTCACCGGCGGGGCCGCAGAACCCCGCCCCGGCATGCGCTCGGGCCATATGCCCGGTGCGGTGAGCCTGCCCATGACTGACCTTGCGCCCGATGGCCGTTTATTGGACCGCGAGCAACTGGAACAAATGCTACGTGACAGCGGCGTGTCGCCCAATTCCCCAGTCATCACCACTTGCGGCTCGGGTGTTACCGCAGCCACCCTCACCCTTGCCTTGGAAACAATCGGCCATACCGATCACAAGCTCTATGACGGGTCATGGTCCCAGTGGGGTGGACGAGACGATACGCACGTCCAAACTGGGTGAGAGGCGGCAGTTTTTGCCTCACGTTCATGACGCAGGGCTCTAGGGTCTGATCAGTCGGGACGGAAAACCCTAGCGAGGATCTTCCCGCTCGATCAACGATGCCTGAATTTCCGGGCGCACTTGCACCGCAACACGATTGCCAACGCGGCTATAGAGATCAATCACATCCTGATTGACCATCCGAAAACAACCGGAAGAGGCTGCCCTACCGATGGAATAGGGCTTGTTGGTGCCGTGGATGCGGTAGAGCGTGTCCTTACCGTTCTTGAACAGATACATGGCCCGCGCACCCAACGGGTTGTTGGGGTCACCCTTCAACCCTTCGGCATATTTCGCCAATTCCGGCTTGCGCTCGATCATCTCCTTGGGAGGTGTCCAAGTCGGCCATTTCTGTTTCCATTGCAGCACGGAGTTGCCCGTCCAACCATAGCCCTCTTTACCCACGGCGATGCCGTAGCGCATGGCTTTACCACCCCGTTCCACCAGATAAAGATGGCGACGGCGGGCATCCACAATGATCGTTCCAGCCTTTTCCGGCCCGTAGTAATTGACCCGTTGGCGCAGATATTTGCGGTTCATTTTGGTGTAGTCAAAAGCGGGAATGTTATTCCCGTCGTCCACCATGGCGGCATAAATACTGCCATAGTCAAACTGTTCAGACCCCAAACGGCTGTTTTGAATGCGCTGACTGCGCTGCAAAGCCCCCAAAGAGGACGTATTCGATGCCAATTTTTCAGACGGGGCCAGTGCTGCATAGGTGGACGTGGCCGTGCCGCTGCTGGAACAAGCCTGCACCGCAAAGCCCAAGGCCACGATGGGCAAAACGCGCCCAACAGAATTTAGCGCTTCGTTCTTTTTTGAAATACGGGCCCTAATCACGCGTTTCATGACAAATTTCCTACTCCATGCGTGCCCCGCGTTGGAACAATAAGGCAAAGGAGGTGAAATGGGAAACGCCAATTAACCTTTGTGGCGGCACTGTGATTGATGAAATCACACAGCATTCTCGCAAAGCTCTGATATAAAACACAAAAAGGGCCATGACGTTTCCGCCACAGCCCTTCACGTTTGTTTCAAATGGTTAACAACAGACGCTGAAAACCCTTAAAAGTGAGGCAGAATCCCTATTCTGCGGCCTCCCCTTCAGTCATATCCGCCAGCATGGCCGCTTCAGCTTCGGCAACCTTGCGCTGTTCCTCGATGATGAGATCATCCCGGGAGTTGGCGATGCGACGCACCTGGTTCATCACCCCACCCGTACCGGCGGGGATAAGGCGACCCACGATCACGTTCTCTTTCAGGCCCTCCAGCGTATCGGACTTACCGGCCACAGCGGCCTCCGTCAGCACGCGGGTGGTTTCTTGGAAGGACGCGGCGGAGATGAAGGAACGGGTCTGCAAGGAAGCCTTGGTGATGCCCAAGAGGATCGGCGTGCCTTCAGCAGGCGCACGGCCCTCTTCGGCCAGCTTCTCGTTCATCAGTTCCAGTTCCACACGGTCCATCTGTTCACCGCGCACCAGACCGGATTCACCCGGCTCGGAAATTTCCACCTTCTGGAGCATCTGGCGGACAATCACTTCAATGTGCTTGTCGTTAATGCCCACGCCCTGAAGGCGATACACTTCCTGAACTTCGTCCACGAGGTAAGACGCCAGCGCTTCCACGCCCTTCACGGCAAGAATGTCGTGAGGAGCGGGGTTGCCGTCGAGAATATAGTCGCCTTTCTCAATGGGATCCCCGTCCTGGTGATGGAAGGGCTTACCCTTTGGAATGAGATACTCCGTGGGCTCCACCTGCTCATCATTGGGCTCAATGTGAATGCGGCGCTTGTTCTTGTAGTCCCGGCCAAAGCGGATGGTGCCGTCGATCTCAGCGATCACAGCGGCATCCTTTGGACGACGGGCCTCAAACAATTCCGCCACGCGGGGCAGACCACCGGTAATGTCCTTGGTCTTGGCGCTTTCCAGCGGTACACGGGCAAGCACGTCACCGGCATGGACTTCCGCACCGGGCTCCACGGACAAAATGGCGTCCACAGACAATTCAAAGCTGGCGGGCAAGCCCTGTTCGGTTGTGATGACCTCACCCTTGTCATTCTTGATCACGACGGAGGGTTTCAGATCAGCCCCGCGGGGATTGGAGCGCCAGTCGATGATTGTGCGTTTGGTAATACCCGTGTTTTCATCGGCGGATTCCAACACAGACACGCCTTCCAGCAGATCGGTAAATTCCGCCTTACCGCCTTCGGGTGTGAGAATGGGACGGGTATAGGGGTCCCATTCCGCTATACGCTGGCCCTGGGTCACGTTGTCCCCATTGTCCACCATAATGCGCGAACCATAGGTCACGCGGTGAACGGCCCGCTCATTGCCCTGCTCATCCATGATCAACACGGCCATGTTGCGCCCCATGGCGATAAGATCGCCGGAGGAATTGCGCACCATGCTGCGGTTGCGGATCTGCACTTTACCTTCGTAGCTGGCCTCGATGAAGGACGAGTCCACCACGTTGGCCGTGCCACCGATGTGGAACGTGCGCATGGTCAGCTGCGTGCCGGGTTCACCGATGGACTGGGCCGCGATAACGCCCACAGCCTCACCCATGTTGACCGGCGTGCCCCGGGCCAGATCGCGCCCGTAACACGTGGCACAAATGCCCGTGCGGGTTTCACACGTCAGTGCGGAGCGGATTTTCACCTGCTGAATACCGGCATCGTCAATGGCCAATACATCAGCATCTTCAATGGACTGACCCGCGGCCACAATCACGTCGCCTGTTTCGGGATGCACCACATCCACTGCCGCAGCACGGCCCACAATGCGTTGACCCAAAGAAGCCACGACCTGACCGGCATCAACGATGGCTTGCATCGTCAAACCTTCGGTGGTGCCACAATCCTGCTCGTTGATGATGCAGTCCTGCGCCACATCCACCAAACGGCGGGTGAGGTAACCGGAGTTGGCGGTCTTCAAAGCCGTATCAGCCAGACCCTTACGAGCGCCGTGGGTGGAGTTGAAATACTCCATCACGGTCAGACCTTCCTTAAAGTTGGAGATAATCGGCGTTTCGATAATCTCACCGGAAGGCTTGGCCATCAAGCCGCGCATACCTGCCAGCTGTTTCATCTGGGCGGGGGAACCACGGGCCCCGGAACGGGACATCATGTAAACCGAGTTCATCTGTTTTTGACGGCCATCTTCATCGAACTTGGTCTCCATGAGACCGTTCATCATCTCGTCAGCCACCTTGTCGCCGCACTTGGCCCAGGCATCCACGACCTTGTTGTATTTCTCGCCCTGGGTGATGAGGCCGTCATTATATTGCTGCTCGAATTCCTTCGTCAGCGAAGACGTCTCCTCCACCATGCCCACTTTCGTGTCGGGGATCACCATGTCGTCCTTGCCGAAGGAAATGCCCGCTTTACAGGCATTCTCAAAGCCCAACTTCATGATGCGGTCAGCGAAGATCACCGTGTCCTTCTGCCCGCATTTGCGATAAACGCGGTCGATCATGGCGGAGATGTTCTTCTTGGTCATCTCCTGGTTCACGATGTCGTAGGACACGCCGGGACGCTTGGGCAGCAATTCACCCATGAGCATGCGCCCAGGAGTGGTTTCGATGATTTCGGAAACCTCGTTACCTTCCTCGTCCAGCATTTTCACGCGGGCCTTCACTTTGGAATGCACGGTGACGATGCGGTTATCCAGCGCGTGCTGCAATTCGCCCATATCGGCAAATACCATGCCCTGCCCGGGCTCATTCTCCGCTTCGATGGAGAGGTAGTAGAGACCCAGAACGATATCCTGCGACGGCACGATGATGGGCTGACCATTGGCCGGGTGCAGAATGTTGTTGGTGGACATCATCAACACCCGGGCTTCCAACTGGGCTTCCAGCGAAAGCGGCACGTGGACGGCCATCTGGTCGCCGTCAAAGTCTGCGTTAAAGGCGGCGCAAACCAGCGGGTGCAGGTGGATAGCCTTGCCCTCAATCAGCACAGGCTCGAAAGCCTGAATGCCAAGGCGGTGCAGCGTGGGCGCACGGTTCAGCAGAACCGGATGCTCACGGATCACCTCGTCGAGGATATCCCAGACCTCCGGCTTCTCCTTCTCCACCAGCTTCTTCGCCTGCTTCACCGTGGAGGAGTAACCTTTGGCGTCCAGCCGCGCATAGATAAATGGCTTGAACAATTCCAAAGCCATCTTCTTGGGCAGACCGCATTGGTGCAGTTTCAATTCCGGCCCCACCACGATCACGGAACGACCGGAATAGTCCACGCGCTTGCCGAGCAAGTTCTGGCGGAAACGGCCTTGCTTACCCTTGAGCATATCGGACAGGGATTTCAGCGGACGCTTATTGGCACCCGTAATCGTGCGGCCACGGCGGCCATTGTCGAACAGCGCATCCACGGATTCCTGCAACATCCGCTTTTCATTGCGGATAATGATGTCCGGCGCACGCAATTCCATCAGACGCTTGAGGCGGTTGTTCCGGTTGATCACGCGACGATAAAGATCGTTCAGGTCAGACGTGGCAAAGCGGCCACCATCCAGCGGCACCAGCGGACGAAGGTCCGGCGGAATCACGGGAATGGTCTTCATGATCATCCATTCCGGGCGGTTGCCGGAATCGAGGAAAGCCTCGGCAGTTTTCAAGCGCTTGGACAGCTTCTTGTATTTCAGCTCAGACGTTGTGGAGGCGATCTCTTCGCGTAGCTCATTGACCAGCTTTTCCAGGTCCAGATTGGAGAGCATCTCGTGGATAGCTTCCGCGCCGATCATGGCGGTAAAGTTTTCCTCGCCATACTCTTCCTGTGCAATCATGTGCTCTTCTTCGGAGAGCAGCTGGAACTCTTTCATGGGCGTGAGGCCAGCCTCGATCACCACGAAATTCTCAAAATAGAGAATGCGCTCCAGATCTTTCAGCGTCAGGTCCAGCAGAAGGCCAATGCGGGACGGCAAAGACTTTAGGAACCAGATGTGGGCAACGGGAGAAGCAAGGTCGATGTGGCCCATGCGCTCGCGCCGCACGCGCGAAAGGGTAACTTCCACACCGCATTTCTCACAGATAATGCCCTTGTATTTCATGCGCTTATATTTACCGCACAGGCACTCATAGTCCTTGATGGGGCCAAAGATACGGGCGCAGAACAAGCCATCACGCTCCGGCTTGAACGTGCGGTAGTTGATCGTCTCAGGCTTTTTGATCTCCCCAAACGACCAGGACAGAATTTTCTCCGGCGAAGCGATGGAAATTCGAATGGAATCGAAAGTCTCAGCAATCACCTGAGGATTGAAGAGGTTCATGACTTCATGTTGCATGATGTAGTCTCCTTGGATGGGGTTTCCCCCTGACCTTTCGGTCTGAATATCGCGACCTCACGGCCAAAATTTGCTCAACACGGTAGTAAGGCATCCCCAGGTCATGCCCGGGGATGTTATTCTGATCACTCCGCAGCATCCGGCATGGCGTAGTCGTCATTGTCCTGTTCCAATTCCAGTTTGGAATTGTCGAGGTCGACGGACAGGCCCAGCGAGCGCATCTCTTTCACAAGCACGTTGAAGGACTCAGGAATGCCGCTTTCGAACGTGTCGTCGCCGCGCACGATGGATTCGTAAACCTTCGTGCGGCCCGCCACGTCATCCGACTTGACGGTGAGCATTTCCTGAAGCGTGTAGGCTGCGCCATAGGCTTCCAGCGCCCACACTTCCATCTCGCCGAAGCGCTGACCACCAAACTGCGCCTTACCGCCCAGCGGCTGTTGGGTAACAAGCGAGTATGGACCGATGGAACGGGCGTGGATTTTGTCGTCCACCAGATGGTGCAGTTTGAGCATGTAGATGTAACCCATGGTCACCGGGCGGTCGAAGGGTTCACCCGTGCGGCCATCATAGAGCGTGGACTGACCGGACCCGTCGAGGCCCGCATCTTCCAGCATGTCCACAATGTCCGGCTCGTGGGCCCCATCAAACACCGGCGTGGCAATGCGCACACCGGTCTTCAACTGATCGGCCAAACGGACGATGGATTCGTCATCATAGTCGCGCACCGGCACGTTGCGGTCATTGGCAGGGTAAAGCGCTTCGATTTGCTTGCGCAATTCCGCCTGCTCGCCGGTCTTCTCATAGTCCTCGAGAAGGCGACCAACCTTGCGGCCCATGCCGGCACAGGCCCAACCCAAATGGGTTTCCAGGATCTGACCCACATTCATCCGCGATGGCACACCCAGCGGGTTCAGCACGATGTCAGCGTGGGTGCCGTCTTCGAGGAAAGGCATGTCTTCGATGGGCATGATGCGGGACACCACACCCTTGTTGCCGTGACGCCCCGCCATTTTATCGCCGGGCTGCAGCTTGCGCTTGATGGCCACAAACACTTTGACCATTTTCATCACGCCAGGCGGCAGTTCATCACCGCGCTGCAATTTCTCCACCTTGTCCATGAAGCGCCCTTGCAGCAGGCCTTTGGATTCATCGTAAGAACCGCGCAGTGCCTCGATTTGGCCTTGCAGGTCTTCATCTTCGACGGCGAACATCCACCATTGGCTGCGGGGGTAGTTTTCCATCTCCTCAGCCGTCAGTTTGGTGCCCTTTTTATAGCCTTTTGGCCCGGCCACAGCCTCTTTGCCTTCCAGCATATCGGACAGGCGGCCATAGACGTTGCGGTCCAAAATGGCCTGCTCATCGTCACGGTCCTTGGCGAGGGTTTCGATTTCCTCCCGCTCAATGGCCATGGCGCGCTCGTCTTTTTCAATGCCGTGACGGTTGAACACCCGCACTTCCACCACCGTGCCAAAAGCACCGGGCGACATGCGCAGGGATGTATCCCGAACGTCGGAGGCTTTCTCACCAAAGATCGCGCGCAGCAATTTTTCTTCCGGCGTCATGGGGCTTTCGCCCTTGGGCGTGATTTTACCCACCAGAATATCACCGGGGCCCACTTCGGCACCGATATAGGTGATGCCAGCCTCGTCGAGATTCTTCAGCGCCTCTTCGGATACATTGGGAATATCCCGTGTGATCTCTTCCGGCCCCAGCTTTGTGTCTCGCGCCATCACCTCGAATTCTTCCAGGTGGATGGAGGTGAACACATCATCGCGCACAATGCGCTCAGAGAGCAGAATGGAGTCCTCGAAGTTGTAGCCGTTCCAGGGCATGAACGCGACGAGCACGTTACGGCCCAACGCCAGATCACCCAGGTCCGTGGATGGGCCGTCGGCGATTATATCGCCCTTGTTAAGCACATCCCCCACACGCACCAGCGGACGCTGGTTGATACAGGTGGACTGGTTGGAACGCTGAAATTTTTGCAGACGATAGATATCAACGCCCGGCTTTGTGGGGTCCAGATCTTCTGTTGCCCGCACCACGATACGAGTAGCGTCCACCTGATCCACGATGCCCGCGCGGCGGGCACCGATGGCAGCGCCGGAATCACGGGCCACGATGGGCTCCATGCCCGTGCCCACGAAGGGCGCTTCTGCCCGCACCAGCGGCACGGCCTGACGCATCATGTTTGCGCCCATGAGTGCGCGGTTAGCGTCATCATTTTCCAGGAACGGAATAAGAGCCGCCGCCACAGACACCAGCTGTTTGGGCGACACGTCCATCAGGTCCACGGCGGAAACGGGCATACGCTGCACGTCCCCAGCCTCGCGGCAGATCACAGTGTCATTTACAAATTTGCCGTTCTCATCCAGCGGCGCGTTGGCCTGGGCCACCGTATATTTCGCCTCTTCCATGGCGGAAAGGTAGACAACCTCTTTCGTCACCTGCCCGTCTTCCACCTTGCGGTAGGGGCTTTCGATGAAGCCGTATTTGTTGATCCGCGCAAAGGTGGCCAGCGAGTTGATAAGACCAATGTTTGGCCCTTCCGGCGTCTCAATGGGGCAGATGCGACCATAGTGGGTGGGGTGCACATCGCGCACCTCAAAGCCAGCACGCTCACGGGTCAGACCGCCCGGCCCAAGCGCGGACAGGCGACGCTTGTGGGTGATTTCCGACAGCGGGTTCGTCTGGTCCATAAACTGGGAAAGCTGTGAGGAGCCAAAGAATTCACGCACGGCAGCCGCGGCGGGCTTGGCGTTAATCAGATCCTGCGGCATCACCGTGTCAATCTCGATGGAGGACATGCGCTCTTTAATGGCGCGCTCCATGCGCAGCAGACCCACACGATACTGATTTTCCATCAACTCGCCCACGGAGCGCACGCGGCGGTTGCCCAGATTGTCGATATCGTCGATGGCACCCTTGCCGTCGCGCAATTCCACCAGCGTTTTCACAACGGCCAGAATGTCTTCCTTGCGCAGCACGCGCACCGTATCCTCCGCGTCCAGATCCAGACGGGAGTTCATCTTCACGCGGCCCACGGCGGAGAGGTCGTAGCGCTCGCGGTCGAAAAACAGGCTTTCAAACATGGCTTCCGCAGATTCCTGCGTGGGCGGCTCGCCCGGACGCATGACGCGGTAAATGTCGAACAAAGCGTCTTGGCGGGACTCATTCTTATCGGCCGCCAGCGTGGAGCGGATGTAAGCGCCAATGTTCACATGGTCGATATCCAGCAGGGTCACATCCGTGTGGCCCATCTCCATGAAGTCAACGAGCGTGCCTTCGGCCTCGCCGGTTTTCTCGTTGATCTCATAGGTCAACTCATCACCGGCCTCGAAATAAATCTCACCGGTTTCCATATTGACGATGTCTTCCGACAGATAGCGCCCATTGAGCGCTTCTGTGGGCACGCGCACGGATTTGACCTTCTCAGCCAGCTCCTTGGCTTTGCGGGGGGAAATCTTCTTACCCGCCTCGGCCACCACTTCGCCCGTGTCTGCATCAATAATGTCGGCAGCAGGCTTGGTGCCCTTGAACCGGTCAGCCAAAAACGGCATCCGCCAACCCTTGGCGTCTCCGTCAAAGGAGAAGTCCAGCGTGTTGTAGAAGTGGTTGAGGATCTCTTCCCCATCCAGCCCCAGCGCCATCAACAAGGATGTGGCAGGAATTTTGCGGCGGCGGTCGATGCGGGCGTAAACGATATCTTTCGCATCGAACTCAATATCCAACCACGACCCGCGGTAGGGAATCACACGGGATGCAAACAACAGCTTGCCGGAGGAATGGGTCTTGCCCTTATCGTGGTCGAAAAACACGCCGGGCGAGCGGTGCATCTGCGAGACGATCACCCGCTCCGTGCCATTGATCACAAAAGTCCCGTTGCCAGTCATGAGCGGCATATCGCCCATATAGACTTCCTGCTCCTTAATGTCCTTTACGGACTTGGCGCCGGTATCCTCATCAATATCAAAAACGATCAGGCGCAGCGTCACCTTCAGCGGCGCAGCATAGGTCATGTCCCGCTGGCGGCATTCTTCCACATCATATTTGGGCGCTTCAAAATCGTAGCGCACAAAGTCCAGCTGGGCGGCGCCGGAAAAATCCTTGATGGGGAAGACGGAGTTGAAAACCGCCTGCAGACCTTCATCGCCCCGTCCACCTTCCGGCTCATCCACCATGAGGAAGGCATCATAGGATGACATCTGAACCTCGATGAGGTTCGGCATGTCGATCACTTCCGTGATGTTGCCATAGACTTTGCGGGCGCGCTTACGGCCGTTGAACACTTGCTTTGAAGATGCGGATGCCATGGTGTGAAATACTCCGTGGGTGGACCGGCGAAACCGGCTATGTTCGCTAAACTTTTGCTCGCACGGGCAAAAGCCAAACAGAAAAACCGCCCTGCCTAAACCGAACCGGAAAAGACAAGCGGAAAAGAAAAATCGGCGATGGTGCTAGTTCAACAGGGGAGGAAAACCTTTTGAAGCAGACTTGGTGGACAGGGTTGGGTGACAATAAGCGCGCTGGCGCGCCCGCCATTTCGCAACACCCCGTGTAACCAGGCAATTGCGAAACTTAAACTCACATCATTGAAACAGGCCAGCCATGCCATTAGCCCCATCCAATCGGGCAAACTCTCGCTGGTCATGCGGGAGTAGACCAGTTTTCCACCGATTGGAACCCCCTCCCCGCAAATGACGCAGTTTTTGCTTGACACAACCGCGTGAAAACAAATGTCGCGGACCCGTTGATCAGCAGCCCTCTCCCTGCAACACTGCCCAAACGCCGCAGGCAATCGACAAGCCCTAATTCAGAATTTGGAGAGTTTCATGAAACGCACCTTGCGCACCTTCACCCTGGCTGCCGCCACGCTCGCTCTGGCCACCACATCCGCTTTGGCCGAAGATGCATCTTGCAAAACAGTTACCTTTTCTGACGTAGGCTGGACAGATATCACCGCCACCACCGCCGCCACAACAGAAGTGTTGAAAGCCTTGGGCTATGAGACCGACATCAAAGTCCTCTCTGTCCCCGTCACCTACGTGTCGCTGGCCAAAGGCGATGTGGATGTATTTTTGGGCAATTGGATGCCCACCATGGAAGGCGACATCAAAAAATACCGCGAAGAAGGCACCGTAGAGACCGTGCGTGAAAACCTGGAGGGTGCCAAATACACGCTGGCCGTCAACAAGGCTGCCGCCGACATGGGCATCAAATCCTTTGCCGACATCGCCACCAAAAAAGACGCTTTGGAAGGCAAAATCTACGGTATTGAGCCGGGCAATGACGGTAACCGCATCATCCAGTCCATGATCGACAAGGACGCCTTTGGCTTGAAGGGCTTTGAAGTGGTGGAATCATCGGAAGCGGGCATGTTGGCCCAGGTGGCCCGCGCCAAGAAGAAAGGGGAGCCCATCGTCTTCCTCGGCTGGGCACCCCACCCCATGAATGCCAATTTTGACCTCACCTATCTGCCCGGCGGTGACGACTATTTCGGTCCCAATCTGGGCGGCGCAACGGTCTACACCAACGTCCCCAAAGGCTATGTGGAGAAGTGTTCCAATGTGGGTGCGCTCCTGAAAAACCTGAAATTCTCCCTGCCCATGGAAAACGAAATCATGGGCGCGATTTTGAACGATGGCGAAGAGCCCGCCAAAGCCGCCACGGCATGGATGAAGGCCAACCCGGACATGGTGATGAGCTGGGTGGAAGGCGTAAAAACCGCCGATGGCGGTGACGGCGCCGCCGCCGTCAAAAAAATGCTGGGCATGTAAATCTGTTGCACCGGCCGCTTAACTTGGTTGTGGCCTACACCACCGGTGCAGGCCACACCGCCAAACTGGCGGAAGCAATCATATTTGGCGCCACCCTGGACGGTATCCAATCGTCTGGAATCAATGTTGAAACACTGCCAGAAAACACAGACGACAAGGCGTGGTTCCCCCTCCACGAAGCCCACTGCATCGTCCTTGGATCACCCACCTACATGGGCGGTGTCTCTGCCCCTTTCAAAGCCTTTATGGATGCCTCATCTGATTTTTGGATGGAGCAGCGCTGGGCTGATAAAATTGCGGGCGGTTTCACCATCGGCTCCCGCCGCTCCGGCGACAAACTCGTGACACTGCAACATCTGGCCGTCTTTGGTGCACAACAAGGCATGGTGTGGGTTGGGCAGGGCATTGTGGGAGGTCGTGGCGCTGGGCAAAAGCAGAGTCTGAACCCCGATGGGTCATGGCTTGGCCTCATGGCCACGTCATCAACCAACAAGAATGACATGATCGACACCGCCACACGTCAAACCGCGCAGGAATTTGGAAAACGGCTTGCCCAAGCAACCCTGCGCTGGAATGCTGTTTGAAATGCTTGAGTAAACGGTATCGCGCGATGGAATGGCTAGAGGGCAATTGGCTGGAAGAAAATAAACTGCCCATCGGTAAGTGGTCCAAAAACGTGGTGGATTGGCTGACCGATAATGCCCAGTTTATCTTCACCTTCATCGAGACGGTCATGGAGGCGGTAATTGAGGCAATACTATTTTGCCTTCAAACGCCACCCGCTTTTGTTGTCATCGCGCTTGCCTGCGCCATTGCGTGGTTCACCAAAAAGTCGATCCCTCTCACCATCGCGGTAGCGCTTGGCCTGCTGTTCATCATCAATCAAGGCTATTGGGAAGAGACAACCGAGACGCTCACCCTTGTGCTGGCTTCGGCCCTTGTGTGCATGGCCATCGGTGTGCCCATCGGCATTTTTCTGGCCCACCACCCCCGCGCCTTCGCTGTTGCCAGACCCGTGCTGGACCTCATGCAAACGCTCCCCACCTTCGTTTATCTCATTCCAGCCATCATATTTTTCGGCCTGGGCATGGTGCCGGGTCTCGTCGCTACAGTGATTTTCGTGATCCCCGCCCCCATACGCCTCACTCAGCTAGGCATCGCCTCCACGCCAAAGGCCATGCTGGAAGCGGGTCAAGCCTTCGGCGCATCCAAACGCCAACTCCTGTGGAAGGTGGAACTCCCCTCCGCCCTGCCCCAGATCATGGCAGGATTGACGCAAACCATTATGCTTTCCCTCTCCATGGTGGTCATCGCAGCACTCGTTGGCGCCGATGGCCTTGGGGTGCCCATCGTGCGAGCATTGAACACCGTGAACACAGCGTTGGGTTTTGAGGCCGGTTTTGTGATCGTCGTGGTGGCCATCCTGCTGGACCGCCTGTTGCGGGTGGGGGAACGAACATGAGCGTTGCCGCAAAGCCCATCGTCCAGTTCGACGCCGTGGACATCGTCTTTGGGGACAACCCAAAATCCGCCCTTGCGCATATGGACCAGCAAAAAAGCCGTGCGGAAATTCAGGAGGCCACAGGCCAAGTCCTGGGCGTGGCGAACTGCTCGCTGGATGTGCATCAGGGTGAGATTGTTGTGCTTATGGGATTGTCCGGTTCTGGCAAGTCCACGCTTTTGCGGGCCGTCAACGGCCTCAACCCAGTAATCCGTGGGGAATGCCGGGTAGCCATGGATGATGCCGCAACGCAATGGGCCAACCCCCAATCCTGCGCGCGCCGCACCCTGCGCAAATTGCGCCAGGAGCGAGTGGCCATGGTGTTTCAGCAATTCGGCCTGCTGCCGTGGCGAACCGTGCGCGAAAATGTTGGCTTCGGTCTGGAAATTTCAGGAACCGGGAAAACACAACGCGCCAACGCCATTGACGAGCAATTGAACCTTGTGGGGCTGGGCGACTGGGGCGGCCGCCGCGTGCAGGAGCTTTCCGGCGGCATGCAACAAAGGGTCGGCCTCGCCCGCGCCTTTGCCACGCAAGCCCCCGTCCTGCTGATGGATGAACCCTTCTCCGCGCTGGACCCGTTAATCCGTGACAAGCTGCAAGACGATTTGCTGGAACTGCAATCACGCCTCAAACGCACCATTATCTTCGTCTCCCACGATCTCGACGAGGCGCTCAAATTGGGCAATCGCATCGCGATTATGGAAGGCGGGCGCATAATTCAGACGGGCACGGCCCAGGAAATCATTCTCAACCCCGCATCGGAATATGTCGCCGAGTTTGTCGCCCACATGAACCCCCTGTCGGTTTTGCGTGCCGCAGAGGTTATGGTCACCCGCGTGGATGATGCGCCCACATCCACCGTTCCCATTGAAGAAGCCCATGAACTAGGCCAGCTCCCCTGCGCCACTCCGCAGACACCGCTTAAGGAAATCATGCGCGCGCAAGTCCAAACCGGCAGCACCGTTTTTGTGGCGGATGGTGACGCCATTATTGGGCGTATCGACAAGGATGACGTCATTAAAGCGCTCGTAAACCGTTAAAGCCGCCGGCTTAAGGCGCAAACTACTGGAGCAGAGGCTCGGTCTTGTTGGCCAGCGCGCGGTAATAGCCCAGCATTTCCGCGCCGCCATCCATATTCATGCACAGACGGGGCATGGTTACATCAGCAAAAAAACGCGGATTTAGATTGGGCCAACTGGAGCGTTTCGCCTTGATCAACTCCGCCGCCTCCCGCGTGCGCCCCAAAGCGTTGAGCACGGCGGCGTGGCGCATGATGGTGTAGGGAATTTGAAAAATTGACGCCGCCCGCTGTTCGTCCCTGAGTGCCAAATCCAATTCTCCGCGGTTGAGATGGAGCCAGCCAAGCCATGTCTGCGTAACCCATCGGATGGGATTGTCCTTCGCCAGCGATGCGTCGAAAGCCACCGCCTCTTCCAGCACGTAATCCGGCGCTGGGGCGCAGGTGTAAGGCAAAACAATCCCGAAAAACCGCGCAAAAGCGTGGGAAGGATCAATTTCCAGCGCCCGTTCCATCCACCGCATAGCCGTCTTGACCTCCCCGGAATGCCAATAGTGCTGCGCCACGTTGAAGACCACATTCACGTCCCCCGGCGACAATTCAATGGCGCGCAATGCGCTGGCCCGGGCCTCGCGGGCTGCCTTGCGCGTATCAGATGCGCCATCCACCGCCGCCAAATAAGATAATTTGTCTGCCAGGACAGAATGGGCGGGGCCAAAGTCAGGATTTTTTTCCAGCGCCAATCGGGCCAAGGCCACCCGCTCCGTCTCCCAGGCGAGATTGCTTTTTGCAGGCCCCGGCACCCAAGTCGCCAAAACAAATAGCTGCTTTGCACTCAGTGTTTGTGGATCGCGCCCCTCCAGCGCCGTCACCGCTGCCCCGAAAACCTGTGTCAAAAGCTCGCGATTGATGGCCCAAATGGTTTCATCATAACTGTCGGGGCCGATCTCCGTCGGCGCAATTTCATAATTGCGGCTCCAGACGAGTGTATCAGTGTGAGCATTTATCAACGTGATCGAAACCCGGCGGCTCGACCCCACATCGTTTTTCTCCACGCCAACGGTACCGGCGCGGATGATAAAATCCAGCGCATCATCCCTGCTTTGTAAAACCGCAAACGACTTGTTGCGCGACAGTGCCCCGGCCAGATCGTTAACAAGGGGCAGCCCCATGCCCTTTGATCCAACATCATCCGGCGCTTGCACCATCACGCGGATGCGGTTGACCGCAATATCAGAATGGGCATCACGCTGACCGACAAACCATGTGAAAGCGCCAGCAAGGGCAAGCAATGCCAGGCCCATAAGCGCCAAAAAAGCAGGTTTTTTCCGTAATGAAGGGCGAACAAGCCCTTGTCCTTGCGCAGCATCGGCAATCAAAGGGTCGTCAGAATGGGGATCAGCGTCAACGCCGCCAGCTTTTGGGCCGCTTAACCCGGCTTTGGCACCCTCCTGGCTGTAAGAAATGTCCGGGCGGTAGGACCCAACCGGAATATGAATGACAACGGGATCGCCCAGCCCCTCCCCGGCATAATAAAGTCCCAACCCATCCCGCACGCGGCGGGCCATAACGCGCACGGCGGCATCAGCCTGCGGGTCGAAGTCCTGCGGTTTTCCCAAAGCGTCCACACCAATTGTGTAAGCCTTGATGCCATCGCCCCGGCCGGCCAAGGTTTCCCTCACCACATAGCTGAGAAACTTTTGCAGCCCCGTGGCACCCGAAAACGTGGAAGACGTTAAAATACGGGTCAGGCAGGCCTCGACATCCTTCAATTCGACAGCCTGTACCACCCGCTTCTCCCCTGCCCAAATCCGCGCGCTCCTGCCCGCTGACCGGTTGCGCCACCGCGACGCTGCTGGGTTGAGCACAAGTCTTTAACAAACCAACCGATCCGGAGCGCGGCCGCAAGAAGACTGTCAACGCAGGCCCCGCTTTTTTCAAGCCATAAGCGAAGCCCTTGAAAGGCGAACTGTGGGGTTTGGCTCAGAAACTCTTTCTCGCTCCTCCGACACGGAGAAAGTTCGCGCCATTCCTCCTAAAGGTAGAACCAGGCGGGAAGATATTCGGACCAACCCCAGACGAGCCCCCAACCGAGATTAGTGTCATAGTCCCAACTTGGCAGGGGCGAGGCATACTCGCTTGGCCAACCGGCAAAGGAATAGCCTTCGGCAATCGTATTGTAAGCGCTGAACGTGGCGTTGGCGACCCAGCCTGTTGCCCAGCCAGAGGGCCCCAAGACCCAACCCCAGCTGTAAGACGACGATTCCAGCACCAATTGTTGCGTCTGGTAGTTGCCGCTGGTGTCCACATAGTGCTCACCGCCACTCGCCAGCGGGTTCAGCGAAAGCCCGATCCCAACGCCAAGATCCGTTGTGCTCCAACCGATATAGGGCGTGTCCTGCGTGGCCAGTTTCAAACCTCCCAAAGAAAAATAGAAGAGCGATTCTGTGTCCAGGTGCCAACCCACGGACCAACCGCTGGTATTCCATCCCCAACCCACATACCAGCCCACGTTCCAGCCGTAAGACCACGAAGGAGGAGCCAAATACCAACCCACATTCCACCCAAACACCCATCCGGTGCCGGGATTGTGCCATCCAAGATTCCACCCCACGGTCCACCCGCCCGGCACACTGAACCAACCCAGGTTCCAGCCGTAATAGGTGCCCCATGCGTAATGACCGCCGTTATACCAGCCATAATCCCAGGTGGAGACGGTATAGTCGTTTTGCACGATCTCATAATACCATCCCACATGGGCACCATAGCTCGAACTGCCCGGCGGTGGCGTGCCAACACTGGCCGCAACGCCGCTGCTGAAGTTGTTGCCGGTCAGTATTTCCCCTTCGGTATTGTCCAATTCCGCGTAGACGAAAAAGTAGCCGTCACCATAGAATTGCGTGTCGTTCGCGGTCAGATCCACATCGAAAGTCTGGTTCCCGTTGACATTTCCGGCGACGGAGAAATCCAAATCGCCCAAGATAACGTCGCTGGGGGAAAAATAGCTGTCATGGCTCCAGTAGACGTAGAACTCGCCCTCGGCGCTGTGAGAGAAATTGTTCGCGAAATCAAAACTCACCGTGAGCATCTCACTCCCGGTGAACGTGGTGGTCACCGGATTGGTCACCAAGCTCAGGTTTGATACTTCGATGTCTGGAAAGTCCGACGGCGTCTCAGAAACGGTGAAAGGGACGGCAAACTCGTTGTCCATCTCATTGTCTTCCGCCACATCATCAAACCAATCCGTCACGCCAATGAGATAATATGTGCCCGCCGCGAGATTGGACGGCACGTTGAAATCTTCAAAATCAAACGCGCCAAAACCGGCATTCATGCCCGGCGTGTTTTCGCTGGCCACAAAGTCATCGCCGGGTTGGTAAGTAGCATCTGTGGAGATGTAGAAACGTGTTTGGATGCTGCCACCCACGTTCGTGTCACCATCATTGGTAAGGGTGAAATCAAAATCCACATGCTGCCCAGTCGTAACGACGGTCTTTTCCAGTGTGATGTCGGTGATTCTCAGATTTGCTGCCATTTTTTGTTTCCGAAGCCCCCGGAGACAAGATTGACCGCCTCAAGCAGGTCAACGTTTTAGTGAGCGACCGTTTTTTGGTCGCCTGTGAATACTTAGCACAAAGTGTCGCACTCATATGTAGTGGCAAAAGCACAATGCTCTTCAACCAGATGGACAACGCTCCCGTGTATTTTGTTATCTCAAAAGAGAGGTTTGGGCGGTGAGCGTAACAAGGTGCAACTGCCCCGCCACAGAAGCGCAGTTTCTGTGCGCGGCTCGACCACCAAAAACGCAATGCCTGCGAATCTGATGGTCGTTCGTCGCCCGCCCCTAAAGGAATAAGCCGCCGTTAGAAATACAGGTACTCACCTGGCGCATAGCCGCTCCAGCCCCAGGTAAGGCCCCACGCGTGCTGCATACTGTCCCAACTGTCCAGCGGTGAATACCATTGCTCGTTCCAACCGACAAAATAGTAACCATCCGCCACTTCCGAGAACAACGAGAATGTCGCGCTGGCAACCCAGCCCATGGACCCGTTTGACCAACCCCACGAGTAGCCGGTGCTATCAAGAACGATCTGGTACAGATCATGATCGCCTTGGTAGTCAAAGTAATGGCTGCCCCCCGCGGCCTGCGGGTTAAGAGCAAGGCCGATGCCGAAGCCCAAATCTGTCGTGCCCCATCCCAGGTAGGGATTGTCCTGCGTGGCGAGTTTGAGCCCACCCAAACTGAAATAGGCATAGGTTTCGGTGTCGAGATGCCAGCCTACTGACCAGCCTGAGGCGTTCCAGCCCCAACCAATATACCAGCCCACGCTCCATCCGACGGCCCAAGAGGGCGCTGCGACAAACCAACCAAGATTCCATCCCATCTGCCAGCCAGAGCCATTGTTGAACCACCCCATGTTCCAACCATAGGTCCAACCGCCGGGCACCGAATACCAACCGTAGTGCCAACCGTTATAGGTGCCCCAGGCATAGTGGCCCCCATTGTACCAGCCATAATCCCAGGTCGAGACCTCGTAATCGGTTTTGACGATTTCGTAATACCAACCGACGTGAGCACCATAACTGGTCGAACCTGGCTCGGCAGTGCCCACAGTGCCAGCCACACCGTTGGACAAATTATTGCCTTCAAAAAACTCGTCGTCCGTATCGGCTATGACAAAGAAATACCCATCACCGTACTCCCAGGAATAGATATCGGTCATGTCGACATCAACGGAGGCCGTGCCGGAAGCGGACGGTCCAACCATGATATCAATGTCCCCAATTTCCAGGTCATCGTCGCTCAAATAACTGTCCGGCGACCAATAGACATCGAACTCCACCTCACCGGCGTCCTGGGCAAAATTATTCACCCAATCAAAGGTGACCGTCACGTTTTCTTCTGTCCCATCAAAAACGGTCGTCGACATGGAAAGATTGGAAACCGCCACGTCCGCATAGTCTGAAGGTGTATTGCTAATGTTCAAGGCCAAGGCGACCGTATTATCAGTCTCGTCGGACTCATCAACGCGCTCCCGATAGTCGGCCTCAAAAATCAAATAATATTGCCCGTCGCCATTAAAATAATCACTGTTAAGGTTAAAGCCACTTGACTGAGCGACGGTGTTTCCAGCCGATATATTCGTACTATTATAACGACTTGACACGAATACGTCTGTGGGATCCAAAGTGGGATCATTCGAGATGTAGAAGCCTGTGTAAATATTTTCGGTATGGCTGGATGTGCCCGCGTTAAAGACCGAAAAATCAAACTCGAGATATTCGCCGTAGCGATAGTAAGGCACGCTTGGATCTTCGAAGGCTGCCGAAGTGATCTGAAGATTGACTGACATGGTATGTCCCCTGCGCCCCCGCATGAGAAATAGTATGCAGTACGACGTTAGCCAAACTGTCACACGTTAGCAACGTAGAATGCTCAAGGACCCGGGCAGAAAGCATTGCATGGTAATTTTGGCGATCGTTCACGGTTTGACGAACCGCCCGAGAAACGTTCCACCTAGATGGCTAAACGGATCCTCAAAGCAAAAAAAGGGCAGAGGTTTCCCCCTGCCCCATTCAATTTTGAAGCCTTGCCGCATCTAGGTCTCAAAGCCCAGCGGCAAGCAAGTTCTCCCGGCGCTGCATCCGCGTAGTGAAGAGGCGAAGCCCCTTCTGTGGGAGCGCAAGCGGCGGAGTAGAGTTACTTCAACTCTACGCTGGCACCAGCTTCTTCAAGCTGCTTCTTGAGTTCTTCGGCTTCGCCTTTGGAGATGCCTTCCTTGACGGGCTTGGGTGCACCTTCCACCAGATCTTTGGCCTCTTTCAGGCCCAGACCGGTGATGCCGCGCACTTCTTTGATGACGTTGATTTTCTTGTCGCCAGCGGCGGTCAGGATCACGTCAAACTCGTCTTTTTCTTCAGCAGCTTCAGCAGGTGCACCACCGGCAGCGGCCACAGCCACGGGAGCAGCGGCGGAAACGCCCCAGTGCTCTTCCAGCATTTTGGAAAGTTCAGCAGCTTCCATCACGGTCAGCGTGGAAAGCTCGTCTACGATCTTTTGAAGATCAGCCATTGTATTCGTCCTTATGTCGTATGGACCAGCGGTCCGTCAGATATTGAGATTGGATTAGGTATCGAGAACCGCTTACGCAGCTTCTTTTGAGGAGTAGGCACCGATCACGCGGGCGATCTGACCGGCAGGTGCCGCCGTAACCGCTGCGATACGCTGTGCAGGCGTCGTGATCATGCCGATCAGCTTGCCACGCAGCTCGTCCAGCGATGGCAGTTCGGCCAGCGCCTTCACGCCGTTCTGGTCCAGAATGGTTTCCCCCATAGCTCCGCCCAAAACGACCAGTTTGTCGTTTTTCTTGGCGAAGTCAGCAGCGGTCTTGGGTGCCACAACGGGATCTTCCGCATAGGCAATCAAGGTTGGACCTTTGAACAAATCGGCCATGCCGGCCGATGGTGTATCCTCAAGAGCAAGCTTGACGAGGCGGTTTTTCGCTACCTTTACCGTGCCACCGGCCGCGCGCATTTGGGAACGCAGTTCCGTCATTTCCGCAACCGTGAGACCGGTATATTGGGCCACCACGATGGAGCCGACGCCGGAAAGCGTCTCTTTCATCTCGGTGACAAATTCGCGTTTTTCCGCTCTTTCCAATTTGTCTCTCCAGTAGCCCCAGAGCAAAGCGCAAACGCGCAAAACCACAGGGGCGGTTTCAATTTGCCACGCATGTGGCGGTGAGAAATCCTGCCCCCTGGCCATTCCCGAACGGGAAGACAAAGGATATGAAAGCTGTTTGGCCTATTTACCAGGCCGGACATTTTTCACCGTCTAGGCCGGCAATTAAGAACAAAAGTGTTCACCGGCGGTCTCGGACAGGACAGCCGTTAGGCTGTAGCGTTGTTAGGCGCTGCGCCGCGTATGGCAGACGGGAG
This sequence comes from Pseudomonadota bacterium, assembly GCA_038525315.1. GTDB lineage: Bacteria > Pseudomonadota > Alphaproteobacteria > Rhizobiales > Rhizobiaceae > Pseudahrensia. The sequence goes on from JBCBHU010000003.1 coordinate 353,656, forward strand.
AAGCGATTGCAAGCCTAACCGTGGGGTCCTGCTTCGGCCATATAGATATCGTGCGGGATGGCGACCAATCCACCAATGCCAAGCGCTTCACGATCAACATCTGACAGGCTTTGCAATGCCGAAGTGTAGGCTGTTTGCAAGACCGGCACATGATCGGGAAACGCCGTTACCAATGGCAGGCCCGGCGTGGGTTTGGTGGAGTCCAGAACCATCAATTCACTGGCAAAGTCATCATAACGCTGCATGAACCGCCAACTCACCGCATCAAGGGCTGCTAAATCCGCCCCGCCTTCCGCCACCGTTTTTGCGGAGGCATGATGAGCGCCCGTCTCCACCTGCGGATCAATGGCATAGCCCAGAGTAGCGGCATGGCCGTGGAGAGCCGCAAAGCCAGACTGGGAGTAGCGCATGTTAAAAGCGATGGCACCATCCTCCAACAATTGGGCCAGCGACTGCTTATTGCCCGCACGCACCACAAGGACGCTTTGGTAGAATCCGGGCGGACAGCCTTCCACGCCATAATCCGGCGTGCCGATCAAACTAACCCTCCGGTGTAGCCCCACGCGAAAGGGCATGCCACACGTTTGCGAGAGCAGCATGGCGGGATCATCCCAAACAAAGGCTCTTTCACCCCGCTCAAGCACATCTGGTGCACTCACACCCGCCTCACGCAAGCCGTCACGCATGAAAGCCCAAAACCGATCATGGGCCTCAACGAGTTCCGGCCGGTCATACATGGGCAGACTGGCCCACACAACTAATCCAGAACTTTAAACTACATAATCGCCGCTATGTCCGCCATCACGCCCTTCGCCAAAATAAACAGCAATCACCGATGTCGCGACCTTAGCAAACATTATATTAAAGCTCTTCATTTTATCTTCAACGAATCGATCAGAAAAAGACATATCCTTTTTTTTCTTTGCGTTGATAAGATACAAAAGAGACTCCGCCTCTCTTTCGCTAAGAGTTTGCTTACGCGCCTCAGGTCCCTCGACTATAGCGTATACTTCCGTACGAATTTTGGCATAGTCCATCTTCAATGGCCCGACCTCCTCCAACTTGCCAATCCAAGAGCTTCTTATCTGACCCCTACTATATGCGTCAGGCTCTTCTGCTTCTATATAATCTGCAATAGCCTTATGGAGTTCGCGTCGCAGACGCTCCTCAAACTGTACATCAATGAGAAAATCTTCAAAATACTTCGTTATTCTGTCTTTCGATAATTCACCAACTCCTGCCAAATAACTGACTAAATCGGCGGCCATCTCCCGTTCGTGATAATTGGGGTCAGAAAAATCGACACCTTCGGACAATAGCTTTCGGGCCGCAATCCGGCCTTCAGACTTACGAACACTATGAAAAGAGAACCACAATGAAATGGCGCAGCAAATAGCTAGAACGCTTGATGTATAGAAGAAAAGCTTTTCCGCTATCATTCTTTGCTCCTAATTATCGACGAAAGCTACATGCTGTCGTTGCTCATCCAAGATATATCTAACCTGTATCGTGAGTGAAAACCCAACAACCACGAATATAGAAAGAACCAAGCCGCCAAAAATGTAAAATATTGGGACAGTCGGCCGGGAACCTAGAGCTTGCAGATAAAACATAAATACAATTATAGCCCAAAAGATGACGATCACTCGGAATATTTTCGTCCATTTGGTCGGACCAGCCCAGCCTTTCGACTTTAAGGAGAAAACATTATTAACCAGAACAACGAGAGGCACAGAAATACATATCCAAGTCAAATCAGGCACAATACCTAGAACAAAAGCATCGAAAGAAGAAAACCGGGGTTGAAACAACAGGCTGATTAAAGACCAAACAGAGTGAATTATAGCGGGTATGGCGGCGATTGCTGCACCATACCAAAAACTCTTGAGTTTTCTGGACTTGTGATCATTGAACGAAACGCTGTCGAAAGAATGAATGGTCAAGGCAATAGATCGTTCAGTTCCCGGTGTGGAAGCATCGTTTTCTACTGAACGAAAGTCAAGCCAACAAACAAAGTTCGTCGTCCTAGATATAAAAAAGCCCCGGTCCTTCGACCGGGGCTCTTAAAGTGTCGGAAGCGGGTTTGCTTACGCGGCGGGCGCCACAGAGGCCACATCCACTTTCACGCCAGGACCCATGGTGGAGGAAACGGCCACACGCTTCATGTAGGTGCCTTTGGCACCGGAAGGCTTGGCTTTTTGTACGGCTTCCACGAACGCCTTGATGTTTTCTTCCAGCTTGTCCGCATCGAAAGAGGCTTTGCCCACACCGGCGTGAACCACACCTGCTTTTTCCACGCGGAATTCCACGGAGCCGCCCTTGGCGTCTTTTACGGCCTGCGCCACATCGGGCGTCACCGTGCCAACGCGGGGGTTTGGCATCAGACCCCGGGGCCCAAGCACCTTACCAAGGCGACCAACGACAGACATCATATCCGGCGTGGCGATGATGCGGTCAAACGGGATGTCACCACCCTGAATGCGCTCCATCAGGTCTTCCGCACCCACCACGTCTGCACCGGCAGCCGTCGCTTCTTCAGCTTTCGCATCACGGGCGAATACGGCAACGCGCATGTCTTTACCCGTGCCGTTGGGCATGGTGATGACGCCGCGCACCATTTGGTCCGCATGGCGGGGGTCAACACCCAGATTGATGGCCACTTCCACGGTCTCATCAAACTTGGCGGAGGCCTTTTCCTTCACCATTTTTACGGCGTCGGAGATGGAATAAAGCGCTTTGCGGTCAATGCCTTCGCGGGCAGCAGCCAGTCTTTTACCTACTTTTGCCATGGTCTTAGCCCTCCACTTTCAAGCCGATGGAGCGGGCGGAACCCTCAATGATCTTCATGGCCTGATCAATGTCATTGGCGTTGAGATCTTTCATCTTGGTCTCGGCGATTTCCTGCACCTGAGCGCGGGTCACGGAACCGGCCACGGAACGACCGGGCTCGGTGGAGCCGGATTTCAGGTTTGCGGCCTTTTTCAACAGGTAAGACGCAGGGGGAGTCTTCATTTTGAAGGTGAAGGACTTGTCCTGGAAAATGGTGATGGTCACGGGCACAGGAGCGCCTTTTTCCATCTCCTGCGATGCCGCGTTGAACGCCTTGCAGAATTCCATGATGTTGAGGCCGCGCTGACCCAGCGCAGGGCCGATGGGCGGGGATGGCGAGGCGGAGCCTGCCGGCACCTGAAGTTTCAGGTAGCCTTGTATTTTCTTGGCCATAATTTTGCCTTTGGTTTGGGAGGCATGTGCCCCCTTCGTTAAAAGTGCCAGTCAAAAGACCGACGGTTCAAAGACCCATGTGGTGCGGCCCCTGCCCGGCCAGGGCAGAAAACCTCCCACAGGGAGTGGGCCGAGAGTATCGGCCCGTAACGGGTGGTTAGACTTTCTCCACCTGCCCGTATTCCAGATCCACAGGCGTTGCCCGCCCAAAGATCGAAACTTCCACTTTGAGGCGCGCCCGCTCCTCGTCCACTTCTTCCACTGTGCCGGAGAAGGAAGCGAAAGGACCGTCGGACACCCGCACATTCTCGCCAATTTCGAAAGTGATGGAAGGCTTGGGCCGCTCCACACCCTCCTGCACCTGATTCAAAATGCGATCGGCTTCCTTGTCAGAGATCGGCAGTGCCTTGTTATCGGCACCCAGAAAACCCGTCACTTTCGGTGTGTTTTTGATGAGGTGGAACGCTTCATCCGTCATTTCCATGCGAGCCAGCACGTAGCCGGGGAAGAACTTGCGCTCCGCGTCCACTTTTTTACCACGGCGCACTTCCACCACTTTTTCGGTGGGCACGATGATCTGTTCAAACAAATGCTCCAGCCCCTTTTGGCGGGCCGTTTCCTCAATGGATTGCACAACCTTATTCTCAAAATTCGAATAGGCGTGAATGATATACCACCGCATAGCCATGGGCGCCGCGCCCCTTTCACGTAGTTGGAAGCGTAAAGCCTAATCAGCCGAACAGGAGGCTCGTGCCATAGCTCAGGATCTGATCAACAAAAAAGAAAAAGACCGCTGTCAGAAACACCAGAATGAGCGTCATGATTGTGGTTACCACGGTCTCGCGCCGCGTTGGCCATACCACTTTGGCCACTTCTGCGCGCACCTGCTGAAGAAATGTAAATGGATTGGTCCGGGATGCCACGATGATGAGTCCTGTCAACAACCGGCGATGGCCAAACCAACGCCTTGTTTCTAAATAGCAATCGGGAGCGGACCGCCCCGAACGGGCCGCACGCTCCCAAACTGTGCCCGTTATCTAAGCCACTGCCTGCCTGTGCGCAAGTGTGAACGGGCCTGACAAAGTGGTTCGCGCTACCATTTGTGCTTGAACCCCAAGGCCAAAAGCCGTATTCGATCCCAGCGCCACGCGCACCGGCCTTAGGGGTATAGCTCAGTTGGTAGAGCGACGGTCTCCAAAACCGTAGGTCGCGGGTTCAAATCCTGCTGCCCCTGCCATTTAACCGGTTGAAAACGCTGCATTAATCTGAACTTGCCCAAAAGGCTTAAGTGTTACTTTGGCACTTTTTTTGAGGTTTTTGACACTTTTTGTTCAAAATCCGCCTTCTCCGCATCGCGCAGCTCGTTATAGGCGGTGTTGAATTCCGCACCCCAAAGCAGCAGCGTCGACAGACAGTATAGATAGACGATCGCAATCATCATTCCTGCCAGCCCCGCATAGAGCGCGGTGTAATTGGCGATGGTGGATAGATAAAACCCAAACAGTTTCGACCCGGCAATGATGGCCACGATAGAAAGCCCAATCCCCCAACGCATCTGCCGCCGATGGCCTTTCAAATCCGGCAACAACTTGTGAAAGGCCAGCAATATGGCCCAAAGCAAAACCACCGCCAGTCCATATTGAGCAAGCGTGAAGGTGAAAACAAATTCGTCCAGCCAGCTCAACCGCGTCTCAAAGAACCGCCAAACCAAGGGCGTGCCTACCAGAATGAACGCAACTGCGATCAACCCAATAGCACCCACCAGCACAAACAATGTGGCCTGAAAGCGCCGCCACCAAAACGGCCGCTTTTCCCGCACCTTATAGGCCCGATTTAACCCATCCCGCGCATTTTCAATCCCGTTGGTGGCAAGGATGAGCACGATCAGTGTTGAGATAGAAAAGAACTCGGTGGGCGATTCCGCCAGCAACACGCCCACCTGCTCCGCGATGGGCTTTGCACTGTCCGCCGGCCAATGGCCCAGCACCAAATCCACCGTCGCATCCGCAATTTCCTGATCCCCATAAAGCCGCACCAGCGAGGCGATAAACATGAGGAACGGAAACAGGGACAGCAGCAGCGACATGGCCACATTGGACGCGATGACCACACCCCCATCATCCACCAGATTAACGCAGGAGCGCCAAAAGGCACGGGCGATGCGGATTGGCGGCGGAAAAGAAAACATGGACGGAAGGTGGAGACCTTGAACCATTTGCTCAAGAGGGACCGACCAAAAAGAAAAAGGGGCGAACCAAGGTTCGCCCCTTTGTCATAAATTGCTTAGCCAGCCCCCGAAACGTTGTTTCGCTACTCTGGTCTAGCCTGCCGACGTATTTTGCTTTGCAAAAACGTCTTTCGGCTTTCGACGTGTTTTGGCTTTTGCCAAAAACGTCTTAGTCGAGGATCTCAGCCACGATGCCGGCACCCACCGTGCGGCCACCCTCGCGGATGGCGAAGCGCAGGCGGTCTTCCATGGCGATGGGCACGATCAGCTCCACCGTCATTTCCACGTTGTCACCGGGCATCACCATTTCCGTGCCCTCTGGCAGGGCGCAAATGCCGGTCACGTCCGTGGTGCGGAAGTAAAACTGTGGACGGTAGTTGGTGAAGAACGGCGTGTGACGGCCAC
>JBCBHU010000004.1:0-247525 GCA_038525315.1 Pseudomonadota bacterium
CCTGCTGCAGCATGTTCGAGCATGTGGCAGTGTAGCATCCATTTTCCTGGATTATCGGCGACGAACGCGATTTCGACAGTCTCGTCGCGGTTAATGTAGAAGGTGTCACGCCAATCTTGGTGCTCGACAGGTAGGCCGTTTCGGGAAAGCACGCGAAAATGGTGGCCATGAACGTGCATCGCATGTGGCCAGCCTGTCTGGTTGACCGTCTCGATCACAACCGTTCGACCAGGCTGCAGGCTGAACATCGGCTCCGTCGTCATGTTTGCGGTGCCGTTGAATGCCCACATCTGCTGGTGCCGCATCATTGCGTCACGCGATAACGGCTCACCATTATAGGTAACCTCACCCATCCGGCCCATGGCACCGCCACTCATGATAAGGGGGACCCGAACAGCGTTAATCAGGTCGGGTTCTGCAATCGTGTTCGGAGACAAGGCTGGGGCTGCTTCAAGTGTCGTGGGCGGTCCGGTGAAGCCGAAGGTGGACAGCGGCAGAGGCTCTTCGCCCGACACCTGTTGAAGCGCAAAGTCACCGACATCGGTGAGCTTGACCTTTCCACCGTCTGCTTTCTGTAACAGCAGGTCCATGCGCTGTCCCGGCGCCAAGGGAATGGGACCGTCCGTTGATCGCGGTGCGTCGAAGACGAAGCCGTCAAGACCGACCAGCTTTGCACCAATCGCTGAAGGATCGATTTGAAAAATGCGTGCATTGGCAGCGTTGATAAGGCGGATGCGGTAGGCCTTGCCAGTCGAGAGATCGAAGCGTGGCGAGGACCGTCCGTTCACCGTCATCCAGTTTCCAAGCCGACCAGCGTGGCTCCAATCCATGAACGCACCGAGGCTGGCCTCGTGGAGCGCGCCGTCTTGCGCCAAACGCCAGTCGTCGAGGACCAGTGTGAGATCACGATCCTGCGCGAAACTCGGAACTGGCTCATCCACGATCAACGGGCCGTAAAGGCCGCGAGCCACATGTCTCCAACTCTTATTGTGAGCGTGATACCAGAAGGTGCCTGCATCGGGCACGGTGAAGTCGTAGTCGAATGATGCGCCTGGCTGTACAGGTGGCTGGGTCAGGCCAGACACGCCGTCCATGTCATTCTCGATGCGGATGCCATGCCAATGAATTGACGTTGGCTCAGGCAACTCATTGATGAAGCGCACCCGTACGCGTTCGCCCTGTTTGACGCGGATCATCGGACCGGGCGTTTCACCATTATAGAGCCACAGATCGGAGGCTGCATAATTGCGGCTGACGATATGGTGTGGCGCGACAGTGGCCCGAAGCTCAAACTGTCCTTCTGCGGCTCGAGCAAGCGACAGACGGGGAAGGTTGGGCAAAGCAGTTGCTGCCAGCATGGACGCGATGAAATTTCGACGATTCATGATGTCAGGTTCCTTCCATCGAAGTCGGCAGTGACATGATGCTGGTCAGAACGGCTGTGGCCGCGAAAATTGCGGCAAACGCTGCAGCCTCAAAGCTGATCGAGTTTCGCAGCGCTCCAGCTGCTTCTGTATCGCCTGCAGACAGGGCTGGAACGAGCCTCAGCTTGTTGAGTGCCGCCAGGCCGAGAAGGAGCGTGACCGCAGCAAGCTTGGCGAGCAACGTGAGGCCGTATTCGGTGCTGATGAGGTTCCCTAAAGAGCCGACAAGCGTGTAAGCGGTCCAGCTTCCCGTCACGACCAGAAGGCCTACTGCCCATGCCGCCTGTTGCCCGAAACGGTGAGCCAGTGCACCCGCCTCGGTTGCCGAACGGTTTCCTGCTGCGCGGTGAAGCGGAAGCAGTCCACCAACCCAAAATGACAGCACAAGCACATGGAGCGCCAAAAGCGCCGTCAGAAGCCAGGACGGATCGCCTGTCGCGTGACCCACCATGGGAAACGAGAGCGCCGTTGCTCCTGCGCCTATGGCGGCCAGTGGCCAAAGTGAGTCAAAGCGCAGCGCGGCAATCATGAGGACGACCAGTCCGAGCGACCGCAAACCAGCGCTTGTGCCCAGCGGTGTTCCTGCCACAAGGGACCACATTTCCTGGTCCAGGACGCCAGCCATACCATCGTCCATCAATCGCCCGCTTTGGATCAGGATCTGCGCGCCGGTGGCGAGCAATGCGACGAGCGATGACGCGATAACGAGACCGCGCGGAAAGCTTCCGCGCTCCACCAAAAGACTAAACAGTACGGCACCTACGGCGAAGGCGCTGCCCGCATAGACGAGCAGCTTCGCCAGCAGCGCGAGTGCCTGCCAGATCGTGAGATCGAAGGGCACGGATGTCAGCGCGGTGCGACTGTGTAGCCGAATGAACCTGTCAGCATATGCCCATCCTCACCCAAGGCGCGCCAGCGCACTTGGTAGACACCGGCATCCTGTGGCACGCCCTGCATCTCGAATGTCTGCGCGAATGACTTCGTGGGCAATTCCAGCCTGATCTGCTCACCCGCATCAGCGCGCTCAACAATTACTTTGGTCAAACGCGCATCCTTACCGAAGCGAAAGGTAATCGTCTCGGGAGCCTCGGCCAATTCCGCGCCATCCGCAGGCACCGTTTTTTTCAGCGGCGAATGAGCGAAAGCAGGTGCGACCAAGCCAAGGCCGATGACGGCGACCAACAGGGATTTTCTCATCATGGTTCTCCAGTTCATTCGATGCCGTTGGCGCGCTGCAGCGTGCGTACATAAGCTGTGATCGCAGCAACATCATCTTCGTTCAAACCGGCGACGGGTGGCATATTGCCATAGCTCCAGTGATGCTGTCGTACACCGTTCTTGACGGCCAGCTGGAAAGCGATGTCGCCGTGGTGCGACGGTTCATAGATGATGTGCACGAGTGGTGGACCCACACCCTCATTGCCAGCCGCGTTGACCCCGTGACAGGCCGCACAGTTGGCTTCAAACAACGCTTCACCTTCGGCAGCCACACCAGAGATCGTTGGCACGATGACGTCGACCGTCGGCTGACTGTTGCCCATCATGTAGCCCATGCCCATGCCGCCACCGCGATGCATGACCTGCATCCAGACAAAGGCGGCAAGAATGATGGCTGCGACAGTGCCAACTACAATGAGAAGAATGCGGCCCATCACGAAGGTTCCTTGGCAAGATCGTCGATAATGGGACAATCCTGCCGTTGGTCGCCATAACAGCTCTCGGCCAGCGCAATCAAAGTGGCCTTCATAGATTGAAGTTCCGCAATTTTCGTCTCCACTTCGGCGATCTTGTCCATCGCAATTGCCTTTACATCAGCGCTCGCGCGGCTGTCGTCGCGGTAAAGCGAAAGAAGCTGGCGACATTCCTCTATCGTAAAGCCGAGGCTTCGGGCCCGCTGGACAAACCGCAGATCGTGGACGTCCCGTTCCGCATAAGCGCGATAGCCATTCGCAGCCCTGGCAGCGGTAACCAAGCCGATCTCTTCGTAGTAGCGCACCGTCTTCGGTGGCAGACCACAGGCCTGCGCTGCATCTTTGATGTTCATCGCGGCCTCCGTGCCGTCGCTTCGCGATCACCCACGTAAGGCTTCCAGCAGCTGGAAGGTCAACGAAAATCTGATTGCTCACAAACGCTTGACCTTCCCGTCACTGGAAGCCTTAGCCATGAGAAAACGCCCGACCAAGGAACGAGACATGAGCAACAAAACCGCCACGCTCTACCGAATGGACACCGACAAGCACACTTGTCCCTATGGCCTGAAGGCCAAGGACCTATTGGAGCGCAAAGGCTTTGCGGTGAACGACAATCTTCTCAACTCGCGGGCGGAGACGGATGCGTTCAAGGAAAAACACGACGTCGAAACCACGCCACAGATCTGGATTGGTGAAGACCGCATAGGCGGCTACGACGCGCTTCGCGAGCATTTCGGCGAGGCAGTGAGAGGCAAAAACGAGACGACCTATCAGCCCGTCATCGCGATTTTTGCAATGGCCGCGTTGATGGCGCTAGGGCTGAGTTGGTTCACCTATCAAGACATGATCACGCTTCGCGCGTTCGAATGGTTCATCGCTATCTCGATGTGCGTATTGGCGATCCAGAAGCTTCAGGATGTCGAGAAATTCTCGACCATGTTTTTGAACTACGACCTGCTTGCGAGGCGCTGGGTTCCCTACGGCTACGTCTATCCCTTCGCTGAGGCCTTCGCTGGCGTTCTCATGGTCGCGGGCGCATTGTGGTGGCTCGCAGCCCCCGTTGCGCTCTTCATCAGTACCATCGGAGCGGTATCAGTGTTCAAAGCGGTCTATATCGACAAGCGCGAGATAAAATGCGCCTGCGTGGGCGGCGACAGCAACGTACCGCTGGGGTTCGTGTCGCTGACGGAAAACCTCATGATGATGGCCATGGGCGCATGGACACTGACCAAAAATCTCCTCTTATGACGACAAGTGCGCTTGAACGGCATCCGCTACCAGTCGCGGGCTTTTTGGCAGTGGTGAGTCTGCCGATCCATGCAGTTGTGCCGCTCGCATGGTCACAGAACATCGCTGCTGGCATCCTCGCGCTCATCGCAGGTGTTTACATCGGGTTTGCTGCCAATGATGGCAGGCTCGCCGTCATTGCGTTGGAAACTGTTGTGGCACTGGTGTTCGCCTCGGGAGCGATGGTCGCTTTGGTGCTATCGCCATGGTGGATTGCCATTGGCTACATCGCGCACGGTTTCTGGGATTGGCTGCACCACTCACCGGCCTTCGGACACGCCGTGCCGCGTTGGTACATACCACTTTGCGCTTTCTACGATGTTTTGGCTGGCGTCGGCCTGCTGGTCCTTTGGGGGCTGCACGGTTCGTAGCGCCCGCGCCCAGCCTTGCGCACGGAACCAGCGTCCACAAGCTCCGCAAGCGCCCGATAGGTCGCTTCCTGGGTCAACCCGATACGCCGTGCGAAGGCGACAACACTCCCCGTCAACCAACCATCAGATAGCGCGATGTGAACTCGTTCGCGCGCACTTCGCACATTAAGAAGTTCCACTTGCCGTCGCCCCGCTTGTACATCCTTTGCGAAGCGCGCTGCAATCTCCATTGCAAAAGTGGAATCGTTTTCCATTTTGCGCAGCACCGCTTTGCGGTCAAAGCGAACAAGCTTGCTATCGGAAGAAGCAACTGCGTCGCAGTGATATTTCTCAGCAAACAGAGATGCTTCGGCAAATGTCTCGCCCGTCGAGGCGCGATGTAAAACCACTTCGGTTCCAGCACTGGTGTGTCGCCTCAGCTCGATTTCGCCAGATAGCACGAAAAACATGCCCTCGGCCCGGTCTCCCTGTCGGAAGACCGCTTCCCCTACAGCCGCTTCGTGCTGAAATAGCGCACCACGCTTGAGGCTGTCGAAGGGACTCGGGAGTGTGACGTGCTTATGATCGAGATCACATATCATCGCTCTCAAATATGAGATGACCTCTCCTGTTGCAACGGAGATAACGTCATGACCAGAAATACACTTATCGCTTTTAGCTGCGGACTTTTGGCAGCAACTTCTGCCGCCATCTTCTTCCTCCCAAGCGGACATGAGAGTGGCCATGTTGAGCATAACAGCAGCACGGGCACCGCCCCACGTGAAGCAGGTCAGAGCGCCTTCGCCGCTCTTTCGGAAATCGTATCAATCCTGTCGACCGATGCGACAACAGACTGGTCGAAGGTTAAGATCGACGATTTGCGACAACATTTGGTGGATATGGACAAGGTTACTCTCAGCGCTCGCGTCGAACGAGAAACCTTGCCAGAGGGCTTGCGCTTCACCATAACCGGCGAGACCCGAACGGCTGAAGCCATTAAACGCATGGTTCCGGCCCACGCTGCGGTCATGAACGGCAATGGAGAATCGCGTTTCGCCACAGAAGTCGTCGAGAACGGTGTGATCCTGACGCTAGAAAATCTGTCTGATGCGGAGCGCGCCCGGTTCGACGCAATCGGCTTTTTCGGCTTTATGGCGACAGGGGCGCATCATCAACCACATCATCTTGCGATGGCCAAAGGTCGCCCAGTTCACTCGCACTGAACTCGTATCCCACCTACTGGAACTGGCCACGCGCAAAGTCTGGCAATCTTGGGCTCACACCGAACATGCATGCTTAAGACGGCAAGGGAGATTGCAACGGCAAGGCACGGTGTGCCATTTCAAACGAGTGGTTTCTATCGAGGGCGTCGATAGAAACCACAACATCTTAAAAATCGCCGCTTCCGTCGCTTACCTAGTTCGTCTTAATCCTACAATTAGCGACCGTTTCTGACGTCTAGCTTTCGAGTGCTTTCTGGAGATGTCTAGAGCGCTGTAGAAGTTCATGTCCTCGCGATGGCGTGTCATGGCGACATACGTCAGGTGCTCGTCCATCGTTCCGCTCGAAAGCACAAAGGCATTGTCCACCGTGCAACCCTGCGCTCGATGAATCGTGACGGCGTAGCCGTGATCGATCGACGCGAACTCAGAAGGCTTGAATGTCGGACCGGCCCGAGGTGCGCCTTCGTCTTCATCAAAGCGGACCGTCAGTTCATCCGTGTCGGCTTTTGTCACCGTTGCCAGCATGCCGTTGCGAACGCCTAGGTCGCGGTCGTTTCGAGTGAACAGCAACCTGTCTCCAACGGCAAATGCGCGAGGACCATGGTCTGTTTTGACAAGTGACTCTGCGCGTCCGAACTCAGGGTCATTAGCTTTACGCGCTGAGCGCACCGACTGATTGATCGCATGCACATCTTTGCGACGATGCGCCAATGCGAGCTGCGATGTTTGCTGACCGTCGCCTGTATATGTAGCGGCAAGATCATCGACCAGTGCCGCAATGGCACTGTCACGATCGTGCGTTTCCACCACCAAACCTTTATCTCGATACGCGCTCAGAGCATCTTCAATTCTACCGTTCGCCAAATGGCGTGACGCTTCCCGCTGCCAATCCTTGGATTGCCGTCTGATCTCAGTCAGTTTCTCAGCGCCAACCGTTTCGACAATAGTTCTGAACGGAGTGCCCGCTTCGATAGGCTGAAGCTGATCAGGATCACCGACCAAGACCAACTTGCAACCGCGCTGCCGGAGACCATCGACGATACGTTGCAATTGGTTAGTACCAACCATACCCGATTCATCGAGCACGACGACTGAACCACCTTCAATAGGCTCATAGCCAGCTTTCCAGCTCGCTTCCAAAGAAGCCAGCGTTCGTGAGGATATGCCTGCAGCACTCTCAAGGGAGTCAGCAGCCTTACCTGCAAGGGCGAGACCATAGACGTTGTAGCCTTGCTGTTCCCAGGCATCCTTCGCGACCTGCAGCATCGTGCTTTTGCCTGTGCCAGCCCATCCGACGACAGCATTTAATTGCTTCGGCGACAGCACATGGCGAATGGCAAGGCATTGCTCTTCTGTGAGGGCAGAGCCGTAGCGTTTGCCAAGAACCGTGTTGAAAGCTGAGATTGCATTTTTGGTGTTTCGCTCGCTCACCTTGAAGTGGCCAATGGCAGCCAGATCCACAGTCTGAGCTAGCAACTCCCTGTCGGCTTTTTGATAGGCTCGTGTGGTGAAGCGGGCTTCGTTTTCATCGTCCAATGCAACTAACTCATCACAGCGGAGCGCAGTATCGCATGCAGTGCGAAGCTCGAGCGGATCGTCGATGTAATTTGCAAGACGGCGTAGGATATCGCTGCGGGTGAAGCTCGCCTCGTGCCGCGCAATCTCATCGATCACCAGCGATGGGTTTTGCCTGATACGATCTGCTAGGATCGCATTTTCGTCTGGCGGAAGCACGAGAGGTTGCGCTGGATCGAGCGCGTAGGCGTTCCCAGTTTCTCCCAACCGACGTTGCTGCAGGCTTCCAGCGAACTGATCCTTCAGCTGATCAGAGGTTGTCTCGCGGTCCAGAGCGCGCCGTTCGGCAAGGTGCCTTTGAATGAGGTTTTCAACTTCCGCTCCATCGCGAAGTTGCCGAGCCTTGGCCTCGTCGGCCAAGCGACCAACTTGCGTTTGCCAGCTTCCCGATAGCTTTGCCCAGACGGCGCGCATGCCGGTAGGAAGTGATACACTCGCCTGTCGTATCGCTTCAACTTCGCGCTCAGCCTGTGTCTGTTTCAGCGCTCCTCGTTCGGCACGTTGTCGTTCCACCAAATCAGCCAGAGCCTTGCGCTTGAGATTGATTTCAGTGACTGCCGTCGCGTCTTCGAACGGCTGACGCAGAAAGGCTTGCGCCGTAAGCGTTGCTTCTTCGACGGAGGGCAGATCAGCCTCTTCCCCGAAGCGATGTCGCAGCTCTTTGGCCTTCACCCCGCACCAGCGGGACAGTGAATAGACTTCGCCATTCGCATCAACGGCAACGAACCCGCGTCGATCTCCACGCGCTAACACGTATCCATGTTCTTTGAGGGCAGCAGCAAACGACGAGAGAGAGTCCGACGCAGTCAGACAGCCTTTGAACATCGCTTTCAGCTTCGCAGGATCACGTTTGACGCGTTTGGCCTGGCCAGCTTCCGCATGATCGAAGTTCAGCGGATCAGGAGCCTGCCAGTTCGCCAGACCACGCGGCATTTCCCAACCGTGTTCGCGATAGAGATCGCGGGATATGTCTGTCAGCTTTCGCTTGAAATGTGGAAGGTTGATTGCCCGCATCGTCTGCCCATTGATGCGTGACCAGACGCAATGGGCATGCCGCCGTCCCAGCTTTTCGTGAAAGACGATGGCCCGTGGCTGACCAGAAAGGCCAAGCCGCTCTTCTATACGTGAGATGACCGCTTCGAATTCGGCAAATGAAACATTGGCCGCTTTTGGTGGGTTCAGGCTTAGCGAAAAGAGATACTGCCGACATTGCGTTGCCTGAGATATCGCTTCCGCTTCTCTGAAGGCCCCAGCCAGATCATCCGAAACAAAGCCTCGAAGCTCGTGAACAGTCGCGTGTTCATTGTCTTCGACATTCAGCAGATGCCGGGCGAGTTCGCCACCGTAGGCTCGGCTGTTGGCATTCAGGATCATAGTCAGCCACTGCCTAGCGCTGTGATGAGCGTTTCGCGAATGACACCGACGTTCTGATACGCTTCATCGATTTGAGCGCGGGTTTCATCATCGATGACTAACGCACCAACATTCGCCTGATAGGCGAGTTGGTTCAGATTGTTGGCGATACGGCTCTGACCCAGCAGACCAAGGATTTGCGACAGCACCTCTTTATCCGCAACGGAAGATGCCGACCGTCGTGATTGACGCGGCATTTTCTCGTTCAGAACGATTGCGCGGATATATGTTGCCAGCGCCATACCGTCTGCCAGCTCCCGCAGACGCTCATAATCGTTGCGGGAGAAGCGCAGCGTCACGCGAGGGCAATCGCGTGTCGTCTTATGCGACGGTGATGCAGGCGGCTTCGTTCGCGCATTCTGACTAGCTGCGCTGCTAGAGAAGTCTTTCGCGAGGGACGTCATGGCGATGGACCCGTGCGCTTCGGGCCAGATTGGCGCTTTGCGGGCCCAATTTTCTGCCCATCGCGGTCCCTCAGATACTGAACCGCCTTCGGTTCATTCACAAGGCAATGCTGCCAATCTTTGAGCGCTGAGAAGGCAGATTCGATGTCATTTTGAGGCCCTAAGAGGTTTGAAGTTTTATCCTCTCGGCGCGCCATTAACTGCAATTCGCGTAAGCGAAATGCGGTGACGCATTCTCCAAGCTTCAAGTGCGGCAGTCGTTTCGCAGAAACGACGACAGCGCCGCCAAGTTTTTACCGGCCTTATATGTCTTTCAAGAACGCATGGAGGGCAGACAGGGCAGACATTGGGTGTGTCGGCCACATCTCCGCCATCCGCCGGCACAAGTACCTGCCAGAGTAATGTTTTTCGCTTTGGGAAAGACCGCGGCAATGCGCATTTTTGCGATGCAAAAAATGCTGTTTTCGAATGGGTTCCTTGATGCCTCATTGTTTTTTATTGAAGGCAAAATGCGCCAGCCTGGGAAGAACGTCGCCGCTCACGGGGGCTGGGTGAGCGTGGCGTCGGCGTTCAAAAATTGAATATTATTTCATGATGCATGATCAATGAAATTCTCGCGCTTTTGGGATTACGCGCACATTGCGGGGATGAACGCGGATGGGCGGTTCTTGCCGTGAGGTTTTGAGGGGGCGGTCCACATGGTCTGAGCGCAGGCGTTCCATGTGGAGTTCTGCATCGGATAAAAAATCAATATCATCGCTGGCATCAATAAGGTGTTTGGCCACCAGATGGGTCACATTGTCAGCGCATTGAACATGCCCCCGCACCCGCATCAGCCGTGATGCCATAACGATGGGGCGAAACCGCTCCATGACTTTTGGCCATACGATGACGTTGACCGTGCCGGCTTCGTCTTCCAGCGTTAAAAAACAAACCCCTTTGGCAGAGCCGGGGCGCTGGCGTTGCAGCACAAAACCGGCCACTTCGATGGACCGGCGGGCCTGATAACCACGATCAAGTTTTTTCATCATGCCGCTGGCGGCGATCATGTGATCAGAACGGGTAATGCCCATCTTGCTGTAGCGCTGCCGAAGAAAACTGAGGGGATGCGCCTTAAGCGACAAACGCGTCGTTTGATAATCGGCCACAACTTCTTCGGATGGCGGCATCAAAGGCAGCTGCACCGGTTTTTCATCTCCGGCCGGAACGAACGGCGTTGGAGCAGCATCGTCCAAACCACGGCATTGCCACAGGGCATCACGGCGGCTGAGGCCGCAGGAACGAAAGGCGTCGGCGGCTGCCAGCCGCTCGATCACATCGCGCGGAAGCCGGGTTCGCCCGTGCAGGTCTGCCACATCAAGAAAAGGCGTATTGGCCCGTGTTTGCAAAAGGGTGCGGGCCGATGCTTCCCCAAAGCCATCCACCAACCGTAAGCCAAGACGCATGGCATGACTTGGTCGGCATACGCCGTTCAGCCCTTCCCCCGGCAGTCGATCATCCGGGTCGATGGGTGTTAGCGTGCAGTTCCAGTCCGACAGATTGACATCGGGAGGACGCACATCCACGCCATGGGCGCGGGCATCGCGCACAATCTGCGCCGGGGCATAAAAGCCCATGGGTTGGCTGTTGAGCAGCGCGGCGGCAAAGACGTCCGGATAGCGCCATTTCAGCCAGCACGACACATAAACCAGATGGGCGAAGCTGGCGGCGTGGCTTTCGGGAAACCCGTATTCGCCAAACCCTTTGATCTGGTCGAAACAGCGTTGGGCGAAATGGGGATCATACCCCCGCTTGACCATGTTGCCCACCATGCGGCCCTGCAATTCTGCAATCGTGCCGCGGGAACGGAAAGTGGCCATGGCGCGGCGCAGCTCATTGGCATCATGGGCGTTAAATTCGGCAGCCTCCATGGCAATCGCCATGGCCTGTTCCTGAAAGATGGGCACACCGAGCGTGCGCTGAAGGATGTTTTTCAACTCATCCTGCGGGTATTCCGGTCCGGGTGTGGGGTAGCTGACACTCTCCGAACCTTCCCGGCGTTTCAAAAACGGGTGCACCATATCCCCCTGTATGGGGCCGGGCCTGACAATGGCAACTTCAATGACCAGATCGTAAAAGCAGCGCGGCTTCAGGCGGGGCAACATGGCCATTTGCGCGCGGCTCTCAATCTGGAACACGCCAAGGGAATCCGCTTTCTCCAGCATGTCATAGACCCGCGGCTCGCTGTTTTCCTCCAGTCCGATTTCCGCCAGATCCAGCGTCTCCCCCAAATAATGCTGCACCATATCGAAGGACTTTCGAATGGCTGTGAGCATGCCAAGGGCGAGAACATCAATCTTGAAGATGCCCAACGCATCAATGTCATCCTTGTCCCATTCAATGTAGGAGCGGTCCGGCATGGCGCCCCAGCGGATGGGCACAGTTTCCACCAGGGGGCCCTCGGTGAGAACAAACCCGCCCACATGCTGCGACAGGTGGCGCGGAAGCCCCATTAATTCCCCGGACAAACGCACCGTTCGGCGCAAATGCGGGTCGGTGGGGTCAAGGCCGGCCTCCTTGATTTGTTCTTCCACAATACCCGTGCCCCATGACCCCCACACGGTTTTGGCCAGTGCCGTTGTCACATGCTCGGACAGGCCCATGACACGGCCAACCTCTCTAATGGCTGAGCGCGGGCGGTAGTGAATGACCGTGGCGCACAGCCCCGCCCTTTCCCGGCCATAGCGTCGGTAGATATGCTGGATGACCTCCTCGCGCCGCTCGTGCTCAAAATCCACATCGATATCCGGCGGCTCATCGCGGGCCTCGGAAATGAACCGCTCAAACAAAACTTCCGTACTGGCGGGGTCCACATTTGTGATGCCCAAACAATAGCAAACGGCAGAGTTGGCGGCGGACCCCCGCCCCTGACACAAGATTGGCTTTTCGCGCGTGCGGGCAAAGACAACGATATCCCGCACGGTCAAAAAATACCGCGCAATCTTTTTTCGGGCGATAAGCGCCAGCTCCTTTTCAATGAGCGCGCGCACTTTAACGGGCAGGTTGTCGCCATAACGATCCCTGGCCCCCTCATATGACAGGTGGCGCAACCACGCATCCGGCGTCTTACCCTCCGGCACCGGCTCGTTTGGATATTGGTATTGGAACGTATCCAGCGTGAAGGTGCAGGCATCGGCAATCTGCCTTGTGGCTGCAATGGCGTGGGGCCAGGGAGCAAAAAGGCGGCACATCTCTTGCGGTGATTTCAGATGACGCTCCCCGTTGGCCTCCACCAGAAAACCCGCCTGCGCGATCGTCACCCTTTCGCGGATACAAGCGATCACGTCCTGCAAAGGGCGCTGGGCGCGATAGGCGTAAAGCACATCATTGGTGGCCAGAAGTGAAAGCCCGTTTGCTTTTGCCAGACGGTCCATCCGTTCAATGCGGGCGTGGTCATCACCGCCATAGCGATGGCTGGCGGCCATATGGGTAAGGGGTAAGACATTGAGGAGATGGGGCAGGGCCTGTTCCAGCGCCTCAATGTCCCGGGGTGGGGCGGTGGCAAATATCATGCCCTCCGCCAGGTCTGCGATATCTGAAAGGGTGAGCGCACAGTCCTTCCCGGTCGCTATATTACCCTTGCTTTCATCCCCCGCCGCCATGCGCCCTTGGGAAATAATGCGGCACAGGCGGCCATAACCTTCGTCATTTTTTGGCCATACCAGAAGGGGCGGACCATCCAGCGGCTCCAGCCGACATCCGATAATGGGCCGCATACGGGCCGTTTTGGCGTCCCGGTGCATCCGCACGATGCCCGCCAGCGTGTTTACATCGGTAATGCCAATGGCATCATAGCCCAGCGCATGGGCGCGGATTGCCAGTTCATGGGCGTGGGCGGCCCCCCGCCCAAAGGAGAAGCAGGATTGCACCGCCAATTCTACATAGGCTGAAGGCGGGTTGAGGGGCGGTTTTTGGTCACCTTGAGGAACCAGTCGCATACCACTCATGAAAACAGCCCGTGCATGAACCAGCGGATAGCCGTACCCCGCTCATCATCGCTAAACCCCTCCCGGTAGATCCAGAAGCGGCGTCCCTCACGGGTTTCCACACAGTAGTAATCGCGCGACCGCACAGTGGATTTCTCGCGCCACCATTCCGGCCCAATGCGTTCAGGACCGGCAACCCGTTCCACATCATGCAAGGTGTGCCGCCAGGTGAACCGGGCGGGGGGACCTTCTGGCAGGGCGTGTAACACGCCAATTTCCTCAGGGTTTTCAAAGAGTCGATCGGGGCGATCCGGTATGGTCGGGACCGTAATTTCGGTTGGTCGCTTCGGCAGTGCCTGGGCCCCCCAAACAAAGGCCCGCTCGGGAATGTGGCTGTTATACAAGTGCGGCAGCAACACAGCATCCGCCCCCAAACGGGTGCGCAGGCGGTCAATCAGCCCGTGGACATCCGCTTTGCTCTGTTGCTGCATGTGGTCGGTTTGGGTGGGCTTGAGCGCTGCCTTTTCCACCGCTTCCACCGCCAGCGCATCGAAGCCGAAATCCGATTGCCAACCGTCCAGCCGGTCGAGCAAAAGACGCATGATGTGGTCGGTTTCGCGCGTTGCGCGCGACAGGCGCAATGTCGTGGACGAACGCCCGCCATCCACGCGGAATGCCTCAAGGGCCAAAGACAAAACGCCCTCTTCGCGCTTCTTTAACATCGCCATCAACCGGTCAATCATGGGGCGCAGGCAGGCAAGCACAGCCTGAATTTCCAAAACCGGTTCCACAAGCCCTTCCAGAATGCGCAAGGGCTCTTCTTCTTTGAGCGGATCAAAAGGGACGGGCGCGCGGCCAAGGGCCTCATCAAGCCGGGCCAGAACATCGTCACTGGCCCCCGTGGCGCGCCCGAGATAATCATCATAGGTGTCGTCGCGCGGGTCACGCCGTTTGGTTTTGGCCCCAAAGCGCTTTTTCAAAGCCGCCCGGGGAATTTTTGCAGCCTGACCAATGGTTTTCAAACCCAGGCGGCGCAGCAGGGTGACGGAGGCATCGTTAATGCGCAGCGCCACAACGGGCAAATCCTGCAAGGCCGCCTCAAGGTCATCGGGGCCTATGACCAGTTTGTCTTCGATGCCGTAACGGGCAAGGGCATGGGCAGCGGCATGGTTGGGTGCCATGGCCAAGCGCACTGTCAGCCCCATGGCCGTCATGCGCTGGCTGATTGTGTCCAACAATGCAGCATCGCCGCCAAACAGGTGAAGACACCCCGTCACATCCAGCGCGATGCCATCAACACCATCGACTTTTGCATGGGGTGTCCAGCGCCTTGACCACGCCGCAAGGCGCTCAAGGGCCGCAGCCTCATAGGCCGGATCGGCATAGGCCATGGCAATATTGTCATGGGCTGCGGCGGCATCCACCGCCCGTTGGCCCGGCCCAAGGCCCAGTTTTGCAGCCTCCCCATTGACACCATGGATCAGATCACCCCGCGCCGTGGTGACAAGCAGGGCAAAGGGGCCGCTATCCCACGGCTGCGCGTCGGGCTTGGTCGTCGTGTCGCAAATGGATGATGGCGCCGGTTTCAACCGGCGCTTTTGTGCCCGCACCCATGTCTCCATCGACCAGTTTGGAAACCATCCGCAAACGATCCGCCGCCCCTTCACCATGAGAAACGTCCCTTGCACCTTCCACCACCCATTGGCCCGGCGCACAGGTTCTGGCGCGCAACAGATCCACCCGCCACCTTGGCTGGCCGGGGGCCATGGGGTTGTAAGGGTTGTTGGCGCTTTTTGCGGTGGCCATGCGCCAGCGCCAGCGCGCGCCCGATGAACCGCCCGTATCCGGCTGCGGGCCCATGCGCACCAAAATGCAATGCACGCCGGTGGCTTGGGAAAACAGTTCCAACCGCCGGGTGGCGGTAAAATCCAACACTTTTGGTGTTCCCGTGATTTCGCCCACCACGTCCAAACCGGCTTTGACACCCTCTTCCATAGCCCATAGCGCGTCGCGGGCATTGCGCACGCGGGCAAGCATGACCGGTTTTCGCCTTGGGCTGCTGAACGCAAATTTTGGAAACGGCTTTCCGTATTCGTTGCGCGAAACCCTGTCCTGGACCCATAATAAGGGCCGATGGGTTGAGAGCATGCATTCGATAAGACCACCATGCGCCCCCTGGCAGGATTGCACGTCCTGCAAGCCGGGAGCGCCAAACGCATCGCGCGGAAAACAGCCCCCGTTTTCTTGTGGGCGCAACAAAAATGCCGCTGTTTCCAGCGGCGCTATGGCAGCGCCTTTTGATCCATTGTCGATTGGTTGAACCTCTCTCATCCATCGTTACTCCACACGGTCTGGCCTGATTGAGATTGTATATGTTCCTATTTTGTTCTCATTTGCAATCGGAATCTTTGTTGCACCCAGCACCCCGCATTTTCCCGTTGGCACAAATTCGCTTTGACAGGTATTGGGAGGTTGAAAGCGCTAACGGGAGGGCCGGCAGCCCTTCATCCCAAACGGCAGCTGCTATAACAAGCGTCCATGATGGTTTGCCCCACAAGGCGCGGTTTTAAGATCATGACACCCCTTCAAAATCTGGCGGCGGACATTCAATGGCAGCCTGCAACCGCCGACAGCCGCTACACAGATGACCCCCGCGACCGGTTCAAAGGCCATGCCGCCCCCGTTTACATGCCGCGTAACACAAAAGAGGTGGCCGCTATCGTGCGGGCCTGTGCGGAGAGCGGAACGGCCATCATTCCCTATGGCGGCGGCACCGGCGTGGTGGGCGGACAGTTGGTTTTTGAGGATCGGGACACGGTTCTCATTTCTTTGGAGAAGATGAAATCCATCCGCGCCCTCTCGCTGGATGACGGCGTGATGATCGTGGATGCGGGCTGCGTGCTGTCGGATATTCAGGCGGCGGCGCGGGAGGCGGGGATGATCTTCCCCCTTTCCATGGCATCGGAAGGGTCGAGCCAGATTGGCGGCAATCTGGCCACCAATTGCGGGGGCATCCAGGTGCTGCGTCATGGTAACGCGCGGGATCTATGCGTGGGCATTGAGGCTGTGCTGCCGGATGGTTCTGTACTCAACGAGTTAAGCCCCTTGCGCAAAAACAACACGGGCTATGATCTGCGCCATTTGTTGATCGGGTCCGAGGGCACATTAGGCATCATCACGGGTGCATCGCTGGTGTTGAAGCCCGCCCCGGCCCAAACTCTCACCGCCTTTTGCGCTGTCGCCAGCCCTGCGGCGGCGGTGGGCCTGCTTCGCCATTTGCGCAGCAAATTGGGCGACGCTATCAGCGCTTTTGAATTGATGAGTGACTACGGTTTCACGCTGCTTGCCAAACATTTCCCCAAATACCGTTTTCCCCTCGCGGACCACGCCCCATGGTATGTTTTGTTTAATGTGGACGGGGGGGAAGGGCTGGAGGTGCAATTGGAGGCCGCGCTGGCTGATCAGTTCAAGAGCGGTCTGGTATCAGACGGCACCATCGCCACCTCCGAAGCCCAACGCCATGCCCTTTGGCAATTGCGGGAGTCCACGCCGGAAGCTAACCGCCTTTCCGGCGCCATCTGCAACAGTGACACCGCCGTGCCCATCAGCCATATCCCGGCTTTCATCGACGACACGCTGGCGGCCATTGGCAGGATCAATGACAGGCTCACTATCAATGCCTATGGCCACGTGGGCGATGGTAATATTCACTTCAACGTCTTCCCACCCGCAGGCCGCAGCAAGCGGGACATTGTTGAAAATGATCAACCGCTTATCGATGCAATCCGCAATGCAATCAACGAGGCCACATTGGCCCATAACGGCTCCATCAGCGCCGAGCATGGCATCGGCCGCCTTAAGCGGGATGATCTCGCCCGCTATGGCGATCCGGTGAAACGGGCCGTTTTGCAACAAGTTAAAGCGGCCATGGACCCCAAGGGCATTATGAATCCAGGCGCGCTCTTATAGGGCTGTGGCTGGACGCTTCCCAACCAAGATGTATGGTTGGGACCATGCACAAATATCTGTTTCACTGGACATGCGCCGCTTGCGGAACTCAAAACGAGATGCCTTTGAACAAGGTGCAAGCCGCGTTTTTCGACTGCGATAAATATAAGAAAAAGCGCTCCCCCTGTTTGAAGTGCGGTGGCCTGGAAGATAAGGCTTCCTCCTCCGACTTGGTGAAGATCGATTATGAGTTGCTGAAGATCTGGGTGCGGGATGAAGGGGCTTTTTTCATGTCTCAGGATGAAGAGCTTTTGATCGCAGAGGCCCACTCGAGCATCTTATTTCAGTTCCTCAATTACCCAAAGATTTTGGAGAGTAAAAGGTTGAGACTGCTTGAGGCGCTAATGGTGCGGCTCACAGACAAACTCACGTCAGATTTGGAAGAAGCAGGAGAAATAGCCCGATTTCTGCACTCAAATCGCAATGCTTGGGACGGTGTTGGTGAGATTTGGATTTATCTGCAAAAGCGTACACGCAAGGCTTTGAAGGCGCACAAACTCGCGCAGTAGACCGGCGCCAGCGGCCCGCTGACATCCTAACACGCTTTCTTGAGCCAATCGGTCGTGCCGTGGCAAAGCGCAAATCCTTAGGCTAGGTCTTGCCTTTCAAATGGCCTCCTTTCTCACAGGTGTTTCCATGCAAGCCCTGAACGGCATCAAAATTCTCGACTTCACCCATGTGCAATCCGGCCCTACCTGCACGCAGATGCTGGCCTGGTTCGGGGCTGATGTGATCAAGGTGGAGCGGCCCGGGGTGGGGGATATTACCCGCACACAACTGGTGGATGTGGAGGGGGCTGATTCCCTCTATTTCACCATGCTCAACCACAATAAGCGCTCCATTGAACTGGATGTTAAAACCGAAACCGGCAAAGAAGTCCTCTCCAGGCTGATGGAAGAATGTGACGTGCTGGTGGAGAATTTCGCCCCCGGCGCGCTGGACCGCATGGGCTTTAGCTGGGCGCGCATTCAAGAGATCAACCCACGCCTGATCATGGCCTCCATCAAAGGGTTCGGGCCAGGCCGTTATGAACACTGCAAGGTCTATGAGAACGTGGCCCAATGCGTGGGGGGCTCAGCCTCCACCACAGGCTTTCCCGACGGCCCGCCGCTGGTCACCGCAGCGCAAATTGGCGATGCGGGGACGGGTCTTCATCTGGCTTTGGGCATCGTCACCGCACTTTTCCAACGCGAAAAGACGGGCCGTGGCCAGAGGGTAGACTGTGCCATGCAGGACAGCGTCTTGAACCTCACCCGCGTGAAACTGCGTGACCAGCAACGTCTCGCAGCCGGGCCGTTGAAAGAATATTCCCAATATGGCGAGGGCGTGCCCTTTGGCGAAGCCACGCCCCGCGCAGGCAATGATGGCGGGGGTGGTCAACCCGGGCGCATTCTTAAATGCAAGGGATGGGAGCAGGACCCCAACGCCTACACCTATTTCGTCATCCAGGCCCCCGTTTGGGAGCGGGTCTGCCATGTGATCGGCAGGCCGGAATGGATCAACGACAAAGGCTACGCCACCCCGCCTGCGCGGCTCGACAAGCTCACCCATATTTTTGAGACCATAGAGGAATGGACCAAGACCAAAACCAAGTTTGAAGTCATGGATATTTGCAATCCGCAAAACATTCCTGTCGGCCCCATCCTTTCCATGAAGGAGATTGCGGAGGATGAAGGCCTTTACGCCACCGGCACCATGGTGCGTGTGGACCATCCGGAGCGCGGTGAATATCTGTCGGTGGGAAACCCCATTAAACTGTCTGATAGCCCCGCAAAGGTAACCCGCTCTCCCATGCTCGGTGAGCATACGCAGGATGTGCTGCGCGACGTTCTTGGGTATGAGGGCGAAGAATTGGCGCGCATCAAAAACTCCGGTGCCGTTGGGTAAGGCCCCTCCCTCTCCCCATTGGGGAGAGGGATAGCCTGACTTATTTCGCGCAGCGAAATTTAGTCAGTCTTGGGTGAGGGTTTACGGGCTCAGAGTTGAACCCGATTCCCCTCATCCAACTGCGGCTATGGCCTTGCTCAAGCAAGGCCAAGTCCTCGTATCCTTCTCCCCATTTGGGGAGAAGGGGGGAGAAAGAGGCTCACTCGCCTGACAGCGCTAGCACGCTCTGCCACAAATCCGCATCAATGCTCACACGATCCGGCACACCTTTGCGCCGACCGGGCACACGCGCACCTTCTTGTGCTTCTACCGCCGCCATGAGCGGGGCGAGACGGGTAGACAGTCCGCCTCCAAAAGCTTCGGGGTCGATGAGAATGTAAAACTGCCCCAGATCATGGGGCGGGCCTTCGGGAGTTTTCAGCGGTGCAGCCTCTGTGCTCAAAACCGAGCCGGTCAGCCCCGCCGCCAAAACCTCCGCCATCAGACCAAAACCGAAACCTTTATAGCCCCCCGCCGAGACCAAGGAAGCCATGTCCTTTGGTTCATTGGTGGGCTGGCCTTCGCCGTCCACAATCCATCCATCGGGCACTTTTTCGCCCCTTGAAGCGGCTACCCGCACCTTGCCGATGGCAGTGGCAGAGGTGGATTGGTCAAACAACATGGCGATGCGGCCCTCCCCATCAGGCACGGCCATGGAAATGGGGTTTGTGCCCAATACCGGCACGGACCCGCCGGGGGGTGCCACACAGGCAGGCGCGTTGGTCATGCCGATGCCAATCATGCCGGCCCGGGCAATCTGCTCCGTAAAAAAGCCCATGGATGTGCAGGTGTGGGAATGGTGGATGGACAGCGTGGCTACACCATTCGACCGGGCGGCCTCCAGCGCTGGTTCCAGCCCCGCCGCAAAAGCAGCTTGCGCAAAACCTTTGGCGGCGTCCACTTGCACCGTTCCCGGCCGGGGTGTGCTGACGACGGGCTGCGCGTGACCATCCACACGCCCCGTGCCCAATTGGGTGCAATAGCTGTCGAGATAATACAGCCCGCAAATCAGATTGCCTCGCGCCTCCGCCTCGGCGACGGCACGGGCGAGATGGGACGCGGCAAAGGCACCGCACCCCGATCGCAGGAGGGCTTGCTCGGTGCGTTGTTCAATTTCCGCAACGCTCACTTCAATCTTTTCAGCTGCCATCTCTCATCTCCCCCTAAACTATGCTTTGAAATACCAGCCCAAGGCTTGCCTATTGACGCCCGGTGGACCCGAAGCCACCGGTGCTCCGTTCAGTTTCCGACAGTTCTGCTCTTTCTTCCACCGTCACCTGAACCACCGGCGCGATCACCATTTGGGCGATACGGTCCCCCCGATTTAGGGTGTAAGCCCCATGCCCCAGATTGATCAGCGGCACATGGATTTCCCCACGATAGTCCGCATCAATGGTGCCCGGCGCATTCAACACGGTAACGCCGTGTTTAACGGCAAGCCCGGACCGTGGCCGCACTTGCGCCTCAAACCCGGCTTCCAGTTCAACGGCAAACCCCGTTGGCACCAGCGCGCGTTCCCCCGGTTTAATGATGACAGTGCTTTCAACCGCCGCCGCCAGATCAAGCCCCGCCGCGCCCGACGTTTGGTAAGCGGGCAGCGGAAGGTCCGCCCCGTGGGGCAGGCGCTTTAAGCGCATCAAACTCACACTGCGGCCCGCAGCTTGCCGCCCAGTTGACCCATAAGGGGCGCAAACTCGCGAAAAGATGTGTTGATCATCACCGTGTCATCCACACTCACCGCTTCCTTGGCGGCCATGCCCATGACCAGAAAAGCCATGGCGATGCGATGGTCCAGATGGGTGGCCACGACACCACCGCCACGCACGGATCCGCCACCACCGCGAACGACGAGCCAGTCCTCGCCCTCTTCGCAATCCACACCATTGGCAACCAAACCGGCGGCGGTGACGGCAAGGCGGTCACATTCCTTGACCCGTAATTCATCCAGCCCGTTCATCCAGGTTTGACCCTGCGCGAAAGACGCGGCCACCGCCAGCACCGGATATTCATCGATCATGGAGGGCGCACGGTGGGCAGGGACATCCACACCCTTAAGCGCGCTATGCCGCACGGTAATGTCACCAATATCCTCGCCACCCGACTGACGTTGATTGGAAATGGTCAAATCCCCGCCCATCTCCTGCAACGTGGTGAACAGGCCGGTGCGCGTGGGGTTGAGCAAGACATTGCGCACGGTCAGGTTCGACCCCGGCACGATGAGCCCGGCCACAAGGGCAAAACTGGCGGAGGAGGGGTCGCCGGGCACGGTGATGTCCTGCGCCGTCAGGTCCGTTTGCCCCTCAATCGTGATATGGCGTGTGCCGTCTTCATCCGTCTCCACCGTGATGGGCACACCGAAGCCGGCCAGCATTTTTTCCGTATGGTCCCGCGTCATCACAGGTTCCACCACGGTGGTTTTGCCGGCAATATTCAGCCCGGCCAGCAGCACGGCGGACTTTACCTGTGCCGAAGCCACCGGCACGCGATAGGTGATCGGCACCGCATTCTTTGCCCCGCGCACGGTGAGCGGCAGCATATCCTGCCCCTGCGCTTCTTCGTGGATGCGCACCTGCAAACCCGTCTCGCGCAGCGGGTTCAAAACCCGGCCCATGGGGCGGCTGGAAAGGGAAGCATCGCCCACAAAGGTCACATCAAAATCGTACCCCGCTACGAGGCCCATGGTGAGGCGCGAACCCGTCCCCGCATTGCCAAAATCCAGCGGTGCGGTGGGGGCAAGCAGGGCGCCATTGCCCAGCCCATCCACAGTCCATGTCTCACCGTCCTTTTCAATGCGCGCCCCCAGCGCCCGCATGGCGCCGGCGGTGGCCATCACATCATCCGCCTCCAGCAAACCTGTGATAGTGGAGCGCCCGTCTGCCACTGCGCCCAGCATGAGCGAGCGATGGGAGATGGATTTATCACCGGGCACGTTGATCGTGCCGGACAGGCCGCGCACCGGCGCGCTGGTCATGGGGACGGGGGCGTGGTCATGCCCATGTTCTTGGGTTTGAAAAGAAGAAGTCATCCTGTTTGAAGGGGTTCGTGTGTCGGTGGCTGCCATGGGGGCCTGCCACTTCAGGCCCCTGGGGTGTAGAACCTTCCGCAAGCCCTGTCACCTGCACGATGCCACCAGGGGCTGTCATTTCGCGGATCAGCCACACCGCAACGGTTTTTCATCGCAGCCGCGCCAGCGTGACTTTCCCGGTCCTGTTCCTGCGATGTTTTTTGGCGTGTAAACTTCCCCTTTGACACCAAACTCACCCGCGTTTATGCAGCGTGAGTTTTTCACCAAATGTCTTGGATCTTTCAAAAGCCCTTTCACCAGGGGCAAGGTTCAATGGCAGTCATGAAGATGAGGCCCAACGTGGCAAAACAAGGCGCTGGCACCAAACGCGTGTGCCCTGAAACCGGCAAAAAATTCTACGATCTGGACCGGGATCCCATCGTTTCCCCTTACACCGGTAAGGAATACCCCCTGTCATTCTTTGACGAGACCCCCGCCGTGGCCAAAGCCAAGGAAAAAGAGGACGTCAAGGATAAAGACGACGAAGAGACTGATCTGGAGGCCGATGCCACCGATGATGCAGGTCCCGAAATCATCAGTCTGGAAGACGCGGACGACGATGACGATGATACGGTGGACGGCGATGACGATGTGCCGGACGATATTCCCGATGTGGAAATTGACGATGACGACGATGACGACAAGGCGGACGGCCCGTTCCTTGACGATGAAGATGACGACGATGACAATCTTTCCGACATCATCCCCCGGGGCGGTGACGACAAGGAAGATAGCTGATCCGTTGACTTAAAAAGGGATGTGAATACTCACGATCAGTCCCGCGCCGACACCCTTGCCGCGTGGGCTCTACAGCGTAACATCCGTTGATTTTGAAAGGCGCGCTGCCCCGTGGCGCGCCTTTTTCATGGACAAATTGGGTGTTGGCCCGCCCATAATATGACCGCCCGATCTTTTCTAACCCACGCCCCGAAAACCGCTTGCAAACATCATCTCCCTTGCGCTAACACCCCTAAATGATGGCGCTGTTTTCACACATCATCACCCAAGGTGTCAGGGAGACCTCCTGGCCACCAACCAGACCGGGGCAAACACCGCCCCCGGAACGGGGCTATAGCTCAGTTGGGAGAGCGCTTGCATGGCATGCAAGAGGTCGTCGGTTCGATTCCGTCTAGCTCCACCACTCTAACGCATTGTTTTTATTGTTTTTTTCACTGCTCGTTTTGGGTCGTGAATTCAAACGCTTACGCATGTTTGGCCTTCGTGGAGACTCAATTGGTATGAGTTTCTGGGGCACATTGCACGAATTGCCTGCAGGTGTCTCTTAATCGCTTTGGCGAGCGCCATTTTTGAACCCTTGATCGAAACAGAGAGACTGGTTCGAGAATACTGTTTGGTATCCATACAGACGCTTGTTCGATTATTGCATCTTCCACCATTCTATTTCATTGTTTTTGTCGAATAAAATACTTCAGGTTTTGTCCCGTAATTACGGGAGTTTATGCTGGCGCGCTGCTTGCGGAGACCAGGTTCGCACTGGGTTCTTGGCCCAATATCCCGCCATGCCCGCGCGTGTCTCTCCATCACGATTGCGGGTGCCACGTTTAGCTTGGCCCGTTTGTCGCAGAGACCGGTTCGATAAGCCTGTTCGGGTGGCAAACTCTAGGTTGCTCGATTCCCGCATTTTCCATTTGTGTCGATTGACCGAGGCTCTTTTGAAAGGAGCTGCGTCTATTCCAATACCATTGCGCCGCGCCGAGGCGGAACGTCATCGGCTATAAGAAGCATCGCGAGATGGGCTTCCATTCGTTCTGCAAATGCAATGACTGCCGCAATAGCCTTGGGATCGTTAAACCGACTTGCCTGAGCGCGAAGGTTGTCGATGCCGTATCGAATACCCATCAAAAAACCCAAGTGACGCTCTTCTAAACGCCATGTTCCTTTTGCATGGCGCTGGGCAGCTTCCATCAAATGTGGTGGAGGCGTTGGCTCATCCGGCATGTTCAGCATCTGCTGGAACCGCTCTCGCCCATCAATGCCCAAACGGGAGGCCCGACCATTTAGCACGGATTGTGTGTGGTGGTCTGTCTCGAGAATAGCGAAGGCGTGAAGCGTCGAGACAACAGCGCGATAGCCCCTACGCCATCCCCAGGCATAATCAGGAATAGATGACATAATCTTCTCCCGTGGCATTCATTGCACCGTCAGCGATCTGAAGCCCAACCAAGCTGCGTTGATCTTGCCAGTTCTGCGGCAGGGCTCGTGCAAGCTCTGTGGCGCTGATGGAGGGATCGAGTCGTCTCTCAAGCGCAGCCCGCACAATATCCGGCGCTAAC
Source organism: Pseudomonadota bacterium (assembly GCA_038525315.1). GTDB lineage: Bacteria > Pseudomonadota > Alphaproteobacteria > Rhizobiales > Rhizobiaceae > Pseudahrensia. The sequence goes on from JBCBHU010000004.1 coordinate 24,625, forward strand.
CATGCCAGTGTGAGATTGAGCCGTATGGCCCGCACCGAGCGGTTCTCTCTGCTGGCTAGCTCTGTAATGGAAGATACGGCACCCGATTTGAGATCGTCATACCAGATGTGGGCTCTTGCAATGGCAGAGAGCAGGGTTTGACGATTGCGTTCTTCCCGTTCGCGTCGAAGTTGTGCCGCCGTCTGCTCTATCGACGGGCCAATACGCTGGCGTCGGAACTGGCGTTTCCAATCAATGGGTATGACCAGTCTTGTGGCTGTGTTACTCTTATCATTGCAGCTCCCATTGCTGACATTGGTTTGAGCCTTTAGGGCAACAACTGCACCTTCAATGATCACATCGATCCGCTCAATTTGACCGATAAGGTTTGGCAAGTCGGCTGAAGTTCCAACCGGCCCTTTCGCCTGTGAACAGTCTTCGGTCAACGGTAGGGCATGGCAATCCTTCCTGTCCCCATTCCCATTCTTCTCAAAGTGCTGCTTCAGAGCCATAAACACCGCATCTTCCAACTTGCTGGCGGGTACGCGATGGGGCCATCCCGCTTCGGCCTTGCGGTTTTTGGCGAGGGCGGTGGAGAGATAATAGTTATGCACCACACCTTTGCGCTTGGAATGGGTGGTGGTCATGGCAAAGTCAGCGCTGTCGAAGAGTAGACCTTTGAGCAAACGCCCATGCCGAAGGGCATCCGCAGAACCACGCTGCTTTCTATTCCCACCTGAAGCGCTGTTTAAGAGCGTTTGAACACGGTTAAAAAGATCATCATCAATCAGCGCCTCATGCTCTCCCTCATGGAGTGTGCCCTTGTGGGAGAGCTTACCCCGATAGATGGGGTTGCGCAGGAGCGCCGAAAGGCCACCGACGGAGAAGCGTTTGCGGCGGTGTTGGTGTGCGACATTTTGATCAGTGCCGTTCAAGCCATGCCCCGCGCTTATGCTCTGCTTCCTCGTTGGGTTGTTGCTCACGCGCGTGCCGATATGCGTTGCACCAGCGTCAGCATCAGCCTTTATGCTGTCTTGTGTCTGCGGAATTATCGTTCTCGGACCAAGCCCCGCTGCATCCAGTTCAGCCTTTGTCTTGGGCAGAGAGGCTGTCCGAATGTAAGTCTCAAAGATACGGCGGACAGTCTTGGCTTCTTCCTCATCAATGAGCAATTTGCGATCCTTCGCCCGATAGCCCAGTGGCACACGCCCTCCCATCCAAATGCCCTTGCGTTTGGAAGCTGCGATCTTGTCTCGGATACGCTCTGCAGTGACCTCCCGCTCAAACTGGGCAAAAGATAACAGCACGTTCAGGGTGAGCCGACCCATCGACGATGTGGTGTTGAAAGCCTGTGTGACAGACACGAACGATACGCCATGGCGGTCAAACACATCCACTATGCGTGCGAAGTCCGCCAGTGAACGGGTCAGGCGGTCCACCTTGTAGACCACCACCACGTCAATGGCCCCGCTTTCGATAGCCGCCAGAAGCCGCTTCAGCCCTGGCCGCTCCATGGTACCGCCGGATAGCCCGCCATCATCATAGGCATATCGGTTCGCGTCTTCACCTGAGGAAGGGCGTAACAACCGCCATCCCTCATGGCGTTGAGACTGAACATAGGCCGCACAGGCCTCACGCTGGGCGTCCAGCGAGTTGAAGTCCTGCTCCAAACCTTCTTCGGATGATTTGCGCGTGTAGATGGCGCAACGCTTGAAGAGTGATGTGGATGAGACAGCCGAAGATGCCCGAGAGACAACAGTGTCACTGTCAGAGAGTTCCAGAGCACCATTGGCTTTGCTTCTATTCAGTTTAAGCACTCCACTATCCATCAGCCTTGGCCTTTCCCGACAAAGGCGATGTGGGCTTATTGCTCAGTCCGAAAAAGCGCCGCCCGTTCCAGCGGGTGCCGGTGATGGCTCTGGCTGCGGCGGATAGGGACCCATAGACAGTGCCGTTCCATAGGAACCCGCCCTCCACCACGGTCACAACCTGATCCTGACCTTGCCATGCACGGACAAACTGGGTGCCAAGGCTCAACCCATCGGATGGTCGCTCCATCTTGGACTTAAGGCACGCACGATCCTTTGGATTACAGTCTCGCGATCCAGCAATGCCCCCTCTAGCAATGGCTCTAAGGTGCTTTCGATCGGTCAGGGTGAGCCCTTGTCTTTCAGCAGCAACTGCCGTCTGATGTTGCTCCTCGTAACTCAGCGCCGCAGCCAGCAGCTTGCCGCTCAGGCCTTTGGGCGCATCCTGGCCCGTCAACGTCCGCCATTGCCTCCTCAGATCCCGCGATTGATCCAGAGTGCTCATGAGTGAGCCTTTCCGGCGCTGGCAGCAGGTGCCTCTGCTTCATCGAGATTCACCGCATCGGCTAACCGCCATGTAGTTTGACCATCGCTATTCTTGCCAACGTCCAAGCGTCGGCCCAGCTTCTTGCGCACTGTCCCAGAAAGGAAGCCACGCACCGAATGGACCTGCCATCCGCTTGCTTGTTGAAGTTCAGCAAGCGTGGCTCCGCCATCGCGGACCAGTAGATCAATCAGAGCCGCGCCCTTGGATCCGACACGCATGCTCTGCGTTGCTGGAGTGGAGACAGATGAAATAGTTACTTCGCCCTTCGACGCAGACGAGGCATCAATGACAGGAAGATCAGGATCTTCGACCACCGACGACACATTATCCTGCGCATCGCGCAGGCGATCAGGCCATTCGACCGGATCAATTTGCAGCGCCACGAAGGCTTTTGCTGTCAGCTTTAGGCTGAACAGGTCATCCACATCACCGCAGAGCATGCCCTTGCGATAGAGTGCTTCGATACAACGCCGGTCATTGAGCGTGGAGCCAAATCCGTCATTGGGCACGGTTGCACCCACGGGGCGGTCATCCGTGGGCCAAATCAGCTGCCCATCTTCGTTCCCGCTGGCCCGAGCCAGCACTACTTGCTGAGCTTCCGACAAACGCACAGCGGTGTCTTTGCCAGAACATGCGCCCTCTAGATTGGAGGACGGAGACGATGCTGATAGTTCAGTAAGCGATGGCACGTTCTCACGCGATGCAGACTGCGGCTGGAGATCATTATGTTTAACGGTTTTGACTGTGGTATCCATGTTGAAGGTTCTTTGATCAGACGGACCAACGTCATGTTGGCCCTTGTACTGACCAAACACCCGAACACATCAAGCGCCGAGCCTAGCAGCCCCAACAAATAAAACGGGGCTGCAGTTTCCTAACAGCAATGCTTCCGGGGAAACTAAAGTCCAGCTCCAATGTTGGAAAAGTCGGGTGCGCCCGAGACTAAAACACAGGTTTGAAAACGCAGTTCATCAATGCAGCGATGTCCACATCTGGGGGTGAGCTGCTGTTCAACACAACGAAAAACCGCCTTCGATCATGATAAAAGCAGACGTCGGTCGTAAGCTAAATTGCGGAGAGAATTAAGCCAGATCTCATAACTGAACCGGTTGGGCCTTATTACTGTCAATCCAGGTGCTCATTGGTTGGTTTATTTTCTTCGATTTAATAGTCTTATATCTGCTAGATAGCGTTAATGCTCAAACGATGACTCAGGCGGTCAAATGAAACTAAAGAAATTCCGCGTCACCAACTTCCGTTCTGTAACTGACAGTGGCTGGCTCGATGTCTCCGACGTGACTGCTCTGATAGGTGAAAACGAAGCGGGTAAGACAAATCTTTTATTGCCCCTTTGGAAGTTCAAACCAACTGCAGCAGGTGAAATCAGTCTGCTCGACGACATGCCACGAAGTCGATATGCGGAAATGCGCAATGAACCGAATACGCATCGCTTCATTTATTGCCTATTTGAGCTAAACGCAGCCGAGATCAAAATTGCGAACGAATATGGTGTAGAAGTCAAGGAAGGTGCAACAGTTATAGCTCGGCGAAACTTCGGTGGTGGTTATGGGTTCGAGTTTCCCGATTTCCCCGACGTTGACTTTCTGAACACCTATAATCCCGCACTTGAGAAACCAGCTAAAGGCGAAGTTGAAAAACCTGAGAAAGGGCCAAGCCTTTGGCGTAGATTCCTTAATCGGGTGCCAAGTTTTGTATATTATTCAAACTACGGCAATCTTGACGACCAAATTTACCTTCCACACGTCGTTGAGAATATGGGGCGCGACGATTTAGGACAACGCGCGGCCGCTAAGACTCGCACACTTAAAGTTCTGTTTGACTTGGTAAGCCTTAGTGCTGAGGAAATGTTGGAGTTGGCACGTTCGACAGGAGTGATCGAACGTGTAAACCAACAAGGTCAAAGAGTTGGAAACGTCACCGACAAAACTGACGTCGAGATTCAAGAGGACGATAAGCAGCTTCGAGAGCGCTTGGCACTTTTGCAATCCGCATCATCTAAGCTAACAAGAAGCTTTGCGGATTGGTGGAAGCAGGGCGATTATCGGTTTCGTCTAGTGGCTGACGGCAATTATTTTCGAATTCTGGTGGCAGATGACCGTCGTCCTGAAGAAATTGAACTCGAAAACCGAAGCGCCGGCCTCCAATGGTTCCTCAGTTTCTTTTTGGTATTCACTTATGAGAGTGAAGATGCCCATGAGGATGCGATTGTTCTGCTTGATGAACCAGGGCATTCGTTGCATCCACTCGCGCAGCGTGATTTGTCGGAATTTTTCAACAATCTCGCAAAAACAAACCAGCTAATTTTCACGACCCACTCACCATTCATGATAGACGCTGATCGTCTAGATCGGGTTCGAAAAGTGTTCGTGGGCGAAGACGGTAGTACCGAAGCATCGAGCAACCTTGGTTTTACTAAAGGTGCAAAAGGACTCAAAAATAGAGGTGCAACGTATGCAGTGCACTCTGCCTTGAATTTGACTGTCGCGGAAAGCCTGTTTTTGGGCTGTAAGCCAGTTATTGTCGAGGGCGCATCTGACCAACACTACCTCACTGCAATCAAAACCATCTTGATTGGCGAAAGAAAAATAGCGCCAAAATCTGAATTGGTGTTCCCACCATCTGGAGGTGCGAAAACTGCCAAGATCATTGCTTCAATATTGTCGGGACGCGACGATGAACTGCCAGTAGTACTTTTGGATAGTGATGCTGCCGGAAAACAGGCGATCAAATCCCTTCGCGATGACCTTTACTCTGAGGCGAAGGATCGTGTTCTAGAAACCGACGATGTGTTTGCGGACCTCAAGGATACCGAGATCGAAGACCTCATACCCTCCGACCTGATGATTCAAGTTCTTGATCGAATGGAACGACGTGCCGAACAAGATTTCGAGGACGTGCACGACCCTGAGAAGCCGATCATCCCGCAAGTCAAGAACTGGGCCGAAAAACAAGGTTTCGAGATGGAACAGGGATGGAAGGTGAAGTTGGCGTTGGGTGTGAAAGACAAGCTGCTATCGAATACAAACCGATACGTAGAGGAAGAAGATCTGACTCGCTGGAAAAACCTCTTCGAGAAATTTCTTTGAGCAGACCATGCAAGAGGTGCGATTGATTTAATGGGAGAACTGCTTTCTTGGCTACAAAAGAACCCAAGCATTGTGGCGGCGTTGGTTGCTGCGGCTGTAACTGTGGCAATCAACTTTTTTGGAAAAATTTACGTAGATCACCGAATGGAGACGTTGAAATCTGATCTTGCAAGAAGCAAAGCGGAGAATGACGCAAAGATCGAGTACGAACTTGAAGCCAGAAAGAGGCTTTACGGAGCTATTGGGAATTTAAGGTTCCAATTGCTACTCGCGGCGCGGGACGTCGCCAATCAAGTCACATCATACGGAAGAGGAAGGCAATTTGATCTCACGACTACCAACTACTTTGGCCAAAGTACGCTTCACAAACTTGTCATGCCATTCGCCTTTTGCGAGCTGATAGAGAAGCAAATTTCCTATGCAGACTTCTCCGTTGACCCGGAAGCCGTTGATTTACTTCGGCTGAAAAGGTCAGTCTACACAGCGTTTTGTAGTGGTGCCTCGATACTCAATCACCCCGACGCAAATTGGGAGGATGAAGAGCAACACGTATTTCGTCACTCACTGGATCGAATATCAAACTCGTTATTGACGCCGGATAGTTCGCAGTCCCTTTTCCCCATGCCTTTTCATGAGTTTGAGAAATTCGTGCCGATTGAGAAAAATGCAGCCAAATTATCGCCTTTGCCGTATCTCATGCATGATTTTTCGATCGACAGAAAGCCGCAATTTTGGATCCGCTTAGTGCTATATGGTTATCTGTGCTCAAAATTTGTGAACGAAAAAGGCCAGCCGGTTGGATTCAATAAGATCGACTTTCCGTTGGGAGAGCTGATTGGAAAGGTGAATGACAAGTATTTCTTGTCGAAAAAGGCCGAGCTTGTGAAACAGTTCGAGGAAATAGCGGAATCGGGAATCTAATCAAGTCCGCTTTCAGAAATTTAAAGGTATGCAATTGAACGGCGGCTGTGGGCCGTGACCTGTTCCTCTTATTGTAGTCGATTATAGGTTAGCTCTGTTCCAGTTTTGGTCCATTGAATAATTGAGTGAGCCAATGTTGGAAGAGTTAGGGGCACCCAACTTTGCGGGGCACTTATAGGTCATTTTGATTTCGCTCCACAGTCCCTTTGGGTGTAATGCCCCCATAACCATAGTGCACATTTCGAAGCGGTTTATGCGAATTGCCTCTAAAAGCTCTCTCGATTGAAGGTTCATAGTCGATGTAACCGATGCCGACTCAGTGACTTGTATGAAATATATCGAGGCTCTTTCAAAGTTATTTATTGATGCCTGACTGATATTTTTAAATTATTAAAATAAAATATATTAATTTCTATTTGTGTAAGTTTCATCTTAAAAATTCGAATTTAATGAAATCTCAAAGTATGAAATCGTGCGTAACCGAAATCGTATTGCAATAAGACGCAGTGTTGTGGCTTACATTTAGAATATTCTGCGATCAAACAAAAAAGTATGCGAAGGCCAGGATGGTATCACGCATTGATTTCGATTGATCACAAGACATAAAAGCCAAATGCGTCTAAGAAATTTGGGACTTTTCAATTCTATCCGGTCTGGCCAGCACGTGCTCCTGAAATTCAAAGATCAAGCCATCAGTTTTTGGCCCGGTGTGCTCATCTGCGGTTTGGCTGCTATCGCGGCGCAGTCTTTGTCCAGCCATTACGGAGCGCCAGCCATGTTGCTGGCTTTGTTGTTGGGCTTGTCTCTTCAAAGCGCGACAGCAGGCGCGGCGCATGTATCAAAAGGCATTGCCTTTTCATCGCGCACGCTGCTGCGGTTGGGTGTTGGTTTGTTAGGCGCGCGTGTCAGTCTGGACGCCATTGCTGCTATGGGGGTGAACGCCATCGCCATGGTTGTGGCATCTATCGCTGTAATGATTGCTCTGTCATTTTTGCTGGCTAAATTGCTGGGACGGGGCTGGAGACTTGCGGTTTTGACGGGAGGGGCGGTGTCCATTTGCGGAGCGTCGGCAGCGCTGGCCATCGCTGCGGTTCTTCCACGCAATGAACATTCGGATCGCAATCTCTCTTTCACAGTGTTCGGCGTTACTTTGCTGAGCACGATTGCCATGGTTCTCTACCCCATTCTCGGCGAGGCTATGGGGTTAAGTGAGCGGGACATGGCCCTGTTCCTTGGCGGCACAATTCATGATGTGGCGCAGGTGGTCGGGGCCGGTTTCAGCGTGTCGGAAACGGTGGGGGAGGGTTCCACGACTATCAAACTTCTGCGCGTCTCAATGCTCGCGCCATTTGTAATGATCCTGACCATGGTGCTCGCTATGACAGGGGCAAGTAACACTGGAGAAACAGGTCAAAAGCCGTCTTTTGTGCCCTGGTTTGTGGTGACGTTCGCGGCCTTTATGGCCCTGTCGGCTTTGGGCGTTATTCCTCAACCTGTGCTGGGTGCCCTTTGGAACGCATCACGATGGTTGCTGCTGGTGGCCATTGTGGGCGTTGGCCTGAAAACAGACCTGAAGGGGCTTTTGGATATGCCTTCCCAGGCCTCAATTTTGATTGTTGTACAAACGGTGGCCCTTGCCGCTCTTGTGCTGCTATGGGCGTCATTCACTGCCTGAACGGAAAGCGGGTGCCGATCCTTCTCCAAGGATGCTCAACGGCTGATTTACGCCAAGGAGCTCGTCAGTCACTTGGCCCAATCATCTTTTCGGCACGGACGGTCTCGTCAAATTGTTCTGGTGTCACATAGCCAAGACCAATGGCTTCGTCCCTCAAAGTGGTGCCATTTTTGTGGGCCTCTTTGGCAATTTCCGTGGCTTTGTCATAGCCAATAACTGGGGCAAGGGCCGTCACCAGCATGAGTGAGCGATCGACTAGAGCCTTGATTGTATCGTGGTTGGGTTCGATCCCAGCAACACATCGGTCTGCAAAGCTGACAGCCGCATCGGAGAGCAACTTGATCGACTGAAGCATGGCGTGGGCCATGACAGGTTTGAATACGTTGAGTTCAAAATGGCCCTGGCTTCCAGCCATGCTGATCGTCGCGTGATTGCCATGGATTTGGACGCAAACCATCGTCATTGCCTCACACTGGGTAGGGTTTACCTTACCAGGCATGATGGAGGAACCCGGCTCATTTTCGGGCAAGGAGAGCTCACCAAGACCGGAACGCGGACCAGACCCCAAAAAGCGTATATCGTTAGCTATTTTGAACAGGGACATGGCCACAGTATTGAGGGCGCTATGGGCATGCATATAAGCATCATTGGCGGCGAGCGCCTCAAATTTGTTGCGAGCGGGGCGGAAGGGTAGATTAGTGAGTTTTTCAACTTCCCTCGCAAACAGTTCATCAAAGCCTTTTATTGAATTCAAACCGGTGCCGACAGCAGTGCCGCCTTGAGCAAGTTCCAACAGGTCAAACAGACCTGCTTCCACCCTCTCTATCCCATTGCTGATCTGTGCCGCGTAGCCCGAAAACTCCTGCCCCAGCGTAAGCGGTGTAGCGTCTTGCGTATGTGTGCGGCCAATTTTGATAATGTCGTGCCATTCCTCCACTTTGCTTTGCAGAGAGTTGTGCAGCCGGTTTAGCGCAGGCAACAGGGCATAAGAAATTTCACTTGCTGCTGCTATATGCATGGCTGTGGGAAATGTGTCGTTGGACGACTGCCCCATATTGCAATGATCGTTGGGATGGACGGGATGTTTGGAGCCGATCTCGCCCCCTAGGATCTCGATTGCCCGGTTTGCGATAACCTCATTGGCATTCATGTTGGATTGAGTGCCCGACCCCGTTTGCCATACCGAAAGAGGAAAGTGGTCATCCAATTGGCCGCCCGCCACTTCGCCAGCGGCCTCTTCAATGGCCTTCGCAACCCCATCCTCCAGAAGACCGTAGTGCCGGTTCACGCGTGCGGCGGCCTGTTTGATGGTCCCCAAAGCATGCACCAGCGGCAGGGGCATGGTTTCGTGACCAATCGGGAAATTTATGAGGGAGCGGGCTGTTTGCGCGCCGTAATATTTCTCAACAGGAATTTCCAATTCTCCAAATGAATCGGATTCCATGCGTGTCTTCGTAGGCATTGTTATTTCCGTTAGAATAGAGGCGGATTACTTTTTGGCTTGGCGCGCTAAACCACCCTGATGCAGCGTGAATTTTCGCTCCTCGCCCACAAAGAGCAACGTGGCCTCGTTCAGGTCCTGCACTTCAAACGACAGAGGCGCTCGCCGCACTACCCGCAACTCGCTCATGATCGGAACGCCGCGCCGGTGGAACTGCTTGTGTAATTGCCGCACGTTGTCTGATCTCAAGAGGACGTTGAGACCACGATTGGCTGAATTTGAACGCATAGGTTTGTAGAGGAATGACATGTTCTCGCGCAGCATCATCAATCCATCACCATAGGGCTGGGCGTTGAAACCCAACAGTTTCTCATAGAACTGAGCAGTTGCTCTCAGGTCGTTGGTGAACAAAACCGCCATGGGTGCTTCTTCAATCATCGCTGCAGGTCCGTTTTCGCATTTTCATTGTTTTCGACGCAGTGTTTGGCCTCGCCGTCCAAAAGCCGGTGGTAGTGGGTGAGGCCTTCTTGCTGCCCCATCAGATGGCTTGCTTGATACCAGTCCAGTGCCATACAAACCCAACGGGGCACGCCGTGCAGTCCCTCTTCGTGGAGAGCGCCTAGAATGAGTGCGGAGAAAGCCGAGCCATTGGACGCGGCGGTGGCGACCCAAGCCAGGCCCTCATTCATCTGGGCAGTACCGCCCCTACTGCTGATAAGAATGAGACCCAAATGGTGCTGTGCTTGGACATGATCCTGTTCAGCAGCGATCGATAGATATGGCACCGCTGCGGTCGTGTTGTTTTCTTTCAGATAAAGCTGCGTGCCCCACTCAAAAGCCGCTTGCGCATGCCTCAAGTCTGCAGCTGCCCTTAGCCATCTCTTCCCTTTTGCGCGATCGGCAAGAAGACAATCGGCCCACAGATGAAAAGTGCCAAGTCGGTACATGGCATCCGCCTCTCCGCCTTCAGCACGCTTTTCCAAATCATTGAGTGCGCCTTGGTTGCACTGACTGGTTTGCTGCGCCGGTGGGGCGCTCTCGGTGGCTGCCAATGACGGCGGTACCCAAGCGAAACTCGCAACCGAAAGCAGGATGACGATCCTTACGATATCGGTTGGTTTCAGCACTGGCGGCTCATTAACTTGACTATGATAGTCATGTTTATATAGATGGCGACACAAATTGGAACCCCGCAAACGTCTTTGGCGTTCGTGAGGCTCTTAAAATCTCTCAAGTCAGGAGGCTTATTCCAATGAGCTCAAATCTCACCCGACGCGCTTTTGTAGCCCTCACCAGTGCTTTTCTTTTTGTCCGCCCATCCTTTGCGGCAGAAACGATTGAGGTGAAAATGTTGACGAAGGACCCTGAAAACAAAAAGAATCGGAACCTCTTTTCACCGCGCATAGTAAAGGTAAAGCCCGGCGATACCGTGAAATTCGTCTCTGAAGACAAGGGTCACAACAGCGCTTCCACCAAGGGCATGATTCCGGAAGGCGCAGAACCATGGAAGGGCAAGATCAGCAAAGACGTCGAAGTTACGTTCGAAAAACCCGGCATCTATGGCTATGAATGCACGCCCCATGCTTCTCTCGGGATGGTCGGCCTTGTCATCGTGGAAGGTGAAGGCATGACCGATAATCTGGAAGCTGCGAAAGAGGTTCGGCAGCGGGGCAAGTCCAAAAAGGTTTGGAAAGAAATCTGGGCTGAGGTCGAAGAAAAGGGCCTGTTATCCTAAAATGCACGGGGCGGCCCTCAAGCGCGGGGCCGCTCCTTTTCATGTTCAAAGAACCCCGATCGCCGACCGCACATCGCCGCCACATGTCGTGTGATGTGTTGACAGCCATATTCGTACCAGAAGTAAAAACGAAACAGCGATGTTGAACGCCATAAAGCAGAGACTGAAAAAGCCGGGTCCAAGAGTGCTGCGGGTTGAGCGGGCCGCGCACATAACACCCCACATGGTGCGCATCACCTTTGCTGGTGATGTCCTCGAAGGCATTCCGCTGGATTGCGCTGGGGCCAATTGCAAGCTCATGTTTCCCGAACATGACCAATCGCTGGACCATTTTCGGGATCAGCTGGACAATGGTCCCAAACCGGTGAGGCGCACCTACACCGTGCGGCAGATGCGCTCTTCGCCCTTGGAAATGGATATCGATTTTGTGGCCCATGGTGACAACGGCCCAGCTTCCCGCTGGGCAAGCCACGCCAAACCGGGTGACTTCTGCGCTTTCGCTGGGCCGGGAAAAGCCAAAGTCACGGAATTCTACGCGGATTGGTATCTGTTGGCAGCCGATATGTGTGCATTACCGGTTGCCAGCGCCACACTGGAGGCCATGCCGGCGGATGCCAAGGGCGTTGCCGTGTTTGAGGTTCTGTCCGATGACGATATTCAGGATCTGACTGCTCCCGACGGCGTGGCTATCAACTGGATTGTCACGCCCGACCCGTACAGCGCATCCCGGGAGCAGGAACGGTTTATCCGAAGTATTCCTTGGCCCGATGGTGTCGTGCAGACTTGTATTGCGGGAGAGAGTGGCGTTGTCCGTGCCATCCGCGATCACCTTCATAACGAAAGAGGGTTGAGCCGGAATGACACGTATATTTCCGGCTATTGGAAAATCGGCATGATCGAGGACGAGCATCAAGCCTTTAAAAAGCTGGAAACCTAGAACGCTCCTCACAGTGGATAGCGTTCCATTGCTTAAAGCACTTTGGTGAACCGAACCGACTGAGGAAGCACAAAAGGCGTTTTGTCTTCGGGCGCGGTGTTAACCTCCAACGGGCAATCGAAAACGGAGGCGATGATTGGCGTGCGCAAGACTTCTTCCGGCGTGCCAGAGGCGGCGACTTCACCATCCTTCATGACGAAAATTTGGTCAGCAAACATGGCGGTCAGGTTCAGATCGTGCATAACCGCGATAACGCCACCGTTTTTTTGCGAAAAGGACTTCGCCACGGCCATAACCTGTAACTGATGCTTGATGTCCAAACTGGACACCGGCTCATCCAGAAAGAGCCAGCGGGTTGATTGAGTGGTCTCACTCCCGCCAATTTGATGCAGGACACGCGCAAGATGCACTCGCTGTTGCTCACCACCTGAAAGCGAATCATAGCGCCGTGCTGCAAAGCTGTTGAGGCCGACTTGCGCAAGTCGCGCATCGATATCCATTTCATGGGTTTTTGGGCTGCGCCATGCAGCCGTCTGCGGTTGCCCCAGTGCCACGACCTCTTTTACCGTGAATGGAAAAACGACCTGGCTGGATTGGGAAAGCACGCCGCGCATGGCCGCCTGTTGTCGGGGTGAGAGAGACGCCAAATCGGTGTTGTTGAAAAGCACATGCCCTTCGTAGACGAGTTCACCTGAAAGGCAGCGCAGCAGCGTTGTTTTCCCCGAACCATTGGGACCCACAATGGCGGTGAAGCGATTGGGTGCTGCCTCAAAGTCCACCCCGCGCAAAACTTCTTTACCGCCAAGGCTTACCGAAATAATGCGCCCTTTAATCAAGGCTTATCCTCCCAGGATTGACCTGCGCTTTAGCAGGATCCACAGGAAAAACGGTGCACCGACCAAAGCGGTGACGATGCCGATAGGCAGCTCCGCCGGGGCGACAATCGTGCGGCTTACCGCATCGCAAAGCAGAAGAAGCGAAGCCCCCAACAAGCCACTGCCGATCAGCAGATAGCGATTATCCGGCCCCATAAACAGCCGCAGAATATGGGGAGCCACAATGCCGACAAAGCCAATGCCGCCACTCACGGCCACTGCAGCACCGGTGGCTGCGGCAACGACTACGATGGCCCAGTTTTTGAACCGCTGCACAGAAATGCCCATGTGATGCGCAGAAGCCTCGCCCAAAGTTAACGCATTTAGGCCTCGTGCCAGAAATGGACACAGGAGAAGAATGGCCAAAATGGCGGGAGAGGCAGAAAGGCATTTTTGCCAGGTGGCCCCAGCCAATGAGCCCAACTGCCAGAATGTCAGGTCACGCAACTGTAAATCGTCGGCCATGAAAACCAGTATGCCTGTCAACGCCATGGAAAAAGCAGCAATGGCAATGCCACCCAGCAGCAGCGTTGCGATGGACGTATGACCGCCAGCGGTGGCAATGCGGTAAAGGAGAGCCGTCGTCGCCAGTGCCCCAAGAAAAGCAGCTACGGGCAGCGTAAAGACGCCCAAAACGGCCTCAACACCGGATAGATAAGAAGCACCTAAAACGATCACCGCAGAGGCACCCAAGGCTGCTCCGGAGGACACACCTACAATGCCTGGATCAGCCAACGGATTGCGAAACAGCCCTTGCATCACCGCACCGGAGACAGCCAGCGCAGCCCCGACCAGGATACCAAGCCCGACCCTCGGCATACGGATCTTCTCCAAAATAATGCGATCGCGGGCGGACATTTCTGCGCCCACCAAATACTGCGCAATTTCAATCGCAAAAAAGCCGGATGGTCCTGTGGAAAGCCCAACGACAATAGCAAACACCAGCAGGCCGCTTAGTCCGGCAAGCGTCAGTTGTGCCAGTCTGGTTCGGTCACCATCGCCTTGCCCACCGGTTTGCATATGCAAAGGTGGTCTGCGGTTGACGAGGATCGAGGCGTACATGCCGCTCTATTGCGTCTCTTGCGCATAGAGCGCTTCCGATAATTCAAGCGCAGCCCTGGCTGTTCGCGGACCGAAGCCGAGCAGATAGAGCCCATCCATGCGCACGATGCGTTTGGACTGTGCCGCTGGTGTGAGCGCGATGGCGGGGTGTTTCAGCAGCGCTCCATCATCGATGGCATGGTTGCCGCCCCGGTCCATCATCAAGATCACGTCAGGCGCAGCTGTGATAATGGCTTCATCGCTCAGTGCTTTGTATCCTTCAAAAGCGTTGATGACGTTTTCTCCCCCGGCCAGCTTGATGATCGCATTCGCTGCCGTTTTCGCGCCGGAAGACAAAATCTTCCCGGAGGCTGCTGATAAAACGAACAGGACGCGCTTCTTCGAGTTTAGGCGGGCGGTGGTTTTGGTGAGCTGGTCAAAATCTTTCTCTACGGCCGCAACGACGGCCTTCACCGTTTCCGTTGCGCCCATAGCATCTCCAACGCCTTCAATTTTGGTGATAATCCCGTTTTTGCTGTAGGCTTCAGGAATGGTTTTGAGGGGGATGCCAGCACTGTTGAGAACATCAACAGCCTCCGGTGGCCCAGCCCCGTCAAGGGCGATGATCAGGTCGGGATCCACGGATAAAACCCCTTCTGGCGACAGGCGGCGTATATAGCCTACGCTGGGTAACTCTGTGGCCTGTTTGGGAAAGACGCTTGTGGCATCACGGGCAATCAGCCGATCTTGCTCGCCCAGAGCATAAATAATCTCCGTGACTGAGCCGCCGATCGCCACAACGCGTTTCGGCTTATCTTCTGCCCAAGCAGCGTTTTGGAACGAAAAAAACCACAGGACAGCGATTCCCACTGCAGCAATGATTGTGAACACAAATCGAAGAATAGGCTGAGCCATGATTTTAAGCCGCATAGGTGTTGGTTGTGCGAGGTAGATTCTCAACGATGAAACGCCAGCCTTCCCGTTCATCCTGCCCTTCGATACGCTTGCCGAAAAACTGGATTATGAGGTTGCCTTGCTGGTCATAAGCCTCAATGGACGTCACATGCCCCTTATCGGTGGGTTTTCGCACGGCCCAGGCTTCGGCAATGTGATCCATGCGAAGGTGCAGGTGGAACGTGCGATCCATAATGTTCAGCCAGGGCCCCATGGGCTTGATATTTTTGATCGGGCCTGAGTGGATTTGAATGCATCCCCTGCTGCCCACAAAACACATGATCGGTAATCCATCATTTGCGGCATGGCGCAGCATCGCGGCAACGCCGTCGGGATAGATGGGCCAGGCAAATTCGTCGCTTATAGTGGTCACAGCCTGGTGACGGCTGAGGCCTAGTTTCTTCAAAATCATCACAAATTGATGGGTATCCGTCATCCTTTCCCATCGCCTGCGCAGGTCCTGCGCGACTGTCTGGGGGGCAGGGTGGGACTGCGTCTCCGAAATCGCGGCGCCATCGAAACGGGTGGATTGATCCTCATGCAGCAGCGATTCAGTAAGTCGTTTCCACTGGTCCAGGTCCGTGGCAGCACGGGCATGGATTTTGTGGGTCGCCTCGCCGCTGGCATCGAAGAATTGCAGGCTATGCTTTGTGCCGTTCTCGGTTTCTTTTGAAACCGCAAAGCCATGCACAAAATGTTTGGGGAACATGCGCGTGTCGATTTCACCGCCAAGCATCATAGAGGCATGGGGGCTGCCGTGATAATCGGTATATACGCCGATCTTTTCGTGAACAGCGCTTTCATTGCGGGTGAGCGCCATCACCTCGCCAACGGTTTCTAGCCCGCCAAAAATGGCGTCCATGTCCACTTTCAGCCTTTGAACCAATTGACCGCACCAAGCGGCCACAAACTCGGCTTCCGAGACACCCAGCTTTGTGGCCAGTTCACGCTCTCTCAATTTCGGGTTTTGTGAGCGGGCATGCCGGATTTCCGCTGCGTTTGGTTTTGAAATTTGCACCTTGGAGCCCCTCATTATTAAGTTTGCCACGCAGGTCCGAACGCACACCCAAATGGAGTGTGCTGCTGTGACGCCGGGCAGACCCATGCTCACAGCTATGCGCTGCTGATATTATTCATGACTTTTATAGTCAAGATTATAAATTCTCTGCCGTGTCCCAGCAATGCCTTTGGAACACGGTTCTGTCCTTGCCAGAACGTGTTCCACCAGGCTGACGAGCCGCCCGGTCGTCACGTCTATTTATTGAGAATAAGCTTGCCCTGACGGGTGATTTTGAGCTGATAGAGGGCACCATCGTGCTCGATGCCGATAGTGCTTTCGCTTTCAAACAGGTCCTTGGATTTGTAGACGCGCAACCCTTTGACAGAGGCCGCGGGGCTGATTTCCTGCCCATCTTTTTTGCTGTCTGGCGATCGCTTCATATTACTCACAATGTGGCTCACCTGCGCAAATCAATGGACTTGCACCCATCCATGGAAAGCGTTTGCAAGGCGAAATTATTTGTTGACTCACATAGTCCCAATTTTTAAAAACCTCAATAGTGGAGTGAAATAGTCTTGTTATGCTCTGCCATCATGCCAGCAAGCCAGATGCCAGCCAGCACTTAAAAAGATAACTCAACAGGAGTAGGGGTAATGAGTGTCAGCTGGAAACGGCGCGGCGCGCTGATGTGCAGCGCCGCCGCAATTTCGCTTGTCATGGTGCAACAAACATTTGCGCAGGACGCAACCGCAGAGACGCCCGATGACGGGTCGTCCACACGTCTGCAACGCATTGTTAAAGGGGCGGGGGCTGAAAAAGTGGCCGTCGATACGCCGCAGGCGGTCTCTGTCATCGAACAGGAAGACGTAGACCGCAAGCAGGCCACCACCGTCGGTGATTTGCTCGATGAAGTGCCCGGCGCTTCGACCGTCGGATCCGAGCGTCCTCTGGGGGAAAGTTTCAACATCCGGGGCGTAGGTTCTGGCGAAACTCAAGCTGATGAAGGCCGTTTTATTTTGTCCGTCGATGGGGTGGACAAAAACTTCCAAAAATATCGCCTGGGCGGTCTGTTCACCGATCCGGAATTATACAAGCGGGTCGAAGTGCTGCGCGGCCCAGCCTCATCCACGCTCTATGGTTCTGGCGCACTCGCTGGCGTCATCGCTTTCAGCACCAAAGATGCCGAAGACTTTCTCCGCGATGGCGAGCAATGGGCTGTGCGGCTCAAAGGGGGATATGAGACGAACGGTAGAAATTATCTTGGCTCCAAAATTGGGGCCTGGAAAGCTGGGGACGACGCATCCTTCCTCATTGGGGTCAATGGCCGCGAAGGGTTCGACTTCAAGGATGGAGCGGATAATACCATTTCAGGAGAACACAAAACCTTCTCCGGCCTAGCCAAGGGCAAATTTTATTTTGGCGAAAACCGCGATCAGTCACTGCGTTTATCCTACCAGCGTTGGCGGTCCGAAGTTGAAGATCAGGAATTCGCACAAACCCAGGATCAAGCTGCCTTTGGCACTATCGATCGGGCCGTCGATGATGAAACCGTCGTCGTTGCTTATCAAAATGAGGCTCTGGGCAATCCTTGGATCAATCTGAAGGCGCAGTTCTCCTACTCTGACACGCTCGTTGAAGAGCGCAACGGCAGCCTGACAAGACCAGTCTTCGCCCCGTTCGGCCCACCAACATTCGTGCCGATCTTCGCTGACTCCGACTATCGTTATGAGACGCTTCAGGCCAAAGCCGAAAACACGATGGAGGCTACGGGCGACGATTGGGAGAATTTCCTCACCATCGGTGCCCAGTTCACGCAACTGGACCGCACCAATCGCCAGGTCAACGCTTCCGCCCCTAGTGGTGCCCAGCCCGAAGGGGTGGATACGAAGGTGGGCTTCTTCGCTCAAAGCGAGTGGATCTACGATGAGCGGCTGACGCTGATTGCCGGCTTGCGCGTGGACTGGCGGGAGCTTGATCCTGCGCAGACCGTGAAAGATGGTTTTGCCAATGGTGCAGAAAGTGTGGACGAATGGGCCATCTCGCCCAAGATCGCTGCGCTCTATAAGCTCAACGAGACATGGGGCGTTTTCGGCTCCTATGCTCATACGGAACGCTTTGCCACCATTGATGAAGTCTATGACTTCCGCGCTGGCGATGTGGCCGGCACAAATATCGACAAAGAGAAGTCGGACAACTTTGAATTAGGTTTCACCTATTCACAAACCGACGTTTTCACGGATGACGCTTTTGAGCTGAAAACAGCTGTATTCCATAACACGATCCGTGACTTTATTTTCGGAAATCCGCTGGTGGACAATTCGGGCAGCACAACCGTTCCTGGTGAAGCTGCCTATGCCAATGTTGGCGATGTGAGCCTTTATGGCATTGAAGTGGAAGCCGCTTACGACTCCGACACATGGTTCGGCTCCCTGGGTGCCTCCCTTATTCGGGGAGAAGACCTGGATAATGGTCTCTCCACAAGCGGTCGCCTGAACACGGTGCCGCCGGAAGAGGTGTTCTTTACCATCGGCCGTAAATTTTTGGATCAGGGCGTGCGTCTGAGCTGGAAAAGTCGTTTCGTGGCCGCCCAAGACGACACGCTTTCCGATGTGTCCCGAGCAGGTGTAGCTGTATTCCCAAGGGAGCCAACAGATGGCTTCGGTGTCCACAGCGCCCATTTGGAATGGGTTCCCGAAGACGGCCAATTTGAAGGTTTGAACTTCCGCGCCAGCGTCGAGAATATTTTCGACGAGGAATATCGCGAATTCCTGTCCACGGATCCTGCCAAGGGTCGGACGTTCAAATTCACTCTGTCCAAGCGCTTTGGAGGGTAATTTGAAGAGCGCCACCTCCATGCGTATGGCTGTGTGCACCGCACTTTTGTGCGGTGCACCACTCCACGTTTTGGCCCAAACCGCCGATCGGGCGGCTCTGGCTGTTGAACTGAACACCGCGTCGGATACGGGTTCGGGTTGTCAGTTGTCTTTCGTTGCCCGCAACACGCTTTCTGACAGCCTTTCCCAAGTGGGCTTCGAGATGGCCTTCTTTGACACAGAAGGCGCTTTGCTGCGCATGAGTACGCTGGATTTTCGCGACCTTCCTCAAAAGCGCACGAAAATACGCCAATTCGTTATTCCCGATAGGGCCTGTAACGGACTGGGCCGTGTGCTGGTGAACGATGTACCGGTGTGCGAGGGCCGCACGAGCGACACCTGTTATGACGCTCTCAAACTAAGCAGCAGAATTTCCATCAAGTTTGAAAACTGACGGGAGAGGCAATCGTGCCGGGACAGATTTACGAAACGATCACAGGGTTTTTGAAACTGGGTGGCCCGGTGGTGGCCATTTTGCTGACTTTGTCCGTGGTTGCCCTTGCGCTCATTGTAATGAAGCTAATCCAGTTTTCCCGCCAGCGAGTCGGACGAGACAAGCAGGCGCGCAAGGCACTGACCCTATGGTTTGCAGGCGATCACAGTGAAGCCATGGATCATGTGCGCGGTAAGAAGGGTCTTCTCCCACGCGCCACGTTTTTAACTATGGCAGAACTGGCCAAACGTCCGGCTGACAAGTCTTCCATTGAAGACAAGGTGGCGACATTGGCCACAGGGCAATTGCATGAGCTCCAAAGCGGTCTTCGCACACTGGATTCCATTGCCCAGATTGCCCCTCTACTGGGATTATTTGGCACCGTTCTTGGCATGATTGAGGCTTTTCAAAATCTTCAATCTGCCGGAAACGCCGTGGACCCGTCCATTCTGGCAGGAGGCATTTGGGTTGCATTGTTGACCACGGCGGTGGGGCTGGCTGTGGCCATGCCGGTTTCCATGGTGGTGACATGGTTTGAAAGCCGCATTGAAAACGAGCGCGTTGGCGTGGAAACCCTGGTGGGCGAGTTGATCAATGGTGGCGAGCGGGATGCGGTTCAACCGGATCTTCCCGCACCACAGCCAACGCTGGTCGTGGCCCATTAGACCATGCGGATTGCGCAAACAGCATCCCCACGGCGGCGTCTTTCGCTGACATCCCTCATCGATGTCATCTTTCTGCTGCTGTTGTTTTTCATGCTCTCCTCTACCTTCTCAAAATACAATGAATTCGAACTATCGCCCGGCAGTGCTGGTGGGGCGCAGAGTGCATCGCAACGCCCCTCCATCCTCCTGTCTATCAATGGTGGGAATTGGCGGCTCAACGGCGAGACCGCCGGTGCCGCCGATCTGGCGAAAAAAATCCGGGCCGCCATCACGCCGGAGCGTAACCATGCGGTCATTATCACACGGGGTGGAACCACGTCGCAACAACTCGTCACCGTTCTTGAGATTGTGCGCAGCATTGAAGGTCTGCGTGTGACCATCGCGCGATAGGGCTGACCATGAGGCTTGCGCGACCCCCTGCAAAACCAAAGCGCGAGGGCACGATCGCGCTTATCAACATCGTCTTCCTCATGTTGATCTTTTTTCTGATCGCCGGAACGTTGGCACCGCCCATGGATCGGGTCATTAAGCTGATACAATCCGGGACCGGCGAACCGGTTCCACCGCCGCAAGCGTTGTTTGTGCGTGAAGATGGAAGCCTGTCCAGCGGCGGGCAAGAAACGAGCCTTGAGCAATGGCTGGCGGGTATGGGCGGTGATAGTGCCGTCTTGCGCCTTTTTGCCGACCGGCGCACGCCGGCCCGACTGCTGATTGAGACCGCAGCAAGGGTGGAAGCCCGTTCCGGCAAGCCGGTCCGTTTGGTCACTTTGAAGGCGCAACCATAATGTTTGGTTGGCGCGCATGGGCCTTTGGTCTGCTCGTTTCGCTGTTGGCCCACGCTATGCTAGCGTCCGCCTTCGTAGCCCCACTGGAAGAAACACTTGTGGCAGGGGGCGCTGAGGTGAGTGTTTCCGTGCTGGGAGACGCCTTTGCCGATGCAGTCATGCGCGGTGAACCGTCCGATAGTCTGCAGCCGATGGAAGACCAGCCACTGAACGAGAAAGCACCTGAAGACGCTCTCAAGCCTTCTTCCAGCGAACCCATGGATGCACCGGTTGAGCAGGGCGAGAGCCTTCGCTCTACGCCCCCGCAAGTTATTGAGACACGCTCCAGTTCTACCGAACTCACCGAAGTTCGACCTGACATGATGAAGGAGACATCCAAGTCGGCTCTTGATGCGCTCCCGGTTGAGACGGTTCAACCACCCGTCAGATCATCAACTTCGGCTCTTGATCCAGTCAGGCCGCCGGTCATGGAAAGGATGTCGGACGCAACATTGCCCGCTAAGACAACCGAGATGGTTCAAACCGATGCGGCCCCCAAATTGTCGCCCGCCTTCCCGACCGAACCCTTGCAAGCCACCGCCTCAACTGCGGCATCATCTGCTCCACTCGCGCCGATGGAAGCTTCCCGTTCTGTGCCGGCACCGGCATTGCCGCAAAGCCCTTCACAGCAATTGGCGTTGAATGTTCAACCATCTTCCTCGGCGTTTGAACCCGCTGCTTCCGCCTCCAGACTTGCACCGGTGGAGAAAGAGTTTGAAGCGCCGGAAAGTGTTACCATTCCAACGGCGCGACCACAGCGAAAGCCGCCGGTTGCAGCGCAGGCTCAAGCGCCACAAAAACGGGTTACCAAAAGTCAGGCTGTAACCCGCAGGGCAGCACAACGCCGGAAGGAAACAAAACGCAATTCGGCACGGGCACGAAAAGCGGGCCGGACTCAAAAGCGCAAGGCAGGGGGCAATCGCGGTAATGCCAAGCGTAACGCCAGGGCCGGCACATCCCAGGGCACAGCCCGTCGCGCCGCCCGTAATGCCGGCAAGAAAAGCCGGGCCAGCCGTCGTGCCGGTAATGCCGGTATTTCCAACTATCGCGGAAAATTGCGCAGCCGTATCATGCGCCGCTTCCGGCCGGGCCGTATTCGGGGCGTGCGGCGTGATGTGGTTGTGCGCTTTGTGGTGTCTTCCAATGGCCGGTTAAGGGGCGCCAGCATCGCCCGCAGTTCCGGTAACAGTCGCCTTGATAAGGCAGCACTGCGTGCCGTGCGAAGCGCCGCACCCTTCCCGTCATTTCCAGCGGGTTTTGGCCGCTCTTCGCTCACAGTAACAGTGCCCATGAATGTGGGTGGATAGAGAGTATCAATGACCAGACGGAAAGAAAGCAAACTAGAAGCGCTTCCTGTTCTTCCCTCTCTCAATTTGGACGAGACGGTGGCATTCTACTGCGGGGAGCTCGGTTTTGAGAACCCACCGGAGTATCGCGACGAAACCTATGCAATCTTGCAGCGTGGCAACCTTGAATTACACTTCTGGCTTACACAGACCAAAGAATTTTGCGAAAACAGCTCCGTCTACATCCGAAGCGACACCACTGATGACCTTCACCGCGAGTTTGTCACCAGGGGCGTGTCCAACTTGTCGAATATGATGGTGAGACCATGGGGCATGGAAGAATTCTATATCCCCGACCCCCACGGCAACCTGCTCAAATTCGGGCGTATTTCGTCCAATCCACAAACCGGAAGTGATGAAAGGAAATGACATCATGTATATCGCTATGAACCGTTTCAAAGTGAAAGAAGGCTCGGAAGAGGCGTTCGAAAACGTTTGGAAAAACCGTGAGTCCTCCCTGGAGGAAAATCCCGGTTTCGTCTCCTTCAACCTGTTGCGCGGTGCGCATCATGAGGATGAGGGCTATACGCTGTTTGCGTCGCACACCAATTGGGAAACCGAGGCTGACTTTATCGCATGGACAAAATCCCAGAGCTTCCGCGATGCCCATAAAAACGCTGGCCAAAACAAAGTTTACTATATCGGCCATCCAAACTTTGAGGGCTTTACCCGGGTGGAGGGTGCCTGACGCCCACACTGTGAGGAGATTGGCCTGCTCTGGCCCCTTGAAACCGGTTTGGGAGTAAAGCGCACTCCGCCACACTTATGGGTCCCCCAGTTTCCCGCTGACTTTCAAACGTGTGATGATGCGGGTTACAGCTGGCGGTCGGCGTCCTCTTTCCCTATATCTGCGATACAAATCGTTCAAATAAGAGCAGCATCATGCGCCTGACCAAGCACACCAATTATGCAATCCGCATGATGATGTATTGCGATTCCAACGAGGGCTTGAGTCGGGTTTCAGATATCGCCAAATTTTACGGCCTGTCTGAACAATTTCTGCTGAAGATTTTGCAGTCTCTCACCAAGGCGGGTTTTGTGGAATCTGTGCGCGGGCGTAACGGCGGTATCCGCCTCGCCCGTCCGGCTTCTGATCTGCGTTTGGGTGAGATTATCCGCAGCACAGAGGACAATTTTGCCCTCGCGGAGTGTTTCGAGGGAGGCGAAAACGTATGTCCTCTGATCACTTCCTGCGGTCTCAATCAGGCGCTGAGCGAGGCATTGAGCGCCTTTTTCAAAGTGCTGGACAACTACACATTGGCAGACCTCACCAACAAAGAGCGCAATCTCAACGTCTTGTTGCAGTTGGAGGCCGCAAAGAACATTCCGCTCTCCGCCAAACGAAGCAGTGGGCTTCACTGATTGATTTGCTCAAATAGAGCGCAGCAAGTTTGGGTGAGCATTCAGCCAAGGCGTTTGGTGAGTTAGTGAAGCCTTATCGGGTTTTGCCGCTTGAGAACATCGTTAATGACATGGCACGGCACGGGCAAAAGCCGCTGATTAAGCTGCAGCAGAGTTTTGCCAAACACCTGCGCTGCTGCTTCCACCTGGTGGCACCGTTGTGGGCAACTGAGGTGTTGAAGGCATAGTTCTGCCGCATCATCACCATTCTGGACACCTGCAAGCAGACCGATGGTCAAACACTCCTCAATGCACAAATGCCGGGATTGAAAAGGGAAACTGCGCAACGGGCATGCTGCGCAGGTTTTTAGCGTGCGCACAAACCCGGAAAGAGCTGTTACAGCCTGACCGGCATCGTCCGGGCCCAGAATTTTGTTGTAAAGATCCCACGCCAATTCCCATGGCTGAATTGAACCGGTGTCAAATCCCGAAGTCCAATAACGATAACCTTCAACCACCAGCTTCTCGGGGGTGCGCTCAAGGTAGGTCTGATTGGAGCCGTTAAATGGAGACAAGGCCATCTTTGGTTTCTTGTGATGCACAAATCAATTCGCTTCGTCGCGCAATCGTTTGAGGGCCGCCTTGAAAGCCGCCGCGCTTGCAGTCCTAAGTGGAACGAAAGGCGTGTTGCGTTTGTGGCAATACTGTTTTGCCCGAAGACAGGCATCATGGCTTATGCAGTCGATGGGACACATGACGCAGTCTACGGAAGGCAAGACCGTATCAATGCGCGAGACGGCGTTTTCCTTGCCGCCATCGTGATGAAGCAGTTCCACGGTTTGTTCTTCTGCAATGCTCCGCAAGTGAGGAATTTGCCGATTGCGTCCACCCAGATATAAGACCTTGAGAGGCTCGTTTGCCGGACCAAGCCCAGCGTTCTCCCGCTCATGAGGAACAGGACTAGACGCCTCTGCTCCCTCCATATGTCCATCGCCGTAAGAGCCACTATCTAAACACTCTTCTGTAACTGCGTTGTTCTCGAGACACCGGACCCTTTCACTGGCATGCGAGAGGGCGTCTTCAAGATGTGCGATTTTTTGCTGCGCCTTGTCCAAATCCGCCTGCAGTGTTTTGGCTGAGTTTTCCCAATGCTGTTGGCCTGTGGCCTCACGCATATAATCATCTAGCTTCGCCTCAAGATGGGTGATCCGAGCATCACGGGCTTCAATCGCCTGTTCGCGGTGGAGCTGCTGCTTTTCGAGGCGATCGGTAAGCGTAGCAATTTCATGGTCCAGCTCAACCACCTCAACGGATTTGCGCGCATAGTTGGCGCCGGCCAAATGGGAGAACATATGCACCTCGCCGAAGATGCGCTCCCGCACAGCGTCCGGCACGTGGGCCATGGTCATGAAAGCCCAATAGGCCGACGCAATTTGCCCAGTATCGCGCATTTCGTCCCATAAGGCATCAAGTTGAGAAGCATCTGTAGCACGTTTGACCTTGCGCAGCGCGCCGGCATAGCGGCTGTCCATCAGTTTCTGAAAAGCGCGGGAGAAAGGCGTATCTACGGACGACTTCTGCACCAGATAGCCATGGACCACGTAGTCGGTTGCGTCTTCCAGAAGTTCAATGCCCACTTTGGCGGCCAAGCGTTTTATATCATTGACCGAAGCGCAAGTGCCGATGATGGAGCAGTGTACTGATTCTTTGATGGTCCAAAGGTGAAAGCGTCCGTTGCGCGAAGTTGTGCGTGGGCAAGATGCTTCCATAAGTGTCATGGATGGGATTGCCGGCGCTAAAGCAGGCTTTGTTTTGCCGAACTGTAAACCCAAGTGTTTATCGCACATGGCTTCTACCCCTTTTGTCTAAGTAAGGGCTAGTGAAGGGATCGTGTGCTCGGTGCCGTCAGCGGCATGCTGGGAGCCGTGTTCGGCAGAAGATCGCAGAGTTTTTCCATAGCTTGGAGCATGGGCTGCACCTGGCTCCCCTCGCATAACACAACCGCTTCTTCGTAAGCGGATTGCGTATCCCGATTGCGCATGTGGCGGAGTGCTGAAAACAGCTGGCATTCGCAATCAGACATGCGCCCCGCACATTGCCGGCAATAGGGATTGGTGAAGTGGAAGGTGCTGCGCCGGCTTACCCGCATCTTGCGCAAAACCCCCAAAACGCCGGCAGCAATCTGAATACCTTTTCCCTCGCCAAATTGGCTCTCACAAATATCGAAGGCGGTCTCCCAATGCGGCTGGGACGGATCTGTATAGGAAACAAAATACTGGCGCGCGGTCAGCAGTAAAAGCTGTTCAACCTGATCCAGACCGAGGTCGGATACTTTCTTCTCCCGCCCTTTGGTTCTGTGTTTGTCGCACATGAGAATTGACCTCTTTGAATGGAATCTATGTCAGGCTGGCATCGTTTTGCTTAACTTGCCGGGCGGGCACGCCCCTCAGCAATTTTCGATAACGCTTGCGCCATGCGTAATAAGTTGTGTCGGCGATGCCTGCCGCCCTACATGCCCTGTGCACCGGCCGCCCTGCCGCTCGATCTCCTTCGATCTGCGCTAGTAGTCGAACAGCTTCGTCCTGTGTGAAGGATTTGCGCATGACAGTTCCGCCTTTCTGGGCCTGCCAGAATTAAAATTGACTGTGATACTCCACTAATATAAGCGAAGGCCATAAAACAAGACAATTTTTGTCGTGTTTTATGGCGGAGCAAAAAAATGTCGTGTGGAGAGGGTGAAAGCTGTGTCTGAGGATCCGGAAATACCGATTGCCCATCTTGCAGCGGGCCTTCTCTCAAAAGAGGAGGCAGAGGAAGAGAAAACCGTCCATTGCGGCATGGAGTTGGTGCATCGGCTCAATCAATGGATTACCCCTATGCCATCCGATCTCTTTGAGTATCTGTTTGACATTCAGGAAAAGCCCAAGGGCCGGCGTAAAATCACACCTTAAACCCCGTATCAGCGTGTTCCCTTCAGCGGTGCTTATCGGAGCATGTCCAACTCTGCCTAGACATATGGCCCTATTGCCATGGACGCCTACTCCCAAAGCAAACTGGTCATCACCATCTGATTCATGGAATTGGCCAAGATGCTGCCCGACGGCCCAGCGGTAATTGCAGTCAATCCAGGTTCCCTCCTAGCATCCAAAATGATGAAAGAAGGCTTCGGCCTGGGGGGCAACGATCTCAATATTGGAGCCGACGTTCTCTTTGGTCTAGCTCTCGATCCGGAATTTGAAGAAGCATCGGGCCGCTTTTTCGACAACGACGACGGCCACTTTAACCAGCCCCCCACCGCCGCGCTCGACGCCTCTCATCCCTCCGCTGTTATAGAGGGTTTCCGAAGTTTTGCCGACTTCAACTGATAGTTGGAAGCAGTCAAACGCGCCTCCTTTGTGGTAGGCCAATTAAGTAGGGTCATAACTGTCGTCTAGCGAGAAAGTAGGGTTTTATCATCCGAGTGATAAAGTCCAGAGAGTTCAGCAAAGTTGAGGTTAGTGCGTCTAATTCTCAATATTTTCCGGCTTTTTTCCTTCTGGAAAAAGCCAATCACGCGCCTGATTGTAAAAGACTTGCAACTCTCGAACGGCCGCGTCCTCCCGGTTGGCGCGCAATTCCTTGGCCACACGTTCTGCAAACTGAGGCATGGCTTTGTAAACTCTGATCGTGCGCCAGTAGGGCGGCGTGAGCCATCCACGGGCTTTGGGTTGCCCGGCTTTGCGCCACATTTCCCGCGCGTGTTTCAGCAGCTCTCGCTTGGTCATCCGGCTCAGTCGCCACGCTAGTTTAAAGCGATCGTCCTCGGACAGTCGAAACCGTTGCGGTAACTCACGGTCTGTCATCAGGCCGAGGAACTCTGCAGAACCACCCTGGAACGGGCAGTCTGGATCGCACTCTACAGCGGGCGGATCGGGCCATGAGAAGCATGTTTCCAGTTCGCCTTGCACGAAGTAGGCATCCCGAAGTCTGACTTTCTTCTCCACCTCCAACAGTTCAGTCTCGTCGTACGGACCGATAATATCCACGCCCGTCGCCGGATCGATCTCAATATCATCTGGATGGGGAAGGATCAGGCGGGTGCTTTCGCTTCTGCGTTCGGCCTGCTTCAGTTTTAGTTGCTGCAATTCGATGAACTTAAGGGCTCCTTCAATTTGGCGCTCGCGTTTTGCCTCTTCCTTCTCCTGGGCCAACTGCGTGTAGTGGATCCATTGGCCCATGCCATGGATCGAGCCGCTCAGAGCGCTTTTGAAGAGATGTTGAACGGCGATGGCTTCTTGCGTGAGTTCAACGCTTCGACCATCCACGCGAACCTGCCGCTTGGTCTGTGCGGATTCGATGAATTGCTGATCGAGAGGTGTGAGTTGTTCAATGGAGCTTGAGGCCCGTTTTGACTTTGGTTTGCGTGCCATCAATTTGCCCCTCCGGTTTCAGTGAAGCGGGCAGTGCCGTAATCTTTTCGGTCCGTTAGATTGGTGAACTTCGGCATGCTGCGCCTTTCATCAGTTTCTTGGGACATGCTGTTGGGCGGCTCTGAACCCTTTCCCAATCCCGCCAGACGCAAGGCTCTCACCTGGTCAAAGGTCTGACCCGAATGTTCCCGTCCGCTCGCTGAAGGTGCGGTATCAGCGATGTGTGTGAGACGCTTCTGCTGTTGAGGCCCGAATTCATCGAGCTGGTCGTTGTTTATTGCACTTTTGAGGATGGCATTTTGCCCGGTGAGCTTGTGCCAACGTCGAATAACGGTGTCGCAATAGCGAGGATCGAGTTCCAACAGTCTGGCAGTTCGCCCGCATTCTTCTGCTGCAATAAGCGTGCTGCCTGAGCCGCCGAAGATGTCGAGAATGGTATCGCCGCGATGGCTACAGTCCCGCATAGCGTCCGCGATCATGGCCACGGGCTTCACGGTAGGGTGCATGGCCTGTTTTTCTGCGCGGTCACTTGAAAGAGATGATATGCCCGCATAGTCCCACACATTGGTGCGATAGCGCCCGCCATCACCAAGGCCAAAATTGTTGATGTGTGGCGCAGTCCCCTTTTTAAAGACAAAGACCAATTCGTGCTTTGAGCGATACAATGTGCCCATGCCACGATTGGTCTTGTTCCAGATACAGAGGTTCTTGAGCTCGTTAAAGACCGCCTCGCCCGCAGTCAGCAATTCACTCATGTGCCGCCAATCCATGCAGACATAGGCGATTGCACCATCGCGTAGGACGGAAGCAGCTTGTCCCAAGGTCTCCGTCAGGAACTGTGCGAACCCGGCCTTCGTCATCTCGCCAGAGGCTTCGGTAAACTCGCGATGACGGTCCTTGCCGAGCCCGCTGACGTGACCATCAATCTTCACATTGTAAGGCGGATCGGTGAACAGCATGTCGATGGGCTTGGCCGATTGGAAAGAGCCCGCTTTTGTGTCAAAAGTGCCCATGCCATGGCAGAGGCGTTGAACATCCTCTGCAGTTTTTGCATCGCCACAAAGCAGGCGATGCCGTCCTAGATGCCAAAGATCGCCTCGCTGCGTAACCGGCCACCCGTCGACAAGATCTGGGACAGCATCCAATCGATCATCCGCCGCCGTTGGTCCCTTCTCCATGGGACCGTCCAGAACGATGTCGACTTCCGTAGTGGAAAAGCCGATGAGGTCCAGATCAAAATCAAGGTCGATCAGCCCCTGCAATTCGATGGCCAGTAGTTCCTCATTCCAACCAGCATTCTCCGCCAGCTTATTGTCCGCGAGAATATAGGCGCGCTTTTCATCCTCTGAGAGATGCGAAAGAGGAAGGGTAGGGACTTCGGTCCATTCCAGCTGTTTTGCAGCCGCCACGCGACCATGACCGGTAATGATGCCTCCCTCATCATCCACAAGGACGGGATTGGTGAAACCAAACCGCTCAATACTGCGGGCAATCTGAGCGATTTGCTCTTTGGAATGCGTGCGCGCATTTCGATCATACGGCACCAGGTCTGCGATTGGACGCAGTTCCACATTCAGCTGTTGCATGAGCAACCTCCGTTAGTAGCGGGTTGCAAAACGCACCCGCGTGTGAGTTTAAGAATTGGTCGATAATGGCGACCGGCATTTCAGTCTTGAAGGCTGCTGAGCTCTCGAGAACTGCTAAGCGGCCTGCTGAAGGAACAATAGCAGAACCCAAGCCCAATCTGAACGCCCTGAGCGGGGTTTTGGCCCAGTTCGCAAAACTGTTTCAGCTTTCATAATAGGCGTTTTGAAAGGCCTTCGAAGACCCTTCCAGAGGGTTTTCAACGGCCTTTGAACGCACAGCGTGAAAATCAGTCTCAAAAGTTAGAAATTTCTTCTAACTTGGGGCGCAGTTTTCACCGAAATTAGAATGCAGCCGTAAAAGCGACCGAGCCGTCATGGCTTGCCTAGTCAGAATTATGAGCTCTCAGTACCACCCAACGACGACAAAAAGCGTCTAACGCACAGTCTTCAATTGCTGTTGGCGTTTAAGGTGACATAGCACAGCGGCCATTCGGGCTAGAAGGCGACCGTGCCAATGCAAGGTGCAACCAAGCCAATATATCCATCGGATGACAGCCAAAGTAGCTCTTCAGTTTCCGCGCTCATAAAAAGACTGTCGCCAAATCGTTGTGCCCACCTGAGTTCAACTCGGTTCCACGCCATGGCAGCTCAAAACCAGTCATCTGTGAACTAATCCCATCATTCGACAATCCGATCCTACTTTCGCGCAATCCATTCCCAGCAAACGACAATTTGTTCCCACGATCCCGCTGCTCGGTTTCACAAATCGGCCTATTTGATACCGCATTGCACCAGCCAGATCGCACCGTTCAGAGACATCTCAAAGATCAAAACTGATTAGATCTCCAGACGGCCAGGTTCGATTTGGGCTCGTCAAGCCGCTGAATTTACGAGCGAATTCTCCGTTGCTGTCAATTTCCAAGCTGGGACCACTGAGCAAATTCCTCTCTTTTCCGAAGCGCTATTCCGCAAAATTCAAGAGACCCGTTCGACAAATAAAAAAGCTCCACCACTCTAACGCATTATTTTTATTGTTTTTTTCACCGCTTGTTTCGGGTCGTGAATTCAAACGCTTACGCATGTTTGGCCTTCGTAGAGACTCAATTGGTATGAGTTTCTGGGGCACATTGCACGAATTGCCTGCAGGTGTCTCTCCATCGGTTTTGCGCGTGCCAATTTGAGGGGTTCGCTGTGCGTGTGGAGACCGGTTCGAGTGATGGACTGGCTGCCATAGCTTAGCGCTCTGATTTCATCTGAGAGGAACGAGCGCTAACCGAGTTTGAAGGCACCCCGTCGGGGAGGGGCATCATTAGCAATAAGCAACGTGGTTAGGTGATCTTCTATGAGGTCTGCGAATGCATTGACCGCTGCAATGGCCTTGGGGTCGTTAAGCCGACTTGCCCGAGAGCGCAGGTTGTTGATGCCGAATTGAATGCCGATCAAGAAACCCAAATGACGTTCTTGCGAACGCCACGTTCCGGTAGCATGGCGCTGGGCCGCTTCTTCCAGATGAAGTAGTGGGGTCGCTGTGTCAGGTTCGTTTAGCATCTGCTGGAGCCGGTCCCGCCCATCAATGCCCAAGCGCAAACCCCGGCCATTCAACACGGATTGTGCGTGGTAATCCGTCTGGTCCACTGCATGGACATGGATTGTCGAGATAGCGGCGCGATATCCCCGCCGCCAGCCCCATGCATAATCAGGAATGGAAGACATGCTCTTGCTCTTGCACCGCTGCTTGTTTCGTTAGCATGTGGGTCTTCGGTGCGTGCAGCCCAATCAGGTTCCGTTGATCCTGCCATTTGGACGGTAAGGACCTTCCAAGTTCTGTGGCACTGATGGTGGGATCAAGGCGTCCTTCCAGTGCAGCTCGCACAATATCGGGAGCTAGCCAAGCCAACGACAGATTAAGCCGTATGGACCGCACGGAGCGGTTCTCCCTGCAGGCCAGTTCTGTGATGGAAGTGACGGTTCCTGACTTGAGATCATCATACCATACGTGAGCTCTTGCGATGGCAGACAGCAGGGTTTGACGGTTGCGCTGTGTCCGTTCGCTCTTTTGCTGAGTGGCCCTTTCCTCCTTGGTCTGTCCGAGCCGCTGCCGTCGGACCGGCCGTTTCCAGTCAATGGGTATGGTCAGTCTCGTTGGCCTGTTGCTGGTGTCACTAGTGTCACCGCTAATGTTGTGGCCTCCTCCGGTGCAATTCGTGTGGCTCTTCAGAAAAACCACTGCACCTTCAGCGATCACGTCAATTCGCTTAATCCGGTCAATAAGGTTGAGCAAATCGGTTGAAGCACCAAGGGAGGCTTCGCCATGGGCATACCCGACTCCAGTCAGTCCAGGGGTTTGGTCTCCTCCTACCGCAACTGCACCAATGTGTTGTCTCAAAGCAACGAACACAGCATCTTCCAACTTGCTCGCAGGCACGCGGTGGGGCCATCCCGCTTCAGACTTGCGGTTCTTGGCGAGAGCTGTAGAGAGATAATAGTTGTGCACCACACCTTTGCGGCTGGAATGGGTAGTGGTCATGGCAAAGCCAGCACTGTCGAACAGCAGGCCCTTTAGCAAACGCCCGTGCCGAAGCGCATCTGAAGAACCGCGCTGCCTTCTATTGCCGCCTGAGGCGCTGTTTAAGAGCGTTTGAACGCGCTTAAACAGCTTATCATTGATAAGCGCTTTATGCTCGCCCTCGTGGAGCGTGCCCTTGTGGGAGAGCAATCCCCGATAGATGGGATTGCGCAGGATGGCCGAAAGGCCACCAATGGAAAAGCGCTTGGTGTTTGTTGAGTACTGGGAACCAAGGTTCTGATCTCCGGTATTGTTTTTGCCTTTGGATAGGCCAATCGGCATGGCATCTGAGGCAGAGCGGATAGTTGGGTTGTTGCCTGTCGCCGGAACAACTGCCCTAGGACCAAGCCCTGCTGCATCCAATTCAGCCTTGGTCTTGGGCAATGAAGCAGTCCGCGCGTAAGTCTCAAAGACGCGGCGAACGGTCTTTGCTTCGTTCTCGTCAATCAGCAGCTTGCGGTCCTGCACTCGGTATCCCAATGGCACCCGCCCACCCATCCAAATGCCCTTACGCTTGGAGGCGGCAATCTTGTCGCGGATACGCTCTGCTGTAACCTCCCGCTCGAACTGGGCAAACGACAGCAGGACGTTGAGGGTAAGCCGCCCCATGCTGGACGTGGTGTTGAAGGCCTGCGTGACCGACACAAATGAGACGCCATGCCGGTCAAACACATCAACAATACGGGCAAAGTCCGCCAATGAGCGGGTCAGGCGGTCCACCTTGTAAACAACCACCACATCGATGGCACCACCCTCGATGTCCGCTAGTAGGCGCTTCAGTCCCGGGCGTTCCATCGTGCCGCCAGACAATCCGCCATCGTCATAGGCATATCGGTTCGCCTCTTCTCCAGAGGAAGGGCGCAAGAGCCGCCATCCTTCATGCCGTTGAGATTGAACGTAAGCTGCACAGGCCTCCCGCTGAGCATCTAACGAGTTGAAGTCCTGTTCCAACCCTTCCTCAGATGATTTGCGTGTGTAGATGGCGCAGCGCTTGAATGGAGAGGGAGAGGCTTTGGAACCGATTGAGATGTGTCCAGTAGGGCCACAAACTTCATCGGCGTTATCCATATGACTTTCTGGAAACGAACTACCCATTAGCCACTGCCTTCACCGACAAAGGTGTCTTTGGCTTACTGCTAAGCCGGAAGAGGCGGCGCCCGTTCCAGCGAGTGCCGGTGATGGCTCTGGCAACGGCTGAGAGCGATCCATAAACCACCCCGTTCCAAAGGAACCCGCCGTCCACCACAGTCACCACCTGATCCAGCCCCTGCCATGCACGAACAAACTGTGTGCCGAGGCTTAAACCGTCGGCAGGGGTCTTAGCTTTGGATACAGGGTGTGGACGATCATTTGGTTTGCCATCCTCCCCCACATGCTGCTGCCCCCGAGCAATCGCTCTCAGGCGTTTGCGATCGACCAAGGTCAGCCCGTGAGCTCTAGCCGACACCGATGCCTGATACTGCTGCTCAAAGCTGAGTGCCCCAGCCAGCAGCTTACCGCTCAAGCCTCTGGGAGCATCCCGACCGGTGAGGGCACGCCATTGGTCCTTTAAATTCAAAGACTGATCCACACCGCTCATCATTGAGCCTTATCGACACCGATGATCGGTGCGGGTGGCACTACCTCAGGAAGTTCTACCGTATCAACCAACCGCCATGTGGTTTGACCGTGCGCATTTTTGTCCAGTTCTAACTGGCCCCCCCACTTCTTGCGGACCGTTCCCGACAGAAAGCCCCGCACCGAATGCGCCTGCCACCCGCTGGCTTGCTGCAGCTCGTCAAGCGTCGCTCCACCATCGCGGGCAAGGAGATCGATAAGGGCCGCGCCCTTCGACCCAGCCCGCATATTTTGAGTGAGGGAGGGCGATACAGTCATTGGGGCGTTGAAGTTGCCAGAATCGACAGCCGGTTCTTCTCCCCGTGGATCACTCTCTTCGACCGTCACACCCACCCCGGTCACCGCATCCGCCGCGCTAACATCCCACCGCAGACGTTCCGGCCATTCGACGGGATCGATCTGCAGCGCAACAAAGGCTTTTGCTGTGAGCTTCAAACTGAACAAATCGCCGTCGAGCATGCCTTTACGATAGAGCGCCTTGATACAGTCGCGGTCGTTGGGCGTTGAGCCAAAGCCATTGTCTGGCACAGCTGCTCCTAAGGGCCGATCATCCAAAGGCCAAATCAGCCTCGCATCCTCGTTTGCACTGGCATGCGCCAGAACCACTTGCTGCGCCTCCGACAAGCGAACTGTTCCGGTTCTGCCTGTTTCTATTTCTACGGGAACGGATGAGATGGCGGATAATGACGATCCTCTTCCGCCCTCAAAGCCACCGCGATTTCCGACGCTTAAGTGACGTTTATGCTCTACATTAGTTTCGACTTTCACATCCATGGTCATGGTCCTTTGATCAAAAAGACCAACACCACGCTGGCCCTTGTACTGACCAAAGACCCAACCACACTAAGCGCCGAGCCTAACCGCCCAACGTATCAGTGCGTGGCGGTGTTCTGACAGCAATGCTTCCAGCCAAACCAAAGTCCAGTGCAAACTGAGAACACCTGGCGTTCGGTTAAAAAATGAGGGCGCGTTCCGATCCTCAGTGATGTCGAAATTTAGGGGGAAGCGACCCTTGAGCCAGTTTGAGCTGCAACAGCCCCATTCGTCGAAGCCGACATTGAAAATAAACGAGTGGCAAATCGGTCAACGGCAGCGGACCCCACTATCCAATCCTCTTTTTTCGTCATCCGACCAAAAAAAGGGGGAGGGTCCTGTTTCGGTTCTTCTGGGCAGTTATTCTTCGCTTTTGCGCTCTACTCGGCGACATAAGGACCCGTTGAGCGGCTTAGGTCTGCTTGAAAATCATCCTATTCGTGCCGGAACTGGAGGCATAAGGCGTCGCACCCCCAGAGGGGTTTTGTGCGGCGCTCGCCTTTGCCGTCACCCAAATCGTGCAGGAGAAAATCGCTGAGCGGCATCAGTGTTTTGCCTTCAAACGCATATGTCTGCGTGACGTGACAGGCGGCACAGCCTTCGGCTTTGAATGTCGCAAGATCTTGGGGTGAACTGAAAGGCGATGTGGGGGCTGGGGAAAGCCTTTCGAAAACCGCCTTTATGCGGTCCATGTCGTTGTCAATTTTGATATTGTGCGCAGCCCCGGCAATTTTGGCGAAGTCTTCAAAGCGAGCGGCGGCCAGCCGTTCACCCCATTTGCCTAGCAGGGGTTTACCGCCACCGCTTACAAACTGTGCCGTGCCGGAAACGCCATCTTCGTCCCGGTCGAACTGGTCTTCAAACAGAAGAGGCCAAAATTCGGGCAGACCCTGCAACTCTTTTATGCCCACAATATTGAGCTTTCCGTTGTCCATATGACAGCTCAAACATTGCTTTGCAGAACTGTGCTGCGCCGCAACGGGGCCAAAGTCCGAGGAAAGTGTCGTTAGGCACCCAATCAAGCCCAATAGGCAAAAAGGCCAAAAAAACCTCATCCTTGGGTGAAGAGGCCGGCCGCCAGACGCAGGTCAGAAGCCACTTGTGAAGCTGCTTTTTTGATGATGGCGATTTCCTTGCTGTCACTGGCGAGCACTTTTTTGCCCCGCGTGTTGCGCCGTGTATCGCGCAGCAATCGGTTGATGGAAGCGTTCACGCTGTCGTCGATTTCCTGATTGCGCAGCCCCACAAACGGCTCAACATTGCGCCAAACGGCCATGGTGCCCACAATGCGGGCGGCCACTTCCTGCCCGTCAAGACCAGCCCGGGTCATGCTCAAATTGGTATGCCAAGCATCACTTTCTAAATATTGCGCCATCTCCAAAAACAATTCGGCAAGCGCCTGTACGTCCGAATAAGTCTGGCGGACGGCGGAAGCGTTTTCCGCCGAAATTGCCGCTTGATCGAGAGCATCGGAAACGTCCGCAAATGCGGATCGCAATGTGTTTATAGGGGTCTCGCAAGAGGTGGTGCAGGTTTGTCTGCTAGCCCGCAAGGCGTTTGCAATGACGTCTCTTTGAATGGGTTGCGTAGTCTCGTCCATGGCGAATAGCCAGTAGGATGAAGCATAGCGCAGCAGACTGGTTTTTGCGGCGAACTCAGCCTGCTTTGCTAAGCGCGCGTAGTTTACGCCTTTGGCCGACACGATCTGATCGCTGACAAACTTGCCAGCGCGAATGCCCGATATGGCCAATTTCCAGTTTGTTAAAACCGCCTCTTTGGCGGTGAGCGTGGGGTTGTAGCTGCCTTGGTCTGCCGAAGGAACGGGGGCCTTGATTTGGGCAGCCCCCAAATTGGTCCATAGGCAGAGGACCATGGCGGTAAAGAGCAATCGGGGTAAAAACATGATAATTTTCATCTACTTTAGAAAGTTTCAATTAGTGTCATAACACGGTGATGTATTAGGCCTAGGAGGCACAACGTTTTGGGCCGTCACCGACCTTCAAACTTCTCACTACCAAGGGAGTTTGCATGTTTGATGACAGCCATACACCTAGGAGCCATCACATGCGAAACCGCCTTAAAGCCCTCGCCCTCGTCCTTTCGTTTTCTGCCACCACGGCCTTTGCCAATGCGGCTTCGCCGCGCGATGTCATTGACGGTTATGCCGATTTGGCGCTGGCCAAGTATTCCGACAGCCTGAGCACAGCCCAAACGCTCAACAAGGCCATCGAAGCATTTCTGGCAGCGCCCAGCGCCGAAACCCACGGGGCTGCGAAGGATGCATGGCTTGCTTCTCGCGTGCCCTATCAGCAAACGGAAGCCTATCGCTTTGGCAACAAGGTGGTGGATGAGTGGGAAGGCAAGGTTAATGCCTGGCCACTGGATGAAGGGCTGATCGACTATGTGGACACCGGCTTTTACGGGAAAGAAAGCGAAGAGAACGGTTTCTTTTTGGCCAATATTGTCGCCAATGCCTCGTTGAAAGTGGGCGGCCAGACCGTGGATGCGGCACAAATAACACCGTCAGTTCTCCAGCAACTCCATGAGATTGATGGTGTGGAGGCCAATGTGGCCACCGGATATCACGCCATCGAATTCTTGTTGTGGGGTCAGGACACGAACGGTACAGAAGCGGGCGCGGGCTCAAGGCCCCATACGGATTTTGCTCTCGACAACTGCACCAATGGCAATTGCGACCGCCGGGCCGCTTTTTTGAAAGCCGCAACGCAGCTTTTGGTGGATGACTTGAAGGACATCGTGGCGGCATGGGAAGAAAACGGTGCCGCACGGGCCGACCTTGCCGCCCAGTCGGACGCGCAGGGCTTGTCATCAATCCTCACAGGCCTTGGTTCTCTCAGCTACGGAGAGTTGGCCGGGGAGCGCATGAAGCTTGGTCTTATTTTGCATGATCCTGAGGAAGAGCACGATTGCTTCGCCGACAACACGCACAATTCCCATTTTTATGACGCTTTGGGCATCCAGAATGTTTATCACGGCCGTTACGTGCGCCCGAACGGAGAAGTGATGAACGTGGCCTCCCTGTCCGATCTAACCCGTGGGATTGATCCTGACCTGGACACCCAAATGACCGGAAAATTGAAAGCCACCATGGCTTCCATGCAGGTGATGAAGGACCGTGCCGACAAGGGTATCGAGGCCTATGACCAAATGATTGGGGCTGGGAATACCGAGGGCAATGCCATCGTGCAAAATGCGATTGATGCGCTGGTGGACCAAACGCGGACCATTGAAACGCTCGTGGCGGCCCTCAATGCCGCGAAGATCAATGTGGAGGGTTCCGACAGCCTCGACAACCCCGGTGCCGTTTTCGAATAAGACTGGGTGACCCTTTGCGTTTTGCGATGAACAAAACCAACTCAAAACACTTGGTGTGGCCCACGCTGGCCACACTGCTTTTGCTCGGCTCAAGCGCACCTGCCCTTACCGAGATCAAGGCCGAGAGCAAGACCGAGACCAACAACGAGACCCGGGCGCAGAAAAAAGCCCGGATATTGGCCCCCACAACGCGGTTTCACAAACCTGAACGGTTTGAGCACTTACAGGGCGGCTCAGGAACAAACACGAGCCGGTTTGACAGCAACGCTTTCTCCCTGCCGTCGGCGGCGCTTTCCTTCGAGCAACGTTCTGAGTTTTTTATCGGCAATGGTGTGTTTGACAGGCCGTGGGTGGCGGCGCCGTCTTCCACCATTGCATCCGATGGGCTCGGCCCACTTTACAACGCCCGCTCTTGCCAGGGGTGTCATATCAAGGATGGGCGGGGGCACCCGCCGCAACCCGGTGACACCAATATGGTGTCGATGTTGTTTTCCTTAAGCGACCGGAGCGGCGCGCCGGACCCCGTGCTGGGCCACCAGTTTCACGATCAAGCCATACCGGGGTTTGATGCGGAAGGGCGCGTTCAGGTCCAATACAAAAACGTGCCATTTGAATATCCTGACGGCACGACAATTATGCTGCGCAAACCCGTCTACAAAACGGATGCACAGCTCGCTGAAGGTGTGGCGCTGAACCCGCGCATCGCTCCCCCCATGATTGGCCTTGGCTTGGTGGAGGCCATTGCAGACAAAGATATTCTGGCCAATGCCGATCCTGAAGATGCCGACGGCGATGGTATTTCTGGCCGTGCCAATATTATTGGTAAACGGGTAGGTCGGTTTGGCTGGAAGTCCACCACGGCCACTATTATCGACCAATCTGCCGTGGCTTTTCACAATGATATGGGCCTGTCCACCAGCCTGATGCGCACTTCCTACGGGGATTGTACGCCGCATCAAAAAAAGTGTCGTGAAGCGCTCCACGGGGATGACAAAGATGCCTCAGGCGAATTGCAGTCTGAAATAACGGATGCCCTCTTGCAGTTGGTCACGTTTTATTCCGCCAATCTGGCCGTGCCAGCCCGTCGGGATGTGGCCAACAAACAGGTGCTGGCGGGCAAGAAACTGTTCTACGAAGCCAATTGCACGGCCTGCCACGTGCCCAAATTTGCCACGTCATCCAAGGCGAGTAAGGAGCAGCGCAACCAGCTCATATGGCCCTATAGCGACTTTTTGCTCCACGACATGGGCCCTGGTCTCGCCGACAAAACCCCCACGGGCGCGATCGCAGGCAGTGAATGGCGCACGCAACCCTTGTGGGGTGTGGGGCTGACAAAGGTGGTCAACGGCCACACCTATTTTTTGCATGACGGGCGTGCCCGTTCGCTAGAAGAAGCGATTTTGTGGCATGGGGGAGAGGCACAGGCATCACGCGATGCTTTCGCAAAGCTCGATAAAAAGAACAGGCAAAATCTCATTCGTTTTTTGAAGAGCCTTTAAATGAACATCATTTTCAAAATGGCGGTTGCTTTTATTTGCGCCGGCGTGGCCTTTGGACCTGCAAAAGCACAGGCGCGGTTTGACAGTGCCAAAGCCAAACTGTTCCAAGACGCACTCATCACAACGGCCAATGAATTCATCGTGCCCGGTTACCAAGCCTGGGCTGTGGCCGCAGCGGCCATGAAGCGTGACCTGCAAGCCTCTTGCAGCGGTGGGCTGACGATTGATGACGCACAAACCCGCTTTGAAGAGACATTTTTGGCGTGGCAGCGCATCAGCATCATTCAATACGGCCCCATCGCGGATGGCAAAGGCCTTTGGCGGGCGCAAATCTGGCCCGACCCAAAGGGGTTCTCCAAACGGGCCATCCGAACTGCGCTAGCAAAACAAGACGCTCAACTCTTGCAGCAAAGCGCACTGGAGAAGC
The DNA here is from genome assembly GCA_038525315.1 of Pseudomonadota bacterium. Lineage (GTDB taxonomy): Bacteria > Pseudomonadota > Alphaproteobacteria > Rhizobiales > Rhizobiaceae > Pseudahrensia. The sequence goes on from JBCBHU010000004.1 coordinate 64,380, forward strand.
AGTCCGTTGCGCTGGTCAATCTTACCGCGTTGGAAGAGCTGCTTTACGCCGATCTGAAACCCAATACCTATGCCTGTGACCTTTCCGTGGCCATTGCGTCCTACCAGGCCAATTTGTCGGCAAAAGTCGCAGCAGAGTGGGTTCAATCTCCCTTTCGCACCGCCTTCGATACGGCTGCCAAGGGCAACGAGCGCTACCCAAATATCGAAACACTGATGCGCGAAGTTCTGGCCGGCGCCGTTGTCTATACGGACCGGTTGCGCAAGTTCAAACTCCAGCGCGGTCTTGGCGCGTCGTCCGGTCAAGCCCGGCCGGAGCGCAGCGAAGCCCGCAAAAGCGGCCTTGGGCTTAAAAGCATTGAAACGAGCTTTCGCGCGCTGAAAGATTTCTACGATGTGCCCTACGGGTTTTTCGATGTCACCCCGGATGCTGGCGGCTCCATGGAATTCTTCGCCCTCGGTGAAACAGCGGCAAGCATCAGCGACACGCTGGCCGTCGAAAGCCGGACGCTTGAAGCGATTTTGAACGAAGATGGCGCTATGGCAGCCGAACTTCGCCGGTTTGCGGAACTAACGCTCTATCACGAGGCCTATTTGAAGGCGGGCCTGCTTGCATCGCTGGGTCTGACGGCCGGTTTCACCTCAGCAGATGGCGACTGATCTTTTGGACCGGCGCAGCTTTTTAAAGAATGCTGCCCTTGGCCTCGGCATCACGGCTTGCTCCTTTGGCAAGTCTTTCGCGTCACAACGGGCCCATTATGTGGGTGTGGAGACCGATGCGCTGGACCGCAGTCGCCTGGTTTATTTCTCTCCCACCGGGGCGTCCCTTGGGTCCACACGGCTCGATTTTCGGGCCCATGGCATGGCCGAAAATGGCGACCGCCTAATCGTTTTCCCCCGCCGACCCGGTAACCGCTTTGCGGTCGTACAAACCGGTGAATTGCAGGTTCTGTCCACCGTGCAGGCGCCGGCCAATCGGCATTTTTTCGGTCACGGCGCATTCACGAAGGACGGCAATTTTTTGATCGTTCCGGAAAATGACATGGATACGCTTCAGGGCGCGGTGGCGATTTACGAGATCAAGCCCGCCCTGCGCCGAATGGGAACGATTACTCTTCCCGGCCCGGGCCCCCATGAGGTGGTGCGCCATCCCAACTCGGATGTCTTTTTCATCGCTCTGGGTGGGTTGGAGACCCATCCCGATTATGGCCGAGACCCTTTGAATGCGGACAGTTTTCAAAGCCAGATTTTGCGCTACGACTTTCACAAGGGTAGCGTGGAGCCCTTGGGTTTGTGGCCAGGCACCGAGCGCGTTTCCCTTCGTCACCTAGCATTTGACGGCCTCGGACGCCTTTATGTGGGGGGGCAGGTTCCCACTCTCACAAAAGAAGCGGTACCGGTGCTGTGGCTTGTTACCGAACGGGGGGCGCAGGCCCTCGAAACCGGCCCTGATCTTGCAAATTACGTCTCTTCGGTGGCCGCCGATGGCAATCGCGCGCTCATCAGTTCGAAACAGTCTGGAACCGTGTTGGAGCTTAATGGGGCAGACGTCATCCAAAAATCCAGACTAACTGGCGCAAGTGCGCTGGCGCTTAAGGATGGTCACGCCGTCAAATCCGGATTTCACCTCCTGGAGATGGGGAGCGCCAAACACTCGGTTCAACAAGGGTATGAGTTCGATAATCACGGCATCATGCTGTGAGCGCCGCCGCTGACACGACGGGTAATCGTTTTCACTGCCGTCAAATGAAACTGTTTCGGCGCGCCGGTGTAAACTGTTAAGAAACTATCATGTTACGGGCCTAAGGGTGGCATACTCTCAAATCGAAAGATGTCCCATGACCCATTCCACCCTCTTGCGCTCCTTGCCCTTTGCAGCCGCGCTTCTAGCCTCCACTGCCATGACAGCCTTCGCTGACGGCCACGCCAATCTGGTAAAAATCGGTGAAACCACCGCCCTGGTCGCTGAAGCCTCCACTGCCAATGACCCAGCCGACATTTCCGACGGCATGTCCGCCGACACCGCCTTTCCTTTCATCAAGAAGATGAAGGCCTTGGCCACCGTTGGCGAAGTTGATGCGAAAACGGGTCAGGCTCTGACCGGTTGGCCCGACGGTCACGCCGCCTGGCTGACGAATGAAGACACTGTGCGCATTGCCTATCAGTCTGAGTCCTACGCTCAGATGTCTACTGAGACCTACCCTTGGAAAATGAAGTCCGGCGTCACATTCACCGGCTCCCATGTGCACACCATTGATTATGATCGTGCTGCCATGGCCGGTTTCATGGACAATGACGACGCTGCCGCCAGCATGGTCAAAAAGTCGGGCCACCTGTTCAGCACCGTGTTCAACGTGTTCGGCGATGAAGTGAAGCCCAAGTCAGAAGGCGGCGTATGGGGCAACCAGGTCACGCCCGACGGCACGCTGGTCAACTTCGCCCCCAAAATGGCCCTGCAAAAGGCCGATTTCTTCTTCCAGTCTTTCTGCGGTGCATTTTATGAGCAACCCCACAAATGGGGTGAGGGCATCGGCTTTGAAGATCACATCTACATGATGGCCGAAGAGTGGAAAATCGAGCCCATGTTCAACCAGGGCGACCGTGACAACAAAGACCTTCGTTTTGAAGCCAATAACGGCATGGGCCTGGCTTCCATGGTTGTCGATATCGCCAATGAAACCGCCTACACCGTGCCCGCCCTGGGCCAGACCGGTTATGAAAAGCTGATGCCCGTCAACGCCCAGAACAAAGACTATGTTGTGATCGTGGCTTCCGGCTACAACCACAATGAAGAGCCTGCCGCTCTGAAAATCTATGTGGGCAAAAAAGGGGCTGGGGTCGACGGCAAACCGCTCCCCGCTGACGCCAACGCCCGCGACCAGTTCCTGGCACGCAACGGTCTGCTGCACGGCAAACTCTACGGCATGGCTGTAGCCAATGGTGACTATGCCAGTCTCGGAATCGACAAGATCGACACCAGCAAAAAGATGCTGGACGATTACATGACCGACGCCAATGCATCCGACACGTTCAAAGCTAAGTTTGTGCCGACGTCCTACAAATGGGGTGGTTGGGACAAGCCGGTCGCCGTAAAAGACACCGAGATGTTCCTTTGGGGCGCTGAAGACGAGCAGCCCGAAGGTCACACCTATCTGGTGGGCGACTCCAAGGTAGAGCACCCCATGGTGGACCCGGATACAAAGCATACGCGCTGGATCTACAACATGACCAATAAGGGCGGTTTGCTGACGATCACCCTGCCGGAATTGGCCGCTGAATTGGAGGCTGCCAATGGTGAATTGCCCGCTACGCTTTCCGCCGACGTTATCCGTTCCGTGGCTGCTGTGGATGGGGCCATGACTCTCGAAGTTGCCGATAAAGGCGTCAAGCACGGCGGCGAAGGCACCCACGCCACATGGGAAGACGGTCGCGCCCAAATCGTGGCCCCCGATGGCGGTTACTGGGTGAAAGCTTCTGACGCCGATGTACTGGTCATCGACGAAGACTCCGGCAACGACCTGGGCGAACGCAAAATGGCGCTGGTGATGGATCCCAAAACCATGAAACCTACAGAAATGGCCAAAGGCTACTTTCTGGCCATGGCCGGTGGCGGTAAAAACCCCCGGGCCGAAGCCGGCGCAACAGCGCTCAAAGGCGCCATCGACAAGCCCCGCACATCAGAATTTTCCGGCACATGGAGCCTGACCGCTCTGTTGGCCAAGAAAGATGATGGCAGCTTCTATTCCATGGACGAGTTGAAAGGCACCGGTATCCAGAATGTTGCCGGCACCGTGCCAATCAATGAGCAATTGCTCATGGGTGTGGTGCAGCACCGCACCGCTTCTGGCGGTCAGGTAAAAGACGTGGAAGCCGACCGTGGCGGCCAGATCTTCATGTTTAAATTGAACCTGCCAGAAGCCGCCATGTAATCGTGCTTCAAAAGCTGACAAAAGAAAGCCGCGGTAAACCCACCGCGGCTTTTTTGTTTCTGAAATTTGGGAGAGGCTTGAAAATGTTCCTCGTGAATTCAATGCCTCCTCTTTTGATCAAGCAAGCGACAATCTCTTGAAAACTGACGACCTTCGCGGTTATTTCTTTGAGCTTTGTCGTCTCTTCCCCCACTTAGATTTTTAGCCTGAAAGACATACCAAAATCGCGAGCGGCAGCTTCGGGGTGGGCAGGTTGGCATTCTGAAATCAACTCCATTGACCGGAATTGGTCGTAATGGTCGTGCTTGTACGTTCATCTTTAGGCGTTGCGCCCTTAACCACCTTCTCCCACACGAAGCTATTGTTGTGCCGTTTCGGCGATTTGTTGCGCATTTGCGTGCTTAGCCGAGCGCGGCGTTCATGTTTTCAAGTCAATTGAAAGACTGAGAGGCCTAACACCATCCAAAAGTGGCATTTTTGACAAATTCGATGGAAGCATGTCCCCCACTTCCTAGTTCAATTTGTTTATGCCACCCTCTTGGTGTCCCGCATCTTGAGAGGTCTAGTTGATTTCGTGTTGAGCGCGCTGTCAGTTTCCAGATTTTTGGTCCGCCTTGCGGCGAAGTCTTTGCGCCAGTTTGTCTGTCTCTTCTTTCTCACCCTCTTCCTTGTTAAAACAGTTCATGCATCAAAGCCCGAGGTTGACATGATGTTGTGCATGGCGGCGGATGTTTCTGAAAGTGTGACGCCGTATGATTACGTTTTGCAAAAGCGGGGCCATGCGGAGGCCATTCGGCATCCAGAAGTGGTGAAGGCCATTACCGGTGGGGCGATCGGGCGGATTGCGGCGATCTATGTGGAATGGGCAAAGCAAGACCAGCAATTCATCGCTGCGCCGTGGCAGATCATCGGCGATACAAGAAGTGCGGAGACCTTCGGGACAAGCATAGAAGCTGCACCCAAGCCGCCATGGATCACCAATCCCGTGCGCAACACCTCCATCAGCGAGGCGATCCTCTTCTGCCTGCGCCAGTTTGCGCGCGCGCCTTTTCAGGCGACGCGCCGGGTCATCGATCTGTCTTCGGACGGCACGCATAATATTGGCGCCGAGCTGGCCCCCACGCGGCGGGCGGCTCTGGAGGCTGGCGCGGTCATCAATGCCCTCGCCATCATTAATTCCGACAACCCGTATCCATATGTGACCCACGAAAACCCGCAGGGCGGCCTTCCGAATTATTTCCGGTTGAACGTGGTCGGTGGGCCCGGCTCTTTTGTGGAAGTGGCTGAAGGCTATGAAGCCTTCAACCGGATGATCCGACGCAAGTTCCTAAACGAGATCGCCGCCGGAGATGATGATCGGCTCTTTAGAAACAGTAGATCAGCGCGCTCTTGCAGATTAGGCGCACTGCCGCCTTCGACGACACTTGTTCTTCAAAAAGGTCTATGCCGGATAAAAATGTGACCGGGATAAAAGGCCAATTGGGTGTCCGAACGATGCGGGATAATCGCGTCTAAATTGGCAATAGTAATGATGCTTATCCAAACCATTCTCACCCAGTGCATCACCGGCGAAATATGACAATTCATGTCAATCAATTTGACCGCTAGAGAAAGCTATCCTTAGCGACCGCAGAGGGTTGTCATATTCCCAGCACAGATTTTACCGCTTCCCAGGGCCGCCATGGTTTTTGAGCCGGAAGAACTATTCCAAGGCCGTGTGCACCTAGTCCAGTTTGCGGATGCCGAATTGGGGGCACACCGGGCGCAGCGATAGTTGATGCATCAAGGTGAGCGGGGCGTAGCCGGGGAGCAAATAACCATGGCTGTAACGGTGTCGGCCGAACGGAAATTTGGAAGTCAGTTGCCGGGTCGCCTGACACAAATGACAGGCAAGTGCGCAACTCCGGGCGCAGGATTGGTGTGGCTTTAGCGGTCATCTCCTGACCGACGGTTCCGGGCAGGAATGGTTGTGCGTTCCCGGCGACTCAACGGGAGCATCAAGTGATTGGTCCTGGGTTTTCCCGCTCAGGCACAAAAACCGTCCTGCGGCGGATTGCCCGAAAAGTAAAACCAGACTATGGATATCCGGTATAACATAGTGAGCCGTAAAGTAACCGCGATGGGACACGCTCTAAAACGTCATCATGCGCCCAGCGCAACGGTTTTAAGGCCGTCCTGCTTTCGCCACGTGTTGCCGCAAAGGCGCGGATTTGATTTTCGTGATGGCGAGATTGTGTTGCTGAACCGGCTTCGCTGGTTTGCCGTGCGCTCACGGCTTTCCGCCCATGAAGATATTGAAAAAGCCTGCTTTTTGCTGTCCGGAAAGCGCGATGTGAGTTTTGAGCGGTTCGGTCTTTTGTTCTTTTTGGGGCTCGACCGCCACGGTCGTCATGACGTGAGTTTCCACAAGCCCGGGGCCAAAAGCGCTTCAAAAGATGAAGTCTGGTTGCTCAACCTGCTGCGTGCCTTGGATGACGACGATGCCTCCTTGGCATCCCGCATGTTGAACTGGCACGTGCAGCCTTCTGCCCGCCGTTGGATGTGGTTTCTGGCCAATGGACTGCATTCCTCGCGCTGATTGGGCTTGCCAATGGCGGCGACGCATCTTATTAGTTTAGAAAAATTCTAAAGTAAAAAGGAGGCCTCCCATGGCCCTTATCGCTGCAAAAATGGAACCCGATGCCAAGGCTGCCATCGTGGAGGGTCTCACCCAAGGCCTGGCCGATACAGCCGTTACGACCGCAAAAGCACAAAACTTCCACTGGAATGTGACAGGCATGGCCTTTGGTCCTCTGCACGCCCTGTTTCAGGAAATTTATGAAGATCATTTTGTCGGACAAGACACCCTCGCCGAGCGCATCAAAGCCCTCGACGGCCACGCCGAAGGCCGCATGGCCAAATGGTTGGAACGTTCTTCCGTAGAAGAGCATGACGGTTATGCCACCGACGAAGAAATGGTTCAGGCTATGATGAAAGACCAGGAAACCCTGTCCTCGACCATGTCCGCCCTGGCCTCCATTTCTGAAGAGCATGGCGATTGGGCCACCAATGACATGGCCGTGGCCCGTGTTGACGTGCATGACAAATTTGCGTGGATGCTCCGCGTCCACCTGCGCGACAAACCCCAGGACAATTCGGGTCGATAGAAACCGAAGAAAAATCCTGCATTTTCAGTGATTTGAGGAGGGGTCGAACACTTGTTCGGCCCCTTTTTTGTTGGTCATGGGGCAACTTTACCCCGACGGTGTTATTGAGATGCTGCTAAGGCAGGTCCAGTTTTTCCAACGGGTTTGGAACAGATTTCTTATCGCATTTGCGGCTGTAAACCTTCACCCATCGCTGAACGCGTTTTTCGCCTTGGCTCGTAAGCCGTTCCAGAAGCGTTTCCAGAAAAGGCTGTCGATCGGCCCGGCCATCCAGCCGTTTCCAACGCTTTTTCTCTTTCTTTAACATCCCACAGCCTTTGCAGAAGCCGCCATCGGGATATTTGCAAACATCAATGCAAGGGGAGGGGGCGTCACGCCATCGGCGCTTGGGCTGCTTCGATCCCATTAGTTCGTGGCCAAGGGGGTTCGGACCGCTTCATGCAATTGCTGAAGCACGCCAATATTGTGGTTCGGCGCAGCAAGATCAGCGATGGACTGGCCGTCCAACACGTTGAAAAAAGCCTCCAGCGCAGAATGCAGCGTTGAGCTTAAACCGCATGTGGCCACAAGCGGGCAAGTTACGTCGTCATCGCGAAAACATTCGGCTAATTCAAAATTGGCCTCCGTGGTCCGCACCACGTCTCCCAAAGAAATCTCTTCCGCCGGCTTCGCCAAGCTTACCCCGCCATTGCGACCGCGATGGGCCTCCAGGAAACCGTGGTTGATCAGCGTCTTGGCGATTTTGAGCAGGAACGGGTGGGGAAGGCGGTAAAACTCCGCAATTTCTGTGATGGAGGCAATCCGGTCCTTCGTGCAGCAATACATGAGAATGCGGATGGCATAATTCGTCTGATTGGTGAGTCGCATGAAGAGCCTCGGATGTGGTCTACAGTTTGGAATAATTCTAGACTGTATGGGTCTCCATTTCTAGAAAAAAGAGAGCATGTGCGCAGCGACAAAGCGTGGCTGATGGCATGGTGAATGAGCCATTTGCCGCAATAAGCCGGTTGCAAATGAGCGCCATGAAATCTGGACTTATAATATCTTATTATTGTAAGCCTCCGCCTGAGGGTAGCGGTCGTTTCGCAAAGGTTCGTTCGTGCCGATAGGGATCGTTGCATGAATGAAAAACGCGAAGATGTGCTCACCTACAGTCCGCCCCTTCGCGCTGGTTTTGGGTTTCACGCGCCTGCGTTTTTTCACCCCTTTCGCATGGGCAAACGCTTCGGTGTGCCGAAAATTCCGTCGGACCGAGGGCGCTCGGTTCTGGCGCTCCTAAGCCTGATATTCACCGCGTTATGTGCCTTGCCTCTGGTGGCCGTTTTTATTGCTGCTGTTGGTGATACCCAGACCATTTCGCGCTTGGGCACAACATTGCTGCCCGGCTATGCGCTGACCACGCTTCAAATCATGCTGTTCGTGGCCGTGGGCACCGCATTGATCGGGGCCGGCGCTGCCTGGCTGGTGACGGCGTGTGAATTTTCGGGCCGACGGGTGTTGGAAATCGCTTTGGTCCTCCCTTTGGCGTTCCCCGCCTATGTGCTGGCCTACGCCTATACTGACTTGTTGGATCACCCGGGCGCCGTTCAAACCCTGCTGCGCTCCTTGTTTGATTGGGGGCCGCGGGACTACTGGTTTCCTGAAATCAGATCACCGGGCGGCGCTGCCATCATGTTGACGCTGGTCCTGTACCCTTATGTGTACCTCATCACCCGCGCGGCACTTTTAATGCAGGGACTCACCCCTTTCATGGTGGCGCGCAGCCTTGGGTCATCGTCAACGAGGGCTTTTTTTCAAATCTCCTTGCCCATGGTCCAGCCAGCCATTCTGGGCGGGGTATTGTTGGCTTTGATGGAAACGGCAGCGGATTTCGGGACGGTGGCCCATTTTGGTGTCCAGACATTGGCGACGGGAATTTATACGACGTGGTTCACTTTGGGGGATCGCACGGCATCGGCCCAAATGGCGCTGGGCCTTTTGGCCATCGCCATGCTACTGTTAACTTTAGAGCGCTACCGAAAAGCTGGAGAAGCGCAATTGGCACAGGATGCCAATCGCGGGCGTCACCCGCGTCTTCACCTGACGGGTGCAAAAGCGGCGCTCGCGGTGACAGCTTGCGCCCTGCCGGTTTTGCTGGGCGCGGTTATCCCGGTCATCATGCTTGTCTTACTGGCTTTTGATTCCGAGCAAAATTGGATGAGCGCACGCTATCTTGGCTTTGCCAGCAATTCGCTCATTCTGGCCTCAACGGCGGCTGGGCTCACCGTCATGATCGCTGTTATTCTAAGCTATAACAGGCGGCTTTCCCGCGGCCCCCTCTCACGGCTTGCCATGGCCATAGGGCGCATGGGCTATGCCGTCCCAGGCGGCGTTATTGCGGTGGGCTTGTTTATCCCCTTCGCAGCCTTTGATAATGCGGTGGACGCCTGGGCGCGCGAAACGCTGGGCATCTCCACCGGCTTGATCTTCTCCGGCTCCATCGCCCTTTTGGTCATGGCCTATTCAATCCGGTTTCTCGCCGCCGCACTCGGCGCTTGGCGGGCTGGAGAGGCCATCGTCACCCGTGATCTGGACCATGCCGCCCAAAGCATGGGCGCATCCACATTTACGATCCTGCGCCGTGTGCATATTCCCATTTTGACGCCAGCCGCGCTTACAGCGCTCCTTCTCGTCTTTGTGGATACGATCAAGGAATTGCCCGCAACGCTGATCATGCGTCCCTTCGGCTGGGATACGCTGGCCGTTCAAGCCTATCGTCTGGCGGCCGATGAGCGGCTTGAGGGGGCGGCGGTGCCAAGCCTGGTCATTGTAATGATTGGTTTGCTGCCGGTCATCCTCTTGTGCCGTCGTATGGGCCACAAAAACCGGTAGAGAAAACAAAAAGGGCGACCCGAAGGCCGCCCTCTCCGTTGCTGGTAAGCAATGCTGCCGCAGGCTTACTTCCACCCAACAGCGGTGAAGATTTCTTGCGCTTTCGCAACGTTTTTCGCCACTTTGGACAGGTCCACCGGGTCGGCTTCGAAGTCGCCAAGCTCTTTCACGGAAGCGCTACGCTCCACACCGGCAACGGCGGGATATTCGTCGTTACCGCTGGAGAAATATTGCTGGGCGGAATCAGACGCTAGATATTCCAGAAACTTAATGGCGTTTTCTTTGTTGGGTGAATTCACCGCCACGCCGCCACCGGACAGATTGACGTGCGCCCCGGCGCTGTCGGTCATTTTCGGGAAGACATAACCAATATTGGCCATGGCATCCTTGGGCAGACCTTTCACGTCCTTACGGATGGCACGGGCGAAATAGTAGGTGTTGGAAACCGAAATATCGCATTCGCCGGAAACCAGACCGCGCAGCTGGTCCGTATCACCGCCCTGGGGTTCGCGGGCGAAATTGTCCACCACACCCTTGGCCCAACCCTGAGCTGTTTCAGCGCCGAGGTTTTCGATCACAGCGGAAAGCAGCGTCTGGGAATAGACGTTGGTGGAAGAGCGGTGGCAAACCTTACCCTTATATTTTGGGTCAGCCAGAGCAGCATAGGTCGCTGGCGGATCGGTCACATCGTTCTTGTCGTAAAAGAAGATGCGGGCCCGTTGGGAGAAACCGAACCACTGGTTTTCGGCATCCTGCAGGTTTGCGGGGATACGTTCTTCCAGCGTTGTGGATTCGATGGACTGCAGAACACCAGCATTTTTGGCCCGCTCCAGACGGGTCGTGTCGACCGTCAGCAGCACGTCGGCAGGGCTGTTGGCACCCTCGGCCTTCATCCGCTCGATCAGCTCGTCAGCCTTACCTTCAATTCGGTTGATCTTGATCCCGGTCTGCTTTGTGAAGTCGGAATAAAGCCGCTCGTCAGTGTCGTAGTGGCGCGAGGAATAAAGGTTCAGTTCGCCCTCAGCGAATGAGGGTGTCACGAAGGACGCGCTCGCCACCAGGGCAGCAAGCGAAACCGTCTTTAAAATATGTTGAGTCATAGGGACCTCCTAATTTGGACAATCGCAGTCGTATATTCACATGCGGCGGCAATCAAGATAATTGGACTAGAAATATCCAGTTTAATTCTGCGTCAGTTTGGCCTGCGCGCCCTCAATGCACCGCATGGGCATGGAAAGCGGATTTCATAATCATGCGGGATGGGGTTTTTGCGGTTGGTAGCCAGCCTGCGAGCTGGTCAATTGACAGCATGAATTCCTTAATGTCCCGCCCCTCGCACAAAATGAACGCTTCCATCTCCGCCGCTTCCCGCTGACCACGCCGGATGTAATGGATGGCCCGCATAAGATTGCTTTCGCTCCCGGTGACTTTGCGTGAACAGTCACGGCAATAGGGCGAATTGAAATGAAACATGGCCCGTCGCGTCGTTCGCATGGCGCACAAAACGTTGAGCAGAGAAATCGCCACTGTCGGTGCATTTTTCGTTTTGATGTGGGTTACCGCATGTTTCAAAGCGCGCTCCCAATGGGGCACTTTAACGTCGGTGTAAGCGCAAAAATAAAGCCGTGCCACGTCCAGAAGCACCTGCTCAAGATCGTCCAGGCCAATATCTGCCGGTGACTGGGCGGTGGTGTTACTGAGCTTGTTATGCGAGCAACCGTTTTTTTCAACGGGCGGAAAATCATCCATTTCAAGACCTTTTCAAATGGAGCCTCACGGCCATCACACGGCCCTTCCTCCGCCTTCATAATTATAAGTGGATAATTGAAGTCAAGTATTATTTGGTGCAACCCAACCGGTATGTGCACCTGCCCTTGCGCGGTGGTCGCCAAAAATATCGTGCTCGTTTCAGGCTGGAAATTCTCTAAACCGTAAAACTGGACTAAAAAAGTATAGTTTATTATGATCCTCGCGTTGCCGCGATTTTCGGCGGCCGATCAACCGAATGCAGGCTGTGAACCTGAGACAGGAGGAATCATGAGCAAGAGTTTGAGAACGGTGGTGCGCACGACCATGGGATCCACTGCAGCGTCGGTATTCAGCTTGATGATTGCAGGGGCCACCATGGCTTGAGCAAGAAAGGTCGAAGTGGCGGCCGCAAAAACCTGTGGCGACCCGCTTGAACCTTATGCATCAAAAGAAGGAGCGCTCCATGTCAGCGCGTATCTTTGAAGCAATGGGCCGGTGCGGGTTTTTGCTCGCGCTTGGCCTGTCGCCCTTTTCCCTGGCAGGCGTCGATTTGGGTCAGGCGGTGAAAATTGGGCATCCGACGATGGATCACCACGACCTCTGACGGCGCGAAAGCTTAGTCCGATGCGCTGATGCTCTCGGCGATAATGGAGATCATCTCGAACATGATGGCCCCGGCGACGAGGGCTGTTATGTTGTTGGGGCTGTCTTTTGTGGGCATCATGCAGACGACGTCGCCACCAATGATATTCATGCCCCGCACGGCGCGCAGCAATTGCGTTGCCTCATCCATGTCAAAGCCCTTTTCGCCGGGTTCAATATTGGCCACGGCGGGGGCGACGGTGGGGTCTAGACAGTCCAGATCGAAGGTGATGTAGACGGGCCTGCCGTCCAGCGTATCCTTGATCTGCCCGATAACATCCACCGCCCCACGCTTGCGGTAGTCGGCCATAGTCACAACGTTATAGCCATAATCATAGGACGGCTGAAGCCAGTCCAGCGTGCGGGGGTGGCCGCGCAGTCCAATTTGCATGGAGTGTTTTGGATCCACCTTGCCATTGTCAGCCAGATAAGCGCCCCAATGGGCGGCGGATTTCTCGGCCCCCAAAAAATGATCAACCTTCGTGAACACGTCCGTATGGGCATCGAGATGAAGGAAGCAGACGGGCTGCCCGTCGGTAAGTTTGCCACACCCCAGCGCCTCTACAATCCCGCCGGTGATGGAATGGTCACCGCCGATTGAAACGGGGCGGCTGCCGGCTTCGTCCACCGCTTTGTAAAAAGCGGTTATGCGTGAAATACAGTCTTCATTGTCATTGGCGCGGGGAAACGGCACATCGCCAATATCCGCGATACGGCCAGCAGCCCATGGATCAAAGCCAAAAGCACCATGAACACGCCGCTGCACGGCGGAAACATGGCGTACCGCCCGCGGCCCCAGATGCTGATCCCGTTCGGTGGTGCCATTGCCGGTGGAATGGGGCACGCCCGCCAACACAATGTCCTGATTTTCCAGCGGCTCATGCGGGCAACGAAACAGGGTTGGAACACCCCACCAGTAAAGGTTTTCCATCATCGCCCGGTCGTGTTCTTCAGCCATGGTGCCCTCTCTCGGTTCGCAGTCGGCGCGTTGTGGTCAAACCATGCGCGTGTGCAGTTGCAATGTCATCACCGGGCTATGGAAAGAAGACCTTAGGGGTTTAATCGCTCTCGTCCGGATCAAGGCCCCCAAGGCAAAGCGCGAACCAGAGCCGTCTCAACAACCGGACCGTCTTAGCGACGTCGCCACTGAGTATAACGACTTCATCGCCTACTCACGCCTGCCCAGCGCCGTGGTCATTTGGGCAACGATGATGTCGGTGCCCGAGGCGGAACAAAACTCTTTGAAGCGCGCGGGTGGTTCCTCATTGGTGACGAAAATATCCACCTCGGCCACCGACCCCACTTTGGCGGGTGCCTTTCGGTCAAATTTTGAGATATCCGACGCGAGAATAACCGTGTCACTTCTGGCCATAATCGCCTTGCTCACCCCCACTTCCTGAACGTCAAAGTCCAGAATTTCGCCATCCTCGTGCAAAGCGGAGCAGCCGATTATGGCGAAGTCGAAACGCAACTGGGCAATCATTTCCCGGCTTAAGGCCCCCACCATGCCCCCGTCGGACTTTCTTAGATTGCCGCCGATGACGATAACCTCATTATTGGCGTGGCTAGAGGCCTTGGTCGCGATATTGAGGTTGTTGGTGATGATCAAAAGCCCCGTGTGATGCTGCAATTCATCAATGACCGCTTCGGTCGTCGTCCCGATGTTGAGAAAGACCGCGCAATCATTGGGAATGTGTTTGGCGCATTCGCGGGCGATATCGACCTTTGAAGACAGGTTCAGTTCCCGCCTTTCGTTATAAGCGATGTTTGTGGTTGTGGAGGGCAGGACCGCCCCGCCGTGAACCCGTTCCAACTTCCCTGCATCCGCCAATTCGGCCAGGTCGCGCCTTATGGTTTGCGGTGTCACCCGAAAATGGTCCACCAGACCTTCCACCGTTATTTTTCCCTCGCGTCGGGCGATCTCGATGATTTCAGATTTGCGCAATGTCATGCGTGGATTTCCCGAATTGGACTTTCCGGCGCTTTGTCCCGTTTCGCCATCCTGGCGCGCTTGATGCGAAGACACGCTTTCCGTGTCCCTGCGTCAAGTGGATGGCGCTTTACGCCTGTTTTGAACAGGTTTGGGCGCAATTTCCGCAGTATTTTCGCAGGCTTACCGTAAGTCGAACATTTACGAACATTTTTTGCTTCCATTTACGCGCGCTTTTGATAGGCTTTCGACAGCCAGTGCAAAACTGGATGGGAGGACATCGATGGGACCGGATTTTGATCTGCTGATCATCGGCGGAGGTATCAATGGCTGCGGCATCGCCCGCGATGCGGCCGGTCGTGGCCTGAAAGTCTGTCTCATCGAGATGAATGACCTCGGCGGTGCCACCTCCGCCTCTTCCACTAAATTATTCCATGGCGGCCTGCGTTACCTCGAATATTTTGAGTTTCGCCTTGTGCGTGAGGCGCTCATTGAGCGTGAGATACTGCTCAGGGCCATGCCGCATATTTCCTGGCCCATGCGGTTTGTTCTTCCCTTCCACAAGGACATGCGTTTCGACGCAACAACGCCAACATCCAAATTACTGGGCGCGCTCATGCCCTGGATGAAGGGGCGACGTCCGGCATGGCTCATTCGTCTTGGGCTTTTTTTGTATGACAATATGGGAGGACGCAAAATCCTGCCCGGCACCACCAAGGTGGATTTGACCACCACGCCGGAGGGGGCACCGCTCAAAAACAAGTTCAAAAAGGCGTTTGAATATTCCGATTGTTGGGTAGAAGACTCCCGCCTTGTGGTCCTCAATGCGCGGGATGCTGAAGCGCGCGGCGCACAAATTCACACCCGAGAGGAAGTGCTTTCTGCGGATGTTTTAGAAGGGGTTTGGTCCGTCACATCCCAAAGCGCGGCCACCGGAAAACGAACCCAACGCACGGCGCGCATGGTGGTCAATGCCGCCGGTCCGTGGGTGGGGGATGTTTTGCGCGGGGCCTTGAAGAGTAACAGCTCGGCCGGCGTTCGGTTGGTGCGGGGCAGCCATATCGTCACCAAACGTCTTTTTGATCACGAAAAGTGCTATTTCTTTCAGGGCATGGACGGGCGGATTATTTTTGCCATCCCCTATGAAAGCGATTTCACGCTTATCGGCACAACGGACGTGGAGCACACCAGCGCGTCTGACAAACCGCACTGCACCGATGAAGAGCGGGACTACCTTATCAACTTCATCAACCAATATATCGAAAAGCCCATCACACCCGCAGATGTGGTATGGAAATATTCCGGTGTGCGCCCGCTCTACGATGACGGTGCGGACAGCGCTACGGCGGCCACGCGCGATTATGTGTTGAAAGTGGACCATTCGCGCGGTGCACCGGCGCTGAATGTTTTTGGTGGTAAAATCACAACTTATCGCTGCCTTGCCGAAAGCGCGCTTGAGGAAATCGAGAAGGAACTGCCGGATACCGGCAAGCCATGGACGGCGGGCGTGACCATGCCGGGCGGCGATTTTCCCGTGGACGGCGTCGATGCACTTGTGCGCCAGCTGCGCGACGATTTTCCTTTTCTCCATGAGGCTTGGGCGCTTCGTCTCGTGCGTGCCTACGGAACGCAGGCGCACTCTGTCCTTGATGGTGCTAGAACGAAGGAAGATCTTGGGCGCGATTTTGGCGCGACGCTCACACAGGCAGAAGTCGTTTGGCTGATGGAAAATGAGTATGCTCTGCGTGCCGATGATGTGGTGTGGCGCAGAAGCAAACTTGGACTGCGGCTCACGCCCGAGGCGATAAATGAACTGGACCTGTGGATGGATGCGCACGCCACCAGCGTGTCAGCGGCAGCCGCAGAATAGGGGGCGCGGGTTAGCTTATGTCACTTGAACTCAAAGGCGTCTCAAAGGTCATCAACGGACAGACCCACATCTATGAGACCGATCTGGTGCTTGAAAAAGGCACCATGAATGTTCTGCTTGGCCCCACCTTGTCTGGCAAAACCTCGTTGATGCGCCTGATGGCAGGGCTGGATAAACCGGCCACAGGGCGGATCTTGTGGGAGGGAACTGACGTTACCGATGTGAAAGTGCAGGACCGGCAGGTGGCCATGGTCTATCAGCAATTCATCAACTACCCCTCCATGACGGTCTACCACAACATCGCCTCGCCCCTTAAACTGATGGGCAAGAGCCGGGATGAGATCGATCACGCCGTCAGGCAATCGGCGGATTTGATGCAGTTGACCCCCATGTTGGACCGCAAGCCCCTGGAATTGTCCGGCGGCCAACAACAACGCTGCGCCCTAGCGCGGGCTTTGGTGAAGGATGCAGGCCTTGTTCTGCTGGATGAGCCCCTGGCCAATCTGGACTACAAATTGCGCGAAGAATTGCGCATCGAAATTCCCAAAATCTTTGAAGCGTCCGGCGCGATCTTTGTTTACGCCACCACGGAGCCGGAGGAGGCCCTGCTGTTGGGCGGCAATACCGCCGCGCTGTGGGAAGGGCGCATCACACAATTTGGGCCGACGCCCGTTGTCTACCGCCAGCCCGTCAATGCAACGACGGCGCGCGTGTTCAGCGATCCGCCCATGAATTTCCTCCAAGTGAGCAAAGTTGGAAACCGCATCATGTTTGGGGACGGGCAGTCTGCCCATGCCACTGATGCCATGCTTGGCCTGCCCGATGGCCGCTACCAGGCCGGGTTCCGGCCCAATCACGTGGAAATTTTGTCCCACGGCCCTGGGGCAATGGAGTTTGATACGACCCTCGTCGTCACCGAATTGACGGGCTCGGAAACCTTTGTTCATCTCAATCACCATGGGGAAGCCTGGGTGGGTTTGGTGCACGGTATTCATGATCTCAAACTGGGGGCGCCCCTGAAGGTCTATCTCGACCCGAGCCATGTCTACATTTTCAGCGAAAATGGGGACCTGGTTGCCCCCGCCGCCTACGCGCTGGCGGCTTGAGGGAGCGAACAATGGCAAAGATCACGCTCGATAACCTGGCGCATTCCTATTACCCCAACCCCAAGTCGGAAGACGATTTTGCGTTGAAGGAGCTCAACCACGTTTGGGCCGATGGGGAGGCTTATGCGCTGTTGGGGTCCTCCGGCTGCGGCAAGTCCACCCTGCTCAACATCATTTCAGGCCTGTTGAACCCCAGCCAGGGGCGCATTCTTTTTGATGATGTGGATGTGACACCTTCTAGCACCGCCGACCGCAACATTGCCCAGGTTTTCCAGTTCCCCGTCGTCTATGACACCATGACCGTGCGCGATAATCTGGCATTTCCGCTCAAAAACCGCGGTGCCAGTGCCGAATACATCGCCAAGCGCGTCCAACAAATCGGCGCCATGATCGGCATGGAGGCTGAGCTGGACAAGCGGGCACGGGGCCTTACCGCCGACGCCAAGCAAAAGATTTCGCTGGGGCGGGGCATGGTGCGCGAGGATGTGAACGCTCTTTTGTTCGACGAACCCCTCACCGTAATCGATCCCCACATGAAGTGGGAGTTGCGCACGCAACTCAAATCGCTCCATCACGAATTCGGCCACACGATGATTTACGTGACCCATGACCAGACGGAGGCGCTGACCTTCGCCGATAAAGTGGTGGTTATGTATGACGGTCGGGTCGTTCAAATCGGCACGCCGGAGGAGCTCTTTGAAAAGCCCCAACACACTTTTGTGGGCTATTTCATCGGTTCGCCGGGCATGAACGTCATACCGGCCACGGTGGAAAAAAATATTGCCACCGTTTACGGCGCTTCCGTCTCCCTGGGCCGCTCTTTCACAGACCTTACCGGCAAGGTTGAACTGGGCATACGCCCGGAATTTGTCTCTTTGAGTGACCAAGACGGGTTGCCCGTGAAAGTGCGTCGGGTGGAGGATGTCGGTCGCCATAAAATCGTGCGTGCAGAACTTTTCGGCAATGATATCAACATTGTGGAAGACGAGGGCACCTCCATATCCCCCGATATGAACCGCGTGGTCTTCAACCCTGAAAAAGTGAATGTCTACGTCAATGACTGGCTGGCAGAAGGGGAGGCGGCTTGATGGACAAGACACTCAACCAAAAAGCGTGGTTCCTGGTTCTGCCCGTGTTGCTGCTGGTGGCGTTTTCAGCCGTCATCCCGCTCATGACCGTGGTCAACTATTCCGTCCAGGACACGTTTGGAAACAACAAGTTCTTCTGGGCAGGTCTCGAATGGTTTTCCCAAACTCTCAATGATGACCGCATTTGGGATGCGCTTTGGCGTCAGCTTATGTTCTCGGCCATTATTTTGTGCATTCAGGTGCCACTGGGCGTTTTTGTTGCCCTCAACATGCCCAAAAAGGGGTTTTGGGCAAGCTTCTGTCTGGTGTTGATGTCCCTGCCGCTGCTCATTCCTTGGAACGTGGTGGGCACGATCTGGCAAATTTTCGGGCGCGTTGATATCGGCCTGCTGGGCTACAGTTTGTCGGCCCTCGGTATCGAATATAATTACACGTCAAACCCCGTGGCCGCCTGGATTACCATCATCGTGATGGATGTCTGGCACTGGACCTCGCTGGTCGCGCTCTTGGCCTATGCCGGTTTGCAGTCCATCCCCGATGCTTACTACCAAGCGGCCAAAATTGACCAAGCGAGCCGCTGGAATATTTTCCGCTACATTGAACTGCCCAAGATGATGGGGGTGCTGATGATCGCCATCCTGTTGCGCTTCATGGACAGTTTCATGATTTACACCGAACCATTCGTGGTCACCGGCGGCGGCCCCGGCAACTCCACCACACTTCTTTCCATTGATTTGGTGAAAATGGCGTTGGGTCAGTTTGATCTGGGCCCGGCGGCGGCTTTCTCCATCATGTATTACCTCGTGATCCTGACGATCAGCTACGTCTTCTACACGGTCATGACAAACATGGACAAAAAGGAGGGCTGATTGATGAGCGATACAACCGTAACCACCACCGCTGCCCCGTCCGCCACGCGGTCCATGCCAAAGTTCCGCATCAAAACGTCCACCATCGTGATGGGGCTTTATCTGCTCTTTCTCATGCTGCCCATCTATTGGCTGCTGAACATGAGCCTGAAAACCAACACGGAAATCCTCAATTCGTTTTCCCTTTGGCCGCGCAATCTCACCTTTGACAATTACGCCACCATCCTCACCGACCCGGCCTGGTATATGGGCTATGTCAACTCGCTCATCTATGTAGTGTTGAACACGATCATCTCTTTGGCCGTCGCCCTGCCGGCAGCCTATGCGTTTAGCCGCTATACATTCATGGGCGACAAGCATTTGTTCTTTTGGTTGCTGACCAATCGCATGGCCCCTCCGGCTGTTTTCGCGCTGCCGTTCTTCCAGCTCTATTCGTCCGTGGGCTTGTTCGACACCCACATCGCGGTCGCCCTTGCCCATTGCCTCTTCAACGTGCCGCTGGCCGTGTGGATTTTGGAAGGTTTCATGCGCGGCGTGCCCAAGGAAATTGACGAGACCGCCTATATTGATGGCTATTCCTTCGGACGCTTTTTTGTGAAGATTTTCATGCCGCTCATTTCGTCCGGCATCGGCGTTGCGGCTTTCTTCTGTTTCATGTTCTCGTGGGTGGAACTGCTGCTCAGCCGCACGCTGACCACCGTGGATGCCAAACCCATCGCCGCCATTATGACACGAACCCAGGGGGCTGCCGGTATCGACTGGGGCGTGCTCGCCGCGGCGGGTGTTCTCACCCTCGTGCCCGGCGCTTTGGTGATCTATTTCGTTCGCAATTACATCGCCAAGGGCTTTGCCCTGGGCCGCGTGTAGGACTGGAAGGAGGACCGTCATGGAATGGATGGCTTGGACCTGGCCCACCGCCATTTTCTTCATCATCATCGCAACGACGTTGCTCGTCTTCACCTTTCTTGCGATCAAATTTCCTGAAACCCCGCGTCACGGAGTTTTGGGCATGGAAACGACGCGCGGAGACCGTCTTTTCATCACGCTTCTCGGCTCTGCCTTTATCAATCTGGCATGGCTGGGACTAATCGGGGCGAACCAACCGTTCGCGCTGGTTGTCTGTTTCATCTACGCCTTGGCGGTTTTCCGCTGGGTTTAGATGGGAGGAAGGGCACAAACCGGTTTTAGCGGACCGGCCCTATGCCCAATCAAAACCGAGATTTCCACAACAGGGAGGAAATTATGAAATCCACGCTAAAATTAACCACTGCGCTCGCCTTTGCGCTTGCCATGTCCTCGGCCCCGGCCTTCGCCGACATGGAAGCGGCCAAGAAATTCCTCGACGCTGAAATCGGCAGCCTGTCCGTTCTCTCCCGTGAGGAACAGGAAAAGGAAATGCAGTTCTTCGTTGATGCGGCAAAACCCTTTGCCGGTATGGAGATCAAGGTAGTGTCCGAAACCATCACCACGCACCAGTATGAAAGCGAAGTACTGGCCCCGGCTTTCACCGCCATCACGGGCATCAAGGTGACCCACGATCTGATCGGTGAAGGGGACGTGGTTGAGAAGCTGCAAACGCAAATGCAGTCCGGCCAAAACATCTACGACGCCTACATCAATGACTCCGATTTGATCGGCACCCACTGGCGTTATCAGCAGGTGCGTAACCTGACGGACTGGATGGCGGGCGAAGGCAAAGATGTCACCCTGCCCACGCTGGACGTGAAAGACTTTATCGGCACCAGCTTCACCACCGGCCCAGACGGTAAGCTCTATCAGCTGCCCACCCAGCAATTCGCAAACCTCTACTGGTTCCGCTACGACTGGTTCAACGACGATAAAAACAAAGCCGACTTTAAGGCAAAATACGGCTACGACCTAGGCGTGCCGGTGAACTGGTCTGCCTATGAGGACATTGCAGAATTCTTCACCGGCCGTGACCTCACCCACATGGGTGTTGAAGGCAAAGTCTATGGCAACATGGACTACGGTAAAAAAGACCCATCCCTGGGTTGGCGCTATACCGATGCCTGGATGTCCATGGCCGGCATGGGTGATGCGGGCGAGCCGAACGGTCTGCCCGTGGACGAGTGGGGCATTCGGGTGAATGACAAATCCCAGCCCGTAGGCTCCTGCGTAGCCCGCGGCGGTGCAACCAACTCTCCCGCTGCTGTCTATGCCGTCACGAAAGCCATTGACTGGCTGAAGAAGTATTCGCCGCCAGCGGCTGCCGGTATGACCTTCTCCGAAGCCGGCCCCATTCCCGCTCAAGGTAATGTGGCCCAGCAGATGTTCTGGTACACCGCCTTTACGGCAGCAACCGTGGAACCCGGTCTGCCCGTGATGAACGAAGACGGCACGCCCAAGTGGCGCATGGCCCCTTCGCCCCACGGCGTGTATTGGAAAAAAGGTCAGAAGATTGGCTATCAGGATGCCGGTTCCTGGACACTGATGAAATCCACCCCGGTGGACCGCGCCAAAGCCGCATGGCTCTATGCGCAATTTGTGGTTTCCAAAACGGTGGACCTGAAGAAGTCTGACGTGGGTCTCACGTTCGTTCGTGAGTCCACCATCGACAGCCAGCACTTCACGGACCGTGCGGATAAGCTGGGTGGTCTGGTGGAATTCTACCGTTCGCCAGCCCGCGTGCAGTGGTCGCCCACGGGCACCAATGTGCCGGACTATCCGAAGCTGGCCCAGCTGTGGTGGCAGAATATCGGTGACGCCATGTCTGGTGCCAAGTCTCCTCAGGAAGCGCTGGATTCGCTCTGCGCCGATCAGGAGCGCGTGCTTCAGCGTCTCGAGCGCGCAGGCGTGCAAGGTGATCTCGGTCCTGTGATGAACGAGGAGCGCGATGCGGAATACTGGTTCTCCCAGGCCGGCGCACCCTTCGCCAAACTTGAAAACGAAGACGAGAAGCCGGTCACCGTCTCCTATGACGAGTTGATCAAATCCTGGCAGCAATAATCTAGCTGTCCTCCCGGGGGCGGGGCGTTTCGACGCCTCGCCCCAATCGGTTTTCAAGGAAACTGGAATCCTGATGTGACAGCTTCCTTCCAAATCAAGGTGGCCCCGAAAATCCATTTCGGCATGGGCGCATCACGTAAGCTTTCCACCATTCTTGGAAACAAGGTTCACCACATCCTTTTCTTGCGTGGCCGCTCGGGCATAGCCTCCGCCGCCATCGCAGATGATTTAAGCCATTCGTTCGCCAGTCTCCACGAGGCTGCCATTCCCGGTGAACCTTCTATTGATACGATCAACCGCCTTTTTGCCCAATTCAAAGGCCAGCCGCTTGACGCCATGGTGGCGTGTGGCGGCGGGGCCGTCATCGACGCCGCCAAAGCGCTCAGGTTTTGTCTGGTGACCCAAAAGCCGCTCTCGCAAAAATTGGAACATGCCGGTGCGGACCATTGGAACGGGGCCAATGATATGCCCCTCATCGCCATTCCCACCACGGCAGGCACTGGAGCCGAAGTGACGGCCAACGCGGTTTTGCAAACCGGAAATGCCAAAACCAGTCTGCGGGGAGATTGCCTGTGCCCAAGCACCGCGCTGGTGGATCCACGCCTCCTTTCCTCCGCACCTCAATCGGTGGTCATCGGTGCTGGGTTGGACGCCGTGGTTCAACTCATGGAGGCATTCACCTCCTGCAAAGCAACACCCTATAGCGATGCGCTGGTCGTCCCCCATCTCACCGCTGCCCCGGCCGCGCTGCATCGTGTGGTGGAAAACCCACAAGACGATGACTGGACCGCCATGGCCTGGGCAAGCCTGAGCAGTGGACTTGCCTTGACCAATGGCGGCCTTGGCGCGGCCCACGGACTGGCCGCCGTGTTGGGCGGTCACTTAAGCGCGCCCCACGGCCTGTTATGCGGTCGTCTTTTTGGCCCCGTCCTGCTCAAAAACCGCGCATCCGCCGCCGCCGGCTCTCAAGCCCATGGCAGAACAAGCCGGTGCATCGCCATCCTCAATGATGTTTTTTCCAAATACGGATCGGCCCATGATTTGGAAGGGTTTGAGGCCTGGCTTACGCGCCATGGGGTCCCCCGATTGAGCGATTGGGGATTAGAAACAGCCGATTTTGATGCCATCGCACTCCGGGCGGTCACGGCCTCCTCCAGCACCAAAAACCCTGTTCCTCTAACACAGCCGGATTTTAGAGCAGTGCTGGAAGCCGCCTACTGAAGGCCGCAAAACGGTGCGGCAAACCATGCACTCCGCGCCGCCTAACGGCTACGGGCTGGACAGTCCCACGGGAAAGGGCGACAAAGTAAGCGGTGAAATTTGGAGACCTCCCCATGCTTAAAACCCTGTCCCTCACGGTTGCGCTTGGCGCATTTGCATTATCATCCGGCATGGCCGCCGCCGCCGGCCATTGCGCGGCGGGCAAGACGCTGAACGATGGCAAACTGACCATCGCCACCGGCAACCCGGCCTATTTTCCCTGGGTCATCGACGATAAGCCCGAAGACGGGAAGGGCTTTGAGGCTGCCGTTGCCTATGCGGTGGCCGAGGAAATGGGTTTTGCCAAAGCGGATGTTGTATGGACACGCACGTCCTTTGATGAAGCGATCCAGCCGGGCGCTAAGGACTTCGATTTTAACATGCAGCAGTTCTCCATCACCGATGAGCGCAAGAAAGTGGTGGATTTCTCCAAACCCTATTATTCCGCCGCCATGGCAGTGCTGGTTCTCAAACCCGCCATCGAGGCCGGCTTGAAGCCCGAGATTGCCGCTTTGAAAGACTTGAAATGGGGGGCCGTTGCAGCCACCACCGCGTTGCCGGTTGTGATGGATATTGTCAAACCATCCAGCGAGCCGCTGCTTTACGATGACACCGCCAATGTGGCTGCCGCCATGCAGGCCAATCAAATTGACGCCGCCATTTTTGACCTGCCCACCGCCCTTTACCTGTCTGCCGTCGTCGTGAAGGACGGCGCCGTTCTGGGTCAGTTTGAAAGCAGTGATGGGCAGAAGCTGGACCAGTTCGGCATGTTGATGGCCAAGGGCAATCCCCTCAAAGCCTGTGTGGACGAGGCCATTGATGCGCTCACCGCCAATGGGACGCTCGCCAAAATTGAGGCCCAATGGTTGCAGGACAATACGGGTGCCCCCGTCATCAAATAATCGGGTTTGCGCTCACCCATGAACAGACGCCAGCGTTACGAAGCGCAGCAGAAGCGCCGATCAACCCTTATCGCCGCCGCCAGCACCGTCGTGGTTCTGGCGGCGATCATCGTTTTGGTGCCCATGGCGCCCGGGTGGACCCAGGTGCGTGCCAGTTTCTTTGATGGTGAGGTGTTCCTCAAAGTCCTGCCAAAAATGCTGGATGCGTTTTTGCTCAATGTGGCAATTTTCCTGTGGTCAGCCCCGCTCATTGCTGTCTTAGGTCTCGCCGTGGCCCTGGCCCGCGCCACCCGCTCCCCAGCTTTATTTCCGTTGCGGATTTTCGGTGCGCTTTACGTGGATATTTTTCGCGGCATTCCCGTCATTCTGGTCATTTTTCTCATCGGCTTCGGCATACCGGGCTTGGGTTTGCCACGCCCTTGGAACTCCCCTTACATCTGGGGCACGGTGGCGCTGGTGCTCACCTATTCGCCTTATGTGGCTGAAATTCTTCGCTCCGGTATTGAGAGCGTCCACGCCAGCCAGCGCTCGGCCGCCTTGTCCCTTGGCCTGTCTGAACGGGATGCCATGCGCTATGTGGTTCTGCCGCAGGCGATCCGCCGGGTGGTGCCGGCCAACATGAACATCTTCATTGCCTTGCAAAAAGACGTGGCGCTTTTGTCCTTCATCGGACCTGTTGAGGTCTTGCGCCAAGCGGGCATCTACAAAAGCCTGCTGGCCAATTTCACGCCCTATGTGGTGGCCGCCTGCATCTTTTTGGCCCTGACCATCCCGGCAACCCGTTATGCAGACCACTTAATGGCAAAGCAACGCCGGGCGCGGGGCGGACCATGATTGATGGCCCGGACGTGACACAAAAACTGAGGCTTACCGGCGTCACAAAGGCGTTTGGCGAAACGCCCGTCCTGCGGGGTATTGATATGTCGGTGGCCGCTGGAGAGTTGGTTTGTCTCATCGGACCGTCCGGCTCCGGCAAATCCACCCTGTTGCGCTGCATGAACCAGTTGGAACCCATCGATGATGGTGAGGTCTATCTGGACGGACTGGACATCGCGGAACCGGGGTTGGACCTGGGGCCTGTACGACAGCGCATTGGCATGGTGTTCCAGTCCTTCAACCTGTTTCCCCATATGAGCGCACTGGACAATGTTTTGCTGGCCCCGCGGCGAGCCCTGGGGCGCACAAGGGACGAAATGATGCCTATTGTGGACGGGCTTTTCATCCGTTTCGGGCTGGCCGATCAGATGCACAAATTTCCCGATCAATTGTCGGGCGGGCAGCAGCAGCGGGTCGCCATTGTGCGGGCCCTGGCCATGAACCCGGAGGTGATGCTGTTTGATGAAATAACGTCCGCCCTCGACCCGGAATTGGTGGACAGCGTGTTGGACACGCTGCGCGCCCTGCGCAGTGATGGCATGACCATGGTGCTGGCCACCCACGAGATGGCTTTTGCCAAGGAAGCGGCCGACCGTGTGTGCTTTATGGATGGGGGCGTTATTGTGGAAGAGGGTGCCCCGGAAGACATTTTCACGGCCCCCACCCATGAACGCACCCGCGCGTTCCTCGCCCGTGTCATACGTTGATGTTGCGGCTGAAACCTTTTACCGGCTTCTCCCACTGAGGAGCAGAATAAAGACAAACACCGCGCCGATGGACGTGGTGACAATGCCCACCGGCAATTCCTGCGGCGCAAGGATGATGCGAGAAACCACGTCAGACCCCGTCAGCAGGATGGCCCCGGTGAGTGCGGACATGGGCAAAAGCATGGTATGCAATGGCCCCACCAGGCCCCGCGCCAGATGGGGCACCATCAGCCCCACAAAGCCGATCACGCCGGCCACGGATACGAAGCTCGCAGTGGCCAAAGCGGCCAGTAGAAACAAAACCATCCGCATGCGCTCCACCGGCACACCAAGACTGGTGGCGGTGTTATCCCCCGCCAAGAGCGCATCCAGCCATCGCCGCCGGTAATAGACATGGGCAAAAATCAGCACAAAACCCGCCAGGATCAGCGGCAGTGTTTGCCAGCGGGCCAGCCCAAGCCCACCCAACATCCAAAAGATGATGGAGTGGGCCGCCCGATTGTCGCCCGCAAAAATGAGATAATTGGTGATGGCGGCAAACAAAAAGGAAACCGCCAACCCCGCCAAAATAAGCTTCTCCGGCGCGCCGTCCTGCAAACTGCGCACCAGAGCCAGTACGATGATGGACGCAACAATGCCGCCGCAAAAGGCTGCCAGCGGCAGGGTCCAAACGCCCAATACATCGCCCGTCACTGTGATCACAAACACGGCCCCTGCTGCGGCCCCCGAAGACAGGCCAAAGAGGAAGGGGTCCGCCAGATCATTGCGCGTGGTGGTTTGCAAAACGACCCCCACAATGCCCAGCCCCGCACCAATGATAGCCGCAAACAGCGCCCGCGGCAGCCGCAGATCGAAGATAATGCGTTGCAGCGGCGAAAGCGGTTCTTCGCTTAGCCCGAAGCCTGACAGCAAAGCAGCCGCCACATCTGACAGGGGAATGGGAGTGGAGCCCAGCAGGATGGAAACCACAACGAGGGAAGCCAGCCCGGCTCCCCCCGCCAGCATCAGCAAAACAAAGCGCGACACCTAGAATAGATTGGGGTGCATGGCCGTCGCCATTTTTTCAATGGCGTCAATATTGGCCGGACCAGGGGTCAATTCCTCATAGCGCAGTCCAATCCAGCGCTCATTTTTTACCGCATCCGTGCCGGACATGACCGGATGGTCCTGCAAAAACTTGAACGTATCAGCCGCGCCATTGCCGGTTTGATAGTCCAGCAACACAAGAAACTCGGGGTTGGAGGCGGCAACAGCTTCCCACGAAGTGCGCCCCCAACTCGTGTCCATCGTGTTGGTGACATTCGTGCCGCCCGCCGCCGCAATCATGGCGTCTGGGATCGCAAATTTGCCGGCCGTGAAGGGCGCATCAGCGGGACCGTCCAGCAAAAAGACGCGGGGCTTTTGAGCACTGGCGGTTTTGGCCTTTATCGCCGCCAGTTGCTCCCTCCAGCCTTTTACCAACGTTTCCGCCTTGGCAGAAACGTTCATGACTTTGCCGAGCCGCATCACGTCGTCGAACAGCAAATCCATGCTGGCTACGGGGCGGTCCTTGTTCAGGTGAACGCAGCTTTCGGTGAGCACCATGGTTTTCACGCCAAACGGGGCCAGCGTGTCCGGCGTTACATCGCCGCCGGGTTTCATGCCGTAATACCAGCCGGCAAAAAACAGGTCCGGTGAGGCCGCCAGCAGATTTTCCATGGTGGGGTATTTCGGCGCAAGCTCGGGAATATCACCCCGTTCCTTGTCGAAGGTGGGACTGGTTTTATACCAGCCGGTAATGCCGGTAAGGCCGACAATCTTGTCCTGTAATCCCAGAGCAAAGGCCATTTCGGTCATGTTCATATCATGCACAACAAGCCGCTCAGGAGATTTTTCAAACGTGAGCGGCTTGCCGCAATTGTCCACCGTGATTTCGGCCTGGGCCGTGCCGACGAGCAACGCGCTCATCCAAAGGGTAGCCAGAACTGTATTTCTGAAGATTTTCATCAAGATGCTCCTTGTTTGATGAAAGGTGTTTTTCGAATATCCAGGGCCGGGATGGCACGCTCCTGATGATGGAAAACGCGGTACTCGACCCCAAAAGTTTCCTGGATAGACCGGGTTGTTTGCACCTGCGCCACCGGCCCAAAGGCCGTGAGCCGCCCCCGTTTTAATAAGGCAACGTGGCTGGCAAATTCCGGGATCATCACCAGATCGTGGATGACCATGACCACGGTGATGTTCTGCGCTGCAATCAGCGACAGCACACGGCCCTTTGCATCCGGGTCCAGATGGTTCGTGGGTTCATCCAGAAAGAGAATTTGCGGCTTTTGGGCCAGCGCGCGGGCAATATGGGCGCGCTGCGTCTCGCCACCCGACAGCTGCCCCATGGTCTTGTAAGCCAGCGCGGTGAGGCCCGTCGTTTCCAGAACCTCATCCAAATCAGCGCTATGGTGTGTGGCCGATTTGCTGTGCCAAACGGGAAGCTGGCCAAGGGCCACATAGTCGCGCAGCGTTAAACGCGTATCGGGAACGGACTGTTGGCCCACCACGGCCATAATGCGGGCTCGGCTGGCCGGGTCCAGCGTTCGCAAATCATCACCGGCAATGGTGATATGGCCCGCCGTAAGCGGCAGCAGCCCGGTCATCAAATTCAACAGGGTCGTCTTGCCCGCCCCGTTTGGGCCTGCAACGGCGAGTATGGCCCCTCGCTCCAGCGTAAAAGAAGCATCCCGCAGCAGGTCTTGCCCGCCCGGTGCCGTATATCCAAGCTCGGTAACGGTAATGATCGGCGCACAATCGCTCATGCCACGGGGCCCGTTGCTAACGCTGGAAGGCGAGCCAGCGTTTTGGTGTAGAGCGCCTGTGGCCTTTCACTGGCGTTGGTCCATCCGTCATCGCTGCGCTGGTATTGCAGGGCAAAGTCCCGCAGCGCGGCGATGTCCTCATCGCTTTCGATTGATCCAAAAAGGTAAGTCGCCTTCCCGGCACCTTGAAAGCCAACGCTGACAGGGTGGTCACATCCAGCCAAACAGTTCACCGCCCGAAAAGTGAACCCGACGCCTAATTCACCGGCAAGCGTTGCACGCAGCCGGGTTGCATGGGTGGTGCCACGGCATTTGGAGCAAATGAGAATTATTGTGGTTCGTGGCGTTTCGCTGTCGACCATGCCTGCCTCCATACAGCCGGGGCGCAGGTCTTAGATGCCAAATGTCGATACACGGGTGCCGTGCCATAAAGCCTCCCACCAGAGCACCCCGCCCTGGGTTGTTGGAACAATTAATGGCAGGTCTCCTGACTCGCGGGTCCATGCTTGGCTGACCTTCCCGACCCGTCAGGATCAGTGGCATTCCAGCGTCGCTCACCGCTTACAGTTGCGGGGGCAGTCACGGATTTGGCGCCTGATGGCTACACCGCACCGTGTTCCCTATTAATCCCGTTATCGCTTTGCGCGGGAACCATCGCCCAAGTGGTGTGACAATCCGGCACCCGTGTCAACTGAGATTTCGCAGGGCAGTCCACAGGGGGGTAGGGTGGGCTGGGTTGATAGCTAATTCTTCAACTCAGAACGCCGAAACGCCTCAAAATCATCTTTCTTTATGAAGCCATGATACTCGTATGGGTTTTTGCGTTCTACGCATCTATCAGGATCGAGTTGTCTGATGATTTTTGCCGGGTTACCCGCGACGACGCAGTAACCTTCTGGAAAAGACTTTGTCACCACGGCACCCGCCGCGACGATGGTAAAGTCACCAAGTGACACATTCGGTAAGATTGTAGCACCAAAGGACAGCCAACAGTAACGGCCAATGACTACGCGCCCGGGCAAATGACTGCTGAGATCATACACATCGTGGTTTTCACTGATGATTGCCACGTTGCCGGATATTCGTGTGTAGTCCCCAATTTCAATACGCCCTAACCCCTGAATGTAGCAGCCTGGCATATGCCCCGGTGAAACGTCCACGCCACACACAATGTTGCGCCATTGCGTAACGCGGCTGGCCTGGTCTACAGGCCAATAGGGCCCACGGTTTATGCCCACAATCTGCTGCCTGAACCACATATCAAATGTAATCGGCACTGCTGTTCCAGCAGTTTCGTCAACCATCCGTTTGACAGAAGCACGATTAAGAAAGGCTTTTGCAACGAGATACGGGATGCGCAGCAGACGCCGCATCAAATTATTTTGCGGAATTGGACTTAAGCTCATTTCACGGCAAATTTGTAGGTGAGCGCAATGGTAAGAGCATAAACGAAAAAATAGACCCCAGAAAACCACATCACAATAGTAGACGCTTGAACCGCATCGAGAAAACTAACCAGGATTATCCCTGCAACGAGAACCGCAAATGCCGCGCATTGCACAGCAAACGCCGTGCGCTGTTTTCCGCGCAGTTGATAAACCGCGCTTAACGGGGATGCCACAAGCCGCAGGCACAACATGGGGGCGAGGATTTGGGCAATCTCACCGGCCAGACGCCAGCGCGGACCCAGATAGATTTCAAACAGTAGAGGCGCGCCCAGCATCAACACCAGCGAAACGGGCAGACCGATGGCCGCCAAAGTCAGCGCCGTTTTCACGAAAACAGGACGACAGGTGCCGTGCTGCGCCAGGTCCCGGGCTGCCCTTTGCCGAAACACCTGCCCCACGGACGAACCCAGAACGGTGAAGGGCACCGAAGCCAGTTGCCGTGCCCGATTAAACGCTCCTAGCGGGGCCACCAGCCCAAAATAAGACAGGGCGTAGAGCGGCATATTGAGATTGACGGTGCTTACCAGTTCGGAGGGCAGGGTGAAGGTGGCAAAGCGTTGGTGTCGCCTGAAAAGTGCCCGCAGCCGAGGCCGTGTGTTCTCCCGCAGGCCCAGGTCCTGTACGCTTGCATAAAACAAGGTTGCTGCAAAAACGCAGGCCTGACCCACGAAATAGGAGACGAGCAACCCAGTCGAGGACCAGCCAGCCAAACCAAGCGTGATGGAAAGGGTGACCGTGATGCACACCAGAGCCACGTTTTGCCACGCAAAAAAGGCAAAGCGGGCATATTTATGGGCGTGGTTTATCACCGCCGCTGTAATGCCGCCACACAATGTGGTCACCGGTAAGAAAAGCAGCCACCCGCGCACGTTTTGCCATTCCGCCCAAGGGGCAGAAATCACAAACAGCAGCACAGCCAAGGTTGCCGCTACAAGGGTGCTCATTATTGTTATGAAAAGGCAAAGGGCCACCATGCCCTTGGCGGCTTTTTCATTCGGCTCCGCAATGATGGCCTGATGCATTTGCCATGTGGCGCAGGCGGACAGCACAGAACCCAAGCTCATGTAAATGGCCAGCGGCGCATATTCGCTGGGAGCGTATAGGCGCCCCAGAATCGGCGCAGCCAGGATGGGCACCAGTAGTGCAATCCCTTGGGTGCCTGTCAGCAACCCGATGGCCTTCAGATAAGGCGATTTCAGGGCCTTTGGCAGCACGCGGCGGCTCCAACTGCGGGCACAAAAAAGCCGGTAACTCTTGGAAGAGAGTCACCGGCCTGCAACTTTGAGATCAGAAGAGGCCTGCAAGTGCCCCAAGATGACTTTACTGCGAAACAGGACCGGGCCCCACCGGCACGTCTTCTTCGCTTTGAGATTCTGTAGCAGCCGCCGACCCAATGGCAGTAGCTGCCACACCACCAAACACTGCGCCGGAAACGCCAATCGTCCCCAGCAGACCGCCGGCACCAGCGACACCCGCTCCGCCAGCCCCAGCGGCCCCGGCTGCACCGGCACCTCCGACAACCTGACCAAATCGGGCTTGTTGTGCGCCCAGCAAATTGGAGACTTTAACACACAGTTCGCTGTTAGCCGCTTTGACAATCTGCAAGGACTGGTTGGCCGCCACATTGGCTTGGCATCCAGATGCAAAGGCAATATTTGCAGTGGCATCGGCACCGGTCACCAGCTGCATGCCCTGGGTAATTTTCATTCCCTTCGTGGCAGGCAAAAAGCCATCCCGGCCGGAAACGAAAACAGTACCTTGAGCACTGCTCACCTGCGCGACAGCGTTGCCCGCAACGGAGCAGGAACAATCCGCAGCGGACGCGGAAGTCGAAACAAAAGCCGATGCTAACAGGGCCGTCGCTATGTAGAGAGTGCCGTTACGCATTTATGCCATCCATAAATTAGTGTCTGCCAATCGGCATATTTCACAATGAACCGAGAGTCCATGTGTATCTGCCCTTCCGCCTAATTTGCCCCTCGTCCATCACCACTGGGTTAACGAGTGTGGGCTTCCCGCAACAGGTGTTGAAGACAATCGGCACTCTTACGGTTTCGTCTGCGCCCCACGACATAAAATGGCGGCCAGATATGCAGTCAGGAGTGCAATGATGAATGTTCTGGCTGGATAGTCCAACATGGAGTGCGCCATAAGCAAGAACAGGGCCATGGCGGCGCATGTTGTTTCCAACCGAAAGCGCCCCCGCCACCAATAGAGGGCCATTAGCCCCACCGTGCCACCGACAACAAAAAGGGTAGGCACCCCTCCTTCCAGAAGCAGTTCCAGAAAATCATTATGGGCGTGATTTATGTAATTATATGTAATGGCAAAAGCAGGCTCATAGCTCTGAAACGCCAGCACGAAGCTGCCAAACCCCGTGCCCGTGACACCGTTTTCCCACGCCGCCGCCAATGTCGTGTGCCAGATCTGGCTACGCGCCACATCCAGCGAGGACAATTCCACAAATTGACTGACGAGCCCCGCCGTGGCGACAGCGGTCACAATCAGGCCGGGTAGCAAAAGCGTGGGCACCCGCTCCCCCCGGGTCGCGGCCAAGCCGCCAATTATAGTCATGCCGAACAGGGCCGCAGCGATAGCCAAACCAAACCCAGCGCGGGAACCGCTCAACGCGAGAATGAAGATCACAAGAGCCGTGAAAACAAAGGGCAAAAGTAGTCTTCTGCGGGGGATGAAATAGGCAAAAGAGAGGGGAATGGACGCGTAAAGCAGCGCCGAAAAATGGTTTGCATTGGCAAACAGTCCCACAGAAATGCTGTAGTCCAACCACCCATAGGTCACCTCGCCCGATGACAGCATGTATTGGGTTAGCGCGACCACCATATTAACAACAGCGCCGATGAGCACGAACGGCGCAAGGGCAATGAGGTGGTGCAATGGCAGCGTCGCCACGGCACCCAGCAGCAAAACCACCGGTAGCGTAAAGGAGGCCGCTTCCAACGTAGCCCCAAGCGTGAGGCTAATGGGTCGCCAAGTGTTATTTTCTGGCTCTGTAAACGTTGCTTCCAGAACCGGTTGCAGGCCGTTCAAAATCGCCGCAGGAAGGGGAATAAGCTGGATGACGAAAAGGAGTGCAATAGCCACGCATAAAAGCAGGACGCCGAGAGGAATGGTTGGCCGCTTACGCCGCAGCAACAGGGCCATGGCAAGTCCCGTCGCCAGGAGCTTCAAGGGAATATCTGCTAGGCCCCCCACGGCTGTATTGCCGCCGATAATTGCCGCCGTGATGAAAAGGAGGCCCAAACCATAGCGGCTTAGGATGTCTCCCCGTTCTGCGCTGGTCATGGGCTCTCTCCCACCCGTTCCAGCGTCACCGCGGCAATGTCTAATACGCCGGAATAGCGAAACCGAAACCCGCTTACCGCTTCCGTTGCCGCCACTTGAAACCGTGCATAGGTGCAGTTTTCCGGCACCGAAAAGTCGACGCTTTTGTCCGCAAATTGCGGGTTGTCCAAAGGTATATCAAACCGCAAAATCGCGCGGTTTTGCGAGATGCACTTTACGACGCCGGAGAGCCCCTTGGGCGCCCGCAAATCCACCGCCCGGCTGCGCAGGGTGAGGCGATAGGCGCCGCTGGGGAGACGCATTGACTTTTGCAAGCCCGCCCAGCGCACCGGCTTGTCTAGAAAACGGATGCTCAGATGGGAGGGGGTGGCGTCCCCGTCCCCGTCGGATGCAGGCCTATAGGAAACGGTGCTGGCATTGGTGTCCCGGGCATCCCAGAAAAACGGTAGTCCGGACGGCGGGCGCTGAAATTGGGGATTGAAGATGTAACCATTCAAACCAATTTCCTGCTCATCCAGCGTGAATAAAAACAGATTATGCGCCAGATCGTAGCGTTCCTGTTGAAACAGGCGGCGCAGAGCGTATTCCACTGTTTTATCCCGTTTGGGGCGGCCTGCCCGGCCATTGGCTTGCGCCAGATCAAAGGCGAGGCGGTAACCGGTATCACTGGTGCGTTCATCGTCCATGAATTGCCGAACGATCGTTGCCCGCCATGGCGGGTTTTGCGCAAGAACCGTGCGTAGATTGGCGTAGCCCGCCGGATCGCTCACCATGGCGTTGGTCCATGGTAGCAGGTTCTTTGTGTTGTTGGGCCAGCGGCGATAGAGAATGTCCAACCGCGCCACGGCCTTTTGATAGTCCGCGCCCACGACAGCCCTCTGATAATCCAGACTTAGGCCCATCAGATCGGTTTGCGCCAGTTTTAGGGCAGTCTCCAAGCTTGCCTGCGCGCGTGCGGGCTGTTGCAGCAGAAATAAAATTTGGGCCTTCAGACTGTGGGATCGCGCGTCGATGGGCGCGATGGACACCAGACTTTGTGCCAAAGGCAGGAGCCGCACTGCGTCTTGCGGTTTTTTCAAACGCCCCAATTCGCTAAGCAGAACGCGGCGGGCGGAGCTGTCATCTAAAGGATTGAGGCTGAGGGCCGTGCGCGGTGTTTCATGCGCGAGTATCCTCGCCAGTCCCAGCCACCCGGTCAGCAAAAGAACCGAACAGGCGCTGAACACGACTAAAAGTTGAGCCGTCCGTCCGGGCGTTACTTTGCTGTTTGGCCTGCCTGCGTTTTGTGAGGAGCGCGGCGAGCTTGCCTTTGCCATTTCCACCCTGGGCGTCTTTTGCTGCAATGGGATCCCGTTCTTCATCCATGCCCCCAATGTCCCCTCGGCCGCCATGGGATGCGCCATCGCCTTGTTCCGCAGGCCATGGCTTTTGCGTTCCGGATTGCCGCTGATCTTCGATCTGCGTTTCCTCGCCACCATAGGTGTAGTAATTGTAGTTCATATAGCTGTAGCCGTCGCCATAGCCCGCGGTGCGCGATTTGAATTTTGTAAAGACCGCACCGACAATATTGCCACCACTGGCCCGCAAACGGCGCGCAGCCGTGTTGCTGGCTTTGCGGGTAATTTGATTGCACGAAACACAAAACACCGTGCCCTCCACCAGGCCGTGCATGATAATCGCATCGGCCAGTCCCACCACAGGGGGCGCATCAATGATCACCACGTCAAAACGCTGTGTGGCCGCTGAAAGCAACATGGCCATATTGGGAGATGACAACAGATCCACCGGGTTAGGTGGAATAGTGCCGGCGGTCATCAGGTAGAGGTTGGGCGTGTCGGTGGCATTGAAAATGCGGTTGGGGTCCTCATTGCCCACCGCATTGGCCAGCACATTTGACAGGCCAATCACATTGGCAATACCGGCTTGCCGATGGGCGGAGGGTTTGCGCATATCCGCATCTATCAGCAGCACTTTTGTGCCCAAAGCCGCCATGTTGCGGGCGATCTGGAAGGAAGTGGTAGACTTGCCCTCTGCGGGTTGGCCGCTGGTCACCAGGAGCGTGCGCGGCGTTCCGCCCGTTCCCGTAAATTGCAACGACGTGCGCAGCGATCGATAGGCCTCTGACATGGGCGAGGTGGGCAAGTTCAATTGCTCCCGGATTTCCTGCTCATCAAAGCGCGGAATAATGCCCAGCAGCGGTAGGCCCAAATCCTGCTCCACCTGATCGGGGTTGGTGAACGTGTTGTTCATCAACTCCCGCAGATAGATGATGCCCGCAGCGGCCAACAAAAAGACCAGCACCGAAAGCATCACATTGCGTCGCATGGAGGGCTCAAAGGGAATGGTCGGCCGCAAGGCTGGATCGATCACGACGGCCTCAGCGTTTTTAAGCTCTGAGGCTACCCCCACATCATTAAGCTTGGCGGTGAGTGTGTCATATTGTTTGCGGTTGGATTCCACCTCCCGCTTGAGAATGCCGTATTGAACCCGCTTGTCCTGAAACTCCGCCTGCCGGGCTTCAAGCTCTTTCAAATTGGCGCGCAAGTCTTTTTCTTTGTTAACGGCGGCCTCATATTTCAGCTTCTCTGACTGCAATGTGGTGGCGATGGCCGCTTGCAACTGCCCCTGCACCGCATTGATCTGGTTTTGAAGCTGGCGCATTTCGGGGAAGCCGGGTTTCAACGTCACGCTTTTGCGTTGATATTCGCTGCGCAGTTGCGCCACACGTTCGCTGAGACGACCAATCCCTTCACTGTCTACAATGACCGGCAGGCTGCGCCCACGACCGGCATCAATCACCTCCACACTGCGCGCCAGATTAAGCTTCTCGCGCACCGCTTCGGACAGGGCTGTGTTGATCGCGGCGATGGAAGCGGAAATGAGGGAGGTTTCGTTATCCCCCGTCACGGTGAGTTTCTGGTCCTTGGCGTAGGCCACCAATGCTTCTTCGGATTTCTGTAGTCGTTCCTTCGACTGTTTAACCTGGTCATTCAAAAACGCCCGGGCGCTGACGGACGTCTCTGAATTTTGGTCGATGCGCTGGGCAATGAAACTCTTGGCCAGCTGATTGGTCACCTTCTGTGCGATGACGGGATCGGGGTTTTTGAACGTGATGCGCACAATGGAGGTGCCACGCAGATTACTGGCTGAAGTCCCATTCTGGACGATTGAGATGGCGATCTGCTCCCGCCGCTGGGCTGAAACATCGCTCAATTCCGCCTGCGTTTCGGTACCTAACAGCCGGCTGAAGATATTCGAGAAGGAAAACCCCGGCTTGGGAAACACAAAATTTCGGTTGTTGGCCAGGTTTAGATCAAACACCACCAGCTGCGCCAATTGCCGACTTTTAACCCGGGCCATGGCCGTTTGGATGGCCCTGCGGTCGCTATCATTGCTGGTGATTTCAAGGTCCTGAAAAATCTTGGCCGTTTTGGGCAGAAGTTCCAGATTTGTGCTCGTGCGGTATTGCGGCACCTGCATCCACGTCATGGCGACGCCAACGGCAAAACCGATGAAGAACAACAGCGCAATCAGCCAGCGATATCGGATGGCAT
Organism: Pseudomonadota bacterium; assembly: GCA_038525315.1. GTDB lineage: Bacteria > Pseudomonadota > Alphaproteobacteria > Rhizobiales > Rhizobiaceae > Pseudahrensia. The sequence goes on from JBCBHU010000004.1 coordinate 101,382, forward strand.
AATTGAACAGGGACAGCAAATTGAAGGAGGTTTCCTCCGCAACAGTCGGGTCAAAGGCGCGGCCATAGGCGGATGGCTGCGGCTGATAGGGGGCCATGGGGCCGGTGCCCTGGTGTGCCGGGAAAGCGGGAAAGCCCGGTGTCCCCGGCACCGGCGTATGATTGTGGTTCATGGTCATAAATTCAAATTATGCCTTGCTGTGCGCGCTCACTCCCGACGAAGCGCCTGATTCGGGGCGGCGGTAATGCCTCAAGACCGTTTATGCAGTGTGGTTTATAAATAGTTACCGACGATCCGCCCGGTCGTGGAGCAAAGCCCCAATTTTGAAACCGGCTCCACATCTGAAACACGGCCCTGCTGAACCCACAGATACCGGCAAATGGGGCAATTTCATAGCAAAAATGCAAGCCCTTTCGGTGCAAGAGAAAGGGTGCGCCACCCTCAGCGGCGCGCCCATAGGGGTAGGTTAGCGAAGTCTTCAGAGCGTGGCCACCAACCTGTGGTAAAAGGCTTCGCCCAAGGCCTTTTGCTTTTCAGCACCGTAATGGATGTCGGATAGATCACCGCCGGGCAGACTGTCCGTGTTGATCAAAGATACCGCGGGGTCATTGGTAGCCAAATCCGCCTGGGCGGTGCGAACGGCATTCCTGTGGGGGAGGGCGGGTGCATCGGACAATTGCGCAATCACCATGGCCAGATCGTTGGGATAACCCGTATGGGCTTTGGCCGCGTTCCACAAAGTGCTCAAATTTGCGCCATAGGTCAGGCTTTGCACCTGGTCTTCGGCATCCGTCTCGCCTTGTATCCACCACAGCTGGCGCAGGCGCGGCCCCTTGTTGAGCAGCAACATGGCCTGCTCCGTCGTCCACCAGTCCTTCAACGCTCGGTAATACCCCCCAGACGTTGGCAATTCGTCGGGATGCCATGAACCACCGCTAGCGGCTGCGCCCCCTGCCACACTGGCCAATTCTGTGCCGCTTCCGGTGGTTTTGGAAATGAGCAAGTGCCTGTTGGGTTGCAAGCTCTCCCAAGCGTAGGCCGCCGCCGTTTCTGCCCCGAACACTTGACTGGGTGCGTAAGACCCTATGCCGGATAGCTGATTGGTGCCCACAACAAAGGGGGCGGGCTGTTGCCAGGTAACGTTCAGCAGACGGCTTGCGGCAATCTCCACATTCTGCGGGCGCCGGGCCTGTTCCGCTGCTGAAAGGTCGTCCAGAGGAGCCCGTCCACCCGCATTGGACTGGCCCCAGAGCAGAACGGTGTCGTAAAGCGTATCGCAATCGCGCCAGTCCACCCGGATGTTGCGGGGACGGCCATACAGTCCCCGCACGTGGGAATAGATGTTGTCTCGATCTTCATCCGTGAGAACACGGTCATAAAGACCGATCCAACCCACTTCCGCCTCGGCGGTTTCAAACCCGGTTGCGCCAATGCGCCCGCCCAAACCAAATTGGGTGGTGCGTTGGGCGTTGTAGTCCAAAAAGGCGATGACCCACCCGCCCCTGTTCAGCCGGTAGCTGCCCAGCCCGTTGGATCGGCGCATGAGCGGCGAGACGCCGTTCCCGCTGCCCACATGAACGGTATTGGCCGGACGGCAATATTCGCCTTGGATACCATCGGCGGTTCCATTCCCCCCTGAAATAACAAATTTGCCCAGTTCATCGCGGCTGGCGCGATAAAGAATGGCAAGCGTGCGCACATTGCTCACGCTCGGCGTTTCCACAAGCTGATTGCGGCATGTGATCCCACGGGGCGTCCATTCCGGCATGGTCTGACCGACAAGCGAAATATCATGACCGCCCGAATGATCGCTGATGGTCGTGCCGCTTCCTTCATCAAACCGCCATTCCGCGATCAGGCCCGCTTGCGGCAAATCAGCGATGGGCAATGCCATGCCGCCGCCATCATTGGCAAAAAAACCGCGCCGTCCCATGGGGAGGCCCCGGTGGTAGGTGAATGCGTAGCCCATTAAGCGGCCTCGGTCAGATAAAGCGTATCGCCTGCACCGGCCCGGATAAACCGCTCGGCGCCTTGTAAAACAACGACCGCACCAGCTTCGCCATTGGGCGCAGCACTGGCGGCAGAACCGAGGCGGGCCATGATGGGCGCATTGGCGTTGAATGCCACGGAGACCAGAAAGCCGTTCATATCTGGCGAAAGACTGTAACTCTGTTGCGGGTCAACGCTGCCCACGGCCCATGTAAGCCCCTCTTGAGCCACAGTGCCGGCGGGAAAGCCCGGATCAAACCGGTCTTCGCTTGACAGGTCGATCTCATGAATAAATACGGAAGCCATGGGGACATATCCACTTCTTTGAATTGAGCAATTTGAAACGGGCCTGTCATCCAGACCCGCCGTCATACGATGCGCATCAGCATCGGGCAGGTTTTGCTGAAGGGGATAAGATTTCTGCCGGACCGCCTTGGAGCTAGGTTGGGCGATTGCGAACGAGGGAAAGTGCATTAATGGCCAAAATTCTTGTGCCTTTCTTCGCACCACTCGACACTTTCGCTGGCGATGTGGCCGCAACTTTAAGAGCAATGGGTCATGAGGTCGTTCAGCCTCGCAGTAAACCGCTTCACGAACGGTCTCGTGTATCGTACCTGTCGCAGCGGTTGATTGAGACGCTGAAACCGGACTGGCCCACGCCGTACGAGAGACGGGCGCTTTCGATTGCGCGCGCAGAAGGTCCCTTTGATCTCTTATTTTGTACAACTCGCTCATTTAGCGAGGAAATTCTGTACACGCTGAAAAAATATGGGGTGAAGCAAGCGATTATCTGGTGGGGCGACCCTCCAGCAAATATCCCTAAAAACAGCATAATGAGTGATGCATGGGACGCAATTTTCATTAAGGACAGGGCCGCTGCTCGAAAGCTTGCTGGTGTAGGGTTAAATGCCCATCATCTGCATGAGGCCATCAATCCTGATATTCATCAGAAAAATTTTGACGAGATTAACGACAGGGTGGCGGTGGTTGGGAATTATTACGGCTTCCGACAAATGTTAGTGCGGCGCCTGATTGAACGGAAAATCCCCGTCGATTTATTTGGATTTCCGCCCCCGCGCTGGTCCCACCCCGACATTTTAGCGCGTCACAGCGGTCGCTACGTGAAAGAGTTGGAAAAAAGCCGAGTATTTGGTTCGGCTCTTGCAAGCTTGAATTGTACTACAATGGCGGAAGGAAACTGTCTCAACTGCAGGGCCTTTGAAATTGCCGGGGCGTGCGGGCTGCAATTGATTGAAGACAAGCCGGCTGTGCAAGAGTGTTTTGAGCCGGGCAAAGAGGTACTGGTCTATCGCACGGTGGATGATATTGAAGCGCATCTGGAACGCGCCAAGGCCGACCCAGACTGGGCTATGACAGTGCGGCAGGCTGGTCACAAACGCGCTCATGCGCAACATACCTACCGCCAACGGCTCACCCATATTCTGGAAACTTTGGGCATCCCGCCCCTTGGAGAGTGACGAGACCATGAGCCAGACGCCACGCTTTTATCCCGTCTCTTTGCCCACTTTGGGCGGCAACGAGCTGGAATATGTCACCGACGCCGTCCGTTCCGGCTGGATTTCGTCTCTGGGCACCTATGTGACCCGCTTTGAGGAGGAGTTTGCTGCTTTTTGTGAAGTGGAGCACGCAATCTCAGTCTCCAATGGCACGGTGGCCATCCATCTGGCGCTAGCCGTTCTGGACGTGGGGCCGGGGGATGAGGTGATCGTTCCCGACCTCTCCTTCATCGCCACTGCCAATTCGGTTTTGATGTGCGGGGCAAAACCTGTTTTTTGCGATGTGGACCCGGTGACCCTGTGCATGGACCCCGTTTCGGCGGAAGCGGCCATTACACCCGCCACCAAAGCCATCATGCCTGTGCATCTCTATGGCCACCCCGCAGATTTGGTGGCGCTCAAGTCCGTCTGTGACCGGCATAATCTGCTCATGATTGAAGACGCCGCCGAAGCCCACGGGGCCAGTGCTTATGGGCGAAAGGTGGGCGGGTTCGGCACCTGCGCCACTTTTTCATTCTATGCCAATAAAAACCTCACCACCGGCGAGGGCGGAATGATCACCACCAATGATGGCGCGCTGGCGGCAAGGTTGCGCAAGCGCCGCGACCACGCCATGAGCCCGCAAAAGCGATATTGGCATACGGAAATGGGGTTTAACTATCGCATCACCAACATGCAGGCGGCCGTGGGTTGCGCTCAATTGGAACAGGCGGAGGAACTGCTCGGCGCCCGCCGCCGTGTATTTGATGTCTACCAAAAAAATCTCGGTGACGTAGACGGCTTGCTTCTCAACCGCACGGCCCAATGGGCAGACAATAGCTATTGGATGGTTTGCGCAGAAATCCCGGGCATGGAGGACGCCACCCGCGAGACGCTCATGGCGCGCCTGCGTGAAAAGGGCGTTGACACCCGCCCCTATTTCTACCCCATGTCCCACATGCCCTATCTGGAACGGGCAGATAATCCCGTTGCCACGACCGTCTCCCAAGCCGGCCTAAACCTGCCCACCCACGCCCAACTGAATGATGATGACATAACGCATATCAGCGCCGTGTTCATGGAGACCGTGCGTGAAATGGAATTGGTGGTGTAGGGCGGGAACGTGTTTAAAGCTCTGATCTTCCATCTGGTAGAAGATTTGATCCGCCCCCTGAGCGGTCCAGTGGGCAGGCGTCTGCGCCGGGCTTGGTATGGACGCAGGCTTGCCCAATGTGGCGCGGATTTGGTCGTCGATCCCGGGGTGTTTTTGGTCAATCCAGCTTACATGGAATTAGGAGATCGCGTCTGGATTGACCGTCAGGTAACGCTTATTGCAGGCCCGCCCAAAGACACGTCGGCTGATGAAGTTATGGGGCGTTTGCGCATCGGTCATGACAGCCACTTGGGCCACGGTACTGTTATTCAGGCCCACGGTGGCGTGCGTGCAGGCGATGGTTTTACAACGGCCCCCGGCGTGAAAATCTACACCCAGTCCAACGATTACCGTCATATTCGCAATGGAACAGTGCGCAACTATGATCGCAAAAAGGGCATTCGAACCACCGCGGTCTCCATCGGCCGCAATGTATGGCTCGGCATGAACAGCATCATGGTTGGCCACACCATTGGAGATGATGTGTTCGTGCGCCCCGGAAGCGTCGTCACCCGCGATCTGCCCAACAATTGCGTGGCCGGTGGTGACCCGGCGGCGGCTCTGCATTCCCGGTTCGAGGGCGAGGGCCGGGAATGAGTGATCTGTCCTCATCCACTCTCATGCTCGCCATTTGCCTCGTCTGGCTGGTCACCATCGTTTACGTGGCGCGTCTTTGTGTGCGTGTGCCGGGCCAATCGGCAGGCCTTCCCGCCGCTTTCTGTTTTGCCACCACATTTCTCTATCTAGGCGCTTTCACCTTTGCGGTGCCGGGCTACTCCCACGAGCGGCTAGACGCCCACTTTTACCTGGCCGGATTTGGTGTGGGTCATGAGAGTATTGTCAGAGGTGCTGCGTTGACATGTGCAGCCTTGATCAGTTTTGCCATTGGTGTGCGGTTTATGATGGGGCAGGCGTTGTTGAATACTACAGTTTCGCCACGATATGTCTTTAGCGAGCCACCTTTTAGACTGGCCATGATGATCTTATTTGGACTGGCTCTTCTGGGTGTATTGATCCCCATCTCGGGCATACGTTTCCCATTATCCCAAGCGATCGGTAGCGTCGGCCACAATGCAATCTTGGCGCTCATCTGTGTTGGAATATACAAAGCGCGTGTAAATCAATCTGTCATTGGTAAAATATTGTTCTACACATCCGCCATAATTCTGCCGATCTATTATTTGCTTGTATTCGGGTTCGTATCTCATGGTTTTATTGCCTCGATCATAATTCTTATGTTCATCGTTGCTAGCTCTTCACGTCAGCAGTGGACGTATAGTCGGCTCTTTCTGGCTACCATTATTATTGGCTATATTTTGGCGAGCCTGTGCGTCTTGTATTTCACGTCCCGTGATGAATTGCGCAGTGTCATTTGGGGGGGGCAGTCTTATGGTCTGCGAGTGACGACGTTGTTTGACGTTTTGCGCGACGTTGAGCCTCTTAATCCTGCCGATTTTGTAAGTCTTGATCGTATCAATATGAGACTAAGCCAGACCGCCTTCGTTGGCAGGACGATAGATTGGCACGCCCAATATCCCGAACTGCGGCAGTATGGGGCCACCTTGTTTTTATTTGTGTTTGCTTGGGTGCCTCGTTTCCTTTGGCCCGGCAAGCCGAGCATGGGGACAAGTACCGTGTTGGAGGAAAACACGGGTTTGACATTTAGTAGCGGAACGACATTTGGCGCCGGCCCAATTATAGAACTTTACTCGAATTTTGGCACGTCAGGAGTGCTTGTCGGTTTCTTTCTGTTCGGTCTTATTCTGGCAAAAATGGATTTGATGGCTATGTCCTACTTAAGGGCAGGTTTTGTGTTAGGTTTTGCGAAATTCTTTGTTGTTGGCGTTGCGCTAATTGCGCCTTTGACCGATTTCTTTTTCTTCGCCAATAGCATGGTCATTGCTTGGATTGTGATAACGCTTTTACAGGCTTCAATCTTTAATAACGGTCGAACTAGATTGTTCGGCTCTAGCTACAACAGAAGTTTCTAACATGCGTTCAGCGCCAAATTTGAAGAGACGAAAAAACACCGTTTTCATATTTGTCAACGATATGAACGAAAGGCTAGAGAGGAACTTTAATGAAGCCTCAAAGTCTGTTTCTTTGTTCGTAATTCAGATTAAAAGAGAATCTGCAATAATAAATTATAAAATTGATGATCAAAAAATTAATCAATTCGAATTCATTTTAACCGCGAGAAAATACTTATACAAAAAATTTATAATAAATCAACCATCTACAGTATTCATCTTAGGTTGGAACTACAGTGAGCTGCACACAATTCTATTTTTGAAGACGATCTTCAGTTTTAAGTTAGTCGTGGCCAGTGACAGTGGTTTTCAGGACTACAATCGTTCCCCCCTAGTGGAATGGGTAAAAAAGACGTTGTTGAAAGCGACAGACATCGGATGGGCGGCGCATTCAAGGGCCTCATCCTATTTTTCCAGACTTTTGGTTCCAAAAAACAGGTTGTTTGTTGGAGGTCTTGATACTGTTGACGTAGATCATTTTATTCAAGCCAAAAATAGGAGTAGTGATAGGGAGTTGATCAGCGAACAAGGCCTTAAACAACTTATTACTGTCTGCAGATTGTCCCCAGAGAAAAATCTTATTCTACTAGTTAAGGCGTTTTCCGAATTCTCAAGAAAGAACAAAGAGTGGCGCTTGCTGATTGTTGGTGACGGGCCGCTACGCGATAAGATAGAGGCTCTCATCTGCTCTTTGAAAATACAAGGGCACGTCAAGATGGTTGGATATATGTCGATCAATGAACTCCCTTCGTACTACTATCAGTCCAATGTCTTCATACTAGCTAGCACACGGGACTCTTGGGGTGTGGTTGTTAATGAAGCTGCCGCTTGTTCCTTGCCCCTGTTGGTTAGCAATAGAGCGGGAAGCTCTGACGAACTGGTCAGGGAGGGGGAAAATGGTTTTGTGTTTGAACCAGATAAGCAGGGTATACTCAATGCCCTTGAAAAGATTGAGAATCGGTCGGAGGATTGGTCGGAAATGGGGCGCATCAGCCGTACGCTTTCACTGGAACACGGGTCCGAGCAATACGGTAAGGCCGTTGTGCAAATTGTTGAAAAAGCCATGGGACTAAAGCGGCGGAAAGTGCCTGTGTCTTCCCTATTTTTAGCATTCGCGATTGCCGCCAAGCGCCGTGTTTCGGAAATACTGAGTTCCCATCGCTCATGAGGGAGAGCGAATAAGGGCCGCTGGCATTCGACACAAAGCAACTTGTCGAAAATTCGTTCGAAAACAGCATATTGCTGTTTGAGAGACGGCAATTTTTGATTCAGCTTGAAAGCACAATGCTCTAAAAAGTCTCAGCCGATTTGGATCCCTACTGGGATAGTTTGATTTGCATGGGGGCATTTGGGTGTCGGCATCGCAAAGAGCATTGGAAAAACAAGGGCAAGCGCTTTGACTTCAAAAGCAGCAATACTCGTTTCTCCCGGAGCTATTGACGGGTACCCGCCTGTGCAAAATCAAGCCATATTGTTGGCTGATGCCGGGTTCGACGTTCATATCGTTACACAATTGGCCAATGCGGAAGACCCCGAGCCGCGGTTCCACCATGCCAATACGCACTGCTATGGAAAAGCGCCCTTAGGGCCCGGACTTGTCAACGCTGTCCGTCGCTCTTTCGGTCAGATCTCAACACTCACCCGGATAAGATATCGGCTGCGAAAACAGCGGGTTGTCGAGATCGCCTATGATCCTCTCGGCGTGTTCTACAGTGATAACGCCTTGTTGCGCCCTCGCTTACGCATTGCTCACTTGCACGAAAGCCTCAAGGATTTGGAAGGGAACAAATCTGAGGGGCGTTTGCTGCAGTCTCTGAAGGATTATGATCTGGCCATAACGCCGGATGTCAGTCGCTCAAAACTAACCCAGCAGCAATTGGGTTTAGTTGAATTACCGACGGTTGTTGAGAACTATCCGCTTGACAATTCGGGTGCCAAAGAGAGTGCGGTGCCAATTAGGAACAATCCACATTTCGAGGTCGTGTATTGTGGGGCCATCGGCACGTCGCGATCCCTGGATGACATAATCCGGTCAGTTCCCCACTGGCGCAAAGATGCGATTTTTCGAATTTACGGCAATGATGAAACACCCGTTGGCCATCAGTTAAAACAGCTGGCACGAGAGTTAGGCGTCGAAAAGCGTGTTTTGTTCAGTGGATGGATCAATACGGAAGATCTCGCGCACGCTATGGGCAAGGCGGATCTTGGCATTTGCCTCTTTCAGAATATCAAAAACTACACCGCCCTCGGCGCAAGCAATAAGCGGTTTCAGTATATGCAAGCCGGTCTTGCGCAGATTGGGGACATGATTCCCGGGGTGGCTGAAATGCTGGAGGGGGAGCGAATTGGTTTGAGCGTGCGCTCGTTTGAACCGGAGGCCATTGCCGAAGCCGTGAATGCCTACGCCACGGACCCGGAGCGGACCCGGCGAGAGGGTGCCCGTGCTTATGAATTGTTCAAGAGCCGTTACAACTATGAAACCGCCTTTGCCCCTGTTCTCGATTTTATCGAGAAAAAGATTGCAGCCATGCCATGACGCGCATTTTGTATCTTACGCCGGGCTGTTTCGATAAGGGGGGGATCAGTCGCTACTCCCGCTATCAAATTGCGGCTTTGCGGGAACTTGTTGGTGTGGATAATCTTCGTGCTGCCTCTTTGTTGGGGCCCGATGCAAACGGCTTTGAGGAACCCTTTGAAGTGTCGTGGTTTGGCCCGAACGGAGATGCCACGCTTGCATCCCGCGTGGGTTTTGCCCGGTTTGCGTTAACCCAGGTCCTCCTGTGTCGGCCGCAAATCATCTTCTGCGCCCATGTGAATTTCACGCCCATGGTGCGCCGGCTCGCCAGCCTGTGCGGCGCAAAAACCGTTTTGAATGTATATGGGTTAGAATTGTGGAGTGGGCTCTCACAAAAGCGCCTGAGGGCAATGCATGCGATGGACCATGTCATTTCCGACTGCCATGCCACGGCGGATCATGTGAGCGATAACGCCATGCATCCAGACAGGCCGACGGTGATTTGGGATTGCGTTGATCTTGAAAAATTCTCACCCGGCACAACGCCGCCCGCCGTTTTAGAGCGCTATGGCATTCCCGACAGAGCGGGTGCCCCGGTCATCCTTACCCTGGGGCGCCTGGCCAAGGCCGCAGCCCACAAGGGCTATGACCGGCTCATCAAGAATTTTGCAACCCTGTTGAAAACCATGCCCGAGGCGCGCCTGGTTATCGCGGGCAGGGGCGATATGCGCGCCGAACTGGAAGCTTTGGCGCAACGGGAAAAATGCGATCAGGCTGTCATTTTCACCGGTTCAGTGGATGAGCAGGATATGGCGGATATCTATCGTTGTGCCACCATTTTCTCCCTCGTAAGCGACAAGGGGGACGGACGCGGCGAAGGCATTCCACTTACACCTTTAGAAGCCATGGCCTGTGGTATTCCCATTATTGTGGGGGATGAAGACGGCTCGCGGGAAGCGGTGGTGGAGAGACGCAACGGCATGGTCATCTCCCCGCGGGACCCCAGCGCCCATGTGGCGGCCATGGAAACACTCATTGATCAGGCGGATGCCAAACGTGCTGACGCCCGCCGGGTGGCGCAGGAGCATTTTTCATACGAAGGGTTCGTGGAAAAGCACCGGGCCTTTCTCGATCGTGTGCGCTGATGCGAATTCTCCTGTGCAGCCCATATTACTTACCCGCCACCCGCTATGGCGGGCCGGTGCAATCCATCCACGGGCTGGCAAAGGCGCTCGTTGCGCTTGGCCATACAGTAAGCGTGTTCACCACCAACATGGATGGCCCTGAACGGTTGCCTTATGCAGACGGCGTTTTGGTGCAGCTGGACGGGGTCAGCGTGCGCTATTTCTCGGTCGATCGGTTCGCCCGTCTGTTCTACGCCCCCGGCATGAAATCTGCCGCTGTCGATGCGATGGACGATGCCGATATTGTGCATCTCAACGGCTCCTACCTCTGGCCCATGCCCATGATGGCGCGGCAGGCGCAAAAGCGGGGTATTCCTTACGTCTATTCACCGCGGGGCATGTTGTTGCCCAATCTCATTGAGGGTCGGTCAAAATGGGTGAAAAAAGCATGGATAAACGCCTTTGAGCACCCCCTCATGGCCGGGGCTGCCGCGCTCCATGCCACCGCAGAGGCGGAAGCGGACGCTCTTGAAACCATGTTCCCATCGGCACCAACAATCCACACCATCGGCAATGGGGTGGACGCCCCAAACTCGTCCGAAGACGACGATGCATCTCGATTTTGGCCGCCTGGCAGCAACGGTCACCGGATCGCCTTTCTGGGTCGGTTGGATTGGATGAAAGGTGTCGATCTGCTGTTAGAAGCCCTTGTCTTGGTGGAGATTGGCCACCTCGCTATTGCCGGGCCGGACCATGACGGTCTTCAAACGAAATTGGAAAAACAGGCCCAAGAATTGGGTGTCGCTGACCGGGTCGGTTTCATCGGGAAACTGGATGGGGAACTAAAATGGCAATTTTTGCGCAGCGCCGATTGCGTGGCCATACCTTCCCAACAGGAAAGTTTTGGGATGACGCTGGTGGAGGCCATGGCCGTGGGCACGCCGGTCGTCACCTCTGCAAAAGTTGGAGCAAGCGCCGTTTTGGCCCAGGTGGATATTGAAAGCATCGTCCCGCGCACGGCACACCACTTTGCCACCCGCATTGGTGATTTACTGGCCAGTCCCCAGCAGCGCGCCACCATTGGGCGGGCCTCAAAAGACCATATGAGGCAAAACCACAGTTGGCGCTCGGTGGCGGCTCGATTCGTAGACGCCTACGAAGCGTGTATCACAGGCCACAATGCCGCATAAACGTGCCACCCGTGGTTGACTGTCCACAAACGAGGGTTAAGGGCAGTGCAGGGCAAATCACCAAGGGGGCCGCTATGGCAAAGGCGCAAAAAACCGCATTGATTACAGGCGTTACCGGACAGGATGGTGCGCTGTTGGCGGAATTGCTGTTGGACAAGGGCTACATCGTCCATGGGGTGAAACGCCGGTCCTCATCCTTCAACACCCAGCGCATTGACCACCTTTACCGGGACCTCCACGACGGCAATCCCTCCTTCCGCCTACACTATGGTGACATGACGGATACCAGCAATCTAATCCGCTTGGTGCAGGAAACCGAGCCGGACGAAATCTACAATCTGGCCGCCCAGAGCCATGTTCAAGTGTCATTTGAAACGCCTGAATACACGGCCAATGCCGATGGCATGGGCACGCTGCGCCTGTTGGAAGCCATCCGCATTTTGCGCATGGAAGAGAAAGTGCGGTTCTACCAGGCCTCCACTTCAGAGCTTTATGGTTTGGTGCAGGAAACACCCCAGCGGGAAACCACGCCCTTCTACCCCCGCAGTCCCTATGCCGCCGCCAAGCTTTATGCCTATTGGATTACGGTGAACTACCGTGAGGCCTATGGCATGCACGCCTCCAACGGCATTTTGTTCAATCATGAAGGCCCCACGCGTGGGGAAACCTTTGTGACCCGAAAGATCACCCGTGCTGTGGCCGCTATGCATCACGGCCTGCAAGACCGTCTCTATGTGGGCAATATTGATGCTAAGCGCGATTGGGGCCACGCCCGCGACTATGTGGAAGGCATGTGGCGCATTCTCCAGCAGGACACGGGTGACGACTACGTGCTGGCCACCGGCGAAACCCATTCGGTGCGCGAATTCATCGAATTGGCCTTCGCCGCCGTCAACCGCACCATCCGTTGGGAGGGGCAGGGGGTTGATGAAAAAGGCTATGATGCCGAAACGGGCGATTGCTTGATTGAAATTGACGAACGCTATTTCCGCCCCACCGAGGTGGAATTGCTTCTGGGTGACCCCACAAAGGCGAAAGAAAAACTGGGTTGGGAGCACACAACTTCCTTCACCGATCTTGTGACGCAAATGGTGGAAAGTGATCTCAAAGAAATGGGCAGCGACCGACCCCGCCCCGGCAACGGCGGTTAGGCCGGAGCGCAGCCATGGCGGACAGCGCTTTTCATTACCCCTTGCAAGGCAATCGCATTTTCGTAGCCGGCCACCGGGGCATGGTAGGGTCAGCCATCATGCGGCGGTTGGAGCAAGAAGATGTAACCCTGCTCACCGCCACCCGGCAGGAGCTGGACCTCACACGCCAAACGGATGTGGAAGCCTGGTTTGCACGGCACAAACCGGACGCTGTCATTCTGGCGGCGGCAAAGGTGGGCGGTATTCTGGCCAACGCTTCTGCACCGGCCACCTTTATGCACGACAATCTTGCCATCGCAACCAATGTGATCGAAACCGCCCACAAAACGGGCGTGGATCGGCTGTTGTTTCTAGGCTCATCCTGCATCTACCCAAAACTCGCCCCCCAACCCATCAACGAAGATGCGTTGCTGACCGGGCCGCTGGAAATCAGCAATGAGGCCTATGCCATCGCCAAGATCGCCGGGCTGAAAATGTGCGCTTATTACAAGCAGCAATTCGGCCGCTCATATATCTCGGCCATGCCCACTAATCTTTACGGCCCCAATGACAATTTTGATTTGGTCAGCAGCCATGTGCTGCCCGCGCTTATCAATAAAATTCACGCTGCTCAGGAAACCGGCGCGCAAAGCGTGACCCTGTGGGGCAGCGGCACCCCCAAGCGGGAATTCCTTCATGCCGATGATTTGGCCGATGGTCTCATTCATCTGCTGCAACACTACGATGGTGAAGGCCCGGTCAACATCGGCACCGGCACGGACATCAGCATTCTGGATCTGGCCAAATTGATCGCTTCCATCATTGGCTATGAAGGAACATTCGATCTGGACCGCTCCAAACCCGACGGTACACCGCGCAAATTGCTGGATGTATCACGCCTTGCCCAAGAGGGCTGGCAGGCGAAAATCCCCCTGAAGGAAGGCGTTGCATCCACCTATCAATGGTATCTGGACAATGTGGTCGCAGCTGATGGCGTGACGACAAAGGTATCGTAAGCGCTCATGGCGAAACTCTTTTACATCGCACTGGAATTTGCGCCGGTGCAGACCACGGGGTCCTTCCGCTCCGTATCCTTTGTCGATCATCTAACGCAAATGGGTCACGACATCACCGTTGCCTCTATAGACATTGAGCAGGGCGAACGGATTTTTGGGCGCAAGGCCAACCCCGACTATGCCCCCGACCTGTTGGCCAACCTGACCACGCTGAGATTGAACGATGCCGACGGGGCGGCGAAAACCGGCAAATGGCACTCTTTTTTGCGTGTGTATGGGGATTTCACCGACACGTTTTACCGCCGCTTTCGCGCGAGCCTTCACGAACAGATCGCAAGCCTGCCCAACCGCCACTTTGATGCGGTTGTCGTCAGCCTTCCCCCGTTCGGCGCCGGAGAATTGGGTATCGAAGCGGCATCGGTGCTCAACGCCCCACTGATCGTCGATATGCGGGACGGTTGGGCGGAATGGGAAGTGGCCCCGAGGCCCACCTATCTGCATTATAAGGCCCTCGTGCGTCAGGAACGGCGGGTGTTTGAGCGGGCCGATGCGGTCATCGCCACCACCGAGCATATGGCCAATTTATTCCGCAGCAGTCACCCGCATTTGAAGGCTGAAAAATTTCATTTCATTCCAAACGGGTTCGATGGGGACAGCATTGAGGCCGACGAAACCATCTCCGTTGTGCCCGGCCAAACCGTCTCTCTGGCCCATGTGGGCAGCTATTATTACAACCCCACGCGTCCACGCACCTGGCGTAAACCCCACAGCCTCGTTCAGCACACGACCGGTCAGGAAGATTGGTTTTATCGCACCCCCAATTTTCTACTTCAGGGCTGGCGCAAGTTGGCCGATGCCTATCCGGACGTGGCCGCCCGCCTGAAATTCCATCAGATTGGAACAAGCCCACCCTGGCTCAAACCCATGTTCGCTGACTTTGAATTGCAAGATGCGTTGGTGGAACACGGCCAAATGCCAAAGCAGAATGTCATGCCTTTACTGGAGACGATGGATTGGACATTCTCCATCTCGCTGAAACGGAAAGGAAGCGGCGATTATTTTCTAGCTTCCAAAACGTTCGACTATATCGCCGCGCGTAAACCCATTCTGTCGGTCTGCCCGGCCGGTTCTCAAAAAGAGTTTGTTCAAAACACTGGTCTTGCCATCCATGCAGACCCCGATGACCCTGATGCGGTGGCAGAAGCGCTGCGCTCAATGGTTCAAGAGAGCCACACTTTCACCCTCAACAGCACGTTCATCAACGGCTACAGACGCATCGAAAGCGCCCACAGGTTGGACGCGCTGATCGGTAAAATAACCGGGTAGAAAGAGGTGTTTTTGCCGGAAGGCAAAAAGAACGGCGCCGGCCCTTCCCCCGTCGTTAATATTCCATTAACGACTGTGGTTAAGAGTGCGTTACCGACCTAAAAAGCGGGGCCCAAGGCCTTGCTATGGCGAGGGTATGCAGGATACTTCATGCGGCTTTGTTGCCCGGGGCGATTGCGAAACTGACACTGCGTGAGATTAGGGCACTCAAGCTGGTCAAACTATTTTCACATGCCACGCCCGGCTTAGAGTGTGTCCGCTTTCATGCGCATATCAGTTCTCACTGTCACCTATAATTCGGCAAAAACGCTGCCATATACGTTGGACAGTTTTTTTGCCCAATCCTATCAGGATAAGGAACTGGTGATTGTGGATGGCGCGTCTAAAGACGATACGATGGAAATCGTGGAGCACTATGCCGCTGGTGCCGATACTGTGAAAGTCATCAGTGAGCCGGATAAAGGCATGTATGATGCTCTCAATAAGGGGCTGAAACTTTATACCGGCGATGCCGTTGGCGTGCTTAATTCCGACGATTGTTATGCCCACAATGACGTGCTTGGCACTATTGCGGAGGGTCTTGCCCAAGCCCCGTCAGTTCATGGCCATCTGGATTTTGTGAACAATCATAAAGACCAGCGCATCGTGCGCCGTTGGCGTGGGCGTGTGATGCCGAAGCGGGGCTTTCGTTATGGGTGGATGCCTGCCCACCCCACTTTTTACGTGCGCCGGGAGATTGCCGAGCGGGCAGGTGCGTTTGACACGTCCTACCGCATCGCGGCGGACTATGACTGGATGATCCGTGCCATCAATGCACAGGGGCGGCAGCCGGAACTGATCCGCGATATTATGATTCACATGCAGTCCGGCGGCATGTCCACCAGCAGCATTTCTGCTTTCCTTAAGCACAATTGGGAAGCGTCAAACATCCGCCGCAAAAACAAGATCACGGGTCTTGTGGACTACGCTTTGGTGGCCAAGCCCGCCCGAAAAGTGCGCCAGTGGCTGCCGGTGGTGAGTTTGTTTTAGAGCAGGTAGGTTTTGACGGGCATCCAAAGCCCCATAACAACCATCATCACATTTTCTGTCAGCGACACAAAACCAAGCGGCACATTGCTGCCCCCGCCTGTGCAGGCGCATTTCAGCTCTCGCTTGTCGATATAGACCGCCTTGTAGACCGACACGGCCCCGATGGTGCCGATGAACAGGGCGATGGGCGCCGACAGCCAGACCAGAGCGCCTGACACCATCAACACGGCAGCCAACCCTTCCGCGAACGGGTAGATATAGCCATAGCGTACGAAACGCCGCGCCAGCAGGTCGTAGTTGAGAAACATGGTGGAGAACTGCTCCACATTTTGCAGCTTTTGAATGGCCAATACCGCCATGGAAAAGCCGATAAACCATTCAAATGCGCGCAAGGTAAGGATAGTGCCAAAAGCGTAATAACTGACGGCCAAAGCCAAAGCTGCGCACATGCTAAAAATGGCGATGACGGGCTGGTAGGACGGTTTGTCCTTTGGTTTCACCGTATATCCCAGATGGCGGCGCAGATCCTCATAACCGCCAACGCGCTCTCCATCGGCAAAAACCTGAGGTGTCGTTTTCACATCGTGTTTTTGCTTAAAAACATCCGTTTGCTCCCGCGAAGTCAGGGGATGGTCATCCACCGCATACCCATTGCGTTCCAAAAGATCCTTGGCCTTCAGCCCAAATGGGCAAGTGTGGCCGGGGGTGACCATGCGATAGAGCTGGGCTGTTTTAGCTGTCATGGCATTGTTTCGAGAACTGAGCTTTACCGCTCACATAGGAAGACTAGACCCGCCCACAAAGGAAAAAGATAGACCGCACGATCTTAATTTCGGCATGTGCAATCCTGCACATCGAACACTTCCCCCCTTTCCTAAAACACCATCATCGAAAACAACACGGTCCCGCACCGGACCGATCATCGGAAAAGGGAAGTTCCAATGACCAACACGACCAAGAAGACATTCGCTAAAGTTGCCCTCGCGGCCACCATGGCCACCACCATCATCGCATCGTCCATGAGCGGTGCCCAGGCCGGTAAGCGTGAGCGTAACATCGCCCTCGGCGTGGCCGGAGCCATTATCGGTGCCGCCATCGTCTCCAACCGCGCCCACAGCCGCCCCCGTTATCAGCAACGCCGTTATGCCCGCGACTGCTGGTATGAGCGGGAAGAAATCTGGTCCCATCGCCGGGGCCGCTATGTGATCCGGAAGGTTCGCGTCTGCGACTAAGCGCAGGTCTTACCGATATTGGCCATAACGCTTCGTAATAGGAGCAGTCAGTGGCCCCGTAATTGGGGCGACATCGGGTGTGGGCTTTAATTGCCCCCGAAGCCTGCACTTTTCGTCACCAATGGAGGACGGCTTTCGCAAGAAGGCCGTCCTTGCCCCCGTGGAAACCCTGGTTTCCACCATGAGAGAGTGGAAACCCCGGTATCCACCATGAAAGAGTGGAACCCCCTGGCTCCACCGTGAAAGAGCTAAAACTCTTTCTGCTGCCGCGAGAATGGCGCGGCACGAAATCAGGTTCCGCCGGTTTTCCGGCGGCAGGCCGCAATGGGCAGCGCCCCGTCCGTCTTCCCCTTTAGGACGGGCTGCGCGCCCATTGCGGCCTTTACTTTAAGCGTCTTTCGCCACTTCCTGACGTTGATGGCCCAGCCCTTCAATGCCCAATTCCATCACGTCGCCAACCTTCAAATACCGCGGTTCGGGCTTGATCCCCATGCCAACGCCGGGGGGCGTGCCGGTGGAGATCACATCACCAGGGTGCAGCGTCATGAGGGAGGATAGGTGCTCGATAATCTCCGCCACCGTGAAGATCATGGTCTTCGTATTGCCGGTCTGCATCCGCTCGCCGTTCACGTCCAGATACATATCCAGAGCTTGGGGATCACCCACTTCATCGGCTGTTACAAGCCAAGGGCCGGTGGGGCCAAATGTGTCGCAGCTTTTACCCTTGGTCCATTGGCCCGTGAGTTTTGTTTGGAAAGTGCGTTCTGAGACATCGTTAATGACGCAATACCCGGCCACATGGGAAAGCGCGTTTTCTTTGGTCACATATTTAGCAGTCTTGCCAATGACCACGCCCAGTTCCACTTCCCAATCTGTGGTGGTGGAGCCCCGCGGCATGGAGATTGTGTCGTTGGGTCCAACCACGGCCGAATTGGCTTTGAAGAACAAAATAGGGTGTTCGGGAATATCGGCACCGGTTTCGGCAGCATGGTCGGAATAGTTGAGCCCGATACAAAGAAATTTGCCGATATTGCCGATACACGCGCCGAAACGGGGATTACCCTCCACCAGGGGCAGCGTTTGCGGGTCCAAGGCCGCCAGCTTTTCCAGCGCTCCGTCCGCCAGAGCCGCCGCATCGATGTCAGCAAGCTGGCCTGCCAGATCACGCAGATTTCCCTCATCATCTATCATGCCGGGCAGTTCCGCCCCGGCTTTCCCATAACGCACCAGTTTCATGACATGTATTCCGTTCAGTTGCCTTCCCGGCGACATGAACATTTCTTTGCGTAAAGGCGCAAGAACCAATGTGCTTCAACCCTTCCGGTGCAAGCGGAAGTAACGCCTGATTAAGGGGTTTTTGCGCACACTGCAGAAGCGGCTGCCAAAGGGGTGAAGGCGGTGTCGCTAGGCGACGGAAACAACCCGTTCGCCACACTTGCAGGACAATCCCATTCGGGCACTTATGTTACCCCTTTGGGCACAAAATTTCAGGATGAAGGTCAGTGTTTAAATCCACCGGCAGACCAAGGCGCATGGGCCATGCTCCCACTCAAAAGGTGGAGCGCCCCGTGCGGGAAGTCGTCACAAAATCCGCCACCATCAGTGTGGATGGAGCCGACCGGATTCTGCCTTGCACCGTCAGGGACATAAGCAAGACGGGCGCCCGTGTTTCCATCACCAATCCCGCGGCCGTGCCACAAACGCTGCTTCTAATAATTCGCTCGGAAAATTTGGTGGCCCGTGCCCGCGTGGTCTGGCGCAAGGTCAACGAGATCGGCGTCCAGTTTTTGCGCAGCGGTGGCATGGAACTGGAAGAGCGCATGAGGCGCGAACAGGCTGCTGCCCACGCAAAAATGCTCCATGCCATTGCCCAGCAGCAACAAGAGGAAGCCGCCAGACAACATCGTATCGCCCAGGAACAGGCCGCGCAGAAATGGCATATTCAGCAAGAATGCCTGCGCCTAATGGTCAGCATCAACATGGACCCGGCCCAAGGGTTGGATGAAGAAAGCCTGAAACTGGCGTATCGCAAGGAAGCGATGCTACGCCATCCTGACCAGGGCGGGACAATGGATGCGTTTCAGGAACTCAATAAAATCTACAAGGCTCTGATGAGCGCCATAATGGAGGGCAACGCGCCTCCACTCGGCATGGTGATGCAAGCCCCAGCCGCGCCCCAGCAAACCCCAGCAGCGCAGCCGCCCCTTACCCCCACCGCACAAAGTACACACCCGGTCCAGCCGCACCCGCCCGCTGCGCATCAGGGGGCGGCGGACGCTGTATCCAAGCAAGATCACACCGCGCCAGCTCCCGGCCATGCCAAAGCGGGGCAAACCATTTCAGCTCCGATCAGGCAGGGGTTGCCCCGTCGTCCCGCGGCGCCGCGCCCTGCGGGCGATCTGTCTCCGTTGGATGCGTTTCACGCCGATCGCACGGGCTAGAGAGAATCGCGGTGTCCTAAACCCCTGCCGCAAAAGCACAAATGCGGTTGGCCCCTTCTACTAATACTTCATCGGGCACCGTCAGGCTCAAGCGAATAAACGGCTTGGCCTGCGCGCCAAAACTGCCGCCGGGCATAACGGCCACGCCAGCGTCCAACAGACCCTCGGCAAAGCTGTTGCCGTCCAGTCCCGTTGCGGAAACATCCACCAGCATGAACATGCCCGCCTCCGGCAACAGGGGGGTGAGCTTTTCAGATTTCTCAAAAATTTTTGCCAGAAGAGAAATCCGCCGCATGTAATTGGCCCGCATGGCCAGTGCGGCTTCGCCCCCATCACCCATGGCGTGCTCCGTCATGTCCGCGATAAAGGGTTGGTTGCCAAACAGAAGTGCCTCCGCAATGCCCTGCGCCGCGTTCAAAACCCATTCCGGCCCCACCATCCAGCCGGAGCGGAACCCGGGCGCAGCGTGGGATTTGGAGATGGAGGAAGTTACAAGGGTGCGCCTTGCCAAATCTGCCTGATCAAAAGGGGAGGCGAATTGGCCATGGAAAATCAGGCTCTCATAGACTTCATCGCTGACAATCCAGAGGTCATGTTTTGCGCAAACGGCACCGATGGCCGTGATCTCTTGACGGGTTAAAACGGCCCCGGTGGGGTTGTGGGGTGAGTTGAGCAACAGCACCTTTGTGGCCGGTGTGATGGCCGCTTCCACATAGTCCGCCGTGAGGTGAAAGCCATTTTCGGCATCCATGGGCACGGATACAAATTGTGCACCACTTGCCCGGACCACGCCTTCATAAGTGGCGTAATAGGGGTCTGGCAGTAGCACCTCATCGCCCTCGCTCACCAGCGTCATCATGGCCACCGTCAACGCGGCCTGCGTGCCGGGCAGGGCCAGCACGTTTTCAGGCGTGACCGTCCGGCCACTGCGTTTGGTGTAGTGGCGAGCAATGGCGGCCAACAAACCCGGTTCCCCCCGCCCGCCCGCATAGCCCGTGCGTCCGTCCCGCATGGCCTGTGCCGCCGTCTCCACCAAGGCGGAAGGTGTCGGCACATCCGGCTCACCAATTGTCAGTTCGATAATATCCTCACCCGCCGCAACGCGTCTGCGGGCCTCAAAATGAACCGCCCACCGTTCGCTCCCCAGCGATGCCAAACGCTGCGCCATGGGCGCGGTGTGGAGACCATCTTTTTGGAAAGGCGTGGTCATGTCATGCGCCGCGCAATTTCGGTAATTGTCTCAAAGGCGATGTCAGCGTCTTCTTTGACCATATCAAATTGCCCGGCCACAAACCGGATAGCGATTTTGGGCTCCCCTTCCCGTTCGGCATGGCTGGTTTGGGTGAGGTAAATGCGACCATCATCATTGATGTCGTTCACGAGGGCCAAATTGTGGGCATCCAAATCGTCTACGCATTTCGGCAGATGGCGAAAGCTGAACAGGGAGAGAACCGGCGACGTGACAATCTCAAAGTCGTCCTCAGCCTCAATCCTTTCGGCCAATTGTTCCGCCCAGGTCACGTGATTGCGCATGCGCTGGCGGAGATCCTCCAACCCATGGGCGCGCAGCAGAAACCACACTTTCAGCGCCCTGAACCGTCGCCCCAGTTGTACGGACCACTGGGAAAGGTTCACCACATCGCTCTTGCCATGGGTTTTTAGATATTCCGGTTCGATGGTGAGCGTGTTGGTGAGCATATCCGGGTCACGCACCAGATGCAGCGAACATTCCATGGGCACGCCCAGCCATTTGTGGGGGTTGATGACGATGGAGTCCGCCTGCTCCGCTCCGGCCCAAAGGTGGCGAAACTCTTCGCACAGCATGGCAGACCCGGCCCAAGCTGCATCCAAATGGGTGTAGAGACCTTCTTCCTGCGCCACTTCGCACACCGCCGCCACATTATCCGTCGCCCCAACAGACGTGCCGCCCACACAGATCACAATGCCTGCCGGGGTGTGACCTGCGGCACGATCCGCCGCAACGGCCGCGCGCAGTGCGTCCACATCCATGGGGTAAAGCGGGCCGGGGGCGGTGGGAATTTTCACCAGATTGTCCTGCCCCAACCCGGCCACCCACATGGCTTTGTCAATGGAAGAATGGGTGCGCTCGGACGCGTAAACGCGCAGCCTTTCGCGCCCTGACAGGCCGGTTTGGTTGCCCGTAAAACCAAGCGCCCGCTCCCGCATGGTGAGGATGGCGCACAGCGTGGCGGAAGAGGCGGTATCCTGAAACGAACCGCTAAAAACATCTGGAAGGCCGAAACCCTGGCGCAACCAATCCACCATTTTAACTTCCAGTTCCGTGGCCGCTGGCGATGTTTGCCACAACATGCACTGGCTGGCGAAGGCGGTGGCCAATTGCTCTGCCACCTGCGCCACCGGCGCGGCGTTGGACTGGAAATAGGCGAAAAAGCGCGGGTGCTGCCAATGGGTCATGCCCGGTGGAATAATGGCCTTGAAGTCTTCAAATATGGCCTCCATCGCCTCGCCGGTCTCCGGCGGTGTATCGGCAATTTGGTCGGTAATATCCCCGGGCTTCACCTGTGCCCGCACAGGTCTGCGGGCCACACCCTCCCGGTAATCGGCGCCCCAATGGGCCGCTTTCACCGACCAATCCCGATAATCTATTGCCAAAATCCACTCCCGATGCGGCGAAATACCCTGCGCTTTTGGCAGAATGCCACCATTTCTCAAAGACATTTCATGAAGGTGATGCTAAGAACATTGCAGGAACAAGGAATGTGAGCCATGGAACTGCTGCACGGCAATATCGGCGATCGGGCAAATAGTATCGCGTTGCCCACAGACGCGAAACCTGTCGCCAACACGCCGGTCAAAGGCCTCGCCCATGTCAAACCGTCCGGCAAACTGGGCGTGCAGAAGAAGCTCGAAATTCTGGCGGACGCGGCCAAATATGACGCCTCTTGTTCTTCCTCAGGCACCGAAAGGCGCACCAGCACTTCGGGGGCGAAGGGCGGGATCGGCTCCACAGAAGGCTCTGGCATTTGCCACGCTTATGCGCCGGATGGGCGGTGTATCTCTCTCCTGAAAGTGCTGCTCACGAACTACTGCAAATACGATTGCCTCTATTGCATCAACCGCGTGTCCTCCAACGTTCAGCGGGCCCGCTTTACGGTGGAGGAGGTGGTGCAGCTCACGCTGGATTTTTACAAGCGCAACTACATTGAAGGCCTGTTCCTCTCCTCCGGCATCATGCGCAATCCCGACTATACCATGGAACAGGTGGTGGAGGTGGCGCGGCAGTTGCGGGAGGTTCACGATTTTCGCGGTTACATCCACCTCAAAACCATTCCAGAAGCCAATGCGGACCTGCTGGCCCGGGCGGGCAAATATGCCGATCGGCTTTCCATCAATATCGAACTGCCCACCGAAGCGGGGCTTGCCGGTCTTGCACCGGAAAAAAATGCCAAAGGCATTCGCCGCTCCATGGGTCGGCTGCGGCTCAATATCGAAGAATATAAGGAAGAGCGGAAAAAAACACGCAAAGTCCCCAAATTCGCCCCCGCCGGTCAGTCCACGCAGATGATCGTGGGAGCAGATGAGGCCCGCGACAGCGACGTGCTGAAAACCTCTTCCACCCTCTATTCCAGCTACAGCCTCAAGCGGGTCTATTATTCGGCCTTCTCACCCATTCCCGATGCCAGCAAAAACCTGCCCCTTATCAAACCACCGCTCATGCGCGAACACCGGCTTTATCAGGCCGATTGGCTGCTGCGCTTTTACGGGTTCGGGGTGGATGAGATCACGGGGGCCACGGCAGACGGCAATCTTGACCTCGCCATTGACCCTAAACTGGCCTGGGCGCTGGCCAATCGCCATTTCTTCCCTATCAATGTCAACCGCGCACCTAAGGAAATGCTGCTGCGCATCCCCGGTCTTGGCACAAAGGCGGTCCAGCGCATCTTGCAAAACCGCCGCTATCAATCCCTTCGGCTGGAGGATCTGACGCGCATGTCCAACGGCGTGCGCAAGGCCATGCCGTTTATCATGACAACCGATTGGCAGCCGGGTGGTTTGACGGACAGCGAAAATCTGCGCGCCAAATTTGCGCCCCCGGCGGAGCAGTTGAGCCTGTTTTAGGCGGGCGGTTCTTACACTGGCATCCAGCCTCCTACCCCAATCGCCTGCGGCTCTTGGGCCTCCCCTCAAGGAGGAGGCGAAGCTGCGGCCTAATTGCGCAATGCTTTCCACGATTAGCAAGCGTTAGGTTTTAGCACGGTCAGTCAACTCGCTCCCTAACCTCCCCCTGGAGGGGAGGTCGAAACGGTTTCACCGTTTCGGGTGGGGGGCTGGATGGAAATATATTTGCGGAACCTTCAATGCACACCATTACCCTAAACGCTCCTGACGACTTTGAAGGCTGGCGCGCCGGTGCCAAAGCCGCGCTACTGGCAGGGCTTGCCCCGGAGGATGTGCTTTTCGCCGTGGAAGGGCAGGGCGGTGGTCTGTTTGCGGACGCATCGCCCCTGCCGCCGCCAAACCCGGCGGTAAAACCACCGACTGTTCCCAAAGACTTTATCCCGCTGGCAAACCTTACCGTATGCCACAGCGATCCCGAACGCTTCGCCCTGCTCTACCGCTTGCTTCACCGGCTCCAGGGTGACCGCACATTGCTGAAGCAACGGGCTGACGCTGACACCCACCGCATCAATATTTTGGCTAAGGAAGTCCGCCGCGACCTGCACAAGATGAAAGCCTTCGTGCGCTTTCGCAAAACCGGTGAGGTCGCGGCCCCGGATGGCGGTGTCACCGAACAGTTTGTGTCCTGGTTTGAACCCACCCATTATACGGTGCGCTACGGTTCGGGCTTTTTCGTGCGCCGTTTCGCATCCATGCACTGGTCCATCCTCACCCCCAAGGGCTGCGCCCATTGGGATGGTGAAAACCTTACCTTTTCCGAAGCCGTGCCGAAATCCGAAGCACCTGCCGATGATGCCCTGGAGGATTATTGGAAGAGTTATTACGCGGCCATTTTCAATCCTGCCCGCCTGAAGACCCAAGCCATGCAGTCGGAAATGCCGAAAAAATACTGGCACAATCTGCCCGAAGCCGCGTTGATCCCCGACCTCATCGAAAGAGCGAGAGAGCGGGAAAACGCCATGATTGAAGCCGATCCAACAACCCCCCGGGAAGGCATGATGCGCCATCGGGAAGTTGTGGTGGAAGAGACCTTCCCAGACCGCGACACCATCGAAACACTGGAAGACCTCAGGGCCAGCCTGAAAGGCTGCCGCGCCTGCCCGTTGTGGGAACCGGCAACCCAAGCGGTGCCGGGCAAAGGACCCGCCCATGCGCCCATTATGTTTGTGGGGGAGCAACCCGGCGACAAGGAGGATTTAGCGGGTGAACCATTCATCGGCCCAGCGGGGCAGGTATTGCGGGGCGTGTTGTCAGAAATCGGCCATGACCCGGACAATATTTATGTCACCAACGCCGTAAAGCACTTCAAGTTTGAACCGCGCGGCAAGCGGCGGCTGCACAAGAACCCGACGGTGAAGGAAATTGACCACTGCAAATGGTGGCTGAACCGGGAGATCGAATTGGTTCAGCCCCGTGTGGTGGTGGCCTTGGGCGGGAGCGCCGTGAGGGCACTTACTGGCAAAAGTGGCACGATCAAAGCGCTGCGGGGCGGGGCACACCCTCTCACCCATCTCGACAGGGCGCTTTCCATGGTGGTGACAAACCACCCGTCCTACATCCTGCGCATTCCTGAACCCAACAGGGCCGAACAGGCGCGGCAGGGATTGATGGATGATCTGCGTTTCGCGTTGAGCCTTTAGTCGTCCTGCTCAAACATGGAGGCCCGAAGCGGCACCACATTGGCGGCTTTGGCCAGTGTTACCTTGCCGCCTTCAGAAGGACGACCGCGCTCCGCGCTGATGGTCTTTTCCACATCGCGGGACTGTTTGAACACCACATCACCGGCAGTGCCCATGGCGCGGCGCAGGGCCATGCGGTCGCAGGTGGAAGCAATGAGCAGGCCCAGATGGTTCAGGTGGCGACGACTGTAGCAAAACGCCGCCAGACGAGCGCGATTTTCCAGCGGCAGTTCGGCGGCAATGGCCACAGCATCTCTTGGCTCGGCTTTTGCAAGCTCACCAAACAGGTTTTCAGGAACCGGTATCCGGTCTTCATTCAACGTGTGGGATTTAGCTAATGACATGACGATCTCCTCGTTGTGTGGAGACAGCATCGGCCCATCCGCCTTAATGGGACCCTAACAATTTGAACTAAATTTAGGGAGCATCCTCACGGTTTTCTAAAAGCGCTGGGTAAAGCGCAAGTGAGTAAACATGGTTAATCTTTGGTAAACTGTCAGCGGCCTGCGGATGGGCCTGCGTTTTTTAAAATCGGCTTGTATCGATGTGAAGAAATTGGGCTCGGTGACCCATAAAATCAGCCGGTGTTGCGCCATGCCAGCCACTGCCGGGTCACTGAAAACGGATCAGTCCGCCATGGGTCGTTGCTTCAACAGGTCCACCTCATCAGGCCGAGGGCTGGGCGCAGGTCGGTCTGCACCGTCCGTTGGCCAAGTGCACCTGCCAGAAATGCGAGCTAGAACAGTTTCCCCACAGGGACGCCATGCTGGCTCTTTGCCAAGCTCACACGGGGGCCAAGCGGCCTTCCCATGGGTCACACCCGTTCGATCCGGTTGCGCGCGATGGAGCTGTAGGAACGGACCACCACCACCACACCAATGCTCACCATGGCAGCCACGATGGCGTAATTGATCCACGGCATGGTTTCACCAAAGGTCATGCGTCCCAAAAAACGAAAGGGTAACAAGGTAAACCCACCCGCAATCAACAGGCCAAAACCGTATAGCCCCTGCATGGAGCGCTTGTGGGCCGTAATGGCCTTGGGTGTGACGGGCCCTTTGCGCAAGGCCCAAATGCCCACGGCCAGCGACCCCAGCGTGTAGACTGACAGGGCATGGATGGGGCTGAACCCCTCCTCGCGAATTTCTGATATCCAAAACGAACTGATAGCCACAACCAGCATGGTGGCGACCCAGGCCCGTCCCGCCAGTTTATGCCGCCAATTCCCCTTGCGGCGCCAAAGAACGAAACCGCCCAACACCAGCGCGATCACCGCAGCAATCAGGTGAACCCAAATGGCTGGCGTCATTTCCCCGATCAGTTCCAGACGCCGTTCCATACCATTTCTCGCAAACTGGGTGGTCAGTTACCGGGATATTTGCATCAATCAGACAGGTTCCCGTCCGTGGAACAGGCAAAGGCCCATCCCCAATATTGGAAGAAACCGTCATGCCAACCCACGTGCCAGCCCACAAACCAGCTTTGCGTCCAGCCATATTGCCAACCGGCGTGCCAACCCACGTTCCACCCGACCGTCCAGCCCGTGTTGGATAGATACCAACCTACGTTCCAGCCGTAGGCCCAGCCTTGGAACCAATTGAGGTTCCAGTTGTAGCCCCAACCGTAGTACCAGCCATATGTTTGGCCATAGGCCCAGGTCAAAACCGGCCGATAGACATCCGCACTTTCACGAGGTCCGACGTCAACTCTCCAAGGCCTTGAAATGTTGTCGGTCTCATCCAATTCGGTGAGCACATTTGCGGAGTCCACCTTCACCGCAACATATAGAACTTCGCCGTCGAAGTAGGGGTTACCTTCGCTAGGCGAAACATCATATGTTACTCCTCCGGGGGCAAGACCGTAGACGGTTGATTCTACAGAAGCGAATTGCCCGTCAATCGTCTGAGCGTTTGACATGTCAGCAGACGTGCTGAAAATGATAGATGTGGTAACATCAGTGGAATAGTTCGAACCGTTGTTCCATACGATCACATTGTCGAATGAAAAAGTAACGCCCCAGCCAAAGAAACGTATTCCGTAAGATCCGACGTTCAGGTCGCCCGTGATAACTTTTAGATTAGGACCCATAGAAATTCCTCCCGGTTAATGCTGGTTATCTATGATGCCCCTGCAAAGCGATGGTTCATTCAAAAAAGGGTAATGTCAAATATTGCGCAAAAAGCCTTTCTGCGCTCGTATTCCTCATCGCATATGGGCCAACGCTAAGGAATTATCGACCGAACTTCGATGGCTCAGTGATTGTCCCGCGGCACAATTTTGGCCACGTCACGATATTTCGTGGCCGGTTTCAGCACCATGCCCTGCTCGAACTGGTCGATCATGCCGCGCTGGATTTCCTGCCAAGGCGTCTGGTGGTCCGGTACGTAATCCAGACGGCCACCGCCAATTAGCTTGTCGGCCACAGCCTTCTTGCGGGCGTCCAGCGTTTCATCATCAATGAGAATGTTGGCTTGTCGTGTGTTGAGATCAATGCGCACCCGGTCTCCCGTTTCCAGCAAAGCCAGCCCGCCACCCACGGCCGCTTCCGGGGAGGCGTTGAGGATGGATGGCGAACCAGACGTGCCCGACTGGCGACCATCGCCGATGCAGGGCAGGGACATGATGCCTTTTTTAAGCAGCGCATCCGGCGGCTGCATGTTCACCACTTCCGCCCCGCCGGGGTAGCCGATGGGCCCGGCTCCACGCACAAACAGCATGGTGTTTTCGTCGATATTGAGGCTCTCGTCGTTGATGCGCGCGTGATAATCCTCCCGCCCGTCAAACACCACCGCGCGCCCTTCAAAGGCGTTGGGGTCATCAGGGTTGGACAGGTAGCGGTTTCGAAATTCCGCGTCGATTACCGACGTTTTCATGATGGCCGTGTCGAAAAGATTACCCTTCAGGTTCAGGAACCCAGCCTTTTCCATCATGGGCTTATCAAAAGGCTTGATAACATTGGCATCGGCAATCTCAACGCCCGTGCAATTCTCGCCGATCGTCTTCCCGTTCACCGTCATAGCGTCGGCATGGGGCAGGCGACCGTGTTCCATCAGCTGATTGACGACAGCGGGCACGCCGCCCGCATGGTGGTAGTCTTCGCCCAGGTATTCCCCCGCTGGCTGCAGGTTCAGCATAAGCGGAATGTCGTATCCGATATCTTCCCAGTCCTGATTGTCCAATTCCACGCCCAGATGGTTGGCAATGGCTTTCATATGGATGGGTGCATTGGTGGAACCGCCAATGGCGGAATTGACCACAATAGCGTTTTCAAACGCCTGGCGGGTCATGATGTCGGAAGGCTTCACGTCTTCCCAAACCAAATCCACAATGCGTTTGCCGGAGTGATAGGCCATCTGCGCCCGCTCCTTGTGAACGGCGGGAATGGCCGCAGAGCCGGGCAGGGACATGCCCAAAGCCTCAGCCAATGAATTCATGGTGGTGGCCGTCCCCATCGTGTTGCAATAGCCGGGGGAGGGCGCCGAGGAGGCAACAATATCGGCATATTCCCCGTAGGAGAGATTGCCGGCGGAAAGTTCTTTTTTGGCGTGCCATTTGATGGTGCCGGAGCCGGTGCGCTGGCCCTTATACCAGCCGTTCAACATGGGACCCACGGAAAGGGTGATGGCCGGAATATTGGCCGTGGCCGCCGCCATCAGCATGGCTGGCATGGTTTTGTCGCACCCAATGGTCAAAACAACACCATCGATGGGATAGCCAAACAGCGTTTCCACCAGCCCCAGATAGGCCAGGTTCCGGTCCAGGTTCGCGGTGGGCCGTTTGCCGGTTTCCTGGATTGGGTGAACGGGAAATTCAAAGGCGATACCCCCCGCCTCCCGAATGCCTTCGCGCACCCGCTCGGCCAGCACCAGATGGTGGCGGTTGCAGGGGGAAAGGTCCGACCCTGTCTGGGCAATGCCGATAATGGGCTTGCCGGACTGCAACTCCTCCCGCGTGATGCCCCAATTCATGTAGCGCTCGATGTAAAGCGCCGTCATGTCGTAGTCGTCCGGATTGGCGAACCACAGTTTGGAGCGCAATTGTTCTGGCGAAATCTTTTTGTCAGTCATGGGTCAAACGGCTCCCTTTATGTTGGGCGCATCTTCCGCAGGGTGCAGCGAATGTCAAACGGTGAAGGCTTTGATCACCCGTCCGCTTCGGTTATCAAAACCCATGGCCGAAACCAACATTCCCATTCGAGGCAGCCTGTATATTCGCGACGGTGACTTGCGCGAAAAGTTCATCCATTCCGGTGGGCCCGGCGGGCAAAACGTCAATAAGGTATCCACGGGGGTACAGCTGCGCTACAACCCCCGCATGGCAGCCACATTGCCATGGCCGGTTATTGCAAAGGCCGAAAAGCTGGCTGGGCAAAAGCTGACCGTGGAAGGCGACATTCTCATCCAAGCCACCCGCTACAGGACGCAGGAGCAAAATCGTGAAGATGCGCGCAAGCGTTTGGTAGACCTGTTGCGCCAGGCCAGCGCCCCGCCACCGCCAAAGCGTAAGCCAACAAGACCGAGCTTGTCCGCCCGCCGCAAACGCATGGACAGCAAAACCAAGCGCGGTGCGGTGAAGAAACTACGCGGACGGGTAAATGATGAGTGAGCTTTGGCACACGACGCAATCAGTATGCAGCAATTTTCGATGCATTTTTTGTCTTATTGAATGCGAGATGCCTTAGGTTCGCGCTGAGCGCACACCTTTTGCGATGTCGGCCACCAGTGCCAGTGGAGCACTAACTGTCTCCGCGCCCGCTTCGCCTTCCTCCAGACTATCCGCAATCGTGCCGACGATGGCCGAACCCACCACAACCCCATCGGCAACGGACCCAATGGCGCTGGCTTGCTCCGCCGTTTTTACGCCGAAGCCCACGCAAATGGGCAAATCTGTCTTGGCCTTGATATGGTTGACCTGCCGCGCCACGTCCGCTGGTTCCGGCGTGGCCGATCCGGTGATGCCATTGATGGACACGTAATAGACAAAGCCGGACGTATTGGTGAGCACTTTGGGCAACCGTTTTTCATCCGTGGTGGGCGTGGCCAGACGAATGAAATTCAATTCGCGCTCCACGGCCGGAATACACAATTCCGCGTCCATTTCCGGCGGCAGGTCCACGATGATCATACCGTCAACACCGGCCTCTTTGGCATCGTCCAAAAACTTTTCGGAGCCGTATTGATAGATGGGATTATAATATCCCATCACCACAATGGGCGTTTCTTCGTCCGTTTCTCGGAATCCCCGCACCATGGCAAAGGTCTTGGCCATCGTCTGCCCGCCCTTCAGCGCCCGCACGCCTGCGGCCTGAATGGAGGGACCATCGGCCATGGGGTCCGAAAACGGCATGCCCAATTCAATAATATCAGCACCCGCTGCGGGCAGGCCCTTCATGATTTCAAGAGAAGTCTCAAAATCCGGATCGCCCCCCATGAAATAGGTCACAAAAGCGGGTCTGTTCTGCTCTGCAAGCTGCGCAAAGCGGGTGGTCATACGGTGGGTCATAGAAGAATTCTTATTTGCGATCCGAGATACGGGTAAAATTCGGGTTCGTGTTGATGAAGCTACAACTTCAACCCCAACGCCTCAGCCACTGTGTGGACATCCTTGTCCCCGCGCCCGCACAGGTTCATGACGATAATCTGGTCTTTGTCCATTTTCGGAGCCCGTTTCACCACCTCAGCCAGCGCGTGGCTGGGTTCCAGGGCGGGGATGATGCCTTCGGTGCGGCAGAGCAATTGGAAGGCTTCCAGCGCTTCATCGTCCATGATGGGCACATAGTCCACGCGGCCCGTGTCTTTGAGCCAAGAATGTTCCGGCCCGATACCTGGATAATCGAGACCGGCGGAAATAGAAGCCCCTTCGTCGATCTGCCCTTCGGCATCTTGCAACAGATACGTGCGGTTGCCGTGCAACACGCCGGGGCGACCGGCCGTGAGGGAGGCGCAGTGTTCATCCCCTTCCAGCCCTTTGCCGCCTGCTTCCACTCCGACGATCTGCACGTCCTTGTCGTCAAGGAACGGGTGGAACAGGCCGATGGCGTTGGACCCGCCGCCCACGGCGGCAATGATCATATCGGGCAAGCGGCCCTCCGCTTCCATCATCTGGCTGCGGGCTTCCTTGCCGATAACAGATTGAAAATCCCGCACCAGTTCAGGATAGGGGTGGGGACCTGCGGCGGTGCCGATGAGGTAATAGGTGTCTTCCACATTGGTCACCCAGTCCCGGAGCGCCTCATTCATGGCGTCTTTCAGCGTACCGGCCCCGGCGGTAACGGCCTCAATCTCAGCCCCCAAAAGGCGCATACGGAACACGTTGGGCGACTGACGATGCACATCCTTTGCGCCCATATAGACAAGGCAGGGGAAGCCAAACCGCGCTGCTACTGTGGCGGATGCCACCCCGTGTTGGCCCGCGCCGGTTTCGGCGATGATGCGCGTTTTGCCCATGCGTTTCGCCAGCAAAATCTGCCCCAGGCAATTATTGATCTTGTGGCTGCCCGTATGGTTCAGCTCGTCACGCTTAAAATAGATTTTCGCCCCGCCCAGATGTTCCGTCAGCCGCTCGGCAAAATAGAGCGGGGAGGGGCGGCCCGTGTAGTGCTTGTTGAGGTGCTCCAGCTCAGAAATGAATTCCGGGTCTTTTTTGGCAGCCTTATAGGCGTCGTCCAGTTCCAGAATATTGGGCATGAGCGTTTCCGCCACAAAGCGCCCGCCGAAAATGCCGAATTGGCCCGCTTCGTCCGGGCCGTTGCGGAAGGAATTGGGGGTTTGAACGTTCATTGACTTTCCCTCTCAAGCGTCGCGGCATCGCGCGAGCAAGGCTTTAATCTTACCGTCATCTTTAACACCGGGCGCGCTTTCCACGCCAGATGAAAGGTCCAGCCCCGCCAAGGCATTGGCCGGATTGCGCACGTGGCCGATTGCCTCATCAAGATTGGGAAGGCCAATGCCGCCGGAAAGCAAAATGGGCGTATCACAAGCAAGATTTTCCACAAGCGACCAGTCAAAGGTAATCCCATTACCACCAGGCAGGTCTGCCCCCTTTGGCGGTTTTGCGTCCACCAGCAACATCGCCACGTGGGGGGCGTAATGGGCGATCTTGTCCAGATCACCTGCTTCCCGCACAGCCATGGCTTTGATGATGGGCAGGCCGTGGCGTTCTCTCAACTCGGCAATGCGCTCCAGACTTTCTCCACCGTGTAATTGCAAAATATCCGGCCGCATGGTGGTAACGATTTCATCGAGATAATCGTCACCTGCATTGACTGTGACCGCAACGGTTTTTGCTTCACCCTTCAGTTTCGCCAGCGCCGCGGCTTGTTCGCTGGAAACGTGGCGGGGGCTTTTGGGGTAGAAGATAAAACCCAAATGGCTCGCCCCGCCATCACGGGCCAATTCGACGCTCTCGGGCGTGGAAAGCCCGCAGATTTTGACGATCATATCCATGGGGGCGGCATGCCAGACCACGTCGGCAGAGTCTATGCCACCACTGCATGGAGGGCATTGCCGTGGGTGCGCAGCCAGGCGGAGTGGGCTTTGTAGTCAGGACAGATGTCTTCCACATGGGCCCAGAACCGGTCGGAATGGTTCATTTCGCGCAGGTGAGACACTTCGTGGGCGGCAAGATAGTCCAGCACCTCCGGCGGGGCCAGAATGATGCGCCAGGAGAAGTTCAATGCACCGGTGGAGGAGCATGATCCCCAGCGAGAGGTCGTATCCCGCAGGGTTATGGATTTAGGTTTCACGCCCAACGCTGTCGCGTGAACCTGCACCCGTTTCGTCAAATCTTGCTTGGCTTGGCGCTTCAAAAAATCCGCCACTTTGCGCGGCAGGAATTTCGGATCGCCAAACACGCGGATCACCTTCCACCCGTCCGCTTCCATGCCGATGGAAACCACACCCCGCCCCATGCCTGAATGCATGATGCGGTGGGGCACGCCGCGCAGGGGAATGACCGCGCCATTTTGAAGGCGCGTCACATCCGGCAGGCGGGAGAGCCGCGCGGCGGCCCAGTTTTTGTGCTTTTCCAAAAACTGATCCACCGCCTGCTCAGGCGTGCCGGGCGGGACGGTGACTTTCAGGCTCTCGGCTGTCTTGGAGGCTGGCACAATACGCAGCGTGAGCCGAGATGTGCGCGGGTTTTCCACCACACGCACGTCCACCATGCGTCCGTCAATGTCCATCAGGGTCCAGCGCTCGGCTTTGCCCTGCCGCAGGGGCGGGCGTTTTTTCAAGATGGAAAACATGGCGCAAAACTAGCCGATTCGCGCCATGCCGTCATTGCTTTAGCTATCGCCGATCTTGTCTTGCGTTTTCGTATCGAAATCGCTGGCATCATGGCGCTCGTGCAGTTGCAGCGCTGGTTCACCAAACGGGCGGTTCACCATGCGGCCGCGCAAAACGGCCGGGCGGGCGTCGATCTTCTTGGCCCAGGCCATGACGTTCTGGTAGCTTTCCACGTCCAAAAACTCGGCTGCATTGTAAAGACGGCCCAGCACCAGCTGCCCATACCAGGGCCAGATGGCCATATCGGCGATCGTGTAGTCGTCACCGGCGATATAGGCCCGGTCCGCCAAACGGCGCTCCAGCACATCCAGCTGGCGCTTGGTTTCCATGGAGAAGCGCTCGATGGCGTATTCGATATGGACGGGCGCATAGGCATAAAAATGCCCGAACCCGCCGCCCAGATAGGGCGCTGACCCCATTTGCCAGAACACCCAGTTGAGCACTTCCGTGCGCTCCGGGCCGGAGGCGGGGAGAAACGTGCCAAATTTTTCGGCCAGATGCACCAGAATGGATGCGCTTTCAAACACCCGTAAAGGTTCTTCACCGGAACGGTCCATGAGCGCTGGGATTTTGGAATTGGGGTTGATGTCAACGAAGTCGGACCCGAACTGGTCGCCTTCATTTATCTTGACGAGCCAGGCATCATACTCCGCGCCGGTGTGACCGGCTGCCAGAAGCTCCTCAAACATCACCGTCACCTTCACCCCATTGGGCGTGGCCAGCGAATAGAGTTGGAACGGGTGTTTGCCCACGGGCAATTCTTTGTCATGGGTGGCCCCGGCGATGGGCCGGTTGATATTGGCAAACTGGCCACCGCTGGCTTTTTCCCATGTCCACACTTTGGCGGGGGTGTAGCCTTCGGGCAGGCCGGGTTTTTGGTCTTCGCTCATGGTGAGCCTCAGGTCTTTGCTTCGGGAGAGCCTGGACTTGGGGGGCGGGTGCAGCGAATTAAAGCCCCCCTCACAAAATTGAGACTAGGTCAGACCACGAAGGATGGGCCGCGCAGCCTCCATAAGCACTTTTTCAATGGGCTTGAGCAGCCCATTGCGATCAAACACGTCGGGCTGTTCTTTCACAGACTGGCGCAGGGCCTTGCCAAAAGCCATGCGCAATTCCGTGCCGATATTGAATTTACAGACAGCCGTTTCCCGCGCCAGGGCTTGGCGCATTGGGGCGGGAACCCCTGAACCCCCATGGATGACCAGTGGGAGGTGCGTTTTGGCCTCAATATCCGAAATGGCCTGTCGATCAATTTGCGCGTTGGCCGATTGCTGCAAATGCACATTGCCCACAGAAACCGCCACGGCATCGACGCCGGTCATGGTCACGAATTGCGCCACCTCATCCGGGTCAGAACGGGCGGAGGCCTCCCCCGCCACTTCGCCGCCATCCGCATAGCCCACAAAGCCCACTTCCCCTTCGACGCAAACGCCCGCCTCACGGGCCATCTCTAGGATGGCGGATGTCTCTTCTATGTTTTGCGAAAGGGGCTTGCGGGAGCCGTCATACATAACGGAGGTGAAGCCCGTTTCGATGGCCTCACGGCATTCGTCTGCCGCATAGCCATGGTCCAGATGCGCCACCACGGGCACATCCACATCGGCCGCCAGCGTGCGAAACATGGCGGCGAGAACGGGCAGGGGCGTGTGCGCCCGACATCCCGGTCCCGCTTGCAAAATGAGCGGAACCCCTTCCGCCTGCGCCGCCATGGCATAGGCCCGAGCATCCTCCCAGCCGAGCACCACAAGGCCCGCCACGGCGTGGCCGTTGGCCAGGGCAGGGTCGAGGACTTCTTTGAGAGTGGCGAGGGGCATGGGGGAAATTACGTTATTTGAATTTCGCGATCATATCCTTGATGCCGGGAATGGTCTCAATCTGATAGGCATGGCTGGGCTGGAAAAATTGCACCAGCGAGCGCTGGGAGAGGCCTGCCAGAATGGTGAAATAATACATTTCATAGCCCGGCAGCACCGCGCAGGGGTGGTAGCCCTTGTCCAGACAGATCGTGGAGCCGTCTACGATATGATAGGCATCACCGGACTTTCCCTCTTCCCGCTGCAACATCTGCACGCCTGACCCGTGATTGGGCCGGAAGCGAAAGTTGTAGGTCTCATCGTGGCGCGTTTCAATTATGTCCTCCCCGGGGCCGTCCCGGCGGTCGGTGTCGTGTTTATGGCTTGGGAAGCCCGACCAGCCGCCTTGGCCTACGGTGAACAATTCAGACACCAAAAGTCGCCCCACCTTGTCGTGCTGCTTTTGGCCCAAAATGTGCTTAATTTTGCGGTGGGTCTTGGTGTCATCGGACCCGTATTGCACCAGATCAATGGCGTCTGCGCGCACGTCAAACGGCTCCAGCACTTTGTCATAAACGCCCCCGGCCACGAAAACCTCAGCGCTGTCGGACACACAATCCATGGTTACTTTGGCCCCCACCGGCACGTAAACACCTTCCGGTTCCCCGTCCCACACATCCTCGCCACGATTGCCCAGCTTGGCATAGGCAACCCCTTCCACTTCCACATTCATTGTGCCGGTGGCGGGCACGATGCAGGTCTCATAGCCCGGCACCTGATAGGCAAAGGCATCGCCCTTGTTGAGTTTGACAATGTTGAAATAGTTCAGCGGAACGGTGCTGTCGTTCACATCCACGATGGGTTTGTTGCCATTGTCGTAAGGAGGGATGTGCATGGGTCAGATTTCCTGCGGTTCGTGGGCGGCCATGAAAGCGGCCAGTTCGTCGGGGTAAGGCATGGCGGGGGCACAGCCGGGCTTGCCCACCACGATGGCGGCACAGGCGGAGCCTGTCATGATGGCATCGCGCCAAGGTTTTCCTTCGGCTAAAGCGGTCATGAGACCGGCCATGAAACTGTCGCCCGCTCCGGTGGGCTTGAGGGCGTCCACGGCGTAGATGCCAGTGCGAATTTCTTCGCCCTCCGCAAAGGTGATGGCACCCTTTTCGCCCATCTTGTAAATGATCGTTTTGCCTTGCGCGGCCAATGACCGGGCCTTGTCCAACCCCCCGTCATAGCTGCCCGCCATGAAGCCAAACTCTTCATCATTGCCCACAATCAGATCGGAAAGATCTGCGGCAGCGCTCAGTGTGTCGGACGCATCCTGCGCGGACACCCAGGAATAAGGGCGATAATCCACATCAAAGATGATGGGCAGATTGCCCTTCTCCTTGGCATATTTGAAAGCGTGGAATGTGGCCTCCCGTGACGGTTCGGCGGCAAACACAGTGCCCGCCGTGATCAGCGCGCCATGGGCGGCATAGTCCACTGCCGCTACATCGTCCTTGTTCATCTGAAAATCCGCCGCCCCGTTGCGGTAGATCACCGACTGGTGGTTCGCGACCCGGCTTTCATAGACGGCGAGAGAATTGCGAAATTCTCCGGCCACCGGCGTCACCCACCGCGTTTCCACACCATATTTCCGCAATTGATTGACGCAATAGCGCCCCACACTGTCATCGCTCACCCGTGTGACGAGCGATGCTGCGCCCCCCAGTTTGCAAATGCCTGCCGCTATATTGGCGGACGATCCGCCAAGCCCTGCATGAAACACCTCGGCATGTTCCGTGGCTGTCCCGGGCGGGTCGGCAAAGAAATCCATGCCCGCGCGGCCCACCACGAGAAACTTGTTTTTGGCTATGCCTTTAAGCAGGTCCATTACACGCCCTTACGCTGGCGAGGGCGGTCGGCCTCCACTTCCGCATGGGCATCCCGCACCCCCTGCTTGTCAGAAATGCGGGGCGTGCCCACCTCCCACCATGTATGGCCCTGCGTGGTCCAGCCTTCGTAGGCGTCCACTTGCATGACGATGATAGATGTCTTGTCTGCCGCCTGCGCCTGTTTGAAGGCTTCCGCCAGTTCGGCGGGGGAGGCGACGGTTTCCGCATTGGCGCCCATGGCCCGGGCATGGGCCTCAAAGTCTACGGCAAACGGTTCGGCCACCGTGGGGCAATCCTTGATGAGATTGTTGAAGCTCGCCTGCCCCATATTGTTTTGCAATTTGTTGATGACGGCAAAACCGCCATTGTCCAACACCAGCACGATCATCTTCGCGCCCGTGAGGACGGAGGAGTAAATGTCGGAATTCATCAGCAGATAAGAACCGTCCCCGCAGAACACGATCGTGTCCCGGTCCGGCTCTTTTTCGCGCTGGGCCAGCCGTGCGCCCCAGCCCCCGGAAATTTCATACCCCATGCAGGAAAAGCCAAATTCCACATCCACCGTGCCAATGCCCATGGTCTTCCAGTTGGCGGTGACTTCCGCCGGCAAGCCGCCTGCGGCGGCCACGACCCGGTCCTGTGGGTTGCAAAGTGCGTTCACCACACCGATAGCCTGGGCGTAGGAATTGGGCCCGTTATCCGGCGCGGTGTTTTGCGCCACATAGGCCTGCCAATCCTTGCGGCGGGCTTGCGCCTTCGCACGCCAAGTGGGGTCGGCCTTCCAATCCTGCAAAGCGGCACCCGCGGCTTCCATGGCCAGTTTTGCGTCCCCCACCACGGGCTGGGAGAGGTGTTTGCTGGCATCATGGCGACCGGCATTAATGGTAATAATTTGTGCGTCCTTGGCAAAGGCCGTCCACGACCCGGTGGTGAAATCCTGCAAACGCGTGCCCACCGCCACGATCACATCGGCTTCTTCGGCCATGGCATTGGCGCTGTCGGAACCGGTCACCCCCAGCGGGCCCATATTGAGCGGGTGGTCGTCGGTGAAATTGGCCCGCCCAGCGATGGTTTCCACCACAGCAATATCCAGTGTCTCCGCAAACCAGTGCAGCGTCTCCACGGCACGGGAATATTGCACCCCGCCCCCCGCGATAATCAACGGCCGTTTCGCAGCCCGCAACGTGGCAACGGCGTCCGCCACCTCCCGCTCATCGGGGGCCGCACGGCGAATGCGATGCACACGTTTTTCAAAAAAAGCGTTGGGATAGTTGAACGTCCACCCCTGCACATCCTGCGGCAGGCCGATGAAGGCTGGGCCGCAATCGGCAGGGTCCAGCATGGTATTGAGGGCGTTGGGTAGGGACTGGATAATTTGCGCCGGGTGGGTGATGCGATCCCAATAGCGGGTCACGGCTTTGAAGGCATCGTTCACGCCAAAGGTCGGGTCGCCAAAATGCTCAAGCTGCTGCAATACCGGGTCCGGCAGGCGCGTGATGAACGTATCGCCACAAAGCATGAGCATGGGCAACCGATTAGCATGGGCCAGTGCGGCGGCGGTGAGCAGATTGGCTGTGCCCGGCCCGGCGGAGGCCGTGCAAAACATCATGCGCTGGCGCAGATGATATTTGGCGTAGGCAGCGGCCGCAAACCCCATGCTTTGTTCGTTCTGCCCACGATAGAGCGGCAAGTCATCCTGCACATCCGCCAGCGCTTCCCCCAGACACGGCACATTGCCGTGGCCGAAAATGCCAAAGCCGCCACCGAAGATGCGCACTTCTTCTCCGTCCAACTCAATCCACTGGTTCATCATCCAGCGCACGAAGGCTTGCGCCACGGTCAATGTGGTCTCACCGCTTGTCATGAAAGTCGTCCCGTTCCACCTCTTGGCGCTCTTGATACGCCCAATGAATGGTCCATGCCAACGGCAAGCTTTGAGAATTTCAAACCGCCCCTTTTCTTTACGTGTCCGCCACGCAATGATGCGCGCCGGGACCAACGGGTCTGACCCGTTTGGTTAGGAGAATTTCAGGGAGACCAACATGAAAAAGACATTGCTTGCTGTGGCCGCCGCCACGCTGATGACCACTGCTGCCTATGCCGAACCTGTCAAAATCGGCATGATCACCACGCTTTCCACCGGCGCAGGCTATTTGGGCGAGGATGTGCGCGACGGTTTCCTGCTGGCCGTGAAAGAAGAAGACGGCAAACTGGGCGGCACTGCCGTGGAAGTGATGGTGGAAGACGATGGCCGCAAGCCGGGCAATGGCAAACAGATCGCTGACCGCTTTTTGAAACGCGAGAAAGCGGAAATTATCACCGGTGTGATCTTTTCCAACGTCTCCCCCGTGGTGGCACCCATCGCGTTGAAGGCGGGTGCCTTTTACATTTCCCCCAACTCTGCGCCGTCTTTGTTTGCGGGTAAGGGTTGCCATGAAAACTATTTCGTCGCCTCTTGGCAAAACGACAGCCTGCATGAATCCGCAGGTGTTTATGCCAACGAGTTGGGCTACAAAAACGCCTATATCCTCGCCCCCAACTATCAGGCCGGTAAGGACTCG
Organism: Pseudomonadota bacterium; assembly: GCA_038525315.1. Lineage (GTDB taxonomy): Bacteria > Pseudomonadota > Alphaproteobacteria > Rhizobiales > Rhizobiaceae > Pseudahrensia. The sequence goes on from JBCBHU010000004.1 coordinate 141,409, forward strand.
CTCGCTGGGTTCAAACGCTTCTTCAAAGGTGAGATTGCGGGCGAAACCTACACCAAGCTGGGCCAGACCGATTATGCCGCTGAAATCGCCAAAATCCGTGCGGCCAAGCCGGAAATGGTGTTCCAGTTTTTGCCCGGCGGCATGGGCATCAATTTCATGAAACAATACGCCCAGGCCGGTTTGAAGGACTCAATTCCCTTGGTGGTCTCCGCCGTGTCCATGGATGACAAAATCATGGGTGCCGTGAAGGACGCTGCCGTGGGCGTGCGCTCCACCGCCCATTGGTCCATGCATCAAGACAACGCGGCCAATGCCAAATTCGTGGAGGGCTTCAAAGCTGCCTACGGCCGTAACCCCACAGTCTATGCGTCCCAAGGCTATGACACCGCCAAACTCATCGCCAGCGCTCTTAAAGCCACCGGCGGCAAGGTAACAGCCGACGCCGATGGATTCCGCGCCGCATTGAAAAAGGCTGACTTTGACTCGGTGCGTGGCGAATTCAAATTCTCCAACAACAACCACCCCATCAACAATTGGCTGGGGCAGGTGGTGGAGAAAGCCGATGACGGGACGATCACCAACAAGATCGTCAAGGTCGTGGCCCCCAACCATGTGGATGCCTATACGGCGCAATGTCCGCTGAAATAAAACGGCTCTCTAAACAAGAGAAAGGCCCCGGCATGGTTCTGATCCATCGTGCCGGGGCAATTTATGACCGGTCCCGTCTGCGCTGATTTTGAATGACCCTCTTCCTCGAACAAATCCTCAACGGGCTGCAACTGGGCGTGTTCCTGTTTCTCATCGCAGCAGGGCTGACGCTGATTTTCGGGATTATGGGCGTTATCAATCTGGCCCATGGCTCTCTGTTCATGGTGGGGGCCTATGCCGCGGCGGTGACCACGGCTTACACCGGCTCTTTTTGGCTTGGCCTGCTGGCCGCGCTGGTGGCGGCAGCCATCACCGGCATGGCCATGGAAATCGTGGTCATGCGACGGCTCTACCATAGGGACCATTTGGACCAGGTGCTGGCCACATTCGGCCTCATTCTGTTTGCCAATGAAGCCACCACCATGGCCTTTGGGCGCACGCCACTGTTTATGGACGTACCGGGTTTTTTGAACGGATCGGTGGAGATCATTCCCGGTGTCATCTATCACGTCTATCGCCTCGTCATCCTGGCCGTTGGCGCGCTTGTGGCGCTGGCGCTTTTCCTCATTATTGCCAAAACCCGTGCCGGCATGTTGATCCGCGCTGGCTCCACCAATCGCGATATGGTTGCGGTGCTGGGTGTCGATATCGCCCTCATGTTCACCCTGTTGTTCGGCCTCGGCGCGGTCTTTGCCGGTTTGGCGGGGGCCATGGCCGCTCCACTGGTTTCGGTGGAAGTGGGCATGGGCGAGCAGCAACTTATTCTCGCCTTCGTAGTGGTCGTTATCGGCGGCATCGGCTCGGTCAAAGGCGCGTTGGTGGGCGCGCTTCTCGTGGGCTTGGTGGATACGCTGGGCCGCGCTTTCCTGCCGGACCTTTTGCGCTTGTTCTTTGACAGCGCCACGGCGGACGGTGTGGGGGCGGGCCTGTCCTCCATGTCCATTTACATTCTCATGGCCCTCATTCTGGTGCTGCGCCCGGCGGGCCTGTTTCCCATGGCGGGGCAAAGGCATTGAATAGTTTGCCACCCCATACAAGCACGCTGACCGGCCCGCGCACGGCCATGGCCGTGCTCTTTCTGCTGCTGGCCATCACCTTGCCGTGGATACTGAAAGCCGTGGGCGAGGGCTTTTTGATCACGCTGGCCAGCCGCATCTGCATTTACGCGCTGGCGGCCATGAGCCTCAATTTGATCCTCGGCTATGGCGGCATGATCTCCTTCGGCCACGCGGCCTATTTTGGCGTAGGCGCATACGTTGTGGGCATTTTTGCCCAACACGGGTTTGAAGGCAGTACGGTGCTGGGGATCACGCCGCCCAATTCCATGGCGTTGACCCTGCCGCTTTCCATGCTGATTGCAGGCATCGCCGCCGCCATTCTCGGCGCCTTGTGCCTGCGCACTTCCGGTGCCTATTTCATCATGATCACTTTGGCCTTCGCCCAGATGCTGTTCTTCCTGTTTGTGTCGCTGGAGCGCTATGGGGGAGACGATGGCATCATCATGCTGGGCGGGCGCAACACGTTGGGGCCGCTGGACACGACCAGCGACACGCAGTTCTATTTCCTGTGCCTCGGTCTGCTTCTCGCCTTCATCTTTATCAACCACCGCCTCGTCCGCTCTCGCTTCGGGCAGGTGTTACAGGCCTGCCGCCAGAACGAACCACGCCTTGCTGCGCTGGGCTGCAATGTGAACCACTACAAACTCACCGCCTTCACCATTGCCGGAGCCGTGGCCGGGCTGGCGGGCGGTCTGCTGGCCAATCATGCGGAATATGTTAGCCCCGATTACGTCCACTGGACCAAATCGGGCGACTTGATGATTATGGTTATCCTCGGCGGTCTCGGCATAGCCCTCGGCCCGGTGGTGGGTGCTGCCGCTTTTCTGCTCTTGGAAGAATTCTTGCCGGTTTTCTTTGAGAGCCTGGGCCTGCCTTTGCTCAAGGAACATTGGCGCATCGTCTTTGGCCCGCTTCTCATCTGCATTGTGCTCTTCGCCCGGGGTGGCCTGCTCGGCACGGTGCAGGGTCGTTTCGCCCCCAAAATGCCGCAAGAGATGAAAGCCGATGAGGCCACACCGTGAGCATTTTGCGCATCCAAGACTTGCACAAGAGTTTCGGGGCGCTGAAAGCCACCGATGGCGTAACCATGGATGTAAGCCATGATGAAATCCACGCCGTCATCGGCCCCAATGGCGCAGGCAAAACCACGCTGGTGGCCCAAATTTGCGGCCAGCTGGCCCCGGATAGCGGCACGATGAATTTCCTGGGTAACGACATCACCGCGCTGCCCCAACAAAAGCGGGTGCAGGCGGGGCTGGTCCGCTCGTTCCAAATCACCTCTGTCTTCCCCGATTTCACCGCTCTGGAAAATGTGGCCATGACGGTGCAACTCCAGCAAAGCCATTCCTTCCGTTTCTGGAAATCGGCGGCAAGGGATGCGACCCTGTTGGACCCGGCCATGGCTCATTTACATCGGGTGGGTCTGGCCGACCACGCCCACCGGCCCGTCCATGCGCTGGCCCATGGCCAACAACGGCAGCTGGAACTGGCCATGGCACTGGCCGTCAAACCCAAGCTTATGGTGCTGGATGAACCCATGGCCGGCATGGGGCTGGAGGAATCCGCCCGGGTGGTGGACCTGCTTCGCAGCCTAAGGGGCGAAGTGGCCATGCTGCTGGTGGAACATGACATGGACGCCGTCTTCCAACTGGCGGACCGCATTTCCGTCATGGTCTATGGCCGCCTCATCGCCACGGGCACCGTGGATGAAATTCGCGGCAATGAAGAGGTGCGCCGTGCCTATTTGGGTGAAGACGCATGAGCGTGATGCTGCACGTCCAGGGTCTTCAATCGGGTTATGGCCGCAGCCAAGCCCTCTTCGACATGGGTTTTACGGTGGAAGAAGGGCAGGTGGTCACCCTTTTGGGCCGTAACGGCATGGGAAAGACGACCACGCTGAAAACCATCCTTGGCCTTTTGCCCACATGGCAAGGCAAGGCGGAATTCCGGGGGCGAAATATCACCGGCCTTACGCCCCATAAAATCGGTCGCATGGGTGTCGCCCTTGTTCCAGAAGGGCGGCAGGTTTTCCCAACACTGTCCGTGCGCGAAAACCTGCTGGCCACCGCAGCCAACCGCGATGGCCGCCCAAACCCGTGGAGCCTTGCCCGCGTGGCCAAACTGTTTCCCCGGCTTGAGGAACGCAAAGACCAGTCCGCCGCGCTTCTTTCCGGCGGCGAACAGCAAATGCTGGCCATCGGTCGTGCGCTGATGACCAACCCGCATTTGCTAGTTCTGGACGAAGCCACCGAGGGTCTCGCGCCGCTGGTGCGGCAGGAAATCTATGACTGTCTTGCGGGTTTGAAAGCCAAGGGCCAGTCCATCCTGCTCATCGATAAAAACATCAAGGAACTGTCCCGCATAGCCGACCATCACGTGATTGTGGAGAAGGGGCGTGTTCCCTGGAGCGGCTCCAATGACGCCTTTTTGGCCGATGAGACGCTCAAGAGCCGCTATCTGGGATTGGAAAAAGCTGCTGCCTGACTGCCAATTTTACCGTTTGATAAAATTGGGGCGCGGGTTATGGTTTTGACCAAACCGTTCCCGATCAGGAGGCTCTTCCATGGACAAACCCGCCCAAGCCAATGGCAATGATCCGTTTTCAGACCTCCACCCCCCGCTGACAGACCATGAGGCGCTGGTGGCTGCCGATCGGTGTTATTTTTGCTATGACGCGCCCTGCGTTACCGCCTGTCCCACTGACATCGATATCCCGCTCTTCATTCGCCAAATTTCCACCGGCAAACCCATGAACGCGGCGGAGACGATTTTAGAACAAAACATCATGGGCGGCATGTGCGCCCGCGTTTGCCCCACGGAAGACCTTTGCGAACAGGCCTGCGTGCGCGGAATGGCCGAAGGCAAGCCCGTTCAAATTGGCCTGCTGCAACGCTACGCCACCGACACCGCCATGGCGGAAGACCGACAGTTTTTTGAGCGGGCTGAACCCTCCGGCAAAAAAGTGGCCGTCGTGGGCGCCGGCCCCGCCGGTCTCGCTTGCGCCCACGGTCTGGCCGTGAAGGGTCATGAGGTGACCGTCTATGAAGCGGCCCCCAAACCCGGCGGCCTCAATGAATACGGCATTGCAGCTTACAAGGCAGTGGATGATTTTGCCCAGCGGGAGGTGGACTACATCACCGCCATTGGTGGCATTGAAATCAAATATCAAAAGCGGCTGGGGCGCGATATTGCCTTGTCCGATTTACAAGGCTGCTTCTCCGCCGTGTTTCTGGGCATCGGTTTGGGCGACACCAATGTGTTGGGACAAGGGGAAGAGTTAACAGGCGTGGAAGACGCCGTCGATTTCATTTCCCGCCTGCGCCAGGCTGACAACAAAGACCATGTCAAAGTGGGCCGCCGCGTTGTCGTTATCGGCGGCGGCATGACGGCGGTGGATGCCGCGGTCCAATCCAAATTGTTGGGCGCGCAGGAGGTGACCATCTGCTACCGCCGAGGGCAGGAGCACATGAATGCTTCCACCTACGAACAGGATTTGGCCGCCTCCAAAGGCGTCACCATCCGCCACTGGGTCGCGCCTAAAAAGATCAAAGGCAAAGACGGCAAGGTCAAAAAAATCAAACTGGACCGCATGGCCATAAACGGCGACGGCAAATTGGAGGCCACGGGCGAAACGCTGACTTTGAAGGCCGATATGATCCTCACGGCCATTGGACAGAAGCTGGAAGTGGAGACGGTCAACGAAACCGGTCTCGACCTTGCGGGCAACCGCATCGCCACCGTGGGCGCTCACGGTCAAACAAATCTGGAGAAAGTCTGGGCGGGGGGCGACTGTGTGGCTGGCGGGGATGATTTGACGGTGACCGCCGTGGCCCAGGGGCGCGATGCGGCCAAAGACATTCATGCTTTTCTTTCAGGCCAGCATGACCAATAGTTTTGTGGACAAAAACTAGGCGGCGGAGCAACCCCGATGGATCAATACCTCTATGTCTTGCGCAATGCATTTAGAGTTTCCGGGCGCGATACGCGCAAGCAATTTTGGATGTTTACGCTCTTCTACATCATTTTCACGATTGTGGCCGTGTTGATCGATGCTTTTGTGTTTGGCGTTGATGTTACCTCTGAAACCCAAAGCACCACGGGGCCTGCCCAATGGTTGGTGCTTCTGGTGCACATCGTTCCTTCCATCACAACGGGCGTGCGGCGTTTGCACGACAGGGACTGGCGCGGCTGGTGGGTGCTGATTGCCCTTGTGCCTTTGATCGGCGCAATCATACTGATTGTTTTGTACTGCCTGAAAGGGACGGCGGGGCCAAACCGGTTCGGCGAAGACCCCTATGGCGCAAATCCAAACACGTTCGCCTAAACGCCTTGCGCGCTTAAGGCCGGGAAAAACGGGAGAGACTAAAGTGGCAGACATTTCCAACAATTTCGCCCCCGCTGCGCAGCTGCGAAATGAAAGAGCCGACGATAGTTACTTTCTGAATTTTGAGGTGAATTGACATGGCAGACATTTCCAACAATTTCGTCGGTATCAAATCTCCCAACCCGTTCTGGTTGGCTTCCGCCCCGCCCACGGACAAGGCCTATAATGTGGAACGGGCCTTTGAGGCCGGATGGGGCGGTGTGGTTTGGAAAACACTGGGGGAAGAGGGTCCCCCCATCGTCAATGTGAACGGCCCCCGCTACGGCGCCATCTGGGGGGCGGACCGGCGGCTGCTCGGTCTCAACAATATCGAACTGATCACCGACCGCGACCTGCAAACCAATCTGCGCGAAATCAAGGAGGTGAAAGCCAAATGGCCGGATCGAGCCATGATTGTCTCGCTCATGGTCCCTTGCGAGGAGCAGGCCTGGAAGACAATTCTGCCCTTGGTGGAGGAGACCGGTGCCGACGGGATTGAGCTGAACTTCGGTTGCCCCCACGGCATGTCCGAGCGCGGCATGGGCTCTGCCGTGGGCCAGGTGCCGGACTATATCGAAATGGTCACCCGCTGGTGCAAACAGACCACGCGGATGCCCGTGATCGTCAAACTAACGCCCAATATTACGGATGTGCGCTATCCCGCCCGCGCGGCAAAGGCGGGGGGCGCGGACGCTGTTTCTCTCATCAACACGATTTCTTCCATCGTGTCGGTGGATTTAGACGACTTCGCCCCCCAGCCCACCATTGACGGCAAAGGTAGCCACGGCGGCTATTGCGGCCCCGCCGTCAAACCCATCGCGCTGAACATGGTGGCAGAAATTGCCCGGGACCCGGAGACAGCAGGCATTCCCATTTCCGGTATTGGTGGCGTCACCACTTGGCGAGACGCGGCGGAGTTTCTCGCCCTGGGGGCTGGCAATGTGCAGGTCTGCACCGCCGCCATGACCTACGGTTTCCGCATCGTGGAAGAGATGATCTCAGGTCTCAAAGAGTGGATGGACGAAAAGGGCCACGCCACGCTGGATGATGTTATCGGCCGCGCCACGCCCAATGTCACCGACTGGCAATATCTCAATCTCAATTACGTCACCAAAGCCCACATCAATCAGGACAGCTGCATCAAATGCGGCCGCTGCCACATCGCCTGCGAGGACACCTCCCACCAGGCCATCACCAGCATGGTGGACGGTGAACGGCACTTCGAGGTGATTGATGCGGAATGCGTGGGCTGCAACCTGTGCGTCAATGTCTGTCCCGTGGAAGGCTGCATCGACATGGTGCAACTGGCCGCTGGCGACTTGGACAAACGCACCGGCAAGACGGTCGAAAAAGACTACGGCAACTGGACCGAACACCCCAACAACCCCAGCATGATCGCGGCGGAATAGCGCCGCTTCTCACCCGTGGCGAAACTGGATGATCTGCAGCTGGTGGAGGTGAAATCCACCGCTGACCTGCGGGCATGGTTATCCCAAAACCACGGGCAGGCCCGCAGCATATGGCTGGTGCGCCACAAGAAGGCCTCCCCCCACTACGTCAGTTACGAAGATATGGTGCGGCAGGCCCTTTGTTTTGGCTGGATTGATTCCCTGCCGCGCAAGCTAGATGACATGCGCACCATGACGCTGCTGTCGCCGCGCAAGCCGGGCAGTGCATGGTCCGCCGTCAACAAGCGCCATGTGGCGGCTTTGGAACATGAAAACCTCATCGCTGCCCCCGGTCGTATGGCCATAGAAAGGGCAAAGGCCGACGGTTCGTGGACCTTTCTGGACGATGTGGAGCGGCTTGAGAAACCCGCTGATCTTCTAACAAGCCTCAAAAATACGCCGGGGGCGCTGGCCGCCTATGATGCATTCCCACCATCCGCCCAACGGGGCAATCTGGAATGGATCAAACAGGCCAAGACTGCGGCCACGCGGGCAAAGCGCATTGCCGACACGACAGCCAGCGCCATCAAAGGCATACGCCGTCCATGAGCCGTGGGGTTCACTCTGCAACAAATACAACGCTCGCCACCGGGCGGCAAAAATGGCTTGGCCATTTGGCCGCGCTCTCTTTTGCATTGCTGATTGCCGGCTCCTTTTCCATCGGTCATCTGGCTGCACCTCATATGACACCGCCCGCGCTCAATGGTTTGCGCTTTATCTTGGCGGCCAGCCTGTTGGCCACGCTCTATGTAGCGCGTCGGTCATCCCTGCCGCCACCGCCGCGGCCAAAGAGCTTTTGGCGCTTCGCCCTCATCGGTGCGCTCATGGCCACCTATTTCATCACCATGTTCATGGCGTTGCGCATCACATCGCCCGTTTCCACCGGCGCGGTATTCACGCTGATCCCGCTCATGAGTGCCGGGTTTGGATATATCATCTTGCGGCAGACCACCGGTCCGGTGGTGCTGTTCAGCCTGCTGGTGGCGGCCGCTGGCGCACTCTGGGTGATCTTCAAAGGCGATCTGCAAGCGCTGCTTTCCTTCCGCATCGGTCAGGGTGAGTTGATATTTTTTGTGGGCTGCGTGGGCCATGCGCTGGTGGCCCCGTTGGTAAAACTGCTGAACCGGGGCGAAGATGGGCTCACCTTCACCCTCGGCACCGTCAGCGGCACGATGGTTTGTGTCTTGCTGGTGGGTCTTGGCGATCTCGTCGATACGGACTTAACGACCATGCCACCCATTGTGTGGGTCGCCATTGCCTATTTGGCAATCTTTACCACCGCCACCACCTTCTTTTTGGTGCAATACGCCTCCATGCGCCTGCCCGCCTCTAAAGTGCTAAGCTATGGGTATCTCACACCCGTTGCGGTGATCCTGATTGAGGGCGCCATCGGCCACGGCTGGCCCAGCCTTTCCATCATGATCGGGGCTGGGATTACGGCGGCGGCCTTGGCCGTTATGGCTGTTGCGGCGGACTGACGCCTTCGATGAACAGATGGTCCAAAAACCGGGCCGCATCGTGAAAGCGCCCGTCCCCTTTGCCCTCATCGCCCAAGACAGTGCGCACCTGCACATCAAAGTCTGCATAATGCTGCGTGGTGGCCCAGATGGAAAAGATAAGGTGTTTGGGGTCCACCCGCGCCATGCGCCCTTCGTCCATCCACCCTTTCAATATGGCACTTTTTTCATCCACTAATCCCCGAAGGTCCTGCAATTCTTCGCTGACATGGGGCGCTCCGCGCAACATTTCATTGGCAAACAAACGGCTTTCGCGGGGGTAGTCCCGCGCCATTTCCAGCTTGCGTTGAATATATCCGCGAATTTCCGCCAGCGGATCTCCCGCGGCATCCAACTGGTGCAGCGGGGCCAGCCAGTTTTCCAACAAACGGCTGAGCAGACGGCGGTGGATGTCCTCCTTGCCTTTAAAATAATACAGCAAATTGGGTTTGGACAGGCCCGCCTCTTGGGCAATCTGGTCCAGTGTGGACCCGCGAAAACCATGGGCCGCAAACACGTTCAAGGCACAATCGAGAATGTGCTCTTCCTTATCAACACGGCGGCTCGTCTTGGTCATGAGGCTGCCTAACCTATTCTGCACAATCGCGCAAAAGGGTCGCGTTTTGGTCTTGAGGCGGGGCGGGAAACCTGCAAACCTTTGATCACTTGGTCAAACTGTCTTTGGCAAATGGGAGCAAACACCATGGGCAATCAGGCGAGCAATGCGCACCCCAATGCGCCGGGCGAAAATTTGCGCATCAACGGGGATCGTCTGTGGGATAGCATCCACGCCATGGCGGAAATTGGCCCCGGCGTGGCGGGTGGCTCCAATCGACAAACGGTAACGGATGAAGACGCCGAGGGCCGCAAACTTTTTCAGACATGGTGTGAGGAGGCCGGTCTGACCATGTCAGTGGATCAGATGGGTACGATGTTCATGCACCGTGCGGGAACCGACGAAGGCGCTCTCCCGGTCTATGTCGGTTCCCACTTGGATACCCAGCCCACAGGGGGGCGCTATGACGGTGTTTTGGGCGTTCTGGCGGGGCTGGAGATTGTGCGCACGCTCAATGATCTCGACATCAAAACCAAACACCCCATCGTCGTCACCAATTGGACCAACGAAGAGGGCACCCGCTTCGCCCCCGCCATGATGGCCTCGGGCGTGTTCGCCAAACAATTCACCCAGGAATGGGCCTATGACAAGGTGGATGCGGAAGGCAAACGCTTCGGCGACGAGTTGGAGCGCATCGGCTGGAAGGGTGAGGAAGAAGTGGGCGCGCGGGACATGCACGCTTTTCTTGAACTGCACATCGAACAGGGCCCCATTTTGGAAGCGGAAGGTAAGGACATTGGCGTGGTCACCCACGGTCAGGGCCTGCGCTGGATTGAATGCACGGTGACGGGCAAGGAAAGCCATACCGGCTCCACCCCTATGCCCATGCGCAAAAATGCCGGGCGGGGTTTGGCGCAGATTACAGAACTGGTCCACGCCATTGCCATGGACAACGCCCCCAATGCCGTGGGCGCTATCGGCCATATTGATGTGCACCCCAACAGCCGCAATATCATTCCTGGCAAAGTGGTTTTCACCATCGACTTCCGCAGCCATGAACTGGACACGCTTAACGGCATGGTGGACCGCCTGATGAGCGAAGCCTCCAAACTCTGCTCCGATCTGGAAGTAGAGTTTTCCGCTGAAATCGTCGGCCAGTTTGACCCGCCGGAATTCGACAAGGGGCTCGTGAATTCCATCCGTGAGGCCGCCGAACGCCTCGGCTACACCCATCAAGACATCATCTCCGGCGCCGGCCACGACGCCTGCTGGATCAACCGCGTGGCTCCCACCGCCATGGTCATGTGCCCCTGTGTTGACGGTTTGAGCCACAACGAGGCCGAGGAAATTTCCAAGGAATGGAGCACGGCAGGGGCGGAAGTACTGTTCCATGCGGTGGTTGAGGCCGCAGAAATTGTTGGGTGATAAAGGTATGGAGTTACCCATGAAGAAATTGCTGGTCGCGTCCGCTTTACTCGCTTTAGCCACGTCCACCCAAGCCCAAACCGGCCAGCCCGTGCCATTGCCCCTGCCTCCAAAGGTGGAAAGCAATTTGCCCGGCGATGTGGCGGGGCAGGACGTGCGCCTCGTTAAAGGCTGTTACGTTTACATCTACGAGGGTGAGGTGTTTCCGCTGGAAGACGCGAGCGGCAAACAAATCTGCAAATAGGGTGGAAATAGGGGGCGAAGGCCGCCCTCCCGCCGTCATCCCGTTGATTCTTCACAAACTTCATAATCCGTGTCAGTCTTCCCATGCGCCCAACGCCCATCAAGAGGTGCGCAAACATCAATTTGAGGGAGGATTTGAACCATGACCAGCAATGGCAAAGGGCCCGGCTACGCATCTCCACAAGAGGCTATGGCGGCGGATCGGGAAAAACTGCTTTACACGGTGGCGCTCTACGTGGGCACCGGCGTTGAAAAGCCTGACTATATGGCAACCGTCGATGTGGACCCGGAAAGCCCCACTTTCAGTTCCGTCGTTGCCCGCACCGAGATGCCGCAAATTGGCGATGAATTGCACCATTCCGGCTGGAACGCCTGTTCCTCCTGCCATTGCGACGGCAACATGGCCCGCAACTACTTGCTCATGCCCGGCGTGCGCACGTCCAACATTAACGTCATCGACGTGTCGGACCCCAAAAACCCCAAACACCATAAAACCGTTTCCGGCGACGAGATTAAGGAAAAGACGAACTTGTCTGCGCCCCACACGGTCCACTGTCTCCACTCCGACATCATCATTTCCATGCTCGGCGATGCGGATGGCAATGGCCCCGGAGGCTTCCTGCATTTGGATCAGAATTTCGAGATTGTGGGCCGTTGGGAAAATGACATTAGCGGCATGAAATACAATTATGATTTCTGGTATCAGCCCCGCCACAATATGATGGTGTCGTCGGAATGGAGCGCGCCCAACACATTCATGCCCGGCTTTGATCTGGAAGATGTGGGCGCTGGCAAATATGGCCAGCAAGTCCATTTTTGGGATTTCAAGAACAAGTCCATCGAAAAGACAGTGGATCTAGGCGAAGAGGGCATGATCCCGCTGGAAGTGCGTGGCCTGCACGACCCGGCCTCCAGCCACGGCTATTTTGCAGCCACCCTGTCGTCCAACGTGTTCCACTGGTGGAAGGACGATAATGGCGATTTTCAGCTGGAAAAAGTGATCGACATTCCCACTGTAGACGTGGAGGGCTTCCCCGTCCCCATGCCATCGCTCATTACTGATATCCTCATCTCCATGGATGACAAATACATCTATTTCGCAAATTGGCTCCACGGCGATCTGCGCCAGTATGACATTACCGACCGCTCCAACCCCAAACTGACGGGGCAAGTCTGGCTGGGCGGTCTGCTCGGTAAAGCGCCTACGGTCAACGGCGTAGACGTGCAGGGCGCGCCGCAGATGATCCAGCTTTCGCTGGACGGCAAGCGCCTTTACGTCACCACGTCGCTCTTCTCATCCTGGGACAATCAGTTTTACCCGGACATGAAAGACAAGGGCGGGCAGATGTTCATGATCGACTGCGATACGCAAAACGGCGGTATGACCATCAATCCTGATTTCGTGGTGGATTTCGGCAACGAGCCCAACGGCCCTTCCCGCGCCCACGAAATGCGCTATCCCGGCGGAGACGTCACCTCCGACATTTGGATGTAGCCCGCTGGCGCTCAAAGTGACCCCAAAACACCGCGTGACGCTGTCCAACCGCGACGGCGTCACGCTTACGGTTAGCGAAGACGAACCCATCTATGACGCGGCCTTGGCGGCGGGCATTCAATTGCCCATTGCTTGCAAATATGGCGGCTGCATCACCTGCGCGGCCCGCATGACGTCGGGCAAAGTGCGCCAACCCAAGGGCACGGCCCTGAACCGCCGCCAATCCCAGGCCGGTTACATCCTCCTATGCGTGGCGCGGCCCACGCAGGATTGTGTGGTGGAAGTGGGCGTGGAAAGCCACTCGGACCTCTATCAAAACCCGTTCTCCGTGGCCAAAAAATAACGCCGCCCAACCCCGGCAGATATCTTGCAGCGTGAGCCTTCCTTCGCTCATACTCGCCGCCAACGGGCGGTGAGCGGGGCGCATCACCATACCGTTTGACACGCATCGCCAGAGCCGGAGAACCCCATGACCACCACCATCAAAAACGGCACCGTCGTCACCGCAGACCTCAGCTATAAGGCCGATGTGCAGATCGAAGACGGCATCATCACCGCCATCGGGCCGAACTTGTCCGGCGGGGAAGAACTGGACGCCACGGGTTGTTACATCATGCCCGGCGGCATTGACCCTCACACCCATTTGGAAATGCCCTTCATGGGCACCTATTCCACGGACGATTTCGACAGCGGCACCCGCGCGGCCCTTTCCGGTGGCACCACCATGGTGGTGGATTTTGCACTGCCCGCCCCCGGTCAAAGCCTGCTGGAAGCCATCCAGATGTGGGACAATAAATCCACCCGCGCCCATTGCGACTATTCCTTCCACATGGCCGTCACCTGGTGGGGCGAGCAGGTGTTCGACGAGATGGAAACGGTGGTGCGCGACAAGGGCATCAACACGTTCAAACATTTCCTCGCCTATAAGGGCGCGCTGATGGTGAACGATGATGAACTCTACGCCTCCTTCCAGCGCTGCGCCGAATTGGGGGCCACCCCCATGGTCCACGCCGAAAACGGTGATGTGGTGGCAGAACTTTCCGCGAAACTGTTGGCCGAGGGGAACACAGGGCCGGAAGCCCATGCCTATTCCCGCCCGCCCCAGGTGGAGGGCGAGGCCACCAACCGCGCTATCATGATTGCCGATATGGCCGGCGCGCCGCTCTATGTGGTGCATGTGAGTTGCGAGGACAGCCACGAAGCCATCCGCCGCGCCCGCGCCCAGGGCAAGCGGGTGTGGGGGGAGCCGCTCATCCAGCATCTGACACTGGATGAGAGCGAATATTTCAACAAGGATTGGGACCACGCCGCCCGCCGCGTCATGTCTCCCCCCTTCCGCAACAAGCAGCATCAAGACTCGCTCTGGGCGGGCCTGGCTTCGGGTTCCCTCTCCGTGGTGGCCACCGACCATTGCGCCTTCACTACCGACCAAAAGCGCTACGGCGTGGGTGATTTCACCAAAATCCCCAACGGCACCGGTGGCCTGGAAGACCGGATGCCCATGTTGTGGACGAACGGTGTGGCGACGGGTCGGATCACCATGAATGAATTTGTGGCCGTCACCTCCACCAACATCGCCAAAGTGCTCAACTGCTACCCGCGCAAAGGCGCAGTGCTTGTGGGGTCCGATGCTGACCTTGTGGTGTGGGACCCCGAAAAGGAAAAAACAATCGAGGCCTCCACCCAACAATCCGCCATCGACTACAACGTCTTTGAAGGCAAAAAAGTCAAAGGTCTCCCCCGCTTCACCCTCACAAGAGGCCACGTCGCCGTCCACGACGGCGAAATGCGCAGCCGCGAGGGCCACGGGAAGTTCGTGAAGCGCGAGCCCAATGGGGCCGTGAACAAGAGCTTGAGCACATGGAAAGCGCTGACCAATCCCACGCCGGTCGAGCGCACAGGCATACCGGCGAGTGGGGTATGAGTTGAAACTCACCTCGTCTTCTTTCAGCTTGAGCGCATACCTTTCCGCTGTTGCCGCTTTGTCTTTCCTGCCCCCTTCCACCGCTATGGCTTCGGCAATTTGGCTCTATTTGAATGGAGGGATCGGCATGTCCGGCTTCGACCTCTTCGTTTTGTTATGCGCGATCTATTTGCTCACTTTCCTGCTGTCCCTCCTCATCTCAATCGTTCCTTTCGCTATCATTATGGGCGCCGTGGGTGACAGGGTTCACCACTCGAATAGATATTCGATCTGCGCGGGTCTGACGTTGGGTGCATGTTTCGCAGCCCTTTTTTCAGCACTTTTGCTTGATGGGCAAAAATGGCCGATCGAACTTTCTCACCGTGTAAGGCGATTTCTTGATCCTTTCGAATTCGCTCTTGCTTTTGGAGCTTTTGGAGCAGCTTCCGGCGCTCTGGGCGGGGGTGTATATCATCGCATCGCAAAACGCGGACGACGCTTTGGCGCACAAACATGAACTTTGAGAATGTGAAATGGCTACCCTAAACACCTGCTCATTAAGCGGCCTCTCCGCTTTCATCGTCACCCCCACGGACGAAACGGGCACGGTCAACACCGACCAACTTTCCCGCCTAGTCACCCACGCCACACAACCCGGTATTGCTTCTATCGGCGTGCTTGGTTCCACCGGCAGCTATATGTATCTCTCCGCAGACCAACGCGCTCGTGCCTTAGCGGCAGCGGTGGAGGCGGCGGGGGCTGTGCCCGTGATCGCCGGTATCGGGGCGCTGACGACCCATGAAGTTTTGCAGAATCTCAAAGCTGCGGAGACGGCAGGCGCAGCAGGGGCTTTGCTGGCACCGGTGACGTATCTGCCGCTCACGGAGCCGGAAGTAGCGCACCTGTTCCGCACCGTGGCTGCAAACACTGACCTGCCGGTTTGTTTCTACAACAACCCCGGCACCACCGGCTTCACGCCTTCCGAAACACTCATCACCGATCTGGCCACTGACGGCACCATCGCGGCGGTAAAAATGCCGCCTGCGCCGGAGGGGGACTTTGCCCGGCAGATTGCCCGTCTCCGTGCCGCCACGCCCGGCGATTTCGTCATCGGCTATTCCGGCGATGCCTTCATCGCAGGCGCTCTCGAAGCCGGGGCGGATGCTTGGTATTCCGTGCTGGCGGGAACGCTGCCGGATGTGGCGCTGCGCCTGTGGAAGGCCAAAGACAACCCGGCACAGTTGGCCGCCGTCAACAAAAACCTAGCGCCGCTTTGGGCCCTGTTCAATGCCCATGGCAGCATCCGCGTCATCTATGAAGTGGTGAACATATTGGGCCTCGGTCCCTACGCCCCGCTTGCGCCCCAACAGCCGCTTCCACAGGAAGTGCGCGGGCAGATTGAATTGGCGCTGGACGCGGTGAAACAGGCGGACCATGCTGCGGCATGACTGTCGTTTCCGCCCAATCCCTCTCCCTCACCTTTCAGACCAATGACGGCCCCGTCCACGCCCTTAAAGACGTGGACTTGAATGTGGAGCAGGGGGATTTCGTTTCTTTCATCGGCCCTTCCGGCTGCGGCAAAACCACATTCCTGCGCGTGATTGCCGATTTGGAACAACCCACCGGCGGCACCATCACCGTCAATGGCATGGCACCCGAAGACGCACGCAAGGCCCGGGCCTATGGCTACGTTTTCCAAGCCGCCTCTCTCCAACCGTGGCGCACCATTGAACGCAACATTGCCCTTCCGCTGGAAATCATGGGCGTGGCCAAAGCTGAGCGGCGCGAGCGTATCGAGCGCGTTCTGGCGCTTGTGGACTTGGAAGGTTTTGGCAAAAAATACCCGTGGCAGTTGTCCGGCGGCATGCAGCAGCGCGCCTCCATCGCCCGGGCGCTGGCCTTCGATGCGGACCTTTTGCTCATGGACGAACCCTTCGGCGCGCTGGATGAAATCGTGCGCGACCACCTCAACGAGCAGCTTTTGCAACTGTGGGACAGCACCAACAAAACCATCTGCTTCGTCACCCACTCTATTCCAGAAGCGGTATATCTCTCCACCAAGATTGTCGTCATGTCCCCGCGCCCCGGGCGCATTTACGATGTTATTGAGAGCACACTTCCCCGAGAGCGCCCGCTGGACATCCGCGAAAGCCCGGATTTTTTGCGCATAGCAGCCCGCGTACGCGAGGGCCTGCGGGCAGGGCACAGCTATGATGGGTAAGGTCATCATCCGCCCCGCCACGCCCAACGACCTGCCCGCCTGCGCGGCCATTATCAATGATTATATAGACGACACTCCGTGGCTGCCCCGCACCATTAGCCGTGGAGAAATTGAAGCGTTGTTCAACGCCAAAATGCTGGAAGACCGCTATTTCCGTGTGGCTGAGCAGGGCGGAGAAGTGGGCGGTTATCTCTCGATGGACCAATCCGCTGGTCACATTCACGCGCTTTACCTTGCCCCCGGTTGGCGCTGTAAAGGGGCGGGCAAACTGCTGTTGGACGATGCCAAAAAGGTGGGGTCAAAGGGGCTGAAACTAACGGTTTTCGAGCCCAATGAACACGCTAAGCGATTTTATGAACGGGAGGGGTTTGGCGAGTCTGTGGGTGAGCGGGATGATGATACGAAAGAGGGTTTCCCAACACTGATGATGCGGTGGGAGCCGAACCCATGACGCGCTTTCTCACCCAAGGTAAAACTTTCCCCGTTCTGACCCTTGTCGCCGCCATCATCGCGTTTTGGTACATCATGGTGGTTGTCATGAACGCCCCCTTCGAGCGGGACAAGGCCGAACGGGCTGGCCAACCCCTTCCCGGTTTTTCCCAGCTCATCTCCACCACCATGGCGCAGGAGCGGCCGGTGCTTCCCGCGCCCCACCAAGTGGGTCAGGAAATCTGGAAAACCACTGTGGGTATGGTGCAAAGGGGGCGCCCTTTTTCCAAGCGCTCCCTGATCTACCATGCCTGGGTAACGCTCTCCGTCACGCTTCTGGGCTTTCTCATCGGCACAGCGCTGGGTATCGCGCTGGCGGTGGGCATTGTTCACAACCGGGCCATGGACAAGTCCGTCATGCCCTGGGTGATAACCTCCCAGACCATCCCCATCCTGGCCGTCGCGCCCATGATCATCGTAGTGTTGAACGCCATGGGTATTCAAGGGGTGCTGCCTAAGGCGCTCATTTCCACCTATTTGTCTTTCTTCCCGGTGGTGGTGGGCATGGTGAAGGGCCTGCGCGCGCCCGATCAGGCGCAACTGGACCTGATGCACACCTACCATGCCAGCCCCAGCCAGACTTTCTGGAAGCTGCGCTGGCCCGCCTCCATGCCCTACCTGTTCACCTCGCTGAAAATCGCCGTGGCCATATCACTCGTGGGGGCCATTGTGGGTGAAATGCCCACCGGGGCCGTCGCAGGGCTTGGCGCGCGCCTGTTGGCGGGCAGCTATTACGGCCAGACCGTGCAAATTTGGTCCGCGCTTTTTGTTGCAGCGGCCTTGGCGGCCGTTTTGGTAGCGTTGGTGGGCTTGGCTCACACCTATGTGCTCAAACGCATGGGGGAGAAACCGGCATGACCCTCGTGATTGCCGCTCTTCTGTTCTGGGCCGCTGCCTGGGCGCTGAACCAGTATTTGGTCACCATCCCCACGGGCCAGAACCGTTTCCTTGCCCATTCCATCGATTTGTTCGTGCCCTTTCTTTTCGGCGTCACGCTGTTTGTGGTTTGGGAACTCGTCGTGCGCGGTCTGGAAGTGCCCTTTGTGCTACTCCCACCGCCTTCCATGATTTGGGAACGCATCATCAATTCCCTGCCCATCCTTTGGGCCGACTTTCAGCAAACATTTCTGAAAGCCGTGCTGGCGGGCTACGTTCTGGGCTGCGGCTCCGGTTTCCTGGTGGCCTTGGCCGTGGACCGTTCTCCCTTCCTCCAGCGCGGCCTGTTGCCTTTAGGCAATTTTGTCTCCGCCCTGCCCATTATCGGTGTCGCACCCATCATGGTCATGTGGTTCGGCTTCGACTGGCAGTCCAAGGCCGCCGTGGTGGTCATCATGACCTTCTTCCCCATGCTGGTGAACACGGTGCAAGGGCTTGCGGCCGTCAATGCCATGGAGCGGGACTTGATGCGCACCTACGCCTCCAGCTGGGGGCAGACCTTGTTAAAATTGCGCTTGCCAGCGGCAAGCCCTTTCATCTTCAATGCTCTCAAGTTGAATTCCACCCTGGCGCTCATCGGTGCCATCGTGGCCGAATTTTTTGGCACACCCATTGTCGGCATGGGGTTTCGCATCTCCACGGAAGTGGGGCGCATGAACCTGGACATGGTGTGGGCTGAAATCGCCGTGGCGGCCCTTGCAGGCTCCGCGTTTTATGGAACCATCGCCCTCATCGAGCGGGCGGTGACGTTCTGGCACCCGTCCATGCGTCCCTCCCGGGCGTGAGGGCTTCACAGGAAAAGGAAACAGGATGAAAAAGTTTAACACATGGATGGCCGCCGGCGCTTTTGCCGTGGCCGGAGCGCTCGCTTCCACCGCATCCACTACTGCCTACGCCGACGGCCACGCCAACAAGGTCACCTTGCAGCTGCAATGGGTAACCCAAGCCCAATTCGCTGGTTATTACGTGGCCAAGGACAAAGGCTTCTACAAAGACGAGGGCATCAGCGTCGAAATCAAGCCCGGTGGGCCGGACATCGCACCACCCCAAGTGCTTGCCGGTGGCGGCGCGGATGTCATGCTCAACTGGATGCCTTCTGCCCTGGCCGTGCGCGAAAAAGGCGTGCCCGTGGTCAATGTGGCCCAGCCGTTCAAATCCTCCGGTCTGCAACTCACCTGCCGTGCCGAAACGGGCATCACCAAGCCTGAAGACCTGCGCGGCAAGACCATTGGCGTGTGGTTCTTCGGCAATGAATATCCGTTCCTTTCCTGGATGAGCCAGTTGGGCATTCCCACCGAAGGGGGCGAAAACGGCGTGACCGTCCTCAAGCAGGGCTTCAATGTGGACCCGCTCCTGCAAAAGCAGGCCGATTGCATCTCCACCATGACCTATAACGAATATTGGCAGGTGATCGACGCGGGCATCTCCGCTGACGATTTGGTGGTCTTCAAATATGAAGACCAGGGCGTGGCCACGCTGGAAGACGGCATTTATGTGCTGGAAGACAACCTCAAAGACGAGGCCTTCAAGGAGAAAATGGTCAAGTTCGTCCGCGCATCCATGAAGGGCTGGGACTATGCCTGTGCCAACCAAGATGAAGCGGCGGATATTGTTCTGGAAAACGATGCCTCCGGTGCCCAAACAGAAAAGCACCAAAAGCGCATGATGGGTGAAATCTGCAAACTGGTGGAAGGTTCCGGCGGCAAACTGGCCGAGGCGGACTTCAAGCGGACCGTCTCAACGCTTCTGAAAGGCGGTTCCGACCCCGTCATCACCAAAGAGCCCGAAGGCGCATGGACATCGGCCATCACAGACGCTGCGCTGTAAGATCATCAGTGCGATAAAACTCAAGACGCCCTGTCAAATTGGCAGGGCGTTCTTTTTTGGGTGTCAGTAATCTTTCTCCAGGAACACACCCAAACTCGTATTTCCCTCTGACGACACTGCGCCGCGCACAGTCACATTATCTGTCACATCCAGATTAATTGTCACCTCGCTGCTTCGCCCCGCCTGCACACCCAAATAGACATTGTCGCGGATATATTTGCCCGCTTTCACGGCCGTATTACCGTCCGCATCCTGAACAATATCCAGATCATCCAGACCTGTGCCAGCGCGCAGACTGTCAATGAGGCCGGGGCTTTTGCCGCCTGTCAGTTCCGCCGCGACGGAGGCGAGGCGGGCGATTTGAGCCGGGGAGAGATCACCCAAAGCCCGGCCGAATATGATGCGCGCCAGCACCTCATCCTGCGGTAACTCCGGGTTGGAGGTGAAGGAAATATCCAGATCTGACGCGCGCCCCCGGATGGTGATGAAGGCTTCCACATCCCCCGCTTGCGTCTTGGCCGTAAAGTCCAGCAGCGGATCAAGGGAGCCGGTGAGAGAAATCGCCCCTTCCACCAGATCAATCCGCTGGCCCAATAGGGATAGCCGTCCCCGACGCAATTCAAACCGCCCCACGGGTTCAATATCAGTGATCGGCCCCACCACGCGAATTTGCCCGCCCAGTTCCGCATCCAGCCCGCGCCCGCGCACGAAAATCTGGTTGGGTGCGCGCACCAGAACATTGAGCCGTAAAACGCTGGGGCGGCTGGTAGGCTTGCCGCCGGTGGGTTGTACTTTGGCGAGGCGTAACAGGGTGCGCCGCGTTGCAGCGTCTGGCCTCACATGGCGCACTTTTAAAAGATCGTCACTTCCTGGAAAATTTTCCGGAACAGTGATTTCCGTCCGCTCCAGATCAATCGTGCCCGCCAGCAAAGGGTCCGCCAGCAAAGCGCCGGATACGGTCAGCCGTCCACTGGCCCGCGTATCAAAGGTCTCCGCATCCGTGTAACGGGCACTGTTGAGCGCAATGGTCAAGTTGGCAGGCAGGGTCGCGCTCAGCCCTACGGACCCGGACAACGTAATGGAACCGCCGGTGGCCAATTGTGCACTACCGCGTGATATGCGGAGGCGATCCCCCTGCAAGCCGGCCAAAAGGTCAATATTCGTCAAACGCAGGTTGGAGAGTGGGTCAGAGACGGTCCCGCCCTGCAAAGAGAACAGCCCGGACGCTTGGGGGTTGGAAAGCGACCCGCGCAGCGTGGCATCAAATCGCGCCGTGCCGGTAATGTCCGTACCCCGGGCGGCCAGCATGGGTTCGGCGATGGAGAGCGGTGCCGTGCCCTGCGCGCGAAGAGCAACCCCCGGCCCGGAAAGGGGCAGCCGCCCGCTGGCACTGGCATTAATGCCCTGCTCGTTGCGCGCGCTAAAGGCAGCAAGTTGAACCACCCCATTGAAAAACCGCCCATTGGCGGAGAGCGTAAGGGGCGTAATACCGTTTTGTGCCAGTTGTGCCGCCGTAAGCCCCGCGCCATTAGCGCTGAATTGAACATCGGGCGCCGCAGGAGTGCCGGTAATGCGTGCCTCGCCGCTCAATACACCGCCCGCGCTCAAGTCAGGGCGAATGGCATTGACGATGGAAAGGGGAAGCCGCTCCGCCGCCACCGTGAAATCAAGCCCTCGCCCGGCACTGCCACGCAGGCGCACAAGGCCTCCGCCCACTTGCAGCACCGTATCGCCCACCCGCGTTTCCACGCCATCAATCGTAAGGGTTGCGGGCCGTTGCAGCCGGGCGCTGGTGATGTTGGAGGTCACAGAAAGCGTAGCCAGTTGCACCGTGGTCTGACGATTGCCTTGCTCCACCGTGCCGCGCGTCTTGATGGCAGCATCGTTTTGCACGAGCTGGGCAGTGGCGGAGAATGTGCTGGCGGTGCCTTTGGTCTCCACATCGGCATCCAGTACACGCACCTGCACACCACCGGCTTCGATGCGCCTGCCGTCCAGTTTTGCATTGATGGAAGGTGTGCCAAACAGATCCATGGCCGTAGCGTCCAGCTTGGCGGTGCCAATGCGATTGGTTTGATAAACCACATCATCCAACTGCAAATCGGCGAGCGCATCCTGTTTGCCATCTTCAGACTTCAGCGTGATCGTGCCTTTGGCCGCGCCCTGGGCTTCAATCAAGGCCAGGGCCGCTGCATCACTGATGTCGCTGGCGTCGAGTGTGATGATTGCATCGACTAGACCGGCAGCGTTTCGAACCGCCGTTCCGAAAAGGCTTGCATCGCCCACCCGCGCGGCGAAGTCTTGGATGATCTGCTGGTCTTCGGTGGCCTTTACAAAACCACTCAATCGGACAGGTTTGCTGTCCAGTCCGCCATCGGCGGAGAGCTGACCCTCAATCAGCCCTTCATCCACGATACCATCAAAACCCAGTGAGAGATTGTTGACTGCCCGGCCCTGCAAGCGCCCGTCCGGCATTGCCACCATGGCTTTAAGCAAAAGGGGTCGTGTTTGGCCGACGAGCTGCACATCCGCAGAAAGAGCGCCGCTGCCCGCATTGCTGACCACGGCAAGATCACGCAACTGCGTTTTGGCTGTTAGATCAGCGGAATCCGACGTGTAGAAGCCGTTCACATCGGCGGAGAAATCCCTATTCGCCAAGCGCAGACCGTCGAATCTCAACCCGTTTTCATCCCGCGCAATACCACCCGACAGGGTGGTTGTTGTCTGCAACAGCCTGTCCAGCGCCCCGTCACCAACGGCAAGGTTATCGCCCGTCCCATTGAAACGAAGATCAAAACCACCGCTGTCCAGTGCAACGCTGCCGCTTGCCCTTGCCTGCAACCGACCGCGCAGGGGGCGCTCCATGAGGGCGGCAAAACTGGCCAGACGGTTTGCATCCAAAGCAAAATCGCCACTGAAAATCAGCTCCTTGATGGCGCCGGAAAGGGTGGCAACAAACGGCTCACCCGCCAACCGAAAATTTTGGAGCCGAAGGGGCTTGCCCGCCTGCCACGCGCCACTGCCGGAAAGCGCAATCTGCCGACCCATGGCTTCTACAACAGCGGGGTCTTCCGCCTGAAAACCGCTCAAGCCCCCGTCCACGGTAAAAGTGATGGCTCGCTCTGCGGGGCGTTGAACATTGCGAACCGTGCCTCGGGCGTTGATGGCGATGTCGTCAATGCCAAGGCCTGGCTGTTCGATATTTTGCGCACGGATTTGTGCCGTCCAGTTTTCCCCGCGATCGGCATCATAATTTGCCAAAATTTGAGCACCGACCAACGTGGTAACAGGTTCCACCCCCGGTAGGGTGACCCGTGCCCCCGCGTTCACGGCCGGTGGTTCCAAACGGAAATCCACGTTCAAGGCGTTCAAAAACCCATCCGCCAGCAATCGCGCGCTTGCGGTCAGTTGGACTTCACCGCTGTCCAGATTGATAAATTCCACCAGCGTCTCGCCAGCCGCTGTCTGCCGCACCCGCCCGCTTAGTTCCGTCTTTGCCCCAAAGAAGGGGCGCACATCGGCCGGCAAGATGCTGGCGATGGGCCCGCTGACGTTCACGACGGTGACGGTCTCTTCGTTTTCCGCCTTACGTTGCAAAAGGCCGTCCAACATCCGTTGCTGCGCCACATCCAAAGCCAAGTTTACCTGCAAATCGGCCAGGGGCGCGTTGCCGGTCACTGCCAGCGCCACCGGGGGTTTGCCTTCCAGGTTCAGCAGGTTGGCCACAATGCCGTTTTCGGGCTCTTTAAGGCTGAGGTTCAAATTCAGCTTCTGGCTGGCATCCAGTTGCGCAACCAAATCCAGTTTACCTCCGGGGCCATCCAGGCGGGTGATGTCCATTTTTGTGTCCAGCGCCCCGTCGTCCAAAACCAATCGGCCGTTCAACCGCGCGACAGCGGCCAGCCCAAAAGCCGCTTCACCAAAAGTGATGCGCTGGACGTTCAGCTTTTCCACGATGATGGCCACCGGCAGGTCTGGCAGGGCAAAAGGCGTGGCTTCCGCGTTGGGCAGACTGTCATCGGCAATCGGCCCGCGCGGCATATAGATGGTTTCCGCCGTCAGACTCTCAATCTCAACGCGACCGCCCAGAAGCGCTGAACGGTTCCAAACAAGCTGGGGCTTATTGATTGTCAGCCAGATGCCTTCGCGGTCTGCAATGGTGATGGAGCCCAGCGTCACGTTGGAAGACAGCGTGCCCTCAAGCCCATTGAGTTTGATTTGAAAATTGTCCGACGAAAGTTGCCCTTCCACATAGCGCACAAAACGCGACTTCTCCTCGTCCTCCTGCGCAAGGGCTATCGGTGACAGCGCAAAGAAGAATGCCATGAAGAGGGCAACAAAGCGCAACATCATCAAAACGCCTGTCCAATGCCTGCATAAATGGCGAAATCGGGATCATCCGGTCCAGGGTCCAGCGGTATCGCCACGTCCAGCCGGATCGGGCCCAAGCCCGTGTAATAGCGAAGTCCCAAACCCGCGCCAACGCGCAGGTCTTCATTCAGGTTGATGAATGAGCCGCTCTCCACCATACCCGCATCCACAAAGGCCACCGCGCCCAGATTTTCGGTGAACCGTTGCCGCACTTCCAGCGAAACCTCCAACAGCGTTGGCCCGCCTGTCACATCCTGTGTGCCATTGGTGGTGGCGGTGTGGGGAATACCGATGCTTTTGAAGGCATAACCCCGAACAGAATTGCCACCGCCGGTCAAAAACAACTGGTCCGGCGGGGTCTCCTCGATGGAAGGCCCAAGCAGGGTGCCCAGTTTAACCCGCCCCGCCAGTACCGTGCGCTCCCGCTCCCCCAATGCCAGATAGGCCCTTGCTTCCGTCTGCATCTGAAGGGCAGCGTTTCCAAATTCCCCTTCATAAAAGGGCCGGGCGGTCACCTTAAAAAATGTGCCGGACTTGGGGTCCACTTTTGAATCGCGAAAATCCAGCTCCGCCTCGCCCTCCGCCCCGAAAGTGACAAACTGACGGGTGCCAAAGGCATCTTCAAATTCGGCCACCTCGCCAAAAAAGCTGCCTTTGAGTGTTGTGGATTTTGACAGGTAATGGGTGACACCAATGGATCCACCCGCACTGCTTTCCAAAAACGTCTCGTTGAACTCCCGCTTTGCGAATATATTCGAGACGAGGTCCGTGTCGGGCGTAAAGAAACCGGGCTGGGTCAGGGTCGCGCCCAAAGCGTAGTCAAATTCGTCCAAGGCATCGGAGGTGCCCACACCGCCAAATTTGGCATCAAGGCGCAAGCGTTCCGCCTTGCCAAACAGATTGCGGTGCAACCAATAGGCTTCCAGACCGGCACCGTCCACGCTGGAAACGGTGGCCCCAATGCCGATCTTGCGCAGATTGCGTTCCTTCACAATCAGATCGAATGGCAAGAGACCGTTTTCGTTCAAGCTGTCCGCAGCCTTCAGTTTGCGCGTGGAAAACACGCCCAAGCGGTCAAGCCGCTCCCGCGCACGCTTGAGTGTATCCGGGTCATATTCGTCCCCCTGCTTAAGGCCCGCCATATAGGCCACAAAGGCCGGGTCCATGCGCTCTGCGCCGGACACGGTCACATCACCATAGTAGGCCTTGGGGCCGGGGTTCATACGAAGGGTTACATTGAGCTGTTGCTGGGGATGCAGGGCCGTGGCCTCGCGCCCTTCCACCTTTGCCAAGGCATGGCCTTGCTGCTGCCATTGCAATACGGCCAGCTTCCCCGCTTGCCGCACCACGGTGGCGCGGGCAGGAGCGCTGTTCATGTAGCCGATCTCCTCAAATGTCTTGGTGGCATCACCCCCGCCAAGGGGCGGCGGGGCGCGGTTGACGATTTCGGCTGCGCCAAAGCGGTATTGCGGTCCGGGGCCCGCGGTCACCGCCACTTGCGATTTAGCCGGCAATTGGGTGCCAGGAGCGATATTGGCCGCCTCCGCGCCGTTAATGGTGATGGAGACGGAAACACCATAACGGCCGCTATTGTAGAGCGCAGCCAAAAGGCGGCGATAATCACCTTTGGCCCGGCTGATCAGGCCCGCAGACCCGCCCACAGGTTTGTCACGCCCCGCATATAAAGCGGATGCATCTTTGAGCAAATTGCCCAGACCGTCTGCATCTTCCAGCCCGTCTGTTTCCACGGTGAACGCCACTTCATAGCGCTTGGGGTCGATAAAACGCGCCTCTTCCTCCGCCGTCTTTTGTTGGCATTCGCCAAAAGCACAAAAACCAAATATCTCCAGAGCTTTGGCAGGGACAGGTGCCAGCATGGACGCAGCCAACCCAAGGCCGACGGCCAGACGCGCCAAAGCACCGCGAGACCGGGGTCCTTCACGCTTGATGTATTGCCTTGTGGATCCATCGGCAGCGCCAGGTTTTTGCAGCCCTGTTGCGCACACGCCGTCTGTTTGATCGTTGATCCCGTTACCCCGAACTTTCTTGAAGCCCGGCCCCAGGCTCCCAATGCAAATGCGATCGGGGCATGGTATCAAGCTGATGGTGCGCCTTTCAAATTGAAAAGCGCAAAGCCAATCACTTTATGTCGCCCCACATTAATCCTGACAAATCAACGACCATAGCGCGGCCTCGTTCCATCAAGGGCGCAAAAATTGTGCTTTCTGCGTGGCCATATTGTGACTTGGGTGCATGCAGGGTTAACAAAGGGTTTGTGGACCGGCCCCATGGCCGGCGAAGGGCAGGGGACGCGATTGGTTCAACATTTTGAAATGGCGGTTGATCTGCATTACCGCGCCCACACGCCCTGCACCCTGCTCACGCACATCGAACCGGCCCACACCAACGCGTTGGTGGTGAAGCAAAGTGTGTTAGAGCTGAGCACCAATTACGATGACCAACCGGGTTTTTTCCGCGCCGCCGGTTTGGACAATATCGGCAGCCGCCAGTGGTTTACTGTGGCGGATGAATTCCACCTCAACCTTTCGGCGCAGGTTGCCGTGACCCGCGAAAGATCCCTTTGGGATGGCCTCACCCAAGACCGGCTGGAAACCCTGCCCGGCGAGGTGGCTACCTATCTTTTCCCTTCCCGATACTGCCCCATTGAAGGGCCGGACCAAATCGCATGGCACAATTTCGGCGACCTTCGGGGCGGACCGCTGATTGAAACCATGGCCGACTGGATTGCCAAAAACATCCGGTACGATAATGGGGTTAGCACGTCGCAGACCACCGCCGTGGACACGTTGGCCACCCGCGCCGGTGTGTGCCGGGATTTTGCCCATGTGTTGATTGCCATGGCCCGCGCCCGTTCCATACCTGCCCGTATGGTCGCCTCTTTCTCACCGCACGTGAAGCCGCAGGACTTCCACGCCATCGCCCAGGTCTGGTTGGATGGTGCATGGCATTTGGTGGACCCCACCGGCATGAGCCGCGCGGATAACACAATCATTCTGGCCGTCGGTCGCGATGCCACCGACATTGCCTTCATGACCGCCTTCGGCATGGTTACCATGCTCGAACAATCGGTGCGTGTGGAACCTCTTTAGGCGTCAACCGGTTGCACTCGCCATAAGCCTGCGCAAGACTGGTGCCCATGAGTGAGCCTGAATTCTTTGACGAAATGCGCGGGGCCGATGGCAGTATCCGCGCCCCTTATGCAAATTATCACGCTTGGTTTAACGCCCAAAACCCAACCCGGCTGGCCAAGAAAAACCGTGAAGCGGAGGCTTTTTTCCGCCGCACCGGCATTACGTTTAATGTCTATGGCCAGGCGGAGGCGCAGGAGCGGTTGATCCCCTTTGATCTGGTCCCCCGCATTGTGGCCGCGCGGGAGTGGGACAAACTTTCCCAAGGTATCGAGCAGCGCGTGCGGGCCATTAACGCGTTTTTGCACGACATCTACAATCGACAGGAAATTTTGCGTGCCGGGCGGGTGCCGCCGGAATTAATTGCAAACAACGAAGCCTTTCTGGACAAGATGATGGGTGTTGTGCCGCCGGGCGGTGTCTACACCCACATTGTGGGCACGGATATTGTGCGCACCGGCCCGGATGAGTTTTACGTGCTGGAAGATAATGCCCGCACCCCCTCCGGCGTGTCCTACATGCTGGAAAATCGCGAAACCATGTTGCAGATGTTTCCCGAGCTTTTCAGCAAAATCCGCGTCAAGCCGGTCTCCGATTATCCCAAAAACCTGCGGCGCTGTCTGGCCGCCAGCGCGCCGGAAAGCGCCGGGCGCAAGCCCACGGTTGCCGTGCTCACCCCCGGCATCCACAACTCCGCCTATTTTGAGCACTCCTTTCTGGCCGACCAGATGGGCGCCGAACTGGTGGATGGGTCGGACCTTCAGGTGGTGGACGGCCATATCGCCATGCGCACCACGCGGGGCTACAAGACGGTGGACGTGCTCTACCGCCGGGTGGATGACGACTTCCTCGATCCGCTGAATTTCCGCCCGGACAGCATGTTGGGCGTGCCGGGCATTCTGGATGTCTATCGCGCGGGCCGCATCACACTGGCCAATGCGCCGGGAACGGGCATTGCCGACGACAAGGCCATCTATTCCTACATGCCTGATATCGTGGAATTTTACACCGGCGAGAAAGCCATTCTCAAAAACGTGGAAACTTGGCGCTGTTCTGAGCCGTCTTCCCTGGCCTATGTCATGGAAAATCTCAAAAATCTTGTGGTGAAAGAGGTGCACGGTTCCGGCGGCTACGGCATGTTGGTGGGGCCCGCCGCCAGCAAGAAAGAGATTGAAAAGTTTGCGGCGAAGTTGAAGGCCAACCCTGCCAACTATATCGCCCAGCCGACGCTGGCCCTTTCCACCGTGCCCATCTTTGTCAAAAAAGGGCTGGCCCCCCGCCATGTGGACCTTCGCCCCTTTGTGCTGGTGTCTCCCGACCGGGTGGACATCACCCCCGGCGGCTTAACCCGCGTTGCGCTGAAAGCCGGGTCGCTGGTGGTCAATTCCAGCCAGGGCGGCGGGACGAAAGACACTTGGGTTTTGGCGGAGTAAGGCGACGATGTTAGGCAAAACCGCAGGTGGCCTCTTCTGGATGAGCCGCAGTCTGGAACGGTCGGAAAACACCGCCCGCCTTGTGGAAGCAGGCTTTCGCATCGCGCTCACCCGTTCGCAGGATGCCGAACAGGAATGGAAATCCGTTATTACAACCGCAGGCGTGCGCGCGGGCTACGAGCAGCGGTTCGATGATTACACGGCCCCTAACGTGCTTGAATATCTGCTCCGGGATAAAACCAACCCGTCCAGCGTCATGTCCGTTTTGGAAAACAGTCGCCAAAACGCCAGATTGGTGCGCACGGCGCTGACCACCGAGGTGTGGGAAGCGGTGAATGAAAGCTGGATCGTTTTGAAGGAAGTGCTGAAAAAGCCCGTCCGCGAAACCGAACTGCCGGAGGTCTTGCGGGCCATACGCAGCCAGTCGGCGCTGGTGCGCGGGGCGGTCCACGGCACCATGTTGCGAACGGATATTTACGCTTTTTTGCGCCTTGGCACGTTTCTGGAACGGGCCGACAACACCGCCCGCATCATTGACGTGAAATACTACACGCTCCTCCCCACCGCTGCCGGCGTTGGATCAAGGCTGGATAATGTGCAGTGGGAAATTTTGCTGCGCTCCGTCTCCGCGCACCGCGCCTTCAGCTGGCTAAACGAAAGCGAGATGACGCCCGCCGCCGTTGCAGAGTTTCTGATCCTCGATAAACGTCTACCGCGTTCTTTGCTTTTTTGCGTTGGGCAAGTGGCGGCCAATCTTCGCAAACTGGCGGAAGACTATGGCCAAGAGGTCGAAAGCCGGGCCCACGCGGAAGCTATCCACAAACGCCTCCAGGGCCGCACCATCCAGTCCATTTTTGAAGATGGGCTGCACGACTTCACCCTCGATTTCATCGCTTCCAACAACCGCCTCGGCCACGCCATCGAGAGCGATTACAGGTTCACCGCCTGATGCTTCTTTCCATCCGCCACACCACCACCTATTCCTATGACGCTCCCGTCACCGCTGCGCTGCAACAGGTGCGCTTGGTGCCCCGGTCCAACACGCTCCAAACCGTGCAGGACTGGCAGTTGACTATCGAGGGCGGGGTGGAAGAATTGCACTTTGACGACCAATTCGGCAATGACACAAGACTGGTGAGCCTGGACGATGAAAGCCAGACCTTGCGCATCATTGCCCAGGGGCAGGTGGAGGTGCACGAGACCAACGGGGTGTTGGGTAAAGTCTATGGCAAAGCCCCCTTGTGGCTTTTCAAACGCCACACGCCGCTCACCACGCCGGGCAAAGGGGTGGCAAGCCTGGTGAGGAAACAAAAAGCAGCCCTTGCAAAACCCGATCAGCAGTTGAGCGCCCTGCATGCCCTCTCCGCCAGCATCCGGGAAAAAGTGGCCTATGAGATAAACACCACCAACACCCGCACAACCGCTGAAGACGCGCTGGCGGGTGGGCAGGGGGTTTGCCAGGACCATGCCCACATTTTTTGTGCCGCAGCCCGACTGGCCGGTATTCCGGCCCGCTACGTGAGCGGTTATTTGAAGCTCGACAACACGGTGGACCAATCTGCTAGCCATGCGTGGGCGGAAGGCCATGTGGACGGGCTTGGCTGGGTGGGCTTTGACATTTCCAACGGCATCTCCCCAGACGAGCGCTATGTGCGCATTGGTCACGGCATGGACTTTCGCGATTGCGCCCCTGTGCTGGGCATGCGCAAGGGTGGTGCCAGCGAGTCCATGGTTGTCAGTCTGCAAGTGCAGCAGTAAAACCTCCGGTGGTGCCCACCCCCGCATGACCGCCTTTTTATGACCTATTGCTGCGCCCTGCGCCTGAACCACGGGCTGGTTTTCATGTCCGACACCCGCACCAATGCGGGCGTAGATAATTTTTCCAAGACCCGGAAGATGTTCACGTGGGAAGTGCCCGGTGAGCGCATTATCACCCTCATGACCGCTGGAAATCTGGCCACCACCCAATCCTTGGTGAGCCTTTTGGAGGAGCGTTCCAAAGCCGCCGATGAGCGTAACCCCACCATTTTGGCCCAACCCACCATGTTTCAGGTGGCCCGTCTGGTGGGCCAAACGCTCAAAGAAGTGATCGGCGAAAGCACGGGAGAGGGGGCCGAAAACCAAAGCAAATTTCGCGCCACCATCATTGTGGGTGGACAAATCAAAGGCGGTGTGCCGACCCTTTTCCTCGTCTATCCCGAAGGGAATTTTGTGGAAGTGACGGAGGAAACGCCCTTCTTCCAGACCGGAGAGACCAAATACGGCAAGCCCATTCTGGTGCGGGCCTATGATCCCGATATGAGTTTTGAAGAGGCGGTGAAACTGTTGCTGGTTTCATTTGATTCCACCCTCAAAGCCAATCTTTCCGTGGGTCTGCCCTTTGATCTCGTCACCGTGAAAAACGATGCACTGACCATCCACCATGAACGGCGCATCGAAGCCGATGACCCCATTTATACCCGCATCTCCTCCCGCTGGGGCGAGGCACTGAAAACCGCATTTCGCGCTCTGCCACCGATCCTTTTAGACCCCCTTGCCCACAAAAAAGACTAATCGGCTGCGCCTTCAGCCTGAATAAAAACGTCCGCCGCTCAAACGGCACGCTTTTTGTGAACGCCCCTGTCTTCCATCTTGCCGTGTAAACCGACGCGAAATGGGTTAGCCGGTTTGATCAGACTGGCTTGGGCGCACCAATGTAATCGCCATTAGGATAAGGCCCAGTGCCAGCCAGATATACGGGGAGGGCGCCTCTCCCAATAAAACGATGGATAATATCATCCCCGCTGGGGTCACCACATAGCCGACCAGCGATGCAAAGACTGGCCCGGTTTGACCCACAATCCAGATATATCCCGCATAGGCCACCACGTGAATTATGCTGCTACCCACCAAAGCCCATTCCGCCACACCTAGACTGCCAGTCATATCAATGCCCGTGCCGGTCCACAAAACCGTTGGGGTCAAGATGATCAATCCGATGATGGAGCCTGCAAAAAGCGTGGCGATGGGGCCGGTATCGGCCGGTTGTCGCAAGGTAAGATAATTGCCCTCAATGCCGTAGCAAAGCGGAGCTAACAGACCCACAAAAACCCAGATGACTTTGGAAGGGTCCGGCAGGGCGCTGTCAGGGACGATGATCAGGGCAACGGCCATAAAACCTAGCAACACGCCGCCAAGACGGATCGCACTGAACCGCTCAAGCCGCAGCACCAAGGCCACCATCAAAGCACATAAGGGGACCAGCGCAATCAACAGCGCCATGATGCTGCCCGGCAGTTGGGCATAGGTAACGAAGGAAAGAAAGTTGGGAACCAAAGTGCCAATGGCGGCAACCACCATGAAAAACACCAGATGGGGACCATCCACCACCACATTGGACCGCCGCGCCATCACCAGCGGCAGCAGGCAAACAAAGCTTATGGCGAATTGCCACCACAACAGGCCCAGCGGGTGGTGCCCGGTGGACACCGCCAGCTTGGTCAGCGGTATCGACAGGCCCCACAGCGTCCCGAGGGCAATCAGAATAACAAGCAGGACGGAGCGGTTCACGGGCACACGGAATCTGGCAATAAAAACCGAGAATGTCATGAACGCCCGGCAGACACGACGACAAATGCGACGGGGGGAGCGGCCCTATTCCGCCTCTTCCCACCCTTCTGAAATCAGCGCGTTCAGCTTCGGCAAGTCACACAAAATCAGCGCGCCTGTGGTTTTGTCCACCACGCCGCCCCGCTTGAGATTGGCGATTTCGCGGGACACCACCTCCCGGCGCGTGCCGATGCGGGAGGCCAGATCCTTCTGGATGGGAGGAGGGGAAATGGACCGTTGGCCCTCATGACCGGGTCGGGGCTTTGATTGGCGCAGTAATTCTGAATAGAGGCGGTGTTTGGTTTGCAAAAAGCAATGCTCCGCCAGCCGTGCATTCAAGTTACGGCACCGCTCGGCCAGCGTATGCATGACCGCCTTGTTCACGCTGGGGCAGTTTTCCAACATGTCCAGAAACACCCGCTGGGGCATGATGCACATTTGCGCCCGCGACAGGGCCGTGACATTGGCCGAGCGGCCCTCATTGTCGATGGCGGCGATCTCGCCAAAAAAATGCCCCTCGCCCATCTCCGCCAGAATAACTTCCTTGCCCGTGGCGATGCGCAAAATCACCCGCACATCGCCTGACATGATGAAACGCACGTCCCGCGTGTCGTCCTCAAAGTCGATGACCAATTCGTTTTCTTCGTAGCGTTTCCACGAACACAGTTTGGAATAGCGCTCAATCACATCGTCCGGCAGGTCCTGGAATAGGGAAATTTGGGAGAGTGAGTCCATCTGTTTGCCATTCGTGCCGCGCCATTCGAGGCCAAAGTCTCACGCACCCTGATCAACAGGTCAAGCGTTTGACATCAGACGGGCGGCGTGCCGTTGGCCTCCAAGGCATCCCCGACCAGATAAAGGGACCCGCCAATCACGATGGGGCCAGTCACCGCGGTTTTGGCAATCCATTCAAGGGCCTGTTGTAAATTGCTGCTGCTGTGGGCCGATAGTCCGGTGGCCCGGGCGGTTTCAGCCAGTTGCGACGGGTCCACACCCGCATCGCTGGAAAGAACCGGCACGGTGACCACGTGGTCCACCACATCCGTCAGACTTTCAAAATAGCCCGTCTGGTCCTTAGTGTTCAGCATGCCCGCCACCAAAGTTGCTCTTTCACCGGGGCGTTTGAGCGGCGCTAACGTGGCGGCCAGCGCCGCGCCAGCGTGGGGGTTGTGGCCCCCGTCCAGCCAAAGGCGCGTGCCTTTACCGAGCGTGGATACAAGATGACCTTCCGTAAGCCGCTGCATACGACCGGGCCACACCACGCGCTCCATGGCTTTTTCGGCCATGGCATTGGTAAACGCGCGGCCAAACGTGTCGCAAAACGCCATGCAAGCCATCAGGGCGGTAGCCGCATTGTGTTTTTGATGTTCCCCCGGCAGCGCCGGCAGGGGCAGATCGAAAAGGCCGTTTTCGTGGTAAACCAGAAACCGCCCGTCAATCTCCTCCATGTGAAAGTCCTGACCGGTCATGCACAGGCTTGAGCGACGACGCGCCGCCTGTTTTTCAATCACCGCCAGGGCCTCCTCCCGTTGCGGCCCCACAAACACGGGGCATCCCTGTTTGATGATACCGGCTTTTTCAAAGGCGATTTTGGCCAGGGTATCCCCAAGGAACGCTTCGTGATCCATGGCCACCGGTGTGATGATGCTGGCAGCCACCTGCGGCATGACATTGGTGGCGTCAAACCGCCCGCCAAGTCCCACTTCGATCAAACAGACGTCGGCGGGATGTTCGCTAAACAAAAGGAAGGTGACCGCGCTCAATATCTCAAAAACGGTAATCGGTTGACGGCCATTGGCATCGCTAACGCGGTCAATGGCCTCACGCAGCACCCCATCACTCACCAGTCTGCCGCCTGCTTCATGCCCCAGGCGAAACCGCTCGTGCCAGTTTACCAAGTGGGGGGATGTGTGCACATGGACACGAAGCCCCGCCGCCTCCAACAGGGCACGGCAAAAGGCGATGGTGGACCCTTTGCCATTGGTGCCCGCCACGTGGATGACAGGCGGCAAATGAAGATGTGGGTTGCCAAGCTTTTCCAACAGCGCCGTTATCCGGCCCAAGGAAAGGTCAAAGCCCTTGGGGTGGTTTTCCATCAGCACGGCGATGGCAGCATCCGCCGCTGACCGCTCTGGCGCGGGCATTTCGCTCATGGCTCTGGCCTATATTTTCGTCGAACGGAGAGGCAGGTTAGGCGGGTTTCGCGGCGGCATCGGCTACCGTGCCCATGTCGCTTTCAGCTGACGTGGCGGCAGCCGGGCTGATTTGCTGCGCGTCGTTCGACCCGTTCTCTGCGGCAGGGGCAGCTTCCGCCGCTTCACTCACCGCCTCTTCGGAAGGTGTTTCCTCTTGCACAGTCCGACTTTCCTGCTTCATCAAAATGGTTAGCAGATCGGAGATGGTGTCTTTTAGCTGCGGGCGCGGCACCACCATGTCCACCATTCCGTGTTCTTTAAGATATTCTGCCCGTTGGAAGCCCTCGGGTAGTTTTTCGCGGATCGTCTGCTCAATGACCCGTGGTCCGGCAAAACAGATCAGCGCCCCGGGCTCGGCGATGTGAATATCCCCCAACATGGCATAGGAGGCGGAAACGCCTCCGGTCGTCGGATTGGTCAATACCACGATATACGGCAGTCCGGCTTCCTTCAGCATTTGCACGGCCACGGTGGTGCGCGGCAATTGCATGAGCGACAAAATCCCTTCCTGCATGCGCGCGCCGCCAGAGGCGGCGAACATGATGAACGGCGTTTTACGCCGCACGGCCTCTTCCATGGAGGCAATAATGGCCTCGCCCGCCGCCATACCCAACGACCCGCCCATGAATTTGAAATCCTGCACACAGGCCGTCACCATTTGCCCGTGAACGCGCCCGATGCCGGTGACGATTGTGTCGTCTTCACCGGTCTTATTGCGGTTTTCCTTCAACTTATCCGTATAGCGCCGCTCATCACGAAATTTCAGCGGGTCCTGCGCCACCTGCGGTTGAGCCACCCGCTCGTATTCCCCCTCATCGAAGAAAAATTTCAGCCGCTCTTTTGCACGAATGGCCATGTGATGGCCGGAGGACGGCACCACGTTCTGGTTCTTCTCCAGATCGGTGTGAAACACCATTTCGCCGGTTTCAGGATCCTTGATCCAGAGGTTCTCCGGCATGTCCTTGCGTGACAAAAAGTCAAAACGCGGGCGAACGTAATTGGTGATCCAGTTCATGGGTTTTCCCTCTTTGGCGCAGCGACTTGCAAATGTCGTCATCCTCGGGTCGGAGCCCGCGGATGACGAACAAGCGGCCCGGTCATTGCACTAATTTAGTCATCCAGACGCACAGTCTCAAGCATCACTTGTGTAACGCGAACATGATGGCCGCTTTGAGATCATCCACGCCCCAGCCTTTTTCCGATGACGTGGCAACTATGGCGGGAAAGGCGGCCGGGCGTTTGGCGATGGCGGTCAGCGTGTCTGCCTCCAGCTTTTTAAGCGCAGGCGGTTTGATTTTATCGGCCTTCGTGAGAACCAGTTGATAGGACACGGCGGCTTTATCCAAAAGGTCCAGCACTTCATTGTCGTTTTTCTTCAGCCCGTGCCGGGCATCCACAAGCACAAAAACCCGGGCCAGCGTGCTGCGGCCCTGGAGGTAGGAAAACACAAGTTGCGTCCACCCGTCCACCACATCCTTGGGCGCCTTGGCAAAGCCGTAGCCCGGCATATCCACCACCGCCAGCGGCGGGATGCCATCGTCAAACTCACCCTCCTGGACGAAAAAATTGAGTTCCTGCGTTCGTCCCGGCGTGTTGGACGTGCGGGCGAGACCGGGTGTGGCGGTGAGCGCATTGATCAACGACGATTTGCCCACATTCGACCGGCCTGCAAATGCGATCTCCGGCGGCCCCTCCGGTGGCAAAAACTTCATGGCCGGAACACCGCGGATGAAAATCCACTTCTGGTCTTTGGTGTTGGCAAAGAATTTTCGCCCAACGCCTTTCAGACGGGCGTGTTCCAGCTCTTCCTGGGTTGGTTCGCTCACGCTTCAATCCCATGGAATTTGGCCACGATTTCCCAGCCTTCCTCTGCCGTATCCACCACCTGAAACAGGTTCATATCGTCGGGCGAAATGGTCCCCTCTTCCGCGAGCGCTTCAATATTGAGTACCCGGTTCCAAAAGTGCTTGCCGAATAGCAAAACGGGAATTCGGTCCATTCGGCCGGTTTGAATGAGCGTCAGCGTCTCAAAAAACTCATCCAGCGTGCCGAACCCGCCGGGGAATACCGCCACGGAGGAGGCACGCATCAAAAAATGCATTTTGCGGATGGCAAAATAGTGGAAGTTGAAGGAAAATTCCGGTGTGACATATTCATTGGGCGCTTGCTCATGGGGCAGCACAATGTTGAGCGCGACGTTGGGTGCGCCCGCATCCAGCGCCCCACGGGAGCCCGCCTCCATCACGCCGGGCCCACCGCCGGTCACCACCACATATTCGCTAAAGCCCGTTTGGGCAGAAGCCTTGGAGGCCAGTTGCGCATAACGTCGGGCCACTTCGTAATATTTCGAGGATTTTTTCAGATTCTTACGCTGCGTCTCGTTTTTGGCCGCCCACGGGTCTTTGCCGGGTTCTGCGATGCGCGCGCCGCCGAACAGGACAGTGGTGGAAACAATGCCCGCCTCTTCCAACATCAGTTCTGCCTTCATCAATTCCAGTTGCAGCCGCACTGGGCGCGTTTCAGGCCGACACAAAAAGTCCTGATCATCAAAGGCCAACCGATAGGAGGGGTCGCGGGTTTGAGGCGTATCCTTCACCTGCCGCACCACTTCCCGATCCTTGTGCGACCGCTTCAGCGGGTTGCGCGGCGGGGCATGGCGAAACAGGGGGGCG
The DNA here is from genome assembly GCA_038525315.1 of Pseudomonadota bacterium. Lineage (GTDB taxonomy): Bacteria > Pseudomonadota > Alphaproteobacteria > Rhizobiales > Rhizobiaceae > Pseudahrensia. Next base: position 178,925 of record JBCBHU010000004.1, read on the forward strand.
GCGTCTTTGGAGGGCGTGGACATGGGCAGGTCATTCCGACAAAAAATCTGCTCAGCCCTTAGCCCCTTGGCCGTATTCGGTCAAAGTGCGGTCAAAACACCTGCAGCCGCCTGTGCCCCTTGCCCCCCTGTGCGGCGCCGCTATAAAACCGCCAACTCTCTCAAATTCCGGAAACGCCGCCATGTCCCATGCTGACCTTCAGTCCACCATCGAAGCCGCCTTTAACGACCGTGACAACATCAACACCCACACCACCGGCGAAGTGCGTGATGCCGTCATGGAGGCGCTCAATCTGCTGGACAGTGGCGCAGCCCGCGTGGCTGAGCGCGGGGAGGATGGAACATGGCATGTCAACCAATGGTTGAAACAAGCAGTGTTGCTCTCTTTCCGCCTAAACGATATGGCCGTCATCGAAGGCGGCAACGGCAAGTCGGTCTGGTGGGATAAAGTGCCGTCAAAATTTGAAGGCTGGGGCGAAAACCGGTTCCGCGAAGCGGGTCTTCGCGCCGTTCCCGGTGCCATCTGCCGCCATGCGGCCTATATCGGCAAAAACGTGGTCCTCATGCCCTCTTTCGTGAATCTCGGCGCCTATGTGGGTGACGGCACCATGGTGGACGGCTGGGCCACCGTGGGGTCCTGCGCTCAAATCGGTAAAAACGTCCACCTGTCCGGCGGTGTCGGCATTGGTGGCGTGCTGGAGCCGCTCCAGGCCGGCCCCACCATCATCGAAGACAATTGCTTCATCGGTGCCCGCTCCGAAGTGGTTGAAGGCTGCATCGTGCGCGAAGGCTCCGTGCTGGGCATGGGTGTCTATATCGGCCAGTCCACCAAAATCGTGAACCGTGAGACCGGCGAAGTCCTCTACGGCGAAGTGCCGCCCTATTCCGTAGTGGTGGCGGGCTCCATGCCCTCCAAACCCATGGGCAATGGCGAACCGGGGCCGAACCTCTATTGCGCGGTGATCGTGAAAACCGTGGACGAAAAAACCCGTTCCAAAACGGGCATCAACGATTTGCTGCGGGACTAAACCTCCATGGTCAATGCACCAGAGCCTCTTGTGAGCACCACCGCCGGTCCCCAGACCGTGCGATGGGTGTTGTTTTCGCTCAAGGGGCGGATCCGGCGCTTGACCTATTTTTGGGCAACGCTTTTCATGATTACCATCTGGTGGATTGCCCTTGCGCAGGCTTTCTCGGCCCGTGAAGGCTCCAGCCAGTTGGAAACCTGGATGCTGATCTTGGGCATCATTGTGCTTGGCTCCATATACTGTCAGTTCGCGCTGGTCACAAAACGCGTTCATGACATGGGCCACGGCCTTTGGGCGGCCGTAATCATTTGTGTGCTGGGTTATGCCGTGCCGGGTATCGGCAGCATCATCTTTCTGGGTTTGTTGTTTGGACGTGGCGAAGCGGAACCCAACCGCTATGGCCCGCCGCCGGTGCTCGCCGACAGCGGCAAACCACTGGGGCGAAACTAGCGGCTTGCGACAATCCCGCATCCCGCTGCCCTTGCATTGTCAGGGCAGCGCTCTAACCTCTTTCTTCATAAAGAGGGGGCGTTCAACCGTTAGCCGGGAGTTCCGCCATGAAGTCTTTCTGCCTGCCCATCGCTGCACTCGCCCTCGCGCTTATCAGCCCGTCGGTTAACGCTCAGTCGGCGGTCCAGCCCGGCTCGCCCGACTACATCCCCAGCACCTGCCTGGCCGTTGCGCAAAATATTCACAAGCAGGACGTGCCGGTCCGCTTCGCCTCCTTTTCCGGCGAAGTGCCCTTGGTCAAAACCAATGGCAAATACGATGTCACCATCTCCTTTCAGGGCCATTCCACCTATCTGTTGGAGAGCCCCGGCGGCGTGAAAATCGCCACCGACTTTGCCGGTTGGTTGACCGATCCGGTGACACCGGATGTGGTAACCATGAACCAGGCCCATTCCTCCCACTACACCCGCAATCCGGATCCCGCCATCAAACACGTGCTGCCGGGCTGGCGCGACGACGGACAGCCCGCGGCCTATCGGCTGCAAGTGGAGGATGTGGTGATCCGCAACATCACCACCGATCTGGTGCGCTTCCGCCCCATGCCGGACGGCAATTCGGTTTTCATTTTTGAAATGGGGGGCCTGTGCATCGGCCATCTGGGCCATTTGCACAAGCGTTTGAGCGATGCTCAATATACGGAAATTGGGCGTCTGGATGTGGTTATGGTGGCCATCGATGGCGGACTGACCCTTTCCCACATCTCCGTGCGGGAGGTGCTGGACCGGCTTCGCTCCTCCGTTGTGCTGCCCATGCATGTGCGCAGCTTTGATGCCATGCCCCGCTTCCTGTCCTATCTGGGGGATGACTTCGCCATCGAACGCCCCAAGGAGCGTAAGCTGACCCTGTCTTTGCGCACCCTGCCCAAGCGCCCCACGGTTATCATTCTACCGGGCGTTGCCAGCTACGCGCCGTCCTATGATTAGCGCTTTCGCGTGACGGTCTAAAAAGCCCACTTTCACCGGCCCCGCCCATGCTCTAAAGCGGGGGCATGAGCCAAGACGACCTTTCGCCCGCCACACATATTCTGCGCGATCTGATCCGCTGCCCCTCTGTTACGCCGGAGGAAGGCGGCGCATTGACCGTTTTGCAACAAAAGTTGGAAGCGCTGGGCTTTACGGTCTCCCGCCGCATGGCAAAGGCCCCCAATACGCCGGACGTGGAAAACCTCTATGCAAGGCTGGGCACGGCTTCACCAAACCTGTGTTTCGCCGGTCATACCGACGTGGTGCCCACCGGCGATGAAACCCAATGGACGACACCACCCTTTGATGGGGCCATTCGGGATGGTGAAATGTTTGGGCGGGGCGCGGTGGATATGAAGGGCGGCATCGCATGTTTTCTTGCGGCCGTGCAGGACCACCTGGCCAAGGGCAAACCCATGCCCGGCTCCATTTCTTTTCTCATCACAGGCGATGAAGAAGGCCCAGCCATCAACGGCACCAAGGCCATTCTGGACGCGTTGGTGGAAGAGGGAGAGCAGATCGATGCCTGTGTGGTGGGAGAACCCACAAACCCAGACGTGATCGGTGACGCCATCAAAATTGGCCGCCGTGGCTCCGTCTCCGGCACTGTCACCGTAACCGGCGTTCAGGGCCACGCCGCCTATCCCCATCTGGCGGACAACCCGGCGCGGGGCATCACCATGGTGTGCCATGCGCTGATGGATGCCCCCTACGACAATGGCACGGACAATTTCCAACCCACCAATCTGGAAGTCACCTCCATCGACATGGCCAACCCCGCCTTTAACGTGGTGGCGGGGGATGCCACCGCCCGTTTCAATGTGCGCTTCAACGACACCTGGACGGCGGATACGATCAAACAGGAAATCGAGCGACGGCTGGACGAGGCGGCAAAAACCGAAGGCTTGCGCAAACCGCTACCCGCCGGCCCCCGCCCGCCGATCACGTGGCGTGTGGATTACACCGAACGGCCCAGCCATGTCTTTTTAACGAAAGACGAAAAACTCATAGCCTCCTTGTCAAAAGCGGTGGAAGCCGTCACGGGCCACACGCCAGAGCTTTCCACTGGCGGCGGCACGTCCGATGCCCGTTTCATCAAAGACGTGTGTCCAGTAGTGGAATTTGGCCTTGTGGGGCAGACCATGCACCAGATTGACGAGCGCGTAGCCCTTTGTGATCTGGACACGCTTACCGCCATTTACGGCCAATTTCTGGAAACCTATTTCAGCGATGCGGTCCATGCCTAGCCAGAACCTTTGGGACAATATTGTTGGCACTTGGGACGTCATGTTGGGACGCTCCCGCGGCTTGGCCCGGGTGGACACCAGTTCAGACGGGGTGTGGTTTTCCTTCGCCGGGCTACTGGTGGCCGGTTTGGTGGATGCCAGCGTCCTGTCAGCCCGCCACGGGCCCCTGTTTGCCGCCGGAAGTGTGGACGTGAGCAAGCCCGCCTTCATGGCCGGGTCCCTGTTTTCCGCCTTTTTTGCCTACGCCTTATCCATGGCCTTTCTCTACCTGCTATGCCGCCAGCCGGACGAGACGGGGCGCTATTCCAACACACTAATTTTGCACAATTGGGCTTCCAGCATCGTCTCGGTCGCGCTGTTGCCGCTCTCCCTGTTTTGGGTGAGCACCGGAACACAGGACAGCACGTTGGGCGTGGTTTTGATGCTGGCCATTATTGGTTTTGTGGGCCTTGCTGGTGTGCGCATGGTGCGCATCGGTCTGGACGTAACCCCGGGCCGGGCCCTCGCGCTTTTTCTGCTCACCATGCTGTTGTCGTTGGTGGTGGACTATTACCTACGTCATTGGCTGGGGGTGGCCGTCAATGCGCCCCAGGCTTGAGCGCTGCGCTTAACCCAATTCATTTACCCTGCATTTGAATAAAATTCCCTACAGCGTCCGCCATGGGTAGGAACGCTAGGATGGGCACGGCAAAACAAAGCCATGTTCATGCGTGTTATCCTTGCAGCGAGCCTGTTGGTGGCCGGGAGTGCTCTTCCCACAAGGGCGCAGGTTACCGGTGTCGTGCAACCCACAGCACCAGCAGTGGTAGAGGATGACGAAAACTGGCGCGAGACGCTTGGCCGATTTCGCGTCGGCGTGGTGGCCGGCCATCGCCCGGCGCTGACAGCGCGCAGACTCGTTTCGTTTCGCAAGGCCATGGCCGATGCCCTCGACATGCCGGTGGAGCTGATTTTCTTTTCCACAGAACCGGCCATGATTGCCGCTCACCGACGGGGGCGCATCGAATATGGGGTTTACACCGCCACCGGTTTTGCCGTCTTGAACGGTCTTTGCAAATGCGGTGAAGCACTGGCCGCCCCCACCACCCAATCCGGCGAACAGGGATTTCGCACCGTGTTGACCCCGGCGCCGGGCGTTAAAGATCTCGATCAGTTGAGAGGCCAGACCGTGCTCATGGGTGCCGATGGTGATCTTGCCCGACACTGGGTCGTGGGGTACGGGCTGGAGACGGCCGGATTATCACCCCAGGCTTTGGGCTGGAGAATGCGCCCGCAACCGTTTGCAACAAAGGCGCTTGCCGATCTTCAGCATGGAAAAGCCAAAGCCGCTTTTTTGGCTGAAGGGCCGGATAGTAAGACCAAGCCTTTATGGCGCTCCCCAACAATCCGTTTTGGCCCCCATGCCGTACGCAGATCGCTTCCTGCGGCCTTGAAGGACAGGCTGGCCGCATGGCTTGTCGATCTTCATGATACGTCTCCTCAGGCCCATGACGCCATCGAGCCGGTCCGGGGCGGTGGTTTTCAACCGGCAACAAACGCAGACTACACCTGGTTGGAGAAAGCCCTTCGCTTTCACCGCATCCTGCCCATCTCTCGGGAAGCCGGCGTTTTGTCGGCACTGCGTCGCTAGGGTCTGCGATACCCCGTGGGCGGGCCGTAAAGGTAACCGATCCGCGCCACCGCATCCGCCAACGGTTCAGAAGCCACATCCATTGTGTGACCATTAGCGTGCAGTAATTGCGTGGGCGATTGCATCATGCCCACATGGCCTTTCCAAAACACCAGATCGCCCCGCTGAAGCGCGGGATTGTCTCCCTCCAGTGGTTCGCCCAGCCCTGCCGCCTGCATGTCAGAATCCCGCGGCACCGAGTGCCCGCATAGTAAATGACCCATGGCCACCAGCCCGGAGCAATCAATACCAAAACCCGTTGCCCCACCCCATAAATAGGGTGTGTGGATGAGACGCTCAGCCACCGCCACAGGGTCGGTCAAAGGATGATCAAGCCCAATCAAATGGTTGGCGAAGACCGCCTCACCATTGTCCAGCAAGGCATACGTGGTGCCGCGCCGCTCGCTTTGTCCCACCACTGTCACGAGACTTCCCATGGAAAGGGCCTGTCGCCGGGGCGATTTCAGATCATCCATCGCATATGTGAAAGTGCGTGGCGCGCTGACCCTGTGCGTTGGTTCTACTCTGCCGTCCACCACGGCGTGCGCACGCACATATCCCACATAGCCGTCTCGAACCCGTTGCACCCAGCACCAGCCGTTTGCACGTTCCAACCGATGGACGGCTTCACCCAGCAGCGCCTGGGTGTCCATACCGGCATCGGCATCCGGTTTGTTCATCATGTCCGCAACCGGTGCGCAAATATGCGCTGGGGTGGGGACAACGAAACGGTCAGCCACCACCTGACCTCTCAATGCCTCATCGGCAAGGTCCTCGCGAAAGGCGTGCAGGCGGCGGTCAAGAGCGTTTTCCATGGGCTCACCCTGACCCTAAGCCTGTCCCCCACGCAAGCTGAACATTTTAATTCAACTCGCTTGCTTGGCGCGACACCAAGGCCCCCAACCTTTCCAGATATTCCGAGCCCTTTACCGTGCGCTGCACCAGCACGTTGCGCCGGTCCCGCTCATCCCGGCGGCGGCTGACGAGGCCCATGATGCCCATGGTATCCAGCGCCCGGGTGATAACCGGTTTGGTTACCCCCAATTGCGCAGCCAACCCCCGCACGGTGTGGGGCGGGGGGTCCAGATAGACGGTCAAAAGCAGCGCCATTTGCCGCGTGGTCAGGTCCGGGTCTTCGCCGTGAACCTGCGCCAGGGTGGTGGATTTCCACAATTGCAATGCGTGCGCCGCTTTTAGGCTGGCCATGGCTATCTTCCGCACGTCGCGCTTTTGAGTGCGACATGTTGGCAAATACCGCCCCCTTTAGGCAAGCCCTGCGGAAGATTTAACTGGAATAACGGTTGCTTAGCCCGTCATATAGCGCACGAATTGCCAGGGCCTCACCCCCCACAGCGGCCCAGGGTTTTTCCTTCGGCACCCAGCCATAAATGTCGAAATGCCCCCAACAGGAGGCATTTTCCACGAACCGATCCAGAAATAACGCTGCCGTAATAGAGCCCGCAAACCCGCCTGTGGAGATATGGTTCACGTCGGCGACGGACGATTTCAGCATGGACTGATAGGGTGCCCAAAGTGGCATACGCCATACCGGATCATTCACCTTTTGTGCAGCCTTGGCAACTTGGTCTGCAAAAGCATCATCATGGGTGTAAAATGGTGCCAATTCCGGCCCCAAAGCCACGCGGGCGGCACCCGTGAGCGTCGCCATGTCCAGCAAAACATCGGGGCTTTCCTCATCAGCCCACGCCAGACAATCCCCCAGAACCAGTCGCCCCTCCGCATCCGTATTGCCTATTTCCACCGTAATTCCTTTGCGGGTTTGCAAAATATCGCCGGGGCGGAAGGCATTTCCTGCGATGGAATTTTCCACGGCGCCCACAATCAGCCGCAGCCGCACATCCATGCCGCTGGCCATGATCATGTGTGCCAGCGCCATCACATTGGCGGCTCCGCCCATGTCTTTCTTCATCAAAGCCATGGAACCGCCGGGCTTGATGTTCAGCCCGCCCGTATCGAAAGTGACGCCCTTGCCCACGAGTGTGATCTTGGGTGCATTCTCACTGCCCCAGCGCAGGTCCAGCACCCGAGGTGGGATAGTGCAGGCCCGGCCCACGGCGTGGACCATAGGAAAGTTTTGCCTGAGCAAGTCATCGCCGATGATGGAGCGAATTTCGGCCCCATGGGTTTCCCCCAGTTTGCGAAAGGCAGCCTCCAGCGCATCCGGCCCCATATCATTGGCCGGAATGTTGATGAGATCACGGGCCATGAACACGCCCTGCGCGACGATGCGTTCACGCCGGGAAAGCGAACCCGCCAGCACGGGTTTTTGCGTCCGCCCCTTGCTATAGCGCGTAAAATCATAGCCCCCCATGGCCCATGCCAAACGGGCACTTTCATTGCCCTCAAATCCATCGCCCAGTTCATAGGTGCCTGAGGGCAGGCTGCGCGCCAGTTTCGCATGGGCAAAATCCTTCCCCTCGCCCTGGCCAGACCCCAGCCCGAAAAGCACCTGAGCGATGCCGTCGTCGCCCGGCACAAGACAGTGTTGCCCGGTCTTCCCTGCAAACCCCGTGGCCTTGGACCAGGCCAGCGTTTTCGCCTCCACCTTTTCCAGACCGTCTTCCGTGACGGCATGAATGGGAATGGCTGCTCCTTTGTCTTCGCCAAAAAGGGCGGTCGGGTCGGTTTCAAAATACATCAATAGCGCCTTCGTGAGCGGGCGACCTTCGCCCCTTAACCATCCATTAGGGTTAACAGAATATTTCTGGAACCACACGCCCCCAGTGGGCGACCGCATCTCTTGCTCAACCGGGGTAGCGATCATGGGGTTTTGCAGTTCCACACGCAGTTTCACCATCACCACCACGCTTGCCGTGGCGCTGGCGCTCACCGGGTGTGCAAGCAAGCGTATGACTACCGGGTCCGTGCCCGCGCATCTTAAAAAGCCGGTTTCTCAGATGAACCAAAGCGAGTTGCGCCAGGCGACGGATTACTGGCAGGCCCGCTATGAAAAAGCGCCCAAAAACAAGGTTTCAGGCCTGCAATTCGCCACCGCTTTGCGGATGACTGGCCGGGCGGAACAGGCTTTGGCCGTCATGCAGCAGGTGGCCATCCACCATCCTGAAGACCGGCAGGTTCTGGGTGCCTATGGCAAGGCGCTGGCCGGAGCTGGACAGTTGCAAAAAGCATTGCAAACCGTGCAGCGGGCCCAGCGCCCCGATAAGCCGGACTGGAAACTCTACTCCGCCGAGGGGGCCATTTACGACCAGCTGGGCAAGCCCAAACTGGCCCGCAATTCCTACCGTAAGGCCTTGGATTTGAAACCGGGGGACCCGTCTGTTCTGTCCAATCTAGGCATGTCCTATTTGCTGGTGGGCGATCTTCGCGCGTCAGAGACCTATCTGCGCCAGGCGGTGAATCGGCCCGGAGCCGACAGCCGCGTGCGCCAAAATCTGGCCCTCGTCATCGGACTGCAAGGCCGCTTCAAAGAGGCCGAAAAGGTTGCCGCCGGGGAACTGCCCCCACAGGAGGCCGAGGCCAATGTGGCCTTCCTGCGCCAGATGCTGGCTGAACAAAACGCCTGGAACGACCTGAAAGACAAGAAGTAGGGGCTACTTTGCTGGCAAGGCAAGGAAAGAACGACCTTCTCCCAACCTGCTCCTCATTGCCGGGCTTGTCTCGGTAATCCAGCCCGCTACACGGAAAACGCACACAATCCAGCGGCATGGATCCCCGGCTTTCACCGAGGATGAGGGACGGGGTATCGAGAATATTCGTCCAGACAGGGCACGCATGATGGCCCACACCCGCACTGCGCCTGCCCTACCCAATCGACACTTTCGACAGGGTTTTCATGCTGCGGATAATAGCCGGTGACAGGATCACGCAAAACAGCACGGGCAGGAAACACACCATCATGGGCACGGTGAGTTTGGGGGGCAGGGATGCTGCCTTTTTCTCCGCCGCGGCCATGCGAATGTCACGGTTTTCCTGGGACAAAACCCGCAGAGCCACCGCCAGCGGCGTGCCGTATTTCTCCGCCTGAATGAGCGAGAGCACCACGTTCTTCACCGACTCAAGACCCGTGCGCGCCGTGAGATTTTCATAGGCCTGCCGCCGCTCTTGCAAGAACGACAATTCCGCCGTGGTGATCATCAACTCTTCCGCCAGCGCCACCGATTGGGGGCCGATTTCCGCAGCCACTTTGCGAAACGCCACCTCGATGGACATGCCTGATTCCACACAGATCAGACACAGGTCCAGCGCGTCAGGCCAAGCCTGGGTGATGGAAAGCTGTCGCGCCTTCATGCGATTTTTCAAAAACATCACAGGCAGATAAAAGCCTGCTCCGGCACCGCCAGCTACTTTGATCAGTTTGGAAAAGAAATCCGCCTTGGGGTCATAGGCAATCACACTGACATATAAAAATGCGCCAAGTCCCAGCAAGAGCGGCAGGCCGATGCGGCACGCCAGAAAAATGAACAAAGGCCGCTCACCGCGATAACCGGCCCATATGAGCATATTTTCCGTGTCTTTATCCACCAGCGCGGAGCGCAGGTTCAGGCCCTCCACCACGGTTTTCAGCCCCTTGGCGGCTTCTTTCTTTTTGGCACCGCCCCGAATTTGATTTTTCTTATCCGCTTCCGCCTTGAACTTGGCCCGCTGTTCGGCCCGCAGTTTTTCGCGCTCCAGGGCCACGCTCTTCATGCGGTTGCCTAATTTGTCGGGGGACAACATGGGCATGAGAATGGTGAGGATAGTGGCAAACACCGCCAGCGTCGTCATCACGGCGATCAAGTTTTGCGGCTTGATGAGAAAATCCATCATGGCTTTTCGTCCCAGTTCCGGTGTTGGCGGTTAGAATTTGAAGTTGATCATCTTCTTCATCACGAAGATGCCAAAGCCCATGGAAATGGCGCAGAAGAGGATGATCTTGTTGCCCGTATCGGTGGTGAACAGGGGCACCAGATATTTGGGCGTGGAAAGGTGAACGAGACCCGCCACAATGAAGGGCAGGGAGCCGATAATGGCGGCAGACGTTTTTGCTTCCGTGGAAAACGCTTGCACCTTGTCAGCCATTTTGCGCCGCTCTCGCAGCACCTTTGACAGGTTCCCCAGCGCTTCCGACAGGTTACCACCGGCCGAGGACTGGATGGCGATCACGATGGCGAAGAAATTGGTCTCCGACGTGGGAATACTGTCATAAAGCCGCCCGCAGGCATCCGGCACGGAAATGCCCATCTGCGTCGCTTCACACAATTTGCGAAATTCGCTCTTCACCGGCTCCTCCGCATCCTGCGCGATAATGCGCAGGCAGTCGTTCAAGGGCAGACCGGAGCGGATACCGCGCACGATCACGTCAATGGCGTTTGGGAAGATGAGCGTGAAGGAATTGAAGCGTTTCTTGCGTTTGTAATTGACAAACCAATAGGGCACCCCGCCCCCGGCGGCGAAAGCCACCCCGGCGGCGATGTAGATGGGCGCGGGTGTGAACAGGAACACGCCAATGAAAACCACCATGCCGATCACAACGCACATGATGTAATACTGCTTCATGGACATGGTCATGCCCGCCTGCGTGATGCGCATTTTCAGGCTGGGTGAAGCAGCCTTTTTACCCGCCGCCCGCTGCTCTTCCACGTTTTTGAGCGTATTCTCGCGGGCTTTCCGGCGGGTCTTTTCATCCTGCCGCCGGTTCATGGCATTGGTTTTGGCCTTCGCCTTCGTCTTCTGGTCTACCTGCATCGACTTAATGCGTTCGGACGCTTTTTTGTCGTTATTGATTCTGTTGAAAAACAGCGCGTAGAGCAGCGTTACGATAACGATGAACGCCAGCACCATCATGCCAATGATTTGGATATCCATGTCGCGTCTTACCCGTACTCGTTACACTTCGGATCGTCGCCACGCCCAAACACACGGGCGAGGATAGTCTGGTAGGGCGTTTCAAACTGTCTTTGAAACGCGATGGCCGTGCAGCATCGGCCTAGAAATTGGCTGCCTCGCGGTCTTCCGCTGCATCGAGAGCGGCCGACAGGCGCTCTTCCTCGCCAAAATAGCGGGCGCGTTCAGCCATTTTCGGGTTACCCACGCCGGTGGAGCGGTGCTTACCGATCAGTTTCCCGTCGGGGGTCTCGCCGGTAATATCGTAGAGGAAAATATCTTGCGTAATGATTACGTCGCCCTCCAGCCCGATCACTTCCGTGATGTGGGTGATGCGGCGCGAACCATCGCGCAGGCGCTTGGCCTGGATCACAATATCCACCGAGCCCACAATAATCTCGCGCACCGTTTTGGCTGGCAGCGAAAAGCCGCCCATGGCGATCATGGATTCCATACGGGACAGGCATTCGCGCGGGGAGTTGGCGTGGATCGTGCCCATGGAGCCGTCATGGCCCGTGTTCATGGCCTGCAACAGGTCAAACACTTCCGAGCCACGCACCTCACCCACGATGATGCGTTCCGGGCGCATACGCAGGCAGTTTTTCACCAAATCCGTCATGGTGATGGTGCCCTCACCCTCCAGGTTCGGCGGACGGGTTTCCAGCCGCACCACATGGGGCTGCTGGAGCTGCAGTTCGGCGGAGTCTTCGCAGGTGATGACCCGCTCGTCTTCGTCGATATAGTTCGTCATACAGTTCAGCAGAGTCGTCTTACCTGAACCCGTACCGCCTGAAATGATGATGTTGCAGCGCACGCGCCCGATGATTTTGAGGATCTCGGCCCCCTCCGGCGAGATGGCCCCGAAATTCACCAACTGGTCCAGCGTGAGCTTGTCTTTCTTAAATTTACGAATGGTCAGCGTGGGGCCGTCCAGCGCCAGTGGCGGTGCAATCACGTTTACACGGGAACCATCGGCGAGGCGGGCGTCACAGATGGGGGAGGATTCATCCACCCGACGGCCCACCTGGCTCACGATGCGCTGGCAGATATTCATGAGCTGGTCGTTGTCGCGGAAACGCACATTGGTTTCCTGGGTCTTCCCGCCCACCTCGATATAGGTTTTCTTCGCTCCGTTCACCATGATATCGGCGATGTCGTCCCGCTCAAGAAGCGGTTCCAGCGGGCCATAGCCCAGAACATCGTTACAAATGTCCACCAGCAGTTCTTCCTGCTCGGAGATTGACATGACGATGGATTTAATGGCCACAATATCATTGACGATGTCGCGGATTTCCTCCCGCGCACCCTCATTGTCCAGCTTGGAAAGCTGGGACAGGTCAATCGTGTCGATCAGGGCGGAGAAGACCTGCGTTTTAACGTCGTAATACTCTTCCGACTTGATGCGTATTTCCTGCGGCGGCGGCGCGGCGGAAGCCTCCGGTGGTGGGGCTGCGTTCTTTTTTATCTTCTTGGCGGGAGTCGGCGCTTGAATCGCCACCGCGCCGCTGGCGGCGGCGGGTTCCATCGGCGCGTTCACCCCCCCCGTGGGAGCCAGTGGCGGTGGGGCCATGGGCTGGGGTGCGCCGGGTTGCGGTGCCATAGGTGGCGGTGCCATTTGAGGTTGCCCGGAGGGCTGTTGACCTTGCGGTGGCGGCGCCATTTGCGGCGGGGCGGCCATTTGCGCGGATTGCGCTTCCGGTGGCATGGCTAGGGGTCGTTTCATACCGCCGGCCCCATCTCCCCCTTTTTTACCAAACATGCTGCTACTCCGCTAAACTCGTTCCCGTGGCCCTGCACGCCACGCTATTTGCCGGCCCCACTGGCCTTATTTCTCAGTCTTTTTCTTCTTTTTTGCCGTCAATTTGGAGAGGAGCGAGCCCAGCGAGGGCTTCGCCGGGGGCTCGATCTCGCGCCGTCCCGTCAAGATCTGCGCAAGGGTTTCCAAAGACTGGGCCGCATCGCTTTTTGGATCGGCCTCCGACAGCATCTGCCCGTTATTGGAAGCGAGGCCGTAGAGCGCCGGTTCAAAATTCAACACAATCGTCGGCTCAATGCCCAAGGGCTGGGTGAAGTCTTCGACGGAAATTTCCGGCCGCTTGGGCACATTGCACTGGTTCAGCACCAGAAAGGGCTTGCCGTCATTGGGCCGCAGTTCCGCCAGCATATCCACCATGTTTTTGGTGTTGCGCAGCGAGGCGAGGTCCGGCGTGGCCGTGATCACCACCTTGTCGGCTTGCGTCAGCACCTCCTTGGCCCATGCCGTCCACACGTGGGGCATGTCCACAATCACATTGGGCGTGCCGCGCTGGGCCACCTCCAGCAGATTATTGAAATCTTCCGCATCAAAATCATATTCCCGGTCCAGCGTGGACGGGGCGGCCAGCAGGCTCAAATGGTCTGAACATTTGGCCAGCAGGCGGTCCAGGAAGGTCTCATCAATGCGGTCAGAAGAGAACACGGCCTCCGCCACGCCCTGCGCCGGGTCCTGGTCGAAGTCGATATTGGCCGTGCCAAAGGCTAGGTCCAGATCGGTGAGGATCACATCGCTTTCAAAGCCAGACGATATGGCCCAGGCCACATTGTGGGCGATGGTGGAAGACCCCACGCCCCCCTTCGCACCCAAAAACACGATGGTGTTCCCCAAAGGGGCCGCCTCCGGGTTCACAAACAGCGTTGTGACGATTTCCATCACATCCGTCATGGAAATGGGGGCCACCAGATATTCCGCCACGCCCAGCGAAATAAGGCTGCGGTAGAGCAAAACATCGTTTTTGTGGCCCACAACAACCACATTTGTGCCTTCGTCGCACACGTCAGCCAGTTTGCCCAACTCGCTGGTGAGGGCCTGACCCACCAGTTTAGATTCCACAATGATCAGGTTTGGCGTTGTGGCGGTTTGATAAAAATCCACGGCTGCAGCGATGCCACCCATATTTACCTTCACATGGGCCTTGCTCATGCGACGGTCCCGGCTGGCCTGCTCAATGGTGTTGGACACCATTTCGGTTTCGCAAAAGGCTTGTAGAGACACGCGCGGAACAGGGCGCATATTCGCCAGATCTTCTTCGCGGGTGGTGTAGGTCTCGTCTTCTGCTTGCGGATGATGGGGCGCCAGGTCCGGCATGGCCGCCCCATAATTATGCGGGTCCATCATGGGGTCATGGGGCATTTGCTGCCCCGGTTGGGCATAGGCCTGCTGGCCGTATTGTTCTGGCTGGGCATGGGTCTGGGGCTGCACATATTGTCCCGTTGCAGGGTCAATCTGCGGCTGCTGTGGCGCCACGCCCGGTTCCGCATAAAGGGGCGGCGCGTGCTGCACCTGATGTTGCGCATGGGGATCATACCCCTGTTGGGGCGGCACAGCAGGCGGGTCCAGCGGTGAGCCCATATGCGTGGGGTCAAAGGCTTGGGGCGCAGCTTGTGGCTGAACAGGGGCTTGCTGCCCGTGACCGGGGTGGCCCGGCGCAACGGGTGCCTGCGGCACCTGACCCGGTTCCAGCAGCTGATCGTCCTCCGGCGGTGCGTATTGGGTCTGCTGAGCGTTATCTGACATGGTGTTTCAACTCTCGAAACAAAATTGAAGTGAGGAGGCGCGCCTAATCGGCCCTAGAATGAGCTGCCGTTGGTTCGATAGGTGTCGATGATGTTGTTGCGCCGCACAGGGTCAATGGGCGTCATACCGCGCGGCCCCAGCAAGTCCGCCGGATTGGCCACCTGCGCCGCCAGGTTGTTCTGCGTCGCACAGCCAAAGTTATGATATTCCTTGTTCTCGGACGTATCGACCGCCAGGTCCTTGTTCCACTTGCCACAGCCCGTCACCGAAGCCTTCACGGCGCGGTAGGACAAACGCACCGGAGCGGAGCTACCGTGTCGGCTGGCATCGTAGCGGGCCATGCGCACACGGGTGCGTGAGACACCGGCGTTTTCAATGGTGTCGATGATACGATGCGACATGTTGCGAGCCGCACTTTCATTGGGCGAGCCCGAAGGCACCATAATCGTGATGGTCCCGGAGGCTTGACGGCGGAACGTGTCCGCATAGCCTTCAATGGCGCTATAGGTGGCGCGGGGCAGGTCATAACTGCCCGAAGCCACCGGCACATCCAGCACCTGTTCCTTCTCATCAATGATAATGGGGTGGCGGGTTTTGTAAGTCTGCTGACTGGTGGAACCCACCGTGAAATGACTTTTGGAATACCCGGCACAACCCGTCAGCCCCACAAGGGAAGACAAAAGCACGGTGGCGGCGAGTGTGGACTTGGAAATGCTCATGATCGCCGCCCCTATTTCAAAATAAAGCCGATGGAGCCGGTGTAGCGCCCCTTGGCCAGATTTCCCTTTTTGGTGCCATAAACACGGTTCACCCGGCCCATAAACATGCCCGCTGCATCGGAAGCCGGTGCAAAACCGGCATCGGGCTGCACAAGATTGCGTCGCGCGGTGGGCTTCACCAGATACGGGGTGACGATGATGACAAGTTCCGTCTCATTGCGCACAAACTCGCGGCTGCGGAACAGGGAGCCAAGAACAGGCAATTTCGAAAGGCCCGGCAGGCCAGAAACCTGTTGGCGAATGGTGTCCTGCACGAGACCGGCAATGGCCATGGAGCCACCTGAGGGCAGTTCCACCGTCGTTTCTGCCTGCCGTGTTTGAATGCCGGGCAATCCCCCGGCTTGCGCAATTGTGCCCACACCCACGGGCGACATGGGCTCTTCCACCTGCGTGCGCAGCCGCAAGCTAATGCGTCCTTCGGTCAGAACGACGGGCGTGAACTGCAGCTCAATACCATAGGTCTTTTCGGTAAAGGTGACGCCAACAGAATTTTCCTGCTGGCTCACATTGGAGGGAACCTGCCAAGACCCGCCCACCTGAAAGCTGGCTGATTCTCCTGAAACGGCCGTCAAATTGGGTTCGGCCAGGTAGCGGATAACGCCGGCGGTTTCCAAAGCGTTCAATTGCGCCTGCAAGGAATTGAGGCCGTGTGCGAAGCCCAATGTCCCGCCATAGCCCACATTGGCCCCAAGACCAGGGTTACCTCCCGCGAGGGCAGAGAATGCCAAACCATCATTGCCCGCTTGGCCCAGGGTCGCCAATGATGGATTATCCACCCGCGTTTGAATGCCCAATTGCTTGACCACAGCGCGGGAAATTTCCGCAATCGTGACCCGCAATTGCACCTGATCCTCACCGTCAATCTTGATCAGATTAACGATGTCCGTATCGGTGTTGGTGAAGAAAAATGTACCGGCCTGTTGGTTTTCATTGGTGACAAAGATTGTCGCCAGTTCCACCGCCTTTTTGGCATCAGCTGGCGATGCGACTGAACCGGTCAGCACCACCGAGCCGTTGATGATCTCCGCCCGCACATTGGCGTTGGGGATCAGGCGGTTGATGCTGGCTTCCAGACCCACCACATCCCGCTCCACGGTAATTTCCATGGCAGCAATTTGTTTGCCTGCGCCGTCAAAGATGAAAATATTCGTCTGGCCCTGGTCCTTACCGAACAGATAAATGCGCTTGGATGTGCGCATTACCGCATCGGCCACGGCAGGGTTGGCCACCAACACGTCATTGGCTGCCGCCGGCAGGTCCACCACGATGGATTTGTTCAGGCCCAGTTTGATGCCCTTGGGGCGATGGGCATTTTCCGCCGTGATGCGCACATAGTTGTTGGCCACCCCATCCTGCGCCATTGCACTGCTGAACGTAAGCGGTTGCATGATGGTGGCGAGGGCCAGGGTTGTGGCGCTGGCGGCACGGGTCAAGTGTTTGGCAAGGCGATGGAACAGTTTCATGGTCTTTCTGCCCCCCAGGCAGGAATTGCGAACGTCATCTTGGGCGGTCGGTTGATCGTTTGGTGGAACGTGCAGCGTGGTCATTTCTTGGGTCGCACTTCGCTGGCTGCGCCGTAGCGAATGATCCGCACGGTGCCCTTGGCCCGCTTTCCTCCGGATGAAAGAAGGTGGTCGCCCGCATCCGCAGGTTCCAAATCGGCGTCTTCCACGGACCGCAGGGCCAGCGTGAGGGAGCCGGTGGCACGGGCGGCGGCCACGATTTCCGTTTGTTGGGCGGTCAGTTCCAGCGTGATCGTGCGACCAACCTTGGCCTTCTTGCCCTCTTTTTCCTCAATCAGCCGGTCCACGGCCAAAACGCGGATATTCTGCAAAATCACTTCCGTGATGAGTTTGGCCTTGCCACCCCCCTCAGGGGTCAATTTGTAGTTGAGGATCACATCCACATTGTCATTGGGCAGCACGAAACCACCGGCGGAGGATGTGGCCCGCACGGGAATGGCCATGGCCCGCTTGCCCGCCGGCAAAATAGCAGAAAGATAGCCGCTGTCCGTGTGCACAATCTTGGCATCGCGGATGGGCTCCCCGGCAAAAAAGCCCGAGCGTGCGATGGCCTTTTTATATTCCTCAATCGCTTTGGGATTGGCTTTTTGCGTGATGTAGGATTCGCGCACCGTGTCCTTGGGCCACTTCTCCCATTTCAGGTTTTCAGCACCAAGCGAGGACCCCATGGAGATTTTTTTGTTGGCGATCAAAACCCGCGTAACCGGTGCCTTCTTCTTCTTGGCCACCTTGGGCGCGGGCTCGTTGCCCATATTCATCATCAACAGACCGGCCCCCAGGGCGCAAACCAGCGCGACGGCGATCAGGATAAGCTGCATGGGTTTCATGGACGGATACTCCAACTCACCCCGCTATGGGGCCACAACAGGACGCAAATACGTCTTGCGCCCACCATTGCGCACCATTGGTGTAATTACGGTTAATGGGGGGTGAGTGAACGTGGTTAGCCAGTGGTTAAGCGCATCTGCACCCCGCGCCAAAAAGCAAAACCGCCCCGCCGGATAGGGCGGAGCGGTTGAAAAAAATCTGCGCTGTTGGTGGTTATTATCCAAGCATGGTGCCCGTGGCGGCAAGGCTCATCCAGGGCGTGTCTACAAAGACAATCAACGCGGCAGGACCTAGCGCCGCGCCGTAGGGAACACCCTGTTTCTTGTCGTGCAAACGCGTGATCCATTCCACAGTCATCAGCCGGGGCGGCACGGGCATGGAGCGGGCCACGATGATGAATAGGGTCAACAAACCGCCCAGCACGCTGGCAATCACGATATATTCCAGCGTAAAGGCCGAGCCGAACCACAGGGCAGAAGCGGACAGAAGTTTTGCATCCCCCCCGCCCATCACACCGGCGGAAAACAGGGCAAACCCCATCACTAACACGATGAACGCGATGCCGATGCTCCACGCGATGGTCGCAAAGGCAAGGCCGGAGAAGGGCGCCAAAACAGCATAGGTGACCACCAGGGCCAGCGTGATGCGGTTGGGAATTGTCATGGTGAACACGTCGTAGAACGTGGCAAACACCATGCACAGCGGGAAAATGATAAGGGCGGCAAGGCCAATGGTTTCACCCATGGGTAAGGCTCCGACAAAGTTGATTGCCATCAACGTATCGGGCAGCCGCTAAACAAGCGTTAAGCACACGCGGCCCCATGCGCAGACAAAAGAAAAGGCCGCCCTGCATGTGCAGAGCGGCCCGATTTTGTCGCGTATCCGCGTTGCTTATTAAGCAGCGCCGCCGGAGATAACCAGCTTGGAGGACACGGCTTCAAACACTTTGTTCAGGTTCGAACCGGCGGAGGTGAAGGCACCCACAGCCACGATGGAAATGAGAGCAGCGAGCAGGCCGTATTCGATAGCCGTTGCGCCGGATTCGTCTTTGAAGAATTTTTTCAGGTTGGTCATGGATTTAATCCTTACTCCACGTGTTACAGCAAAACCGCCGGTTTGTTTTTTGTTTCCGTTCGGTGAAAGCCAAACTACGCAGGGGGATTTAGGAACCGCTTAAAAAACACGCTTAGCGAAACATTACTTTGCGGCAGCGTGGATCAGGGTAAAGCTCCGGTAAATTGGGTCGCTCCAATCGTGCTCTTTCTCCGGTCATAACGGTCGAAACAGCCTTCAAATGCGCCCCCTCTATAGAGAAGTATCCGGGTGCATTATCCCACGGCATTCTGCGGGAAGAGCCGTTTAACGGCAAATTCACCATTCTGGGCCAAGTTTTGGGGAGTGTTCGTTTTGGGGTTTGAGTATGGCGTTTCCCGAAATTCTGCGCAGTGGCGCACTTCGTCTGATTTATGGTCTGGCCTTTTTATTGTGCCTCGCAGCGCCCCTCTTGTTCGCCATCAGCCCGGCCAAAGCGGCTAGCGAAGGTTTTGAGGCATCAAAGGCGCTCAGGGTTATTGTGGACAAGGCCAAGGTTGTTCGCATTGCCAAGCCTGCTGATACCGTCATCATTGGCAATCCCTCCATCGTGGATGCAACCATTCAAGACGCGCGCACTCTTGTGCTGACGGGTCGGAATTTCGGCATCACCAATCTCATCGTGTTGGATGCCGATGGCGATGTGGTCGTTGACGAAACGGTTGTGGTCCAAAGCCATGAGACCAACATGGTGCGCATTTACAGGCAGGCAAACCGTGAAACCCTGGCTTGCGCCCCCGTTTGTGAAAACACTGTCACCGTGGGTGATGAGAATACCAAGTTTGTTGAAACGATCACACAGATCGGTTCCCGAGGCGACCTTTCCAAAGGGCAATAGGGCATTAAAGGCCCCGCTTCATGCCTAACGATCGGTAAATTCCAACACCGAATTTTGCCCTATCGCCAAACCCGGTTTTTACAATTGTTGGTCATACTGTGCCAAAGCGAGTGGCACGGGACGGCAGGCATGGTGCGCAAATATCTCAAAAACAGGTGGTTCCACCCCAGGGGCGAGGCAGTTGAGGAGGCAAGTCTTCCAAACCGTCACCAACGGCGCTCTTTGCTGTCCCGTTTTCGCCGGGATGAAGATGGCGTGGCGGCGGTGGAATTTGCCATTGTGGCATTGCCCTTCTTCATGATGCTCATGTTCATTTTTGAACTGGGATTGAGCTATTTCGCCAACAAGGT
Organism: Pseudomonadota bacterium; assembly: GCA_038525315.1. GTDB lineage: Bacteria > Pseudomonadota > Alphaproteobacteria > Rhizobiales > Rhizobiaceae > Pseudahrensia. Next base: position 199,147 of record JBCBHU010000004.1, read on the forward strand.
GCTCACACTTTCCACCGACGCGGTGGCGCGGCAAATCCGCATCGGCGATCTGGTGGTGAAGTCCGGCCCCACGGAATCGGACACGGAAGATGCCAAAAAAGCATTCCGCGACAGGCTTTGCGATAATTTTGGCATGGATATTCTGTTCGATTGCGACAAGCTGATCGTGGATGTGCGCGTGGTATCGGACTTTCAAAACACGCCCGATACCCCGGAACTGGCTGAACCGGACCCGGCCGACGAAACCGATGATGGCGGGCTCGACCCCAACCAGTTTTCTTTTGAATCCGGTGGGCGCCTCACCGTCAACGTGGTGCGTGTGTTCTACGAGTGGGAAAACATCATGGATTTCGCCACCAGCAATTCCAAAACCTGGGTGGGCGACAAGCGTATGATGATGGCCGTTTCCGCCTTCCGCACGGAGCCTTTCTGATGAAAAACCTTTTCCAACGCCTGTGCGGCCAAGCCCGCGCTTTTGCCCGCGACGATGCTGGTGTCAACTTGGTGGAATTCGCCATCGCCGCGCCGTTTCTGCTGGCGCTCCTTTTGGGCACATCCAGCTTTCTGGAATCCGAAAACGCCTCCACCACCGTGGGCAAAGCAACGGCCACCGTGTCTGATCTGATTTCTCAAGCCCCCACCGTGGACCAAAACGCGGTCAAAGATGCCTTTGCCGCTGCCCGCTACATGACACCCAGCAAGTCAAAGATGCTCATTTACGTGGCTGGCATTCAGTTAAGTGAGACGGACGGGCCGGTCGTATTGTGGGCGGTGGCCAATGACGATGATATGGACGGGCTGGCACTTCCGGCCCCAGGGTCAACCTACGACCGGATACCCAACGATCTGAAAAATACAAATAATAACAGTTTTGTAGTCGTCACCCACGGATATATGGAATACGAGCCGCTGTTCGGTGCGCGCTATCTGCCCGGCGGCGGAAAAGTCGCCAAATACAGCTACACGAACTATTTCGTCCCCCGGGTTTCCATCACCACCCTTTGTGATGCCTGTGAACAAGACTTCAGTGAGGGTGGCTAAGGCTAGTAACCCACCATCCGATCCACCACATTTTCCAGGATAAGGCCTGCCTTGAGACGTTCCAGTTGACCGGCCACATAGCGGGCCATGGCTTCCGGGCTTGTGACGGCGGCCACATGGGGCGTGATAACGGCGCCGGGTGCATCCCATAGCGGGGAGGTTTTGGGCAGGGGTTCTGTGCGAAACACGTCTAGCGATGCGCCGGAAAGACGTCCTGTCTTCAGCGCATTGGCAATATCATCCTCGTTCTGGCTGGCCCCCCGCCCAGCATTGATCAGGACCGGCGCACCCAGCGGGCTGTCGCCGCGCAGACCGTCGATCAAGTCACCGTTCAGCAAGCCCTCTGTGTGGGGTGTGGCAGGCATCAGATTGACCAAAATGTCGGTGCCGCCCAAAAAATCTGCCATACCCTCGGAACCGAAGGTTTCAAAACCGGCCACATCACGCTTGCTGCGGTTCAGGCCGCGGACGCTAAAACCCACCGCTTGAAGCGCCTTGCCACACGCTTGGCCCAACGTGCCAAAGCCGAGAATACCAACCGTTACTTCGCTGGCCGTGGGCATGGCCCGCTGTTCCCAGCGCTTGCCCTGTTGGCTTTCGTCATAGTCCCGCTGACGGCGCAGGTGCATTAGGCATTGCAGAACCACATATTCCACCATGCGGCCTGTGAGGTCCGGGTCCACAAAGCGCACGATGGGGACATCCGGCAGGTTTGGATCGCGCAGCAGGTGGTCAACGCCCGCCCCGAGAGAAAAGATAACCTCCAACCCAGGCAGTTTTGCCAGCAAGCCAGGTTCCGGCCCCCAGCAAGCGGCGTAACGAATGCTGTCTTGCGGTTCATCCGTGATCCGCTCACCAAAGCGCTCCAAAAAAGCTGCCCGTTCCGCTTGGCTCACTTGCCCGGCGAGCAATAGGTCAGGGGAGGTCATTTGTTCACTTTCAAAAGCCCGTCCCGATGACGGGCAAACCACAAAAGGCCCACCATGATGATGCCGTTATAGATAGCGTTCGCGTCCAGCGCAGCCAGCGCTTCATCCAGCGTGCAGGTGAAGGGGAAGGTCTGCTCTGTCTCGCTTTCCTCACCGGCCTCCTGCACCAGATTGCTGGCATCCACCTGGGCGTAAAACAAATGGATGGTTTCGTTCGTCATGCCCGGTGTGGTCAGAAACTGGCAAAGCGGCTCCAGATGGTTTGCCGACAAGCCTGTCTCTTCTTTCAACTCCCGATGGGCGGTTTTCATCGCATCCTCACCCTCGTCAATCAGCCCGGCCACGATTTCCACGCTCATGCCCTTGCCGACACCCATTTGGGCACCAAGGCGGAACTGGCGGATAAGGACCAAACGGTCCATCACGGGATCATGGGCCACAACGGCAACGGCGTGGCGGGCTTCGACAATTTCCCGCCGTGCCTCCAAACCACTTTCTCGTTCCCGGTAAAGCTGGGACGTGACGGTGCGAAAGCCCTGAAATTCCACGGACCGGTCGAGAATTTCCACCGGCAAATAGGTGTCTTCCAGACCAGTCTCGTCTGCCATTTTATTGGTTTACCGCGCTGGCAGCCGTGGTTTCCAGATCGAAGGCAGCCGCCATGAGCGCACGGGTGTAATCCGTCTGGGGAGCATCGAAAATCTGCTCGGAAGGGCCATATTCCACCACTTTGCCCAGCTGCATCACCATCACATCATTGGCCAGCGCCCGCACCACTTTCAAATCGTGGCTGATGAAGAGATAGGCCAAATTGCGCTCCTCTTGCAGCCGCAACAGCAATTCCACGACCTGGGCCTGCACGCTCATGTCCAGGGCTGAGGTGGGCTCGTCCAGCATCACAAAGCGCGGCTCCAACACCATGGCGCGTGCAATGGCCATGCGCTGGCGCTGCCCGCCGGAAAATTCGTGGGGATAGCGGGACTGCACGGCCGGGTCCAGCCCCACCTCTTCCAGCACGGAAGACACGCGATCCTCCATTTCCGCCCGCGAAAGTTCCGGCTTATGGATTTTCAAGCCTTCAGCAATGATGTCGGTGACGGACATGCGCGGGGATAGGGAGCCATAGGGGTCCTGAAATACAATCTGCATGTCAGAGCGCAGGGGTTTCATGTCCTTGAACGAATACTCATTGATATTCTTGCCCACGAAACCGATGCGTCCCTCGGACGATATCATCCGCGTAAGCGCCAGGCCCAGCGTGGTTTTGCCGGAGCCTGACTCGCCCACCACGCCCAGTGTCTGCCCTGCTTTCAAAGACAAATCGATGCCGTCAACGGCCTTCACATGGTCCACCGTGCGGCGCAGGAACCCGGCTTTGATGGGAAACCATACCTTCACATTTTCCGCATCAATAATGGTTTGCGCATCCGGCTTCACGACCAATGGTTGGCCTTTGGGTTCCGCTGCCAAAAGATGTTTGGTGTAGGGGTGCTGGGGGTTTTCAAAAATTTCCCTGGTGGGCCCCTGCTCGACAATCTTGCCACCGTTCATCACGCAAACGCGGTCGGCAATCTTGCGCACAATGCCCAGATCGTGGGTAATGAACAGCATGGAAAGACCTTTTTGGGCCTTCAGTTCCCCCAACAGCTGTAGGATTTGCGCCTGCACCGTCACGTCAAGCGCGGTGGTTGGCTCGTCCGCAATCAGCAATTCCGGCTCATTGGCCAATGCCATGGCAATCATTACCCTTTGCCGCTGCCCACCGGACATCTGGTGCGGATAAGCGCCCAGCCGCTTTTCAGGGTCACGGATACCCACCTGGTTCAGCAGTTCCAGCGTGCGGTCGCGGGCTTCATCATTGGTCATGCCATGGTGCAGTTTCAGCACCTCGCCAATCTGCCGCTCGATGGTGTGCAGCGGATTGAGAGACGTCATGGGTTCCTGAAAGATCATGGTGATGTCTTCGCCACGCACATCACGCAGATCGCTTTCATCACTGTCCAGCAGGTCATCGCCCTTGAAAAAGACCTTGCCGGACGGGTGGCTGGCCATGGGGTAGGGAAGAAGTTTCAAAATCGAGAGGGCGGACACGGATTTGCCGGACCCGGACTCGCCAACCAGCGCCACCGTCTCTCCCTTGTTGATGTGAAAGGAAATGCGGTCCACCACGGTCTTGGTGGCCCCGGACGTGGTGAAAGCGACGGAGAGGTCTTGAACGTCGAGAAGGCGTTTGGTCATGGCTGCGCCCTCAAGCAAACGTCTTGCGCGGGTCAAACGCGTCCCGCACCGCTTCACCGATGAAAATCAGCAGCGACAGCATGATGGAAATGACCGCAAAGCCCGCCAGACCCAACCACGGCGATTGCAGGTTGTTTTTCCCTTGCTGCAACATTTCCCCCAGCGAAGGGGACCCCGGCGGCAGGCCGAAACCCAGAAAGTCCAGCGTGGTCAGCGACCCGATGGAGGATGAGATGATGAAGGGTAGAAACGTCAACGTGGCCACCATGGCATTGGGCAAAAGATGGCGGAACATGATGGTGCCATTGCCCACACCCAGCGCCCGCGCCGCCTGCACATACTCAAAATTGCGCGCCCGCAAAAACTCAGCCCGCACTACGCCCACAAAGGCTGTCCATGAGAACAGGAGCATAATGCCCAGCAAAATCCAGAAGCCCGGCGGCAATACGGAGGCGATAATGATCAGCAGGAAGAGAACCGGCATGGATGTCCAAATTTCAATGAACCGCTGAAACAGAAGATCCGTCCAACCGCCGTAATAGCCCTGAACAGCACCGGCGGAAACGCCGATGATGGCCGACAGAAACGTGAGGACCAGCCCAAACAGCACGGAAATACGGAAACCGTAAATGAGCCGCGCCACCACATCGCGGGCCTGATCGTCCGTGCCCAGCCAGTTGAAATTGCCCGCTGTGCACAGATCATCCTCCACGCCCTTGTCATAGCGTGCACAGGCTTCTTCCCGGTCCAGCGTCCATGTGGGTGGCGCGGGGGCGGGCACTGGGATTTCATTGTTCACCGTGCGATAGGAATAACGAATGGGCGGCCAAAGCATCCAGCCATTGGCTTCAATTTCTTCAATATTCACCGGATCGCGGTAGTCGGTAACGGGCAGAAAACCGCCGAATTTCTCTTCTGGATAATCCACCAGCACGGGATAGAGCAATTCGCCTTTGTAGGAGACCAGAATGGGCCTGTCATTGGCGATGAGTTCGGCAAACAGGGACAGGCCAAACAGGATCGCAAAAATCCACATGGACCAGTAGCCGCGGCGATTGGCTTTGAAATTGGCCCATCGCCGCTGATTGATGGGGGACAAGCGCTGCTGGGGTGGCGGGGTTGTAACCACCAAATCATCGGGATGAAAAAAGTCATCGCCGCCCGATTGGGCAACCTTGGAAACGGTGGTGGCTTGCTGAATGTCCGACATCACACGTCCCGCTTTTCAAAGTCGATGCGCGGGTCGATGAGCGTGTAGGTGATGTCGGAAATGAGCGACACCACTAGCCCCATCAGCGAGAAAATATAGAGGGTGGCAAACACCACCGGATAGTCCCGCTGGATGATGGATGTGTAGCCAAGCAGCCCCAGCCCATCCAGCGAGAAAATGGCTTCGATGACCAGCGAACCCGTAAAGAAAGCGGAAATGAAAGCCCCAGGAAACCCTGCAATAACAATCAACATGGCGTTGCGGAAAACATGGCCGTAAAGCACATCCCGCTCCTTCAAGCCCTTGGCCCGGGCGGTCACCACATATTGTTTTTTAATCTCATCCAAAAAGGCATTTTTGGTCAGCAGCGTGGTGGTGGCAAAGGCACCCAAGACCAGCGCAAACAAGGGCAGGGTTAGGTGCCAAAAATAGTCGATGATCTTTTCATACCAGGAGAGTTCCGCAAAATTATCTGACACCAGCCCCCGCAGGGGGAACAGGTCGTAAAAGGAGCCGCCTGCAAACAGCACGATCAACAGGATGGCGAACAAAAAGCCCGGCACGGCGTAGGCGATGGTGATGACACCGCTTGTCCACACATCAAATTTGGACCCATCCTTCACCGCTTTGCGAATGCCCAATGGAATGGAAACGCCGTAGGAAATCAGCGTAATCCAAAGCCCCAGAGAGATGGACACGGGCATTTTTTCGATGATCAAATCAATGACGGAAATGGAGCGGAAATAACTTTCCCCAAAATCGAACCGGGCGTAATTCCAGATCATCAGGGCAAAGCGTTCATGGGCCGGTTTGTCGAACCCGAACTGCTTTTCCAATTTTTCGATGAATTCCGGGTCCAGCCCCTGTGCGCCGCGATAATTGGACGAGCCGCCTTCACCGCCCAGGCCCGTTGTCTGTTCGTTCGTGTCTCCGCCAAAATCACTGCCGCCGCCGGTGATGCGGTCCGTCCCATCCCCACCCTGGCCCTGCAACGAGGCGATAACCTGTTCCACGGGCCCACCGGGCGCGAACTGAATAACGGCGAAGGAAAGCAGCATGATGCCCAAAATAGTGGGGATCATCAGCAGCAGGCGTCGAAGGATATAGGCACCCATACGTGTCGTTAGCCTTCTTTATGCGCCCCAATGCGCGCTTTACGCCTTGCCAATGGCTTTCGCCTTGGCCTCATCAAACCACCACATGCGCTCAATGGGAAAACCGTAATCGGGCTTGGCGGGTGGCCTCCCGAACATATCCCAATAGGCCACGCGGTGATTCGCGGAATTCCAATTTGGAATCCAGCTATGCGTGGAACGCAATACCCTGTCGAGGGCACGCAGATGGGTGGCGAGGTCCGCCTCATTGTCGATTTTAGAAATCCGATCGATCAACTCATCCACCGCAGCGCTTTTCAGCCCTGAAAGATTGCCGCTGCCATTGCGGTCCGCACTGCTGGAATGAAAGAGGTTCTCCAAGCCTGTAGGTGTTGGCAGTGCACCAATGTTTTGGGCCCGTCCCACCATGTCAAAGTCAAACGTGTCCAGCCGTTGACGGAATTGCGCCGGGTCTACCAGCCGTATGGAACCTGTAACGCCCAGCCGTTTCATGTTGGCGATAAACGGGTTCAAAATGCGCTCAAAGGTGGGGGACCGGATCAAAATTTCGATGGTGAAAGGGTTGCCCGATTTGTCCACTAACTGCGTGCCCTGCCGTTGCCAGCCTGCCTCCCGCAACAGCGTGTTCGCCCGCCGCAGCAAGCTGCGGTCGCTGCCGCTGCCATCGGAGACAGCAGGTTTTGGCGCTTCACCAAAAACGCTGTCATCGGGCGCATTGGTGAGAGATTTCAGCAGGGCCAGCTCGTCCTCGCCGGGTTTACCCGTGGCTTGAAAGGGCGAGTTTTGAAAGAAAGAGGAGCCGCGCTCATAAGCGCCGTAAAACAGGTTTTTATTGGTCCATTCAAAATCAAAACACAGATCAATGGCCTGAACCGTGCGCGGGTCGGCAAATTTGGCCCGACGCTTGTTCACCGCCCACGCCTGGAAAGTGGCGTTTTTCTCGCTGGGGAACAGTTCTTTTTTCACGCGGCCTTCCTGCACCGCAGGAAAATCATATTCGGTGGCCCATGTCTTGGACGTGAATTCCTGCCGCACAAGAATTTCGCCTTTTTTGAAGGCCTCGAAGGCGGGCTGGCGTTCCTTGTAGAACTCCACGCGAAGCGTGTCGAAATTATCCGCCCCCTTGGCAAAGGGCATCTGCGCCGCCCAGTGGTCGGTCACGCGCTCATATTCGATGAAAGTGCCGGCGATGAAACGACCAACCTTGTAGGGACCGGAGCCCAGCGGCAGGTCTAACGTGGTGTCCTCAAAGTCCCGCGTGGCATAGTAGGCTTTGGAGAGGATGGGCAGCACGGCGGCAGAAAGAATGGTGCGGTCAGACTGTTCCCCGTTAAATGTCAGCCGAACGGCATTGCCGTCTTCTACCGTGGCCGAGACCATATCCTTCAGCATCAGCGCAATCTGGGGATGGCTCTTCTCTTTCAGCAGTGTGTAGGTGAACGCTACATCCTCTGCCGTCAGTGGTGTGCCGTCATGCCAGCGGGGTTCTGAACGCAATCGGAAGAGATAGGAGTTGCGGTCTTCGGAAATTTCCACCGTCTTGGCCACCGCGCCGTAGAGGGCCGTGGGTTCATCCAGCGCCGTTGTCATGAGAGCGGAATAAATCAGTTCCAGACGGGGGGGCGCATTGCCCTTCAATACCAGCGTGTTGAAAGTGTCGAAGGTTTGCGGGTTCTGGTTGAAAGCCCAGTTGGGTATCCCAAAATTCATGGTCCCGCCTTTGGGGGCATCGGGGTTGAGATACTCAAAATGAGTGTAATCCGGTCCGTATTTCAAATCACCAAAGGCGGACAGACCGTGCAGCGGCTTGCTGGTGGGGTTAGCGGCCAGTGAAACGGACCCTTGCAAAAACGCGGGTCCGCCCACGAGGGCCGCAAAACTGATCTGGCCAAACTGGCGGCGGGTGATTGTCATGAAAGCCTCCTCAACGCCTAGTTGCTCATGGTAAGCGCCTTGGCTTTTTCCGGGTCAATCCACCAGCTTTCCAAATCAACCCCCACATAGGTGGGTTGGGGTGTGGGAATGCCAAATTTGTCCCAGTAGGCCACGCGCGCCTTGTCCAGATACCATTGGGGCACGGTGTAGTAGTTGAACAGCAGCACACGGTCCAAGGCCCGCGTTGTGGCCACCAGTTCCGCCCGGTCCTTGGCGTAAATGATGCGCTCGATCAACGCGTCGATGGTTTTTTCCTTCGCACCAAAGTAATTGCGCGAACCGGGCCGGTCTGCCGCGTCACTGGACCAATATTCCCGCTGCTCATTGCCGGGGGACTGGGACTGGCGGATGACGCTGGAAATAACATCATAATTGAAATTATTGGCCCGCTGGATCAGCTGTGAGACATCCACAACGCGAAATGAGGCATCAATCCCAAGCCGGCGCAGGCTATTAATCCATGGTGCATTGACCTTTTCGCTGGCCGGATTGGCACCGAGTATCTCCAGCTTGAACGGCTCTCCCTCGGCGTTCACCAACTGATTGCCCTTGCGCTCCCAGCCCGCTTCCCTGAGCAGATCGAAGGCCGTTTTCAAATGCTGACGCTCCGAGCGGCGATCTTCATAAACCGGCAATTCAAAGGGTTCCGTAAAGATTTCCGGCGGTAGGTCCGCTTCATATTCTTTCAGAATTTCCAGTTCTCGCCCGGTGGGCAGGCCGGTGGACTGCAACTCCGTCCCGCCAAAATAGCTGCTGATGCGCGTGTATTGGTCAAAGAACAGGTTCTTGTTCATGTCTTCAAAATTCATGGCCCAAGTAAGAGCTTTGCGCACCCGCCGGTCCGAAAATTGCGGGCGACGTGTGTTGAGGAAGAAACCCTGCATGCCATGACCGGAGGTTTCCGGGAATGTCTCCCGTTTTACCTCACCCCGTTCAACGGCGGGGAAAGTGTAACGACGGGCCCAGAACTCCGCCCGGTTTTCGGTGCGCACATCTTCCAAGCCCCCTTTTTTGAAGGCTTCCCAAATGGCATTGGGGTCTTTGAAATAGGTGTAGCGCCGTTCGTCAAAATTGTACCGACCTTTGCGGGTGGGCGTATCGGCTGCCCAATAGTCTTTCACTCTTTCCCACGTGATGGTGGAGCCCGCAGCGAACGCGCCGATCTTATAGGGTCCACTGCCCAACGGACGTTCCAGCGTGGGTTTGGTGAAATCCCGCGCCTCTCCGTCGGCATTTTTACCCTCCCACCAGTGCTTGGGCAGCACGGGCAGGTCGCCCATAATCAACGGCAATTCCCGGTTGTTCTTTTCGGCAAACACAAACGTGATCTGCGTTGGGCTGTCGATGCGCGCCTCAGTTACATCGGAAAAATAGCGGTTAAACTGGGGCGAGTGCTCTTTCATCTGTTCCAGCGACCATTTCACATCGTCTGCCTGAATGGGTTCCCCATCATGCCATGTGGCGCGGGGGTCCAGCTTGTAGGTGGCGGTGGAGTAATCTGCCGGATGAGAAAAACCCAAGGCGATAAGCGGGTGCGAGACGGAGGGCTCATCAATACCCTTTTCCATCAGTGTATCGAACAACAGCCCGCCCTGATAATTCAGCCCGGCAGCCGGTGTGCCTTGCACGATGAACGGGTTGAAACTGTCAAACGTGCCCTGCACCGCCTGGTTGAGACGCCCGCCTTTGGGCGCATTCGGGTTCACATGATCGTAATGCTCAAAACCACCATCATATTTGGATTTGCCGATGAGAGAGACGGTGGTGTTGAAAACCGGCTCCTCTGCCCGTGAAGCGGGTGACAACAGGCCAGTGGCGATGAGGGCAAATCCCAGAATGCGGGCGGGGCGGGCAAAAAGGCTATGACGCATGAAAAGTCCTGCAAAGTCAGTCCGTGGAGGGGCGAAGTTCCCTTGGGTTGGTTGTAGAGAGTGAGCAATGCAATTGTGGCGGTCAAGTTGCCCCGCTGTCACAGGACCGCGAGGTTCATGAACCATTTTTAATGGGGCACTGAAATGACGACACAAAAAAGCCGGGCTGAACCCGGCTTTTCATCCACCACTGTGCCTGCGAATTTTTTAGCTTGCGGGCAAGGGGGCTGGGTCGGCGGCCAGGGAGCGCAGATAAGCGATCATGGCAGCGCGTTCATCTTCTTTTTTCAGACCGGCAAAGCCCATGGATGTGCCTTTCACATGGGCTTTCGGCTTGTAGAGAAAGCCATTCAGCTCTTCATAATCCCAAACTTTGCCTTCGCCATATTCTTTCAGCGCTGCCGAGTAGCCAAACCCGTCCACACTGGCGATGGCTTTGTTGACGATGCCGTAAAGGGCCGGACCCACTTTGTTGGCCCCGCCTTCGTTAAAGGCGTGACACGCGGCGCATTTGCGGGCCACTTTTTCGCCCTTGCCGATGTCGGCAGAGGCCAGCAATGGAGTGATGGGCTCAGGACCGGTGGGCGCGGCCGGATCGGTTGCCACAGCTTCCACGGGGCCGCCTTCAATGGCGAAACCGGCGGTTTCTGGTGCGCTGGAACTGAAGATGCCGTCGGACATGAAGTTAAGGCCAAGCACCACAAATGCAGCCGCGAGACCGGCACCAAAAATCTTGTTCCACTCAAAAGAGTCCATTGCGCAGGCTCCAAAATCGCAAAAGAGAAAGGGGCGTGCAAAATGGTTGCGTGTGCCGCCCTGAATTTGGCTGGAAACTAGGTGGTTTACGCCGCTGTTGCAACACCTATAAGACGCCCATAAACGAGACTTTTTGGCACGATTGCAGGTCAAAATTAGACTTTGGGAGGGGAAATATTGACCTCAAAGACCGTGCCGAAAAAACCAACGCACAATCCCCTCATTTTGATCCCCGCCCGCATGGCCTCCACCCGCTTGCCGGGCAAGCCATTGGCAGACATTGCGGGCAAACCCATGATCGTGCAGGTGGCTGAACGGGCGCGCGAGGCAGACATCGGCCCGGTTGTTGTAGCCACGGACACGCAGCAGGTTTTGGAAGCTGTGGCAGATCACGGCTTCCAGGCCGTTCTGACCCGCGCCGATCATCCCTCCGGCTCAGACCGGATTTTTGAGGCGGTGGAACTTCTGGACCCGGATAAAGAGGTCGATGTTATCGTCAATGTGCAAGGGGATCTGCCCACCATTGATTCCGCTTCCATCCGCGCCAGCATGGCTCCTCTGGTGAACCAAGAAGTGGCCTTGGCCACACTGGCCACCAAAATCACCCATGAGGCCGAGCGCACAAATGAAAATGTGGTGAAATTGGTGGGCACCCACGCGGGAGACCAAGAGGGTTTCACCTGTTTGCGCGCGCTCTATTTCACCCGCGCCACCGCTCCCTGGGGGGAGGGGCCCCTTTACCACCACATCGGCCTTTACGCATGGCGCCGGAAGGCCCTGGCCCGTTTTGTTGCCCTGCCACCCTCGCCGCTGGAAATGCGTGAGCGGTTGGAACAATTAAGAGCGCTGGAAGCGGGGATGCGGGTCGACGCCGCCCTGGTGGACACCGTGCCGCTGGGGGTGGATACACCAGATGATTTGGAACGCGCCCGTACAATCCTGAACGAGACTTAAGATGATGCACAATCTAGACGGCAAGAAAATCGCCTTTCAGGGCGAATTTGGTGCGAACTCAGACACGGCCTGCCGCAATGTCTATCCCAACATGGAGCCGCTCCCTTGCCCCACCTTTGAAGACGCGTTTGATGCGCTCAAGTCCGGGGCGGCGGAACTGGCCATGATCCCCATCGAAAACACACTGGCAGGGCGTGTGGCCGACATCCACCAATTGTTGCCCGATTCCGGCCTGCACATCGTGGGCGAGTATTTTCTGCCCATCCATTTCCAACTCATGGCGCTGCCCGGGGTGAAACTGGAAGACATTAAAACGGTCCATTCCCATATCCATGCCCTTGGCCAGTGCCGCAAAGTGCTGCGGGACAATGGTTGGAAGGGCGTGATTGCGGGCGATACGGCCGGAGCCGCCCGCATAATTGCTGAGAAGGGAGACCGAACCTCCGCCGCCCTGTCGCCGCGTCTTGCCGCAGACCTCTATGGCATGAATATCCTGGCTGAGAACGTGCAGGACAGTGACGATAACGTCACCCGCTTTGTGGTTCTGTCCCGTCAATCGGCCATGCCCGCGGTTGGGTCTGGCTCCGCTATCACCACATTCACCTTCCGCGTGCGCAACGTCCCCGCCGCCCTCTATAAAGTCATGGGGGGGTTCGCCACCAATGGCGTGAACATGACCAAATTGGAAAGCTATCAGGGTGGGGGAACGTTCACGGCCACGCTGTTTTATGCCGATATTGAGGGTCACCCGGAAGAAGAACACGTGCGGCTGGCATTGGAGGAAATGCGCTTTTTTTGCACCGACCACCGCATTTTGGGCGTTTACCCCTGCGCCGCCGATCGAACATAGGAAAGCACCATGCCGCACATGAAAGCCGTCGGCTTCACCAAAGCCATGCCCGCCAGCGACCCCAATGCCTTTGTGGATTTCGAGCCCGATCAGCCCACTCCCCTAGGCCACGATTTGCGGGTTGCCGTGCGCGCCGTGGCTGTTAACCCGGTGGACACCAAACAGCGCCGGGCCCAAAGCGAGGAATTGGAAGCCCCCCGCATTCTGGGTTTTGATGCCTGCGGTGTCGTGGATGCCGTGGGCCCCCATGTGACGCTCTTTAAGGCGGGCGATGCGGTCTTTTACGCCGGCGACATCACGCGACCGGGCTCCAATGCCCAATACCAGTTGGTGGATGAGCGCATTGTGGGCCGCAAGCCCGCAACCTTATCCAACGCTGAAGCGGCTGCCCTGCCCCTCACCAGCATCACCGCCTGGGAGAGTTTTTTCGATAGGCTGAAAATTGACCCCGACGGCGCAAGTGCAGGAGACAGTATTCTCATTATCGGTGGGGCAGGGGGCGTTGGTTCCATTGGCATCCAACTGGCCAAAGCGGCGGGGCTAACCGTTATCGCCACAGCCTCCCGGCCTGAAACCGTTGATTGGGTGACCGCCTTGGGCGCAGACCATGTGATCAACCACCATGAAGACATGGTAGCCCAGACCCGTGAGGCTGGATTTCAACACGTGGATCATGTGGCAATCTTCAATGACATGCGCCATTGGAACACAGCGGTGGAGCTCGTTCGACCGCAGGGCGGCATCGTCACCATTGATGCCACAGACTTGCCCATGGACATGACGGCCATGAAAACCAAGGCGGCAAGCCTGCACTGGGAGTTCATGTTTGCCCGCCCTATGCACAACACGCCAGACATGGTGGAACAGCATAAATTGCTCAACCGCGTGGCCGATATGGTGGATGCCGGAACGCTGCGCACCACCGCCAGCCACGTACTTTCCCCCATCAACGCCGAGACCATCCGACAAGCGCACGAGATGGTGGAGCGGGGGGATGCAAGGGGCAAAATTGTAATCGAAGGGTGGGTGTAAACCACTGATATGCAAAGGTGAGGGAACAAATTTCCGAATGTTGCGTTCTCCTGCCACGCCACAAAGAGGAGCCACCATGTCTGTCCGATCCATCCGCCCCGGTTCGATTTTCGCTTTTCTGGCGGCAGTGTTTCTTGTTGTCGGCAGCGGTCCCATCCAAGCCGCGAAAGCCGATCAGGTGGGCGAGGTGGATGTGGATTGGTTGGGCAATGACATCATTATTGAAGCCATTGCGGACCCCAAAGTGCAGGGCGTTACCTGTCATCTCGCCTATTTCGAAAGGGGGCTGATCGACCGCTTCCAAAAGGGCAATTGGTTTGAAGACCCTTCCAATTCCTCCATTTCCTGCCGCCAGACCGGGCCACTTAAAATCGGCGACATCGATATGTCGGAAGAGGGCGAACAGGTTTTCCGCGAACGCCGCTCCATCATCCTCAAAACCCTGCGGGTGAAGCGTGTGTTTGATAAAAATAACAACACGCTCATCTACCTCGCTCACGCTGAGCGTGTGCAAAACGGTTCGGCCAAAATGTCCATATCCACCGTGCCGCTCTATCCCAACACGCTGGAACAGTTGAAAGCGGCTGCAAACTGAAGCGTGCAGCATGCTTCGGACTGGTCATGGGCAAAGGCTTAGAGGATGACATAGCGAGCGTCCGCCACCCGCCGATCGATAGGGTGGAAAAGGACGAGCGAGTGCTGAAGGACCGGGGTCCGACCGTTTTGGTCAATTCCTTGGATGATTCATCCGTTGGAATGGGGCTTCGTGTGTGGACCCAGTCGAGCAATTATGTGCAACGTTCCTGAGAATTGACGGGAGATGCAAAAGCCCGCTTTGACCACCATGGCCTCACAACACCTTCCCCCAGCGAAAGGTGCCGCCCACCGATGCCAGCTGAGCGGTGCAGCCTTGCCGTTTTATGCCTCTCACTTTGCCTCAAGCCCAGCCAGGCGCCGCCTTTCTTCGCGGAGTAATCGAAGATTTTTCGTGTTTGATTTGAAGGCAAAGTCAAACAGGTCGCCCACCAAAGGTATGGAGCCGGCTACAAAGTCAATGCCGATATTGCCAATCATCCGCGCCAACACCCGCTTGCGGGCGCCAACCTTCCACGCATCGGCCACGAACAATGTGGATATGCCCGTGGTCGCCACATCGCCCACGACCGGAACCAAGCCGATCAGGCCATCAAGCCCGAATTGAAAACCACCAATGCTGAATTTGGAATCCAACCAGGTCTCATAACGGTCCAAATGATGATCCTGCAAAAATCCCTGTGCGGTGCCGGACGTGTTTAACGCCGTAGGCGAAGTGTAGTCGCCATTCTCCAACACGTTGCGTTCGTTCATGCCTTTGCACTTTCGCGGCGGGTAATCACGTAGATCGCGTGGATGATGCCGGGAATATAACCCAGCAAGGTCAGCAGCAGGTTGATCCAAAACGAAAGACCAATACCGACGGTTAAAAACACGCCCAGGGGCGGGATAAAAATGGAAAGAAGAAGGCGCAGAACATCCATGAATTTTGCCTCTTTGAACCAGCGTTAGGGTTTGGTTGCTGCGTAAAAGCGCGCTGCACCTGCATACCTTCATCAACGAGTTTGAGACCAGGCGGTTCCCCCAATCGTTTTTCAATGCCGCCGAAGACACAGCCTGTGAGGCGGAACAATATTGCGCGCAATGCGTTGACTAGTGAACGCTGCGAACGGGCGCTTCCCGTACCGTTTCGCTGTTTAGATCGAGAATATTTGAAACCCGGGAGTTTTTATGACCGAAAAAGTAACCGCTCGCTCAGCCCGTCAGGGCCGCAATGGCCTTCGTGTTTTCATCATTTTAACCGTGGGCCTTGCCCTCATGGCCATCGCATTCGCGTTTTTCGGAACCATTTGGTCCTGAAAATAAGAACTGATCGTTTCCCAATAGAAGGAGTTTAACCATGAGTGCCGACGCACTGAAAGCCGTTCCCACCCCCGACAGCATGTCTTTGGGCATCGGGAAGGATAATCGCGAGCAGGTGTCCGACAGTCTCTCCCACGTGCTGGCCGATACCTATCGCCTGTTGATCAAAACCCACATTTACCACTGGAATGTCGTCGGGCCCCTGTTCTATTCCCTGCATCAGATGTTGGAAGAGCAGTATAATGATCTGTTTGAGGCCACTGACATTATCGCGGAACGCGTCCGGGCTTTGGGTCATTTTGCCCCCGTTGGCATGAACGCCCCTGCATCAGGCCTCGGCGAAACAGATGCTAAAGACATTTCCGCCGAGAAAATGGTGCAGGACCTGATCGCCGATCACGAAGAAATTGTGCGTAAAATGCGCGACGCCGCCGAGGATGCAGCGGACCGCAAGGACATCGTGACCGAAGACATGCTGGTCGCCCGCCTCACCGTCCACGAAAAGAACCTGTGGATGCTGCGCGCCATCATCGCGAAATAAATACATCATATAGCAGCGCAGATAATGGTCAATGATGACAAAAGGCCGGTGATTTTCACCGGCCTTTTTGTTTTTGGGAGAGAGGCAACACCTTCAAACAGATCAGATATAGGGACGCTCCACATCCGGCAGGCCTTCCCAATTGGCGAGGTTGCTCAATTCTTCGGTGGATTTAATACGACAACTTTTGCCAACCCATTCAATTATATCGCGCTGCTGGAGGGTGCGCAGGGTTTTATTGGTGTGCACCAAAGAAAGCCCCAGCGTATCCGCCACATGGGTTTGCGTGAAAGGGGCCAGAATATCCGGGTTTTCAAACAGGTTTACCCGCCCAGCACGGGCATGGATGAAAGAGATTAGATAGGCCGACCGTTCTAGCGCCGTGCGGCGGCCCACCGAGAGCAAGTGCTCATCCAGAATTTGCTCCTCCCGCGCCGCAAGCCACGTTACGTCATAGGAAAGTGACGGGTTGCGTTGAAAAAGAGAGAAAAGGGAGCCGCGCTCAAACACGCAAAGCAGCATATCGGACATGGCTTGGATAGAATGCTGCATTTCCTGCAACAAACCTCCCTGAAGGCCGATGAAATCCCCCGGCATTATGTAGTTCAATATCTGGCGCCGCCCGTCTGCCAGCGTCTTGTAACGAAATGCCCATCCACTCAGCACCGTATAAAGATGGGGGCTGTTATTTCCCTCCACCATAAAAGTGGAGCCGCTTTGCACTTGCAGCTCGCCTTTCTTAAAACCCTCCATAAATTCAATCTCATCCCCATCCATGGCACGGAAGGATTTGTGATTGTTGAAAGGGCACTGATGACAGGGAAATTGCTGCTTCAAACTCGGCGTTCTCAAGATGCACTCTCCCCCTGCTCGATTACGGCCAAGCGATAGCAGTCAACGTAAAACGGGCCTGTAAAGAAGGGACCGAAATCAACGGGCCGACCCCAATCTTGACTCAGGCCATGGATCAAATGACGCGATGCCTTGTGCTGATTCGTCAAAATTAAGGATCAGCGGTTGGAGGGTGTGAGATTGGCACCCAGAACGCGGATTGAGACGGCATCGGGGCCGTAGTCGGATTCCCCCTGCACCTCCAGCACTTCCATCAATTTGGATCGGGCGCGGGAGACGCGGCTTTTGACGGTGCCCACCGCAACCCCAATGGTTTCCGCCGCCTCTTCGTAGGAAAACCCCAGCGCGCCGATCAGCATGACCGCTTCCCGCTGGTCCTCCGGCAGGGCTTCCAGCGCGTGGCGGAAATCCTTGGCATCCATGTGCCCATCTTGCTGGGGATGGGTGGCCAGATTGGCGGCAAAAATGCCGTCGCTATCCTGCACTTCACGCCCCTTCTTGCGCATTTGCGAGTAAAACTCATTGCGCATGATCGTAAAGACCCACGCCTTCAGGTTCGTGCCCTCCTGAAAAAGGTGGAATTTGTTCCAAGCCTTCATCAGCGTTTCCTGCACGAGATCATCGGCCCGGTCACTGGAGCGTGTCAGGGACAGGGCAAAGGCGCGCATATTGGGAATGATGGACAGCAATTCGTCCTTCAGTGCGTCAGAAACAGCCATGGGTTAGCTGTCTCCTTTCTTTTTTTCGTCGTTGGGGCTGGATGCCGCCAACTGGTCGAGCAAATCTTTGAAGCGGTCCGGCACCGGCTCATTGATGACATCCGCATAGGCTTCCTTGAGTTTTTTCCCCAACTGGGCCTGCGTCTCGCTATCCAGTCCCGGCTTTTCATCCTCGTCATTCATTGTTGTTGCAGTCCCGTTTTTCGCATTGCGCCGCTCCTGATGTGCCCCGGGGGCAAAGCTGCTCGCCTTTGTTGTTCCCAAACGATCGTCGTAAAAATAAGTTCCCCAGAAGGTGGAACTTATTTTGGGGCAAACCATTTTGCTTTTCACAGTTGAGCCGCCCATGCGGCGTATTTATTGCCGGGGAGTTTTTTCCAAATGTCCGTTGCCGAAAAAATCACACCACATTTGCCCTATTTGCGCCGCTACGCGCGGGCGCTTACGGGTTCTCAGGAAAGCGGGGACAATTACGTCATGGGCGTGCTGGAAGCCCTAGTGAATGACCCGGATAAAAACCTCATTGGAGAGCGCGTACGAGAAGATCTCTACAAGGTGTTCAATCACACGTGGCAATCATTGGATGTCAATCTGGAAAGCGACGACACCATGTCGGCGGAAAAACGGGTCACCCAGATTACGCCCCGCGCCCGCCAGGCATTTCTGCTCACCACCGTCGAGGAGTTTTCATCGGAGGAAGCCGCCCGCATTTTGGGCATCAATGAGGAAGAGTTGGAGGGGCTGCTCGATCAGGCCGGCCAGGAAATCTCCGAACAGGTCAATACGTCCATTCTCATCATTGAAGACGAACCGCTCATCGCCATGGACATTGAGCAGATGGTGACGGACTTGGGCCACACCGTCACCGGCTTGGCCCGCACACACGCCGAAGCCATGGCCGAGATCGCCAAAAACGAGCCGGGCATGGTCTTAGCGGATATTCAACTGGCGGATGGGTCCTCCGGCATTGATGCCGTCAACGACATTTTGAAAACCATCAACGTGCCGGTGATTTTTATCACCGCCTTCCCCGAACGTTTGCTGACAGGGGAACGCCCGGAGCCCGCGTTTTTGGTCACAAAACCGTTCCAACAAAACCACGTCAAAGCGCTTATCAGCCAAGCATTGTTTTTCAACACGCAGCCCCAGCCTTTGCCTGCATGAGGGTCAAGCTATTGAATAAATTTCAGATTTCCTCGCCTGAAAAGGAACTGATTTGATATGGTTTTCGTTTTCAGATCATCAAACCAACAAAGCAGCAACGGACAAGATACGCCACCCGGCGTCAGTGCCAGGTGAAAGGCACTTCCCCATTTGAAAAGGTGGCTCCCCCTACGCTCTGCGTAGGCGAGAGATTGACGTGAGCCAAATGGGGTAATCGTGCCCGTTCGTTTGTTATAAAAGTATGGGATTACAATGGCGGGTGCGGCATCTCACGAACGGGGCGCATTGTTGTTACGGGCCATCAATGGTTCGGAAATTACCGTTTTTTATCAAGGCGCCGATCTGCGCTATCAATGGATCGAAAATCCGCCCGTCGGTTGGTTGAGCGAGTCGATCCTTGGCAATACCGACATCGACATCATGCCCCCGCCCATGGCGCATAAAGTGATGGCGGCCAAGCGCCATGTTCTGAAAACACGCCAAAATTTGCGTATGACTGTCGAGGGGAATTTTGGCGGTTCCATGCGCTCGTTTGATCTTTGGATTGATCCTGATCTGGACGATGCCGGTCGTCCTATCGGTCTCCTATGCACATCTTTGGAAATCACGGACCTGCGGCGCCGGGAAAACAATCTGCAAAGTCTGTTGCGGGAAGTCAGTCATCGCTCCCGCAATCTCCTGGCGATTGTCCAGTCCATTGCCCGCCAAACCGTGACAAGCGCCAACAGTACAGACGGGTTTATGAAGCGCTTCGATGAGCGCGTTCAATCCATTGCCCACTCGCTGGATGTTGTCACAAGGCGCGAGTGGGACGGTGCTACGGTCCATGATCTCTTGCAAAAACAACTGGGTCCTTTTGTGCAGTATGATGATCAGCTGTGCATTACAGGGGAGGATCCAATCCTTGATGCCAATGCGGCCCTGCATGTGGGTCTGGCCGCGCAAGAGCTTGGTTCCAACGCGGCCAATCACGGTGCCTGGAGCAAGGGGAATGGGCAGGTTGTGATCGCCATTGAGGCGCTTCCCGCCCGTGACCCAGAGGGTCAGGTCACCAGTGGCAAACGCCCAGGCGACACGAGTTATCGCGTCACCTGGACGGAAGACAATATCCCCAAGGAAATGAATGCCGAAAGCATGAATTTTGGCGGTCACACGTTGCGAAACGTCGTCCCAAGGGCGGTCAACGGCACTGCATCTTTGAGCATCGAGGACGAAGAGTTGGTGTACACGCTTGATCTTCCGCCTGAAAACTTTCGTCCGTGAACGCATCGGCCCTCAAAAAACTTGTTGCCCTGCGGGGCTTAAGCAAAGTGCCGGGTCTCATTGCGCTGGCTTTGTGGGGGTTTTCAATCATCTGCCTTCAGGTGGATGCCCGCTTCCCGCAATTTGCCGCGGAAAAGCCGTTCACGGTGTTTTACACCGATGATGAAACCGCGCGCAGGCTGGCCTGAACTCAAAAACGTCAAGAGCCCAAACCAGGCGCAACGGTCCAGGACTAAGCGGCCTGAATATGTTAAAGGCTACCAGCGTCGCGGGAGAGTAGAAGTGTCATGACAATGATTGCGGCGATTGTTCTGGGTCTCGTGGGCCTTTTATGCGTGCTCACCACTCTTTTGCCGTTCTTCCCACCGGCCCATGGCTTTTACCGGGTTTTCGATTTTCCGCGTCTGCAAAACGCCACCTTGGCGGCGGGTGGCTTGTCGCTCACCGCCACCCTGTTCCCTCTTCAAGGGTGGTGGCTCATCCTCGCCCTGGGGTTTGGCGTAACTTTGCTGGTGCAGGGATGGCATATCGCTCGCTTCTCCCCCCTCTGGCGCCGCCGTTCCTCCGACTATGAGGGGGAGGAGGGGGCGGCTCCCACCGTTCGCCTACTGGTGAGCAATGTGAAGCAGAGTAATCGCGATACAGAAAAGGCGCTCCAACTCACCCGTCGGTTGGAGCCGGATGTGGCCCTGTTTATGGAAACCGATGAGCGCTGGGCATCCGCCTTGGACAGTTTGAAAGGTGCCTATCCCCACACAATGCGGTGTGTGCTGGATAACGGCTACGGCATGATGCTCTATTCACGCTTTGAGCTGGATAATCGTGAAATCAAATTTTTGCTCAACGAAGAAGTGCCGAGTTTCCATGCCACCATGAAGACGCCAGAGGGGGACAGGTTTCGTTTTATTGCCTTACATCCGGAGCCGCCGACGATCAGCCAAACCACGGTGGGCCGCGATGCGGAAATCATGCAGGTGGCCAAAATCGTGCGTCAGAATGATCGGCCTGTAATCGTGTGCGGCGATCTTAATGATGTCGCCTGGTCCCGCACCACACGCCGTTTTCTGCGCGTCTCACGTCTGCTTGATCCTCGAGAGGGGCGGGGGATGTATAACACGTTTGATGCCCGATATTTTTTCCTGCGTTGGCCCCTGGACCACATTTTCCACTCGCCCCATTTTCAGTTGGTCAACATGCGCCGCATGCCCTTCATTGGTTCCGACCATTTCCCCATGCACTACACGCTGGCATTAACTTTGCAGGAGAAGCCGCGGCGGGCGCTGGACGAGGCTGATGCGCAAGATCTGCGGGAGGCTGAAAAACTGATTGTCGAAGAACAGCAGCGCGACGCCCATCCTCCCATCGGCCACGATTGGGAAAAATGAGAAGTCTTGGTCAAGTCGCCTGCCTTCGAGACCACTTGGATACAAAAAGGCCCACGGCCGTCGTGACCGGGAGCCGTTTTAGGGTGCGCTGTCAGTCCGGGGTTTACGCAAGGCCCAACAGGGACAGAACGGCCAGAACGACGACGATAACACCGATAAGGTAAAAAATACTGTGCATGGAACAAACTCCAATTGTCTTGAACTGAAGGCGGGCAGTGCGCCCGGCCTTGTCAATACAACGGAGTGCACCATGACTTGTTCCCCGAAAGTGTAATCTTTTCAGAGGCAAACGGGTGAAGCCATAAAAAATGCCCGGCAAAATCGCCGGGCCTGACTGGTTTTCTAACACTCTACTTGGTGGACGAGGTGCTGTCTTTGGAAGGTTCAGCCTCTCCCAAAACCGCCGTGGCTCGCCTGACGGCCTTCGACCCGTTGAGCTTGCTCTTCGCTGGGCCTGGCTTCTTGGGCTTGGCGGCTTTTGCTGACGTCTTAGGCGTTGTTTTCTTAGTAGCGGCCCGATTTCGGGCTTTCGGCTCTGGTGCCATTTCTTCCACCGGTGCTGGCATGACATCGGTGGGGGCGGGCGCGGCGCTTGGGATTAGTTGCGCGTCACGTTCTGCCGCCTCATACAATTCCCGTCCGGCCCAGATGCGGGTGCGGGGCTTGCTGGCTTTGGAAGTGGCAAAGATCGATGCCACGGTGGCACCGGCTGCCAAGGCCAGCAATCCGGCAGGAACCGGGTTTTCCTTCACCCAGCCCACAGCTTGATCGCCCCCAACGCGCGCCTGCGTTGGGGCCTTTTTCGCCTTGGCTTGGGCGGAAGCATAGGCGGACCGGCCACGTTTGCTCGTTTCAGCGCGCATATCGGCAAAGCCTTGCTTGGCATTTGCTTTTGCCCTCTCTGCCCCTTTCGACACGGTTTCTCCAGCTTGAGAGACAACGTTTGATACCGTCTGTTTGGCAGAATGCACCGCCTGTCTTGCCGCTGTCGAAACAGTCTCGCCCGCCTCGCCCACCGCGGCGTTTGCATTGGTCACTAAGCCGCGGGCCTGTGCGTCCAGATGGGCGGCACTATGGGCGATGCGTTCCTCCGTTGTGGCACCTTCATTAAAGCCATGCACCATGGGGTCGTGCAGATCGTAGTCATCGCGCTCCGGCATGGCGTGTGCTGCGGCCGTGCGCTGCTCGTTCTTATTGGCGAGAAGCAGACCCGCAATCCCCGTACCCACCAGCAGGGCTGACAGGGGATTTGTCCGCGCCTTTTCAATGACGGCGTTCACCGTTTCTTGCGTATTGCTGGGTTTGTTCCGAGCGCTTTGGTGACAAGGTGCGTGGGTGTTAGATCCGCGCCCATGGTCTCAAAGCGTTGTTCAATACGCGCACGGGTCTGGGCAATTTCGGCCTCAATGGCTTTGGAAGATTTGGTCTCTGTCATATTTAGGCGGCCTCACGAATGTTCTCGGCGGTTTTTTGGACGGAATGGATTGTCCGCTCAGGCTTCAGGCTGCTGGCAGCCAGTTTATTTTGGCCGCTCTTGACGGTGGCAAAGGCCACAACAGCAAGCACGACACCCACCAAAAGGGAGGCGAGCGAAGGGGGCATGAAATTGGTAAGGACCACCACAAGCGCCTGTACCAACACCATCAAAGCGACAAACGCGATGAGAGCACCTGCAGCTATGGACGTCACGCCCACTTGAATTTCGGACAGTTTTTCAGACGCTTCGGCCTTGGCCAACGCAATCTCTTGACGAACCAGAAGCGTGGAATCCGCAAACAAGGCGCGAACGTTTTCTGTTATATTTGATGTGGACATAAATTTTTCGCTTATCCCTGATGAGTGTTGTTTTTCAAAGCGCCAGCCAAGGCAAATCCTGCGATGGCCAGGGCTCCGACGGTGAGCATCGGGCGCTGGCGAACAAAATCTTCCACACGCGCTGTCATGGACTGGGTGTTTACGCCATCCACTTCTTCCGCCGCGCGATTGAGCCCATGGGCAGCGGCGCGCACATAGGAGGCGGTGCCGGTCATCCCGTCGTTTTCAAGACTTTGGCTCCCCGCTTCAAAAGCCCGACCGACGGCGCGGACCATGTGTTCGGTGCGGGACTTGCCCTGATCGGCAAAGTCTTTTGCGTGCTGCGCCACATGTTGCACCGCATCGTCTGCAACCGTTTCCGCTTTTTGAGCGACCTTTTCTGCTGCTTGCAAAGATGTGTCCTTGGCCGATTGTGCGGCGGCCTTGGCCGTCACTTTTGTCTTTTCGACTTTCGACGCGCCGCTCTTAGCCCCGCGTGCCCCATTTTTGCCATTAGTTTGGGGATCGGGGGTTGGGGCAATGTTAGACATGACTAACTCCCTTTCATTGTCTTGTGTGTTGGGTTGTGCGTTTCATAGTTCAAACAGCGTCTGCACCGATTGGTTCCAAAGAGCCGTCTTCGCGCACCGCAGGCCATTGCAAAATTCGAAGGTTTCCATGGCGAAAGACTATTCCACCGAAATGGCCGAGGAGCGCACGGATTGGGCCGAAGACCGGACTGTCCTCGCCAACGAGCGAACCTATGCGGGCTGGATGCGCACCGGGATGGCAAGTCTGGGTATGGCAGTGGCGTTAAAGGCGGTGTTCGGGGCCACCGAACCCACATGGCTGGCAAAGACTGTGGCGACGATATTTGTCGTCATCGCACTGATGATTTTTTGGGCAGCCCAAAGAAACGCAAAAAAAGTGGTGAAGCGCTTGGACAGTCACGCGGCAGAGCCGGTCTCCAGCACGCATTTCAGGCTGATCGCGGCCCTCTTGGCCGCAGGGGCGGTCGCAACGGGCTTCGTGCTTTGGATGTTGTGACGCTTAGCCCTGATGACGCCAGTAGGGGCTATAGAGATCAGCCGCGTTTTGAGCTTTAGTCTGTTCGGCCTGTTCATCCGCCAGCGTTGCAAAAAACAGGGCGGCGGCCGCATACATCAAAATGATGGTCAAGACGGCGGCGATGACAATCATCAAAGAAATGGGATTTACTCCAAACGTTAAGGGCGTGGTTTGTGCTGTGTCAGGTCAATGTTGAAAAACACGACCGGTTCCATGCCACGCACTCAAGCCTTTTCAGGACTGAGCAGCAGTGCGGTTTTGCACACATCCAGCTGGAAGAAGTTTAAAGAGGCTTGTTCTAGCAATGTTTGTTCAACGCGCTCGTAGGGCTTTGTTTTGACGAAACACTACTTCCGAGTCCGTCTATCGACTTAAATGAACCGGTCGGTCCCGATAGCAGTTTAGATGTTACCTGCAAGGCCCAAAATTGCGGCGATAATAACGATGACACCAATGATGTAGATCATATTCCGGGTGGGTATTTGCTCACTGCTGCGGGTTGGAAAACCAATTGAGCCACGGAGGAAATGGCCACCACATCGACATGGTCTCTCAAAATTATCCCCGCTGAAACGTTCCAGTGTGCCAAAATAATCGGTGCTTTTTTGGAACGCACCCGTTGTCCGACCCGTTTGTCTCCCCTCAAGCCGCCGCCATTTCGGCAATCAGAGGAGTTATTCATGAGCAAACAAAAGATTGAAGATTTCTGGGCACTTCTGGAAAGCGTACCCATTTGCATGGTGTCCACCGTGGATGATGACACTATTCGGGCTCGACCCATGGCGCCCTATATCGAGCGGGAAACTGGATTGATCCGTTTCTTGACCGACCGCACGTCCAGCAAAGTCGAAGAGCTGAACGATGAGCACACGGTGGCGCTCACTTTTACCAATACGCAAGATATGAAATTCGCGTCCCTCTCCGGCCGTGCTTCCGTCACCACAGACCGAGGTCTGGTGGACAAAATGTGGGGCCCCTACGCCGAGACATTTTTCCCGGGCGATAAGGATACTGCCGATGTGGCCGTCATTACCGTGCGCCCCCTTCAGGGTGAGTATTGGGACAACGACATTTCGATCTTCAAAATGGGTTGGGAAGTGGCCAAGGGCTATTTCACCGAAAACACGCCCGACCTGGGCGACAATGGAAAGGTGGCGTTGCAATGAGCGGCTATGACACCGGCACCAAAGTTGAGTGGAACTGGGGCAATGGCAAAGGCACCGGTAAGATCGACGAAGTCTTCACCCAAAAAGTGACCCGCACCATAGATGGCAACGAGGTAAACCGCGAGGCCAGCGACGATGAACCCGCTTACCTGATCAAACAGGACGACGGAGACAGCGTCCTGAAAAGCCACAGCGAACTATCTAAAGCGTAACGAGAAGGGCGGTATCAAAAATGCCGCCCTTTTTTGTGGGCAATCAAAGGCCCGGTTAATTGTCTTTGAAAAATGGTGCTGTTGGGGAGATTTGAACTCCCGACCTCTTCATTACCAATGAAGTGCTCTACCCCTGAGCTACAACAGCATTTTTGATGCCACCATCAGGGCGGTGACGCGTGAGCCTTTGCCATATGGGGGCGACCCTTGCAAGCGGTGGTTTGTGGCGTTTAATTGAAAAACAGCGTCGAGGCTCATGAACCAAACCGGCAGAGTTGCCTTGGAAGATACCGATCAATCATCCACCAAACAGGCGCGACGGGCGCAGGTACGAGCTAAGGAGGCTGCTGCCCGGGAGGCGCGGATGAAAGCCAACCTGCGGGCCAATCTTCACCGCCGCAAGCAAAAGGCCCGCGCGCTCAAACAGGGCGACATGGGTGAGAAATAGCCTGTCTTCGCCGTTAAGGCTGACGCAACCATATTCTTGCTGCATTTGAGCATTTCCGGTAGCACTCCGGCCACACTGGCACCAACGCTCTTTTCGCTTACACCGGCTCTCCGGCGGAATGCGGCCGCGCCCCGTTTCAAGGACCACTCCCATGGATAAGATACTCATTCGCGGCAACGGCGCCCTTAACGGAACGATCCCCATTTCCGGCGCGAAGAACGCGGCCTTGCCGTTGATGATCGCCTCCATGCTCACCAGCGAACCCTTGACGCTGGAAAACATGCCCCGTCTGGCAGATGTGGAAGCGCTGACCCAGATCCTCTCCAATCATGGGGTGGATTATCGCGTGAAGGGCAAAAAGGCCGGTGATGCCGCCACCACCGGTCGGCGCATTGAATTTCAGGCAGAAGAGATTGTTGATACCACGGCCCCCTATGATCTTGTGCGCAAAATGCGCGCTTCGTTTTGGGTTATCGGTCCGCTTTTGGCCCGGTGCGGTGTGGCCCGCGTCTCTCTACCGGGCGGTTGCGCCATCGGCACGCGCCCCATTGATCTGTTCATCGACAGTTTGGAAGCGCTGGGTGCGCAGATTGAAATTGATGGCGGCTATGTGAACGCCAAGGCGCTCTCTGGGGGGTTGCGGGGCGGTGAATACACGTTTCCCAAGGTCTCTGTGGGCGCAACCCATGTGATGCTCATGGCCGCTTCTCTGGCGAACGGCACCACAACCATCCACAACGCCGCCCGAGAGCCGGAAGTAAGCGATGTGGCCGAATGCCTGAACGCCATGGGGGCCAAAATATCCGGCATTGGCACATCTACACTAACAGTGGAGGGCGTTGCATCCCTCCACGGGGCCACCCATCAGGTGCTGCCCGATCGCATTGAGACAGGCACTTTTGCCGCTTGTGTGGCCATGACTGGCGGTGAGGTGCTTTTGCAAAACGGCCAATCCCACCTGCTGCAAAATGCTTTGGATGTTCTGGAAAAGACCGGCACATCGGTGGAGCAGGTCAATGACGGCATCCGCATTTCCCGCCATGGCGGCGACATTCTCCCGGTGGATTTCTCCACGGAACCCTTTCCCGGTTTTCCCACCGACCTACAGGCCCAATTCATGGCATTGCTGACCCGCGCCAAGGGCGTGAGCCGCGTGACGGAAACGATCTTTGAAAACCGCTTTATGCATGTGCAGGAATTGGCGCGTCTCGGCGCACAAATTGGCATTTCCGGCCAGACAGCAACGGTGACGGGCACGGACCATCTTTCTGGAGCACCCGTTATGGCCACAGACTTGCGCGCTTCCATGTCCCTTATCATTGCCGGCCTCGTGGCCGATGGGGAGACTGAGGTAAACCGGGTCTACCATCTGGACCGTGGTTTTGAATTGCTGGAAGAAAAGCTCTCCGCCGTCGGCGCGGACATTGAGCGCGTCAGCGCCGGCTAGGGCTTTTTCACACGCTTTTTGATCATCTGCCGCACCTGCACGGGGGCGAAAGAGCGGGTGAGGCTTGGCAAGCTGGCTTCCAAGACAAGTTCATCCCGGCCCGCTTTCAGCGTATTCATCAGCACGTCCAGCACCGATGATGTGGTGAGGCGCAGGGTGTCCTGTCCCTTGCGTCCGCGCAGGATATGATGGGCAAACAGGGCCGCCGTCAGATCGCCCAAACCGTTGGGAACGGGTTCAAAATGCCGATGTTCGGCCACAAGCGCGGGCTTATCCCCCTCGGCAAGCAGCGTACCGATGCTCCCGTCCATCAAGGCAAAGGCGGAGGTGACAAGGGTCGTCATGACCGTAGCGTCCGCCCCCCGTTGCCCGTTTAGTTTTGAAATCAAGGACAGCAAATCTTCGTTGATCTTCGGCTCATCCGCCCCGTCGCCTGCGGCAAGCCAGCTGAGTTCAAACCGATTGGGGGTTATCACATCCGCCCGGGGGATCAGCTCATCGCGCACGGCGCGGGCAACCTCCTCCGGCACATAAAGCCGACCACCGTCACCAATAACCGGATCAACGATAAGTTTAACTGGCCGCTGCATGCGCACGGTGTCAATAAATTGGGCAACGGTTTTCACCTGTTG
This sequence comes from Pseudomonadota bacterium, assembly GCA_038525315.1. GTDB lineage: Bacteria > Pseudomonadota > Alphaproteobacteria > Rhizobiales > Rhizobiaceae > Pseudahrensia. Next base: position 227,665 of record JBCBHU010000004.1, read on the forward strand.
GGCACTGGCGAAGTAACCGCAAAGCACCGCGTCCAGTTCAGCAATCCATTGGGGGCGCAAAAGCGCTTCCACAAGCTGCGCAAATTGATCTTCAGCGGCCATAACGCGGGGAGGCACCCCATGGCCCGGGTGGTGCGGCAGCAAAATGGTGGGCACGCTCCACACGTGATCGCCAAGGGCTTCCAACGCCAGCGCCGCCGCCCGCAACCCCACCGTGCCCCGGGCCACGTGGGAGGAAAAGACGGCGATTGTCCGCTCGGCTGCCGCCATGATGTTTCCCTCGTCCTATTAGACCGCGCTGCGGCAAATTCTGGTGTGTTGCTGGATTTACAACTACACTGTGGGCAGGCCTGCACAGCCAGTGCATCAATGACGGAGACAACGCCCCGTGTCACGCTTTATCCCCCAATCCTTCCGGTTGACGATCATTGCTCTCTTGACGCTGGTCCTCACCGGTTGTGGCATCAACAACATTCCAACTTATGAGGAACAGGCCAAAGCGGCCTGGTCACAGGTGTTGAACCAATACAAGCGCCGCAATGACCTCATCCCCAATCTGGTGGAAACGGTGAAAGGGTTTGCCGAACAGGAGCGCGAAGTGCTCACCTCCGTGGTGGAAGCCCGCGCCAAGGCCGGCAGCACCACAGTGACGCCGGAGATGCTGTCAGACCCCAACGCGGTGAAAACGTTCCTGGAAAACCAGCAACAATTATCCGGTGCTCTGTCGCGCCTGCTGGTTACGGTGGAGCGCTATCCACAGATCAAATCGGGTGAGAACTTTCTCACCCTTCAATCCCAACTTGAAGGGACCGAAAACCGCATCGGCGTGGCGCGGCGCAACTATATCGAGGCCGTGCGGCTCTACAATACGGAGTTGAAAACCATCCCAGGCCGCTGGTGGCGCTCGTTGATGTATTCCGACAATGACCCGCTGCCCACCTTTGACATCCAACCGTCTGAGACGGTGACGCCTCAAGTGAGCTTCGACTAACCGGTGAAGGCTCAAGCCCGACCTTTGATCATCCGTGTCGCCACGGTTCTGACGCTTCTGCTGACCTTAATAGGCTCGGCTTGGGCGCAACTTGCCGTGCCCGCGCTATCGGGGCGGGTGGTGGATCAGGCCAATATCATTGATGCCCAAACAGAAGGGTTCATTGTTAACAGGCTTGCCGCCCACGAACAAAAGAGCGGCAATCAGATTGCGGTTTTGACGATCCCCAGCCTTCGGGGAGAAAATCTCGAGCAATACAGTCTCAAAGTCGCCCGCAAATGGGCACTGGGCACTGCCGAATTCAACAATGGTGCTCTGCTGCTCATTGCAAAGAATGACCGCAAACTGCGCATTGAAGTGGGCTACGGAGTAGAGGGCACGCTCACCGATGCCATCGCCTCTGTGATTATTCGACAGAGGATCACGCCCGCTTTCAAGAAGGGCAATTTCAGTCAGGGCATCGATCGGGGCGTGCGGGCTATGATCGAAGTGCTGGAGGCCGACGCAGCAGCGCTGCAACGCTGGAAAGATCGCGCTGAACCCTCCAGCGGTTTTGAAGTGGACGATGGTGAAATCATCGTTCTCGTCTTTTTCGTTGTCTGGATCTTCATCATTTTTGGCGGCCTGATCATGGCCGGTCTCACCCGCCTGTTTGGGCGCGAAGTGAAGCCCGGCCATTATCGTTGGATGGGTTTTGATGCGGGCCCCAATGCACCTAAACCCAAACGCCGCCGCAACTCATCCGGCCGGTGGATTGGTGGCGGCAGTTCCGGCGGTTTCAGCAGTGGCGGCGGTTTCAGCGGCGGGGGTGGCAGTTTTGGCGGCGGCGGCTCGTCGGGCAGTTGGTGAGGAATAACTTCATGGAAGGAAACACCAGCACCACGGATTTTCCCGATGAGGGGATGATTTCAAAGGAAGACCACGTTCAAATCACGCAGGCCATTCGCGATGCGGAAAAGCGAACATCCGGTGAAATATACGCGGTCGTCGCCCATGCCAGCGACGACTATTTCTATGTGGCAGGCTTCATGGCCGCCGTTTGGACGTTGGCATTGGCCCTAGTGGTGGCGTTTGGCACGTGGCTGTTGAACGCGCCCTTGCCGCCGCTGACCATCGCTGCGGCCCAAACGCTGGCACTGATGGTCATTTTGTTCACTTTTGCAATAAAGCCCACGTGGCGGCTTCTATTTGTGCCCCACACCATTGCCCACCGCCGTGCCAGCAATAATGCTTTGCGCCAATTTCTGGCTCATGGGGTGCATGCCACGGCGGACCGGTCCGGCATTCTATTGTTCGTGTCCCTGGCAGAACATCACGCGCAGGTGGTGGCTGATGCAGGCATCAATGGAAAGGTCACGCAAAGCGATTGGGATGAGATCGTTAAACTCCTCACAAGCCATGCAAAGCAGAATAAATTGGCGGAGGGTTTTCTGAAGGCCATTGACAGTTCAGCGCAATTGCTGGCCATCCACTACCCGCCAAGTTCTGGCCAGCAGAATGAGTTGGATGATCGGCTCGTGGAAATTTGATTTCCGGCCCCGCCCAACCTTGAGATCATGCGACCCAACGCATAAATGCCAAGGAAACGCGTAAAAGCGAAACCGCAAAACGGACCTTCATCATGCAAGCAGTTTTCTGGCTGATCGACGCCATTTTGGGCATTTACTGGTGGTTGATCATCATAGCCGTTGTCATGAGTTGGCTGTTTGCCTTCAACGTCATCAACTCATCCAACGGTTTTGTGGCGGCCGTCAGCCAGTTTGTCCACGACGCGACAGAGCCGCTGCTAAGCCGCATTCGCCGCTTCATGCCCAACTTGGGCACGATCGACATCTCCCCCATTGTGCTGCTGCTGGCGATTACCTTTCTGCAAATTTTCCTGCGCGGCACCGTCGCTCCCGCCTTTGGCGTATTCCGCTACTAAGCCACGCGGCCTTAGGGCGAGACGGAGAAGCGCTGGCCTGCGGAAGTGCGATAGCGGTTGGGGCCAATCTTCGTAAAGCTGACACAATCCGTGCCCTTGGCCGGGCCGGAATTAAACGTTGTGCAGAACTGATTGCCCCGCGCCCGCCAAGTGCCGTTCAAATTGCCTAATGCGGAGGTGACGCGGACGGTGCCGTTGGGCCGATAGCGCATGCGTATGCTGAGGCCGAACCGACGCGTTTTGATGGTTTTCCCAAGCATGGCTTTGCGCACTTCGCTGGCCGAGAGCGCTTTAGCGCTGGCCACGGGGGCGGGCAAAAACATACCGGCCACGAGGGCAGGCACCAGCAGTTTGGTCAGGGTGGTAACAGACATAAAAACCTCCGCAGCAGGGGTGTGACGCGTTGCGATAATGCACCTACGCCCGCCTCTGCCAAAAGGTTTCAAATTGTCACGACTGTGGATGGGGGTGTTACTGCCCTATGACCACGCAAAGGCCACTTTATTCAAGGTCTTGCCGTTAAAGGTCTCAGTGCCTTCAGCCACGTCTTGCCCGCCGGCATTGCGATAAAAGCCCATGGCAGGGTCATTGTCTTCCAACACCCACGCAATACACCCTCTCATGCCCAAGCGCTGCAATTCCGCCCGGGCGGACAGGAACAACTGCCGTCCCAGCCCAATGCCCTGATATTCCGGCAGCAGGTATAGTTCGTAAACTTCCCCCTGCTGGGGCAGGGCGCTTACGCGGTTCGTGCCCAGTGTGGCATAGCCCACAATCTGTCCCTGGGTTTCCACCACCAAAATGCGCGTGGAATTGCGGATAGCCCGGCTCCACCATTTCGGGTCCCGCCGCCGGATCATGGTTTCCAGCGCCTGATGGGGAATAAGTCCCGTATAGGCACTGCGCCAAGAGGCATCGTGGACGGCGGAAATGCCAAAAGCGTCACTGATGACGGCGCGGCGCGTATCGAGGGAAATCGTGCTCATGGGGCGAGACTAATTAACCTTCCATTAACCAACAAGCCCAATGCGGGCGAAAATTGGGCATAGGCAATGGCAAAATTTGGCCTTTCCCCGCGCTTGGTTAACAAACAAAGGCTGTTTCGCGCGGGGCTGACGTGTTCAGGATAGTCAGCCGCCACATTCCATGGTTGTGTTCGACGCAAGCCCGTTTTGGATGACCCGCCATGCTGCTCAAAGACATCACCTGCTTTATCGTGGGAAACCCGCCCCCCTCCTTTGGTGGGCGCTACTTCATCTTCGTTAAGGTGACGACGGACAACGGCATCGTGGGGTATGGCGAAGTCTACGCGTCTGCCGTTGGGCCAAAGGCGCAAGTGGTGGTGACCGAAGACCTTTTTGCCCGCCACTGTGTGGGCATGGCCCCCCATGAGGTGGAGCGACTGTTCCGTCGCTTCCACTCTTCTGGCTTTACCCAACGCCCGGACCCCACCGTTATGGGCGCATTTTCGGCCATTGAAATGGCCTGTTGGGACATTGTAGGCAAAGCGCTGGACCGACCTATCCACCAGTTGATCGGCGGGCTGGTGAACCCGCGCATCCGCACCTACACCTATCTATACCCCGATGAAACGCAGGATCCGGCCACTTTCTACAACGACCCAGACCTTTCTGCCGAGCGAGCGGCTCACTATGCGGACCAGGGTTTTACCGCACTGAAATTTGATCCCGCTGGCCCCTATACGGTCAACGACCCCCACCAGCCCGCCATGGTCGATCTGGATCGTTCTGAACGCTTCTGCGCGCGCATCCGGGAAGCGGTCGGCAATAAAGCAGATTTATTGTTTGGCACCCACGGCCAGTTCACCCCCTCCGGCGCTATCCGCATGGCCCAACGGCTTGCCCCCTACGAACCGCTTTGGTTTGAAGAGCCCTCACCCCCGGAAAACCCCGCCGCCATGGCGCAAGTGGCCCGTGCGTCCAAAGTGCCCGTGGCGACCGGCGAACGGCTGACGACAAAGTATGAATTTGCCACGGTTTTGCGCGAAGGCGCAGCCTCCATCCTGCAACCGGCGCTGGGCCGGGTTGGCGGCATATGGGAGGCCAAAAAAATCGCCGCCATGGCTGAAACCCATTACGCCCAGATGGCGCCCCATCTTTACTGCGGCCCCATCGAAGCGTTAGCCAATATCCAATTTGCGGCGTCCATTCCCAACTTCTTGCTTCTGGAGGCCATTCAGCAGTTTGGCGGGTTCCACGCTGAATTGCTGGACCACCCCATCCGCTGGGAGGATGGCCACGTCATCCCGTCTGACAGGCCCGGACTGGGCCATGAATTACGCGAAGACGTGGCGCTTTCTCACCCCTATGAAGGCGACCGCCTGCATTTGGAAATGCAAGATGCACCCTATGATTACGGCACGGAAAACAAGTTTGCGGGCGGATAGCGCCCGTTGACATTTGCATGCCGCAAGCCCTTTTCAGGAAATATCCATGACCAAGAAACCCAATTTTCTCATCTTCATGGTGGACCAGTGCAACGGCACGTTCTTTGGCGGTCCGCGCCCGGAAGCGCCGAAGGGCGGCCCGGCAGATTTCCTGCACATGCCAAACCTGAAGGCGCTTTATGCCAAGGGGGTGAATTTCGCCAACAACTACTGCGCAAGCCCGCTTTGCGCGCCGTCCCGTGCCGCTTTCATGTCCTCACTGTTGCCATCGCGCACGGGCGTGTACGACAATGCAGCAGAATTCGCTTCCTCCGTCCCCACGTTCGCCCATCACCTGCGGCAAGCGGGCTATCTCACCGCCCTGTCCGGCAAGATGCACTTTGTGGGGCCTGATCAGTTGCACGGATTTGAACGGCGCACGACGACAGACGTTTACCCCGCCGATTTTGGCTGGACGCCGGACTGGACAAAGCCCGATGAACGCATTGATTGGTGGTATCACAATCTGGGGTCGGTCACGACGGCGGGCGTTGCGGAGACCACCAATCAGTTGGAATATGATGACGAAGTGGCCTTCTACGCCAACCAGACCCTTCACCAATTCTCACGGCTGGACCGAAGCCAACCTTTTTGCCTGACAGTTTCTTTCACCCACCCCCACGACCCTTTCGTGACCCGGCAGAAATATTGGGACCTTTACCCCGAAGACAAAATGCCCCCGCTGCGCACGGGGACCATCGCCTATGAGGACCACGACCCCCATTCCAAGCGCCTGCTGGATATGTCCGACTGGCGCAATTTCGATACAACCCATCAAAAGGTAGTCGACAGCCGTCGCGCCTACTTTGGCAATCTGTCTTTTATCGACGAGAAAATCGGACAGGTGCTGGAGACGTTGAAGGCTTGTGATTTCGCCGACGACACCATCGTTATGTTCGTCTCCGACCACGGCGATATGTTGGGTGAAAAAGGTCTTTGGTTCAAAATGAGCTTCTTTGAGGGGTCCGCCCGGGTGCCGCTCATGGTTTGTGCGCCCGACGCCATGGAAGAACGCTTTAGACCTGCCACGGTCACAAAACCCACATCCACACTGGACGTGTTTCCCACGCTGGTGGATTTGGCCGGTGTGGAAGTGCCGGACGACATTGACGGCGTATCCCTAAAACCCACCCTTTTGGGCCAAGAGGAGGACCGTCAGGTCATTGTCGAATACGCCGCCGAAGGTTCCATTGCCCCGATGGTGATGGTCCGGAAGGGGCGGTATAAACTCACCGTCTGTCCCGCCGACCCCGACCAATTATTTGATCTGGAAGCGGACCCGGAAGAATTGACCAACCGGGCCGGTGATCCCGCCCACCAGGACGCCTACACTGCGTTGAAGGCGCATGTGGAAAGTGCCTATGATTTCAAGGCTTTTACGCAGGACGTTATGACCAGTCAAAAGCATCGTCTTTTGGTGTACGGTGCGCTGCGCAATGGCAATTATTACCCTTGGGATTACCAGCCCCTGCAACAGGCCAGCGAGCGTTACATGCGCAACCACAAGGACCTGAACGTGCTGGAGGGCGATGCCCGCTATCCCCGTTTCACCGAAAATAAGACCTAATCAAATGGAGCCGACGACACCATGAGCAGCGGAGCGGATGGGTAGATGAGCCACGGTCTCGAACACATCGACTATGTGCAGGAAGCCGATTACGTGGTGGTGGGCTCCGGTTCTGCCGGGTCTGTGGTTGCAGCGCGCCTGTCCGAAGACGGCAAGCACCGGGTGCTGGTGCTGGAATATGGGGGCACCGATATGGGGCCGCTCATCCAGATGCCTGCCGCCCTGTCTTACCCCATGAACATGAACCTCTATGACTGGGGTTTCGGCACCCAGCCGGAGCCGCATCTCAACAACCGCGTGTTGGCCACCCCGCGCGGCAAGGTCATCGGTGGCTCTTCCTCCATTAACGGCATGGTCTATGTGCGCGGCCATGCCAAGGACTTCGACCATTGGCAGGAGAGTGGGGCCAAAGGCTGGTCCTATGCCGACGTTCAACCCTATTTTCAGCGCGCCGAAACATCCCACGGTGGCGCGGAAGGGGAGGGGCGTGGCACGGACGGCCCGCTCCATGTGGGCCGTGGCCCCCGCGAAAACCCGCTCTTCCATGCCTTTGTGGAGGCCGGACGCCAAGCCGGTTTCGAGACCACGCAAGACTATAACGGTCTGAAACAGGAAGGCTTTGGCCCCATGGAACAGACGGTTCATAAGGGCCGCCGCTGGTCCGCCGCCAATGCTTATTTGAAACCCGCACTAAAGCGCGAAAACCTGCGCATGATGAAATGCTTCGCCAGCCGCATTCTGTTTGAAGGCAAAAAGGCGGTGGGCGTGGAAGTCATGCGCGGCGACCGGGTGGAACGGGTGCGGGCACGTAAGGAGGTGGTGCTGGCCGCCTCCTCCATCAACACGCCCAAAATGCTCATGCTGTCCGGCATCGGCCCCGCCGCTCATTTGCAAGACCATGGTATTGAGGTCTTAGAGGACAGGCCCGGTGTGGGCGGCAATTTGCAGGATCATCTGGAACTCTACATCCAGATGGCCAGCACTAAGCCCATCACGCTCTATTCCAAGCTCAATTTGTTTTCCAAAGCCATGATTGGCGCCCAATGGTTGTTTTTCAAATCTGGCCTAGGCGCATCAAACCAGTTTGAGAGCGCCGCCTTTGTGCGCTCGGCACCGGGCGTGGACTATCCCGATATTCAATACCATTTCCTGCCCGTTGCCATCCGTTATGACGGCAAAGCCCCGGCGGAGGGTCACGGCTTTCAGGCCCATGTGGGGCCCATGCGCTCCGAAAGTCGGGGGCGCATTTCGCTGGCATCCGCAGACCCGAAAGCACCACCGGAAATTCGCTTCAACTACATGAGCACGCCCAACGATTTTGCCGAATTCCGCCATTGCATTCGTCTCACCCGCGAAATTTTTGCCCAAGAGGCGTTTGACCCGTTTCGGGGCAAGGAAATCGCGCCGGGCGCCGCGGTCCAAAGCGATGATGAGTTGGACGAATACATCCGCAACCACGTGGAAAGCGCCTACCATCCCTGCGGCACCGCTAAGATGGGCTCGGTGAGCGACCCACAGGCTGTGGTGGATGAAGAATGCCGCGTGATTGGAGTGGAAGGATTGCGGGTGGTGGATACGTCCATCTTCCCCCGCATCACGAACGGCAATCTCAACGGCCCCGCCATCATGACGGCGGAAAAGGCATCAGACCACATTCTGGGCAGAACGCCTTTGCCAAAATCCAATCTTGAACCCTGGATCAACCCGCGCTGGCAGGTCAGCGAACGTTAGATTTGCTTAAGTCTGAGGTGATCAAGTCTGCTCAACCTCCCCCTTGAGGGGAGGTCCAAGAGCGCAGCGATTGGGGCGGGGGGAGCGATGACCATTTGGTATAGGGATCTAGCCCCCCACCCGAAACTGCAAGCAGTTTCGACCTCCCCTCCAGGGGGAGGTTAGGCTGCCTTAAGGACAGATTGCTTCGGAAAAAATCAGCCCTTCCGCCGACTCAATTCCCGCTGCCGCTCCTTCTCCGCCCGCTTCGCTGCCTTAGCCCCCTCCACATCCGCAGCGATATGGCTTGTGCGGCGCTGACGGGCCAATTCCATCTGTTTCTGGCGCTCCGCAAAACGTGCCTTTTGCGTCTCATTCATCGTGTCGGCACAGTGGGGGCAGGAAACTCCGGCCACATAGAGGTTTGACTTTTTGTCCTCCTCCTTAATCGGCATACGGCAAGCGTGGCACAGATCGTAGCTTCCCTCCGTCAGCCCGTGGCCAACGGAAACCCGTTGGTCGAACACAAAACACTCGCCCCGCCAAAGGCTTTCTTCCTCCGGCACCTCTTCGAGATATTTCAAAATACCGCCCTGCAGGTGGTAGACATTCTCATACCCTTTTGAGCGCAGATAGGCCGTCGACTTTTCGCAGCGAATACCGCCGGTGCAAAACATGGCCACGGGTGTGTCCGGGGCAGCTTCCAGCTTGTCCTCCACCCATTGGGGCAGTTCGCGAAAACTATTGGTGCGCGGGTTGGTGGCCCCTTCAAACGTGCCAATGGCCACCTCGTAATCGTTACGCGTGTCAACCACGATCACGTCATTGCGCGCGATCAGCGCGTTCCAGTCCGCAGGCTTTACGTAAGTGCCCTGTTCATTGGCGGCGTCCACACCCTCCACGCCCAGTGTGACGATTTCTTTCTTGAGCCGCACTTTCATACGGTAAAACGGGGCCTCACTGGCGCGCGAGTATTTTACTTCCAATGCCGCAAAACGGGGGTCAGACCGCAGCCAATCAAGCACTGCGGCAATGCCTTCATCGGACCCGGCAATCGTGCCGTTAATACCCTCTGTGGCCAGCAAAAGCGTGCCGTTAATGCCATGGCGCTCACACTCGGCCAAAAGGTGCGGCTTTATGTCAGCGGGCTTGTCCAGCGTCACGAACTTGTAGAGCGCAGCGACGAGATAGGGGGAAGGGGTGTCAATCATGGGATGCGTTTTGATTGTGAATGCTGGCCTCCCATAGCTCTAAACTGTGTTGACGCTAAGCCAAAAAGTCGCAACGCCCTTGCCACGGCCGCAAACCCAGCCAAAAGTCAAGCCATGTCTCGCCGTCTCGCTTATCTTGCCCTGGTTTTGATTGCTGCGCTGGTGATTCACCTTTTGTCCGGTGGTGGGCTGTGATGCGCGGTTAATTTTTGATTGTCGAAAATTAACGCCTTTAACCATTTCGGTTCCCACAAAACCCTTATCTTACAAGGGCTAAAGTTTAACCAACTGACTCCAAACATCCCCTTGGTTAACCGCTTGTTAACCATATCCGCCCAAAACCTTAACAACCCGGAATGCGTCCGCATTCCGGAGGGGCGATTGCGGTGATGAACGGCCATCCACGGGGGAGGGTTCGGGAAAGCACCGCTCAAAGGGGTGGCTATGCTTTCCGCATTTGGCAAAATCTTCAAAAGCAAAAAACAACAGGTCTCGGCACCGCAGGCGGATAAACCGCTCATGCGTGCCTTGGAACCCAGGGTGCTGCTGGACGCAGCCGCCATAGAGACGGCCCGCGATATGGCCGCTAGCGCCACCCATGCGGAATTGGCGGATGCCCATATGGCGGCCCAGGCCGATAATATATCGGACGACATGCCAACCGAAGGTCATGTCCCCGCTCGCGATCTCTCCCGTGACGTGGTGTTCATCGACGGCAATGTCACCGACATTGGTGCCCTGTTGTCCGAACTGGATCCGGATGTGGAAGTCCACATTTTGGACCTGCAAAGCGATGGTGTGGAGCAGATTGCCGACCTGCTGGACGGGCGCTCCGATATTGCCGCCGTTCACATCTTCTCCCATGGCGGACAGGGCTTCCTGAACCTGGGGTCCAGCCAGCTTTCCTCCGACACAATTTCCACCTCCCATGTGGAAGCGCTCACCCGTATCGGTGCTTCACTGGCTGAAGGTGGCGACATCCTTATCTATGGGTGCGATTTTGGGGCCGGGGAAACCGGCCGGGCCGTGGCAGCGCAACTTGCGGCTGTGACCGGTGCCGATATCGCTGCTTCTGACGACCTCACCGGTTCTGCCGATCAGGGTGGCGACTGGGACCTGGAAGTGGAAGCCGGTCAAATTGAAACCCGCGCCTTTGCCGCACTTGGCTACGGACACACGTTGGATGCGTTTGAGCTGGGTTCCAACGACGCACCTGTGGTAACGTTGGCTGACACACGCACCCTAACCCCCACCGGCTTGGGAACCATCACCGCCGGGGGCGTTGGCTCTACCGCCACTTGGGAAAATGCGGGCATCGTAACCTTCAACGATGGCTCAACTGCCGCCGTGGACGTGCGCGCCACGGTGGATTCTGTGTCGAATGCCCTGACGGGGGTCGGCTTTGGCATTCGCAGTGATGGCACTGGTGACGTGGATGACTTTCGCATCATCATCTATAACGACAACAACCCCACCGCCGATACCAACGATAACCCGCAGGTATTGGATGAGGGTGTCGTGCAGATCACCTGGGAAATTTTTCTTGCAGGCACAAACACGAAGGCCAGTTTTGGCGAGGTGGGCCTGACGATTTCTGACATCGATGGTCGTGACGGCGTGGTGGCCACCCGCGAAGCGCTGGGGGCGGAAACTGGTGATCTTTCCTCCTATACAGTACAGGCAGGCACCAACCTAGTCGACACCAATACCAGCGGCTTTATCTTTGTGGACGGGACGCAGGACCAAAATGACGAGGAGTCGTCCTGGGTCCGCTTCAATTGGAATTCCGTCAACGAACTGACGATGCAATATCGCACCCACACGCCGCAGGCGTTTTATCACCATGACGGTGATGGCGATTTGGTCTTCACCAACCCCAACACATCCTTTGCCACCGGCATTGATCTGGACTCGGACGATTCCTCCGGTGCCTCCGGTTCCAGCTATCAGACCATCTACTTTTCACCAGCCACGGGCACCGGAACCCCGGTGGAGATTGCCGATGCCGATATTTCGGTCAATAACACGGGCAATCGCCAGACCAGCGCTACCATTGTCCTTACAAACGCCCTTGCCGGTGACGTCTTAGAGGTCAACCAGCCGATTTTGAACGCCATTGGCCTGACCAGTACCACGGATACATCCGTGCCCGGTCAGATCACCATCACATTGACGGGCGACGCATCATCGGTGGACTACCAGACCGCCATTCAGACCATCACCTATCGCAGCACCGTTAACGGGAGCGCCATTGATTTGACGCCCCGCTCCATTGACGTGGAGGTCTTTGATAATTCTTTCTCCAGCGGTGTGGCCAACACGGCCATTACCTTCGGCACAGTCATCAACCAGCCAACCGCGATCCGTGACCTCTACATCGCGGATGAGGACACCATGCTGTCCGTGGCCACCGCCGCCGGTGTGTTGGCCAATGATAGCGACCCCCAAAACGGGGCCATAACCCTTTCCGCTGCTACAACGTCTGCGGGCGCACCGATTACGGTCAACGCCGTGGGTGCCGTGGCGCCGGTCAGTACCACGCTGCCCTCCGGTGGTGTGTTGACGCTTTTTGATGACGGCTCCTTCACCTATGACCCCGCCACCGATTTTAGCGGCGTGGACTATTTCAACTACACCACCATGGACACCGGGGGTTTCACCGCCGATTCCTTTGCCTCCATCAACGTGCGCGGCATTGCCGATACGCCAAGTGTGCCTGCGAGCCCAACGTCCACCGTCTCAAACGAAGATCTTGCCACAAATCCCATCAACATAACCTCGGTGGAAACGGATGGTGATGGGTCCGAAACACTCGTTTACAGCGTCACCAACATTCCTGTTGGTCTCACACTAACCGACGGCATCAACACGTTCACCTCCGCCACACCGGCGGACACGGTGGATGTCAGTGAATGGGATTTGACAAACATCTTCCTGACACGCCCGGGCGTTGACAGTCACAGCGATCAGGATCTTGTGCTGCAACTCAGTGTGTCGTCGGTGGAGCCCAACGGTTCCACTGCCACTGTGGTGCGTGACTTGATTTACAACGTGGCGGCCGTGGCCGATGCGCCCAATCTTACCGGAACAAATGGTAATACCGGCGTGGATGTGCCGGTTCGTCTTGCCCCGCTCGTCAACGCATCCTTGGTGGACACGGACGGGTCGGAAGAGATCGTCTCCTACACCCTGTCCAATATCCCTTCTGGATATCAGGTGCTCAACGATGGCACTCCGCTGACCATCACCGGCGGCAGCACCACCTTCAGCGCTGCCGACCTGGCCGATATTACTATCGAGACCACCACCGGTTTCACCGGCACTTACACCTTTGACATCATCGCCACGTCCCAAGAGACAAACCCGCAGGATGATGTGGCCGTGGCCACGGCGGACAGCGCGGTGGTGACCATCTCCGTCACAACGGACACGGCTGATGACCCGGTAACGGCCGCCAATGACAGTGCCTTCACCAATCCGGGAACCCCCGTCACGCTGACAGTGTTGAACAATGACGATGTGCCAGATGGGGGCGCCACAATAACCCAGATCAATGGGTCCAATATCACCGTTGGCACGCCCGTATCGGTGACCAACGGCACGGTAACGGTGAACGCCAACGGCACCATAACTTTCACGCCCACCAGTATTTATACCGGCGAGGCCACCTTCACTTACACCGTGGCCGACACGGATGGTGACACTGATACCGCCACCGCTGGCGTCACGCTTAATCCTCAATGGACCCTCACCGGAGACACCACGGTCGCCGAGGGCAATGTGGCTGACTATGTCCTGTCTCTGGTGGGCCAAATGGAGGCAGGTCAGCAGGCCAGCGTCACGCTGGACGTTACCGACATTGACACGACAGCCGCAGACCGATCCAATCTAACAAATGCCTTGATTGCGCTTGCAGCTTCGCGGTCCGATTTGTCGTTTGACGGCACGGCGCTCACCTATACCCGCCCGGCAAATGACGACTACGTCTTCATCTACGATGCCGATGGTGGCGCATTTAACGATATTTCCGGTACCGGCACGAACCTGAACTTGGGGTTGGGCGCCACATCAAACCAGAATATCGGGTTCAATTTTGATTTTTTTGGCACGACCTATACGGATTTGTTCGTCGGCTCTACGGGCTATGTGACGTTCGACAGTTCCGCCGGGACCCAGTACTTCAACGCCGATCTGGAAGCTGGAACGGCCTTTGGCGGACGTCCTGCGATTGCCGCCTTTTGGGACACTCTGGACCACCGCGGCTCGGCCCCCAGTGATGTCTTTGTCCAAACAGTGGGTACGCCCGGCTCCCGCGAGTTCATCATCCAGTATGAGGAGAACTCCCAATATTTCTCCAGCACCACGGAGACGTTCACCTTCCAGATCGTTCTGCATGAAGACGATGGCACTGTCGAAATCCGCTATCAGGATGTCACTCACGGCGATCCGACCTACAATCAGGGTGCCTCCACAACCATCGGCATTCAGGACGGAGCGGGCACCGGCCTTGAATTTTCTCAAGACACCGCTTCCGTGCAGGATGGCAGCACGTTGTCCTTCACCACCGGTGCCAACGCCACGCCGGTCTTCGACATTTCCATTGCGGCCATCGATGATGTGGGTTTTGAGCCGGATGAGGACTTCCGTCTTGAATTGACCGGGTCCACCGGCTCCGGCATCGACGGTGCGCTCGACGATGTGACCACAACCATCACCGACACAAATACGGCCCCGGTGTTGACAGTTCCGGACACGTCCGGCGGGCCAATCCCGGCCACCACCACGCCGGAAGATACGGCGCTGGTCTTTACCTCCGGCAATGGTAACGCCATTTCCGTGGCCGACCCGGATTTTGTGGGTTCTCTGGATGTAACGGTCACCGTCACGAACGGCACCATGTTGGCTTCCTTGGGTTCGGGAGCCGCTTTGACCGGCAACGGGACGGACACACTCACCATTTCCGGGACCCAGACACAGGTGAACGCAGCTCTCAACGGTCTGCGCTATTTCAATACGCCCGATTATAACGGCACAGCCACGCTCACGGTTTCTGTGGATGACAATACCGGCACCGGTAATGCCACCGATTCCGAGACCATCGAAATCCAGGTCACCCCTGTGGTGGATGTGGCCGATGATTGGGCAGAAGTGGGTGATACGGGGTCTGTCACCATCCCCGTTCTCGCCAATGACTCACCGGAGGGTGCTGTCACGAACATTACCGTTACCGGGGCCAGCAATGGTACCGTTACGGTCAATCCCGACAACACGGTCACATACACCTGGACGACCCCCGGCCCTGGCGGCGGGTTCGACACTTTCACCTATACAATCACGTCCGGTGGGGTAACTGAGACGGCCGATGTCATTGTCGTCAAACACCCCATTCCGCAACCCAATGATGACACGGGCTCAACCACCGAAGACCTTGTTCTTACCGTGCCCGCCAATGGTGTGCTGGCCAATGACACCACGGTCTCCACAGCGCCGACCTTGGATTACACCACCATAACCACAGCCGGTGCCACCGGCACATGGGCAGGCGGTGCTACCGATCAAAACTTCGATTGGACCACGGGCGTTACCCATAATACCGCACCCACCACAACCCTTCCCGGCATTACCGAAAGCCTCACGTTTAGCGGCAGCAGCGATGCGGCCGCTGACTCCTTCGATGGTTTGTCCGGTAATCCCACCGACAGCGACGCCACGCTGGAGATGTGGTTCAAATACGACCCGGACGATTACACGTCCGGTCAGGGTGCCATTCTGTTTGAGAGCGGTGGGGGCACGGACGGTATCTCCATTGCCCTGTCCGATTCCACCGGTGGCGGCACCGGAACCATTGACCATCTGCGCCTGCATCTGCGGGACGGCGGTGTTGGCGGTGCAAACGCCATTTTGTTGGCCGACCTTTCAGACGTTGTCGGCCCCGGCAATATCGCCAATGAATTTTTCCAGGTCACCGCCGTTTACGACAGAAACTCCGGCACCGGCACGCCCTCCGATGACCGTGTTATGCTCTACATTAACGGCATTCTGGTGCAGACCGTGGAAATTGCCGGTCTTGAAGACTGGTCCGGTGGCGACGGTGCCGGGCTCGGCGGCAGCAACGGCGGCACAAACATCACAAATGCCAGTGAGTTTGGTGACTTCCAGGGCGAGATTGCCCAATTCAAATTTTACGAAACGGCGCTGAACGCCATTGAGGTCAAAGACACTTTTGACGCTGTAGCCGGCCTCACCGTTACAGCTGAAACCATCACAACGGCCCAGGGAGCCACCGTCACCATCGCGGCGGACGGCAGCTATACCTACGACCCCTCCAGCGTGACCGGTATTCAAGCCATGCAGGCGGGCGACACGCTCACAGACAGTTTCGACTACACGGTGACTGATTCTAACGGTGTTACCAATGATGCAACGGTCACGATCACAGTGACCGGTGTGAACGATGCCCCCACCGGCAGTGACAGTACGGTCACTCTGGATGAAGACGCCAGCCACACGCTCACCGTGGCGAATTTCGGCTTTGATGATCCGGTCGACGGCACCAATGACAATTTTGATGAAGTGGTTTTCACCACGGTACCGGCCAACGGCTCGTTGATTTATAACAACGGCGGTGGCGACACGACGCTCGTCGATGGTGCAACAGTGTCGGCTGCCGACATCGCGGCGGGTTTCCTGCGCTTTGTGCCGGTCGCTAACGAAAACAACACCTCCACGCCCGGTGGAACGTACACATCCTTCACCTTCCAGGTGCGTGACGATGGTGGCACCGCCAATGGCGGTGTCGATCTTGATCCAACACCCAACACGCTCACCTTCAGCGTAAACCCCGTCAACGATGTGACGGCTATTACCGTGCCGGGTGCCCAGTCCACCCTTGAAGACACGGCCCTGGCCATTGGCGGCGTATCTGTAGCCGATATCGACGGCGGAAGCCTCACCACCACGGTCTCTTTGCCCGCCGCCAGCGGCACGGTCTCCGTGGCCGCGGGCGGCGGTGCCATTATCACGGATAACGGCTCCGCAACCGTAACGATCTCCGGTACCATCGCGCAGGTGAACACAGCGCTCGCCGGTCTCAGCTACACTCCCGTCGCCGACTACAACACGGGTGCAGGCACGTTCGATATCACCGTTTCCACCAATGACGGTTCCACCACGGAAAGCGAAACCATTGCCGTCTCGGTCAATCCGGTGGCCGACATTGTGGCGGATACAATTGCCGTGGCTGAAGGCGGCACGATTGAGATTGATGCCATTGCAGGCACCAATGGCGCCAGCGCCGATAATTTTGAAAACTCCGGTGCCGCGGTCACCAGCGTCGATAATTCCGCCAATACCGGCAACATCGATGTCACCGTTTTGCCATCCGGCGAAATCCGCGTGACGGCTCTGGGTGATTATTTCGGCACCGCCACCTTTGATTACACCGTCACCTCCGGCGGCGTGACGGAAACCAGCACCGTCACCGTCAATGTCAGCAACGTCAACGATGCGCCTGTTGCCGTCGATGACAGTAATTCCGGTAATGAAGATGCCGGTGATGTGACCGGCAACGTCATCACAGATCCCCTCACGGGTGATTCCGATATTGACAGTGGTCTCATAACTGTCACCGAATTTTCCGTGGCCGGTTTCCCCGGTACAACCGCTGCCGGTAGTCCATTCGCCATCCCCGGTGTGGGCACGATTACCATCGAAACCAATGGCGACTATACCTTTGCACCGGCCGCCAATTACACCGGCACGGTGCCCGCCATTACCTATGAAATTTCGGACGGTGCACTCACAGACGATGCTGAACTGACGATCACCATCAACCCCGTCAACGATGCCCCGGCGGCAACCAATGACGGCCCCATCGTCCTTGCCCCGACGGTGCCGCAGGAAATCGACGTCCTCGATAATGACACTGATCTGGATGGTGACACGATTTCCGTCAACGCCATTGAGGACCCCGACAATTCTGGCAGTTTCCTGTCCATCACCGTGGGCTCTCCTGTTACCTTGCCTTCTGGAACAGTCGTGGCTCTGCTGGCCAATGGCAATCTGCAAGTCACCCAGCCCCACGGCGCGGCAGAGGTGGAAACTTTCACCTATCGCATCACCGATGGCGCACTCACCGACACCGCCACGGTCACGCTCCACACCGACTTTGACGCCGATGGAATCGCCGACATCGTCGATATTGACGATGACAATGATGGCATCATTGATCTGGTGGAACAGGGTGTCCTTGGTGCTGCCGACAGCGGCATTGACGGGGCTATTCCCGCCGGTGACGTGAGCTTCGAAATCACCAGCGCAGACCTCTCCGACCAAGACGGTGACCACGTGCTGGAAGCTGTCATAATCGACGGTAAACGCCTGCCCGTCTTCCTGCTGCCTGACAGCTATTCCTATTCCTTCGCCGCAGGTCTGTCGCAAGATGCCACTTTCCGGCAGGACGGGTCCGATGTGGCCTCGCTTTCCGGCTCCGGGGCCAGTTGGGAAACCGATATCCTCCCCGCTTTCCAGTCCCGTGATTTGAACGACTATCAGGTTTTGGGCACCGGCGGCCCCAACTGGACGGCGGGCGACTATTTCGAAGTGGGCTATGACGAACCCGTGCTGGTATCCGATGGTGCCTTCGTTGGGTTCTCCGAGCGTGGCGGCAATAACGGTGTCCAGCTTCAGGCCTTTGATGAAAATGGCGTGGCCTTGAGTGGCCCTGTCACCGTCAACAACAGCGACTACATCGCCACCGGCGCGCAACAAAACGCCTCGCAGGATGCACGCATCGCCCTGTTTGCCTTGGACGATTTGGCTCCCGTAGGTTCCCTTGTGGCCAGCGTGCGTGTGATCATCCCCGCCGGGAATGATGCTCCAGACGGCAAGGTTTTCATCATCGGTGAGGAGGCCTCCCTCAACCGCGTTGGAAATGACAAAGACATCGATTCAGACGATGACGGCATCACTGATAACGTGGAGGCTCAAACCACAGCGGGTTATGACGGGCCCTCCGGTGTCGATATTGACCAGGATGGTCTTGATGACGCCTATGATGCCGATACCGGCTCCACCGATGCCGCCACAAGCGCCGGCCTGGCCCCTGTAGATACGGATAGTGACGGCGTTGCTGACTATCTGGATACCGATACGGACAATGACGGTACGCTCGATGTGGCCGAGCGCGGCGACGGCCAGCCCACCAGCGTTACCTCCACAGCTGATACGGATCAGGACGGTCTGTTGGATATTTTCGAAGGGGCCAACGCCAATGATGGTGTGGACCCCAACGATGAAAATCTTGATGCCACGGATACCAATTTCAATCTGGCTGGTGTGCCCGGTTTGGCCGCCGACGGCTCCAACGCGGTGCCGCTCACCACAGATTTGAGTTTCCGCGATACCAATGATCAACCGGTCATCACAGCGCCGGCCACGCCGGGCAATACACCCATTGCGGCTACGACGACGCCTGAAGACACGGATCTGACGTTCTCCGCTGCCAATGGCAATGCCATCACCATCGCCGATCCGGATGGTGACACGGTTGTGGTAACCTTGGCGGTCACCCATGGCACTCTCACGGGCGTGGCCGCGGGTTCGGCCACCATTGGTACTAACGGCACGGCCACAATCACAATCACCGGCACCCCCGCCGATGTGAACGCCATCCTTGATGGTCTCGATTACGCTCCCATCGCGGACTTCAATGGCACCGATCTGCTGGTTGTCACCACTGACGATCAAAATGGCGAAGCCAATTCCACGGATACGCAAACAATCGCCATTGGCGTCACCCCGGTCGTCGACATTGTTGCCGACACGGTGACGACGGCGGAGGAGACGGCCATTGCGTTCAACCCCATTGCGGGGACGAATGGGTCTGAGGCGGATAATTTTGAGAATGGTGCTGCCACCATCACGGCGGTGGGGGCGCCGGGCAACGGGTCCGTGTCTGTGGCGGGCAATGTGATCACCTATACGCCCAATGGTGACTTTGTGGGGGACGACA
>JBCBHU010000005.1:0-194006 GCA_038525315.1 Pseudomonadota bacterium
TGACCTGCTGTTGACCGGAAACCGGCGACCCTATGACGGATAAGCTGGCTGATCAAACCCACCGTCCCCACAAGGGCCACACACACAGTGTGTCCAATCAAAGTGCCACGGGGATTACTTTCCCCAGTCCTACCCACCACCCCGATTGTCATCCCCGCGACGGCGGGGACCCATTTACCCATTTGAGTGATGCCAAAGAGCGCACTCTTGACCGACTGAAACTGCCTGTCGGATAATGGAGTGTGTGGGGCCGATGGATCTCCGCTGCAGCGGAGATGACAATCGAATGGGAGTTGAAAATCGTGTGACAAACTTAAAACTGGCACCCCGCCTCCTCCTTGACGGGAGGCCCAAGAGCCGCAGGCGATTGGGGTGGGGGGCTGGATGCTGACACAGGACTCGTAGCGCAAACCTACCCTGTAGCCTCCCACCCGGATCAGCTGTGTCTTCGACACCGCCTCTCCGACATCCCCTCAGGCAGGGAGGCTGGGCTGGGGGGCGATTATGGGAAAGCCCGTGGCCGCCAAGGCCGCTATGCGTAAAACGGCCTAAACGTAAGCACTCATGTGAAAGGCCTGATGATCTTCATCATAGGCAAAGCCTTCACCCACGGGGCAGGCTCGGCGCGCGAGGCAGCCGCCGGAAAAGCACTCACCCCCCGCCGCGCTGGCCACATGGGCGCGGCACGACACATAGTCATAACCATCATCAGTAAAGGCGCTCACCGGACAGGTTTGCAGGCAAGGTTTTTCAACGCACCTCTCGCAGGGGTGCCAGTCCACAGGGCGGGTGGGCACTGCAAAATCGCCCTCAAACACGATCAGCCCCCGCAGCGCCATCCATAGCCCGTATTGCGGGTGAATGAGCAGGCCAAGGGGCGAATTATCCATGCCGGTGGCCCGCTTGGCATAGTCCTGGAAGGGCCAGAACGGGCGGCCAAATGGGTAGCGCACCGTCGCCCCCAACCGCTGCGCCAACCGCCCCAGCTGTAACACGGTCCAGCGGTCGAGGGGGTCTTTGCCCCCATCGGAAAATTCGGGCGATGTGCTGAACGCGGGCCAGAGGCTGGAGCCGATATTCCCAATCAACAGACCCCGGCCCCCGGCGGGCGTGTCCCCGTCAAAATCTTCCGCCCCCAGCATCACCCAGCCGAAAGGGGTCAAGCCACAGGGGCCGAGGGCGGTGCGCACTTCCCTTTGAAAGGCCTCGGCTGCGGTAGTGCTAAAGTCGCTCATGCCTCACCCTCATTCTTGTCACGACCCAGACCACCACGATCGTAGCCGTGGGGGTTTTCCCCGGCACTTTCGCCGCTGTTGGACGTGCGCCAAACCCCATCATAGATGAAGTTGGAGATAATCTCTCGGCTGCGAACTTCGCAGGTTTTTGGCGCCCTGACCTCGCGTGTTCAGGTGAACGCGTCCGGCATGGACTCCTTTTTTTTGGCCACAAACTCGTCCAGCGCTTCGCGGATGGCTGGGTCCAGGGCTGGAGCCTGATGATCGGCAATCCATTTGCGGGCTATATCGGTGGCCCGCTGGGGCGCGGATTTTTCACCCTCCACCTGCCACTGCTCAAAGGAATTATTGTCCGCCACGGTGGAGCGGAAAAAGGCCGTCTTGAAATTACTCTGTGTGTGGTCGCAGCCTAGATAGTGATTGCCCGGCCCCACCTCGCGGATGGCGTCCATGGCCTGCCCGGCAGGCGACACGTCTACGCCCTCGGCCATTTTCTGCGCCGCCGCCAACTGGTCGCAATCCATGACGAATTTTTCGTAGGAGGACACAAGGCCCCCCTCCAGCCACCCGGCGGAATGGAGCGCAAAATTCACGCCGCCCATCAGCGTGGGCTGCAACGTGTTGGCGCTCTCATAGGCCGCCTGCGCGTCCGCCAGTTTGGACCCCGTGAGCGACCCGCCGGAGCGGAAAGGCACCCCGAATTTGCGCGCAAATTGCGCAGCGCCGTAGAGCACTTGCGCGGGTTCCGGCGTGCCGAAGGCGGGGGCACCAGACTGCATGGAAATGGAGGTGGCAAACGTGCCCATGATCACCGGCGCGCCTGGGCGGCACAATTGTGAGAACGCGATGGCCGCCTGCGCCTCCGCCAAAACCTGGGTCAACGTGCCCGCCACAGTGACGGGCGACATGGCCCCGCCGACAATAAAGGGCGAGATGATGCAGGCCTGACCAGCCCGCGCATAAACCTTCAACGCGCCGCCCATCGTGTCATCGATGACCATGGGGGAGTTGATGTTGATGAGCGAGGTGGTGACACAATTTTGGTCCACCACATCATCCCCAAACAGGATTTTGGACATGGCCACCGTATCTGCCGCCCGCTCCGGTGCGGTGACAGACCCCATATGGGGTTTGTCGGAAAGCGTCATATGGGCGTGGAGCATGTCCAGGTGTCGCTTGTTTACGGCCACATCCACCGGCTCACACACCGTGCCACCGCTATGGTGCATGGCGGGGGCCATATAGGCCATTTTCACGAAATTGCGGAAATCCTCCATGGTGGCGTAGCGCCGTTCCCCTTCCAGATCCCGCACGAAGGGCGGGCCATAGACCGGGGCAAACACCGTATTGCCACCGCCAATTTCCACACTGCGCTCGCGGTTGCGCGCCAGTTGGGTGAATTGCTTAGGCGCGGTCTCCATGAGCTTGCGGCACAGCCCCTTAGGAAAATGCACCCGCTCGCCCTGCACATCCGCCCCGGCATCGCGCCACATGGCGAGCGCTTCGGGATCATCGCGAAACTCGATGCCCACCTCTTCCAGCACCGTATCCGCATTGGCCTCGATAATTTCCATGGCCTCGGCATTGAGCACTTCAAACACCGGAATTTTGCGCTGGATGTAGGAAAGCTGCTCCACCGCCGACGTGGTGCGTGACGCGCGCCTTGCGGCTGCGCCGCCGCCCCCACGCCCTCTGCGTTTTGGTTCTTCACCCATGCTTTTTCCACTTCCGCACGAACGTTAATCGCCCCGCACTATTGACGGTGAACCGGGTTAACAACTGCCTTCCAGCGTCACCCCCTACCCCATTCTCGACAGCACCCAGCGACCCTATGTGCTATAGCGCGGATGCGTCAAAACTGTTAGAAATATGGGGTGCGCACAGGGTCGCATTCGTCTTTTCCAGGGTCGTTTTGGAAAAGGGTCTTGTTTACATTCGTGCGATAGCGTTTGCCCCAATAACGCACGGCTTGGTGAGGAACTGCTGTCATGGCCGATGAAGAAGATATCATCCTGTCGGAACTCCCCGATGAAGAACTTGTGCTGCAAATGCATGATGATCTCTACGATGGCCTGAAAGAGGAAATCGAAGAGGGCACGCAAATCCTGCTGGACCGCGGCTGGGCCCCCTACAAGGTTCTCACCGAAGCTCTCGTTGAGGGCATGCGCATTGTGGGCGAAGATTTCCGCGATGGTATTCTGTTTGTGCCGGAAGTGCTGCTTTCCGCCAACGCCATGAAGGCGGGCATGCACATTCTGCGCCCGCTGCTGGCCGCCACCGGCGCGCCCAAACAGGGCAAAATGGTCATCGGCACCGTGAAGGGCGATATTCACGACATCGGCAAAAACTTGGTGGGCATGATGATGGAAGGTGCAGGTTTCGACGTGATTGATTTGGGCATCAACAACCCGGTGGAAAATTATCTCGACGCCATCGAAGAGCACCAGCCCGACATCGTCGGCATGTCCGCTCTGCTCACCACCACCATGCCTTACATGAAGGTGGTCATCGACACGATGAAGGAAAAAGGCATCCGCGATGACTACACCGTGCTCGTAGGCGGCGCGCCGCTCAACGACGAATTCGGCCAAGCCATTGGGGCCGATGCCTATTGTCGGGATGCCGCCGTGGCCGTGGAAACCGCTAAGGACTTCATGGCGAGGAAGCACAACCAGCGGGTCAGTGCGTAACGCACTTTGGATTGTCATGCGCCAGCGTTGCGGGTGACGGTGGAAGCCCCGCTTTTCTTCGATTGTCATCCCCGCGCAGCCGGGGAGCGATTCATCAACAGGCGTAGTATGGAGGGGGCTTTTTGAACCTTCCTGCTTCCAAATCCAGACATCACAGATTGAGCACAGCGGATCCTAGCCCGCGCGGGGATGGCGGCCGTGAAGGACTTAAATGCACCCGGGTCATCGGTTGCGGCATGATCGCCCGTGAAATCCTCGCCGTCTGCCAAGCTAACAACCTCCACCATATCGACCTGAAATGTTTGCCGGCCGATTGGCACCATCACCCGGAGAAAATTGCGCCCGGTGTGGACTCGGCCATTCGGACCGCCCGCGCGGAGGGCTTTGAGCACATTTTCATTGCCTATGCCGACTGCGGCACGGGTGGGCAGCTGGACGCGGTTTGTGAAAAACATGGGGTGGAACGCATAGCGGGCCCCCACTGTTTTTCATTTTACACCGGCAACGCGGCTTTTGAGGCTGAGGCTGACGCCAACCTCACCACGTTTTTCATCACCGATTTTCTGGCCCGCCATTTCGAGACTTTCATGGTCAAACCCTTGGGTCTGGACCGGCACCCGCAACTCCGGGACATGTATTTTAGCCACTACAACCGCGCCCTCTATCTGGCCCAGACCGAAGACGAAACGCTACAGGAAAATGCCCGCCAAGCGGCCCACTTTCTGGGCCTCACCTACGAATACCGCTTCACCGGATACGGTGACCTTACCCCTGCCCTGCAAAACGCCAACGGTTGACCCGCCCTGACATCGGACACACATTGACGTAAAGGTCAAAAGGCCGGGGAGCAGCCACCGCGCTGCCTTCACAGGGAGGGAAACATGCAGACAGAATTTGACTATATCGTTGTGGGCGGCGGTTCGGGCGGATGCGCTGTGGCAGGGCGGCTTTCGGAAGACCCCAGGATTTCCGTCTGTCTGATCGAAGCGGGGGGCGATGGCAAAAATGCTATCATTCGCATGCCGGCGGGCATTGCGGCCGTGTTGCCCACCCCCATTCTCAACTGGGCCTATAAGCCGAAGGCCTCCCCCGGTTTGAACGGGCGGGGCGGATACCAACCCCGGGGCAAGGCGCTGGGCGGCTCCAGCGCTATAAACGCCATGCTCTACGTGCGCGGCCATCGCGGCGACTATGATGAATGGCGCGATCTGGGCAACCCCGGCTGGGGTTTTGACGATGTGCTGCCCTATTTCAAACGCTCGGAGGGCAATGAGCGCGGTGGCGATGATTTGCACGGCGCCCACGGCCCCCTCAACGTGGCCGACCCGCGCGCACCCCACGCCATTTCGGATGCGTTTCTGGAAGCCGCGCGGGAAAGCCAAATTCCCATCAATGATGATTTCAACGGCGAGACCCAAGAAGGGATTGGCTATTATCAGGTAACGCAAAAAGACGGCGAGCGGTGCAGCGCCGCCGCCGCTTACGTGCATCCCCACATGGATCGTCCGAACCTGACGGTACTCACACGCACCCGGGCGCAAAAACTGTTGATCGAAAAGGGCCGCTGCATCGGGGTGCTAGTAAAAGGCCCCGGTGGGGAGCGGGAACTCAAAGCCCGCTTCGAGATCGTGCTGGCTGGCGGCGCTTTTAACAGCCCGCAACTGCTCATGCTCTCCGGCATCGGACCTTCCAAGCAATTGAAAGCAAACGGTATTGAGGTCTTGGTGGATGCGCCGGAAGTGGGTGAGAACCTGCAAGATCATGTGGATTATATCACCGCTTACAAGTCCAAACGTACCGATACGTTCGGCCTTTCTCTCACCGGCACAAAGGATATTTTCAAAGGCATTTTTGACTGGCGCAACCGCCGCACCGGCAAACTCACCACCACATTTGCCGAAACCGGCGGCTTCGTGAAATCAAAAAACGATATGGACCGGCCCGACCTGCAATACCACTTCGTCGTCGGCATCGTGGATGACCACAACCGCAAACTGCATTTAGGGCACGGCTTTTCCTGCCACGTCTGCGTGTTGCGCCCCAAAAGCCGGGGCCATGTGCGGCTGACAACCGGCAATCCTTCTGACAAAGCATCAATCCAGATGAATTTTCTGTCCGAACAGGAGGATATGGACACGCTGCTTACCGGCTTCAAAGCCATGCGTGACCTGCTCAACGCACCCGCGCTTGCCCCATGGCGGCATAAGGAACTCTACACCGACGGCGTGACCCATGATGCCGAATTGGAACAGATCATCCGTGACCGGGCCGACACGGTCTATCACCCCGTCGGCACCTGCCGCATGGGCAGCGATGCGGGCGCGGTGGTAGACCCACAACTGCGCGTCAACGGCGTGGCGGGCCTGCGCATTGCCGATGCTTCCATTATGCCGCGCATCATAGGCGGCAACACCAACGCCCCCACAATCATGATTGGCGAGCGCTGCGCCGATTGGTTGAAACAGGCGCGGGTGGGTTAGTTTACGTCACGCTTGTGGCCGACCCGTCTATGCGGGGGCAGATTATTTCTTCAACCTACGCGGATGAGAAGGTAAGCAACGAGATCGCCCACTTTCTCCTCATGCTCGGGCTTGTCCCGGGCATCCATGCCCCTCTATCCAAAGCAATTTGAATGATCCGGAATGGATTAGCGGGACAAGCCCGGTAATGAGGAGTGGTGGGTTTCTTAGATGGTCAACTCTTAAGTCTTAGAAAGTCGACGCCTCCCTACCCCTTCCATGCAATATCAAACGTGGAAGCCTCCCCAAAACTCTCACCCGTTTGCGCTGATCTTCGCAGAATATCCCAAGCCGCCCACACTTGCAGCGTTACGGGCTTGGCGTCACCCCACTCAAAATTGACCTCCTTGCTTTTCAGCAGAACGCCCATTTTGTGCCCATAGCCCCGCCCCGGGCGGAACATGGCACCTTGCACTTCCGTGAGCACGGGCCAGAACTGGTGCATGACGGGGTGCGGTTTCAGCCGCATGGGACCAGCGCTTTCGGGGGCTGTGATGGCGCGGGCCAGCCAGTCTTCGTCCACAAAATGAATGCCGCTTGTGGTGCGCGGATTGCATTCGATGGCGTGGGGAATACCCGCCTCATCGTCGATAAAATCGAGCGAGATGAACCCGCTGTGGCCCGTTCCAGCCACAAACCTTTCAACCCACGCCGCTTGATGGGAAGCGGCATCCCCCTCCACCCGCCGAAATGCTGCGGCCACCGTGTTGGACACCACTTCCGGCGTGTAAACGACCGTCCCCAGCACCTGACCTTCGTGGACGATGGAAAAGCTGGAAGTATGGCGACCGAGCAAAGCCTTTTGCACCAAAATGGCACCGTCTCCGGTTCGTGGCAGTTCAGCCCCCGCGGTCACATGCTCCACGCCCATGCCAGCGCACCCAAGACCGGGCTTGAGCACCACATCGTGAGACGCCGCCAATTGCGCTGCCTCCGGCGTGCCCGGCAGATGGGTTTTTGGCACCGGAAGGCCAAAACCCGCGGCCAACCGATTGAAGCGAAATTTATCGTGCAATTCCAACAACCTGTCGAAGGGCTGGCAAAACAGATGCACCCCGCCCGGCAGCATCGGGCCCAACGCGGCCACGTGCATAATCTCCTCGGAGACTGGCACGATCAGCGAGACGGTCTCTCGCGCCACCACATCAAGCATCTCGCGCAAATAGGCATCGCGGTCCGTGTTCGGTGCTGTCACCTCATGGCTCGCCGCCACGTATTTAGACAGGCCGCACAGGTGTCGTTTAGACGGTTCCGCCACCACCACGCGCCACCCGGCCCGGGCCAAAGCCCGACACAGGGCCAGGCCTTTGGGCAGACGGCCAAGGGTAACCAGAGCGGTTTTCATGGCAGGGGAAGATCAGGCAATTTCAGCGGAATCCAGCGCCACGGGCTTGGGCTTACGCGGCTTATACCGCCGTTTCACCCGCTGTTGCTGGTAGACGATAATGCTCACCCCGGTCACCAGGGGCACGGCCCACAGAAGTGGGTTCAAAGCCATGGACGGCATGAGCCGCACCGCCCCAAAGGCCAAAAACGCCGTGTAAACCGAAATGCCGGCTCCAACTAGTGCCTTGATATGCTCTAGCTGCCAATCCGCCACACCGGGCCGGGCGCGCAGCAGGT
This sequence comes from Pseudomonadota bacterium, assembly GCA_038525315.1. Lineage (GTDB taxonomy): Bacteria > Pseudomonadota > Alphaproteobacteria > Rhizobiales > Rhizobiaceae > Pseudahrensia. Next base: position 8,068 of record JBCBHU010000005.1, read on the forward strand.
AATGCATATTGGTAATCACAGTGGCAAAACCCACAAAGGATATGCCCATCATCAGCACCCGCTCCGTGGGCCAGCCTTGCAGCATATAGCCCTGATAAAGGCAGTTGGCCGCCGCCACCGTCACCAACACTTGCAGCGTGAGATTGCGCCACTCCCACTGTTTGCGGTGATCCCGCTTGTGAAAGCCCGCCTGCCAGCCATACCAGGCCAGATTGATGGTCAGGATGGCCAGATAAAGCATCATCCAGCCAAAAATGCCCCGCACCAGCGCGATGTCATCCAGTTTGGGGTGCGTTTCCAGCGGCCACACCAGCGTGGTGGTGGATATGCCCATGGCCACCGTGCCGGTAAGCAACATGGAAAGCACAAACACTTTGCCAATCCGCACATGGCGGCTGCCGCCCTTATGGGCGAAGACTGGCACCCAGAAAGCAAACAGCCCCACAGCGCCGGTGACGATGTGGCAAGCCACAAGAATGTGGAACAAATCCCAATTAATACTGCTCAGGAAAGCCATGGTCAGCCCGGGGCTTGAGGATGCGGAGACCAAATTTTCCCATGCCGGACGGGAAAACGTCAAGTGACTGGACATTCAAAAGTGTAAACTTAAACTGACGAAAACAGCTTTTTCCGGTTTTTCTCCATGGCCGCCATAACCGCATCCCCTTTTGGCGTGGAAACGCCTTCTGCAACGGCCAAAGGCCCGCCAGACCTGCGGTTCAAACCCCCACGGCCTAAATCCTTAGGTCCCCTTTCGGCGCTCGTCCGGGCGGGCTTTACCGGCGACGGCAATCTCATCGCGCTGCTCCCAAAACAGGTCTATCGCAAAAAGCGGGACACAATCGGCATGTCACGCCGCTCCATCATCATTCTCAATGACCCCAAAACGGTGCGGGACATTCTGACGGACCCGCTGGATATTTTCCCCAAAAACGACCTCATGGTGGGGGCGGTGGCCCCGCTCATCGGTGATTCCATTTTTGTGTCCCACGGCGATACATGGCGCAAGCAACGGGCCATGGTGGCCCCCGCTTTTACCCATATGCGCCTGTCCGCAGCCTTCAAGTCCATGACCGGCGCGCTGGATGATTATGAAGCCGGTCTGCGCGCCAAGGGCACCACGCCTTTTTCGCTGGACATGGGCATGAGCCATCTGACAGCGGATGTGATCTGCCGCACGGTCTTCTCCACCTCCCTGCAATCGGAGGTGGCGCAGGACGTGTTTGAAGCCTTCTCCATTTTTGAGCGTTCGGTAGCCCACGTGGAAATACGCCGCCTGATCATGGACCCGGCCTTCAAGGAAATCCCCCAGCACGAGACAGTTCTGGATGCCTGCCAACGCATTCGCCACTGTCTCAACCAATTGGTGGATGCCCATTTGCAGCCCGGTGCAAACTTCCGAGACATTGCCGCCGATACCATCGCGGCACGGGATGATGAGGGCGAACCTTTCACCCGCGAAGAACTGATCGACCAATTGGGCGTGTTCTTTCTGGCGGGGCATGAAACCTCTGCCAGCGTGCTGACCTGGTGCTTCTACATCCTCGCCACCCAACCCCAAATCGCCGACCAGGTGCGCCAAGAGGTGGAAACCATCACCGGTGGTGGCGAGATCATGCTGGACCATATCCGCAAGCTGGATTTCACCCGCAATGTCTTCCGCGAGACCCTGCGCCTTTACCCACCCATTACGTTCATCCCCCGCGTGGCCAATGAAAAGACGGTTATTGAGGGCAAGAAGATCAAGCGGGGCACCATGTTGATGATCGCACCCTGGGTCATCCACCGCCATCACGCCTATTGGAAAGACCCGGACGTGTTTGATCCACACCGCTTCGCCCCGGAGCGGGCTGGAGAGTTGGTGCCGGATGCCTATCTGCCCTTTGGCCTTGGGCCCCGCGTTTGCGTTGGTGCAAACTTTGCCACCATTGAAGCCGTGCTCATCTTGGCGCGCTTGACCCGGCAGTTCGATTTCAAGCTGCAACCGGGGCAGACCGTGCGGCCTGTGGCCCGCTTGACCACCCGCCCTGCGCAGCAAATCATGCTTACCGCAACACCCCGCTGATGCACGCACTTGCACAATTATGCTTAAGTCGTATTTGAGGGGGGCGCCGTCGCGGGCGTCGTATCGCGGCACGCCGCAATAGCGCAATTTCTTTCAACCGCGCGGAGGACAGCATGGCCCAACTGCAAATCGTGTACTGGCGAGATATTCCCGCTCAGGTGATGGTGAAGGCTGGCCGCCGCAATCAGGCCAAGCGAGAACTCTCGCTGCGCTTTACGGAAGCCATCGACATGGCCGCCATGCGCACCGGCGCTGCGGAGACCGACGATTATCTGGCCGAATGGCGGCGGGGCGACCCGGTGACCGTGGGCGATGATCTGGAAGCCGAGGCCGAGGCTGCCATGGCAAAGATTGAAAACGATTACAACAAAGAGCGCCTGGTGGCGCTGGTGAAAAACGGGGGCCGTGAGGCATGACACATATTCCCGCTTCCATGGAGGCCAGCCCCAAACACGTGCTGGACGGCAAAATGCAGGCTGGCATGATGCCCGTCGGCACCCGCCTTTACATCACCGATGTGGGCATTGACCCGGTGGCCGACATCATCAAGGCCAGCCGCATGGTCACCGATATGGGCTACAGCCCCGTGCCGCACATTCCCGCCCGCCGCATTGAAAGCGAAGGAGCGTTGGAGGCTCGACTATCCGGTCTGGTCAACGATGCAGGCGTCAACGATATCCTCATCATCGCCGGTGAGGCCGACCAGCAAATGGGGCCCTACAGCGAGAGCCTGCAAATTTTGCAATCCGGCCTCATCGACAAACTGGGCATTGGCCACGTGGCCGTGGGCGGTCACCCGGAGGGCAATGCCGCCTATGCCGGGCGCGATGTGATGGGTGTGTTGAAAGACAAACTGGCCTATGAAAACCAGTCCGACGCCCAATTCCGCATCGCCACGCAATTTGGCTTTGATGGTCCAAAATTTGTGGCCTGGGCGGAGGCTGTTCGCGCTGCGGGCATCGAAAACCCCATTCATCTGGGCGTGGCGGGCCCGGCCAAAATCACCACGCTTATCAAGTATGCTGCCATGTGTGGCGTGGGCAATTCGTTGAATTTCTTCAAAAAACGCACCGGCGCCATCGCCCAACTGGCGACCAAACATTCACCCGAAGATGTGGTGCAGCCCATCGAAAACGCATGGCGCACCGGCGGCACGCTGATTGACCAACTGCACGTCTTCCCCTTTGGCGGCCTACAAAATGCCTGCACCTGGCTCACCGAGCGGGGCAGTTTCACATTTGAACAGCATGTTGCTGTGGCTGCCGGCCGTTAGAAACATACGCCCGCAGCATCGCTAGGCTTTTTTAGCATCCCCGACCTCGCGGGGACGACCATCGAAAGTGTGGGCCCGCCTGACCTAGTCTTCTTCGCCGGGAAACGGCTGTTCGGCCACGACGCATTGCGGGCATTTCAAATAGGCCGCCCGCTGCGCCCGCCACTTCTGTTTGTGTCGCACAGATACATTCTGACCGGTAACAATCGGGTCCAGCGTCTTCTCAACGCGCGCCAAATCCACCTTGGACGCGGCAAATCCCGTGGTGGCCGCGCTGAGGAGGAGAAGGAAAGCGAGAATGCGCATGATTGGCCCGTCATTGTTCTGCGCCCAATCTCACGGCACAGGCTTAACGGGGGGTAAACGCGGGCCATTTGCGAAGGTTCATGAAAATACAAGTAGCGTAAATCTTGCCAACCTCCCCCCGAAGGGGAGGTCGGAGAGCGTAGCGATCCGGGTGGGGGGCGCGATCCCAAAGCAACTCCCCCATCCAGCCCCCCACCCGAAACAACAAGTTGTTTCGACCTCCCCTCCAGGGGGAGGTGGGGCCGTGGCATCACCGAAAATACCTAATCCCGAAGCGCAGGCAGGCCTATGCCGACGCCCTCAAAACCCCCGTCCACGGCCAGCACCTGCCCGGTGATAAAACTGGCATCGGCGCTGGCAAGAAAGGCAATCCCGACGGCAATTTCATCTTCGCTGCCATAGCGGTTCAGCGGCATTGCGTCATGATAGGCGGCACGGATGGCCGGCGTGTGAACGGCCAGCGCCAGCTTGGTGTCCACCGGACCGGGCGCGATGCAATTGGCGCGAATGCCAAATTCACCCAATTCCGCGGCCTGTTGCAGCGTCAGCCCGATAAGGGCGGCTTTGGACGTGCCATAGGCCACCCGCAACGTGCTGGCCCGCAGACCGGAAATGGAGGCAATGTTGACGATGGCCGCGCGGCTGGCCGTTGCCGTCTCTACCATCAAATCCGTCATGGCCTGGGTCACCAAAAACGGCCCGTCCAGATTGGTTTCCATCACCCGCCGCCAGCGCTCGAATGTGGTTTCGCGGATGGGGCCAAAGTCCGCCACGCCCGCATTGTTTACCAGCACATGACAGGCCCCGAATTGAGCGCGCATGGTGGTGGCCAGCGCCTCCACCTCATGGGGCTGGGATACATCGCAAACGATGGCCTCACCGCCCACCTCGTCGGCAGCTGAAGCCAAGACAGCTTCGTCCCGGTCCACCATGGCCACACGCATCCCGCTGGCCAAAAAGCGTTTGGTAACCGCAAGGCCAATGCCCCGCGCCGCACCGGTAACGAGGGCAACTTCACTCATGCGGGAACCGTGGCAAGATAGGTTTCGAAGGCCTCGACAATCTGGTCCAGATGACTTTCTTCAATATCCAGATGCAGCACCACGCGCATGAGATTGTCCTTGCCCGAGGGGTCGGCCACCACCAGCCCACGGTTTGCGAAATGATCAGAAACGGGTGTGCCCGCTAGCCTGTCCAATCGCAGCCAGATCATATTGGTGTGGACGGTGGAAAGGTCGATGGAAATGCCGTCCAACGCGGCCAAACGCGCGGCCAGCCGATGGGCACGGTCATGGTCTTCCCGCAGCCGCTCCACGTTATTTTCCAAAGCGTAAAGGGCGCAGGCAGCCAGGACGCCGGATTGGCGCAGGCCACCGCCCACCAGTTTACGCATACGCCTTGCCTTGGCGATGAAATCTTTCGGGCCCGTCAACACGGACCCCACCGGCGCGCCAAGACCCTTGGAGAGGCAAAGGGACACGGTGTCCGCGCAGGCCACCAGATGGGCCGCCGCGCGGTTGGATTTCACCGCCGCATTCATCAGCCTTGCCCCGTCCAGATGCACCGCCAGCCCGTTGGCATGGGCCACGGCGGCAGCGGCTTCCAGCCCGTCCTGATCCATGACCTGCCCGTTAAACGTGTTTTCCAGACACAGCAGGCGGGAGACGGCAAAATGGGGATCGTCGGGCTGGATGGCCGCTTCCACGTCATCCGCATTCAGTCCGCCCGTCTCATTGAGCGCCAGGTGGTTAGGCGAAATGCCGCCCAGCACAGCCGCGCCCGCAGCCTCGTATTTTGGAATGTGATAGCCCTTGCCGCCGATATATTCGTCCCCCCGCCCGCAATGGGAAAGCAGCGCCACCAGATTGCTTTGCGTGCCGGAGGAGACGAAAAGACCCGCTTCCTTGCCCAGCAAATGCGCCGCCCGTTCTTCCAGCGCTTTTACCGTGGGGTCGTCGCCATAGACATCATCCCCCACGGGCGCGCTGGCCATGGCCTCGCGCATGGCGGCAGAAGGTCGGGTGACGGTATCGCTGCGCAAGTCGATGGCAGTTTGTGCGGTGGTGCTCTCACTGGCACTGGCATACATGGCGGGTTTCCTCAATCCAGGGCAAGTGAACTTGGCACATCTTCGGGCTTGCCCAAACGGCCCTTGAGCGCAGCCTTATCCGTCAGCGCATCCAGAAAAGCCAGCAAATCGTCCTGTTCCGCTTGGGAAAGCGACACGGGCTTTATGGTGATGTTCCTTTCCAGCACGTCCACAATCTTTGCCAATTCCTCCGGTGGCGAAAAACCGCCGATGCGCTGGGCCACGAAAGCAGTTGCGACACCATGCGGCTGCATATGATCTGCTACAAAATCAGCAAGGTCTTCGTGGCTCCCGGCCCATCCGTAGGGGGCGGTCGCCGTGACATTGCGCAGGCTTGGGGTACGGAAGTGGTAGCGGTGTTTGGCATTTCCCGTCACCCGCTCCCGCCCCGGCAAGGGTTTGAGAACCTTCCCCCCAGGCGAAGTATCAAAAGGTTCATCGAACCGCCAAAGAGGCAGGCCTGTGCCATGGAACTTGTGATCCGTCTGGAACGGGCCGCTATGGCAGGAAGAGCAATTCGCTTTGCCATAGAACAGTTTCATGCCTCGCATTTGGGCGCCCGTCATTATCGTACGAACGCCGCGCAAATAGGCATCAAAAGGCGAGCTTTCTGATCGCCACTCGGTGCCCACAAAAGCGCTGATACCGTTGGCAATATGGCTAATGGTAATTTGCTGTGGCTTTTCCAGGTCTGGAAACGCAGCGCGGAACAGCGGCCAATAGTCAGGCAAACCCTGCACTCGCGCGGCAAGGGCTTCCCAAATGGCGCCCTGCCCCCGGTCAGCCGCTTTTTTTACTTCGCTGTCTACGCTGCCCACCAGTTCGTCGCCTGTTACGGCGGGAAAAAGCGCCTGCGCGGCAAGCACATCGTTTAAGCCACGAGGCAAAGTGCTGCCATGGGCAAACAATCCACTTTCCGTTTCAGCCACACGACCATCGGAAAACATGCGTGTGAATTCCGTCGCCCCCAAATTGAACAGCGCGGGCGCGTGGCGGGTCGAGGGTTTGAGAGCATCGTAGAGTGGCAGGCCACCGGTTGCGAACTTATCCGGCTTTTCAAGAACAGCAGAAGGCAACGGCACGCCGTTGGAACCAGCCCGGTCGTGGCTATGGCAGGTGGCACAGGAAACACGAAACGTGCCGGACAGCACACGGTCATAGAACAGCTTTTGGCCTAACCGCTTCTGAGCAATGGAATAAGCGCGATAATCGCTTTCCATAACGGGCCCAGGCATGGTGGGTTGCTGTGACCATACCAGCGTTCCGATACCCAGCGCGCAGAGCAGCCCGAAAACGCCCATCATACGAACGTATGTCAAAGGGTGATCTCGCCGGTGGCGAAGGTCACCGCATGGCCGCCAATGCGACCGCCAACGAGTTCACCGTCTTTCATGTCCAGTTCCAGCGTGATGAGCGAAGGACGGCCCATTTCCATGCCCTGTTCCACGCGCACGGTATGTCCGCCATCGGGCAGATCATCGAACAGGGCCACGGCTCCTGCAAAACTGGCCACAGCAGACCCGGTGGCCGGATCTTCAAAAATGCCACTATCGGGGCCGAACATGCGGGCATGGAACTGATTGCCATGGCCCACGGTCTCGCGGCAATAAACGAAGGCGCAGTTATGTTGATGGTCGCCAAACGCTTCCCGCCAGAGCGACATTTGCGGCATGGCCCGGCCCACAGCCTCCAGGTTGGCCACTGGCACGAGATCGTAAGGCACGCCACCGTCGAACATGGACAAAACGTGATTTTCAAAACCCAGATCGGCTTCCGTCAGCGATAGCGCCGCTGCCACAGCCTCTTTTGAGCGGGGTGGCAGATGCCGCGTGGGCAGCACGGGCAGGTCAAACTCCGCATAGGCACCGCCTTCATCAAAGCGCACGCCGCAGCGCACCGGGCCCACTTTTTCTTCCAAAACCACAATGCCCTGCCCCACCGCGTCCATGCCGTTGGCGCGGGCCACGGCGATGGCGGACCCCACGGTGGGGTGTCCCGCAAAAGGCAATTCCGCCACCGGCGTAAAAATGCGCACGGCAGCACTGTGCGCCTCGTTTTCGGGGGCGCTTAAAAACACGGTTTCAGAAAAGCCAAATTCCCGCGCGACGGACTGCATGGTTTCATCATCCAATCCCTGCGCCCCGTGCACCACGGCCAGCTGATTGCCAGCCCGGGGTCGGTTGGTGAACACGTCGAGAATTTCAAATTTGTACTGTGCCAAGGGCGGTCTCCTGTTGCCTCACACAATATCCAGCGTCACCGCTACGGGGCAATGGTCAGACGCTTTCGGCCGGTCCCACCCGGTGCGGGAATACCGCGGCACATCCTGTTTTGCGGGCAAAATGGTGCGGTGGGCTAGCCCGTTGCGGATGATGTCTGGAACCGCCGCTCCATTGTCCCGCGCAAGGCGGGGCGATGCGATCATGTAGTCCAGTTGAACCAGATGGCGCAGGGGCCGGGTGTGGGGAATGCGCGGTGTGGGGTTGAGGCCGTTGGCAAAATGCAGCGTCCAGCGATCATCCACCGGGCGGCGGGCGATGAGATCATCGCCAAAACCGCCGTCGAACAGGGGCTCTAGGCCCGATGTTTTCTCTTTGGCGGGCGTGAACGTGTAGCCCGCCACACGGTCTCCACCCACCACAAGCCGCTCCCGGTAGTCATTGAGATCACCGCAAATGAGCCAGCGCATGTCTGCGGCCCGTTCCGCCCCGAAGCGGTTTTCAATGATGCGCCGAACGCCCCGCGCCTCCGCTTCCCGCACGGGCTGGGTGCGCTCACGGCCCGAGAGGCCATCCTTGCCGGACCCCATGGACTTGAAGTGGCAGATATAGAGGGTCAGCGGCTTTCCGTCAATCTTCACATCCACTTCCAGACAATCCCGACGGAACAGTTTCGTATGCGGCTCCATATTCACGGCCCGCAGGCACTCATGAAACACGCCCAGATCGGCAAAACTCTTGTCCTTATGGCTGGTGACTTTGCGGATGGTGATGGGCTCCCCGTCCGCCGTCTCGTTCCGCGCCATCAGCGCCACGTCGATGCCCCGCGTATCATTGCCCTCCACCCACACTTTTTGGGGGTAAGACAGCCCCGCCATGCGGGCCAGATAATTGCGTTCAAACGCCTCCAACGTCTCCAGATTTTCCACCTCTTGCAGGCACACAATGTCCGCCCCGCAATCGGCAATGGCTAGCGCCGTCATTTGCCGTGCATCATCCTCATGGGCAATGACGCGGGCCTGTTCCAGAACCCGATAATCCTGTTTCGATTCCACATCCTTACCGCCCAAAGACCGGTCCCGCCGCTTAGCATCCCGCCACCCGGAAAAATCAAACCGAGCCATGAGGTTTTCAACATTGAACGTGGCGATGCGGACGGACATGGGCACAAAGTCAAAACGGCAATAACAGCTTGTTGTGTGCCATGTTTGAAATGCGCTGGCCATGGAGCGGCAAAATAACTGGCAGAGAGCGGCGGTCCCGACCCGCAGACTTGTGAAAGCCCCAACAGATTAGCAATCTGCGCCAGCCCCCGGCTGGTTCACTCTCTTTTGGTGGAGCAGGCTGGAGTCGAACCAGCACAGCGTACGCGTCGGATTTACAGTCCGGTGGGCTCTCCAATGCCCAGCTGCTCCGGATTGAAAAGGCACACCCCATCACCATCCATTTAAAAGTATTCAAACGGATCACATGGCATTAAATGCCTTATTCATCTTAACAATATGACCCGGGCAACAAAAAACCCGGTAAGCATCAGCTTCCGGGTCAAAGTCTCAATCAATGCGCAAATTTTATTAACGCACAAGCCGACAACTGCGACCGCAACAAGCGGACGAATAATAATAGCCATATGCACTATACAACGTGTGAAACATTGATCTCTTCCTTTTCAGTGCTCTCTTTTATCAATGACGTCAGAGCCTGTCAACAAACTGGTTGCACAAAAGAGCGTGCCCATCGAAGGGTTAGGAGTGTGTGAACAGCGCAGGCGCGGTGTGCGCAAAGTCACTTTCCGGGGAACTGGCAGAGTCTATCCTCGTTACATCAGCAACAAAAAAAGGAAGACTGCCATGGACTTTAAGACACTCATTCTTGTCGCCGCCGCCGGTCTCTTCCTGGCCGCCAATGGTGCCAATTTGCAGGCCGATAATTCGGTGACAGCCTCCCCCAAGGTGGAAACAGCCACGCGGGGTTGAAGCGCTCAATTCTCCAGTAAAAAAGGCCCGGTTCAAAGAACCGGGCCTTTTTGTTTTTTTGGACCTATACCAAAGCACTTACGTCAATTTGCTCGAACGCAATTCGGGCTACTGACTTGATCCCCCGCCACGCCCGCAGCGAAGCGAGGACGGGCAAACAAAAGGAGGCCTTGGATCACCACAGAGCAGAACCTGTTAGTTCTTTTCTTTGTCCACCAACTGGTTCGACTTGATCCAAGGCATCATGCCGCGCAGTTTTTCGCCCACTTCTTCGATCTGGTGGCCGTCGTTCATGCGGCGGGTGCCTTTGAATTCGGCGGCGCCGGAATGCCATTCTTTCATCCAGTCGGAGGTGAATTTGCCGGTCTGGATGTCTTTCAACACGCGGCGCATCTCATCTTTGGTCTCAGCCGTAATGATGCGCGGGCCGGACACATATTCACCCCATTCCGCGGTGTTGGAAATGGAGTAGTTCATGTTGGCGATGCCGCCTTCGTAGATCAGGTCCACGATGAGTTTCACTTCGTGCAAGCACTCGAAATAGGCCATTTCGGGGGCGTAGCCAGCTTCCACCAGCACTTCAAAACCGGCGCGGATGAGTTCCACAAGACCGCCGCACAGCACGACTTGTTCACCAAACAGGTCCGTCTCGCACTCTTCCTGGAACGTGGTTTCGATGACGCCGGAACGGCCGCCGCCCACGCCGCAGGCATAGGACAGGGCCAGATCATGGGCATTTCCGGAGGCGTCTTGGTGGATGGCGATGAGGCAGGGCACGCCGCCACCTTTTTGATATTCGCCGCGCACGGTGTGGCCGGGGCCTTTGGGGGCGATCATCACCACATCCACGCCCTTGCCGGGCTCGATGAGGTTGAAGTGGACGTTCAGGCCGTGGGCAAAAGCGATGGCGGCACCGTCCTTGATGTTGGCGGCGATTGAGTCTTTCCAGATGCCGGCTTGAAGCTCGTCAGGCGCAGCCATCATAATCAGATCGGAAACCTTGGCAGCCTCTGCCACGGTCATCACCTCAAAGCCGTCGGCTTCGGCCTTTTTGGCGGTGGCGGAACCCTCGCGCAGGGCGATGACCACGTCATTGGCACCAGAGTCCTTCAGGTTCATGGCATGGGCGCGGCCCTGGGAGCCATAGCCCACGATGCAGACTTTTTTGGATTTGATCAGATTAATGTCCGCATCGCGGTCGTAATAAACGCGCATGGCGTGTCCCCTTCGGAAAATTGTATGGAAATGCCTTTGACCCTTTACCCATCGAAAAGAGCCAAATTTGCCGGTGGTGTAGCCGCACCTTTGTCAAATGGCAAATAAAAGCGGGGCCTGTTCAGCTCACATCCTGCCCGCAGGCGGCGCGGAAGCGGCGCACCGTTTCCGCCATGCCATATTCCAGCGCATCGGCGGTGAGGCCATGGCCGATGGAGACCTCAATCAGGTCTGGAATACGCGACACCAGCGGCGGCAAATTGGCCACAGTGAGATCATGCCCCGCATTGCAGCCCAAACCGACGGCACGGGCGGCATCCGCCGTTTGGCCCAACTCTTCCACGGCTTCTGCGGCCTTGGCGGAATTGTCATAGGTGGCGCCGTAGGGGCCAGTGTAGAGTTCGATGCGGTCACACCCGGTCTCCGCCGCCCATTTGGCCATCTCCGGCTCCGGGTCGCAAAACAGCGAAACGATGAATCCGCTGCCCTTCAACCGCGCCACGATGGGCGCAAGATAATTGTGCTGCTTGGGAAAATCCCAGCCATGGTCGGACGTCGGCTGGCTCGGATCATCCGGCACCAGGGTCACCTGCTCCGGCTGGGTCTTTTCGCACAGATTGAGAAAATCATCCGTGGGGTAACCCTCCACATTGAACAGGGCTGTAGGGAATTCATCATCAATCAGCGCCCGCAAATCCGGAAGGTCCGTAAAACGGATATGCCGCTGGTCCGGCCTTGGGTGAACGGTCAGCCCTTGGGCACCGTTCTGTAGCGCTATGCGCCCCATGCCAGTGACGCTGGGCCAGGGCAAATCGCGCCGGTTGCGCAACTGCGCCACGGCATTGAGATTGACGGAAAGATCCACAGCCATCACGGTGCGCCCTGTTTTCAAACTGGCGCGACTGTGCCGCCGCAACCCCATCAGCGCAAGCGCCAGACCATGCAATCCGTAGCCCCAGATCACCATGACGCAGCGCTGGACGATTGGCACCAAACGGTCCATCCGGCGAAGCCTTTCGCCATTGGGCTAAAGCCGCTCGCCCCCGAACACTTTTTGCAAATAGGCGATGATGCGCCCCGGTTCAGGGCCCAAAAACTGGCCCTTTATCAGCAAGACTTTGCCGCCATCTGCGGGGCCGAGCCGGATACGCTGAACGCGCAACGGGAAGCGACGGCGCTGATCATCGACAATCTCCAGCGCTTCCACGGCCACCGCTTTGCGTTTCATCAAAACACAATCCATTGCCGCGATGACGGTCGCACCATCGCGCTGGACCCGGATAGGCCACTGGCTTCTGCGGCCCTGTTGGTGCCGGATGATTTGGTTTTGATGGCACGGGATGAAACCGGCTGGCGGCTGGTGGCGGCCTCCCTCGCTTTTCCCTCCTCCTGGAATTTGGCGGAGAAATTTGGCAAGCCCATGCAGGTCGTCCACGGCCCAGTGCCCATGGATACCACCATGCACACCCGCATCGAACGCATCTTCGATCATCTTCAACCCACCATCCCGGTCTACCGCGCCAACTGGTCTTTGGACCCTACGGCGGCGCTGCGGTTGGACAGTGTGGAATTGGCACGGCAAGGCGCGCCGCACCGGCTGGACCGGACCGCCTTCCTGCGCACCGAGTTTCAAACCCTGCACAAATTAGGTTCAAGCGGCACGATCCTGTTCACGATCGGCATTCGCACCACCGCCCTGGCAGACCTTCCCCGACAACCGGGCGGGATGGAAAAACTGGCGCAGTTGCGCCACCAGTTTGCAGCCATGACACCGGCGCAAAAGCGCTACAAAGGGTTGGATGAAAACCCCGCTGATCTGCTGGCGTGCTGGGACGAGATTTTGCAAAAGGAAATATTGTGAGCGAAGCCAATTTAGACCGCCACCATCTGGGTCAATGGGTAGGAAAAAGCGAAAGCGCGAAGGACACGCTACACGCAGCGCAAGCCCGCCTGATGCAGGCCACTCTGGACCAAACGCCCAATTTGCAGACGGGGGCTGCCCTACCGCCCCTTTGGCATTGGGCCTATTTTCTCACAGGCCTGCCCATGGGCGCCTTGGGCCGAGACGGCCATGCGGCCAAGGGGGAGTTTTTGCCCCCGGTCCCCCTGCCCCGCCGCATGTGGGCCGGTGGTCGTCTCACTTTTCACGATGCACCAAAACTTGGAGACACCCTCACCAAAACCTCCACCATCAAGACCGTCACCGTCAAAGAGGGCCGCAGCGGCACGCTTTGTTTTGTAACCGTGGAACATGTGCTGATAGACCAAAATGATGCCCCCCGGGTCACCGAAGAGCAGGACCTCGTCTTCCGCGAAGACCCCGCCCCCGATGCCCCCGCACCAAAACCAACCGCGCCGCCAGAAGGCAGCGTGGCCAGTCGCACGATCACCCCCAGCACCGTACAACTGTTTCGCTACTCCGCCCTCACCTTCAATGGCCACCGCATCCACTACGACCGCGACTATTGCCGCCATGTGGAGGGCTATCCCGGCATCATCGTCCACGGCCCGTTGATCGCCACGCTGCTGGCCGGTTTTGCGCAAGAACAGGCGGGGAAGGCGCTGAAGGCGTTCAACTTCCGCGCGGTCTCCCCGCTCTTTGATACGGCAGCTTTTGCCATTCACACGGATGGTCAGGGTTTGGTCTGGGCGCAAACGCCGGAGGGAAATCTGGCCATGAAAGCTGAGGCGGTTTTTGAAGATTAACACTTGCTTCCCGCCTCCTCCTCGAGGGGAGGCCCAAGAGCCGCAGGCGATTGGGGTGTGGGCGCTGTGCCTACTCATGGTTTCGAAGCAGAAGTCAACGATCCAGCCCCCCACCCGAAATAGCGAAGCTATTTCGACCTCCCCTCAGCGGGGGAGGTTAGGCTGTTGAAAGATAGTGCCCCACGTTGAGGCCGCGAAAATAGTGTTCAGAAACTGGAAACTCGCTCCCAGCCTTCTCCTCCAGGGGAGGCCCGAGAAGCGGTGTCTCAGACACCGGTGATCGGGGTGGGGGGTGCGGTGGTTAAGTTAAGCTCCGAATCCAAAGTCTGTCATCCAGCCCTCCACCCGAAATTGCCGCTCAATTTCGACCTCCCCTCAGCGGGGGAGGTTAGGCTGTTGAAAGATAGTGCCCTAGGTTGAGGCCGCGAAAATAGTGTTCAGAAACTGGAAACTCGCTCCCAGCCTTCTCCTCCAGGGGAGGCCCGAGAAACGGTGTCTCAGACACCGGTGATCGGGGGGGGGGGCGGTGGTTAAGTTAAACTCCGAATCCAAAGTCTGTCATCCAGCCCTCCACCCGAAATTGCCGCTCAATTTCGACCTCCCCTCAGCGGGGGAGGTTGGGCTGTTGAAAGATAATCCCCCAGGTTGAGGCCGCGAAAATAGTGTTCAGAAACTGGAAACTCGCTCCCAGCCTTCTCCTCCAGGGGAGGCCCGAGAAGCGGTGTCTCAGACACCGGTGATCGGGGTGGGGGGTGCGGTGGTTAAGTTAAACTCCGAATCCAAAGTTGGTTATCCAGCCCCCCACCCGAAATAGCGAAGCTATTTCGACCGCCCCTCCTGGGGGAGGTTGGGGTGTGGAACGGTCAGCATATCACCGAACAATTGTAATCCTGTCCGCCGCCCGCGTAATGGCCGTGTAGAGCCATCGTTGGGCGTGTTCGCGAAAGGCCCAGCTTTCGTCGAACAGGTAGACATCGCTCCACTGTGACCCTTGGGCCTTGTGGGTGGTAAGGGCGTAGCCATAGTCGAAATCGTCATAACGGCGCTTCATCTGCCAGGGCAGTTCGTCTTCGGGGTTCTCGAAGGCCGCTTTCAGCACTTTGATCTTGGCCGTCACCCGTTCCATACCCTCATCGTCGGACTTGATCAGCAGGTTCATGAAGGCTTTGGAGGAATTGGGCGCGGAGCTGACCTGCCACAGCGAGCCGTTGAGCAGGCCCTTGGTGGGGTCGTTGCGCAGGGCCACCAGCTTGTCCCCCGCGGCGGGCAAGGGTCCCTGAAAATCCTTCAAGTCCCGCAGGCGCTGGTTGTAGCGGCGTCGGGTTCGGTTGGTGCCCACCAACACTTGGTCGGCGGCCAAGACCCCTTCGCGCTCCACAGCCCTTTTGTTGATCACATGACTGCCATCATATTCGCCATAGGGTAGCTCCCGCCCCTCCCGTGCCATCTGGGCCAATTCGATAATGGGGTTGCCCTCCGCCTGCCGGTGGATGGTTTCCAGCAAAAAATCCGGCTCATGGTCGGTGAAAAACCCGCCGCCGGATACCGGGGGCAATTGCCCCGGATCGCCCAAAACAAGAACGGGCGTGCCGAAGGACAGCAGGTCCTTGCCCAGTTCTTCGTCCACCATGGAACATTCGTCCACCACAATGAGCGCCGCGTTCGCGACGGGGCTTTGGCGGTTGAGGCTGAACAGGGGCGTCATGTTGGACTTGCCCGTGTCATCATCCTCCACCAACTCCTCCCCCCGGGGCCGATAGATGAGCGAATGGATGGTGCTGGCTTTCTTTGCCCCCCGCGACCGCAACACCTGTGCAGCCTTGCCGGTGAAGGCGGCAAACAGCACATCCCCATCCACGCCTTCCGCGAGATGGCGCGCCAGTGTGGTTTTGCCCGTGCCCGCATAGCCGAACAAGCGAAAGACCTGTGGGAAGCCCTGTTTCAGCCAGGCCGAAACGGCCATGAGGGCATCGTCCTGCTCCGGTGAAAATTTCATGAAAACTCGCGGTCACACACTGTCAGCCGCCCCACAATAGCGGTGGCGGGCAACGGAACACAAGTGGAACATTGTGTCGGCTCACACCCCGTAAAGAATGAGCCAGCGCTGCACCGCCTTGTTGGCCATGGCGGCCATGGCGGCGGGCCTGGGGCGCCCGTCGCGGCCCAACAAAAGCTGGCGCTGACGGTCTCCCACCAAAAGGCCCATGAGGTTTTCAAAGGCTTCATCGGCACTGTGGACCGCAAAACTACCCGCCGCGTTACCCTCCTGAAACAGCGCGGAAAACGGTTTCACCGCCTGTTCCTTCCACTCCGCCAACAGCGCTTCGCCAAAATCACTGCGGGCATCGCAGGCTTGGGCCATGGCGATGCGGTTGGCCGCCACGGCGCTGTCGCCGGTCAAAACGTCCAGCAAGACGGTGCAGCAGGCTTTCATGCGCTCTTCCAGCGACCCTTCCGCCTGCTCAAAACTACGCTCCAGCACCACACCGGTGGCCAGCGCCTGTTCTCGCACCACCGCCAGCATCAGCCCATCCCGGTCGCCAAACCAATTGTAGAGCGTCTCTTTGGAACAGCGGGCGGCGCTGGCAATTTCCGCGGTGCTGACATTGGCACCCTTGCGCCGCACCAGCCGCAGCGTGGCGGCCAGAATTTCCCGGCGGCGCTTGAGCTTTTTCACCCCCCGCGCGGCGGCATCGTTGGGGCCTGTTGCGGGCGGGGCAAGTGTTGATTCGTCAGCCATGGCTCCACGCTAGTGGCTTTTGAACCGGTTGTGAATCAGGCTAATGCAATCAATCCGTCATAAACCAATTTCAACCCCGCAAAGAAAAGCACCGCAAACACAATGCGCGTAAACAGCAGCTGGGAAACCCGCTTGTTTAGGTAAAAGCCCAGCCCCACCCCCAGCACAATGAACGGGGCAAGGGTGGCGCTGGTGGTCAAATTTTCAGTGCTGAACTGGCCCAGCCAGAAATAGGGGATGACTTTAATGACATTGATGGACCCGAACAGATAGGAATTGGTGCCCACAAACTGCTGCTTGGGCAAATCTTCCGCCAGCAGCGCCATTTTGATGGGGGCAGAACCCGCATGGGCCACAAAGGAGGTAAAACCGCCCAGCGCGCCCAAAACCAGCAAGACCGGCTTGGGCACGGCAAGGCGCTGCGGCGCCAGATAACGCTGGGCCACAAAAGCCAACGCTAACAGGCCAATGCCCAGCTTGATGATCTCGCCATTGAGATATTTGAACGACAGCGCCCCCACGCCGATGCCCACCATGGCTGCCGGAATGAGCAAATAGATGATGCGGCGCACCCAATCGCGCCGATACCGCCATAAATTGGCAAAATCCATGGCCAGCAAAATGGGCAGCATGATCGCCGCCGCCACTTGAGGCGCAATCAGAAGCGACAGGATGGGCACCGCCATCATCTCCGCCCCCGCCCCAAAGCCGGATTTGGAAATGCCCACCGCCACCACCACAAAGGCGGCCAGGGTGTAAAAGCCCCAACCGTATTGCAAAAAGTCCATTGCTTTTCTCTACATGCGAAACACGCCAAAGCGCGTGTCGGCAATGGGCGCATTCAAACTAGCGGATAGAGCCAAGGCCAGCACGCGCCGCGTATCACGCGGGCGGATAATGCCGTCGTCCCACAGGCGCGCGGAGGCGTAATAGGGATGCCCTTCTTCGTCAAACCGCTCCACGATGGGCTGGCGAAACTCCGCCTCCTCCACTTCAGACCACGCTTCACCGGCCCGCTCCATCCGCGCCCGTTTCAGCGTGGCCATAACGCCCCCCGCCTGCTCTCCGCCCATGACGGAAATGCGGGCATTGGGCCACATGAACAGGAACCGGGGGGAGTAGGCCCGCCCGCACATGCCGTAATTGCCCGCCCCGTAGGAGCCGCCCACGATGACGGTGATTTTCGGCACCTGCGCACAGGCCACGGCGGTGACGAGCTTGGCCCCGTCTTTGGCAATGCCACCATTCTCCGCGTCCCGGCCCACCATAAAACCGGTGATGTTTTGCAAAAAGACGATGGGAATTTTGCGCTGGCAGCACAGTTCCACAAAATGCGCCCCTTTGAGGGAGGACTGCGAAAACAAAATGCCATTATTGGCGATAATGCCCACCTGCATACCGTGCAAATGGGCAAACCCCGTCACCAGCGTGGTGCCATAGCGGGCCTTGAATTCATCGAAGCGGGAGCCGTCCACCAACCGGGCGATGACCTCGCGGATGTCATAGGGCCGTTTCAAATCCACCGGCACGATGGTTTCCAGCTCCGCCGTATCGAAAAGCGGTTCGCGCACCTCTTCGATATCCAGCGCTTCTCCGCGCGGCAGGCGGGCCACGATATCGCGGACGATTTCCAAGGCGTGGGTGTCGTTTTGCGCCAGATGATCGGCGACACCGGAAATGCCCGTATGGACGGCAGCCCCGCCCAAGTCTTCTGCACTCACCTCCTCGCCCGTGGCGGCCTTCACCAGCGGCGGCCCGGCTAGAAAAATCGTGCCCTGTTCTTTCACGATCACCGTTTCATCGGACATGGCGGGCACATAGGCCCCACCCGCCGTGCAGGAGCCCATCACGCAGGCAATCTGGGGAATGCCCTGCGCCGACATATTGGCCTGGTTGAAAAACACCCGCCCAAAATGGTCCCGGTCGGGAAAAACCTCGGTGTGCATGGGCAGATTGGCCCCGCCGGAATCCACCAGATAGAGGCAGGGCAGCCGGTTCTGCTGCGCCACTTCCTGGGCCCGCAAATGCTTTTTCACGGTCATGGGGTAATAGGTGCCGCCCTTCACGGTGGCATCATTGCACACGATCATGCAGGCGCGCCCTGACACCTGCCCCACGCCGGTGATGATGCCGGCGGCGGGAATATCCTCGCCATAAAGACCGTGGGCCGCCAGGGGCGAGAGTTCGAGAAACGGCGTGCCGGGGTCCAGCAGGCGCATGACGCGCTCGCGGGGCAGCAATTTGCCCCGGTCCGTGTGCCGCGCACGGGAGCGTTCGTCGCCCCCCAACGCCACATGGTCCAGTTTCTTTTTCAGATCATCGGTGAGCGCCTGCCATTGCGCCCGGTTTTTGTCCGCCGCAGCGCCTGTGACGGGCAGGCTTGACGTGAGAACCGGCATGTTAGCCCTCCGCCTTTTGCGCCCGCGGTGCGGGTGCTTCCATCGGCAGCCCCTCTTCCCGCCATTGCTTGAAACCGCCGGCAATGTGCGCCACGGGGCCTAAACCCATATTTTGCATATCCCGCGTGGCCAATGCTGAGCGCCACGCGGCGGCACAGAAAAATACATATGTTTTGCCGGTCTGGGCAAACTCTTCCCGGTGATAGGGGCTTTGCGGGTCCACCCAAAACTCCAACATGCCGCGCGGCGCATGGACAGCGCCGGGCACTTTACCCTCCCGCTGCAATTCGCGCACATCGCGTATGTCCACCAGCACCGCTTCCCCTTTTTGTTGCATGGCAAGCGCGTCGGCGGGCTCCAGCGTCACAATTTCCGCCTCCGCGTCGGCGACCATCTGGGCGGCAGTCATTTTCATGGGGCGCACTTTCCAAAGGGCTGCATTTTTGCAGAAGCTACCAGCCGCGCATTTGCCCGCCAAGCGCCACACACCACAAATAAGGGCACAAAAAAAGCAGGCCGGAGCCTGCTCTTTGACATACACGGATTGGAAGCAGCTTTACCCCGCTGCCGCCACCGCCGCCGGCTTGGTTTCCGGATCAGCGTTTTCCACCACGTCCACACCGTTGGCCAATGTAAACAGGGCCGCGATAGCAACCACAATGGCCACGGCCCAAAACGTTACGCCCCAACAGGACTTCTCAACTTGCTCTTCCATACCGCCCCCAGCGATGGTGGTGCGCCGCATCAGGCTTGGCCACCGGTTGATCGAAATTGCAGTCTTGAAAAAACCATAATCCCGAAATTCCTGCGCTGTCTAGAACGATTAAATTTCCCCCGCAAGGGTAAACAAAAAGTTAACCATACATTCCTGCCATGCATGATGAGCATAGCTGCAAAAAATCTATAGAGCGCTGATTTACCGAGGTTTTTCATCTTCAAAGCCGTTTGCCCGCGCAATTTCCACAGGCGTTCGCATAATGATCTCCCTGTGGGGAAAGGGAAACTCCACGCCCTCTTCCTTGAACTTGTCCCAGATGGCCAACAGCACCTGACCCCGCACATTCGTGAGTCCATTCTGTGGATCGGTGATCCAGAACCGGGTTTTGAAGTTGATGGACGAATCGCCAAATTCCGTCATCCAACACACGGGCTTCTTGGCCGGGCTGACCCGCTCCACCGCCTGCGTGGCCTCAATCACAAGTGCGGTGACCTGATGCGGGTCGGAGGAATAGGTGACGCCAAAATCCACATCCAGCCGCACCAATTTGTCCGTAAAAGACCAGTTGATCACCTGTTCGGTGATGAAATCCTCATTGGGAATCAAAAATTCCCGACCATCCCGCGTGACCACAGACACAAAGCGGGAGCGCAACTCGCGGATCCAGCCGAACGTATCCCCCAGCGAAATCGTGTCGCCCGGCTTGATGGATTTATCCAGCAGGATGATGACACCGGAAATGAAATTGGACACCACCTTTTGCAGGCCAAAGCCCAGCCCCACACCGATGGCACCGGAAAAGACCGCAAAGGCTGTCAGATCAATGCCCACGGAATTGAGCGCGATGACCACCGCCATGATGACGAGAAAAATTTTGATGAATTTGCCCAGCAGCACCTGCAGGGAAGGTGTCAGGTCAGAAATCTTGGCAATGCGCGTTTCCGCATAGGTGCCCGTATTGGTGGCGAGCCAGGTAAGCCCCACCAGCAAGGCCAGCGTTTTGATGAGCAACAGGGCAGAAATGCGCACCTCACCCACGGAAAACGCCATGGCGTCCAGCAGGCTGCTGGCCGTATCCAGATAGCCCGTGAGATAAAGCGCCACGATGATCCAGGCCGACCACGCCACGATGCGCGCAATCAACCGCGAATGGATAATGCGCGACACCACCGCAATGGTAAGCCACGCCCAGGAAAGGGCAAAAGCAATGCGCAGCAGAAACGTGTTCCACGGATAGGTGTTGGCGTCCACAATCTGGTAGGCGATCCAGATGGCGGGGATGAAAATGACCCATTCGATGCGCCGCAACAGCGCAGCAAACACCCGCAAAAAACCCTTATTGAGCTTAAGCCCGCGCACCCAGTTTTCCAGCGGCGGCTCCAGCCGTTTGGAGATCAACCAACTCACCACAAACAGCCCAGCGATAATGCCCAGCTGATACAGCGTCCACGGCTGCAAAACCGTGGCGTAAAGGGAGGTGAAGGATTGGGTCAGCCGTTCGGGCAGGTTTTCAAACACTGTGTCACACTATTTCTGGAAGGTTGGAAGGCGATGGACTCGTCTCGGCGCAGTTCTTACAGGAGGGATCAACGAACCCGCAAACTGGTTGCCTCCTTCCATGGCCATTGAAACAATCCGCCGCCCCGGCACGCTCGATTTCATGGCCATGGGGCTGACCGCGCTGATTTGGTCTTCAGCCTTCATCGCCATCAAGGTGGTGGTGCCGGAAACGGGGCCGTGGTGGCTGGCCACCTATCGCGTGGGGATCGGCTTTCTGGCCATCCTGCCCTATGCCATCTGGCGCGGTTTCATTTTCCCCCGGGACGGCAAACAATGGCTGCTCATCGCGGTGACCGCGTTTTTCAACGTGGTGCTGCCCTTTTTCCTCATATCGTGGGCGGAACTACGCATTGATGCGGGCATGACGGCCTTGCTCATGGGGGCCGGGCCGTTTTTCGCCATCATCGGTTCTCACATTTTCACCAGTGATGACAAATTAACCCTTGGCAAGGGGCTTGCCTGCCTGCTGGGTTTTTCCGCCGTTTTGCTCGTGGTCGGCACGGAAGCGCTCGCCGGGTTGGGCGGAGCCCATGTGTTGGCCCAGATGGCGGCGGTGGCGGCGGCCCTTTGTTATACGACGGCGGGCATTTTGATCCGCAAAATCGACATTCCCCCCATTCGCCTGGGCTGCCTGACCTTTGGCGTGGGGCTGGTGCAACTGATCATTTTATCGCTCATTTTCGCCGGACCACCGGTCATCGTCATGTCCTCCACGGCCGCTTGGGCCTTGCTTTATCTCGGCGTGGTCCCCTCCGGCATCGGTCAAATTTTACGCTTCACGCTGATCCGCAAAGTGGGCTACGCGGTTTTTGCCCTTGCGCTCAATCTCATTCCCGTCTTCGGCATTGGCCTGGGGGCGCTTCTTTTGGGCGAGGTTATTCAACCCAGCACTTTTGTGGCCCTCGCTCTGGTGTTACTGGGCCTTTTCCTGTCTCAACAGGACAAGCTGTTTGCGCGAAAGGCCCAAAAGGGCTGAACGGCAACCGGGCGGAAACCTTTTTTTGCGACCCACTAAGCCATGACAGACCGCACTACCCTTGGCCGCATCCCCCTGATCGATGTCCTGCGCGGCGTGGCGCTATTGGCCATGACCGTCTACCACTTCACGTGGGACTTGGAATTTTTCGGCTATCTGGTGCCGGGCACCATCAACGAACCGGGATGGGTAGGTTTCGCCCGGGCCATTGCCGCCAGCTTTTTGGCCTTGGCAGGCGTATCGCTGGTGCTGGCCCATGGGAACGGCATTCGCTGGCACGGGTTTTGGAAGCGGGAAGCGATGGTTGTGGTGGCTGCTTTGGCCATCACGGCAGTTACCTATTTCGCCTTTCCTGAAAGCTACATTTTCTTCGGCATACTCCACGCCATTGCCCTTTTCAGCCTGTTGGGCCTCGCCTTTCTGCGCCTGCCCTGGTGGGCCATCGCGGCCTTCGCCCTGTTGGTCTTTGCGGCAGATCATATGCTCACCATGCCCGCCTTCAGCCATTGGTCCCTGCTTTGGGTGGGCCTTTCCCCCCAACCGCCCCTGTCCAATGACTATGTGCCCCTGTTCCCCTGGTTCAGCGCGACGCTGGCGGGCATGGCCTTTGCCAAACTGGCGCAGAAATTGGGCTGGTGGGCGACGCTCGCAAGCATCAGCGTGCCCTCCCCCGCCGATCGCCCCTTGCGCTTCATGGGCCGCCACTCACTGGCCTATTATCTCATCCACCAACCGGTCTTGCTTGGCCTGTTGTGGAGCTTTCAGGCCGTCAGCGGCCCACCGGACCGCACCAGCGCTTTCACCGTGATCTGCAAGAAACAATGCAGTATCACCGAAAGCGCTGAATTTTGCGAAGGCTATTGCGGCTGCATCGCGGAAGAGTTGAAGAAGGTTGGCCTGCTCAACAATTTCTTCACCGGCCAACTCAGCACCACCGACGGCCTGTTGGTGGATGGTGTGAAAGCCCAATGCGTCGCCAAGATGGGGCGGTAACGCTTACTTCAAAAACGGATTGGTGGCCCGCTCCTGCCCTATAGTGCTGGCGGGGCCATGGCCGCAGATAAACTGGGTCTCGTCGGGCCATGTCATCAGCACCGATTTAATGGAAGTGATGAGCGTGGCATGATCGCCCCCCGGCAGGTCCGTGCGCCCGATGGACCCGGAAAACAGCACATCCCCCACATGGGCAAAACCCACCGACCGATTGTGAAACACCACATGGCCCGGCGCGTGGCCGGGGCAGTGGGACGCCTCAAAGACATGGGCACCGTTGCTGAAGCTGACACTATCGCCATGGTTCAAAAACCGTGTGGGTTCGCAATTGCGCACCTTGCCGGGCATGCCAAACATCTTGGCCTGATCCTCCAGCCCGGAAAGCAACGGCACATCGGCCTCGTGCGGCCCCACAATGTCCACCCCCAAGGCTTCGCTTAAATCCATCGCCCCGGCCGCGTGGTCGATATGGCCGTGGGTAAGCCAAATGGCTTCAACCGTGATTTCGGCCTCCTCCAGCGCGCTCTGAATGCGCTCCACATCCCCGCCCGGGTCCACCACCACACCGGCTTTCGTCTCTCCATCCCACATGAGCGTGCAGTTTTGCTGAAAACCGGTGACCGGCACGATGGCGATTTGCAACTGGCCCATGAAATGCCCTTTCAAAAAAAACGGGCAGCGCGGCCACACCACGCTGCCCGATTTGTATCGCGTTCTGCGCCCGATAGCGCAAGGGGCGGCGGTTAGCCTTTCATTTTGCCCATCACCATGCCGACAATGCCGGTCAGCACGGCACCACCGGCCCCGCCACCGACGGCATCGCCCAGCAGGCCGCCCATATCCAGACCGCCAGCGGCATCACCGCTCGCCGCGCCCATGGCTCCGCCAATTAGGGGCCCCAGGGCGGAACCGCCGATCAAGCCGCCCACGCCGCCGCTCAGCAATTTGGGCAACATGCCCATGGCTGCACTTTTAATGACCGACCCGGCAGCACCGCCACCGACAATACCGGTCACCACCTGAATAATAAGGGGAAGAAGGGCTTCCATGATAATCTCCTCTGAAATTGCGCTCCTGCAACCGGAACGCGAGAAAATTTGGCCAACAAGCCCGTCATGTCAAAGCATTAACAGGAAATTGATGGGGATAGTGAAAACAGGGTTAACACGGCCCGCGCGCTATCCTCCTGTTCCGCCCGCTTGAACGGCAGATCGCCCTTTTACGTCATAGGTCGATTATACCGACGGTGTCACCGCCGCCTCATAGGCCTCGATCATGCTTTTGCTGATGGCACCGGGCTGGAAGGTGTAAGGCCCAATCTCGGACACGGGAGTAACCTCAGCGGCGGAGCCGGTGATGAAACACTCCTCAAAATCCGCCATTTCCTCGGGCATGATGGCCCGCTCCACCACCTCAAGCTGACGCTCTTGCGCCAAGCGAATAACCGTCTGGCGGGTGATCCCGTCCAAGAAGCAGTCGGGCGTTGGCGTGTGGACCACACCATCTTTGGTGAAAAACACGTTGGCCCCGGTGCATTCCGCAATCTGCCCGCGATAATCATACATCAGCGCATCCGCATAACCCTTGGCCTCGGCGGCATGTTTGGAAAGTGTGCAGATCATGTAAAGACCGGCGGCCTTGGCTTTGCAGGGAATGGTGGCCGGATCCGGACGCTTCCACTCGGCAATATCGAGGCGGATGCCCTTCATCTTTTCTTCCGGATCAAAATAAGACGGCCATTCCCAGCAGGCGATGGCCACGTTGATTTTATTGGCCTGGGCCGAAACGCCCATCATCTCACTGCCCCGCCACGCGATGGGGCGCAGATAGGCGTTTTGCAAGCCCATGCGCTTGAGCGTTTCCTTGCAGGCATTGTCGATTTCCTCGACAGAATAGGGAATTTCAAACCCCAGCAATTCCGCGCTCTTGTGCAAGCGCTGCGTGTGTTTGGTCAGCTCAAAAATCTCGCCGCCATAGGCCCGCTGGCCTTCAAACACCGAAGAGGCGTAGTGCAAACCGTGGGTGAGCACATGCACCTGCGCATCCGCCCATTTCACGAATTCACCATTATACCAGATGTCACCTTCCAGTTGGTCGAATGAAACGCCAGCCATGACACACCTCTTTTAGCTGTTGTAACCGGCGAAGCCCGGCTCTATCAAAGTTGAACTGTTCTGCTTGGGGAGCCAAAATATGTCAAGGCTCCTTACCTAAATTCCTCGATCTGGCACCCCTACCGTTTTATGTCTGGCACCACCACCACAGAAGCAGAACCCGACAGTCTCGCTCTTGTGGACGAGCCGGAATGGGTGGAAGGGCTGGATTTCCCCCTGGTGGAACTGTTCTTCTTCGCCTACCGGGATTTCGTCGCGGACGCGGACGGCATTCTCAAAGACTATGAATTTGGGCGCGCCCACCATCGGGTGCTGCATTTTGTAAACCGCCAGCCCGGCATGGTCGTGGCGGAACTGCTGGATATTCTCAAAATCACCAAACAAAGCCTGGGCCCGGTGCTGCGCCAGTTGGTAAAAAGCGGCCATCTGGTCCAACAGCCCGGGCCGGCGGACCGAAGACAGCGTTTGCTCTACCCAACCCAAAAAGGCCGCAATCTTTCCATTGAGTTGACCCGGATGCAGTCCGCCCGCATCCGCTCGGCCCTTGCGGCGGTGGAAGGGCGGGACCGCGATAGTATTTCACAGTTTCTGTTCGCCATGATCGAGCCGGAAGAGCGCGCCGTGGTGGAGAAATTGATGAAACGGGATCAGAAGAAATAAATTCAATGTTAAGAGGTGCATGTATTGGAAAAGGCTACCGAAATAGCAATTTTATTCTTCTTTTATAACAATTTCTTTATGTTAGTTATATCGAAGGAATACCGGAATTCGCATTGGGAACGCCTAGTTTTTAAGGATTTTTGGGGCAATAGATGGATCTACAAACATTGGAGATTTCATCTAAAAAATCTCGTTGTGTGTATTTTTATTTTTGGGGTCTCCATTTTGTTGCCCTTAACAAGAGCGTAATTTCAAAATTCGGGACAAAAATGATTCAGGGCTGGGGAGCTTACTGGAGAAAGTGAAATGGAAAGCTCGTTGACACCAGCCACCGCAACTGGCCCGGACGATAATGCCCCCCATATTCTGGTGGTGGACGACGACAGCCGCATCCGCGACCTGCTCTCGCGCTTTCTGGCCGAACAGGGCTTTCGCATTTCCATGGCCGCCGACGCGCTGGAGGCCCGTCGCAAACTCATGGGCCTTTCCTTCGACCTGCTGGTGGTGGACGTGATGATGCCCGGCGAAAACGGCACGGACTTCACCCGTGATATCCGAAACACGTTGGATGTCCCCGTCCTCATGCTCACGGCGCTGGGCGAGACGGAAGCGCGTATCAAAGGGTTGGAAGCGGGGGCGGACGATTATCTGCCCAAACCCTTTGACCCCCGCGAATTACTGCTGCGCATCAACGCCATCCTCAAGCGCGCCCGGGTGGAAGAAGTGGCCCAGGCGGAGCAAGTCCTGTTCGGCGATTTCACCTTCACCATCGCCAGCCGCGAGCTGAAAAAAGCCGGAGAGCCCGTGAGGCTGACGGATCGGGAGCGGGAGATCATGGTCATGTTTGCCCAAAACGCCGGCGACGTGGTGCCCCGCCATGACCTGATCGCCGACGACACCGGCGCCAACGAGCGCACTGTAGACGTGCAGATCAACCGCCTGCGCCGCAAGATCGAAAAAGACCCCGGTGCGCCCACTTTCCTGCAAACGGTCCGTGGCATAGGCTATAAGCTCCACATCGAATAGGGGGCGTTCGCCCCCAAAGGCGCTGCAAGGGTGCTGCAAGGCGGGGAGAACAAGCCACTGTTTCGGGATCTGCCAAAATTGGGGCAAGACCGACGTTTGCGTGATGTTTCAGACCGCGCTGGCGGCGGTGCCCCCTTACCTGCGCATGATGAAACGGTGCCCCCAAAACCCCGCCGCTACAGCGCGCCGCGCCGCACATGGCGAAGGCTTTCGCGCCGCATGGGCCGGGCCATGCCCACGGGCCTGTTTGGGCGCTCCCTCATCATCATCATAGCGCCCATGATTATTTTGCAGGCGATCCTAGCCTTCGTTTTCATGGAGCGGCACTGGCAATCCGTCACCAACCGCCTGTCAGCCGCCGTGGTGCGCGATGTGGCCGCCATTGTAGATGTGATCCAAACCTACCCGCAAGACACCGACTACGAAACCATCACCCGCATCGCCAGCCAACGGTTAAACCTCAACATCAAACTGCTGCCCAATGAAGACCTGCCGCCGCCCCGGCCCAAACCTTTCTTCTCCATCCTCGACACAGCGCTGAGCGCCGAATTGGCCCGCCAGTTGGACAAGCCCTTCTGGATCGACACGGTGGGCGATTCCAAACTGCTGGAGATTCGCATTCGGCTGGAAGAGCGCGTGTTGCGCGTTTTCATGCCCCGAAAGCGGGCCTACGCCTCCAACACGCAGATTTTTCTGTTGTGGATGGTGGGGGCCTCATTGGTGTTAATCATGATCGCGGTGCTGTTCCTGCGCAATCAAATCCGCCCCATTCAACGGCTTGCCAAAGCGGCGGACCAATTCGGCAAAGGTCAGGCCATTGATAAGGATTTTCGCCCCCGCGGCGCCACGGAAATACGCCAGGCCACCACGTCTTTTTTGGAAATGCGGGCCCGTATCGAAAGCGCGCTGGAGCAAAGGACAGCAATGCTGGCGGGCGTGAGCCATGATCTGCGCACCGTGCTCACCCGCTTCCGCCTGCAACTGGCCCTCGCCCCCCAGAGCGCGGAAACCAGGGCCATGTCCGGCGATGTGGACGATATGCAGGCCATGCTGCAAGCCTATCTGGATTTTGCCCGCGGCAACCGCGACGAACGGGCGGAGGCCATCAACCTGCCGGATGTTCTGGCCCGGTTTGAGGGGCAAGCGGAGGTGCAGGGCAAGAAATTTTCAGTTGCCCTGTCCGGGTCACCCACCATCACCGTGCGCCCCAACGCCTTCATGCGCCTGATGAATAATCTCATCTCCAACGCCCTTCGGCATGGCGACGTGGTGGAAATCCAGGGAAACCACACGGGCCACCGCCTGCGCATAGACATACACGACAATGGCCCCGGCATTCCTGAGGACAAGCGCGAAGAGGTTTTCAAACCTTTCGTGCGGTTGGACGACGCTCGCAATCAAGACGAAAGCGGCACGGGTCTGGGCCTCGCCATCGCCTTGGACATCGTGAAGGTCCACGGCGGCGATATTTATCTGGACGACAGCCCGCTGGGCGGGCTCAAAGTGACCGTCATTTTGCCCGCTTAGAGCAAATCATGTTCACACGAAAACATGACCCATCGAAAATCGCGTTCGAAAACAGCACTTTGCTGTTTGAGAGGCAGCGAATTTCGATGCCGCTTGAACGTGATATGCTCTAAGCCGCAAAGGCTGTGGGAATATAGGCGAAGGCGGATACCGTCGTGACGGCAGCGGCGAAAAGAAAAGCGACGGCTTCGAGGGCAGGAATGCGGGACATGGGAACTCCTTGTTCTAAATCGGTCTAACACCGGCTGGCAGCCTTCCTGGAGAAAAGGCCAACCAGCCATGTAACGTGCGATCGGACAGTGGATCCTTCTGCCTGAATGCGTGCTGAGCGCTGCATTCATACTTCATTCATATTTGAAAGGTTGCTCGAGGAATGTGCGTTTTTGCACACGGCTCAGTAGTGTGGTCGGCCACTGGCACTCAATCGCCTCCCACCCGAGGGGAGGCCCAAGAAGCGAAGCTGATTGGGGTGGGGGGGCGGTGTTTGCGTGGGCTGTCGAACACTGAAACAACATCCAGCCCCTCACCCGAAATTGCTGTGCAATTTCGACCTCCCCACATCTCTATAGGGGGAGAGGAGGTGAGGAGTGCCTGAATTAAAAGACGCGGCTAAGCCGTTTTGTCGAACAATTCCCGCCCGATCAACATGCGCCGAATTTCACTAGTGCCCGCGCCAATTTCATACAGCTTCGCATCCCGCAGCAGGCGGCCTGTGGCGTTGTCGTTGATGTAGCCATTGCCCCCCAGCAACTGGATCGCATCCAGCGCGATCTGCGTGGCCTTTTCGCCCGCATAAAGAATGGCCCCCGCCGCATCTTCCCGCGTGGTTTCACCCCGATCACAGGCCTGTGCCACGGCATAAACATAGGCGCGGGTGGCGTTCATGCCCACATACATGTCGGCAATCTTGCCCTGCACCAGTTGAAACGTGCCAATAGCCTTGCCGAATTGTTTGCGGTCGTGAACATAGGGCAGCACAATATCCATACACGCCTGCATGATGCCCAGCGGCCCGGCAGCCAGCACCGCCCGCTCATAATCCAACCCGGACATGAGCACGGCCACACCGCCGTTGATTTTGCCCAGCACATTCTCTTGCGGCACTTCGCAGTCTGCAAAAACCAGCTCCCCGGTTTCCGACCCGCGCATGCCCAATTTGTCCAGCTTTTGCGCGATGGAGAAACCGGCAAAATCCTTCTCGATCAAAAACGCCGTGATGCCCTTAGGCCCCGCGTCCATATCCGTCTTGGCATAAACGATCAGCGTGTCCGCCTGAGGCGCATTGGTGATCCAGAATTTGGAGCCGTTGAGCACATAGTGGTCGCCCTTTTTGTCGGCCCGCAATTTCATGGAAACCACGTCGGACCCCGCCCCCGGCTCACTCATAGCCAGCGCGCCCAGATGCTCGCCCGTCACCAGTTTTTCCAGATAGCGATCCTTCTGGTCGTCATTCCCCCAACGGGAAAGCTGGTTGACGCAGAGGTTTGAGTGCGCCCCATAGGAAAGGCCCACAGAAGCAGAAGCCCGGCTCACCTCTTCCATGGCGATGCAATGTTCCAGATAGCCAAGCCCGGCACCGCCCCGTTCTTCTGGCACGGTGATACCATGCAGCCCCAGTGCCCCCATTTCCGGCCAAAGCTCCCGGGGAAACCAGTCCTCCCGGTCGATCTTGTCTGCCAACGGCGCGATACGGTCCTGCGAAAAAGACCGCACACTGTCCCGCAGCATGTCCGCCTCTTCGCCAAGGTTGAAATTGAACGTGGGGGTATCGTTAGGGATCATGGGTTCAGCTTTATCTGGTAGATCAGGTGGGATTGTTCGGCCATACTGTCATAGAGCCGACGCGCGGTGCTGTTGGCAGCATAAGTCTGCCAATAGACTTTGTCAGCCTGTCGCTCCCGCGCAAGATCGCACACCCCATCAATCAACGCCCGCCCCACGCCCTGCCCTCGGGCAGAGGGAGAAACGAACAGGTCCTCCAGATAGCAGCGGTCGTTTTTCTGGAAGGTGCTGGGATGGAAAACGATGGTGACCATGCCAAGCCCCGCGCCCGCATCATCCAGGGCCAGCAGGCCATCCATGCTGGTATTGTTGGGGTCGGCCATCCGTTCAAAGGTCAGCCGGGTCATATCCTCAGGCAATGTCGCTTTGTCGTGGTCGAGAAAGCCCTGCCACAAAGGACACCAAAGGGGATAGTCCCCTGTTTGAAGTCTTTTAATCTGCATGGATCACACTCGCTTTGATGGTGCAGGCCCCATTTTGTCCATTACCCGGGGTGTTTGATTTGTCACTTCCAGGCGACAGGCTTGCACATAAGTTGAAAGAGACATTGCAATATAGGAACCCGCCCCATGGTCTTTTCCACCGTCCCTTCCGTCCCCCGCGCCCGCCATACCCGTTCAGCTTCCGTCTCCGACGATGTGGATTTTGAAATCAAGGGGGCGGAGATGCAGTTTGTGGAGGTAGAACTGGACCCCGGCGAAAGCGCCATCGCAGAAGCTGGTGGCATGATGTTCAAGGACCCAGATATTGAAATGTCCACCGTGTTCGGCGACGGGTCGGAACAACAGGGCAGCGGGCTTTTTGGCATGTTGGCCGGGGCGGGCAAGCGGCTCATTACCGGCGAAAGCCTGTTCACCACCGTCTTCACCCATCAGGGCCAGGGCAAGGCGCGGGTGGCCTTCGCCTCCCCCTATCCAGGCCACATCATCGCGGTGAAGCTGGATGAAGTGCAGGGCCGGTTGATCTGCCAAAAGGACGCTTTTTTGGCCGCCGCCAAGGGTGTCTCCATCGGCATCGAATTTCAGCGCAAGATCATGACCGGCCTGTTCGGCGGCGACGGGTTCATCATGCAAAAGCTAGAGGGCGATGGTTGGGTCTTCGTCCATGTGGGCGGTACCACGGTGGAACGCACGCTGGCCCCCGGCGAAGAACTCCACGTCGATACGGGCTGCGTGGCCGCCTATACCGGCGACATTGACTTTGACGTGGTGCGCGCCGGGTCCATCAAATCCATGATCTTTGGCGGCGAGGGCGTGTTCTTCGCCAAACTGCGCGGCCCCGGCAAAGTCTGGATCCAGTCCCTCCCCTTCAGCCGCCTGGCCGGCCGCATCCACGCCGCCGTCCCCAGCCGCGGCGGAAGCCAAGGCGAGGGGAGTATTCTGGGCGGAATCGGGAATATTTTGGATGGGGATTGAGGTTGGGTATGAATAGGAAGGATCAAAACCTCTTATTCGTTTGCAGCAGGAACAAATGGCGGAGCCCCACTGGCGAAAAAATATTCAGCCGATACCCAGATATAAGCACACGATCCGTAGGAACCAGCAAAAATGCCAGAAGAAAGATAACTGAAAGTGATATAAAATGGGCTGACATGATCTTCTTTATGGAGCAGCAGCACTACACAAAATCAGAAAGCCTATTTGGCAAAATTTTGGACGGCAAAGAACTGTTCATTTTGGATATCAGTGACGAATATCAATTTATGGAGCCTGAACTCGTATCAATGCTCACCGATGTTATAACGCCAGTCCTGGAAGATCGTGCATAGCTGACTGAAGCCTTCTTTCAAGAAAATTAAGCTCAATAGTTGCTAGATGCCTCACCATCCCCCGGCAGAATAACGGCCAGCACAAAACCCGCCACGCCTGTGGCCAACATCAGCCCGAATGCCAGTTGATAGTCGGTGGTCCCGTATAAACGCGACCCCGCCGCCATGCGCCCGTCCCACAACGCATCCAGCGCAATACCCACGGCCGGTTGCAGCACCGCGCCGGACATAACCGTCATGGAATTGACCGCGCCCAATGCTGTGCCGCCCAAAGCAGGCGGCACCTGTTCGCGCACGATGGCGAAGGTGAGCACCATGAAAGAGCCGCCAAAGCCGGTGAGCGCCAGAAGTGCCATGACCACCCACAAAGGCAGGCCGGGCAGAACCACGATGGCGGCAATGGCAAGCGTCATGGCTCCGCATCCGGCCAATACCAGCCCTTTGCGGCGGTTCAACACATCGGACAGCCAGCCGGAAAGGGGGGCCCCGACAGCCCAACCGGCCAGAATGATGGAAACGGTGAAGGCCGCTTGGGCCTTATCCAGCCCATAGGTTTCCATCAGATAGGGCGTGCCCCAAAGGCCGCCAAACACCAGCATGGGGCCGGACATGGCGGCGGCCACCAAAGCCACTTTCCACACAATCCACCGGGAAAGCGCATCCCGGCTGGCGGCTGCCAGTTGGCCCCACGTCATGGCCGTATGCTCTTCGCGCACTTCCCCCGGCGGACCGTTGCGTACGATCAGCGCCACCAGCGCGGCCAGCAAAAATGCTGCGCCCGCCAGCCCGAACTGGCTATGGCGCCAGCCCACGGCCTCCACCACCAGCGCCATGGGTCCCTGCCCCAGCACGCCAAACGTCATGCCGGACACCATGGTCAACCCCGCCATAAGCGCAAAGCGGCGGGGTGGGAACCATCGCCCGGCCAAGGCCAGCGAAGCGAGAAACCCAACAGCAGAGCCAGCCCCCACCAAGCCGCGACCGAGATAAGCCAGCCAAACGCTTTCAGCCACGCCCAACAGGGCCGAGCCCACCCCAGCCATGGTCAGCGCCGTCACCAGCAAAACCCGTGCGCCCAGCCGGTCCAGCAGCGCACCCAAGGGGATTTGCAGAAATACATAAGGGTAGAAATACAGCCCCGACAACACGCCCAACATGCCGCCCCCAATGGCAAAATCTGCCATCAAATCGGACACCATCACCGAGGGGGCCACCCGCTGCACGAACGCATAACCAAAAGCCAAGGCGGACAGGGACCAGACGAACCACGCCCGCGCGCCACCAAGAGTTGCAGTATTGTCTTGCGATGGGGACATGGGCTTTTCCGGCAGTCAGACTTGCAAACCTTAGAGCGCACTCAGGCTGTCGGCGAAAGGTCTGTGGAGGCGCGAACCGGGCACAATCGGCCTCACACCCCATGCCTACCAATCGGGGAATAAACCCCTTAGATACAAAGCATGAACGAGCGCGCACCGAATCGAACCAATACTCTTCCGTCCGACCAAGGCCTTGGCATTGCCGCCCGTGCCATGGGCACGGCACAAGCTGCGCGGCCGAAGGCGGATACAGCCTCCTATCTGGACGGCTTGAACCCGGAACAGAAGGAAGCCGTGCTCACCACCGAAGGCCCGCTTCTGGTATTGGCCGGAGCTGGCACGGGCAAAACGCGGGTGCTCACCACGCGCATCACCCATATTCTGCAACAACGCCTGGCCTGGCCTAGCCAGATTTTGGCCGTCACTTTCACCAACAAGGCGGCGCGGGAAATGAAGGAACGCATTGCCCAGCAGGTGGGGGAAGCCGTGGAGGGCATGCCGTGGCTCGGCACATTCCACTCCATCAGCGTGAAAATCCTGCGCCGCCATGCGGAACTGGTGGGGCTGAAGAGCAATTTCACCATTCTGGACACGGACGATCAGGTCCGCCTGCTCAAACAGCTCATTCAGGCCGCCAATATTGACGACAAGCGCTGGCCCGCCCGGCAACTGGCCAGCCAAATCGACAGCTGGAAAAACAAGGCCCTGGGGCCGGAGGAAATTTCCGAAGGCGAGGCCCGCGCCTTTGCCAATGGGCGGGGGCGGGAGCTTTACAGGCAATATCAGGAACGGCTGAAAATCCTCAACGCCTGCGATTTCGGCGATCTGCTGGTGGAGAGCATCCGCCTGTTTCGCGAGAACGGCGATGTTCTGGCGGACTACCACGGGCGGTTCCGCTACATTCTGGTGGACGAGTATCAGGACACAAACGTCGCTCAATACATATGGCTGCAATTACTGGCTGGAAAACCCTCCCCCGCTCAGGGGGAAGGACAGCCGCGCAGCGGCCGGGAGGGGGTAAGCGAACCAACCCCCTCTCTGGTGGCTTCGCCACCTGTCTCTCCCCCTGAACGGGGGAGAGTTGACGCAGACGAAATCCCCGCCTGGCTCAACGAAGCACCGTTTCCAGAAGACGAATTCCCCGCCTCCCCCGAGAGGGGAGGCCCAAGAAGCGAAGCTGATTGGGGTGGGGGGCTGAGTGTCACCGCAGATTCGGAACGAGACGATACAATCTCCCACCACCCGAACGCTGCTTCGCAGCCTTCGACCTCCCCTCCGGTGGGAGGTTATGCCGTGGACAATTCAGAAAACCACGCTGCCATGGCACAATTCGAGAGCCTTACAGGACTCCCATCTCAAGGTTCAGCGAGCGAAGAGCGAGCCGACGCTTATGCGTCGCCCCCGCGGAGCGAAAGCGGCGCAGCCGCTGACAGCGTGAGCGCAAATGAAAGCCGCGCCTCGAATTTCACCTCAAACTCCTCGCCAAACCTCTGCTGCGTTGGCGATGATGATCAGAGCATCTACGGTTGGCGCGGCGCGGAGGTGGATAATATTCTGCGCTTCGACAAGGACTATCCCGATGCAAAAGTCATCCGGCTGGAGCGCAATTACCGCTCCACGTCCCACATTCTCAAAGCCGCCAGCCACCTGATCACCCATAATGAAGGGCGGCTGGGCAAAACGCTGTTTACCGACCTTGCGGACCCGGACGAGGCCAAGGTGAAAGTGGCGGCGGGCTGGGACAGTGAAGAAGAGGCCCGCGCCATTGGCGAGGAAATCGAGGCCCTGCAAACCAAAAAACACAACCTCAACCAAATCGCCATTTTGGTGCGTGCATCCTTTCAGATGCGCGAATTTGAAGACCGTTTCGTTTCACTGGGCCTCAACTACCGCGTCATCGGCGGCCCCCGCTTTTATGAGCGCATGGAAATCCGCGATGCCATGGCCTATTTCCGCGTGGTTTGTCAGCCCGCCGATGATCTGGCCTTTGAACGAATCGTCAACACGCCCAAGCGGGGGCTGGGCGATGCGACCATCAAACTGATCCGCGATCATGCCCGCGCCCGCCGTATCCCCATGCTGGCGGCGGTGCGGGAGTTGACGGAGACGGAGGAACTCAAGCCCAAACAGCGCGGCACCCTGCGTACGCTGGCGCTGAATTTCGCCCGCTGGTCGGAACAGTTGGACGTCACCAAACACACGGACCTGGCCGAAATTATTCTGGATGAGAGTGGTTATACGGACTTTTGGCAAAACGACCGTTCCGCCGAGGCCCCGGGCAGGCTGGAAAACCTCAAGGAACTGGTCCGCTCCATGGAGGAGTTTGAATCCATGCGCGGCTTCATGGAGCATGTGAGCCTTGTGATGGATACGGACCGCAATCCGGACCAAGAAGCGGTGAACCTGATGACGCTGCACTCCGCCAAGGGGCTGGAGTTTGACACCGTGTTCCTGCCCGGTTGGGAGGAAGGCCTGTTTCCCCACCAGCGCTCGCTGGATGAAGGGGGCCGCGCTGGCCTCGAAGAAGAGCGGCGGCTGGCTTATGTGGGCATCACGCGCGCGCGCAAGAACTGTCACATCTGGTTCGTTTCCAACCGCCGCATCCATGGCCAGTGGCAAGCCTCCATCCCCTCCCGCTTCATCGACGAACTGCCTATGGAAAATGTGGAAGTGGTGGAACCCTCGGGCAATTACGGCGGCTATGGGCGCGGGAATATGGGGGGGATGGGCAACCCCTATGGCAAAAGCCGGTTTGACAGCGCTGAACCGTTTTCATCCTCCGGCTATTCCTCCCCCGGCTGGCGGCGGGCGCAGGCCAATCAAAACGAGGACACGGCCAAAAACTGGGGCACCCGCTCCGGCTATAAATCCACCTATCAGGGCGGACCCCGCACCATTGAGGGAGAATTGGTGGCCAAATCGGTCGTGGGCGCAGATGAGAGCCTCTACGATTTGGGCGAGCGCGTCTTCCACATGAAGTTTGGCTACGGCAAAATCACCCATATCGACGGCAACAAGCTGACGATTGATTTTGAAAAAGCCGGCGAAAAACGGGTGTTGGATTCCTTTGTGGAACGGCCATAGCCGCATACAGCGGCCCCCAGCAGGTTCCACAATCACACCAGTGTCACGGCGCGGGGAACCAAGGCGCGATCTTTGTGATTTGACCTGAAACGGTATCGCCCCTTCACTGGGGCGAGCCTCCCTTATTGTTCCGGAGAATTGATCATGAAAGCGCTGATGATCACCTTGATCTTTTTATCGTCCGCTTACCGCGAGCCGTCCCTCACCCGCCACGAGGTGCGCACCATCGGCTCCTCCTCCGGCGCGGTTTGCGCCAGTCTTTATGCCCACGCGGAAACCCATAATCGCGACCGTCAAAACCGCCCCTATCTGGGTCGCAAAGCCTGCTTTGATACCCGCCGTCAGTGCGAACGCTGGTTTTTCGCCGCCCAAACCTATTTTCAGGACGTGAACATCCGCCGTCCTTGTCGGTGACCGGTGGTCGATGGGGGCAGAGGGGCTGAGACCGCTGCCCATTCAACCTGTATTAAAATTACCGGCTTTCGATCAGCAAAATACTGTTTTTGAACGCTTTTTTGGGCGCAACTTTGCCCCACGCAGAACGCGAGATGATCTAAATCGAAAACACCAACCTGAAACTGGCACCCTTATGGGCGTTGTTGGTGGCTTTCCATTCGCTACCCAGCTTTTGAGCGTATAGGCGCACGATTTTCATGCCAAGACCACGGGTGGTGGTCATGTCGAAGTCCGCTGGCAGGCCCTTGCCGTCATCTTCAACGCACAGATCGAGGGTGCTGTCCCCCACTTTCTTGACCATGACACGGATTTCGCCCCCCTCTCCGTCTTCGTCATAAGCGTGACGAATGGCATTGGCCAAAAGTTCAGAAACCATCAAACCCACCGTCACCGCGCCATCGGAGCTCATGGTCACCGCATCTACATCCATGGACAGGCGCACCGTCTCCGGCGCCATGCTTTGGTGGACCTCAACGCAAAGGGGCTGAAGATAATCCACCAGCGCCACACGGCTAATATCGCCGCTGTGATAAAGCCGCTCATGCACCCGCGCGATGGATGATACGCGGTTGGCCGCATCATGCAGTTCTTTCTCCACATCCTCATTGTCCGTGGCGTTCAACTGCATGCGCAAAAGAGCGACGATCATGCCCAGCGAATTTTTCACCCGGTGGTCAATTTCGCGCAAAAGCGTGTCCTGCCGGGCGATCAACGCTTCTTTTTCCTCCAGCATATCAGCCAACTGGCCGTTGAGCGCCTTGAGTTGCTGGTCATGGTTTTGCAGCCGTTTCTCCCGCTCAATCTGGTGGCTGATGTCACGGGAAATGGACAGGATGCTGAAGATTTCCCCGCTCTCTTCACGGATGGGGGAAACGGAAACATCCCACCATTTCGCCCTGCCCTTACCCGTGGGACAAAGCGCCTCAAACCGGCTGGACTGACCCTCGAGCGCTTTTTCAACGGCTTCCTGAATGGCCTCTTGAGCCGCCTCGGGCCACAAATCGCACCACTGCTTGCCCGCAATGGCCCCAAAATCATCAATTTCCATGGCGCATTGGCCATTGTAATTCATGAAGCTGACGGCACCATCACGCTCAATAATTTTGATACAATCGGGACTGGAATTAAGAACGGAATAGGTGAAGGGCAGCGACACCGCCGCTTGCGGGAAGACGGCATCCGCGTTGCGGGCCGCATCCAGATCGACAAGTTTCAATTCAACAGTCATGATCAGGCCGCTTTCTCACAATGTTTCTTTGGCGCAGCAGCGCTGTCCCCAGCGATGCATCGTCACCAAAGCCAATCCAAGTCGGCACCCTCTGTGTCTTGACCTAAGCCCCCCAGCAAAGGGTCGTCAATGTTGTTTGACATAGTTGTCAAACTAAACGGACAAGCAGCACCAAAAGCCGCAGCCAACCCCTATTTTGACTGCATATCCTCAATCATCTTCAGAACGGTCTTGCGCGGCGACAGAGGAATGAGCCAGCGCATCATGAACCGTAATTTGGGATCGTTGATGGTGATGGTCTCCCGCGCCATCATGGCATCGTAGCCATGTTTTGCGACGCTTTCGGGCGTAGCGGGATTGTTTTGAACCAATTTTGTGCCCTCCAGATCGGCCCGGTCTGCAAAATTGGTTTCCACATAGCCGGGGGCCAGCACGGTGATGGTGACGCCGGTGTCACGCAGTTCATGGTTCACCGCCTCGCTATAGGAGGTCACAAAGGCCTTGGTGGCGAAATAGACGGCCTGCAACGGCCCGGGCACGAAGCCTGCGGTGGACGATACATTCAAAATGCGCCCCGGCACGCCCCGTGCCACCATGTCCTTGGCCGTCGCATGGGTGAGCGCCATCAGGCCTTTGACGTTCAAATCCACCATGGCCATTTCCTCGGCCAGATCGCGTTCAATATGTTTGCCATGGCCGCCAAAGCCGGCATTGTTGATGAGGATGTCCAACGTCACACCCGCCGCCTTCACACCATCCATCACCTTTTGCGCCGCATCCGGCTCGGCCATGTCCTGGGCGATGACGTGAACGCTGACACCGTGTTTTTGCTCAAGTTCACTTTTCAGTGCCTCAAGGGCCTCTTCCCGCCGGGCCACAAGCACCAGATCGCCGCTTTTGGAAGCGTGGTAGCGGGCGAAAGCCTCCCCGATGCCGCCGGACGCGCCGGTGATGAGTGCTGTATTGGCCATAAAGTCAAATCCCCATCGGTTTAGCCCCGTATAGAAGGCGGTCATATGACAATGGTTTTGTGGGCCGGGTGTTCCGCTAAAAACAGG
This sequence comes from Pseudomonadota bacterium, assembly GCA_038525315.1. GTDB lineage: Bacteria > Pseudomonadota > Alphaproteobacteria > Rhizobiales > Rhizobiaceae > Pseudahrensia. The sequence goes on from JBCBHU010000005.1 coordinate 47,322, forward strand.
CCATGAACCCGGCAATCATATAGGCCTGCATCGTGGCCAGCCCGTAGGTCTGCCAAAGGGCAATGCCAACGCCCAACACCGCGCCGCCAGCAAACAGACCGATAATGAGGGGGCGGGACAATTGCATGGATGTAGGATAGTGCAAATTTGAAACGGCAAAAAGCCCCGGTGCTGACGCAGCGGGGCTTTTCGATTATTTGCCAATGGCAAGCAAGCCTGCGCCGCGTGGTGAGATAGTCCACGAAACCCATCTCACCGGCCCTCGGAGCCTTTTCAAAGCTGAACCGAACCGAAGAACTCTTAAATTAGGTGAAGAGTCGGGACGGCACGCCCATCACGCCGCGGGTTTGCGGGCACCGCCGGCTTTGCGCCTTGCGCCGCTTTTGACGCCATTGCGGCTATTACGGCCACCACTGGCTTTTTGGGCAAAGGGCTTAGCTCCTGCACGGGGGCGGCCGCCGCCCTTTGGCTCATGGGGCGTAACACCGGCTGGAACGGGCTTACGGTCGGGCTTTTGCGCCGTCTTGCGCCTCTTGGCAGCGCCGCCGGGCTTACGCGCGCGGCCACGGTGGCCACCCCCGCCCCCGCGTTTTTTCGGTGCCTCTTCAAGCACATCCGTGCCGTCAGTGCTGGCAACAGGGATTTCAAATCCCATGAGCTTTTGAATTTGGCGCAACAGCGAACGCTCGTCCGGGGCGCAAAAGGCGACGGCCAAACCATCCCGCCCGGCCCGGGCCGTGCGGCCGATGCGGTGAACATAATTTTCCGGCACTTCCGGCAGGTTGTAGTTGAACACATGGGTTACGCCGGAAATATCAATGCCCCGGGCCGCCACATCCGTGGCCACCAGAATGCGCGCATCGCCAGATTTAAAAGCCCGCAAGGCCCGGTCCCGCTGACCCTGACTTTTGTTACCGTGAATGGAGACGGCGGGATAACCCTGCTCCACCAGATGTTTCATCAGCTTTTCCGCGCCATGCTTGGTGCGGGCAAAAACCAGCGAAAGCGCTTCCGGCACGTCATCCAACAGGCTTTTCAACAACGTGGCCTTATCCCGGCTCGAAATGAAATGGACGCTTTGCTCGATCTTGTCCGCCGCCTTGCCGGGGGGCGAAACCTCCACGCGCACCGGATCAGTCAGGTATGCGCGGGAGAGTTTCTCCACCTCATCGGGCATGGTGGCGGAGAACAGCAGCGTCTGGCGTGGTTTGCCCAAAAGGGCGGCGATGCGTTTAAGGGCGTGGATAAAGCCCATGTCCAGCATCTGGTCCGCCTCATCCAGAACCAGATAGCGCACCGTCTCCAGCTTCACCGCATTGCGGTCCACCAGATCCAGCAGCCGCCCCGGCGTGGCCACCAGAATATCGGTGCCGCGCAGCAGATGTTTTTGCTGGGCATTGATGGACTGACCGCCCACCACATTGCTCACCCACACCCGGGTCGGCTTGGCCAGCGGGCGTAGATTATCGGCAATCTGGTTCACCAGTTCCCGCGTTGGGGCCAGTATGAGAGAGCGCGCGGATTGGCGTTCGGGCCGTTCATTGTCCAACACCAGTTTTTCGATCAGCGGCAGGCCGAAGGCAGCAGTTTTGCCCGTGCCGGTCTGGGCCAGCCCCATCACGTCATGGCCTTCCAGCACCAATGGCACGGCCTGCTTTTGAATGGGTGTCGGGTCCGTCAGACCCAGTTCCTTCAGCGGCCGCAAAACCTGTGTGGTCAGGCCCAAAGCCGTGAAGTTGGGCACCGTCTCCATCATAGCATCGGTGGCCATGGCCGGTGCGGCCAAAGGCTTTTCCTTATGCTCGCGCGCGTCGATGGGCCGGTTGGCGGAACCCTTCCGGTGCCGCTTGGGTTTGCCGCCGGGCTTGAATTTGTGCGACGGCTTTTTGCCGTCACCACGGAAAGATTTGGCGGGTTTCTCCCCGCCGCGTTGAGGGGTGTGATCGTTCATCATGATACTTTCAAACGGGTGCCACCGCTCCAGTTAAGAAGCAGCGCGGGCGCGATAGATCATTGAAAAACGAAAGAGAGGGCCCGATCGGGGCCAATGACATCACGCGGGGAAAAGAGAATGCCGATGGCACCCTTTCTTAGGGCGCCCGGCGGGCTGGTTGGTTTGCAACCAGCATTACCCCGCATATCGGTGACGCGGGGCGCGGTGTCAATGGCTCTTTATGCAGGGCAGGGTTTCGGCCCATGCAGGATTGGAACAAAGGCCCCCTAAACCTGCTTGGCCTTGGCCCGGGCCTTGGCTTCCATTTCCATGGCTTTGCCCAGCGCTTTATCGCGCCCATAGATGTCGCCGTAATATTTCATCTGCCCGGCCTCAGTTGGCCATGCGGTGAAATAAGACACGTAGACCGGCACTTTAGTTGGCAAATTCAACCGGTTATTTACCCCGCCCAAGAGCCGATCCTCGATCTGGTCCATGGATGTGCCCAGCACCGCCGCCGCCATTTTGCGCGGCTCCGCCAAGCGCACGCAGCCGTGACTGTAGGCCCGCTTATTGCGCTTGAACAGGCTCTTGGCGGGGGTGTCGTGCATGTAGATGGAATGTTTGTTGGGGAACATGATCTTCAATTCACCCAGCGCGTTTTTGCGGCCGGGGGGTTGGCGCACATTATAGGGGAAGTCCGCGCCCACCTGATACCAGTTCACCTCAGACGACCAAACGGGATTGCCCCGCACATCCGTCATCTCATAGCCCAGATTGTCAAAATAGCTGGGGTTGCGCCGCAGTTTGGGCAGCATCTCGTTCACCAGGATGGATTTGGGAATGCCCCAATAGGGGTTGAATTCCACATAGTCGATCTGGTCGTAAAAGAAGTTTGTCTGATTGGAGGGCTTGCCCACCACGGTGCGCATGGAAAGCTGCACATTGCCGCCATTGATATAGCTGGCCTTATAGGCGGGCTGGTTGATGAACACATGACGGCTGCCCAAACGGTCCGGGTGCCAGCGCAACCGCTCCATGGCGAACAACACTTTGTTAAGCTTCACCTTGGGGTCATCGCTGGTCATGCGCGCAATGGTATTTTTGCCGACAATGGCATCGGGCTTGAGGTTTTGGGAACGCTGGAAGTCCCGCACCATCTCGGCCACTTCCGTCGTGTAGGCCCCGTCGGAATGGTCCTGCATGAACACGTCAAAATGGGTGACCATCAACTCTTCATCACCCATGCGCCGAATGCTCTCAACGATATTGGCCACCTGATCATTGGTCTGGCCGGGGCGGATAAACGTGCCGCGCTTGATGGTGATGCTCTCATAACCCTGGGCCGCTTGGCGCAGCGTGGCCAGCTCTTTGCGCATGGCCTCAAACGCATCGTCCTGCGGATGGGCGGACAGCATGGTCTGCGTGGGGTATTGGCTATTCGCCAGGGCCTGGAGCGAATTTTCAAAGTCCAGTTGCAGGCCCTTAAAATCGTGATAGCCGGATATGCGGTTGGGATCGACCACCCCGTGGCGCGCATCCTGCATGTAGCGCAGGGCCGCCATGGTGGTGGAAAACTCAAATTGCAGCGCCGCGCGCAGGCGGGCATCGCGATCATTTTCGTCAACAACATCCATGAGCGGCATGGAATAGTCTTCCATGCGTAAGCCATAATCTTCAGCACCGGCCAGCACACGCATCACCGCATCAGCCTTGGCATTGGGACGGCCCTCCCCGTCCAACCAAAGAAATTCTGGATTGGCCTTGTAAAACCTGACCATGGCCTTGCCGAGGGCAGGACCGGCCCGCAGCTTGACGGCCTTTAACTGTTCGCTGCCGGCGGAAAGGCGAATGTCTGCCAATTGCGGCTGCGGTGGCGTCTCCACCGCAGGCGGCTGCACAATACCCGTTTGCAACTCGTCAATGGGACGATCGGAGGCGAACCCTTCCCCCGTTTGAGAGGCCAGCACAACCGCACCGCCCAAGGCTGCCCCCCCAAGATTGCCCTGCCGTTGCGGCAAACCCTGCAAGCGCGCTTCTTCTGCCGCCACCAGTTTACGGTCGTGGGCGGCAAACGCCTTGCTTAGGCTTGTCAGCCGGACAGAGGCCAGCTTGCGGGGGGAATATTGCTTGAATTTCGAAGACTGAATTTTAGCGATTTTCGGCGCACGCTTTTTACGCTGGGCCACCCGCCGCTGACGGCGGATCTCCCGATTATAGGCACGAATTTCCCGCTCCCGCTGCAACTGGCGCTGATAGATGCGCTCCCGCCGACGCTGGGCCGCGCGGGGGAACAACCGGTCAAAAAGCGTCTGCGCCTGCGCAGGCTGCACGAGGACCGGCGCAACAACCGGTGCCCCCACAAGAAAGGTTGAAGCAAGGGCGATGCAAAGAAGTTTACGCATGAAACCGTTTCCAAATCATCCTGATGGTCTGCTTGTAAACAAAGGCGAAACCGCGCCTCACCCGCGCGCTTCTAGCCGAAGCAGTTTGGCCACTATCTTACTGGCAATGGCTTTCCACGCAATTAAGGCAGGAGGTCCCTGTGGTCACATTCCGGCGAGATGGGACCGGTTTTCTTGACCGCCTGTTGCACCAGCGCCGCAATTCATGCTGCCCCAGCGCCACGATAAAGCCCCTAAAGGCCCCGATTGGCCTCGAACTGACCGTGCTTTCGAAACCGCACCAGATAGGTGGGCAGCACGGCGTCCAGCGGCGTGGGCGTAATGCCTATGCCCTCCAGCGTGCGCGCGGCATCAATCATGGCCTTGGACACCACATTATCCGATTTCAACATTTCCACCTGATCCGGCGTGATGGGTGCACCGGGCAGATATTGCGCAAAACTGCCCATGGCCTTGGCGAGCCCAAAGGGCAGTGAAATAAATCCCCGCTTGCGCTCAATTTCATCCAACATCCGTTCCAGACATTCCCGGAAAGTCAGCACTTCCGGCCCGCCCAGTTCCCAGATGGACCCGGCCTCCACTTTACCGTCCACGCAGCGCGCCACCGCTTCCGCCACATCCCCCACATAGACCGGCTGAAACAGGGTCTTGCCCCCACCGATCAATGGCAGCGCGGGGGCTAGTTTGGCCATGCCCGCAAAGCGGTTGAAAAAATCATCCTCCGGCCCAAACACGATGGAGGGGCGCAGGATAATGGCATCCGGCAGCACCCCCTGCACCGCCTCTTCGCCCAGCGCCTTGGTGCGCGCATAGTCTGCCGCCGAGCCCTTATTGGCCCCGATGGCAGAAAGCTGCACCATTTTGGCCCCCACAGCGGCCGTCGCTTCCGCAACCCAGCTGGCGCCCCGCGCCTGCAGCGCCTCAAAAGTCTGATCGCCGGAGGCCGCCAGAATGCCCACCAGATTGACCACATGGTCCGCCCCTTCCACCGCCCGGTCGATGGAATAGCGGTAGCGCAAATTGGCCTGCACACAGTGGATTTGCCCCACATCCCCCAGCGGCTGCAAATGGCCCGCAAGATCGGGCCGACGGCAGGCCACGCGGACCCGATAGCCCCGCTTTGCCAACGCCCGCACCACATGGCGCCCCACAAAACCGGACCCGCCAAAGACTGTGACCAGAGGAGGAATAGGTGACATGAACAGGCTCCCGACGCGGATAAACATCCTTCATTTGCGGCCCGCTTGTAGCCAGATTGCGACGCGAACAAAAGAGAAAAGAACCCTCGCGCACGATAGCGCCTATTGGTCCCATTTTTACTCGCCAACGCTGATGCCCGACCGAGGCCGAAAGGCCATGGGATGACGCCTCCCCCACCCCTTGCAACAAGCGCGATAGGTTAGCCAATAGCAACAACGCATCCTGCCCCGAACGTGAATTTTCAGACTTGGCAGCCAACCACCAACCGAAGAACAAAGGCGGCACCATCGAAACACTAAAGCACTGGCGCTTGTTTAGCCAAAGGGGCGTTGCGAACATGGGTTCAGATCACTCCCCACCCGGGACACCACAACCCACCCGAGAACACACTCACCACCAACACACGGGTCATAGAGAAGCCAACCACCGTCGGCCAAAAAAATCCCGCAATCCGCCCCAATAGCAATTGACTTCCCCCACCCCTCCCCCTATCCACGCCCTCGCACATCTGATGCCCAGATGGCGGAATTGGTAGACGCGCTGGCTTCAGGTGCCAGTGGCCGCAAGGCCGTGGAGGTTCGAGTCCTCTTCTGGGCACCAACGCTTGTTCACACCAGCGAATTTGAGCGACACTGCTGCGATTTCAGGAAGCGGCGTGCCCCTGCGTGGCAGGCGGCAAGGGCGGAAATCTAACGCCTGTGGCCCCTAAACGAGGGCTTCAGTTCTGCGCCCTCCCAAAATTTATCAAGTCAGTTTGATGGTGGATCCGCTCGATCGAGGGGTTGAGCGGTGCCACTTTGTTGAACAATTTGAAGGTTTAGGCCCTTGTCAGCGGGCTATCCGCCATGGATGGTGTTGGTCTGCCTGCGCAAACAACTGTTGGGCAGCATTCTTTGGGAGGAATATATGTTGAAATTGTTCAAAGCGGCGCTGTCCGCTGGGGTTGTGGTATGCGCGGCATCGCTGGCGCAAGCCGATGGTCACCAAAAAGTCGATACGATCAAATTCTTGATTCCAGGCGGCGCCGGTGGCGGTTGGGACGGCACGGCCCGCGGCACGGGTGAGGCGCTCACAAAGTCCGGCATTGCCGGTAATGCAACCTATGAAAACATGTCCGGCGGCGGCGGCGGCAAGGCCATTGCCCACATCATCGAGACCAAGGATCAGGACACGTTGATGGTGAACTCCACCCCGATTGTGATCCGTTCACTGACAAAAGTGTTTCCGCAGTCCTTCCGTGATCTAACCCCCATTGCGGGCACCATCGGCGATTACGGCGCTATGGTGGTGGGTAAAGACTCAAAAATCGCCGATCTCGCCGGGCTCGTCTCAGCCTATAAGGCAGACCCCACCAATGTGGCCATCGGCGGCGGGTCCGTTGCGGGCGGCATGGATCACCTGATTGCGGCCCTGGTCATGAAAAATGCCGGTCAGGACCCCACCAAGGTGAAATATATTCCCTATGACGCGGGCGGCAAGGCCATGGCCGGGCTTTTGTCGGGGGAAATTGCGGCTTTGACCACCGGCTTTGGTGAGGCCATCGAACTGGCAAAACAGGGCGAAGTAAAAATTCTGTGCGTCACATCGCAAGCCCGCGTGGCGGCCATGGATGCGGTGCCCACCTGCAACGAGGCAGGCTCCACCGGCACCAGTTTCGTCAACTGGCGAGGCTTCTTCGGCGCGCCCGGCCTTTCCGATGAAAAGAAAGCCGCCTACATCGCCGCGCTCAAGGCCATGTATGACACGCCGGAATGGGCCACGGTGCGTGACCGCAATGGTTGGGTCGATATTTTCAATGCCGATGCCGATTTTGTGAAATTCCTGGAAGGTCAGGAAGAGCAGATCGGCGGGCTGATGCGCGAGCTTGGCTTTCTCTAGGCGGCCCGTTTAACCCAAATGAAAAGGGCCGGGTCTTTGTGACCCGGCCCGTTTTTTACGGTCTGATTTTTTACAGTCGCATCGGGGGAAGATGGGCGGATGAGTATATCCAAGGCACGTATTGGCGGCCTGCTGCTGCTGGCATTTTCGCTTTTCTATGCATGGAAAATTGGCGACATTCGCCTGCTGCCGTTTCAAGCCAACCAATCCTTCACACCGCGCACCATGCCCCAGGTTCTGGCAGTGTTGGCGATCCTGCTCTCGCTGGCAATTATTGCCCTTGGCGGTGACAAAGACCCAAAACGCCTTGCCGAACCGTTCAAGAAAAGTGAGCGCGATCAGGGCCTGAATTGGCCGTTGGGTCTGGCTTTTCTCGTGTTGATGTCAGTTTACGGGTTCGCGGTCCGTCCCTTAGGTTTTTTGCTTTCCACCTCTCTTTTTTTGATGATCGGTTTTGCCATGCTGGGGGAGCGCAGCCCCGTTAAACTTGTGTCGGTGGCCGTTCCGCTCGTGGTCTGTTTCTGGGCATTAATGAACTACGGCCTAAGCGTTTTCATCGAGCCATTGCCTTTCTTCTTGCGGGGTTGAGACGATGATTGACGGCATCCTTGTGGGCCTTTCCACGGCTTTTACGTTTCAAAACATCCTCTTTGTCATCATGGGGTGTCTGGTGGGCACTTTCATCGGCATGTTGCCGGGCCTGGGGCCCATGTCGGCCATTGCCCTGATGATCCCCATCGCCGCCAGTTTGGAACCCTCCGCCGGCATAATTCTTATGGCCGCGGTCTATTACGGCGCTATTTTTGGCGGCTCCACCTCTTCCATTCTCATCAATGCCCCCGGTGTTGCCTCCACCGTGGCAACCTCCTTTGACGGCTATCCCATGGCCAAACAGGGTAAAGCCGGTAAGGCCCTTGCCATTGCGGCCTATTCGTCCTTTTCCGGCGGTGTGATTGCGGCGTTGCTGCTGTTGATCGCAGCGCCCTATCTGGCCTCCGTATCCCTGTCCTTCCAATCCACTGACTATTTTGCGCTCATGGTGCTGGGGCTTTCTGCCGTGGCGGCCTTTGCCGGTAAGGGTGAGGTGCTCAAGGCCCTGTTGATGACAGTGGTTGGGCTGATGCTTTCCACGGTCGGCACGGACCAAACGGTGGGCGTGCCGCGCTTCACTCTTGGCATGATTGACCTTGTGGACGGCATTTCTTTCCTCTTGCTGGTCATGGCAACATTTGCCCTGTCGGAAGCCTTGATGGCGATCATCAAAAAAGTGGATGAAGGCAAGCGGGACGCCGAGCGCAAAGCCGCATCGCAACTGGGCTCCATGGCCGTGACCAAAGATGAAATCAAGGAAATGGCGCCGGTCATCGGGCGCTCGTCTGTGCTTGGTTTCATCATCGGTGTGCTGCCCGGGGCGGGCGCCACCATTGCAAGTTTTTTGGCCTATGGCACGGAACAACGCATTGCGGGCGCGCAAAAAGGCAAGCAGTTTGGCAACGGTTCTGTACGCGGCCTTTCCGCCCCGGAAACCGCCAATAACGCCGCCGCCACCGGCTCCTTCGTGCCCCTTCTTACCCTTGGTATTCCCGGTTCCGGCACCACCGCCATTATGTTGGGGGCCCTGATCGGCTACGGCATTCAGCCCGGCCCCCGTCTTTACATTGATCAACCGGATGTCTTCTGGTCGGTGATCATCTCCATGTGGCTTGGCAACATCATCCTGCTTATTTTGAATCTGCCGCTTATCCCCTACATTGCCCGTGTGCTGGCCATTCCGGCTCGTTTTCTGTTACCGCTCATTTTGTTCTTTTCGCTGATTGGCGTTTATTTCGTTTCCTTCAACACGTTTGATATTCAACTCATGGTGCTGTTTGGTCTGGCGGCCACGGTTTTGCGCCTGCTCTCATTTCCCATGGCACCTATGATTTTGGGTTTCATCCTCGGCGGGATGATGGAGGAGAATTTGCGCCGTGCGCTTTTGATCAACAATGATTCCTGGACGTTCCTGTGGGAGCGGCCCCTCACCCTCGCCATTCTACTCATCGCCGCCGCGTGCCTTTTTGTCCCCATGCTCTCACCGCTTTTCAAAAGAATGCGCGGTCAAACCCAAAACGCACCCAGTGCCGACTAAAACGGGCACACATGCCGTTAAGCAGGTACGGTTGCTGTAAGTAATCTTTGGATGAAACGCGGATTATCCGCAGGCCAATAGCTGCCGGGCGCGGTCGGTGTCCAAGATTGCCTCTTTTTTCTGCTTTTCGGCGTCAGACATGGGCTGCGTATTTACAATCAATCGCAGCAGTTCCGCGATAGCGCCGTCTTGCTTTGATTGGCGGGTGCCTGCGTTGACGGCACTGTCGCCACTGACCAGCGCAGCAAGGTTTACGAGGCTTGTCAGCTCTTCGTATTGCTCCGCCAGGTCAGTGATCGACATGTGCTCTTTCCCTATCCCTGGGAGAGCCCACCGTCACACCCGGCTAAACGGGGGTCAATTTACCATGGTATTAGCAATATCAGCACTGCGATTTGTCGAAGATGTAAAATCTGATTGTTATTGATGGAAAGTCAATCTACCATTTGATCTATGGAACAAGAAGATCTTTCAGAAAATGTGGTGGAGAGAATTCGCTCCCTGCTGGCCTTTTCCCAGACACCCAATTTCACGCAAGCGGCCAATTCCAGAAATGTGAGCCGCCCCACCCTGCGGCGGCATTTGGCCGAGTTGGAGGATGCTTGCGGGGCCACGCTCTTGGAGCGCCTTGACCACACCACCTATCAACTCACCGATCAGGGCATGGCTTTGGCCACGTCGGGGAAATCCTGGCTGAAAACGGGGCAACAAATTGTCAGCGGCAATTTTGATCCCGAAGAGTTGGCCCACAACATTAAACTCACCCTGCCCGATGGTTGGGTGCGCGTGCAACGCCACCCCATCAGCGCCATTTGGGCTCACAACGCCGATCTTATGGACCGGGGCATGAAAGCCTGGATGGAAAGTCGTGGGCGGATCGACGCTCCCGCTTTTGAAAAACTGCGCCCCTTCTTGATTGTCTTTCGCCAACGGCGGGGGGAATGGCTGCTGATAGAAATTGGTGAGGAGTCGTCCCTGGCAAAATGGCTGGGGCCCATTCGCGCCAAATCAGAAATTGGCAATCCCCTCTCCCTCAGCTCCATTTCCACGGAAAGCGATGATGCCCTCGTGGCCGCCTTTGATACCGTCAATCGCTCAGGCGACCTTTGGTATGACCACATCAGCGGTTCTTTCCCCAGTGCAAAAGACGGCACACGACGACACGTCAACTATCGGCGCCTCGTGATGCCCTGCTCCTTCCCCGACGGTTCCTTCGCCATCGGGTCACTTGTCGAACGCTGCGATGCGCTGGTCATCGACGGGTTCGAAGTATCAAGCGTGAACCAGCAAGGTGGGGGGGCTGGACGCTAACGTTTGCATCTTGCGCTCCCGAGGCAACGCCAAAGGAGACAGGCATGAATACACTCAACTTTGAAAACTATGAAACACAAGCCCGCAAGATACTTCGTGAAGACGGCATCCAGATCAGGTGGGGCAACGACTTTGCCAATTTCAAGAGACTGGTTGCCCGCTGCCCGGAACGCCATGCCCCCGCGCCGGGTTTTGATCCGGACCATGCCCGGGGGCAAAATCTCGATGGCATCTGGCTGGCGGCTTATAACGGTTCCGGCACGCTGATCCATACCCAGGCCGCCCGGCGCGAGGTCATTACCCCCAATTTTTCGCACCATCTCAGCCACGAGGGGGAGTGCTATGAGCCCTCCTACTGGCGCTTTGACAGCGAACGGTCGGCAACGGCCATGACACCAGCAGCAGCAGCCATCACGGGCGATGCTATTTACCACGGCGAAAACTGGGTGAAGGGCAATCCCAACGGCTACCGTGGGGGGCACTTCATCTACCTCTTCTGCCGCTTGATGCTGGCGCGCATTTTGCAGACCTGGGATGCCGCGCATATCTACGGTTTTGTGACGCCCGAAACCGCCTCCCGGGGGCTGGCGCAACGGGTGGGTTATATGCGCTGCGAACAAGGCACGCTCACCTTTGAGCAGGACAACGCACCGGATGTGGAGCTTTGGCTTGTCTGGATGACCCGCGAAGAAGCCCTGTTTAACCTGCGGCTGGAGCCGGCCTATTTTGTCAAACGCTATGGCAATGCGGAACTTTCCAAAGTGGCCTGACGCCAGACTTCCAAAGCCAGAAGCGACTTCAAGCGTCGCCCTACCCTGCCCCCGGAGTTGCGGCTCCGGGGTCCGTCACATCTTCTGGATGCGGCCCAGCCCAACCCTGTGGCGTACCATTCACCCCGCCAGATAGTGGGGCAAGACCAGACACAGGCCCGGCACCGCCAAAAGCAGGGCAATGCGCACGAGTTCCACCCCAAAGAACGGCATCACGCCGCGAAACACGTCCCCCATCGGCACGTGTTTGGCCAGGGATGAGATGATGAACACATTCAGCCCCACCGGCGGTGTGATCAGCCCCAGTTCCACCACCACCAAGGCTATGATGCCAAACCAGATTTTGAGATCATCGGCGGACAAGCCAAAAACGGCGGAGGAGGCCGTGGCATAGTCGCCGCCGTTCATCTCCACCAGCGCGGGCCACAGGAACGGGACGACCACAAGGATCATGGCAAGTGAGTCCATGAAACACCCCAGCACAATCAACAGCAACAGCATGGCGATGAGGATGATCCACGGGTCGATACCGGAACCGCCGGTCCATTCGGCCAGCAGCGCTGGCAATCCGGCCCGGGCGAAGAAGATTTTGAGAACTTCCGCCCCGAATAGGATGAAATAGATCATCCCCGCCGTGACGGCGGTATCGAGGAAAGAGTTCTTCAACCCCTCATTGGAAAGCCCCTCCCCCAGACCGGAAAAGCGCAGAAACAGGCCGTAAAGCAGGATCACCGTGGTGCCGAACGCCGCAGCAGGCGTAGGGGTGAAAAGGCCCAGACCCAAGCCCAGAATGATGATGCCGAAAATGCCCAACACCGGCACCAGCCGCCACAGGGCGGCCTTGCGCTCCGCGTTGGTGAGGTTTGCGGTTTGAGGGGCGAGTTCAGGCTTGATGCGCACCAGCACGGCGATGGTGACCACAAAAAACAGCACCGCCAAAAGCCCCGGCACGATGGCGGCTTGGAACATGTCCACTACGGAGGCTTCCACGATGACCGCATAGATGACCAACGCCACCGAGGGCGGGATGAGAATGCCCAGCGTTCCCCCCGCAGCGAGTGTTCCCGTGGCCAACCGGGCAGAATAGTTGAGCCGCTCCAGTTCCGGCAGTGCCACCCGGCCCATGGTGGAGGCGGTGGCCAGCGAAGAGCCGCACACGGCCCCGAACCCGGCACAGGCCCCAATGGCCGCCATGGCCACGCCCCCGCGAAACCGCCCGATTAGCGCGTTGAAGCCCGCAAACAAATCATTGGAAAGCCGCGCGTGGCTGGCCAGCAGCCCCATGAGGATGAACAGGGGCACAACCGATAATTCATAATTGGAAACCACGCCCCAAAGCAGGGTTTTGAATTGTTTGATAAAGGGCAGAAACTTGAAGGCCGGCATGGCCAGCGAGATAAAATAATTGCCACCAATACCCACCGCCAGCATGGCCAAGCCCACGGGCATGCGTAGCATCAGCAAAACAAACAGAACGCCAATGCCGATCAGGCCAATGATCTCGCGCTCAAACACGGGCGGCATCGCCTTCTGTCGGCGCTTCAAAAACTTGGCTGCCCGCCACCAGCGCCCACAACAGAAGCGAGATGATCCCCGGCACAAAGCTCGGCCAGACAGGCCAGCCCAGAATGGCCGTCAACGCATTGTCACTCCACACTTGGATAAGGCCTTGCACCATCCAATAGGCAAGGAAGAGTGCGAGGGCGCAAATGACAATCAACCATAAGCGGTCTAGGGCTTGCCTTAGTGCGGCGGGCAAAAAAGTGGTGAACACATCCACCACCACATGGCCACGCTTGGCCTGACACCAGGGGAAAAACATCAACCCGCAAGAGGCGATGGCGAGGGTGACAAAATCCTCATACCCCGTGAGGCCATAAACATTGCCACCCCACAGCCCGGCCAGCTGATCGGCGGAGAAGGCTGCGATATTGACGGTGGTGACAAGCATGATGGCCAGCAGCACGAAGCCGCCGGCCAAAGCCCAGAGGCGGGCCAGTCGTTCAACCATGACGCCCCTTCCCCGCTGGGCCTTCCAAGGTCCGTGCTACTCGCCAGCCACCGCCTTCTTTGCAGCCGCTACGAGGCCAGCCCCATCGCGGCCATTGTCTTGCGCTTCCTTGATCCAGCGCGCTTCCACGGAAGCCATGGCGTCAAGCATGGCTTTGGTTGCGGCGGCGTCCAATGAAGACACTGTGGACTTGCCGTTGATGGCCTCAGCCGCCGGTTCCTCCAGCCCGTCCCAGATCACCCCTGCTTTCGCAGCTAGAGTGGGGCCGGAATTGGCGTCGATGACCGCTTTCAACTCGTCGGGCAGGCTGTTGTATTTGTCCTTGTTCATGGCGAACAAAAACACCGCCGTGCCCCAGCGGCGCCCCCCCTCGCCCTGCACGGAACAATTGGTCAATTCATGGACCTTGTAAGGGGGCACAATTTCAAAGGGCAACATGCCCCCATCCACCGCCTTTTTGGAGAGGGCCTGCGGAAAGGCGGGCAAGGGCATCCCCACGCCCTCCGCCCCCAGCGCCTCGATAATCCACCCCCCGGTGCGGGAGGGCACGCGCAGTTTCTTGCCCTTCAATTCTTCTGGCGACGACACGCACCCTTCGGTCAAGTGCAGCGCATTGCCCGCATGGGTGTAGACAGCCAATGGATGCACGTCTTTGAAGTCCTCTTTGATAGCAGCCCAATTGGCGTAGATGGCCTTGGCCGTATCGGCAGCCGAGCCCTGATGGACCGACGGCAACTCAAACACTTCCGAGCGGGGGAACACGCCCGGCGTATACCCCGGCAAAGTCCACACAATATCCGCCGCCCCATCACGGACCTGGCTGTAGAGTTCCGGCGGCTTACCCCCCAGGGACATGGCGGGGTAAAATTCAACTTTGATTTTCCCACCTGATTCCTCTTCCACCTTTTTTGCCCACGGCTCCATAAAAGCGGCCTGCGGCGAGGCTTTGGGACTGAGGAAGTGGTGCACCGTCAGCGTAACCTCTTGCGCCTGCGCCATGATACCAGTGGCCGCCACGGCCAGCGCCGCCAAAGCGAACTTGATGAGAATTTTTGCCATGGTTTGCTCCCGCGCGAATTTTGTGGGGGCGTGTTCGCTTATTTAGGGTCATGCGTCCAGCGCCAACATGACCCCGACATAGGGGCCAATCGCCCCGCCTGCGACAATGCTGCCTTCACGAAATGGGGAAGTTCGCAAAATTACCATTTTCGACGGGGAAGTTGGGGTGTTAGAACCATTCTAAAGAAAGGGAGCCGCACGGGCTGCCTTCAAAAATTCCATTTACAATCAACCGCATTGGAGACCCCATGAACGCCATGACGGAAAACAAGTGCCCGGTGATGCACGTTTCCACGCCCAGCGCCACAAATTCTTCTCAGAGTAACCGCGAATGGTGGCCCAATGCCCTAAACCTGCGCATTTTGCACCAAAACCCGCCCGGCATGGACCCGTTTGGCAATGCGGTGAATTACAAAGAAGAGTTCCAAAAGCTGGATTATGCGGCGCTCAAGGAAGACCTGAAAGCGCTCATGCGGGACAGCAAAGACTGGTGGCCCGCCGACTATGGCCACTATGGCCCCATGTTCGTTCGCCTGTCCTGGCATGCCGCCGGCACCTACCGCACCGCAGACGGTCGCGGCGGCGGTTCCACCGGCTCCCAGCGCTTTGCCCCACTGAATTCCTGGCCCGACAATGGTGGCCTCGACAAGGGTCGTCGCCTGCTGTGGCCTATTAAAGAGAAATACGGCAATTCTATCTCCTGGGCCGACCTTTTTGTGCTGGTGGGCAATGTGGCCATGGAAGACATGGGTTTCAAAACTTTCGGCTTCGGCGCAGGCCGTGAAGACATCTGGGAGCCGGAAGAAGACATCTATTGGGGCTCCGAAGTGGAGTGGCTCGATAACAAGCGCTACACGGGCGACCGTATTCTCGATATGCCACTGGCTGCCGTGCAAATGGGCCTCATCTACGTGAATCCAGAAGGCCCCGATGGTGTGCCGGACCCCGTGGCCTCCGGCCGCGATATCCGCGAGACGTTCGCTCGCATGGGCATGAACGACGAAGAGACCGTGGCCCTCACCGCCGGTGGTCACACCTTTGGCAAAATGCACGGCGCGGGTGACCCATCGCTGGTGGGGCCGGAGCCGGAAGGCGCTCCCATCCACCAAATGGGCCTGGGCTGGGCCAACAAGCATGGCGCTGGTTCCGGCGAAGATGCCACCGTCTCCGGTCTGGAGGGCGCTTGGAATGCCACGCCCACGAAATGGGACGACGCCTATTTCAAAACCCTGTTCGGCTACGAGTGGGAATTGCGCAAATCCCCCGCCGGGGCCAACCAGTGGTACGCCATTGGCGGCGAAGGCACGGTGCCCGACGCGCACAACTCGGAAAAGTCCCACACGCCCGTCATGTCCACCGCCGACATGGCCATGCGCATGGACCCCATTTACGAAAAAATTTCCCGCCGCTTTATGGAAAACCATGAGGAGTTTGAAGACGCTTTCGCCCGGGCATGGTTCAAACTGCTGCACCGGGATATGGGGCCAAAAGCCCGTTATTGGGGGCCGGAAGTGCCGGCGGAAGATCTGCTATGGCAGGACCCCCTGCCCGCCCCCTCCGGCGAAACGCTCTCCGATGCGGACATTGACGGCCTGAAAGCCGCCATCATCGACACGGGTCTTTCCGTCAGCGAACTGGTCTCCACCGCCTGGGCCTCCGCTTCCACCTATCGCGGCACGGATTTCCGCGGCGGGGCCAATGGTGGCCGCCTGCGTCTGGCTCCCCAAAAAGACTGGGAAGTGAACCAGCCCGAGCAACTGGCCAAAGTGCTGAGCGCACTGGAAAGCGTAAAAGAGGCCGCGTCCTGCCACGTTACCATGGCAGACCTCATCGTGCTGGCCGGTAATGTGGGTGTGGAACAGGCCGCCAAGGCCGCCGGTCATGATGTGACCGTGCCCTTCACCCAGGGCCGTGTGGACGCGACGGACGAGATGACGGATGTGGAGAATTTCGAGGTGCTGGAGCCGAAGGTTGACGGTTTCCGCAACTATCAGCCCCGCGACTACGCCGTGTCCGCCGAAAGCCTGCTGGTGGACCGCGCCCAATTGCTCACCCTCACCGCACCGGAAATGACAGTGCTGGTGGGTGGTCTGCGTGTCATGGGTGCCAATGTGGACAATCTCTCCCACGGCGTCTTCACCGACCGCAAAGGGGCGCTCACCAACGATTTCTTCAAAACCATCGTGGACATGACCATTCGCTGGGAACCGGTGGACGAGCATGAAAGCGTGTTTGAAGGGACCGACGTGGAGACAGGCGACGTGAAGTGGACCGGCACCCGGGTCGATCTGATCTTCGGCGCCAACTCCCAACTGCGGGCCCTCGCCGAAGCCTATGCGCAAAAAGACAGCGAAAAGGCCTACGTGGATGCGTTCGTGAAAGCATGGACAAAGGTTATGAACCTGGACCGATTTGACCTGAACTAGGTTTCACTGCATCGAATTAGAAAGCCGCGTCGGGAAACCGGCGCGGCTTTTTTTTGCCCTCACACATAAAGTTTCTCCTCATTGCCGGACTTGTTCCGGCAATGCATTCCACCAAACCAGATGTCTTACAGTCGAAGGCATGGATGCCCGGGATGGAGGCATGGCGCGTGACGTGCGAACCGCCGAGCATGAGGAAAAGTTGGTTCGCACTTCCTCTCCCCTTGTCATCCCCGCCGCTGCGGGGATGACAATCGCGCATGGCTCAGAGCCCTGCCGTCGCCCGCCGGTTTGCCACCAACCGCCCGGTCAGCGCCGCTATAAAGAACACCGTATGCATCAAAATGATGGTTGGTGCAGGGGCGCTGTCGAGGAAGAAGCTGAGATAGGTGCCAAGCAGCATGGCCACCAAATTCACCGCTACGGCCACGGCCAGCATGACGGGAAAACGCCGGGCCAGCAGGAAAGCGATGGCACCGGGCGCGATCAACAGGCCGATGGCAAGGATGAGGCCTGCTGCCGACAGCGTGGCCACAATGGTTAGCGACAAGGCGGTGAGCAGGCCATGGTGCAACAGGTTGACGTAAAGGCCGGAAGCCTTGGCCTGTGCGGGATCAAAAGCGTGCAGCAAAAGGTCCTTCCAGGTCAGAAAAATCGCGCCGCTCACGCCCACCGAGATGGCTGCCGCCAGCCACAAATCGGTGACCTGCACCCCCAACATGTTGCCGTAAAGAATATGGTCCAGATGAACGCTGCTCTCCACCCAAACGTAAAGCACCAGCCCCAGCGCAAACATGCCGGAAAACACAACACCCATCACCGTATCACCCTTCACCCGGCTGTTCTGGTCCAGATAGCCGGTGGCCAGAGCGCAAAACATGCCCGCCGCAAAGGCCCCGATCAACAAAGGAATACCCACCACATAGGCCAGCACAATGCCCGGTAGCACCGCATGGCTCACCGCATCCCCCATGAGCGCCCAGCCCTTCAGCACCAAAAAGCAAGACAAAAGCGCGGTGGGGATCGCCACCAGTACCGCCAATGCGAACGCATTTTGCATGAAGGGAAATTGGAAGGGGAAAGCGAGCGCGGCGAGATCCATGGCTAACCTTTCGCCACGGTTTCATGCCGCGCCAGCGCTGCGGCGGCCTTGCGTTTGGAGGCCAAAAGACCGTGTTTTGGGGCCAGCAAAAATGCCGTCAAAAACACCAGGGTCTGCAATACCACAATCACGCCGCCCGTGGCCCCATCGAGAAAATAGCTCACATAGGCTCCCACAAAGCTCGTCACCGCCCCGATGGTCACAGAGGTAATGATGAGCCAGCCGAACCGGTCGCACAAAAGATAAGCCGTGGCCCCCGGCGTCACCACCATGGCGATGACCAACAGCGCGCCCACCGTCTGCATGGCAGCAACGACGCTTGCGGCCAGCAGGGTGAAAAACACGGCTTTCAATACATCCGGATTGAGGCCGATGGAGCGGGCATGGTTTTCGTCAAAA
This sequence comes from Pseudomonadota bacterium, assembly GCA_038525315.1. Lineage (GTDB taxonomy): Bacteria > Pseudomonadota > Alphaproteobacteria > Rhizobiales > Rhizobiaceae > Pseudahrensia. Next base: position 65,941 of record JBCBHU010000005.1, read on the forward strand.
AACACCACCATCAGGTCCTTCCACTTGGCACTTAGCACCACCAGCGACACGCCGCCGATCAGCACCAGTTGCCACGTATCCTGCGGCGTGATGGCCAAAATATTGCCCATGGTGATGGCCTGCACATCAATGGAAACCGGCGAAATGGAAACCATGAACAGGCCGAGACCAAAGAAGGAGGTGAAGATAAGCCCAATAATCACATCCACTTTCAGGCCCGACCGTTGCGACAAAAACAGCATGGTGGCCGCCGCAAGCCCGCCGGCAAAAAATGCACCTAGCGCAAAGGGTAGGCCCAGCATATAAGCGCCCGCCACCCCCGGCACCACGGAATGGGCCAGGGCATCGCCGATCAAGGACCAGCCCTTGAGCATCAAATAGGCAGCCAAAAACCCGCATACCGCCCCCACCAGTGCCGAAACGCCCATGGCGTTGACCATGTAATTGTAGCTGAATGGTTGCAGAAGAAGGTCCATCAATGGCGGCTCTCGGCGGGCCGTTCCCCGTCCTGCATCGTCTTCTCGCCATATTGCACAAAGGGGCGTTCATCATCGGTGAGGATGGTCACCCTGCGCTCATCGCCGTCATCATGGAGGTCTGTTCCACCCAGCGTGAAGTGGCGCAGCACACCGCCAAAGGCGATTTTGAGATTTTCCGGCGTGAAGGTGGTTTCCGTTGGTCCATGGGCCAGCACAGTTTGTTTGACCAGCACCGTGCGATCACAAAATGTGGGCACGGAGCCCAGATTATGGGTGGAAACCAGCATCACCCGCCCCTCTTCGCGCAATTCCCGCAGCAATTGGGTAATCTGCTCTTCCGTCTTCACATCTACCCCGGTGAAGGGTTCATCCAGCAGAATAATCTGCCCGTCCTGCGCCAGTGCCCGGGCCAGAAAAACCCGCTTGCGCTGGCCGCCGGAGAGTTCACCAATTTGTCGTTTGCGATACTCCCCCATGCCCACCCGGGCCAGCGCATGGGCCACTGCCTCCCGGTCCGCCTTGCGGGGACGGCGCAGCCAGTTCATGTGGCCGTATCGGCCCATCATGACCACGTCTTCCACCAGCACGGGGAAGGTCCAGTCCACCTCCTCCGCCTGGGGCACATAGGCCACCATATTGCGCGCCAGCGCATCACTGACCGAATGGCCCAAAAGCGAAATGGACCCTTTGGCCAGGGGCACAAAACCCATAATGGCCTTAAAAAGGGTGGATTTGCCCGCCCCATTCACCCCCACCAGCGCCGTAACCGTGCCTTGGGGAATGTCAAAACTGGCATCATAAAGCGCCGTATGGCCGTTACGGTAGGTGACGGTCACATCATGGGCGGCGATGCCTTGCATATCACTTGGCACCCGTCAGACCATCCACCACGGTCTGGGACGTGACTTTCAGCAGGTCCAGATAGGTGGGCACGGGGCCGCTGGGTTCGGACAGGGAATCCACATAAAGCACACCGCCATAACGGGCACCCGTTTCACGGGCCACCTGTTCGGCCGGAGCGGTGTTGACGGTGGATTCGCAAAAGACCACGGGAATCTTGTTCTCCCGCACCCCGTCAATCACCGCCCGCACCTGCTGGGGTGTACCCACCTGGTCGGCATTCATGGGCCAAAGATAAATTTCCTTTAGGCCAAAATCCTTGGCCAGATAGGAAAAGGCCCCCTCGCACGTCACCAACCAGCGTTGCTCTTGGGGAATGGCGGCCAGCTTGGTGCGCAGGGGTTCAATCGTGTCTTTGAGTTGCTGTTTATAGGCGTCACCATTGGCGCGGTAGGTGGCGGCGTTGTCTGGGTCATACTTGGACAAGGCCTGAACGATATTCTCAATATAGATGAGCGCATTATCCAACCCCATCCAAGCATGGGGGTTAGGCTTGCCCGTATAGGCCCCACGGGTAATGGAAAGGGGCGTGATGCCCTCGCTGATGGTCACCGCGGGCACATCATTCAAATTGCCCAGAAACTGCTCAAACCACAGTTCCAGATTCATGCCGTTCCACAGAATCAGATCGGCGTCGGATGCCCGCACAATATCCCGCGGCGTTGGCTCATAGCCATGAATTTCCGCCCCATGCTTGGTGACGGAAACCACCTCCGCCGCATCGCCCGCCACATTGGCGGCCATATCCGCAATAACCGTAAATGTGGTGACCACCTTCATTTTCGCTGCCGCTGGCAAAGCGGGCACGGCAAAAAGCAAAAGGGCGAGGAAGATGCGAAGCATGGGGGTCTGGCCTTGTTTGTTGAAAATCGTTCGCAACAAGATGATGCAGTTGCAAATCATTTGCAATAGAATTGATGCCCGCCCTTTTGCGTGATAGGGACGCACCCATGAGCGCGCCTGACACGATTGCCCCTGACGACATCACCCTCCACCGGCTGGAAGATGAACTGCGCGCCGAAGGCATTCGCGTCACCCGCCAGCGCGTGGCCATTTTGTCGGCATTGATGGATTCCGCTGACCACCCCACGGTGGACGAACTGCTGGAACGCGCCCGCAAGATCGACCCGTCCGTCTCCCAGGCCACCGTCTATCGCACCGTCAATGTGCTGGCCGATCGGGGCACCATCCTGCGCAATGAATTCGACGGCACCGGTGCCCGGTTTGAACTGGCCAACAAACCCCACCACGACCACATGATCGACGTGGACACCGGCGAGGTGGTGGAATTTACCTCCAGCCGCATTGAAGAGTTGCAAGAGGAAATCGCCAAAGAGCTCGGCTACGACATCATCCACCACCGGCTGGAATTGTATGGGCGTAAGCGGCGGGGGTGAAGCGCATCACTGAAAGGTTGTGGCTCTACCCTGAAACCCAGCCCCCCACCCGGTTAAGCTGCGCTTCACCGCCCTCCCCTCCGGTGGGAGGTTAAGCTGTTGAAAGATCGTGCCGCATGCCAACCTCCCACCGGAGGGAAGGTCGAAATAGCTTGCTGTTTCGGGTGGGGGGCTGGATTACCGGTCAGCCCCTAAACCCGAAAATTATCCAGCACATCCCGGTCAATCTCGAACCCCAGCCCCGGCCCCTGGGGCACGGCCACCTGCCCGTCCACCTGCACAATCTCATCTTTCAAAATGGCAGCCCGATAAGGATGGGGGGTTTGGTCGAACTCCAGCCACGGATCACGCGCCACATGGCGGCCCGGTTGCGGGGGCAGTGTGGCCAGCATGTGAAGCGAGGCGGCGATATTGACGCCCGTGCCCCACACATGGGGCACCACGCGCACCCCCGCCGTCTCCGCCATGGCGATGATCTTGCGCATTTCGGTTATGCCGCCACAACCGGCCACATCCGGCTGCAAAATATCCACAGCCCCGCCTTCGACGGCCTGTTTGTGGGCGAGCCGCCCATGCCATGTCTCGCCCCCTGCTACCGGAATGGGCTGCCCGGCCCGCACCTTGGCGTAACTTTCCAACTGTTCCGGCACCACAGGCTCCTCAAACCAGTCGATACCACAATCGGCAACGCGGCGCCCCAGTTCGATGGCTTCTATGTGGTCATAGCCGTGGTTGGCGTCGATCATCAGCCGCATGTCACCGATAGTTTTGCGCACAGCGCGGATAACGGCCTCATCCTCCTCCACCCCAAAACCAATCTTGATCTTGGTGGCGGTGAAACCGGCATCGCGATAACCAGCCGTCTCCTCCACCAATTTATCCAGCCTGTCGCGCCCATGGGGCCGAAAACCGCCTGTGGCGTAAGTGGGAACGCTTTCCCGAAACGCACCGCCCAGCAGGCGATGGACCGGCACATTGTGAAACTTTCCCGCAATATCCCACAGCGCCATGTCGATGCCAGACTGGGCCGTAAGCGTCACCCCGCGCTGCCCCATATCCCGCCACGCGGCGTAGAGATCAAACCAGATGGGTTCAATATCCAACGGATTTTTGCCCTGAAGCCCCGGGGTCATGGCCTGCACGATAGCGGCATTGACCGTGTTGGGGCCCAGGCACTCTCCCCAGCCCACAAGGCCTTCATCCGTGTGAATTTCCACCAAACAGGCTGCCCGCTCGGTGAAGGTGGAAAAAGCGCTGTCGAAGCGATCATCGCCCGCAAGTGGATGGGAAAGGCAGTGGGTGTGGACGGCGGTTATTTTCATGGGGAGTTTCGTTTTCTGGGCCAGCGGGTCGTGCAACAGTGCCAGCCCCACGCCACCGAAAGCAAACCCCATGGCCATTTTCCAGACAGACCGACCCCATAGAAGCCGCCTCATCATCACCGGCACTGCTGGCGGCATTGGCACACTGCTGCGCGGCAAGCTGGATCATGTGGCCGATGAAATCGTGCTTTCCGATCTCGACCATGTGGATGTGAGCGGCAACGAGACCTCCCACCCCTGTGACATCACCGATCTGGATGCTTTGCGCGGTCTGCTAAAAGGCGGTGGTGACGTACTTCACTTCGGCGGCCAATCCGTAGAGGCCCCCTTCGTGCGCATCTGCGAAGCCAATCTGGTGGGCACCTACAATCTCTACGAGGCCGCACGGCTGGAAGGCATCCGCCGGGTTCTCTTCGCCTCCTCCAACCACGCCATCGGCTTCCACACCCGCGAAACAACCCTAGATGCCGACAGTGCTACCCGCCCGGATTCCCTCTACGGCGTATCAAAGGTCTATGGCGAAGCGCTGGCCAGCCTGTATTTCGATAAATTTGGCATCGAAAGCCTGCTGCTGCGCATCGGCTCCTGTTTTGAAAAACCCGCCGACCGCCGCCAACTGGCCACATGGATGAGCCCTGGCGACATGGTGCGCCTCATCGAACGCATGGTGAGCGCCCCCCGCCTCGCCTGCACGGTGGTCTACGGTGTGTCTGACAATGAAGAGACGTGGTGGGACAATTCCAAAGCGGCCTTTCTGGGCTGGCACCCGCAGGATACGTCCGAGCCGTGGCGGGAGGAGCTGGAGGCTTCGACGCCGGTACCGACACCCCACGACCCGGCCGTTATCTATCAAGGCGGTGCCTTTGTGCCCGCTCCCCACCCGGGAACGAAAATGAAGCGGGAAGGGTCATAGAACATCCCGTCACCTTGCATTCGCCCCCCCGATAGTGCCAACACGGACGAGAGCCATTTTTCACGCGCGATCGGGGCCTCACTTGACCATTAGACTGCACCAGGGCGACCTGCCCGATCTCTCAAACTATGGCGACAGCGTTGCCATAGACACCGAAACCTTGGGCCTCATCCCCCGTCGCGACCGGCTGTGCGTGGTCCAGCTTTCACCTGGCGATGGTTCCGCTGATGTGGTGCAGATTGCCAAGGGCCAGACCAGTGCCCCCAATCTGGAAAAGCTGTTGATCGATCAAAATGTCATGAAGCTCTACCACTATGGGCGGTTTGACATTGCCGTGCTTTACCACGCCTTCGGCGCTCTCTCGGCTAACAACTTTTGCACCAAGATCGCCTCCCGCCTCACCCGCACCTATACGGACCGGCACGGGCTGAAAAACCTTACGGCCGAACTCATCAACGTGGACCTGTCCAAGGTTCAACAGTCCTCCGACTGGGCGGCGGAAACGCTTACCCAGGCCCAACTGCAATATGCGGCCTCTGATGTGCTGTACCTGCACGATTTGCGCGGCCATCTGCTCAAACGGCTGGAACGAGAAGATCGCCTCGAAATGGCGCAGGCCTGTTTTGACTTCCTGCCCACCCGCTGCCTTCTTGATCTGGCAGGTTGGGACGAGACCGATATTTTCGCCCATTCGTAACCGGGTGTCGGCCAGGTGTTGACAGAGCGTAAACGCCGGTTAACCAATTTGTAGGGCCAATCACTTTATGTCTCAAAAACACCGCATTGGTGATTTTGAACCGACCCAGTGATTTCGCGTTCCGCTAACCCAGAAAGGGCCGTCGGCTTGTCCCATCCCGCAGCATCCGGCCCCGCACCCGCCCCATCCCCAACGCCCGTCGCAACCGTTGCATCTGCCAGTGCATCCGTGCCCGGTGCTGCGGCGCAGGCCAACCCGCGCAGCGCCCGCGATTTCCGCACGGCGCGCCGCCATTCCGGGCTGGTAAAGATGATGAAATTCATCCTGCCCACCTGCGCTTTTTTGATCGTCGGCGCTTTTGGCACCATGAGCGCCATGAACTTCGTGCCCGGTATCAAAAACATCGAAGGCACAATCGGGCTGGAGAATGGCCAATTGGTCATGGACAAACCAAAAATGGCGGGTTTTGACAAAAACGAGCGGGCCTACGAAGTGCAGGCCCAAAAGGCCATTCAGGATTTGGCCAAGCCCGGCATCGTGGAACTTAAATCCATTGACGCCACCGTCCCCATGGGCACCAGCGCCTTTGCGGATGTGGTGGCCGGCTCCGGCACCTATGATACCCGCAACGAAAAGCTGAACCTGCGCGACCAGGTGGAGGTGCAGGGTGCGCGGGGCATGAATATCCGTCTTGAAGAGGCCGACATCGACATGAAAACCGGCACGCTGATCTCCTCCAAGCCGGTATTTGTCGACACGGAGGATGCCAAAGTCACAGCCGATTCCGTCACCGTTTTAGAGGAGGGAAAGCGTATCCTTTTCAAAAACCGCGTGAAAATGACCATCACCCGCACGCCAAAACCGCAAGCGAGCCAATAGTCCATGATTAAACCTGTTGTTCTCGCCCTCCTTCTTGCCCTCACCCCGGTGGCCGCCGCCGCGCAGGTCTCCGGCGCTGCGTTTCAGGGTTTCAATTCCAACTCCAAGGACCCGGTCCAGATCGAGGCCGATGAGTTGGAGGTGATCGACGAGCAGGCCAAGGCCATCTTCACCGGCAACGTGAAAGTGCGGCAGGGCACCAGCACCATCACCACCAGCCGCTTGGTGGTGGAATATCTCAAGGGCGCTGGCGGCACGCAAAACGACATTGACCGCCTCATCATGACCGGCGGACTGGTGGCCACGTCCCAGGAAAACACGGTGACCGCAGACAAAGGTGTGTATCAGGTGGCGCGGGAGCGCATTCAGCTGGAGGGCAAAGTGGTCATTTCCCAGGGGGAAAACGTGGCCACCGGCTGCAAACTGACCGCCAATTTGAAGACCAATCAGGCCGTTCTTTCCGCCTGCAAAGGCAGTGGCGGGCGCGTGAGCACGGTTTTCCGGCCCGGTTCCGCCGGCAACTGACCCTGTCAGGCTTTCCGGTGTTAAAGCGTCTCTCCTTTTTGAAACCGAAAAAGGCAGAAGGCCGTCGTCAGCCCCCTTCCCTTGACGCCTCCCCACCTAAACCGGCCCAAAGCGTGCAAGCCCCACCCCTGTCTGCGCCAGCCACCACGGGCCGGGCGCAGCAGGAAGGGGTGTTGCTGGCACGGGGCCTGAAGAAAACCTATAAGCAACGCACCGTGGTCAATGGTGCCAGTCTGGGCGTACGGCGCGGGGAATCCGTCGGTCTGCTGGGCCCCAACGGGGCGGGCAAAACCACCTGTTTTTACATGATCACAGGGCTGGTCAAACCCGATGCCGGGTCCATTGAACTGGACGGCCATGACGTGACCCCCACGCCCATGTATCGTCGCGCCCGGCTAGGCATTGGCTATCTGCCCCAGGAGGCCTCCATTTTTCGCGGCCTGTCGGTGGAGGACAACATCAAAGCGGTGTTGGAAGTGGTGGAGAAATCCCGCAAGGAACGGGGCAGGCAATTGGACGAGTTGCTGGACGAGTTCAAAATTACCCATTTGCGCAAATCCCCCTCCATCGCCCTTTCCGGTGGGGAGCGGCGGCGACTGGAAATTGCCCGGGCGCTGGCCTCCAAACCCGCCTTCATGCTGCTGGACGAACCCTTTGCGGGCGTGGACCCCATCGCGGTGGGCGATATTCAGGAACTGGTGCGCCACCTCACCCGCCGGGGTATTGGCGTCTTGATTACCGACCACAATGTGCGCGAAACGCTGGGGCTCATTGACCGCGCCTATATCATCGCCTCCGGCAAAGTGCTCACCCATGGCCGCCCCCAGGAAATCGTCGCCAACCCCGATGTGCGGCGGCTCTATTTGGGGGATCAGTTTACCCTGTGACGCCCTTTCCCTTGCTTTTAGGCCCACCATCGACCTAATTTGGCACGCAAATTGCGAGTGGGGATGTCCGGCGCGTCAATAATGGCCGGATTTTCGGGTAAAATGGGCTTTCAGCAAAAGCTGACTATGCGGCAAAGCCAGGGTCTCGTAATGACCCCCCAGCTGAGCCAGTCCATCAAGCTGCTGGCCCTGAACAATGTGGAACTCTCCGCATTTGTGGAAAGTGAGCTGGAGCAGAACCCCTTTCTGGAACGGGCCGATGGTGAAGACAAAGACACCTCACCCCGCGCCGATGAAGACCGACCTGCCCCCCTTTCCGGTGCAGAACCCGTTATCAGCGCCCAGGAATTGGCGGACACGCTGGGCACCAGCGTGGAAAACGAGTTTCCCGACGAACAAGACTATCGTGCCAATGCCAAGGGCGAAAATGCCATGGGCGAGGCCCTACGCGATGCCAGTATTAGTGCAACTGCCAGTGGCGGCGGGATGAACCTGTGCGACCGCCGCTCCAGCCATGATGCGGAGGTGAGCGATTATACACCGGACCGCCCCACCCTGGCCGATACGTTGCGGCACCAACTGGCCATAGCTGCCCTGCCGCCACTCCAATCCGCCCTGGTCTCGTGGCTCATCTTACAACTGGATGAAGCGGGCTATTGCCGCATCGATCTGGAGGATGCCGCAGCGCAACTGAATTGCGCGCCAAACGCGCTCAAAACAGCGCTGAACACCCTGCAAACGTTTGAACCCTCCGGTATCGGCGCACGCAATTTGGCGGAGTGTCTTGCCCTTCAATTGCGCCAGCAAAACCGGTTGGACCCGGCCATGGCCCGGCTGCTGGAAAACCTGCCCCTGTTGGCCAAACGGGATTTTGCGACGCTCACCCGCATAACCGGTCTCGACGGGGAAGACCTGCACGATGCGCTTTTGGAAATTCGCGCTCTCGACCCCAAACCCGCCACCGCGTTCGACACGGGCGAGGCCCAACACATCGTCCATGATGTGACCGTCACCGCCGCCAGCGATGGCACTTGGCGGGTGGAACTCAACAATGAAAGCCTGCCCCGCGTGCTGGTGGACCGGGATTATGCGGCAACCGTCGACACAAGGCTGAAAGCGGGCGAAGCGGACCGCAGTTTTGTGGCCGATTGCCTGCAAAACGCCAACTGGCTTATTCGCTCTTTAGACCAGCGCGCCCAAACCATCATGAAAGTGGCGACAGAAATCGTGAAACAACAGGACGGCTTTTTCCTCCATGGGGTAAGCCATTTACGGCCTCTGACACTGAAAAAGGTGGCCGATGCCATTGATATGCACGAATCCTCCGTCAGCCGCGTCACCACCAACAAATATATCATGACCCCGCGCGGCCTCTTTGAGTTGAAATATTTCTTCACCACCGGTTTATCGGGCACAGATGGAGCCGATGCACACTCTTCCGAGGCCGTGCGCGAGATGATCCGCACCATGGTCAATGCTGAAACCGCGCGCAGCGTTTTGAGCGATGATGCCATTGTCACCGCGCTCCAAAGCAAAGGTATTGAAATCGCGCGACGAACCGTCGCCAAATACCGTGACGGGATGAATATCGCCTCCTCCGTTCAGAGGCGGCGGGAATTGAAAGCCATGGCCGCCGGCACTTTTTCCGCTGAAACAGCGCGGGAACTGGCCCTGTAAGCCTTGCCCCCCGCCTTGACAGCCCCCCGCCGTTTTCCTATCCCGCGCCCAACAGCGCCCAACAGCGCCCTACGCGGTGGTAAAAAGCCAGAGATAACCGCAAACGAAAAAGCGGTTTGTCAAGCTAGTAACTCGCAAGACAGACATTCTAAACTCGGGACGCGCTGATTTGCGGCGCTGTGGAAGACGCCTTTTGCGGCACTCGATCTTCCGGCCTGAAACGCTTTTAGAAGGATTCCCCCATGACCCTGCGCATCTCCGGCAAGAATATGGACATTGGCGATAGCCTCAAAAGCCGGATTGAAGATCGTATGACCGATGCGGTGGACAAATATTTCGGCAATGGCTTTTCCGGCCACGTGAACATGGAAAAGTCTGGCGCTTTCTTTGAAACGGACTGCATGTTGCACCTGGACTCCGGGGTCATTTTGCAAACCAGCGGGCGGGAGACCGACCCTCACCAGAGCTTTGACAAGGCGGCGGACCGCATCGAAAAACGTCTGCGCCGTTACAAACGCAAATTACGCGCCCACAACCATGCCAATAGCGGCGAGGAACACGCCGCTGCCTACGCCATCATGTCCACCCCCACCGGGGAAGAGGAACTGGCCGAGGATTTCGCCCCCGCCGTGGTGGCGGAAAGCACCAAGACCGTGCGCACCCAGACGGTGGCCATGGCCGTGATGCAGCTGGAACTGATGGACGGCCCGGTCCACGTGTTCCGCAATGCCGGCAGCGGCACGGTCAACGTGGTATACCGTCGGGCGGACGGCAATATCGGCTGGATCGACCCCGCCGCCGCCGCCAATTAAACCACTCCCCAGGCTGAAAAAACGACCACCAAGGCAATTCCATGGAACTTGATGAAATCATCACGCCTGAAGCGGTGCTCGCCAATTTGAAGCCGGGCTCCAAAAAGCAATTGCTTCAGGAACTGGCCAATGTGGCGGCGCGCATGGTGAAGCGCGATCCGCAGGAAGTTTTTGAAACGCTTTTAGAGCGGGAGCGCCTGGGTTCCACAGGCGTGGGCAATGGTGTGGCTATCCCCCACGGCAAAATGCCCGGTCTGGAGCGCATCACCGGCGTTTTCGCCCGCCTGCCCCAGCCCGTGGATTTTGACGCGCTGGATGATCAGCCGGTGGATATTGTGTTCATGCTGCTGGCGCCGGAAGGGTCTGGCGCAGACCACCTCAAAGCCCTGTCGCGCATCGCCCGGGTGCTGCGCAACCAGGCCACCATTTCCAGCATTCGCAAAACCGATGACCCGGACGGCATTTTTAGCGTTCTGACCAGCCAGCAAAACGCCAACGCTGCCTGACGGACGGGCTTCTACTGCGTTTCCACCGCCATCAGGTCCAATTCCTCCGCATTGTCGAACAGGGATGCCCGCTCGTCTGAAACGGCCAGAGGCGTGCCATCGGCGTGGAACAGGCCCCAAAGGTCCAACCCCTCCGGCAACTCCGCCTTTTCGGGGAAGCGGGCATTCATGTCGTCACTGTTGACGGGGCGCACATAGGCGATGGCGTTTTTGCCAAAAGTGGCAAAATCCATCTGGCTGCTGAACAAACGTACAGTGTTTTTTTCCATGAACCTGTTCCTTTCAAAGGGAGCGGGCCAAAATACCCGCCGCCTTGCCCCAATCATGTGGGACATTGCCCAACAGGTTCAACCCCTACCGTTTGAAGCGCAGTTTGGCGTTGATGCGCTTTGTATCGGCAATGGTGGCGTTCACCCCGGCCAGATCTGCCCGCAGGATCAGCACATCAATGCGCGCGCGCATGCGGGGCATGAACAGGTCTTCCTCAAAGGCCGTGGGCACGCGCCTTGTGTTACGCTTTGCCTGTTTGATGCCGGCCAGAATGTCCCGGCGCACCGCATGGAGTGCCTTCAAGCCGCGATCATTGGCTTTGGCCAGTTCCCGCGTGCGCCATAGCACGCCGCTATCCCTTTGCGACAACACGTCCACCCGCGCCCGGCGGGCCACTTCCTCCAACTGATGACGGCGCTCGGAGAGCGCCCCCAGCCGCACAGCCACTTTCAACGTGCCAGAAATCTCTCCATTGCGGCTGGAGTGGTCGGAACCGTTAATGCCAATATCCGTGGCACCGCCATAGTTCACCTCACCCCGCAGTGTGATGGCGCTGGCGGTGCGAATGCGCGCCTGAATGTCATGGATACGCCGTTCTGCCGTGGCCAACTGACTGTCCAGATTTTTGAACCCCTTTTGCAGCATCCGGTCCACAATTTCACGGCGGGATGCTTCCCCCCGGGCCTTGGCCTCGTTGGAGCGCATCTGGTCAATATATTGGCGCAAAATGGCTGCGCGTGTTTCGGTCAAGTTGCCCGTGCGCAGCGCTTGCGCAATTTGGCGCCGGTAGCGGCGCAGGGTGGGCCGCGCCTTGCGCAACATGTTGGCCTTGGCCAAAAAGCCGGACCGGGTGAGCGCCTGGCTGGAGGAGACCAGCAATTGCTGCACCTTCACCGAAAGGGCGATGTGGTAGCAGCGGGCCAGCGCCAGTTCTTCCTGCAAATCGGCGCGCTTCAAATCCACAAAATCGTAGCTGATGCCGATCCCGTAATTTTCGTCCGTATCCACATTGGCAGACAGGGTGGGGGAGCGCAGGATGGCGGTGTTGATGCCCGTATTGGCCAGCACCAAACGGCACTTGGCGGAGAGCGTGTCGTTTATCTGCTGCGTGGTGCGATAGCTGCCATTGTGTTTGGCAAAGGCATCCTCCAGCGCAACGATGCCCTTGTCGAATGTGGTGCCATAGGCAACTTTCTGCTCCACCGTGCCCCCCGTTTGCAGGCGGGTTTCATCTCCCCGCTCAACGGGAATGGACGGCTCCAGCGGCTCCATGGTCTGCACGGTATTCCCGCCGGTGGAAGGCCGCTTCACATCAGCAAACAGGCGGGATTTGCGCGGTTTTTGAGCGGGCGCATAAGCGGCGGTTACCGTTTTGGCCTGCACGGCTTTTTGGCGGACGGCGGGCACAGCTTTTGCCGCAGGGGTGAGCACCTTATCATCGCTGTGGGAAAACAATGGCGTCATTTCCACGCGGGATTTACCCACATTGGCGGCGCTTTCGTAATGGGCCGCATAGTTGCACCCGGCCAGCACCAATGGGGCCAGCCCCAGCGCTGCCAATCGGCCGATTATCCTGCAATTTTGAGCCCTGCTGCCCATGGCTTACCGCCCCTTACTCGATACTCGTTACTGTGCCCGGCCCTAGAACCAGAGCGGCCCCCGCCCCGCATGCATCAATTCTTCCCGCACCGCGTCGGGATCATCGAACTGCGCTTCCACAAAATTGCCGCGCATGGGCTTGGAGAAGAGTGGGTGAACTGACGTGGTCTCCCCCTCCACCGGCTTGCCCACTTCACCCACGCGGGAACACACGATGATGGAGAAGACGCAGCTGTAAAGTTGTGTGCCCTCCCGCGTGCTGGCGGCGTTGTGATAGGGCACAAACAGCACCATGACCGGCTCAAACCGCGCCCGCGCCGCCGGGGTCGCCTCCAGCGATGCGATATTGGCGGAAATGACCTCGTTGGAATTTTCCAGCCGCACGATGCGCTTATTGGCCGTTTCCCGCGCTTTTTTGGCCGTGGCGATACGGTTTTTCGCTTCGATGACTTCCCGCGCCAGATGGGCAAGATCGGAGCCGGCCGATGTAATGACCCGCAATTCCGGCTGCTCGATTTCCGCCAACAGGGATTGCAAGAATTCAATACGCCGGTCCACCCGGCGCAATTCCAACTGTTTGACGGAAATTTCGTTTTGCACCGTGGCAATGCGGTGCAACGTCTCCAACACGGCCAGCGTGCCGGAATTGAGGGATTTGCGCGTGATCAGCCGCTTGTTAAAGGCCGATTCTAAGTTTTTGGCAAAGCCGCCTTTCCCGTTCAACGCATTGAAATCACGGATAACTTCCTTCAGCCGCGCGATGTGCTGGCGAATTTCCAGCTGTTGCGCGCTCTGCAGGCGTAATTCTTCCTCTATGGTGCGCTGGGTGAGCGCCAGTTGCAGCTTGCCGTCGCGCAATTCGCGATCCGCTGTCACGCCTTCGGCGCGGGCCACGGTCAAATCCTGCCGCACCTGATTGCGCCGCAGACTCATGGAGGAGAGATCCCGCTCCACCTTTTCCACCAGCACATGGCCCCGCGACAGTTCAAACGGCAATGACCAACTGGAAGACCCCATGAAGAACACGATCATGGCCCCATAGGCCAGGAAGGTGAGGAACAGCGAAGTGAGAACGATGATGGCCAGCTTCTTGTAGAAGAAATTGGCCAAGGGCACGAAACGCTGCCAGACGCTCTGGTCCGCCTCGGCAATCTTGCTGAGGGACGATTCAAAACCCTGCGTGACGGCAGACTTTTTGGGCGCGTTTTCCTGTGGTGGCTCTGGGTTGGTTTCTGTGGCCTCCACAACTTCCGCCAACGCGGCTTCCACCATGGGCGCGGCTTCAACGGGCTTGGCCGGGGCGGCCGTCGGCGTATCAGCAGGCGCCGCCTCTTGCAAAGCCTTGGAGACGGGTTCGGCTTTTGCCTGTTTCTTTTCTTTGACTTTCTTGTTCGGCTTGGCAGCCTGCGGCTCTTCCTCCACCGCCTCACCCTTTGGCGAGGTGTCTTGCAGTGTTTCCAACACCGGATCTGACGGCGGTTCCTGGAGCGCTTCCAACGCTTCCTTGGCCTTGTTGATGCGCTGATGAACTTCAGGCACCGCATAGGCATCTTGTGGCGCGGCCGACAGAGGCTCGCTCGATGAAAAACCGCGCGGGATTTCCACCCAACGCTCGGCCTGCTCCGCCCGGTTTTGGGCTGATGCCACCACGGTCTCCACGATGTGCATCCGCTCCACCGGGTGGACCAGCAATTCATCAATCCCAGCGATCTGGCTATAGGTTTCCACCATCTCCGGCAGCACCAGCAGCGCCAGCGTGCCGCAAGCGTTCAGGCTGGCCAGCCCCGCCACTTCCGCAGGCGTGTTGTTGGCGCGCACGTCCACAATAACGCAATCAAACGCCAGCGCCCGGGCCTGGGCCATGACCATATCCAAACCCATGGAGAGGGTTTGCGCATGGTCACACCGCACAATCTCGTCGGCGCGTTTGAAATGGGCATGGGCCTCGGCCAAGGCCGGGCCGATGAACAGCACGTGCAAGGGCTGCTCCCGGCGGCGCAATTCGCTAGGGTGCATATGGGCCGTCATGCCGCCCGCCCCCCGTTATCTACGGAGCCGCCCAGTGCGGACAGGTCCAGATCATCGGTGGAGGCAATGCCCGCATTGTCAGACTTCGCCCCGCCCCGCGTCTCCCAAGACGTGGTGCCCAGCGTGAACATGCCCAGCGGCGTCATGGTGAGATACACGACCGGAAAAACCGCCGCCATGGCGATGAACCAAAGCCCGGACGTTTGCGCAAATTCCGGCAGCGTGTGCTTGGACCATTCATAACAAATGGCAAAAACCGTGACCAGCACAGCATGGAAAATCATCGGCATGACGAACTGCATTTCCATCGTTTTTGCCAGCAAAAACAAGGGGTAGAAGAACAGCAACGTCCCCATGGAAAGGTAGTGGATCAACACGAACAGGTTGAACTTGTAAAGGTGCGGAATGGCCGTGAGCAGGTCGATCATGTTGGACCGCCGCCACCGCAATTGCTGGTTCAGATAGGCCCCCATATGGGTGGGTGCCTTGGTGAAACAGCGTGCGGTGAAACAAAGCCGGGTCTTATAACCCCGCTCCACAATCTTGCGGGTGAGGAACCGGTCCTCCCCATATTTCACCTCATCGCCCAGGAATGTGCGGCTTTCCACATCCGCATCCACCGCCAGCATGGCTTCCCGCTTATAGAGCGTCAGGCAGCCGGACAGGCACATGACGTGGCTATAGGCATTTTCCACATTCTTGAGGAACTGGTAGCCGATCCAGTATTTCACCGCCTGCATGCGCGACAGCCATGTTTCCTTTGCGTTGGAAACAAACACGCAGCCACCCACCGCGTCCGCCCCGGTGGCATACATGTGGCGGGTCAATTCCCGCACCACATTGGCATCCACGATCACATCGCTGTCCACGGACATGACGAGATCCGTGTCGATGTCCAACACCGCATTTTTAATGCCTAGCCGCTTGCCCATATTGTGGGGGTTTTGGGTCAGCTTCATCCACGGGTAGCGGCGGCAAGCCTCTTGCAGGTGCTCATAGGTGTCGTCGGTGGAGACATCATCCACAAAGATGATCTGGAGTTTCTCGCGTGGGTAATCCAACGCGGCAAAGGACGCCGCCGTTTGCAGCACGCTGGACCCTTCGCAAAACACCGGCACCACAATGGCCACGGAGGGCCATTCGGGCGGGTCGATATTATAGTCTTTCTCCGTGCGCCGGTCGGCCACACGCAACAGCGAGCCAAACACGTACCGGTTCGTAAACACGATCAGCACGAGTAAGCCAAACAACCATTCGATTGTCGAAATCGCCAGCATGGTCCGCCCTGCGCATCTTTATGGTGCGCGCTAGAATTAAAGCCCCATGGGCAAACCTGCCGCTCGCCCATGCGATATATAAAGGCGCTCGCCCTGCCAAAAGACGTTAACGCCAAGGGTCAAACCGCGTTTTAATGGCTAATTTAAGCCCCGGTTAACGCTGTTCTTTCCAGTGTGGTGAACAGGGCGTTACCAAAAACCAGACGCACACAGGGGTGCAAGAATTGGCTAACCATGGGCCGGAAAAGCCAGGGCTGGTTACAATTCTTGAACGCCGCCCCGCCAAATTATGGTCAATGCAGGGCAAAAATACCGACAGGGGCGGACATGCAAAATACGCAAACGAAGGTGGTTGCGATCAACGCAGCCAACGTTAAAAATTCACCCGTAAAACTGGTGGCCGAGCCACCCGTGAGCCTTCCCGACCCGGCGACCTGCCGTGTGGCCGTGGTGGGTTTGGGCTATGTGGGCCTGCCGCTCATCTGCGGCTTCTCCAAAGCGTCCACCGCCATTGGCGTGGACATTGATGCGGGCAAGATTGAAGAATTGAAGGCCGGTGTGGACCGCACGGGCGAAGTGACAGGCGTGGAACTGGCCGCAGCGGATGCGGAATTTTCTACAAAAGCCGAGGCGCTGGCGGACGCAGACGCCATTTTGGTGTGTGTGCCCACCCCGGTGAATAGCCGCAACCGGCCCGACTATCGCCCCCTTCTGGCCGCTTCGCGCACCATCGGCGCGAACATGAAAAAGGGCGCCGTGGTGGTTTACGAATCCACCGTGGACCCCGGCACAACCGAAGAAAAATGCCTGCCCATCTTGGAAGAAATGTCGGGCATGAAAGAGGGCATCGACTTTTACCTCGGCTATTCGCCCGAGCGCATCAACCCCGCCGACCCCACGCGCAAATTGGCCGACATCAAGAAAATCGTGGCCGGGTCCTCCCCCGTCGTCACTGAATTCCTTGAGAAAATGTATAGCCGGGTCGTGACGGCAGGTCTCTTCCCCGCCGCCAATATTCGCGTGGCGGAGGCGGCAAAAATTCTCGAAAACACCCAGCGCGATGTGAACATCGCGCTCATGAACGAGTTGATGGCGCTTTATGACAAGATGGGCATCCGCGCCAGCGACGTCATCGCCGCCGCCTCTTCCAAATGGAATTTCCACCACTACCGCCCCGGCATGGTGGGCGGCCACTGCATCGCGGTGGACCCCTATTATCTGGTGGATGCAGGCCGTCGCCACGGCCTTTCCATGGAACTGGTGGCCGCCGGCCGTTCGGTGAACGAACAAACCCCTTTCTTCCTGGCAGAAAAGCTCGAAGAGATGTTCACAGCCAAGGGCGAGGATATTGCCAACAAGCGCGTGCTGGTGCTGGGCCGTTCCTTCAAGGAAGACTGCCCCGACACGCGCAATTCCAAAACCTTCAAGATGATGGACTACCTGTGGGCGCAGCGGGCGGAGGTTTTCAACTTCGACCCCATCGCCGAAGACGATCATTTTGAGGGCGGGCGCGGTGTGCAGATTATTGACGATGTGCTGGACGGCGGCGCCTACCACGCCATTATCGTAACGCTCGGCCACACGGTTTTCCGGGAGCAATTTGACCTGGAAACCCTGCAAACGCTGGTTCCCAAAGGCGCACCGCTCATCGACATGCGCGGCATGTATGAATGCGAAGCGGTGCACGATCATTTTGATTACTGGCGGCCCTAACGCCGGATAATCCGATATTTTTGAAGGGCCGGTTCAGAACGAACCGGCCCTTTTTTTTAAGGAATGGGCCACATCCCACCTCCCCCACGAGGGGAGGTCGGAGAGCGTAGCGGTCCGGGTGGGGGGCGCGGTCTGAAAGCAACTCTCCCATCCACCCCCCACCCGAAGCAGCAAGCTGTTTCGACCTCCCCTCGTGGGGGAGGTTATCGCGTGCCCAAAGGTACGATTTCGAACCAGAGAGCTCAGTTAACCAACAGTTCACCAAGCCTTCGCTTTTCCGCTCCTTAACCAGCCGACGACTATCGGTTCACCGTTCTTTGAGGGATCAGGGTTAACTTCGCAGCCGTGTGACCGATGAGGGCTGATGATATGAGTGTGGATACCGGCAACTATTCCGGCGTTTTGGAAAGCAATGTGCAGACAGTGGCTTTTCGGGAGCTACCCTGGAAACGGGCGTTCCATTTCTACCGCTATCTCACCTGGCCCTGTGTCGCCTATTGGTTGATCGGCATTGCGGTTCTGTTGGCCTACAAACCCGCACTGATGAACGATTTCATGCTGGACGTGGCCAATTTCTTCATCGGCTCCATGATCATGATCAGCGCGGCGGGCATGATTTTCGTGCTCAACCATGTCATCCGCGAACGCCCGGCCAGCCCTTTCTCCAGCATTTGGAAGGCCCTGCGCCGGGAGCACCTGCGCAATGACAATCTGCCTTTCATTCTCATTCCCTGGGTACTGTTGGCCATCTCCATCACCGTGTTTGTGAAGCTGAAAGTGGTTATCCCGCAGGTGAATCCCTTTTGGGCCGACAATCTCGCCCATGATCTGGACCTGATGCTCCATTTCGGCACCCATCCTTGGGAATGGCTGGCCCCTTATACAAACCACTACAACGTGGCCTTCTGGCTGCACCGGAACTATTACGTCTGGTTCCCCTGCATCTACATCACCTTCTATTGGCAGGTTTGCACGGTTCAGAACCCAAAACTGCGCCTGCAATTCATCATGGCCTTTATCGGCGCATGGGTGCTCATTGGCAGCGGCATGGCCACCGCCCTCTCCTCCGTCGGCCCCATTTTCTACGACCGCATTCCCGAGGGGAACGCCACCACCTACGCGGTGCCGCTGGCCTTCCTGCAATCCATGAACGCCGTGGAGCCGCTGCTGACGCTGGAAATTCGCGAGCAGCTTTGGAATTCCTATCAAGGCATTGTGGAAAATCGCTATGTGCGCGGTATCTCAGCCATGCCATCCATGCATGTGGCCATGGCGTTTTTGCTGGTGTTGCTGGGGTGGAACAAAAGCCGCTTTGCCTTTGTCACCTACTCCATCTTCGCCCTGGCCATCGCCATCGCGTCGGTCAGCCTGCTGTGGCACTACGCGGTGGACGGTTACGTCTCCATCATCGCGGTGGCGCTGATCTGGTGGGGCGCGGGTAAGCTGGCGGAAAAAGCGGTCGCGTCGGACCCTGTCTTTTCAAAGCAATAGAGCTGTAGTCAGACAAAAAGGGGCGCGGTGCCCATCACCGCGCCCCTTTTTTTTGTCTTTAGGCCGCTTCAGCGATGACGTCCTGGGCCGCGTTCTCCGCCGCATCCTGATCGCCCATCAGGCGACCAAGGGGCACCACACGCACATCGGTCAGGCCGATAAAACCCATGACGTGGCGCAGATAACCGGTGGCAAAATCAATCTCACTTTCCAGCGCCGTGCCGCCGGAAGACATGACCAGCCAGACCGTCTTGTCCTTCAACAGGCCCTCCGGCCCGTTCTCCCCGTATTTGAACGTCACACGCGCACGGCAGACCTGATCAACCCAGGCTTTCAGCGCGGCGGGCACGCCGAAATTATAGATGGGTGAACCGATGATGATGTGATCGGCGGCCTTCAATTCGCTCACCAACGCATCGGACCCGGCCAGACGCTGTTTTTGGGCATCGCTGCGCTCCTCTTCGGCGGTAAAATTAGCACCGATCCACGCCTCATCCACAAATTCCACCCCCTGCGCCACATCGCGGTGAACAATGGGCGCACCGTGCACCGCGCTCAATTTTTGCGCCAGCGCCGCCCCGTGTTTGCGCGAAAAAGAGCCTTCGTAACGGCCACTGGAATCGACATGCAAGATAGTGCCCATGATGGTGTTCCTCATATGGATTGAGTTTTTCATACTGATCGGTATATTTATCCCATGAGCACGAATGTCAAGAATAATATACCGAATGGTAAGAAAAAGGCCGGCCGCCCTCGCCGTTTTGATGAAACGGTGGCGCTGGAGGCTGCCATGGAGGTGTTTTGGGCCAAGGGCTTTGAGGGCGCATCGCTGGATGATCTCACCGGCGCCATGGGCATCAACCGCCCATCCCTTTACGCCGCCTTTGGCGATAAAAATGCATTATTTTCCAAAGCCATAGACCACTACGGCGAAACCATCGCCAGCCCCGCGCAGGTGGGCTTTCACAACGAAGCGAGTATTGAAAAAGCGGTCACGGCCTATTTTGAATTGGCCC
Source organism: Pseudomonadota bacterium (assembly GCA_038525315.1). Lineage (GTDB taxonomy): Bacteria > Pseudomonadota > Alphaproteobacteria > Rhizobiales > Rhizobiaceae > Pseudahrensia. The sequence goes on from JBCBHU010000005.1 coordinate 86,329, forward strand.
TGGAAGGCCAGTGCCGCAACGGCGATTGCGCCAAGGGCTGTTTCATCGCCGGGATGGTGGGGCTGGAAGACGGGTGCATGCCGGAACTTCAAGCGGCCATAGCAAAGCAGGCCACAGCCACCCACCAGGGGTTTGTGGAACGTTTCGACCGTGAAATTAAAAAGGGCAGACTTAGCCCCACCCCCGATGCGGAGGCCCGCGCCACACTGATGATGGACCTGATGCAGGCCCAATCCTATCGCGCCCGAACGGGCGCCACACGCAAGATGTTGGAGGACCAAATCGAGATGCGTGTGCGCGCCGTTCTGGCCTAACGGTCGAAACACATCAGGCTGCTTTTGCCGCGTTATCCATTGCTTGATCAGCCGAACCAGAAGTTACGGCATGGACAAGGGGCGCGCCTTGGGCAAGCACCGTATCGCCAATCATCTCCGCCGTTGCCGCCGAAAGCGTCCAGCCCAGATGACCGTGGCCGGTGTTGTAAAACACGCCAGCCTGGTTTCCTGCCCCCACCCGGGGCAGCATATTGGGCATCATGGGCCGCAATCCCGCCCAGGGCACCACGCGGTCCATGGAAACGCCGGGGAAGTTATGGCGCACCCAGGTTTCCAGCGGCGCCACCCGGTCTTGCCGAACCGACCGGTTCTCCCCATTAAACTCGGCGGTGCCAGCCACCCGAAAACGGTCCCCAAGCCGACTGGTGACAATTTTCGCGGCCTCATCCAAGAGGCTCACATGGGGCGCAGCATCACGGCTTTGCCCATCATCCAGCATAACGGTGATGGAATAACCTTTGACCGGATAGACATTCACCCGGTCTCCCAGCATCTGACCGATGGCGCGGCTGCCCACGCCGGCGCAGACAACCACGCCATCAAAATGGCTGGTATCCCTAACTCCGTCACCGGCAAGCGTGATATCCACGCCCCCGGCAGCGCAGGTGGCGATATTTTCAACGCTTTGGTCAAACCAGAGAGCCACACCCTTTTTGGCACAGGCCCTCGCCAGTCCACCGGTAAATTTGTGAACATCACCGGTAAAATCCGAAGGCGTGAAAAACCCGCCCACGTAGTGGGACGGCAGGGTTGGATCAATGGTGGCAATCTCAGCGGGTGTCACTTCTTCCCGCGCAAGCCCACCTTCCGCCAAAAGGCGGCTTACGGCACGACCGGCATCCATTTCCGCCCCATCCTCATAGACGTGCAAAATTCCGCGCCGCTCCAGATCGAAATCAATACCCTCGTCTTGCGCCCAATCCAGCAAATGCCGCCGCGCCGCCAGCGCCAGCCGCACGGTCTCCACCGTATTGCGTTCATAATGGGGGATGGCGGCAAGAAACTCTGCCAACCACGAATATTTGTGCCAGCTGGGCGCTGGGTTCATCAGCAGCGGCGCATCCTTGCGCAACAACCATTTCAAGCCCTTCAAAACGGTGGAAAGCCGGTTCCACACGGCGGCGTTGGAGGCCGAAAGCTGCCCACCATTGGCAAAACTGGTCTCCATGGCCGCCTGGGGCTGGCGGTCGATCAGGGTCACGTCAAAGCCGCGCCTTGACAGGGCGTAGGCGGTGGTCACGCCGGTAATGCCCGCGCCGATGACGGCGACGGAGCGCATGGGTTTTTTCTTCGGTGGTCGCATGGGGCCTCACAACACGCATAGGGGTGACGGCACAGGAACACCCTGTGTCGACCCCATCTGTTGCGAAACCTGAGAGTTTGACGGCGGGATAAGCTCCCGAGCCGCTTTCTCCTTCGGTGGATGCCACCTGCGTTGGGCGGCACCGCTCTCCAGATTGCCAAAAATTCGCGCAGTCTCTGATGCCTGAGAGTTTCCGGGGCGGTTGCTCCTTCGGCGGCTGTCCCCTTCAAGATGGAAGGCGGCAACACTCTCCTGCGCATTCTTTACAGGCACACCAACAGTAACCAGACTCAGACCGGATGTCTAATCACGAATGTAATGCAACTGATCGAAAGTGCGACGCCACGCACTCACTTCTTCAGCAAACTGTTCCGGGGCATCGCTGTTCAGCGCGGCGGCCATGAGTTTTGCCAGACGGGGCGCATCGTCCACGGTGACCCCGCTGCGCACCAGTTCCGGCGTGCCGATGCGCAAGCCGTTCATATCGCCCACCACAAGGTCGATGGGCAGGCCGATGCCACAGGCCAAAAACCCGGCCCTGCGCAGATGTTTGGAAGCCGCCTGCCCGCCGCCAAAGCGCGCCGCTTCCAGCGCAAACTGGTGGGAGCCCGTGGCCACCCCGTTGCGCTGAAACACCGGCATATCGCACGCCATAAGCGCATCCGCCAGCGCCCTTGCCACATCCACCATGGCCGACGCATAGGCCGCGCCGTGCTCCCGCCAATCCAACAGGGTCACGGCAAGGGCCGCGGACTTCGCCGCATCAAAATTGGCCGTCATGCCGGGAAAGGCAATGGCGTCCAAGCGTTGCGCCAACGCGGCATCGCGGGTCACGATAAGCCCACCCGCCGGGCCCCCAAGGCTTTTATAGGTGCTCATGGTGGTGGCATGGGCGCCTTGGTCGAGAGGATTGGGGAATTGCCCGCCCGCGATCATGCCACATTGATGGGCCGCATCGAACATCACTACGGCGCCCACCTCATCCGCGATGGCACGCACGTCTGTCACGGGATGGGGGAACAAGTTGAGACTGCCGCCGATGGTGATCAGTTTCGGCTGCACCTTCTCGGCAAGGGCGGATAGCCCTTGCAGGTCGACCGTATAGCCATCGCCATTCACTGGCGCTTCATGGATTTCGAGCCCGTAGAGGCCCGCACATCCATCGTTCATGTGGGTCACATGCCCGCCAATGGTTGCCGGGGGCACAATGATCGCATCGCCGGGTCTCGTGGTGGCCATAAAAATATAGAGGTTTGCCAACGCCCCGGAGCCGACGCGAATTTCCGCAAAATCGGCGGCGAAAACCTCCGCCGCCAGTTCCGCAGCGATCACCTCAATTTCTTCAATGGCCTCCAGCCCCATCTCATATTTGTCACCGGGATAGCCCAGTGACGGTCGGGACCCCATGCCGGAAGACAGCATCGCCTCCGCCCGCGGGTTCATGATATTGGTGGCGGGGTTAAGGTTGAAACAGTCCCGTTCATGGATGGTGCGGTTTTCGATCACCAGTTGGTTCAGGCGCGCATCAAGGGCGGCTGAAGAGAAAGCCGCAGTATCTAACGCCACATCCTGAACACGCGCCTCACAATGGGCCGGCACCCATGGGCGGTGAGAGAGGTGATGCTTCATTTCAGCCATGGAGCAACCAGCAACACATTGAGACCAATCATCCAGATCACCCCTACCTCCTCATTACCGGGGGTTCGCAAGCCGCGTGTCTTGCTTCAATCCCGGTTATCCACTCCGCCGCGCCACACTTTAATTCGCTAAGCGGTATAGATTGCCGGGATAAACCCGGCAATGAGGATGGCGTGTAAGTCGCGGGAAGCAAACCGCGCCTATGCCGCCTTGGCCTTCTTTTCCAACCGGCGGCGGTGCAGCACGGGCTCGGTATAGCCGCTCGGCTGTTGGCGGCCTTCCATCACCAGTTCCAGAGCAGCTTGGAAAGCCACGCTGTCATTTTCATTGCCGTGCATGGGCTCATAGAGCGGATCACCGGCGTTTTGTTCATCCACAACTTTGGCCATCTTGGTCATGGTGTCCATGATCTGCTGGGGCGTGACCACGCCATGGTGCAACCAGTTGGCCATATGTTGGCTGGAAATGCGTAGAGTGGCGCGGTCTTCCATCAAGCCGATATCATTGATGTCTGGCACTTTGGAACAACCCACACCCTGGTCCACCCAGCGCACCACATAGCCCAAAATGCCCTGAGCATTATTGTCCAATTCGTTTTGAATGTCCGCGTCGGACCAATTGGGCCGCGCCGCCACGGGGATGGAGAGAATATCGGTAATCTTGGCCCGTTCACGGTTTTTCAGCTCGTTTTGAACATCCTGCACTTTCACCTGGTGGTAGTGCGTGGCGTGCAACGTGGCGGCGGTGGGGCTGGGCACCCATGCGGTGTTGGCCCCCGCCTTGGGGTGGCCGATTTTTTGTTCCAGCATGGCCGACATCAAGTCCGGCATGGCCCACATGCCTTTGCCAATTTGTGCCTTGCCCTGAAGGCCGCATTCCAGACCAACATCCACATTCCAGTCTTCATAGGCGGCGATCCAGTTGGACTGTTTCATGTCGCCTTTGCGGATCATCGGCCCCGCTTCCATGGAGGTGAACATTTCATCCCCTGTACGGTCCAGGAAGCCGGTGTTGATGAACACCACCCGCTCCTTGGCGGCGCGGATGCACTCTTTCAGGTTCACCGTCGTGCGGCGTTCCTCGTCCATAATGCCCATTTTCAGCTGGTTGCGGTTCAGACCCAGCGCATCTTCCACGGCGCTGAAAATTTCGCCCGCAAACGCCACTTCCTCCGGCCCATGCATTTTAGGCTTCACGATATACATGGAGCCGTGTTTGGAATTGGCCTTGCGCCCGTTGGGGCCAATGTCGTGCATGGAGCACAGGGCCGTAACGAAACAATCCATGATCCCTTCGGGGATTTCCGACCCGTCTTGCAGCAAGATGGCCGGGTTGGTCATCAAGTGCCCCACATTGCGGTTGAGCATGACCACCTGCGCTTTCAGGCTCATGTCTTCGCCCGATGGGGTGAGGTAGTCCCGCGCCGGGTTCAAGCGACGGGTCAGCGTCTTGCCACCCTTCTCAAACGTATCTTCCAGATCGCCCTTCATGAGGCCCAGCCAATTGCCATAGGCAACGACTTTATCCTGCGCATCCACGGCGGCGATGGAATCTTCATTGTCCATGATGGACGTGAGCGCGCTTTCGATCACCAGATCAGCAATGCCCGCCATGTCCGTTTCCCCGATGGGGTGCTGGCGGTTGATGACGATGTCCATATGCAGGCCGTTTTTCACCAGCAGAATATTGTCCAGCCCGGCTTCCGTGCCCTTATAGCCCGCAAACTGCGCCGCATCGGCCAAGCGGGTGGACGACCCGTCCACCAACGACACGCCCAACAGACCGTTGTCCACGGAAAAGCCCTGGGCATCGGCCCAGGACCCCATGGCCAGCGGCGCGGATTGGTCCAGAAAGCGCCGCGCCCAGGCGATCACCTTATCACCGCGCACCTTGTTGTAGGCTTTGCCCTTCTCCGCCCCGCCGTGTTCAGAAATGGCATCCGTGCCGTAAAGCGCGTCATAGAGCGAGCCCCAGCGGGCATTGGCGGCGTTGAGTGAATAGCGGGCGTTCATCACAGGCACCACCAGCTGCGGCCCTGCAATTTGGGCAATCTCCGCATCCACATTTTGCGTTTCAATGGAAAAGTCGGGGCCTTCCAGCACCAGATAGCCGATCTCTTTCAGGAATGCCGTATAGGCGTCCATGTCGGAAAACTTGTCTTTATTTTCCTTGTGCCAGGTGTTGATCTGCGCCTGCAAATCATCGCGCTTTTGCAGCAATTCCCGGTTGCGCGGGGCCATGGCATTGGCCGCTTTGCTAAAGGCTTCCCAATAAGCGTCCTGGTCCAGACCGGTGCCAGGTAGCGCTTGATCGTTGACAAAATCATACAGGCTTTTGGCCACATTCAAGCCGGCAATTTCAATACGATCATCACTCATAGAAGGATCCTTCAGGCAGATTGCGGACGGATGGCACTCTGGCACCCGCCCTGGTCAAAACTGGCCTTGATGTGACGTATGGGTCAGGGTTGGTCAACCGCTACCACCGGCGTTTCACCCTTTGAAACGATTAGCCTTTCTTCAAACCAAGCAGCGAAAGCCCCGTGTCCAGCCAGCCGTTTGGCATGCCGTGGCCACCACCGTGCAAACACATGTGGATGTCCGCCTTGGTTCCACACCCGGTCCACGACCGGCACCATAAACGGCCCTCACTTTCCACGGCGGTGGGGCGGGAACCGCATTGGTTTGTGGCACGCTGCACGGCCAACCCCTCAAAAACATCCCCCTGATGCCACGCGCGAATGCCCCGGCCTTCCAACGGTACCTGACGGTCATTCCACCCATGAATATGCACCATGGGGCGCGGCGGTGACGGGCATTTGATGATGGCGGACCCATCCTCTTTGCGCCTCTGTTCGAGCGGCAGCGGGCGGCGCAGGCCCCCGGCCACTGCGATTACCCCCGCCACGGGAATTTGTGAATAACAACCCATATACCACGCCATGGACCCGCCGGAGGAAAAGCCGGAAAGCACGGTGGAAGCGGGCACGAGCTTCACCTTTGTGGCGAGATCCTCCAACACCCGTTCAACGAAACGAATATCATTGCGCCCCCCGCGCGGTTCTCCCGGCTCCTTTCGCGCCGCCCAGCCCTGCACCGTGCGGCCCCGAAACGTGAAGTCCGGCCCATCGGGAGCCACCAGAACATAGCCTTGTTCGTGCAGTGCCCGCGCCAGCCCTTTGTTGCGCATGACCCCCTTGGCTGAGCCATTATGGCCGTGGAAGAACACAAAGGCCCGCAAGGGCCCTTCCCGACTTGGTGGCAAGGCGTAGTGATACGTGCCGCCATTCTCACCGGACACGGTGCAAGCCACATCGCCGCCACATGCGGCGTGGGCAGCCATGGTCCCCAGGCCCAAAGATGCGCCCAACAGGGCGGTCAAGATATGAAAACGTTTCATGGCGCAGACCCTGCCCGCTTTGGCCCAATTCTCAAGCCCACACCGGTCACATTTCAGCGATGGCCATTAACATTATGCCGACACTCCCCCGCTAATCTGCGCATGTCCATCAAGCACTCACTACCCCGGCCATGCCCAAAACACTTCAAGCCGTCGAAAAGGCCATCCGCGCCAATACCTACCTCAAGCTGGCCGTTATGGACTTGACCGTTGAAAACGGCACGCTAGTGGCTGCCGTGGACAACACGATCCCCGTGCGTTTTACGACCCGCATCCTGCGCAGCATCTGGGCCGGGCCTGTGGAAGTCTATTGCCCCAGCGCCCTGATGACCGGCACGGGCGATGCCCTTTCGGGCTAATTCTCTTTCAATTTGTTGATTGGTGTCTCTTTCCGCTAAAGAGGGACGCGAGGCCCTGCCACGGACCGGACCCACCGGTGCGGACGGGGTGTGAGCCGCAGCGTCACGCGGGGGATAGGCCCATGACCGGATTGTTGATGAAAATGGCGCTGATTGGCGTCGCCGGCATTGCCGCCCAATGGGCCGCGTGGCGCATTCGCATCCCCGCCATCGCATTGCTGCTGCTGGCGGGCATTCTGATTGGCCCCGTCACCGGTTTCCTGGATCCGAAGGAGAGCTTTGGCGACCTCTACAAACCCATCATCGCCCTTTCTGTGGCCATCATCCTGTTTGAAGGCGGGCTGACGCTCAAATTCAAGGAAATTAAAGAGACCTCCACCGCCGTGCGCCGCATCATCCTGATTGGCGGGCCGCTGGTGTGGTTACTTTCGGCCCTCGCCGCCCACTATGCCGCTGGGCTGGACTGGGTGCCTGCTATCGTGCTCGGGGGCATTTTGGTGGTCACCGGACCTACGGTCATCATGCCCCTGTTGCGGCAGGCACAACTGGCCCCCCGCCCCGCCTCCCTGCTGCGGTGGGAAGCTATTGTCAACGACCCCATCGGCGCGCTGTTTGCCGTCTTGGCTTTTGAGACCTATCTCGTCATCAACGGTGCGCTCACCGGCGGCGCGCTTGTCACCACCATTGCCCTGGCCATTCTCATGGCTGTGGGTGGCGGCTATGGCCTTGGCCTGCTGCTGGCCCGCGCCTTTAAGGGCTATGTGCCGGAATATCTCAAATCACCTGTGTTGGTGACGACGGTGTTGCTGGCCTACGCCATCTCCGATGCGATCTTGAAAGAAACCGGGCTGCTCACGGTGACTATCATGGGCATCACCATGGCCAACACCCGCATGGCCTCCATGGGCGACCTGCGCCATTTCAAAGAGACGGTGACGGTGCTTTTGGTCTCCGGCCTGTTCATCATGCTCACTGCCTCGTTGAAACTGGAGACCATGCTGTCGCTGGGGTGGGGCGCGCTGATCTTTGTTATCATCATCCTCTTCATCGCCCGCCCCATCGCCATTTTCATTGCCACCACCGGCAGCGGCATAAACTGGCGGGAAAAAACGCTCGTGGCTTGGATCGCCCCACGCGGCATCGTGGCCGTGGCCGTCTCCGGCCTGTTTGGCGATGCGCTGGTGGAGCAAGGCTTTAAAGATGGCGCACAACTTACCGCCCTCACCTTCGCTGTGGTGGCCAGCACGATCATACTGCACGGCTTTACGCTGGGGCCGCTGGCATCGTTGCTCAAACTTAAATCCGCCGAGCGCCCGGGCCTCCTCATTGTGGGCGGCTCCACCTGGTCATTGGCCCTTGCGGAAAAGTTGAAGGAAAATGACATATCGGCCCTCATCGCCGACAATAACTGGAACCACCTGCGCGCAGCGCGGCTGGCGGATATTCCCGTCTATTTCGGCGAGGTACTGTCCGAAGCGGCGCACCATGACATCACCTTTAACCGTTATTCCGACCTCGTGGCCGCCAGCGACAATGATGCCTACAACTCCCTCGTTTGCACCGAATTTGGCCGCGAGATGGGCCGAGGGAACGTGTTTCAACTGGGTCTGGTGCGCAACGAAGACCGGCGCAGCGACCTTTCCTTCACGCTGGGCGGACGCTCCCTGTTCAACCCGGGCAAGACCTATGCCGAACTGCGCGATAAAATGCGCGAGGGTTGGAGTTTCCACAGCACACGCCTGACGGACGAATACGACTTTTCCGATTATCTAACGGAGCGCCCGGCAGACACAAAAATCGTGCTTTGGGTGGGCAAAGACGGGACCATTTACATGCGCGAGGGCCTGCACAAGCAGGAGCCGCAAACGGGTGATCTCATCATCGCCTTCGGCCCGGAGCCCAAGGAAAAGGTAAAGGCTGAAACCATCACCACCAAAAAAGAAGCGCCTGAAACAGACATCGCGCCGTGATTGATAATTGGACAATTTGAATGCCCCAAACCCGCCTTTACCTGTCTGCCCGCAAGCCGGAGCTTTGGCATATCGCCTCCATTCTGGACCCCTATTTTGAAGAGGAAGGCATCACCTCCGTCCTGTTTGAAACCGTGCAGGGTAATGGGGAGTGGTGTTACAGCGTTTACGTGGAGACGGATGCCGCGGATACCACCGCGCAACTCATGCGCGACCGGTTGGGCAATGACACGTTCGGCCTCGCCATTGAGCGCGAAGAGCTGGAAGATCAGGACTGGGTGAGCCAGACGCTCACGGAACTGGCTCCCGTGCGCGCGGGCCGCTTTCTGGTCCACGGCTCCCATGACCGCGATCAGGCGCACACCGCCCGAATTGCCGTGGAAGTGGATGCGGGACAGGCCTTCGGCACGGGCCACCACGGCACGACGGCGGGTTGTCTGGATATGCTCGAACACTGCATGCGCCAATGGCAGGGCCCCATGGGCCCGCCGCGCCGCGCCATGGATATTGGCACCGGCTCCGGCGTTTTGGCCATTGCTTTGGCAAAAGCCTGCCCCATCCCGGTTCTGGCAACGGATATTGACCCCATCGCCACCCATGTGGCGCGGGAAAACTGCCGATTAAATGGGGTGGCCTCAAATGTCACCTGCGCCACCGCCACTGGCTTCAATAATCCTGCCTTCGCCCGCTTCGGCCCCGCAGACCTTATCATGGCCAATATTCTGGCCCGCCCGCTGGAAGCCCTGGCCCCCGCCATGGCGCGAAATGTGACGGGCGGGGCGCGGGTCATCCTGTCCGGCCTCTTGCCCCACCAGCAAGCTCGCATCGTCGCCGCTTACCGCCGCCAAGGCATGGTGTTCAAACACGCCCACATCCGCGACGGCTGGCTCACGCTCGTCATGCAAGCATAAAAAAAGCGGCCCGAAGGCCGCTTATTCTTTCAAGGCACGATCTCTGTGTAGAAAGCGGCGAAGAGCCGCGACGGCGCTAATGCGCCGCGCCCGCGCAGGCGTTTGGCAATGCCAAACTGCCGTGAGCGCATAGAGACTTTCTAAATCGCGTAGCGGTTTAGAAAGGATAGTTGGCAGCGCCCTGCTTGCGAATTTCCTTGCGGGACAGGCCGGCGCGGTTCAGCGTCTCATCGTCCAGGTTCAGCAAAGCGCCGTTCACATAGCGGCGGGCAGACTTTTCACGGGCGGCAATCATGCGGTCGAGGAAGGACATGACAGTTTCCTTTCAGGTGGTGCCGCACCGGAAATCCTGTGGCGCAGCTTGTTCGCTCAATGTGCTTGGGCCCTATGCCCTTGCACGCTACCAACATAGGGTTTCAGCCCTGCATAGGTAGGGGTGCTGATGCACATGAGCCTTGCGCCAAATGCATGGAACCGGTCACACTTCATTCACAAATCGCACAACTGGACGCATTTTCATGTTTCAAGATTACGCCCCCGCCGCAGCCCCTGTGATTGGCGATGCGCGCCTCTCCCGCCTGCGCGCGCTGATGGCCGAACGGAAACTGGATGCCCTGCTCGTTCCCCACGCGGATGAGCAAAACAACGAATATCTGCCGCCCGATAAAGAGCGCCTTTTGTGGCTCACCGGCTTTTCCGGTTCGGCGGGCGCGGCCATGGTGGCCTGTGAACACGCCGTCCTGTTCGTGGACGGCCGCTATACGCTGCAAGCCGCCCAACAAGTGGACATGGACCATTGGACAGTGGAAAGCCTGGTGAACCTCCCCCCTTCCAAATGGCTGGAAAGCAACGCCATGGAAGGCTGGCGCGTGGGCATTGACCCGTGGCTGCACGGGGCCAGCGCGGTCAAAACCCTGCAAAAGGCTTGCGAGAAATTTGGTGGCGAACTGGTGGAACTGGACACCAACCCCATCGATGAAATCTGGGAAGACAGGCCCAAACCACCCCTGGGCAGCGTCAACATCCACCCCTTTGAACAGGCGGGCCGCCTGACCAGCGAGAAATTGGAGGATGTGCACCACAAGATCACGCAGGCCGGGGCGGATGCGCTGATGGTAACCGACCCATCCGCCATTTGCTGGTTGTTCAACATTCGCGGGCAGGATGTGGTCCACAACCCCGTTGTGCTCGCCCATGCCCATGTGCCGGTGGACGGTGAACCGATCCTGTTCATCGACCAACGCAAATTGGACATGCAGGAACGGGCCTTTCTCACACAGGTTTGCCGCATGGAAGCTCCGGGTGACATGTTGGGCATCCTTCGGCGCGAGGCTGTGGACAAGGCGGTTCTTCTGGACCCGGCACAAACCCCGTGGGGTTTCACCCGCCTGATCGAAGGAGCGGGCGGCAAGGTGGTTTCAGCCCAAGACCCGATAACGCTTTTGCGGGCCGTCAAGAACACAGTGGAACAGGACGGGGCGCGCACTGCCCACATCCGCGACGGTGCGGCCTTCACCACATGGCTCCACTGGCTCCACCACCAGCAAGCAGGCACGGTGGATGAAATCAGCGCTTCCCAAAAGCTGGAGGAAACCCGCGCCGCCATGGCCGGTAACATGCCGCTCAAGGAAGTCTCTTTCGACACCATTTCCGGAGCGGGACCCAACGGGGCCATCGTCCATTACCGGGTGAATGAAAACACCAACCGCATGCTGGAGAGCGGCCAGCTTTATCTGGTGGATTCCGGCGGGCAGTACGAAGACGGCACCACAGACATCACACGCACCATCGCCATCGGCCCCGCTGGTGGGGAGGAACGGCGCTGTTTCACCCTGGTGCTGCGCGGCCACATTGCCCTTGCCATGGCCCGTTTTCCCTCCGGCACGCGCGGTGTTGATCTGGATGTGTTGGCCCGCAATGCCCTGTGGCAGGCCGGGATGGATTATGGCCACGGCACCGGCCACGGGGTGGGCTCCTATCTTGCCGTCCACGAAGGCCCGCAAAACATCTCCAAACGCGGGATGCAGGAATTGCTCCCCGGCATGATCGTCTCCAACGAACCGGGCTATTACCGCACGGATGCTTTCGGTATCCGCATCGAAAATCTGGTGCTGGTGCATGAGGCGGCGGAAATTTCCGGCGGCGACACACCTATGCGTGGTTTTGAAACGCTAACGCTGGCCCCCATAGATCGAAACCTGATCGTGCCGCACATGATGACAGCAGCAGAACGGGATTGGCTGAACGCTTATCATGGGCGTGTTAGAGATACTTTGACGCCACTGGTTTCGGAAGAAGTCGCGGATTGGCTATCGACTGTCACAGCACAAATATAGCCCTTTGCCCCCTCACCTCCCCCTGGAGGGGAGGTCGGGCTGCAGCAAAGTCGAATCAGAAGACCTGCCTTAGAGCCACCACGATCAGCATTCCCCCCGCTACGCTCACGGCGGGGGAAAACCGCAGGGACAGGGCACCGGCGGCCAAAATGGCAATGGTTTCCGCCAAAGTCTGGTTGACCAGAGATGGTGCCACCAATGCCGTCAAAACAGCTGTAGGCACTGCATCCAGCGCGGCTTCCACCCGGTGGTTGATGCGCCCGAAGCGGGACAAGACCAAATGACCACCAACGCGCGTGGCATAGGTTGCCAGCGCAGCCATGACGATCAGCGCGTAGATATTATAATCCGCCATCGCGCCTCTCTTCCGGCTTGCTCATGGCTGCTGCCACCACCAGTCCGCCCAAACCACCAAGCGTGATGTGCCACGGACTGCCCAGCGTGTAGTAAACCGCCAACGCCCCAACCACAGACACCGCCAACACCGGCACAAAGGTGGCACTGCTGCGAAATCCCATAATTAGACCGACAAAATAGAGCGGCAAAATAAGATCAAACCCATAGCGCGAGGGGTCCTCCAAAAGTTGCCCAAACAGCGCCCCGATCAGGTTGGACACCATCCAGGTGGCATAAACGAACCCCGCATAACCAAAATAAAACGACGGCCGAACCGCCTGTTTGCGGGCCCGGGTGGCGGTCACCGCAAATTGCGGATCCACCATCATGCCAAAAGCCAGATAGCGCTGGAAAAAGCTGAACGCCCCCAAGGCCCGGCCCATGGCCGCACTGTAGAGGATATGGCGAAAATTGATGGCAAATACGGTGGCCACAATCACCCACGGGGCAACGCCCTGCCCCATCAAATCCAGCATGGCGTATTGGCTGGCTCCGGCATAGATCGTGCCGGAAGTGAGCATGATTTGCCCAAGGCTCAACCCGCTTTCCACCGCCAATGCGCCAAATACGGCTGCAAAAGGCACTATGGTGGGCAAAATGGTGAAGGCTTCCTTCGCGCCCTCCCACCATTGCGACGGTGCGGTGCTCCCCTCAACCGCCGACAAGATCAAGCCATCCCTGCTCGTCGATTATCTCAATGCCCAAGGACTGTGCTTTGGTGAGCTTGGAACCCGCTTTAGGCCCTGCCACCAGAAGGTCAGTCTTGCCGCTCACGGAGCCGGACACTTTCGCGCCCTTGCGCTCCGCCATGGCCTTGGCCTCGTCGCGGGACATCTGTTCCAGCGTGCCGGTGAAGACCACCGTCTTACCCGCCACGGGGCTATCGCTCACCACCAGTTCCACCGGTTCCGGCGTCACTTGCGCCAACAGATCATCCACCACCCGTCGCCGTTCAGGGTCGGCAAAAAACTGAACCAGCGCCTGGGCGGCGGCGGTGCCCAAACCGTCAATACTGACCAGGTTAGCCCAGGGTTCACCGCCCTCCACCTGGTCTTTGTTGACCGCCTTAGTGAGCGCCACACCATCGCCGCCAAACTGGGCCAGCAAGGTGGCGTTGGCCTCCATGGGGGCAAGAAAAGCTTCGATCGTCTGGTAGTGCCGTGCCAAAAGCTTGGCATTCCCCTCCCCCACATGGCGGATGCCCAGTGCAAAAATGAACCGGGTGAGGGAAATGGAACGGCGCTCTTCAATGGCGGCAAACAGATTGTCCACACTGGTTTTGCCGTAACCGTCTCGATTTTGCAGCTTGGTGAGGGACCGCTCATTGCGCTTTTGCAGGGTGAAGATATCGGCAGGGTTCACCACCAGACCCCAAATGTAAAAAGCCTCCGCCTGCTTTTCGCCAAACCCGTCAATGTCAAACGCGTTGCGCGATACAAAATGCTTCAACCCTTCCACCGCCTGGGCGGGGCAGATGAAACCGCCCGTGCACCGGCGCACGGAATCAGGCCTGCCCTTGGCATTGATGTCCCGCACCGCATCGCTGCCACAGGCGGGGCATTTGACGGGGAAGACAAAAGGCGTGGCGGCAGCGGGCCGTTTGGACAGGTCCACATCCATCACTTTGGGGATCACATCCCCCGCCCGGTAGACGGTCACCGTGTCCCCCTCCCGCAAATCCCGCCCCTCGCGGATGGGCGCACCGTCCGAGCCGATACCGGCGATATAGTCCTCGTTGTGCAGCGTGGCGTTGGAGACCACCACCCCGCCCACGGTCACCGGCGTAAGCCGCGCCACGGGCGAGAGCGCCCCCGTGCGGCCCACTTGTATTTCGATCTTCTCCAATATTGTTGTGGCCAGTTCTGCGGGGAATTTATGGGCCACCGCCCAACGCGGGCTGCGGGAGATGAAACCCAGCCGCTCTTGCAGCGCCAGATCATCCACCTTGTAGACAACACCGTCGATGTCATAATCCAGCCCGGCCCGTTGGGCCTCAATGAGCCGGTAGCGCTCCAGCATGGCGTCCACACTGTCAAACCGGCCCATCAGCGGGTTGATGGAAAAGCCCCACTGGCCCAGCAGTTGCACCATCTCAAACTGGGTTGCGCGCGGCACAGCACTCACATCACCCCAAGCATAGGCAAAAAATTTGAGCGGACGGCTGGCGGTAATCGCGCTGTCCAATTGCCGCAAAGAGCCCGCCGCCGTATTGCGCGGGTTCACATAGGTCTGCTTACCCTGCGCCGCCATGCTTTCGTTGAGAGCAAGAAAATCAGCCTTACCCATATAGACTTCGCCGCGCACCTCCATCACCTCGGGCACTTCAAGCCCGGAGAGTTGTTCGGGAATATCGTCCAGTGTGCGGGCGTTTTGGGTTACGTTCTCGCCCGTCACCCCATCGCCCCGCGTGGCGGCGCTCACCAGTTTGCCCTGCTCATAACGCAGGGCCAGCGACAGGCCGTCAATCTTGGGTTCGGCGGTGAATGCCATGTCTGCGTCCACGCGCAAAAAGCGCTTAATACGAGCGACAAAGTCGGCCACATCATCATCGTTGAACGCATTGTCCAGCGACAGCATGGGCACGCGGTGGGTGATCTTCTCAAACTGGCTTTGCAGGGTGGCCCCCACCCGCACGGACGGGGAATCGGGACGCACCAAATCGGGAAACCGTGCCTCAATGGCGCTGTTGCGGGCACGCAAAGCGTCATAAGCCGCATCGCTAACCGTGGGCGCATCTTCCCCGTGATAGGCCCGGTCATGGGCAGCAATTTCCACCGCCAACCGGGCCAATTCCGCTCCCGCCTGTTCGGCGGTCAAATCATCCACCTCAATCATTGCAGTCGTATCACTCATGTGCTGGCCAACAGCCGGGCGGCGGCGGCGCGGGCTTCGCTGGTCACCTCTGCACCCGATAACATGCGCGCGATTTCCTCAAGCCGCTCATCCCGCTCAATGCGCCGCACGCGGGTTTCCACTCCCGCCGCCGCCTCTCCTTTTTTGGAAATAAGCAAATGCGCCCCCGCCCGGGCGGCCACCTGCGGCGCATGGGTGACGGACAGCACCTGCACATGGTGTGCCAAAGTTGCAAGACGTGCACCAATGGCATCGGCCACAGCACCACCCACACCCGTGTCGATTTCATCAAACACCAGCGTGGGCGCGGAAACCCGGTCGGCAAGCGCCACTTTCAACGCCAGCAAAAACCGGGAGAGTTCACCGCCGGAGGCCACCCGCATCATGGGGCCGGGGCGGGTGGAAGGGTTGGTCTGCACATGAAATTCCAGCGTGTCGAACCCGTCTGCGGTGATCTCATTTTCATTAATCTGTTGATCCACAAAGAACGTGGCCTGGTCCAGTTTGAGGGCGGGCAATTCTGCCATCACGCGGGCGGAGAGCGTCTCCCCGGCCGCCTTTCGCGCTGCGGAAAGCGCGCGGGCCGCCACCAACAAAGCCTCGCGTTTTTCTTTGGCCTCGTTTTCCAGCGCCACGAGCCTTTCCTCACCCGCATCCAGATCGGCCAGATCCTGCGCCAGTTTGGCGGCCATATCGGGCAGGCTCTCCACCGGCACCTTGTATTTGCGTCCAGCCGCCCGAAGCGCAAACAACCGCTCCTCCGCCATTTCCAGCTCGCGCGGGTCAAACTCTGACATGCGCAAAGCGGTCTCCAACTCCGTTTCCGCTTGCGATAGCCCATCCAGCGCAACGCCAAAGGCCTCAATGGCCGTGTTCAACACGCCGGGCGCACTTTCGGCCTTTCGCTCCAATTTGCGCATGGCTGAAACCAGCGTCGGCACGGGCGAACCCGCCCCAGCCAAAACCTCATAGGCCTCATTGATGTCGGTGGCGATTTTCTCCGCATTCATCATGGCCTGCCGCTTGCCGGCCAATTCTTCTTCCTCCCCCGGCTGGGGCGAGAGAACCGTTAGTTCCTCCACACTGGCGCGCAGATAATCCGAATCCCGCGCGGCTTTTTCCACCCGGGCCTGCAAATCGGACAAAGCGCGGGCAGCGGCGCGCCATTCCTTGTGATCGGCGGCGACGGCGGCCAGCGGTGCGCTCAAATCACCAAAAACATCCACCAGCGCCCGGTGGGCAGCCGGGTCCACCATGGCCCGTTCCTCGTGCTGGCCGTGGATTTCCACCAATTGCTGCCCCACTTCCTTAAGCAGCGCCACGCTCACCGGGCGATCATTGATATAGGCCCGCGTGCGCCCATCAGCATTTTGTGTGCGGCGCAGAATGACCGGCTCCATGCCTTCCCCGTCACCCACATCATTGTCCGCCAAAAACTTGTGAATGGAATGGCCCGGCGGCATGTCAAACAAAGCGCTCACCTGCCCCTGCGTTGCCCCCACACGCACCAGATCGCCATCCCCCCGCGCGCCTAGCGCCAGCGAGAGGGAATCCAGCAGGATGGACTTACCTGCCCCCGTCTCCCCCGACAGCACCGCCAACCCATCCCCAAACTCGATGTCGAGCGAGCGGATCAGCACGATGTCTCGGATGGAAAGGGAGCAGAGCATGGGAAGCTGCGGTCGCGGGAAATGGTCAATCGGAGGTGTGGTGACAGGCCTAGCAAATCAACCAGACCGCCACAGCCTGTTTACGCTTTGTGCCGATTTTTATCCACTGCTGGAGGGCGCAGCGGTCAATTTGGCCAAAGGTTCAGCGACCAAGACCTTCTTCATGCGAGTTGAAAGCAAACAGAGCGTCGCAATCACGCGGCAAGCACTTGCCCCACACACCTCGCAAGGGCACCGTCCATCCATGGAGCCCAACAGGGTTAGCACATACTATGCGCGGCGGCCCACGATGGATTGTGCGGCACGGGAAATCCAGCTGCCCTGATTCTCCAGCGGGCGCAGGCCCCCTTTTTCCAGAAGCGCGTAGCTGTCCTTATACCACTGGCTGTCGGGGAAATTGTGGCCCAGAACAGCCGCAGCGGTTTGCGCTTCCGAAGTCAGCCCCAGCGCATAATAGGTCTCCACCAACCGGGCCAGTGCCTCTTCGATGTGGCGGGTATTTTCGTATTTCTCCACCACGGTGCGGAAGCGGTTCACCGCGCCGAGGAATTCCTTACGCTCTTGGTAATAACGGCCCACCGTCATTTCCTTGCCCGCCAATTGGTCATTAGCGATGCGCATTTTGCGTTTGGCATCTTCCACATATTCGCTATCAGGATACCGCTCGACCAGATCATTCATGGCCTTGTAGCTTTTTTGCGCCGCACTTTGGTCCCGCGTCACGTCATTGATCTGGCGGTAATAACTCATGCCGATCAGATAAAGAGCATAAGGCGCTTCGGAATTGGCGGGGTAAAGCTGCACAAAACGGCGGCCTTGGGCGATGGCTTCAGGGTAGTCGCCCGATTTATAGGCCAGATAGGTGGACATGACGCCCGATTTTTTGGCGTAGGCGGAATAGGGGTGCTGACGATCCAGCTTTTTCAGCTTGCGCTTGGCCTGAACCACATCACCCGCATCAATATTGGCCAGAGCTTCATTATAAAGCTGGTCAGCGGGGACCGTGGGGTCCACGAAGGAATCGATACCCTGTTCCTTGGAACAAGCGCCCAGTGCCACCGTGGCGGCCACAGCCAGAACGGCGGAGATACGGGCTTTGCGCCCTTCACCCTTTACGCGCTGTATCATGTCTTATCCCACCGTCCCGTTTATCGCCCTTGCGGGTCCATAGCATGAAAAAGGTAAACTGCGATTAACCGTTTAAGACCCGGTAAATGCCCGACAGTTTTAACCCGCGCGATCCGCAGCATCAACACGGCATGCTTTCGCTAGACCCGAATTAGCGCCACATTGTGGCCATGGGGACGCAAATGGGCGTCTTTACCTAGCTTTTGTCGGGGGCAAAGGCCGGGGCTTTTACGGAAACCAGTTCCACGCGGGATGTGCGCGGGCCGGTTACAACCTCTTCGCCAATCCATTCGTAATTATCAGGGTCCGAAAGCAGTGCTTCCAGGGCAATGGCGTTAAGTTTATGACCGCCCCGATAGGACTGGAAACAGCCCACAATGGGCGCACCCGCCAGGGCCAGATCACCCACAGCGTCCAGCAGTTTGTGGCGCACAAACTCGTTTTCGTAGCGCAAACCTTCCGGATTGATGATGGCATTGTCTTCACCGATCACCACGGAATTTTCCAAGCTGGACCCCAACGCAAAACCGGCGGCCCAGTAACTCTCCACATCCTTCATGAAACCGAACGTGCGGGCGCGGGAGATATCTTTGGCGAAACTGTCCGGTGTCAAATCCACCGCATAGGACTGGCGACCGATGACCTCATCATCGAAGTCAATCTCCACCTCAAAACGGGGGCAATCATGGGGGGTGAAAGTGCCCCAGGAGTTACCCATGGGCACGTGCACTTCCCGCAACACACGCAGGCGACGGCGTGTGCGGCCCTGGGCCTTCAAACCAACGGCCAGAATCGCATCCACAAATTCTTCGGAAGAACCGTCCAGCACCGGAATTTCGGGATTATCCACTTCCACCAACACATTATCGACACCCATGCCCATGAGGGCGGCCATGAGATGCTCCACCGTCTTTACGTGGGCACCGGAGGGATCACCCAAAACGGTGCAAAGGTCTGTGGCGGCAACGGCCGAGGAAACGGCAGGAATATCGGTTTGCTGATGGGCAGGAAGATCGGTGCGGACGAAGTTGATGCCAGAATTAGCATCCGCGGGCAGGAGAGAGAGGCTAACCTTTTCACCGGAGTGAACGCCGATACCGGATAGGTCGATACGGTCGGCGATCGTGTGTTGCACCGGTGATACTGTATAAGCCATCTAAACCCCGTCGCACGGCCAACCGTGCTTGATACAAAATACAAACGTCACGGGCAGATCATCGCTTCGTTCCAGCCTTTGCACCGCTGGGCTTATGCCCTTCCCCTTGCGGTGCTTGCCTTGCCACGGTTTTGCCCGATTGGGCCTGTCCAGTGGTTTTTGGTAGCCAGTGCGAGTCACTTCCCCAGCGCTCCTTTCCTTCGTAACCGTTTGGCCACATTTTAGCCAAATCACGCTTTCTTACGCCGTGTTAACAGGTTAACGCCCCATTAGCGTTAAGGCTCTTTTACGCCTTACCCGTTGTTTTCATTCAATTTTTAGACAACAAAAAACCGACCTCGCGTGGAGCGCAAGGTCGGTTTGTTTCACAGTGTTACAACGCGCTAAACGCGAAAAATGAGACTAGCTGGACTGGCGGCGCAGGAAGGCTGGAATGTCCAGCAAATCCTCCTCCTGATTCATTTTTGCCGGGGCCGGTTGGGCGCGACCGTTCAAGTCCAGTGTGCCATTAGACCGGGCTGGAGCATAGGGGCTGGCCGGTTGAGGGGCCGAAGCAACGGGCTGCGGTTCCACCGGGGCAGGTGCAACGGGAGTGGAAGCAGGCGCGCGCACGGGCTGGGGAGCCTCTTCGGCGGCACCACCAAAACCGTTGGCAAGACGCTTGAGCAAACCCACAGCCCCCGCATCTTCCTGCGGTGTGTTGGCAACAACGGGTGCAGGCTGGGGTGTTGCCACAGGTGCCCGGGGGGCAGCTTGCGCCGCCACGGGAACAGGCTTGGCGGCCACCGCTGCAGGTGCGGCAGGCGCAGCCGGAGCCGGGGCTGCCGGAATAGCGATCTCACTCTCCAGCGCCGCCTGGAAGGCTGCATCGGAAATGGGGTCTTCATCGGGCTGGAACGGCGCGGCGCGCACCACTTCTGCAGCGGCAGGGGCGGCCTGTTCGGCGTTCATCTTGGCAACGGCGGCAGGGGCTTCGGCGGGCGTGTTGCGCAGCGCTGCCGTCTGGCGCAGGCGCTCCGCCGCTTCGCTCATGCGTTGGGTGTCGAGACCACCGGCAGCGCTGGTGTCAGCGTCAATGCCTGTAGCCACCACGGAAACGCGAATGATGCCCTCAAGGCTTTCGTCAAACGTGGCACCCAAAATAATGTTGGCATCGGCATCCACCTCTTCGCGGATACGCGTGGCGGCTTCGTCCAGTTCAAACAGCGTCATGTCACGGCCACCGGTGATGGAAATCAACAGGCCTTGAGAACCAGCCATGGAGGTTTCATCCAACAGCGGGTTGGAAATGGCAGCTTCTGCGGCGGCCATGGCCCGGCCTTCACCGGAAGCCTCGCCCGTGCCCATCATGGCCCGGCCCATCTCGCGCATGACGGAGCGCACATCGGCAAAGTCCAGATTGATAAGCCCTTCTTTCACCATCAAGTCGGTGATGCAGGCCACGCCGGAATAGAGCACCTGGTCAGCCATGGAGAATGCGTCGGCAAAGGTGGTTTTGTCATTGGCCACGCGGAACAGGTTTTGATTGGGGATCACGATCAGCGTGTCCACATTCTTTTGCAACTCTGCAATGCCCTCCTCGGCGAGGCCCATGCGGCGCTTGCCCTCAAAGGAAAACGGCTTGGTGACCACGCCCACCGTAAGAATACCCGCCTCGCGGGCCGCAGCGGCCACCACAGGCGCAGCGCCAGTGCCGGTGCCGCCGCCCATGCCAGCGGTTACGAAAGCCATGTGGGTACCGGTCAGGTGGTCCTTGATTTCATCAATGCTCTCCTGGGCCGCAGCAGCGCCCACTTCCGGCTGGGAGCCTGCGCCCAGACCTTCCGTCACCTGCACACCCATTTGAATGAGGCGTTCGGCCTTGGAGGTGGTCAGGGCCTGGGCATCCGTATTGGCCACCACAAATTCCACGCCTTCCAGACCTGAAGCGATCATATTGTTGACAGCATTGCCGCCACCGCCACCTACGCCGAACACGGTGATGCGCGGCTTCAATTCGGTAATTTCAGGCTTTTGCAGATTGATGGTCATGGGGAGGTCCTTCGCTAGATCACGTTGCGCTCGCGCCGAAATGCATTAGAGCGCGCGGCTGCGGGTTGAGGTTTTCCCGGTCCACAGCCGGGCGTCGGAAAAAGTTGAGGGGGCACATCATCAAAAGCTCTCCTTGAGCCAGCGCCCCATACGGGCAAATGCGCCACCACCATTGGTGCGGGCCAAAATGCGGGCGGACAGGCTGTCCCGCGCCACATATTCAGCCCCAGAAATTTGCGGGTAGATCAACAGACCAGCGCTTGCAGCAAAAGCAGGGCCTTTAGCCGTTTTGGGAAGACCGGATACGCCCAGCGGGCGACCAAGGCGGATGTTGGCGGCAAACACGCGGGCGGCCACTTCGCTCACGCCGGTCAACTGGCTGGCCCCGCCAGTGAGCACAAAGCGGTTGCCGATGGCACCAGCAAAGCCAGAGCGGTTGATGCGCTCACGTACAAATTCAAAAGTTTCTTCGAGGCGTGGACGGATGATCTGAGAAAGCGTGGCCACGGAAACCTGACCGGGCATCACGTGGGGGTCATCACCCATGGGCGGAATAGAGACCAGCTCCGCTTCGTCCATTTGCGCATGAACCGCTTTGCCATGCAGCACCTTGAGCCGCTCCGCATCCCGCACCGGGGTGGAGAGGCAACGGGCCAGATCCATGGTCACATGATGTCCGCCCAATGCTACCGCATCAGCAAAAACCAGCCTTCCGCCCAAAAAGATGGAGACGGATGTGGTGCCGCCACCCATATCAATGCAGGCGCAGCCCATGCGAGCTTCATCATCCACCAGCGCAGAAAGGCCAGCCGCGTAGGGCGCGGCCACCATGCCATCAACAGACAGGTGCGAGCGGTTGATACAGTTTTCCAGATTGCGCAGCGGCGCGCTGTCAGCGCTCACCACATGCATGTCCACACCCAGTTCCTGCCCCACCATGGAAACCGGGTCTTTGATGCCGTGTTCCGCGTCCAGCGTATAGCCGATGGGCAGGGCGTGAAGGATGGAGCGATCATCGCGCTGGGCATGGGCGTGGCCCGCCGCCAACACGTCTTTCACATCCCCACGCTCCACCTCGCGCCCGCCAAGGCGAATGGAAGAGGAATAGGTATCAGACCCCAAACGGCCCGCATTCACAGCCAGCAACAAGGAATCCACAGTAAGCCCAGCAGAACGTTCCGCACCGTCTATAGCCAGACGGATGGCCTGTTCAGCCTCATCCATGTCCTGCACCACGCCAGACTTAATACCCCGCGAGCGCTGATGACCAAAACCCAGCACTTCAACGGAATGGGACCGACCGGGCAAAAGCTGGCCCTCATCACGGGGCCGCAATTTGGCAATCATGCAGCAGATTTTAGAACTGCCCACGTCCAGAACGGACAAAGTGGTGGATCGGCTTGTGGATAGTCCGCTCACACCCGGCACGTTGTTATTGGCAAAAAACTGGGTCACAGCTTGCGGTCCGCCTTTTTCATGGCCTTCAGGCGGGCGCTCACAAAATCGGCACGGGTCTCGGCAGCGGCCTTGTCCAGCCGCAACACGATGCGGTCGGCCAAGCGCATATCCACGACGGTCAATTCCCGCTCCAGCAGGCGTTCACCGGCGGCAAGCCCCGCCACTTCAGAAAGCGCCCTATCGGCACCATGCTCGGGCAGCTTGATGATGACACCGTTCACCATCTGCAAATCCCAACGGCGCTGCCCCACGCGTATGTAGGCTTTCACCCGCCCGGCAATTTGCGGGTGGCGGGCTGCCAAGGGCAAAATTTCATGGGCACGCCCGGCAGCCCCCTCCCCCACCAGATGGGGCAAATGGGCGAAGCGGTCGTTGATGAGATCGGCAATGCCAAACCGGGCGATGGTTTCACCGGATTGTTCCACCACTGTCATGCGGTCATTCACCTGCCAGACCGCCATGGCCCGGCGTTCGGCCAATGATACGGTCAGTTTGCCGGGATAAACCTTACGGATGGCCACATCTTTGACCCACGGCAGGGCCAACACCCGCTCCCGCGCCCCCTCCACATCAAACCCCACCAGTGAAGGGCCAAGGTCGAGCGCGGAAAACACGGCCTGTTCAGTGGTTTCCACCTGACCGGTGATGATGATGTCCGTGGTTTTCAACCCCAGCGTGGCGGCGGTGCCGGCCACAAAATGGGAAGCAGTACCGCCCACGGACGCGCCGTAGAACCAAAAAGCGGACACAAAAGCCAAAGCCGCCGCATGGCCAGTGCCATTGCGCAGGCGGGGCATGGATTGGACAAGGCGCAAAAACTGGCGGCCCGCCCGGCGCACGGGCGCAGGCAGCGCAAAGCGTGCCTCAACGCCAGAAGCCGCCGCACCTTGTGCGGTGCGGGCGGCGATGCGGCCACCAAAAATGCCCCTTAGCGACGACAAGAAGCGTCCTCCACCATCCATCTGAGCAATTCGCCAAAACTGTGGCCCGCGTGCTGGGCCAGTTCTGGCAACAATGATGTGGGTGTCATGCCGGGCTGGGTATTCACCTCCAGCCAGATCAATTCGCCCGTCCCGTTCACGCGGTCGTCAAAACGGAAGTCGGAGCGCGTCACACCCCGGCAGCCGATCGCTTCATGCGCCTTCAGCGACAGTGTCTGAATCTTTTGGTAAACATTTGGTAAAATTTCTGCCGGGAGCACGTGGGACGAACCCCCTTCGGCATATTTGGCATCATAGTCATACCAACCACCGTCTGCGGCCACGATTTCCGTCACCCCCAGCGCCACATCGCCCATGACGGCGCAGGTGAGTTCCCGCCCGTGGACGAATCGCTCCACCATAACGATATCGCCATAGGGCCAGTCGTCGGAGGTGAGCTCCTGGGGCGGATGGGACAGGTCTTCCCCCACGATCAGCACCCCGAAAGACGATCCTTCCGTGACGGGCTTGACCACATAGGGCGGGGTCATGGCGTGTTTCTTAGCCGCCTCCAACCGGTGCATGACCAAGGCCTCCGCCACCGGCACCCCGGCGCGGCGGGCGACCGTTTTTGCCCTTTCCTTGTCCATGGCGAGGGCCGACGCCATGACACCGGAATGGGTGTAGGGAATGTCCAGATATTCCAAAATGCCCTGCACCATCCCGTCTTCCCCATAGGGGCCGTGCAAGGCGTTGAATGCAACATCAGGTTTGAGATCGGTGAGCGTTGCAGAAAGTTCGCGGTTCACATCCACACGGGTAACGCGGTAGCCTTCCGCCTCCAACTGGTCCGCGCAGGCATTGCCGGAAGACAGGCTCACAGGGCGCTCTGAAGACCAGCCGCCCATCAAAACCGCCACATGTTTCATGCAAATCACCCCGATTCCCGTCAAGACGGTCGAATCATAGGCGTTTGGGCGTTACAACCTTATTAACCATCACAAATTGCAACGGGCTGAGGGGGCATATGAAAGGCAGCGTCTAACGGATTCAAATGACTCGCCATTTGAAAACGCAAGGATGTTGGAGTTATTTTCGCCGCTCAATACACCCTCGATTGTCATCCCCGCGCAGGCAGGGATAACAGGTCAGTCGTAGAGGTGCCTAGAGCACAAAAACCGGAACAGCCCGCCCGTCTTCAAACCGGCCCAGCCGCTTGATTTCCCATTCCAGCAGCACACCGGACTTTTCATAGACGCGGCGGCGCACGGTCTCGCCGAGTGTTTCCAAATCGTGGCCCGTGGCACTGTCCACATTGAGCATGAAGTTGCAGTGCATTTCGCTCATTTGCGCGCCGCCCACGCGGTGGCCACGAAGGCCTGCCTCGTCCACCAGTTTCCACGATGAATGGCCTTCGGGATTTTTGAACGTGGAGCCGCCCGTCTTTTCGCGGATGGGTTGGACCGTTTCGCGGTGGTGTTGGACTTCGTCCATGGCCTTTTGAATATCGGCCTTATCGCCCGGCACGCCTTCCATCAGCGCGCTGGTGAAAATCAACCCTTTGTCCGCCCCGCTGTGACGGTAACTGTAACCCATATCGGCATGGGAGAGCGTGTGGCGCTGGCCCTGCCGGTCGATGGCGGTCACCTCCACCACGCGATTGGTGGTTTCCGTGCCGTTGGCCCCCGCATTCATGCGCAGTGCACCACCGATGGCGCCGGGGATACCGTGGTAAAATTCAAAACCGGCCAGACCTGCATCTAAAGCAGCGGCAGCAACCCGTTTGTCGGGAGTCGCAGCCCCGGCGCGTAGCTGGGTGTCCCCCACCCGCTCCACCTGCCCGAAGCCTTTGCCGGACAAGCGAATGACCACCCCTTCAATGCCGCCATCTCGCACCAAGAGATTGGACCCGATGCCCACCACCAGCACCGGCACCTCTTGCGGCAATTGCGCGAGGAAACCTGCCAAATCATCTTCGTCAGCGGGCTGAAACAGCAGGTCCGCCGGACCACCCACCTGGAACCAGGTGATTTTGGACATGGGGGCGTCTAACGTCAGCCGTCCACGAATGGTGGAATGGTTCAGACTCTCAATAATTGACTGGCCGCTCATTGGGAAAGCCGCTCCAACTCACCCGGCAAATCGTGGGCCCAGGTGGTGATGTTCCCTGCCCCGCAGAACACCACATAGTCCCCCTCTTCCAGCATATCGTGCAGAAGCGGCGCAATTTCGCCCGGATCTTCGATGGCGCGCGCATCGCGGTGGCCTGCTGCCTTGATGGCGGAGACCAGCGACGGGGCATCGCGGTTTTCGATGGGCTGCTCCCCGGCGGGATAGACAGGGGCCACCAGCACCGTGTCCGCATTGTTGAAACAGGAGGCAAACTCCGCAAACAGATCATCCAGCCGCGTGTAGCGGTGGGGCTGCTTGATAGCGACCACCCGCCCCTTGCCCGCCGCCGACACGGCTTGGCGCGCCGCGTTCAGCACAGCGGAAATCTCCACCGGGTGGTGGGCGTAATCGTCAAACACTTCTGCTCCCCGGAACGAGCCTGTATGCGTAAACCGACGCCTGACGCCCTTAAAGCCAGCCAGGCCGTTACGAATATCATCGCCGGAAACACCCAATTCATGGGCCACCACAATGGCAGCGGTGGCGTTGGACACATTGTGGATGCCCGGCATGGGCAGGACGAGATTGTCGATCATCGTCTGTGCACCCGTCTGCCGGTTGCGAATGGTGACGGCAAACTCTGAGGACGCGCCTTTTGCCACCACATCGTGGAAGCGCACATCGGCTTGGGGGTTTTCGCCATAGGTAATTAGCCGCCGATCTTCGATCTGCGAAACCAGCCGCTGCACTTCGGGATGGTCGCTGCACACCACACCAAAACCGTAAAACGGCACGCTCTCCACAAACATGCGAAACGCTGCGCGGGCTGCATCAAACGTGCCGTAGTGATCCAGATGCTCCGGGTCGATATTGGTGACGATGGCCACCGTGGCGGGCAATTTCAGGAAAGAGCCGTCGCTCTCGTCCGCCTCCGCCACCAGCCAGTCCCCATCGCCCATGCGGGCATTGGTGCCGATATTGTTGAGAATGCCGCCATTGATGATCGTCGGGTCCAGATTGCCCGCTTCCAAAAGCTGCCCCACCAACGATGTGGTGGTGGTTTTACCATGGGTGCCGCCCACAGCGACGGTCTGCTTGAAGCGCATGAGTTCCGCCAGCATCTCCGCCCGCCGTACGATGGGCAAATACCGCTCCTTGGCGGCAACACGCTCAGGATTGTCTTCCTTGATGGCGGTGGAGGTCACCACCACCCGGCTATCACCTAGATTTTCCGCCCGGTGGCCCACATGGACGGTGATGCCCTTATCGCGCAGTCGCTGCACATTGGCCCCGTCCGACTGGTCACTGCCCTGCACCTTGTGACCCAGATTGTGCAGCACTTCGGCAATGGCGGACATGCCAATGCCCCCGATGCCGACAAAATGGATAAGGCCAATATCGTCCGCCATCCGCATGAGCAAAATTCCTGATTGTAAGGGCGTCTAAACGTGTGCCTCGACAACTTGCGCCAGCCGTTTGGCCGCGTCGGGCACGCCCGCCTTTTTGGCGTTTTCCGCCTGCAATGCAAGGGCCTGCGGGTTTTGCAGGGCATTGGTGATGAGGCTGGCGTAGCGGTCTGTTGTCAAATCCGCCTGACGCACCAGCACCGCCCCGCCCATGCGCTCCAGTTGAGCCGCATTGGCCCCCTGATCGTCATCCAAAGCACCGGGCAGCGGCACGAGGATGGAAGGGCGGCCAATGAGCGCCAGTTCTGAAACCGAAGACGCGCCCGAACGACATATCACCAAATGGCTTGCGGCGATGCGCGCGGGAAGATCGGCAAAAAAGCTCTCCACATGGGCGGTGACATTCAATTTCTCCAACGCCTCGCGCACCAGCACCGCATCTTCTGGCCGCGCTTGCAGCGTAATGTTGAGCCGCTGACGGAGGCTTTCTTTCAGCTTCTCCAGCATGGGCGGCAGGCTTTGGGAAAAGAACCGCGCGCCCTGACTGCCCCCAAAGACCAACAGGTTAAACGGCCCGTTGGCGCTGGCGGGCACATAGGCCTCCCCCGCCGCGTCATGGGCCACCTGGCGCAGGGGATTACCAGTAACGATGATTGGCGCGCTATCGGCAGCCTTTTCATGGGCCAGTTCAAAGCCGGTGGCAATGGCCGCCACGCGGGAGGCAAGGAACCGATTGGCCCGGCCCATCACCGCATTTTGTTCATGCAAAATGGTAGGCAGGCCTGCATGGCTTGCCGCCATCAGGGGCGGGACCGTGGGATAACCCCCAAAGCCCACAGCCGCGTCCGGCTTGATTTTGCCAATGAGTTTGCGCGAGGCGAGATACCCAAGCCCTAGCCTGGAAAACGTCTTGAACAACGCCACCGGCGACTTGCCGCCAAAGGTGGCGGATTTGACAATATGAACACCATCAGCGGGGAAATTGGAGAGGAATTTCTTCGCCCGTGGGTCCGTGGCCAAATGGACCGTCCAACCCCGGCTCTTCATCTCCTGCGCCAGCGCTTGGGCGGGAAACAGATGCCCCCCCGTGCCGCCGGCGCTCAACAACACAGTTTTGTTCATGGCGTAACCCGATCAGACATGGGCCATGGCCGCCCGCGCCCCGGCGCCAGTGGCGGTAATCTGCGGCGCGGTGCGCGTGGTCCGCACCTCCACCCGCCGATAGCTATCGGCCCGCTTGCGCGAAAGCGCCAACACAAACCCCATGCCCAGCGCCACGGCAATGAGCGATGACCCGCCATAGGAGATAAACGGCAGCGTCATGCCCTTCGCGGGCATGAGTTTCAAATTCACACCGATATTGATCATGGCCTGAATCCCGAATTGGAGCACGAGGCCAGAGACCGCTAACTGCACAAACCGGTCTTTCTCTTCCATGCCATGCCACAGGCCGCGCAGCACGATGAAGGCAAACAGCATCACCAGCACCATCGTCATGATGATACCGTATTCCTCTGCGGCGACGGAAAAAATGAAATCCGTGTGGCTGTCGGGCAGGCCGTATTTGGTCTGCCCTTCCCCGGGGCCGCGCCCCAGCCAGCCCCCATTGGTGATGGCTTCCAACCCGCGATTGACCTGAAAATTGTCCCCCGTGCCGGTGAAAAAGCGGTCGAACCGATCCCGCACGTGGGGGATGAGCGCATAACCCAGGCCCGCACCCGCAAAACCAATACCCGCCAGCACCCATACGTAAACCATCGAAAGCCCAGCCAAAAAGAACATGGCCGCCCAAGTGGCTGTCAGCAAAACGGTCTGGCCGAAATCGGGCTGGGATACCAACAACCCAGCGCAAAGGCCGAACAGGGCGATGGCGAAAAAATTGCAAGGAATATCAGGGCGTTTCGCGCTTTCAGAAAACAGCCACGCCGTCACCACCACAAAAGCTGGTTTCAAAAATTCTGACGGCTGCAAAAGAAACGGCCCCAGCGCAAGCCACCGCGTGGCCCCCTTCGCCGCATAACCGATAAACGGCAGCAGCATCAGCACCACCAAAGACCCCACCAGCATAAGCATCGAGAGGCGGCGTACCTGCCGCAAAGTCAGCAGCGATGTGCCGATGAGCACCGCCAGAGCGGGGATGAGAAACATCGCATGGCGTTTTACGAAATAGAACGTGTCATCAATGTTGAGCCGGTGCGTCACGGAAGGGCTGGCGGACAGTGACAGGAAGAACCCGCAGGCCAGCAGCACAAGGGCAGCGCCCAACAGCCATTTGTCCACCGTCCACCACCAGTCAGAAATAACGCTCTTTTTTGCCCGTGACATCATGTGGGTTCACCTTCCATGGGCTTGAAACCGGGGAGCGCCCGGACGGCCTCGCGGAACGCATCGCCGCGTTTTTCAAAATTGGGAAATTGGTCAAAGCTGGCGGCGGCGGGGGACAGAAGAACAACTTCGTCTTTTCCAGTAGCATCGCGGGCGGCATTGGCCACCGCGTGATCCAGCGTGCCGGAGATTTCGTAAGCCACCCCGTCGCCCAATTGCGCCGCGTAAGTCCCTGCCGCCTCGCCGATCAGATAGGCCTTTTCGATGCGGTGGAACTGTCGCTGCAGGGCGGCAATGCCGCCTTCTTTGGCCAGCCCCCCGGCAATCCAGCGCACTTTTTCAAAGCTGGACAGGGCGGGAAGGGCGGCCTCCGCATTGGTGGCTTTGGAATCATTGATGAACAAAACACCCCGGGCGTGGCCCACCTGTTCCATGCGGTGGGCGAGGCCGGGGAATGAACGAAAACCCGCTTCGATCTCTTCAACAGACAGGCCCAGCGCTTCACAGGCCGCATAGGCCGCCGCCGCATTTTGCCCGTTATGGGCGCCGCGCAGCGAGCCTATCCCTTCAAGCTTCACCAACTCTTCTTTGGAGGGGTTGACCAAAGCGCCATTGGCAAAACCCACATCCACCGCACTGCCGCTGTGGCTGGAAATGGTGGTGAGCGGGGTTTTGGCGGCCGTCAGATGGTCGATGATTTCGAGGCAATAATCATCATCCATGCCCACAATGGCCAGATCACTGGCGGCCACCAACCGCTCCTTGATGGCGCTGTAATTATCCATGGACCCATGCCGTTCCAAATGGTCGGGCGTAAGGTTGAGCAGCAGGCCCACATGGGGCTTGATGGAGGGGGTCAAGTCGATTTGATAGGAAGAGCATTCCACCACATAAGCTTGATTGGCAGGCTGGTTGGAGACCGGATCAAGGTCCAGCACCGCCCGCCCGATATTGCCCCCCATCTGGACATCCCGGCCAGCGGAGGCCAGCACGTGAGCGATCAGCGCGGTCGTGGTGGATTTACCGTTGGTCCCCGTGATGGCGACCACCGGTGCACTGCGCCCCGCCGCGTCCATCTGGCGGAAAAACAATTCCACATCGCCAATAATCGCCACGCCATGGCGGTGGGCCATGTCCACCGTCCAGTGGGGCTGCGGGTGGGTCAGCGGCACACCGGGGGCCAGAACAAGACCGGCAAAACCGCTCCAGTCCGCCTCGCGCAGGTCTGCCGTCTTCACACCCTGCGCCCGTGCCTTCTCCACACTGGCCGGATTGTCATCCCACGCCACCACGCGCGCCCCGCCCGCCATCAATGCGGCGGCGGTGACAAGACCGGACCCGCCCAGCCCGAACAGGGCAAGGGTTTGGCCTTTGCATGAGGTGACAGGGATCATCGCGTCTTTATCCCCTACCGCAACTTGAGGGTGGCCAGACCCATCAGGGCAAACATGATGGAGATGATCCAGAATCGGATTACCACCTGGCTTTCCGTCCATCCCAATTGCTCAAAATGGTGGTGGATAGGCGCCATTTTGAACACCCGTTTGCCGGTGAGTTTGAACGAGGCCACCTGAATGATGACCGACAGGGCTTCCATCACAAACAGCCCGCCGATAATGCCCAGCACGATTTCGTGCTTGGCCGCCACCGCGATAGTGCCCAGCATGCCGCCCAGCGCCAATGAACCCGTATCGCCCATGAAAATAGCGGCGGGGGGCGCGTTGAACCACAAAAAGCCCAGCCCCGCCCCGATCACCGCGCCGCAAATAATGGCCAACTCGCCAGTGCCGGGTACGTAGTGAATTTGCAGATAATCAGCAAAAATCTTGTTCCCGGCCAGATAGGCGATCATGCCAAAGGAAATGGCGGCAATCATCACCGGCACAATGGCCAACCCGTCCAACCCATCCGTCAGGTTCACCGCATTGCCTGCACCCACGATCACAAAAGCCCCGAAAACCACGAAGAACAGGCCCAGTTCCAACACCAGATTCTTGAAGAAGGGAAAGGTGAGCGCCGATGACATATCAGCGGAAGAGACGGTGGAGGTCTGCTCCCCGAAAGTCATGATCACATAGCAGGCCGTGCCCGCCACCAAAAACTCCAGCCCCAACCGCGCCTTGCCGGGAAAGCCTTTGTCCGATGCCTTGGTGACCTTCAGATAGTCATCATAAAAACCGATCGCCCCGAAAGAGAGCGTCACCAGCAGCACGGTCCACACGAAGACGCTGGAAAGGTCGGCCCAAAGCAGCGTCGCACCGGTAAGGCCGAAAAGGATCATCAAGCCACCCATGGTGGGTGTGCCGGCCTTTTTGAAATGGGTGGCCGGGCCATCGGCCCGGATGGGCTGGCCCTTGCCCTGCCGTACCCGCAACGCGCGAATGGCGGCGGGACCGAAGTAAAAAACGATGAGCGCCGCCGTCACCAACGCGCCCCCCGCCCGCACGGTGATGTAGCGAAACACATTGAGCAGAGGCACCGTGTCGCCAAACAATTCGGCAAGATAAAAGAGCATAAAAAAGTCCCTCAGTCAGTTTTTGGCGGCGCCCGTTGCGCGGCTGTGGGCGTCTAACATGGCATCAATCAGGCGGGCAAAACCCATGCCCAGCGATGCCTTAGCCATGACGACATCCCCATCACGCAGATCATTCAATAGGGCGGGAATGCAATCGCCCAGATCATCAACATGATCGACGGCAACACCCACCCGTTTGGCCGCCTCTTTCAGTGCAAGCATTTCCGGCCCGGCCAGCCAGAGCCGGTCCGCCGGTGCCTTTAGAATGGCGTCAATCATCCCGGCATGGAGATCCGATGAGGTTGGGCCCAATTCCAACATATCGCCCAAAACGGCAATGCGCCGCCCGCGACCGCTCACCTCCGCCTGCCCTAAAAGCGCCAGCGCGGCTGCCATGCTGGTGGGATTGGCATTATAGCTTTCGTCAATTAGCACCACCTGGCGTCCGCCCAGATTGAGACTGTGCCGCTGGCCTCGCCCTTTCACGGCGGAAACGTCACCCAGCGCCAAGCCAACTCTGGCCAGATCGGCCCCCATCAACTGGGCGGCGGCCAAAACCGCCAAAGCATTCTGCGCAATGTGACGACCCGGGGCCCCCAGTTTCAGCGCCATTTCCTCGCCGCGCACATCCACGGTGAGGCAGGAGCAATCTTCCATCATTTTCAATTTCAAAAGCCGCACGTGGGCATTATCCGCCTGCCCAAACAGCACAGTGTGTTCCACACCAGCCTTGGCCGCCTCCGCCTGCATGATGGAAAGGCGGGGATCATCGGCGTTCAGCACCGCCGTGCCGCGCGGCTCCAATCCGGCAAAAATTTCCGATTTGGCAAGGGCGATTTCATCAACACTGTTGAACGCACCCAAATGCACCGCCGCCACATTGTTGATGATGGCCACGTGGGGGCGGGCAAATTTCACCAGCGGGGTAATCTCACCTGGGTGGTTCATACCAATTTCGATGACCGCGTAGTCCGTAGCCTCCGACATCCGCGCCAGCGTTAGCGGAACCCCCCAATGGTTGTTGAACGAAGCCACCGCCGCGTGGACCGAGCCGCAGGCCGAAAGCCCGGTGCGCAGGGCTTCTTTCGTGGTGGTTTTACCCACGGAGCCCGTAATGGCCACCACACGGGCCGCCGTGCGGGCGCGTGCTGCCACGGCAAGCCGTTCCAGCGCCCGCAGCACATCATCCACCACAATAAGCGGCCCCGTTTCGCCGGACAGATGATCCAGCCAGTCTTCGGCAACAACCGACAGCCCGCCACCGGCGCCAAACGCATTGGCCACAAAAGCGTGGCCGTCATGCACATCGCCCTTGATGGCCAAATAGGCCTCACCCGGCAAAATGGTGCGTGTGTCGATGGAAAGGCCGGTAACCCCGTTGGGCACATCGCCCACGGCGCGCCCTTCCATGGCCGCCATCATATCCTGCGTGGTCCACAACCAAGCGCTCATTTCAAAGCATCCTTTGCCACGGCATGATCGGAAAACGGCAGTGTCACATTGCCAACAATCTGCCCTTCTTCGTGGCCCTTGCCGGCGATAATCAAACTATCCCCTTGCCCCATATGACTGATGGCATAGTTGATGGCTTCCGCCCGGTCGCCAATTTCCCGGGCACCGGCACAGGCTGCCAGAATCTCGCTGCGCACGGTGGCGGCATCTTCACTGCGGGGATTATCATCGGTGACAATCACCTTATCCGCCAGACGACCGGCAATCTCGCCCATGATGGGCCGCTTGCCCTTGTCTCGGTCGCCGCCGCATCCAAAAACAATCCACAAATTACCGGTGGTATAGGGTTTGAGGGCGTTGAGCACGTTTTCAAGGGCTTCAGGCTTATGGGCATAGTCCACATAGACGGGCGCGCCCGATTTGGTTTCACCCACTTTTTCCAGCCGCCCCGGTGCACCTTCCAATGTCTCCAATGCTTTGAAGACAGCCTCGGTGTCGCTCCCAGTAGCCAGCGCCATGCCCGCCGCCACCAGGGCATTGGCCATTTGAAACTCCCCCGCCATGGGCAGGGTGATGCGGTGGATGGCCCCGTCAAATTCCACTTCGCCGACCTGCGTAAACCGGTGCTGCTCCACGCGCTTCAGCGTGAGATAGGAACCGGCGCGACCAACGGTTTGCACGTCCAGCCCGCGCCGTTTGGCTGTCTTAATGGCCACCTCGCTATAGGCATCATCGGCATAGATGATTGCAGGCTGGCCCGGCTGCAACAATTCCTCAAACAGGCGCATTTTTGCGGCCAGATAATCCTCCACCGTGGGATGATAATCCATGTGGTCGCGCCCCAGATTGGTGAAACCCGCCACCGCCAGCTTCACCCCGTGCAGGCGGTATTGATCCAGCCCGTGGGAGGAGGCTTCCATAGCCGCGTGGGTCACACCATCATCAGCCAGTTCCGCCAGCAATTCATGCAGTTTGATCGTGTCTGGCGTGGTCAGTGACCCGTAATCGGCCCGCCCCGGCGCAAAGACGCCCGTGGTGCCAATCATGGCCGCCGCTTGACCGGTGGATGCCCAAATCTGGCGCAGAAAAGACGCCACGGAAGTCTTGCCCGCCGTACCCGTCACCGCCGCCATGGTGGCAGGCTGTTGGCCGTAAAACTGCCCGGCCATGCGGGCCAGTTCAAGACGCGGGTTCTCCACTTCAATCAACGGCCCATCCACACCATGCACCGCCCCGGTTTTGCAAAGAACCGCGGCCGCTCCCGCTTTGACAGCGGCGGCGGCAAAAGTTGCACCATCCACCTTTTCGCCCGGCAGGGCAGCAAACACCATGCCAGATTTCACGGTGCGGGAATCCAGCGTCAAACCCGTAACCTCAACATCCGGCGAAACGGGCAAATCGGTCAGCTCGGACAGTTTCATCATGGCCCCCGGTAGGATGACAGGATCGCCGTATCCCGCACGCGAAAATCCGGCTGAACGCCTAATACAGGGGCCGACCGGCGCACGATAGAGGCCACCGTGGGAGCGGCATTCATGCCAGCGGTGGCATAGCGCTGACCTTTTTCGGGCTTGGGTTCATCCACGATGACCAAAACCACATATTGCGGGTCGGAGACCGGGAAGGCGGACAGGAAAGCGTTGAACCGTTTGTCCCGGGCATAGCGCCCGTTCACAACTTTTTCCGCCGTGCCGGTTTTGCCGCCCACCAAAAAGCCCGGCACTTCCGCCCGCTTGCCGGAGCCTTTCAACACATTAAGCCGCAGGAGATAGCGCATGGCATCGGTGGTTTTGGGCTGCACCACCTGTTTGGCCCATTGCGCCGCTTTCGCCTCGCTACGTTCAAACAAGGTGGGCTGGATGAGCTTGCCACCATTCACCAGCGCTGCCGCCGCCACAGCCGTTTGCAAGGGCGTGGTGGAAACCCCATGGCCATAGGAGATTGTAATGGAATTCACCTTTTTCCATTTCTTTGGCTGGGTGGGCGTGGCCACCTCCGGCAATTCCAACCCTTGCATTTTGGACAACAGGCCCAGATTGGTCAGAAACTTCTGGTGGCCGTCGATGCCTACCACATCGGCCATTTTGGCGGTGCCGATATTGGAAGAATAGATGAACACTTCCGGCACGGATAAAATCCGCTTCTTGCCGTGAAAATCCTTGATGGTGAAACGCCCAATGCGCAGCGGCTTGCGGGCATCAAAGCGGCTGTTAAGCCCCACGCGATTGCTGTCCAGCGCCATGGCGGTGGTGAACATTTTGAACGTGGAACCCATCTCAAATAGGCCCGCTGACATGCGGTTCAGCCGGTCCGGTTTAAGCGCATCGACCGGGTCATTGGGGTCGTAGTCCGGCAGCGATGCCATGCCGACGATTTCACCCGTATGCACGTTGAGCACCACGCCCGCCGCCGCCACCGCGCGATATTTTTCCATGGCCGTGGAAAGCGCATCGCGGATGAAATGCTGCACCCGCAGGTCCACGGACAGTTTCACCGGCTCCGGGGCGGTGCGCAGGGCAAAGCCCGCCTTGTGCAGGTCCTTCAACCCCGTATCGTCCAGATATTTTTCCAGCCCGGCAATGCCCTCATTGTCGATATTGGTGTGACCCAAAATGTGAGAGGCCGTTTCTCCGGAGGGATAGTAGCGCTTTGATTCACGCCGAAAGCCAATGCCGGGCAAGCCCAGCTCCAAAATATCGGCCTGTTGGCGTGGGGTTATCTCCCGCTTCACCCACACAAAACCCGCGCCGCTTTTCAGCCGTTTCATCGTGACGTCGAAATCCAGATCGGGAAGCACCGTCGTCAGCGCCTCATAGGTCTCATCGGGGTTTTCGATCAGCTTTGGTTCGGCAAAAAGGGATGGCACCTGAATGTCCATGGCCATGGTCTGGCCATTGCGGTCCAGGATGCGCGGCCGCGCCGCCACGAGGGCCGTATTGCCCGTTCGGCGCATGGCCGGGCCGTCATCGGATTGACTGGCCAAATAGATCAACCGCCCCTGAACAATGGCCAGCATGGCGATGACGCCCACACTCACAAGAATAAAGCGATCGCGATTATTGATGCTGGTTTGTCCATCCCCTTGGACAGGCGTCGCCGCAGAAAGCGGGCGCAGAACGAAGCGGGAGAACAGGCGGCGGCTGCGCGCAAGCGCGGAAGATAGGGTCATTCGTCTAGCTCCCCCACGCTTTCGATCAAGCCGCCAATACTGCTGATACTACCCGTGGTCAGCGAACGGTCCTGCCCGGCATATACCGGCCCTTCCTGATCGTCGCGCTCCTGCCGCAAGGCGGGCAGTTCGGAAAGGTCCGCAATCTGGCTGGATTCGATGGGCCCAAGGCCTAGTTGCTTTTGATAACGCTTGGCCAGCTTTTCTAACCGCCCCGGCCCGGTCGCCAGCGCCCAATCGGCCTCAAGAAGACCGATTTTGCGTTTTTGGGCGGCAATCTGCGTGCGCAGGCTGTCGATATGTTTAGCGGACAGTTCCGCCTCGTGTTTGGTTTGATACGTCCAAACCGCACCGCCCACGGCCACGGCGATCAAAAGGAGATCCGTCCATCTGCTCATCGCCGCACTCCTTTTGTGCGGAGTCCGTCCGGGTCCGCCAGCCGCGGAAGACCGAAGATTTCGCGGGACTGTTCAACCGCTAGCTCCCCCGTGCGCAGCCCCACCCGCAATTTGGCGGACCGGGCGCGGGGATTGACTGCCGCCTCCTCAGCACTGGCCGAAATAGCACCCCGCTTTTTTTGAAAGAACGTCAGCGCTTTCTCATCCACCATGGGCAGATGACGCGACCCGCCCTTTTGTTCAGCGCGGTCGGCGAAAAACCGTTTGACCAACCGGTCCTCCAG
This sequence comes from Pseudomonadota bacterium, assembly GCA_038525315.1. Classification (GTDB taxonomy): domain Bacteria; phylum Pseudomonadota; class Alphaproteobacteria; order Rhizobiales; family Rhizobiaceae; genus Pseudahrensia. The sequence continues at coordinate 123,853 of JBCBHU010000005.1, forward strand.
CGAGTGGAAGGTCACCACAGCCAGACGACCATCCTCTTTCAGACACCGTTCCGCCGCCAAAAGAGCGTCCGCCAACTGGTCCAATTCACCATTCACGTAGATACGCAAAGCCTGAAAGGTGCGCGTTGCGGGGTGGATTTTGTCCTTGGTTTTGCGCCCGATCACCTTTTCCACCACTTTGGCCAGCTGCAAGGTGGTGGAAAACGCTTCCTGTTCGCGCGTGGCCACAATTTCCGCCGAAATGCGGGATGCCTGCCGTTCGTCACCCAAAATACCGATAATGCGCGTCAGGTCCTCGCGGGCAAAAGTGTTCACCACATCTGTCGCTGAAAGCCCTGCCTGCTCCATGCGCATATCCAGCGGACCGTCTTTTTGAAACGAGAAGCCCCGCTCCGCCTGATCGATCTGCATGGACGAGACGCCAATATCCGCCACGACAGCATCCACGCGCTCATGGCCGTGGGCCTTGGCAATGGCATCGAGATCGCTAAAGCGCCCGTGGTGCAAAATGAGCTGCCCTTCAAACTCATCTACCATGGCCTGACCAGCGGCGATGGCATCAGGGTCCCGGTCAATGGCGATGACTCTGGCACGGGCTTCGAGACAGGCGCGGGTATAGCCCCCGGCCCCAAAGGTGGCATCCACAACAACCGCGCCAGGTTCCAGCGCCAGCGCGTGCATAACCTCATCAAGCATGACGGGAATGTGGGGGCGTTCATCGCTTTGCACGTCCATGTCCTGCCTTCGCTCACGCCCTGCCTGAAGCCGCAACACTGCCCGCGCCGCCCGGTCATGCCCCACCCGCCACGGGGCGGGGTGTGCCAAAGCAGAAATGGCCATCGGTTGAGGTTTCATGCGCACCATATCCAGCCTTGCAACGCTGAAAGGGCGTTGCGCAAAAGAAGCGCGCACGGGTTTCCACCGCGCTGCGTTTGTTAACCGAACATGAATCGAGAAGATTAAGGGGAAGTGAATTTGGGCACTAAAGGCAGCTGCTTTTCCAAGGCAAAATCGAAGCCCGAGTAGCAATCACTCACTAAAGCCCGCCTCTACTAAACGAGGCCACTAACGTGGCCCACCAGTCGGCCTGTAAGCCGGGTTCTGTCCCGGTGGGCAAGCCCACCATAGACGGCCATTCATCTGGGGCGCCCATTGCTGAACGCCTCGGCGCAACCAACCCGAACGCCCGGCCTGAAAACCGGCCTGCCCGCGTATCCTCTTTCAAGGAAATTGGGGCGCAGCGTTCCTATTCGGTTTTGCTCCCGGTGGGGTTTACCGTGCCACCCCTGTTGCCAGCGGCGCGGTGGGCTCTTACCCCACCTTTTCACCCTTGCCCGCTCGGTTAAAAGAAGGCGGTCTTTTTTCTGCTGCACTTTCCCTGGGGTCGCCCCCGCCGGACGTTACCCGGCACCGTGTTTCCATGGAGCCCGGACTTTCCTCCCCGCTTTGAAAGCATAGGGCGACCGTCCAGCCGACTGGTGAGGGTTGCGGTCTAACGCGCGGGAGCCGAGGTGAAAAGAAAAATCAGGTCCGCGCCATGATGCGGCGGATGCGTTTGCAGTAGCGTGCGCTGATGGGGTTCATGCGTTTTGCCCCATGGCCCGCATTATATTTCAGGATCGTGCCGCACAAACTGCCATTACCCAGCCGACGGGCCTTGCCCAGATATTTCATGCCCCAGCGCAAATTGGTATCTGGGTCATAAAGCGCCTTCATGGAGCCTTTATAGCCGATAAAGCGTGCTGTGCGGGGCATGAGTTGCATAAGGCCAATTTCACCCGCCGCGCCGGTGGCACCACGTCGATAGCTGGATTCCACCTCCACCACGGCCATGGCCAGTTTCACCGGCACGTTATTGGCCTTTGCATGTTTGGCGATCAAGGAACGGTAGCGGCGGCGGCCTTCCTTCACAGTGATGCGTTTGTTGCGGCGCTTCTTCGCTTTCTTCTTTTTGGCGGGTTTGGCTTTGACCTTACCGTCGGAAACTTCTTCCACCGGCGCGCGGGATGCCTCGTTGACCACCGTATGGCCCGGTTTGGCCGGGGGCGTTTCCACCACCGGACGCGTTGCCGCTTCGTTTACTGCGCGCTGGGCGGGTGGGGTGTTATCGCTGGGGCGCAGGGAAGCCAATACGAGCCCGTCATCCGCAGGCGGCGTCTCTCCAATGGGATAAGAATGGGCGGCATTGGCTATGGGACCATTGGTGCTGGAGGTCGCTAAAAACCCATTGGTGGAGGTTGTTTGTGCGGTCTGGCATCCCACCAAAACCATGGGCAACAAAACGAACAAAACCAACCGGCCCATCGCCATGACAGCACTCCGTTCCAAACTCTTGCCCCTCAACCGGCGCAGCCAACGCAATAGGACCGGTAGCGAGCCACTGTCGCCTCAGTCATCCAACGCTTTCAACCCTACAGCGTGGAAGACCGCCCATGGCTCCCGTCCGCATTGGGCACACTTCGGGCAAGATTTCGGCGCAAATGTGACAAAAGCCAACGACTATTGTGTCGCGGGCAGGGATTTCAACAGGCGGTGCAAGGTTGTGATGGTGGATGCATCTGCCACACCATCCACAAGAGCCGGGCGAAAATGGCGCTGAAAGGCTTCCACAACCGCCTTTGTGCGCCCATCAAAGAGGCCGTTGATCTCCACACCGTAGCCGTAGAGCGCCAGCATGGATTGCAGTGCCTCCACCGGCTCCCCCGCCTCCCCCTCCTGAAAGAATGTGCCGCTGGTGATAGGCACCGGTTCGATCCAGTGGCCCACCCCGTTTTGCGCAAGCCACGCCCAGTCAAAATTCTCCCCCGGATCCACTTTCCGACCCGGCGCCGTGTCAGAATGGCCGAGCACGCGGGCGGCCGGGATGGCATGCCGCTCCACGATGTTTTGGGCCAGCTTTAACACCGCCTGCATTTGCACTTCGGGAAAAGGCGGCAGACCGGCTTCATGCCCCGCATTGACAATCTCAATACCGATGGAGCTGGAGTTTACGTCTTCATCCCCCATCCAAGAGCCTGCCCCGGCGTGGTGGGCGCGCAGGCTCTCATCCACCATCTGAACAACGCGCCCGTCTTCGTGAATGAGATAGTGGCAGGAAACCCCACTTTCCTCGCAACAAAGCCAGCGGCGGGCCGCCTCCCCGTCTTCCATGCCGGTATAATGCATCATCAAAATGTCGATGGGCCCATGGCCCCGACGCTGGCCGAAATTCACGGCCTGATAATGTTCATCACAATGGGGGTAGTCGCTTCGCACGGGTGGAATTAGCTGGCCAGAACCGCCACCCGGTTTTCTGCTTCATGCAGGGTCTTGATCGTTTCCCAAGCCTGATTAAGCGCCGCCACGCGATCGTTGGCGATGGTCACAAACTCATGGGGCAAGCCCCGCGCGATCAGCCGGTCGGGATGGCTTTCCATCACCCGGCGGCGGTAATGGCTCTTGATGCGTGCAAAATCCCAATCGGGTTCGGCACCCAGCACAAAATAGGGGTCTGCCTCCCCCTGCATCACATGGCGCAACTTGATGCGATCAAAATCCTCCGCCCCGAAACCGAAGCGTAACGCAATGTCTTCCAGAAAAAGCAGTTCATTTTCGTGCAGCGACCCATCGGCCTTGGCAATGTGGAACAGGGCATCCATCACATCGCGCAAAATATCATCATCACTGTCGTCGTTGCCGGGAAAGAACGAGCGCACCTGTTCTGCGTAGGCATCGTAGCCCGCAATATCCTGCTTGGCGAGATTATAGAGGCGCGAGACGTTTTCAAATTCCTGCGGCGGCACTTCAAATATCTCGCGGAAGGCCTCCACCTCAGCCCGTGTGACGATACCGTCGGCCTTCGCCATTTTTGCGGACAGGGCGATGATGGCCACGGAAAACGCCACGCGGCGGCGGTGGTCCGCATCGCCCACAAAAAGCGTGCGCAATTTCTCCACCACCGTGGAGAAAGCATCCGCCACGAAGCTAGAAAGAAAACGGCTAAGGTCTGTCCAAATCGACATTCTGTGTCTTTACGCTGTTTGCCCATGCACCGCGAGTGAATAAATTGTCACCTTCAAAAGCGGATAAAAAAAGGCCCGATCAATGCGACCGGGCCCCGTTGACGAATAAGGGTTGAGCAACCCTTAATCCGGCCCTTACTTGGGCAAAATGACCTTGTTGATTACGTGGATGACGCCATTGTCCGTCTCGATGTCGGCGGTGACAACTTTGGCATCATTGACCATGGGGCCATTGTCCAGATCGATGGTCACATTGCCGCCCTGCACGGTGGCCACTTGCGCGTCGTCCGTCAGGTCAGTGGACATGACCTTACCGGGCACCACGTGGTAGGTCAGCACGGCCACCAACTGGTCTTTGTTTTCAGGCTTCAGCAGATTTTCCACCGTGCCGGCGGGCAAAGCTGCAAAAGCTTCGTTGGTGGGGGCGAATACGGTGAAGGGGCCGTCACCTTTCAGTGTTTCTACCAAACCGGCAGCTTTCACAGCGGCCACCAGGGTGGAGAAACTCTCATTGCCAGCGGCGGTGTCCACGATATCAGCGGAGAATGCAGCGGAAGTGGAAGCAGCGAGAATTGCGGCGGCGGCGATGGTTTTCTTGAAAACGTTCATTGAGGGATCTCCCGTTTAAGGCATTCGATGAAACCGAGGCCATTATTGGCTCGACCCCGAAACAACGGGCACAAACCCCCAAACGTTTCACGACAGATTGCCCCATGCGACAGGCCGTGCTGAAACTTTTTTCCAAACCCCTGATTTCACGTGTCCGCAAAGGGCAGCGCACCGAATGGTCACCGATAAGACATCCTCCCTTTCATCCCGCGCCGCCCTGCCCGATCCGCAGGTGCAGCTAGGCGATGCGGCCGCCTCCCGCCCTTTGCTTGGCCTGGTTCTGGGCCTTGTGGGGGTGGCCATCTTTTCAGGGTCTCTGCCCGGCACCCGCGTGGCTGTGTCTTTCTTTGATGCAGGGTTTGTCACCTTTGGCCGCGCCGCCTTTGCCGGGCTGGCGGCCCTTGCCACTGTGCTAATTTTGCGCCGTCGCTTTCCGCACCCGCATGTTTTGCCGCTTTTTTTGATCGGACTGACGCTCGTTTTCGGCTTTCCCGGCTTTATGGCCCTCGCCATGCTCACTTTACCTTCAGCGCGGGGCGGGGTGGTGCTGGGCATTTTACCCCTGGCCACCGCTCTTTTTGCGGCTCTCATCGCCGGGGAACGCCCCTCCCCACTTTTTTGGTTTTGCGCACTGGCAGGCGCTTCCCTTGTTGTTGTCTTCGCATTGCAAGATGGCGATGTCGGCCTGCAAACGGGCGATGCGTGGCTGGTGCTGGCTGGTCTGACAGCCGCGGCAGGTTATGTGCTGTCCGGAAAACTCACCGGGCAGATGCCGGGCTGGGAGGTCATCTCATGGGCCCTGGTCCTTATGCTTCCCGCAGCCCTCGCGGGCACCGTCTGGTTCTGGCAAGATTGGTATGTGGAAGCACCTTTGGAGCCGTTTGTGGCCTTCCTCTATGTGGGCCTTGGTCCCATGTATCTGGGCTTTTTCGCCTGGAATGCGGGGCTGCATCTGGGTGGCATTGCCCGGGTGGGCCAAGTGCAATTGTTGCAAACCTTCTTCACCCTCGCCATCGCATGGCTCATCCTAGGCGAGGCCGTGCCCTACCAGACCTGGGGCTTTGCGCTGGCCGTGTTGCTCATCATTTTGGCCGGGCGAAAAGCGCAGGTGAAATAGGGTTTTCAGGAACCATCCGTTGTGAAACAAGCGCACAGCACTTTTCGACGGGCGGGAAAAATCCATGGCAGAGCAAACAGGATGGGATTTCTGGATCGACCGGGGCGGCACGTTTACAGACCTGGTAGGCCGCGCCCCCGATGGCACGCTCCATCCCCACAAATTGCTGTCGGAAAACCCCGAAGCCTATCCCGATGCGGCCATCGAAGGCATTCGGCAAATTTTGAAGTTGAAACCGGGCGAGGCCATGCCGGAAGGGTTGGTCAATACCGTCAAAATGGGCACCACCGTGGCCACCAACGCCTTGCTGGAGCGCAAGGGCGACCCGGTGGCCCTGCTTATCACGCGCGGTTTTGGCGATGCCCTGCGCATTGGCTACCAGTCCCGCCCGGACATTTTTGCCAAACAAATCATCAAACCGGAACAGGTCTATCAGACCGTCACGGAAATTGACGAGCGGGTGCTTGCCGACGGCACGGTGGAGCAGGCCCCAAACGAAGCGCAAATTCGCGCTGCGCTGGAACAGGCCCGCACGGATGGGATTGATGCCATCGCCATCGCCTTCCTCCATTCCTGGAATTTCCCACAACACGAACAGCAGGCGGCGAAAATCGCCCGGGACATGGGCTTTTCGCAGGTTAGTGTGAGCCATGAGGTCTCGGCGCTGGCGAAGCTCGTGGGTCGTGGCGATACCACCGTGGTGGACGCCTATCTCTCCCCCATCCTATCCCGCTATGTGCAACAAGTGTCATCGGAACTGGGCGCCGATACTCGCTTGATGTTCATGCAATCCTCCGGCGGCCTCACGGCGGCAGACCTGTTTCAGGGCAAGGACGCGATCCTTTCCGGCCCGGCAGGCGGTGTGGTGGGCGCGGTGGAAACCTCTTTCCTGGCAGGCCATGACAAGGTCATCGGGTTCGACATGGGGGGCACGTCCACGGACGTTTCCCACTATGACGGCGAGTATGAGCGGGCCTTTGAAACTGAAGTGGCGGGCGTGCGTATGCGCGCCCCCATGATGCGCATTCACACGGTGGCCGCCGGGGGCGGCTCTATTCTTTTCTACGACGCTGGCCGGTTCCGCGTGGGGCCAGAAAGCGCGGGCGCCAACCCGGGCCCCGCCGCCTATCGCCGGGGCGGGCCACTTACCGTGACGGACGCCAATGTCATGGTGGGCAAACTGCCCCCGGAAAACTTCCCCGCCATTTTTGGCCCCGCCCAGGACCAGCCGCTGGACAAAGACGTCGTGCGCGAGAAATTCGAGGCGCTGGCTACCGAGATCGGAACCGGCCAGAGCGCGCAAGAAGTGGCCGACGGTTTTCTGCGTATCGCCGTGGAAAACATGGCCAATGCCATCAAGAAAATTTCCGTCCAGCGGGGCTATGACGTAACGGACTATGCCCTCACCTGCTTTGGCGGGGCGGGCGGACAACACGCCTGCGCGGTGGCGGATAATCTGGGCATGGAAACGGTGATCGTGCACCCGTTCTCCGGCATCCTCTCCGCCTATGGCATGGGCTTGGCCGACATCCGCGCCAGCCGCTCCCAAGCGCTCATTCAGCCGCTGGATGGCAATGGTTTAGCCGCCCTTGAAGCAATGGCTGAAGACCTCACCAAAACCGTGCGTGAAGAAGTCGAAGGCCAAGGGGTGGCCGCTGATACCATAGAAACCCTGCCCCGCGTCCACCTGCGTTATGACGGCACGGACACCGCCATCGCCGTCCCCATGGCCGATGAAGCCACCATGCGGGAGGCTTTCGCGGAGGCGCACCGCAAGCAATTTGGCTTCGTTTTCGACAAACCCCTCATCATAGAGGCGCTGGAAATGGAGGCCATTGGCGGCGGCGCGGCCATTAACGAGCCGGAGCTGACGACCACCGATGTGGTAGCATCCAGCGATGCGGCCGCGCCCTTCTTCACCAATGGCAAGGCAGAAGACGGCAAACAGTTTGCCCGCCGGAACCTCACCCCCGGCAACCGTGTCAACGGCCCTGCCCTCATCATCGAAGACCACCAGACCATTGTGGTGGAACCGGGCTGGCAGGCCCATATCAACGCCCGTGACCACATTATTCTCACCCGTATCACGCCCATGGAGCGCGGCATTGCAGCCGGCACCAAAGGCGAAGGCGCAGACCCCGTTTTGCTGGAAGTGTTCAACAACCTGTTCATGTCCATCGCAGAGCAGATGGGCGTGACGCTTCAAAACACGTCCTATTCCGTCAACATCAAAGAACGACTGGATTTCTCCTGCGCCATCTTCAACTCTGAAGGGCAATTGGTGGCCAACGCCCCCCATGTGCCCGTGCATCTAGGGTCCATGGACCGCTCCGTGGAAACCATTATCGAGTTGAACGCCGGTAAGATGAAACCCGGCGACGTGTTCATGCTCAATGCGCCCTATAATGGCGGCACGCACCTGCCGGATATTACAGTGGTCACGCCGGTGTTCAACGAAGGCACAGGGAACATCCAGTTCTACGTGGCCTCCCGCGGCCACCATGCCGATGTGGGGGGCATGGCCCCCGGCTCCGCCACGCCACTGGCCACCCATGTGGATGAGGAAGGCGTACTGATCGACAATTTCAAACTGGTGGACGAAGGCGTGTTGCAGGAAGAAGCCTTGATGGACCTGCTCACCAACCACCCCTACCCCTGCCGCAACCCGGCCCAGAACATGGCGGACCTGCGCGCCCAAGTGGCTGCCAACGAAAAAGGCGTGGCGGAACTGCGCCGCACCGTGAACCATTTCGGTGAGGATATGGTCGCGCAATACATGGTCCACGTGCAGGACAATGCGGATGAATCCGTGCGCCGCGTCATCGACCGCCTGTCCGATTGCGAGGCCACCTATCCCACCGATACGGGCCAGCAAATTCAGGTCAAAATCACCGTGGACCGCGCCAACCGGCAGGCAACGGTGGATTTCACCGGCACATCGCCCATGGAGAAGAACAATTTCAACGCACCGCAGCCCGTCACCCGCGCAGCGGTGCTCTACGTGTTCCGCATCATGGTGGAGGCGGCCATTCCCCTCAACGCCGGGTGCCTCAAACCCATCACCATCGTGGTGCCCGATGGCTGCATGTTGAAGCCGGAATATCCCGCCGCCGTCATCGCGGGGAATACTGAAACCAGCCAACAGGTCACCAACTGCCTGCTCATGGCTTTGGGAGCCATGGCGAACGGCCCTGGCACCATGAACAACCTCACCTATGGCAATGATAAGTACCAGAATTACGAAACCATCTGCGGCGGCTCCCCCGGCGGGGTGGACAATGCAGGCCGGCCCTTCGCGGGCGCATCGGGCGTCCACGTTCACATGACCAACACCCGCATGACGGATCCGGAAATTCTGGAAATGCGCTATCCGCTTGTCGTGGAGGAATTTGCGATCCGCACGGGTTCCGGCGGCAAGGGTGCCTATCCGGGTGGCGACGGGACCGTGCGCCGCCTGCGCTTCCTCGAAGATATGACCTGCGCCACCATCGGCTCCAGCCGCTACCACGCCCCCAAAGGCCTCAATGGCGGCGGCCATGGCGAATGCGGCAAGACGGAGGTGCGCCGTCTCGACGGTTCCATCGAATTGCTCAAACATGCCGACCAAACCGATGTGGCGGCGGGAGAAGCCGTCATCGTCACCACACCGTCAGCGGGCGCATATGGGGCTGCGCAATAGTTTTTTAACCTTTGCGCCAAGTCGCTTGGCCCCATTGGCGAAATCAAAGGGTCAAACCGCCAGACTGCCCCGGGCACCGAACCGGAGGCGGCACAGATGAGTTTTGCAAATAAGGCAGGCGGCCAAAGGCACCGGGAGACCAGCCAACACCATCAGGCCGTGCGCGAGGCGGGCCACCTCAAAATCGTTCTGCGCGCTGGCAGTCTTCTACTCTCAGTTGTTTTTCTGGTCTTCGTGTATGGTGGGCTTGCCAACATCCAAACCGGCAACAATGCCGTGATTGAGGCCATCATGGGCCAGACAAAAGAAGCCATGAAGCAATCCCGCGCCGCCATGGGAGCCTCCACCGAGCGGTGCATGGCGCTGGTGGAAGAGCATGGTCGTTACGATGCGGATGAGCATTTAAGCTTGAAAGCGGCCATGGCCGAAGACCGCCGTCAGGGCATACGGGTCAACCGCGACGACCGGGATGCGCTGAAAATCTTGCAAAACCTGCAACGCTGTTCATGGCGCACCCGATAGAACAGCGTCGGCCATGGCCGCACCGCTGGTAAATGCCGCTTCCACCCGCGCGCCAATGCACCAGTCACCGCCGATCAGCAATGTGCCGTCGCAGCGGGCAAGATAGTCCTGCCCCAGCGCTTTGATGGTCTGCGCATAGCGCCACCGATGGGCGCGCAGCCATGTTGGCGCGGGCATATCCTGCAAACCCATAGTGGAGCGCATTTCTTCCAGCAAAAGCGGGGCCACGTCTTCGCGGGTCATCTCCAGATGCGCCTGCGTCCACTGCGGCAACGCATGGGCCACCCAGGTTTCCACCTCTGCTCGGCCCGGTTTGGTGTTATTGCGGGCAATCCAGCCCAGGTTCTCACTGGCATGGCGACGGCATTCGAAGTCGGTCGGCAGCGAGGCGTCAAAAGCCGCCATGAGCGCCCAGCAGGGGGCCATTTCGACAGTCTCCAAAACATCCGTGTCGTAGTTTGCAAAAAGGCGTGCGGCCTGGGGCGCGGGGATGGTGGACACAAGAGATTTGGCTACCACCGCGCCCTGGTCCGTGTGGATGTGCCATTGGCCACTCTGCCCGCCCTGCCGTTCCACCCGCTGCACAAGGGTTTCAAAATGGACTGTCAGGCCCTCCGCCAGCGGCTTGACGAAATCGCGCATATGGGGCGCGCCCACGATGACGCCATCGGCATCAAAATCCGCGCCGCCGTTAGGAGCCCAAGGCATCACATGGCCAGTGGCTTTCAACCGCGCCACCGTTTCCAGAAAGGGCGCACTCTGCCCCCGCACATATTGCGCGCCGTGGTCAAAGGTCAGCCCCCGATTAGCCACCACCCGCGTGGACATGCGCCCCCCCAGCGCGCGGCTCTTTTCCAGCACGAGAACCTTAAGGCCCCCATCGCTTAACCGACGCGCTACAGCCATGCCAGCCATGCCAGCACCAATGATGACCGCATCCAGCGGCTCCTGTTCACCATCCATGAACTTCGTCACACCCCGGCAAAGCCTTTTCTCCTAAGATGCGTTAGCTTTATCACGGGTGGCCTGACAAGGGCCGCTTTTCCGCTGCGCCATGGGAGCACACTATGATGAAACCCGCCCTTTTGCTGTTGCCCGCCTTTGCGCTGGTTGCAGCGGCTACCCTTCCCGCCGAGGCCCAGCGCGGCCCCATCGCGCGCAAAATCATCGCCTTGGGCAGCAACGTGGCCCTGCCGAGCTTTCGCCCCGCGCCGGAGACGGTGACCAAGGACGCCCAAGGGGCACTTGCTAACCCCCTTGATAGGGTGAAGCCGGAAACGCTGACCTATGCGGGCGCGCCCAAACCCATCATTGTAGAACCGCGCACGCTGGCCAACCCCAAGGATGGCCCAGCAACGGCCAAACCCGATATGACGCCTGACACAGAACCCGCCCGCACGGTTGCCCAAACCTGCATGGCACAACTCATCAAGATTGCGCGGGCCAAAACCGCCCCTTCCCCCAAGGCTGATGATGCGGCGTGTGTGGTGGAAAACCCGGTGGAACTCCTCGCCACCCGCGGCAACACCATCATCACCTTCCCGCCCGGTTTGGTGTTGGACTGCCCGTTTGCCCTGGCCTTTGCCCGTTTCTCCACCGATGTGGCCCAACCGCTGGCCCGCTTCCATTTGGGGCAAGACCTGACCCGCATCACCACCGGGCCGGGTTTCACCTGCCGCCGTCGGAACAATCAGCCCACCGGAAAATTATCGCAACACGCCTTCGGCAATGCCGTGGACATCGCCTCCTTCACCCTGGCCGATAACAGCAAGTTTGCCGTGCAACCATCGCAGGCACTCACAGCACAGCGAGCCAAATTTCAACGGACTCTTCGGCAAACCGCCTGTGGTTCCTTTACCACCATTCTCGGCCCCGGGTCCGACGGTTTCCATGAGGACCACATTCACTTCGATTTGGGCCGGAGCGATAAGGAAAACCCCTACCGGATTTGCCAATAGAATACGGCAATAGGCAAATATCGGGTGGCGGAGTGTAAACGCCCATGCCAAAGCGGGCCCATGACACCCGCCCCCACCCTTTCGCCCAAAACATGGGCATTGCTGCTGCTGCTTTCCCTTATCTGGGGCGGGTCATTTTTGTTTGCCCGCATCGCGGTTTTGGAAGTGCCACCAATCACTTTGGTTTTTGCCCGGGTCGCCTTGGCAGCCCTCGCGCTCAATCTCTTTTTACTCATGCGCCCGCCCACCCTTTCTCACGGGGGCCGCTGGCGCGACTTTGCCCTCATGGGCCTGCTTAACAACATTATCCCCTTCGGCCTCATCTTCTATGGGCAGCTTGAAATCGGGGCGGGTCTTGCGGCCATCATCAACGCCATGACACCGGTTTGGTCGCTGTTGTTTGCCCATTGGCGAACCGCCGATGAGAAATTGTCTGCCGCCAAACTTTTTGGCATCGGCATTGGCTTTGCCGGTGTGGCCACCCTCATCGGCAGCGCGGCCTTTGCCGGACTTCAGGCCAGCGCCATCGCACAGTTGGCTGTGCTCGGCGCGACCATTTCCTACGGGGCGGCTTCCGTGTTCGGCAAACGCTTTGCCAGCGTCCCGCCGCTGATTACGTCGCGGGGGCAACTCACCATGTCCATGCTGATCATTGCGCCCCTGGCGCTGTTGATTGACCGGCCTTGGACCCTGTCCATGCCGTCCGACGCGGCGCTCCTGTCCATCATCGCGCTGGCGCTGGTGTGCACGGCCTATGCCTATATCCTGTTCTTCCGCATTCTGGCACTGGCGGGGGCGGTGAACGTCTCTCTGGTCACGTTTTTGGTGCCGGTGAGTGCTGTTTTGCTGGGCATTCTTTTTTTGGGTGAGACTTTGGCGATGAACCAGATTATCGGCACAGGGCTTATTTTGTTGGGTCTTGCGGTCATTGATGGCCGCTTGTTACCCCGTGTGATAGGCTCGCGCTCCACCGCCTCAGACTAAAGCCTTCCCCATGCCAAAATCCAAAACCCTGCCGATGCTTTCCGCAAAGGCATTGGCAGCAGAAATTGCAGCCAAACGCCTGACGCCACAACAGGCCTTTGCCATGGGTGAAGAAGCGATGGAAACCAGTGAGGAGAAGCTGCGCGTTTACACCCACAAGGCTTCGAACCTGGAAGCGGGAAAAGGACCTCTGCGCGGCATCAGCATTGGGGTGAAAGATATTTTCGACACGTTTGACATGCCTTCCCGCAGCGGCAGCCCCATTTATGAACATCATCAGCCCGCCACCGATGCTTCCGTGGTGGCCATGGCGCGACAGGCCGGGGCCACCGTGAGCGGCAAGACGGTGACGACGGAATTTGCCTGGTTTCACCCCGGCAAGACGCGCAATCCCCACAACCCGGCCCACACGCCCGGTGGCTCATCCTCCGGCTCAGCGGCCGGCGTGGCGGCAGGCTATTTCCCCGCCAGCATTGGCAGCCAAACGGGGGGCTCCGTCATCCGCCCGGCTGCCTTCTGCGGGGTGGCGGGCTACAAACCCTCATTCCGCCTGTTCCCCACATTGGGCATGAAACAGTTTTCATGGTCCCTGGACACGGTGGGCTTTTTTGCAGCCAGCGTGGCCGATGTGGCCTTCGTGGCCGCCCACATCGCCGACCGGAATTTGCAGGTGAACGAAACGGCCAAAACGGCCCCCGTCATGGGCGTGCTGCGCTCTTCCATTGATGACATCATGGAAGACGATATGGCAAACGCCCTCAAACACGTCGCCAAACGGGCAAAGGCGTGGGGTGCCGCCGTGCGCACCATCAAAAGCCCAAAAACCGTGGAAGCCGCCCGCAGCGCCCACGCCCCCATTCAAGGCTATGAAGCCTACCGCGCCCTGGCCCACGAGCGGGCGCACCATGCCAAACTGTTCAGCGCCCCGCTGCGCCGTTACATGAAAGAATGCGCCGCCATAGACGCTGCAAGCTATGACGATGCCCGTCGCACCGCCAATCATGCCCGCAAGGCAGCCCGCGCCCTTTTTGATCAATGCGAAGTGTTGCTAGTCCCCTCCGCCCCCGGCGCAGCCCCGCGGACGTTGAAAAGCACAGGCGATTCCCGCTTCAACCAAATGTGGACCCTGCTGGGTATGCCCTGCGTCAACGTGGCGGGCATAACGAATGCCGACGGACTACCCCTTGGCGTGCAGATCATCGCCCCCTTTGGCCAAGACCAAAAAGCCCTGCAAGCAGCCCATTGGCTGGAGACCGCGCTGGCCCAAGACCGCTAGGCTTCCTCAAACCCTTCATCATCGGCATGTTCCGCGCTCCACAGCGCCACGGTCAACGAGCCCTCATCCACGGTCAGCGGTTCCAGCATCCGTTCTTCCACCAAAACAAGACCGGCAAGCGAAAACCACCGCCGCATCTGATCAGTGCTCATGCCCAGCCGCCGGTGGGCGTGGCGGTCCCGCATGAATTCCAGCGCGTGGGGCGCAAAATCCACGATGATCAATCGCCCATGGCGGGACAGGCGACGCTTGGCGTGGCGCAGTGCCAGTGCGGGATCTTCCAAAAAGTGCAGCACTTGGTGGAGGATGACCAGGTCAAACCGCTCGCCCTCCCCCAGGCGATAAACATCCCCGTGCCGGGCTTGCATGTGGTCCAAATCTTCCCTCGCCAGAGCCGCGCGGGCTACGGCCAACATGTCGTGGCTGGTATCCAGCCCCACACCTCGGACCACATGGGGTGCAAAAAGCTGCAAAATACGCCCTGTGCCCGTGCCGAGGTCCAGCAGGCTCGTGGGCTCTTGCTCCCCTTGCAGGGCCATGTCCAGCATGGCTGCCTCCACGTCGTCTTCGGGAATATGGAGTGAACGTATCTTGCCCCAATCCTCCGCATTGGCGGCAAAATAGTCCGCCGCCCGCTTCGCCCGCCGGGCCCGCACGGCGGCCAGCTTTTCCATATCCTCCACGATCTGAGCATCATCCTTGGCCAGCGGCTTGAGCACGGAATTCAAAAACGCCCGCACCGCCCCCCGGTCCCGCGTGCGAAAATAGGCCCACGCCCCTTCCTGAAACCGCTCGGCCAGCCCCGCTTCCACCAGCAGTTTCAAGTGGCGGGAAATGCGCGGCTGGCTCTGCCCCAGAATTGAGATCAGTTCTGAAACGGTCAATTCGGTGCGGTCCAACAGGGCAAGCAGGCGCAGCCGCGTCGGCTCGCCAGCGGCCTTCATCCAGCCCACCGTGTCTGAAAGAGAGTTGACCTGCTCCATGCCCCAAAGCCGGTTAGAAATGTTCGCAGTCCGTGTTACACGCCTTTGAGCCCAACACAAACCGGAGGGTGCCCATGAAAAAACAAACGCCCCGCCAGCGGGCCATTTTGAAAGCCCTGCGCAATCTCGTGCCAAAGGCGCCCTATGCGGATTTTGTGCCCATTGCGACCCAGGCCCAATCCAAGCACATGCGCAATCTACTGCCGGTCAACGCCGTCTTTTTGGCCACGGTGGCCCATATCCGCCACCAGCACACCGACTATGACGCCATGCGCGATGAGGGGTATGACCACGATTCCGCCCGCTATTTCGTGGCCGATGTTATTGATGAAGTGCTTGAAGAATGGGGCAGCAGCCGCGGCTTGGAAACGCCCGATGAGTTTAGCGAAATGGACCCGGACCTTCACGGCGAGCGGGCCCTGTATGACGACCCCGCCGCTTATCTGACCGACCGGCTTGAGAACGAAGATTGGCCGCCAAAGCCGCAAACCGGCGTGGTGTTTGATGCGCCGCCGGACGAACCGGCTGTTCAAACCCGCGATGATCCCCACGAGCCTGAACCGCCTATGGACCAGATCACTTTTCTAAAATAAGCGGGTGCTCAAAATTGGTCAGGGACGGTAAAGACGTTGGGCGGGCACCCGAGCCTCAAAAGCCTCGCCTGTGCGAATAACCCCCGGCACTTCCACAAAGCCCACCAGACCGCGCATGCCTTGCGCCACCTTGGCAAACGCCATCTCAATGTCGTCACGGCCCTCATACTGCCCTGCAATCGAGCGGCCCGAAAGGCGGCAGGGGGCGTTGTCCCCGTCCAGACGAATGGTGACGCCCCCTTCAAAAAACAGCGTCGTGCGTGGGGGCAAAAGGCTGAAGCGGCTTATGCCAGACAGCAAAAAATTTCCGCCGATCCACTCCGCCTTCACCTCCGGCACCTCCAGACGGCGGGCAATAAGGCGCATTTCGTCGGCGCAAAGCAGCGACACCTGCCGCTCATTCACCATCTCGGTACCGCGCTTATACCAGGGCTCGCGCCCGCCGGACCGCCGTGTGTGGCCCGCATGGGCGTCGCCGGGAATGCCTTCAAAAGTGAGCGGGAGCTCCTCCACCGGTGTTGTGACAAACCCCTTCCCCTCGGCCTTAAACAGGCCCATGACGGTGCCGGGCAGTTTCATGGCCCGCACGTCGGGGCCGGTATCCGCATCGCGCTCGAAAGGTAAGCTCATCTTGCAGCCCTCATGGTTTGTCCCTTCCCGTTGTGCTCCACCACCGTTGGAAAGCAAGCAATCGTGATGGGAAAGCGGGTACACGCCATCCGCGTGTCACTTTTGTGGGGAACGTAATCCCCTGTCGAGGCTTTAGCCCTCTGACCTCATCTTTGAAAGGCCTTGCCATGTTCCGTCGTCTCAAAGCCACCGCCCTGGCCACCTGTTTTGTCGCCACCGCAGCCCACGCGCAAAGTTTCACCATTGAAGGCACAGCAGGCACCAAACTCACCGCCACGCCCATCGCCACCTTTGACCAGCCCTGGGCCATGACCTTCCTGCCCGACGGCACCATGCTGGTGACCACCAAACCGGGCGATCTGTTCCACGTCACATTGGACGGCAAGCGCACCAAAGTGGAGGGCGTGCCCACGCCCGCCGTGGGGGGCCAGGGCGGTCTGGGCGATGTGGTTCCCCACCCGGACTTTGCCCAAAACCGTCGTGTCTATATTTCCATGGTTGAATCGCTGGACAATGGTGCCACGCGCGGCGCCATCGTTTTCAGCGCCGTTCTTACCGCTGCGCCCACGCCCAGCCTTACAGATTTGAAAAACATCTGGACCCAGCAACCCAAACTGCCCGGGCGTGGCCATTTCAGCCACCGTATCGCCTTCGGCCCCAAAGGCGGCCCCCATGAGGGCAAAATTTTCATCACCTCTGGCGACCGCCAAAAACAGACCCCGGCTCAGGCGTGGGATATGGCGCTGGGCAAGGTGATCCGGCTGAACGAAGACGGCACTGTCCCCGCCGACAACCCCTGGCAGGATAAAGGGGCTCTGGCAAAAACCTTCTGGTCCACCGGCCATCGCAACCCGCTGGGCATAGACTTTGATGCCGCCGGAGAATTGTGGACCAACGAGATGGGCCCCAAACACGGCGATGAACTCAACAAAATCGTACCCGGCGACAATTACGGCTGGCCCGTGGTCTCCAACGGCGACAACTACAATGGAACGCCCATCCCAGACCACGCCACGCGCCCCGAATTCAATGCGCCGGAAGCCAGTTGGGTCCCATCCATCGCCCCGTCGGGTCTTGTGATCTACAAAGGCGATGAGTTCACAGACTGGCAGGGCGACGCCCTCATCGGCGGCCTGGTCTCCCAAGCCCTCATCCGCGTGGACATCAAACCCGACAACACCGCCCAAGAAGCCGAACGCTACCGCTGGGGCAAACGCATCCGCGAAGTAGAGGAAGGACCCGATGGTGCCCTCTACGTATTGGAAGATCGCGGCGGCGCACGGTTGTTGAAGTTGCAGAAGGCGGATTAAACCTATGGATGGCTACTATAATTTGGCAATGCACTAATTCTGTCACTAACAGAATCGATCTCCGCGCGTGCTCGCAAAATATCTTTTGAGATAACTTTAACGTCGCTTCCCGTCGCTCTTGTCATTTCGTTAGTGGCTTCGACCAACGCTTTTAATCGGTTGTTCTCCAGCATAAGATTTTGTAGATCGTGCCTTATATCATTATATTGCTCACGTATTTTCTCATTTTCACTTATTAGCGCCTGAGAAATAATACGATATCGCTCTGAATCTGCTGAAACTTGCTGATTTAATTCCTTATAGTTTGACACGACTGCGTTCATATTTTCAATAGAACGAGCGTTTTCAAGCAGATGCCTTCGAAACAGAACCCAGAGTGCCGCCGCAAACAGAACGACTATCAAAAGAGTTGGCCAATCCTTAACCAATGTTCCCAGAATCTGTTCGGGTATCGGCGTATCCATTAGCTTCTAAATCCGAAATCGAGTTGTCGTTGTGGGAGAAACTACAAGCTCTCCTTCCAGCTTCAAGGCAAAACTAAATTTTGCATCGTGATTTGAAGTTTACCCGCTTGGCCACGCACTTTGCGTATTGGCAACACGCGCAGATAAAGTGCGCGGGCGTCTAATTCACTCAACAAGCAAAGGGTTAAATCGCATTATCAAGCCGCGGCTTGCCAACCGTAATACCAACCCCAAGCCTGGTTCCATCCAAGATCAGCATACCAGCCGTAATACCAGCTCACACCCCAACCCTGATACCAACCGACACCCCAACCATAATAGTAACCAACGCCCCAACCCACATGCCAGCCAACGGTCCATCCCGTGGTTGCACTAAAATACCAGCCGTTTTGCCAACCTAGGTTCCAACCATACTGCCAACCCAGGTTCCAACCCTTGTGCCAGCCGAAATTCCAGCCAAACGACCAACCCAATTCGTAGTGCCAGCCATAAGTGTATTCATTGCCGTAGAACCAGGCTCGTTGTTGGGCAGATGCGGAAAGAATAGTGGTAAGCTGTGAGTGATCGTAAAGCGTACCGTTGAATTCCACCTGCTCTACGGTGCTGGATACCAGCGTCGCCCCGTCCAACCAGCGCACCCAGATGGAACCGGTGATGGTGGTTTCATAGTAATATTCACTGGGTGGCAGGGTGAAGACGGCCACGTCCTCCCCGTCCCCGCCATTCACCAGATTGATGCCGAGGAATGGGAAAAGGATATCATCCCCTTCTTCTCCGTAGATAGAATTGCCAAATTTGTTACCGATGATTGTATCGTCGAACCCGGTTCCGTCCTGTCTTGAGGCAAATTCATCCATCACCAACGGCAACAGGGAAGCGGCGCCGTTCACGTCGATGCCCGTCGTTCCGATGAAATCAAGTCCTGTGCCATTGAAGCGATAATAGGCACCGTCATCGGCAAAAACGTAGAGCGAGCCATCGGATTGGGCGAGCCCGTACATGTCGGTACGGCCCATGGCATAGGCGCCCACATAGGCAAAATCAGAAGAGAACTGATAGAGGTTCCCGTCTTTGGCCGTTACGAAGATGGAACCGCCAAATACTTCAATATCGCCCGCCGCCTCCACACCAGTCGGCAAGGACAGGAGCGCGTAGCTCGCCCCCTCGTAGTAACTGGAGATTGTTGAGGTGGACCCGCCGCCATAGAGCATGGTTGGAAAGCCGCCAGATTCGGACAAGCCCTCCAGCGCATTCGCCCCGCCTGCAAAGCCGGTCAGATAGGTCGCCGCACCGGTATTCACATCCAGCTGATAAAAACCGTTGGAGCTGTTGAGCCCATACAGTTCGAATTCCAGCGTAAAATCAATATCGTAAAGCTGAAACCCCACATCCAGAATGTAACGAATATCCCCCGTCAGCGGATCAAAGTTGTAGATTTTTCCGGTGTCATCGGTCAGCGCAACGCTCATGGGGCAACCCTATCTAAAACTGAGAACGTCTTCGCCGCCAGTATTTGCGAAATAAATCGCGAAGGCCAGCGTTTAACGCATGTCGATGTCCTGAACAGGACGTGAGCCTTGCCACAGCGACGGGCTCAGCATGACGTCACGCCCCAGTACCGCACAAGTGGATCACGAAAAATCTAGGCGTTAACCACTAAACCACATACTCGCCCACGTGCCAGCCAGTGTAGCTGTTCCAGCCATATTGCCAGCCTTGCTGGAAGAACCAGCCAAGGCCCCAACCATAACTCCATGGCGCAAAATACCAGCCCACATTCCAACCCACGCCCCAGCCGAGTACCCAGCCCACGGACGTGGCCTGCCAGCCATAGTTCCAGCCCACATGCCATCCATAGGCCCATGTGTTTTGGTTCCAACCCAGACGCCAGCCATATTGCCAACCGGCCTCATAGTACCAACCGTAATCGGTGTAGGTACCGCTAATCCAACCGTATTGCACGGTGCCGGAGGCCAATGTTGTGGCAAGGTCTGCATAAGACACGGCCATATCACCGAACTGTACAAATTCCACATCGTCAGAAACACGCACAGAGCCCTTCAGCCAACCGATTGTGGTCCACCCCAAACCGGCTTCCTTAATGAAAAACTCGCTGGAAGCCGGCACGACAGTGGCGACATCAAACCCATCGCCGCCCGTGACCTGATTGTGGCCAAGACTGACGTAGAACAGATCATCCCCGCCATTGCCGTTGAAACGGTCATTGCCGAGCCCACCAACCATGGAATTGGCCCCATCAGTGCCGTTCACATGATCGTCAAAAGCGGTGCCCGCAAAATTGGGCACGCTGTCCGACAGGTTTTGTTCCAGGATCGAGGCCGCACCACTGAGCACCGCGCCGTTGAGGTCCAAATTACCGCCATAGGAGACGGCGGTGGCCAGTCCATCCCAAGTGAAGTAATCGCCGTTGGACCCAAACAAGTAGAAAAGGGATCCATCAAAACCCAGGCCTTCGATGTCATCGCGGCCCACATTAAGCACCGGGGTGAGCGCAGTGCCTGGATTGGCGCTCACATAGAGTAAGCCGTCACCGCCCATAATAAAAAGCTGATTGGCAGCGATCTCCAAATCACCTTCCGTGCCGACGCCGGTGGGCAATGAACCCAAAAGAGTGGGCGCACCTCCCCCGAAGACCTGGCCAAAAATACCAGTTTGATCTCCAAATCCAAAAAAGGCAGCCAATTGACCATCAAGATAGCCAAACTCCAGCCCGGTGGCTCTTTCTCCCACATTGGCAAAAAAGCTGTAGGTAAACGTGTTCGGGTCAACCTGATACCCAAAGCCGTCACTTGTAGCCACGCCCACTGCCGCGATGACGGTGCCGTTTTCGACCAGATACGCCTGATCAATGTCGGTCAATGGGATGTTCAGGTCGGTAACCAGCCGAACTTCACCGGTCAGCGTGGAGAAATTGTAGATTTCCCCCGTTCTGGTGGACAAAAGAAAAGACATAGTTGAATACACTCCCTATGAGCCGAGTTGTGTCGAGAACCCGCTATCAGACTGTAGCGATACACACCAGAAAAGGGCGTAACAATACCCTGCTGGTTAATATTGAAGATATGAACCGTGAAAGCCACTTTTTTGGGAAGACTATGTTTCCTCGCCAACAAAAGACATCGCTCAAGCCGCCCTAAAAGTCTTGGAAAAACCGAGGCTTCAAAAGTGTAAGCGACCGGGCCGACTATTTTTCGTGCTTCGGACTTATACCATCCGCGCCTCCAGCTTAAATGCCAACCAACGTGCCACCCTAAGGGGCCAACCGTTGTGCCGATGGATGTTTCAAACTTGAACCGAGCCTTCCTCGTTCATGATCCAGCCACGGTGCCAGCCACAGCCGCACGTTTATACCAGCCCACAGGCCAACCCGTAACCCAGCTCTCCTGATCAACAGAAATATCGGGGGTTTGCGACCCATACCAGCCACTTATCGTGTCGAAAAAGGTTGTGTCCTCATGCGTTATCCAATGCAGCGTCGTGAAGAAGCGATAGGCCAAGCCTATTTAACGTTGTGAAGGCGGGCACCGCATCGTTATTGGGCCACCAGCCAAACGAAATTTCAAAGCCGCCCCCGCTTTATTTACAACCGTTACCAGCGATCCGTTGCAGCGGGTCCACCCCGCCGTCCAAACAGGATTATCCCACGGACGAATCCACCGACGTCCTGCTGTGCTTAAAACGCACCTGGATTGAAAGACTCGGTATCAATCAGGACCCATCCGGCATTTTGGACCCAGCCAAAATTCCAACCATTGTGCCAGCCCAGATACCAGCCGACGGTCCATCCGGTGTGCCAGCCCACATGCCAACCCACGTGCCACCCGACGGCCCAGGCCGAGCCGTCAAAATACCAGCCCACATTCCAGCCGAGACCCCAGCCGCTATACCAGCCTACGTGCCAGCCGGTGCCCCAGCCGTAATACCACCCGACATTCCAGGCCTGTTCCCAAACGGTGCCGTAGGCGAAAAGCTCATACAGTTCTTCCCCGGTCCAACCCCAATTGCCCTCTTTGTCGCTGAAATATTCAAGAGTATCAGTATAGGTGATTTTATAACTTACGGAAAGATTGTTGGCCTCATCAGACTCAACGATATTATCGCTGTGGTCAACGGAAAGCGTTAGGAAGTAATCTCCCTCTTCATTGGTGAAATACCAGCCTCCACCCGCGTAGTCATCGGCATATTCAGGGGTAAGACTGGGGTCAATGTATATAAAATCGTCTGAATAAATTCCACCGCTGGGCGTTTCGATAAGGTAAGAGACATAAAACCATGAACTGACCGGCTCACCGAGATCAAAAATTGAATAATCAAAAATAAAATCGAAGTAATTCCAGCCTACGCCAGAAATATCGACATTCCCAAGCTTTATCGCAAGATCGCTTTCCATCTTATTCTCCGTCTATAAACGCCCCGTGCGCCCACTGCATGACGTAAGTTTCAACATCGGCTCTGTCGTCACCGCCGTTGTAGACGCAAAAGCCAATTTCAACGAAGTACCAATCCAAATTAATACTTGGAGGCGACGCCATCAGATTAACGCCGGTGATGTCTCCTTGAAGATCGGCGGCCAAGGCGGAGCTCTCCCCTCATCAGGATGGGGGAGACCTATCCCACATCACCCAAAAAGCGCCCCCGCTTTTTCGCAGCTCCACAATGGACTGATTTTCAGTTGAAGTCGAGGAAGTTGGTATTAGGCGGAATTGAGGCTAACGACATGAGAAGCTTTCTCAAACGGGGTCCCTCAAATTGTGCCGGAGCTTATGGTTTGTTGCGTGCGCACTGCACTTGACGTTCCTGGCTCAACGGAAATGCTCTCTCCTCTTAGCCCCAACCGTAATTCAGACTGTAATTCCACCCATAGTGCCAACCAAAATTCCACCCCACACTCCAACCGTGGTGCCAACCAGCATACCAACCGTACGTCCAGCCGTAGCTCCACCCGATCCCATCAAAATACCAGTTTACGTTCCAACCAACGCCCCAACCGACAAACCAACCCACATGCCACCCAACACCCCAGCCCTTATACCAGCTTACATTCCAGCTGTAATACCAGCCGAGGATGGCACCGCTTTCATTGTAGATGGTCTTGGATATGCTTGCCAAATCCACCGTTTTGTCCCAAAAAACGATGCTCTCGACATCGGTGGAAACAATATCGACGTCAACCGACTGCAAAAACTCAATCTCATCGCTCCCAATCAACTGGCGCACTAGATAACTCGTCGAAAAACCGTCGAAATAAACGGTGTCATGGCCGTCACCGCCGCTATGGTAATCATTACCAAAGCCGCCGGAGAGAATGTCGTTTCCTATTCCACCATAGAGCCGATCATCTCCTGATTGGCCATAGAGCGTGTCGTTCCCGGCAAGGCCTTCCATAATGTCGGTGCCGGAATGGCCGTTCAGCACATGGTCGATGGTATCAAATCCGCCCGTCGACCAGTTATAATTATCGGCGCCAAACGAATAGACCACGCTTGGATTGGAACTGGGTGCGGCATCAACGTCTAAAAATTGTCCCGAAGCAAAAACACCGCCGGTACCGTTGGGCGCAAGATGAAATGCCACCTGCGTTTGCTGTGTCACTTCACTGCCGGTTTCAGACTGGCTAAGAGCGTTCAAAACCTCCAGGTAATCGCTCGTGGAATGGGATGATGCGTTCGTCTCCCGTGTGAACTCCACCATGGGCGAAAACGGAGCATCGCTAAAATGCCAATTGAGCGTGGCGTTTGGGCTGGCAAACCCCCGATCGGGTGAGTCAAAAAGATCGTTAAGGAAGCTGCCTGGCGCACTCAATGGCAGATAATACGTAGCCGCCCCCTGCCCCGCATTCAGAAGCGTCGATAGCGTTGGATAGAGACCCAAGCCTGCATCGGTCGCCACATAAAGATCAGCATACTCATTGTAGAAACCGTATAACCAGTCGTTGACCGCCCCCACATTGGTAACCAAGGGCTCATTGGATACATAGCTCGTTCCAAAAGCGATAAAGTCCAGGTTGACCGCAGCAAACTCATCATTCACCCGCTCCGCAAGCTGATTGACGGCAACCCCACCAAGGCTAAAGCCTGTGAGTAAAACTTCGCCACCAATCCCCACGAGTGCGGCAACTGCCGAATAAACATCGGCGAAATAATCCGCATATTGGGTCGCTACCGTGTCCGGATCGCCAAGAGCAAAGTCCAAAATTTCAAGCTCGGCAAACGGCACAGGTGTAAAGACAATTGCAACCTGCGATGGGGAAGCGGTGTTTTGATAAACCTTCAAGCCGGTCGTCAAGCTGCTCTCATAAGGGACAAGTGTGGCTGCAGGATCACCGCCCACAAGCCCCAACTGCCCCTGTGTTAATGCAGTCCATCCAACGGGAGGGGCAGCGTTTAGCTGTGCGGCAAGGAAAACCTCGGATAGTCTTTGGGCATCGAACACAAACACGCCTCTTTTAAAAACAAGTCTACACGTTGGCCAATGCTATAAAATGTGGGCGTAGGAGTAAACGAGGTCTAAGATGACCCGAAATAATATTTTAGGATGCAGGTCGACATTGGCGGTGGCAAGAATAAAAATTTCTTTCCAATTACGGCAGTATCCAAGCCTTCCCTTTCACCGTCGCACCTGATTTGCCAACGGAACCGCGCTTGTGTCTGAAGCCCCTTGGCTCAACCGTCCAGCAGGCCCCTCTTTATTCATCCCCACCGGCCCGTGTTCCATAAATTTACCGCCCCATTTCTATTCGGCCTAGCGGCCCATTTCTAATTGGCCTAGCGGCCCAATTCCATTTGGCCTACCGCCCCAGCGGCTTGAAGTGGATCCGCTTGGGCGTCAGGGCATTGTCGCCCAGCCGTGCCACCTTATCCTTCTCATAATCTTCAAAATTCCCTTCAAACCACTCCACGTGTGAGTCCCCCTCGAAGGCCAGCATGTGGGTTGCCAGGCGGTCGAGGAACATGCGGTCGTGGCTGATGATGACGGCGCAGCCGCCGAAGGCTTCCAGCGCGTCTTCCAGGGCGGACAACGTTTCGGTGTCCAGATCGTTGGTGGGTTCGTCCAGCAGCAACACGTTGGCGCCGGATTTCAGCATTTTGGCCAGATGCACGCGGTTGCGTTGACCGCCGGAGAGCGTGCCGACCTTTTGCTGTTGCGCCGCCTTGCGGAAGTTGAAGGAACCCACATAAGCCCGGCTATTTACCTCGTGCGAACCCAGTTTGATGATTTCAGCACCGCCGGAGATCTCTTCCCACACGGTGGCGTCTGGGTTCAGGCTGTCACGGCTTTGGTCCACATAGCCCAGTTTCACGGTTTCACCGATACGAATGCTGCCACTGTCGGGCTTCTCCTGCTCGGTGATCATCTTGAAGAGCGTGGATTTACCCGCCCCATTGGGGCCAATGATGCCGACAATGCCACCCGCTGGCAGTTTAAAGGACAAGTCTTCGATCAACTGACGGTCGCCAAAACCTTTGGAGATTTTCTCAGCTTCAATGACGGTCTGCCCCAGCCGTTCGGCCACGGGAATGACAATTTGCGTATCGGTGGGTTTGCGCTGATCGGCGGCCTCCACCAATTCGTGGTATTTGTTGATGCGGGCCTTGGATTTGGCCTGCCGGGCCTTGGGGGACTGACCCATCCACTCCCGCTCGCGCTCCAACTGGCGCATGCGGCTGTCCTGCTCCCGGCCTTCCTGCACCATGCGCTTTTTCTTCTTTTCCAGATAAGCGGAATAATTGCCCTCGTAGGGAATGCCATGGCCCCGGTCGAGTTCGAGAATCCAGCCGGTCACATTGTCTAGGAAATAGCGGTCGTGGGTTACAATCATCACCGCGCCCTTGAAGTCGCGCAGGTGCTTTTCCAGCCATGCCACGGTTTCAGCGTCCAGATGGTTGGTGGGCTCGTCCAGCAGCAGCAGATCAGGCTCGGACAGCAGCAGGCGGCACAGGGCCACGCGGCGCCGTTCCCCACCCGACAGGGGCTCGACGGAGGCCTCCGGCGGCGGGCAACGCAGGGCGTCCATGGCCATGTCCACTTTCGCGTCCAAGTCCCAAAGACCCTCGGCATCAATCTGGTCTTGCAGTGCTGCGCCCTCTTCCGCCGTCTCGTCGGAATAGTTCATCATCAATTCGTTATAGCGCTCCAAAATGGCAGTCTTTTCCGCCAAGCCATCCATAATGTTTTCGCGCACGGTTTTGGCCGGGTCCAATTCCGGCTCCTGTTGCAGATAGCCCACTTTGGCGCCCTCGGCGGCCCAGGCTTCGCCAGACCATTCCTTGTCCACGCCGGCCATGATTTTCAAAAGCGTGGATTTACCGGCCCCGTTAGGCCCCAGCACGCCGATTTTGGCGTCGGGGTAGAAAGACAGGTGCACATTATCCAGCACCTTCTTGTCCCCATGGGCTTTGGTGAGGCCTTGCATGTGATAAATGAATTGACGGGCCATAGAGATTTTCTCCGCGTGCGAGCGACGGACGATCAGTCTGCGCGATGTGTGGAAGTCTTTGATGCTCATGTAGCCACCCAAAGGGCCAAAAACAAGCGATTGGGCAGGGATCGCCCACATCCAAAGGGGAATGTGAGATGGCTTTTGAAGAAACAACTCTGAACCGCCCGGATGGTGCGAAACTGGCGCTTTATCAAATGCCCGCCAAAGGTGAAGCCAAGGCCATCGTGCAGATCAATCACGGCATGGCGGAACATACCGGCCGCTACGCCCGATTTGCGCAGACGCTCACCCAAAGCGGCTATCACGTCATCGCCCACGACCATCGCGGCCATGGCAAAACAAACGCCCCCGGCGCGGCGCTGGGGCACTTTGGGCCCCGCGGATCATGGCAGACGGTGTTGGAGGATGTGGCCGCCGTGCGCCTGTATGCGCAGGACATATGGGGCACATTACCCGTCATCATATTCGGCCATTCCATGGGCAGCATCATCGCCTTCAACACCATTTTGCACGAACCCAATGCCTACGCCGCCGCAGCCCTGTGGAACTCCGGCGTCGAGAACGGGCCACTCGCAACCGTGTTTCGCGCTATCCTCAAAACCCAGCGCTTCTTTCTGGGGTCGGACGTGCCGTCCACCCTCGCCCGCAAACTCACCTTCGACATGTGGAACAAGGCCTTCGCCCCCAACCGCACGGATTTCGACTGGCTGTCGCGCGACGAGGCGGAGGTGGACAAATACATCACCGATCCTCTGTGCGGCTTCCCCGTCACCATCGGCCTGTGGCTGGAAGTCCTCACGGGCATCGCCCGCGCAAATGATGGGCGCGCGCTCCGCCGTCTGCCCAAGGCAATGCCCATCCACCTGCTTGCCGGAGCAGACGATCCATGCTCGGAGAACGGACAAGCGGTTGAGCACATCGCCAAACGCATGAAAAGCGTTGGCATGTCAGCGGTGGACTACACGCCCCTGCCCACCACCCGCCACGAAAGCCTCAATGAGGTGAACCGGCATGAGGTGACGACGAATCTGATAACTTGGTTGGGGTCGCAGATCATCTTTGATTAAAATATTGATAAAATTGCGTCTTTTCATGCAGCTGCTTTTCGCCTAGCGTCCCGGCACGCAACGGGGGCAACCGTGCGCTCAGTTCAACATCTCGCTGAACCGCCCGCGTAACAATTCTGGCGAGGAGAACGCCCCCATGACGACCATATTTATTTCCAACGCCACTGGCGGACGTGCCAACGCCGACGCGGTCGAACCCGATATTTCTGCAGATGGTCGCTTCATCGTATTCGAAAGCCAAGCCAGCGACTATGTAGCGGGCGACACCAATGGCCTCCGGGACATTTTCCTGCATGATACGGAAACCGGTACCACCACTATAATATCAAAAGCCGCCGACGGCACATCGAACAGTGCCGGCGGGCGCCACCCTAAAATCTCCGCTGACGGCCAGTTTATCGTTTTCGAGTCATCTTCAAACAATCTGGTGGACAACGATACGAACATTAAGCGCGATATTTTCCTCCACAACCGGATAACCGGCGAAACCACGCTTGTTTCCAAAGCCACCGATGGCACACAGGGCAATGGCGGTTCATTCAGCGCGACCATTTCTGCCGACGGGAAATTCATCGCCTACAGCAGTGACGCAACCAACCTGGTGGCCAACGACACCAACGGCTCGCGCGATGTCTTTCTGTATGACGTGGAGAACGGCACCACCACTCTGGTGGGCGTGGACAGCAACGGCAATCAGGCCAGTGAAAGCGATGGGGCCAGCCTCTCCGCCGATGGTTCACTGGTCAGCTTTTTAAGTTTTGACAGTTCGCTGATCCCCGGAGAATCGGGCTTCACCGGGAACGTCTTCGTCCACAACACAAACACCGGCGAAACCAACCGCGCATCGCAAAGCGAAGCGGGCACGGGCACCAACTCAAGTTCCAAACAGGCCACCCTGTCCAACGACGGACAGTTCATCGTGTTTGAAAGCAAAGCGGTGACTTTTCTGTCAGACGATCCCAATGAGTGGGCCACCGACGCCTTCACCGATGTCTTTCGAAAAGATCTGTCCACAGGGGAGATCATTCAGGTTTCGCTGCAGGCCGATGGAAGCCACCCTGGCGGCACCAGCGATCTTGCAGACATTTCGGGCGATGGCCGTTACGTGGTCTACAATGATGCAGCTGGCGACGTCATCCCCGGAGACAATAACCGCACATCCGATGTTTTGGTTCTGGACACCCACACAGGCCAGCGCGCCCTCGTTTCTGTGGCAAGCGATGGCACGCAAGGTGATCAATTTGTGGTGGACAGCGCCATTTCAGCCGATGGCAGCAGGATCGTTTTCACCACCAGAGCGTCCAATCTGGACGGCCAGTCCGGCACCAGCCCGGTCACCAAAATATTTTACACCGACAATCCCGTCTACGATTATTTCAACGCCTATCTGCTGGGCGACTTCACCCAGACCAACGAAGGCTGGCATGTGGACTGGTATAATGGCTGGGGCGTGGGTTGGCACACCGCTTGGCAGGTCGGTTGGAATTTGGGCTGGTATAACGGCTGGGGCGTCGGCTGGCACAACCCCGGAACCGGCTGGGTGGTCGGCTGGAACGTCGGCTGGCACTTCGGCTGGAACGTGGGCTGGTTCTTCGGCTGGACGGTGGGTTGGAACGTCGGCTGGCATTTCGGCTGGACGTTCGGCCAATTCGAAACCCAAGAATTCGGCTGGCACTACGGTGTCCATCCAGACGCACCCATGGGAATGAGTGGTGGCATGGAAATGAACATGGATACGGGCGCGGACCCTGGATAAACACCGTCAGATTTCACCGGTAAATGTCTAGACAAATAACGCACAATCCTGTGTTTGTTTCACATGCCCACCAACGATCAATTTGAGAAAATTGAGGTTACCAATCCTGCGCAATTGCGGGACTGGTTAGCGGTGAACCACGCTAGCGAAGCCTCTTATTGGCTTGTGACTTACAAGAAATCGGAGGGCGACAAATACGTTTCCGTCCCGCAAGTGTTGGACGAACTCGTCGCCTTTGGCTGGATCGACGGCATACGGCGCAAGTTGGACGATGCCCGCACCATGCAACTTATTTCCAAGCGCAAGGTGCAGCACTGGTCCAAAAGCTACAAAGACCGGGCTGCAAAATTGATCGAGGAAGGCCATATGCATGAAGCGGGCCTTGCCAGCATTGAAGAAGGCAAATCCAACGGTCTCTGGCATTTCATGGATGATGTGGACGCCCTCATAACGCCGGATGATTTAGCAATGCAATTGCGGGCCAACCAACCCGGCCTGACCCATTTTGATGCCTATCCCAAGGGCTACAGACGAAATGTCCTGCGATGGCTCAAACTGGCCAAAACCGACATAACGCGCCAAAAGCGTATCGGGGAAATCGTCACCACATCAAAGAACAACGCCCGCATCCCGCAAATGTAGCGCCATCCTGCGTTAGCCGCCCATCAACCATTGCGCTTAACGCAACAGCGCCTTGCGTCTGCTATGCTTGCCCTACAAAGGGCTCGGACAAGAAGAGAAAACGCGATGCAGCAACAAGCTGACGCTGTGCAATGGCGCGGCAATGCTGTGGCCCGCCCAAGGCTGATTGCAGGTATTGCAGCCCCTTTTGCGGGACTGGAGATGACCGCCATAGTCATGGTATTAATGCGGAGTATTGGCGCGGCCCCTTCTTACAGTGTCATGCACGCTATCACGCTTCTCTTGGTTTGAGCTTTCACCTCCCGATGCGCTTTCACCGTCATGGCATTTCTGCTCGGAGCGCCGATGCGGCGCAGGCCGCTGCGCCGATCGGGGCTGGTGACGGCTTCGTTCATCGCCGCCACATTGGGGGTGGCAGCAACACTGTTTGTCTTTGGCAAGTCAAGCCCGTTTGGCTTCGCTTTGGATGGCATCAGCGGCCCGTTGACCGATGGTTTGCTGACGGGCTGGCTTTCCCCAAGGGTATAGCCGGTGGTTTTCTTAGGGGCCGGTTTTGGCGGAACACTTTGTCTGCTGCGGTTGCTACAGTTCACCGAACAACAGGCTGTCACCACTTTCCTCGCAAACCCTGCGCGACGGTAAAACCATGGTCTCCGATAAAGACCAAAAGACAGGCAAAACACCTCTGGAAGTGGAAGCCACATGGGCCCCCTCCTGGGAACCGGAGCCAAAAGACGAACCGAAACCCGACCCAAGAAATTTTGGTGAACGCCTGCTCAAATATTGTCGCGAGAAATTTGAAGGCATTGGGTTTCGCAAAGAAGCGGCAAAACGGCCATGGCGTGAGCGTTTTCGCTATCTGCCCGGGGCCATGGTTCAGGCTGCTCCGACCGCTTTTTTGTTGCTCGTAACATTCTATATGGGCCTTGGCGTTGCCGCCCTTCTGAACGGGCGGGATGTCTACGGCATGGAACCATGGACCAACCTACGGCTTGGTGTGGCATGGATGGTGGTTTTTTGCATTCACTTGGGCTGGAAGATAGCCAGTTATCATCCGCACCGCCTCAAACCGACGCTTGGCAAAATACTGCGCGCCGCTTCGAAGAACTGGATTTTCATCCTGGTATTCGCCGTTTTTGTGTTGGCGGATGATGCCGTTAGCGCTGGAAGCTGGGCAGCATTTGGAACCGAATTGGTCACTTTTGTTCTGGTTGTGATGGTCGTGTTCGGCGTGTCAGACCTGAAACTCTATGAGGACGAACTGCCCAAGAGCGATGGGGGTGCCTAAAGAACACCTCCTTCTTTCAAACGGGCAATCTCTTCGTCACTCTTGCCCAAAACGTGGGAAAGCACCGCTTTCGTATCTTCCCCCAACATTGGCGGGGCTTTTTTATACGTGGTAGGAGTGGCTGTAAAATTGAGCGGGGTTTTCATGCCCGGCACTTTCGCGCCCGTGCCGTGCTCCAGTTCAAGCGCCACACCCCGCGCCTTCACCTGCTCATCCTCAAAGGCCTTGTCGATGGTGTTGATGGGAGCGGCCGGCACGTTGTTTTGTTCGCACAACCCTACCCAGTGGGCGCAGGGCATGGTGCGTGTGGTTTTTTCGATGCGCTCAATCATGGCGGCACGGTTGGCATTACGGGCGGGATTGGTGGCAAAACGCTCGTCCGCCGCCATGGCCTCATCCGCCAAAACCCGGCACAGGTCTTTGAACTGCGTATCATTGCCCACGGCCAAAACCAGCGCATCGTCCGCCGTTTCCACCGGCTGATAGGGGGCAAGTGCCGGATGCCAAAGCCCGGTTCGTTTGGGCACACGGCCCGTCAGCAAATGGTTGAAGCCCTGATTGGCCAAGCCCGCCATTTGAACATCCAAAAGAGCCAGGTCGATATATTGCCCCTCCCCGGTCTGGTTTCGGTGGTGGAGCGCCGCCAGCAGGCCAATGGCTCCCATCAAGCCGGTTTGCAAATCCGAAGTGGCCACACCGGCCCGCATGGGGCCTGCCCCCGGCGCACCGTCTTCAATGCCCGTCACACTCATCAGCCCAGACCGGGCCTGAATGAGATAATCATAGCCCGGCAAATGGGCATCCGGCCCCGTTTGGCCAAAGCCCGTGATGGAGAGGTAGAGAATACCCGGATTAAGCGCCTTGATGCTCTCGTAATCAAGGCCGTAGCGGGCAAGACCACCCACCTTGAAATTCTCCACAAAGAAGTCCGCCTTGACGGCCAGATCGCGCACAATTTGCGCCCCCTCCGGCTTGGCAATATCGACAGCAACTGAGTGTTTGCCCCGGTTGGCAGACATGTAATAACCCGCCTCGCGGGTCTCATTTCCATCCCGATCCTTCAGCCATGGTGGCCCCCAGTGGCGGGTATCGTCGCCCGATCCGGGCCGCTCGATCTTGATGACCTCCGCCCCCAGGTCGGCCAGAATTTGTGTCATGGAGGGCCCGGCCAAAACCCGGGACAAATCCAGCACCATCAATCCGTCCAGCGGTCCTGCCATGGTTCAACTCTCCAAATATTTGGCCATCCGGCCACCCCTTGGCGAAAGCCCATGACTTATGATAGCCTCTCATCATGCGCAAACCGATCTTGACCCTGCTCTTCGCTTTTGCCCTCATTGGGGGCGCATTCTCCCATCTACCAGCGTCCATAGCGGCGCAGAAAAAGGCGGGGCCGGAGTGTTTTTGCACCGACAAACAGGGCCAGCGGCGCGAATTAGGTGATATTGTGTGCCTCACCGTGGGCGGGCGATCCTTCCGCGCAAAATGTGTGATGGCGCAAAATGTGCCCTTTTGGCGTGATCTGTCAGAAGCCTGTGTTTTGGGCCAAGCGCCAGCGCCCCTTTCACCTGCCAACGAAACGGTTATCGCGCTCTACAAATAAAGCGGCTTTTCTTTTGACCCGGCCTGCGATGCAGGCCAAAAAGACTGGGTGAGTCACAAACCCTCCATTACTGCCGCCTCCCCGAGCGTCGCCGCCCACGCACAAGCCCGGGCTTCGGCAGACGCTAAACCTCCACCGAAAATCATTCAGGGCATTTTCTGGATGGTGCTGTGCACGCTCTCATTTGTGACGGTGACGGGTATTGTGCGCCACCTTGGGTCCAACATGCCGGCGGCGGAGGCAGCTTTTATCCGCTACGCGCTCGGCATTCTCATCATGGCCCCTGCGTTTTGGCGCTTGTGGAAATCGCCACCCACAAAGGAAATCTGGAAATTGGGGGCCGTGCGGGGCTTCGCCCACACATTCGGCGTCACCCTGTGGTTCTTCGCCATGGCCCGCATTCCCATCGCGGAGGTGACGGCCATCGGCTATGTCACCCCTATTTTTGTGACGATTGGTGCGACGCTCTTTTTAGGCGAGCGGTTGCGCCTGCGCCGCATTATGGGCGTTTTGGCGGGCTTGTTGGGGGCCATGATCATTCTGCGCCCCGGCTTCAATGAAGTTTCCATCGGTCAATTGGCCCAATTGGCCACCGCGCCCCTGTTTGCCACCTCTTACCTCATGACCAAATCCATGACCGACAAGACGGATTCGCAAACCATCGTGGCCCTGCTCACCCTGTTTTGCACCATCTTCCTGTTCCCGCTGGCGTTGCTGGACTGGCAGACACCAACGCTGCACGAGATTTTCTGGCTGTTCATGTGCGCCATTGCGGCCACGTTTGGCCATTTCTCCATGACCCGGGCACTGGCCGCAGCCCCCATCTCGGTCACCCAACCCATCACATTTTTGCAGTTGGTGTGGGCAGCAGCGCTTGGCATTATCGTGTTTGGCGAGGCTGTGGACCCCTTTGTGATCCTGGGCGGCACAATCATTGTGGGGGCAGCCACGTTCATTTCCCACAGGGAAAACAAAATGAACCGCACAACGCGCACGCCCCCTAAAAATGCGGCGAAGTTTTAATGCGCTGGCTTGTTTTCATCATCATGCTGTGGGCCCTTCCTGCCCAGGCACAACAGCTAAAACCCTATAAGGACAAGCTGTTCGCCTACCCCCCCACCATTCATCTAAGCAAAGACGGTTCCTTCCGTTTTGTGAATTTCAACAAACAAATCTCCGTGCACCAGCGCGATGAAATTCCCCTGCGGCGGGTGAAGCGCCAATATGTGAACGAACGGTTGCGCTGGCAGCGGCGGCTGTCCTCCTACACTTCGCCCAACGGCACGTTCAAACATTACGAAGTGGGTAAGGCGCGGGGTGCTGCGGTTACGGTGGTTTACGTTCATGGCAAGGGTGGCAATCACCGTCAGGGCGTGAATGACTGGACCTTTGGCGGCAATTTCAACCGCCTGCAAAATCTCATGGCCAACAATAATGGTCTGCTGCTCACACCTTCGTTTTCGGACTTTCAGGACAAGGGCACCCAGGACATCAAAGCCCTGATTAGCCGCTATGCCCCCCATAAAAACCTCATCGTCGCTTGCGGCTCCATGGGCGGCGGCGTGTGCTGGCGGTTGGCGGCAGACCCGCAGATTGCCCAACAATTGGCAGGCTTGTTTATTTTGGGATCGTATTGGAACGAAGCCTATCTCCAAGGCCCCGCCTTCGCCGCCAAAGTGCCGCTTTACATGGGCCATGGCACGGATGACGTGGTGTTCTCCCCCAAAAAGCAGCTGGATTTTTTCAACAGCATCCAGCGCAAAAGCCCCGGTTATCCCGGCCGTTTCGTTCTCTACGATAGCGGCGTCCACGGCACGCCTATCCGCATGGTCAATTGGCGCGACGAGATCAACTGGATGCTGCGTCAGTAAAATAAACATAACTCGATTTCCGAGCAGCAAGGCGGCGAAGAGCCGCCCGGCAAACGTCTGCCGCGCCCGCGCAGGCGTTTGGCAAAGCCAAACTGCCGTGAGCGAAAACAGAGTGCGACTAAAAAGGGGGGTGGTTGGCAAACCCAACCGGGGCTAGGCTCGTAAATCTCGGCAAGTCCCTCCTTGCTTCCTCTCTCTTGGCTTTTTTATGAACTCTCAAAATATTGCCGTCATCGGCGCGGGCATATCCGGCCTTTCTGCCGCGTGGCTTTTGTCCAAAAACCACAACGTCACCCTGTTTGAACCAGATGCCCGTCTGGGCGGCCATTCCAACACCGTCGATATGGACGTAAATGGCACGACTGTGCCGGTGGACACGGGCTTCATCGTTTTCAACTCCGCCACCTACCCCAACCTGCTGGCCCTGTTTGACCACCTTGATGTGCCCAAGCATGAGACGGTGATGAGTTTCTCCGCCTCTCTAAACGGGGGTTCCTATGAATATTCCGGCGGC
The DNA here is from genome assembly GCA_038525315.1 of Pseudomonadota bacterium. Lineage (GTDB taxonomy): Bacteria > Pseudomonadota > Alphaproteobacteria > Rhizobiales > Rhizobiaceae > Pseudahrensia. Next base: position 159,181 of record JBCBHU010000005.1, read on the forward strand.
ACTTATTTCGGCCTACTGGCCCAGCCCACCAATATCGTCCGGCCCAGCCATTGGCGCATGATTGGCGACATTTTGCGCTTTTTTCGCGAAGCCCCCCAGGACATGAAAACCATGGGCGATGAGGAAACGCTGGCCCAATATCTGACCCGTCGCAAATATTCCGAAGCCTTCACCAAGCGCCATCTGCTGCCCATGGCAGCCGCCATCTGGTCCAGCAAACTGGGCGATATGCGCCATTACCCCGCCCGCGCCTTCATCCGCTTTTTCCAAAACCACGGCCTGCTGCAAGTGGAAGGCCGCCCCAAATGGGGCACCGTTCAAGGCGGCTCGCGCGTTTATGTGGCAAAACTGTTGGCCGATAGCCAAATCACCACCCGCATCGCGCAAAAGGTGGTGGGCGTGCGCCGCACTCCCAAAGAGGCTACCGTCACCACCGCCGATGGGTTGTCCCAATCCTTCGATCAGGTTGTGATCGCCAGCCATGCCGATCAGGCCCTGGCCATGCTGGAAGATCCTGACCATGCCGAGCAGGCACTGCTGGGTGCCTTTGGCTATGAACAAAACCACGCGGTCTTACACCGCGACAAACGGTTGATGCCAAAGCGGCGGCTGGCCTGGGCCAGTTGGAACTATCTCGACTTCGCCCCCAAAGGGTCCGACCCAGCCGCGGAGCAGGATCTTTGCCTGACCTATTGGATGAATTCCCTGCAAAATCTGCCGACCAAAGAAGACGTCTTTGTTACCCTAAACCCGTCTGAAAACAGGCCGATTGATCATGTGGCTGCACGCTTTGACTATGCCCACCCCGTCTTTGACCCCAAAGCCATGGCCGCCCAGCGAGATTTGTGGAGCCTGCAAGGCGTCAACCGCACATGGTATTGCGGGGCCCATTTTGGCGCGGGCTTCCATGAGGACGGTCTGCAATCCGGCCTTGCCGTGGCTGAACAATTGGGGGGCATGGCCCGCCCTTGGACGGTGGATAACCCGTCGAGCCGCATTCACGTGCACGAACAACCGTCTCTGGCAATGGCTGCGGAATAGGCATGGAAAAGGGAAGCCTTTATCATGGAGAGGTCATCCACGCCCGGCTGCGGCCCGTGGCGCATAAGCTGCGCTACCGCGTATTCTCCATGATGATGGATGTGGACCGGCTGGAAGAAGAAGAAGCCCGCCTGCGCCTGTTCTCCCTGGAACGGTTTAACCTATTTTCCCTCTACAGCCGCCAGCACGGCCACAGGGACAAAAAAGGCGATGGGCGCGCACTCTCGAAATTTGCCTGGGGCCAAGTGGCGAAGCTGGGCCTGACGCAAGAGGTGGAACGCATCACCATGCTGTTCTACCCGCGGCTGCTGGGTTTCGCCTTCAACCCCCTCACGGTCTATTTCTGTCTTGACCATGATGGCGCGCCCCGGGCCATGATTTACGAGGTGCGCAATACATTTGGCGAAGACGTCACTTATGTGCTCAAAGCCGGTGCCCCCCGGGGCCGGGCATGGACCCACGGCATCGACAAAAGTTTTTATGTCTCCCCCTTTAACGCGGTGGAGGGGGATTACACCTTTCATGTTACCCGCCCTGACGAAGACATGACCGTGGGCGTAGCCCTGAAAACAGAGGGCGCTCCCCTCATCCGCACCCATTTTCGCGGCAAGCGCCACCAGCTCACCGACGGCGCGCTGCTGAAAGCCTTCTTTGCCTATCCCCTGATGACACTCAAAATTGTGGCAGCCATCCATTGGGAGGCTTTGAAATTGTGGCGCAAGGGCCTGACCCTCAAGGACCGCCCCGCTCCGCCGGAAGCGCGGATCATCTACGGGGAGTGAGTTTTCGAACCCCACCAAACTCCTTCTCTCCTTCATTACCGGGCTTGTCCCGGTAATACATTCCACCACACCGAAACAGCCTTCCATGGAGAGGCATGGATTCCTCGCCTATAGCCGAGGATGAGGGCGTGTGTGGCCTAGTTTACTCAATTGCACGGCCCACCTCCTGCGGGACGGGAGATAGGCTGAATACTACATCCAAAGCCTTTCCTCCCCACCTGAACCCCATATGAACGCGCTGTTCCAATTTGGTTCAGCCACGCCCTGCCATTGTCCTTTCAACGGCGCTGAACAGCGAAAACCCCGCTGCCGAACGTCCCCCCGGTCCAACCCCGGCGTCGTTTTTTAGAGAGGAAAAGTTCATGTCTGTTTCTGTTAAATCTGTTCTCGTCACCCTCGGCATCGCCCTTGGCGCCATGGGTGCCACGGCGGCCACCACCACGACGGCAAGTGCCGATGTGCGCGGCGGTATTTATATCGGCGGCCCCGGTTTTGAGGTCGGCTTTGGCGACTATCGCCGTGGCCCCCGTTATGAAGACCGCCGTTACCGCCCCCGCAATTTCTGCCGTCCCGGCAAAGCCTTGCGCAAAGCCCGCCGCCGCGGCCTACGCCGTGCCCATATCGTACGGGTTGGCCCCCGTGGTGTGGTGGTGCGTGGCATAAAATGGGGCGAGCGCGTGACCATGGGTTTTGCCCGCAACCGCCACTGCTCCGTGCGCTTCGTGCGTTCGCGCTATTAAACCCTTACAGGATAGCCAAGGCTGAGCGCAGGCCCGCCGCCACCCCAGCGGGCCGTTCCTAAACAGAGCGTTCAGCTGAAAGCTGGAGGATCCGGTCTCTCTGTCCCCTAAGGCGCTTCGCGTTTCACCAAAAAGCGTTGGAAAATGTGCAGCCTTAGCGCAATTTCCAACACCGACTTAACGCGACACGCTGGAGAGGCCGGGCCTTTTTTATTGTTGAATTTCGAAACTCACATTCACCGTGATGGCGTAGGAGTTCTCACCGCTGGCAATGGGAACCGCCGACTCGGCTTTTGCTACACTGCGCGCCATGCGGGCAATGGGTCTGGGCTGCGCTGCACCCCGTTCGGATATGGCCAGCACACGCCCCACTTTCACGCCGGCCCCTTCCGCGAGCGTTTTCGCCTTCGCCATGGCTTTCGCCATTGCATTTTTGCGAGCCTGCTCTCGCGCAGCATCCGGGTTATCATTGGTGAAGCGCACTTGTCCGCCACTGTTCACACCTAACCGCACGGTCCGGTCCAACACACTGCCCAGCTTGGCCAAATCCCGCAGGCGCACGGTGAGTGAATTGCTCACCTGATAGCCCACGATGCGAGGCGGTTGCTGCTCCCCGTTCTTCAACCGCTTGGGGTAAAAATAGCGCGGCTGGATATTGAAATTGCTTGTCTGCAAATCCTTGTCCGCAATCCCCGCCTCTTTCAAACTGGCGAGCACTTCCGCCATGGCGGCATTATTAACCGTAAGCGCTTCGGCGGCGGTATCCGCCTCTCTTATGACGGACAAATCCATCACCGCCATGTCCGGTGCCACTGCCGTGCTGGCCGTGGCGGATACATCAATGCGTCCAGGCTTAGGCTCCCCCCCTTGGGCCGCCGTGTTCAATAAGGTCAATGAAAGGGCCAGCGCACCGGCAAGGGTAGTTCTTGAAAACGCCATGGAAATATCTCCCGCAAATGAAACTGCGGCGAGATAGCCCACTGATCGGGCACAGAATAAGGCGAGCCCCTTTCCACGATTGCCAAGCGGGGCCGCCACGGTCTATTGACGGCGCGGGGGCGTGTAGCCAAGTGGTTAAGGCCGTCGGCTCATAACCGATCTACCGTAGGTTCGAATCCTACCACGCCCACCAATTCCAATTCGCGATAGCGAAATGGAGCGACACCTCCTCGTTCTCAATACGCGGCAGTCGTTTTGAAAAAACGACGAGAGTGTCTGCTCCCCACCGTTTGCTCTGCTCCTCGAAGTTGTTTTTGAAGCCAGCATCCACGAATTGAGCCGCCCCAACCAACCCCAAAACCAACCCTTTCTTCACCAAAATCACGATAGAGTGATGGGAGAATTGGGGGCGCATGGTTGGGACGGAATGGAAAAATATCGCAGCATCGACGGCTCCGGCAATAACACGGACGATCCAACGCTGGGCCAAACCCACACGCAACTGACCCGTGTGTCCGAGGCGGGCTATGGCGATGGCATCTCCACCATGGCGGGCCAAGACCGCCCTTCCGCCCGGGAAGTTTCCAATACCGTGTTTGAACAGACCACCAGCGGTGGCAATGACAAACAGGCCAGCGACTTCCTGTGGATGTGGGGCCAATTCATCGACCATGATATGTCCCTCACCCCTGCCTCCCATGATCCGGATGCGGCGGCTCCCATCGCTGTGCCCATGGGCTGCCCCTATTTCGACCCCGACGGCACGGGCATGGAGACCATTCGTTTTTCCCGGTCGGAATTTGACGAGACCACCGGCACAGGCATCGATAATCCCCGCGAACATCTCAACGAGATCACGCCCTATCTGGACGCCGGCATGGTCTACGGATCCGATCAGGTGCGCGCCGATGCCCTGCGCAATGATGACGGCACCATGGTCATGTCCGACGGCGACCTTATGGGGTTCAACACGGCGGGCCTGGACAATGAGGGCACCAGTGACCCCCGCGCCTTTCTGGCCGGCGACGTGCGGGCCAACGAAAATGTGGCTCTCACCTCCATCCACACCCTTTTTGCCCGCGAGCACAACCGGCTGGTGGAAGAACTCAGCGAGGCCAATCCCGAATGGGACGGCGACACGCTCTACCAGGAAGCCAAAAAACTGGTGGAAGCGCAAATTCAGATCATCACCTACGATGAATTTCTGCCCATGCTTTTGGGCGATGACGCCATCCCCGAATACGAAGGCTACGATGCCACTGTAGATCCGCAAATCGCCACGGAGTTTTCCACCGCCGCCTTTCGCATCGGCCATACCCTGCTTTCTTCCACCATCATGCGGGTGAACGAGGATGGCAGCGAGAGCCAATACGGCCATCTGGCCCTGCGCGATGCCTTTTTCCGCCCCGACCGGCTCATCATTGAAGGGGGCATGGACGATATTTTGCGCGGCGCGGCGGTCTCTGAAGCGGAGACCATGGACACGCAAATCATCGATGATGTGCGCAATTTCCTGTTCGGCGACCCGGGCGATGGTGGCTTTGACCTTGCCTCCCTCAACATCCAGCGGGGCCGTGACCACGGGCTGGCAGACTATAACGCCATGCGTGAAGCCTATGGCCTGGACCGGGTGGAGAGTTTTGCCGACATCACCAGCGATGTGGACCTGCAACAAACCCTAAAGGACCTCTACGGCACCGTGGATAACATGGACGCCTATGTGGGCGGGCTGGCGGAAGACTCGGTTCCCGGCTCCCAGCTGGGCGAATTATTCCACACCGTGGTGGTGGACCAATTCGTGCGCACCCGCGACGGCGATTCCTATTGGTATGAAAACCGCCTCACCGCCGATGAAATGCTGCTGGTGCAAGACTCAAGCCTTGGCGTTATCATCGAGCGCAATACGGAAATCGAACACATGCAGGACGATGTGTTCACCGCCTTTAACCGCGTCTTGCTCACCGAGGAAGGCGACTTTCTCTACGCCCCCGATGAATATCAACTTATCATGGCCGGAGCTGGCGACGACACTATCGTGGCCACCACAGGCACCCAACAGGTTGAGGGTGAGGAAGGCGATGACCGCCTTTTCCTGGGCACTGGCGATGATATTGGCCGGGGCGGCACGGGCAATGATCGCCTTTACGGTGCGGAAGACAACGACCGTCTTTACGGCGAAGACGGGGCTGACGCCCTTTTTGGTGGCACCGGCGATGACCGGCTCGACGGCGGCACGGGCAATGACACCATGTTGGGCGGCGAAGGCCGCGATGTGTTTGTCTTCTCCCCCGGTGATGATGTGGTGCGCGATTTTGCCCGCGTGCAGGACACGCTGGATTTCATGGGTAGCGAAACCGTCACGTCCATGGAAGATCTCACGTTCACCGCCACCGCTGCGGGCATGGAAATCGCCGACGGTGCGGGCAACACCATGCTGCTGCAAGGCATCACCTCCATCGATGGCATAGACATGCAGTTCCGCACCGGCGTGGATGCGGCGGTGGAAGACCCTATCATTTCTGGCGAAGACGGGGATTACCTCATCGGCACGCGGGAAGATGATACATTTCTCGACACCGAAGGCACCCAATACATGTTTGGGCGCGAGGGCAGCGACGTGGCCATCTTCCAGGGCAACGCCGCTGACTATACAGTCTCCAAATTCGGCAATGACGGCGTTCTCAAGATCGAAACAGACACCGGCTTCGATGTCTTTTTCGGCATTGAAACCTTTAGGTTTGACGACGGTGAAGTGGCCGCGAGTGACTTCGATATTGTGTGAGTGGACCTATTTCTCACCCCCATCATTGCCGGGCTTGTCCGGCATTCCATTCCACTTCACCAAACAAGACTTAGATTAGATGGAGTGTATCTCCGGAATGGGAGTAAGACACGCGGCTTGCGGACGTCCGGGAATGAGGAGCAAGCAGAAAACCTAAATCCTACCCTCGACCCACAAATGGCATTTTGGTGGCCATCACATTCATGAACAGCACATTGGCCTCCAGCGGCAGGCTGGCCATGTGGAGCACGGCGTCGCCCACATGCTGCACGTCCATCACCGGTTCCGGCTTCATGGTGCCGTCGGCCTGGGGCACGCCGCCGCTCATTTTACTGGTCATGTCGGAGGCGGCATTGCCGATATCGATTTGACCGCAGGCAATATTGTGCACGCGCCCGTCCAACGCGATGGTGCGCGTGAGGCCAGAAATGGCGTGCTTTGAGGCCGTGTACGGCGCGGAACCGGGGCGGGGCATGGTGGCGGAAATGGAGCCATTGTTGATGATGCGGCCGCCTTGGGGGTCCTGATCGCGCATCATGCGGTAGGCGCGGTTAGCCACCAAAAACGCACCGTTCAGGTTCACATTCATCACATGGTTCCAATCGGCCAGTTCCAACTCGCCGAAATTGGCGGCGGGCACATTATTACCTGCATTGTTGAACACCACATCCAGCCGCCCAAAGTCAGTTTTGATCTGCGCAAACAGCGCATCCACGGAAGCCTCGTCCGTCACATCGCTGGCAATGCCCGCCACGTGGCCTTCGGCAGCAGCGGCTGTCTCGTCCAGCGCTTCCTGACGGCGGGCGGTGACGATGACGGTGAAACCGACCTTGGCCATGGTGAGGGCGGCGTTCCGGCCAATGCCGGAAGAGCCGCCGGTGACGAGTGCTATCTTGCTCATGAAATATCCTGAAATATGCGGGCGAAGTCTGAAGCCACTTTAGCGGCCCCGCTGTCGCCAATGTAAGGGCTAACGACGCGATTTGTGCGCTGAGGCGAGAAATTCTGTGCTAGTTTTCTTCCATGGCCCACGACACGCTCATCATCGACAATTTGCAATATGCCAACTGGTCGGAGAAAATCTTCCGTCAGATGAACGCGGGGGGCGTGAGCGCTGTTCATGTCACCATCGCCTACCATGAAAACTTCCGCGAAACGGTGCTGAATATTGAAGCGTGGAACCGCTGGTTCGAGCGCTTCCCCGATCTCATTTTCCAAGGCTTCACCGGCGATGATGTGCGCCGCGCCCGGGCGGAGGGTTGCACGGCTATCTTTTACGGCTTCCAGAATCCCTCCCCCATGGAAGACGATATGGGCTTGATCGAAGTGCTCCACCGGCTGGGCGGGCGCTTCATGCAACTCTCCTACAACAACCAGTCCCTGCTGGCGACGGGCTGTTATGAGGCGGAGGACCCCGGCCTCACCCGCTTTGGCAAACAAGCGGTGGCGGAGATGAACCGCGTGGGCATGGTCATCGACATGAGCCATTCGGCTGAGCGTTCCACGCTGGAAGCCATCGATCTTTCCGCCCGACCCATCGCCATCACCCATGCCAACCCGGCCGCGTGGCACCCGGCCCTGCGCAACAAGTCCCACACCGTGCTGAAGGCGCTGACCGACCGGGGCGGCATGTTGGGCTTTTCCCTCTACCCCCACCACTTGAAAGACGGGAGCCGCTGCACGCTGGACAGTTTCTGTCAGGCCATGGCCGATGCGGCGGAACTCTATGGTGCCCACCATCTCGGCATCGGTTCCGATCTGTGCCAGGATCAGCCCGACAGTGTGGTGGAGTGGATGCGCAACGGCCGGTGGTCCAAACAAATGGACTATGGCGAAGGCAGTGCCGACAATGCAGGCTTTCCGCCCATGCCCGATTGGTTCCGCGACAACCGGGACTTTGGCAATATCGCCGAAGGGTTGGCGAAAGTGGGGTTTGACGCGGCAGAGGTGGAGGGATTGATGGGCGGTAATTGGTTGCGCTTCTATGACGACGCCTTTGCGCCCATGGGAGCGGTATGATGGTTGAGAAAGCGGTATCAACAGAAACCACTCTGCCGTTGCGTGAACCCAAAACCGTCATGCGCCTGTCGCGCATGGGCAGTTTGTTCCCCACACGCCTGAGTTTCCTGCGCTCGCTGCTGCGAAAACTGGCTGCGGATGGTGTGCAGCTTTCCTGGCCCGTCTTTGACATGAACAATCAGGGTCACGGCAACGCGGTGGTGACGCTGGATTTGGACGGCCACGCCTATTCTCTCATCGCTTTCAGTGACCCGCTGGATGACAGCGCCCGCACGGACCGTGTCATCGCCACTGCCTGGGACGCCTGTTTCGTTTTGTTTGATGGCGTGCCCACCGCCGACGACATCACCCACCTGCGCCGGCACGCCACCAAGCAGGAAGCGGGGCATTATGACGAGCGGGTGTTGGTCCTCTCCCGCGCCAACCGCTCCGTGCGCCTGTTTGAACATGTGGCGGATGCCTTGGCGGCGGGCCGCCAGCCGGATGAAGCCATGGTTCAAGCCGTTGGCTATCTCATGCGCACCACGGCCGTTTACGGCAATGGCAAATTCGGCATTGCCGACCGGCATGTCATCCGTGATCGCCCCGGCCTCGCCCACCCGTTCCGCATCGAAATGCTCACCGTCTATCTCATCCGCGAGTTCACGCTGAAACTGGTGGAACACGTGGCCCGCGCACGGGGTGGTACGAAAGCCACCGTTTTGAGCGCTGCCCTGAAACGCCGCTTCGGCATCGGCAATTCCACCGGCCTCGGCATGGCTCCGTTTTTGGTGAGCCATCCCGTGCTGATCCACAATTGGATGCAAGCCCGCGAAACCGCCCTTGCCCGCGTGCGGGCAACACCCGGGACGGTGGAAACCATTGCCCATTTCCGCACCCTGCTGGGCCGCAGTCACACGCATCTGGCCGGATGGAATGTGGACGATAAAGGGGAACAAGCCCGGATCGAAAATCTGCGGTTGGAGTGGGCCTCCTTTTGCCAAAACCTTGAGGAACATCTCACCGCGCCCATGCCATGGAATAGCATGATCGAGGCCAGCGGGGATTTCAGCGAAGACGTGCAGGAATTTCTCGTCGCTTTGGTGCTGGAACCCCACGGGGCGATGATCGACGACCTTTGCGAAACGATGGAAGACCGCGCTAAACCAGCGATGGACCCGCGCATGACTGTTAGCCGTCTGACCCACCTCCTCAACACCCACTACGACTGGGCCTTGAAAACCAACCTTTCCGACCCCGATGCCCGCGCCATGGTCTGGTATGTGTCGGAAGACAAGGCCGAACCCCGCTTCGGCCAGCGCCCCGCCGACAGCGCCGACCATCGGGAAATGCCCCACCACATTGTCCATATGGTCCAGGATTTAGCGGCAGCGATAGAAAACTATCCACCCCAAACTACGCTGGCCGAATTCATGTTGGCCCACCCGCAACACCGGCACATCATCCGCCGGGTGCAGACTGTGGCGCTGCACCCTTACGGCGAAATCCGCGATAATCTGGTGGCCGCCAAAGTGCGCCCCATTGACCTTCTGCGCTGCAAACTCTCCTTCTTTGGCGCGTCCAATTTCGACCCGCGCTCAGACCGCTGGACCCGCATCACCCTGTTCAAAGGCGCCCCCACGGCGGATGAACTGACGGTCGAGAATGCAGGCGATGTGTTTTTGCCTGCATGAATAACGCCCCATGGCCACACTTTCCAACAATCAACTGGTCACAACGCTATGCAAGGCCTGCATTGGCGTTGGAGTTGCAAGGGGTATTGCTGAAGACATCAGTCAGGCATTGGCGAAATTAGGTGACAACGAGCTGAACAAAGCCATTGAAGAACTGAACCTTGCGCTGAAAGCCTACGACCCAAACGACAAGGACTTAGCAAAGCCGCAAATGATCGACCGTGGTTATATGTTTCCGGAGGCAAGACTGTTGCACCACGGCCCCAGCATTGTGGAATGGGCAAATGCAGTGGGAGACGGCAACGAAGTCATTCTTGTTAGCATTTTCGACTGCCCCTGTTGTTTGGAGGCGCTTGTTAAATTCGCAGAGCAGCCGGGTCAGCTACTCCGCACAAAAGCCGGTCTGGAACTGGATTTTTCGATCGATCGCTTGGAGTATATGCCACCAGGAGGCTTTTACGTTAGCCGCGTCGAGCTCATGCAAGCCGAGTGGGATGAAATACTGGAATACTCTCGAAACACCATGGTGCCCAGCGATGCTTCCAGTCAGGCCGATGCTGGGGCAGGTGATAGCGACAACGATTGAGTCATTCTTGGCTCCTGGCTTCCAAAATCATTCCGTCATCCGCCGACTTGATCGGCGGATCTCCTCAAACATTGAGAGATGGGCCGATCAAATCGGCCCATGACGACAAAGGTGATGCAAAGCCCCTATTTCAACTTGGCCTCAATCGTATCCACCGTCACGTCCCGCGCGTCGATCTCATATTTCTTCTTGGCCAACAATTTGCGCTGGTAGCGGCTTTGGACAATGTCCACCAGCAGCAACACCACCAGCACAAAATAAAACGTGCTCTTGGCCATGGGCTCAACGGCGTAACCGAACAGTTTGATATGGGCCAAATGTCCCCCTTCCGACACCAGCATGATGCCCACGATGAAGAGCACAAACAGGCCCAACACTTCATACATGCGGTTCTGGTTCAAAAATTCGGAGACACGATCCGCAAGCAGCAACATCACACCGCCGGAAATGACGATGGCTGCGGCCATGACCAAAAATACGTCCGTCAGGGCCAGCGCGGATAGGATGGAATCGAAGGAGAAAACCAAGTTCATCAGCACAATCCAGAAAATGGCGGACACCATGGAACGGCTTTTGCCTTCGCCCTCCACATCCGGGTCATACACCGCCAATTTGTGCATGATCTCCTTCATGGCCGTGTAGATGATGAACGCCCCGCCGAACAAAACGATAATACTGTGGCCGTTCACATCCCCTTCCAAAATGCCCGGGAGATTGAATTCAAATAGAGGGTCCTGAAAATAAGTGATGGCCCGCACCACGATGAACAACAGAATCAGCCGCAGCACCACGGCCATGATAATCCCAATCCAGCGCGTCTTTTGCTGCTGCTCCGGGGCCACCCGTTTGGATTCGATGGAAATGTAGAGCAGATTGTCGAAACCCAGCACCAGTTGCAGCAATAACAGCATGAACAGGGTAAACAGGTTTTCCAGCGTAAACAGGTCCATCATGGGGGATTCCGATCAATCAATAGGGCCTGTGACAACAGGCGAAATGGCAAAGGGGGCTTGAAACTTTTCAATGCGTCCAGCGTTCCTTTTTTCGTATAACGCAATTCATTTTGAGAGACCAAACCATGGCCGATAATCCCCCCTGGAAACATGTCTGGATCACTGGCGCCTCCTCCGGCTTGGGCGAGCACACGGCAAGGCAATTGGCCGATATGGGCTGCAAGGTTTCCATCTGCGCCCGCTCCAAGGACAAGCTGGATGCCATCGCCGCCGATAGCCCCAACCTTTTCGCCTATGAGGCCGACGTGACCGATGGGGATCGGCTGAAGGAACTCGTCAACGAAATTGAAGCCGAACACGGCCCCATCGACCTCACCGTTTTTTGCGCCGGGGCTTGGTTCCAAAATTCGCTGTCAGACTCGCAAATCGAGAATTTCGAGAAAACCATGGACGTGAACGTCACCGGCGTGGTGCGCAGTGTGCAGGCCGTGCTGCCCAAAATGGTGGAACGGGGCAAAGGTCATATTTCATGGGTGTCCTCTGTTGCCGGCTATGGCGGCCTGCCCAATTCCGCCGCCTATGGTGCTTCCAAATCTGCGCTCATTCATCTGGCCGAGGGCAGCTACAATGAACTTGCCCGCAAGGGCATCAATCTGTCCGTCATCAACCCCGGTTTCGTCAAAACCCCCATGACGGACAAAAACGACTTCCCCATGCCCTTCCTGATGCAGCCGGAGGATGCGGCCCGCAAAATGGTGGAGGGGCTGAAGGCGAAGAAATTCGAGATCGCCTTTCCGTGGCAGCTGGTCTGGATTTTGAAACTCATCAACCACCTGCCCTACTGGCTCTACCTGCGCATCATCAACAAGGTGGCCTAAAGCACTGCGCGTTCAATCGGTATCAAAAATTGCTGCCTCTCAAACAGCAAAATGCTGTTTTCGAACGCATTTTTTGACACCTGTATGTTTTGCATGGAACGCGAGATGCTCTAACCCACAGGCCCGCGCATCACTTCCGTCGGCAAAGCCTCAAACACCTCATCCGGCACGAAGAAATCCCCGGCCAACGGCTGGCCGGGATTGTGGGCGTATTGATCAAAATCGGTCACGCCTTCTTCACGCAATACCTGTTCATCGATGAAGAAATTGCCGGTGCATTCCTTGGCATCCTTCACCAAAACCGCATGGGCGGCATCGGCCATAATGTCCGGTTTGCGGCTCATATTCGCCATGGCGTCACCGCCCAGCAGATTGCGCACCGCCGCCGTGTCGATGGCTGTCAGCGGCCAGAGCGAATTCACCGCAACCCCCTTTTTGGCAAATTCCGCCGCCATGCCCAGCGTGCACATGGACATGCCGTATTTTGCCATCGTGTAGGCCACGTGGGGCGCAAACCACTTGGGCGACATATCCAACGGCGGCGCAAGGTTGAGAATATGGGCGTTGTCCGATTTTTTCAGGTGGGGCAGACAGGTTTTGGAGACCAAAAACGTGCCCCGCGTATTGATCTGATGCATCAGATCAAACCGCTTCATATCGGTGGCTTCCGTAGGCGTAAGCTGAATGGCGGATGCATTGTTGATGCAAATATCGATACCGCCGAATTTTTCTACCGTCGCGTCCACTGCGGCGTGAACCGCCTCTTCAGAGCGAATATCGCACACCAATGCCAGCGCCTTTCCGCCAGCCTCTTCGATTTCCGCAGCCGCCGTGTGGATGGTCCCGGGTAGTTTGGGGTGGGGCGTGTCCGTCTTTGCGGCAATGGCCACATGGGCACCGTCCTGCGCTGCCCGCAGCGCAATGGCCAGCCCGATGCCCCGCGACCCGCCGGACATGAAAATCGTCTTCCCCTTCAAACTGCCACTCATAACCCATCCTTCTCTATTTTCACGTCATAGGCCCTTGCCGGATCATGCCACGCAGGCGCATCAAACACATCCGGCAAGGGTGTCCCACCCTTTGCGGTAATTCTGCCCTTTGACCAAGCCAAGGTTTGCGCCCGGGGCTGTTTCGCTTTCGCGGTGCGGCCATCGTCCCAATAGGCCCACCAGGTGGCCTCACCCGCGGTGGAGGGAGCATCAAACACGGTCGGCACAATGGCCAGCGCGTCGTGGGGGGCGTTTTCATGCCAGCGCGTGGCCAACGGCACCACGGCGCCGCACCGCACGAACAGGCCAAAGCGGTCCAGCGGGGTTGATACGCGCACCCCCTCACCGCCCGGGTGAACCCGACCGCTGTGGAAATCCATCCATCCGTTCTCCGTCGCGGGCAGATAGACTTCAACACCATCCACTTCTTCGTCCACCACAGGGGCAACCAAAACATCCGGCCCCAGCATGAAACTATCGCTGTCCACCCGACAGGGCATATCTTTGAAGTGATAAAACGTCGGCGCGATGATGGGCTGGCCGGTTTCGTGGCACTCATGGGCCAGCTGATAAATCAGCGGCAAAAAACGGTAGCGCAATATCAACGCCCGCTTGATTTCCTCAAAAACCTCCCCGTGCATCCACGGCAAATTGGGGATGTTATCATGATCCACCTTCCACGAATTCATCACGCAGCGCGGGTGCAGCGCCATCATCTGAAACCAGCGCACCAGCAATTCCGGCCCCGGCGGCGGCCCGGCAAAACCGCCGATGTCGTGACCCGTCAGCGGCATGCCCGACAGCGCCATGGAAAGCCCCTGCCGCAGGTTCCATTTCAGCGTATGCCAGGATGTGGCGTTGTCGCCCGACCACGTTTCCCCGTAGCGGGCAATACCAATGGGCCCGGCACGGGTGATAGAATAGGGCCGTTCATCGGGGCGGGCATTTTTTTGTGCTGCAAGGGATGTCCGCATCATCAAGATCGCATGGACGGGCCGGGCATCCATACCTGTGATGGGCTTTCCAAAGCCGTCCAATGTGGCGGCCTCGTCCCACAATTCGCATTCATTATTGTCGTTCCACACACCGTCGAACCCTGCCTCTAGAACTTGGCGCTGCACCCCCTCGCGCCAGAAATTCAGCGTGGCGGGGGCCGTGAAATCCAGGCTCACCCCATGCCCGCCCCAAAACATTTCAATGGCCGGGCCGCCTTTGCCAGACTGCACAAACCAACCATTTTGTTTCGCTTCCCCAAAACGGGCATGGCCGGTCAGCAAGACGGGCTTTATGTTGGCGGCCGTGTGTAGGCCCATCGCTTTGAGGTCCGCGAAAAATCCGGAGCGATCGGGAAACCGCGCCGTGTTCCAGTTAAACACGTAACGCAGCCCGTCTGCCCCCGCCGTATAGCCGGAGCCCAGATGCACCGCGCTCATGGGCAGACCCCGCCCGCGGGCCTCACGGGCAAAATCCGTAATCACCAGCTGCGCTTGGCTGTGGTCCGCATGGTGCATGGTGGTGAAGGCGAAACCCATGGCCCAGCGGGGCAGGAAGGCAGGCTTGCCCGTAAGCCAGTGAAGGGCCGGCACCACATCCTGCACGCGCTGCCCCCCAAGGGCATAAAAAACCGCGCCTTGCTCCTCCACTTCCACGTGGCGGAAGCGAGGGAAATAGTTGGAATGCTCCGCCCCCACATCAAACGTGATCTCCCCCATCGTGTCGTAGAGCAAGCCGGTGGTGCCCTCCGCCCCGTCCACCATGAGCCAGGGGGCATGTTTGTAGAGCGGGTCCGAACGCTCTGCATCATACCCCAGCGCATCGCTTTGCAGGCACCGCAGCCGCCGACCGGTGCGGTCCAACGGCCCAGTTTTATCGCCCAGCCCATAATGGGCGGCCCCCGGCGCCAGCAGCTGAAAATGTTTCAGCACGCCCCGCTTTTCAAACCACTGCCACGCCCCGTGGGGCCTGTCTTCAAACGCCTTGTGCCACGCGCCCCCCCGTTTGTGCCACGCGGTCAGGCGAAAGGGGCTGTTTTCGACGACCACCCGCCAATGGTCGCTCTCAAAACCACCCTCGGTGGCCGCGAAGGTTTCGGTGTCAAACCCTGCCAGCGAAAGCCGGTCCCGGCCCTCCAGTGGACCATCATCATCCGCCGTGGCACCGGGCGCGACCATCCAGGTTCTGTCCAGCGCCAAACCACCGGCTGGAACCACCGCCACCCGAAGCGTGCCCGCGCCCAAGGCGTGAACGGACAACACAAAACCTTCGCTCAAGCGACCGGTCAGGCCACCATCCGGCGACAGATTGATACCCTCAAAAAGCGATAAAAGTCCCATCGCGCCAGTGAAGCAAACCGCTGCGCCCCGCGATAGGGTGCGCCAACGTTACCAACACGCTTTACGCCACGCTTGAGCCGACGCGCTGTCCGCTCTTAATCTTCCGCGTCCGGCAGGGCGTCATAATCCTGCGCAATATCGTCGGAAATGCGCGGCTTGCCCCGCACCAAACGCGCCGTGCCTTTGACGGCAGCGCCTGTGCCCTTCACCGCCAGCTTCGTGCCCGCATAGCCCAGTTTGGCGACGCCCGCCGTGCCCTTCACCGCCACTTTGGCCGTGCCCACCACGGCGGTTGTCACCATAGCCGTGGCGCAGCCCTGAAGACACAGGCAAAGGACAAGGATGGAGAGAATGCGCATGGTGGTTTGCCCCTGTTTGAGCGCCTACCATAGCGACAAGGGGTAAAGGGGAGTTGAAGGCAGCGCCTATTCGCGCCCACGCCAGCATCCCCACGCGCTGGCCGCGCTGGGGTTTTGGGAACCGGTGGAGCATGGGCTTTCGCCGCTGCAATTGTAGTAATGACGAAGACCCATGCTCCACCCCGGCGCTTGCGCCTGCCTTTTACTCGCCAAGACCTTTGCCGCCAAAGGTTTCCCACGCTTCCTTGCGCTCACGCCGTCGGCCCAAAGACCTTCGCGCCACACCCTTGTGTAAAGAGTGGCGGCGCACCGGCGCCGGGCAGCTCAACGCCACCGGGTGCCGTTTACTACGTGAAGCCCAAAACAAGGGGCGGACGGTTTCTTCGCAAGCGGCCATCCAGACCCGGGCTCTTCCAGCCCGACGTTATGACGCTAAGCGACGCTCCGGGCGGGGCCAACCTGCCCCGCTATTGACCGGAAACCGGCGACCCCATGCCGTGAAGGTTGGTTGATCCGACCAGCCGTCCCCACAAGGGCCACACACACAGTGTGCGGGGTCGTATAGGCACGGGGATAAGAAAGGTGCCCAAACGGGGTGTTTGGCGGCTGGAGAGACGACTTGCGCCGGTTCATGGCTACCCCTGGAAGAGGTTGGGCTGTGGAACTCTCATCTCCCATTGCCGCTGCTATCATCGCTCAGACCGACGGAAAGACTTCAAGAGAAGACAAGAAACCAAAAACCCACGCCACACCTCCCACTGTAGGGGAGGCCCAAGGGCCGAAGGCGATTGGGGTGGGGGCGGGATGCTCAATTCTGGCTCGGAAGTCCGCATCAGCCATCTTCCCCCCACCCGGATCGCTACGCTCTCCGACCTCCCCTCAAGGAGGAGGTTAGGCTGTGGAAATCTAGCCTCCTATCTCCGGTGCAATCATCGCTCAGCCCAGTGGGCAAACTTCAAGAGAAGACAAGAAACCAAAAACACACTCCCCCGCCTCCCACCCGAGGGGAGGCCCAAGAGCCGAAGGCGATTGGGGTGGGGGGCGGGATGCTCAATTCTGGCTCCGAAGTTCGCATCAGCCATCCTCCCCCCACCCGGATCGCTACGCTCTCCGACCTCCCCTCAAGGAGGAGGTTGGGCTGTGGGGCGCTCGTCTTCTATTTCAGATGCTACCATCGCTCAGACCAACGGGGAGACCTTCAAGAGAAGACCAGGAACCAAAAACCCACTCCCCCGCCTCCCACCCGAGGGGAGGCCCAGGAGCCGAAGGCGATTGGGGTGGGGGGCGGGATGCTCCATTCTGGCTCGGAAGTCCGCATCAGCCATCTTCCCCCCACCCGGATCGCAACGCTCTCCGACCTCCCCTCGAGGAGGAGGTTGGGCTGTGGGGCCCTCGTCTTCTATTTCAGATGCTACCATCGCTCAGACCGGCGGGAAAACTTCAAGAGAAGACAAGACACCAACAACCCATTCCCCCGCCTCCCACTCGAGGGGAGGCCCGAGAGCCTAACGCGATTGGGGTGGGGGGGCAGGATGCTCAATTCTGGCTCGGAAATCCGCATCAGCCATCTTCCCCCCCCGATCGCGACGCTCTCCAACCTCCCCTTAAGGGGCGAGGTTGGGCTGTGGGGCGCTCCCAGTAAAAACACTCCCGATTGTCATCCCCGCGACGGCGGGGACCCATTTGTCAAATTGCGGGATGATGGCGAAGTTCAGTGACCGGGCCATTTGCTTCAATTTGCACCATCTGAAAATCCGATGGATGGGTCCCCGCCTGCGCGGGGATGACAAACGACGTAATTGGAAAACTTCCTCAATTACCCGCCACCGCCTTTGATGAGAGCACCCAAGGCGTCACCCCAGCTTTTCATTTGACCTAGCCCAACCTGAACAGTGTCTGACTCAACCAGCTTTGTTACTTTGTTCGCCCGATCGATTGTCGCATCAATGAAACCTTTTTTACGCAAGACGCTCGTCTTCCTTGCCTCTTCAACCTTTGCGCCAACTGGTCCTGCGGTTTCCGGCACTGAAGCAAGCACCCTTGCCTCCACCTCAAAGGCTTGAATGACGGCCACATATTCTTCGGTCGCAAAGCCCTCACGCTGCACCTCTTTCATCCGCGCCAAAGCCGCGAGATGTTTTTCGCGAATTTCCGGCGTATCCAGCTTGCTCGTCTCAACCGAGTAGGTCTGATAAGCGGCAAGTCGCTTTGCATCCATCGGATAATGTTGCAGCAGTTTTTCGTGGGTTTGGGCCACGTGTTTCCATGCCTCCGCCACTACATCGTCTGGCCAAGCCTTTTCTCGGTCTATTTGCAAAGCGCCAATTTCCATAATTGAAAACTGGCCTTTGAGTGCACCCATGGCAGGCTGAACACCGTCGCCATAGAGAGCGACTTTGTATTCTTTTAGTGATATCACTAAAGAGGAAGACGCAAAGTTGGCGACCTTTCCGCCGGGAGCAACTGCCGCCTCCAAAACGCGCAAGTAACTCAGTTGCTCACCGGGCAAGTTGAGAAGTTCTGCATCAACTTCAGGCGCATCGAAAATTGGATTGGGAATGGCATCCAGTCTACCGTGTTCATCGGCAGTGACCTGTGGACTTGAGTATGCGGCAAGGCTTTTTTGCCGAAACCGCTCCGGCCACCCCACAATGCGGGCGATTTCCGCCATTACATCATCTGGCTTGTCCTCCCAAAATTCATCCTCCGCCAGTGCAATCTGCAAATCCGGGCCGTATCCTCTTTCATCCTTTGGTTCATTGCCGAAGAAGCTTGTTTCAGCTCCGGTTTCCATGTGGGCATACCAGTCCAGCAGCAGGCCCCACTGCGGGTGTTGGGCCACAACAACGCGCCGAAAAGTGCTCAAGTTTTTCTCCCTCATTTCAGCAATGATTTTGCCATCGTCCGTTTCCAGCACGTTTGGGGACCAGAGGGGCAAGACCGCATGTCCATCTTCCTGCGAACTGGGCAACATAGTCAGATCCAAACGGACTTGAGACCAAACAGCGGAGGTGGCGGCGGAGTTGGCGGCGGAGAAGGCGGAGGTGGCGGCGGAGGTGGCGGCGGAGTTGGCGGCGGAGAAGGCGGAGGTGGCGGCGGAGGTGGCGGCGAAGCGGGCGGAGGTGGCGGCGGAGGTGGCGGCAGACACGGCGGAGGTGGCGGCAAAGCGGGCGGAGTTGGCGGAGGCACTCATATCATGGGCCGGATATGTGCGGGCGGCCCATGATATGAAGATGGCGCGAAAGGATTGGAGGGTCAAATTTCCTTTGTTCAGTTCCTTGCTTTCATAGCCATGGCTGGGCAAAAGATTGGGAAACACCCGGAGAGCCGAGCGCAAAGCCAGATGCCGCGCCGCGTCCACCCGGTGCGCCTCCATGGGCGCGTTTTGGAGCCAGTCTTTCAAACTCTTCTGATCAACAACGTCCTCAATATCCCACTCAGCCATCGCGCCCTCCTGCGCTGCCCATCATCCGCACCTCACGCCACATGCAACACCACCTGCCGCGTGTGGGGCCGGGCGCGGTGTTCCCATACGTAGATGCCCTGCCATGTGCCCAGCATCATGCGACCATCCATGACCGGGATGCTCAGGCTCACGTCTGTCAGCGCGGCGCGGATGTGGGCGGGCATGTCGTCGGGGCCTTCTGTGGTGTGGGTGAGATAGGCCATGGCGGGGTCGTTGGAGGGGGGCGCGAGGCGTTCCATGTAGGCCTGTAAATCCACCTGCACGTCCGGGTCCGCATTTTCCTGAATGGTTAGGCTGGCGGAGGTATGGCGGATGAACACCGTCAACAGCGCCGGGCCGTCGCCCCCGTTGTCCCGCACAAACCGCGCCACCTCGTGGCTGATTTCATAAAGCCCTGCGCCGGATGTGTTCACCGTGATGGTGGCCTGCGCCGCCACGCCTAAATGTCCACCAGTTGGGCCGCCGTGGCCTCATCACCCGTATTGGGCGTGCCGTCTTTTTCAATCAGCAGCAGGTGGGCCTCCGCCCGCGCCACGGGGCGGTGTTCCACCGTGGCGGGCACGATGTAGAGATCGCCTTTGCCCAAGGTCACCGTCTCGCCGCGCATTTCAATGTCAATTTCCCCCTCCAGCACGAGGAAAAAATCATCCGTGTCGGCGTGAGAGTGCCAGTTGAACTCCCCCAATACTTTCACCACCATCACCTTGTGACCGTTGAACCGAGCCACCCGGCGCGGCGCCCAGTGGTCATCAAATCGCGCCAGTTTTTCGGCGAGCCGAATGGCGCTCATGAGAACATCCGCTCCCCCTGCTCGCGGATCACCTGTTTGGCCTTCACGATGGTAAATTGGGCGGCATCTTCCTTGCTGGAAAACAAATCCGCGCGGATGAAATCATGCTCCTTCACCTCGCCGCCCACGTCTTTGGAGATGGTGCCGGCAATGCGATATTGCCCACCCTCCTTGATGGGCTTGGCGATGATCGTATAG
Source organism: Pseudomonadota bacterium (assembly GCA_038525315.1). Lineage (GTDB taxonomy): Bacteria > Pseudomonadota > Alphaproteobacteria > Rhizobiales > Rhizobiaceae > Pseudahrensia. The sequence continues at coordinate 179,709 of JBCBHU010000005.1, forward strand.
CCCTCGTGCTCCGTCGCCTCCCCCGCCGGTTCCCACGCGCCAGACGCGCCCGCCTGTTCCGCGCTGCCACCAAGGCCGAAGAGTTCTTTGAAAAACGACATGGGCGGCTCCTAGGCAGTCTCAAAATCTTGCAGGTTCACGGCGTAACCCTCCACCAGGAAGGGGCGCAATGTGTGGCCGACGGTTTCATCCCGTATGCGCCGATAGCCCAGCGGGCCGGGGTCTTGATGCACCGTGACCGTCAGCGTGCGGGCATTGATCGTCCAACATTCGCGCACCCCGAAGGCGGCGTAGAGTTTTGCCTTAAAACCCAAGTCATAAGGCAAGGTGGAATCGCTGATTTCAATGGTGAGCAAAGCATCCGGCCCGCGCAGGCCTTCCAGTTGGCCAGCGGGATAGACCAGCAAATCCGGTTCCACAAAGGTGTCGTCGGACAAACAGAAAGTCGTCTCGGGAATGACATGATAGGCGTCTGGTAAATTTCGCATCATGTCTCGCGTGAGCCACCATTTCAAACGCTCATGGAAAATACCTTTGGAATTCATGGGTATCACTTCCCCCCCGATCAATTCGAACCGTTCACCCTCGTCGATGATGCCCGCTTCGTTCATGGCGATCACTTGTTTGACAGTCCAAGCGCGGCGCAACATGCCTTCGCCCGCGTTAGTTACGGGCACTTCACGGTCGCGGAAGGGGAGAGCGCGATGGGGTGAGGGGGATGTGACATGCTCATTCATAGCCCCAAGCATAGCGCGAAACGGGGTCGTGCACAAAAGTAAAAGGGCCGCGGCGGTTCCCCGGCGAAGCCCTTCGAGTTGTGTATGCTACGTTAACTATCCAGGAAACTCCGCAATTTCCGGCTCCGGCTGGGGTGTTTCAGCTTCCTCAGCGCTTTGGCCTCAATCTGGCGGATGCGCTCGCGGGTCACACTGAACTGTTGGCCCACTTCTTCCAGCGTGTGGTCCGTGTTCATGCCGATGCCGAAACGCATGCGCAGCACGCGCTCCTCGCGGGGGGTGAGGGAGGCCAGCACACGGGTGGTTGTTTCGCGCAGGTTGGACTGGATGGCCGCGTCAATGGGCAGAACCGCGTTTTTGTCTTCGATAAAATCGCCCAGGTGGCTGTCTTCCTCGTCACCAATGGGCGTTTCAAGGCTGATGGGCTCCTTGGCGATTTTCAGCACCTTGCGCACTTTCTCCAGCGGCATTGCCAGCTTTTCCGAAAGCTCCTCCGGCGTCGGCTCGCGGCCAATTTCGTGCAGCATCTGGCGGCTGGTACGCACGATCTTGTTGATGGTCTCGATCATGTGCACGGGAATGCGGATGGTGCGGGCCTGGTCCGCGATGGAGCGGGTGATGGCCTGGCGGATCCACCACGTGGCATAGGTGGAGAATTTGTAACCGCGCCGGTATTCAAATTTATCCACCGCCTTCATGAGACCGATATTGCCTTCCTGAATCAGGTCCAGAAATTGCAGGCCGCGATTGGTGTATTTTTTGGCGATGGAAATAACGAGGCGCAGGTTGGCCTCCACCATCTCTTTCTTGGCGATGCGGCTTTCCCGCTCCCCCTTTTGCACCTGATGGACGATGCGGCGAAATTCCGCCGTCTCCAAACCGGTCTCGTGGGAAAGCATCTGGATGTCGGCGCGCAATTCCTTGATGTCGTCCTTCTGCTTGGCGACAAACTCCTTCCAGCCTTTCGCGCCCAGATTGGCGATGCGGCGTATCCAATTGGGGTCCAGTTCGGAACCGCGATATTCTTCCAGAAACAATTCGCGCGCCACGCCGTGCTTTTCCGCCAGCCGCATCAGGCGGCCTTCGGACTGCACGAGACGTTTGTTGATTTCGTAGATCTGCTCCACCAGCGCTTCGATACGATTATTGTTGAGCATGAGAGATTTGACGCTCTCGATAATCTCTTCCTTCAACGCCGCCAGCCGCTTTTCCTGGCTGGGGGAGAGCTTTTCATTCAGCATACGTTTTTCAACGTATTGGTCCTGCAATTTGCGCAGCTTTTTGTAATTGTCAGCGATGGAATCGAAGATTTCCAAAACCTTCGGCTTCAACTCCGCTTCCATGGCGGCGAGGGAGAGGGCGGCTTCATCGTCCTCGTCATCATCGTCGTCATTATTATTGTCCTGAACGGGGGCCTTCAATGCCTCCACCGCCTCATCCGGGTCGCGCCCTTCGGCAATGGCCTTTTTGCGGGCCAGCGCTTCGGGAGAATGCTCCCCGCCCGAACCCTGCCGCACGGCTTCTGCCACAGAGGCGGGGGCGTTGGGGTTTACGGGCACGTTTTGCTTGGCGTCCGGCCCAGCATAGGTGGCTTCCAGATCGATAATATCGCGCAGGAGAATGTTTTCTTCCAGCAGTTCATCGCGCCAAATGATGATGGCCTGGAACGTGAGCGGGCTTTCGCACAGGCCCGCAATCATGGTCTCCCGGCCCGCCTCAATGCGCTTGGCAATGGCAATCTCGCCCTCACGGGAGAGCAGTTCCACGCTGCCCATTTCGCGCAGATACATGCGCACCGGGTCGTCCGTGCGGTCGGTGGGTTCTTTTTTGGTGGTGGTGGCGAGGGCCTTCTTGCCGCTTTCGACCAGTTCGGAAGAAACCTCTTCTGCGGCCTCTTCCGTCTCTTCCTCTTCCACCACGTTGATGCCCATCTCGGAGAGCATGGACATGGTGTCTTCGATTTGGTCGGGGGAAACCTCTTCAGAAGGCATCACCGCGTTCAGCTGATCCACCGTCACATAGCCGCGCTTCTTGGCGGCCTTGATCATCTTTTTGACGGCGTCGTTATTAAGGTCCAACAGCGGCTTGTCGGTGCCCGTGTCTTCGGCGGCTTTGGGGGCGGGTGCTTTGGCGGCGGTGGCGGCTTTTGCCATAGAGTGCGTCTCCATCATCCCGCTTCTCCGCGGTCCTGCCTGCGGGTGTTCGGGCAAATTTCCAATGCCGAAAGTCCAAGCCTGCCGTTCGTCTCAAACGGTCAAATTTTTTGGGCAGGCGAAAACTGATTCGGGCAAGTGTGCTCACGCGCGGTTTTGAACCGCACGGCGTTAATGCTCAATTAACCCTGTCGAGCCTCGCAGGCATGGGCATGGCGCAATGGCTCAGCCGGTGTGACAGGCGATGGAGTGTATATGGAGGGTTTGGGGGGAAATGCAAGGGATTTAGGATGGAGTGAGGGATGGTAGCCTTGCGAAGGCGAATGACTAACCGATTGAGCCAGCTTAGTGGCTGATGCAAACTGGATTGGCGTCGACAATGGGAGGAGCGCGGTTTTGAATTTGAAACTCTCTGACTACGAAGACCACATTGTAAAGCTGACCCCCCTTATTTGCATTGCCTCTCCGAAGCGACACCAAAATTGTTAGCGCTGGTTCACAACCTGCAAAACAGGAATTTTTTGACTTTCGAAATCGAAGGTCAGGAAGTCACCACTCACGAGGATTTTCATAAACACCTCAAAGAAACTTTCCAATTTCACGACTGGTATGGCGAAAATTGGAACGCGTATTTCGAACTTATGATTGATCTGGATTGGCATCAATTTACGGGGATATTTATCGTAATCAAGGACGCCGAGCATTTGCTCCATCACGACAATGAGTCCAAGAACACATTTTTCCGGACGCAGAACTTAATCGCCACGACTTGGGCAACAGGGAAGCAAATTAACGAAAACCTTTCGAACCAAAGCATGCCCTTCTATACGCTTATGATCTCTAACGATCGGCATTTCACCAAGCAGCTGCCGCTTTTGCGGAGTGAATAGCAGCGAAAAACTGGCAAGCGGGATTTCGATCTATTAGCCAATAAATATCCGCAAAACGCAAAAACCCCGTTCAGAATGGGATTTAGACTTAGGCAGGTGGATTATCAGTCCCACCAAGCAACCACACACTGCTTCGCCCCAACGGCGCTCTGAAGAAAGTCAAAAAGATTATCAAAATGCTCTCTGTAATATTCCTGCGCGCTATTCAAATCAGAGAATTCCATATCCATACCGAATTCTGCAGCGACAGATATCATTTGACTAACTTGCGCTTGAGAAAGTCCTTCCAAGCTGGATAGGACGGCTAAAACAGTTTCATTGCTGACATATGTGATCGGTTCATAAACGAAGTAATTTGGGGGTCCTTTCGGGTGAGCCTCGTTGAGTATCTCGGCACCTTCTCCAAAAAGCATGTCCACAAGAGCCGCTGTTTCGTTAGCACCAATCACTTTAAGCGCACGCACGATAGCGCTGGGCGACCAATTCAGATCAATTTCTTGCTCGGGCTCTTCAATTTCAAAACCGATTAGCCGTTCAAGCTCACGAACATCAGAACTGCATTTGACCAGTCTTTCGTGAGCAATCCCGACAAGTTGCTGTGTCACAGCCATACACATCCGCTCTCTATCACAGGACCTTGAGGTCAATCACTGCTGCACTGGATACCAATAGATCGCCGATAGACCTTACTGAAAAATAACATAAATCGCAGGATAGAATGACGAAGGGTCTGACCAGCTTCGTCCATATTTGAATGAAGCTCGATCAGCTCATGGACTATACGACCGGATTGTTCAAGGTCGATTTTTGGATCGTCGTAAAATGCGGCCCACATTTTTGCGAGTTCAGGGTAGTCGTCGGGATTCTGGGAAGCGAACTCCAATAGATATTCTTCGGAGTGGTCCATACGAAGGCGCAGGTCCTCAGCGAATAAATCAAGTGGCATAGAGCTTTTCCCCTCAAAACCCCCGTGCGGGCCTTCCCGACGGCTTCCCGAATCCCTCAATCAGCGCCTCCGTCCCCGCCTCGTTCGCCAGTTCCGCCTTCAGCATCACCAGCCGTTCGACGCTCCTTTCGTCCCCCACCTGCTCCACCGCTTTTTGCGCCTCTTTCAACTCGCTCCTGAGCGTGTGGGATCGAACATGCAGGCGGTGGGCTTGTTGCCAGCCTTCGCGGGCGTCTTCGAAGGCGGCGTCGGTGAGCGCTTGCCACAGGCGGGAATTGCGGATTTGGGTTTCCAGCAGGTCCAGTTCCGCTTCCAAACCCTGGGCGGCGATGCTGGACCGAATAGCTTCGGGCGAAAGCCCGTTGCCCAGATCACCGGCGGTGGCGAAGGCGTTCATGAGTGCGCCGTGGACCTGGCGCAGGCCCGCGTGGTGAAGCGGCAGGGCCGCCAGTTCTTCAAAATGGGAAAGGCCGATGGCCGGGTGGTTGATGACGGTCACCACCAGCGCGCATTCCCGCAGCGGGGCAGAGCCGTTGGCCACGCCTTCCCCCCGCTGGCGGAGAGCGGATTTCACCAGCGTGGAATTCACCAAACTGTCAGAAAACGCCATGCGGCGGGGCATGCCACCACTGCGGGAGTAATTGTTTGGGCCGTTCCGGGGGCCGCCGCCCTTTTGGCCTTCCACCGTGCCAAAGAACGACGCCAATCGGTCGCGCAAATCCTGCTGATAGTGGCGTTTGACGTTGTCGTCGCCCACCTGCGCCACGATACCAAACAGCGTGCGCTCCAGGTCGGCCCGCTTTTCCGGCGTGTCAAAAATTTTGCCCTCGACTTCACGGTTCCACAGCATGTCCGCCAGGGGGCGGGCATTGTCGAGAACGTCTTGAAAGGCTTCCGGCCCGGCGCGCTTCACCAGATCATCCGGGTCTTCCCCCTCCGGCAGGATGGCAAAGCGCAGGGAACGGCCCGGTTTCAGCCCCGGCAGGGCCGTGTCCACACTGCGGAAGGCGGCGCGCAGACCCGCGCCGTCGCCATCGAAGCAGAGCGTGGGTTCGCCCCCCACCCGCCAGGCCAGTTCCATTTGATGTTCGGTAAGCGCGGTGCCCAAGGGCGCAACGGCGTGTTCAAACCCCGCCGCCGCCAGCGCGATCACGTCCATATAGCCTTCGCAAACGATCAGTGAGCCTTCCCGCGCCACGGCTTTGCGCGCGCGTGCATAGTTGTAAAGCACATGGGATTTGGAAAAGAGGTCCGTCTCCGGCGAATTGAGATATTTAGCCGGCACATCGGCGGAAAGTGCGCGCCCCCCAAAGGCGATGGGCCGGGAACGGGCATCCAAAATGGGAAACATAATGCGGTCACGGAACCTGTCGTAGGAGACGGCAATTTCCGGCCCGAACACCACTAACCCACACGCTTCAATCTGCGCTTTCTCGACACCTTTGCTGCCCAGATACTCCTTCAGCGCACTGCGGGAGGACGGCGCATAGCCCATCCCAAATTCCTGCTGGATAGCGGGCGAAAGCCCCCGCTCCCGCAAATAGGCCCGCGCCTTGGCCCCGGCTGGGGATTGCAACTGCTCACGGAAAAAATCCACCGCCAACCCCATCACATCATAAAGCGTGGCTTTCCTTTTCTCGCGCTCCGCCGCCTGCGGGTCCACGGCGGGCATGGGCACCCCGGCCTCATCCGCCAGCCGCTCCACAGCTTCCGGGAAGGACAAGCCGTCCAGTTCCGTCAGAAACCGGAAATGGTCTCCCGAAACGCCACAACCGAAACAGTGGTAGCGCCCCTTGCTGTTTTCGCAGTGGAAGGAGGGGGATTTTTCGCCGTGAAACGGACAACACGCCCAAAAATCCCCCTTGGCTTGGTTGGATTTCTTCCGGTCAAACGTCACCCGCCGCCCGACAATATCGGCGATGGGTATCCGGTCGCGAATTTCATCCAAAAAGGCGGGGGTAAAGCGCATTGGGTCTCCGTTTCTACCACCATATAAGCATGAATTGGGGCGGAAGCAGCCATCGTCGCAAACTATGCCCATGACTCACAGGCCATCAGCGCGCCTGTGTCACACCGCGCAACCCTTCACGCCCCCGCTCGTTTCACGCTCACCAAGAGCGAAGGATAAGAACCATGAGCAGTTCAAAAAGCCACGATCAGATTTGGGACGAATGGCGCGATCTCGTGAACATGGCCCCCAAGGAATTGGAGAAATGGCTGGAGACGCAAGAGAGCAAAGAAGTCGGTGCCGATTCCGGCGATGGTGAAAGCAAGGGCCATAAATCGGGCAAGCGCATCGTTGAGATCAAACGCACCAACAAGGATGACATTTCACACGACCAATGGGACCACATGGCCACCGTCATGGGCTACATCAAACGCCACCTCAGCCAGGGCGGGACAAAGGACGATGTAAAGACGTCAGCCTGGCGCTATTCGCTGATGAATTGGGGGCATGATCCGCTGAAAAAGTAGGGCACCCCAGCGAATTTTCGGCCCTGTTTTTGAAATATTGCGCCAAAACCAAAAAAGAGTGTGCTTCAAGTTTCTTCGGCGGTACGATGCGGTTTATCCTTCGGTGCTGACACATTCAGAGTTAATTTAATGTTAGGTGAACAGAGCCAGATCATCTTGGCATGTATTCTGCCCATTGTAGTAATAGGCTTGCTCATCTTTTTCCGTCAGCGCAGAGAATCAAAATCACAAGACGTCTTTGTAAAAGTGCTGAAGGTTGAGAGGCTGAACTGGCGACGCTCAATTATCTACGTTCCCACATTTGAAGTCGTATCTGGCCCACACAAAGGGAAAACTTATCGTTCAGACCACAACTATGATAAAGAACCTTATCAGCAGGGTGAACTCGTTAAAGCATCAATCTCACCTGAAACGGGTGAGATTTTCACGAAAAATCTAAAAATGAAAAGTCTGTTGATTACCATTGGCATTGCCGTAGCCGGTGCTTTATTTGGATTTATGATTAGGTGAACTGCCAATCCAATAACTGAATTGGCACACCACGACGTTACTAACCCAACAGCTCCTTCACCACCTTGCTAGCCTGCCCCACATCCAACTGGCCGGGGTAGCGGGCTTTCAGGGCGTTCATACATTTGCCCATGTCACGCAGGCTCTCGCCCTGCACTTCCGCCACCACTTCGCGGCAGGCGTGGTGAACCTCTTCCGCATCCATCTGCTTGGGCAGATAGGTGCGGATGATTTCCATCTCTTCCCGCTCCTGCTCGGCCAATTCCAGACGGCTGTTCTCCTCATACACGCGGGCAGATTCCTCCCGCTGTTTGATCATCTTCATGAGAATGGCGAGAATGTCGTCGTCGCACACGCGCTCCTTACCCTGCCCGCGAGCGGCAATGTCCCGGTCCTTGATGGCGGCGTTAATGAGCCGCAGCGTGGCGAGGCGGCGCTTGTCGCCCGATTTCATGGCGTCTTTCATGCCATCGTTCAAAAGCGAACGCATGATGGATACTCCTGCATTGACCGAATTTGCCCTAAGGGTGCGGAGGCGGAACGCATACAGCCCGATTGCGAAGGCCACAAAATACCAAAAGCGGTATCAACATGCAATTTTCAGCCTGCCCCTTGGCCGCCACCATTTGGGTGCTATACAGCGCTGCAACAAGATGCCGCGCCATGCGGGTTGCGCAGCCCTGCCGTGCATAGATTTTTCTGCGCTCACGCTGTCGGCCCACTGGGCTGTGATGCGCGAGTGCGGCAAACGATTGCCGGACGGCCCTTCGCCACCTTCAGGCTCAGGAGTTTGAATATGACCAATACACCGGCCCCCTGGACCAAAACAAAACCCACCGCCGTGCTGGTGCTGGCCGATGGCACGGTCATTGAGGGCGTGGGGGCCGGAGCCACCGGCGAGGCCGTGGCGGAAGTGTGCTTCAACACGGCCATTACCGGCTATCAGGAAATTCTCACCGACCCTTCCTATGCGGGCCAAATCGTCACGTTCACCTTCCCCCATATCGGCAATGTGGGGGCTAATGATGAGGACCATGAGACCCTCTCCACCGATGTGGGCCATGGCGTCATCGGGGCCATTTTCAAACAGCCCATCACCAACCCCTCCAGCTACCGCTCCGCCCAACATTTTGACGCTTGGCTGAAAAGCAGGGGCATCATCGCCCTGTGCCAGGTGGACACCCGCGCCCTCACCGCCCACATCCGCGAAACGGGCCTTGCCAATGCCGTCATCGCCCACGATCCTGATGGCAATTTTGATCTGGACGTGCTGAAAGCCAAAGCTGCCGAATGGGCCGGGCTGGAAGGGGCAGACCTCGCGCCAGATGTAACCTCCGCCGAAACCGCCGGCTGGTCGCAAAAATCATGGGTGTGGAAGGATGGCTATGACGAAAATGCCGAAGCCGCCTACCACATTGTAGCGCTGGACTTCGGCGTGAAACGCAACATTTTGCGCCTGTTTGCCGATCTGGATTGCAAGATCACCGTAGTGCCCGCCCAAACCAGCGCCGATGACATCATGGCGCTGAAACCCGACGGCATTTTCCTGTCAAACGGCCCCGGCGACCCAGCCGCCACGGGCGATTATGCGGTCAAAACCATTCAAACGCTCATGGAAGCGGACCTGCCCGTGTTCGGCATTTGTCTGGGCCACCAAATGCTGGCTTTGGCGCTGGGCGCAAAGACCGTGAAAATGCACCAGGGCCACCACGGCGCGAACCATCCGGTGAAAGACCACACGACGGGCAAGGTGGAGATCGTCTCCATGAACCACGGCTTTGCCGTGGATGGCGACAGCTTGCCGGACGGCGTGGAGGAAACCCATGTGAGCCTGTTTGACGGGACCAATTGCGGCTTGCGCGTCACGGGCAAACCCGTCTTTTCCGTTCAGCACCACCCGGAAGCCTCCCCCGGCCCCCAGGACAGCCACTACCTCTTCCGCCGCTTCATCAACATCCTGCGCGAGCGCAAGGGTGAGAAGCCACTGGCTGAAAGAGAAACGGCATAGGGCCGTGCTAATAACCTTCGAAGCTCCTAACCACGCGGCGCACCGAACGCACACGTAGATGGTCTGTTACGCCTCATTTACGCCGTTTGAAGTTTACTGAAACATCGAATGCGGAGCAGGCCCAAAATTTGAAAAAGGTCACTAGGCTCTATGAAAGCACTCCATGCGCTAACCCCATCCGTAATACCAACTTACAGTCCAACCATACTGCCAGCCTTCGTTGTACCATCCGTAGCGCCAACCAATATGCCAGCCGACGCCCCAGCCGTAATACCAACCGACTGTCCAACCCCAGTTTGAATTGTACCAGCCATAGTGCCACGCCACATTCCAACTGTTGGTCCACCCCAAGTTCCACCCCAGCAGCCAACCTTCAGTGAACCAATTAACATTCCAGCCGTAAAACCAACCGAGAGTTTGGCCAAAACTGTTGTAGGTAATAGGATTTAAGTCGTCTAGTGTATAAAGATTCTGGTCACCTCTACTCAGAAAGTCGAAGAAAAACTGTTCGATATCGACATCAAGAAGTTCAGTTTCAAGTGCGTGAATTGCTTCGATATATTTGCTGTCTTTTAATTGGCGGAAAAAGTACTCGTTAATCGGATGATCCAGAAACGCGGTATCAAAGCCCGCACCACCACTTAAATAATCGAACCCGCTGGCACCATATACTATATCATTATCGTCCCCACCGAAAATGATATCATTGTTTGCACCACCGGCGATAACGTCGTCTCCGCCAAAGCCATAGATGATTTCTCTCAGCTCGGTGCCGAGAATTCCATCATCACCATTAGTTCCATGACGTGAAAAAGTCTCTTGGGACAAAAATGCCAGGTCTTCAAAGTCGACGGTTACAATTGAAGCCAAGTTTGGCGGATTTATCGCACTCCCTCCGGGATCGCTAACAGGAAAAGTACCCGCAGCTGTTCCGTCCGAACGCCAATAACTTCTTTCGCCAACGTCCGTGTCTGCGCTATTGACTGTGAAATACAAAAATTCACCATCAGTCACAAAATCGGATGGGCCAACCCCGTTGGAAAGGGAGTAAGGTATGGGAACCAATTGAGTACCGCTTTGCGTTCCGTCGGAGACGTATAACTGGCTGCCATACTCATCCGGTCCAGAGGCGCGGAAGAATATTTTGTCACCAACAACAATGGGCTGGAAACCAAGACCGAAAGAAAGATCACCGGCGTTGGTTCCAGTCCCAGACAAAGCGAAGGTGCCTGTGGCTGTGCCGTCGGAAATCCACAGTTCCTCATCAGTGGAACCACCATCATCAGCCACAAAAAAAAGAGTGTCATCAATAGTTATCGGGTAACCAATACCAAAAAAAGAACTGCCATCACCCGGGTTTATATCCTTCACTAATCCGGTCCCGGATACGGTACCGTCCGATGCATAAAGTTCAATGCCTGCCTCTCTATTGCCGAAGAAGTAGAAAAACTGGGTTTCCCCTACCCCGCTTTGCCAAAAACGCACATTATCTCCACCACTAACGGGCTGCACGTTTGTTCTGATTACGTTATCATTGGCATCGAGTTTGTAATAATAGTGAGTATTTGGGTCAAAACCCCTAAACCAAATCCCTCCATCAAGCTCAAACACATAATCTATACTAGAAAACTTATAATTGTCACGATCGATGAGTGTGTTTACAGAAAAATCATCTTCAATTCTATAGATTTTCCGGCTATTCCAACCAATTATCGCCCCGTCATAATTAAATATATAGTCTATGTCTTCGTCAATGATACGCGTAGGAGCGTTTGCTCCATTGGTCACGTACAAACCATCTCCGAAGCGCACAGAGAACAAACTTTCGCCCGCAAAGCTGAGAAACCACTCCGGGTCGTCGAGATAATCGCCTTGGGCGGATTGGTTGATAATTGTCGTACCGCCACTTCCGTAGTGCACAAGTGTATCGTCGAACCTGTTTGTGTTGTCGCCTTGATAGACAAAACCACCGTCGGCCGTTGTGTAGGCGTTCCAGTCAGACTCTACGGTGGTTAATAAAAATGTTTCTTGGGTCCCAAGGACATGCCCGTATAAGCCACGCCCGGACGCCCCGTTCGCTTCGTAAACAAGGACTTCGAAGGCCATCTCAACAATCCCTCTCGCAGCGGTCTCGACAAAAAATATACAGCGACATAAATACGGTCAACGTGCAGCTGGGTGTCTTTTGCTACCCAAATGAGTATCTGGAAATGGCTAAACCAGCGAACTTTATAATACGATGAAACTAGCTAATCCTCTTCACGCACCCCCTGAAGACGCATCGACACGTAAGGCAAAGCCAGCGCGCGTGTGCTATCCGGTGGACACGCTGCCCACGCCGCCTTTGGCGCAATACCGGGCTTGGCGCGAAGGGGCGGAAAAAACCGGTGAAATTCTCGTGCCCGCCCGCGATGCACGCTGCATCACGGTGCCCGCCGGGGGCTTTTTCCGCATTACGTCCGTGGGCGGTCCACAGGTGGGTGATCTCAACCTTTGGAATGCCCACGATCTCACCGAACGCTTCTATTCCGGCAAAACCCGCGCCCTGCACGGCACCCACCTGACGACGGGCGACCGCATGTGGTCCTCCTTCCCCACCATGCGCCCCATGGCCACCATCATTACCGACACGCTGGACTGGTATGGCTGGGATGCTGATGGTGGTTCCGTCCATGATGTCATCGGCACGCGCTGCGACCCCTATACCGGCAATCTGCTCAAGGGCAATCAGTACCACCACTGCTGCCATTCCAATCTCACGCGAGCGCTGGCCGACCATGCGGGCATGACGCTCCATCAAGCCGAGCCCCACGTCCATGACGTGCTCAACGTCTTCATGTGCACGGGTTTTTTGCCCGCCACCAAACAGTATTTCATGAAAGCCAGCCCCGTGCGGCCCGGCGATTATTTGGAGTTTTTTGCGGAAATCCACTTACTGGTGGGTCTCTCCGCCTGCCCCGGCGGCGACTGTGGTGACGAACACTCCTCGGACGTGGCCGCCTGTCATCCGCTCCTGATCGAAGTGTTTGAAAACCCGGCGGTGGACCATACCCCGCCCCCGCCCAACGGCTATGACCGCACCCATGGCCGCTGAGCCAAGTCTTATGCTGGACCCGCACACGGAAGCCTTCGCCCGCGACCCCTATGCCACCTATGCCCAAATGCGCGCCTTGGGGCGGCCTTACCATTATGAAGCCGTGGACACATGGATGCTCACCACCATGGAGGATGTGCGCGCCGTGGCGCTCAACCCCGCCATGGTGCGCAACAACCACGCCATGCTAAGCGAGACGAAAATCAAGGCCCAGCAACGGGCCATGAATTGGCACGACATGCCCCACCATGAACGTTTCGTGCAGAACAATCTGCTGGAAAGCGAGGGCGACATCCATTTTCGCTTGCGCAAAACGGTGCTGCGGGAGTTCACCGCACAGGTCATCGAACGCCAACGTGAGCCCATTCAGCAGTTTGTCGACCATCTCCTATACAGTGTCTCCGACCGCCAGCAATTCGATTTTATCGAAGACTTCGCCGCCCACGTGCCCGGCCACATCATCGGCAAAGTGCTCGGCGTGCCCGATGAAGACTGCCCGCAACTGCGCTTCTGGTCAGAGGAAGTGGTGCGGTTTTTCGATGTGGGCCGGGACGACAGCGATAAACAGCGGGCTGAAACAGCCACGAAGGAATTCTACCTCTACCTGCTGGACCTCATCGCCGCCCGCCGCAAAAAGCCCGCCGACGACCTCCTCTCCAGCCTCATCAACCATCAGGACAGAGGCACGCTTTCGCAAGATGAAGTCATCGCCACCGCCATGCTCATCCTCATGGCCGGCCACGGCTCCACCATCGACGTGCTGGGCAGCGGCATGCACGCCCTGCTGCGTTTTCCCGACCAGCACCAGCGCTTGCGCGAGAACCCATCGCTCATGCCATTATCCGTGCAGGAAATGTTTCGCTTTGAAAGCCCCCTGCCCTATTTCCACCGCTTCGCCACGCAGGATTGCACGGTGGGCGGTCAAAAATTCCCCGCCGGAACCCGCTTCGGCCTCCTCTACGGCGCCGCCAACCGCGACCCCGCCGCCTTTGACGCACCGGACGCTTTCCGCATAGACCGCCAACCCAACCGCCACACCGCCTTCGGCGGCGGCATCCACTTCTGCCTCGGCAATCATTTGGCCCGGCTTGACATGGACGTGATCTTCACAACGCTGAATGAGCGGTTTGCAAAGATAGAGCTGGCGGAAGAGCCGGAATACAAGCGCGGCCTGTCGGTACGGGGGGTGAAACACCTTATGGTTCGTGTAGAACGGTTCAACTAGACAGTCTTTTCTTTTTGAGAAAAAATAGAACAGAAAAAGTCGCCAATGAAGTTGGCAAAAACATTAAAACCAAAATCCACTGAGGGTTTATATTGGTGAATTCGAGAGCCAAGTTCGAATTATAAAAAACCCAAAATATAAATACCCAAACAGAAAATAGAGACAATAACGAAGTAAATATTTGATTGAAACGGAACAGACGGGTTAGGGTCAAATGATTTAAAAATGAAATCGGAAACTAAATCAAGTTTAGAAATGCA
>JBCBHU010000006.1:0-175993 GCA_038525315.1 Pseudomonadota bacterium
TCCGGTTTGAGAGAGCGGCAGCGTTCGAGTTGTTCGTCCACGTCCTGCCCTTCTGAAACCGTCACATGGTCGGGCAGGGCGTTAAGGTCGTGGGCGAGCAGGCGTTTGTTGATATAGGGGGTGCCAACCTCCGTCAGCTCCATGCCCAATTCCTGATGCAGGAAGCGGGCCATGGAAATTTCCAATTGGCTGTCGGGAAAGAGGAAGGCGGTTTTGCCCTCAAGCCGCTCCCGCTGCAGGGCCACGGCGCGCTGTGCCCTTTGCATGGGGGCCTGGACGGCTTTGTCGAAAACATCTTGCGCCACGCCAAACGTATCGGCGGCAGCTTTGAGCCAGCCATAGGTGCCCTGCGCGCCCAACGGGAAGGGGGCTTGAATCAGTTTTGCCCCACGGTCATCCAGCGCTCGGGCCGTGTCGGTGAGGAAGGGCTGGGCCAGTAGATAGCGGGTGTTTTCACCCACCGGCGGCATGTCGTCGGCCAGACGGGCGGGCAGAAAGCGCACGTGGCCCAAGCCCATTTCGTTGAACAGGCGGGCGAACTGGTCTTCCACCACGTCGGCCAAAGCGCCCACGACCATGAGAGCAGGGGGCGCACCGGCGGGTTCTGCGGGCAGGGTTGGGACGAGGCTGGCGAGGCAGGCGTCTTCGCCCTGGGTAAAGGTGGTTTCGATGCCGGAACCGGAATAGTTCAAAATGCGCACGCCGGGATTATGGCGGCTTGAAAGCCGTTCAGCGGCGCGGCCCAAATCCAGTTTGATCACTTCGGAGGGGCAGGAGCCCACCAGAAAAAGCAGGCGGATTTCCGGGCGGCGGGCCAGCAGTTTTTCAACCACACCGTCCAGCTCGTCATGCATATCGGCAAGACCGGCCAGATCGCGCTCTTCCATGATGGCGGTGGCGAAGCGGGGTTCGGCAAAAATCATCACCCCGGCGGCGGATTGCATGAGGTGGGCGCAGGTGCGCGAGCCCACAATGAGGAAAAAAGCGTCTTGAATCTTGCGGTGGAGCCACATGATGCCGGTGAGACCGCAAAAAACTTCGTGCTGGCCGCGCTCTTTGAGAACCGGCCGTTCGCGGCACGTCACGGCGGGAACGTTTGGCGCGGCGGTGTCGGGTTTCGGGTAAAGGCGGGTCATGGGGACACCCCCAGAACCTGTCCCGTCTGTGGACAAACCGCCGGTGGCACACCATCCGATTCCCCGTTGATCAGGACATTGGACATGTTTTGCACCCCGCCCTGGAGGCGCGCTGCGCGCAGCTTCAACACGAATTGCACCGCATTGATGAGGTAGGCGCCATAGGCGGCAAGGGCCAGCAACAGGAGGCCCGTTGGGGTCAACCACCCGCCCCACAGGGCCAGCAGATAGGCTGTGTGCAGGGCGAGCACGGCGAAGGAAAATACGTCTTCCCAAAAGAAGGCCGGGGCGAGCAGATATTGACCAAAAACCACTTTTTCCCAAATGGCGCCAGTGACCATGATCACGTAAAGAATAAGCGTTTTCAATACGATGGATCCTGTGGCCATTGCGTAACCTTCACCGGTCCAAAGGGTGCGGATAACCAAAGCCAGGGAGATGGCGAAGACGACAAATTGCAGTGGGGCGAGGATGCCCTGCACCAGCGTCCACCGGGTTTCATCGCGGCGGCGGCGCTGTTCGGGCGTGTAGAGACCGGCGGGCAAAGGCTGCGTTGCCTTGTGCCTTTCAACGGGGCTGATCTGGTCCCTTCGTGGTGTCAATGCTTCCTCCTGAAGCCCGGTGGCCCATGGTTGCCGACCGGTAAGTGTCCAATAATCTAGACATTTTGGAGTAAATTCTCTTGGGCGGTTTTTGTCAAGATTTCTTGACGTATATTGAATTAGACAGCACTATGGTCGCGGGAGCCGCGTAAGACGAACTGTGGTTTGGATTCTTAGGAGCGGGTGTATTGTCCAGCGATCAGCTAGAGCGACGTCGGGTCATTGAAAATTCGGTTTTCAACCGGATCATTCCCGCTTTGCTGGCCAAGCCGTCTTCTGTAGGGTTGTCGGGTAATCAAAACATCCCAAGAGCGCAGCAAACCATTCCCATGGCCACGCCGCCTGCCATTTCGCTGGATCCCGACGCAGTAAAGGATTTCGCCCGCCTTTTACTCACAGGTGATGCGCAGGCGTGTGAAGCGCGATTTGTGGCACTGCGACGGGAAAAAGTGGCGGTGGCCACTTTGTTTCTCGATCTGCTCGCGCCGGCTTCGGTTTTATTGGGGGAGGCGTGGTTGCAGGATGAAGCGGGCTTTGGGGATGTGACGGTGGGCATGTCCATCGTCCACGGTCTCATGCGCCGCCATAGCGACGCGCTCGCTGATGAGATTAATGCGAAGCCGCGGGCTGAAAATGTCTATATTTTTCCCTTGCCCTTGGGCCAGCACGTTTTTGGTGCTTCCATGGTGGAGGAGTTTTTCCGGGCCCACGGCTGGGGTGTGCATTCCGGCGTGTATCAGGAAGAACAGGACGTGCTGGACGCCGTCCATGGCAATTTTTTTGATGTGGTGGGCATTTCCTTCAGCGTCCATGAGGATTTGCAGCGCTGCAAGGACCTGATCGCTGATCTGCGGCAGGTGAGCGAAAACGAAAAGCTCATAGTTATGGCGGGAGGAGCCCCCTTCGTCGAAAACCCCGATCTTGTGCATACCATTGGCGCGGACATGACGGCAGCCAATGCTGGCGAGGCTGTGGAACGGGCGCAGCAATTGGTGACCCAGCGTGATTCTGGTGTCATATGATTGAAAACGTGTATTATTTGATGTAACGCGCGTTGCGCTTGTCGCAAAATTAAACGGACGCTGCCGGGAGCCAGCGTCTTGGTTGAGGAATGAATCTTTGGACGAACAGGTCTCCCGCAATTCTGAAATGTATTTTTCGAACGGTCCACGCCATTTTTCCGGGCTGGATGCGGATGAAGCGGCACGATTGGTGGCAAAAGCGGCCGATGTGGCCCTCGTGATCGATAGAGATGGCATGATCCGGGACGCGGCCTTTAGCCAGGAAGCGCTGTTTCGAAATGGCGGGCGTTCGTGGATCGGACGCAAATGGATCGACACCGCCACGGGCGAGAGTGAAGACAAGATCATCGCCCTAATGGAAGAGGCGTGGAGCGACGGCACCATCCGCCCGCGCGAAATAAACCATGCTTTGCCTCACGGGGACGATGTTCCCGTGCGCTACTCCGCCGTCTGGGTGAACGATGACCAGGTGCTGGTGGTCTTTGGGCAGGATATTTCCGCCATTTCCGGCTTGCAGCAAAAGCTCATGCATTCCCAACTGGCGGTGGAACGGGAATTTGCCCGCCTGCGTGCCGGCGAGATGCGTTATCGGATGATATTTGAATTGTCCGATGTGGCGCTGGTGGTGGTGGATGCCACGACCTTGCGCATCAACGACATCAACCCGGCTGCCTTGCGCTTGCTGGGTGTCAAGCGGCGGGGCCTGGATGACATCAAGGTGGAGCACCTTTTTGATCTGGAAAACGCCGATGTTCTCCACAAATTGCTGCGGGCCACCATCGAGGACCAAAACGAGGAAGATGGCACGCTTGCTTTGCGCAACGGGGAAGAGCTTTCCATTACCGCGACCCTGTTCCGGCAGGATCGGCGCAGCTATCTGCTGCTCCAGCTTTCCACTGATTCCGGCAATGTTGTGCCGCTCACCTATGCCATTGAGCGGCAAACGCTGGATTTGATGGAGCAAATGCCGGACGCCTTTGTCATCACCAATGAGGCACGGCAGGTCTTGCACGTGAACAGTGCCTTTGTGGACCTGCTCAATCTCACCAGTGCCCGGGAGGCGCAGGGGGAGGCCATGGACCAGTGGTTTGAGCGCCCCAAAGTGGACTGCAACGTCTTGTTTTCCAACGTGCAGGAGCATGGCAGTGTTCGGCGCTTTGCAACCGTGATGCGGGGGCGTTTTGCCCGGCTGGAAAGTGTGGAAATCGCCGCTTCCCGCATGGCGGGCCCTGATGGGGGTATTTTCGGGTTTTTGATACGCCCGGCCGCCTCTCAGGTGATCTCCAGTGAGACCAATGCGTCCTCATTGCCCCAGTCGGACGAACAAATCACCAATCTGGTGGGGCATATGCCGCTTAAAGATATCGTGCGGGAAACCACCCAGATGATCGAGCATCTTTGCATCGACACGGCCCTTGAGTTGACCAAGGGAAACCGCGTTTCCGCCGCCCGCATGTTGGGCCTCTCCCGCCAGAGCCTTTATGCCAAGCTGGCGCGGGATAATGACGACGCGTGATTGTCCAAATTAATTGACAGTTCATCTGTTGTTATAGTTTGACACTATTGTCGCACCTTCTTATCCTTGCGCCATGGAAACGGCGTCCATCCCTTCGGCCCACACAACAGTTGCACCGTCAGTAGAGAGCGCGTCGTCGCCCCTGCGCCGGTGGCCCCAGCCCCTTGCGGTGTTGGAATTGCTGAAGCCGGTCACGTGGTTTCCGCCCATGTGGGCCTTTGCTTGCGGGGCGGTTTCTTCCGGGCAGTCGATTGCGCAAAATTGGGTTTTGGTGCTGGCGGGCATGGTTTTGGCGGGGCCGCTGGTCTGCGCCATGAGCCAGGCCATCAATGACTGGCATGACCGGCATGTGGATGCCATCAACGAACCGGATCGGCCCATTCCCTCCGGTCGTCTGCCGGGCCGTTGGGGCCTTTATGTGGCCCTGGTGTGGACGGGGCTTTCGCTCCTGATGGGCCTTGCGCTGGGGGCCGTTGTGCTGGGGGCGACGGTGGTGGGTTTGCTATTGGCCTGGGCCTATAGCGCGCCGCCACTTCGGTTGAAGAATAATGGTTGGTTGGGGGCTGCGGCCTGCGCCCTTTGTTATGAAGGCTTGGCGTGGTTCACCGGAGCCGCCGTCCTGCTGTCGGCTTTTCCCGATGGGCGCATTGTGGCGCTGGCCTTGCTCTACTCACTGGGCGCGCATGGCATCATGGTGTTGAACGATTTCAAAGCCATCGAAGGCGACCGCGCGCTGGGTGTGAACAGCCTGCCGGTGCAGTTGGGGGCAAAACGGGCGGCCCATGTGGCGTCGCTTACCATGGCGCTGCCCCAAGGGGCGGTCGTAGCGCTGCTGTGGCACTGGGGACAGGGCGGCCATGCCGTGGCGGTTGCTTTGCTGCTGGCCGCACAACTCGGCTTCATGGCCCGCTATTTGTGGAACGGGCCGAGCCTGGAAGCGAACCCACGGCGCAATGCCGCATTTTACAATCTGTTTGGCGTGACCGCCTATGTGACCGGCATGATGGTTTCTGCCTTTGCGGTGCGTGCTTTGCTGGGGAGCGCAGGGGCATGATGCGAAATTACGACAAGAATGGCGGTCTATCATGGCTGGGCATCATCCGGCTGGGCCTGGTGCAAACGGCGCTGGGAGCCATTGTGGTGCTCACCACTTCCACGCTGAACCGCATTATGGTGGTGGAATATGGGCTTGCGGCCATGTTGCCGGGGGCGCTGGTGGGTTTTCACTATGCCGTGCAGATGAGCCGACCCCGCTGGGGTTATGGTTCTGATGTGGGGGGCAACCGCACGCGCTGGATTATTGGCGGCATGGCCGTGCTGGCTCAGGGGGGCGCGCTGGCGGCCCTGGGCACGGCGCTCATGGCCAGTTCATTCTGGACGGGGCTTCTGGTTTCCATCGTGGCCTTTGCATTGATTGGCTTGGGCGTTGGTGCCTCGGGCACCTCTTTGCTAACGCTGCTTGCCACCAAAGTGGCCCCCGGGCGCAGACCGGCGGCGGCCTCCATCGTGTGGATCATGATGATCGCGGGCTTTGTGGTGACAGCAATTACCGCTGGGGCGCAGTTGGACCCCTATACGCCCCTTCGCCTGGTGCTTGTGTCCACCAGTGTCTCGGTCATTGCCTTTATCGTGGCCCTGCTGGCGGTCTATGGCATTGAAAAAGGGGGCGCACCGCAGGTTGCCATTGCCGATAAGCCCAAGCCAAAACCCAATTTCCGTGCGGCCTTTGCCGAAGTGTGGGCGGAGCCGCGGGCTCGACAGTTCACCATTTTTGTCTTCGTTTCCATGTTGGCGTATTCGGCGCAGGATCTGATCTTGGAGCCCTTCGCTGGTCTGGTGTTCTCCTACACGCCCGGCGAATCCACGCAGCTGGCGGGCATGCAAAATGGTGGTGTGATGGTGGGCATGATCACCGTCGCCATTTGCGGCAGCGCGCTGGCGCGCCTCCGTCGGCTGGGCGCATTGGGGCAGGTATTGGGCTCCATGCGCTTTTGGGCCGTGGGCGGGTGTCTTGCCTCTGCATTGGCGTTTTTGGGCCTCGCCGTTAGCGCCCAAATCGGGCCGGCGTGGCCCTTGAAAGCCAATGTTTTTGCCCTGGGTCTCGCCAATGGTGCTTTTGCCGTCGCCGCCATCGGTTCCATGATGGGGCTGGCGGGGGAGGGTGCCTCGGGCCGGGAAGGCACGCGTATGGGCCTTTGGGGTGCTTCCCAGGCCGTGGCCTTTGGGCTTGGCGGCTTCTTGGGGACTGTGGCCATTGACCTCGCCCGCGCCATCGCGGGCAGTGAGGCGAGCGCCTATCAGGCCATTTTTATGGTGGAGGGGGCGTTGTTCGTCGTCTCGGCCCTCATCGCCGCCAAGGTCGCGCCCTCGGTCGCCTTGGGTGGCGACCAGCAAAACAAGCCGCGCATTTCTAATTACCGACCGGGTGGCGAACCCGGTCTTTCCGCCGCTGAATAGGGGCTGACAGGAGAGACTGATGACTGACTCTGCCTTTGCCGACGCCATCGCCGACCGGGCGCAGGACCATTTTGCCCACAAACCCCAATCCGGCACCGTTTACGATGTCGTCGTGGTAGGGGGCGGCCCTTCGGGCGCCGTTGCTGCGGCGGATTTGGCCGCAGACGGCTGGAACGTGGTGCTATTGGACCGGGATGGGCGCATCAAACCCTGCGGCGGGGCCATACCGCCCCGCTTGATCGAGGATTTTGCCATCCCCGATGAATTGCTGTGTGCCCGTATCCGCTCCGCCCGCATGATTGCCCCTTCCGAAAAAGGCGTGGATATGCCCATCGAAGACGGGTTTGTAGGCATGGTGAACCGGGAAACCTTTGATGAGTTTTTGCGCCAGCGGGCCATGGAGGCCGGGGCATTACGGCTGACCGGCACATTCAAGACCTTGGAGCGGGACGGGGCGGGCCACAGTGTCGTTGTTTATGAAGACCAGGAGGGGGACAGCGTATCCGTGACCGCCCGTCGGGTCATCGGGGCTGACGGCGCGCGCTCAAAAGTGGCCAAACAGGGCCTGCCGGGCGTGAAAACGCCGCCCAGCGTTTTTGCCTATCATGAAATTATCACCATCGACGATGCCACCCCGGTGGGGGAGCACTACAATGCCACGCGCTGTGATGTGTACTATCAGGGACAGCTCTCGCCGGATTTTTATGCCTGGGTTTTCCCCCACGGAAAGACGGCCAGCATCGGCGTGGGCTCCGCCCGTAAAGGGTTTTCCCTGCGGGGTGCCGTGAAGGAATTGCGGGCCAAGACGGATTTGGCCAATGCCTCTTTGGTGCGCCATGAGGGGGCACCCATCCCCATGAAACCCTCCAAACGGTGGGACAATGGACGTGACCTCATCGTCACCGGTGATGCGGCTGGCGTTGTGGCCCCCGCATCTGGCGAAGGCATCTATTACGCCATGGCTTGCGGGCGCATGGTGGGGCAGGCGGTGCACAAGAGCCTTGCCACCAATGATGGGCGTGCTTTAGCGGGGGCGCGCAAGCAATTCATGCGCGAACACGGCAAGGTGTTTTGGGTTCTCGGTATCCTGCAATATTTCTGGTATGGCGGCGACCGGCGGCGTGAGCGGTTTGTAAAAATTTGCGAGGACAAGGACGTGCAGCGTCTGACCTGGGACAGCTACATGAACAAGCGCCTGGTGCGCCGGGAGCCCATGGCCCATTTGCGGGTTTTCATCAAAGACATGGGCCACCTGCTGGGGCTGGCCCGCACGTAACGCCTGCTGAGCGTGTTTGGCTTTTTAACCACGCCGATGATCGCACTGCTGATTCTGGCCGTATTGGCGCTGGAGGCGGTTGTGTTGATTTTGGTTTGGCACCGCAAGCAACGCGGTCTTCAACCCCGTCAAACCCTGTGTTTTTTAGGGGCGGGGGCGGGCTTTGCGCTCGCGCTTTACGGTGCGCTCACCGGGGCGGGTGCGGTGTGGATGGGGATCAGCCTCACGGCTGCATTTTTGTTCCATTTGGCAGATTTAATGCATCGATGGCGTTGAATTTGTATCGCTTTGGGAACGACCCGTTCACACACTCGTTATAGGTCTGGCACCTGCGACAGTTGGCGCGGCCTGAATAAGGTCTTTTTGTCAGCTATTATCGCTTATGTCTTGACCATCGCCGCGATCGCTTACACATCTGAAGCGAGAGGGAAAGAGAATTACCAATCGGGAGAACCTCATGTTTAAACACTCTATTGTCGCCGCCGCCGTTTTGGCCGCAGGCCTCATGTCCTCCGCCGCTTTTGCTGACGGTCATTCCGGTGGCGATGCCGAGAAGGGCAAAAAAGTTTTCAACAAATGCAAGAGCTGCCACATGGTGGGCGAGGGCGCCAAGAATAAGGTTGGCCCCGTTCTGACCGGTATCATCGGCCGTCAAGCCGGTAGCTATCCGGACATGCGTTATGGCAAAAGCCTGGTGGAAGCCGGCGAAAAAGGGTTGGTGTGGACGGAAGAGGAAATGTTCGCCTACCTGAAAGACCCAAAAAAGTACCTGCGCGCTTATCTGGACGACAAGAAAGCCCGTTCCAAGATGGCCTACAAACTGCGTAAAGAAGATGACCGCCGCGACGTGATCGCCTATCTGAAAACGTTCGCTGAATAAGCTAGCGCAAGGCTTTGAATTTTTGACCGGCTCCGCCTAAGGGTGGGGCCGGTTTTTCTATGGGGAGGATAACCATGGCGCGCACCCGCATGGTGATGGAATTGGGCATGGGGACAGATTTGCAGGGGGCAGACTACACCAAGGCGGCCTGCCGCGCGGTGCATAATGCGCTGCGCCAAAACTCCCTGAGCGTTTACGATGCCTTTGGCGTCTCTCGGGATTCCATGGATGTGGACATCATCATCGGAGTTGCAAAACCCGACGCGGTGGATGTGGACGCGGTGGCCGCGTTGCTACCCTATGGCAAGCGGCAGGTCATTTGCGAGCGGGGCGGGATGGATACGCCAAAGCCCGATGGTGGTGTGACGGTGATGGCCAATGCGGCGCTGATCGTTCATCTCGATCTGCCCGAAGGAAAGACGTGGGGTGTGGGCCATGAGTAATCTTAAGCGCATCATTTTGGAGATGGGCACAGGCAATGATCTTTATGGCGAGGATTACACCAAGGCCGCCCGCCGCGCCGTACAAGACGCTATCCACCACTCGTCCCTCACATTCTTTCGTGCTTTGGATATCGACCCCAACACGATGGAGATCGATTTGACTTTGGCTGCCCAGCAACCCGAATTGATCGACCTGGCGGCGGTGGCCAAGGAATTACCCTATGGCAATATCACGCCAAAGGCCGTTTTCGGGGGGCTCAACGTCCATGACCCGGTGACCGACCGCACGAGCGTCATTGTCAATGCAGGCATCGTGGTGCACGTGCCGTTGGCGGATTGAGGCGCTCACCCCCCATAAGGCTCCGCTTTAGGCAGGCCGCAAAAGCGCCGCAAGGCAGTGCGATCAAACCGCCATGGCTGGTTAGGCGCGGGGGTGCGCTGTTAGACGCTCAGTGTGAAGTGCAGTCTGTCAAACGTGCGACCATTGATTTGGAGTTCCAGCGCTTGCTCTCCGCCGTAGTAAACCCGGGTGGTTACAGGTTTGATGGGGTGGCGTTTTGTGAGGGTGATGGACTTGCCCGCCCCCAGTTCAAACACTTTCCACTTGAAGGTTTTAGGCGCCAGCGTGCCATTGGCCTTCATTAAATGAAGGTTGAAATCCACAATCAGCGCCTGCGATCGATCGGTTGAATTTCTCAGCTCCAGCGAAAATTCCAAAGCCTCGCCGAGCGCAATTGCCGGTGTTGCCAGACGAAGCGGGCCGATGTCCACTTCGGGCTTGCCATAGCCGAGGGCCTCAAGTGTGGGCTTGTGTCCTGCTTTCACAAGTGATCGGCAGGCGTGTGTGACGAGCCGCTTGCGGTTTTTGGAGGCCCCATGGAGCCAGTCGCCCGCCAGTTGTGCCACAAGATCCGGGTGGTCCTTTGCGATGTCGTTGAGATTATTGGCCACAGACCGGCGCACATATTCGGTGGGGTCGTCCTTCAGTTTGTCCAATAGCGGTATGAGGGGGGTGGGGTCCTCCACGAACCGGTTGAGCCGCATGCCCCAGGGAAGGCGTGGGCGGGACCCTTCCGAGGCCAAACGTCGGACATGCAGACTGTCCGATTCCGCCCATTCATGGGCCTTGGCAAGCGTTTCCTCGGGAAAGCGGTCGAAAAACGGGCGAATGCCAAATTCGGAGGTGAAGCGTCGGGTGAAGGCTTCCAGCGCGTGAAAAGAAACGGGTAGATGGTCCATGCCGTGTCGGCTCACATAGCCAGCCATGGGCATAATCATCCAGCCCCCCACGCCTTCTGTGGGTATAAATTCCTGAACGTTTTCGGTGGGAGCTTCCGGGCGCAGCGTGGCAATCATGGCCTGACAGGCGGCTGCAAAGTCCAGGTCGAGGCAGGTTTCCAGCGCATCGGTGATCTGGTCCCGCCGCTCGGATAATTCCAGGGCGTCCAGGTTATCCGTGGCAAGGGCAACGAAACGCTTGTGGTCGAATGCGCCACTTGCCGCGGTCAATCGGTCGGCAAGATGGGTAATTGTGGCGGGGTTGAAGACGTTTTTGAACGGTTCCACAAAGACCCCCTAAAACTTCAGCAGAATTTTGCCCTGATGCTGCGCGCTTTCCATCAGTTCATGGGCTTGTTTCACTTCTTCCATGGAAAAAGTCTTGTGGGTGTGCACCTTTAACGTGCCATCGGCAAACAGGGGCCAGACTTTCTTTTCCAAGTCACGGGCCACGGCTGCTTTATAGGCTGGCGGGCGGGGGCGCAGGGTGGAGCCGGTGAGCGTCAACCGCTTAAGCATGACGGGCATGAGGTTTGCCTCCACCCGTGACCCATGGTTGAAAGCCAGTTGGACAATTCTGCCATCCGGGTTGGCGCATTTCAGGTTCCGGTCCACATAGTCTCCGCCGATAATGTCGAGAATGATGTCGGCCCCGCCACCCTCTTTTTTGACGATTTCGACAAAGTCTTCTTCTTTGTAATTGATGGCCCGATCTGCGCCCATGTCGCGGCAGAAGGCGAGACCTGCCTCCTTACCACTGGTGGCGAACACGCGAAGGCCAAACGCCTTGCCCAATTGGATGGCGGTAGAGCCGATGCCCCCCGCACCGCCATGGACAAGCAGTAGGCCGTTTTCGGGCAAGGTTTGGTTGAAGAAGAAATTGCTCCAGACGGTAAAATAGGTTTCGCAAAGGCCGGCGGCGTCCACCTCGGCCACGCCCGTTGGGATGGGCAGGCAATGATTTTCATCAATGGCGGTATAGTGCGCATAGCCGCCGCCATTGGTGAGGGCGCAAACCCTGTCCCCCAAGTCGAATCGGGATGCCTGATCACCCAGTGCCACCACTTCGCCGGAGACTTCCAGCCCCATGATATCAGAAGCCCCGGGGGGTGGCGGGTAGAAGCCCTTGCGCTGGATGATGTCTGGCCCGTTCACCCCCGCGGCTGTGTTTTTGACCAGCACATGGCCCGCGGGCACGGCGGGCACGGGGCGTTCGCCGATGGAGAGGACATGCGGGGGGCCGGGTTCGGCAATTTCCACGGTGTGCATGGTATCGGGCAGGGAGGTCATGGAGGCGTTCTCCGCTAAATTCTTTGCCCTAATCTATGGCCAAGTCTCTGGCAGCGAAACCGGCAAAACCGGATTGCCCACCGGAACGGGTCAAGTTCAAAAAGTGTTACCGGGAGACCTTCCTGTTCAAAACGGCGTCGCCTTGTGGAGTGTGCGCCAAGAGGGTGTGGACGGGGCGGTGGTGATGGTTAAAGGTCGCGCCGAAATCATCTGCGCTGAAGGACTTGGATGTCATGAAAATGAACCGACTGGGCCGCACTGAAATTATGGTCTCTGAACTGTGCCTGGGCACCATGACATGGGGTTCCCAGAATACGGAAAGTGAGGCCCATGCGCAGCTGGACCGGTCCGTCGACGCGGGTATCAATTTTCTCGACACGGCGGAGATGTATCCCACCACACCGCGCAAGAAAGAGACCACCGGCCTGACGGAAGAATTGACCGGCACTTGGCTGAAAGGGCGGGCGGACCGGGACAAACTTGTTGTTGCCACGAAAGTGACGGGTGAAGGCAATAGTGACATTCGAAACGGCGCGCGGGTCACCGGGGCCATCGTGCGGGAGGCTTTGGAGGGCAGTTTGCGGCGGCTGCAAACGGATCATGTGGACCTCTATCAACTGCACTGGCCCAACCGGGGCTCCTATCATTTTCGTCAACAATGGACTTTCGATCCGCGCAGCATGGACGTTCAGGACATGGATCAGGAAGTGGCCGACATTCTGGGAGTAGTCGCCAGGCTGATTGATGAGGGCAAATTGCGCAGTTTCGGCCTCTCCAACGAAAGCGCATGGGGCACGATGAAATGGCTTTCGGTGGCGCAAAAGCATGATTTGCCCCGCATCGTTTCCATGCAGAACGAGTATTCCTTGCTGTGCCGGCTCTACGATACCGACATGGCGGAGGTGAGCGTGATGGAAGATGTGGGGCTTTTGGCTTTTTCTCCGCTGGCCGCCGGCATTCTCACCGGTAAATATCGGGATGGTTCCATTCCCGAAGGATCACGCCGCGCGCTGAATGAGAAAATGAATGGGCGCTATGCGGATCAGGCGGTGAAGGCGACGGAGCTTTATGGACAGGTGGCGCAAAAGCACGGGCTGGATATGGGCCAGATGGCGCTGGCCTTTTGCCTGACACGGCCCTTCATGACGAGCGTGATTATCGGCGCCACAAACATGGAGCAGTTGGAGACGGACATAGCCGCCGCCAACTTGACGTTATCCGACGCGGTGATGGCGGATATTGCCGCGGTTTATCGGGATTGGCCGGTGCCAATTTAGGGTCAAATCTCAAGGAATAGGTCCAGAACACATATTCTTTTGTGGCGGGCCGGAAACGGCTCGTTTTTGGGTCGCAATCGCAACAATGCTGCGACATTGTGGTCGCCAGTATGGGCCGCCACGTTGTGTCGTCTGTGCGACCCAATTTCCACACCAGTGCGGCGTGCTAAATCTTCCAGACAACGCCATATTTTGAGGGACCCTCCTGCCATGGCTTTCAAAACCGATATCGAAATAGCCCGCGAGGCCAATAAAAAACCCATTCAAGAGATCGGTGCCAAGCTTGGTATCGAAGCCGCTGATCTGGTGCCCTACGGCCATGACAAAGCGAAGGTGAGCGCGGATTTCATCAAGGGGCTGGGCAGCCGAGAGGACGGCAAGCTTATTTTGGTGACGGCCATCAACCCAACGCCGGCGGGGGAAGGTAAGACCACCACCACGGTGGGCCTGGGTGATGGTCTTAATGCCATTGGCAAAAAGGCGGCCATTTGTATCCGTGAGGCCTCTCTCGGGCCTTGCTTTGGGATGAAAGGCGGGGCCGCCGGTGGTGGCTATGCTCAAGTGGTGCCCATGGAGGAAATGAACCTGCATTTCACCGGTGACTTCCACGCCATCACATCAGCCCACAACCTGTTGTCTGCCATGATCGACAACCATATCTACTGGGGTAATTCGCTGGAGATCGACCAACGGCGGGTCACCTGGAAGCGTGTGCTCGACATGAACGACCGCGCCCTGCGCGATATTGTGACATCCCTGGGCGGGGTGCCCAATGGCTTCCCCCGGCAGGCGGGTTTTGACATCACGGTGGCATCGGAAGTCATGGCCATCCTGTGCCTGGCCAACGACCTGGAAGATTTGCAGGCCCGTTTGGGCAGCATCATCATCGGCTACACCCGCGACCGCAAGGCCATTACCTGTAAGGACGTGAAGGCCGATGGTGCCATGACGGTGCTGTTGAAAGACGCCATGCAGCCCAATTTGGTGCAGACGCTGGAAAATAATCCGGCTTTCGTTCACGGCGGCCCCTTCGCCAACATCGCCCATGGATGTAACTCCGTGGTGGCCACTAAAACGGCGTTGAAACTGGCCGACTACGTGGTGACGGAGGCTGGTTTTGGCGCTGATCTGGGCGCGGAGAAATTTCTCAACATCAAGTGCCGCAAGGCAGGGCTTGCGCCCTCCGCCATTGTCATCGTGGCCACAATCCGTGCCATGAAAATGAATGGTGGGGTGAAAAAGCAGGATCTGGGCGCAGAAAATGTGGATGCCGTGAAGGACGGCTGCGCCAATCTGGGCCGCCATATCGAAAACATCAAAGGCTTTGGTGTGCCCGCCGTGGTGGCCATCAACCATTTTGCCGGCGACAGTGAAGCGGAGATCGCCGCTTGTGTGGATTATGTGGAGAGCCTCGGCTCGGAAGCTATTTTGTGCAAGCACTGGGCGGATGGTTCCAAAGGTGTTGATCAATTGGCCACCCGCGTTGCGGAAATTGCTGACAGCGATATGGCCCAATTCCAGACGCTTTACCCTGACGACATGAGTCTGATGGGCAAGATTGAAACCATCGCCAAGCGCATCTACCGCGCCGACGAAGTGCTGGCCGACAAGAAAGTGCGTGATCAGCTGCGCCAGTGGGAGGATGCCGGTTTTGGCGATCTGCCCGTTTGCATGGCGAAGACGCAATATTCCTTCTCCACGGACCCCAATCTGCGGGGTGCGCCCACGGGCCATTCTTTGCCCATCCGCGAAGTGCGGCTCTCCGCCGGTGCCGGTTTTGTGGTGGTGGTCTGCGGTGAGATCATGACCATGCCCGGTCTGCCCCGCGTGCCATCGTCGGAGAGCATTATGCTCAATGATGAGGGGCAGATTGAAGGTCTCTTCTAATGCGGCTGGTGCTGCTGGGCTTGCTTCTTACCACCGCTTCTCCAGCGGTGGCGGGGGAGTGGTTTCAGCACCGCTTTGGTGAGGCGCGGGCCTATCATGGCTCGTGGCTGGCCGTTTGTACCCGCAAGGGCGAAGGCAAATGCCGCGCCGTTCAACTGGCGGGCACAGACGGGGCCGATGGTGCGCGCCGTCTGGCTGTGCATGTGGACCGCCCTGGCCAATATGTGGTCACCATCTTTCAGCGTGGCTGGCTTCCGGCACCGGGTGAATTTGTCAATTTTGACGTGGATGGCGAAACGGACGCGTTGCGGGAGGGGGAGTGGACGCCGGGTGACCGGCACATCCCCAACGTGGCGGAGATGATCACCGTCTCCTCCGATGCGGCCAATGCCCGCCTTGTGGCGGACCTCAAAGCCGGGAGGCAGGCACGTTTTTTCATGGGGGGCGGCAGCGCAGGCGTGCTGGAGGCCCGCTTTGACCTTCGCGGAATTACCGCTGCAATCAATGCAATCGAGGCGCGTTTGGCGCGCCGATAAATGACGCGCTTTGGGCGCAAGAGGGCAATGACAATGGCAACCATTATAGACGGTAAAGAATTTGCAGCCTCCGTGCGGGGCCAGGTGGCGCAGCATGTGGCGCGACTGAAGGCTGACCACGATATCACCCCAGGCCTGGCGGTGGTGCTGGTGGGCGAGGACCCTGCTAGCCAGGTGTATGTGCGCAACAAGGGCAAGCAAACCGTGGAAGTGGGGATGAATTCCTACGAGCATCGGTTGGATGCGGATACGGATCAAGCAACGCTGCTGGCGCTCATTGAGAAGTTGAACAATGACCCGTCGGTCCACGGTATTTTGTGCCAGCTGCCGCTGCCCAAACACTTGGATGAAGACCTTATCATCAACGCCATTAGCCCAGCAAAAGACGTGGATGGGTTCCACATTTCCAATGTGGGTTTGCTGGGCACGGGGCAAAAATCCATGGTGCCTTGCACGCCGCTGGGCTGCCTGATGATGCTGCGGGACCATTACGAAAAGTCTGGCGAGACCCTGTCGGGCAAAAATGCCGTGGTGGTGGGGCGTTCCAACATTGTGGGCAAGCCCATGGCAAATCTTTTGTTGAAAGACAGTTGCACCGTCACCATCGCCCACAGCCGCACGAAAGACATCGAAGACGTCTGCCGTCAGGCCGATATTCTGGTGGCTGCCGTGGGGCGGCCTGAAATGATCACGGGAGAATGGGTGAAGGACGGTGCTGTTGTCATCGACGTGGGTATCAATCGCATCGAAATCCCCGGCGCGACGCGGGAAGACGGGTCACCAAAGACGAAATTGGTGGGTGATGTGCATTTTGAAAGCGCGGCGTTGAAAGCCGGTGCCATTACGCCCGTGCCCGGCGGGGTGGGGCCCATGACCATCGCGTGCCTGCTGGCCAACACCGTCACCGCCTGCTGCCGCGCCAACGGGCTGGCGGAGCCCGAAGGGTTGACGGCGTAACGTCTGTCTCCTTGGACTTCAAAAAGCCCGCTGAATGTCAGCGGGTTTTTTGTTTGGGGCCTCTCGCATTCGACTTGAGGCACAGGTGCATCAAAAAATGCGTTCCATGAGAGGGCACGGTCGTGGCGGAAGCTGCAATTTCTGTCTCCACCTCGACGCGGGGTTGTCTACACGATCGTGACCGTAACGCCCGGGTCGTCGGAGATCGCCAAGGTTGCCAAGACATCGCTGCTGCCGCCCTGGACGAACTCGTAGACATCCTGATTGGTAATGAGTGCAGATTTTGTCGGGTTCAAAACCCAAGAGCCTGTGCTTCCGTTTTCGATGAAGACGGTGTCCCCCGCGTTGGCGAAAATCGACACGCTGTTGGTCAGGGCACCTTCTGGGCTCAGGCCATTGAGATCGCTGCGTATGCCGCTATTGCCCGTGTCGGACATGGCGAAGACGTCATCAATGCCAAGGCGAATACTGGTTGCGTTGACGGTGTTGATGGACAGGGCCTCAATGCTCACCAAAGCATCATTGCTGACGGCAGTAAGGTCGATATTACCGCCGTCTGTAAAGGTCAGGCCATCATTGCCGGCGCCGCCGTCCATGCGCTCAAAAGTGTTATCGTCCGCGTAAAGCACATCACTGCCGCGGCCACCGTCAATATTGTCAGCCCCGCCATTGCCGAACAGCAAGTCACCGCCGTCGCCACCAATAATGGTGTCGGCATTGCTGGTTCCGTTGATCGTGTCATTGCCGGCGGTGCCCAATTGGGTTTGTCTGCCGTCAAAATCGCCACCAAAGACGAGATAGCCCGCGCCGTCGCCCGGTGTGGTGCCGTTATTGCCGGGGGCGCCGATGAGGAAATCGTCAAACCCGTCATTGTTCACATCCCCCGCACCGGAGACATCATCGCCGGAGAAGGAGCCGCCAAATTCCCCGGTGAGGGAGAAGCCATCGGTGGTTCCCCCGATCGTGTTGAAGGTCACCTGACCAGTGAGATTTTGACCGCCATAGACAATAAAGGTCTCGCCGGAATTGCTGCCCGGTGCGTCCACAAACTTTGCACCGATGATAAGATCATCAATCCCGTCGCCATTGATGTCACCGCCATTGGCCACGTCGGTCTGGCGGGTGGAGCCGGGCGGGGTGAAATAGACACCGTTATAGGTGCCGTTTTCGATGTCTGTGGTGGTGATGGTGCCGGTAATGGCTTGGCCGCCATAGAGCACAAACACGCGGGTGGAGACGGCCTGGTCTGAAAATATCAGATCCTGAATGCCGTCATTGTTGAAGTCGATATTGCCCGCCAGGGACCAGCCCACGCCCTGGCCCGCAGTGGTGCCGTTGACCTGGAAGCCAAGCGGATCGCCGGTGCCACCGCCGCCCACATTATTGAGGCCGATTTCTTTGCCGCTCACGCCACCGGTCAGCGCTCCAGCCTGCGAGAAATCCTGCCCGCCGTAGACCACATGAATGGCACCCAATGTGGAGGCAGCCCCACCGTTGGAATTTTGCAGGGATGAGATAGCCAGATCATCAATCCCGTCACCGTTGAAGTCGCCGATATATTCCATGTTGAAACCGGCGAGGTCCGGCACATTTTCCCCGATGAACTGCACACCCTCCAGAGTGCCCGGAATGCGGCGCTGGTTGAGCGCAATATCACCGCCAGCATCGGTGAAGGCGGCAAAATCCTGCCCCCCGAAGATTACATAGGCGTTGCCCACCGCACCTGTAGAGGTCGGCGCACCCACCAGCAGATCGTCAATGCCATCAAAGTTCAAATCACCGGCAATGCTGACCGAATAGCCCACAGTCTGGTTGGCATCGCTGCCCTGCAGGGCAAACCCCTCAAGCCCACCGGTTACACCGATTAAGGCGGTGGAAATCTCGCCGGAGGCGTTGGTGAAGGAGGCAAAATTCTGGCCGCCGAAAACCACGTAAGCCTTACCGGCATTGAGCGCTCCGCCATCATCAAAAACCTCGGTAATCACAAAATCGTCGACCCCGTCGCCGTTAATGTCCCCACCACCGGCTATTGAGAAGCCAAGCCGATCACCGGCGTTATCACCGACAAATTCAAACCCGGCAGTGCTGGCAGAAATGGTGGCCAGGTTCACTTCGCCATTTACATTGGGCGTTGCCCCGAAATTGGGGTCGGTGCCGCCGAAAATGATATTGGTTGCCCCCGTTATGCTGCCGCCGGTTGGGTTCGTATCCGGCCCGCCTATGGCAAAATCGTCATATCCGTCATTGTTGATGTCGCCGAGGTTGGCCACGGCGGTGCCCAGGTTGCTGGAAGTTGGATCAAAGAACTGCGTGGCGACCAGATTGTCCGTGTTGCCGGTGACGGCATCGCCCAACGCTGAGGTGGCTGGGGGACCGTCTGCCACATCGGCCACGTTGATGAGCAATTGGGCCGGCACCATGGGCGTTGTGCCATCCGTCGCAGTGATGGTGAGCGTGGCCGTGCTGTTGAAATTGAGCGGTGGCGTATAGGTCAACCCTTCGAAGGCACCCAGGGTGGCGTTGAGTTGTGCCGCCGTTCCCACAAGCGTCACACTACCGGTGCCGTTATTGGTGATTTGAGCGCCGGGCAGGCCGCCGGGCACGTCGTTGTCCACCAGCAACACACCATCGGTGACGGACAAGGTGACGGTCAAATTGCCGGGCGTATCAACGTCGGCAAATTCCAGATTGTTGATGAGAATGGGCGTCTCTTCCACGGCAGCAATGGTGTTACTGGCCCCAATGACCTGTTGCACGCTCACATTATCCAGCGCGGGGCCGGAATTGCCCGGTTCCAGGGTTTGGAAGGTGATATTTGTGGTATTGCCCGTTGCCGTGAAGAAGAAGCTGCGTTCTTCCCACTGCATGTTGCTCTCGGTGCCACCCGCGGTGGTGTAGGTGAAGTCCTGCGAGTTACCGCCGACAATGACGCGCAGGTCGTCGGGCGGGAAGCCTACGGGCGCGCGGGACATATTGAAGGTGAGCTCGTAGGTCTCGCCGGGAATGGTAGCGATGGTCTGGCTCACGCTACCCTGGCCCAAGCCGTTCAGGTCCAGATGGGCGATGCCCTCAGCATTTTGGCGGGTGCCGTGGTAGTGATCCACACTGGAAAGGCCGACTGTCCAATCAGTTATGGCCGTGCTGCCCGCATTCACCTGCGTAAACTGCCCGCCCGTTGGCCCTTGTTCAAAGCCACCATTGGAGACGAGATCTGTGCCCGTCGTCACTTTTGTGGTGTCCAGCGTGGGCGCATCGTTTACCGAAGCGACATTGATACTGATGCTGTCTGACGCTGACAGCGCACCACCGGAGCCGGTATTGCCATTGTCGCTGACGGAGAAATTGACCGTGGCGGTGCCGCTAAACTCCGCATCGGGATTGAAGGTAAGATTGTTGCCCAGCACGTAGCTGCGGATGGAGCCGATGTCGCCGGTGACCGTGCCGCCGGTGCCGGAATTCACCACCGTCACACTTCCACTGCCGGCCAGAACAACATCACCATTGGTGGCGGATATGGTGAGGGTCACATTCTGAATACCCGCGTCCACGTCAGCCATGAGGAACTGGGCGGCCGAAACGAAGTTTAGAACAACCGGTGTGTCTTCGGTGGTGCTGGGGGCAATGGTTGCGTCGATGGTGGGTGCATCGTTGACCGCGTTGAGGTTGATGGTGAGAGATTCAAAGTCTGAAAGAGCTGGGCCACCGCCCGAGTTACCCAAATCGCTGAGGTTGAAGTCGATGGAGGCTGCGTTGACGCCGTTGAGGTTGTTTTGTGCATCAAAGACGACCTGGTTTGGCACTTGCAGAAAATCTTCAATGTCTTCCACAGCACCCGTGAGACGGAAGCCATCTGTGATCGCCACCACCGTCACATCCGTGGTGGAGCCGGAGGCAAGAGTAATGGTGCCGCCGCTGGAGGTCAGGTCCAACTGCACGTCGGCGGTGCCGGCATCCACGTCGCTCAGGTCCAGCGCGCTGAAATCAATGCTGACCGTGTCATCTTCTTGAAGCGTCACCGAGCCGAGGCTGCTAATGGTGGGGGCATCGTTGATGGGCTGAACCACAATGGTGACGTTGGCCGTGTCGGTTTCCGCCGCACCCCCTTGGTCGCCCTGATCATCGGCGGTGATGGTGAGTGTGTCATTGCCAACGAAGTTGGGATTGCCCGTATAGGCCAGACCTTCAAAACTGTTGAGCGTGGTGTTGATTTCGGCAACGGAACCGGTGAGCGTCACCGTGCCTGTGCCATTATTGGTAATCTGCCCCGAATTGAGCCCATCGGGCACCGTTTCGTCCACCACCAAAGTACCGTTGGCCACGGCCAGCGTGACGATCATGGCACCGTCCGCATCCACATCGCTGATCTGGATGTTGTTGATGAAGGTTGGCGTCTCTTCCCCCGCGGTGGTTTGTGCTGTTGCCCCTATGACTTCCTGCACGCTCACATCGTCAATGGCTGGCCCGCTGGAACCGGGTTGGGGTGACGAGAAAGTGACCGTCGTGCTGCTGCCGGTGGCGGTGAAGAAGAGGCTGCGTTCTTCCCACCCCATGCTCGTGGTGGTGGTGGAGCCATTGGAAAATGAGAATGGCGTTGTGGTGCCATCAATCGTGACGTCAAGGTTTTCAGTTGGGTCCCCATTGGGGTTGCGCGCCATGTAGAAGGTCAGCTCGTACGTGCTGCCGGGAATGGTCGTGATGGTCTGCGAAAGCGTGCCCGCGCTGTTGCCGTTTAGATCAATGGAGCCGGTGCCATCTTCCGCTGCCCAAGTCGTGCGAATGTGGTCCACGCTCCCCGCGTCCACCGTCCAGTTGGGGATCGTACCATCGCCCGCATTGACCTGAACGCCGCCATCGGTGGGCCCAGCGGGACCGTTTTCAAAACTACCATTCACGATGAAGTCCGTGGGCAGAGTAATCAGCGTCGTGTCGATTTCCGGGGCATCGTTTACCGCAGTCGTGTTCACGGTGATGGTTTCGTTGGCCAGCTGGGCACCACCACCACCCGTATTGCCCAAGTCCGTCATCAAGAAGTCAATGGCCCCGCCATTGATGTCGTTGGGCAGGCCCTGGAATGTGAGCTGGCCGGGGACCTGAAGAAAATCCTCGATGTCCTCAATTGCGCCCGTCAGACTAAAGCCATTGGCAATGGTGGCAACCGTCACATCAGTGGTGGAGCCGGAGGAGAGCGTGATTGCGCCGTCGATACCGGTTATATTGAGGCGTACGTCAGCCGCACCAGCGTCCACATCGGTGAAGTTGATGGATGATAAGTCGATAATCGTGGCCACATCTTCCACCACGGTAGCCGTGGTGGGAATGCTCATGGTTGGCGCATCGTTGACGTCCGATACGCCGATTGTGCGCGTGTCCGTGTTGCTTCCAAGGGCATTGTTTACCTGGATGGACACGGTGCGGTTGCCGCTGCCGGGAGTGTCGCTAGTGGAGGAGAAGGTGACCGATTGAAGGGCCAATTCATAATTGGCCAGCGTGTCCGCCCCGGTGAGCGTGAGCACACCAGTGGTCGTGTTGTAGTTGCCAGTAATGTTGGTGGTATCTGTAAAGGCCAGCCGGTCACCCGCTACAAAGCCGCCGGAAATGGTCATTGTGGCGCTGGTTATCTGCGTGTCATCTACGTCCGTGATAGTGGCATTGCTGGTAATGGCCACTGAGCTGCCACCTTCGGTGTAAGTGACACCAGTGGCCGTGGTGGTGACGACCGGCGCATCGTCGATGGCGTTGATGGTGACAGCCGTATTGACCTGCGCCGTCTGTGGGCCACCGGTGCCGGATGCACCACCGTCACTGACCACGACACTGATAATGCCGGAACCGTTGACATTGGGATCGGGTGTGAAGGTGGAGGCACCTCTGGCGGCAAAATGGGCGTTGAGGGCGTTGATTGTGCCGGTGAAGACGATGCTGGAGGGGTCTGTTGCATTGATATTGACACCGGCACTGGCCGTTTGCACCGCTAGTGTGCCCACATTGGAGCCAATGGTGACGGTGAAGATGTCGGTGGCGGGGTCTGCCTCCGGGTC
The DNA here is from genome assembly GCA_038525315.1 of Pseudomonadota bacterium. GTDB lineage: Bacteria > Pseudomonadota > Alphaproteobacteria > Rhizobiales > Rhizobiaceae > Pseudahrensia. Next base: position 22,596 of record JBCBHU010000006.1, read on the forward strand.
GTTGAAATTCAAACCGGTGAAGTTGATGTTTTGGAGCGTGTCTTCATTGGTGGTCAGCGTGGCTGGCACCCCGCCAAAGCCTGGCGCGTCATTGACCGCTTCTACCGCCACATCACGGGTGGCGATGGTGGAGTTCACATCCCCATCATTGACGGTAAAGGCGATGGTGCGGTTTGCGGCGCTGGGGTCCTCGGATGAATTTGTGTAGCCCACGGTGCGCAGGGCGGTCTGGTAGTCTGCCACCGAGGCCGTGCCGGTGAGGGTGAGCACCCCTGATGTGCTGTTATAGGTGCCTGTTATGCCCAGTTGATTGGTGAAGAGGAGGGCATCCTCTGCGGCTTGGAAACCTGCACCGATGGAGACGGTGGCCCCCTCCAGATTGACATCATCCACATCTGCCACGGTGAGTGCATTGTCGATGGCGAGGTTTGCATCGTTTTCGGTGTAGGCGGCGGTGCCGCTGCTGGTGGTCACCGTGGGCGCATCATTGCCCGCAATGACTTGCACGGTTTTGGACGACACGACAGACGTGTCGTCCCCATCACTGGCGGTAAATTCAATGGTCCGGTCACCCGTGTCCGGCGCGGCGGATGTGTTCTCATAGGCCACGGAACGCAGGGCGGTCTCGTAATCTGCCACGCTGGCCGTGCCGGTGAGCGTCAATATTCCAGTGAGGGGGGCATAGTTACCGGTGATGCCCAATTGATCCGTGAAGCGCAGGAAGTCTTCCCCAGCCACGAAGCCTGTGCCGATGGATACGGTGGCAGTGTTTATGGAGGTATTATCCACATCCACCAGGGTAAGGGCGCTGTCGATGGCTGCCGGGCTGTCCCCCTCGTTAAAAGTGGTGGGCCCGGTGCTATTGGTAATCTCAGGGGCATCATTGACGGGTATGAGTGTGATCCCAATGCTGAGGGAGTTGCTCAGAGCCCCGCCACTACCGGTGTTGCCAGCATCATTGATGTCAAAAAACACGCGATCATTGCCGAAGGCATTGGCAAGCGGCGTGAGGATGATATTGCCGCCCAGCACATAGGTTTCCAGATCGGCGATGGTGCCGGTGAGCGTGTCGCCAGAGAGCGTTAGCCCGGAGCCGGTGAGGTTGGTGAAGGCCAGGGAGCCATCATCGGCGGTGACTTCCAATTCAACATTGGCCCCGCCCGCATCCACATCGGAGAGGTCGAAATTGACCGGCACGATGGCGGTGGGGGTGTCCTCCAACACATTCAACAGGGGGGCGGTGTCGAAGGTGATGGTGGGGGCGTCATTCACATCAAACGACATGACCACCTGTGTCTCGACATTGCTGCCAAGGGCGTTCGTGATCTGATAGCTGACGGCGCGGTTTGCGGTGCCCGGCGCGTCGCTGGTGGAGGAAAAGGTAACGCTCTCGATGGCCAACTCGTAATTTGCCAACGTATCAGTGCCCGTCAAAGTCAACTCACCGGTGGCGGCGTTATAAGCCCCTGTGATATTGGGCGTGTTGGTGAAATTCAGCTGATCACCTGCCACAAAGCCGGACGTGATGGAGACCGTGGCCGAAGTGGCGGTGTTGTTGTCGACATCTGCGATAGTGGCGGAATCAATAATGGTTACCGCAGCCCCGCCTTCAGAATAGGTTTCCGTGCTGGAGACTGTGGACAGGGTCGGTGCATCGTCCACGGGACCAATGGTGAATGAAATGTCCGTGGAGCCAGTCTGTGCTCCACCGCTGCCGCTGGCACCGCCATCATCAGCGGTGAGCGTGATGGTGCCGGTGGCATTGCTGTTGGCGGGCGGTGTGTAATCCACCGAGGCCCCGCTGAAATAGAAGCCGAAATCGTAGGCAGTGCCTTCATAGGTAATGGTTTGAGCGTTTACCTGGGTCACCGTCACGCCGGAAAACCCGCCCGGGGTGGGGGCGCTGAAGGTGCCAATGTCCGTGGTCAGGGTTAGCGTGACCGTATCGCCAAACTCGTCCGCATCCACATCGCTCACGCTGACATTGCTGAGGTCCAAATTGGCCACGGTGTCCTCGGTCACCGCAAAGCCCGTGGGCAGGCCGGTGACCACGGGCGCATCGTTCACCGCTTCCACATTGACGCGCACAAAGACCTGGGTGCCAAAGGCTGTGCCATCGGACACCTGCACCCGGATGGCGCGCTGGTCTGTGGAGGGGTTTTCGGAATTGGTGTTGAACTGAACGGTATTAAGCAGCGCCTCATACTGGGCGTGGGTGCCGGTGCCGTTAATGGTCAATTCGCCCGTGCCGCTGTTGAAGCTGGAGGTGAAACCGGTTGTGGTGGGCAGGAACAACGTATCGCCGGTGTTGAAATTGCCGGTGATGCGCAACACGGCGGAATCGATGGTGGTGTCGCTGGCATCCACGTCGGTGATGGAGAAGGTGCCGTCGAGGGTTACCCCGCCACTGCCTTCCACAAAATCGGCAATTGTATCACCAGAAACGGTCAGTTCCGGCGGGTCGTTGACGGGGGTGGTGTTCACCTGGATGCTGGCCACCAACACATTGGTGCCCCCGCCGGTGCCGACATTGCCGTTATCGTTGAGGAAAATATCGATGGTATCGACATTGCTGCCCTCGGCATCGGCCGGTGGCGTGTAGGCCACAAAACCGTTGCCGCCACCAAAGAAGCTGTTGAGCTGCGCCAGCGTTCCAGAGACATTTGTGGTGTTGCCGTCCACGGGGGTCACGGTGACACCACTTGTGCCTGCAATGGCAAAAAGATCGGCACCATTGGATGTGAGCAATACGTTCAGCACGCCGCCGCCCGCGTCCACGTCGGCAATCACAACGCCGCTGAAATCCACAAACCCGCCGGCATCTTCCGGTCTACTCAGGGAAACGGGAAAGCCGGTGCCTGTGGGTGCATCGTTGACGTCGGAGACGCTGATTGTGCGTGTGTCTGTGTTGCTGGTTAGGGCGTTGCTTACTTCGATTTCGAGCATGCGGTTGCCGCTGCCGGGGGTGTCGCTGGTGGAGGAAAACGTGATGCTTTCGATGGCCAACTCGTAGTTTGCCAAAGTGTCGGAGCCTGTGAGCACTAGCTGCCCCGTGGCGCCATTGTAAACACCTGTGATGTTGGGTGTATCGGCGAAATTCAGCTGATCTCCCGCTACAAAACTGCCGCCGGTGATGGCAATTTGTGCGCCTGTAATGAGCGTATCATCCACGTCGCTGATCGTTGCATTGCCGGTAATCGCTACCGCCGCGCCGCCTTCTGTGTACGAGGCTCCAGACGCCGTGGTTGTGATGGTGGGGGCATCATCCACGTCTGTCACATCGACAAAATAATCTTGCTCGACGAATTGTGCTCCGCCAGTGCCGGAATTGCCGTTATCACTGACCCGCACCGTCACGCTCAACACGCCGTCAAAATCCGCACCGGGGGTGAAGGGGACATTCCCTTTTGCGGCGAAGTAAGTTTGCAGTTCTGCGATGGTCCCGGTGAAAGTGACCAAGGTTGGGTCGGTGTTATCGATCGTGATTGTGGCGTCAGCAATTGGCGCAAGGGTGGCGTTGGTGACCGCAATACGCACCGAGATATCGGCACCATTGGCATCCACATCACCAAGAGAAATGCCGGTGAGGTCAAAGGTGGTTGCGGTGTCTTCTGTGACCGAGAACGTGGCGGGCAGCCCTGTCACGGTGGGGGCGTCGTTCACGTCACGGGCCGTGATGGTCAGTGTGGCGCTGGCAGTTTGATCGCCGTCGGACACCGTGACCCCAATACTGTCGCTGGTGCCCCTTTCGGAGCCGTGTTCGTAAATGACATCGCCAGCCGCCAATTGGGCTTGTGTGAAGCTGGTAATGGCGGTGCCCGGCGCACCGGCAAGGCTCAAAATGCCTTCGCTGGGGGCGCTGGTGACGGTGTAAACGAGATTGGCATCGGTCGTGTCGGGGTCGATTGCCGTCAGATCAGCGGTGGTGATGGCAAAGGCCGTGCCATCGTCCCCCACGGTTTCCCCATCCCCCGCCAGAACCGGCCCGTCACTTGTGCCCTCAATGGTGATGGAAATGGTGCTGGTGGAAGTGCGCGGATCGCCATTTTCGTCCACCGTGCCGTCGCTCATTACATAGGTGACGGTCTCCACGGCGGTTTGGCCCTGCACAAGGGAATCATAGGCTGTGCCCGGATCGAATGAATAGGTGCCGTCGGAGCTGACCGTGAGCAGGCCACCGCCGCTTAGGGTGATGGTGCCGGACCCGCCACTGGGAATGGGCACGGACGCGCTGGTGGTTCGGATTTCGATGACCTGGAGCACGTCCGGCGTGGGGGTGATGTCCGGGTCCACATCATTGGCAGTCAGGCTGCCGGAGATGGGGCCATCAGCCGTTGAACCGGCTCCTGCATCGGCCACGGCGATGGGCGCGTCGGGCAGGGCCAAGATGTCGATGATCAATCGGGTGGATGCACCAAATTCACCATCGCTGATTTCGATGGAAAGCGTGCCCTGATCGTCAGCATTGGGGGTGGGGGCGTAGATCAACCCGTTCAGGGCATCGGTGATTTGTTCCGCCGTCCCCTGGATAACGAGGCGTTCATCATTGGTGCCGGTGCCTTCGATGATCGTGACGGTTGCGCCGGAGGGCAGGGTGACGGTGGACCCGGCAACGAGAGTTGCGGTCAGCGTGGCGCTTGTGTCATCGGAAATGTTGAAGCCACCGAGAACCACCGAGCCATCTTCGGGCACGGTGAAAGACCCGGCGGAGATGGTGATGACCGGGGAGGTGTTGACCACCGGATCGGTCTCCAAGCCAGTGCCATCTTCCTCCAGGGCCGTGATTTCTTCATCTTCACCGCTGCCCTCGGCTTCCTCATCGTCGCCGTCGCCCGCCAGCGGATCCCCTTCCAGATCGCTGGTGGAGGAGCCGCTGAGGCCCAACGCGTCCACCCCTTCACCGCCAAGTTCAGAAATCTCGTCCTCGCCGGTGCTGCTGGTCGTGCCTTCCAGCGTGTCGGAAGCGACCTCAGTGCCAAGGCCGGAACTGCCCAGATCGCCCCGTTGGTCCGGATCGTTGGGATCGGGCGCATTGGGGTCGGGAAGCTCTTGATTGCCCTCATTGGGGTCTTGAGGTGCACCACCCCCGTCGCCCTCCACAAATTCGCCCCCCTGACGCACGCGCAAATTGGCGCTTTCAAAGGCGCTGAAGGCTTGGGTGAGAATGATTTGGTCAGTGTTCAGATCATCCAGCGTGCGCACCACTTCGCGCGTCTCGCCCTCAACGGGTGAGATGATCCATTTGGTTTCCGTGGCCACCACATCGGCAACCACGGTGCCATCCAGCCGGGTGATGGTGAACTGACCGGTGGTGCCATCGGGGTCTTCGTTGAGGGACACCTCGACCCGCGTGACGCCATTTTCGGTCACAATATCGATTTTGACCGTGGTGCCGCGAATGCCCATGGTGGCGGCGGGAGTTTTAACCTCCATGCCACCGGTCTTTGCCACCTGCCCGGCGATGAAGACAAAACTGCCTTCGATGAGATTGAATACGCCGGAATTGTCCGTGGCGCCTGGGTCATAGATCAACTCGTCCAGCACCATGCGGGAATTGGCGGCCAGCGTGAAAATCGTGCCGTCGGCGAAGGTGATGGAGATGGATGCCCCGTCGCCGGTGCTCACCACATCATTTTGGAACACTTTGGTGGTGACGGTGAGCGGCTCCACCGTGCCATCGGCGCGCTGCACCGTTGCCGTGCCAGATACGGTTTCCACCTGACCAATGGCTTCGGCCCCGGCGGCTCCGGCAAGACCCGGCGCGCCCTGGGCGACCTGTCCCGGGAAAGGCGGACCAGCCAGAATTTCGACAATGCGCCCCTCAATTTCGTTACCCTCCGGCGACCGCAGGGCCGGTGGGGTTGCGGTGGAGAAATAGTCCACAATCCGAACGGTGGGCTGACCGTCATTGACCAAGAGCAGGTCCGGTCCGGCGCGCTCAAAATCTGCTTTGAACAGCAAATTGGCTTGCGGAATCAAAACTCCGTCAGCCGCACTTTCCAGCACGATTTCCAATTTGGTGTTCAGCTCAACGCGGGCGTCTGTGCGGGCCATGGTGTCGTTCTTTCAGCGCAAAGGGCATTGTGGGCTGCAAGGGTCTGGAAAAATTCGCATTTTCCCGCACCCAGCTTAGCATTCAACCGTTGTGAGCAACAGTGGAATGGCCGAGCGTGCTTACTTTGCACGATGCTGTGGCGTATGTGCCGCGATGCACACTGCCGTTTCGTTTGCCCCCGAAACGCTGACAGTGTTTCACGCCATGATCATGGCTGCAATATGGTTTGAAAGCGCTTGACCGCCACACGCCCCATAGTGCGATATGGGTTCTCACGGGGGTGAAGTCTGGGCCGGGTCAAGGTTGCGTCGGGGGAGGGCCATTTTGTTCAAGCGCGACGCGAGCGGTGTTACACGATTGGGCGCAAAGGCCTCGCGCGGCACGAAACCTCCTTTGTGGCGTCGGTTTGGCCTTGCGCGTATTTATGGTCTCCTTTTGCTGGCGGCGCTGTTGTCCCTACGCATGTCCGACCCGCCGGTGGTTGAGATGCTGCGGGCACAAAGTTTTGACTTTTATCAAAGGCTTAAGCCTAGAGAATTTACACAACAGCCGGTGGCCATTGTGGACATTGACGAGCGCAGCCTGGAGACGCTGGGCCAATGGCCATGGCCGCGAACGCGCATGGCGGAACTGGTGGAAAAGCTGCGCCAAATGCAGGTGCCAGCCGTGGCGTTTGATATTTTGTTTGCCGAACAGGACCGGCTCTCGCCCGAACTGGTGGCGCAGGATAATCCGTCCTTGTCCCCACAATTGCGGGAGGCGTTGGCAAAACTGCCCTCTAACGACGCCGTTTTTGCCCAGGCCATTAGCCGCCATCGGGTGATTCTGGGCCAGTCCAGTGTGCGCAGCATTGCCGATAACCGTGAGGATAAGCGCGCCATGCGAGACGCGCCCCACGCCTTTTTGGGGCCCGACCCAAAGCCGCTCATGCTCAACCTGCCGGACGTGATTCAAAACCGGCCCGAATTTGAAGACGCTGCCATGGGGCGGGGTGTTTTCACGGTGCTGCCCGATGTGGACGGTGTGTTTAGGCGTATTCCGTTGGTCATGATGGTTCAGGACAAGGTGCGCCTCGGTCTTTCCGTAGAACTCTTGCGCATCGCGACGGGGGGCCGCGCCACGGCGATCCGCTCCGATGCGGCGGGGATCAAGCGCATTGATCTGGCACGGGGTGTTTCGGTCAACACGGACAATACGGGCCGGGTCTGGCCCTATTTTACGCATACGCAACAGGCGCGCTTTGTATCCGTCGCCGACATTATGGAAGGCAAGGTCAATCCACAGCGCTTGGCCGGACATTTGGTGCTGGTGGGAACGTCTGCCGTCGGTCTGGAAGATTACCGCGCCACCCCTATGAACACCCTCATGGCGGGGGTGGAAATTCACGCGCAGGTGCTGGAAAATATCCTATCCCAGTCCATGTTGGTGCGGCCCAATTATGCTATCGCCATTGAACTGGCCGTTATTCTTTCGCTGGGCTTTTTTGTGGTCATGCTGGTGCCCTATCTGGGCGCGCGCTGGTCCATCATCTACGCCCTTGGCCTTTTGGGCGGTTATCTGTTCGCGTCCTGGTATGTATTTGCCAATCACCGGCTGTTGCTGGACCCGGTTTTTCCGGTGGCCTCCACCATGGCGCTTTTCATCCTCATGGCCACGACCAATTATTTGCGGGAAGAACGGCGGAGGCGGGAAACACGGGCGGCGTTTGGACAATATGTTTCGCCTGCGCTGGTGGACCAGCTGGCTGATGATCCGGCCCGGTTGGAACTGGGGGGCGAGACCCGCGATCTCTCCGTTCTGTTTTCCGATGTGCGCGGCTTCACCGCCATTTCGGAGAGTTTCAAGCATAACCCGCAGGGGCTTACGGAACTGATGAACCGGTTTTTGACCACCATGTCCAACGCCATTTTGGACCATGGCGGCACCATCGATAAATTCATGGGTGATGCGGTCATGGCCTTTTGGAATGCACCGCTGGACGTGGATAACCACGAATTGGCCTCCTGCCGGGCTGCGCTGGCCATGATTGAACGGGTGGATGCGCTCAACGATGCGGTGGAAGACGAGGCCATGCTTGCGCTGGCAGAAAACCCCGACCGGCAACTAACAATCCATCGCATCGATATTGGCATCGGTATCAACAGCGGATCCTGCGTGGTGGGCAATATGGGCAGTGAAAACCGCTTCGACTACACCGCCTTGGGCGACACCGTGAACGTGGCCTCGCGGTTGGAGGGGCAATCCAAACCCTATGGCGTGAAAATCGTGCTGGGTTCCTCTACGGCCGCCGCGGTGGAAAATGAGATGGCGACGTTGGAAATTGACCAGATCCGCGTGAAGGGTAAGGACGAGCCGGAGCGCATTTTCGGTCTGTTTGGCGACAAGGAAAAGCTAGAACAGACGGACTTTATCGCCGCCCGCGCCCTTAACCGCACCATGCTGTCAGCTTATCGCACCCAAGACTGGTCTTCCGCTTTCGAGGCGCTGGAAATGCTGCGGGAGTTGGACGACCGGGTGCAGTTGGGCCTCTCCGAATACCTGTTCATCTACGAAACCCGCATAGCCGAATTCCGCGCCAACCCGCCCGGCAGGCATTGGGACGGGGTGTATACCGCCACGAGTAAGTAGGGGTCTTAAACGCAGTAGAGATGTCGACATTGCGAACGAAGCAACCATAGTAGCAGTTATGACCAATGGCAGCATTATAGGGCGCGACTAACTAGAACAGCTCGTTTCATCGGTTTAGATAGCGCTTCACTTTGGGTTCGAAAGTCCGTTCAGAACGACCTCAAGATGATCATCCACCAAAGCATCAACATCGATTGGTGAGATATCCTCAAACAAGATCTTCCAAACTGCCAAATAGACTGGGCTTCCCACGAGAACGAGTGGGTCAACCCCGGCTACTTCCTTTCGAAACTCTCCCGTCTCAACGCCGCGCTTAACTGTTTGTCCGAAGAGTTCCATGCCCTTTTTCAAGACGTTTTCATAGTAGGCAGAAACGATCTTGGGGCTTTGCGAACCGTTAGAAATCATATGACGAAGCAGCATTTTCATCTCTTGGGATGCCATTCGTTGTGCAGCAATTCTGATTTGATTTTTGAGTAGCTCACCAGCACTGCCATCATGAGCGTCAGCGGCTTCACCAATCCGGCGCAAGCTCGGCACGATGGATGTTTCGATGACGCCTTGCATAAGCGAGGCTTTGTTGTCGAAATAGAGGTACAAAGTGCCTTTGGCGACATCTGCTTCTTTCGCGATGTCAGCCATTTTGGCCGCTTCGAAACCTTGTTCTTCAAAGACTTTTAGTGCCGCTTGAATGATGTCGTCTCGCCGTCTTTGCTGCGAGCGCGATAAGGTCTTTTCCGCTTCCGCTTGTTTCAAGATTTATAGTCCGATGTTTGGCTCAGGTTCCACACGGTTCTAACTGCTTGACACCGTGTGACTATCAAGTCAAATAATGACCATTGAGTCATTTTATGACCAATGAGTCATTTTTTGCGCGAGGAATGCGTCACCGTGTCCGATTACAACTACGATTCATTTTCTCCGGATAACTATAATCTTCAAAGTGCAGACGGCCCAGAGGTTGGACAGAAAGCTCCAGATTTCAGCTTAGAGACACATACGGGTGAAAAACGAAACCTCTTGGACTTTGAAGGTGAGTGTCTCGTCCTCGAACTTGGCAGTATCACTTGCCCGCTGTTTCTCACGCGTCACGAAAGCATGAAGGACATTGCCAAGACTTACCCCATGGCGGCCCATGCAGTGCTTTATGTTCGTGAGGCGCACCCCGGCGCAAAGATTCCTGCCCATACTGAAATGGATGAGAAGAAAGCAGTTGCCGGATTGCTGAGCAGTGAACTAGACGACCCACGTGATATTTTGGTTGATGGTCTCTTAGGTGAGGCCCATGTTGCCTACGGCAGTATGCCCAACGCAATTTACATCATCGACAAAGAAGGCATTGTCCGGTTTAAGGCACCGTGGAACAACTCCAGCACCACACGCAAAGCGCTTGATGCCGTGTTGGCCGGAAAACCTGCCAACTTCAAAAGCTATTTCAAACCGGCAAAACCACAGATAGTTTTCAGCACCGTCAACCGTGCCGGTGAGGGATCAAAGGCTGACTTTTTCAGAAGCCTGCCAATCCTCATTTGGAATGTTCTGATCAGGAACAACATCAAAACGTTCCTTAAGAAATAGTGTGTTGAGCCTCTCTGAAGCTGACATTGGCTAGAAACATGATGTCGGCCAAGGCGGGCTCGAAGCCGTCATCGGGCACTCTGAAATGATCAAAATCACCAGGGCTTCTTCCCTAACGCTCCCTCAGCGCTTCAGACCGTGCCCTTAATACTGGTTTCAACAAATACGTCAGCACCGTTTTGCGGCCTGTTTGGATGTCCACGCTGGCGACCATGCCGGGGATGATTTTGTAGCTTTTGTCGCCGCGTTTGAGGGCGTTTTCGGCGGTTCGTACGATGACTTTGAAGAATTCTTCGCCTTCCTTGTCTTCCACCGTGTCCGCGCCGATGCGCTCCACGGTGCCTTGGAGTGCGCCGTAGATGAGATAGTCATAGGCGGTGAGTTTGACGGAGGCCTGTTCACCGGTGCGGATGAAGGCCACGTCCTGCGGGCGGATATTGGCTTCGATGAGGAGCGAATCCTCGATGGGCACGATTTCCATGATGTCCCGGCCCGGTTGCACCACAGCGCCGATGGTGGAGACGTTGATCTTGTTCACCACCCCGCGCACGGGGGATTTGAGCGCTGTGCGGGTGACTCGGTCGGAGGCGCCCTTGATGCTTTCCAGCACCACGGACAACTCACCCTGCAATTTGGCCAGACGCTCACGGGCGGTGAGGATGTAGGCGGTGCGGGCGGTGGTGATCTGGTTATTGGCCTCGGCGATGGCGGCGTTCAGTTTGGGAATGCTGGCTTTGGCCACGTCCAGATTACCATCGATTTCTGCCAGTTGCGTTTGCAGGCGCAGCAGGTCGATTTCCGGCACCACACGGCGACGGAACATGCGGCGGGTTAGCTCCGTTTCGCGGGCCACGGGCTTTCGTGTGGCGTTTAGCTTGGTGATGGTGGCGTTGACCTCCTCCAGCTCCGCTTGCCGCTGTTTGAGCCGGTCTTTCAAAACCTCAATTTCGCTCTCCACTTGAAGCCGGCGGGAGGTGAAGACCTGCTCTTCGGCAGCAATGGCTCGGGGCGCGCTGACCACCAGCGCTTCCGGGAAGGCGAGGGCGTCGGCACCAGCTGCCTCCGCTTCCAGCCGGATTTGCTCCACCTCCAAGGCGCGGCGTTTCTCTTCCAACTCGCCCAAGGAGGAGGAAAAACCCGTATCGTCGATTTGGATGAGCGTTGCGCCGGCTTCGACGGTTTCCCCTTCTTTCACTTCGATGGCTTGGACGATGCCGCCCTCCAGCGTCTGGATGACTTGCACTTGGCTGGAGGGGATGACGCGGCCCAGACCTGTTGTTACCTCCTCAATCTCAAACCATGCGGCCCAGGCGATTAATGCGCCGAGACCCACTAGAATAATGGACAGCACCGGCCATTGGCTGCGGCGGCGGGAGGCGGCGTCGGCCTCGGCGATGGAATTGACGTACTGGTCCTCGATCTGGTTGCCGAACATTACGCCCCTCCTTTTGGAGGTTTTGCCGCGCGTTTGGTTTGCACATTGCCCACGGAGATTTTTGGCCCCTGTTTTGACTGTTGGCTGTTTTGTGTGAGCGCGGCCATGACGTCCTTATAGGGGCCGTCAGCGAGTTTTTTGCCCATGTCCAGCACGATGAGCCGGTCTGAGATGGCGGCGAGTGACTGGCGGTGGGTGCAGAGGATGAGCGTCACGCCCTCCGCTTTCAGTTCCGCCAGCCGGGCGGTCACTTTGGCTTCCGTGCCGTTGTCCATGGCGTTGGTGGGTTCGTCCAGAAACAGGATTTTTGGGCGGCGCAGCAAAAGACGGGCGAGGCCGATGGCTTGACGTTGGCCGCCGGAGAGGCGGTTTCCCTTTTCGCCAATATATTGATCCAATCCTTGGGGGTTTTCAGCGATGAAATAATCCATCCCCGCCAGATAGAGCGCACGGTTGAGTTCCGCATCTGTGGCGCGGGCGCGGCCAAGGAGCAGGTTTTCGCGGATGGTGCCGGAGAACAAGTCCGGGTCTTGGGGTAGGTAGCCGATCCCGGCGCGCAGTTCCGCCCGCTCGTATTGGGCCAGTTCTTGCCCGTCCACCAGTATCAAGCCCTCGTCGGCCTCCAACAATCCGGCAAACAATTTGCCTGTGGTGGATTTGCCCGAACCGACCCGGCCCAGCAAGCCAACACATTCGCCCGGCTGAATGGTGAAGCTGATATCCGTCAAAGCAGGCTGGGGCGCTTCGGGGTAAGTGTAGGTGATATGGCGAAATTCCAGCGAACCCTTGGTGACGCGCAAATCGCTTGCCACCTGGGGCGCAGTTTCCACGGGCAGGGCCATGACGCTTGAAATGGCGCCGAGGGATTTGAAGGCGTGTTGGGCGCGAATGAGGGTTTGGGAAATATTGCCCAGGGGCGCCAGCACCCGCCCGGCCAGAATGTTGGCCGCAATCAATCCGCCCACGGTGATCTGCCCGTCGGAGACCAGATAGACACCCCAAAGAATGATGAAGACGCTGACCCCTTGCTGCACCAGCATGGTGCCGGAGGTGGCGAAATTGGACCAGAAGCGGGTTTTGCCCGTGATGCGGGCGGAAGCTGCCACCGCATTTTCCCATTCCTTCTGCATGATGGGTTCGCTGTTGAGGCTCTTTACCGTCTCAATGCCCAGCAGGCTTTCCACCAGCACCGTGTGGCGTTTGGTGGCTAATTGCTGGCTCTTTTCCACGGCGTTCCCGATGGGAATTTGCGCAATCAGCGCCAGAATAATGACGATGGGCACGGCCAGCAGCGGGACCAGCGCGATGGGGCCGACGATGAACCAGAGCACGGCCACAAAAATGCCGATAAAGGCGAGATCGATCATGGCCACGAATGACGTGGACGAGAAAAAGTCTCGCACCCCCTCAAAATCACGGATGGCATTGGCCATGCCCGCTGCCCCACCGGGGCGATCCAACAGTTTTACATTCATGGCTTGCCGGAAAAGGGTGGCGGCAATTTTCAGATCGATGCGTCGGCTCACCGTTTCCAGCACATTGGTGCGGATCAGTTTGAGGATGAGGTCCAATGCCAGAGCGATGGCCACACCTCCTGCTAGCGTCCACAGGGTAACGAATGCGAGGTTTGGAATAACCCGGTCATAGACATTCATCACAAAGATGGGCACGGCCAAGGCGAACAGATTGATGCCTAAAGCGGCGGCCAGAATTTGGAAAAATGCCCCCGAATTCTCGCGGATGGGCCCCCACAGCCAATGGCGCGGACTGGCAGTGTTGTCACGGTTTTCCGGGTCCATGCGGCGACTGGTCTGGTCGCCTTCGGCGGTCACAAAAAGCACGTCTTTGGTGACGGTTTTGCGCAATTTGCGAGAGGGGATTTCCTGCGCATGGTCACCCTCGGCCGGGTCGATGAACTGCGCCAGTTTTCGCCCTTGTCTAAAGCCGGTGAGGATGAGCGGTCCCCCCGTTTTGCGAAACAAAATGCAGGGCAAAACGATGGGGTCAATTTCGCGCAAATCGCGGATTACAAAGCTGGAGCGCAGACCCACGCGGGCCAGCGCCCGTGGCAGAACCGCCCGGTCTCGCCCATCAAAACCGTCTGGCAGGTTGTTGGCCACGGTGGCGGCGGAGAAGGGCTGGCCGAAATGGCGGGCGCACCATTTCACTAGTGACAGGGTAGGGGAGGCTAAATGGGCATGACCGTCCGCGTCATCGGGCATGGGTTGGGCTGCTTGCGCCAGGGCTTCCAATCGTGCCTGCGCGGCGGCTTCGTCTTCACCGGCGGCGGGTGTGGTTTCGTCCTGTGCCGCGCGGCCCAGCACAGGCTTATTTCAGCGGCTCGATGTGGATGTCGAACACGGCCTGGGGCTTGTCCAGCACCCGCTGTTCAAAGCGGGGTTTGGCGACATTCACATGGCCGCTGGCGCCAAAATAGCTCACCAGTTTGCTCTGTGTCGCCAGCATCCGATAGGGCGCATATTGGTAGGCCGCGCGCACGGATATGCGCTGAAAGTCCGTGTTGAAACGGGCGCGCTCGGCATCCAGAACATCCAGAAGGCTGCGTTTGGACAGTTCGTATTCTTCACGGTAGTTGCGCACGATCTTCTTGTTGGCCTGGACCTGCGCCGTCAAAATGGCAACGCGGGTGCGGCCATTAATATAACTGTTCCAAGCCCGTTCCGCCGCTTCCTTGATTTCGCGAATTTTCAGATCGCGCCGATAGGCCGCTTCTCCCGCCCGGGCAGCCAGCGCATCGGCTTGGGAATCGGTGGCACCCCCATCGTAGAGGTTCCATGAAAGGCGCAGGCCCACAAAAGCATCCAAACGTTCACCGCTGGTGCCGCTGCGGTTGGCACCGGCTGTGGCGCGGCCTTCCAAAAACACGTTGGGGGCGTTGCCGGCTTTGGCCACATCGCGGGCATATTCCGCCTCGGCAATCAGTTTGTTGTTGTTTTTGATCTCGGCATTGTTGGCAATGGCGGAGTGGACTAATGCTTCGCGCGACCGGGGGATGCGCTTGGCAAAAGTGATTTTTGTGCTGCCGCGTGGGGAACGGCCCACAACACGGCGGTATTTGGCAATCGCTTCGCCCAGCGCGCGTTTGATTTCCGTTTCCACCGCGCGGGCGGCTAGAATACGTTCTTCGATCTGAAAATTATCGCTGGCGGGGGATTTACCCCCGGCAACCCGCTCTCGGATGAGCCGCTCGATCTGGCGGTGGCGCTGGATGTTTTGTTTGGCGATGTGCAGCAGCTGCCGGTGGCGCTGCACATCGATATAGGCCTCAATGGCATTGAGGGCGATGGTCTCACTGGCCGCCAACATGCTGAAGAGGCCCGCGTCCAAGCGGGCGGCGGCGCGATAGACGCTGTTGGCGCGGGCATAGCCGTCAAACAACGTGTAGCGTGCCTGCACTCCCACTTGGGCGGTGCCTTTAAGACGGTTGTTATCGGAGCGGGAGAGGCTGTCGCTGGAGACAATTTCACCGCCCGCATCGCCAAAAACGGTCACGCTGGGCAGATAGCCGGATCGTGTGCCCTGCAATTCGCTGGCGCTGGCGGTCACATCGGCCCGGGCCGCCTTGCGCAGAGGACTGTTGCGCACCGCGTCACGCACGGTGGCGGTCATCGTGTCGGCCCATGCGGGGGCCGGGGGCAGCGCGCCGGTCATGGCAGCGATGCCTATGCTTAGCACCCACAATTTGGTTTTCATCAACATTCGACCGCTCATTCCACACCCCGTCCCGGAGGACTCAAAGCATACGCTCGCACGACAAAAAGAGCGCCTTGCTCACCGCACAAAGCTTTCGGCCCGCCAACAGGTTGGAAAACCACGACAAACCATAACGAGAATTGGCCCGTTAAGAAACCGTTAGGACAGATTAACAGGTCTTTGGCCGCATCTTATCGCTGCTATCGTAAACAGCTGCCAATTTGATTTCAGAGTGTTGAATTTATTCAATAAAATTAGAGGGAGTGGAACGACTTTCCTAAAAGGCCCGGAGGGGTTTTGTCACCGCATTCATCATTTGGGCGACTGTTGCCCCCATGACACTGCGATTTTTAGGAGGTCGTTAATCGTGTCCCGTCATGGTTAAGCCATCGAATCGATGCTGAACGGGGTGGCTACAATTCCCGGCGGCACATGACAAAACGGGGCACACACATGCAGCATTCTCACCAGCAGATGGATGACATTCAGGACGCCATCGATATGGCCGAACTGATCGAGGCGGCTGAGGTTCTTTACCCGCCGCTGGTCTCCCAGGCCGGGGTGACAGTGACCGCCCAAGACGTGATTGCCGAAATCGCCTGTGACCGCCATCCCAACGAAAGCGTGGCCCGCTTTGCCCGCGATCCTGGTGCGTTTTTGAAGGGTGGGGAAATGGTGGACCTGGGTCCCATCAGCGCCAGTTCCTTTGCCGTGCTGGTTTCCGCGCTGGAAGCTGTGGCTGCTGCTGGCCACGCCTTGGATGAATTGCAGGGCAAGCGAATTTAGTAGCGGCGGGGCCGCAAGCCGCGCTGGAACCAGATGAGAAAATCGATCACCGAATAGGTGGGTAGTCCCGTAGCTTCGGCTATATCCGCCGCGTAGGGGGCCATGTTGGTGCACTCCAGCACCAGCGCCGCTACACGAGGGTTTTGCGCCACCAGCGCTCTTGCTGCGTCCACATTATCCTTGCGCGCCAATTCCACGTTTAATTCCGGCTCGTTATTGAGGATGGCCCGCGTAAATTCGCGCCCGCCCTCAGTGGTGCCGATGGGGGTGTCCGGTGCGATATTGGCCGCTGCCAAATGGTCCATCGTCAGAGACGACTGGGCGATTGTGATGATGCCAGCTTGTTTTTCTCGGGGCAGCATGGCCTGAAGCATGGGCACTTGAAACAGGCTGGAGGTGGCCACGGGAACACGAACCGCCGCGCTCAATTCCTGCTGGAAGAGGGTGAGAAAACCGCAACTGGTGGTGATGCCTGCGGCGCCCTCTTGCTCCAACTGCCGCGCCGCTTCGGTGAAGGGGTGTAAGAGCCCGCTTGCCCGGTCGCGAACCACGCGGGAGGGGCTCGCCCCTCGCACCACTTTCTTGAAGAGGGGAAACGGGAATGAACCAGCATTGCCAATGTCGCCGGGTATGCGGGGAAAACGAGAATCCAGCATGAGCAGGCCGAGGGGGGCAGGGTTTTTGTCTGTGCTCATGGGGGCTCTCTTTCCAGCTTTCTCCGTGCATCTTCTGCGCGCCGTGTCCTTTTGTGCAAGTGGGTGATGAACGTGCTTTCGCTTTGCGCCCGTTTGCGCTCAAAGTGGTCAAGATGAGCCTACGGCAGGGTCCAGCAGTCAGTATGTTTCTGTTCTTTCAATTTATGGCCCGCCATGGCCGTGCGGTGTTGATTGCCGGGCTGCTGGTGGGCATTGCGGTGCCGCCTTTGGCAGCGGCCATGAAACCGTGGTTGCCCGAATTAATCGGCTTTTTGCTGTTTGTAACCGCGTTGCGCATTGACCCGCTGGCGGCGCTGTCCGGCCGGGTGGGGCTGGTGCGAACGGTTGGCGTTGTGATCCTGTACCAACTCGTCATGCCCTTGGTTTTGCTGGCATTCTTTTGGTCCATCGGTTGGCAAAGCACATGGGCTTTGGGGTTGGTGCTGATGGTGGCCGCGCCATCCATCGCCAGCAGTGCCAATATTGCGATCCTGTCCGGCCACGACGGCACGGGTGCGCTGCGATTGATGGTATTGGGCACGGTGTTGGTTCCCTTGACCACCATCCCGATCTTTTTTCTGCTGCCGGAATTGGGGGAGGCACAGGCTGTTTTGGCCGCCTCTACCCGGTTGCTCGTCATCATTTTTGTGGCCGGGTTTGCGGCGCTTTTGGTGCGCCGGTTTGTGTTGAGGGAGGTCTCAGTGCGGGCGGTGGAAGCGCTGGACGGCTTTGCGGCCCTCACCATGGCGGTGGTGGTGATTGCTCTCATGGCGGCCATGGGGCCTGCCCTTTGGAACGAACCCTTCGAATTTGCCGGTGCCATGGCGCTGGCTTGTGCGGTCAATTTCGGCCTGCAAATTGTGGGTTGGCATGTGGCGCCTTGGCTGGGGCCGCAAGCCGATCGGGCGGGTCTGGCCATCATTATGGGCAACCGCAATATGGGGCTTTTCTTGACGGCCTTGCCGCTTACCGTCTCGGATCCGCTGCTTTTGTTTATCGGCTGCTATCAGGTGCCCATGTATTTGACACCCTTGGTGATGGGCTGGCTTTACCGCAAGGGCTAGCGGTGTTCTTCAACGCTCATATCCACCAGTGCATTGTTGAAGGTGCGCAGCGCCGCCACCTGGGTGGCCCAGCCCAGAATTTTGCTTTCGTCCGTGGCATCACAGACCGGCAGGCGGGAGTGGCCCCCTTCATCGAAAGTTTGCAGGGCGCTTTCCAATGTCGTGTCCGGGCGCAAAATGGGGCCGTCGTCTTCGGGGTCTCGCATTTCCGCTTCATCCGGTGCCAGCGGAGTCATGAAGCTGGCGACCATGGTGGTGCGGGCCATGAAGCGGTGGGGCCCGTCTTTCATGCGCAGGCCCCGTTGTTCCAACTGCCACTGGAAGAAGGAACGGCCATGGACGGCCTGATTGATGCCTACGGCGATGGAAACGGTCACGAGCAATGCGATGGAAAGGGCATAGCCACCGGTCAATTCAAATACGATGAGAACTGTTGAAATGGGCGCGCCAATGACGGCGGCGGAAACGGCACCCATGCCCAGAATGGCGTAGAGGCCGCCGGAGGAGGCGAGTTCGGGGAAAACCATGGACGCGATCAAACCAAACGCGCCCCCCACCATGGCTCCAATATAAAGGGCTGGCGAAAATACCCCGCCGCCGAAGCGAGAGGCCAGCGTAATGGCCGTTGCCGCCGTTTTGGCGAAGATGAGCACGATCAGCAGCCACAGGGCGTAGTTGTTTTTGAGCGCATTGTCCGTGGCCTCATAGCCGATGCCCAAAACCTGTGGGAGGAAAATCCCAATGCCGCCCACTAGCACCCCGCCTATGGCAGGGCGCAGCCAAAGGGGCATGACGAAGGAGCGGGCCACGTAGTCGGTTGCAATGAGCGAGAACTGAAACAGGATTGCCGCCACGCCGCAGACAATGCCCAAAAGGGCAAATGCCGGCATCTCCAGATAGGTGGAGATGTTGTAGCTTGGAATGGTGAAGGCGGGGGCTGCGCCAAACCACAAGCGTGAAAAGATGGTGCCCATGACCGATGAAATGACAATGGGTATGAAAGAGCGCTTGGCGTAGTGGCCCAGGATTACCTCATGGGCAAAAAGCACGCCTGCAATGGGCGCGTTAAAGGATGCGGAGACGGCACTGGCGACACCGCAGGCCAACAGTGTTTTGCGGCCCCAGGAGGGCAGGCGAAAGCGTTCACAGATGGAGGTGGAAATCGTTGCCCCCAAATGGACGATGGGCCCTTCACGGCCCGCACTGGCTCCGCCGCCCAGGGAGACAGCGCTTACCAGCGCTGAATGCAGCCCCGTTTTCATGCTGATATTGCGTCCGCCATGGGCGGTTGCCTCCATCACATCGGCCACGCCGCCGGATCGTCGGGCGGTGACGAAACGATCCAGATACCAACCCACAAAAAGACCGGTGAGCGTGGGGGCCAGTATCACAACATACCAGGGGGCATTGGCCGCGCTGCTGGCCATGGTCTCGGCTGTGGTCCCCAACCACAGATATTGGGTCAATTGAATGAGTTCACGAAAGACGATGACCGCGATGGAGATGGCAAAACCGACCACCATGGAAATGGCCCACATGTGGGGCTCACGGGAGTTGGTGAAGGTTTGCCAATTGGGGGCCACCCAACCGGCCACGATTGTGGGCAATGTGCGAACGATGTTCAGCATGGTTTGCCCGGTCCCCTGTGGTTTGCTTTGCGGGACTACTTCCGCCGTATCCCGATGGGTTGGCCCATAGCGTGGGGCCTTTCCAATTGCGAGTCATGCTTGAATTGTTGCTTAAGGCTGGCGAACACATCTTCGGGAAAAGGCGCTACCCGGGGCCCACTCATATCAATGTGCAGCGACATGGTTTCACAAGTGGCAGCCAACCAACCTTCCACGTGATGGAGTTCTGCGTAGGCGTGGATGCGCTTTTCATCCAGGTCAATGATACGCATGGATGCGCGAACCTCATGACCCAAGTGTAATTCTTGCACATAGCGCACATGGGCTTCCGCCGTGTAAAACGTGTGGTTTCGCTGGGTCAGATAGTCCGGCCCCAGCCCTAGCCGCTCAAAAAAAGCGTCTGCGCCGCGGTCAAACAAAACGTTGTAATAGGCCATGTTGAGGTGGCCATTATAGTCGATCCAAGCCTTCTCGATGGCCATGGGTTGAGACTGAAAGGGGGCGGCAGAAAGGGTCATGGTGGCGTCTTGGGTGCTTTTACTGGATCCGTTTTGGATTTAAGTTGGTAGGCAATTCGTCTGCGCCCCACAAGGGCGGGCTGAACGGGAGGACAGCGATCATGGCTCTGGCCGATTTGGAAACGCAAAGCCGAAACGAAGCGGGGATTGAAACCGCCATCGGCGTGTTGAAACAGCGCTTCGGGGAGCGGCTGCAAACGGGCCAAAGTCTGCGTGAGCAACATGCGCACACAACAACCTATATTCCCGCCCAATTGCCCGACGCGGTGGTGTTTGCCGAGGCAACGGAGGAGGTGCAGGAGATTGTGCGGGTTTGTGCCGAACATGCGGTGCCCATCATTCCCTTTGGCACGGGCACGTCGCTGGAGGGTGGGGTGAATGCACCGGCCGGCGGTATCTGTATTGACTTGATGCGGATGAACACCATTTTGGCCGTCAATGAAGAGGACCTGGACGTTGTGTTGCAGCCCGGCGTGACGCGGGAAGAGTTGAACACCCACTTGCGCGATAAGGGGCTGTTTTTTCCCATCGACCCCGGGGCCAATGCCTCGTTGGGTGGGATGGCCTCCACCCGCGCGTCCGGCACCAACGCCGTGCGCTACGGGACTATGCGGGACAATGTGATCAGCCTTACCGTGGTGATGCCCGATGGTAGTGTGGTGCGCACCGCCGGACGGGCGCGCAAGTCTTCTGCCGGATATGACCTGACGCGGTTGATTGTCGGGTCTGAGGGGACGCTGGGCATTATCACCGAAATGACGCTGCGGCTGCACGGCATTCCCGAAAACATCTCCGCCGGACTTTGCCAGTTTCCCACGGTGGAAGACGCCTGCAACACCACCATCATGGCCATGCAGGCGGGCCTGCCCATGGCGCGCATCGAGTTGCTGGACGGTTTGATGGTGGAAATGATCAACAATTATTCCGGTCTGGACATGGCCGTTTCCCCCTGCCTGATGCTGGAATTTCACGGCACGGACCGGGGGGTGGCGGAGCAGACGGTGCTTTTCAACGACATTGCAGCGGAATTTGGCGGCTCCGCCATAGAATGGGTGAGCACGCAGGAAGCGCGCAATAAACTCTGGAAGGCCCGGCATGATGGCTACTATGCCATGCTGGCCCACCGTCCGGGCTGTCGCGGCATCGCCACCGACGCCTGCGTACCCATTTCACGGCTGGCGGAGTGCCTTTCGCAAAGCAAAAAGGACGCGGAGGAGCTTGATCTCGTGGCGCCCATTATTGGCCATGTGGGCGACGGCAATTTCCACATCACCCCTTTGGTGATGATGGAGGATGAGGACGAATTGGCCCGGGCCGAAGAAATGATTGAGCGCATGAATATGCGCACCATCGCCATGGACGGCACCTGCACCGGCGAACATGGCATCGGGCAAGGCAAGCGTCGATTTTTGAAACTGGAACACGGCAGTGGTGTGGATGTCATGGCCGCCGTAAAAAAAGCCATTGACCCGCAAAACATCATGAACCCGGGCAAGGTGGTTTCACTGGAGCCGTAAAGTTAACCCGGCCTTAACCACCGCTAACCATTGATTAACTGTAATGGAACGGGCCTGCCATAATTGGGTGACAATCTGCCTGTGAGGGAAGGGCGGGGTTGCGGGTGAAATAAGAGAGATCGAATGCGGCTATTCATCTTCATCGGTCTTTGCTTGGTGGCGGCGCTGGCCGCAGCCCTGTTTGCGCCCCCCTATATCGACTGGAACCAATACCGTGCCCAGTTTGAGGCGGAGGCCAGCCGTTATCTGGGGCAGCCGGTCAAGGTGGATGGCGAGACGACGGTAACGTTGTTGCCGCTGCCCTCCGTCACGTTTTCTGATGTGCGGGTGGGGGAGACATCCCTTGGCACCCCGCTCATGAGTGCTGACAGTTTTCGCATGAACGTGGAGTTGGCCCCCCTGCTTAAGGGGGACATCACCATTGTGGACATGGTGATGACCAAGCCAGTGCTCGATTTGCGTTTGGACAAGACAGGTCGCTTGGACTGGCCGGAGCCAGCCGCACAGCGCGCCCGCGGCAACCAAAATGTGGCGCTCGAAAAGCTGGCATTGGTGGACGGCACCATCCGCTTCACGGACGAACGCACTGATTACAATGTGGAATTGAGCGGTGTGGATGCGCAAGCCTCCGCCCGCGCGCTGCAAGGCCCCTGGCAAGGCACGGCAACGGCAAACGCCCAAGGGGAACGCTACCGCATCGGTTTCAACACAGGCCTTTTGCAGGCCGACGGGGCCATGCGCGTGAAGCTGGCGGTGGAGCCCCAAAGCGTGGCCTATGATTTTGAATTGGATGGGCCGGTGAAACTGGTGGGCGGCGTTCCAAAGTTTGAGGGCGGCCTCAAAATCCGTCCCATGCCCGTGCAGGGTGATGAGGATCTGATCAGTTTTCGCCGCCCGGGCCAGGAGAGTGCTTTG
This sequence comes from Pseudomonadota bacterium, assembly GCA_038525315.1. Lineage (GTDB taxonomy): Bacteria > Pseudomonadota > Alphaproteobacteria > Rhizobiales > Rhizobiaceae > Pseudahrensia. Next base: position 45,129 of record JBCBHU010000006.1, read on the forward strand.
CCCATTGCCGTGGAAGCGGATGTGACTATTGCCAGTGCGGGGGCGACCATCTCAGAATTTAAGCTGGACATTGGCGACAGAAACGACCCCTACACGATCTCCGGCACAGGGCAGGCGGTTTTTGGCCAGTCCGTGTTTGTGGGCCTTCAAGCCGAGGGGCAGCAGGTCAATGTGGAGCAATTGGAGGCCCGCCAAAAGGCCGCTGGAACAGTGTCGGGAGAAGCCAACTTGATGGCGCGGCTGGATTTGGTGCGCCAATGGCTACGAAAAGTGCCCCGCCTGCCGGTGGATGGGGAGGTGAAGCTCAACCTGCCCGCCGTGGTGGCTGGTGACACCACAATTCGCGATGTGAAATTGAATTTGCAGCCCGGCGAAACGCAGACCGCGTGGCGCATCGGTGCCTTTGAAGCCCAATTGCCCGGGCGCACCGAACTGCGTGCCGATGGGGTGTTGGAAGTTGGCGAGCCGTTTTCCTATGAGGGCGAGTTGATTGTGGCCTCCCGCCAGCCCTCCGGGCTTGCCACGTGGTTGGGGGCCGGAGAGGCCAATGCCCTGCGCCGTCTGTCCAATGCGGGCCTTTCGGCCAACGCAAGGCTGAGCGCCGACCAGGTACAGTTGGATGGGTTGGAAATTGTGCTGGACGGGAAAACCCTCACCGGCACCGTGCTGCGCGTAGCTGCTGATGAGGCGGAAGGCCAACCGCCCCAGTTGAACATCAGGCTTAATGGTGAGGCGGTGGTAACGGACCAGTTTGCAGCCCTGTTTGATCTTTTTGGCGGGGACGGACAGGGCATTAATCTGGCCAACCATGAAATGGATGTGGACGTGCAAGCGGGGCAGGTGTCGCGCGGCGCGGTGACGGCGCAGGACGTGGCGCTGAAATTCCAGCTTTCCGGCGATGCACTCAATCTGGAAACGCTGAATGTGGGTGATCTTGCCGGGGTGCAGATCAGCGCAAGCGGCGCTTTGGGTGGATTTCCCGAGGCCAGCGAGGGACGAATCCTTGGGTCTTTGAAAGGCGAGAGTCTGGCGCAATTCATTACTTTAGCCCGCCAACAGGAATGGCTGGGTGTGGCTTTGCCTTGGCTGGAGGAACAGGCCGATTTGACGGCTGGGGCCGATTTGTCCGGCCAAATTGAAGCGGATGATGAAGGCTTCACCGTTTCCGTAGACGGCGGGCTGGCCGCTGGTGAGGTGCGCCTTTCTGTGGCCGGCAGTGACCCGGCCACCGTTTTGAACGGGCAGGATATTGAGGCATCACTTGTGCTGGAGAACCCAGAAACCGCAACGCTTTTGGCGCAGATGGGGCTTCCCGTGGTGCCGCTGGAGAATACTGGGCGGGGGGCGCTGCGTTTGACCTTGCAGGGCACGGGCGTTGAGGGCTGGCGCACGGATGGGGCGCTCACGTTGGAAGATGGCTATGTGAGCGCTTCAGGCGTGGTGACCGTTTCGCCGGGCGATGAATTGGAGAAGCCCTCCGGGCTGTTGGCGGGTCTATCCGGCGCGCTAAACGTGGTGGTCGAAGCGCAGGACACGGACCCGTATATCTTGCTCTCCGGCCTGCCGGTTCCGGGTTTTCAAAACGGCAATGCGGGGCGTGTGAGCGGCCAGTTGAAATTTGGTGAGGGCCGCTATGCCCTCAGCGGTATGCGCGGCAAGATTGCGCGTGAGATGGTGGAGGGGGAATTGGCGCTGAACACCGTCGCACGACCCCGGCCTAATCTGACAGGGGAGGTGCGCGTTTCCGCGCTGGAAGCGGCCACCGTTTCCGCGTTGGTCTATACGGGTGTTGATGAAAATGTGCCACCGCTGCTGGATGGTTTGGACGGTTCGGTGCGTGTGAGCGTTGAGCGGTTCCTGCTGGGGGAGGGGCTTCCTGTTGTGGGCCAGGTGTCCGGCACAACTTTGATCCGCGATGGCGAATTGCGGTTTGATCAAGTGGCCGGCAAAGCCCTTGGTGGCGCTTTGCAGGGCCAAGCCAGCCTTTCACGCACCAGCACATCGCGGCTGGCGGAGGGTGCCTTTGCGCTGGTGGGGGCGGATGCGGGCGCAGTGTCGGCTTTGGCCGGATTTTCTGCCGCGGTGGGTGGCAACGTCAATGTGACCGCTCGGTTGGAGACCTCCGGAACGAACCGCACGGACATGTTGGACAAACTCACCGGCAGTGGGGTTGCAATCCTCACGGAGGGTGCCGTGCCCGGCTTAAACCCCAATGCTTTGGGCGATGTTCTCTCCCGCGCGGATGCTTTGGAAGATAACGCGCTGGATGGAGCGGTGCCTGGGATTGTGCGCAGCAGTGTCTTGGACGGTGCGCTGCCGGTGGCGCGCGTGGAAGTGCCTTTTAACATCACGGGGCCACTGCTGCGGGTGAGCAATTTTTCCACCCAAAGCGGGGACTTGTCGGTATCGGGCAAGTTTGAATACGGGCTTGGCGATCAAACCTTGGATTTGAGTGCAGGGCTTGCCTTCGAGCCGGGTCTTGAAGCGGTGGCTGGCGCTGCGCCCACGGCGTCCCTCTCTGTGAGTGGGACCGCCTTAGCACCCGAAATATCGGTGGATACCACCGGCTTTTCCACCTATTTGGCCCTGCGTCGCAGTGAGGCTCGCGAGAGGGAATTTGCGGCGCAACAGGCAGAAATTTTGGAGCGCCAGCGTTTGCAGCGCACAACGCGTCTCTACGCATTGCGGGCAGAGGCCCGGCGCATTCAGGCGGCAGAGCGGGCGCGGCTGGAAGAATTGGCAGCCCAGCAGGAAGAGCGCCGCCGCCGGGAAGAGGCCCGCCGCCGTCGTGAGGAATTGGAGCGCAAGCGGCTGGAGGCCGAACTGAAAGCCGCCCAGGAACAGGCGGCCCGAGAAGCCGCCGCTGAAGCCGGCCGTCGCGCCGAACGCGAGCGCCGGATTGAAGAATTGCGCAAGGCGGCGGAAGAGGCTAACCGCCGGATACAGGATTCGCTGAATGATTTTGATGTGAGCCAGTAGGGTTGCTTTTCAGACGACCAAGTGGCTCACCAATCGATCCGCAGCCTTAACCTCCTCCTGGAGGGGAGGTCGAAACTGCTTGCAGTTTCGGGTGGGGGGCTGGGCGGTAATTTTCCCTTCGGGGCCCACAATAAAAATCGCGCCCCCCACAAGCATCAGCTGCGCTTCTGCGACCTCCCCGCCAGGAGGAGGTAAAGAGTGCCTGTGGCGGGCTTCTAATCCAAAAACAAATCCACCTTCTTAAACGTACGCACATCCACCAGACCCTCGTCCGAAATGCGCAATTCAGGGATGACGACCAGCGCCAGCAGGGAATGCTGCATATAGGCGTTGTTCATGGTGCATCCGGCAGCTCGCATGGCGGCGGTGAGTTGGTCCGCTTTGGCGGCGACGACTTCGCAGGGTTCCTCCGACATGAGGCCTGCGATGGGCATTTCGATGAGGGCTTTCTCTTCACCATTGCTGAAAAAGCACACGCCCCCGCCAACCTGCCGCAATGTGTTGGCGGCCAGCGCCATTTGGGCATGGTCTGTGCCCACGACAATCATGTGGTGGCTGTCATGGGCCACGGTGGATGCCATGGCGACATGGCCTCGATAGTTAAAGCCGGAGACAAAGGCGTTGACCACGCCGCCGGTGGCGCGGTGGCGCTCCACCAGGGCGATTTGGCAGATACTGTCTGTTCCAGTGATCAGACCATCCCGCACCGGCAGGGTGGCTTCCAGCGCTTTTGTGGGGGCTTGATTTTCCACCACGCCGATAACGCGCACTTTGGCGTCGCGAGAGCCTTCAGGGGCGGGGATATGGAAGTCTTGGGCCGTCAAATCCCGCTTCATGTTGATGGTGTTGCGGGCGGAGGCGGGGTAATGGAAAGGCTCGATTTCGACCTTTTCGATACCTTCGCCAGCCAGTGGAATACCACGGGCGTAAATGGTCTTGATGGCGAGTTTTTCCAGATCTTCCACCAGCAGGAAATCGGCGCGACGGCCCGGGGCAATGGCACCGATGTCGCGCTCCATCCCAAAATGTTGGGCGGTGTTGAGCGTTGCCATTTGTATGGCGGTGACCGGGGACACGCCGCATTCGATGGCGTGGCGCACCACGCGGTTCATGTGGCCGTCATTGACCAGTGTGCCGGAGTGGCAATCATCCGTGCACAGGATGAGATTGCGCGGGTCGATGCCGTCTTCGGTGAGCACCCGCACCTGCTCTTTCACATCATACCAGGCTGACCCCAGCCGCAACATGGCGCGCATGCCTTGGCGAACCCGCGCTAACGCGTCTTCCTTGCGTGTGCCCTCATGGTCGTCAGCGGGGCCACCGGCGGCATAGGCATGGAAATGGCGGTCAAGGACGGGGGAAGCATAATGCCCGCCCACGGTCTTGCCCGCCTCCATCGTGGCGGCAATGGCACCCACCATGCGGTCCGTATTGGCGGCAACGCCGGGGAAGTCCATGACCTCCCCAAGGCCCACGATGTTTTCCCATTGCAGGGCCTCGGCAATGTCTTGCGGCCCCAGGGATGCGCCCGCATTCTCCAGACCGGGGGCGGAGGGCACGCAGCTGGGCATTTGCACGAAGACGTTGATCGGCATGGCCAGTGCCTCATCATGCATCAGCCGTACCCCGGGCAGGCCCAGCACGTTGGCGATTTCGTGGGGGTCGATGAACATGGTGGTGGTGCCGTGGGGAATGACGGCGCGGCAAAACTCCCGCACGGTCACCATGCCGGATTCCACATGCATGTGGGCATCGCATAGGCCGGGCACGAGATAGCGGCCCTCGGCTTCGATGATTTGCGTATTTGGCCCAATGCAATGGGAAGCATCCGGCCCGCACCAGGCAAAGCGCCCACCGAGAATGGCGAGATCCGTATTTTCGATTATTTCGCCAGAATAGACATTCACCCAGCGCCCGCCCCTCACAACAGTGTCTGCCGGTGACCGGCCCATGGCCACATCCACCAATTGCGAAGCCATAGCTTGCCACGGTTGGGGTGCAGGGATGGTCATGGCAATACCTGTTGTGAGCGAATCCGATCAGGCTTTCACTCTAAGCGCAACCGCCGCACTCCCCAACCTCCCACCGGAGGGGAGGTGGAAGGCTGCGCAGCAGCGTTCGGGTGGGGGGAGATTCAACCTCTGGTGACGTGCGCTGTATTTGCCATCTCCCCCCACCCGCATCAGCTTCGCTTCTGCGACCTCCCCTCCGGTGGGAGGTGGGAGCCAATTTCTGGTTTCGGGGCCTTTGTTCTTCTTCACATTCTCTTAACCGTGTTTTTTGCCAGCCGGTTAATCTTAATTGCTTACCACGTTCCCATGGGTATCGCTGCGTCCGGAAAAGCGCAGCCTCATTTGAAGTGCCGTCAAGGCGGGCAGGGGAACGAATATTATGCGCAGGAATGCAATCTTCTGGGTCTGGGCCGCCCTTCTATCCATGTTGGTGGTCATCGCCGCCCAGCCGGTTGGGCTGAATGCCCAATTCACTTTTGGGTTGGCCGGTGTGGGCCTCATGCTGGGCATCCGTGCCCTGCGGCTGAACGGTGTTTGGCTTCATATTTTCATGGCCGTGGCGGCGGCCATCGTGTTTCGCTACATCTATTGGCGGGCCACGGCGACGCTGCCCCCCATTTCGGACCCGATTAATTTTTCTTTCGGCCTGCTTTTGTTTGTGGCCGAACTTTATTCGGTCTCCATGCTGGTGATTTCCTTTTTCATCGTTTCCGACCCGGTGGAGCGCAAGGATGCGCCGCTCACCGGCCCTGAAAACACGTGGCCTAGCGTCGATGTGTTCGTGCCTTCCTACAATGAGGACCTGGAATTGGTGGGAGCCACGCTGGCGGCGGCCAAAAACCTCGATTATCCGACCCATAAGCTGAACGTCTATCTGTTGGACGACGGCGGGACGGACCAGAAATGCAACGATTCCGACCCGGTTAAAGCACGGGCGGCCCGGCAGCGTCGGCAGGATTTTCAAACTTTCTGCGCTGAGCTGGGTGTTCAATATCTCACGCGCGCGCGCAACGAGCACGCCAAGGCGGGTAATCTGAACGCTGGCATGGAGCGCTCCAATGGTGATCTGTGCGTGGTGTTTGACGCCGACCACGCGCCCACGCGGGATTTCCTCCAGCACACGGTGGGCCACTTCCAGCGGGACCCGAAACTGTTTTTGGTGCAAACGCCCCACTTCTTCCTCAACCCGGACCCGGTGGAGAAGAATTTGGAGACATTCCACAGGATGCCTTCGGAAAACGAGATGTTCTATTCCGTCATCCAGAAGGGGTTGGACAAATGGAACGGCACGTTCTTTTGCGGCTCTGCGGCCGTTCTGCGCCGTCAGGCTTTGCAATTGACCAACGGTTTCTCCGGTCAATCCATCACGGAGGACTGTGAGACGGCGCTGGAGCTGCACACGCGGGGCTGGAACTCCCTTTATGTGGACCGTCCCATGATCGCTGGTCTTCAGCCGGAGACTTTTGGCTCCTTCATCGGGCAGCGTTCGCGCTGGTGTCAGGGCATGTTGCAGATTTTGATGCTGAAAAAGCCCATGTTCCGCAAGGGGTTAAGCCTGTCCCAGCGTGTGGCTTATACATCCACGCCCCTGTTTTGGCTGTTTCCCCTCTCGCGCCTCACCTTCATGATCGCACCCGCGCTCTACGTGTTCTTTGATCTGCAAATCTACAACGCGTCTTTGCAGGAATTCATCGCCTATACGATGTTCTTCCTCATCTCCAACGTGCTGGTGCAGAACCAGGTCTATGGCACCGTGCGCTGGCCGTGGATTTCGGAACTCTATGAATATGTGCAGTCGCTTTATTTGGTGAAATCCATCGCTTCTGTGGTGGTAAACCCCCGCGCGCCGTCGTTCAACGTGACGGCCAAGGGGGAGACATTGGACGAAAGCCACCTGTCGCCCATGGGCTGGCCTTACTTTGCCATGTTTGCCTTTCTGGTCGGCACAACGGGCTGGGCTGTCTGGCGGCTGGCTTATGAGGGCGTGGCCAATGAATTGCTGTTGATCGTGACCCTATGGAGTGCGTTCAACCTGGCCATTTCTGGTGTGGCGCTGGGTGTGGTCTCGGAAAAGCGGGAAAGGCGCCGTCACTACCGGCTGAATACCGAGCGGCGCGGGGATTTCCACGCCAAAGGGCAAGTCTGGCCGGTGGTGGTGGACGATTGCTCCATCGGCGGGATGCGCATGCGCCCGCTCAACGGACTGGTGCCGTTTAACTCTTCAGGTGTGGAAACGGGCCGTTTGGTGCTGCACACGGGGGGTGAAGGCTCCAAGGGTTATGGTTTGGACGTAACCCTGTGCTGGTCCAACACGGATGAAAAAGGCCCGGCTTACGGCCTGCGCTATACGGCTCTTTCGGCCATCGACAAGCGGGCCGTGGCGGCGATTATGTATCCCGATTTCACGGCGCTGGAAGCCATTCGCAAGAGCCGCCACACGGGCCGCAGTGTTTCGTTTGGCAGTTTGGAATTCATCTATTGGGCAGGCTACCACACCGTGCGTGGCTTTGCTTATGCGGCCCGTTCGGTGGGTGATTTCTTCCCCAAACCCGGCGGCAAAATCCCCGCCGCCTCCGCGAGCGAATCCGTCGCCTCTGCAAGCGAGAACGTGCGGCTGAATGTGGACGCCCCCACACTTTCCCCCGATCTGGCATCGGATGTGACCGCATCCTCCGGCCATACGGGTGCGGCGTTTACGGGGTCAAATCCCGCGGTTGCCAAGGCCAATGATGCTTAGGGGCGCTGTCGCCCCAAGCTTTCCGAATTATCCCATCGAAACGGACTGTTGATTGTGACTTACAAGACCAAACACGCCCGCCTTGTCGCTGCTGTTGCCACATTGATGGCCTCAACGGCCTACCCCTCGGTCACACTTGCTGAGGGTGCAAAGCCACTGGAACCGGCGGTTGAAATGTTGCGTGCCATTCATCGCAACCCGGAAATCAGCCGCTCTTTGAGGGCGCGCAACGAGGCATTGCTGACCACCGGGTCTATCGTGCGGTCCCGGGGTAAAGACCGGGTGCTTTATCACCTGCCAGCCACGGTTCAGGGCCAGCGTTTTGCGGGCGAGACGGCGTCTAAGGATTGGGCGGTTTATATTGCGCAGGAGCAGTTGCGCGGGGATGTGACGCTGCGTTTGGCCTATCAAAACGCCGTATCCGTTATGCCGGAAGCCAGCCATCTGGCGGTGGAAATTAACGGCGTAATGGTGGGCAAACGGGCCATCCAGTCCCCCGGCGGGGCGGACGTGGTAAGCTTTGATGTGCCAAGTCACATTCTGGTGCCGGGCTATAACGCCGTGCGCCTCGTCACCCGCCAACGCCACCGGGTGGATTGCTCCATCGACGCCACCCACGAATTGTGGACCGATTTGGATGCGGCCCGTTCCGGTTTTGTGTTCGAACAGGGCAATAGCGCGCTCAATTCGCTCGATTCCATTGCCGCCATCGCGCGCAATAAGGCGGGGCAGGTGAAACTGCGGTTGCTGGCCGGGGCGGAACGGTCCACGGCTCAGGTGGGGCGCACCATGCTGCTGGCCCAGCACACGGCGGTTTACTCGGATTTTGACCACCCCGAAGTTGAGGTGGCAGACAGTGTGGGCCGGGGGCCGGGGCTTGATGTGTTTGCAGGCTCCCTGTCCGATCTGCACAAACTGGCACCGGCCTATGCCAAGGTGGTGCAACAAAACAAAGCGCTGCAAATCCTCTCCCGTGACGGGGATGAGCGCGTGGCGCTCATCCTGTTGACGGATCCGGCTGAAGAAGGCGCGGATATGGCCCCATTCAAGGCGCGTTTAGCGGAGTTGTTTCCCCAGCGCCCGGCCCGGGGCAGTGCCCAGGGACTGGCGATCATCGAGAACCAGCGTTCCACCAAGGTCAGTGAGGGTGATCGGCAGCCCTTTGCATCCTTGGGCTTGCAAAGCGAGGAATTTGACGGGCGGCTTTATCGCAAGAGTTTTTCAGTGAACCTGCCGTCGGACTATTTGTCGGCGGACTACGACCAGGCCGAAATCAATCTGGCCATGGGTTACGCGGCCGGATTGAACCGGGACAATAAATTCATCATCCGCGTCAATGGCGTTACGGTGACGGGCTTTGCCCTGTCCAAACCGTCGGGCCATGTCTACGATAACAAGATGCTGCGCGTGCCGCTGTCGGCGTTTCAGCCGGGTGCGAACACGGTGGAGTTTGAGGCCCAATTGGCCAAGGCGGGCGATGCCGGGTGCGGCGCCCAGCAGCAGATAGCCGATACCAAACGGTTTGTGTTGTCGGGTAAATCCTCCATTCGCTTTCCCCGTCTGGCCCATCTGGCGCGCTTGCCAGATTTGTCGGGCACGGTTTCTGCCGCGTTTCCCTATGTGATCGGTGGCAAGGCCCAACCTACGGTGATTGCGGTGCCGAACCCGGGCTTTGGTGAACTTTCCACCGCGGCCACCTTCGCCACCGGTTTGGCGGTCAAGGCGCGCACGCCGCTTGATTTCACGCTGCATTATGGCGAGCCGACGCGGGAGACGAAAAACGCCATCGTCATCTCGTCCTATCGCCATTTGCCGCCCAAACTTTCGGCCGGAATTAAGGGCATTGACCAAAACGCTTTTCGCACCGCGTGGATGAACACGGATGTCGGCACGCAATTTGCCGGAGGTGCTGGGATTGACGGCATGACGACGGCCAGCGTGACCAAAGAGGCAAAGCCCTATCGGGTGCGGACGGCCACGCCCTCCCAGCCCGTTGTTCACCCCACGGCCACACCGTCGGCCCAGCGCCCGCAGGGTGACATGCTGGCGGACTGGCAGCCCCAGGAAGGGGTGCGCAAGGCGCGGCAAAAGGACAATGACAGTCTGGGTTTCACGGCCCAGGTGACCGGGCTTGTCTCCTCCGTCTTGGGCGTGGGCGAACATGAAAAGGTGAAGACACCTCTCATTACCAATCCCGACAGTGACCTTTTGTTGTCCCAAAGCATTTCGCCCAACCACCGTGATGGTGTTTGGACCGTGGTGACCGGCCGCTCTGAAAGCGCGCTGCAAGGGGGCATGGGCCTGTTGGCAAAGCCCTCCGTGCTGTCCCGCATTCAGGGGGAGACGGTGACAATCAACGGCGTGGATAAAACCGTCACGTCATCCATCACGTCCCAAAGCTATGTGCAGGTGCGCTCGTTTTCCTTGCGCAATCTGCACCTGATCGTGGCGGGTTGGTTTTCCAACAATCACTTCATCTACGGCATGTTAATGGTGCTTGGGCTGCTGCTGGGTGGTCTGGTTTCTTCGCGCCTGTTGCGGGTTGTGGGCGTGCAAAACGAAAAAGAGGAGGGGCGGGCATGAAGCGGACGAAGCTCGACAAAATGCCGGCCTTTGGGGGTAAGAACATGAGTCAAAACAACAGCCTGCGCGTTTCTTCTCTTGCGTTGATTCTCATGGGTGGTGTGGCTGCAACGGCGCTGGCGCAGGCCGTGCCTTCGGAGGTGGCAGCGCTCAACACCATGCCGACCCATGCGTCCAGCAAATCCATCAACGGCGCCCAACCGGATATTGAGGCACTGCGATACTACGCTTTGCGCGGTGAGCAGCACCGGGTGAAAGCGGAGATCGCGCGGCTCAAACAACTCTATCCCACCTGGACACAGCCGCAGAACATATTTGCCCCCGAAGACGATAACGAAAAGCAGCTTTGGGACCTTTATGGCAAGGGTGACCTCAATGGTCTGCGCGCAGAGATTAGCCGACTTGAAAGGGAAGTTGGCGGGTTCAAACCATCCCGCGATCTACTTTCCAAGATCGAAGAGAAAGAGGCGCGGCTGGGCATCAAGAGCGCCATAGTCGACAAAAAGTGGCAAGATGCCATCGATCAGGCTAATGCCAACCCGTCCTTGCTTTTGGGCGATGATCTGGAGGTCATCTGGTTCCTGGCGGAAGCCTATGCCCGCAGCGAACGCCATGAAGAAGCCTTTGAGGCGTATCTCGCCGCCCTTCGCGCGTCCACCAAGGATGATGAACGCAAGGCGACGGTGCAGAAAGCGGCGGTGTTGCTGTCCACCGAACGGGCGCTTGCTCTGCTGGAGGCTTCCCCCGAATTGCGGGCCAATGAAACGTTGGCAAGTAAAGCGACAGACGGCATCGTGCGCGGCGCGCTGGCCCGCATGGCCCAGAACGGTGAAGCCGCGCCGGATCTTTTGAAGCCCTATATCGATGGGTTTACCGTGCGCGCCCGCATGGGCCGGGATGCGACGGACAGCATTCTGCTGGCATGGGCCCATTTCGGCCGCAGCCAGTGGGCGCAAGCGGATGAATGGTTCAACCGTGCCATCGAGGTGAAAGCCACGCCAAAGGCCGTAGAGGGTGCCATCATGACTGCCATGCGGCTTGGTCGATGGGACCGGGCGGCCGGGCTTGCGGGCAAGTGGCTGCACGAGGCTGACGAGATCGGTGCGCTGTTCATCTCCATCCACGCGCGGGAATTGCTCAAAGCCAAACCAGCACCCATGGCCGCGCCTTTCCTGTCCGCCTATGCGGCGAAGACGGGGCAATTAAAAAGTGGGGAGGGGGCCGAGGCCCTCGGTTGGTACGCTTATAACATCAAGCAGGATGCTGCCGCCCGGGCTTGGTTCCACAAGGCCATGGAGTGGGAGCAGACGGAAACGGCGGCCTTCGGCCTGACCCTCACCGCTGCCCGCCAAAAGGACCGCAACGGCTGGAATATTATGCAGGCCAATTATGCGAGCCTGTATCCCCGTGTTGCGGGCGTGAAATTTGAGGTGGCGCGCAAACATAACCGCGTGGCGGTGAAGCGCCGCTCCACGAAACAGGATCGTGCCGGCCATCTGCGAGGCAAGATTGCCCGCTTGCAAAAAGGCAAGCGCTATCGTCAGTGCCTGCAATCTTCGCGCCAATTGCGCTCCTTTGGGCCGCTCAATGCGGGGGATCAGCAAATGCGGGGCTGGTGCCTGCTGGGCGTCAAACGTCCGGCCGAGGCGGAACGGGCGTTTGCCGCAGCGGTGGCGCTTTCAAAGGCAAAGGGCAGTGGCAAATCCCGCGTGCCGTCGGCTTACGGGCAGGCGCTTTCGGCCTTGCGTTCGGGCAAGACCAACCGAGCTCTGGCCATCGCCAATGCCAATCCGCTGACGGCCAAACAACGCCGGGTGATCGACATCGAACTGCTCACCCAGCGGGCGCGTGCGGCCTTTGATAACAAGGACTATGGCGCATCCATCTACGCTTTGGATCAGCGCAAGCGCCTGACTGGTGAAAGCCGGGATCTGACCTTCATGCGGGCGTGGGCGCATTTCCACTCCCGTCAGCATAATCAGGCGCTCGCGATTTTCCGCCAATTGGACAACCAGCTTTCCAGCCGTGAGAGCCGCCGGGGCATCGGTGCGGTGAAACTGGAACAGAACCGCGTGATGGTGCGCACGAATTGAGGATGAACAGCATGACAAAAACCAACACGATGCGCGTTCTCCTGTTGAGCACAAGCGCGGCGGCGCTGGCCGGGTGCAGCCCGGCGGGCGTGTTTGATCAGATCAGCACCGGGTCCATTTTCATCAAACCCAAACAGGCCGCTTTCCACCATACGCTGGCGGAGCAGCGGCCCGTGCAAGAAGCCATGGCGGAACTGCCCTTTGAGGCGGGAAAGGTCGTGGAAGTGGTGCAATCGCGCTATGCTAACGGCATCCGGCAGAAGATGGTGTTTCAGGGTGATCTTGAGACGCGGGGCACCAATAATTTGACCCTCGCCATGCGTGTCCCGCAGCAAAGCGGGCGCAAGGATGCGGCCAAGATTTCCATCGCCAAGCCCAGCCGCTCGGTCATCGCCGCTGAAATGCGTAAAGTGCTGCCCGGCATGGCCATGCGCTGGTCCAACACCCTGCACACCAATGCCTATGGCCCCTACGGCTACGCCTTGGGTCGTGCTTCCGGCAATGTGCGCTGCATTTATGGCTGGCAGCATTTGGAAGGCACAAAGCAGGACAAATATGCCTTGTGGCGTAAGGATAGCGGCAAGCCGCAGCTCTCTGTGCGTTTGCGGGTGTGTCGGGCCAATGTTTCCAGTGAGCGACTGGTGGACCTGATGCAAAATTTGCGCATCAATGCGGACCCGGAAACCGTGCGCGCCACGGCCAGTACGACCTGGAGTGCTGGTGAGGGCGGCGCTGCTTTGGGCGTGGGTTCGTCTTCCACCGGCAATGGCTATGTTTCTGACCAGCGGGTGGCGGCTGAACCCGTCCAGCAAGCCCAGCCGAAGGTCCGTCGCGCCAAGCGGGTTGCCAAGCGCCAAGTGGCGAAAAAGCGGGTGATGAAAGCGTCTGCGCCCAAGCCTGTCGCCAGCACCGCAGCAGTCTACAGCCCGCCTGTGCCAACCCCAGATGATGTGGCGCAGGGGACGCTCGCCAAATCCAGTGGCGCCGCTCTGGCCCCGCAAAGCGCCACGACGACAGCGTTGCCCCTGCCGCCCATTGTGGCTGGAGGCACGGGCGGCGGCCTGTCCAGCGGGGCAAAGGTTGCGGTGTCTCAAACGTCCAAGTCCGCACCCAAGCCTGTGGCACCCAGCTATAAAGCCCCCGTAGCGGTTGAGACCACGGCCATGGCAAAGCCCGTAGTGCCTCTGCCCGCGCGCTAAAAAAACTCAGAAAATTCCATCACCGTGCGGCGGCGGGACAGTTGAACTGTTCCGCCGCTTGCTTTAGGCCACCACGCTTATGGCGGGGCTAGCGGATTGAGGCAAAATGGCTTTCCCCGCCCGTTTGGGCTCATGCCGGGGCTATTGGCGCTGATGATCGAAGTTGAAGCCATTTCCAAACAGTTTGGCGGCGTAAAAGCCGTCAACCACTGTTCGCTGGCCATCCAGCAAGGATCCATCACCGGCTTAATCGGCCCCAACGGGGCGGGCAAGACCACGCTGTTCAACATTATTGCGGGCCTTTTTCCCCCCACCAGCGGCATTGTGAGGCTGGACGGCGAGGACGTGACGGGCCTGCCGCCCCATGAATTGTTCGGCAAGGGCCTGTTGCGCACGTTTCAGATCGCCCACGAATTTTCCACCCTGTCCGTCATCGAAAACCTCATGATGGTCCCGCCCAACCAATTGGGCGAACGGCTGGCCAATACATGGCTGCGGCGCGGGGCGGTGAAGCGGCAAGAAGAGGAAATTCGCGCCAAGGCGGAGGACGTGATTGCCTTTCTCAATCTTGGGCATTTGACCGACGAGAAAGCGGGCAATCTTTCCGGTGGGCAAAAAAAATTGCTGGAACTGGGCCGCACCATGATGGTGGACCCCAAAGTCGTGCTGCTGGATGAAGTGGGGGCGGGGGTGAACCGCACGCTGCTGGGCGAGATTGGCGATGCCATCCAAAGGCTCAACCGCGAACGGGGCTACACGTTTTGCATGATCGAGCACGATATCGAGTTTATCACTCGCCTGTGTGACCCGGTTATCGTGATGGCGGAAGGCACCGTTTTGGCATGGGGAACCGCCGAGGAGGTGCGCTCCGACGAGGCGGTGATTGAGGCCTATCTGGGGCGGGGTTTGAAGAACAAGAAAACCAAGCCCGGCACGGTGAGCGCATGAGTGATTTTGTTCTCAACGGCGAAAACCTCACCGGCGGCTACGGCGGGGCTGACATTCTTAAGGGCTGCGCGGTGGCCGTGAAGCGGGGCGAAATTGCCGTGATCGTTGGCCCCAACGGGGCGGGCAAATCCACGGCCATGAAGGCCCTTCTGGGCATGCTTACCCTGCGGGAAGGGGCTGTGGTGCTGGATGATAAAGACATCACCAAATTGTCGCCCCAGGATCGCATTGCAGCGGGCATGGCCTTTGTGCCGCAAACTTCCAACGTGTTTACCGGCATGAGTGTCGAGGAAAATCTGGAGATGGGCGCATTCCTGCGCATGGATGATTTTCGCGCCACCATGAACGAAATCTATGATCTGTTCCCCATCTTGCGCAAAAAGCGCCGTCAGATGGCGGGGGAATTGTCCGGTGGCCAGCGCCAGCAAGTGGCCGTGGGGCGCGCGCTGATGACCCAACCTTCCGTTTTGATGTTGGACGAGCCCACGGCAGGGGTATCGCCTATTGTGATGGATGAATTGTTTGATCGCATTTTGGAAATCAAGGAAACGGGTGTGGCCGTCTTGATGGTGGAACAAAACGCTCGCCAAGCGCTGGAAATTGCCGACCGTGGCTATGTGCTGGTGACGGGGGAAAACCGCTACACGGATACGGGCGAAGCCCTTTTGGCGGACCCTGAAGTGCGCAAAAGTTTTTTGGGAGGATAATTCATGGTTCGTCTTGCCGCAGCTGCATTCGCCCTCACCGTTTTTGCCACGCCTTCCTGGGCATCGGGCGATGGCTATGTTTGCACCTACACCAAGGAATGCGTGGGCCTCGATGCTTGCCAGGATACGTCCTACGAATTGTCCTTCGTATTCGATGGCGATGTGGCCATCGTGGATGATGTGAACGGCACGTCAAAGGCCACACGATTGCCGGTGGAGAGTTCCTCCGTTTTGTCCATTGCGGGCCAAACCGGCGGCACCACGCGCATGATTACCACACCCATTGCCGGTGGCCTGTCCCATTTTACGCTTCACATGAATGAAGCGCAGCTGGCCATCACCTATAAAGGCACCTGTGAAGCGGTGGAGGGCGCATGATCGACTTTCTGAACGCTCTCGCGCTTTTTTCTAACTTTGTTCTCGTGCCCGGCCTTGCCTATGGGGCGCAGCTGGCGTTGGGGGCCTTGGGCATCACGCTTCTGTATTCCATTTTGCGGTTTGCCAATTTTGCCCATGGGGACACGATCGCGTTTGGCACCATGTTTGTCGTGCTTTTCACCTGGTGGTTCCAGTCCATGGGGCTAACGTTGGGGCCGCTGCCTACGGCGCTGCTGGCCCTGCCCATCGGGGTGGCGCTCACCGCTGTGGCGGTGCTGCTGACGGATCGGTTGGTCTATAGGCACTACCGCGAAGTGAAGGCCCCACCAATCCGCATGGTGATGGCGTCCGTGGGGGTGATGTTTGTGATGAACGGGGTGGTGCGCTTCATCATCGGCCCCGACGATCAGCGGTTTTTTGACGGGGATCGGTTCATCATCCGCGCCCGCGAGTTCAAGGAAATGACGGGGCTGAACGAGGGCATTGCGGTGAAAACCTCGCAGGCGCTCACACTGGTGGTGGCGATTGTGTTGGTGGCAGCGTTGTTTTGGTTTTTGAACCGCACCCGCACCGGCAAATCCATGCGGGCGTTTTCTGACAATGAGGATTTGGCGCTGCTTTCCGGCATCGACCCCAAGCGGGTGGTGGCCGTCACCTGGATTATCGCTGCCGGTCTCGCCTGTATTGCGGGCACGCTTTACGGCCTGGACAAGAGCTTTAAGCCCTTCACCTATTTCCAACTGCTGTTGCCCATGTTTGCGGCTGCCATTGTGGGCGGGGTGGGGCATCCGGTGGGGGCCATTCTGGGTGGTTTTGTCATTGCCTTTTCAGAGGTCACCGTGACCTATGCCTACAAAAAACTGCTCACCTATGTGGTACCAGCGGAATACGCGCCGGATGGGCTGATGCAACTGCTTTCCACCGACTATAAATTTGCCGTGTCGTTCATCATTCTGGTGGTGGTGTTGCTGGTGCGGCCCACCGGGCTGCTGCGGGGTAAGGTCATATGAGCGCTCTTGCTTCCAATAACGGGGTCCGTGCCTTGGTGGGCTTCGGGCTCATGGCTCTTGGTTTTTATGTGGTGGGCGGGATGCTGTCGTGGAACGTCTCGCTTGCCATTTTCAACCTGTGCCTTATCTCCGCCGTCATGGCGCTGGGGGTGAATATCCAGTGGGGCTATGCGGGCCTGTTCAATGTGGGAATCATGGGCTTTGCGGCCATGGGCGGTGTCGCGGCTATGCTGGTTTCCGTTGACCCGGTGCAAACGGCCTGGGCCGCCGGGGGTGGCAATCTTATCATATCAATTTTGCTCACGGCACTGGTGGTGGCCGTGGCCATATTTGTGGCACGCAAGCTGCGCGGCGGGTTTTTCAAGACCGTGCTGATGCTGGCCATCATCTTTGGCGGCTATTTTGTTATCCGCCAATATTACGATCCCGCCGTTGGCGCCATTGAGGCCGACAACCCGGCCAAATCCGGATTTCTTGGCGGGCTGGGCATGCCCATCCTCATCTCATGGCTGGTGGGCGGTGTGTTTGCGGCCGCCATTGCATGGTTGATCGGCAAAGTGGCGCTGGGCTTGCGGTCCGATTATCTGGCCATCGCCACGCTGGGCATTTCTGAAATCATCATTGCCGTGCTCAAGAACGAAGACTGGTTGACGCGGGGCGTGAAAAACGTCACCGGCTTGCCGCGGCCCGTGCCCTATGAATTGGAATTGCAGGAAAGCGCCAATTTCATTGAGTGGGTGGAATGGTTCTACGCTGACCGCCTGGCCGGACTGGCGGGAGATGATCGCGCCGATGTGCTGCGGGCCGCCACGGTGGAAGGCGCAAGCCTGTTTGTAAAACTGTGTTACTCCGGCCTGTTTTTAAGCGTGCTGCTGATCATCCTACTGCTCTGCGTGCTCGCCTTGGCCTCGCCCTGGGGGCGCATGGTGCGGGCTATCCGTGACAACGAAGTTTCCGCCGCTGCCATGGGCAAAGATGTGACGCGCCGCCACCTGCAAATCTTCATCCTCGGGTCCGCCGTGGTGGGCATTGCCGGGGCCATGCTGACCACGCTGGACGGGCAGTTCACACCCGCCACCTACCAGCCGTTGCGTTTCACATTCCTCATTTGGGTTATGGTGATCGTAGGCGGGTCCGGCAACAATCTGGGCGCGGTTTTGGGGGCTTTTATCATCTGGTTTGTATGGATTGTGGCGGAGCCCGTGGGCAACTGGCTCATGGAGCAGGTGACATCGTTCATGGCGGCGGATAGCGATCTGCGCAAACACTTGCTGGACTCAGCCCAGCACATGCGCCTGTTCACCATGGGCATCGTCATGTTGCTCGTCATGCGGTTCAGCCCCGGGGGGCTGCTGCCGGAGCGCACGCGCAGCTAAAACCCTTGATTGCGCCGCAAAACTGATAAACATTGCCGCCCAGCATATCTGGCCCGTCTCCGGGCCGTTTGGGCGACATAAATGGGCGGGCCTTACCGCTCCTATCTCATCAGGGAGAAAACGATGAAAAAACTGCTTCTTGCATCCACCATTTTGGCTGGCCTCACCGGCGCGGCCTTCGCCGACGGCCACGAAGTAAAAATGGGCGTGATTTTGGGCTTTACCGGCCCCATTGAATCGCTCACCCCAGACATGGCCGCTGCCGCCGAACTCGCCATGAGCGAAACTGCTGGCAAGGTGCTGGATGGCAAGACTGTGGTTTCCGTGCGCGGTGATAGCACCTGCACCGATTCCGCTGCTGCTACGGCTGCCGCCGAGCGTCTCATCACCTCTGACAATGTGGTGGGCATTATGGGCGCAGACTGCTCCGGCGTGACCACGGCCATCGCCAACAATGTGGGCATTCCAAACGGTGTGGTGATGGTGTCCCCCTCCGCCACGTCGCCCGCTTTGACCACCATTGACGACAAGGGCTTTTTCTTCCGCACGGCACCCTCCGATGCCCGTCAGGGCCAGGTGCTGGCCGATGTGCTGAAAGACAAGGGCATCACGAAAGTCGCCGTGACCTTTACCAACAATGACTACGGCAAGGGCTTGGAAGCTTCCTTCAAAGAAGCCTTTGCCGCTGCCGGTGGTGAAGTGGCCATTTCCGCCGCCCACGAAGACGGCAAGGCTGACTATTCCGCAGAAGTGGGTGCGCTGGCTGCCGCCGGTGCCGAGCACCTCGTGGTCTTCGGTTATGTGGACCAGGGCGGTAAGGGCATCATCCAGACCTCGCTGGATACGGGCGCTTTTGACAAGTTCATCCTGGCAGACGGCATGATCGGCGACTCGCTGATTGAAGCGATTGGCAAGGATCTGGAAGGCACGATTGGCACGCTGCCGGGTTCCGAATCCGAAGGCGCTGCCAAGTTTGCGGAAGTGGCCAAGGCTGGTGGCATGGCCAAAGTCGGCCCGTTCACGCCTGAGTCCTACGACGCTGCTGCGCTGATGATCCTCGCCATGCAGGCCGCCGGTTCCACGGACCGCGCCGCCATTCAAGGCAAGATCATGGACGTGGCCAACGCCCCCGGTGAAAAAATTCTGCCCGGTGAGCTGAACAAGGCGCTGGAAATCCTCAAGTCTGGCGGTCAGGTGGACTATGAGGGCGCCTCCAACGTGACCTTCACTGAGGTCGGTGAAGCCGCCGGATCCTACAAAGAGCTGGTCGTCAAAGACGGCAAGTTTGAAACGGTAAAAGTGCGCTAGAGCATTTCCATCTGCGATGGAACCGCTCTAGCTTCTGTTTGCGCTCACGCTGACGGCCTATCGGCCTTCGCTACGCGAGTGCGGCAAAAGATTGCCGAGCGGCTCTTCGCCGCTTGTGCATTTCAATTTGTTGATTGAAGTGCACTAAGCGCTCTTTTTATCCCGTTATCATAAAGCCCGGTTGCGCAAGCAGCCGGGCTTTTGTTTTGTTGAGCCGGCCATTTGAGAGAAGTGAGATTCCCATGCCAAAACGCACCGCCGCCGTCGCTCTTGTGGAAGCGCTCATGGCCAATGGGGTGGAATACGGGTTTGGCGTTCCGGGGGAGTCTTATCTTGCCGTGCTGGATGCGCTGCATGATGTGTCCGACAGTTTCACCTTCATCAATGCCCGAAACGAAGGCGGCGGAGCTTTCATGGCAGAAGCCTATGGCAAGCTGACGGGCAAGCCTGGGGTACTATTCGTGACACGAGGGCCGGGCATTACCAATGCGTCCATCGGCATTCATACGGCCATGCAGGACTCATCGCCCATGGTGGTATTTGTGGGCCAGATTGCCTCCCACATGCGGGGGCGAGAGGCGTTTCAGGAGATAGACTACAAGGCCGTCTTCGGGACGATGGCCAAATGGGTCGTGGAGATCGACCATGCGGACCGGGTGCCGGAACTGGTATCGCGGGCCTTCAAGACGGCCGTGAGCGGCAGGCCGGGGCCGGTGGTGGTGGCGCTGCCGGAGGACATGCTGATTGCCAAGACGGACGCGGTGGCCCGGCCCGCTGCCACGCCCGTCAAACCCCACATCACAAAAGCGGATATTGATGCTGTCGGTGCCATGCTGACCGAAGCCAAAGCGCCGGTGCTCGTGGCAGGCGGCGGGGGCTGGAATGACAACGGGAAAGCGGCGCTGAAACGCTTTGCAGAAGTCCATAAGCTGCCAGTGGTGGTGGGTTTTCGCAATCAAGACCTGCTGGACAATCACCATCCCAGCTACGCGGGGGATGCCGGTGTTGGGATGCCGCCACGCATTCGCACCCTTCTTGGCGGAAGCGATTTGATTTTAGCGGTGGGGGTGCGTTTCGGTGAAATGCTCTCCGACGCTTACACCCTATTTGACCCCGCCACATTCTGCCAAAAACTCATTCATGTTCACGCCAGTGAAGACGAGTTGGGCAAGATTTTCAC
Source organism: Pseudomonadota bacterium (assembly GCA_038525315.1). Taxonomy (GTDB): domain Bacteria; phylum Pseudomonadota; class Alphaproteobacteria; order Rhizobiales; family Rhizobiaceae; genus Pseudahrensia. Next base: position 65,639 of record JBCBHU010000006.1, read on the forward strand.
GCCCGATCTGGCCGTCATGTCCTGCCCCAATGCCGCGATGAACGGATTGCTGGCGCTTGAGGGGGATGCAGAGCCGGTTTGGTCGCAGCGAACCATTGAAGCTCATGCAGCTTGGAAGCAATCCATCGAAGCTCCGGCACAGGGCGGCCATGGCGTGGATATGGCCGCTATCATGGCCCATTTGCGTGAAGTCCTGCCCGATAATGTTATCGTCACCAATGGGGCGGGAAACTTCGCCATTTGGCCCAGTCGCCATTTGCCGTTTGGCGAAAATATGCGCCTGCTCGGCCCTCAGGCCGGGGCCATGGGCGCAGGGGTTCCCGCCGCTGTTATGGCCAAGATTGTGGAGCCGCACCGCATGGCGCTGTGCTTTGCCGGGGACGGAGATTTTCAGATGAACGGGCAGGAACTGGCCTGCTGTATGGAACGGGGGCAGGGGCCCATCGTGCTGGTGCTGAATAATGGCCAATACGGCACAATCCGCATGCATCAGGAGCGGGACTATCCCGCGCGCGTGAGCGGCACGCAGATTGTGAACCCCGATTTTGCAAAGCTGGCGGAAGCCTATGGAATGATGGGTCTGCGCGTGGAGAAGACCGAGGATTTTGCCGATGCTTTCGCACGGGCGATGGATAGCACCCAGGGCGCGGTGCTGGACATTGTCATCGACCCCAATGGCCTGACCCCCACCGCCACCGTGCAAAGCCTCCGAAAGGCTGCAAAATAGCCTGTTTGCTTGATTTTCCCGGCCATGGATTGCAACAAGTCCCCACGCAGCGCCGTTGAGTCCCGGTTGATCAGCGGCCACGATTTGCGCAAAGGATAAGACATGCTTGCACTCACATTTCCCGGGCAGGGCTCCCAATCCGTCGGCATGGGCAAGGCATTGGCCGACGCTTACCCCGAAGCGAAAGCCGTGTTTGATGAAGTGGACGAGGCGCTGGGGGAAAAGCTCTCTACGCTTATCTGGGAGGGGCCGGAAGACGAACTGACCCTCACGGCCAATGCGCAGCCCGCGCTGATGGCCGTGAGCCTTGCTGCCGTTCGGGCACTGGAGGCGGAGGGTTTTCAGGTGACGCAGGCGACATTTGTGGCCGGTCACAGTCTTGGTGAATATTCCGCGCTGGCGGCCGCCAAGGCCCTTTCGGTGGCAGACACGGCACGTCTTTTGCGCATTCGGGGTGAGGCCATGCAGGCCGCCGTGCCCGTGGGGCAGGGTGCCATGGCAGCGATTATTGGGTTGGCGATGGAGGATGTGGAAAAGGCCTGTGCCGACGCTTCGACCGATACCGAAAACTGCCAGATCGCCAATGATAATGGCGGCGGCCAGCTGGTTATTTCCGGCCACAAGGGCGCGGTGGATAAGGCCATGGATGCTTGCAAGGAAGCGGGTGCCAAGCGCGCGCTGCCCTTGCCGGTGAGCGCCCCCTTCCATTCCACCCTCATGCAACCTGCCGCCGAGCGCATGGCGCAGGCTCTTGCGGATGTGGACATCAAGCCAACCATTGTGCCGCTGGTTTCCAATGTTTTGGCCGAGGCCATTTCCCACCCGGACGACATCGCCAAACGGCTGGTGGAGCAGGTGACGGGTCGTGTGCGCTGGGCGGAAAGCGTGGCCTATATGCACGAGGAGGGTGTGGGTCGCATATGGGAAATCGGCTCCGGCAAAGTGCTCACCGGGCTGGCGCGCCGCATTGAACGGGGCCTGCAAGGCACGGCCATTAACGGGCCGGATGATATCGGCCCCGCCATCGAAGCGTTGTCGCAAAAACTGACCTGATTTTTAGAATCGCCCGTTCCTGCCAAATTTTTGTTTTTGAACCTTTTTCTGGAGACCCGCCATGTTCGATCTCACCGGCAAATCCGCTCTCATCACCGGTGCATCCGGCGGCATCGGTGTGGCTATCGCCAAGGCCCTGCACGCCCAAGGGGCAACAGTTGGTCTTCATGGGACCCGGGAAGAAAAGCTGAAAGAGGTCGCGGCTGAGCTAGGCGACCGCGCGCACATCTTCCCCGCCAATCTGGGGGATGGCGATGCCGTGAAGGCGTTGGCTGAAAAGGCCGAGGCGGATATGGGGGGCATCGACATTTTGGTGAACAATGCCGGCATTACCAAGGATGGCCTGTTTGTTCGCATGAGCGATGAAGACTGGGACGCGGTGCTGGACATCAACCTGAAAGCCGCCTTTCAGCTTACCCGCGCGGCGGTTTATCCCATGATGCGGCGCAAGGCGGGGCGGGTCATTAATATTACCTCGGTGGTGGGTGTGACGGGCAATCCCGGGCAGGGCAATTACTGCGCCTCCAAGGCAGGCATGATTGGCATGTCCAAGTCTTTGGCCATGGAGATTGCCAGCCGGAACGTGACGGTGAATTGCATTGCACCCGGCTTCATCGAAACGCCCATGACAGATGCGCTCAACGACAAACAAAAAGAAACGATTCTTGCCACCGTGCCCGCCAAACGGCTGGGCACGGGCGAGGAGGTGGCAAGCGCTGTGGTTTATCTCGCCAGCGATGAGGCTTCCTATATGACCGGGCAGACGCTGCACGTGAATGGCGGCATGGCGATGATCTAAATTTGCCCATTTTGGGCCGTTTTGGCCTTTCACCTGTGCCCAACTCCGCTTTGGGCCCATTATTGCGCTTGAATTTACCCTGTCTCCTGACTAGTTAATGGCGAAATTATCGTTGGTCAGATCGGAGAACCAATATGAGCGATACCGAAGAACGCGTCCGCGCCAAGGTCGTAGAGCATCTGGGCGTTGAGCCTGAAAAAGTGACCATGGAAGCATCGTTCATCGACGATCTGGGCGCCGACTCGCTCGATACCGTGGAACTGGTCATGGCCTTTGAAGAAGAATTCGGCGTGGAAATTCCCGACGACGCGGCCAATGATATTCAGACCGTTAAAGATGCGGTGAATTATCTGGACAAGGCCAAGGCCTAACGGTCCCAAGGGCATGTGGGTTTTGCACCCGAACGCTTTTCAAACGGGCATCGCTGGTCGGTGCCCGTTTTTGTGTCTGCGCCCCGGGGCGCTCCAAATTTATTGCAGTTGAGGTGTTCCATGAGACGGGTTGTTGTCACGGGCATTGGCATGGTGTCCCCTTTGGGTGGGGATGCGGAAACCACATGGGCCAACATTAAGGCCGGGCAAAACGCCACCAAACGGGTGGAGAATTTTGAGGTTGAAGACCTGCCCGCCAAGATCGCCTGCCAAATCCCACGGGGGGATACAGCGGACGGCCACTTCAACCCGGATGACTGGATGGAAGTGAAGGAGCAACGCAAGGTTGACCCGTTCATTGTCTATGCCATTTCGGCCGCCACACAGGCGCTGAACGATGCGGACTGGCACCCCACCAACGCGGAGGATCAAGAGGCCACCGGCACGTTGATTGGCTCCGGCATCGGGGGCTTGCAGGGCATTGAGCAGACGTCGCTTCTGCTGGCTGATCGTGGACCCCGGCGGGTGTCACCGTTTTTTATACCCGGCCGCCTCATCAATCTGGCCTCCGGTTATGTTTCCATTCAGCACGGTCTCAAGGGCCCCAACCATTCTGTGGTGACGGCCTGTTCCACGGGTGCCCATGCCATTGGCGATGCGGGTCGGTTGATTGCGCTTGGCGATGCGGATGTGATGGTGGCCGGTGGCGCAGAAAGCCCCGTTTGCCGCCTGTCGCTGGCTGGATTTGCAGCGTGCAAAGCGCTGTCCACCAATTTCAACGACACGCCGGAAAAAGCCTCTCGACCCTGGGATGCGGACCGGGACGGGTTCGTGATGGGCGAGGGTGCCGGCATTGTGGTTTTGGAGGAATACGAACACGCCAAAGCGCGCGGCGCGAAGATTTACGGCGAATTGATGGGCTACGGTCTATCGGGTGACGCCTTCCACATCACGGCCCCGGCGGAAAATCATGAAGGCGCTTTCCGCGCCATGAAGGCCGCGTTGAAGCGGGCAGGCATGGACGCCAGCGAAATCGATTATATCAACGCCCACGGCACATCCACCATGGCGGATACGATGGAGCTTGGCGCGGTGGAGCGGTTGGTGGGAGACCATGCCGCCAACCTTGCCATGTCCTCCACCAAGTCGGCCATTGGGCATTTGCTGGGCGCAGCGGGGTCGGCGGAGGCCATTTTCTGCCTGCAAGCCATGCGCGACGGCATCATGCCGCCCACGCTCAATCTCGATACGCTGGATGCGCAAACGCAGATTGATCTGGTGCCCCATAAGGCCAAAGAAAAAGAGATCACCACCGTGCTGTCCAACTCCTTCGGCTTTGGCGGCACCAACGCGGCGCTTGTCTTTACGAAGGCCGATTGAGCCAATTTCGTTGAACCGCCTGTGTGCAGGGGTTACACATTTTGCATGGGATGGGACAAACGAATCCCGTTGTTTCGCCACAAAATGCTGGTTTGGAACGGCTCCATGGGATGGGGCGCAACACAACCGGCTAGATCGGGCTCTTTTGTGCCGGTTTTGGAGACGCAGCGTTGAGCGACGACAAAAACAAGACACCTTTTGGACGGCAACCCGCAGGGGGGCATGAATACGCCTTGCCGCCGGACCGACCGCTGGAAAATGTGCCGCCCCGCACACCGCGCTATCAAACCCAAACCCCGCCGCCTTCCATGGAACCAGCCTATCAGGACGATGGGTCGAATGAGAATATCGTCCTGTCATCCGCCAATGATGCAGATATTGCCGACAGCCCGCCGCCCTATCGCCGCTCCCGGGGGGCGCGCAGCATGACAGTGCGTGTGCTCAACTTGCTGTTGATGCTCGTGTTTTTTGGGGCGCTGCTTTACGCGGGTTCTGTTTGGTACACGCAAACAGAGTTTGAAGCGCGGGGGCCGCTGGAGGAAGAGACCACCTTTGTGGTGCCGAAGGGCGCGACTTTCACGTCCATCATCCCCGGGCTGGAGGAAAAGAACATTATTGCGCGCCAGAACGTTTTGCGCGTGTTTTCGCGGGGGGTTCGTGCCGCCGGGAAAGCCTCCGATTTGAAGGCGGGGGAATTTGCCTTTGAGCCGGGCATGAGCATGCGCCAAGTGATGATGCAATTGACCGAAGGCCGGGCCATCCAATATTCGCTCACTTTTCCCGAGGGTTGGACCTCGTTTCGCATGATGGAGCGCATCGCGGCTGACGAAACGCTCAAAGGCGATGTGCCGCCCATTCCGCCAGAGGGGACGATGCTGCCCCAAACCTATGCTTTTCAAAAAGGCATGACGCGGGACCAGCTGGTGCAGCTCATGCGCGACAGCATGCACAAAACCATGCGCACCGTCTGGAATGAACGGCAGCCCAACCTACCGCTCAAAAGCATGGAAGAGATGGTGACTCTGGCTTCCATCGTGGAGAAAGAGACGGCCGTCGCTTCCGAACGCCCCCGCGTTGCGGCTGTCTTTGTCAACCGGCTACGCAAGGGCATGCGCCTGCAAACGGACCCCACCGTCATTTATGGCATCTGGGGCGGGCAGGGGAAGCCGAAGGATCGCGGCGGGTTGCGGCGCTCCGAATTGCGCAAGCCCACGCCTTACAACACCTATGTGATCAACGGTTTGCCCCCCGGCCCCATCGCCAATCCGGGCATTGATGCCCTGCGCGCGGTGGCCAACCCCATTGAGTCGGATGAGTTGTATTTTGTGGCGGACGGCACGGGCGGGCATGTGTTTTCCAAGACGCTGGCCGAGCATAATGCCAATGTGAAAAAATGGCGGGCCATTGAGGCCCAGCGCAAAAAAGAGGCCGAGGCCGCCGCTGCCGCCGTCGAAAACGGGACGGCTGGAAATTGAGCCTTAGAAGCATGACCGGCTTCGCGCGCCATCAAAGCGAAGACGGGTCGTTTGCGTGGGAGTTGCGGTCAGTCAACGGCAAAGGTTTGGACGTGCGATTGCGGCTGCCCACCGGCAGCGATGGGCTGGAGCCTCTGGCGCGGGATTTGTGCCGAAAAACGCTAGGGCGGGGCAATGTTCAGGTGGCGCTCACCATTGAGCGGCCCGCCGGCTGCCCTAAATTGCAGTTGAACGAAGACCACCTTTCCACCGTGCTGGATGCCTTGGCCAAAATTGATGCCCGCGCCGACACGCGCCCCAGTTCTGCGGCCGAAATTCTCTCGTTGCGCGGCATTCTGGAGCCTTCGGAGGAGGAGGGCAGCGATGAAAAGGCGCAAGAGCGCAACAAAACCTGGCTCAAAGGTCTCGAAGCGGCATTGGCTGCCCTGCAAGAGCACCGTGGAAAAGAAGGGCGGGCGCTGGAGGCCGTCTTTGAAGTGCAATTAAACACCATTGAGGCCTTGCGCCTTCGGGCCGAGGCAGACCCGTCCCACCAGCCCAATGCACTCTTTGAAAAGCTCTCCGCTCAAGTCAATGCCATGTTGGAAAGTGGCGCGGACATGGACCCCCAACGCCTGCATCAGGAAGCGGCCATTCTGGCCACCAAAGCGGATGTGCGCGAAGAGTTGGACCGTTTGGCCGCTCATGTGGTCGCGGCGCGGGAATTGATCGCCGGGGGCAGCCCAGTGGGACGGAAGCTTGAATTTTTGGCGCAGGAATTCAACCGCGAGGCCAACACGTTGTGTTCAAAATCGTCATCCACCGCGCTCACCGCCATCGGGCTTGAATTGAAAGTGGTCATCGACCAGTTTCGCGAGCAAGTTTTGAATGTGGAATAGCATGTGACTTCGATCGCAGATCCCAACCGCCGTGGCCTCATGCTCGTTCTTTCCTCACCATCCGGGGCGGGTAAATCCACCATCGCGCGCAAATTGCTTCAGGATGACAAATTTCTTTCCCTTTCGGTGTCGGTCACAACGCGCCCAAGGCGGGGGAGTGAAATTAATGGTTCCGACTATATTTTTTTGGACCGTGATGAGTTTACGCTCATGCGTGACAACGGCCAGTTGCTGGAATGGGCGGAAGTTCACGGCAATTTCTACGGCACGCCGTTGAAGCCCGTGCAGGAGGCCATGGATGCGGGCAGGGACATGCTGTTTGACATCGACTGGCAGGGGGCCCTGCAACTGTTTGAAAGCGCCAAATCGGACATTGTCAGCATTTTCATTTTACCGCCTTCTATGGCCGAGTTGCGCAACCGTCTTGTTCGTCGGGCGGAGGACAGTGAAGAGGTTATCAATCGGCGGTTGGAAAATGCCCGTGTGGAGATCGGCCATTGGCGCGAATATGCCTATCCGCTGGTCAATAGCGACCTGGATGTCTGTTTTAACGACGTGAAAGCCATTTTGCAGGCCGAACGCCTCAAACGCGACCGGCGTCTTCTAAGCATGACAGGGTTTGTGGAGAGGCTGCTGGGGTGACAGGCGGTAGTGCCTGTGTGTGGCCGCTTTGGGTCTATACCTATTGGAGCGCTGCCATGTGGGTAATGTCGATATTGGCATCGAACCTTTTTCAGCCAAACCGAATTTGCCAATCGATACAGCGTTCAAAATCCCGCCTTTCATAGGCTTCCAACGCATCTGCTGGGCTTTGGTGGAACCGGTCTTCGCTTTCTTCACCGAGCGCCGTTAGTCGCATTGAATACCATGCGGTGACACCCCCACGCGGCGGATTTTCGAACATCGGAAACTCTGGGTTTCCGCCTTTCTCGCTCAACCAGGTGTTCGCCAGGGCTGGCTCGAGCACCATCGCACGTGCAAGGCCGATAGCGTCCGCTGATCCTTCATGCAAAGCCCGCGCAGCCTGAATTCGGGTCTCAAACCCACCGGTCAAAGCGATGGGAATGTTTGTCACTTTCTTGGCCCGTTTGGCAAAGTCAATAAAATAGGGACCCGACGAAGAGGTGCTGTCAGAACTCGATGCAGCGCCCGGGAAATAAGTGCCACCGCTGACATCAATTAAGTCCACTGACGTTTGGTCGATGAGCCGCACGACTTCCAAGGCATCTTGAGTTGTGAGGCCGCCTTCGAGTTTGTCGGTGGAGTTGATCTTGATACCGATCGGATACGTTGGTCCCACCGCCTGCCGAACGGCCTCGATGACGTCGTGAATGATCCGAAAACGGTTCTCGACTGACCCGCCGTATGCGTCGGTGCGGTGGTTGAAAAGTGGCGACAGGAACTGGCTGAACAAAAACCCGTGACCGGCGTGGATCAAAACACCCCCAAAACCAACTTCTTTTGCAAGACCCGCCGCCTGTGCATAGGCTTGGGGCAACGCGTGGATTTCATCCAATGTCATGCCTTCGCATTGCAATCCCTCAATATCCAAAGCAGACGGTCCTTTGGGGCTACTGATTGGCCCATGTGCAAGCGCACCGGCGTGACCAAGTTGCGGCCAAATTTGCGCGCCGTTCACCGATCCGCCCTTGGCCAGCTTTTGCATGGCGGATAAATCCACGTCTGGTACCAACACCAGATTGCCGGGCTTCTCCGGATAGTGGGGGGTTACCTGAACCTCTCCGATGAATAAAAGCGCAGCACCCCCTTCTGCCCATCTTTCGTAGAGCCGTATCTGCGCTTTGGTGGGGTTTCCCCTGCCATCGCCTAAAGAGTCAGACATTGCCGCCTTCATCAGTCTGTTCTTCAACTGCACCCCACAGGGAAGGGCGAGTGGCTGGTCCAGCAGTTTGATTATGTCTTCCACTTTCATTGGTGTCCCCATCGAAATATCTCGATATATCGCTTCATTTCCACAAACCTCAGCAGGAGGTAGCTTCATTGCCCGCGAACTAAGGCTTCAGAAGCTCGTCCTGCATCGCTGCGAAAAATGCCTGAATGTTTTCTTCATGACGTCGGTAGAACGTCCACTGCCCATGGCGCTCCGAGATCACAAAGCCTGCCTGTTTCAGCAGCCCCATGTAGTTTGAGATAGTGGATTGAGAAAGCTTCGCCTTTTCCTGGATATAGGCAACGCACACGCCATCTAGGTCTTCGTGACCCGGTAGCGCGGCTGGAAAGTTTGAACGATCCTTGAGCCACTCCAGAATCTGACGGCGAACCGGGTTGTTCAAAGCTGATATTGATTGATCTAAGTTCATAGATCGAAATATGTCGATATACAGTTTTTTGTCAAGTTCTCAGACTGGCGCTTTGAAAGCGCGCCTTGGCAATTGATGCATGGTTGGCGGCAAGGTCACCACAGCGGTCATCCGCTACCCAAGGCGTTCGCTAAAGCGACGAAATCTTCCGTTCGTAATTCTTCTGCGCGCGCTGTTGGTTCGATCTCGACCCGGTCCAGCAGCGGCGCGCCGCCAATGCTCTTCAGGCTTTGGCGCAGCATTTTGCGGCGTTGGCTAAAGGCGGCCTGGGTTACGGTTTCCAGCTTGCGCTGGTCCACCGACAGAGGGTTGGCCTTGGGCTGGACCATGATGACGGAGGAGGTGACCTTGGGGGGCGGGCTGAAGGCTTTGGGCGGGAGGTCGAAGGCGATGGCGCTGTTTGTGCGCCAGGAGGAGAGGATGCCCAGGCGGCCCCATGCTTTATCGCCCACCTCGGCCGTGATGCGCTGGGCCACTTCGCGCTGGAACATGAGGGTCATGGACTGCCAGAAAGGGGGCCATGTTTCGCCGCCGATCCAGCCGGTGAACAAGGGGCTGGCGATGTTGTAGGGCAGGTTGGCGGCGATGCGGATTGGGTCTTTTTCAAGATCCACGCTAGCCTCTTGCAAAACTGCGCAGTGGTCTAGCGCCAGGGCATCGCCACTCACAACGGTGAGCCTGCCGGGATAGGCATCGGCGATTTCCTGCAAGGCGGGAAGGCAACGTTCGTCCCGCTCGATGGCCACCACGCGGGCGGCACCGCTGGCCAGCAGGGCGCGGGTGAGGCCGCCGGGGCCGGGGCCTATTTCCAACACGGTATGGCCCTCCAACACACCGCATGCGCGGGCGATTTTCATGGTAATGTTGAGGTCCAGCAGGAAGTTCTGGCCCAGCGCCTTTTTGGCGGCCAACCCGTGGCGCTCGATGACATGGCGTAGCGGAGGAAGATCGTCGATATGGCTCACGAAGCGCCACCTGCTGCGCTGGTGGCCATATCCCAGGCCATCTGCATGGCACATTTCGTGCTGGTGGGGTTGGCTTTGCCGGTGCCCGCAATATCGAACGCCGTGCCGTGGTCCGGCGAGGTGCGGATGAAGGGCAGGCCCAGGGTCACATTTACGGTTTCATCAAAGGCCAGCGCCTTGGCGGGGATAAGAGCCTGATCATGATACATGCAAAGCGCCGCATCATAGGTGGTGCGGGCGGGGCCGTGGAACATGGTGTCGGCGGGCAGGGGGCCAAAACAGGTGATCCCTTCCGCCTGTAGCTGGGCGATGGCAGGGGCGATGATGGTTTCATCTTCATGCCCCATGGCCCCTTGCTCCCCCGCATGGGGGTTGAGGCCGGAAATGGCGATGCGCGGGTTGGCAATGCCAAAGCGATCCACCAAATCACGGTGCATGATGCGGGTGGTCGCTTCAATGTTGTGTTGGGTTAGCTCATTTGGCACGTCCGCCAAGGGTATGTGGATGGTCACCGGCACGGCGCGCAGCGCCGGTCCTGCCAGCATCATGACGGGGCGCGTGGGCGACCCACTGCCGGGCCAATCCCCGGCAAGCGCCCCCAGATATTCCGTATGACCGGGATAGTCGAAGCCCGCATCGTAGAGTGATTTCTTGTTGATGGGCAGGGTCACCAAAGCGCTCGCGTGCCCCCGCCGCACCAGATCAACGCCGCGGGTAATGGCCTCCACAACCCCGGTACCATCGCTGGAGAGCGGCTGTCCCGGTTGCGCAGTCAGACTATTTTTAAGGGCGATGACGGGCAGCAAACCGGCGTCCCAAGCATCCAGCCAAGTGGTGGGTTGCGCCTCTTCCAATTCATGGCTCACCGCCACGTTTAGGCTCATGTGACGAGCACGGGCCGCCAGATGGCTGGGGTCCGCCAGCACGGCAAACGGTGGCAGTGCATGTTCCAACCGGTGCAGGAAAAGCTCCAGTAATACGTCGGGACCGATACCGGCCGGCTCTCCTATGGAGACGATGAGCGGCGGCGAATGGACAGCGGTGGTCATGGAAACAGGCTCACCCTCTGGGGCACAGGTAAAGCAATTGGGCCGGGGGCTAGCGGTTGACGATAACCGCCTTCTTTTTCAACTCGGCAAAATATTTTTTCTCTTCGGCGCCGGCCGCGTCTCTGAAATTGTCACCTTGAAACAGTTTGGCTTGATCGGCGGACTGGCTGCCGATGACCTCACGCTTGCGGCACACCACGATCATTTCCGCCCCCTTGTCCGTGTCCCGCACCCGGGTCACTTTGCCGGGCGCTGTATTGCGGATGTCTTTTGCCCAAAGGCTGGGCAGGCGGGAGTCCAGCACCCGTCCGCGATCGATCACAGCCACGTTCTTTTGGGCGGCGGCCAATTCGCGGGCGTTTTCACAGCCATTGATGCGGTTGCGGAAGCTCTTGGCCTGGGCGCGGCGGGCGGGAAGCTGGCTACGATTGTTTTTGGGCACGGTGAAGACCACCTGCTGAATGGTGTATTCCTGCTCCCGGGCGGAATTGCTGCCCTGTGCGGGAAGCCAGCGCTGGGTGTTTCGACGGGTGGCAGAAACGCCTGCCGCCTGCCGTTGAACACGAATGCTAACAGCGCGCTGCCAACTGATTTGTGCCTTGATGTATTCCTTGAACGCCCGGGTGCCCACGCCGGCACGATTCAAAATCTGGGCAAACTGTTTTTGGGTCAAGCGGTTGCGCTGAACGAAACCATTATATGAGCTGTTGACTTCGGCGGAACTGGCCAGGGCACCGACGCGGCGGGCCTCCTGCATTTTGATGGCTTCGTCGATCAACTCTTTTTGCGCAGCGGCCCGCCCGCCCCGTTCCCGGCGCAATTTGCGAAAACGTGCGCGACGGGAAACGGCGTTGGTGGTGATGGGCTGGCGGTTCACCAGGACCGCAATTTTGTTGCCGCCCCGGGCGGAAATGGTTTTCACTTCCGGCGCGCCGGTGGCCACGGGCTGTTCGGCCACGACGGGCTGTTCCACGGTCGTGCTGCTCTTGGGCACGGCACTTTCGGTGCTGTTACAGGCAGCCAGAGCCAGCGCCGTGGCGATAAGGGCCATGCCGCGCAGGGCGCTGTAATGCCTGAAATTGGGATGCACGCCCGCGCTCCTCTCAGCCTGCTTGCTTGCGGTGTCGGGGTTGCTAGGGCCGTATTGCGGTGAAATCATGGTTTTTCGCCCTACAGATCATCGCTAATGTTGGTGGATTGGAACTGGTCCGGGTCCACCGCCCCCTCAATGTCGCCCAGTGTGCGGAAGCTGAGTTTGAAGCTGATGGATTGGTCCACATCGGTGGAGAATGTCGAGCGGGTCTCGTTGAAGCCCAGTGACAGGATAAAGCACTCGTCTGTGTAGCTGAAGCCGATGGAATTGTGGACGAACAAATTATCCTCCACATCGTATTGCGCGCCGCCAAAGGCCGACCAGTTTTCACCCAGTTTCACGGTGGTGAAAAAGCCAATCTGCGTGCGGTCCTTTTCAAAGCCATAGTCCGGCTGGGCTGCGATATAGGTAACGTTGGCGCTACCAGAGAAAATGTCGCCCGCGAAAGTGACCGCCGCTTCAGATCGGCGCACGGAGAGATCATTATTGTCGAAACGCGCCTTGAGGTTGAGGGCGTAGCGGGACTGGTTGGAGAAGGCGAGCGCTGCCACATAGTCCGAACGGTCCGTCTCCAACCCGCTTTCCTGGCCAACATTGGCCAGATCATCGGTGTCGGCATAGGGGTTTTCGCCAGCCAGATGGAAGCTTTGACCAACCAGACCCGCGATGGACAGGCCATTTTCGAATTCACCCACATAGCGCAGGCCCACGTTGGCGCGGGTGCCAGCTTCGATGCGGTCGTATCCGGAGAATTTATCGCGATCAAACAGCGTTGAGGCGTCGAAAACGAGGCTTTGGGCATCTTCGTTGGGTGCAACGCCTTCAAAGGCCAAATCGGGGCGGGCGAAGATGTTAGCGGTGGGTGTGAAAATGTGGCTTGAACCCGCCAGACGGGCCAGTACGGGATAACTGACTTCAAGCCCTGCGGTGGGCATGAAACGGCTGTATTCCCCATTGGTCAAAACCGGGCCGGCGGTGGCGGCAAAACCGTTTGTGGAGGTCCAGTCACCGCGCAGCGAGAGGCTTGGTGTGATGGATAGGCCTGCCGCATTGAGGGTCTTGCGCCATTGCAGGTCTGCGGAAGCGCGGGTCGTTTCCCCGTTAATGCCGTGGGTGCGCACGTCGCCATTGGTGGGGGTGACGGTGCTCAGCGTGTTGCGTTCAAGACTGGTCACGTTCAGGTCCAGCGCCAGTTCGCCGCCGCTGAATGTGTCGGTGGTGACGTAGTTATAGTCCAGTTGTGGGCGGATGAAGGCCTGTTGGCTTTCAAAGCTGAAAGCCGTGCCGGTGCCCGTGAGCGTTTCATTTTGCACCAGATACTGGCGAGCCGAGAGTTTGAGATAGGACTTATCGGCCAGCCCGCGCAGGTAGACGTTGTTTGTTATGTTTTGGGCCGTGTAGCCTTTGATGCGATAGGTGCGTGAAAAATTGCTGTCGCTCTGCGCCAAGACACTCCACCCGAATGTCCAGCGCGGATTGATGGAAAACCGGCCTTCGGAAGCGATCATGCCACGGTCCACCACGCTATTGTCCGGCGCGGTGGTGAAAGCGTTGGGGTCGTCTTGGGAGATACCGGCAGCTTTAATGCTGTAGAAGCCGTTCTCCAACTGATGGCGCCAACGACCATCCAGCATGAAACCCTGATTGGTATAGCCGGTGGCGGCAAGGGTCAGGTCGTGGGTTTCGCCCGTCTTGATGAAATAGGGCTGACGATACCAGAACCCCAAGTCAGACTTATACCCGATCGTGGGTGTAAGAATGCCGGTCTTACGCTTAACGCTACCATCCGCGTGGGTGAAATAGGGCACATATGCGATGGGAATGCCAAAGAGTTCAAACCGCGCTTGCCGGTAGGAAATGGTCTTGGTCTTGCCGTCCAAAATGACCTGTTGGGCCTTGATCTGCCAAAGGGGAGCCTTGTCCGGCCGTTCGCGACAGGGTTCACACGCCGTGTAAACGCCGTGGCGGAAGACGGTTTTTTGGTCGGCAAACCGTTCCGCGCTTTCGGCGGCGAAGCGGGTATTGTCTGGCGTTTCCACGCGCAGGGCGTTCACAAAACCGGCGCTAAAATCGTCCGACAGGTCGATCTCATCGGCGTAAATGCGGTTGCCGTTGGGCTCCAAAATTTCCACATTGCCCGTGGCGCGCACCTTGTTGGTGGACTGGTTGTAGGAAACCTCGTCAGCCACCACCTGATAGCCATCATAGTCCAGCTGCACGCTGCCCTGGGCCGTCACCTTTTGATTATCGTTGTCGTAGATTAACCGGTCCGCTTTCAGCAGCAATTGGGCGTTCGGGTTGGTTTGCGGCAGGCTTTGTGCCAGCGCCATGGAGGGCGTGAGGTTGCTGATCTCGGGCAGGGTGTAGAAGGCCACAGAGGCCACCAGCGCAAGGGCCAGACGGGGGTTTGCGGCACGATTAAGGCGGGGAAATTTGGGCGCGGCTGTGCCGTGATTGCCACAGGCGGGCAAACGCGTGGAATCAGAGAGGATTTCAGCCAATTAGCCATCCTCCTGATGCATGAGCACCGTAATGCCGATCAAACATGCCACCATGGCTGGAGACCAAGCCGCAAAAGCGGGTGGCACCAGCCCGTTACTCCCAAAAGTCACCACCAATTTCGTGAGAATATAGAGCACAAACCCCGCCGCGACGCCACAAAGAATGGCTTTGGAATTGGTGCCAAAGCGGGCGAAAGTTAACGATACGGTGGCGGCCACCAGGACCATGGCAACAAACAGAAGGGGCTGGGCCAAGAGGGTTTGAAAACGGGTCTCAAAGGGCAGGGTCTTTTTGCCCGCCCGTTTGGCCTGCCGGCGGCGTTCCTCCAGGTTCCAGATGCTGACGGATTCCGCGTCGGTCTGATCCGCTTGCAGTTGGAAGCGGGTAATATCCACGGGGATTTGCACGCTATCTACAGGGCTGCTCTTTTCGCCCGGCTTGCTGGCCACCACGTCCGTGAGCAAAAAATAGGGCTGACTTGTTTCGTCGTTGAACGTGGCGCGGGAGGCGTCGAACCGTTCCACCACCTCCATATTTTGCCCGTACCGATAGACGGTGACGCCGGTGAGTTGGGTGCCCCGCTCCTGGGCCACTTGGGCGCGGAAAACCACATCACCGCTGGTGTGGCCCACCCGAAGCCAAAATTGCTGGGAACTGTGGGAGATGCCGCCCCGGGCTTTGCCAAAAATAGCGGCCTCAATGCCCCGGGAAGCGGTCTGGCCTACGAGGGAGAGGGGGTTGTAGGCGGTGGAAGCAAAGGCCCCCACAAGGGCGGCCGCCAAAGCCAAGGGTAGAAGGAATTGCCAAACTGAGACGCCGGAGGCGCGGGCCACCACCAGTTCCAGCCGCCGGTTCATGAGAATGAGGCAGGAAGCAGCGCCAAACAGCACGGCAAAGGGCAGAATATTTTCGGCAAAGGCGGGGGCGCGATAAAGGGCAATTAACGCCACGTCCCCCAGATCCACATTGGCCAATTGCCCGATCTTGCGGGACAGTTCGATCATGTCCACGACGAAAATGAGAAAGAAAAAGAGAAGGAATATCAGCAGGATATTGCGCAAGAATTCCCTGGCCAGATAAGCGCCCAGCGTAAGCCCTATCATTGCGCCGCCCCCGCGCCCGCCATGGCAGACGGCTGTTTTGCCTTACGGCCATAGCCTGCCAGACGGGCGCGCAGGGGCGCTGTTCGCTGGGCCAGGCCGGTGAGTTGATTGTCGATCTTGGCCAAAAGTTCCGGCGACAGGGCGGCCTTATCCCTCCAGATAAGCCAACTGGCAAAGGCAATGGCTGATAGGGGAATGAACCACGTGGCATAAATCCAGATGGGATTTCCGCGAATGGCCCCCTCCGCCATGATAGCAAGGCCGCGCAAGGCGACGATATCCAGACAGGCCAATGTTACGAGGAGCGTCTGCCCTTGCCGATGGGAATGGGGCATCCCCAAAAACGCCAGCACCACGAGACCCACCATCAGCGGGTAAAGCCCGCCGGTCAGCCGGATATGCAGCTCGGACGTGAAGCGTTGCGGGTGGGCCTTGTAGAGGGGGTCTTTCGGGTCGGGAAAAAGCAAATGGTAGGTGCTTACTTCCTGCTGCGAACGGCCCGCCGCTCCGCCACCGCCGGAAAACGACGACAGATTGAAGGCGTAGGAGCTAAAGCGCACGATGGACAGGTTGGACTGGTCTTTCGTTTGACGCTGTATCTGCCCGTTACGCAAAACAAGGTAGGTTTTGTCGCCCTGTTTTGTCACGTCGCCGCTTTGGGCAAGATAGGTGAAATTCTCCTTTTCGGAGCGGGTGTCGGTGATGAGCACGCCGCGCAGGGAGCCGCCGGGAACCCGTTCAGCCACGTGGAAAGTGAGGCCCGTTCCGATATCCTGAAAAGCCCCTTCCTTTACCACCACGGAGACGAGATCAGCCCGAACCTTGGTGATGAAATTGCGCAATTCCTGCATGGAGGCGGGGCCGGCCCACAGGTGTAGGGTGTAGACCAGCAGCGTCACAAGCAAGCTGAGGGCGAGAAAGGGTTTGAGCAAGGAAATGCGTGATGCGCCGGAGGCGTGCATGACCACCATCTCAGAATCGTCGTTCAGCCCGTTGATGGTGCGGATGAGGCCGATGAGCAGGGCCAAGGGCGCAATGGCAGCAGCCAGGGTGGGAATGCCCAGCAGTGTCATTTGCAAATAGGTGACGATGCCCTGACCCTTGGACATGATCACATCCACCGTCTGCACGGCACGCACAACCCATAGCACACCCACCAGCCCACCACCGGCGATCAAGAAGGACAGGAGCGCCTTCTTGAAGATGTATCGCTCGATGAGATTGAGGCCCATGCGTGTCTCGTTTCGGCTTTCGGGGCGGGAATGGAAGCGGGGCATGATTAAGTGCAATCCTGCCGGTCCCATTAAGCATTTGTAATGGCTAAAAAGCGACGAAAAAACGTGGTAACCAAAATATCAACGGGCTGATCAACGCGGCCGTCTTGAGGCGTTTTGCGGGTCTATACTTCCCCCGCCGCACCCTGCACATTGGGCGCAACGATTCCAAGCCTATCTGCGAGCCCCCATGACCCAACGCCCCCAAATCGCTTTCACCGGTGCCGCCGCGCCAAAATCAGGCACGCTGGTGGTTTTCACCGATGAAGGCCTGAAATTGCCGCCCGCGCTGGAGGCCGTGGACGGAGAGAGCATGGTGGCTAAGGCCATCAAAGTGGCGGCATTCAAGGGCGCAAAAGGCAACTCCATGTCGCTTCTTACGCCATCGGGGACGGGGCTGGACCGAATTGTGGTCATGGGCATAGGCGAGCGGGACAAGTTGCAGGAATTTGACTGGCTTAAACTGGGCGGCAAGGTGCAGTCGCTGGCCGCCAGCTTTGGCAAAGTGGCATTGCTCGCCGATACGGCGGCGGAGGAGGCGACTGCGGATCAGTTGACCGCGCTGGGGCAGGGCGCGCTGCTATCCGCATATAAGTTCGATACCTACAAGGTGAAAACGAAGACCAAGACCCCTTCCAAGCCGCTCAAACTTACAATTCATGGCAAGGCGGCCAGCGCCGCCAAAAAAGCATGGCCCGGCGTCGAAGGTGTGGCGGACGGGGTAATGTTGGCCCGTGATCTGGTGAACGAACCGGCCAATGTGCTTACCCCTAAGGCCTTCGCCAAAGAAGCGGAAAAGCTGAAGAAGCTGGGCTGTGATGTGGACGTTCTTGATGAAAAGGACATGAAGAAGCTGAAGATGAACGCCCTCTTAGGTGTAGCGCAAGGCTCTCGCAATGCGCCCCGCATGGCCATAATTCGGTGGAACGGCGGCAAAAAAAGCGACAAGCCCATCGCCTTTGTGGGTAAGGGGGTGACGTTCGACACGGGCGGTATTTCCATAAAGCCTTCCGGCGGTATGGAAGACATGAAGGGCGATATGGGCGGCGCGGCCGCCGTCACCGGGTTGATGCATGCATTGGCGGCTCGCAAGGCCAAAGCGAATGTGGTGGGCATCATCGGGCTGGTGGAAAACATGCCCGACGGTAACGCCCAGCGCCCCGGCGACATTGTCACTTCCATGTCCGGGCAGACCATCGAAATCATTAACACCGATGCGGAGGGGCGACTGGTGCTGGCGGATTGCCTTTGGCACTGCAAGGAAGAGTTTAAGCCCAAATTCATTGTCAATCTGGCCACGCTCACCGGCGCTATTCTTGTTGCGTTGGGCAAGGACCATGCCGGCATGTTCTGCAATGATGACGAGCTTGCCGGTAAACTGTTCGATGCGGGTCAAAACACGCAGGAGAAATTGTGGCGTATGCCGCTGGGCGATGCCTATGACAAACTGATCGATACCAAAAATGCCGATATGAAAAATACCGGTGGGCGTCTGGCCGGTTCCATCACCGCAGCGCAATTTCTCAAGCGTTATGTGGACGACACGCCTTGGGCCCATCTGGATGTGGCCGGCACGGCCATGGCCTCTCCGTCCACGGACATCAATTCCTCCTGGGCCAGCGGTTTTGGTGTGCGGTTGCTGGATAGGCTGGTGCGGGACAATTACGAGGGGTAGGGCTCTTAGCTCACATTTTAATCCCCTCATCCTCGGCGCATGCCGGGGATCTTCGCCTCTGTACCCAAATCCGTTTCGGTTCAGCGCAAGGGATTATTGGATCACGTAAGCAATGAGGAGTGTGCGTTTGGGGCGAGCGTCTCACCTGATGGTGCGGAAACTGCGAGCTCGCTTCTCACTGGAATCGGTCGCTGAACCACTCGCCCTCGCGATACAGATTTATCGCGTGTTCGTAAGACAGGCGGGCCTGCGCGTATTGGGCTTTAAGCGCTTGGAAATCCTCTTCGCTCATGCGGCGGCGTTTGCGCTGGCGCAGGGCGTGGCGGACGGTTTTGTTCATGGCACGGTTGATGCGCTCCAACGAGAGGCGAAATTCCTCCCGCTGGGGTTTGGAGGTGTAGATGCCTCCACCGTAGCGTAGGCCCTGAAGATAGGATTGAGTCTCCGCATCTGCGAAAGCGGCAATGAGCTCTGCCCCTTTCAAACTGCCATCACCGCACTGCAATTGCGCGTTCTCGATGGTGCAGGGGGCGGCGGCGGATTGGGCGTGGGCAAAAGCCATGGGCAGTGCGCAAAGCAAAGCGGCAAGCCCGGTTGATCGAAGCCAAATTAAACGCATGACGATGTTACCTTCCGTGCCCCCGGTCCTCGCCCCAGACCGTTTGTGCACAAAAGCACTTTGCGCATGCGCCTTCAAGCATGGCATAGCGGGCCCATGACCGAGGTTTTGTTCTACCACCTGACCCAAGACAAATTGGAAAAGGCGCTACCCACGTTGCTGGAGAAATCCGTGGCGAAGGGTTGGAATGTGGTGGTTCAAGCCGCAAGTTCTGACCTGACGGCACGGCTGGACGAGCATTTGTGGACCTACCGGGCCGACAGTTTTCTGGCCCATGGCAAGGCGGGAAGCGACAAGCCGGACCCGGCCCAATGCCCCATCTGGATCACTACAGACACGGAAAACCCCAACAGCGCCGCCATACGCTTTATCGTGGAGGGGGCCATTCCGGCGCAGGTGGAGCGCTACGAGCGCGTCATCTACATGTTTGACGGATTTGACGACGATGCTGTCGCTGCCGCACGGGAGCGGTGGAAGATCGAAAAAGCGGCTGGGCACATGCTCACCTATTGGCAACAGGATGAAGCCGGTCGCTGGGCAAAAAAAGCCTGACGCGCCGGAATTTTTGGCAAAGGAGACCAAGGCCACCGTCGCGCCCGTTTCCCACTGGACTTTGCCCCTCAAATTTACCACCGTTGCCAATACGTCGCACCCGACGTGAAGACCCGCATTTCAAGTCATCGGGAGGATGGTTTGGGGTGATTGCGGGTGAAATGGGTTCCCGGGGGGAGCCGAACTCATGGAAACGGACAAAAAATGTTAGAAATTGTTCCACCGCTCATTGGCGTCGTCGGCCTCGTCGTCGCCTTTTTGCTCTACGGCATGGTGATGAAATATGACGAGGGCAGTGTAGCTATCAAGAAGATTGGCGACCAGATTCACGAAGGCGCCATGGTCTTCATGAAGCGCGAATATTCCATTCTGCTGGTGTTTTTGGCCGTGCAGATCGCGCTGACGTTCATTTTCCTGGGCTCCGGTGTTGCCGTGGCCGTGATTGTGGGGGCGGCCTCGTCCTCCATCGCTGGCTGGATTGGCATGTATGCGGCCACCAAAGCCAATGTGCGCACCGCCACCGCGGCGCAGGCGGATGGGGCCTCATCCGCGCTGACCGTGGCTTTCTTCGGTGGCTCCATCATGGGCCTTTCGGTGGCGGCGCTGGGCTTGATTGGCCTTGGCGGTCTTTACGTCTTTATCGGCGGGGACGCCCATTCGCTGGAAGGCTTCGGCATGGGCGGCTCCACGGTGGCGCTGTTTTCCCGCGTGGGGGGCGGTATCTTCACCAAGGCCGCCGATGTGGGCGCTGACCTTGTGGGCAAAGTGGAAGCCGGCATCCCCGAAGATGACCCGCGCAACCCCGGCGTGATCGCCGACAATGTGGGGGACAATGTGGGAGATGTGGCCGGCATGGGCTCCGACATTTTCGAATCTTACTGTGGGGCCATGATCGCTTCGATCGCCATTGCTTCTACGCTGGCGCTGAGTGCGGCTGAAAAGACTGCCATGATGACTTTGCCCCTGGCGCTGGCTGCGGTTGGTCTTCTGGCCTCCATCGTGATGATCTTTGTGGTGAAAGCCCGCTCGTCCGCTGAACCGGCTTCGGCGCTGCGCACTGGTACGCTGGGCGCGCCGATCCTGTTTTTGGCGGTGGCCTATTTTGTGATCCAGGGGATGGGCGTGCCCAACGGCACAAACATCTGGCTGGCCGTGTTGGCCGGTGCCGTGGGTGGTGTGGCCATCGGTTTGATTACCGAATATTACACCGCCGCCGCGCCCGTGCGCCGTATCGCCAAATCCGGCGAGACGGGGCCTGCTACAGTGATGATTACCGGTCTGGCCGTGGGCATGGAATCGGTGGTTCTACCACTCTTGTGCATCGCCGCCATCGTCTTCGTGTCCACCTCGCTTGCTGGCCTCTACGGCGTGGGCATCGCGGCTGTGGGCATGTTGGCCACCGTGGGCATTACCATGGCCATCGACGCTTACGGTCCCGTGGCCGATAACGCTGGTGGTATTGCTGAAATGGGCGAAATGGGGCCGGAAGTGCGTGAGATCACCGACTCCTTGGACGAGTTGGGAAACACCACCGCCGCCATTGGCAAAGGCTTCGCCATCGGCGCTGCGGCTTTGGCAGCGCTCGCCATCATTGCGGCCTTTGTGCAGGTGGTTTCCGCCAACAATGAGGGCTTCTCGCTGGAACTGTCCGATCCGCTGACGCTGGTGGGCCTGTTTATCGGCGGCACGATCCCCTTCCTCGTGGCCGCGCTGACCATGACCGCTGTGGGTGACGCTGCTTTCGACATGATCAACGAGATCCGTCGTCAGTTTCGCGAAATTCCCGGTCTGATGGAAGGTACCGCCGATCCGGATTCTGCGAAATGTGTGGACATCGCCACGTCCGCGGCCCTCAAGCGCATGTTGCTGCCCGGCGTGATCGCCGTGTGCGCCCCACCTGCCGTAGGCCTCATCATCGGCCCCCAAGCGCTGGGCGGCATGCTCGGCGGCGCACTGCTGGGCTGCGTGTTGATGGCCCTCATGATGGCCAATGCCGGCGGCGCCTGGGACAATGCCAAGAAATACGTCGAGAAAGGCAATCTCGGCGGCAAAGGCACCGACACCCACGCCGCCGTGGTGGTGGGCGACACGGTCGGTGATCCCTTCAAGGATACATCAGGCCCCGCCATGAACATTTTGATTAACGTGATGGCGATTGTGTCTTTGGTGATTGCTCCGCTGCTGTAAGAGCAGGGAGGGATTTGGAGAAAATGGGAAGGCCCGGGGTGAGAACTCCGGGCCTTTTTTGCGTCATTGATCGTGCGGCTCTGCTCTTGACCAAATACCTATTGCCGGATTGATTGAATTTGCTTGCAGCGATGGCGTCGCTGACTATGAGCATGTGCGATGGCCGTTAATTTGGCCTTTTCACCGTCCTGTACGCCCGGATACTTATCCGGGTGCGGTTTTGTCTTCGCAGCCCGGTTAAAGGGAGAGCAAGATGAACCAGTTCCAAAACCGACCCACCTATTTTTCCAACTATGATGGTGGCAAGTCTGCGCTACCATTCACTCACGATGAGTATGAAAACCGTCTGGCTGCCTTGCGTCAGGTTATGATCCTGCATGGCGTGGATGCTGTGCTGCTCACCTCCATGCACAATGTGGCCTACTATTCCGGCTTTTTATATTGCGCTTTCGGTCGGCCGTACGGGTGCGTTGTAACGGCGGATGGCTGTACCACAGTTTCCGCCAATATCGACGCCGCTCAGCCCTGGCGGCGCAGCCATGGTGAGAATGTCATTTATACCGATTGGCAGCGTGACAATTATTGGCGCGCCGTCCGCGACCTCATGCCCAAGGGTCGCGTGGGCATAGAAGGCGATCACATGACACTAGAGGTGCGCGCGAAGCTGGCAGACTATCTGGATGCGCCTGAGACCGTGGATCTGGCCGCCGACATTAAGCGCCTGCGCATGATAAAATCCGACGAGGAAATCGCCCTGATACGCAAAGGGGCTCGCATCGCCGATCTTGGGGGAGAGGCCGTGCGTGATGCTATTGCCGTGGGCGTACGCGAAATTGACGTGGCCATGGCGGCTCGTGACGCCATGGAACTGGAGATTGCACGCTCATTCCCGGACAGTGAGGTGCGTGACACATGGGTTTGGTTACAGTCCGGCATTAATACGGATGGAGCCCACAATCCGGTCACCACGCGCAAGCTGGAGCTGGGCGATATTCTCTCCTTGAATACCTTCCCTATGATCAATGGTTATTACACCGCGCTTGAGCGCACGCTCTTTGTGGGCGAGGTGGATGACGCTTCACGCCGCATCTGGCAGGTGAACGTGGATGCTCACGAACTGGGCCTGTCCTTGCTGAAGGCTGGCCAGACGTGCGCGGGTATTTGCGAGGAGATCAACCGTTTCTTTGCGGATCAGGACTGCCTTCAATACCGCTCCTTCGGCTACGGTCACTCTTTCGGTGTGCTTAGTCACTATTACGGACGGGAAGCGGGGCTGGAACTTAGAGAGGATATCGACACGGAACTGGTGCCTGGCATGGTCATCTCCATGGAGCCTATGCTTTGGGTGCCACAGGGCCAGGCAGGTGCCGGTGGATACCGGGAGCACGATATTGTGGTGATAGGAAAGAGTGGGAGCGAGAACATCACGGGTTTCCCCTATGGACCGGAGCACAACGTGGTAGGGTAAGATGCCCGGAGTAGGGTTGGGGTGGCTTTACCCCTCCAACGCCCCACTCAATTCCAGCCACTCTTCCTCCACCTCAACTAGCCGCCGTTCAAACTCCGCCTTTTTGGTTGCAATGTCGCGGATGCGTTTGGCATCACGTTCCGTGCTCGCAGTCGCCAATAGCTTGTTCAGCTTCGCGATAGCCTCTTCGGCCTTTTTCATGATGGCTTCCAACTTGGCGATGCGGGCGCGGGCTTCCTTTTGCGCTTCCCGCCGCTTGGCTTCGTCGCGGCGGCGGTCAGCGGCGGACTTTTCCACCACAGGCTTCACTTTCGCTACCTTCTCTTCTTTCACCGACGCAGGGCTGCCGGGGCCTTTCAATATCAGGCGGCGGTAGTCGTCCAAATCGCCTTCATAGGGGCCGACGGTGCCTTCGTTGACGAGCCAGAGGCGTTCGGCGCTGGCTTCCACCAAATGGCGGTCGTGGCTGATGAGCATGACCGCGCCTTTGTAATTGTTGAGGGCATGGACCAGTGACTCGCGGCTGTCGATGTCCAGGTGGTTGGTGGGTTCGTCAAGGATGAGCAGATGGGGTTTCTGGAAAGTGGCTAGGCCCAGCAGCAGGCGGGCCTTTTCGCCACCGGAGAGGTTTTTGGCCTTGGTGTCCATCTTTTCCGCCCCCAACCCCATGCGGGCCACACGGCCGCGCACTTTGGCGTCCGGTTCGCCCTTCATGAGCGGGCGCACATGGTCCACCGGGGTCTGTTCGGGCATGAGATCGTCCATATTGTGCTGGGCGAACATGGCCACGCGGAGTTTGTCAGAGCGGGTGACGCGGCCGTCCATCACGTTGAGACGCCCGGAAATGAGCTTGGCGAAGGTGGATTTGCCGTTGCCGTTGGCCCCCAAAAGCGCGATGCGGTCGTCGGCGTCGATGCGCAAATCCATGCGCCCAATAATGGGTTTTGCCTCCTCATAGCCCGTGGACGCGCCATCCAGATTGATGATGGGAGAGGCGATTTCCTTCTCAGGGGAGGGGAAGTGCAGCGGGGCCACCTCCGTCTCGGCTACGGCGGATATGGTGGCCATTTTTTCCAGCGCCTTCAGCCGGCTTTGGGCCTGCGTGGCTTTACTGGCTTTGGCTTTGAACCGGTTTATGAAGGCTTCCATATGGGCGCGCTTGGCGTCCTGCTTTGCCTTCATTTTGGATTGCAGCGCCATGCGCTCGGCGCGGGTTTTTTCAAAGAAGTCGTAATCGCCCTTGTAGGCGGTGAGTTTGGTGTTCTCCAGATGTACGATCTGGTTGCAGCATTTGTTCAGCAAGTCCCGGTCATGGCTGATGATAATGACCGTGTGGCGGTAGCGGAAGATGTAGTTTTCCAGCCAGAGCGTGCCTTCTAGGTCCAAATAGTTGGTGGGCTCGTCCAGCAGCAGCAGGTCCGGTTCAGAAAACAGCACCGCGGCCAGCGCCACGCGCATGCGCCAGCCGCCGGAAAAATCGGAACATGGGCGGGCCTGCGCTTCTGCGTCGAAACCCAAGCCGAACAGAATGGCCCCGGCGCGGGCCTCGGCACTGTGGGCATCAATGTCGATGAGGCGGGTGTGGATGTCGGCGATGCGGTCGGGGTCTTTTGCCGTTTCCGCTTCCGCCATCAGCGCGGCGCGCTCAGTATCGGCCTCCAGCACGGTTTGCAACAGGGTTTTTTCATTGCCCGGCGCTTCCTGGGCCACCTGGCCGATGCGCATGTTGCGGCGCAGTTTGATTTCGCCGCTCTCCGGCCCGTATTCGCCGGTGATCAGCTTGAAGAGCGTGGTTTTGCCCGTGCCATTGCGGCCCACAAAGCCCACGCGCGCGCCGGCGGGCACGGTCATGGACGTATTGTCCAGCAGCAGCCGCCCCTGCATGCGGAAGGTAAGATCGGTAATCGTCAGCATGGCGATGCAGTGGGGCGGGGCAGGGGGGAAGTCAAGCGGGTGTTAAGCCTCAAGGCTGCGAAAATAGTCGCCCTGGAAATAGATGAGATCGAGGGCGGGGGCGTTGCCGGTCAGTTCATGCAAGATGGAATGACATTGGCCCCTATGGTGGGTCTGGTGATTGAACAGATGGGCCAAGGCCACGGACAGCCTCAGGCTGACTGGATCAGGTGTGGTCACCGGCGTGTAAGTGAAATTTTGTGCCAAGTCTTCGTCTGTCAGTGTTTGGGTGAAAGCCTCAACGCGCGCGTCCATCTCAATGCCTGCCTTTTGGAGGCTGGGAAAATCGTCGTGGAGAATTTGGTCAAGCGCCGTCGGGCACGGCCCCTCTTTGGTAAATCGGTGCATCCAGATTTGGTCGGCCACCAGCAGATGATTGAGCGTGCCGTGCAGGCTTTTGAAGAAGGCACCGCAATCGCGGCGGTAGTCTTCATGAGATAGTGTTCCCACCGCATCAAGAAGTTTGCCATTGGCCCATGTGTTGTAGTGAGCAAACATCACAAAGTGATCGTGCATTGATTTGGCTCCCCTTCGCCGCGTGTTAGACACCCTCACCTAACCAAAGAGACGGACCAAAGCCATGACCCTGAAACTCTACGAATTGTGCAGCGCGGATGCGGACCATTTGTTCAGCCCCCATTGCTGGAAAATCCGCATGGCACTGGCCCATAAGGGTTTACCATTTGAGAGCGTGTCCACCCCTTTCACGAATATTGCGGGCGTGGAGGCGGGCGAAAAGCGCAAGGTGCCCGTTTTGCGGGATGGTGACACGGTGGTGGAAGAGAGTTTTGAGATTGCCCGCTATCTGGATGCGAAATATCCCGACGCCCCCAGCCTGCTGGGTGGGCCCGGTGGGGAGGCGCTGACGCAGTTTGTTATCTCCTGGTCCATGGCGACCCTTCACCCGGAAGTGACCAAAGTGGCGCTGATGGATATTTACGAAAGCCTCGCCCCGGATGATCAGGTTCACTTCCGCACCACGCGGGAAATTATGCTGGGGTGCACGCTGGAAGAGTTCGCCGCCAAGTTTCCAAAGGATGGGAACGGTTTGGCAAAGGCACTCAATTCGGTGGAAAAGATGCTGGCCCGCCAAGCCTATTTTGGCGGCGAAAGCCCGCTTTTTGCCGATTATGTGGTTTTTGGGGCCCTGCAATGGGCGCGGTTGACCTGCAAGGAACAGGTGGTGCCCCAAACGGGTGCGGTGGCGCAATGGATGGACCGCTTGCTGGACATGTATGAGGGCATGGGTCGTAAGGCGAAGGCTGCTTGAGTGGTGCTGTGAGCGGCTGTTGCGGGGCTCTTTGCCATCGTCTATACGGCCACAAAACCTCCCCTAAATGCCAATTCTAGGACAATCTCCATGGCTTACGAATACACTTTCTCCATGATCAAGCCGGATGCTACGAAGCGCAATCTGACCGGTGCCATCACCAAACATCTGGAAGATAACGGCCTGTCCGTCGTGGCTTCCAAGCGCGTTCACATGAGCCTCCGCGAAGCACAGGCCTTTTATGCCGAGCATTCCGAGCGTCCCTTCTTTGGGGAGTTGACCGAATTCATGTCCTCTGGTCCAACGGTTGTGCAGGTGCTGGCCGGTGAAAACGCCATTGCCAAGAATCGCGAAGTCATGGGTGCCACCAATCCCGCCGATGCCGACGAAGGCACGATACGCAAAATCTATGCTGAATCGCTTGGTGAAAACTCTGTGCACGGCTCTGATGCGCCCGAGACCGCTGCCCGCGAAATCGCATTCTGGTTTTCCAAGAACGAGATTGTTGGGTAGTTGTCCAACTTTTGGGTCATCGTTGACCCTGTAAGAACCACCACTTTCTCCTCATTGCCGGATATATTCCGGCAATCCATCCCGCTGAATATAAACGTTAATTTGGTGGAGTAGATTGCCGGGACGAGCCCGGTAATGAGGGGTGAGAGGGAGGGTTTTATTCATAACCTGCCCAAGCCGATAGGCGGAGACGGTCTTCAAGTTCCGCCTATTACCACCGCGCCTTGGTGGTCTCTCCCATCATGATGGTCGGTTCCAGTTTTACCGACCGTTCCTGTGCGACGCCCTTGATCGCCCCGATCAACATGCGGGCACCCTGTTCGCCGATATCGGCACGGGGGGAGTAGGATGTGGTGATGGGCTGGCGCAGAACATCGTTGATTTGCAGGCCGTTAAAGGCGGCAAGGCCCAATTGATCGGGCACTTTGATGCCCCGGGCGCGGCACTCTTCCAGGCCGCCAAAGGCCATGTGGTCGTTGAGGAAATAAACCAGATCAAAGGCGGGGCCGGGCTTATCCAGAAGGTTTGCCATGCCGATACGACCGCCGGCGAAAGAGTGTTTGCCGGTTACCCATGCCTGGCGGACCAGCGATAGGCCCTGTTCGACGAAAGCGCGGGTGAAGCCACGGCAGCGTTGTTCAGCCCGGCGGTCATAGCCCGGTTGGGGGCCGATATAGGCCGGGCTTTGATAGCCCATTTCCAGCAATCTGCGGCCCATGGCGTAGCCGGATGCCTCGTGATCCAGGCCTACGCACAGTTCAATGGGGTCTGCCGACCACGACCAGATTTCGAGGATGGACACGTTCGCCCGACGCAGCATGCGGCGGGTGCGGGGCGTGTGGTGGCCACCGGAGAGGACAATGCCCGCCGCCCGCCATGCAATCATCCGTTCCACAAATGCCTCTTCACGGGCGTTATCATATTCGGTGGTGTCAAACACCGTTTGCATGCCGCTGCGCTCAAAGGTGGAGCGCATGGCGGAGAAAATATCACTGAAAACCGAATCTTGCAGGGTGGGGACGGACACGCCCACCAGGCTGGAATTGGCAGTGGCGAGGGCCCCTGCAACGCTGGAGGGGGAATAGCGCAGCGCCTCGGCGGCATCCAGAATGCGGGAACGGGTCTCCGCGCTCACCCCCTCTACACCCCGCATGGCACGGGAAACAGACATGATGGAAACGCCCGCCCGCGCCGCCACATCTTCAATCCTAGCGCCTTGTTTTGACGAGCGTTTTTGTCGATTGGATGGTGAAGGCACGGTGATCTGTCCGCCTGTATTGACAGCTTGATGCGTCAAATTTGATGGAAGTTTACGTTAGCGCTAACGTATTTCAAGCGATTTTCCATTGCCTGAAAGCGAGTGTGGGGTTTTTATGACAGTAAGCGATGGACAGAACGTCGCAGGGGATAGGGTTGGGAGGCTCGTTTGCCGCAAATTCGCTTTGACAGCATCGAAAAGCGCTATGGCTCGGTGCTGGTGTTGCCCTCTCTCGATCTAACTTTGGACGATGGCGAGTTTACCGTTTTGGTGGGTCCGTCCGGTTGCGGGAAATCCACAACATTGCGCTGTCTTGCCGGTTTGGAAGACTTGAGCGGCGGCGAAATCTATTTCGATGACAAGCCTATTTCCCAGCTTGCGCCCAAAGACCGCGATTTGGCCATGGTGTTTCAGGACTACGCACTCTACCCGCATATGAACATCGCCAAGAATATGAGTTTCGCACTGCGCTTGCAGCGCGCGCCCCAGTCGGAGATCGACGAGAAGGTGAAGCGCGTGGCGGAGATGCTCAATATTGGTCAATATCTGGACCGCAAGCCGGCGGAACTCTCTGGCGGCCAGCGCCAGCGGGTGGCCATGGGGCGCGCGCTGGTGCGCGACGCTTCTACCTTTTTGTTCGACGAGCCGCTGTCCAATCTGGATGCCAAATTGCGCGCTAAAATGCGCACGGAATTGGCTGAAATGCGCAACACGCTGGACAAGAACATGGTCTATGTGACCCATGACCAAATCGAAGCCATGACGCTGGGCGACCGCATTGTGGTCATGTCCGACGGCAAGATTATGCAGCAGGGGTCGCCGGAAGAGCTGTTCAAAACGCCCGCCAATAAATTTGTGGCCGGCTTTATCGGCTCCCCGTCCATGAATTTTCTTGATGGCACGGTGACCACTGAAGGGGGCGATGTGACCGTTTCTGGGGAAGGGTTCTCCATCCCTGTCCCCAAGGACATGGCGAAGCGGCTGAACGACCATAATAGCAATCAGGTGAGTTTGGGTGTCCGGCCCTCATCCTTCACCGCCAAGCCCAGCAAAGCCCAGCCCACCATCGATTTGAAGTTGGCTGTGTCAGAATACCTCGGTGCCCATAGCGTGCTTGTGACACGATGCGCCGATACAGAAGTTCTTGTCGAGTATGATTCATCCGCACCCCTGCGCGCCGGAGGCGCCGACGGCGGCATGATGACTTTCGGCATCAAGCCAGACGAAATGCACGTCTTTGACAGGAATAGCGGTGTGACGCTGTAGCAGCACCGCCAAATGCCCAAACGGAGGAAACAGAATGCTTAAATCACTCACCACCGGCCTTGTTGCCACATCCATGCTGGCGGCGGGCGCCACATTTGCGCTGGCTGATGGCCACGCCAAAGGCCCCTATGCGCCCTATGCGGGCCAGACGATCACCGCCATCTTCCCCGCACACCCCCATTATAACGCCGTGATGAAGGTGCTGCCCGAGTTCACCAAGGAAACCGGCATCAAGGTGGAAGTGGACCAGCTGCAATATTTGAAACTGCGCGAAAAATCCACGTTGGAACTGACCAAGCGTCAGGGCGACTACGACCTCATGTCCTATGTGGTGTTTTCCAAGGCGGACTACGTGTTTGCCGACCAGCTGGAAAACCTCGCCCGTTTCTTCATGAACCCAAAACTGGCTGACCCGAATTACGATGCTGACGATCTCATCGACGGCTACGTACAGAATATCGGCGTGGCCGGTGGTAAAAAGGGCTATCTGCCCGGTCCAACGGGCTCCCTGTTCGGTATTCCCTTCGGTTCCGAAACGTCCGTGCTGGCCTATCGCAAGGACATTTTTGAGAAGCACGGCATCAAGGTTCCAGAAACCTATGGCGAGCTTTTGGAAGTGGCCTGTAAAATTCCGCAGGTGGAAGAAGGCATGGGCGGCATGGCCTCCCGCGCAGCATCCGGCCACCAGGCGTCCCACGCGTTCCTCTTGCATCTGGCGCCCCTGGGCGGCCGCGTGTTTGACGACAATTGGAACCCCATCATCAACAATGCCGCTGGCGTGGAAGCTGCCAAGGCGCTGAAGACGATTGTGGATTGCGGTCCTAAAGGGTCGCAAAGCTTCGGTCCATCGGAAGCTGCAGCATCCTTCCGCGAAGGTAGCTCGGCCATGTTCATGGACTCCATCGCTTTTGCTGCCGGTTTTGAAGACCCTGAAAAGTCCAAAGTGGCCGGTAAAGTGGGTTACGCCCTGCACCCCAAAGGTGTGCGTCGCGGTTCCCAGACCGGTGGATTTGGGATTGGTATCCCCAAAAACGCCCAGAACAAAGAAGCTGCCTTCCTGCTGATGCAGTGGCTGACCTCCAAAAAGGGCGACTTGATGGTAGCCATGGCCGGTGGTAACCCATCGCGCTTCTCCACCTATGAAAACGCCGAGTTGAACGCGAAATACCCGTATTCCGCGACCTTTGGTGAAGCGCTGAAATTTGCTGACCCGGACTGGCGCCCAATCATCCCCACCTGGGGCAAGATCAATGCCGATATCGGGACGACCATGTCCAAAGTGCTGACCGAGGGTCTCGACCCGCAAGAAGCGCTGGACGGTGTGGCCGAGCGCGCCCGCGCCACGATGGACGAAGCTGGGTATTACACCTGGGCTAAGAAATAAGTCCTTGGACTTGAGCCTGCCTTTCCTTCGGGAAGGGCAGGCTCTCTCTCCCGCTTTTTTTGAGCGGGAAAACAGCAACCCTAAACTCTCTCACGGTGTTGCGCACTCATTAGTTTGACGCTTCGCGTCGTAGTGAAGTCATCGATTTTGATGGCCTGACTACGGTGCACACTCGAAACTTGTTTAAATTTTAGCAGAATTGAAGGCCCCCATGACCGCCGCGTCCCGCCTCAACAGATTGACACCCTACATGTTCCTGGCACCGGCGGTGCTGGTGCTGGTGGTGGCGCTGCTCTACCCCATTGGTTATATGATCTATGCCAGTTTTCTGGACTGGCGGCCCTCGCAATATATCAGCGAGGCGGAATGGGTGGGCTTTCGCAATTACATCAACATGTGGAACGACGAAGCGTTTCTGGAGAGCTTTGGCGTCACACTGAAATTTGCCGCCATTGTGGTGACGTTGGAATTGCTGCTGGGCGTGGGGCTTGCGCTGCTGCTGGATCGCAATATCCGCGGCATGAGTGCCCTTCGCACCATCTTCATTCTGCCCATGATGATCGCACCCATCGTGGTGGGTCTCATGTGGCGCTATATGTATCACCCCACGGTGGGCGTGTTTAATCGCACGCTGGAAAGCCTTGGTTTGGAGACTGTGCCGTGGTTGTCCGACAGCACATGGTCCTTCGTGGCTGTGGTCGTAGCCGACGTGTGGCAATGGACGCCCTTCATCTTCATTCTGGCGCTGGCCGCCCTGCAATCCCTGCCATCATCTGCGCTGGAAGCCGCCGAAATTGATGGGGCCAGTGAATGGCAGAAAATGATCCACATCAAAATACCGTTGATGATGCCGGTTCTGATCGTCGCGCTGCTGCTTCGCTTGATTGATGCCTTCAAGGTGCTGGAGGTAATCTTGGTGATGACCAATGGGGGGCCGGGGCTTTCCACGGAAATTCTGTCCCTGCGCATATACCGCACGGCGCAGGAGTTTCAGGAACTGGGTGTGGCGGCGGCCATGTCCAACTACCTGCTCATCCTGCTGATGCTGCTGACCATCGCCATGTTTATGTACAACAAGGTTGTGGAGGCTCGCGCCGAGCGGATCCGCGCCATGGCCGAGGAGGACTAAGCCATGGCAGCGCGCGCCCACGAGAAAACGAACCCCGCCTTTTACGCTTTGATGGTAACGCTCATCGTCATGGCCCTCGGGCCCATTATGTTGATGCTGGCCACATCGTTTAAGTCCAATATCGACATTATCGACTCGTCCGTACCGGCCTTTTTATTCACGCCGACCATCAAAAATTACGAGGCCGTGCTGTGCGATGTGCTTTGGTATGAGCCGGCCAGCGTGGATTATTGCGACCCCACGTTTGGCCGGGCGTTGGGCAACTCGCTAATTATTTCGCTGGTTTCCACGGCCATAACGCTGATTTTGGGCTGCATGGCGGCCTATGCGCTGGTGCGCTTCCGTTTCATGGGGCGCGGTGCCGTTTCCATGACCACGCTGCTCATGCGCATGGTGCCGCCGGCCGTGTTGCTGGTGCCAGTGTTCGGTATCTGGACGTTCCAATTTGGTTTGGACGGCAGTTACACGGGCATCATTCTCGTCTATGTGGCCATGAACCTGCCCTTTGTAATTTGGATTTTGCAGTCCTTCATCGTGCAGGTGCCGATCCAGTTGGAAGAGGCGGCCAAGATGGATGGGGCGAACCCGTTACAGGTGTTTTTCCTCGTGGTTCTACCCATCATCAAGCCGGGTTTGGCCGCCGCAGCCATCTTCACATTCCGCATCGCGTGGAACGAGTTCCTCCTGGCCAACGCCTTGGCCAACCGCAATACGCGCACGGTGCCGGTGACGATTGTGAACTCCATTACCGAGTATAACATCGACTGGGGGGTCATCATGGCGACGGGTATGTTGTTGGCCATTCCACCCATCATCTTCACCTTCATCGCTTCCAAACAGATCATCACAGGGATGACGGCCGGTGCCGTGAAGGGATGATGTTTGAAGCGGTTTACGACTGGCTCTGGTTGCCCATCGACACAAGCCGCCCTCACGATGTGAGCTTTGAGGTGGCGTGGCACGGGCGGCTGATGGTTTTGGCCTGGTCCTTCCTGTTTCCTGTGGGCATTCTGTCCGCCCGGTTTTTCAAAATCTGGTTCGGTCAGAAATGGCCGCTGGAAACGGACAGCCAAATTTGGTGGCGCACACATCTTACCACGCAATACCTCGGTGGTATCGCCGTGGTGCTGGCCATGTATCTGATCTGGCGACCCTGGGGGGAGACGGTGGCTGCCAATGTGCACCGGGTGCTGGGCTGGGTGGTGGTGTTTTCCTGCCTTATGCAGTTTATCGCCGGGTGGCTGCGTGGCACCCATGGGGGGCCGCAACGGGCCGCTATGGGAGAAGAGTTTGAAGGGGACCACTACCTCATGACACCGCGGCGCCGGGTGTTTGAATACATGCACAAAATTGTGGGCTATATGGCGCTGCTGGCTGCCGTGTTGGTGACGTTGACCGGTTTGTGGATTTCTAACGGTCCCCGTTGGATGTGGATTGTCATTATCGCGTGGTGGGTTGTGTTGGCGTTGCTGTTTACGCTGTTACAAAAGCGGGGATGGGCCATCGATACTTATCAGGCCATTTTCGGTCCTGACCCTTCCATGCCGGGCAATCAGCGCCGCCCCATCGGCATTGGAATCCGCCGCCCCAATATGGACTTGCGCGATGAACAGGGCCGTCTCTCATGAGTTTTTTTGAAAGCCACGACAGCGTTTTCGACACCTATGTGATGGGCAACTCCCCCGTGAAGCGGCTGGCGACGGGGTTTGACTGGGTGGAAGGCCCGGTCTGGTTCGGTGATGGCGGGTATTTGCTGTTTTCCGACATTCCCAACAACCGCATCATGCGATGGACACCGGATGAACGCAGCCGCACGCCGTCGGGTGATGGTGATCAGGGCACGATCTCCACCTTCCGGCAGCCCTCCAATTACACCAATGGCCACACGCGGGACCGGCAGGGCCGGTTGGTTTCCTGCGAACATGGTGGGCGGCGGGTGAGCCGGACGGAATATGACGGTTCAATTACGGTGCTGGCCGACAATTTTGGCGGCAAACCCCTCAATTCGCCCAATGATGTTGTGGTGGCTCGCGACGGCGGGGTTTGGTTTTCCGACCCCCATTACGGCATCAAAACCAATTACGAAGGCTATAAGAGCGAACAGGAACTGCCGTGTCAGGTCTATCGCGTGGACCCGGAGGGCAATATTGAGGCCATGGTAACAGACATGGTCTGTCCCAACGGGCTGGCTTTTTCGCCCGATGAAAGCCTGCTTTATGTGGCCGATACGGGGGCCATGTTCGATGCGGATGCTGCGCGCCATATCCGGGTTTACGATATGGAAAGTGGGAAGCCTGTGAATGGCCGGCATTTTCACACGGTGGACCCCGGTTGTGCCGACGGGTTCCGGCTGGACACGGATGGCAATATCTGGACTTCCGCCGCCGATGGCGTCCATTGCATCAGCCCGACGGGCAAGGTGCTTGGCAAAATTCTGGTGCCGGAACTGGTGTCCAATGTCTGCTGGGGCGGGCGCTCAAAGCACCAGCTTTTCATGACGGCGACGACGAGCATTTATACGATCAGGTTGAACCGGGAGGGGCTGTAGAGCTCGGTTTCGGCGTTTTGCCCCACCTCCCCCGCGAGGGGAGGTCGAAACGGCTTGCCGTTTCGGGTGGGGGGCCTGGTTGGCAAACTTGACTTCTGTATCTGCCATTCGTCGCTGTCCCCCCCACCCGGATCGCTTCGCTCTCCGACCTCCCCTCAAGGGGGAGGTTAAGGCTGCGGCGCCAATTTCATTAACGTTCCCACCGCTTCCTTGCTTCATCGTCGCTATCACGGGCGTCTACCCAAGACGCTTCCTGCCCATCTTTGCGGTGCTCTTTCTTCCAGAACGGCGCATCCGTCTTGAGATAGTCCATCACAAAGCGCGCGGCATCAAAGGCGGCGTCGCGGTGACGGCTGGTGGCGACGACCATGACGATCTGGTCGCCGGGAAATAGCTTGCCATAGCGGTGGATCACAGTGAGCCCATCCACGGGCCAGCGGGCGCAGGCCTGTTTGGCGGCAGTGCCGATCTGCTTTTGCGCCATGCCGGGATAGTGTTCCAGTTCCAGTGCATTGAGCGTGTCCCCCTCACCCCGGCACAGGCCCACAAAGCTGGCGACGGCCCCAACATCATGGCAACCATCGGTGAGCAGGCGCGTCTCGGCGGCAAGATCGAAATCTTCCGACTGAACGCGAATGGTGGGTGTGGCCATGGACGACTAACCGCCTGTCATGGGTGGGAAAAAGGCAATTTCTGCTGGATTACCCAGCGGCTCGTCGTGGTGCGCATGGGTCTGATCCAGCGCCACGCGGATGATGGGCAGGTGCTCGAAGGCGTGGGCATAGGCCTCCCCACGGCTTTGTTGCCAGGCCAGCACATCGGCCACGGTGGACAGGCTGTCGGGAAGGTGAGCAACCTCTTCGCCCATGCCCACCCGCTCCCGCAGCCAGGCAAAATAGACGAGTTTGACCGGTGTGCTCACGGCCTAATCCTCAATCATGTGTTTGATGCCGGCACGGAAATAATCCCAGCCCGTGATCAACGTCACCACGGCGGCGGCCCACAAAAGAACGAGCCCCACTTGCGTGCAATAGGGGAAGATTTTGTCGCCCGCCGGGCCGGCCAATAGAAAGGCGAGGGAGACCATTTGCAGCGTTGTTTTCCATTTGGCCAGTTTGGTGACGGGCACGGAGACCTTCAACTCGGCCAGATATTCGCGCAGGCCTGAGACCAGTATTTCACGGCTCAAGATGACCACTGCCGCCCAGATGGACCATCCCGCGATGGACCCGTCTGCCGCCAACAAAAGCAGGCAGGCGGCCACCAGCAGTTTGTCCGCGATGGGATCGAGCATTTTGCCCAGCGATGAAGTCTGCTGCCAAATGCGGGCCAGATAGCCGTCTAGAAAGTCCGTGACGCTGGCAAAGACGAAGAGTCCTAGCGCCCACCAGCGGGCGGCGTCTGTGGATTTGCCGCGTTCTTCCAGGTCAAAACACAAAACAACCAAGGGCACCACAAGTATGCGCACATAGGTGAGCAAATTGGGAATGCTCCAAGGGCCCGCTTCACGCTTTGGTTTGGGGGTGGTGGTCATGCTGTCTCTAGCGATGGTCATACGGCGCACTCCGCATGAGTTGGGTTAAAACAACGCCCCATCCGTGTGCCTCCCCCACGGTTTGATTGCAAGATGGTAAAGGGTTTGTAAGGCGCGCGTGCTAACAAATGCCCACCGCAAGTGAGAGGGCGCGCCCATGGACCCGTTTGAGAAAAAAGGTATGGAAGAAAAGGGCCTGGCCCACGTGTGGGCGGCGTTTGGCTATTCCATGGATGGGCTAAAGGTCTTGATGCGTGAGGAAGCGGCGCGGTTGGAGGTGGCGATGCTGGTTGTCGCCGCGGTGATCTTCGCTTTTTTGCCAACGGGTTTGGCCCATTACGGTGTGTTGGTGGCTCTGTTTCTATTCGTGCTTCTGGTGGAGGC
The DNA here is from genome assembly GCA_038525315.1 of Pseudomonadota bacterium. Classification (GTDB taxonomy): domain Bacteria; phylum Pseudomonadota; class Alphaproteobacteria; order Rhizobiales; family Rhizobiaceae; genus Pseudahrensia. Next base: position 102,369 of record JBCBHU010000006.1, read on the forward strand.
GCTGAACACGGCCGTGGAATTGATTATCGACCGCACGTCGCCGGAAATTAGCGATTATGCAAAACAGGCCAAGGACTTGGGCAGTTTTGCAGTGTTTTGCGCCTTGGCTCTGTTCAATGGGTATGTGTTGGTGACCGTGCTATCGTTGACGGCGTTTTAGCCTTTCTTTCACCTCCCCCCCCGGAGGGGAGGTCGAAACGGCTTGCCGTTTCGGTTGGGGGCAGGCACGAGAGCAATTTGTAAATCGCTCCCCCCGCCCGGATCGCCTGCGGCTCTCCGACCTCCCCTCCAGGGGGACGTTGAGGAGCATCTGTTTTACCCACTCTGAAAATGCGCATGGATGCGTTTGGCCATGGCTTCGGAGACGCCGTCTACTTCCATCAAATCTTCCACCGCCGCTTTCCCCGCTGCCTTGGCGCTGCCGAAGTGGTGGAGGATGGCGCGTTTGCGGGCCGGGCCGATGCCTTCGATTTCGTCCAGCGGGTTTTTGAGCTGGTCCTTCTTGCGCCGCGCCCGGTGGGTGCCGATGGCGAAGCGGTGGGCCTCGTCGCGCAGGCGCTGGATGAAATAGAGTGTGGGGTCGCGCAGGGGCAGGGAGAAATCCTTTTTTCCCGGCATGAAAAAGCGTTCGCGCCCCGCGTCACGATCTGGCCCTTTGGCCACGCCCACCAGCTGCACTTTGTCGGTGAGGTCCAACTCGTCCATCACCTCTTTGACGGCGGAGAGCTGGCCCGCGCCACCGTCGATGAGCACGAGATCGGGCCAGGGGGGCAGGGTGTCTTCCTCGCCTTCCTTTTGCGCGCCCGGCTGACTGTCGCCATGTTCTTTGAGCAGGCGGGAAAAGCGGCGCTTGAACACTTCGCGCATCATACCGTAGTCGTCGCCCGGCACGAGGTCCTGATTTTTGATGTTGAATTTGCGGTAGTGGTTCTTGGCGAAGCCCTCCGCGCCCGCCACGATCATGCCGCCCACGGCGTTGGTGCCCATGATGTGGGAGTTGTCGTAAACCTCCACCCGGCGCGGCCGGCGGGGCAGGTCGAAGACCTTTTGCACCCCGTCCAGCAGTTTGTTTTGCGTGGCACTTTCAGAAAGCTTGCGGCCCAGGGCCTCGCGGGCGTTTTGGGCCACTTGCGCCACCAGTTCGCGCTTTTCGCCCCGTTGGGGGCGGTAGAGTTCCACCTTGTGGCCGGCTTTCGCGGTGAGCGCTTCCGTCATGATGGGGGCGCCTTCCAGATCGTGAGAGACCAGCACCAGCTTCGGCACGGGCTTGTCGTCGTAGAATTGTGAGACGAAAGCCTCCAGCACTTCGGCGGCCTCAAAGCTCTTATCGGCGCGGGGGAAATAGGCGCGGTTGCCCCAGTTTTGACCGGTGCGGAAGAAAAACACCTGCACACAAAACTGCCCGCCTTCTTCGTGGATCGCAAAAATGTCGGCCTCTTTCAAAGTCTGGGGGTTGATGCCCTGGTGGCTTTGCACGTGGGAAAGGGCCTGCAAGCGGTCGCGATAGATGGCGGCGGCCTCAAAATCCAGCGCTTCGGAGGCGGCCTGCATTTGCTTGGAATAGGTGCTCTTTAACTCGCTGGATTTGCCGGAGAGAAAATCGCGGGCCTGTTTGACCATTTGGGCGTATTCTTCCGTTGTGACCTCTCCAGTGCAGGGGCCGGCGCAGCGTTTGATTTGGTGAAGCAGGCAAGGGCGGGTGCGGTTGGAATAGAAACTATCCGTGCAGGTGCGGATCATAAAAATGCGCTGCAAGGCGGTGATGGTCGTGTTCACCGCGCCCGCATTGGCGAAGGGGCCGTAATATTGGCCTTTGCGCGTGCGGGCACCACGGTGTTTGAACAGGCCCGGTGCCTCATGGTCGCCGGAAATAAGGATGTAGGGAAAGGACTTATCGTCCCGCAGCAACACGTTGAAGCGTGGGCGCAAGCGCTTGATGAGGTTTGCCTCTAGCAGCAGCGCTTCCGTCTCCGTGCGGGTGGTGACGAACTCCATATGGGCGGTTTCGGCGATCATGCGGGCGGTGCGGTTGCCGCCATGGCCCACGCCACGGGCATAGTTTTGCACGCGGTTTTTCAGGTTTTTGGCCTTGCCCACATAAAGCACATCACCCGCCCGGTTCATCATGCGGTAGACACCGGGCTTGGGGGGCAGGCGTTTGACGAAGTCGGCGATGAGCTCTGCGCCATGCAAGTTGGAGGCGCTTTGCGTCTCCTCCCACATGACGTCTCCACTATCGCGCGGTTTGGCTCTGGTGACTGTTTCCGATGAATCGCTCATGGGGCGGTTTTAGCAGGTTCCTAAAGCCGAGGTGACGGCTAAAGCATCGCAGTCGCCACCAGATAGATGCAATAGGCCCCAAAGAGGACCGCACCGGCCAACCGGTTGATGGCAAAGCCAGCAAGAGTGACCACCGCCAAAAAGATTGTGGCCACGATCATGATGCCCATGTCGAAACTGACGATATGGTCACCCACCGGCACATTGCCTGCCACCACGGCGGTGATGCCCATGATGGCTGCGATGTTGAAAAAGTTGGAGCCAATAACGTTGCCAATACCGACGGAGGCATTACCCTGCCGGGCTGCCATTATGCCGGTGGCCAGTTCCGGCAAGGATGTGCCGATGGCCACGATGGTGAGGCCGATGACTTCATCGGACACGTTCCAAACGCGGGCAATATCCACCGCCGCGTTGACCGCAACGCTGGCCCCCACGGGGAGGGCCACAAGACCCACCAGGAGCAAGGCGATGGTGACGCCCAAGGACTTGGGCAATTCGCCCACTTCGTCCAGATAGTCCGGGTCTTCGTTTTGCTGCCGGGCGGTGAGGAATTGCTTGCCCAGGAAAATGGCAAGGCAGACCAGCAGCAGCAGGCCCGCAATTCGCCCGATGGGGGCCAGCACCAGTTCTACGCAAAACAGGGCGGTGGTGGCCAATAGTAGATAGAGCGTAAAGCGCAGGTCCTTGGATGAGCAGTAAATCGTGGCGATCATGGCCGGAACGCCCAACACCAAAAACACGTTGGCGATGTTGGAACCGACGATATTGCCCACGGCCACGCCCGGATTGCCTGACAGGGCGGATTGCAGGGAGATAACCAATTCCGGTGCGGATGTTCCAAAGGCGACGATGGTCAAGCCGATGATGAGGGGCGAGATATTGAGCCGCTCGGCAAGGCCCACAGAACCCTTCACCAACCATTCGCCGCCAAAGACAAGAACCACGAGACCAACGACAAACAGCAGGTAGATCAACATGGAAGGGCTTTCATGTGCCTGCGCCAATGGCTAGCGAAGCGGGGCTTCACGCAATACGTCGCTGGGCAATTCGTTTGGCCGTAAATGGTTGAGCGAGCCGGGATTTTCAAGGTGGTGCAGGCGGGAATATATGGTGCCTGATAAGGTTTGGTTAAGGGACCAGCGTCCTGATGCCGGTTGTCATGCCGATGGTTTCAGCGCGGCAAGATCGGCATGATTGGCCTCGAAATCGGCCAGCCATTGCACCAGCCCATCCCGCCCGTCGCGCCACATCCCTTCAAAGCGCAGGTCCATGTAGCCCAGCGTTGCCGCACAGGCGATGGCATCCATTTTCATGGCTGCGCCCATGGCGGGCGGGTTCGCGTTGAGGGCATCCAGGCCGCGCAGAATTTTGCCCAGTTGGCGGTCCAGCCAGTCTTGGGAAGTTTTCTCCGGCGGGCGCATGCGGTTTTCATAAACATAGGACAGGCCGCAGTCGCAAATGCCGTCGCACAGCGCTTCCATTGTTTCCACCGCCGTGGCGGTGTCATGGTCCGTGGGGTAGAGCTTGCCGCCGCTTTCCCTGTCCAAAAAGCGTGTGATGGCGCGGCTGTCATAGATGGCGCGACCGTCGCCCAGCTTAAGGCATGGGATCTTGGAGAGGGGGTTCAGCGCGTCCAGTTCCGGGTCGCCCGCGCCCACATTCACAGGCTTTATGGTGATCGCCACGCCCCCATGGAGCGCCGCCATGGCCGCTTTGGCCACGAAGGGGGAGGGCGTTGCGCCGTATAAAATCATCTCGTCGTTCTAATATCGAAGGAGGCGGCAGGAGCCGTTATTTTCGCGCCACGGGTCCAGCCCGCCCACGCAAAAGACCACGTGAAAGCCGTTGCCCGCAAAGCCTTGGCCACCCTCGATCATGTAAAACACGGTGGGGTGGGTGCCATTGGTGAGGTGGGAGTGGGCGCGGCAATAGCGGCGCGGGATGAGAAATTCCGGATTATCGCGCACCAACCGCTCGCGCACGCGGGTCACGTCGCTCATGGTAAAGCCGCGATGCCAGGTGTTTTTCTCTGCCCAGTTGAAGCGCTCCACAATGCTACCCAGCACTTTTTTATCGTGGCACAGGGGGAAGGTTTTGTGCTGCAAAACGCTGTCCAGCAGGGCTGCTTTGGCCGGGGATGCCGCCGCGAATGCCAGCAAAAGGCAGGTGAGGAAAAGGCGGATTTTCGACATGATAGGGAATCCGAAATCAGATGGCCGCGTCAGGGCGACAGGATGCTTTGGCATGGGGCGAAATGCAATCAACGGTTTCATAAATCGTTAACCGGCTTCCGGCCCTCAGCGCTTCGATAAATCCTGCACACGATGACCGGCCCCTTTGTCCTGCCGCATGACACCGGCCAGCCAGGGGAGGAGCGTGGCCAGCTCATCGGGCAGCACGTAAGGGGCGTTGGCGATGACCATCCCGCAACCGTTGAGCATGTTGGGAAAGCGCGGCTCTCGGATGTAAAGTTCCGCGTTTAGCAGTTTGGGAAAGCCCATATCCTTGAGCGTGCTGAGCCATTCGTCCGTGTGGTCGCGCTTTTTAACCGGATACCACAGGGCCACGATGCCGCCGGGCCAGCGTTGGGTTGATTTTTGCAAAAAATCAATCATGCGGTCGAAATCTTTTCCATCCTCAAAGGGCGGGTCCACCAGCGCTAAGCCCCGGCTTTCCTTGGGCGGAATTTGAGATACGGCGGCGAGCCAGCCATCAGAGGGATAGACCCGGGTCTGCCAGTCGTCAGCAAACCGTTCTTTCAGCACGAGTGCATCGTCTGGGTGTTTTTCAAACAGGGTAAGCCTGTCGGATTTGCGCAGCATGGCTTTGGCGATCAACGGTGAACCGGGGATGGAGCCGGGCCAATGGGCGTTTACCGCCGTCCGCCACGGAGCGATGAGCTCTTCAATGGCTGGGTTGGTGGTGGCGGCCAGCACTTTTTCGATGCCCAGCGCCGCTTCTCCCGTCTTGGCCTGCTCTTCGCTATCGCGGGCGTAAAGACCAATGCCCGCATGGGTGTCGAATAGGCGTATGGGTTTGTCCTTGCGTTGCAGATAAAGCGCCAGACGGGTGAGCAGAATGTGTTTGAACACATCGGCGAAATTGCCGGCGTGATAGGCGTGGCGGTAGTTCATGGCATGTTTCACAGCGGCGATGGATCGCGTAGGCTCTACCAGCGTGCAACGTCCGCGAACAGGGATTGTCATGAATAAACACGTTTCGCCGGACGGGCTGACCACGGTTCACCACAGTGCTTGTCCCCATGACTGCCCTTCCTGTTGCGCGCTGGAAGTGGATGTGACCGCCGGTGCCATCGGGCGGGTGCGGGGCGCACGGGAGAACAGCTATACGGACGGTGTGATCTGCGCCAAGGTTGCCCGCTACGCGGACCGGGTGAACCATCCCGACCGTCTCACCAAGCCCATGCGGCGGGTGGGGGATAAGGGTGCCGGTGAGTGGCAGGAAATTTCGTGGGAAGATGCACTGGACGAGGTGGCCGAGCAGTTTTTGAAGGCGGAGGCCCGCCATGGGGCGGAGACGGTCTGGCCCTATTATTATGCGGGCACAATGGGGCTGGTGCAGCGCGATTCCATCCACCGTTTGCGCCACGCTAAAAGCTATAGCGGGCAGCATGACACGATTTGCATCAACAATGCTTGGAGCGGATTTTGCGCCGCAACGGGGGCCATTGCCGGGCCAGACCCGCGGGAAATGGCCCTGTCCGATTGCGTGGTGATCTGGGGCACCAATGCGGTTTCCACGCAGGTTAATGTCATGACCCATGCCGTAAAGGCGCGCAAAACGCGGGGGGCAAAAATTGTCGTCATCGATGTCTATGACAATGACACGATGAAACAGGCCGATCTGGCGCTGAAACTGCGGCCCGGCACAGACGGTGCGCTGGCCTGCGCGGTCATGCACATTTTGTTCAGGGACGGGGCGGCGGACCGGGATTTCATGGCTCGCCACGCGGATGAGCCGGCGGCATTGGAGGCGCATTTGGCGGACAAAACCCCGGCATGGGCGGCGGCGCTGACGGGCCTGCCCATGCAAAAGATCGAGGCCTTTGCCGCTTTGCTCAAGCAGCGCCCCCGGGCTTATTTTCGTCTGGGCTATGGCTTTACCCGCTCCCGCAACGGTGCCAGCAACATGCATGCCGCCTGTTGTGTGCCAACGGTCTTGGGCGCTTGGCAGTATGAGGGCGGCGGGGCGTTCCATAACAATGCTGACATCTACGGCCTTGATGGTGGTGCCATCAAAGGAACTGCCTTTTTGGACCCGGGCACCCGCGTCATGGACCAGTCCAAAATCGGCCGTGTGCTGACGGGGGATGACGCGGCGCTCTACGGTGGGCCACCCGTCACCGCCATGCTGGTGCAGAACACAAACCCGCTCAGCGTCGCGCCGGAACAGGCATTGGTGAAACGCGGTTTTGCCCGGGAGGACTTGTTTTGTGTCGTCCACGAGCAATTCATGACCGAAACGGCGCAATGGGCTGACATCGTGCTGCCCGCCACCATGTTTGTGGAGCATGATGATGTCTACAAGGGCGGTGGCCACCAATACATCATCGCGGGGCCAAAACTGGTGGAAGGGCCGGGGGAGACGCGGCCCAACCACTACGTGATTGAAGAATTGGCCCAGCGGTTGGGCGTGGGAGACCATGATGGCTTTGGCCAGAGCGAGGCCCAATTGATCGACGGCATGTTGCAGGCGTCCAACCGCGGTACATGGGAACAGCTCAAGGCCGCTCGTTGGTTGGATTGCCAGCCGGATTTTGAAACAAGTCACTATGCCAACGGCTTCGCCCACGAAGATGGCAAGTTTCATTTTCGCGCCCGGTGGGACAGCGTGAAAGCCACTCACCCACCGGATGTGATGGGCCTCCAGGGAGACGTGGCCGCCATGCCGGGTTTGCCGGACCATTGGGCAGTGATCGAAGAGGTGGATGCTGAACATCCCTACCGATTGGCCACCTCACCGGCCCGATCCTTTCTCAACACCACGTTCAACGAGACGCCGAAATCTGTTGCGCGTGAAAAGCGCCCCTGCGTGTTCATGCACCCAGATGACGGTGCGCGTGAGGGTTTGGAAGACGGGGCCTATGTGCGGCTGGTGAACGGGCAGGGTGGCTGTCTGCTCCATGTCATCCTGTCGGAGACGGTCAAACCCGGCGTGTTGGTGGCTGAAGGTATCTGGCCGAACCACGCCCATGAAGACGGGTGTGGAATCAACACGCTGACATCAGCCCAGGAGACGGCACCCCATGGCGGGGCGGCGTTTCATGATACCAAAGTTCGGGTGGAACGGGCCCATGAGGCTTAATTCATCTGCAAAAGCACATCGTCCACGGCGACATCCATATCTTTGACGGCGGAATCGCCCGTCCAGCGGATACGTTTATGGGCGATCAGTGCCAGGGCGTGGGGGAAGAGGACATGTTCGGCTTCCAGCACCCGTTCAGACAGGGTTTCGGGCGTGTCGGAGGGGTGAACCGGCACGGTGGCCTGGGCGATGATGGGGCCGCCGTCCAGCTCTGCATTCACGAAGTGGACCGTGCAGCCGTGGACGCGAACGCCCTGCAACAGCGCGCGCTCGTGGGTGTCCACGCCGCGAAAGGAAGGGAGCAGGCTGGGGTGGATATTGATGATTTGCCCCCGCCAATTGTTGATAAAACCCTCGCCCAAAATGCGCATGTAACCGGCGAGGCACACAATATCGGCTTTGATTTCACGCAAGGCCGCGTCCATGGCCGCCTCGTGGTCCTCACGGGTTTCAAATTCACTTTGGTCCACCACGCGAAAGGGGATGTTGTGCTTTGTGGCCAGCTCCAGCCCGGGCACGTGGGGTTTGTTGGAGAGGACCTGGACGATCTCCACGGGATAGTCCGTGTCCATGGCCGCCCGGGCCAGCGCCCCCATATTGGTGCCACGGCCGGAGATGAGAACGGCGGCCCGCAATTTGCTCATGGGGCGTTCCAGTCGATTTGACCTTGGTAAAGCACCTGTTCGCCCTCGGCCTTACGGGCGTGAACGTGGCCGATGGGGGAAACGGTTTCGCCCTTATCCTCAAGAAGCGCGGTGATCGTTTCCACCTGTTCCTCGTCCACCACCAGCACCATTCCCGTGCCGCAGTTGAAGGTGCGCAGCATTTCCATTTCCTCCACGCTGCCGGTTTGTTTCAGCCATTTGAAGATGGCGGGGGGCGCGATCGTGTCGAGATTGATGGTTACGGCGAGATCGTCGGGGAGCACGCGGGGGATGTTTTCGGTAAGCCCGCCGCCCGTGATGTGGGCCAGGGCGGTAACGGCCCCGGTTTGCAAGGCGGCCAAGACGGGTTTGACGTAGATGCGTGTGGGCGTCAGCAGCGTTTCGCCCAGTGTTTTGCCGCCCACGGGGCAGGGGGACGCGAAGGCCATGCCGGCTTTATGCGCAATGGCGCGCACCAGCGAGTAGCCGTTGGAGTGGACACCGTTGGAGGCAAGACCCAACAGCACCTGGCCCTCCGCCACGCCCTTGGGCAGGAGATCGCCGCGTTCCACCGCGCCCACGCTGAAACCGGCCAAATCATAGTCCCCATCGCCATACATGCCGGGCATTTCCGCCGTTTCGCCGCCGGTGAGGGCGCAACCGGCCTGTTGGCACCCTTCGGCAATGCCGGCGATGACTTGTTGGGCAACGCCATTGTCCAATTTGCCTGTGGCGAAATAGTCGAGGAAGAAGAGCGGCTCCGCGCCCTGCACGATCAGATCGTTCACGCACATAGCCACCAGGTCGATGCCGATGGTGTCGTGCTTACCGGTCTCGGTGGCGATTTTGAGCTTTGTTCCCACGCCGTCATTGGCGGCCACCAGGAGCGGGTCTTCATAACCGGTGGCTTTCAGGTCAAACACCCCGCCGAAGCCGCCAATGGAGCCATCCGCGCCGGGGCGCATGGTGGCGGCAATAAGCGGTTTAATAGCGCTGACAAGGGCGTTGCCAGCGTCGATATCAACGCCGGCATCGGCATACGTGAGGGGCGTGTTCTTGCTCATGGGCCGCTTATAGGGCGAAGGCTTGCGATAGTCTTGCGCCGGGGCGCAGCCATGTGTGGAAAAGTGCGCGCGGCCTTAGCGAAGCGTGATGCGGTGGGCGAGGTCCGCGCCATCAGACACCGTCACCTGCTCAAAGCCCGTCATGCGCAGCAGGTCCAGAAAGGTGAGATTTTCAGGGTTCCGCGCCTGCCGAAAGAGCGGAGACGTGCGCGCCTCGGCCGTTAGCCCTGCCAACAGGGCGCGCAGACGGTAAAGCGTGTCATAGCGGGTGTGGCCGGAGGCGACGATGATGAGTTTTTGCGCATGGGCACCCTTGGCGAAGATATGATATTGGGGCGGGTAGGCGCGTTTCAACTGCTGGGCATTCAGGCCCACCGTAAAACCCACCCGGGTGACCTTGTTGGCATCGGGCATGGGGTCCACAGACGATACATATACTTCCGACGTGTTGGGTTCCGGGTAATAATAGCCCGCATGGCTGTCATTGGCTTTGGCTATCGTCGATACGGCGAGCCAAACGAAAAGGGCAACAAAAATACGCAGGGGCATATCGGGCATTCCGACCGGTAAAACTATGCCTAAGTGTGATGTCGTGAGCGCATTCATGTCAATATTGGCCGCGCTTTTGGCTCCACCCTTGATAAGCGGTCGCGGGAGGGCCAAATTCGCGTTCCAAATTGACGTATGCGCCCCAATACCGTGACCCTTCCCAATCTTATCACTTTGGCCCGTCTGTTCATGGTGCCGCTTATCGTTTGGGCGCTGTTGAGCGAACAAATGGGGATGGCCTTTGCGGTGTTTGTTATTGCGGGCATATCTGATGCTGTGGACGGCACCATTGCCCGTTATTTCAACCAACAAAGCGCCTTTGGCACGGTTTTGGACCCGATCGCGGACAAGATCATGCTGGTTTCCGTTTTTGTGGGGCTGACCTATCTGGGCCACATACCCCTGTGGCTCACCATCATGGTGGTGAGCCGGGATTTGCTGATCATCAACGGCGTTATGCTGGCCTTTGTGATGGCCCATGATGTGGAGATCAAACCGCTGGCGGTGTCCAAAGCGAATACGGTGGCGCAAATCGGCTTGGCCGCGCTGGTTTTGGGCTTGTTGGCGTTTGATCTGACGGCCCCCACGCTCGTCATCTCGCTGCAATGGCTGACGGCGCTGCTCACGGGCGCGTCGGCCTTGGCCTATGTCTGGGCAGGGCTAAAAGTGTTTTCCGCCGCGGAAGGCGCTGGCATGGGCCAGACGGGTACTTTATCCGTTAAACTGGACGAACAGGCCGACACGCCCCATCTGAAGCAAGGCGTGGAAAACGCGGAGCGCAAGCCCAGTGTCTGAGAAAAGACCAGAAAACCCTGTGCCGGCGGCCCTGGTGGGCATCACCGCCAGTATGCGGGCCCGAAAGGCGCAGGATGCCAATACCCCTTTGTTTTCCCCGGCTGCGCGGCGGCAGATCTGGTTTTGGCTGGGCGCATTTGTGGCCATTTGCCTGTTTCTCTACGTCTTCCGCTCCATCCTGCTGCCCTTCATCGCGGGCATGGCGCTGGCCTATATGCTGGATCCGGTGGCAGACAGGCTGGAGAAATGGGGTGCAAGCCGATTGTGGGCCACCATCCTCATTTTGTTGTTGTTCATCGTCATCTTCGCGCTGGGTCTGATCCTGCTGGCCCCGGTCCTGTCCAATCAGCTTTCAGGGCTGATTGAGCGGCTGCCGGGCTATATTGGCGATCTGCAATCGCTCATCACCAATTCCCAAAACAAATGGCTGAACCAGTTGATTGGCGAAAGCGCCGCCAACATACGCGGCAATCTGGACGAATTGCTGCAACAAGGGGCCGGGTGGCTCACCAAATTGCTGGGGTCCATCTGGAATTCCGGCAAGGCGCTTTTGGATGTCATCTCGCTCTTTGTGATCACGCCCATCGTGGCTTTCTATCTGCTGCTTGATTTTGACCGCATGACCGCCCGCATCAACAGCTGGCTGCCGCGAGACCATAAGCATGAGTTGGAAACCATCGCGTCGGACGTGAACGCGGCCATCGCGGGTTTTGTGCGGGGGCAGGGCACGGTGTGCTTGATCCTCGGCACGTTCTACGCCGCCGGTCTAACTTTAGCGGGGCTTAATTTCGGGCTTCTTATCGGCATGATTGCTGGGCTTATCAGCTTTATCCCGTTTGTGGGCTCCCTCATTGGGTTGGTGTTGGCGGTGGGTGTGGCCATCGTGCAGTTTTGGCCGGACTATGTTTCGGTCCTGCTGATTGTAGGCATATTTGCAATGGGGCAGTTTTTTGAGGGCAACTTCCTGCAACCCAAACTGGTGGGGGAAAGCGTGGGGCTGCATCCGGTATGGCTGATGTTCTCTCTGTCGGCTTTTGGCGTGCTGCTTGGTTTTACCGGCCTCTTGATCGCCGTGCCTGTGGCAGCGGCGATCGGCGTTCTGGTGCGCTATATGTTATCACGATATTTGGCCAGCCCGCTTTATCGGGGCCACGGGCCGGAGTAGGAAGGCAAAAACCTCTCCCGTTTTGCGTATCACCTTGGACGATCAGCCCTTCCAGCTTTCCCTCGATCTGCCCGTGGTGGCAGGCTATGGCCGCGATGACCTGGTGGTCAGTGATGCCAATCGACTGGCCGTCAATTTTTTGGAAGCATGGCCCGCTTGGCCGGGGCCGGTGGCCATTCTGGCCGGACCGGTGGGCGCGGGCAAAACCCATCTGGCCCGGGTGTGGGCGGAACGGTCTGGCGCGCAGTTTTTGCAGACCCGTTTTGACGGGGAACAGGACGTGCCGCCGCCGGGCCATTATGTGGTGGAGGATGTCCGCCAGGGTGGTTTTTCCGAAACATGGTTATTTCACCTCATCAACACGGTGCGCGCGGGCGGACACAGCCTGTTGCTCACCAGCCGCCGTTGGCCGGGGGACTGGGGCATTGCCCTGCCGGACCTGCGCTCCCGCATGAAACTGGCGCAATTGATGGAGTTGAACGAACCGGATGATACGCTGCTCTCCGGTGTGTTGATGAAGCTGTTCGCCGACCGGCAATTGCCGGTGGACAAAGGGGTTGTGGATTATCTGGCGCTGCGCATGGAACGGTCGCTGGGCGCGGCGCAAACGCTGGTGGCCGAGCTGGACCGGCTTTCGCTGGAAACCAAAAAGCCCATTACCCGCAATCTGGCGTCACAAGCGCTTCGCATGATGGGTTTACCGGTTTAAGCTGTCGATCAGCCCTAACCATCGGAAGACAGCGTGTCCCAAACTAAGCCTGAAACCGCACCACAAAATGACGATCTGCTCGCCAGCCCCGCCCGGTTTATGAACCGTGAAATGTCATGGTTACAGTTCAACCTGCGGGTGTTGCGGGAAGCGGAGAACACCAAGCACCCCTTGCTGGAGCGGCTACGCTTTCTCTCCATTTCCGCTGACAACCTCGATGAGTTTTTGATGGTGCGCATTGCCGGGTTGGCAGGACAGGTGCGTGCTGGGGTTACCAGTCTTTCTGACAATGGTCAGACGCCGGTTGAGCAATTGGCCAATGCCACCAAAGAAATCAAACGTCTGCAAGACCGTCAACATCAAGCGCTCACGGCCTTGATGGACGAGTTGCGCGGTGAGGGTATTGAAATTCTCAAGCGGGGTGATTTGAGCGATGCGGAAAGCGATTGGGTGGAGGATTATTTTCTTTCCTCCATCTTTCCCATGCTCACGCCGCTTTGCATTGACCCTGCCCACCCGTTTCCCTTCATGCCCAATCTGGGGCTAACCATGGTGCTCAATCTGGAGCGCAAGAAGGACAGCAATGCCATGACCGCGCTGCTGCGCCTGCCGGAACCGCTGGCCCGGTTTGTGGCGCTATCCAGCGAGCGAGAGGGGGAAGACGGGATGCCGGAGGCACCGGGCCGCTTCATCCCCGTGGAGGAGGTGATCAGCCTGTTCATCGACCGGCTTTTCCCAGGCTATGTGATGCGCGAATCCGGCATGTTCCGCACCGTGCGTGATAGCGACATCGAAGTGCAGGAAGAAGCGGAAGATTTGGTGCGCCTGTTTGAGACCGCCCTGAAGGAACGGCGGCGGGGTGTGGTGATCCGGCTGGAATTTACGCCAGACACGTCCGAACACCTGCGCCGGTTTGTGATGAAAGAACTGGATGCCTCCACAGAGGAAACCGTGGTGCTGGGCGGTATGCTGGCGCTGGACGACCTTAAGGAGATCGTCAACGCCGGGTCCGAACAATTGCGCTATGATAGTTACAATCCCCGCTTTCCCGAACGCATTCGTGAATTGAACGGCGATTGTTTTGCCGCCATTCGCCAGAAGGATTTGGTGGTCCATCACCCCTATGAGAGCTTTGATGTGGTGGTGCGCTTTTTGCGACAGGCGGCCAATGACCCCGATGTGGTGACGATCAAGCAAACGCTCTACCGCACGTCCAATAACAGCCCCATCGTGCAGGCGCTCATCGAAGCGGCGGAAAACGGCAAATCCGTCACCGCGCTGGTGGAGTTGAAAGCGCGGTTTGATGAGGAAGCCAATATCCGTTGGGCGCGGGATCTGGAGCGGGCCGGTGTGCAGGTGGTCTATGGGTTTATAGAACTCAAGACCCACGCCAAACTCTCCATCGTCGTACGGCGGGAGCGAGGGACATTGGTGACGTTCTGCCATATCGGCACGGGCAATTATCACCCCACCAATGCGCGCATTTACACGGATATTTCCTTTTTCACGGACGATGCCGCCATTGCCATGGATGTGGCCAAAGTGTTCAACTTCATCACAGGCTATGCCCGCCCGTCAGGCCTGAAAAAACTGCTCATGTCACCGGCCAATTTGCGCAAAAGCCTCACCGATCTCATTGATGCCGAACGGGCCCATGCCCGGGCCGGGCGCAAGGCGCAAATCTGGATGAAGATGAACTCATTGGTGGATGCTCGCATGATTGATGCGCTGTACGCTGCCAGCCGCGATGGGGTGCAGATTGATCTGGTGGTGCGCGGCATATGTTGTCTGCGCCCGCAGGTGCCGGGGCTGTCGGACAATATTCGCGTGCGCTCCATTATCGGGCGGTTTCTGGAGCATGGGCGCATTTTTTGCTTCGGCAATGGCCATGGCCTGCCCCATCGCAAGGCCAAGGTTTATGCCGGTTCCGCCGACCTGATGCCCCGCAATCTGGACCGGCGGGTGGAGGTGCTTGCCCCGCTGGAAAACCCCACCGTCCAAAAACAGGTTTTGGACCAGATTATGCTGGGCAATCTGATGGACAACCAACAAAGTTGGGAAATTTTGCCCGACGGTTCGGCTCGCAAGCTGGAACCGAAGGAGGGGGCGGAGCCCTTCAGCGCCCAGGATTACTTTATGAACAACCCGTCCTTGTCGGGCCGGGGGGCTTCGTTGAAGAAAAACGCCCCCAAGGCCATTCTCAACCCCAAAGCCGACGATACGCCTGTGAAAGAAGACGCCGCCTGATGGCTCGCACCCTTAAATCTATCCTTCGGGCCCAGGGGCGCCTGCGCAAACTGGTGCCGGTGGCCATTGTGGATATCGGCTCAAACTCCGTGCGGTTGGTGGTGTATGAGGGCCTGTCCCGCTCCCCCACGCCCCTGTTCAACGAAAAAATCCTGTGCGGGCTTGGCGCAGGCCTCGCCCAGACCGGGCGGCTCAACGATAAAGCCGTGGAGCGCACTCTGGCGGCGCTTACTCGGTTCAAGGCGCTCGCCGCCCAGGCGGGGGCGGATGATGTTTTCATCCTCGCCACTGCCGCCGCGCGGGAGGCGGAAAACGGGCCCAATTTCATAAAGCGGGCACAAAAAATCATGGAGCGCAAAATCCATGTGCTGACGGGGCCGGAGGAAGCCCGCTATGCGGCGCTGGGCGTGGTGTGCGGCTTCACCGAACCCCACGGCGTTTCCGGTGATATGGGCGGCGGGTCGGTGGAATTTACCGCCGTAGACAAAAACCCCAAGGGCGAGGGCGTGACCCTGCCGCTGGGTGGACTGCGGATGCAGGACGAGAGCGGCAATGATGTTGCCGTGGCCAAGGACATCGTGAAAAAGGCGCTGAAGGGCAATGCCGTGCTGACCGGTGCCAAAGGCGGCACGTTTTATGCTGTGGGCGGCACGTGGCGGGCCATGGGGCGGCTGCACATGGCGCGCAATGGCTACCCGCTGCACGTGATGCACCATTACGAAATTTCCGCCGACGAGGCCAAAAAATTGTGTTCGCGGCTTATGAAACCCCACGGCGCGGCGGTGCGGGGCATCGAATCCGTCTCTTCCAGCCGCCGGGCGCTCCTGCCCTATGGGGCGGCGCTGCTGCGGGAAATCATCAATATCATGCAGCCGGACAAGATCGTCTTTTCCGCGCTGGGGGTGCGGGAGGGCTATCTCTATTCCCTGCTGCCCGACAAGGTGAAAAAGGCTGACCCGCTCATCACCGCGGCGGAAGAAATGGCCGTGCTGCGCGCCCGCTCCCCCGCCCATGCCCGCGAATTGGTGAAATGGACCGGCGCGGCCTTCAAAACCTTTGGTGTGAAGGAAAAGCCCGCCGACCGCCGCCACCGCACCGCCGCTTGCCTGCTGGCCGATGTGACCTGGCGCAGCCACCCGGACTATCGCGGGGACCAGGCCCTCAACCTCATCTCCAACGCCAATTTCGTCGGCGTAGACCACCCCGGCCGCGCTTACCTGGCGCTCGCCAGCTATTACCGCCACGAAGGCCTCGTCAACGACGACTTCGCCCCCCAAATCCGCGCCATAGCCGACGACGACGTGGCCTATCGGGCAAAGCTGCTGGGCGCGCTCTTTAGAGTAGCCTACCTCTTCTCAGCCGCCATGCCGGGGGTTTTGCCCGAGGTGGAGTTTGCGAAAGACGGGGAGGGATATGCCGTGCGTGTGCCGGAGAGGCTGGGGATGTTTGAGGGGGAACGGTTGAAGCGCAGGATTGATGGGCTTGCAGGGGTGCTGGGATGTGAGATTGGGTGGGGTGGGTGAAACAGTGTGATAGTGTGAAGTTTGCTTATAGATGTGGGAATTGCCTACTTCATTTTCGATTAAGATGAATTATTTCAGCATTCGTTTGTTTGCTTTCCACACTTTGGCGTTTGACCCCTTTGAATTCGATGGTCCGGGCTACTTCGCGTTCAAACCAGCCGGTCGGTAAACCAGCTAAGCTTTCTACGTCGTTTGAATGTAAGGGCATGTCGTGAAGCAAAGCATCTTTACTTAGCTGATTTTGATCAACTAATGCCGTAAAAATATCCATCAATAGGTTTGGCTTTTGAAGCGGCCAAGCGTCATCATAAGGTTCTCCATTAGAGGAATAGCCTTTTGAGCTATATATTTTGAACAACCTTTGCGCATTTTTCTGGTTGATCAAATCCAAAGATTTTAGTCTCATAATTTGCGCTTTAATCGATACTTTCCATCGAACCTTGAGACGTTCTAACTCCCAAATTTCGTTTGAATTAACCTCTAGAACAAATTGGCTAGCTGGAAGTAATAAAGCGGATGCAAATCTGTTTGCTTGCTCTTCGATCAATTTAAAATGATTTTTAAATTCGATTTCTGTTACCTGTCGATGTAAAATGATATGACCTAGTTCGTGGGCAGCATCGAATTGTCTTCGAGCGAAGGACTGCTTATCGCTAGCGAGAAGCATATAAGGTCTGCCGTCGTGCGACCATCGACTTAGGCCGTCAAGCCTAGAGGTTCCCATCTGTTCGGCAGCAACTACAATACCTATGTCTTCGACAAAATTGACCATATTTAGAATTGGGCGTAGCCCAAGCCCCCAATGGTTGCGTAGTTCGCATGAGATTTGCTCTATATCTTCATCGCGGAGAGACTTGAAATTTAATCCATTCAATACGTTAGGGATGTCAACTTCAGGTAGAAATGCGTAGTGTTCAGCCACAGCGGTAACGTCTTCAAGCCAGCGGAGTCGTGCCTTCTGAGCCAACCTCTCGCTATTTAGTGCTGCTGCAAAAGAGCGAAAAAATGATGGATTAGAGTTCTCAGACCTCGAATTGAGAAAAAAGTCCTCTGGTACAGAAAGTACGGTCGATATCTTATTCAAAGCTTGTGCTTCTGGAAATGAGTCGCCCTCTTCCCATCTTTGTACTGTGCTGGGCGCACATTGGAGAATATCCGCAAGCGCCTTTCTAGAGGTTATGCCGCGTGCTTGTCTGACTTCTGTCAGCTTTGATCCAACAAATCTTTGTATCCCACTACGCACTTTTCATCCAATATTATTCTCTTTTTCCATCGTTCGCAGTCGGCCCAACGGTGTTTTTGAACGAGCTTTTCGGATTCTTTAAGCCGACCTTACGCTTCGGAGCGGCTCTATTCGACGAACCGTATCCTGCGAGGAAATCGTTAATGTCGGCTTGAAAAATGAAACGCTCTTGTTTGGAATCAAGAATGCAAAGCTTTAATGAAGCAATTTTTCCGAGCGCCACCGGGTCCCGCTGCACCATTATTAATACCAATCGTTGTCGATCAATGAACATCTCTGGCGGATGAAAAAAGTCAGGTGATAGCCCTCTATTTTGAAAGCAAAGTGCTCTTCGGGTAGCGTTTTTTGTAGGTGTATCGAGCGCATCCCTGTGAGAAGCAAACCCAATTATGGTACCACCAAAGACGCCAGTTGTAAGGTGTACGGGGACTAGGGAAGGCTCATCTTGCTCAAATTCCACCGGTACAGCCTTGATGAACTCGGCTTCATGTCTGGTTAATATATCTTCAAAAGCTTGGTCAATTAGGTTGTATCTAATAAGCCCCACTGACCTACTTTGACGATGGCGGGTTAGCGAGAGGCCACTAGGAACTGCTCCCTGCGACGCGCTGACAGCTGCGTTTGCTTGTAGAGCTGCCGTTTCAAATAGCGACTTGACTTCAACAAATACGTTCCTTGGAACGTCCTTCCTAATTGCCGCCTCGTACTCTGGTGCTCTATCTTCTGTGATCATAAGCCATCAATCCAATAAAAATTGTGCATTTAGCGGATTTTTATATAAATTTTGTGCATTTTACAATGAAGGGAAATCGTCATCCCCAAAAATCAGCGGCAAAAAATCTATCCCCGCCAGCCCACCCACCCCCATAGTCCTCCCACATCCTTCGCGGGGACGGCTGGTGGGGCTCAACCAATCATTCAGTGCGGGGGGTGTCGGTTTCCGGTCAACAGTGGGGCAGGTTGGTCCCGCCCGGAGCGCCGCTTAGCGTAATGACGCCGGGTTGGAAGAACCCGGGTTTGGATTACCGCTTTTGCCGAGACTGTCCGCAAATGAGGTGCGGGCCTTTTTTGTTAAAGAGGTCCACGGCTCGGGGGGAAACCCTGGCGGGAAGGTCGTCCATTGCCCTTGGGGGCCGCGTTGAAACCCGTGTCTTTGGGGCGCGGGCAATGCGCCGCTCCACGTTGAAGGGGCAGGGCGAGCGTAAGTCGGTGGGAGTAAAGGGCAGGCGCAGGCACCGTGGTGGAGCATCGGCCTCCGTCTAAAACTATCAATAGCACTGGCGAAGGCCGATGCTCCACCTGTTCCCGTTTCGCCTTCTGGCCAGACTGATGATCTGCAGCGAGAACCTCCGTGCAGCGCGCGTGGGGTCCTTTAGTGATGCTTGCCTGAGAGCCTCTTGCGCTCAAAGTGAATCAAGACGTTCCAAAAATGCGTTTGAAACAGCTTTTGGCCGTTTGAGAGGCAGCCAGTTTCGGTTCGCCCCGAACGGATAGTGATCCAGGCCTTTTGAGAAAATCCTGCAAATGCAAGCGGCATGCGCTGTCTTTCAAACGGCAAAAGGTCCATTTCGAATGCGATTTTCGATGCTTCTCTACGGGGCAGGATTGGCCCCAATCATCAAATCCATCGCCTGCACGCAGGCCCCGCTGGCGCCTTTGCCGAGATTGTCCAGCACGGCGATGAGGTTGATGTGTTTGTCATTGCCGAAGACGTGCAAGTCCATGGTGTCGGTGTTGGCCATGGTGGTGGCGTCAATGCGGGGGAGGGTGTCGCTTTCTTCCATGGGGACAACGCGCACGTGCGGGCTGTTGTAGAAATCGGTGAGCACATTGTGCACGTGGGCGCGGCTGGCGCCGCTGAGCTGGCTGACGTGGAAGGGGGCTTGCACCACCATGCCCTGGGGGAAGTTGCCCACGGCGGGGGTGAACAGGGGGGGTGTTGTCAGGCCGGCATATTTCTCGATTTCCGGCTGATGTTTGTGGGTGAGGCCCAAGGCGTAGGCGAATAGGGGGGCGGTGATGGCGTTGGGTGCGTCGGCGTTTTCCATCTGGGCAATCAGCCCCTTGCCGCCGCCCGTATAGCCGGAGACGGCGTTGATGGTGACGGGCGCGTCCTGGGGCAGCACACCGGCCTTCACCAGCGGCCGCAGCAGGGCGATGGCCCCGGTGGGGTAGCAGCCGGGGTTGGACACATATTTTGCGGTGGCGATTGTAGCGCTGTGGTCGGGGTCCAACTCCTTGAAGCCGTAAACCCAATCCGGGTTCGTGCGGTGGGCGGTGGAGGCGTCGATGAGACGGGTGTCCGTATCGGCCACCATCTGCGCGGCCTCCCGCGAAGCGTCATCGGGCAGGCACAGGATGGCAATGTCGGCCTCCCGCAGCAGTTCGCGCCGCTTGTCGGGATTGCGCCGCTCCTCAAGGGGCATGGAGAGGAGGGTGATGTCCTTGCGGCCTTGCAGCCGGTTTAGAATTTGCAGGCCGGTGGTGCCGTGTTCGCCGTCCACATAGATTTTAGGAGCCATGGTCGTGTCTTTCGATTCTGAAAAAAGGGGCGGTGCCGGTCCCGCTTCGGCAATGCTAACGCGTTCGTTCCCAAAGATTGCCCAGCATATACATGGCAATGGTGGCCCCTGCCAGTGCGGTGACCTCGGCGTGGTCGTAGGAGGGGGAAACTTCCACCACATCGGAGCCCACCACTTGCAGGTTTTTCAAATGCCGCAGCATGAGCAGGGCCCAAGCGGTGGAAAAGCCGCCGGAGACGGGCGTGCCGGTGCCGGGGGCATAGGCGGGGTCGAGGCAGTCAATGTCAAAGGTGAGATAGACATTGGTGCCGCCCGTGCGGTCATAAATGCGCTTGGCGATGTCTTCCGTGGTCATGGTGTGGGCCGTGAGGGCATCGATGATCTCAATGCCGCAGGTTTGGGGCGCGTGGGTGCGAATGCCGATCTGGATGGACCGGTCCGGGTCTATTAAGCCTTCGCGCACGGCGGTGGTGATGAACGTCCCATGGTCCACCGCGCCCTCCTTGTCTTCCCAGGTGTCCTGGTGGGCGTCGAACTGCACCAGTGCTAGCGGCCCGTGCTTTTTGTGGTGGGCGCGCAGTAGAGGCAGGGTGACGAAATGGTCGCCGCCGAGGGAGAGCAGGTATGGGTCGGATGAGGCGTTGAGAATTTTTGAGGCTTCTTCCTCGATGGCCTTGGGGACCTTGCTTTGCATACCGTAATAGAAAGCGCAGTCGCCGTAGTCGCAGACCGACATTTTGTCGAAAATGAAATCCCCGAACGGATATTGCGGGTCATTATCGGTGGTGACCGATGCCGCCCGAATGCCTCGCGGGCCAAAGCGCGTACCGGGGCGGTTGGAGGTGGCCGTGTCCAGCGGAATGCCCCAAACCACGGCATCCGCCCCGGTCACATCCTTGGTGAATTTGCGCCGGGCGAAGGAAAGGGCGCCGGCGTAGGTGGGGTCGGCGGCCAGTTCGTTGAGGGTGGTGGCGGTGAAGGCTTTGTCCATGACAATAGTTCCAAAGGTTTTGTCTGGCCTAACCTCCCCCTCGAGGGGAGGTCGGAGAGCGTAGCGATCCGGGCGGGGGGCTGGATGTATGGAGCAACACTCAGATCTAGCCACCCACCCGAAACAACAGGTTGTTTCGACCTCCCCTCACCTTTGTTTTGGGAGGGGAGGTTGTGAGTGCCCCGCTTAACCAAACAAAAAAGGGGCGGTTCCGGTGAACCGCCCCTTTGAATGCCTGTTCGTGAAAGCGTGGATTAACGCTTGGAGAACTGGAAGGAGCGGCGGGCTTTGGCGCGGCCGTATTTTTTGCGTTCCACCACGCGGCTATCGCGGGTTAGGAAGCCACCGGCTTTCAGAGTGCCGCGCAGCTCAGGCTCAAAATAGGTGAGTGCCTTGGAAATGCCGTGGCGCAGGGCACCGGCCTGACCGGACAAGCCGCCACCGGCGACGGTGGCAATGATGTCAAACTGCGTTTCGCGACCCGTGGCAACGAGAGGCTGTTTGACAACCATTTGCAGCACGGGGCGGGCAAAGTAATCCGCGAAGTCCCGCTCTTTGGTGGCCTTTGCATTTTCGCGGCGGTTCTTTTTGGCTACGTCGCGCTTTTTGATGTTGCCTTGAATGATGATGCGGCCGGAACCGGGCTTGAGCCAAACGCGGGCGATGGCGTCTTTACGCTTGCCGGTGGCATAGGCACGGCCATGCTGATCCACTTTGCGCTCGTAAACGGGTGCTTCGGAAGCAGGAGCCTGAGGTGTATCGATGCCGCCAACGGGTGTTTCGGCGCCACCGGTACCTTCCATGGCGTTACCCAGGTCTTGCAGGGAGTTAATCTCAGCCATGATCAGGCGTTCCTTTTGTTTTTGGCGTTCAGCGCGGCCATATCGATGGCTTCGGGCTGCTGGGCCTCATGTTTGTGGTCGGGACCAGCGTAAACATGCAGATTTTTCATTTGGCGGCGGGAAAGGGGGCCGCCGGGCATCATGCGCTCCACGGCTTTTTGCATCACGCGCTCGGGGAAACGGCCTTCCAGCAGCGCTTTTGCCGTGCGCTCCTTGATGCCGCCGGGGTGACCCGTGTGCCAATAATATTTCTTCTGGGAATATTTGTTGCCCGTGAAGGCCACTTTGTCCGCGTTCACGATGATGACGTTATCGCCATCGTCCACATGGGGTGTGAAAGTGGGCTTGTGTTTACCGCGCAGGCGGTTTGCCACGAAGGAAGCGAGACGGCCGGGGACGACGCCATCGGCGTCGATCACGATCCATTTTTTCTCCACTTCCGCAGGCTTCTGCGAAAAGGTTTTCATGAGTTTGAACCCAATTTTTGTGTTGTCAGCGTCTGTCTCGCGTGGTGGGCCACACAAAACAGAGGCCCGCTGGGACAGCAGGCCGGTTGGGAGGGGGTATAGGAAAGGGCACAGGATGCGTCAACGCCCAAATCTCTAGAAAAGCATTGTAAAAACAATGCTTTGAAAATTAGGTATCATAATACCGCATAATTTATCGCGGTGGAATGGCGTAAGTGCCGGTGGCGTGGGCAATAATTTCGGCATTGCCATTGGCGGTGATGGTGGTGTCGAACACCATGAGCCGCTTGCCCAGTTTCAAAATGCGGTTATCGGCCACCAGCGTTCCAGCCTCCGCCTTGCGCATGAAGTTGATGTTGAGATTGGTGGTGACGGCCAGCGCTTGTCGCCCGATGTGGGAAAGGACGCAGGCATAGCCGCCCATATCTGCCAGCGCAAAGAGGGTGGGGCCGGAAATGGTGTTGCCCGCGCGCAAGTGGGTTTCGTCCGTTTCCATGCGCACGATCACGTGGTTTGGCGCAACAAGATCCACATTGTAGCCGGGATATTGCTCCATAATTTGCGGGTAGACTTCCGCGATATAGGCGTTGAGTTCTTCAGCGGTGAGGACGGGCATAATGATGGGACGTTTCGATAGGCTATGGCTTGTGCCGGACTGTGCTACAATCTACGCGGCTTGAAAACGACAAACGAGCAATGAACGATGGCTGAAATTCTTAAAATCAGGACCCCGGAGAACCTGGGTGATGCGCTAGTGGTGGCGCAGCAGCACGAGGGCGGTGTCTTGCGGCTTGTGTTGAACAATCCGCCCGCCAATACGCTCAGCGAAGCCATGATCGCCACGCTGAACGGGGCGCTGGACGATGCGGCGGAGAACGAAGATGTGCGTGTCGTCGTCATAGCCGCCAACGGTCACCTGTTTTGTGCAGGGCATGATCTAAAGGAACTCACGCCCCACCGGGGGGATGATGATAAGGGCCGGGCCTATTTTCAAAAGCTGATGGATGATTGCGCGGCTATGATGCAAGCCATTGTCAACCATCCCAAGCCGGTGATCGCAGAGGTTAACGGGCTGGCCACAGCAGCAGGATGCCAGTTGGTGGCCTCCTGCGATCTGGCCATCGCATCGGAAGACGCCACGTTTTGCACGCCAGGTGTGCATATTGGCCTGTTTTGCTCCACGCCCATGGTGGCCCTGTCGCGCACGGTTTTGCCCAAACACGCCATGGAAATGTTGCTGACGGGGGAGGCCATCACACCCAGCCATGCCCGAGAAATTGGGCTGGTGAACCGGGTTGTGCCGGTGGAATATCTGGAACGCATTACCCTGCAATACGCCCGCAACATCGCCAAAAAATCAGCCATGACGTTGAGGACCGGCAAGCAGGCTTTTTACAAACAGGCGGAAATGGGTCTGGCAGAGGCGTACGCCTATACCGCAGGCGTGATGACCGAAAATCTGTTGGCGCGGGATGCGGAAGAGGGGGTTGGGGCATTTTTAGAAGACAGAACGCCGGAATGGCGGGATGAGTGAGCATGATGCCTATGCGGATGATCACATCCGCGCGGTGCTTAAATCCGCCAAATCCATAGCCATCATCGGGGCCAGCGCTAATGAAAACCGGCCTTCGTTTTTCGTGGCGCAGTATATGAAGGCGAAGGGTTACGATATTTACCCCATCAATCCGGGCCATGCGGGGCAGGAAATCGCCGGGGCCATGACCTATGCGAGTTTGGCGGACCTGCCGGGGCCGGTGGACATGGTGGATGTGTTTCGGCGCACGGAGGCGCTGCCCGGTATCGTGCAGGAAGTCGTGCGCATGGCTGAACTGCCCAAAGTGGTCTGGCTACAACTGGGCATTCGCGACGATGCCATCGCCGCCGCGCTAGAAATGGCGGGTGTTACGGTCGTTCAAAACCGCTGCCCCAAGATAGAATATGCCCGGCTTTGCGGGGAAATTGGGTGGACGGGTTTCAACCGGCGCACGATCTCGTCAAAAAAGCCGGTGCTTGCCAAAGGCTTTCAGCATTTCGCCCTGGACAAGGACAAGGGCAAGGAAAAGGACAAGGGGCAATGAATGGGTTTTGTGGAGGCCTGCAAAGCAAAACCATTCTCTTTCAGCCCCTCAATCAACACGATCTGCCTTTGACCTTGCCAGCCCGGCGTGGTGAATAAAGCCAACAGTTTTGCGCCCATGAACGATCTGGAGACTTCCCATGAGCAACCGTGAACCCGGTTTCGACACGCTGGCCATCCACGCCGGTTCCCAACCCGACCCTGCCACCGGCGCGCGGGTGACGCCCATTTATCAGACCGCATCATTTGTTTTTGACGATGTGGACCACGCCGCATCCCTGTTCGGCTTGCAAGCCTTTGGCAATATCTACACGCGCATCACAAACCCCACGACGGCTGTTTTGGAAGAGCGGGTGGCGGCGCTGGAAGGCGGCACGGCGGCGCTGGCGGTGGCCTCCGGCCATGCGGCGCAGCTTTTGGTCATGCACACGCTCATGCAGCCGGGGGATGAGTTTATCGCCGCCAAGAAACTCTATGGCGGTTCCATTAATCAGTTCGGGCAGAGCTTTCAGAGCTTCAACTGGAATGTGAAATGGGCTGAGGGCCTCACACCGGCTGATTTTGAAGCGCAGATTACCGACAAGACCAAGGTCATCTTCATCGAAAGCCTGGCCAACCCGGGTGGCGTGGTGATGGACATTAATGGCATCGCGGAAGTGGCGCGCAAGCATCACATTCCGCTGGTGGTGGATAATACCATGGCCACCCCATACCTGTGTCGGCCCATCGAGCACGGCGCAGATATTGTGGTGGAATCGCTCACAAAATTTCTGGGTGGTCACGGCAATTCCATGGGCGGCATCATTGTGGATGGCGGCACGTTCGATTGGACGAAGAACGATCGCTATCCGCTGCTCTCGGAGCCGCGGCCTGAATATAATGACATGGTGCTGGCGGAGACCTTCGGCAATTTTGCCTTTGCCATTGCCTGCCGGGTTTTGGGCCTGCGCGATCTAGGGCCGGCCATTTCGCCGTTCAACGCCTTCCAAATTCTCACCGGCATTGAAACGCTGGGCCTGCGCATGGACCGCCACAGCAGCAATGCCATGAAAGTGGCCGAGTTTTTGAAGGGCCATGATAAAGTGGCATGGGTTTCCTACGCCGGTTTGGAAGATGATCCACACCACAAATTGCAGCAGCAATATATGCCGAAGGGGGCCGGGGCCGTGTTCACCTTTGGCCTGAAGGGGGGCTACAAGGCGGGTGTTGACCTCGTGTCCAATGTGGAGATTTTCTCTCACTTGGCCAATATTGGCGATACCCGTTCCCTGGTCATTCACCCGGCTTCCACCACGCACCGCCAATTGGATGAAGCTCAGCAAACGGCTGCCGGGGCCGGGCCGGATGTTATCCGCCTGTCCGTGGGGCTGGAAGACGCCGATGATCTGATTGCTGACTTGAAACAGGCGATGAAATAGGTCCCATCGCGGTCATGGCTTCGCCGGAATTGAGCGGCATGGTGTGGCACACCATGCCATGCCGTTTTTTATTCTTAATCCTGATGCCTGTGATGCTTTGGGGCTGCGTAAACTCTTCACCGGAGTTTGTGTTGTCCCCACCCCCGCTGATGCCGGGTCAAGGCAGTGATACGGGGCAAACGCCCAATATTAACACCGTTCCCCAGGGCCAAACGGCTCAATTGACAAAGGCGGAAACGGCGGCGGCCAAGCAAAAATTGGCCCGCGATGCGCAGCCTGCACAGGCACAGGCGCAACAAGCCCAAAGCGAGGAAGCCGCCTATCGGGCGGAAGTGGAGGCTCTGCGTAGACTGGCGGAGGAGCAGAAAAAGCGGCGGTTGGCGGACATCGAATCCCGGCAGTTCTAGCGCATTAACTGACCTGCAAGCGGTTGTCTTTGGGCAATAAAAGGTCCATTCCCTGACCGCATAAGCCCCGTTAGCGGATATGCCCCCCATGAGCGATTCCCACTCCTCCAACCCACTCCGGCTCGGTATCGCCGGTCTTGGCACCGTGGGCGCTGCATTGATTGGGGCGCTGGAAACCAAGGCTGAGGAATTGGCGGAGCGGTGCGGGCGCGGCATTACCGTTACGGGCATTAATGCCCGCAGCAAAGACAAGGATCGCGGCTTCGATCAGTCTGCCTATACGTGGTTTGACGACCCGGCCGCGCTGGCGGTGAGTGAGGATATCGATGTCTTTGTGGAACTGATGGGCGGCGAAGATGATCCTGCCCTTTCCGCCTGCATGGCTGCGCTAGAGGCAGGCAAACATGTGGTGACTGCCAATAAGGCCTTACTGGCCAAGCACGGCGTCGCGCTGGCGCAAAAGGCGGAGGCCAATGGTCTTCTGCTAAATTATGAGGCGGCTGTGGCAGGCGGCATTCCCATCATCAAAGTGATGCGGGAATCGCTCACGGCAAACCGCGTCAGTCGTGTGTTCGGTATTTTGAACGGCACCTGCAACTACATCCTCACGCGCATGGAAAGTGACGGCCTTTCATTTGAAGAGTGTCTCGACGATGCACAGGCGCAAGGCTACGCGGAGGCGGACCCGACATTCGACATTGAGGGCAATGATACGGCCCATAAACTGGCCATTTTAACAAGCCTTGCCTTCGGCACGAAGATTGCGCCGGACAGTATTTATCTGGAAGGCATTACCAAGATCACGATTGAGGACATTGAGGCGGCTGCGGAGCTTGGCTACCGCATCAAATTGTTGGGCGTCGCGACACGCACAGCCCACGGTGTGGAAAGTCGCGTTCATCCGGCCATGGTGCCATTGGGTTCTGCCATTGCCGAGATCGGTGGCGTCACCAATGCTGTGGCGCTGGAGGCTGATGTGGTGGGCTCGCTCATGATGTCCGGTCCGGGGGCAGGGGGCGATGCAACGGCTTCTGCGGTGGCTGGGGATATCTGCGATATTGCCAAGGCCCGGCCCGGTCACCAGCACGGCCCGGCCCTGGGTAAACCCGCCGCTCAATTGGCCGCCCATGAACGGTCTGCCATGAGCGCCCATGCGGGGGGCTACTTCATCCGTCTGACGGTGGTGGACGAACCGGGCACTATGGCCTCCATCGCCACGCGCATGGCGGAGCAAGATATTTCGCTTGAATCCATTGTCCAGCGGGGCAAGCACCGGGGCGGAGCCGGGGCGGAAGCGCCGCTTATCATGATAACCCATGAGACGACGGAAGAAGCCATTCGCAACGCGCTGAAAGATGTGGCGGGCGATGGTCGCCTCGTCGGCGATGCGCAAATGATCCGCATCGAAAAACTGGCCTGATTGAAATTTCACGACGACGGAGAGACCCATGGAACTGAACGCAAACGCCAAGTCCGGTTCACTGGACCGCATGTTGACCATGGAACTGGCCCGCGTGGTGGAAGCAGCCGCCGTGGCTGCCGCCCATGAACGGGGCAAGGGCGATGAGAAGAAAGCCGACCAAGTGGCCGTGGATGCCATGCGCTCGGAACTCAACAACCTGCCCATTTCCGGCCGTATCGTGATCGGTGAGGGCGAAAGGGACGAAGCGCCCATGCTCTATATCGGCGAAGAGGTGGGCATGGGCGGCCCGGAGGTGGACATTGCCTTGGACCCGCTGGAAGGCACCACCATTTGCGCCAAAAACCAGCCCAATTCGCTAGCCGTCATCGCCATCGCCGAGCGGGGCAAGCTTCTTTACGCGCCGGACGTTTATATGGACAAGATCGCCATTGGCCCGGGCTACCCGCAGGGCGTTATCGACATTGATGCTTCGCCCACGGATAATTTGAAAGCCGTGGCCATGGCAAAAGGGTGCAAAGTCTCTGACATTTCCACCTGTGTCATGGATCGCACACGCCACGCTGATTTGATTGAAGAAATTCGCGCTGCGGGGGCGTCCATTCGGTTGATCGGTGATGGGGATGTGGCCGGTATTATTCACACGACCGAGCCGGATGTGACGGGCATTGATCTTTACATGGGCATTGGTGGTGCGCCGGAAGGGGTCCTGGCTGCTGCGGCTCTGCGCTGCACCGGCGGGCAGATGCAGGGCCGGCTTATTCTGGATACCCAAGAGAAAAAGGACCGCGCCGCCCGCATGGGTGTGACGGACCCCGACAGGGCCTATTCCATGGAAGACATGGCGGCTGGAGACGTGCTGTTTGCCGCCACCGGCGTGACGGACGGGAACATGCTCAAGGGTGTGCGCCTCGCACCGGATGGATCCATCATGACCCACACGGTGGTCATGCGTTCCTCCACGGGCACGGTGCGGTGGGTGGACGCCAAACATGCCGATGGCGGTAAGTTCTAGCATCTTGAGTGCCGGGGGCTGACAAGGGCGTAAGGAGCGCTAAACTGAGCACGCGGGGGCGATAGGCGCGGCACGGCGGTGCTGCACATTCCCGGAGTTTGTCCCCCATGTTTCTAAAAGCGTTATTGTCTTGCCTCGTTGGTTTGGCCTTTGCGGCGACCCCTCTCCATGCTCAGGCCCTGCCGGAAAGGCTGGAAGGACAGTGGCAGTCCGATCTGCAAAACTGCGGATTGCCGGAGAACCAGCGCGTTAAGGGTGAGTATCTCACTATCTTTCAAAAAGCGCCGTTGGATGAGACCAAGCCTGGCTGGTTTTTGGGTGGTTATGACACTGAAGGCAGCGCCTGCATCATCGATGATATTTCGCAGCGTAACGAGATTGTGGAGATAGGCGCCCTTTGTCGTGCGGAGGAGAGTGATCCGCACCGTCGGAACTTCCGTCTCCAACAGGCCCTTGGTGGCCGGTATCTTGTGCTTGAATACGAAGACGGCAAATCGGCCAGCCTGTTCACCAAATGCGATGGACGTCACCTGCAAAAGAGCGCCATTACGCCAGCGGAAGATTGGCGCATTACCGCTTACTGCAATGCGGACGAGCCGCTGAAGGCATTTAAGCCCCTCGATGACTGCAAGGTTTACACTCAAACCTGTATCGCTGGCACGGCGGTGAATGCCGGCAGTTGCCCCATTGAGCGGGTGTGCAGCTATGGGCGGGGCAATGAAACGATCAGCGAGGCAAATTGCATTGAACGCACCGGTTTTGACGAAGAAATGCAGGTGCAGTTGCTGAATTGGGAAAATGGCAATCGCGTTGTGCTGACCAATGCTGAAGGCCAAGAGTTCACCGTGAACGGCCAGTTGGCCACCCCTCGCAAATTGGGCAAAGCTGACTGCCGCTTTTTGCAAAATTCAGACGAGTGGTTCTGCGTTCGCGACGGGGTGTTGTGAAGGTCCTTGCAAAAGGGCGCGGGGGACGACGAGAAGGTATCAGATTTCTTTGACCACGGGTTCGCGCCCCATAGACCTATTCCAGTTCAATAATCTGGATTTTCTTGTCTTCAAAGCCCAGTGCGATGTCGCCGCGTTTGAGTTCCAGCGCTTGGCGGCCAAACAGTTTCATACGCCAGCCGGACAGGGCGGGGACTTCGGCGTGATCATCGGCGGCGATCTTTTCAAGATCGTCGGATGTGGCGATGACTTTTGCAGCAACACCATGGCGTTCAGCAACGGTTTTGAGCAGCACTTTTAGCAGTTCCGTCGCAGCGCCAGTGCCCTCCGGTGAGCGGGTGGGGCGGGGCACTTTGGGCAGGTCTGCCTCTTCAATGGCCATGGCATCGGCGATGGCATCCAGCAGCCCTTCGGCATGGCGGGAATTTTCAAAACCCCGGGGCAGGGCGCGCAGGCGAGAGAGCGCCTTTGTGTCTTTGGGGTGTTGTTGGGCGATTTCGTAAACCGCGTCATCCTTCATCACCCGCCCACGCGGACTATCGCGCTCCCGCGCTTCTTCCTCACGCCATTGGGCGACGGCCTTCATGACGGCAAGATCCCGCGGTTTGCGCACCCGCATTTTCAGCCGGGTCCACGCTTTTTCCACGGGCAGATCATAGGTTTCCGGGTTGGTGAGAATGTCCATCTCCTCGTCCACCCACGATTTGCGACCCTGTTTTTCCAGATCCGCTTTCAGGCTTTGATACACATCGCGCAGATGGGTCACATCGGCCAGGGCATATTCCAGCTGCCGGTTGGTGAGCGGGCGCTTGGACCAATCGGTGAAGCGGGATGTTTTGTCGATGTGGTTTCCCGTGATGCGGTTGACCAACATGTTATAGGCGATGCTATCGCCATAGCCGCACACCATGGCGGCCACCTGGGTGTCAAACAGGGGCTTGGGGATCAGATTGCCAAGGTTGTAGATAATCTCCACATCCTGCCGTGCAGCGTGAAACACTTTCACCACACGCTCGTCCGCCATCAGATCGAAAAAGGGGCCCAGGTCAATATCTTCGGCCATGGGGTCCACGATGCAGGCATCTTCCGGCCCCGCAATTTGGATGAGACACAGGATGGGCCAGAACGTGGTTTCGCGCAAAAATTCCGTATCCACCGTCACATAGCTGTGGTCAGCAAAGTGGTGGCAGACCTGCGCAAGTTCGGCGGTCGTGGTGATAATTTTCATGGGGCGGGTTATAGAACCGAATGTCAGTTGCCGCCAAACGAATTGTGCGTAACGGGCGTTTTTGAGCCAAAAACTATGCAGAATGACGCTTATTTCGCGTCAATTTCTGCATAATGGGCGATGTTCGCACCAGCATGGTAAAGCGTGAGCGGTTATCGGTGGGCACGGGGTCCCGGGCCACCATGCGCCACAGGGTAGCGATAATCAGCCCGCCATGGGCAACGCTTGTGAAGGCAAACAGTGCTTGCGGTCCAAACCAGTCCAACAGGAGAGATGAAATGGGTGGGCCGGCGGCGGCCCCGATGCCGTAAAAAAACATAAGACCGGCTGCAAGCAGCACATATTGGTCCGGTTTTGCCCGGTCGTTAGCGTGGGCGGCAGAAAGCGAATAAAGCGGGAGGGAGAAGGCGCCGAAGGTGAACACCCCGATATAAATAAGGAGCAGGTCTGCTCCCGCGCCGAATGTCAGAAAGAGACCTGCCAGCACGGCGCCCAGGGAGGTAAAAATCAGAACCCAGCGGCGGTCATATTTGTCCGACATGCGGCCAAGGGGGTATTGCAGGACCGCTCCGCCGATCACGCCCAGTCCGATGAAAGTGGCAAGGTCTGTTAGAGACAGGCCAATGGCTTCGCCGTAAAGCGGCCCCACATATCGAAAAGCCGCATTGGTAATGCCAATGACCACGCAGCCCACACAGGCCAGTGGCGAGATGGCGTAGATGGTTTTCAGTTCAAACTTGAACGCAGCCGGTGCCGTGGGGCTGGAGCGGTCGCCCAGCGCTACGGGCACGAGGGAGCCGGAAATCATGATGGCCACGATGGCGAAGATGGTGAAGCCGTCGGTGCCAAAGAGCGGCAACATATATTGGCCGCCTGCCACGACGGTCACATCCAAAATACGATAGCCAGCCAGCACTTGAGCACGCACATCGTTTTTGATGCCGGTGTTGAGCCAGCTTTCAATGGTGGTGAAAAGGCCGGAGAAGCAAAAGCCGATGATAAAGCGCAGCAGTAGCCAGCCCCATTGGTCGATCCACAAAATCATCAACAATGTGGCGGCGGAAGCCAATGCGGCCAGGGCGGCATAGGTGCGAATGTGGCCCACCGCCCGCAGTGTGCGGGGCACAAAGATGCAGCCAAGAATAAAGCCTGTGAAATAGGTTGTGCCCATCCACCCGATGGCGGCGGCTGACATGCCCTCTTGCGCGCCGCGCACCGCGATGAGCGTGGAGTACATGCCGTTGCCCGCCAACAGGATACCGGCAGCACAAAGCAGGGGCAAAAAAGGGCGGAGCGCCAACATGGGAGGGGAATCGCAAAACGGCGGTGTATTGGGCAGGTCTAGGCCCAAGATTGTGCTTCAAACAGGGCGCAGATGCGCTGGACCCCACAAATATTGAAACTGGACGAGGGGGAAAGCCCAAAACCTTGACTTTGGGCAGCCGTCATGGCCAAAGGCAGCCCAACATTCCAAGGGGTTTGGGCCGGTTTTGCCGCGTCCCTTCAGGCCGATTTTTGGTCACCTGACGGGGCCCTTCTGCCCTTCTATTCTGACAGGACCGCTATCATGCATCGCTATCGCAGCCACACTTGTGCAGCCCTTCGCGCGGGCGACGTGGGCACCAAAACGCGCCTTTCCGGCTGGGTGCATCGGGTTCGGGATCATGGGGGGGTGTTGTTCATCGACCTGCGTGACCATTACGGCATCACGCAAATCGTGGTGGACCCGGATTCCGCTGGTTTCGCCACCGCGGAAGCCGTGCGCTCCGAATGGGTGATCCGCATTGACGGGGACGTGAAAGCCCGTTCCGACGACACGGTGAATGCGGACTTGCCCACCGGCGAAATCGAAGTCTATGCGCGCGAAATCGAAGTCCTCTCCAAGGCGTTGGAATTGCCACTGCCGGTGTTTGGGGAATTGGATTATCCCGAAGACGTGCGGCTGAAATACCGCTTCCTCGATCTGCGTCGGGAGACGCTTCACAATAACATCATGACGCGTCAGGACATTATTGCCGATATGCGAACGCGCATGACCGGGCGGGGCTTTTTTGAGTTTTCCACGCCTATTTTGACAGCATCTTCCCCCGAGGGCGCGCGGGATTTTCTGGTGCCAAGCCGATTGCACCCCGGTGAGTTCTACGCCCTGCCGCAGGCGCCCCAGCAATATAAGCAGTTGATCATGATGAGCGGTTTTGACCGCTATTTCCAAATTGCCCCTTGCTTCCGTGATGAAGACCCCCGCGCGGACCGTCTGCCGGGCGAGTTCTACCAGTTGGACCTAGAAATGAGCTTTGTGGAGCAGGAAGATGTGCTTTCCACCATGGAGCCGGTGATTACGGAAGTGTTTGAGGCTTTTGCAAATGGCAAAAGCGTGGACAAAGACTGGCCGCGCATTCCTTACCGTGACGCCATCCGCAAATACGGGTCTGACAAGCCGGACCTGCGCAACTCCATCGAAATGCAGGATGTGTCCGAGCATTTCCGTGGCTCCGGGTTCAAGGTGTTTGCCGGTATTTTGGATGCTGACGAGAAGCATCAGGTCTGGGCCATCCCTGTGAAGGGCGCTGGCAGCCGCAAGCACTGTGACCGTATGAATTCTTGGGCGCAGGGGGAAGGGCAACCCGGCATGGGCTACATCTTCTGGCGTGAGGCCAATGGCGAGATTGAAGCCGCTGGACCCATCGCCAAAAACATCGGCCCTGAGCGCACGGAAGCGCTGCGCCAGCAGATTGGTGCTGAGATTGGCGACGCCGTGTTCTTCGCCGCCGGCGACCCAGCCAAATTTGCATCCTTTGCCGGGGCAGCCCGCACGAAAGCAGGTGAAGAAGCCGGGCTTATCGACGAAAACCGTTTTGCCTTCTGCTGGATTGTGGACTTCCCCTTCTACGAATGGGACGAGGACAAGAAGAAGGTGGAGTTCGGCCACAACCCCTTCTCCATGCCCAAGGGCGGCATTGATGCGCTGAACAAGGAAGACCCGCTCACCATCGACGCCATGCAATATGACATGGTCTGCAATGGCTATGAGATCGCGTCCGGCGGCATCCGAAACCATCTCCCGGAAACTATGGTGAAGGCGTTTGAAGTGACCGGTCTTGATCAGCAAACGGTGGAGGAGCGTTTTGGAGGCCTATACCGTGCGTTCCAGTACGGCGCGCCACCCCATGGGGGCATGGCCGCCGGGGTGGACCGCATTGTGATGCTGCTGTGCGGCACCAAAAACCTGCGCGAAATCACCATGTTCCCCATGAACCAACAGGCCAAGGATTTGTTGATGGGTGCGCCCAGCCCGGTGGATAAGCCACAATTGAAAGACCTGCATTTGCGGCTGAACCTGCCGAAAGACTAATGCCCATCACCCCATGCTGGTTTTTGCCACATCGCTGTTTTTGCTTCTGTTAACACCCGGCCCCGGCGTGCTTTCGCTGGCCGGCACCGGGTCTGCCTTTGGCATGAAGCAAGGGTGGGCTTACGGGATTGGGCTGTTTTTTGGGTCCAATATGGTCATGCTGGCCGCAGCCACAGGGCTGGCAGCGTTGTTTTTGGCAAACGATAAGTTGCGGCTTGTCTTCACCGTTCTTTCAACGGCTTATCTGATTTACCTCGCCCTTAGAATCGCTTTGGCAGGGTCAAAAATTGCCTTTATCGAAAGTGCCGCCCCGCCGGGCTTTTGGGGGGGTATTGCGTTGCAAGTGATCAATCCAAAGGCCTATGCGGTGGGCACTTTTGTGTTTTCGAACTTCCCCATCTTGCCCGGCAATCTGGTGGGGGAAATTTTGCTCAAATTTGTGGTGCTAAACGCCATTTGGATACCCATCCATATCCTGTGGCTGATGGCAGGCGTGTCCGTGAATGAGTTGAACTTACCGGCCAGAACCCAGCGTTTGATCAATATTGGCATGGCCTGCGCCATGTTGCTGGTGGTGGGCTTAGCGATTTGGTCGACGATGTATCGGGACTAAGTTTCAGGCCAATTTTCAGCAGCATTCCTGTAACGACACATGCTTTCTTCATTGCTGGATTTCCCACGGAAATCCATGTCAACAGCTGCAGATCAGTCGAATGGAGTACCGGGACAATCCCGGAATTGAGGAAGAATTGAATTAGCTTGTGGACTTGCTCCCAGCAGCCCGCATGACCCGAGCCGTCAAATCGATGGGTGGTTTGGGTTGCTTCGGTTCCCAGCCATAGAGCCAGTCCATCCGCTTTTGCAAAGTAGATTGAGAAGCGAAGTACATTCCAGCATTGCGGGCCCAGGAGAGGGGTGGTGCCATGTGATAAATGGCGCGGTTTTGTCGGGCCAGTTTGAGTATGCGGTTGACCCGTTTGCGGCGCATTTTGCAAAATGTGGCAAAGGCCTGGGGCAGGTCTTCGCGTATTTCTTTACAAAGAAGAGCCAGCTGGGCGGCATCTTCGATGGCGCAGGCACCGCCTTGGGCGGCGTAGGGCTCCATGGCATGGGCCGCGTCGCCGATCAGGCAAAGGGGTCCGTTGGCGCACCGTCCCGCATTGTCCACGGCGTAGAGGGGCCAGCCGCCCCACTTGGCTTTTGCGAAAATCAGTTCGCGAATGTTTGGATGCCAGTCAGCAAAGGCGTCCTCGCGTGGTGTGCCGGGGCTATCCTTTTGCCAGCGTTTGGGGGGTGCGCCCTCGTCAAAAGGAGCGTTGGTTATGGCAACCACATTCATGATGCGCCCTTGCCGAATGGGGTAGTGGACCAAATGGGCGTTTGGACCAATCCATAGGCCGGTATTGTCCCGTGGCAGGTCTGTGGGCAGGCCGTCCATTTGAAAGAGGGCGCGCCAAGCCATGCGACCGGTATAGGCGGGTTGGGCGGCATCATGCACAAAGCGGCGAAGGCTGGACCAAACACCGTCTGCGGCGATGAAGGCCGATGACTGATATTCTTCAAAATGCCCGCCGGTCTGAGCCAAAAGCGTCACGCCATGGGCGTGGGCAGCAAGGTCCGCGATCTTGTGGTCATAGATGATCTCAATGTCTTCCCGGTCCATGCAAGCGGTGAGAAGAATGTTGGCCAAGTCCAACCGGTGGATGACCAGATAGGGGCCGCCGTGGCGCTCCAAAATGGTGCGGCCCAGTTCAAACCGGGTAAGGTGCCGTCCGGTCTTGCCTGAGCGTATATCAATGCCCTCCGGCATTTGACCTGCCATGCGCAGGCTGCGGTCCAGCCCCAAATGGGCAAGAATTTTGAAGGCTTGAGGTGAAAGCTGGATACCAGCCCCTTCGGGCTGCATTTTTTTGGCCTGCTCGAAGACCTGAACACGAAAGCCTGCGCGCTCCAAAAACAGGGCTGCCGTCAGCCCTGCGATGCCGCCCCCCGCAATGGCGATAATGCGGCGTTTGCGGATTTGCTCCGCCATGGTTTAGGCGGCTTCGTCTTCCAAGACGCAGCCTTCGGGCACTGTTTCGGTCGCGGTCAGCAGTGGGTCGTAGACGTAGTGGGTGGAGCAATAGGGGCAAACTTTTTCGCCATCATCGCCCATGTCCAGATAAACATGGGGGTGATCATAGGGCGCGCGGGCGCCAATGCACATGAATTGCTTCACGCCCACTTTGATCTGTGGCACGCCTGCATCGTTATGGAAGTGTGGGATAACAGCCTTGGCCATGATGCGTCCTGTGGTGGAAAACCTTGCCACTCCATACCTGTTTGCGGCGCTTTTGAAAAGCAAACGAAGGTTTAGATGGCTTCACAAAGGCGGAAATTTTTGCACACTGCCATTGACGTAAAAGGAAGAGGTTGTGCCCATGGCAGATCAACGAAAAACCATCGCTTTAGATGGTGTAGAATTGGCCTATTACGACTTGCCGCCCATGGCGGAGGTATCCGACGAGAAGGCAATTTTGCTTATTCACGGCTTTGCCTCTTCGGCCCATGTGAACTGGCTCGGCACGTCCTGGACGGGTCTTTTGAGGCGCATGGGGTATCGGGTCATCGCGGCGGATATGCGCGGACATGGGGCTTCGCAGAAATTTTACAGCCCTACCCAATACGGCCCGGATATTTTTGCCGCCGATATGGTCAAGCTACTGGATGCCTTAGGCCTCTCGCAAGTGGATGTCATGGGCTATTCCATGGGTGCCCGTATCACTTGTTATCTGGCGGCCACCTATCCTGAACGCGTAGGGCGGGCGGTTTTTGGCGGCATGGGTATTCACATATTTGGCCAGCGCGGCGGTTACGAAAGCGTGGCACAAGCGTTGGAGGTGGACGATCCTGCCACAATAACCGACGCCCATGCCGCCTCCTTTCGCCGTTTTGCCGACGCTACCGGGAGCGACCGGTTGGCCTTGGCGGCTTGCATTCGCCTGTCGCAGGTTCAGATCACGCGGGAGACGGTGACGGCCGTTCAAGCGCCTACGCTGGTTGCTGTGGGCAGCAAGGACGATATCGGTGGTTCGGCCCATGAATTGGCAGCCCTTTTGCCGAAAGGCGAAGGCTACACCATCGAAGGGCTGGACCATATGAAAGCCACCGGAGCCAGCTCATTCAAGGATGCTGTCCAGGAGTTTTTAACCAGGGCCGATGCGCCATGAGCCGTTCCACCATGGAATTTACCGGCGTTGAAGGGAATGTTCTGGCCGCCAGTTGTTACACCCCCCAAGTGGCCGGCAAAAAACCGCCGGTGGTTTTGATGCACGGGGGCGGGCAAACCCGTCACTCCTGGAAGGGTGGGGCAGAAAGATTGGCGGAGCAGGGCTATTTGGCCTTCACGGTGGATGCGCGCGGCCATGGGGATAGCGCCTGGTTGAAAAGCGCCCAATACCGTTTTCAGGACTACGGTCAGGATCTGGGCGCGGTGCTGGCACAATTGCGTGAGCAAACGGGGCAAAAGCCGGTTGTCATCGGTGCGTCTTTGGGTGGCTTGAGCGCGCTTTATGCTCATCAACAGGCGTTGGAGAAGGGGTGGGATATTCCCTTTTGTGCACTTGTGCTGGTGGACATTGTTCCCAACATGGCCAGTTCTGGTGTCGACCGGATTATGGGCTTTATGGCGGACAAAATGAGCGAAGGTTTTGCGCGGGTGGAGGATGCCGCCGATGCCATCGCCGCTTACCTGCCCGGTCGTGCGAGGCCGAAATCACTGGACGGCTTAAGCAAAAACCTGCGCCAGCGGGAAGATGGTCGATATTACTGGCATTGGGACCCGGCCTTTGTGAACGGCCCCCACAATATCATGACCAATGCGGAGCAGGGATATGGACAATTGGACCGTGCTGCCGCTCGCATAAAAGTGCCGGTTTTGTTGATCCGGGGTGGAAAATCGGAACTGGTAACGGTGGAAGCGGCGGACGCATTCTTGCAGACCGTGCCCCACGCCCGCATGGCGGATGTGAGCGAAGCCGGTCACATGGTGGCGGGGGACAAGAATGATGTCTTCGTGGATGCCGTGTCCCGGTTTCTTCAGGAGGTTGAGATTTAACGGCCCTCAAATTGGGGCGTTCGCTTATCTTTGAACGCGGCCCTTCCCTCCGCATAGTCTGCACTTTCAAAGGTTGCGTAGGCCAAGGCCTTTGCATCCGACGTGCCGTGGATGGCTGCTTTTGTGGCGCGGTGGGTGAGGGGGGCAAGCGAAGCGATCTCTGTGGCCAAGTCCTCGGCGCGGGGGTGCAGGGCGTGCTCCTCAACAACTTCCAGCAGAAAACCCATCGCTTTCATGGATAGGGCATGGTAGCGCCTCGCAGTCATCAGCATGGTCTTTGCGTTCTGCACCCCTAGTGCTGACACGATGTCGCCGATGGCTTCCACCGGATAAGCCAGTCCCAGTTTTGCCGGGGGCACGGCAAATTTGGCCCGAGGGGTGGCGATGCGCAGGTCGCAGGCGGCGGCGAGGCCAAATCCACCCCCCATACAGTGGGTGTCGATGGCGGCAATGGTCGGCACCGGGCAGTCGCGCAGGGCGGCAAATGCGTCCACATTGGCGGCCTCATATATGCGGGCCGTGGCGGCATCCTTTCGCACTGTACCAAATTCGCTAATGTCTGCGCCGGCGCAAAAAGAAGCCCCTTCGCCTGAAACGATGATCACACGGGCCTTGGCGCGCAGCATTTTCTCCAGCGCTGGGCGTATGGCCAGCCAATCGCTTTGCGTGAGGGCGTTGTGGCGGGTGGGGTTGGCGAAGGTGAGCCTACCAAGGGTTCCCTGCATATCCGTCTTGATCGTCATAGTGGTCCAATCCTCACACAAGCACGACGGGAAATGTTCGCCGCCCCTTTAAGCGCGGTTCTGCTTGGCTTATGTTGCAGAACGCCGCAACCTTTCCGGCGGCCAATCGGTGAATGGCACCGCCAACAGGAGCGCCCCATGGCCCCTACATCTGCCCAAGACACAAAATTAACCCATCTCCACTCGCTGGACCCGGTTTGGGAGGCGGTGCGCAAGGAAGCGCAGGCGATCATTGATGCAGAACCCCATATGAGTGGGTTCATCTACGGCAATATCCTCAACCAAAAGACGCTGGAAGACGCCATCATTCAGCGCATTTGCCAGCGCCTACACCAACCAGAATTTTCTGCCGATATGATCATTGGGATGTTTCGCGATATGCGCGAAGACTGGCCGGAATGGTCTGAAATCGTGCGGGTGGATATTGCGGCTGTTTATGATCGGGACCCCGCCTGCACCCGTTTTGTGGAGCCGATCCTGTATTTCAAAGGCTTCCATGCCCTGCAAACCCACCGTTTGGCCCATTGGGCGTGGAATAAGGGTAAGAAGGACTTCGCCCTTTATCTGCAAAGTCGGTCAAGCCAGATTTTTCAGACCGACATCAACCCGCAAGCCCGTTTCGGGCGTGGTATCTTCATGGACCACGCGACAGGTATCGTGGTTGGGGCCACCGCCGTTATCGGAGACGATGTTTCTATTCTGCAGGAGGTGACGCTGGGCGGCACTGGTAAGGAAGACGGAGACCGGCACCCCAAAGTTGCCAATGGCGTTTTGATTGGTTCCGGCGCAAAAGTGTTGGGCAATATCACAATCGGTGAATGCTCGCGCATCGCGGCAGGGGCATTGGTGGTGAAACCTGTGCCGCCAAAATCCACTGTGGCGGGGGTTCCTGCCCGCGTTGTGGGCGTGGCCGGATGCTCTCAGCCTTCGCGCACCATGGATCAAATTCTTGCGGACCCCACCCGGGCCGACAGCTAATATTCTCATCTCACCTTGCGGCAGCCCATGTTTTCTCAGTCAGAAATCGATTCCCTCACCGAATATCTTGGTAAGGTTTTTAACACGCGCGAATTGATGGTGTTGCAGCACCCAGAAGAGGATGACCAAGCCCTTGTGGCCATTGGCCAGGCCTTTTTTGCCCATCTGGAACGGGATGAGGACGAAGGCGAGCTTTCCTACAATCTCACTAAAGAAGTGCCTGACCAACCCTATGATGAAATGGTTGAACACATGCGTGGTGTGTTTAACGGGGCCAATGTGGAAGTGCGAAAGCGCACCAACAAGACGGATTCAACGGAGATTTACAAAGAGGACGAGTTCCTCGGGGTGCTCTACGATGATGACGGCAATGCTGAGGGTATGCAGGTTTTCAACATGGCGATTTTGGAATTTGATCTGCACGACGGTGATGAAGACGAGATCTAGACGATGGCCATTTATACCCTCGGCGATAAGGCGCCCAACCTTCATGATACCGTTTGGGTAGCGCCCGATGCCCAGGTCATGGGTCAGATTATTGCCCATGAAGACGCTAACATTTGGTTTGGTGCCGTTTTGCGTGGCGACAATGAACCAATCACGGTTGGCGCTCGCAGCAACATTCAGGAATTGTGCGTGTTGCACACGGACATAGGGTTTCCGCTGACCATCGGTGCGGATGTCACCGTGGGACATAAGGCCATGCTGCATGGCTGCACCATCGGCGATAACAGTTTGGTCGGCATGGGGGCAACCATTATGAATGGCGTCACCATCGGTAAAAATTGTATCGTCGGGGCAGGAGCGCTCATTCCAGAGGGGAAGACTATTCCCGACAATTCGCTCGTGATGGGTGTGCCAGGCAAAGTGGTGAAGAGCGTGGATGAAGCGACGGCACAATTCCTCAAGGGTTCTGCCGCCCATTACGTGCAAAATGCCCGCCGATTTGCCAAAGACCTGAAACGAATGGACTGAACGAAAAAGGCCGACATGGAAATCCATGCCGGCCTCTCGTTGATCTGGCCCTGGTGGGGACGGGGAAGTGGGACAAGACCAGATCAATTCATGCCCGCGAACCTTTCGGCCCGTCGGTATGTGAATATTCAGTAGCTTGCGACCTGCGCGCGCCGGTCGATAATGGTGGTCCAACGACCCGTATGGGAGACCGATTGGCGTTTGAGATAACGGTAAGGCGTGGCAGCCCAAGGCTTTACCTTGCCTTCTAGATTATCGAGCACATAGTCGCCGCGCTTGGTGCGGACGGTAAGCACAGCATGGCCCTCCCCATTGGGCTGTTTGACGACGGTTATCAAAAGCGCGGAGGGCGGCCAGCCGCGTTGCATGAGCATATAGCGCTTGAGCAAAACGTAATCTTCGCAATCGCCAAAGCTCTTTGGATAGGTCCAGTGTTCTTCAACACCGTAATATTCCTGATCCGTCACTGGCTCCACAGCGGTGTTTGCGTAGGCATTGATCTCCACCAATTCAGCCCAGCGTTTGCGCGTGAGTTTGGGGGCCGCGCGGTTGCTGCTGCGGACCTGACATTCCTGCGGAAACTGCTGACAGAAATAGGCGTGTCCGATGGGTTGCGAAGTGCGCCCCGCCGTTTGCATATGATTGTAAGATGCCTGGGCGGTTGTCCCGACCGCCGTCGCACCGAGCATGGCCGCGGCCATGATGAGGGTTTTGAGTTTCGTCATTGTGTCTTGTCTCCCGTCCACCCCGGAAAACTGGCACATGGATTTTACTGCCGCGTTGGAAACAACGCTCTGTTTTGAAACAGATTTTCGGCTCTTTTGATTCAATTTTGAGACGCATTTAGCTCAAATTCGAATCACCATCCCACAGTTTTCTTAACCACAGTGTGGCGGGAGCACTCATGCGCGCACAAGCGCTGGAACAACACAGCGCTGAGGGTGCACTTTCGGGCTACTATGGTTAGGAGAGCGGCAAAGCGTCGGCGGTCGCATCAAATTCAATCGCCATGCCTTCGGTGAAGTGGCGCACCACCACGCCAGACATTCCAGCGACAGTAAGACGTGTGCCGATGGCGGGTCGCACGGCGGATTGGAGGGCGGCGCCTGAGATGGAAATATCAATGATTTCAACGTCATATTTGCGACCATCCTGCAAGATAATCTGCGTGTTATCCTGACGGGGCTCGATGCGTTTGTGGCCGCGTTGGTCTTCCACGCCGAAGTGATCGTGCGCCCGTAGCCATTCGATGCGCGCTTCCAGTTTCTCTTTTTTGCGCGGTGTAACGTCGAGTTTCAGCGCAAATCCGGCTTCGTATATGCGTACTACATGCCCGGCAAGACGGCCCACGTGATCCAAATAAACCACCACTTGGTCGTTCATCACGGGGGCAAAAGAGGCCACGAGACCCACATCGCCCGGTGAAATGTCCGTGGCTTGGCAGGGAATTTCCAACCCATTTGGCATGAGCGCGCGCCCCATCAAGGCCACCGGAAGACGTTCATGGGCACGTCGTTCCGTCCTCACTTCTCTGTTTTGGGCAATTTGCATGGCACCGGCGCTCATTTTGACCGCAAATCAGCGGCATCTGACCGCGATTTTAGGGGCGCACGGTTAAAGAAATATCAGCGGGCAAGGAAGTGTTTACGTTGATTTGTCGGCAATCTAGTCCTCCCGACCACCGTCGATGATCTTCAGATGGCCTACCATGCGTGCCGGTTCAAACGCGCCGTTGATTTCTTCCACGGAGAGATGCGGATCTTCGCCGTGAAAGAGGGGGGTGAATTGGCTTGCCGGTGGAAAAATACGCTCCATCACGCCCGGCAAGGGAACGATGTCCGCACTGTCCAGCGATGGGGGCGTCACCGCCAGTGTTTCGTTTTGCTGCGAAGGCTGCTCTTCCCAGGGTTTCATGACCCGCACGCTTTTGATGGTTTGGCGTCGGATGGGATGCGCGCCGATCCAGTCCGGCGCCCGGTGCGCGACGGTTATTCCCAGGGCGCGTTCGTGTTGAACGCCATTATTGGCCAGGGGTAAAAGCAGGGTTTCCAAGGAAACCGTGTCGCCCCATTCATTTTCTCCCAGTGAGCAAAGCAATACTACAATTTGCTCCACATCCAGATGAGCGACCCATGCGGCGGCGGCAGACCGGTCTTCATCAATGAAGGGTTTGTCAAAGGGCTCATGCTTCAATTCGCGTCCATACAGTGCGCAAAGTTCTGTGCCAGCAAGGCGATAGTGGGATTGGCCATGGTTCACTTGCAGGATGAACATGCTTGAAAGCAGTGAACGGCAATCCGCCGGTTGAATATCGCAACGGTCGGGCCAAAGGGGCTTGGTGTGGATGTCGCAGCCCCGGTTGGCTATGGCGAGCCGGTTTTTCCAATAGGTCAGCATCTCTTTTGTCTTGGGGTGACGCATCTTTTCAGCCGCTCCTCGTCGCGCAGGAAGCCGGGGCGTCGCCGCTGTTTCAAATTGAAACGAAAACGAGGCTCGCCAGCCATTTGCTCTGTGCGGTGCAGAAGCCGTGCCAGACGGCGGGGGCGAGGGCGAGGATTTGGAGACATTCGTCTGGGGAGAAGTGCAGAGGAAGCGGCAGCCCGTCCGGTTAACCTTAACAAGGTGTTTCGATTGCCCGCGCTGTCCTGCCGTGACACAACACGCTCACTCCACGGAGCAGCGCTCTGCTCCAGCACTGCGCAGGTTGTCACCAGCAAATCAGCCTGCAATAACTGATACTTGGACCTGCTCACCGTCGGGGGACGGGGAAGTGGGAAGACCAAGAGGCCTGGCAGAGATGCCGGGCCTTTTTTTTGGCCTCGAAAGACCCATTTAATGGGCTTAAAGGCAAGTGTGTTAAGGTTTGAATGGAAGAGGAAACACCACAACAAAAATCCGCCCCGGCGTTCAACGTCCCCGGCGTGGTTTTGATTTTGGTGGCGGTCTGGTTAGCCATCCACGGGCTGGAACGCTATGTGCTGTCAGTGGATGGTGCCCACTGGCTGGTGGTGCGCTTTTCCTTCATCCCGGTGATTTACAGCATGGATTGGGCATTGTTGCCGCTGGCGGGGATGCCATTCTGGACGCCGGTCAGCCACGCCTTTTTGCATGGGGATTGGGGGCATGTGGGCACGAACAGTCTGTTTTTCCTCATCTTCGGCACGATCGTGGCCCGGCGGTTCGGTTGGGTTCGTTTTCTGCTCTTTTTTGCCTTGGGCGCGGCGGCGGGAGCGCTGGGCTATTGGCTGGGCCAGGGTGAGCCGAGCATTCCCATGATTGGGGCGTCAGGCGCCATTTCCGCCTGTTTGGGTGCGTCTTTGCGCTTTGCGTTTCACGGCCGGATTGGCAACCCCGACAACCATTTATCCCCGCGCTTGACGCTTGCCCAAACCCTGACCAGCGCGCGCACTTTGCCGTTTTTGCTGATCTGGCTGGCCACTTCGGCCA
The DNA here is from genome assembly GCA_038525315.1 of Pseudomonadota bacterium. Lineage (GTDB taxonomy): Bacteria > Pseudomonadota > Alphaproteobacteria > Rhizobiales > Rhizobiaceae > Pseudahrensia. Next base: position 146,841 of record JBCBHU010000006.1, read on the forward strand.
TTTTTGATTCAGGTGTGGTGGCGCAGGCTGGGGATGCTGGCATCGCTTGGCAGGCCCATTTGGGCGGGTTTTTGTTCGGTATTGTCGCTTTTGCGCTTTTTGATCCGCTAGGCCGTTTCCAACCGGCCCGCCAATTCCCGTAGTCGCGGCAGTTCCTGCCGGGTCGCGGCATAGCCCATGGCGATGCAATCCTTGGCGCGGTGAAACTCTGCCATGCCGATCTCGCCCACGCGGGGGTTCAAGCAAAAATCTGGGGGATCACCGGCCATGCGCGCGCGGGAGATGCGGTCCGTTATGATGTTGAAGGCTTCTACCATGGAGCCCGTTACGCTGAGCGCCTTGGTGAGGCGCTGGGGAGCGTCGGCGCGCAATTGAGAGGCCAGCGGTGGGGTTTGGCCCTGGTTTAGCCTTTTGCCTGATGTCCCGTTGACTTTGCGCACCGTGGTTGCGCGGGCAAACGCGCCACTCAGCGTCACCGCAACCACGGCTTCCGCCTCAAAGGCGCGGCATACGGATACGGGAACCGGGTTGACCAGCGCACCATCCACCAAGACCCGGTCCCCCAGAGTCACCGGTTCAAAAATGCCGGGCAGAGAATAGGATGCGCGGATGGATTGGGTGAGATCGCCCTGCGTTAGCCAAATTTCATGGCCCGTGTCGATTTCTGTGGCAACGCAGACCAAATGTCGGTCCAGATCTTCGATGGACAGATTACCCAGATGTTCCGCCATGCGTTCGGCCAGCCTGTAGCCGGATATGATGCCCTTTCCGCGCAAAGAAAAGTCCAACATGCCCATTATGCGGCGGGCGGTGAGCGAGAGGGCAAAATCTTCCAGATCATCCAGCTTACCGGCCAGATAACAGCCGCCCACCAGCGCGCCGATGGAGGTGCCGGCGATCATCTTGATGGGAATTTGCGCCTCGTCCAGCGCCCGCAACACGCCTATATGGGCCCATCCCCGGGCGGCCCCGCCGCCCAATGCGAGCGAAATACCGCCGCCGTCCGAACCGTTTTCACGGATCGAGTGGGTAAATTCTGGCAATGGTGCGTCGGCTTCCAACACGCGTTTGAACAGTCCCATGGCTCATAATTGTTTCAAATTTGACGGGAAACCATCACCAAACCATGAAACAGAAGGGGCGGAGACAAGTGGCGCGATGAACGCGGCTTATTTTGTGTAAACGGCCTTTGGGTCGAACAACCGCGCGTTGTCCTCCATTTTCAGGACAATTTTGCCGTCTTTGCGGTGGACGGAGCGGTAGAAACAGGATTTCCGGCCGGTGTGGCAGGCCGCGCCGTGCCCCTTTGGGATGGCCGTCAGCCACAGCACATCTTGATCGCAATCGATGCGCAATTCGGTCACCTCAAGCACATTTCCAGAGGTGCCGCCCTTGTGCCAAATTTCGTGTCGGGAACGGCTGAAAAAATGCGCCTCGCCGGTGTCCAAGGTCAAGTTGAGGGAGGCTTCGTTCATAAAGGCCGCCATGAGGGGCTTGCCGGTGGCATCATCGCTCACCACCGCCATGATCAAACCGGCACTGTCATAGCGGGGGCGAAACTCAAGGGTTTCGTCGGTGCAATCATGGGTCATGGGGCGGGAGGGGTGTTGCGGGCCAGCGCCATGAAGTGAAGCTGCTCCTGCGGCTCATCTTTGAAGGCCCCGGTGAAGGCGGTTGTCATGGTGGTGGAGCCTTGTTTGCGAATGCCTCGCATGGCCATGCACATGTGTTCCGCCTCAATCATGACCGCCACCCCGCGCGGGTTCAGCGATGATTGGATGGCGTCGGATACCTGCGCGGTAATGCTTTCTTGCGTTTGCAGACGGTGGGCAAAAATATCGACCACACGGGCGATTTTGGACAGACCCAGCACGCGCCCGTCCGGCAGGTAGCCCACATGCGCCTTGCCGATAATGGGCACCATGTGGTGCTCGCAATGGCTGAAAAACGGGATGTCCCGCACAACGACCATATCATTGTAACCGGCCACTTCTTCAAAGGTTCGGCCGAGCACGTCGGCGGGGTTTTGGCTGTAACCGGAAAACAATTCCTCATAGGCTTTCACTACCCGGGCGGGCGTGTCCAGCAGGCCCTCCCGGTTAGGGTCATCACCGGTCCAGCGCAGCAGCGTGCGCACGGCTTCTTCCGCCTCTTCGCGCGTAGGGCGTGTTGTGTCGGATTTGGCCTTAAGTGGCACGACGGACAGGTTCGACTTGTCGATGATCTGATCCATGGAATTTTCCCGGCGGAATTGACCGCATTGCGCTTCTTCAGCATTGGCCAGACCCGGGTCTATCCACCCACTGACCGGGTTTTTGTCAAAACCATCTGACCGTTAAAGCATGTCTCACTCTGGGACGATGGCACTGTTTCGGCGAAGGCCGGGCCATGGCTTTTGATGGTTTCAGGTTTGCCCGTTGCGTTTGCCGGTTCGCATAGCCCAGTGCGCAGCTTCTTTAAAGAGAGCGCGACGATTGAGCGTTTGAAAACCGGCATTCGACCCCTAATATATGGTCGGAGTGCCGCGGTTGAAAGAGGGCACTTGCGAGAGGGAGTGGGCCATGGCGCTCGATAATGTCTACAACACGAAAATCCTTGATTACGCAGGCAATATTGGTCTGATCGGGCGTCTGGATGCCCCGCACGGCTCCGCCAAAGCCCACTCAAAATTGTGCGGTTCTACGGTCACGGTGGACGTGAGGGTGGAAAACGGTCGCGTGAGTGATTACGCGCAGGATGTAAAGGCTTGTGCCTTGGGGCAGGCTTCCGCCGCCATTCTGGCTGAAAATGTGATCGGGGCGACGCTGGACGAGTTGCGGGCTGGGCAGAGCGACTTGAAAGCCATGTTGAAGGATGACGGCCCAACGCCGGGGGGCCGGTTTGAAGCCTTGTCTTTTTTGGAACCGGTGAAGGAATACCGTTCACGCCATGCCTCCACCATGTTGCCCTTTGATGCTGTTGTGAAAGCCGTTGAGGAGGCCCTGGGCGGCGAAAAAGTTGCCTAATACGCATACCCGCAATTACAGCGGTCCATGGCGGAAAACGCCGGGCCGGTTGTTGGGCGTCGGGCTGATACGGCTTTATCAACTCACCTTGTCGGGCTTTATCGGCAACTCCTGCCGATACGTCCCCACCTGTTCTGAATATGGCTATGAGGCCATTGCCCGCCACGGCCTTTGGCGCGGCGGGTGGTTGACCGCAAAGCGCGTTGCCCGGTGCAACCCCTGGAAACCGTTGGCGGGTGGGCACGGGCATGACCCCGTTCCGGACTAAATTTCGGCAGGACCTAGGGAGACTGACGCAAGGTCTGCGGCGGGGGCGGCGATCCGGTAACCCTGCATGTAATGAAAGCCGCAGGTGCTGGCGAACCGCAGTTCGGTACTGGTCTCGATGAATTCTTGATGGGCCTTCGCCCCAAGGGCCGCGACCGCCGCAACCACTTGGGCAACCATGAGAATATAGGCTGGGTCTTCCAGGTCTGCATTCAGCCAAGACCGGTTGAATTTCACGATATCCGGGCGAATTTGGACCACACGGGCGAGGCTGGCCCCATCTGCGTCGAAGCCTTCCAGGGCAATTTTTACGCCAGTTGCTCTTATGGCGGCGACAAATGTGTAGAGTTCGCCAGCGTCCAGTTGTGGGGTCAGCTCAACCTCAAGCACCAATCTGTGCGGCGCCAAACCCCGTTGGGTTAACGTCTGTAACTGGCTGATAAGATGGGCCAGTTCCTGCGGGTTTTGAGCCAGACCTGCCGTTTCCATATTGAGAAAAAGGAGTGTTTCCGCCGCAGCTTGACTGAGGAAATTAGTGGTGTGGAGATGTCGGCACAGGGCGTCCACGTGGGCCTTATTGTCCGGCTCCATGGCTGCAAAATAGTCCTCAACGGCTGATGCTTTTCCACCAGCTTTCGGGCGCACAAAGGCCTCATGGCCCACCGTTTCCAACCGTTTGTTGATAGGGCTGACCACCGGTTGGAAGACAGACGACAAAAAGTGGCCCAGAAATTCTGCCTGTTCGTAGCCCCAGTCCCGGCTTTCCAGCAGATCACGGACCTTCGCGTCAGCTTGTTCTTCTTCTCGCTGAGCCAGGAAATTGGAGAGGAGCATGGTTGCAAACTCAACATTTGGGCGGATTGGTGCAATCTAGGGTTGTATTTGCGAAGGTTCTGTTAACGCCTTGGACCGCAGGGTGAACAATGGGTTAACGCTATTTAGCCTTGCGGTTGACGCTTGCTGATAAGCTGTTACAGCCCTGTTCCAATTGAACCACCCGCGTTGTTTGCGGGACTGGATAGTGGAGAGAATATGATGACTGCTTCCCCCCTTTCGCTTGAATTTCCCGATGGTTCCGTGCGCGAATTTGCGCCTGGGACGACGGGGCGTGACATTGCCGAAGGCATTTCTAAGTCATTGGCCAAAAAATCCGTGGCTTACACACTCAACGGTGATCTTAAAGACCTGAGCGCTGCGCTGGAGACATCCGGCAAGGTGGAAATTGTTACGCGTACGGATGAGCGGGCGCTGGAACTGATCCGCCATGATTGCGCCCATGTGCTGGCGGAAGCGGTGCAGGAAATTTGGCCGGATACTAAAGTGACCATTGGGCCGGTCATCGAAAACGGCTTCTATTACGACTTTGACAGGAGTGAGCCGTTCAAGCCGGAAGACCTGCCAGTTATCGAAAAGAAAATGCGCGAGATTATCCAGCGCAATGCGCCTTTCACAAAGGAAGTTTGGAGCCGTGATGACGCGAAGGCCCATTTTGAAGCGCAGGGCGAGGAATATAAGGTTGAACTGGTGGACGCCATTGCAGCGGACCAACACCTCAACATCTACAAGCAAGGCGCATGGATGGACCTCTGCCTTGGGCCCCACGGGCCTTCAACGGGCAATGTGGGCACAGCTTTCAAGCTGATGAGTGTGGCAGGGGCCTACTGGCGGGGTGATAGCGACAACCGCATGTTGAGCCGCATATACGGCACGGCCTGGGCTGATGAAAAGCAGCTGAAAAATTACCTCTTCATGCTGGAAGAAGCGCAGAAGCGTGACCATCGCAAGCTGGGGCGCGAGATGGACTTGTTCCACTTTCAGGAAGAGGGGCCGGGCGTTGTGTTCTGGCACGCCAAAGGCTGGAAAGTGTTTCAGGCGCTGGTCAATTACATGCGCCGTCGGCTGGAAGAGCATGGCTATGATGAGGTGAATGCGCCGCAAATTCTCGACAAAGCCCTGTGGGAGCAATCCGGGCACTGGGGTTGGTATCGGGAGAACATGTTCACGACGGTGACGGAAGATGAGCGCCAATTCGCCATCAAACCCATGAATTGCCCGGGCCATGTACAGATTTTCAAAAACGGGTTGCGCTCCTACCGTGAATTACCCGTGCGCATGGCGGAATTTGGCAACGTGCACCGTTATGAGCCATCGGGCGCTTTGCATGGCCTGATGCGTGTACGCGGGTTCACACAGGATGATGCCCACGTGTTCTGCACGCCGGAGCAGCTTGAGGCCGAGTGCCTGCGGATCAACGATTTGATCCTATCCACCTATGCGGATTTTGGGTTTGAAGAAATCGTGGTGAAACTCTCCACACGGCCCGAAAAACGGGTCGGTTCCGAGGAGGGCTGGGACCGGGCCGAAGAGATTATGGGTAGGGTTTTGGAAAAAATTGAGCGCGAGTCCGACGGTCGTATTAAGACGGCCATGAACCCGGGCGAGGGCGCGTTTTACGGCCCCAAATTCGAATATGTGCTGCGCGATGCCATCGGGCGGGATTGGCAGTGCGGCACCACGCAGGTGGACTTCGCCCTGCCGGACCGTTTCGGCGCCTTCTACATCGACCAAAATTCGGACAAGAAGGAACCAGTCATGGTGCATCGCGCCATTTGCGGCTCCATGGAGCGGTTCATCGGCATTTTGATCGAGCATTTCGCCGGTCACTTCCCGCTGTGGATGGCACCTGTTCAGGCGGTAGTGGCGACCATCACGTCTGAGGCTGATCCCTATGGCGAAGAAGTGCTGGCGAAGCTCAAGGCGGCTGGTCTTCGGGTGGAAAGCGATTTCCGCAACGAGAAGATCAATTACAAGGTGCGGGAGCACTCCTTGGCCAAAATACCAGCCATCATCGCCGTGGGCATGAAGGAAGCCGAACAGGGCACGGTGAGCATTCGCCGCCTTGGTTCCAAGCATCAAAAAACCATGACATTGGAAGAGGCCATTGCTTCTCTAACGGATGAGGCCATTGCTCCCGATCTTCGGCGCAAGATGGATACCGCAAAAGCGGCCTGACCCTGCTCCATAATGTAATTGGCTGACTTGATCGGCCAATCCTTTGCCACTTTGGGGTATTCGCCGATCAAGTGGTTGGGTGGCGGTGAGAGCGTCTTCCCTTGAACGGGAGATGCGCTAGGTGTCCTTCAACAATATTTCCACGCGGTGAACCCGCCCGGGCGTGATGCTAAAGGTTTGCCGCAGGTCTTCCTCGCCGAAGCGCACCACCGCTTCGTAAGTGCCTTCTGCAAGGACCAAGGACGGGGAGACGGAAGAGCTGGAAAATACTTTTTCGCCATCCTCGGTGAACACCGTCCATGACGTGTTGGCCAAGGGCGGTCCGCCGCGTTGGGACACAAGGCGCATGGACAATGGTGCCCCCCTGTGTTCCAGCGTTGCACGGGTTAGTTTGCCGGGCTCCACCACCAAATCGGCGCGCACTGTGGCGTTGATGGTGCCGTAGCGGGAAAGCACGTGGTAGGTGCCTGCGTTGAGCGCTACCACTTTGCCTGCTCCCACATTAAGCGCGATCAACTCCCGCTCACCATTTTCGTCCTGCTCCAACTCATAAATAGAAAAGCGCAGGCGGCGGGGCGGGATGGGACGACCACCGCTGGTGGCGTGCATTTCCAGGCCACCGGCTTCCAGCACAAACTCCTCGGTGCTGCCAGCACTGCTCACGTAAATACGCTTGCTGGCCCCCGCCCGCCCGATGGCGGCGTGGACGAGGTAAGAGCCGCTGGGCAGTTTGAGAGTGGCGGTTCCACCCTCCGCCGTGGTGATCAGCGGCAGTTTGCCGTCCGTGCCCGGCGTTTCACCAAACACACTCCACAATAACCCATCTTCAACCACGGGCCCGTTCGCGCTCAAACGGGCTTGCAGGGTAAGTGTGTTGCCCTGACCGGCGGTGGCGGTAAACGCGTTGCCCTGCTGCTGTGCAAGCGCTGCCATGGGTATAAAAAAGAGAAGAAAAATCAGCGGGAGAGCGATGCGTGCCATGGGGTCTTGTCACCCGCGAATTGCGGTTTTTCAAGGGAGATACCGCAATTTACAATGGCTCAAGGGGGCCTATGGTGGGCGTCAAAAGAACCAGAGGCCACGCCCATGACTCCCCTTGCCGATTACATGCGAACCCGCCGTTCCAGCCTCTCCCTTACCCTGGAGGAGCCGGGGCCGGACGCCGATCAGTTGCGGGACATGGTGACGATCGCAACACGGGTGCCGGACCACGGTAAACTTGCGCCTTGGCGGTTGGAGATGTGGTCCATGGCAGCGCGCGAAAAGCTGCACGGCCAGTTGATCGACATTCTGGGGCATGGCGACGATAGCGCTAAAGAGCGGGCGGGCACGGATAAATTGCTCCATGCGCCCTGTGTGGTGGCAGTGATCAGTAAGGCCGCGGATCACCCAAAAATTCCCGTGTGGGAACAGCAGCTTTCTGCCGGGGCAGTGTGCATGAACTTGCTGATTGCTGCCAATGCCCATGGGTTTGAAGCGCAGTGGCTGACCGCTTGGTATGTGTATGATGAAAAGGCAGCATCGATAATCGGGCTTGGCCCCAGCGAGCGCATTGCGGGCCTTATCCATATTGGCACATCCCATACGCCCAAAAATGAACGGGACAGGCCTGCTTTGGCGGATGTGTTTTCAATCCGTGGACAATAAGGAAGACTGATGTTTTACCGTGCCGATCAGCCCCATGGGCTGGCCCATGACCCTTTCAAAGCCATCGTTGCCCCCCGTCCCATCGGTTGGATTTCCACTTTGGACCGGGCAGGGAGGCCCAACCTGGCGCCCTATTCCTTTTTCAACGGGGTTTGCGACATGCCAAAGATCATCATGTTCGCCTCCGCAGGCATGAAGGACAGTGCGGCGAACGCGCGGGACACCGGGGAATTTACGTTCAACTTTGTCAGCCGTGGGATGAAGGATGCCATGAACGTATCCTCGGCCGGCTTTCCCCACGGAGTAAATGAGTTTGAGCATGCGGGTCTTGCCATGGAAAAAGGCGAAACTGTTGCTTGTCCACGGGTGGCAGGAACACCGGCGGCGCTGGAGTGCAAAACGCTGGACATCATCAACCCCACAACGCTTTCTGGAGAAAAAGCGGTCTATCATTTGGTGCTGGGCCAAGTGACCGGGGTGTATTTGGATGATTCTATGGTCACCGAAACCGGTCGATTCGATATCATGAAGGCCGACCCCATCATGCGGGCGGGCTACCGCGACTATGTGACCTTAGACAGTCTTTTTGAGCTTGCACGCCCCGGTGAGTGACTTTTTAGCTGGTTTTTGGTGCTTGCATAGGAATGCAAGTCCTGATTGTGGGCAATAAAGCTTCAAATTATTGATTGAAATTTGTCTGCGCCCCAACCGAGACCGGGCGGCTCAAAGATTTGTCTTGTTGGCGACACATTCGCGGCCTACGGTCTACGTAATCGACGTTCGACGCAGACCTGCTGCTTTCCGCTCCTTAGCGGCCTTGCTCCAGACTATCCGCAGACATCGACCCCCACAGGTGCGGGGCTGATCTCGCACCAAATTGCAAGACGACCAGCGAAAGCAACCACTATGACTCCAGGCACCGTAAAATTCTACAACGAAACGAAAGGCTACGGCTTTATCGAACCCAGCGAAGGCGGCAAAGACGTGTTCGTTCACGCCACCGCTCTTGAGCGTTGCGGCCTGTCCACACTCAGCGAAGGCCAGCAGGTCAAGTTTGAGACTGACGTGGACCCCCGTTCCGGTAAGCCGGCTGTAAGCAAAATCGAAGCGGCTTAAACACCGTTCGACTGATATTCCAAAAAAGCCGCCTGCACCCAAAAGTGCGGGCGGCTTTTTTTATGCTCGTTTTTCTTTTACGAGGGCCGACCCGCCCGCTCCAACAGGCGTTTCGCTTTGCGCAAATGGGGTTTGTCCAGCATTTCTCCATTCACGGCCAAAACGCCGGGATTTCCCGCAGCATTGAACGCATCCACAATGGCTTGAGCCTTGGCCACGTCGTCTAAGGACGGTGTGAAAACGGCGTTGATGATGGGCACCTGGGCCGGGTGTATGGCCATTTTACCTGTAAAGCCGTCCAACATGGCCTCGCGGCATTCCCGCTCAAAACCGGTTTCATCGCGAAAATCCGGATAGACTGTGTCCAAGGGCTGCACGCCCGCTGCCACCGCACCTAGCAGCGTTTGCACGCGGGCATGGCGGAAAACGTCTGTGTAGCGCCCGTCCTCATGGCGGCGGCGCATGGCTCCCAGATCAGCGGAGAGGTCCTCGGCTCCCCAGCTCACCGCCTGCAAGCGGGGGGAGGCGCGGTTGTAAGTGCCAGCGTTCAAAACGCCCCTTGCCGTCTCCGTAATGATGGCAGTGATTGAAATATCACCCTCGTTGAGATGCGCCTTTGCTTCTTCGCCCCCAAGCATGGTCGACAATTGTGCGACCTGGGTGCCATGTTCGGCCTTAGGCAGAACGATCCCCACCGGTGTGTGGGGTACTATTGCGGCCAGATCGTTCTCCGCCAGACCGGTATCCAGCGCATTGATGCGCACGTGGAGGGCTGGACCGTCTTGGTGTGTTTTGTGTTTCTTCAAAAAATCGGCGGTGATTTCCCGGGCCTTTGGTTTGTTTTCCAAAGCAACCGAGTCTTCAAGGTCGATAAACAGCACGTCGGCGCCGCTCGTCAGGCCTTTGGCCAATTTGCGTTCACTGTCTCCGGGGACAAAAAGGGCGGAACGCATCAGCAATCAAGGCTCTCAACATCGCGCCGCATCATGGCTTGGCGGCGGCATTGGCAGATCAATACATCGTCCTGATTGTAACCCCGGTGGACAAAATCCACGATGCCCCGGTCCGGTTTGGAGCGGCTGGCGCGGGTGGCGACGACTTCGGTTACCACATGGATTGTGTCGCCCTGAAAAACCGGGTGGGGAAATGTGGTTTCACTCATGCCCAAATTTCCGATTGTGGTGCCCATGGTGGTCTCCTGCACGGAAATGCCGATGACCAGACCCAGGGTCAGCAGGGAGTTCATCAGGGGCTGACCCCATTGTGTTTGTGCGCTGAAGTGGCGATCAATGTGCAGGGGTTGGGGGTTCAACGTCATGGTGGAGAACAACATATTGTCTGCTTCCGTGAGCGTTTTGCGCAGTTCGTGGTGAAAGGTTTGTCCCACCTGGAACTGGTCGAAATAAAGCCCTGCCATTGAAATCACTCCGATTTTGCCAACGGTTTATGCTTACCAGAACCTTTAGGTTCATGGTGAACCCTTGGTTAATCAATCCCCCGTAATGTGACGAGGCCCGAGCGTTTTGGGCCTGAGTTTGTTGTGTATCAGTTGCGTAGTGTTGCGTAGTGTTGCGTGGAGTTGAGTATGTTTGTTGAGCGTTTTATGGCGTGGTCCGCTCAGGCGGGCGCGAGCCAAAGGTCTGCTGCCGTTTGCAATTTGGCGCAAACCTATTTGAACCTGGATGTGGCCGCTGACGATTTGCAAGCGACCGAGCAGGTTTTCACCCTTTACCTTCAAGATCCAGATATGCGCGTGCGGGCCACCTTGGCGGAGGCACTTGCCCCGGCTCGTGACTTGCCGAAGGCGATCATCTGGGGCTTTCTGGAAGATGTGAGTGCCGTTGCGGCGTCCTTTTACGGTCTTTCACCCCGGCTGCAAGCGGCGAACCTGCTCTATGGTCTTGCGCGACAGTGCCCCATTATCGAAGCGGCTATTGCTGCGCGCCATGATCTCAATGGTGCCTGCGCGCGTTTGATTGTCGAGCGGGGCTCCAAGGCGGGTGTTTTGGCATTGCTGGACAATCCGGCCATCATTTTGGGCTCCGGTCTATTGCATGACTGCGCATCCCGGTTGGGCGGTGAGGCGGAGGTGAGAAATGCTCTGTTGACCCGTGATGACCTGGCCCCCGCTACCCGCCAGACACTGGTTCAAGGCCTGAGCGAAGCGTTGACGCTTTGGGCGGGCAATTTGGGCATAGATGAGCGTCCGTCCTTTGCCCATGCAAGCAGCGATGCCGTCAATCGCGCCAGTATTCGAATTGCCGAGGGGGCAATGGAGGAGGATTTGGCGGACTATGCCAATCATCTTTTGGAAACGGAGCAGCTTACGCCCGGCTTGTTGTTGCGGGCCTTGGTTGCTGGTCAATTTGATCTGATAGAGCAATCCTTGGCAAAACTGTCCGGCATGTCGGCTTTCCGCGTGCGCTCCATCTTGGAAAGTGGCCGCAAGGCGGCCTTTAGGGCCTTGTTGCGTCGCACAGGACTGCCAACGTCACTCTATGGCGTATTTGCCGCTGGCATTGAGGCTTGGGCACAGGCGGAAGAAGATATGGACGGGGCCGACGTTTTGGCTGCCATGTTGATGGCCGCAGAAAATGATGGTGGCACGGATGGAGCCACCTACGCGCTGCTGGGGCGCATGGCGGGCGAGGCTCACCGGGATGCCTCACAGACCTATGAGCGGCAGCTGCTTTTGGCCGCCGCTTAGTATCGGAATTGCTCGTCGAGGATTCGCTCTTCCCAGGAGTGCTCGGGATCGAAAAGCAAAATGCCGATCGAATCGCGGTCCTCATGGACCTCCACCTCTAGCGCGGACTTGAACTCCGTATTGTCAGCTACGGCGTTCACCGGGCGTTTTTCGGCTTCCAGCACGGTGATGCGCACGCGTGAAAGGTTAGGCAGCAATGCGCCGCGCCAATTGCGGGGGCGGAAGGGGCTTACAGGTGTAAGCGCCAGTAGGGGTGCATTGAGGGGCAGGATGGGGCCGTGGGCGGACAGATTGTAAGCCGTGGAGCCTTGCGGCGTGGCGACCATGAGGCCATCGCAGATGAGCGTTTCTAACCGCTCTTTTCCGTCAATCTCCACCTTCAAGCGAGCCGCCTGGGCCGATTGGCGAAAGAGAGAGACCTCGTTAAAGGCGGTGGAATGGTGGATGGAACCATCCGCCGTGCGCACTTGCATTTTGAGCGGATGGATATTGGCGCTGGTGGCGCGGGTGATGCGGGCGGGCAAATCATCCAGATGAAACTCGTTCATCAAAAAGCCCACAGTGCCCTTGTTCATGCCGTAAACCGGCTTGCCGGAATCCATGAAGCGCAGCTGGGTTTGCAGCATGAAACCGTCGCCACCCAGCGCAACAATGACCTCGGCGTCGGCTTCGTTCACCTGTCTGTATCGTTCAATCAGAGCCGCGCAGCAGGACTGGGCATCGTCGGAGCGATTGGCAAGAAAATGGATTTTGAGGGAATGAGAGCAAATCATGTTCACACGAAAATATGACATATGGAAAATCGCGTTCGAAAACAGCAATTTGCTGTTTGAGAGGCAGCGAATTTCGATTCCGTTTGAACGTGATATGCTCTAGTCAAAGCCGCTCTTGCCAGTGGTCAGCGCGAAGGAACCTTCTGTCTGCCCGTGACGGCACGGAAAGTCCAGTATTGCCGGTGGGACCACAAAAAAGGGCCGCCAAACCCTGTTTGACGACCCTTAATCGCTGGAAGCGATGATCTTGTTAGCTCGTGCCAGCGGTTGACTTCTTTTTCTTTTTCGCGGGCTTTTTGGCCGTGGATTTTTTCTTCTTTTTCACAGGCTTCTTTTTGGCCACCGCGGTTTTTCTGGTGGACGAAGTGGACTTTTTGGCTGTTGTCTTTTTGGTGGACGTTTTTTTCTTGGCTGACTTGGTGGTGGTGGAAGAGCGTTTGGTGGCCACTTTCTTTTTGTCAGAAGAGGTTTTCGCTTTCTTTTTTGCACCATTGCCGGGTTTTGAGCGGCAGAAGGCTTTTACGCGGGCACCGTCAGAACGGGTAAACGCGGCCACGTGGGAGCAACGGCTGTTGGACGTGCAGGCACTTTTGGAGAGACCTTTACAAGCGGACTGTGCCATTGCCGGTGCGCTGTTGAAGGCGGCCAGCGACAGGATAAAGGCAAAGACGGTGACCAGACGGGCCATGGTCGATTTGAAGAGTGTCATGTGATTTCCCTCGTAAAACAGTGCTTCGCCAAACGAAGCGGTGCTTCGCGCTCCATAGCATGGTGGCCCCCAGCGCCCAAGGCTTGACCCGGCTCTTGGCGGCCGGATCAAGATTTGGCGTTAGCCCAAGAGGCGCAGCAGATCGTCCACGGAGGCTTTGGCATCGCCGTAGAACATGCGCGTGTTTTCCTTGAAGAAAAGCGGGTTTTCCACGCCGGAATAGCCGGTGCCCGCGCCGCGCTTGGAGACGAACACCTGTTTGGCTTTCCACACTTCCAGCACGGGCATGCCCGCGATGGGGGAGTTGGGGTCGTCTTGTGCAGCGGGGTTTACGATGTCGTTAGAGCCAACGACCATGACCACGTCGGTGTCCGGGAAGTCTTCGTTGATTTCATCCATCTCCAGCACGATATCGTAGGGCACTTTGGCTTCCGCCAGCAGCACGTTCATGTGCCCGGGCAGGCGGCCTGCCACGGGGTGGATGGCGAAGCGCACATTTTTGCCCTCAGCACGAAGTCGGCGGGTGAGTTCCGAAATGGACCCCTGCGCCTGCGCCACGGCCATGCCGTAGCCGGGCACAATGATAACGCTGTCGGCATCTGCCAGCGCGGCGGCGACAGCGTCGGCATTGGTGGCCACCTGTTCTCCCTCAATTTCCATGGCCGGGCCGGATGTGCCGCCAAAACCGCCTAGGATAACGGAGATGAAGGAGCGGTTCATGGCTTTACACATGATGTAGGAGAGGATCGCACCGGAGGAACCCACAAGTGCACCTACCACGATAAGCAGGTCATTGCCCAGAGAGAAGCCAATGGCTGCTGCCGCCCAACCGGAATAGGAGTTGAGCATGGAAACCACCACGGGCATGTCCGCTCCGCCAATGCCCATGATCAGGTGGTAACCGATAAACAGGGCCGCGATGGTCATGATGATGAGGGGCAGGATGCTGCCGCTACCGATATACCAGAACAGGGCGAGGAGGGAGACCACCGCCGCACCAGCGTTCAGCATGTGCCCGCCGGGCAGTTTTTCAGCGGCGGAAGTTACTTTGCCGGATAGTTTGCCATAGGCGATGACGGAGCCGGTAAAGGTGATGGCCCCGATAAAGACGCCCAAGAATACCTCCACCTGAAGGATGGTGAGTTCCACCGAATCCTTTTTTGCGATGAGCGCGGCAAAGCCTTCCAGCGTTTCCTTTTCAGTTGCCGCCATGGCCGCAACGCGGCTCATCTCCAGATGGGCGTTGAAGCCCACGAATACGGCGGCCAGACCCACCAATGCGTGCATACCGGCCACAAGTTCCGGCATCTGGGTCATTTCCACCCGATTGGCCAGTTGATAACCGATCGCACCGCCCAGCGCGATCAACACGATGGAAAGCAGCCACAGGCCGGATCCGGGGCCGATCAGCGTGGCAACGACGGCCAAGGCCATGCCCGCAATGCCATACCAGACGGCCCGCTTGGCGCTTTCCTGACCGGAAAGGCCGCCCAGCGACAGGATGAACAAAATGGCAGCGACGACGTATGCCGCTGTGGTGAAACCGTAATCCATGACGGCCTCCTAAGACTTCTGGAACATGGCGAGCATGCGCCGCGTGACGAGGAACCCGCCAAAAATATTAATACCGGCCATGAAGACCGAGAGGGCAGCCAACACGATCACCAGCCATGAGCCGGAGCCAATCTGCATTAGCGCACCCAGAATGATGATGGAGGAGATGGCATTTGTGACGGCCATAAGTGGCGTGTGCAACGAGTGGGAAACGTTCCAAATGACCTGGAAGCCCACGAAGACGGAGAGCACAAAGACGATGAAATGCTGCATGAAGCTGGCCGGCGCTACCAGACCCACGGCCAACAGAAGTACGGCACCCACGCCCAGAAGCGTCACCTGATTGCGTGTTTCTTTCCTGAAGGCTTCCGCCTCCTGCGCCTTCACCTGTTCAGGTGTAAGTTCGGCAGGCTTTTCCTTTTTGGGCGCTGCCGCAATGGCTTGAACCTTAGGCGGTGGGGGCGGAAAGGTCACCGCGCCCGCATGGGCAACGGTTGCCCCGCGTATCACATCGTCTTCCATATCGTGGACGATCACACCGTCTTTTTCCGGCGTCAGGTCTGCCATCATGTGGCGAATATTGGTGGCATAAAGCGTTGAAGACTGGGTCGCCATGCGGCTGGCAAGATCGGTGTAGCCGATGATGGTCACACCATTGTCGGTCTCAATCTTTTCGTCTTTCACCGTGAGATCGCAATTACCGCCCCGCTCGGCGGCCAGGTCTACCACCACGGAACCGGGTTTCATGGCTTTCACCATGTCTTCCAGCCACAGTTTAGGGGCATCGCGGCCTGGGATGAGCGCCGTGGTGATGACGATATCCACATCAGATGCCTGTTCTCGGAACAGTTCCAACTGTTTTTCGCGAAATTCCGGGGAGGAGGGGGCCGCATAGCCACCTTCGCCGGACCCGGATTCTTCGAAATCCAGCATCAGGAATTCTGCTCCCATGGACTCAATTTGCTCTGCCACTTCCGGGCGCACATCGAAAGCGCGCACGATGGCGCCCAGCGATTGGGCGGTGCCGATGGCGGCTAGACCGGCCACACCAGCGCCAATGACCAACACTTTGGCGGGGGGCACCTTTCCTGCCGCCGTAATTTGACCTGTGAAGAAGCGGCCAAAAGCGTTGCCCGCTTCAATAACGGCCCGATAGCCCGCGATGTTGGCCATGGAAGACAGGGCATCCATTTTCTGGGCGCGGGAAATGCGGGGCACCATGTCCATGGCGATGAGCGTGCTGTCCGCCTTTTCGGCCGCCGTCAGCAGCTTCTTGTTTTCGGACGGGTAGACGAAGGAAATAACGGTCTGCTTGGGACGCAGTTTTTTGGTCTCTGCTCCCGTGATGGGCCTCACTTTGGCGACGACATCGGCTTTCTTCCAAAGGTCAGCGGCGGTTTTCACCACGGTGACACCCGCCTGCGCATAATCGGCATCGCTAAAGCGGGAACGGGCGCCCGCGCCGCTCTGGATCATGCATTCAAAGCCAAGTTTTTGCAGGTCTTTGGCCGATTGGGGCGTCATGGCAACGCGGTTTTCCTCCGCGGCGCTTTCTTTCGGCGTCCCGATAATGGTCATTTCTAGTCTCCAGCCTTTTCGTGACAGGCGGTCCCGTCCAGTGGCCTTGGCTTATAGGGAGCCACCCCCAAAGGCGCAATCGTCGCAGTGGTCCTAATGGTCGCGGGGACGCTTTCGGTGGATCAAGGTTCATTTGACCCGTTGTCGCGGCTTTGGCACGGTTGCGAAACGGCGTGTGTGAACCATCACATATTCTGCACACAGGAATGTTTAGAACATCAAAGACAAACGTGTGGATGACTTTCACACGGGAACCTGAGACGGAGGCGAAAGCTATGAAATCATCATTCCCCCTCTTGAAAAAAGCATTGGGCCTGTGTGCCGGATCGGCCATGATGGCCAGCATGGCGGTGACGTCGAGCTATGCTCAATCCGGGGCCACCAACAAAATTATACTTGTGTTCGATTCCTCCGGTTCCATGCGCAAAAAAGTGGAGGGGCGAAGCCGCATGGCTTCCGCCAAACAGGCCGTGAGCCAGGTCATGGGCACGTTGGATGGCAATACGGAAATTGGACTGGTGGCTTATGGTCACCGTCGCGGCAAGGACTGCTCCGACATGCAGGTGGTGGCGGAACCGGCGGTGGGGCAGGGGGCTGCTGTCGCCCGCGCTGTGGAAAATATGCGACCCTTGGGCGAGACGCCCATTGCAGATGCCGTGCGCATGGCCGCCGAGGTGGCCGCCTATGATGAATTGCCCGCCACCGTTGTTCTTGTCACAGACGGCGAGGAGTCCTGCGGCGGTGACCCCTGTGCGCTGGCCGATGAGCTTGAGCAAAAAGGGCAGGACTTCACCGCCCACGTCATCGGCTTCGGCTATGGTGATGGCGAAGTGGCCGGTGCGGCCTGTTTGGCGCAAAAGACCGGTGGTCAGTATATCGCCGCCGCCGATGCCAGCCAATTGGCGGATGCCTTGGTTCAGACCGTGTCTGCGCCCGTGGCACCCAGCGGTGTGTCTTTTGCCAGCGATGATTTTGATGGCGAAGGGCTGAGCGAAAGCTGGGAAGTGTTAAACCCTGATGATGAAGCTTATTTGGTGGAAGATGGCGTCCTCCTCGCCTCCACATCCGGCTTCAGCTATTTGGGCCGCAATAAAAAAATGCCCAACAACGTGTTCACCTGGAATGGCGGCCTGCCAAGTGGTGATTTCGACATGGCGGTGGATTTTAAAGCCGAGTTTGCTCAGTCCACAAAAGCCATCGCGGAAATTGGTCTTTACACCGATCAGAAGAACGCTGTGGTGGCCAGCCTGTGGCGCTCCGGCAGTTCCAATAACGGCCTGTGGCTCCAAGTGATGGCCACCCAGAATGGTAAGAATAAAGAGGCTCGCTTGAGGGTGGCCACCGGGTCCTGCTGCCCTCGGGCTTTCAACATGGATGAAGTGCTCAAACAGGTGGAGGAGAAAGGCGGCAAGCTGATCCTGCAACGCCGGGGCCGTAAAATGGCGGCACGGTTGGAATTGAATGGTTGGACACCCAATGACAAATCGCCGTCCACCTTCACTACGGATGAAGTGCTCGTGCTGCGCCCCAAAGGTAAGCCTGCTATCTTTGGCGGCTCTTGGGGCGGCAACCAGGTCAATATCGTCTATTTCGACCGGTTCGAGATCAAAACGTTTGAATAGCGTCCCCTTGAGCGCGGGGCGGCCGCCGTCGCGCCGCGTTCCATTGTCTTGGGCTTTTGATTTTAGTCTTTGCGAAAAAAAGGCACCATGAACACAAGGCAGGCCACAAGAAAAAACAGACTGCCGACCATGCCCCAAAAGTCGCCCCAGGAAGCGATGAGAAAAGCCAGTGCAGAGAGTGTGAAAAGACCCCAACCGGCAAGATCAATGTGACGGTTGCTTATGCGCCTATTTTTGAAGGTGTTCGGGCTCGGACGGGCCAGTGGCCGTCTTCGCTCCACCCTCCCATCATCGCCATCCCTTTCCATGATCGCCCCCTGTTCATTGCCTGAAAAACCATGCTTGCACCAAAAAGCAAACCACAGTAAACGGCTCGTAACGCCCCTATAGCTCAGCTGGTAGAGCAACTGATTTGTAATCAGTAGGTCCGCGGTTCGAGTCCGTGTGGGGGCACCAACTCCAATTCGCGTAGCGAAATGGAGCAATAATTCTTCGATCTTGATGAGCAGCAGGCGTTTGGAACAAACGCCGAGAGCGTTGCTGCGCTCCGTTCCTTGAACTCCAATTCGCGACAGCGAAATTGAGCGAGACTTCTTCGATCTTGATGAGCGGCAGGCGTTTGGAACAAATGCCGAGAGCGTTGCTGCGCCAGATCAGTCCAACGGCAATTCGCGGTCTCAAAGTAGATTTCACCGGCACAATTCTTCAAAGCAAGCCGCGCTTGTTAACCGTTTGTGGTTCCCCCTCTTTTCGGCCTCAATTTCCCCGCTATACTCTTGGCGGGGCGCAGTGCTGTAGTGGCAAGATGGGGGGACCATGTTCCTGCGCGAAAAGAAGGTGGGCAAAGCTGCTTACGTGCAGCTGGTGCAAAGCACACGCACGGCCCAGGGGCCGCGCAGCAAAGTTGTTGCCTCGCTGGGCCGGTCGGATGATCCCAAGACAAAAATGACATTGCAGCGGTTGGCTGAACGGTCAGCCAGCCTTTCAGGGCTGCATTTGAACGGCAGCGAGCCGGATTTTGCCGCCCATATGCCCAACGACCAAGGTTCCGACGGGCTGGATATTCCATTACTTGTTGAGCCAGCCGCCCTAAAGCGCTTGATTATGAAGCGCGCCCTTGGGCGCTCAGGGCTCACCGCCCACGCCGTGCGGCTGTTCCACCGGGATGACAGTGGTCTGGGCCATGCTGATCCCGAGGCGGTCTCCGTCGTGGCAAGTGCAGTGGCAGGCGTGACCTTTGCCTGCCCTGACTTACTGGCCGCCACCGATTTCGCCGCCATGCCGGATGTGAACGCCCTGCCCACGGCCCTTGCCACGGTTTTGACCCGCGGCAACAGTGAAGACGATGTCATATGCGTTCATATCGGGCGGTGCGCCACTGCGACTGATGCCCATAATCTGCTGGGATCAAGCGTTTTTGCGGTGGCGGTAAACGGGCAGGGGCGCCTGCTCATGTGTGTTCACTGGCCAGATTTTGCCGGCTTGATCGACATGATCGCCCGCCATGTGGAAACCATGCTCTATGCCATGCCAGGGCGTCGGCTGACCTTGCATCTTGATCCCAATCTGTTTGGCGCTGAGCGCATGATCATGCTCAAACGCGCCGTTTTGGCGATCCACGCTTCCCACGTGCACTTTATCACCCCGCTGCATGAGCCCTCCCGTTTAATGTCATCCGTGCCTGAGGAGATATTTGAGCAGAGGCCGGAAATGCCGCCCATCGAGGATGTGAAAGATTTGCGCTATCTGCGCCTGCCGGACAGTTCGCTCGTCTATGCGGAACAGGCGGCCCGGCAAGTGCGGGTAGACGCCCTCGACACTTGGGATAATGCCAGCGAAAACGACGCCCGCAAGCGCGATTTGATCCGCAAACGCCTTGACGCTTCCGGCGAATGGGACGGCACGACATTGCTCATGACCAACAGCCGTGCGGACCGAAGGTCCATCGCACAGACTTATCTCATGGCGCTGACGGCGCGGGACTTCTTGAATTACACCGGTAAAATTGGCCAAACGATTTTCAACCACGGCAACCTGCCCCGCAATGGCAAAAGGCTGATGGATACAATCCTGGCGCTGGGTTTGCTGGGCCGTGCCGCCCTGGCGGACGCCTTGGCACGCCCGTCCATGGATGGGGCGTTTCTTGATGAGGTTCATAGGGTTTCTGCCCTAAAATTAGGGCAAGGGCGCCATGTTCTGACAGGCGATGCCAAAATATGCGCCCTGTTGAAGACCGAACTTAACCTGACAGCGGCAGATTTTGCCCGCCTGCCCAATCAACAAGAGTGTTTCGCAAACACAAACCCATAACGGGCGCAGCGCTGCCCCCAACTGACTGAAGGACGATATTCAATGGCAAAAAAAGCGGCTGCGAAGAAAGCGCCCCCAACGCGATATGTGCATATTGGTTTTCCCAAAAGCGCCTCCACATCGCTCCAAAATTTTTATTTTCCCAAGCACGAGCAGATTTACCACATGGGCAATGGCTATGAAGGCCGAGGGAACGCCTATGTTGACGAAGACGTGGAAATGGTGTGCGAGGTAGACATTCGCTACAAGCGCGAATGTCTTTGGGATCCGCAGTTAAGCGCCGAACGACTGGCCCCCCATTTTCAATATGCCGTGGATGAGGGCTACAAGGCCGTTGGCATCTCGTCGGAATTCTTTTGCTTTCCGTTGAGCAATGAAGTGGACACGGCGGAAAAAGCGCGTCGGCTGAAACACGTCTTGGGTGATGGGGCGAAGGTCGTCATCATCATCCGCGAACAGTACAGCCTGTTGAAATCACTCTATAAGGAGATGCTCAAGGGCGGTTACCCGGGCACCTATCGCAAGTTTTTGGAATACACGCTGCTCTATCAGGTGCGCAGTTGGTGCTACGATTTTTGCTTTGACATTCTATACGACCACTACGCTGACCTGTTTGGCGAAGAGAACGTCTGCATGGTCCCCTTTGAGATTTTGAAGCAGGACAACTCCATCTTTTTGGGCCGCATCTCCGATGCGTTGGGCATTGACCACACCATCACCGAGTTGAAAAGCGTCAATGAAGCGAAAGACTCCCTGGGCTTTTACGAACAATTGCGTCGCTACAACGAGCGTTTCCCCCATGAATTTGGCTCCGCATTCTATGAGCCGTTTTCCATGAACCGGATGCGGGCCTATTTCCATAACGAATTGGAATTGGCTGTGCCCCATGATCGTCTGGCGGATGATTTCATGCGTATGCCCATCAATCAGGCGGCGGAGAAATTCACGGGCATGTCGCCCCTTGCCGATATTGATTTGCGTGTGCCCAAGGGGCTGAAAGATCAGTTTGATGCCATCTACGGCCCCTCAAACCAGCGGCTGAATGAGCGGTTGGGGGACGATATGGCAAAGCTTGGCTATTTCATGGGATGAGCAAGGGCGTCGCGACCATCGGGATAGTGTTTACCGCCGTTTTGCTGGGCACCACCAGCGCCGCGTTGGCGCGGGGTGAGGCGGAGCGGTCCCTGATCAAACGGTTCGCGCAGGACTATTGCAGCGGGCCGCTCCTGCGTCCGCCCCAGGCCGGGGCACGTCTTTTGGACAAGCATCAGTTCCGCACACCGCCTGCAAGGCGTGGGGGCCGTCCGGGGCAGGGACGCAAGGCGGTTTGGGATATTGGTGATGATCGCCAGCTCCATCTAACCCGCCTGCGCATGCCCCGTGGCCCGCTCACTTTCGTTGATCTGTTCACCGGTGCTGGCGATGCACTGCCCAGCCTGCGCGGTGTGGTCTCCGGCAACTGCCGTATCGTCGGTGGTCGCGAAATTGTTTACGGCTCGGGTCCGCAGCCGCTGCACATCAAACACCTCGATCGAAACTTGCAACCCACGGGCAAACGCTTGGCGGTGAATGAACCGACGCCTCGTGGTGAGGCGCGCAGCTGCGTGAAGGTTGGGGTGCTGGATAATGGGGTAAATTACACCCTGCCGGAATTGCGCCGGAAGATGGCGTTTGACAGCCAAGGCAAGATGCTGGGGCTGGATGTGTGGGAAAACGACAACCGGCCTTTCGATTATGGGTATAACGCCAAGGCTCACAATCCCATGCGCTCCGCCTTCAACCCCAACCGCCATGGCACCATGGTGGCCAGCGTTGTGGCGCAATATGGGTCGGAAAATACCTGCCTTGTGCCTGTGCGGTATCCCCCGTTTGACCGCGGGGATGCCGTGTCGCGAGCCATTGCCTATTTTGCCAAAAATGATGTTCGCATTGTCACCGTTCAGTCCGGTCGAACTGCCCCTTGGCCGCAATTTGAGCAGGCTATGAAGGACAATCCACAAATTCTGTTTGTTGTGGCGTCGGGCAATAATGGCGTCGCACTGGAACGAAGACCCTTCTACCCCGCCAGCTACAATCTACCCAACATGCTGGTGGTGAAAGGACTGGATGGCACCGGCAAACGTTGGCGGCGCAGCAATCAAAAAGTAAAAGGCAATGTGGTTGCAGTGCAGGCGACCGATGTTCCGGTGACGCTGTACAATGGGCAGCGGCGCAAACTCTCCGGTACCAGCTTCGCCGCACCCAAGATCGCCGGCTTTGCTGCCAAATTGATGGGTGAGGAGCGCATCACAGGAAGTGCTCTACTTCAACGGGTGCTTGCCGCTTCTGATGGTCAAAACAATCCGTTCCTTTCAGAAGCAATATTAGGGCGAAAAGACCGTCGATAATTCATCGGCCCACCGGCCTCCAATTGTTCACGCCCAAACAAAAAAGGCGGCCCATGGGCCGCCCTTCGTCTCGCGTTTTCCAAGCGGGTTAGGTGATGTACCAGCCATAGAACCAATCGTAGTGCCAGCCGTATCCCCAGCCGTAATCGAGCACCCAACCGTAATCCCAGGCCCAACCGTAGGACCATGACCAACCGTAGGCCCAAGCCCAGCCGTAGGCCCAAGCCCAACCGTAGGACCAGGAGTAGTCATAACCAAAATACCAGCCCCAGGTGTAGTACCAACCACCCCAGCCCCATGCCCAGCCGTAGTCGATATACCAACCGTAATCCCAACTATAGACCCAGCCGTAGTCGATCACCCAGCCATAGTCGATTACCCAACCGTAATCGATCGCCCAGCCGTAGTCGTAGACCCAACCGGTCGTCCATCCATAAGTGTAATACCAGCCGTAATCCCAGCCGACATACCAACCGTAATTCCACATTAGTCTGTTCCTTCCCTCTCAAAAAGCTGCCAAACAGCGTTCGGAGTGCCCCTCTCCTTAACAAAAGGTTAGCAGCGTTTTTTGCTTGATAGGACGGTGGCAAGGGTTTTCTTTGGATCGAAAATTATTCAACAAAGACAAATTTTTAAGCCGATGTTGAAGACAAAATGTCGCGCCAAAGTGGTGTCAAGAGTTCTTGGGTGAACTCAGTTTCACCGTGCAATGAGCAAACGTAGCGCGCAAACCCTGGCGCGTGAAAACAAAAAAATGGCCCGGTAAACCGGGCCATTCGAACGTTTGAAACAAAACGATTTTTGAGTGAAATACCCAAAGGCGCTTATTAGATATACCAGCCGAGGTCCCAGCCGACATACCAGCCATAGTCCCAACCCCATCCAAGGTACCAAGTGTAAGCCCAACCAACGGCCCAAGCCGTAACGACGCTCCAACCATAGGCCCATCCATAATACCAGCCGCCCCAACCCAGAGCCCAGCCGACATACCAGCCCACCGCCCAGCTGGAGGCCACGGCCCAGCCAACTGTCCAGCCCAGGTTCCAGCCGTATTCAAGATGCCAGCCGAAGCCCCAGCCGTAGTACCAACCGTAATTCCACATATTTGTGTCTCCGCAACTATTAAGTGCCTGACTGTCACAGCCAAGCAGTGTGCGCCCCCGCTGAAAACACAATAGCCAATTACGACCAGATGGGGATGAGTGGCAAGGCTGGACCGTCTCCCGGAAAAGGTGTTTTTATTCAGTCTACTAGATCGACTTAAGTCACTGTTTGTAGTGCCAAAGCCTGTCAGAAAAACAAAAAACGGCCCCAATTGGGGCCGTTTCGCGAAGTCGCATTTTGTGGGCGTTAGGAGAAGGTCCAGCCCAGGTGCCAGCCCTGGCTCCAGCCGTATTCCCAGCCGCCAATGCTCCAGCCTTGATACCAGCCATAGTCCCAGGATGTGGTTTGGGCCCAGCCCCAGCCCCAGCCGAGGAACCAGCCCCAGCTGTCGGACTGCCAGCCATAGTTGTAATTGTATTCCCAACCGGTGATTTGGGAATAGCCATAGGTCCAGCCGTACACCCAGCCGGAGTTGTAATACCAACCTTGGCCCCAACCGTAATACCAATCATAAGTCCACATGAGTTCATTCCTTCTTTAAGCAACGCCCCCGTTGCGAATATTTCGCGACCCTTCTGGGCCGGTACATGCACCTTGGCAGACCGCTATGAGGTTCGCCGTGCGCAAATGCACAGTGCGAATTTTCATCTGAATGAGGTCTGAATGGCTTGTTGTGGGAGGTTCAGCCGCCTATCGATGGGCTTTTCACCGATACGCTTATCCCATGACCGGCATTTTTATTCTCGCGCTGGCCTATGTGATCAGCCATTTTTACCGCGCCTTTTTGGCGGTGTTGTCGCCCGTTCTGTCCAGCGATCTGGGCATGACACCGGCCGACTTGTCCAATGCGTTGGGGGCATGGTTTGCCGCCTTTGCCTTAAGCCAGTTTCTGGTGGGGTCTTTGCTGGACCGGGTTGGACCGAAATGGACCTCTGCCGGGTTGTTTGCGGTTTTTGGGGCCGGGGGCGGTGTGCTGTTTGCCCAGGCGCAAAGCCCGACCTTTGTCATGATTGCCATGGTGGCACTGGGCATAGGCTGCTCGCCCATCCTCATGGCCTCGGTCTATATATTCAAACGGGCCTTTAGCCCCTCCCGCTTCGC
This sequence comes from Pseudomonadota bacterium, assembly GCA_038525315.1. Lineage (GTDB taxonomy): Bacteria > Pseudomonadota > Alphaproteobacteria > Rhizobiales > Rhizobiaceae > Pseudahrensia. The sequence continues at coordinate 171,733 of JBCBHU010000006.1, forward strand.
CATGTTGACCTCCTTAAATATTGCTGTGGGCATGGCGGGTAACATCCTCGGCACAACGCCTTTGGTGAACGCCATGGACGCCGTTGGCTGGCGCGGGGTGCTTTACGGGTTGAGCGGCGTCACGATCTTGCTCTCAGTATTCATAGTCCTCGTGGTAAAAGACCCCCCGAAGGCCCCCCAGGCGGGCCAGGGCTCCTATCTTGATGTCATCCGCATTCGCAGCCTTTGGGTTATTCTCCCGCTGATATTTTTCAATTACGCGGTGGCGGGCGGCCTTCGCGGCATTTGGGCCGGCCCCTATTTGAACCTTGTCCATGGCCTGGACGCTGCTGCCATCGGCACAGCCACTTTTTACATGGCGCTTGCCATGGTGGTGGGCAGCATCGCCTATGGCCCCATGGATCAGGCGCTCAAGACGCGCAAATGGGTTGTGGTGGGAGGCTCATTGGTGGTGGCGGTGACCATTTGGTATTGGACCTTAAACCCCGGCATGGCGGCGGGGAGGGCAACCGTCGCCCTCGTCTGCATCGGGCTGTTTGCCATGTCCTACGGGGTGTTGATGGCCCATGCCTCCGCCAACATTCCGGATCATTTGACCGGGCGCGGTGTTACCCTCATCAACTTCTTCAATATGGGCGGTGTTGGTGTGATGCAGTGGGTGACGGCCGGCGTATATAAGTCCAGCCAAAGCCAAAGCGATCCATTAGCGGGGTTTCAGACCGTGCTGATGACATACGCAGTTTTATTTTCCGCAGCGCTCGCGGTCTACTTGCTGTCAAAAGATGCGCCGCCCCAGGCCAAGGGCTGATGCAAGTCCCATGCGTTTTGCCTGAAACAACGCCGAATCAATATTCGCGTTCAAAATCGTAAGACCGCCAAAAAAGAGGCAGTAGTTCTTAATTCCTATCGAATGCGCCCGGGCTCAAGCCTTTCTTTGTGGAGCCGCTAGGAGTTTGGACGCGGGATAGAGCGCAAAAAGGCTGAGGGAGACTACGAGAAGGACAGACATGCTGTTTTCCATCGGGCCAAGTTGTTTCTGTCGAAACAGTTAAAAGGTTCTCTGACACCGGCCAGCGTTCAGCGAAACTCAACAGGCTCCCAAGGCTATAATCCACGTGTGCGACCAAAGTTGCAAGGCAAGCGAAAAAAAAAGCCGGGTCGTGGGACCCGGCTTTTTCCGTTTTTCATGAACGGTCGCTTACAGCGAATAGTACATGTCGAATTCCACAGGGTGTGGCGTGTGCTCGTAGCGGATGTTCTCTTCTTCTTTCAGCTCGATATAGGCCTCGATCTGATCGGCGGTGAACACGCCGCCTTCCAACAGGTAAGCATGGTCCTTGCGGCAAGCCTCGATGGCTTCGCGCAGGGAGCCACACACGGTGGGGATTCGCTTGAGCTGCTTGGGTGGCAGATCGTAGAGATCTTTATCCATGGGCTCACCGGGATGAATCTTGTTCTTGATCCCGTCCAGACCGGCCATCAGCATGGCGGAAAATGCCAGATATGGGTTGGCCATGGGGTCAGGGAAGCGTACTTCCATCCGCTTGCCCTTGGGCGATGCCACATGCGGGATGCGGCAGGAAGCGGAACGGTTCTTGGCGGAATAGGCCAGCAGAACAGGTGCTTCATAACCCGGCACCAAACGCTTGTAGGAGTTGGTGGAGGGGTTAGTGAACATGTTCAGCGACTTGGCGTGCTTGATGATACCGCCAATGTAGAAGAGGCAGGTCTCGGACAGGCCCGCATATTCATCACCGGCAAACAGCGGCTCGCCGTCTTTCCAGATGGACTGGTGCACGTGCATGCCGGTGCCATTGTCGCCAAATACGGGCTTGGGCATGAAAGTGGCCGTCTTGCCGTACGCATGGGCAACGTTTTGCACCGCATATTTATACAGCTGCACTTCGTCAGCCTTGCGGGTCAGCGTGTTGAAAATCATGGAGAGTTCGTGCTGGGCAGCAGCCACCTCATGGTGATGCTTTTCAACTTCCACGCCCATTTTACCCAAAACGGTGAGCATTTCGGAACGCACGTCCTGGCAGGAATCAACGGGGTTGACGGGGAAGTAGCCACCCTTGGTGCGGGGGCGGTGACCCATATTGCCCGTCTCATATTCCGTGCCGGTATTGGTGGGCAGTTCGTCGGAATCCAAGACGAAGCCTGTATTGTAGGGGTCGGAGTTGAACCGCACATCGTCGAACACGAAAAATTCGGGCTCGGGGCCAAAATAGGCCGTGTCGCCGAACCCGCCGGACTTGATATAGGCCTCGGCGCGTTTGGCCGTCATGCGTGGATCGCGGGCATAGCCTTCGCCCGTGTCGGGCTCCAGGATGTCACAAAAAATCGCCATGGTGGAGTGGGCGTAGAACGGATCCATATAGGCCGTTTCCGGGTCGGGCATCAGCACCATGTCGGATTCGTTAATGGCCTTCCAGCCGGCGATGGAGGAGCCATCGAACATGGCGCCATCGGCAAACAGGTCTTCGTCCACCTGGCTTTGGTGCAGAGTGACGTGCTGCATCTTCCCGCGCGGGTCGGTGAAGCGAAGGTCGAGATATTCGACATTCTCGTCTTTAACTTTTTTCAGCAGATCGCTTGCGGTTGTCATGGGTATCCTTCCTGACGTTTTTTTGAGTAGTTGCCGCTTCTGGCCACGCAATACTTGGGCTTTGGCGGATGAGGGAGGGCGCCTATTTTGGAGGAGAGGCCGCCCGGAAAAGGGTTGATTAAACGGCCTCCGCGCCGGTCTCGCCGGTGCGGATGCGCACTGTATGTTCGATGGAGGAGACGAAAATCTTGCCGTCGCCAATGCGCCCGGTCTCCGCGGCCTTCCGGATCGCCTCCACGGCGCTTTCCACCTGGTCGTCGTTCAAAATGATCTCGATTTTAACTTTCGGCAGAAAGTCGATGACATATTCTGCGCCGCGATAGAGTTCGGTATGCCCCTTCTGGCGGCCGAAACCCTTGGCCTCCAGCACCGTGATACCCTGCAGGCCCACTTCCTGGAGCGCTTCTTTCACTTCATCCAGCTTGAAGGGTTTGATAATGGCTTCGATTTTTTTCACGGAACCCTGATCCTTATTGCGCGGTTCATGGTGTGAACCGCTGGTATTGTCTGTGCGGTTCTGAAATCACTCAGCTGCCCCACATGTCCGTCTGACGCGATGCAGGTTTCATGCCAGATGTTTGCGAAACGTGGAAAAATCCGAAAAATTGCATTTTTCGGGCCCAAATAGGCAAATTTTGCGCGGCAAACGCCGTTCCAGGACCCGAAATAGGTCAAAACGTGCCTAAAAATGCATCATATCGCTCAAAAGGGGGGCATCAGGCCCGCCGCATTTGAAGGGATATCACGGGCATCCAAGTGACCGCTTCAAAAAGACAAAATCATTGCACTCACCCACGCCGCTTGCTAAGGCCCCCGCACGGTCGCAGCGGGTGTGGCGGAACTGGTAGACGCGCCAGATTTAGGTTCTGGTATCGAAAGATGTGGGGGTTCGAGTCCCTTCACCCGCACCAACTCCAATCCGCGTCAGCGAAATGGATGAAACGCGCACATTCCGTCGAAGCGGCAGGCTTTTGCGCAGCAAATGCCGAGGGTTTCTGTTTCAAAACCACGCCTCCGTCGAACTTTACATATCGAGCGCCAGCGCTTTCATCATTTGCCTTGCAAACGACTGCCGCGAGTTAGATTATTGGAAGCGTTGCCGCACTTCGCAGGGCGAATTGCGGTTGGAGCGGGTGAAGAGAATCGAACTCTCGTCGTCAGCTTGGGAAGCTGCTGCTCTACCATTGAGCTACACCCGCGTTGCGTCCTCAATAACAGACGGAAGTTGTTAGGCAAGGCCAAACCGGCGATCACAAGTGCAAACCGCTTGCGGCGGGGGGCCTGGCGGCTTATATGGCGCGCGAACGGCGCTGAGCGAATTTCACGCCGGGTTTATCTGGCGTTTTGACGCGTTTTAGGAGGCCCCTGATGGCTAAGGAAAAATTTGAACGGACCAAGCCGCATGTGAACATTGGCACGATTGGCCATGTTGACCACGGCAAGACGACGCTGACGGCGGCGATTACGAAATATTTTGGCGACTTCCAGGCCTATGACCAGATTGATGGCGCGCCTGAGGAGAAAGCCCGCGGCATCACCATCTCTACCGCTCACGTGGAATATGAGACGGAAGGCCGTCACTACGCCCATGTGGACTGCCCCGGCCACGCTGACTACGTCAACAACATGATCACCGGTGCTGCCCAGAGGGAT
>JBCBHU010000007.1:0-154760 GCA_038525315.1 Pseudomonadota bacterium
CCAATCTGGGCACGCCCATTGAGGATGGCACGGCGGTGCCGCCGCTGGACCTGACGCCTTACTTTGGCGATCCGGATGCGCCGGATGCGGTGACCCTGTCCATCGTGCCCACGGACCTGCCTGAGGGTTTGACGTTTGACCCTGTGACGAACCAGATCACGGGCACGCCGGAGGAGGATGCGAGCCAGAAGACGAACGTGCCAAACGGCACGCCGGGGACCTATGTGATCCCCGTGACGGCCACGGACCCCAACGGGGCCACGTTCACCACGAATGTGACCTATGTGGTGACCAACCCCGCGCCGGTGGCGGTGGATGATGGTTTGACCAGCGATGAAGACACTGCTTTCGCTGGGAATGTATTTGCCGACAATGGCAGCGGGTCTGATGCCGACCCGGACGGGATAGCGTTTACCGATCCTGGCCAAGGGAACCCGGACGGGAAGGACATCTTCCGGGTGAGCCGTGTGGTGACCGGATCCGATGAGGCCGCGCTGCAAGCCCTTGCCGATGGCACGGGGGTTGGCACGGTGGTGGCTGGTTCCAACGGGGGTGAGTTCATCATCGGCGAAGACGGTTCCGTATCGTTCGATCCGAAAGCGGACTTCAACGATCTTGGGGTGAACGAGACCCGCGAAACGCAAGTGGTTTACCAGATTGATGACGGTCAGGGCGGGACGGATACCGCGGTCATCTCTTTCACTGTGACCGGCGTGAATGATGCGCCCATTCCGGTGGACCCAACGCAACCGGTTATTGATCCCAATAACCCGCCGCTCGATCCGCTCACTGGCGAGCCGGTGCCGTTTGATCCGCAAGACCCCCGTGCGCCACCGCTGGACCCTCAAAACTACATTCCCGCTCAACCGGGCAATGATGGTATGGTCCAGCCGCCGTTTGATCTGACGCCATACTTTGGTGATCCTGATAATCCGGATGGGGTAACCATCTCGGTCAATCCGGGTGACTTGCCGCCGGGCCTGACCTTTGACCCGGCCACGGGCCAGATTTCCGGCACGCCCACATCGGATGCCAGCCAGGGCGGTGACCCCGCCAATCCGGGAACCTATGTCATCCCGGTGACGGCCACGGACCCAAGCGGGGCTACGTTCACCACGAATGTGACCTATGTGATTGAAAACCCGGCTCCGGTCGTGGTTGTGGCTTTGCCCGATCAGGAGGGGACGGACGGGACCACGGTATTCATCCCGACGCAGTTCGCGTTTGACGATATTGACGGTGATACGCTCACGTTCACGGCGCAAAACCTGCCCGGTGGTTTGAGCATTGATCCCAATACCGGTGTGATTTCCGGCACGTTGAGCGGTTCTGCCTCCAGTGGTGGCCCCAATGGTGATGGCATCTACACGGTCACCGTGACTGTGGATGATGGTCAGGGGGGCACGGTTTCCACCACTTTCCTCTTCGAGGCCGAACCGGTGCCGCCTTCCATCCTTGATGATCCGTTTGTGCCCATTGACTTGCCTGATGGCGAGGGGGGAGCACCGTTTGACGGCGGCAGTCCGTTGATTGTGAGCGATGCTGTCAATGGGATTGCCAAGCTTGGCGACCCCACCGCGCTGCCTGCTGATGGTGTGGTGACGGCGGCCGTCAACAACATCAACAGTCTGGGTGGTGATACGGCTCTGGTGACGGACTTCCCGATTACAGAGGCCATTGCGGAGATGATCCGCACGGCTCAGAGCACCCAAGGCGGTTCAGCGCTGCATGCGCCCACCGATCTGGGGCAAGGGAATGAATTCTCGCCCTACACGTATCTGGGGCAAGAATACGCCATGGCCTCCGGTGATATTGAAGGGGAGATGCGCACGCTCATCTGGCAGACCCATGTGTTGTTCAATCTGAACGGCTTTGGTGATGCGGCCAATACGCCCTGGCGTGTGGTGATGGGTGATGGTGGCTCGCTGCCAAGCTGGATCAATGTGGTGCAGAACAACACCGTCATTATTGAGAAGGTGGCTGATATTGATGAGGTCAATTTGCTCCTGCGCGGTCGCTCGCTGGACGGTGGCCTTTTCGATGTGACCGTCACGATTGATCTGCAGTCAGGCGAGATGACCCTGACGGACCGGGTCGATCGCGTGGCCGCCCTGCCGGAGGCCAAGCCCTCCTTCAACGACCAAATCCGCACAGCCGCCCACGGGGCGGATGACGAAACCCAAGCCCTGTTCAACGTTTAGAGGCATGACAATGAAAACGATCTCTTCTTCGCCACGCCTTCAAGCACAACCCAAGGTTGTTTTAGGTCGTGCTTATAAACTCGCGGCATCGGGCCTGGGGCTTTTCCTATTGGCCGGGTGTCAGGTGGCGCCCATGGCGTTTAGCGATGCGCAACTGTCCAATTATGCGTTTGACAAGTTGCAGCGGGTCACTGCCGATCAGGAGCCCATTAGCGGATCGGTGACGCTCTATGAGGCCATGGCGCGGGCGGTGAAATACAATCTCGACTACAAAGTGGAGATTATGAACCGGCAGTTGGCCAACAAAAATCTGCGGTTGAAGCGCTATGATATGCTGCCGCAATTGGTGGCCAATGGGGACTGGACCAAGCGCAATAATAACGCCCACAGCTATTCTCAAACCCTGTTTGCGAACGTGCGCTCGGTGGACCCGTCCACGTCTAAGGAAGACGCTCATTTTGTGGGGGATGCCACGTTCTCCTGGCACATACTGGACTTTGGCCTTTCCTATGTGCGCGCACAACAGGCGGCGGACGAAGCGCTGATTGCGGAGGAAAACAAGCGCAAGACCATCAATCGGATTATCGAGGATGTGCGCACGGCCTATTGGCGGGCCGTGAGTGCGGACCGTTTGCTGGCCGGCTTTCACCGGCTGCGCCACCGCACGGAAAAGGCCATTGCCCAGTCCCGCCGCCTGTATAAGGCGCGGCGCACGTCGCCCGTCAGCGCGCTGTCCTATGAGCGGGAATTGGTGGACATCAAGCGGCAAATCCACCGGCTGGAGCGGGAGTTGAAAACCGCGAAAATTCAGCTGGCAGCGCTGATGAATGTGAACCCGGGGACGGATTACAAGCTGCACATTCCACCCCGCCGGTTGACCGCGTTGCGCATCAACAAAAGCGGCGACCAGATGGTGGAGATGGCACTGCAAAAGCGGCCGGAATTGCGCGAAATTCAATACCGTGAGCGCTCCAATGCCAAGGAAGCCAAGGCGGCACTGCTGGAGGTGCTGCCCGGCGCGCAGATTTATGCGGGCATGAACCTGGACACCAATGACTTTCTCTACAATTCCAACTGGGTGAGCTACGGGGCCAAGGTGGGCTGGAACCTCATGAAGGTGTTTTCCTACCCGGCCCGCAAGGGGCAGGTGGACGCTCGCGCCGAGCTTTTGGACAAGCGGGCACTGGCCACCACCATGGCGATCATGACCCAGGTTTATGTGGCCCGGGCACGCTATAAATATCTCTACCGCTCGGCCCAAACGGCGGCGGAATATTACGATGTGCAAAGCAAGCTGAACAAACAGGTGAAGGCGTCCGTGCGCTCCGGCGTGGCCTCGCAACAAACGTTGATCCGTGAGGAGATGAATACACTGGTGGCGGCGGTGCAATACGATCTTGCCTATGCGGACCTGCAAAACGCCTTTGCCACGGTTTATTCCGCTGTGGGTCTGGACCCTTACGAAAAGACAATTTCCACCACCATGTCGGTGAAAGGCATTGCCGACATCCTGCGCCAAAGCTGGCGCAATCGGGGTGATCTGCATTCATAGTTTGCGCTCACACTATCGGCTTCCACTGGTGTGGAAGCCGGCGCTGCGCCCCTGACGGGTAATGGAGCGCGGCAAACGCTTGCCGGGGGGCTCTTTTCCGCCTTGGTGCCCAAGTGGGGGTGAGTTGAGACGTAAGGGGAGAATATCATGGCAGGAGCGAAGCTGGCGCAGATCAAGCCGGAACGGGTGCAGGCGGGGCCGGATGGCGCTCGGCCCGCACCGCGATTGATTTCCAACCGGGATGGTGCGGACGCAGCCCAACACGCGCAGCAACACGCCAAGACGCTCAAGCGCGTAGAGCGGCTGGAAGCGCTGCTAAAATTTGAAAGCCAGGTGCGGGGCGTAGCCTCAGCCCGGGAATTGTGGTTTTGCTTGGCCAATGAGGCGCTGCACCTCACTTCGGCCCGCCAGATATTTGTGTTCAAGCCCACCGGGCGGGGTGGGCGCAAACTGAAACTGTGTGCGGTTTCCAATCTTTCCATGGTGGATGCCAATTCGCCCGCGGTGATTGCGTTGGAAAACCATGTTTCCAGCACTCTCCACATGGCGCACCAACGGGGGGAAGAAGAGCGAGCCGCGCCCTATCTTTTTGCCCTGTCGCAAAAACAAATTGCCGAGGGAACAACGGCCCAGACTTCCGTATTGGATGCCAATGCTGTTTTGCTGACGCTCCGTGACGCCCGGGAAAATTTGCTGGGAGCCATGGTCATATGTGGTGATAGCCCCGAAATCGCCGCTGAACTGCCGGTGCTTAACCGATTGGGGCAGGTGGCAGAATTTGCCTGGCGGGCATTGGCCCCGCGTCGGGCGGTGGCGGGGTCATCCAGTCTGCGCAAGACTTTGCCTTTGGCGGTGCTGTTCATGGCCATTGCGGCCCTCTTCATCCGCGTGCCCCTGTCCACGCTGGCACCGGTGGAAATTGTGGTGTCAGATCCGGAGGTGATCGCGGCCCCCATATCCGGTGTCATCCGCAAAATTCTGGTGGATGGTAACAAGCAGGTGGCCGCTGGAACGCCGTTGTTTCAATATGAAGATGCAGTGCTGCTGGCGGAGTTGAAAATTGCGGAGAAAACCTATTCCGTTGCCAATGCAAAGTTGAAAAAGGCCCAGCAAAGCTCTTTTGGCCAGGGGGGTGGGCGACAGGATTTGGCCACCGCTGAAGCCGAATTGGGGTTGGCGCTGGCGGAGTTGAATTTCGCCCGCTCGAAATTTTCCCAAACCATTATCAAGGCCCCCAAGGATGGGGTTGTGGTGCTGGACCGCAAATCCGACTGGCAGGGAAAACCCGTGTCGGTGGGGGAGCGGGTGCTGGACATTGCCCAAGTGGACCGGGTGGAGGCCCGCATTGACCTGCCAGTGAGCGATGCCATTGTGCTGCGCAACGGCGCGCCCGTGAAACTCTATCTGGATACCAATCCCCTCAAGGCGCTGGAGGCGGAAGTAGTGTCTGCCTCCTATCGCGCTTCGCTGGATGTTTCCAACGCGCTTTCCTTCACCGTGCGGGCAAAACTGGCGGCGGGTGATGCGCCGTTGCCGCGCATTGGTGCGCGGGGCACGGCGCAGGTGAGCGGGGATGACGTGTCGTTGGGGTTCTACCTGTTCCGCCGCCCATTGGCCGCCATTCGTCAATGGATCGGGTTCTAGATGCAGCCGCAAATGGTCCCCCCCGGTGGGGGCGGTGTGGATGAAGAGGCCGTTCCCGTTCCCACGCTGCGGCAGGATCTGGAACTCATGCGCGGGCGGGCCACCCTAAATGGTGAGCCTACATGGACAATCTACGACCCGCTGCGGGCGCAATATTTCAAACTGGGCCGGGCGAATTTTGTATTCCTGTCCCTTTGGTCGCTCTCCAAGCTGGGCGCTATCCGCGAAGCAGCGCAGCAGCGGCTCAAGCGTGCAGTAACGGTGGAGGAGATTGGCGATTTTGCCAAGTTTCTGCTTCAAAACCAGTTGACGGACGTGTCCTCCAAGGAAGGCTATAAGGACTATTTCCAGCGGGCTGAAGCTAGGCGCAAAAGCGCCTTTTCCCATGCGCTGCACGGCTATTTGTTTTTCAAAATTCCGCTGTTTCGGCCCGACCCGCTGTTGCGGGCGCTGTGGCCTTTTGTGGGGGGGCTGTTCCACCGCCATGCGGTCTTGGCCATCGCTCTTTTGGGTGTGCTGGGCCTCTATCTGGTCTCGCGCCAGTGGTCGGCCTTTAAGGACACATTTGCCGCGCTACTGTCCTGGGAAGGGGCGGTTTATTACGGGCTGAGCCTGATTTTCGTGAAAATTTGCCACGAATTGGGGCATGCTTTTATGGCCCACAAATACGGCTTGCGCGTTTCCATTATCGGCGTGGCGTTCCTCGTGCTCATGCCCATCCTGTATACGGATACGTCCAATGCATGGCGCCTGGCGTCCCGGCGCAAGCGGTTGATGATTGATGGGGCCGGCATCATGGTGGAGCTGGGCCTGGCCTGTCTGGCCACGCTGCTTTGGGTTTTCCTGCCCGATGGCACCGTACGCTCGGCGGTGTTTTCCGTGGCGGCGGTGAGTTGGACTTTGAGTCTGTTGGTGAACCTTAATCCGTTCATGCGGTTTGATGGCTACTACATTCTCTCCGACACGCTGGAGGTGGAGAATCTACAAGCGCGGGGCTTTGCCCTGGCCCGGTGGCGGCTGCGGGAAATTCTGTTTGGGCTGGGCCTGCCCGCGCCGGAGGTGATGAAGCCCGCGCTGCGCCGCACGCTCATTTGGCACGCCTGGGGAACGTGGGTTTACCGTTTCTTCCTGTTCGTGGGTATCGCGCTGCTGGTCTACGCGTTTTTTATCAAAGTCGTGGCGATCGTTTTGTTCGCCGTGGAAATCATCTGGTTCATCTTGCTGCCCGTTTATCGGGAAATGAAGGAGTGGTGGAACATGCGCGAATTGATCGTTCAAAAACGCCGGTCGATGGTCACGTTTGCTGTTTTTGGCCTTCTGGCCCTGCTCTTGTGTTTGCCCCTGTCGCGCACGGTTTCCGTGGTTGGGGTGATGCACGCTGCTGATGAGATCAATGTCTACGCGCCCTATCCAGCCAAGTTGCTGACGCTGAATGCCGACAATGCACAACCTGTGCAGCAGGGTGATATATTGGCGATCTTCCAGTCCGATGAGCTGGAGCTGAAGATTGATCTGGTGCGCAAGCATATGGTGGTTTTGCAAAAACGCATTGACCGCAGCGGGTCCCTGGAGGCGGACCGGGCCAATCGTTTGGTGCTGGCTTCGGAACTGGCGGGGCGGCAGGGGGAATTGCGGGAACTGCTTTTGCAGAAGGAACAACTCGTCCTGCGCTCTCCCATTGATGGCACGGTGGCGGATTTGCCCGCCGCGATCCATGCGGGGCGGTTTGTGGATCAATCCACCCCCCTGTTCCGCCTGCGCAGCCCCGAGCGGGTGAAAGTGGCGGGCATGGTGCATGAATTGCATTTGGAGCGCATAGGGGAGAATAGCGTGGCCACATTCTACCCCGATGATCCGGGGCTCCCGGCCATGGATATGCGGCTGGATAAGATCAGCCGCGTGTCCGCCCGCCAATTCAGCTTTCCTTCCATGGCCGATCAATTTGGCGGGTCGGTGACCACCAATGTGGAGGCTTCCCCCCGCGATGGATTGGATGTGCAGGGCAGTTATTACGGTCTCGATTTCGCGCCTGTAGGGGGGATGGACATTCAAACCGATCAGACTTTGCGCGGTGTGTTGCATGTGGCGGCAGCGCCCAAATCTCTGGCATCGCGGGCCTATCAGCAGGTGGCTTCCGTTTTGATCCGGGAGACAGGATTTTAGAATTTTTGCGCATGTAAAAATTTGAAAGCTCTGCCATAGTTGATGAAGACTCACTTTGGCGGATCAAAATCCATGACCCTTGATGCAGCCCCCACGGACCTTTCGGGCAAGACCTGTTTCATCACCGGTGCCAATGGCGGCATCGGCATAGCCACGGCGGAGCATTTTGCAGCCTTGGGGGCGCGCGTGATTACCACCGATCTGGGTGATCGCTTTCCCGGGCATTGCGAAACGCAGCACTATGCGTTCAACCTTCTGGACGAGGGCGGATTGGCGGATTGCGTTTCCCTAATCGAGCGGGAGAGGCCGGATGTGCTGTTCAACAATGCGGCCCTGTTCGACATGGGTACTGTGCTGGACGCCGACCTTGCCCAATATGATCGGCTGTTTGGCCTCAACGTGCGGGCGGCCTATGCCGTCATGCAGGCGGTGGCCAAGGCGCTGGTGGACGCGGGTAAGCCGGGCTCCATCATCAATCTGGCCAGCCAGGCCGGGCACCGGGGGGAGGCGCTGGTGGCCCATTATTGTGCCACCAAGGCGGCCATCATCAGCTACACCCAATCGGCAGCGCTGGCACTGGCCCCTCACAAAATTCGGGTCAACGCCATCTCCCCCGGTGTTATCGACACGCCCATGTGGAAAGAGGTGGATGCGCTATTTGCCAAGTTTGAGGGGAAGGAAATCGGTCAGAAAAAGCGTGAAGTGGGGGAGGCCGTGCCGCTGGGCCATATGGGCAGCCCCGCGGATGTGGCCCGGGTGGCCGTGTTTCTGGCCTCGGACCAATCCGCTTATATGACCGCCCAGACCATCAGCGTGGATGGGGGCAATGTTTTGCGTTAGGCAGCCGCGGCACGCGTCTGTGGAAGTTCGAACGACGTTCGTTTTTGTGCGCTTTCGCCCGTTGCGCCACGGCCATTTGTTGCTAGTCTTTGAAAATGGTAGCGACTTCCTCCTCCGCTCCGGCCACGTCGGGCGCTGAAAACAACGATTTGCAGGCGGTTTTGTCCGTGCGCGATCTGCAAGTGGCGTTTGGCACAAAGGATGGTGCCGTTCATGCGGTCAATGGGGTGAGTTTTGATCTCAAGCCCGGCGAATTGCTGGCTATTGTGGGCGAGTCCGGTTCGGGCAAAAGCGTGACCATGATGTCGCTGTTGCGGCTGCTGCCCATGCCGCCGGCGCAGATTTTGGGCGGGCAGGCGCTGTTTAACGGTGATGACCTGCTGACCATGGATCAGTCGGTGCTGCGCAAGGTGCGGGGCGGCGATATTGGTTTTATTTTTCAAGACCCCATGACTTCGCTGAACCCCGTGTTCACGGTGGGCTTTCAGATCATCGAACCCCTGCGCACCCATTTGGGACTGTCCAAAAAACAGGCCGCCGAGCGGGCGGCGCAATTGTTGGAACTGGTGGGCATTCCCTCCGCGAAGGATCGGTTGCGGGATTATCCGCACCAGTTTTCCGGCGGGATGCGCCAGCGGGTTATGATCGCTATCGCGCTGGCCTGTGACCCCAAAGTGCTGATTGCAGACGAAGCCACCACCGCGTTGGATGTGACGGTACAGGCGCAGATTATCGAGATCATCAAGGACCTGCGCGAAAAATTGGGCATGGCCATTGTGTGGATCACCCATGATCTGGGCGTCGTGGCGGGCATCGCAGACCATGTGGCGGTGATGTATGGCGGGCAGATTGTGGAATATGCGTCCGTTAAGGATCTCTACGCCAACCCCAGCCACCCCTATACGCAGGCGCTTTTGCAGACCTTGCCGAAATTTGACCTGGAGGGGGATGCGGCGGGGAGTGACCGGCTCCATTCCATCCCCGGCCAACCGCCCAGCCTGGGGGCCAAGCCTTCCCGTTGTTCCTTTGCGGGGCGTTGCCCCCATGTGATGGATATTTGTTTGGCGCAAAACCCGTTGTTGATGACGGCGCCGGGTCAAACGGGTGGGGAGCAGAAAGCAGCTTGTTTTTTGCTGGACGAGGCCCATGGCCAACAGGCCACCACGGGGGCTGTTGTGAATGGATAATCGCCAAACTCTGCTTTCCGTGGATGATCTTAAAATCCACTTCCCCATCTATAAGGGGCTGATCCGCCGCCAGGTGGGGGAAGTGAAAGCCGTCGACGGCGTGGCCTTCGACATTTTCAAGGGTGAGACACTGGGGCTGGTGGGAGAATCCGGCTGCGGCAAGTCCACCACCGGGCGGGCCGTTTTGCGCCTTTATGACCCCACTGCCGGGTCCGTCACCTTTGATGGCACCGATATTGCGGACCTGTCCGACGAAGACATGCGCCAGATGCGCCCGCGCATGCAGATGATTTTTCAGGACCCGCAGGCCTGTCTCAACCCGCGCATGACCGTGGGGGCTATCATTGCCGAACCGCTCTTGGAACATACGGATATGGACAAGAGCGCGCGGGAAACGCGAGTTCAGGAATTGCTGAATGCGGTGGGCATGAACCCCAATTTCGCTAACCGTTATCCGCACGAATTTTCCGGCGGCCAGCGGCAGCGTATCGGCATTGCCCGGGCGTTGGCGCTGGACCCGGATTTCATCGTCTGCGACGAGCCCATCGCGGCGCTGGATGTTTCCATTCAGGCGCAGGTGGTGAACCTGTTGGAGGACCTTCAGCAAGAGCGCGGCCTGACCTATCTGTTCATTTCCCATGACCTTTCCATGGTGCGCCATATCGCCGATCGGGTGGCGGTTATGTATCTGGGCAAGATCATGGAGCTTGCGCCGGTGGAAGAGCTGTTTGCCCGGCCGCTGCACCCGTATACAAGGGCGCTCTTGTCCGCCGTGCCCTTGGCGGACCCGACAATTGAGGCGAGGCGCCAGCGCATCATTTTGCAGGGTGATGTGCCCAGTCCTTCCAACCCGCCCAGCGGTTGCGTCTTTCGCACCCGCTGCCCCAGGGCCGAGGCGCTCTGTGCGGCGCAGACACCGGTCTGGCAGGAATGGCGGGACGGCCATTATGCCGCCTGCCACTTTGCTGGCGAGAACCTGCCCGAAAACGGCACCGAAAACGCAGAAGAACCCGTGGAGGGCGCGCATTAGAAATTTGGCGCGGGGGCCTTCGCTTCCGCGCTGCCACAGGGGGCCAACAACCCTCCAATCAAACGGGCCAGCGGAAGTAATCACAGGCCCAAAACCGGGAGGGGCCAATGCCCCGCCCCCAAGCAGGAGAGCATGATGAAACGAATTTCCACAATGCTGATGGCCACCGCCGCCACAGCGCTTGTGACCACGACGGCCTTTGCCGATGGTCATGAAAAGCGCGGCCGCGATGGTGAAGTAAAAATTATCTACTGGCAGGCCCCTTCCATTTTGAACCCGTTCCTTTCGGGCGGCACGAAGGATGTGGAATCCGCTTCCATGATTATTGAGCCGCTGGCGCGCTACAACACCAAGGGTGAGCTGGTGCCATGGCTGGTGGACAGTGTGCCCACCGTGGAAAATGGCGGCGTTTCCGCCGATCTCACCTCCATCACATGGAAGCTGAAAGAGGGCATCACCTGGTCCGACGGCACGCCGGTGACTTCCGAAGACGTGAAATTCACCTATGAATACTGCACCCACCCCGAAGGTGGCTGTGCGCAGGTGACGAAATTTGAAGCGGTGGCATCCGTGGATACGCCCGATGCGCGCACCGTTGTGGTGAACTTCAAATCCCCCACGCCGAACCCCTATGGGCCTTTCACCGGCGGTGAATCCCCCATCATCCAAAAAGCCCAATTCTCCGAGTGCCTGGGTGCAAAAGCGCCCGAATGCACGGAGGCCAACTTTGGGCCCATCGGCACCGGCCCGTTCAAAGTGGTGGAATTCAAGCCCAATGACGTGATCGTCATGGAAGCCAATGAAAACTACCGCGAGGCGGGCAAGCCCGCTTTCGCCAAAGTGACATTCAAGGGCGGTGGCGATGCTGCCGCTGCCGGTCGTGCCGTGATGGAAACGGGCGAGTTTGACTATGCCTGGAACCTTCAGTTGGCCCCCGATGTGATCGCGCAGATGGAAAAAGGCGGCAAGGGCGTGGCCGTTGCCGGCTTCGGCCCGCTGGTGGAGCGCATCATGCTCAACAACACCAACCCCGATCCAAACCTCGGCCCAGACGAACGTTCCGTCATCAAGCCGCACCCGTTCCTGGGCAATCCAGCCGTCTACAAGGCGCTGTCCATGGCCATCGACCGGAATCTTCTGGTGGAAATCGGCTATGGCAAGGCCGGTAAGGTGACGTGTAACTGGGTGCCCGTGCCGGAAATTTACGCCTCCACCTCCATGACCTGCGACACGCAGGATCTGGAAGGGGCCAAGAAGATGCTGGAAGACGCAGGCTTCAAAGACACCAATGGGGATGGCGTGCGGGAAACCCCCGACGGCAAGCCCATGAACATTCTCTATCAGACCTCCACCAACGCCGTGCGTCAGGACTTCCAGGCGCTCATCAAGCAGTGGTGGGAAGAGATTGGCATGAAGGTGGAATTGCGCAACCTGTCCGCTTCCGTGTTCTTCGGTGGTGACCCGGGTTCCCCCGACACGTTCCAGAAGTTCTACGCAGACGTGGAAATGTATGCCAACACGTTTAACGGCACTGACCCGCAAAGTTATCTGGGTAACGGGCTGTGCGACAAGGCGCCAACCCCCGCATCCCAGTGGCAGGGCGAGAACATCTCCCGCTTCTGCATGCCGGAATATGATGCGCTCCACGCTGAGTTGCAGAAGACCGCCAACATTGAGAAGCGCGGCGAAATCGCCAAAAAGCTCAACGACATGATTGTGCAAAACGGCGGCATGATCCCGCTGGTGCACCGCGGTCGTCTGTCCGCCCACGCCAACACGCTGGGCGGCGTTGATCTCAACGTCTGGGACAGCGAGCTTTGGAACGTGGCCGAGTGGCACCGCAAGAAATAGGGCGTTTTTGCTCTAGTGTCTGTGACACTTGATACTTGTGTCTATGACATTGTGAAATCAGCGCGTCCCGCTTTTCGGGTGGGGCGCGTTTCCGCAATAATTTTCCCGTGTGTTGGCTGTGGCAATACGAGACGAAATCGGGGCGGATCATGCCGCCATTTCTGCTCTTACGGAGCGCGCATTTGCGCCCATGCCCTTTAGCAATGGCACGGAGGTGCAGGCGATCAAAACCATGCGTGAGGATGGTGACCTCCTGCTTTCATTGGTGATGGTGCAAGACGATGAAGTGATAGGCCATATTGCGTTCTCACCCGTGACCCTTGGGGATCGTGCAAGTGGCAGCGATGGATGGATTGGGTTGGGGCCGGTCTCCATTGCACCTGAAAGGCAGCGCGAAGGATGGGGGAACCGTCTGGTGAGCGATGGATTGGCGCGGATGCGCCAGCACGGAAAGGCCGGGTGTGTGCTGATCGGCAACCCCGCCTATTACAGCCGCTTTGGTTTCCGCAATGACGGGCGCATTACCTATCGCGGCCTGTCGGCGGAATTGGTTCAATGGCTGTCTTTTGGCGATGCAAAGCCCGAGGGCGAATTGGTTTTTTGCCGGGGGTTGGAAGAGGCATGAGACGTATGATCGACCATAAGGCGGGCAACCAATGCTAAACTACGCCCTGCGCCGGATTGCCCTTTCCATCCCCACGCTGTTGTTCATCGCGTTGGTGATTTTCCTGCTGTTGGAATTGGCGCCAGGGGACCCCATGGCGCAGGTGCCGTTGACGGTGCCGCCGGAGGTGAAGGAACTCATGCGCCAGGCGCTGGGTCTGGGGGAGCCGTTTTACGTACGGTTCTGGAAATGGCTGGTCCAGTTTTTCTGGATTGAGCCCATGGTGTTTATCGACTGGCTGACGACCCAAAGCGGGCTTTCCGGCCTTTTGCCGGATACCGATTTTTTCATCCCGTGCGAACCTGGCCAAATGGCGGCCTGTGATCTGCGGGTCATTTCCTGGCAGACCCGTTCTTCGGTCATGGATATTGTGATCCAGCGTATTCCGCAGACGCTGTGGGTTGTGGGCACGGCCTATGTGGTGGCGGTGCTCATCGCCATCCCCATCGGGGTTTATTCCGCCTATCGGCAATATTCCTGGTTCGACAATGCGGGCACATTCGTCACCATGGTGGGCTTCTCCGTGCCGCCGTTTTTCTCCGGCGTTTTGGTTATTGTGATTTTCTCGGTGCAGCTGGGCTGGTTCCCCTCCATCTATGACACGACCCATGAGGTGGTGGATTGGGACACGTTCGTGGTGCAGCTGCAACAAATGGTCATGCCGGTCATGGTGTTGGCGCTGCAAATTACGTCCCAGATTTCCCGCTTCATGCGCGCGTCCATGCTGGACAATCTCACCCAGGATTATGTGCGCACTGCCCGGGCCAAGGGGTTGCGGGAAAAGACGGTGGTGCTGACCCATGTGTTGCGCAATTCCATGATTCCTGTGGTGACGGTGATTGCGCTGGGCATTCCCTCCATCTTTGGTGGGGCCATCATTACCGAACAGGTGTTTAAGGTGAACGGCATCGGGCAGATGCTCATTGGCGCCATTCAGGCCAATGATCTGCCGACGGTGCAAACGCTGACCTTTATCTTCGCCGTGCTGATCGTGGTGTTTAATCTGATTGCCGATATTCTGTACGGCGTCATGGACCCCCGGATTCGTTATGACTGATGTGACCGATAAAGACTTGCGCGAAGCGGCCATGACCCCGCAAGAGGCGGTGACGCCCGCAGCGCCGCCGGTGGATGACACGATCATCATCGCCCCCGCCCGCAGCCAATGGGCTGATGTGTGGGATCAGTTCAAAAAGCACAAGGGCGCTGTCATCGGCGCGGTTATTTTTACCATCATCGTGGTGGGCGTCTTGATTGGCCCATTTGTCCACCCGGTGGACGGCACCACGGTGCCGACAGGGCGGGCGTTTTTGACCTTGCGGGACACACGACCCCTCTACACGGCCCTTTGGGACAGTGGCGCGAAAGTGAACTGGGCCCATCCGCTGGGGACCGACCAGTTGGGCCGCGACATGCTGGCCCGGCTCATGCTGGGCGGGCGGGTCTCCATCGCCGTGGGGCTGGCGGCCATGGTGCTTTCCATCGTGTTGGGCACGGCCATCGGCGTGCTGGCGGGTTATTTCCGCAAGCTGGACGGGCCGCTCATGCGCTTCACCGATCTGTTTTTGGCGCTGCCATTGCTGCCATTGCTGCTGGTGGCGGTGCTGCTGTTTCGTGAACCGCTCAACGCGACCTTTGGCGTGGAGGGTGGGGTGTTTGTGCTCATCGTGGTGCTGGTGGGCATTACGTCCTGGATGCAGACGGCCCGCATCGTGCGCTCCGATGTGTTGGCGCTGAAGGAGCGGGAATTCGTTCTGGCCGCCCGCTCCATCGGGACGCCGTCGCGTCGTGTCATCACACGCCACATTCTGCCCAACGTATTGTCGCCCATCATGGTGTCCGCCACGCTGGGCATCGCCACGGCCATCATCACGGAATCCGCCCTGTCCTTCTTGGGCTTCGGCTTTCCGCCGGACTTCCCCACCTGGGGTCGCCTCCTGTTTGACGGCGTGGACCGCATGGTCCTCTTTCCCGAACGGGTCGTCTGGCCGGGCGTGCTGATCTCACTGGCCGTGCTGTCGGTGAACTATATTGGCGACGGATTGCGCGACGCAATGGATCCGCGCAGTAGAGGGCGGTGAGGCGCGGGGGCGCTGAGACGCACGCGCATCTCCTTGCGGCTTCTCTTCAAACCCGTTGATCCCTGGTCGTCCTGGCGGGGCCGTACCCTGCTATCTATGCAGGCTGCCAGTAAGTGCATGGATTGCGGGGTCTTTGCCCCGCACTGACGACAGTTCGGCCTTACAGCGGCCAGTTTTCGATACGCTGTTGTTTTTTGGCGAAGAGGCCAAAAACGGGGGAGAGCAGGCCCACCATGCGGCCGGAGAAGGCGGGTTTGCCCGTTTCGCACAGGGCCTTGAGATTGCCACCAATGAAGGTTTGCGCTCCCACCATTTCCTTGTGGAGCTTGCCGCCCTCGATGGCGTCTTCGATGGTGAGGGAAAACTCCGTCCCACCGTCCTTTTCCACCAGTGTGTAGGTGACCTTGCAGGGCGGCTCGTCAATATTGGTCATCTGGAACGTGTGGGAGTAGAGGCGCGGTGGGTCGAAGGCGAGCACTTCGCCCACCACCATGGCCAGCTTGTTGTTGGGCGAAACCATGCGGTAGCGGGTGCCGGGTTTCAGCCCGTCTTTGGTTTGGCAGATGGAGCCGAAGAAAAAGGGGAGGGACTTGTCGGTGGCCACGAGCGTGGACCAAACGGTTTCAATGGGCGCTTTGATGAACGTGCGGTGGATATGGGCCTTGGCAAATTTGGGGTCAGTCATCGTCATTACTCACTTCAGGTTTGGGGCTTTGAAATTGTCGCGCGACCGCCTCCGCCGCATATTTGATCGTGTTCACCCGCTCAGCCCAGTGGGCGGAATACATGTCTGTCCAGCGTTCGTGGATGTCCTGGATGGGCATGACGTTGAGGTAGAGGCGGCGGGACCGTCCGTCTTTTTCGCTGATGATCAGGTCTGCTTTTTCCAGCACGGTCAGGTGGTTCATGATGGCGATGCGGGTCACATCAAACTTGGCGGCCAATTCCCCCACGCTGAGGCCCGGCTGCGCACGCACATGATCCAACATGGCGCGACGGGTGGTGTGGGCCAGGGCTTGGAAAACAGCATCCATGTCGTTATTGGTAACCATGTAATTACATTATTACATTATAGGTGTGAGTCAAGCACCTTCGGCCCATCGTTTTGTTTTCCTGGGCATGGTCCAAGGTGATGGGGGCGATGTCATGAAGCTGACTTGTTTGCGGGATGGCCTCAAAAGGCTTGGCGCTAATACGCGCATGGCCACCGAATTTTCAGGATCTTGCCCCATGTCTTCGCCCTCCGTCCTCAAGGCCAACCGTCGTCAATTTTTAGGGGGGGCTGCCGCAGCGGCCTCGCTGCTCGCGTTGCACCCGTTTTCCGTGCAGGCCGCGGCCAATCAGGCCCATTTGAGGGTCATGGAAACCACCGATCTCCATGTCCATGTCTTTCCCTATGATTATTACTCTGACCGTCCGGTGGACACGGTGGGGCTTGCCCGGACGGCTTCCATCATTGGAGACATTCGTGCAGAGGCCACCAATTCCATGCTGGTGGACAATGGCGACTTTTTGCAGGGCAACCCCATGGGCGATTACATCGCCTACGAACGGGGCATGAAGGAGGGGGATACCCACCCCATCATCACTGCCATGAACACGCTGGGGTTTGATGCTTCGACCCTGGGCAACCATGAATTCAACTATGGTTTGGATTTTTTGATGAAATCCCTGGCCGGTGCTCAATTTCCCGTTGTTTGTGCCAATGTGGTGAAAGAACAAGGTGCTGACATTCGTGCGGATAAGGGGCTTGTGAAGCCTTATGTGATTATGGACCGGGAGGTGACCGACGGTTCCGGTGCCAAACACATGCTCAAAGTGGGCCTCATTTGGTTCGTGCCGCCGCAGATCATGAATTGGGACCGCCGTCATCTGGAAGGCAAGGTGAAGGCCCGGGATATCATCGAGACGGCTGAGGCCTGGGTGCCGGAAATGAAGGAGAAGGGCGCGGATATCATTATTGCGCTGTCCCATTCCGGTATCGGTTCGCCCAAGCGGGAAGACGGCATGGAAAATGCGTCCGTCCCCCTGTCGCGGGTGGAAGGCATTGATGCTTTGATGACCGGCCACAGCCACCTGGTGTTCCCCGGGCCAAAATATGCTGGCTTTGCCGGTGTTGATGCTGAAAAAGGCACCATCAATGGCAAGCCCGCCGCCATGGGCGGCTTTTGGGGGTCTCATCTGGGCGTGATTGATCTGATGCTGGAGAAGTCCGGCAATGAATGGAAAGTCGTCACCTCCAGCAGCGAAGCCCGCCCCATTTCCAAGCGTAACGAAGATCGTTCAGTCACGGCACTTGTTGAAAGCGTGGCGGCGGTGGAAACTGCGGTGCGTAAAGAGCATGACGAGACGCTCGCCTATGTGCGCCGCTCCGTGGGGCAGACGGATGCACCCCTTCATTCCTACTTTGCGCTGGTTGCCGATGATCCCTCCGTGCAGATCGTCTCCAACGCTCAGCTTTGGTACATCACGGATATGATGAAGGGCACCGAGTTTGAAGGTCTGCCTATCCTTTCTGCCGCGGCACCCTTTAAGGCCGGGGGGCGCGGTGGGCCGGAATATTATACGGATGTGGCGAAGGGGGACGTGGCCATCAAGAACGTGGCCGACCTCTACCTTTACACCAATACAGTGCGCGCCGTGAAGGTAACGGGCGCGCAACTAAAGGGCTGGCTGGAGCGCTCCGCTGGCATGTTCAATCAGGTGGAAGCGGGCAAGCCCGATCAGGTCCTGTTGAACCCCTCTTTCCCCTCTTACAATTTCGATGTGATTGATGGTGTCACTTATCAGGTGGACCTGTCGCAGCCCTCACGCTTTGACCCCAAGGGCGAAGAGATCAACCCCGGTGCCCAGCGCATCGTGAACCTTCAGCATGACGGCAAACCCGTGACTGACGATATGGAGTTTGTGATTGCCACCAATAATTACCGCGCCTCCGGTGGCGGTAAATTTCCCGGTGCCATGGGCGATACCATCATATTCGAGGGGCCGGACACGAACCGGGATGTGATCGTGCGCTATATCGTGGAGAAGGGGACTGTGAGCCCGGCCGCCGACGGTAATTGGCAGTTTAAGCCCCTACCCGGCACATCGCTGCTGTTTGACACGGGGCCCAAGGCGAAGGAGCGCATTTCCGATGTGAAGGGCGTTTCAATTGAGCCCGCCGGTGACGGTCCCAACGGATTTGCCCGCTACCGCATCACGCTGTAGCCGCTGGTCAACATAGTGCTCCCCCAGTCTGTGCTGGGGGAGACCACTCGCTGGGCACTTTAGCTGCTCACCCAGACATCCAGCACATAGTCCTGCTTTTCGATCATGCCGGCCAGCCATTCGTCGGCCTGGTCGGCGCTCACGTCTTTGCGGTCGGCGTAGAGGCGGGTTAGGGCGCGGCGCACGTCTGGCTCCATGTGGCCGCCATCGCCGCAGACGTAGATTTTTGCGCCCGCCTCCAGCAGTGACCAGACCTTGTCGGCCTGCTCTGCCAGCAGGTCTTGCACATAGACCCGCTTGATTTTTCCGGTTTCATCAGTGGCGCGGGAAAAGGCCACGTGCAGGTCGCAAAGGCCTTCTTCGTTCCACGCTTCCAATTCTTCTTTGTAGATATAGTCCTGCTCCGGGTGGCGGCAGCCGAAGAAGAGCATAGCTTCGCCCAGCGTGCCGTCCCTGGTGTTTTTGCCCTGGCGGGCTTCCCACGCCCGTTGTTGCATGAAGCCGCGGAACGGTGCGATGCCGGTGCCGGGGCCCACCATGATGATGGGGCGGCTCATATCGTCCGGCAACACAAAACCGGCGGACGGGTTTCGCATGGCGGCGTGGAAGGCGGATGAGGTGGTGAGGCCTGCCAGATAGTTGGTGCAGGTGCCTTGATACCGGTTGTTGCTGGTGCGGCGGCCCGAGCCTTCCAGCAGACCGCCTTTGACGGGGCCATCCACCACGGCCACGGTGATGGTGCAGTGGTTGGGGTCTTCACCCTCGCCGGTCTGCGGAGAAGACGAGATGCTGTAATAGCGCGGCACCATGTTGGGGCAGGTTTCCAGAAACACCTCAAAGGGCAGTTCACAGGCGGGGAAGGCTTCCAACAGGTCCAGCACGCTGCGCTTGTTCACCTGTACCTGAGCGCGGAAATCATCGCCCGACAGTTTTTCCAGCGCCGGTTTGGAATGGGGGCATTCGGTGTAGCGGGCCAGCAGTTCCACATCCTTGCGGGAGGCGGGGGCCTGCAATTCGATGAGGTCGAACAGCAGCGTGCGCAGGGCGATGGGCGTATTGGTGGGCAAGGCGGAATGGTCTGCGCCCGCGGAGGCGGAGAGTTTGATGCGTCCTGTGGCCTGCAAGTCGAACCGCTGTTCCACCCGACGCACCAGATCGGGGGAGTTTTTAGGAATAACCGAGAGGTGGTCGCCGGGCGCGTAGCTTTGGCCCGCCGCCAGCTTGACCTTGATGTGTCGCGTGGAGCGTTCCGATGGGTTTGCGCCGGTTTTGGTGTGGAGTTCGCGGTTTTCTTCCACCGTGACAGAGCGTGCACCCAGTTGCGCGATGAGAGGGCTGTCCGTGTCGTCTTCCAGATATTCGATGGAATAGAGGGGGGCATCGTCCAGCGCCGCGTCAAAATCCACGTTCAGATCCAAGGCCTTGCCCACGGCGGGCCAGACGGGTTTGAACCAGTTTTCAAAGGCGGTTTCGATGTCTTCCTTGGCGTCACCCTCGCCCCGCTCACAAATATTAGTGGCGCCGGCGCGGGTTAGATGCTCGTCCAGGATACGTGGTGTGGCCTGGAAGGTGCCTGCCCAGTCAGAATGGCCGCAGCCAAACAGGGCATAGGTGACGCCATCGAGGCTCCCGGCGGGGGCATTTTTCACCCATTCTACGAATTGGCCCGCATTGTCCGGCGGTGTGCCATTGTAGGAGGCGCAGGCCATGATGACCGCGCCTTGCGTCGGAAGTCTGTCGCAATAATCGTCTAACGGGGCCAGCGTTGTCTCAAACCCGTTGAGTTCTGCAGAACGGGCCATGGCGCGGGCAAATTCTTCCGTGGTGCCCAGATTGGAGCCGTAGAGAATGAGGGCGGGTGTGCCGTGTTTGGGCCGGGCCGCCACTTGCTCGGTTTTTTCCTCTTCGGCAATGGCAGCGCCCTTGACCAGGGCGGAGCGGGTCACGTCATTGCGCAGTTTCACCTTCATGGTGAAGCCGTCAGGCTTGATGGACAGGCTCTCCTTGATCTTCATCTGATAGTTTTTGTGGTCGATCAGATTGAAGCGCTGGAGGATCATGCCGATCACCAGATTGGCCTCTTGCAGGGCGAATTGCCGCCCGATGCAGGCCCGCTGGCCGTTGCCGAAGGGTTTGTAAACGTGGAGCGGCCGCTCGGCCGCGGCTTCCCTGGAGAAGTGTTCGGGGTTGAACGTCTCGGGATCATCACCCCACACGGATTTGTCCCGGTGCAGCATGAGGGACAGGATGGTGACGAAGGTGCCTTTTTTGAGTTTATATTTGCCGCCGACGATTTCGTCCTTGTAAGGGGCAAGGCCCAGGGCGGGGGCGGTGGGCCACAGGCGCAGGGATTCCGACAGGATCTGGTTCACATAGGTGAGTTTGTTGACCTGGGCGAGCGTGGGGGGTTGGGAGATGTCGCGGCCCAATACCTCGTCCACCTCTTTATAGGCCCGCTCCAGAATGTCCGGGTTGTTGAGCAGATAATAAAGCGTGAAGGACATGAGGCCGGAAGTGGTCTCGTGGCCTGCGATCAGGAACGTGTTGATCTGGTAGCGGATGTTTTCATCCGACAGGCTCTCGCCCGTCACCTTGTCCACGCCCGCCAGCATGTAGTTGAGCAGATCGTTTTGGCTGTTATCGCCATGGCCCGCCCGCCGCTCGCGGATAATCTGGTCCACCAGATTATTCATGAAGGCCACGTCTTCTTCCATCTTGGCAAGACGTTTGCGCAGGATGGTTTCTTCAAACGGCAGGCCCCGCTGCATCATGCAGGTTTCCAACGTGCGGTTGAGCGCGTCGATGAAGGGGTGGTAGTCGCGCCGGTAAAAGGAATTGAAGCGGTAGTCGAAGCCGCAAATGCCGATCACATCCAGCGCCACGGCGGTCATGTCGTGGACCACGTCGATCTCCTCGTCGGAGTTCATGCGCTCCCATTTGGTGACCAGCTGGTTGGCCACGTCCTGCATCTGGGGAAAGTAGTTTTTCATGGCGCTGCCGGCAAAGGTGGGCAGCAGGATGCGGTGGGCTTTTTCCCAATTGGGGTCTTTGGTATCGGCGGTAAAAAGGGCATCGCCCCCGACCGCGCGGATGCGGCGCAGGGAGCCGCGCACGGCTTTGTCAAAGCGGGCCTCGTCGCACAATTCTTCCACGATGTCGGCGCCGGAGGCGATGACCAGCGGGGTTCCCATCATGTCGAGGCGGAAAATGGGGCCCAATTCGTGGGTCATTTCCATCAGCCCTTGCAGGGGCTGGTTGGCGTCGATGGAGAGCATGTTGCCGATGAAGGGTTGCTTCTTCGGCTCGGGAATACGCTCAATTGTGCTCATGAAAGTCCTCCTGCGACGGGTGCCCCGTCTCGCCCAGTATTCTTTTGGGCCACTTTGCGCGGTTTTGTGGCCTTAGGGAAGTGCTACCCGCGCGCGCGGTGGGCGGAAAGGTTTTGTTTGCCATGGGGATAACCGGTGCAGCACCTCAGAGCCGCTGGGCCGGGCATTTAGTTACAAATTAACACGATAGGGCAAGCGTGGGTTCAGCAAGGGGCGGGTGTGCCCCGCAACGGGCAATCCCTTAACGGGTCATCCATGGAGCAGGGCCTTGGCGCAAATCAGATACCGGCCGGAAATTGACGGACTGCGATCCATCGCGGTCATGTCGGTGGTATTGTATCACGCGGGCTACGCGCTGTTTGGCGGTGGCTTTGTGGGCGTGGACGTGTTCTTCGTCATTTCCGGCTATCTCATCACGGCGCTGATTATGCGGGAGGTGCGGGAGACGGGGGGCTTTCGGTTCAAGCGGTTTTATTTGCGCCGGGTGCGCCGGCTTTTCCCGGCTTTGCTTTGCACGGCCAGTGTCAGCGCGGTGTTGGGTTTCCTGTTTTTTTCCACCGGTGCCATGGTGGACTTTGGCGCATCGGCGCTGGCGGCCGTGGCCAGCGTGTCCAATCTCTATTTCTGGGCGGAGGCGGACTATTTTGCCGCCGATGCCATCACCAAGCCGCTGCTGCACACGTGGTCGCTGTCGGTGGAAGAGCAATTTTATTTCATCTGGCCCGCGTTGACGGTGTTTGCGCTGGCCAAATGGCGCACGCCGGTTGTGCTTTTGATCATCGCCGCCTTAAGCACAGCCAGTATATGGCTGGCGGAGCAATGGATCGTCACAGACCGGGATGCTGCCTTTTATCTGTTGCCCGCCCGGTTGGGGGAAATGGCCCTGGGGGCGGCGCTGGTTTGGATCGAACCGCTTGTGCGGGCGCAAAAGCGGGCCAGGTGGATCAAAGAGGTGGGCGCTCTTGCTGGCCTTGGCCTGATTGCCTGGCCCATGTTTGCCTTTGATCACCATACGTCCTTTCCCGGTATCAATGCGCTGATCCCGTGCGCGGGCACAGCGCTGTTCATTTTGTTTTCGTCCGCCCGGTTTGCCGGTGGTGCTCTGCGCTGGGATGGGGCCGTTTTCGTGGGCAAGATTTCCTATTCGGTCTATCTGGTTCATTGGCCCATCATTGTGTTTTGGGTGATGGTGATGGAGCCGGAACCCACCGCCGTGGGTAAGGCGCTGATCGTCTTCCTGTCGCTGGTGCTGGGTTGGATGCAGTATCACTTTATTGAGCAACGCTTCCGTTTTCCCGCCAAGGAGCGCGATTTTGTCGGTCCAAAGCGCCCTGCGCCGCTGCTGCGCCGCATCTGGGCCATGGAGCGGTTTGCGCCGGATAGCCGGTTTGCGCTGCGGGCAGCGGTGGCAGCCATTCCACTGGTGGGCCTGTCGTCTGCGGCTGTGACCACGGACGGGCTGGGCTTTCGCATTCCGCAAGAGCGGGTGTCTCTGTCTAACGACGAATTGCGGCGGGCCACGCGCAACCGGTTCTGCAAGAATTTTGCACCTGCTGGCACCTTCGCCGGTGACAACCCTGACTTGGTGACGTGTCAGAATTATCGCGGAAAGAACAATGACATCTACATTTGGGGCGACAGCCATGCCTTCCATCTGGCAGCCGGATTTGCCCGCCATTACCCGGCTTATAACATCCATGTGATCTATCGCACCGGCTGCGTGCCCCATTCTGGCTTTGGCGGCTTTGTGCGCAAGTTTACGGGAAGCGCGGAACAGACCCGCGCGTGCAAGGCCCACAACAAAGCGACCTATGAAAAATTGATGGCGCAAAACCCCACCAATTTGATCATCACGTCCGCGAAACGCTCTAGCCCGCGCCACATTGCGCCGGCGATCCGTGACATGGTGGACCCGCTGCGGGAGCAGGGGCACCGGGTGAATGTGGTGGCGGATTTCATCCGCCCGGGTCGTTCGCTCATCCGCTGCCGCGCCATTCCGGCCTATGTGATCGACGACAAGGAATTGGATCGCCGTTGTGACGGTGTCACCGCCGCCAGCCTGAAAGAACTGCGCTACAATCGTCATCTGGCACGGCTGGTGCCGGATCTGGTGCCGGTGAATGATCTGCAATGCGCCCATGGGGGTTGCAAATTCTATCACCGGGGAGAGGTGCTCTACCGCGATGCGCACCACCTCAATGAAACCGGCTCCATCTATTTTGTGCGCAAATTGAAGCCCCGTTTGGACATTGGCAAAAGCCCCCGCCGATCGGCATCGCGGGCCAAACGGGTGCCGAAAGAGGGTTAATCAAACCTTTCTGCAATCCAATAGTTTGCACCGCCCATCTGAACTTCGCTTTCAAACCTCCTGTGTAGTTTCCACCCTAGGCAAAAGCAGGAATTGCCTTGGACGCAGGAATTGAAGGGCGAAAAGTCATGAGCGATCAGCACGACAGCAGTGAAGACGGCATGTGGTTCCGTGAGGGGGAAGACCACTGCGAACGGCAGGCGACTCCCATTGGGGATGATGCCACACTCAACGGCAGTGAAGACACCGATGCGCTTGTGGGCGATGAGTTGAACCAGACCATTTTGGGCGGCGAGGGCGGCGATGTTCTCACCGGCGATGCGGTCATCGGCGATAATCTGGTGCTCAACGGCTCGTTCGAGGAGCACGGCGAACTGACTAATGGCAATGGGTTTTGGGGCCTGTTTGACAGTATCCCGAACTGGAATGCCGGGCGCGGCGATAAAATTGAGATCCAGCGCCACGGTGACGATGCCGGTGTGCCCGACGGCACCGATATTCTGGAGCTGGATTCAAACGGCAATTCCTTTGTCTACCAATGGATTGATGGCGGTGGCGAAACGCTAGAAGGATTTGAGACCTTCCAGTTTTCCTTTGAGTTTTCCGCCCGCCCCGGCGTGGAAGAGGCCTCCAACACGATCGATGTCTATTGGTCCGGCACCAAAATCGATACGGTGACGGCCGACGGTGAGGGGCTGGATGGACTGGGCTTCAACACCTACACCTACACGGTGAACGCTCCCACGGGCTACTATGCGAACTATCCCTGGCTTGGTTTCAACGCTGTGGGCACAGACGACACGCTGGGTGGATTCGTTGATGATGTGCAATTGCGTTCCGTCTCCGAACTCACCGACCCCACCGCTGGTGGCAACGATTTGTTGGACGGCGGCGATGGCGACGACACGCTATACGGCAATGGCGGCAATGATACGCTGAAAGGCGGTGACGGGGCGGATGCTCTACACGGCGGTTCCGGCTCCGACACCGCCAGCTACGAATGGGCGGATGATGCGGTCACCGTGAATTTGAAAAGTGGCAGAGGCAGCCGCGGCGATGCCGCCGGTGATACCTATGACAGTATTGAAAACGTCGTTGGATCCACCGCCAATGACAAAATTAGGGGTGATGACGGTGATAACCGGCTGAACGGTCACCACGGCGATGACAAGGTGCAAGGCGGCGACGGCAAGGATACGCTCGTGGGCGGCGGCGGTGGTGACGATCTAGACGGCGGCCAGGGTGCGACGGACGTGGCCGATTACGGCTCCTCCTATCGCGGCGTGGATGTGAGTTTGGAACGTGGTACCGGTCTTGGTGGCCATGCTGAGGGCGACACGCTGAAGAATATCGAAAGCCTTAACGGTTCATGGCATGACGATGTGCTGACCGGCGATGATCTGGCAAACCGCCTTTACGGCAATCACGGCGATGATCAAATCAACGGGGGTGCGGGTAATGACTGGCTGCGCGGCGGCCATGGTCATGACACGCTCAACGGTGGCGACGGCATTGATGTGGTGGACTATGCCGAATCCGAATACGGCGTGCAGGTTCACCTGGGCACAGGCATTGGCGACTATGGCCATGCCACGGGGGACACCTATGTGGACATCGAAAATGTGGTCGGGTCCAGCCAGCGGGATATTTTGACCGGCAGCGACGGCAATAACAAACTCGTCGGCGGCGACGGGGATGATGACCTCAATGGCGGCGATGGCAAAGACACTCTGATCGGCGGAGCCGGGGCGGATAATTTTGACGGTGGAGACGGCAATGCTGATATCGTCAGCTACAAGGATGCCGCAGAAGGCGTTACCGTTGATCTGGCCACCGGCGGCACGGCGGGTGAGGCTGCGGGCGATACCTACGTTAATGTGGAAATGGTCTGCGGCACCCAGTTTGACGACACCATCACGGGCGATGAGGCCAACAACCGCCTCGTGGGCTTTGACGGCAATGATACGTTGGACGGGGCCGATGGCAATGACACGTTGATCGGCGGGCTCGGCAGTGACACGTTGACGGGGGGCACCGGTTTCGACGTCTTCCTCATGGACGGCCAGTTCAATGATGATGTCATCACAGATTTCACCGCCGGGACCGGGCTTGGAGACCGCATCTGGTTTCGCGGGCTGGATTTGCAATTTTCGCAATTGAGCTTTGATGATACGGCGGCAGGCTTGGAAATTCAGGCGGCCCAATACGGCACCTTGCTGCTTCAGGGCATAACCCAAGCTGATCTGGCGGAAGACGATTTCATTTTCTAGAGCACCTGTCCTAAGGCGCTTTTTCTAAGACACTTGGCCACTTGCAACTGGACAAGAGGGGCGGTCCCGCTGGGTGCCGCCCATTCTGATTCCGATTGATGGGGCAGCGCTCCAGTTCAGAACAGGAAAGCCCACAGGATGGGCAATAGAATTGCCGTGGCCAAGGCATTAAGGCCCATGGCCAGGCCGGAGAAAGCACCCGCCGTCTCGCTCATTTGCAGGGCGCGTGCGGTGCCGATGCCGTGGCTGGTGGTGCCCAGCGCCACGCCCTGCGCGGCTTCGTCGGTGATTTTGAGGCGCATCAGCAGGAACGGGCCCACCATGGCCCCTAAAATGCCGGTGCAAATTACCAAAACAGCGGTGAGCGAGGGCAAGCCCCCCAATTGTTCCGTAATCCCCATGGCCACCGGCGCGGTGGCGGATTTGGGAGCCAGCGATTTGAGCACGGTTTCCCCCGCGCCCATCAAATAGGCAATGGCCACGGCTGATCCCATGGCGGTGAGGGATCCCGTGAGCAAAGACATCAAAAGAGGCAAGGCGGCCCGGCGCACCCGGTCAAACTGGCGGTAGAGCGGGATCGCCAAGGCCACGGTGGCTGGCCCCAGCAAAAAGTGGACGAATTGCGCCCCTTCAAAATAGTCCCCATAGGGCGTGCCGGTGGCCACTAACAGACCCACCAGAGTCAACACAGACAGAAGGACTGGGTTTAGAATGGGATTGCGCCCGCCCTTTTCGTAAAGCCATGAGGCCGCCTGAAACGCCACCAGTGTGAGCGTGAGGTGCAGCAACGGCGTTGCTGACAGATAGACCCATACGTCGCGCAACTCACCCATCGTGCTTGGCCCGGTTCAGCTTCGCCATCAGCCAAGCGGTGACAATAATGGTGACCACGGTGGAAACCACAAGGGCCAGCGCGATGGGCAGCCAGTCATCGCCGATGAGCCGGAAGTGAAGCATGACGCCCACACCGGCGGGCACAAACAAAAGCGAAAGGTGCTTGAGCAAGCCGTCCCCGACCCGGCCCAAATCGTCCGGCACGTGCCCCTTTATGGCAAGGAACAAAAACAGCAGGACCATGCCCACCACTGGCCCTGGCACCGGCAGGCCTAAGGACCGGGCCAATGTCTCTCCCGCCAATTGGCAGCAGAAGATGAGGGTGAGATAGTTAAGCACGCCGGGGCCCGGGGGTGAAAACCCCGTGCTTACAGGTAAAAATACCCCACGGCAAAGGCGGCGAGAATGGCCACCGCCGCGCCATAGCCGAACAACTTCAAACCCAGTATTGTGGTGGGATCGGGCTTTTCAAAAAAATTGTTGTCGTCATCATCGTGCATGGTGGTTTCTCAATGGGGGTCGAGGGCTGACACTAGGAATAGGGCCCGCGCAGTCTTGTGGTAAGTCGTCCATTTGACCCGTGGCGTAAAGTCCGCTGCCAAAGTGCGGCCCGGCGAAGCGCAAAAGTGCGATATGGCGGGGGCGCAAAACCTACCAAATTGCTAAGGTCCGTTTCAGCAAATTTTAAGTCCTGCGGCGTAGGTTTGTTCAAGTCTGGTCAGACGCGTATTAGTATTGAGTAGAGAGTAACATGACCGAACAGATGCGCCCACGGGTGAAGTATGTCATCGGGCCTGATGGCAGCCCGCTCACAATTGCCGATCTCCCCCCCACAACAACGCGCCGGTGGGTGATCCGCCGCAAGGCGGAGGTGGTGGCTGCCGTGCGTGGCGGTCTGTTGAGCCTTGAAGAGGCTTGCCAGCGCTACACGCTGACGGTGGAAGAGTTCCTGTCTTGGCAGGCATCCATCGACGACCATGGCCTTGCGGGTTTGCGCACCACGCGCATTCAACAATACCGACACTAAATACAATTTTTTTCGAGGGCTTGCGAAAAGCCACACCCTTTGCGCCGTTTGCTGTCGATCAGCGCCGCGCAAAAGGTGTGGCTTTTTGCGTTTTGGTGGGCCCTGTTTAACCGGCGATTTACCATAACACGACAGGATGGCAGCAAGACCAACGGGCTCCGCAAAGAGAGCCGGGACAGAATGCTTCCATGACCAAAACCGCCTCCTCTTCTTCGCAAAAAAATGTGCGTCATCAGTT
This sequence comes from Pseudomonadota bacterium, assembly GCA_038525315.1. GTDB lineage: Bacteria > Pseudomonadota > Alphaproteobacteria > Rhizobiales > Rhizobiaceae > Pseudahrensia. The sequence goes on from JBCBHU010000007.1 coordinate 28,430, forward strand.
TGACATCGAGCCCCATGTGGGCCGCCGGTTGGAAGATGTGGAGCGGGATTTGATTATTGGCACTCTGGCCCGCTGCGGCGGTAACCGCACGTGGGCTTCCGATATTCTCGGCATTTCCGTGCGCACCTTGCGCAACAAGATGATCCAATATGGCACCAAAGAAACAACGCCCGGCCAAGCCGGTCGTCGCAGCCGCAGCCAGGAGGAGGCGCACCTGGCCTTGCTGGAAGAATTCCAGCCGCTGAACCGGATGCCTTCTTAGGGCGCGTTGGTTCTTTTGATCATTGCGGCTGCTGCTGCACCTGACAGGGCGCTTACCGCGTAAAACCACAGACCCGGCTGGGCGATTGCTTCCGCCAATCCCGATGTTTTGGCGGCGAAAATGACGAGCGCCACCAAAAGCACATCCATGAGGGACCAGCGCGAAAGGGCGCCTGCAAATTGCCAAAGGGGCGAACGGGCCAGCGGCGTTTCCGGCGCGATGGCGGCGATAAAGACGAGGGCTAGTTTCAACGCCGGGAAGATGAGCGAAAAGACGGCAATGGCCAGCGCCACCAGTGTGTCGCCTTCTGCCCACAACCCGGTGAAGAGACCGACGAGCGAGGGTGTGTCTTCAAAAAAGTAGAGCCGCTTGAACTGAACGATGGGCAGTGTGACGCCCAGCGCAAAACTGATGGCGCTGAGGAGCAGCAGAAAGGCCAGCGCCAGCCGCATGGGGCTAACGCGCGCGGCTATAGGTTAGGGAGGCCCAGAAGCTTTCCCAATGGGCCTTGCCTTCAAGGGCTTCCGGCCCCTGTGGGTCCGTCATGTGTATGGCGTTGAGCATGGTGGGGCCCGGGCCAGCCGGGGGCACGGAGACCATGCCGTTTTCATCGGTGATGAGTTTGAGGCCAAAATCTTCGCCTTCGGTCTCAAACACTTTCACCGTTATTCCTGCCATGGGCTTGCCGTCATAGAGCAATTGCACGGGCATGGCTTCGTCTGCGGCGAGAGCGTTGGGGTTTTTCTTGGCGATCAGCTCAATTTTCAGCCCCACGGGTTGATCCAGTCCCGCACTGCCGCCCCCCACTTGAACGAGTGTTTTGGCGTAGCGGGCGTAGCCCTCTTTCAATTTTTCCTTGGGCTTTGTGCCGTTTTCGCTGGGAGCCAGTGCGTGGGTGAGACCTTCTTTCTCCACATAAGCCACGAATTTCTCCCAACTGGAGAAGGTGAGAAAATCCACATTGCCTTGATGGGCCACGATGGCGAGGCCGGGCGTGTTGACCGTCATTTTGAGGGCGGGGCGGTCGCCATCCGTTCCCGCCACGGCGCGTTTTTGCCCTGCCACCCACAATTCGGAGCGGATGTTCCAGCGGCTGATATAGGGGATCTCATTGCCCTTGAAATTTTGGCCCAAGCGGTGGCTCACCGTAAATTCCTCACCCAAGGCGGGCGTGAAGGAATAGGGCATGAGGTAATATTCATGGGCCATGGCCAAAGGTGCAAAAAGCATGAGGGCAAGGGCGGTGAGCAAAACGCGCATGGCGAAACTCCGGGGGGATCAACAGGCTAGACTTACCTGCTGACAGCACGATAGACCATGGCCAAGCGATGGCTTGTTCGTGAAACGTAAGGCGGCAGGCTCCCGTATCTCCACCGTCTCTCCGGTTTCAGGCTATCCGCCATGCTTTTTGCTCTGCTCCGTTCGTTTGTCCTCGCCTGCCTGGTGCTGATGGGGGCGGTGGTCTCCGGGGCTGCGCACGAAATCGTGCCCTCTATCGTCACCATCCAAACGGAAGGCAACAGGATCAATCTGGCCATCGAAACCAATCTGGAAGCGCAGATTGCCGGCATTGGGCCGGAGCATGATGACACCGACGAGGCCCCCCAATCGGACCGCTACAAGGCGCTGCGCGCTCTTTCCGCTGGCGGGTTGAAGGATGCGTTCTACGAAATCGCGGACGAATGGGTGGCCGGTCTGGGCTTGAAAATTGACGGCACCGTGCCGAGCCTAAAAATCGAACAGATGGCTATCCCGCCCGTGGGGGATGTGGATTTGGCCCGTTCCTCAACCATCCGTCTGACCGGGGAAGTGCCGCCGGGGGCGCGCGTTCTCACATGGGCCTACCCCCGTTCCCGGGGCAGCAGTGTTCTGCGTATTGAACGCACGGCGGCAGAGATGGAAGCGCGTTTTTTCAATGCGGGGGAGACCAGCGATGACATCGCCTTGCGCGCGCCGGACCCGCGCAACTGGGTGGAAAAGGCGTGGGATTATGTGGTGGTGGGGTTCACCCACATTCTGCCCAAGGGTCTGGATCATATTCTTTTTGTGTTGGGCCTGTTTTTCCTGTCCATGGCATGGCGGCCCCTGTTGATGCAGGTGACCGCCTTCACCATTGCCCATTCGGTGACGCTGGCCCTGGGGCTTTATGGTGTGGTGCAAATTTCCCCCACCATCGTGGAGCCGTTGATCGCCCTTTCCATCGTTTATGTGGCGGTGGAGAACATCTTCACGCGGAGCTTGCAGGTGTGGCGGCCCGTCATCGTTTTCCTGTTTGGCCTGTTGCACGGGCTTGGTTTTGCGGGCATCCTCACCGAAATTGGCCTGCCGCCCTCCGATTTCATTTTGGGTTTGGTGGCCTTCAATGTGGGGGTGGAATTCGGTCAGATCACGGTCTTGATCATGGCCTTCGCACTGGTGGGCTGGATGGCCGCCAAACCGTGGTATCGCGCCCGGGTGGCCATTCCCGCCTCGCTGTTTATCGCCGCCATGGGGGCCTATTGGTTCCTGGAGCGCACGGTCTTGGCGTAGGTCGTTCAAGGCACTCACCACCTCCCACCGGAGGGGAGGTCGAAACAATGTGTTGTTTCGGGTGGGGGGCTGGATGGCGAAGTGGCTTTAAGATCGCTCCCCCCACCCGGATCGCTGCGCTCTCCGACCTCCCCTCCATGGGGAGGTTGTGAGTGCCAACTGCTAAATCGTGGGCATAATCTGGCTTAACCGTCCGCCAATGCGCAGAGGTTCAATTCCTGTGGCCAGCCCTGTTTTATCATCCGTCACCGTCAACACGCCGCAAACCGTAGCCTCACCCGAAGCTGGTTCCATGCGGTTGCGGGTGACTTTGGTGAGGAAACGGTTCAGCGGTTCTTCCTTGTCCATGCCCAGCGAAGAATCATAGTCACCGCACATGCCGGCGTCGGACATATAGGCCGTGCCGCCCACCAGCACCTGATGGTCCGCTGTGGGCACATGGGTGTGGGTGCCGACGACGAGACTTGCGCGGCCGTCCACGAAATGGCCGAAGCACTGGGCTTCGCTGGTGGCTTCGGCGTGAAAGTCGATGACGACAGCATCGGCCACCTCGCCCAAGGGGGCGGCGGCCAGTTCTCGCTCAGCGGCGGCGAAGGGGTCATCCAGTTCCGGGTGCATGAAGACGCGGGCCATGATGTTGGCCACCAGCACACGCCGCCCATCGGCGGTTTCCACCATGGTGGAGCCACGACCGGGCGTACCGGGGGGAAAGTTGGCGGGGCGCAGGAAGCGTTGTTCTTCGTCGGCCCAGCCCAGCGTTTCCTTCTGGTCGAAAGCATGATTGCCGGAGGTGACCACATCGGCCCCCGCTTCCAGCGTTTCGTGCAAAATGGTGCGGGTGATGCCGAAGCCCCCGGCGGCGTTTTCACCGTTGACGATCACCAGATCGGCCTTGAGATCGCGGCGCAGGCTGGGGAGCCGTTCATAGACGGCCGTGCGGCCCGTACGGCCCACCATGTCTCCCAGAAAAAGAATGCGCATGGGGTGTCCTATCCGGCTTTGATGGTGCGGGTGGGGGTGAGGATTGTGCCGAGTCGCCGGTCATGGCGTTCCATGGGCACAAAATCCGCCTGTTGTTCATCAAAGGCGATGCCTATAAGCGTCGGCTCTTGCCCCTTGTTTTCCAATTTCTCGATGGCGCGGTCGTAAAAGCCCGCCCCGTAGCCGATGCGCCCACCCTTTGCGTCGAATACGGAGAGGGGCATGAGCAGGACTTCCGGGTCCATCACGGCAGCTGTCTCGTCCGGGCCGATGGTGCCGAACCCACTGTCGCTCAGCGTGCCGCCGCGCAGCAGTTCGCGAAATTCCATGGTTGTCTCGCCCGTGACCACAGGCAGGCAGAGGCGCGCGCCCAGATCGGCTAGCACGGCCATGAGGGGCCTTGGGTCCAGTTCGGATCGAATGGGGTGGTAGCCCGCCACGATGGTGCCGGGCATGAAGTCGTCTTCGAAAACGGCTTTGGCGCGGTCTGCCAAATCGAAGGCCGCTGCAATGCGAATCTCTTCCGCCAGCCCATTGCGCAGTTTCAACTTTTCACGGCGCAAGGCAGCTTTTTGGTCGGTGGAAGAAAGCGTCATGGGACTACAGCTGTTGTCCCGGTCACGGGGCAGAAGAGAAAAGCGAGCCGCACCAGCCGTGCGCATTTATCGATCCTGGAACCTACAAAGTAGGTGGGCGCCGTAATGCCCAAGCCCACGGGCAAGGACAGGGACAGCTCCCTTCAGAATCGGTAAGGCCCCGAGGATGATTAGCCCACCAACCGCGCAGCCCGCCGACCCACAACATAGTATGTCAGCCCGCGAAATGCCATTGGCAAGTTAGCCCTGATATTGCGCCCAGCTCTCGCGGATTTCATCTAAAATGGCCGGGTCGTCGATGGTGGCGGGGACTTTGAAATCCTCCCCGTCGATCATCTTTTGCAACGTGCCGCGCAGAATTTTGCCGGAGCGGGTTTTGGGCAGGCGTTTGACGGGCACAACGATTTTGAAGGCGGCCACGGGGCCGATCTTCTCGCGCACATGGGCGACAACTTCCTTTTGGATGTCTTCCACGGGCCGGTCCACGCCATTGTTGAGGATGACGAACCCGGCGGGCAGTTGGCCTTTTAGTTGGTCCGCAATGCCCAGCACGGCGCATTCCGCCACGTCTTTATGTTCCGCCACGGCCTCTTCCATGGCGCCGGTGGAGAGGCGGTGACCGGCCACATTGATGATGTCGTCGGTGCGGGCCATGATGAAGAGGTAGCCGTCCTCATCCATGATCCCTGCATCGGAGGTCTGGTAGTACCCGGGAAACTCGTTGAGATAGGCATCGCGGAAGCGCTGCTCAGCATTCCACAGGGTGGGGAAGGCACCGGGGGGCAGGGGCAGTTTGACCACCACATTGCCAAGCTCACCGCGGGGCATTTCCGTGCCCTCATCGGAGAGAATTTGCACGTCGTAGCCGGGCATGGGCACGGTGGGGGAGCCATATTTGACAGGCAGCAATTCAATGCCTGCGGGATTGCCCGCGATGGTCCAGCCCGTCTCCGTTTGCCACCAGTGGTCGATGACGGGCGTGCCGAGGGTGCGCTCCGCCCAGTGGATCGTATCAGGGTCGGCCCGTTCACCGGCGAGGAACAACATGCGGAAATGGGAGAGGTCATAGTCTTTGACCAAAGCCCCCTCCGGGTCTTCTTTTTTGATGGCGCGGAAGGCTGTGGGGGCGGTGAAGAGGACGGTGACTTTATGTTCGGCAATCACCCGCCAGAACGTGCCCGCATCAGGCGTGCCCACAGGTTTGCCCTCAAAAAGGATGGAGGTATTGCCCGTCATAAGCGGGGCATAAACGATATAGGAATGGCCAACGACCCAGCCCACGTCGGAGGCCGCCCAAAACACTTCCCCCGGGTCCACGCCGTAGATGGCCTTCATGGTCCAGTGGGAGGCCACCATGTGGCCCCCATTGTCCCGCACCACGCCCTTGGGCTGGCCGGTGGTGCCGGACGTGTAGAGCACGTAGAGCGGATCGGTGGCTTTCAGCGGCACACATTCGACCGCCGTGCCCGCGTCCCTATGGGCTTGGACGGCGGACGCATAGTCCACATCGCGGCCTTCAACGGTCTCACAGGTCTGCTGTTCCCGTTGGAGCATGATGACCTTGCCGGGCTTATGGTTGGCCAGGTCGATGGCCCCATCCAGCAGGGGTTTATAGGCAATGATGCGCCCGGGCTCGATGCCGCAGGAGGCCGTGATGATGGTATCGGCGCCGCAATCATCAATGCGGGTGGCCAGTTCGGCGGAGGAAAAGCCGCCGAAAACCACCGAGTGCACGGCGCCCAAACGGGCGCAGGCCAGCATGGCAAAGGCTGCTTGGGGGACCATGGGCATGTAGATGATGACCCGGTCGCCCTTGCCCACGCCCTGATCGCGCAGAACTGCGGCCAGCGCCACCACTTCGGCTTTCACGTCCGTGTAGGTATAGGTGCGCTTGGTGCCGGTGATGGGGCTGTCATAGATGATGGCCGCTTGATCGGCCCGCCCGCCTTCCACGTGGCGGTCCACGGCATTGTAGCAGGTGTTGCACACGCCATCGGCAAACCAGCGGCCATAGACGCCTTCGTCTTCAAAGAACGCTTTGGACGGTTTTTCAAACCAGTCGATGGCCTCGGCAGCCGCCATCCAGAATTTTTCCGGATCAGCTTTCCAGCCTTCGTAAACCTGCTGATAATTTCCCACGGCACAACCCTCCCAAGGCACCTCGTAGAATGGGTTTAGCAGGGAAAATTCAACGGCGACAATGCTGCTTTAGCCAAGTTCCTCTTTGAGCTTTGCCGGTGGCTCCGCGTAGGGAAAAGAGCGTTCGTCAGGTGCGGGAAGATGAGGGCGTGCGGCCGGTGTGCTTGTGGGCGTGTGATGAATGTGGTCCAGCATGTGGTCGGTCCAATAGGAGAAACCGTATTTGTTGGCGTGGAAGCCGTCGCGGCAATAGCCCCAGGCATTGGTGCTGTCCAAGGGCGGTACAGCCACGGCCCCGCGTTCCACGCAAAGCTGCGCGCCTTTGCGGTTAAAGATCTGCACCCGCCAGTTCATGATCGTGCCCAGCATTTTGGGCAGCATGGGTGTGTCGCGCACGTCGATGGCCTGATGCCAATAGATTTTTGCACCCGGAAAGCGTGTGCGCAGGGCGTAGAGCAGGCCGCCGAATTCGCGCTTCCAGCGTTTTGCGGAATGCCAGTTCTTTATGTCATTGGTGCCGATCATCAGGAAGATGTGCGTGTAATCCTCCGGCGCGAGATTGGGCACCACAAGATCGCGTATTTCCCCGGCGACCGCGCTGTTATGGCCGCTCATGCGCCATGCCACGGTCTCCCCCGTGCGCTGGTGCAATTTTTGGGCGGCCTGAAAGCCCATGGTTTCCCGCGTATGATCCAGCCCCACTCCGGCGGCGGAGGAATCGCCAACGACCAAAAGGCGGTGAACCGCTTCACCGTCACCAAATTGCCCCTCCAGCGGTCCTTCCGATGGTGGCGAAAGGCGCAGGGATTTCTGGCGGACGTAGAGGCCCTGGGCGAGATAGAGCGGGAAGGCGAGGGTGGAGAGAATGTGCAACAGGGCGGGGGACATGGGGGATGAAGGGATAGGAGGGGCCGTGCTGTAGTCTAGCGCGTCAGAATTTTGACGTAAACGTCAAAATTTCCCACTCAGCCAAGTTTAGCCTGACCGCAAAGAGGCCTCGTCGCCAAGCTGCTGGGTTTATAAACTGGCAGGCCCCCTCCTCGAGGGGGAGGCCCAAGAGCCGTAGGCGATTGGGGTGGGAGGCGCGGGCTTTGCGCCGAAAAGCGAAGCTCAATGTGGCATCCGGCCCCCCACCCGAAACGGCACGCCGTTTCGACCTCCCCTCCAGGGGGAGGTTGGGAACACGCGTTAAGATCGGGGTTAGTGTCCCTAAGCCGCTTCCATTTCCGGCTTCCACTCGCCTTTGGCGGCGAGGCCGTTCATGCGGGCGCGGTGGGTGAAGGCGGCTTCACCGGCGGGGACGTTTGCGCTCTGGCCGCTCCACGCTTTCAGGCACGCCGCTTGCAGGGCGCGACCGTAGGAATAGGTGACGGGCCAGGGCAGGGTGTTGTGGGCATTCATGGCGTTGAGGTGGGCGGTGGCTTCCTCATCGCTTTGACCGCCGGAAAGGAAGGCGATGCCGGCCACGGCGGCGGGCACGGCCCGGCGCAGAACGGCCACCGTGTGGGCGGCCACTTCTTCCACAGAAGGCTGTGTGGGGCAGTTGACGCCCGCCACGATCATGTTGGGCTTGAGGATCATGCCTTCCAGTTTCACATTCTGGTGGTGTAACTCGTTGAAGGTTTCGTGCAGCACGGCGCTGGTGACTTCATGGCAGCGCTCTATGGTGTGGTCACCGGGCTTGCCGTCCATCAAAACTTCCGGCTCCACGATGGGCACGATGCCTGCCTCTTGGCACAGGGCCGCATAGCGGGCGAGGCCGTGGGCGTTGGCCTTGATGGCCCCTGTGGTGGGCAGCGCATCATCAATGGCGATGACGGCGCGCCATTTGGCGAAGCGGGCACCGGCCTCATAGTAGTTCGCTAATCGACCGGCCAGACCGTCCAGCCCTTCGGTGGCCGTCTCGCCCGGGTGACCGGCAAGTGGCCTGGCGCCCATGTCCACTTTGATGCCGGGCACGGCGGTGGCGGCCTTGATAAGATCCACAAAGGGCGTGCCGTCCTTGGCCTTTTGGTAGAGCGTTTCTTCAAACAGGATCACGCCGGAGATGTGGTTTTTCATGGCTTCCATGGAACGGAAGAGCATTTCGCGGTAGTCGCGGCGGTTTTCTTCCGTGTTTTCCACGTTGATCGAGTCGAAGCGCTTCTGGATGGTGCCGGTGGATTCATCCGCCGCCAGAATGCCCTGTCCGGGCAGCACCATGGCTTTTGCAATATCTTCGATCCGTTCGCTCATGGTGCTTTTCCGTTCCGTGTTTGGGGCGTTATGCGTTTATTGTCAGCTTTGCGCTGGCCCTCAAGGGGCGCATGGAAATTCAATCGTTTAGGAGGTTGAATTCGTTTCCAATGCCGCGACGCCGGGCAGGGTTTTGCCTTCCATCCATTCCAGAAAGGCCCCCCCGGCGGTGGAGACATAGGTGAATTGGTCTGCCACACCGGCATGGTTGAGGGCGGCCACGGTATCCCCACCCCCGGCCACGGAAGTGAGGCCGTTTTCGGCAGTGTGGCGAGCTGCCATTTGGGCGCAAGACACTGTAGCTTCGTCAAAAGGTTGCAGTTCAAAAGCACCCATGGGGCCGTTCCAGACCAGGGTTTTGCAAGTGGCCATACGTTCACCCACGAGGGTCACGGTCTCAGGCCCGGCGTCCAGGATCATGCGCGCGCTGGGGACGGCATCCACAGGCACCACATCATGGGGGCTGTGGGCGGCAAAACCGTCGGCCACCACCACGTCCTTTGGCAGGATCATCTCGCAATTTTCGTCCGCCGCCTTGGCCATGATGGAGCGTGCGGTATCGGCCAAATCGTGTTCGCACAGGCTTTTGCCGACACCCAGACCTAATGCTGCCAAAAACGTGTTGGCCATGCCCCCGCCGATGACCAGATGGTCCACTTTGGTGAGCAGATTGCCGATGAGGTCCAACTTGGTGGAGACTTTCGCCCCGCCGATAATGGCCATGACCGGATGGTCGGGCGCACCCAGCCCTTTCTCCAGTGCTTCCAGTTCCGCCTGCATGGTGCGGCCCGCATAGGCCGGTAGGTGGTCGGCAAGACCCACCGTGGAGGCATGGGCCCGGTGGGCGGCGCTGAAGGCATCGTTGATGAAAAGATCGCCCAGTTTGGCCATGCTGGCGGCAAGGGCCGGGTCATTCTTCTCCTCACCCGCGTGAAAGCGGGTGTTTTCGCAAAGCAGCACATCGCCATCGTCCATTTTGGCGGTGGCCCGTTCGGCGGCCGTGTCAGCACAGTCCTCGACAAAAGCAACGTCACATCCAAAAGCATCAGCCAGCGCGGGGACCACCGGTTTAAGAGACATTTCCGGGACAACCTGTCCTTTGGGGCGGCCAAAGTGGGCCAGCAGGATGACTTTGGCCCCTTTGCTGGAAAGCTCTTTTACCGTGGGTGCAATGCGGTCGATACGGGTGGTGTCCGTCACCCGCCCGTCTTCCATGGGCACATTAATATCCACCCGCAAAAGGGCGCGTTTGCCGGATAGGTCGGTGATGTCGTCGATGGTTTTGAAGGGCATAATTTAAGTCAATAAACGGGCCGCAACCAAAACAATTCCGGCCCCGGCTATCCACGATCCAATGGTCATCGCCCACAATTGTTGGGTGGAGGGTATGCGCAGCAACATGCCCCTGATCTCTGCCAAAGTGGTTTTTATTTCCACCATATCTTTTTTAACGTCTTCGATGTCGCGTCGCATGTCGCGAATGTCGATCTCCATCCGATCAACGCGAAATTCAAGTTTTGAAACCGCGCCAGAGCCCCCGCCCCCCTCTTTTTCGCGAAGTGGGACCCCTGGCATATCATCGGTGAGATTTGGCTTCGCCATTTGTCCAAACTATCACAGCTTTTTACCCATGGCGACAGCCACGTCGGCCATGCGGCAGGAGAAGCCCCATTCATTGTCATACCATGCCATTACCTGCACCATGGTGCCGCTCATGACCTTGGTCTGTTCCGGGGCGAAGATGGAAGAGTGGGGGTTGTGGTTGAAATCCACGGAGACTTTGGGCGCCGGGTCATAATCCAGAATGCCTTTCATGCGGCCTTTGGCGGCTTTTTTCATGATGGCGTTGACTTCTTCCGCCGTGGTTTCGCGGCTGGCCACAAATTTGAGCACCACCAAAGAGACATTGGGCGTGGGCACGCGCACGGCGGTGCCGTCGAGGCGGCCTTTCAGGTCCGGCAGCACATCGCCGATGGATTTGGCAGCCCCCGTTGACGTGGGGATCATGGAGACGGCAGCGGCGCGGGCGCGGTAAGGGCTTTTGTGATTGCGGTCCAGCGTGGGCTGGTCGCCGGTGTAGGAGTGCACGGTGGTCATGAACCCGTGTTCAATGCCAATGGCATCATCCATCACCATGCACAGCGGTGCCAGACAGTTGGTGGTGCAGGAGGCGGCGGAAACCACCAGATCGGCTTTGCGAATGTCGCGCTGGTTCACACCATAAACAATCGTGCGGTCCGCCGGTTTGCCGGGGGCGGAGAGCAGCACCCGCTTGGCCCCGCCATATTCAATATGGGGCATGGCTTTTTGCGTGCTGTTGAAGGCACCCGTGCATTCCAGAACAATATCAACGCCCAGCTTTTCCCAGGGCAGGTTGGCGGGGTTGCGGTCCGCCAGAAAGGGGATAACCCCCTTGCCCAGATCAAGACCCTTTTTGCGCGCTTTGATTTCGCCCGGAAAAGGGCCGTGCACGCTGTCATAGCGCAGCAGATGGGCGTGGGTTTCAATGTCGCCGGAATTGTTAATGGCCACCACTTCAATGTCTTCACGGCCAAACTCATGGATGGCCCGCAGGGTATGGCGTCCGATGCGCCCAAAGCCGTTAATGGCCACCCGAACGGGTGGCCGGGCGGTGGATTTGTTCTTGCTCATTGTCGGGAAGCCCAGCCTGCGTCATTTTGTGCCCATATGGTGGCTGTGGATTGGCGGGGCGCGGTCGCCCTGTCTACCCCTCCCTTTGGCGCTAAACGATTAGACCCAAATCAAAATCGATTTAAGCCGGACGCGCCAAGGGCCAGCCCTTAACACCCCCTTAATTTCGCTGGGCCATAGTGCGCCAAGAGCAATAGAAATTTTTCACAAATGGTCCGTATCCTTCGGCCCACTTGATGCGTTTTCCATGGAGCAGGCAGATGGCCACACTGGTGCACAGAACCAAACCGCGGGCGTCCGCCCCCGCAAAGCCAACCAAAAGCAAAGCACGGGTGGCTTTGCCCAAGGGTGTGACGATGGTGAAAAATGCCGCGCCAAAGACGGCGGCTAAGCCCGCCGACATGGATCGCGCGGCGCTGGAGGCGGAAGTTGCCCGCCTGAAGGGCCTGCTCGCCGACATGCGTTCCCGCGCCGACATTATGGACGCGGCAACGGGGCTCCCCAAACGCACCCGGTTCATGGAACTCGCCGGAGCGGAATTCGCCCGCACACGCCGTTACAACCATGACCTCACCCTGCTGGTGGCTAAAGTGCCTGGTCTGAAGCGTCTGGCCGAACAGCGCGGTGCAGAAGGGGCCGATCAGGTCATGATGGCCGTGTCAGAAATGTGCGTCTCCTCCACCCGTTTTGGCGTGGATATTCTGGGCCGCATTGCGGACGACAAGATCGCCATGTTGTTGCCGGAAACGGATATTGAGGGTGGCAATCGCTGCCTGGAGCGGATGCGCAAACTGGTAACGACCATGCCCATCACCATTGACGGGGAAAAGGTCAAAGTAGGTCTGCACGTTTCCGCCCGCCCGCTCAAGGAAGAGCACAGCACATTCGTGGAACTGCTCGTGACGGCTTAGGCCGGACCAAACTATTCGATACGAAAAAGCCCGCTGCATCGCAGCGGGCTTTTTTTGTTCTAATTGAAGACTGTGGCACTCCCTAACCTCCCCCTTCGAGGGGAGGTCGAAACTGCTTGCAGTTTTGGGTGGGGGGCTGGGTGGGAGTTCTGTTCTAAGGTCGCGCCCCCCGCCCGGATCGCCTGCGGCTCTCCGACCTCCCCTTAAGGAGGAGGTTGGGCTGCTGAACGTGTCGCGCGCTAGCTCGACGCATCTTCCGCCGCTGAATCAATGTGGGCGGTGGCGGCTTTCACCACCGCGTCGGCGGTGATGCCGAAATGGTTGTAGAGCTCCTTATACGGCGCGGAAGCACCGAAACTGTCCATGCCGATGAAGATGCCGTCGGAACCGATAAAGCGGTCCCAGCCCTGGCGGATGGCGGCTTCGATGCCGATTTTCACCGGCGCTTCGCCTATGATTTCCCGGTGGCATCGGGCTGACTGCATTTCAAAACGCTCAAAACAGGGGACGGAGACCACGCGGGTGGGGTGGCCTGCCGCGTCCAGTTTCTCTTTGGCCTCCATGGCGATTTCCACCTCGGAGCCGGAGGCGAAAAGCGAAACCTGCGCTTCGCCCTTGGCGGGGGCGCATTCATAGGCACCTTTGGCGCACAGGTTTTCGGTTTCAAATTCCTTGCGAAACGGTTCCAGATCCTGACGGGTGAGGGCGATGACGGAGGGGCGGTCGTGCGTTTCCAGCGCCAGTTGCCAGCACTCCGCCGTTTCCACCATGTCGCCGGGGCGGAAGACGTTGAGGCCGGGAATTGCGCGGAGCGCCGCCAGCTGTTCCACCGGCTGGTGGGTGGGGCCGTCCTCGCCAAGGCCGATGGAGTCATGGGTCATCACATGGACCGCGCGGATGCCCATGAGGGCCGCGAGGCGGATGGACGGGCGGCAATAGTCGGAGAAGATCAAAAACCCGCCGGAATAGGGGATCAGCCCGCCATGTAAGGCAATGCCGTTCATGGCGGCGGCCATGGCGTGTTCGCGGATGCCGTAATGGACAAAACGGCCGGAGAAATCTTCTGCCGTGATGGCGGGCGTTTGGCTGGTGTCGGTATTGTTGGAACCGGTGAGGTCAGCGGACCCGGCCAGCGTTTCCGGCACCACGCCGTTGATGACTTCCAGCACGGCTTGGGAAGCTTTGCGGGTGGCTTTCTTGGGCGGGTCCTCGGCCAGTTGCTTCTTGAGGTTTTCCATGGCTTCGGCGAAGCCGCTGGGCAGATCGCCCCGCTGGCGGCGCTCAAATTCGCCCCGCAGGGTGCTGTCAGCATTGGCCAGACGGTCGGACCATTCCTTGCGCTCATGGGTGGAGCGCAGGCCGGCAATGCGCCAGGCGTCCAGCACGTCTTCGGGCACGGCGAAGGGCTCGCTGTCCCACCCCAGGGCCTCCCGGGCACCAGTAATTTCGTCAGGCCCCAGGGGGGAACCATGCACACCCTTGGTGCCCGCTTTGGTGGGGGCGCCGTAGCCGATGGTGGTTTTGCAGGCGATCATGGTGGGGCGGACGGACTGCTGCGCCTCTTCAATAGCCTGCGCAATGGCGTCTTGGTCGTGGCCATCCACCCGCAGCGTGTTCCAGCGGGATGCCTCAAACCGGGCGATCTGGTCCGTACTGTCGGTGATGGAAATGGGACCGTCGATGGAGATGTTATTGTCGTCCCACAAAACGATCAGCTTGTTGAGGCGCAGGTGACCGGCAAGCGTAATGGCCTCCTGCGAAATGCCTTCCATCAGGCAACCGTCGCCCACGAGGCAGTAGGTGAAGTGGTTGACGAGATCATTGCCGAACTCATCGTTCAATTTGCGCTCGGCCATGGCCATGCCCACGGCATTGGCGATGCCCTGACCCAGCGGGCCGGTGGTGGTCTCGATACCGGCGGCGTGGCCATATTCCGGATGGCCGGCGGTTTTGGACCCCAATTGGCGGAAATTCTTGATCTCCTCCATGGTCATGTCCTTGTACCCCAAAAGGTGCAGAACCGAGTAAAGCAGCATGGAGCCGTGACCGGCGGAGAGCACGAAACGGTCCCGGTCCGGCCAGTCGGGCTGTTTGGGGTCAAATTTCATGAATTTGGTGAACAGCACCGTGGCAATATCCGCCGCGCCCATGGGCAGGCCGGGATGGCCGGAATTGGCCTTTTGCACCGCATCGGCAGACAAAAAGCGAATGGCGTTGGCCATGCGTTGGTTTTTACTGGGTTGATTGTTGGGAGTGCTCATAAGACAAGTCTTTCGGCTCTGTTTGGGGCACACCCCTGTTGGGCGGTTGTCCGGTGCTGGCATGGTGCCAGCGGCTGCATCGGACAGGCTGCTTTTTTGACAGATTAAGTGTGCAAAGAGGGTTGAAACGGTGGTGTGGGAACGGACGCTTGCCCGCATGATGTGGACAAGGCGTGGTCGGTCTTTTTCCTGTTTGGGCCTGCGGTCAGGCGGTCCTGCATTGGGGGCCTCCATATCACCATGGTGACAATCGTGCAAACCTGTCACGGGTTGCCTGAACCGCCGCTGCACAGGCAAAATTTTCCCATCACTTTTTGTGAGATGACTCAAAACAAGCTGGATAAGCCGCTTTGCTTGTTGACGAAATAGGCCGTTTGGGGCCTTGTCACTGCCACAGTGTAATCGTCACGATTTGCGGCTTTGTCAGCCAAAGGTCTCCACTTGCCCCGGATTTGCGTTGCTCCATGACTTCCAAAGACGACAGTTCCAAAAACTCCCGCGATGCGCTGACCGAAGCTCTTGCCAGCCTTAACGGTGCGCTGGATGGTCTGGATAAGGCGGTGGATGCTGCGGTGGAGCGCAGCGCCGTGGTGCGCAGTGCCGATGAACAGGTGCAGCGCATGGCCGACGACAGGGCGCGGCTGGCCAATGATCTCGACAGCGCCACCGCGCGGGCAGAACGCTTGTCTTCGGTCAACAGTGAAGTCTCCCGCCGCCTTGTGGGGGCTATGGAGACGGTGCGCGCCGTGATGGATTCTTCAAATGGCGGGGGGAAGTAGGCGATGCCGCAGGTTGCAGTGCTCATTAACGGCAAGACCTATCGTATGGCCTGTGACGAGGGGCAGGAGGCCCATCTTCTGGATCTGGCCAAGCGGTTCGACAAAACCATCGATTCGCTCAAGGGCTCATTTGGAGAAATTGGCGACCAGCGCTTGACCGTCATGGCCGGTGTGATGGTCACCGATGAATTGGTGGAATTGCAGCACAAGGTGCGCGGGCTAGAAGCGGAACTGGCCAATTATCGCATGGGCGGTGATGAGCGGCAGGCCCTTGCTGACAAGGAAGAGGCGCTGGCCACGGCCTTGGGCGAAACCGCCAAGCGGATTACCGCGATTTCCGACAAAATGAGTAAAATCGGGCTGGAGTAGGCTTTCCTTTGACCCCAACAACCCAGTCGTCATCCCTGGCACGGAGGCCAAGGATGACGGGCAAGGGATGGGCTGGGAGGCAAAAAAGGCTCACTCATCCGCTTTTTTATGCGAGTGGCCGGAGTGGCCGCCATGGCCCGAATGGTTCATTTTTGAATGGTCCATGGCCTTGCCGCCCTTCATTTTTAGGGTCTCGGCGATGGAGAGCACTTTGAATTCTACCTTCACTTCACCGGCCTTTTTGAAGCGGAGCGTGACGGGCAGGGTTTCGCCCTCCTGGAGCGGCTGTTTGAGTTTCATGAACATGACGTGATTGCCGCCGGGTTTCATGGTGGCGGTTTCACCGGCGGGGATGAGAAGGCCGTTTTCGAATGCCTTCATGGTCATGACGCCGTTTTCAATCTTGCCCTCGTGGATTTCCACCAATCCGGCAAAATCGGCGGCACCGCCCACCAAAAAAGCGTCTTTGCTGCCCTTGTTCATAATGGTCACGTATCCCGCGCCCACTTTGGCCCCCGGTGCGGTGGCTCGGGCAACGGGGTGGTCAATCACCAGATCGCCCAGCTTGTAATCATGGGCAAAGGCGGCGGTGGTGCCGGCCAGCGTGAAGGCAAGGGCGGTCAACAGGGTGCGGGTCAAATCAGGCTCCAAGGTTCGCTTCAATTTTTACGGGATTGACCACGGAAATAAGACGCAAGCAAGAGGGCCTGGAACACAAAGCAAGGGCGGGGATGGACGAATTGGCGCGGGGTGATCGAATTAGGGTTTTTGCCCGTGTCGGGCTGCCACGGCGTTGCGCTGACTGGCACATTTTTTGGAACAGTATTTCACTTCATCCCAATTCTTTTCCCACTTCTTGCGCCAGGTGAACGGTCGCCCACAGGTGGCGCAATCTTTTTCGGGTAAAGTGGGTTTTTTATGGGCCATGGTGCACCCTAGGCTTTTTCCGTGGCCGCTTGGAGAGCGCGAATGCGGTCGGCCAAGGTTTCCACCGGGGCCTTGGGTTTGCCCTTGCCTTTCACCTTGGAGAACACGCCATCCTTTTTGTCCAAGGCTTGATTGATGGGGGAATCAGGCCCCTCCAGCGCGGCGGTCATGGCGGTGACCTGGGCGGCCAGATCGTTGATGCGCTCCCGCACAATGGCGTTTTCGCGGCGTTCCAACTCCCAATCCTCGCCAGAAGCCATTTGAACGGTGGACAATTCCACCTTCAGGCTGTCGCGCTCCGCCTCCAACGTTTTGATGCGGTCGGCGGCACGGCGGCGGTCGCTTTCAAAGCTGGCAATGGCATTTTCCACGTTTTCTTCGCTGGCATCTTTCAGCAGCGCTTCTGTGCGCAGGGCCGCGTCAGAGAGTTCTGCCTCCAGCTTCACTTTTTCAGCGAGGGTCTTGTCCAGGGTCTTTTGCAGGCGAGAGACTTCCGAGGAGGAATTGCCGCTTTTGGCGCGCAGGGCGGTGAGGTCGCCGTCGCGGCGTTCCAACCGGATTTCCATATCGGCCAGTTGCGTTTGCAATTTGGCGATCTTTTCCTCCGCCCCTTCGGCCCGCTTCTTTTCCTTGGTCAGTTTGGTGCGCAATTCTTTCATCTCGCTGGCGGTGGCGCGTTTTTCGGCTTCCAGCGCTTTCAGTTTTTCGCGGTTTTCCCGGGCGCTGTCCTGTTCCGCATCGATGCGGGTTTCGCGGGCCACCATCTCGATCTTGCGCCCGTCAAATTCGTCCACGGTCTGCTTGTATTTGGTTTCCAGATTTTCGTAAGCCAGCGCCCGCTCTTCCAGCTTGGCCTGGGTGGCGGCGAGGTCCAGATCGGTCTGGGCCAGTTTGTCCTCGGCAATCTTCATTTCCGTGCGCATTTCATTGGCCTGGGCTTCCAGATCGGCAATGCGGGCGGTCTTGCGGTTTTCTTGTTCCTCCAGAAGCAGCATTTCATCGCGGCGGCGGTTGATCTCGATGAGCTGTTCGGCGGCGCGCTCTTTCAGCCCCTCAAGGGAAAGCTCCAACCGCCGCGTGCTCATGGCAAATTCGGCGCGCAGTTGGTCTTTGTCAGCCTGGATTTCGTTGAGCGTTAGCGGCACTGAACTTTCAATGCGCTGGCGGGTGAGCACCACGGCGCGCCGCCAAATGGCGGGGGCCACCATGAGTGCCAGCAGGAGCGAGCACAAAAAACCGAGGGTGAAAAACAGGCCTGATTCCAGCACGGGCAGTCTCGCAAACAAAAAGAGGGGAGGCGCTTGGCCCCACCTCTACAGAACGGCTTGGTTCAAGGGAAGCGTAAGGTGCTTCACCGGCGGGTGGTGGGCGCGCCTAAAACGGGTTCCACGTGGCGTGTTGGCGCATTTTCAGATAGCCCAGATTCACGCCCAGCCGGGCGCCCACGCCTGTGCGCACGGGCACCAAAACCGTGTCGCCATGTTTCATGACCGTCATGCCCAGCCCGCCCACCAGATAGGCGGAGCCGGAGACGCCCAAAAAGCGGCGGTAAATGTCCGATGTATCGGTGAGATTGTAGACCAGCATCATGGTGCGGTTACCGTCGCCACCAAAGTCCCAGCCGATGGAAGGGCCCTGCCAATAGATGGGATGGTCGCCCGCGTTTTTGGTGTAGAGCTTACCCTCGCCATAGCGCAGACCGGCCACCAGCGCGCCGGAGCCTTCTTCACCCAAAATATAGCCATTGGGCAGGCCATATTCCGCCACGGCCTTTTCTACGAGGGTGGCAAGTCCCGTGGAGGTGGAGCCAAAAAAGCCGTGACCGGCATTGATGATTTCGTTGGAAGAATATTGCCGTTGACTGGCCTGGGCCTGCTGCGCGCTGATCAGGTCAGCGCCCATTGGGGTGGGCGCAAATACACCGGCGGCGGTGATGGCCAAGGCCATGGTGGCAAGGCGGGTGGCGGCGAGGAGGGATTTTTTCATGGTGTGACTTCCTTCGAAAAGGGACGCAAAACTGTCAGCCTCCACCGCAGCGGCCCACCATGGCCGTTTGAAGGAGACCATGACAGTTTGAGGCAAATTGTTTGCCATATCGTAAAGGAAGTGTTGCCGGGCAGGCTTAATGCGCCGGGCAGTTGGCGATGCGCGGTGGGCGCGTGTGGGGTTTCCACGATTCGCACCCTTGTGTATCGATTCAAGACGGAAGATTTTGTTGATTCGACCGGTGTCGGGGCCGGAAGGGGGATCAAGGGGAAACGAAATCCGATCCTGTTTTGTGAAGGCGAATGCTCTGCGCGCGGCGGCGCGGTGTGTTGGCTATCTGTGCGCCAGTGCAGCCATTTGATTGAGGAATTACCATGCCAGAATTGCCAAAACTGTCCGCTCTTGATCTGTCGGCCCTGCTGGCCAGCCGTGTCTGCCACGACATTATTTCTCCCGTGGGGGCGTTGGCCAACGGGCTGGAGGTGCTGGAAGAAGATCAGGGGGAGGAAATGCGCGAGTTTGCCATGGACCTGATCCGCAAAAGCGCGGTCTCGGCCTCCGCCAAACTGAAATTTTCGCGGCTGGCTTTTGGGGCCTCCGGGTCCGCCGGTGCGTCCATCGATACGGGGGAAGCCGAAGCGGTGGTGGTGGATTACATGGCGGGCGAAAAGCCGGATGTCACGTGGACCGGCGCCCGCTCGCTGGTGCCCAAAAACCGGGTGAAACTGCTGTTGAACCTGCTGCTCACCTCCCTGGGCGCGATCCCGCGGGGCGGCACGGTGAACATCACGCTGAACGGGGAAGGGGAGGATGCCACGTTTGAACTGCGCTGCGTTGGCCCCAAGGCCCGCGTGCCGGCAGAATTTCTCGACATGCTCAACGGGCAGGTGGAGGGCGATATGACGGCTCACCTAATCCAGCCCTATTACGCCGTGCTTTTGGCCAATGAATGCGGCTTGACCCTCTCTGCCACCGCAGATGGCGAAGACGTGGTGCTGGCGGCGCGGTAAGGGAAAGCTATTTTGATGCTCCCTAACCTCCCCTTGAGGGGGAGGTTAGGGAGTGCCGTGTTTTGCACTTCCCAATTTTCTTAACAATTCATTAGGGTTAACCGACGTGGTTAAAAAACACGGTTAATCCAAGTTTAACCTATTGGCGGCATTTTTCGACCTGACAAGTTTCTCGTTGTCCCGCGCGCACCCTTTGGGGCCGGGACCGTTCAGGAAGGATGTTGCCATGCGCAGCGCACCCAAATTTCGCCGTTCCGCGCCCATGATGCGCAGCCTGTTGACGGGCGCAGCCCTGTTGGTGGGGGCCAGCGCCGGCCACGCCGCCGACATGTTGCAGGACCCGCCCTTTGAGGCACCCGAAGTGGTCACCAAGCCTGCGGGCGGTTGGTATCTGCGCGGGGACATCAGCTACATGTCCCGCGAAATCGAAGAGATTTACTACGGCGTCTACGCCAATGGCGGCAACCGAGGTTTCACCCGCTCGGAGCTTGAAGATACGTTCGGTGCCCGCGTGGGTGTGGGCTATCAGATCAACGAGAATTTCCGTGTGGATGCCACGCTGGGTTATAAGTTCACGTCGGATTTTGATGGCACGACCGATTCTGGCGATTACCCTTGCCCGTCTCAACCGGCGCTGGGCCTGCCTTTTGGTCAGTTGGCAGGCACCAATTGTACCTCCTCTGACGCCACGACGATGACGTCTTACTCGGTCATGGCCAACGCCTATTTTGATCTGGGCAATTTCTCCGGGTTCACGCCCTATGTGGGGGCGGGCATCGGCGGGGCCTATGTGAGTTATGAAACGCTGACCAACACGTTCAACTGCACGGTGACAGACCCTGTTGTTGGCACCTGTACCGGTTTGCAAACACCCATTGAGCACCCCGGCGAATCCCAATGGCGCTTCGCCTACGCCTTCCACGCCGGTTTGTCCTACGACATCACGCCCAATGCGAAGATTGATCTGGGCTATTCCTACGAGGCCATTTCCGGTGGGCAGATGTTTGGCTGGGATGCGGCGGCCAATGCCGGCACCACCAATTCACTGGGGCCACAGGCCCATGATGAGGGCATTCACGACCACATCTTCCGCGCCGGTATTCGCTATCAGATTTGGTAAAGGCCAGTTTTTCGGCTTGCCCGTCATGCGGGCAGCCCCTTGGCCCGGCACGGTGGGCCAATCAGTTGCGTAATTCATAGAGTAGGGCACCGCCATGAACACACTTATGACCCCAGGGAAGACGGGTGCTTTGCGCCGTTTCATGGCGTTGGCCTGTTCGACGGCGCTATTGCTGCCGCTGACCTTTGGCACCGTGGCCCACGGGGCCGACATGCTGGATGGGGAACTGGCCGAAACCCAGGTGGAATTTGGCACCGGTTGGTATATCCGGGGCGATCTAGGCACCACGTTTGGGGAGTCTCCGACGACGCTCAATGCCTCTGCCGGGACCTTCACGCAGGATACCGATCTGGGCAATGCCTCCACCTTTGGCATTGGCGGCGGCTACACGTTTGGCTCCGGCCTGCGGGCCGAAGTCTCCGTCAACCATTATACCGGTTTTCAATATTCCACGGAAAGCGGCGTTTATGACTGCGGCACCTATGAACGGGAAACGCAGGAAGTGGTGGATGTGCCAACCCTGACCGTGGATGCCAATGGCAACCCCACCGTGGTGAACGTGCCGCAACTGCAAACGGTGACCGTCACCGTGCAGGATAACGGGACCTGTTACACAACGGAGCGGGCGGATATTTCCGCCACCACCTTAATGGCCAACGCCTATCTGGACGGACCGGCATTTTTGGGGATCACCCCCTATGCGGGCGTCGGGGCAGGTCTCGCCATGATGACGTGGAACAGTTATCAGGAATTTGACCTGTGCGTTGGCCGCGGGTCATCCGATTGCCGGGAAAATGGTGGCGGTCTTCACACGCTGCGCGAAGGCAGCGCCAGCACGGAGACAAGTTTTGCTCCAGCCTTTTCCGTTATGCTGGGCGGCTCCTACAATATCAGCAACAATGTGAAGCTCGATTTGGGGTATCGTTACACCAAAGTGTCGGAGACAACGATTGCCACCGCCGCCGATAACCGTTTCTACCGGGCCGATCTGAACCTGGACACGGTGGACATCCACGAAGTGCGCCTCGGCTTGCGCTACGAGATTTGGTAGGCGTTCACACCCCCTTCAACATAACGACATGGATTATCCTTCCTGCGCCATAAAAGCGTTGACGGGTAGCGGCCATTGGCGCTAAGGCGACGTCAGGCCACCTCTCCCTAACGAGAGGCTACCTATCTGGAAGGATAGATCATGACTGACACGCTTAGCGTGGCGCGCCCCCTGGTTCAGCCAGCGGTGCGCCCGAAAAACCCTCGTTTTTCTTCAGGTCCCTGCACCAAGCGCCCCGGATGGGCGCTGAATGCGCTGGGTGATGCGCCACTGGGCCGCTCACACCGGGCGACAGAAGGCAAATCCAAACTCAAAGAAGCCATCGACCGCACCCGCACGCTGCTGGGCGTGCCAGACGATTATCTGGTGGGCATCGTGCCCGCTTCCGACACCGGGGCCTATGAAATGGCCATGTGGAACCTGCTAGGCGAGCGGGGCGTGACCATGCTGGCCTGGGAGAGTTTCGGGTCCGGCTGGGTTACGGATGCCGTCAAACAGCTGAAACTGGATGATTGCGAAGTGGTGACCGCCGACTACGGCAGCCTTCCCGATCTCGCCGCGGTGGATTTTGACCGCGATGTGGGCTTCACCTGGAACGGCACCACTTCGGGCGTACGGGTTCCCAATGGTGATTTCATTCCCGCCGATCGCAACGGGCTGACCCTTTGCGATGCGACCTCCGCCGCTTTTGCCCAGCCACTGCCCTTCGACAAATTGGATGTGACCACGTTCTCCTGGCAGAAAGTCATGGGCGGCGAGGGTGCCCACGGCATGTTGATCCTCTCGCCCCGCGCCGTGGAACGGCTGGAAAACTATACCCCGCCATGGCCGCTTCCTAAGATCTTCCGTCTCACCAAGGGCGGCAAGCTAATTGGCGGCATTTTTGAAGGGGCCACCATCAACACACCCTCCATGCTGTGCGTGGAAGACTATATCGATGCCCTGAAATGGGGTGAAGCGATTGGTGGGCTGGATGCCTTGCACGATCGCGCTGATGCCAATTTCACGGTCTTGGAAAAATGGGTGGCGCGGACGGATTGGGTGGAGTTTCTCGCCAACGATCCAGCAACGCGCTCCAACACCTCCGTATGCCTGTCCATCACCGACCCGGCCTTTGCCGCGCTGGAAAAAGACGCGCAAAACGCCTTCGTCAAAAAGATGACCGGGCTGTTGGCCGTTGAAGGCGTGGCGTTAGACATCGGAGGATACCGCGACGCGCCCCCCGGCCTACGTATCTGGACCGGTGCCACGGTAGAGACTCCCGATGTGGAAGCGCTCACCCCTTGGCTCGACTGGGCCTTCGAAACGGCCTCTCGGGGCTAAGCAACTTGCTCCCACCTCCCCCTTGAGGGGAGGTCGGAGAGCCGTAGGCGATCCGGGTGGGGGGCGATGTGTCCCCACCCTCAGAATTTAACACTAATTTCCAGCCCCCCACCCGAAACGCTATGCGTTTCGACCTCCCCTCCGGTGGGAGGTTAAGGCGGCGGCACTATCGAAAGAAAAACTTATGACAACTCCAAAACCCCGCGTTCTCGTCTCCGACGCTCTTTCCCCCACCGCTGTGGAGATTTTCCGTGAAAACGGCTGTGACGTGGATTTCCGCCCCGAACTGGGCAAGGACAAGGACGCCCTACTGGCCGTTATTCCCGACTATGACGGTCTCGCCATCCGCTCCGCCACCAAGGCCACGGAAAAACTCATCGACGCGGCCACAAATTTGAAAGTCATCGGCCGGGCGGGCATCGGCGTGGACAATGTGGACATCAAGGCCGCGTCCCGCCGGGGTATCATCGTGATGAACACGCCCTTCGGGAACTCCATCACCACGGCGGAACACGCCATCTCGCTCATCATGGCCGTGGCCCGGCAAATCCCGTCCGCCGATGCTTCCACCCAGGCGGGCAAGTGGGAAAAGTCCAAATTCATGGGCGTGGAACTCACCGGCAAGACGCTGGGCCTCATCGGCTGCGGCAATATCGGGTCCATCGTGGCGGAGCGGGCCATCGGGCTGAAAATGCGCGTGGTGGCGTTTGACCCCTTCCTGTCCGAGGAGCGGGCCGAACGGTTGGGCGTGGAAAAAGTGGAGTTGGACGAACTCTTCCCCCGTGCCGATTTCATCACGCTGCACACGCCGCTGACGGACAAGACCCGCAACATCATCGACGCCGCCGCATTGGCTAAAATGAAAGACGGTGTGCGGATCGTGAACTGCGCCCGGGGCGGATTGATCGTGGAAGCTGATCTGGCCGAAGCGCTCAAATCCGGCAAAGTGGCCGGGGCTGGCATTGACGTGTTTGAGGTGGAACCGGCCACGGAAAGCGTGTTGTTCGGTCTGCCCAATGTGGTCTGCACGCCCCATCTGGGCGCGGCGACCACCGAAGCGCAAGAGAATGTGGCCCTGCAAGTGGCGGAGCAAATGTCCGCCTATCTTACGCGCGGGGCCGTTTCCAACGCGCTGAACATGCCCTCCATCTCCGCCGAAGAAGCACCGCGCCTCACGCCTTTTGTGAAATTGGCGGAAACGCTGGGGTCTTTTGTGGGGCAGGTGACGGACAGCCCGGTAAAATCCGTGGACGTGCTCTATGACGGTCACGTTTCGCAGATGAACACTAAGGCCCTCACGAGTGCTGTGCTGGCCGGTCTGCTGCGGCCTCAGGTGGCGGATGTGAACATGGTCTCCGCCCCCGTCATGGCCAGCGAGCGGGGCATCAAACTGGTGGAAATGACGCGGGATAAATCCGGCGTTTTTGAAGGCTATATCCAGCTCAACGTCTCCACCGCCGAGACCACCCGCTCCATCGCGGGGACGGTGTTTTCCGACGGTAAACCCCGCTTCATCCAGATCAAGGGCATCAACATGGAAGCCGAAGCGGGTGCCCACATGCTTTATACGACCAACGAAGACGTGCCCGGCATCATTGGCAAACTGGGCGCGATGTTCGGTGACGAAGGCATCAACATCGCCAACTTCTACCTGGGCCGCGATGCGCCCGGCGGGAATGCCATCGCACTGGTGGAGTTGGACCACGAAGTGCCGAAGGAGTTTCTGGAGAAACTGCGCAACGCGCCGGAGATTGACAGTGCCAAGGCGCTGGAGTTTTCGGTTTAGGTTACAGGCTTAATCGCAATTGAACGCGAGCCTTGTAAGCTGAGTGTGACCACCGAAATCCGAAGGCCAAAAGAATGCCCAGAACAAAAATTTGGCGCAGTTTTGGAAATCACATTTCGGATCACCCAGAACTAACACTGTTGTCATTTCTCGGCGATCCTTCAGCGATTGCCGTGGCTCAGCAGAGGCAGATTCGTTTTCCTACTCTCATCAATTTCAAAGCAGACAGTGCTTACGACCCGAACCCTTTCAACTTGAACCTCGATTTTGAATGGGTTCGGACTAAGCAGCTTTTGCTATGTTTGATGACGTGGGGACCAGAGCTTGTAAAGCACGTCACACTTGAATGTGCTCAGTTGCAAGAGTGCGAAGAAATTAGTGGGAGGCCTGATTTATCACTTCTTGAGCGGGAAATACTGGAGCTCTTGCGTCAGTACGTTAAAAATCCAGTAAAAGCTACGATGAAGAAGTTAGCCAAGAAGACTGGCAAGTGTGAGGAAATCTATGCTCCCTACGCTGATAATCCTGATGATCCCCATGGACTGTATATCTGGCATCGCTTAGCAGCGCCTTGGTTTGCATCACGTGTCCACACTAATGATTGGAGTTTACAGGTCTATGATGGGGCGCTGCCCCGAGAGGCTCAGTCCACTTGGATTTTGCGAAATTCAGTTTTCCCGTCTTACGTTGCCGAGGGCGCAGCATATTGGACTTCGTATGAGGCTGTTCATGATGTCATTCGAGAGGCGTCATCAACGTGGGCGCAAGAGCGTTTCTAATTGATTGCAGATGCAGTGTTTTTTGCTGTCGTCCTTGATTTGGCATGACATTACCCCCGCACCCGCTGCGCAATGGTTATCCCCCCAACCACCAACACAAACGCCACCGCGTGAAATACGTGCAACTGCTCCCCCAGCATAGCCACCGCCAACAGCGCCCCGAATACCGGCACGAGGTTGATGTACAACCCCGCCATGTTGGCCCCCAGCGCTTCGACGCCTTTGATGAAGAAGCCTTGGCTTACCAGTGAGGGAAAGATGCCAGTGAAGAGGGCGACTGTGAAGCCTTGTAGTGTGGTGGGCCATAGGGCGTTGCCTTGGGCGGCCTCGAAGGCTGCGCCGACCATGGCGAAGAGCAGGGCGGCGGCGACCAACGCCGTCAAAAAACTCAGCCAGTGCATTTGGGGTTTGGAGCGCAGGGCCACGGAATAGCCGCCGTAGAAGAGGGCGGCGGCCAGCATGAAGAGGTCGCCGCGGTTCAGGGGCGGGCGGTTTTCGCCTAACAGGGACAGCGGGTCTCCGGCGCTCACCACCACCACCACGCCAACCATGGTGAGGGCATAGCCCACGATTTGTATCCAGCGGATGCCGATGCGGTAGATCAGTAGATTGAGCACGAAGATCACCACCGGCATGGCCGATTGTTCCAGCGTCACGTTCACCGCCGTCTGATATTGCAGGGCTGAATAGAGGCAGAAATTGAAGGCCGTGTAGCCAAAGCCGCCCATGAGCAGGAGATAGAGCCAGTTGGCTTTTATCTCCGGCCAGTCCGCCTTCAGGTGCGGGCGGGCGATGACGGCCACGATGGCCAGCGCAATGCCCCAGCGGAACATCGTCAGCACCATGGGCGAGATGTGCCCCACGGCAAATTTGCCCGCAATGGCATTGCCGCCCCAGATGAACGTGGTGATGGCCAACAGCATGTGTGGCGATTTGAAGAAGGTGGCGAGGGGCACGGGCAGGGTTCCGAATGGAGGAAGCGCAGGCATAGAGGCTTTATGCTGGGGGAGAAAGGGCGGATTACCTCCACACCCTTGACCTTGCATCCCCCATGTTTGAAACGAAGTCCGAAAGGCCGTGCGCCATCGCGCGGCCTCTTTTTTGCGTGTCGCAAAAAGAGCAAGGGTTGAGACCATGGCAAATGTGGTGGTTGTCGGTTCCCAATGGGGCGACGAGGGCAAGGGCAAGATTGTGGACTGGCTGTCGGAGCGCGCCGATTTGGTGGTGCGCTTTCAGGGCGGCCACAATGCGGGCCATACGCTGGTTATCGACGGGGTAAGCTACAAACTAGCGCTTTTGCCCTCCGGCGTGGTGCGGCCCGGCAAGATGGGTGTCATTGGCAATGGGGTGGTCATCGACCCTCACGCGCTGATCGCGGAAATCGAACGCATCGCCGAACAAGGGGTGACCATCACCACCGATAATCTGCGCATTGCCGATAACGCGACGCTGATCCTGTCACTCCACCGCGAATTGGACGCGTTGAGAGAAGATGCCGCTTCGGCAGGCACGAAAATCGGCACCACGCGCCGTGGTATCGGCCCGGCCTACGAAGATAAGGTGGGGCGGCGCGCTATTCGTGTGATGGATTTGGCCAATAAGGAAACGCTGATGGCCAAATTGGAGCGTGTCTTGGCGCACCACAACGCTTTGCTGCGCGGCTTTGGGCGGGATGAAGTTGCCACCCAAACCATCTATGATGAATTGACGGAAGTGGCCGACAAAATCCTGCCGTTCCGCGAGACGGTGTGGAAATTGCTGGCGGATGCCAAACACAGCGGCAAGCGCATTTTGTTTGAGGGCGCGCAGGGCACGTTGCTGGACATTGACCATGGCACCTATCCTTTTGTGACATCCTCCAACACCGTGGCCGGGCAGGCCGCTGCCGGGTCGGGTCTGGGGCCCGGGTCCCTGTCCTTTGTGCTGGGTATCACCAAGGCCTACACCACCCGGGTGGGGGAGGGGCCTTTCCCCACCGAGCAGGAAAACGAGGTGGGGCAATATCTTGGCGAGAAGGGCCACGAATTTGGCACCAATACGGGTCGCAAACGCCGCTGCGGTTGGTTTGATGCGGCGCTGGTGAAACAGTCCGTCTCCGTCAACGGCATCACGGGCATTGCGCTCACCAAATTGGATGTGTTGGACGGGATGGACGAGATCAAAATTTGCACCGGTTATACGTTGAATGGTGAGGCCATCGACCACCTTCCCGCCAGCCAGGGCCAGCAGGCACGGGTGGAACCCGTTTATGAGGTGCTGGAAGGCTGGCAGGAACCCACGGTGGGTGCCCGTTCATGGGCGGACTTACCAGCTCAGGCCATTAAATATGTGCGCCGGGTGGAGGAGTTGATCGGCGCACCGGTCACCATGTTGTCCACCAGCCCGGAGCGGGACGATACGATACTTGTTGAAGACCCGTTTCACGACTAGTTTGAAAACAATCGGTCAATCTTAACGGTTGATTTGCCATAATTATCGTGTGCAACCGCCCTGGGGCGGGGCAAGGTGAGGGCCGGTTTGGGTTTGGGGCAAGTAAGCGGCGGTATGATCTTGAGAAATACCGCTGCGGAGTACGGGATTTTTTATGGCTGATTATCACGCTGTTCTGCAACGCACCCTGTCTGGCTTTAGCGATCCCAAACCCCAGTTGCGCACAAAGCTGTATGAGCGGGCGCGGGTGACCATCAAGCGCCAGCTGGAAGGCCGCACACCTGCCCTTTCTTCCGATGCCATGGCAGCGGAAATGGACAAGCTGGAAGGGGCCATCACCCAAATTGAGCAGGGGTTTGACCCGTCCTATGCCGGGCCTGTTCTGGAAGCCGCGCCTTCACCCGCATTCACCCCCCCGCCGGGGCCGGACCTGACGGCTGTGCCGCCCTTGCCCACGGGGGCCGAACCCGCGCCTGCGCCAACGGTGCCGGCCGGTATTGATCTCCCGGAGGCACCGAGCGTCGGGGCGCAGGAAACGCCCACGTTGCCGCCCGTTCCCGAATTTGTGCCCCCGCCGGAGCCCGCACCGGTTGATGTCCCCCCGGCACCTGAACCCTCTGCGACGGTGGAGACGGACGGAGGCGTGGTGAGCGATGCCCCATCGGCTCCTTCTGCGCCCACTTTTGATCCGCTATCGGAATTGGCCATTCCCTCGGCGCCGGTGCCGCCGGCGGAACCGGCGGCCCCTGCAGGTTTTGACCCAGCGGTTTTGGAAACGCCTGCCCCCGCCGCTGTGTCGCCGGTGGAGGAAACGATTGCGCCAGAACTGCCGCAAAAGGCCGAGCCCGACGTCGGTGCCGCTTCACCGGCGGCGGAGGTGGACCCGCTAGACCAATGGGCCAAGGAATTCATGGGTGCGCAAGAAACTGCTGCCCCGGCATTAGAGCCGCAAGCGGTGGAACCGGCCCTGGACCCTGTACCAGAGCCCGCCGTTGAGCCAGCGCCAGAGCCTAACCCTAAGGCCGCCCCTAGGCCTGCCCCGACTGAGAATTTCAACCTGCCCCCTATTCCTGATTTTGATCCCGTGCCCGTGGATCATACGGCAAACGCTGCGCCGACTGTTGATGCGCAGCCGCCCATGCAGGCATCTCTGGACCCGTTTGCCGTGGACCCTGCCCCTTCCGTCTCACCGGTGGATGCGTCTGTGGGTGGGGCGCAGTTGGATGGCACGGTGCTGCCGCAGACGGCGGACCCGGCCCCCATTGATTTTGGTGCGCCGCAAACGGCAAGACCGGTTGACCCGGTGGACGATGGTCTGGCCATTCCACCCGCGCCCGGTTTTGGGGAGCCGCTGCCGGAGCGGCGACGCAAGGGAGGGTTTTTCAAATGGCTGTTGCTGCTGATCATCCTCGCGGCCCTTGCCGTGGCCGGGTGGTATGGTTGGACCAACCGCGAGCAATTGATGGAACAATTCGGTTTGGCTGATAATGGCGTTCGGCCCACACCCGTGCGCACCATCACCATCAAGCCGGAACCGGCTGAGCCCACCGAGACGCAGCCCGAAGTCGGGCAGGCACAGACGGACGGTGCGGGCAGTGATGAACCCAAGGCCGAAGACCGTTTGACGCCGGACGGCAATGGCGGTGCCATTTCCACCGAGCCGGTCGAGCCCACGCTGCCGCCCACGGTGACGGTGCCCGGCGCCACCTCCGATCCGCAGGCGGGCACCACCGAGCCCTCAACGACCCCGGGCCAGTCCGGGCTGCCGGTTTCGCAAAACGCTATTCTGTATGAGGAAGGCGCGAGCCCCACCGACAATACGGTTATCCCCGGCCGTGTGATCTGGTCTGTGGTGCAGGAGGAACCTGCCGCGGGTCAGCCCAAGGAAGCGGCCATTCGCGGCCGCGTGGAGGTGCCTGACCGTAGCCTTGTGTTGATCATGACCATCAAGCGCAATGCCGATCAGGCCCTGCCTGCCAGTCATCTGATTGAACTGGTATTTGCCGTGCCGGATGATTTTGCCGGTGGCTCCATTGGCGAGATCAACCGCTTTGTGATGAAGGAAAGCGAACAGGGCCGGGGTGAGGGACTTGTGGCCGTGCCCGCGCGTATTGCGGACGGTATTTTCCTGATTGCGCTGAACAATCTGCCCGAGGCGGTGACCACCAATACAAATCTTCTGCGGGACCGCCCGTGGATTGATATTCCGCTGCAATACCGCACCGGTCGCCGGGCGCTGGTGACCATCGAAAAGGGCGCGCCGGGCGAAAAGGTTTTCAAGGAAGTGTTTGAAGCTTGGGGCACACCGGCGGCGGCGCAGTAAGGCTTTTCTTAAGCGCTATCTCATGAAAACCGGTGCCCGTGGCGTTTTTTGAAGGCCTCGCTTAGGGCTGCGTAGTTGTCCTTGGGCTGTTTTTGGAAAGTAAGGCCCTCCAGAAGCACCCATTTTTGGGCGCTGGCCGTCCAGATGTGGCCCACCGGCTCCAGCCAGGATTTGTTATCCAGCGTTCCTGCTTTGATGGAAGAGCCGCTGTCCTCGCCCCGGCCACGATGCAGGACGCGGGTGCCGCAAAGGGGGCAGAAAACGCATTCCACGGCGTTGGCCTTGCCCGCATCACGGTGGAAAGCGCTGTAGCGGCCATGGAGCAGAACCGATTTCGTGTCCACTCGCAAAGACATGCCGAAGGCGGATGCGCTCTGCCCCTGACACTCGGTGCAGTGGCAACAGTAGAGTGTGCGGGGGGCGCTGTTGATGGTGTAGCGCAATTGCCCGCATTGGCAGCCACCTTTGAGGGGTAGGGTCACTTTTCACTTTCCTTCAACGCAATCAAATCGCTGTCTTCATAGCGGTTATGGCCGGGCCCTGCCCGTTTCCAGGCCCAGCAGGCACGGGCGTCTTTTGCGGTGCGTTCTGGATTGGCTTGGTGAAAGGCGCGGGTATAGGCGTTGTATTGGTTGGAGGCAGGGATGGGGGGCTTCTCCACTTGTTCGCGCTCCGCAATCGTCCGCCGTGCTTCTATAGCGTCGCCCAGTGTTTTGCCCACATTGGCTTTCATCCACGCCATGAAGGCGATGTTGAATTTGAAATCAGGGCCATATTCCCGCTCAAAAAACGTGCGCACGTTGGGGCCGTTGCGATAGCTGTCGGTGATGATGGTCTCGCGGGTGAGAGTCTCGCGCGCCCAGTTGAATTTGGACTCGCTCCGACGCTTTTTCGGCTTGAGAACCTCGTCGGTATCTAAGAAGTGGGCAAGACGATCGGTGAGATCCTGCTTGCTGCCGCCGGTGGGCAGGCCGAGGCGTTGGAACTCCGCCTCCAGTTCCGCCTTCAGCCAATACCAGCGCGTAAGCTCCGCGCCGGTGGTGATGGTTTCTATGGCGGGACGTTGCTCGTCAGTCATGGGGGCAGTATGGCGCGGCCTACTACCCCCCACAATGCGTTGGTTTAATTGGAGACGCAATTCTGCTCGAGACCATCCATGGCGTAAACCATGCGGTTGCCGCGCCCGTAAATGCCTTCGCGCTGGCTGTTATCGGTGAAATATTGGTCGCCATTGGCGCCCCAGGGCTTCACCAGCCGCATTTGCCGCCCCCCATCATGGGTAACATAGGCGACGCTTTCATTGCCTTCTTCCTTGTAGATCACGGTCATTGGCATTTCCTGCGGGCCGCAGGAATAGTCAACGACATTCACGAACTGCTGGCCGCCGCCGTGGTTGGTGTTTTGCGGTTTGCTCCGGTTGGCCTGTTGGCGGTTGTTGCACTGCTGCGAGCCGGGCAGATAGTAGCTGGTGCAGACCATGGCTCCCCAGACGTAACCCACTTGCCCCCGATAGGTGACGACGAGCCACTGGTAGCCGTTGTGATACATGCCCGTCTCGCGCACATTTTGCAGCAGGTCACCGGCCCGCACACCGTCGACGATGCGATGGCGGGTGCCGGGGCCGGCCCGCATGCGGGCATCCACGGCGGTGGAACCGGTAATGGCGCTCTGCGCCATGGCGGGTTGCACGGTGGTGTGGGCGGCTGTGGCGAGCAGGGCGACGGTGATGGCTTTGGCGATGAGTTTCATGGGACTGTTCCTCCAGAGGTCTTGTTGAGGAGAAGCTACCGAACGAGGCTCCCGCCATCCGTGTCATTTGGCACAGGATGTTAGTTAGCCCGCACCACATCCATGAAAATCTCGCCAAACTGATCCAGCTTGCTGCGGCCCACGCCGCGCACCTGGGCAAATTCTTCTTCATTTGTGGGGCGGCGCTGGGCCATATCAATGAGGGTTTTGTCGGGGAAAATCACATAGGCGGGCACGCTGCGCTCCTTCGCCAAGGCCAAGCGGCAGGATTTGAGGGCGGCCAGCAATTCACCGTCCCGCTCCGACAGGTCTGCCACGGGCTGGGCCTTACCGGTGGACCCCATGGTGTTGCGACCCGATTTGCGCGGTGGGGCCAGCGTGTCGGCGCGATATTGAAATTTGCCCTCGCCGCGCGTGAGGGCATTGCCCTTGTCGGTGATCAGCAGGCTGGAATAGCCCGCCACGTCAATTTCCAGAAATCCGCCCGCCACCATCTGGCGGATAATGCCCTGCCATTGGGGTTTGGTGTAGCGCTCCCCCGCACCGTGGCATTGCAGCCTGTCATGGCGCATTTTGATGATCTTTTCCGTCTCCGCCCCGCGCAGCACGTCAATGATATGGGCCTGACCGAACCGCTGGCCGGTCTCAAAAATGGCGTCGAACACGGCTTCGGCTTCCCACTGGCCATCGCGCAGGTCCACGGGCGAAATGCAGTTATCACAGTTGCCGCAAGGGTCGATCGTGTCGCCGAAATAGGCCAGTAGCGTCTGGCGACGGCAGGTCTGGGCCTCAGCATAGGTGACCAACGCATTGAGGCGGGCCACTTCGCGGCGCTTGTGGTCGTCGTCCGTGTCTTCCTGGTCGATGAATTGACGGCGCAGGCGAATGTCCCCCATGCCGAAAATCATCATGGCGTCTGCCGGGTCACCATCCCGGCCCGCCCGGCCAATTTCCTGATAATAGGCTTCCACGGAGGCGGGCATGTCCGTGTGGAAAACAAAGCGCACATCGGGTTTGTCGATGCCCATGCCAAAGGCCACCGTGGCGGCCATGACCAGATCATCTTCCGTCACAAAGCGGCGCTGGCGCGCCTCCCTTTCCGCCCGGTCAAGCCCCGCGTGGTAGGCGGTGGCGTTGAAGCCCGCATCCGCCAGAATTTGCGCCACTTCCTCCGTCTTGCGGCGGGACAGGCAATAGACGATGCCGCTTTTGCCCCGGTGCTTGGCCACATAGTCCAGCAATTGATTTTTCCAACTGCCCTTGGGCGCCACGTTGAGGCGGATATTTGGGCGGTCAAAGCCAGATTGAAACGTGCGGTAGGGGCGGCCGTGGATTGCAAAAAGCTGCTGTTCGATATCTCGCCGCGTGGCCGCGTCCGCCGTGGCCGTCATGGCCGCGATCGGTATGGTGGGGAAGCGCTCGGACAGGCGGCCTAGTTCGGCATATTCGGGGCGGAAGGAAGGGCCCCATTGGCTCATGCAATGGGCTTCATCAATGGCAAAGAGCGAGATGGGCAGTTTGGCGATGGCGCCCAGCATCCGGTCTGTCATCAGCCGTTCCGGCGCCATGTAGAGAATGCGTGTTTCACCGCCCATAACCCGGTGCCAAGCCGCCACATTGGTGTCGCGGTCCTGGTTGGAGTGGATGGCATCCGCTGCCACGCCGGCTAGCCGCAGGGCCGCCACTTGGTCTTGCATCAGCGCCACCAGCGGGGAGACGACGATGGCTATGCCGTCACTGGCAAGTGCAGGAACCTGAAAGCACAGGGACTTGCCCGCCCCCGTGGGCATGATGGCCAGCACGGACTGGCCGGAAAGCAGCGTATCCACCACCTCCTCCTGCCCGGGCCGGAACGCTTCGTAGCCGAATACATCGCGCAGCACGGTGTGCTTGTTGGGAACGTTGGCGTGCACATAGGGCACGGGATCAGCCCGTTGGGGGAGGGACATGGGTGCTCGAAATTGAAAGTGAATCAGCCACAAAGACAATAACGGGGGTGTAAAGCCTTGCGCAACGCCACCGCTTTTATTTCCCCACAGGGCCGTACAAGCTGGATAGTGCGGATAAATAAACGCCCAACACATTTTTAAGGTGGTTTCGATAAGCTCTCGCCAAAGCAGGAAAGGCAGGGCCATGCGGGGGCTTTTACTGAAGGGTGATGAGCGGGTTTATGGCGTCCACGGGGCGCTGTTTTGCGTGATCTACACGCTCTATGGCCAGCACATTTGCCCAATTCTCAATAGCAAAGACTTCTGGGCCGTGCTGGCGCCCTGCGCGTTAGCGTTGGGGACGTTGTTTTTTGTCCGTCGCTTTGTTTTGGC
Source organism: Pseudomonadota bacterium (assembly GCA_038525315.1). GTDB lineage: Bacteria > Pseudomonadota > Alphaproteobacteria > Rhizobiales > Rhizobiaceae > Pseudahrensia. The sequence goes on from JBCBHU010000007.1 coordinate 62,949, forward strand.
CCGCATGGAAAGGCTTGCCACCGATGCCCAGCTGCGCTGGGGGTTCTGGATGGATTTCGGCCTGTTCATTGTGGCGGGCGTGGTGGTTTCCGCCTTCAACTGGTTCTATTTCCGCGTGCCCACGGAAAACGTGCTTAAGGTCAGCACCTGCTTTGTGGCGCTGGGCTATTATATCAGCCTCGATCTTTCCCTGCGCCGTGAACACGCCATGGCCCGGCGCATTATTGCAGGCGAGGTGGCGTTTCCCCGGGATGGGCGCTCCATGCCGGTGACGCAGAAATTCACCCTCTTTTCCATCGCCAATCTGGTGATCTTGGCCACGGTGTGCCTGTTGGTTGTGTATAAGGATCTTATCCACATGGGCCGCAAGGGCATGAGTGATACGCTGCTCTTGCTGGTGTTGGCGGAGATTACCTTCGTGGTAGCGGTTCTGGCGGGCTATACGGTCAATGCCATCCACCAATATTCCCGCAATCTCAAATTGTCGCTGGAGAGCGAGCATAACACGCTGAAGGCTGTGTCTGGCGGAGACCTGCAAAACCGTGCGCCGGTGACCTCGCGGGACGAATTTGGCGAGGTGGCGCGGCTGACCAATCACATGATTGAACAGTTGGAAACCTCCATCGACACCCTCACCAAAACGCAAAATGCGTTTTTGGTCAGCCTCGTGTCGCTGGCAGCCAAGCGGGACAATGAAACGGGCATGCACCTGCGCCGAACCCAACACTATATTGCCGAGTTGGCGCGGACCTTGCGCCAGAAGCCGAGCCATCGGGACCGCATTACGAAACACTGTGTGGACCTGCTGTTCCAAGCCGCGCCCCTCCACGACATTGGCAAAGTGGGCATTCCGGACGCTATTTTGCAAAAGCGAGGTAAGCTGACCGAGGGGGAATTTGATGTCATGAAGACCCACACCAGCATTGGGGCGGCGGCGCTGGAAGATACGGCAAAGCAGTTGGAGGATTCCCGCCTGGTCAACATGGCCTGTGAGATCGTCATCAGCCATCACGAGCGCTGGGACGGTAAGGGCTATCCTCACGGCACCCAAGGTGAGGATATTCCGCTATCGGGCCGCCTGATGGCGGTGGCGGATGTGTATGATGCCCTGCGGTCCCGGCGGGTTTACAAACCTGCCATGGGGCACGATCAAGCGGTGGCCATTATCAAAGACGGCCGGGGAACCCAGTTTGATCCCGCCATTGTGGATGCGTTTTTGGAATGTGAAGGGCGTTTTAAGGCCATTGCCGAGCGGTATCGTGATGAAGCCATTGAAGCGCCATCGCTGGAAACGCCGCTGGTGCCGCAGCAGATCACCCAACCTGTTTAGGCTGCATCTGCCAGCTTGCCCCTGTGGAAGCGCTTTTCTATAAGCGCCCCAATTGTGCAAGCGACGTGAGAGGCGCCCATGGCCGGCCATTCCAAATTCAAAAACATCATGCACCGCAAGGGGCGGCAGGATGCCGTGCGCTCCAAGATGTTTGCCAAATTGTCTAAGGAAATCACAGTGGCGTCCAAGCTGGGCGGGCCGGACCCGGATGGGAACCCCCGCCTGCGGCTGGCCATACAAAACGCCAAGGGCCAGTCCATGCCCAAGGACAACATCCAGCGGGCCGTGGACAAGGGTTCTGCGGGCGAAAGCGATGATTATTTTGAGATCCGCTACGAGGGATACGGTCCCGGCGGGGTGGCGGTAATCGTTGAGTGCCTTTCCGATAACCGCAACCGCACGGCCAGCAATGTGCGGGCCTGCTTCACCAAAAATGGCGGGCAATTGGGCGAGACGGGGTCCGTGGGTTTCATGTTCGACCGGGTGGGGGAGATCAAATATCCCGCCTCTGTGGGCGATGAAGACACGGTGATGGAAGCTGCCATTGAGGCGGGGGCCGACGATGTGGCCTCCGATCTGGGCGAAGAGGGCGAGGGCCACACCATAACCACAGCCTTTGAGGATTTAGGCGAAGTGGCTTCCACGCTGGAGGCCCAGCTGGGGGAGCCGGAAAGTGTGAACCCTTCCTGGAAGCCGCAAAATCTGGTGCCGGTGGATGCGGAAAAAGCGCCCACGCTTATGAAACTCATCGACGCGCTGGAAGATGATGATGACGTGCAAAACGTCTATTCCAACTTTGAAATTGACGATGCAGTCATGGCGCAAATCAACGCCGCGTAAGGGGCGCCACCGGCTCGCTCATGGCCGGGTCTTCGTGCCAGCGCCAATAGGTCTCGCGGATTTGCCGCGTGATCGGCCCGGCGCTGTCATTGGAAAAGATGCGCCCATCGACGCGGGTGACGGCCACCGGCCCGCCGCCGGTGGTGGTGGCGAACACCTCGTCGGCTTCCATGAGAGTTTCCAGCGGGACATCGGTTACCTCTACGCAAAGACCGTGATGGGCAGCAATTTCCATGGCCACTTTGCGGGTAATGCCCTCCAGCACCCCGTGGCGGGGCGTGAGGATGCGATCATCTTTCACGGCAAAGATATTATAGCCCGGCCCTTCGGTGATATTGCCATTTGCATCCAAGAGCAGCGTGGTGTCGAACCCCGCTTCCTTGGCCTCGAACAGGCCCTGGGTGAAATCTCCCCAGTGGTAGTTTTTGGCGCGGGGGTTCACGGCATGGGGTGAGATGCGCTCCACATTTTTGGCAATCTGGATATGCGCCCCGCGCTCAATGACCTCTTCCAAGAACACCCATACAAAGGGCACACACCAGGCATAGAAGTGGTTTTCGCACAGGCGCGGGTCGCGGGAGCCGGGAATGCTGGGCTGGCCCCGGCTGGCCACAAGGGAAACATAGGAACGCTCCAACCCGCTGCGGGCGACGATCTCATGGACGATGCGGCGCATGTCTTCTTTGCTTTGGGGCACCGATAGGCGGCAGGCCTCCATGCTGGCGGCGAAACGGTCGAGATAATCATCCATGCGGAAAAAACGCCCGTCCCACACATGGACCACATCATAGGTGATGTCCGAATGGGTGAGGCCCCAATCGGTGACGGGGATGGCGGCCTGATGGATGGGCATGATGGTGCCACCCATCCACGCTGCCCCGGCGCTCCAATTGATGGCGTCCATTTCACCGTCCCCCGTTTTCCTCTATGCAGTGGTCATAACCCTGATTTGGAAACTGTGCCCATGCAAGAGCCTGTCCGTTTGATCGGCATTGATCCCGGCCTGCGTTTCACAGGCTGGGGTGTGATTGAAAGCCAGGGCACGAGCCTGCGCTTTGTGGCGGCGGGCACGGTGAAATCCAACGCCAAGGCTGATTTAGCCAGTCGGCTGGTGCAGCTCCATGAGGGGCTGACCGCCGTTGTGCACGAGTATCGGCCCCATGAGGCGGCGGTGGAACACACCTTTGTCAACAAAGACGCGACGGCGACGCTCAAATTGGGGCAGGCTCGGGGCATTGCCCTTCTGGTGCCCGCACAGGCTGGTTTGCCCGTGGCGGAATATGCCCCCAATGCAGTGAAGAAAGCCGTGATTGGCGTGGGCCATGGGGCTAAGGAGCAGATTAAGTTGATGGTCAATATGCTGCTGCCCAAGGCCGTTTACGATACGGACGATGCCGCCGATGCGCTGGCCGTGGCCATCTGCCATGCCCACCACCGGGGCGGGGCCGGGGCGCGTTTGGCCGCCGCAGTCCGCGCTTGACCCGTTCCGCTTGTGTTCTTATCCCACCCCTGTCGTTGATTTTCTGGAACCACGCCCATGATCGGTAAATTGAAAGGCGTGGTGGATTCCAGCGGGGAAGACTGGGTGATCCTCGACGTGCAGGGGGTGGGCTATCAGGTCCACTGCTCCAACCGCACGCTCACCAGCCTTCCTGGCGTGGGGGAGGCGGTGGCCCTTTCCATCGAAACCCATGTGCGGGAGACGGAGATCAAACTTTACGGTTTCACCGCCGATCTGGAGCGCAATTGGTTTCGCTTGCTGCAAAATGTGCAGGGTGTGGGGGCCAAAGTGGCGCTGGCCATTTTGGGCACTTTGACGCCGGGGGAGCTGGCTTCCGCCATCGCCCTGCAAGACAAAGCCGCCGTCTCCCGCGCCCCGGGCGTGGGGCCGAAAGTGGCGCAACGCATCGTGGCGGAGTTGAAGGACAAGGCCCCTGCTCTTTCCGGCGAAGCGGTGGGCACGATTGGGTTGCAACAGGAGATTGGAGCTGGCGTGGCGGGTAGCGCCGTGCAGGATGCGGTCTCCGCGCTGACCAATCTGGGCTATTCCGCCCAACAGGCCAGTGTCGCCGTTGCGGCGGTGCTGGCCGATGCCGGTGAAGATGCGCCCAGCGCCACGCTCATTAGGCTGGGTCTGAAAGAATTGTCCAAATGAGTGATGACAGGCTGATCGACGGGGAGCGCCGCGCGGAAGACGTGGACGCGCAAATCCGCCCCGAACGGCTGTCCGACTTCACCGGGCAGGAACAGGCGAGGGCCAATTTGTCCGTCTTCATCGAGGCCGCAAAACAGCGGGGCGAGGCGCTGGACCATGTGTTGTTCGTCGGGCCGCCCGGTTTGGGCAAGACGACACTGGCGCAGATTATGGCCAAGGAATTGGGGGTCAATTTCCGCTCCACCTCCGGCCCGGTCATCGCCAAGGCGGGGGATTTGGCGGCACTGCTTACCAATCTGGAAGAGCGGGACGTGCTCTTCATCGACGAAATCCACCGGCTGAACCCGGCAGTGGAGGAAATTCTCTACCCCGCCATGGAGGACTATCAGCTGGACCTCATCATCGGCGAAGGCCCCGCCGCGCGGTCCGTCAAAATTGATCTGGCGAAGTTTACCCTAGTGGCCGCCACCACGCGGTTGGGTCTGCTCACCACGCCTTTGCGGGACCGTTTTGGCATTCCCATTCGCCTGCAGTTCTACACCGTGGCGGAGTTGGAAAAAATTGTGGTGCGCGGGGCGGGCATTATGGGCATTGGCATGGCCGATGATGGGGCCATGGAGATTGCCCGCCGCGCCCGGGGCACGCCGCGCATCGCGGGCCGCCTGCTGCGCCGCGTGCGCGATTTTGCCATTGTGGCGGGATCTGACACCATCACCCGCACCATCGCCGACAAAGCGCTTAATCAATTGGGCGTAGACCTTATCGGGCTGGACGAGTTGGACCGGCGCTATCTGACCGTCATTGGCGAGAATTTTGGCGGTGGGCCGGTGGGGATTGAGACCATAGCGGCCTCCCTGTCGGAGCCCCGTGATGCCATTGAAGACATTATCGAACCCTATCTCATTCAGCAGGGTTTCATCCAGCGCACCCCCCGGGGCCGCATCATGACACCCCGCGCCTTCGACCATATGGGCCTCGCCGCCCCCGCCGCGCTGGAAACGCGGCAAGCAAGTCTGTTTGAAGAGGGTGATGGGGATGGTTGAGGCGGATGCGGGCAACCTTGGAGACGGTTTCCACACCCGCACGGAGCGGGTCTACTTCGAACACACGGATTTCTCCGGCGTGGTGTATCACGGCCGCTATCTGGATTTTCTCGAACATGGCCGCTCTGACTATGTGCGCCTGTTGGGCGTTCACCACCACGAACTCTCCGCAGGCCAATTCGGCGAACCCTTGGCCTTCGCCGTCTACCGCATGGAACTGGACTTCCGCGCCGCCGCCCGCATCGACGATGTGCTAGAAGTGAAAACCTGGCGCGGCACATTGAAAGGTCTGCGATTGAGTTTTCGCCAACAAATCACGCGGGGCGAAGAAGTGTTGCTGGAGGCACTGGTGACGGTTGTGCTGGTGACACCCGAAGGCAAACCAAGGCGCTATCCGAAGGCACTGGTGGAGAGGTTGGGGGTGGGGTAGCTTACTTGCCCCCTATATTGACCATCCCAGGTGCCAAGCGATGTACCAGCCCGTATTCCAACCCATATTCCAGCCGTAATTCCATCCGTAAACCCAGCCAAAGTTCCAGCCCACGTGCCACCCAGCATTCCAGCCGTAGAACCAACCTGTTTCATTGAAATACCATCCGAAAGACCACACAAACTCCCAGGTCCCGCCCGCGTTTAGGAACCAGCTATAACTCCAGCCAAAGTACCACCCCGGAGCCTCTAAAAACCATCCAACATGCCAACCGCTGTGCCAGCCGACATTCCATCCGGTAAACCAACCCACATGCCAACTGCTGCCCCAGCCTATACCCCATTGGTAATTCCACCCCAGCATCCAGCCAAATTGCCATGCGGAAGTGCCGAAGAGAGGGTTATCGACGCGAACAATGTCAGAGTAGCCGTTGTCATCTCCTTCCACCAGATTGTCGGCCTCCGTGTGGAAGGTTATGTACTGGCCATCTGCTGAAATGGTGGGATCGTAACTGGCACCATTGGCTTGTGTTCCATTGTCAGACACAGAAACCCGGGCCGTTTGGCCCGTGATTACATTGTGGACAAATATGTCCTTGAAGTCGTTGGTATCCCCTAAGACGATGTCGTGGCGTGAAGAATCGTAGACAACGAAAGCACCATTTGCGGATATATCGTGCGATATTCCCAGGTCTGAGTTGCTTAGTTCCAAACTGCTCAGGGAAACATCGGGCATAATCGATTTGATTTCGTCCGATTTCGTATTGTGAACGTAAATCTGCGCGTAATAATTAAATGGAAAGCTAAATACTGCCGTCGTTGCGCTGATCGCAATATGAGCGCCATTGGCCGATATTTTGGTATGTGAGATATTTGTGTAGTAGTCTGTAGGGGCAATCTCGGTTGTTATTACGAAATTTGTGTCGGTATCGATATAGCTGCCGAAGACCTGCTTCAGCGATAAGTCAACATTGTTAGACAAATCGGGGTCACGGCTGGTGTAGAGGACAACGTTTCCGTCTCCCGAAATTTGCGGTTGTGTGCTGCTGAAGGTTGATGGATTGCCATCCGGTCGTATCGCGGTGGCCGTTATCTCGTCTGTCTGTTGGTCATATACATAGGCTATGCTACCTTGATGTCCGGATCCCGTTTCATCAAAACTGCTTTGATAGGATATTCGTTGGCCATCACTTGAAATGGATAGACTTCCAAGACTGTTGCTCACGCCGCTCAGTGGAGTGTTTGAGATAATTTCACTCGTACCATTCGCTATATCATATAGAAAAACAGCCTTGTAGAAACTGCCCAGGTGATAGTCTTGCGGGTCAAGGCTGCCGATGTAAGCAATATACTCCCCATTGTCGGAGATGACGGCGCGGTCATCATATCCACCCAAAATTATGCCGGCCATGTTTTCCGAAACCACTGTGGTGGTTTGAGTAACAGTATCGAAAAGGACAACCTCGCTGCGGCCAATTGGGTAAAACTCGTGTGGGGGTAATTCCGAGATTTTTTGGCTTGTGTAGACGATGAAACGACCGTCTTGGGAAATTGACGCATTTTTATTTGCGCCATAACCGTCGACGGTGTTGGGTATGAGAATGTTTGTCAATATGGGACGCCTTGACCGGTTTGACGCAAGAACTTACTGGCCATAGGCCGCGTCTTTCATTCTGTTGTATTTCGTATTGCCTCTTAAGGCAAAACCTAAAAAATGTACGCTGTGACCCTTAGTGCAATTAAATCGTGTGCGATGGATTGGTTTTTGTCTTCTTGGTTTATGCGTTGAACGCCTTGGTTCGATGGATGGTTGAGTAGCTTTACAGATCCTGTCGAGTTGCAAATTGCCAAGGATAGATTGGCTGGACTGTGCTATCCTGCTCGATCAGAATTGACGCCGCTGTTGTCAGCCTTGAGCATTGGGTGCTCAAGGCTGCGCATTCGTGCCGGTTGGGAAGGAAGACATGAAATTTGCTTTACTTGCCACTGCGATGTTTTTTGTGGGCCTCACACCCGCTCTCGCCGAGACCTGCAAGGAGCGTTTTGTTGCCCTTTTGAAGGACCGTTCTGCTGAGGAGCCCGTCAAAATTTTGATCACGCAGCAGATCAAGAACGGGCCTAAGACGGTGAATTGGAGCTATCAGGACGGGAAGGGGAACTGGCTCACCGAGATGGTGGAACCGGCCAATACCCCGTGGTCCATGGGTCGCGAAAACGTGCTCTACACGTCCAATGACAAGGGTCGGTCGTGGACCAAAGTGCGCGATATGGGGGACCAGTCCGCCGCCAATGCCAAGGCCTTGGAGGAGCGGGCGGCCACTGTGGAGGGTGCGGTTTGTGGGCAAGCGGCTGTGGACGGCAAGCCTTACAAAACGGTGGAAGCCTCCTCGAAGATGCTGGGAAGTTTCAAGGGCGATCTGCACGAAAAGTTCTGGCTGGAAGCGCAATCGGGCACCGTCGCGCGGCTGGAAATGACCATGAAAGGCACTGGTTTTGAAAGCCATACGGTGCAGGAGATTGAGCCCGCTCCACAGTTCGTCATGCCCACGCCGTAAGAGAAAAACGGCATTATACAGCGTGTCGGCTATGGCCGCGCCCGGCCCCTCCCGTCATTCTCCAGCTTGCCCGGCCGGGCTTTTCCACGTTTTCGGGCGGTGGATCAATGACACCGAGAGGTTGATCAAATCCGCCTGTGGCGGGAGGGGGCACCATTAATGCCCATCGGGACGCTGCCTCGTTTTGGGGCGGGCGTGCGCGGTTCCAGGGTCCGACCTAAGCTGACGATGCCGCTCATTAAACCGCAAGCTGCTTTTTTTGGCCTGACCCGTTTCCCCCTCCCCATCTCCATGCGGTTGAATTGCCTTAGCTGGCCAGATCCCATCCGACGTTATCCCCGAAGTGCCAGCCGTTGTTCCAGCCAAAGAGCCAGCCCACATGCCAGCCATTGTGCCAGCCCACATTCCATCCAACGGTCCATCCGTTGGCCCAGCCCACGGACCATCCCACGGTCCAGCCCGACGCACCCAGATACCAGCCGTAATACCATCCATAGTACCACCCCACGTGCCAGCCGACGCCCCAGCCGTAATACCAACCGATTTCCCAACCCGTATACCAACCCACACCCCAGCCAACATACCATCCCGTATTCCAGCCATAGGCCCAGCTTGACGAAGAGGTCCAATTGGGGGTGGTGGCGGCAAACACATCGCTTTGGGCATTGCTGTCCATGTTGATGAGATTGGTGGCATCACTGGCATAGGCCACGACGCGTCCGTCTCCGGAGATGGAGGCCAACAGGCTGACATCATTTGCCAAGGCGGAAGAGCCGGAGGGCACGGAAACCATTTCGGTCTCGCCGTTTTCCCGATTGTGAACAAATATATCGCGCACCACGTTGGTGTCGCCTGAAACCAGATTGGTGGCTTCGCTTTCAAAGGCCACATATTGGCCATTGGCAGAGATGCTGGGTTTGAAACTGTTGAAATTGCCCTGTGTGCCGGCAGTGCTTTTGGAGACCACGGTGGTGGTGTCGTTTTCCACGTCATAGACGAACACGTCGTTGATGGCGTTGTTGGTGTCACTGCCCACCAGATTGGTGGAACTGCTTTCATAGGCGATGAACTTGCCATTGGCAGAGATGGACGCGTTATCACTGGGGCCGGTTCCCACCGCACCGTCCGGTCCCTTGGACACGAGCGTCGTGGTGCCGGTCACCCGGTCGAACAGGAAGACATCATTGGCGTTGTTGGTGTCATCAGTCACCAGATTGGTGGCCGCGCTGTCATAGGTAATGTAGCGCCCATCGGCGGAAATGGACTGGCCCTTGCTGGTGCCATTGCCGAAGATGCCATCGCTGTTTTTGGAAATCAGCGTCGTGGTGCCCGTGAGCGCATCATAAAGGAAAAGATCGGCTGTCCCCACCACGTCGCCCACGACGATGTTGGAAGCCAGACTTTCGTAAACGATAAAGCGCCCGTCGGCGGAGATGACCGGGTTGAAACTGGCCTGATTGGCCGCCGTGCCATCGGCGGCGGTGGAGATCAGGGTCGTGGTGTTGGTAGCATTGTCGAACAGGAAAATGTCAAAGGTCAGGTTGACATCCCCATCCACAAGATTGGCTGACGCGCTGTGATAGGCCACAAAGCGCCCGCCCGCGGAAACCGTGGCCCCGAAACTGTCACTGTCGGCCTGCGTGCCGTCGGTATGGCGGGAAATCAGTTTGGTGATGCCGGTGGCCGTGTCGTGCATAAAGACATCGGCCGCGTTATTGAAATCGCCATCCACCAGATTTTCCGCCCGGCTTGTGAAGACAATATGCTCGCCATCGGCTGACACCACAGGCGATGTGCTCAGATCATCGCCCTGCGTGCCGTCGGTATGTTTGGAAACAAGCGTCGTCATAAGACCGTTCCCCCTTTAGCTGTCAAGCAGCCCCCGGGGAGAAGTGTAGACGCAAGAAAGTCAAACAACCAAATGAAATCGTTGCTTGATGAGCGCATTGGCGTTAGCCGGGCTTTTGTGAAGAGCGCCGATGGAAGCCTTTGGGCTGGTGGAGCGGTTGGGGTGAGTGTAGACGCTTTAACTTCGCTCCATTAACTCATTTCACCGCTGATCCGAGGAGAGATAATTGCCTCAAGCAGCTTCAGAAATCGCACTACGCCAGATACCAACCCGCGTTCCAGCCATAGTGCCACCCTACATGCCAGCCGTTGGCCCAGCCGAGGTTCCAGCCATAATGCCAGCTTAGGCTCCAGCCCACGTTCCAGCCGTAGGCCCAGCCCAGTGCCCATCCGGAGCCGGTGTTAGACCAGCCATAGTACCAGCTGACCTGCCAACCCTGGCCCCAGCCGTAATACCAGCCCGCATTCCAGCCGTAATACCAGCCAGAACCCCAACCGTAATACCAACCGACATTCCAGCCGAAAGTCCAACCACCGTTCCCGCCACCTGTACCTCCCCCTGATGATGATGTGTCGAATAGCGGGTTGTCGGTTATAAAAATATCGCCTCTGCTGTTTGTATCCCCCGCCACAAGATCACTGATATTGCTGTAGTAGACCACGGATTCGCCATCCGAGGAGATGGCAGGAGAATTGCTGGAGGCTGTGTTTTCCCCTCCGCCCGCAGATTGGGATACGAGCGATGTGTTTCCCGTTTGAAAGTCATACACGAACACCTGTTGAAACGTATACGCATCGGAAACCGCATCGTAAGCATCGCTCTCGAATGTTACAAAGCGACCGTCACCTGAAAGGGAGGGGGCGTTGGGCGCAATAAATTCAAACGTCGTCCCATCGGGCTGTTGAACCACGCGGGATGTGGTTCCTGTATTGATATCGTAGCGAAACAGATCGCGCGCCCCGTTCGTATCGTCGCTCACCAGATTGGTCGCTACGCTTTCGTAAACGATGAACTGCCCGTCATCGGAGATAACGGCATCCCGGCTTACACCATTGCCTTGTGTCCCATCGGAGCTTTTGGAGACTAGTGTGGTTGTGCTGGTTTGTGTGTCGTACAGAAACACATCCATTTGAGCATTGGTATCACCATCCACCAGGTTTGAAGCGGTGCTTTGATAAACGATGTAGCGACCATCGGCTGAAATCTGTGTGCCAAAGCTGCTGGCGTTAGCCTGTGTGCCATCGGTGTGTTGCGAAACGAGCGTGGTGGTGCCGTTTACCGTGTCGCGCAGGAAGACATCGCCAAAGCCGTTCAGATCACCGTTGACCAGATTGGTCGCGGAACTGGAAAAAACGACATATTGGCCGTCGCCGGAAATGTCGGCATTGGAGCTGCCAGCATTGCCTTTTGTCCCGTCGGAGTGTTGGGAGATAAGTGTTGTCTGGTCGGTCAGTGCATCGTAGAGCAGAACGTCCCTGTCTATGCTAGCGTCGTCAGCTAACAGATTATTGGCTTGGGTTTGATAGACCACAAAGCGGCCGTTGGCCGAAATATCTGCTAATATGCTGTCCCGATTGCCAGGGCTGTCAGTATCGCTCTTGGACACTAGTGTGGTTACGCCGGTGGCGGCATCGTGCAAATAGATTTGGGACTTTTCGATGCTGCCCGCTACAAGCGTGGTGGCGTAGCTGGAAAAGACAATGTGCTGACCGTCACCGGATACGGCTGGAGCGTCGGAGAGGCCGTCGCTTTGTGTGCTGTCTGTATTTTTGGAAACAAGTTGCGTCGTCATGGGTGCGCTCCTGCAATGATGCAAAAAACATATCGTTGACGCCCCGGTTCATAGCTATCGACTTTCATATCTTTAAGCAACTTTGACGGGCTGTAGGCCTTGTTTTCGGTCACGCTGGAACCGTTTGGCCTGTTCCTACAACAAGTGGCCTTTTGGATTGGGGATTTGATTGCCGGGCTCTAGCGTCTTTCAAGTGGGCGCGGTTTGGTTCCTCGGTTCTCGCGCTAAAAAAGTAATCCCCCCAGTCAGTATTCGGCCGATAAAGGGGCGTGCCCTTGGGGGAACGGCGGGTTTGATCAACCAGCTTATTCGTCATTGGGTTACCGGTTTCCGGTCAAAAGCGGTGCAGGTTGGCCCCGCCCGGAGCGCCGCTTAGTGTCATAACGCCGGGACGGAACATCCCGGGTTTGGATGACCGCTTGGAAAGAAACCGTCCGCCCTTTGTTTTGGGCTTGCGCAGTTTTTGGAGCATATCACGTTCAGAGGGAATCGAAATTCGCTGCCTCTCAAACAGCAAAGTGCTGTTTTCGAACGCGATTTTCGATAAGTCCTGTTTCTAAATGAACATGATTTGCTTTAGGTCGGCAGCGTGAGCATGAACGAAGTGAGAAACCTGCGGCGGCACAGGTCTTTTTGAGTAAAGGGCAGGCGCAGGCACCGCGGTGGGGCATTGGTCTCCGTCTGAACTTTTAATTGACTGGCGAAGGCCCATGCCCCACCGGTTCCCATTTCCATTCCTCCTCCGCCCGGCATGATCCGTTGGCGGGGATAGCGGTGTTTCTGCCTCAAAGTGTTCGGCTAATGGGCTTGGTCACGGTTTTACGGCATGCAGCAAAGTGCCGAACGCGTCGCAAACCTCCCCCTCAAAAACCACCGTCTCGCCCGTGCCCGGGTGGCGGAAACCCAGGGTTCGGGCGTGGAGGGCTTGGCCGCGCAGGTTTTCCATGGCCTGTTGCGCTGCGTCCGGCAGTTTTGCCACCCTTGTGGCAAACTCTTTGCCGTATTCATTGTCGCCCAATAGGGGGCAGCCCAGGTGGGTCATGTGGACCCGGATCTGGTGGGTTCGGCCGGTTTCCAGGCGGCATTCCACGAGGCTTGCCAGTGGCTCTCCACCGGGATTGGCAGGATCGGCGAAACGCTCCAGCACGGTGTAGTGAGTGATGGCTTGGCGGGCGTCCGGCGCGTCTTCGCCCACAACAGCCTGTTGCAGGCGTTTGGTGGGGTGGCGGCCCAAATGGGTCTCAATCGTGCCCCTCATGCGCGGCGGTGCGCCCCAGACCACGGCCCAATAGGCGCGCTGCAAGGGGCCGGTGCGGCCGTGGTCGGCGAACTGCTCTTGCAGGTCCACATGGGTGCGGTAGTTTTTGGCGGCCACCATGACGCCGGATGTGTCCTTGTCCAGCCGGTGTACAATGCCGGGGCGGCGCACGCCGTTAATGCCGGAAAGCTGGCCCTTGCAATGGTGCAGCAGGGCGTTGACCAGTGTGCCGGACCAATTGCCGGGGGCGGGGTGGACCACCATGCCGGCGGGCTTGTTGATGATGATGAGATCGTTATCCTCGTGGATGATATCCAGCGCAATATCCTCCGGCTGGGGCACGGGGTCTTCCGCTGGGGGCATGACGAAGCGCACCACATCGCCCGCCGCAATTTTGCTGCTGGTCCCCTTTGGGGCTGTGCCGTTCACCGTCACCAGCCCCTTGCGCACCAGGGCCTGCACGCGGGCGCGGGAAATATCGTCATGGGCATTGGCGGAAATGAACAGGTCCACCCGTTTGCCCGCCCAGGCGTGGGGGACTTCCAGAACTTCCATAGTCCCGTCTGTTGCGTCTTCACCCATGGGAGCGCTACACCCCCCGCAAGTGCAAAACGGGGGCGAAACCCATGGCCGATAAAATGACTTCCGGGCGCGAAGAAGAAGAGCCCCTGGACCCGGCGGTGGAAGCCATCCGCGTGAAGATGGTGCGGTTGTTGATGGTGTCAGGTGGCATCATGATGCTGGGGCTTATGGCCGTGCTGGCGGTGATTGTCTACAAGGTCACTAGCGCCGATGAAGCGGGGCAAGGGGCCCAACCATCGGCCCCGGTGGCGGACAAAGCCGTGCCCGTGGGCGGGGTGCGCCCGGCCTATGTGGGCATTCCTAAGGGCGCAGAAATTGTATCCGCCGTTCCGGATGGGGCGGGCGTGTTTATCACCCTGCGCAAAACCGATGGTAGCATCGCCATGCAGCGCCATAACGGGGCTGGGCAGCTGGTGGCCAGTTTCGCCGTTGTGGAAGAATAAACCTATTTTGCTGGCGAAGGTTTAAGCAGGGCCGGCGTAGGTTTCTGCCACATTTGCATTTGGTGGAGAGACCCCATGGACGATAACAACATTCTGCGCATGCCCGTTGAACTGGTGATGATGGACGGCAACCGCCGCCCGGGCGACATGCTCCTTTCCATCGGCGGTGAAGTGGAGCGCACGCTCAATAGTGAAGCCCGTTTCTTTTCCTTCGATGACGGAACCGGAAAGCGCTTCATTGCTAAGGACAGCGTAGCAGAAGTTATTCCGCAGGCACGGCAGCGCCGGGCGGCTTAGTCCTGAAATAAAAATGGGCTAAACCTCCCCCTGGAGGGGAGGTCGAAACTGCTTGCAGTTTCGGGTGGGGGGAGATTTGTCCTCCCGTTCTGAGCCCGGCGTTGAGACCGCCCCCCACCCGAACGCTACTGCGTAGCGTTCGACCTCCCCTCCAGGGGGAGGTGGGGAGTGCGTTGCGACTACCTGACTAACCAGCAGGCATGGCCCGTTCGACGATTTTGGCCCAGTAGCTGGAGCCCACCGGAATGGCCTCGTCATTGAAGTCATATTCCTCATGGTGGAGGCCGGCGGTGTCGCCATTGCCCATGAAGATGAACGCGCCGGGGCGTTCTTCGAGCATGTAGGAGAAATCTTCACCGCCCATGACGGGCAGTTGGTCGGTTTTGACCCGGTCTTCGCCCACCACTTCCTTGGCCACTTCGGCGGCGAAGGCGGTTTGGTCGGCGTGGTTGAACGTAACGGGGTAGCCTTCCTTGTGGTGGAATTCCACCTGCGCGCCATACGCGGCGGCGATACCGTCCACCACCTCGCGCATGCGCTTGAGGATTTGCTGGCGCACTTCTCCGTCCAGCGTGCGCACCGTGCCCCAAAATTTCGCCTCCTGGGGGATGACGTTATAGGCCTTGCCCGCATGAATGGCGGTGACGGTGACCACGCCGGAGGATAGCGGGTCCACATTGCGCGACACGATGGTTTGCAGGGCCTGCACCATTTGCGTAGCCACCATGATGGGGTCATTGCCCATATGGGGCATGGCGGCGTGGGCGCCCAAGCCATTGATGGTGACGGTGAATTCGTCCGTGCCTGCCATGATGCCGCCGGTGCGGATGGCGAACTCGCCTACGGGGAGGCCGGGCATGTTGTGCAGGCCGTAGACTTCGTCGATGCCGAATTTCTCCATCATGCCATCGTCGCACATGGCCTTGCCGCCCGCGCCCCCCTCTTCGGCGGGCTGGAAGATGACCACGGCCTTACCGTCAAAATTGCGGGTTTCAGCCAGATATTTCGCGGCCCCCAAGAGCATGGCCGTGTGCCCGTCATGGCCGCAAGCGTGCATTTTGCCGTCATATTTGGATTTGTAGGGGCCGTCGTTCTTTTCCTGGATGGGCAGCGCATCCATGTCCGCCCGCATCCCGATGACACGGCCGGATTTGTTTGTTTTGCCATGGATGACGCCCACCACTCCCGTGCGGCCAATTTCGCCGACGATCTCATCCACACCAAATTCCTTGAGCTTTTCCGTCACGAGAGCCGAGGTCTCTTCCACATCATAAAGCAGACCCGGGTGTTGGTGAATGGTTTGGCGCCACTCTGCGATTTCGGGCTGGAAGTCGGCGATGCGGTTGTTGACGGGCATGGAACGGATTCCTTTGGTGAGGGATTGAGGGGACAATGGCGGTGGAGCCATTGCTTTTCAAGGCGGGCAGGGCCCTGCGACGCTAACGCTGTTTGCCCGGCCGGGTGACGCTGGCAAGGAAAAGACCTCTCTTTTCCAAAACCACGAAGAAACATGCGCAGCGTTCATCTCATTTTCCCCCACCAATTGTTTGCCCAAAGCGAAGCGCTGGAAACCGGGGCGGGCTTGCACGTTCTGGTGGAAGAACCTCTGTTCTTTGGAGACCCATTCTACCCTGCCAAATTTCACAAACAGAAACTGTGGCTGCACCGCGCCAGCATGAAGCGGTTTGCCGGGGTTTTGAAAAGCGCCGGGCGGAAAGTGCGCTATGAGGACTATCGCGCCGACACAAAAATGGTGGCCAAGCTGGTGAGCGAAATGGCCGGGGAGGGCTTCGACCGGGTCATCGTTGCTGATCTGCACGACCACACGCTCAACGAACGGGTGGAAAAGGCTTGCGCTGCGGCGGGGCTGGACCTGGAGTGTTTTGAAACCCCGGCCTTTCTCAACACACCGCAACTGAACCGCGAATACCGCGACGGTAAGAAGCGCTGGTTCATGGGGGATTTCTACAAATTCCAGCGCACCCGGCTCGATGTGCTCATGGAGGGCGACGAACCCAAAGGGGGTCAGTGGAGTTTTGATGAGGACAACCGCAAAAAAGTGCCGAAGGCGAAACTGGGCGACATTCCCGCCATCCCGCCGCGCCAGTTGGATGATATCGAGCGCGAGGCGCGGGACTATGTGATGGAAAATTGGCCCGATAATCCCGGCTCACTCGACACCATCCATTTTGTCACCAGCCATGAGGATGCCGAGAATTGGCTGGAGCAGTTCCTTGTCCACCGGTTTGAATTGTTCGGCGATTATGAAGACGCCATTGTTGAGGGGGAGAGCTGGCTTTGGCACTCAGTGCTCACGCCCGCGCTTAATATCGGCCTTCTCACACCCCGGCAGGTGGTGAACGAAACGCTGGCTTTTCGCGAGAAGAACCCTGTGCCGCTCAACGCCGTGGAGGGGTTCATCCGTCAGATCATCGGCTGGCGGGAATTTATGCGCGCCACCTATGATGATCTCCACGTGACCATGCGCAACAGCAATCACTGGAACCATACGCGCAAATTGCCGGCTAGTTTTTATGATGGCACCACGGGCATTGACCCCATCGACGACACGATCAAACGGCTCAACGCTACCGCCTATAACCACCACATTGAGAGGCTCATGGTGATCGGCGGGTTTATGTTCCTGTGCGAAATTGAGCCGGACGACATCTACCGCTGGTTCATGGAAATGTATATCGACGCCTACGACTGGGTGATGGTGCCCAATGTCTACGCCATGAGTCAGAACGCCGATGGCGGGCTGATCACCACCAAACCCTATTTTTCCGGCTCAAACTACGTGAAGAAAATGAGCCATTGGAAGCACGGCGAATGGGCCGATATTTGGGACGGTCTCTACTGGCGCTGGATTGACAACCACCGCGAGGCGTTAGGCAAAAACCCCCGCTGGGCCATGATGTGTCGAACCGCTGAGCGGATGGACGCAGAGAAAATGGCGAAGCACAGGGAGAATGCGGAGCGGTTTTTGAATGGGTTGGGGTGAGAAGACGCCCGTTTTAGTGCGGCAAGTCGCTCCCATGAGGCAGGCCCTGAGCATTAGAGTGCCCAAGGCTTGCCTTGATGGGGCTTCTGCTTCACGCGGTTAAGGCCTCTTGCGCATAAGAAGCCAAGAATTCGGCACTTGGTGCAATCGGCATAATCAAATCGATCAGAATGCCGTTGGGGTCTTGGAAAATGACATGGCGCTGGCCATGGGGTTCGTCGCGCAGGGGTTGCACAACGGGCACACCCGCAGCGGTGAGGCGCTCGTTTTCCGCATCCACGTCCTCGACTTCGAAACTCAGGATCATCCCTTGAGTGACGCCTTGCGCAGCCAAGGGAATTGTTTCGTGGTCGGCTTGTAAAACAGTGATGTTGACCGCCTCATCCGTCTTGCTTTGCAAGTGGTAATACCAATCGCTTTCAAACAAGGCCTTGAAGCCGAATTGGTGCTGATAAAACGCTGCGGTAGCCTCCACATCGTTGGTTTGGATCAGGGGATAAAACTGGGAAATCTTCATGATAGGTCCTCTTTGAAAAGATAAATACAATGTGTATGTAACATGATATTGAGAAACATGCAAGGTGTATGTATCAATGCGACAGAGATGTTTTGTATTGGATGCAGATTGTGACCCGCACAGATATCAAGCCAGGCAAAGCCCGCAGTCAGGCCGAACGAAGAGCGAAAACAAAGGGGCAGCTGCTGGATGCGGCCCGTGCACTGTTTGTTGAAAAAGGGTTTGCTGAAACCGGAACACCTGAATTGGTGAGACAGGCCGGCGTAACGCGGGGCGCGCTCTACCATCATTTCGAGGATAAGACGGATCTATTCCGACATGTGGCGGAACAGGAAGCACAGGCCATTGCTGAAACCATAGAACAGGCAACTGACGGCATTAAGGACCCTTTAGAGGCGATGCGTGTTGGAACGGATGCCTATTTTGAAGCCATGGCTGTGCCGGGCCGCGCCAAACTGCTGCTGGCGGATGCAGCGGCTGTGATGGGTCACGAGGAAACCCTTACCCTGACCCGTTCAAAAGGGAGTCAGGAATTGAAGAACGGTTTAGCCAGAGCGATGCCATATCTCACAAATGCGGATTTGGACGCTATGACCAATGTTCTCTCGGCCGCCTTTGACCGTGCTGCACTGGAAATTGCGCAAGGGTCTGCGCGACAGCCATACACGAATGCGCTGTTCACTCTCATCAAAAAGGCGATGGCCTGAAATTTGTCATGGTTATGGTGCGTCCTCATACCTTATGCGGCACCTCTTTTGGTAAAAGTGGGGTTCAAAGGCGTAAGTTGAAAAATTTAATAACTTAAATTCAATTACTTAAACGATTTTTCATCGTTCATCGCAAATAAACGATGAAATGCCGGAAATCCTTCCTATATGGAACGTGAGGGGTGGTTTGGGCATTGGCCTGCACCACCTTCGAAAAGCCTGAAGGCCCACGGGTTGGTTTTTTGCCACAATGCCCGGCAACCTTCTTTCGAGAGAGGATGATATTATGGCCAACACACTTCCCACGATTTCCGCCAGCGGCAATGGTTTGCAGCGTTATATGGATGAGATCCGTAAGTTCCCCATGCTGGAGCCGGATCAGGAATATATGCTGGGCAAGCGCTTTGCCGAGCATGATGACACGAACGCGGCCCACCAGTTGGTGACGTCTCACCTGCGCCTCGTGGCCAAGATTGCCATGGGTTATCGTGGCTATGGTCTGCCCATCGGTGAGGTTATTTCCGAGGGTAATGTGGGCCTGATGCAGGCGGTCAAGAAGTTTGACCCGGACAAGGGCTTTCGTCTGGCCACCTATGCCATGTGGTGGATCAAGGCGAGCATTCAGGAATATGTCCTGCGCTCATGGAGCCTCGTTAAAATGGGCACCACGGCCAACCAGAAGCGGCTGTTCTTCAACCTGCGCAAGCTGAAAGGCAAGTTGAAGGCGCTGGAAGAGGGTGAGCTGAAGCAGGAGAATGTGGAGAAGATCGCCTCCACGCTCGGTGTTTCCGAGGAAGAAGTGCGCTCCATGAACCAGCGCCTTTCCGGCGATGCGTCTCTCAACGCGCCCATTAAGGCGGCTGAAGGAGAATCCGGCCAGTGGCAGGATTGGCTGGTGGACGAAAGCGAGAGCCAGGAGCAGACCCTCATCAAACAGGATGAGTTGGAAGTGCGCCGGGAAATGCTGTCAGACGCCATGGATGTGCTGAACGACCGCGAAAAGCGCATCTTCACGTCCCGCCGCCTGTCGGAGGAGCCGCTGACGCTGGAAGAACTGTCGGGCGAGTTCGACATTTCCCGCGAGCGGGTGCGTCAGATTGAAGTGCGTGCCTTTGAAAAGGTGCAGAAAGCCATGGTGACGGCGGCCAAGGAATTGGCGAAACCGGCTGCTCAGATCGAGGCGCATTAAGTCTGGCACTTTCAACCTCCCCCTCGAGGGGGAGGTTGGAGAGCCGCAGGCGATCCGGGCGGGGGTAGCGATTAGAGAGTAGCACTCCCATGCAGCCCCTCACCCGAAACGGAGAACCGTTTCGACCTCCCCTTCGGTGGGAGGTGGGGTGTGCCCGCGGTGGGTATCTTATTTTAGTTTTCAAAACTCGATTTTACCTCAAGGAAAGTTCCCCATGTATAAACCCGCCCCCCTTACACCTGCCGAACCTGTCCCTTATCTCGATGCCGCTCTCACCGATGGCAGCACATGGTCTCTTGCGGAAAACGCGGGTGAAAACTTCACATTGATCAATTTCTACCGTGGTCTCCATTGCCCCAAATGCCGGGATAATCTGAAAGGGCTGGAAGAGGCTTTGCCGGGTTTGACGGAGCAAGGTGTTTCCGTGTTGGCCGTTTCCATGGACCCGCCGGAGCGTGGTTCAGAAGCGAAGGACGAGTGGGGACTGGCCCATATGCCCATGGCCCATTCGCTGACGCTGGAACAGGCCAAAGCATGGGGCCTGCATATCTCCTCCGGGCGGGGGAAGACTTCCACGGGCCATGAGGAAACCAAAGTGTTCAACGAGCCCGGCACGTTTTTGGTGCGGGCCGATGGCACCCTGTTTGCATCTTGGGTGCAGACGGTGCCGTTTGGACGCCCTGAGGCTGCGGATCTGCTCGCCATGATCAAGTTTGTGAATGAAAAAGACTATCCACCCCGTGGCACGCATACGGATGTCTGATCCAGTATAGTCTTATCGCTGGTTCGTGTGTCTTTAGTGGAAGGAAAGCCGCAGAACTGACTCCTCCTTACCGGGCTTGGCCCGGTAATCCATTCTGCCAGACCGAACTATTTGAATGTTGAGGCATGGATCCCCGGCCCTCGCCGAGGATGACGGGAGTGGCGGGAAGAGTGGGATGCGAGTGTCATGGCCGGTGCCGTTTGCCCTGCCGGGATGATCAAGCTCTCTTCGTAAGTCTGTGAAACTGTTGGGACTTGCTTCGTTTCTCCTTGCCACTGCGCTTTCGCCCCTGTAGCTCACGGGCGGGAGCCGTTTATTTGCCACGCGTGATATGCGGTGGTTTTTGGAGCACGGTTGATGGCCGACTTATTCGCCCTTGCGGGGCAGAACCTGCTTTCGCCCATCGTTTTGTCTTTCATTTTGGGCCTTACGGCGGCGCTGGCGAAATCCGATCTTTCCGTGCCGGAGGCGGCGGCTAAGGCGCTCTCCATCTATTTGCTGTTCGCCATCGGCTTTAAGGGTGGGGTGAGCATTGCCGACCATGGGGTGGATGCGTCGCTGGTCATGTCTTTGATCGCCGGGCTGATCCTCTCGGCGGCTCTGCCCGTCATTGCCTTTGGCCTTCTGCTAACCCTCACCAAAATGGACCGGCTGAACGCCGCCGCTGTGGCGGGCCATTACGGCTCCATTTCCATCGTCACTTTTGTGGCGGGCACGTCTGTGTTGGAAAGTCAGGGCATTGTGGCAGAGGGCTACATGGTCGCCGTGGCCGCCGCCATGGAAGCGCCCGCCATCTTGACGGCCCTGTGGCTTGCATCCCGTGGGAGCGGCAGCGGGCGCATGGATGGAGATTTGTGGCGCGAAGTGCTGCTGAACGGTTCCATTGTGCTGTTGGTGGGCTCGTTTGCCATCGGCTGGGCCACGGGCGCTGAGGGTTTGAAGGAAATTGAGAGCTTTATTGTTTCGCCTTTCAAGGGTGTGCTTTGCCTATTCCTGTTGGATATGGGCCTGCTGGCCGGTCGGGGTATGCAATCGGGGCGTGGGTCGCTGGGGCTGGGAGCGGTTGCTTTTGGACTGCTCATGCCGCTGATCGGGTCGTTGGCCGGTTTGGGGGCGGGGCTATTGTTGGGCCTGTCCACGGGCGGCGTCATGCTGCTGATGGTGCTGTCG
The DNA here is from genome assembly GCA_038525315.1 of Pseudomonadota bacterium. Classification (GTDB taxonomy): domain Bacteria; phylum Pseudomonadota; class Alphaproteobacteria; order Rhizobiales; family Rhizobiaceae; genus Pseudahrensia. Next base: position 84,872 of record JBCBHU010000007.1, read on the forward strand.
GCCTCCGCCAGCTATATCGCCGTACCCGCGGCCATGCGCGTGGCACTGCCGGAGGCGAACCCGTCCATCTATCTCACCCTATCGCTGGGGGTGACGTTCCCGTTCAATCTTGTCTTGGGCATACCGCTATATTTGGCCATGGCCCGCATTGCCACCGGAGGGTGATATGGAAATCCATCAGGCCAAACGGGTGGCGATCATCATTGAGCAGGTTATGGAAACCCGCCTGACCGAAGCGTTGGATGGTGCCGGGGTGACGGGCTACACAATCCTGCCCGTGCTGGGTGGTTCAGGGCGTTCAGGCCGCTGGAGCCGTGAAGGGCAAATCAGCCGGGGGCAGGGCATGGTGCAGGTGGTCTGCGTCATTCGCCCTGAGCGGCTGGACGAAATGCTCAAGGCCGCTTTTCAGGTGGTGGAGCGCCATATGGGCGTGGTCACGGTGAGCGATTGCTCCGTCCTGCGGGCCGAGCGGTTTTAGGCGGCGTAGCTGCATGGACAATTGCGAACAGGCGCAGTAGCCCTTTCGCACTCCCCTCATTGCCGGAGGTTCGCAAGTCGCGTGCCTTACTTCCATTCCGGCAATCCATTCCACGCCACAGAACATGCCTCGCGTCCGTGGGCATGGATCCCCGGCATTTGCCGAGGATGGGGGGGGAGTTTGTCGGTGAGAGTGAGGTCTAAAGACCCTTAGCCAATCATCCCGGCGGCTTCGTAGTTGGATTTTTTGTCCAACTCCACCGTCTTGCCGTCACGCTCTTCCAGCTTTTCGGCCTTGGCCAATTCTTCCTGCACATCCTCCAGCGCCAGCCGCGCGGCGGCGTGCTGGTCTTGCAGGTCTTGAATGGAGGTTTGCAGATTCTCCCGGCGCAGGCGTGCTGCCTTAGCAAAGGTGGGATAGGCGAAGTGGTTCACATCGTCGATGCCCGCCTTTTTCTCCTCATAGGCGATTTGTCCATCCAGATCGCTGGCCATGGATTTGAACTGGGCGATCATCTGATCGATCTGCGCCACCTGACGGGCTTTTTCCTGAACCTGGAATCGTTTCAGGCGCAACACGCTTTCACGCGATTTCATTACTCATACTCCGATACTCACCGGCAGAAAAACGCACACCGGAACCTCAAAGCTAGGTCTCAATTCTTAAAAATTTACCCACCCGCCGCATGTTTTATTGTCGTTACCGCCTAACCCATAAGGCTTTGGTAGTTTTGCATTTTCTCAACTTCTCTTAAGCGGAAGTTGCGAATTGCCGCACCCGGGATGGGGGCAGATGGGCAAAGCCCGGCCCGCAGGGGCCAAACCCTAACGAGAGGGAAAGACGCCTGTTCACACCTGTTGACAAAGTCTTGCCCGTTAAGGGGCTGTTTACCGGACCGCGCAATAGTCCAACCGTTCGGTCCCGGTCTTAATGGAGCCACAGGGATGAAAGCCGTTCTGGGGAGCGGTGGGCAAATCAGGTGGCGAAAAATGAGACTTTGGAGGGGAATTTAAGGTCTGTTAACCAATTGCCTTAATTCACCTTTCTACGGGCCAGACAAAAGATTGAATAAATTCAACGGGGTACGGAAAGGTTCTCAAAAATTATGGTAAAGCCTTGCGGGGCGGAATCATACTTTGTTAACCATTTGGCAGTAGCGTTGAGTTTGAGTGACTATAACGGCAATCACCGCCGCGCTGCCTCCTAGCACTTCAGGGTTGTGGGCTGTGGGATGTGATGATCCTTCAAGGGGAATGAAATGCGAGTTTTGCTGATAGAAGACGACAGCGCCACCGCCCAGTCGATTGAACTGATGCTGAAGTCCGAGAGCTTCAATGTTTACACAACGGATTTGGGCGAAGAGGGCGTCGATCTCGGCAAGCTCTATGATTACGACATTATTCTGCTGGACCTGAACCTGCCTGATATGTCCGGCTATGAAGTGCTGCGCACGCTGCGCCTGTCCAAGGTGAAGACGCCCATTTTGATCCTCTCCGGTCTCGCCGGTATTGAAGACAAGGTGCGCGGCCTCGGCTTTGGTGCCGACGACTACATGACCAAGCCCTTCCATAAAGATGAATTGGTGGCCCGCATTCAGGCCATCGTGCGTCGCTCCAAGGGCCATGCGGAATCCGTGATTACAACCGGCGATCTGAAGGTTAATCTGGACGCCAAAACGGTGGAAGTGAACGGCCAGCGCGTCCACTTGACCGGCAAAGAATATCAGATGCTGGAGCTTCTCTCCCTGCGCAAGGGTACAACGCTCACCAAGGAAATGTTCCTCAACCACCTCTATGGCGGCATGGACGAGCCGGAACTGAAAATCATCGACGTGTTCATCTGCAAGCTGCGCAAAAAGCTGGCTTCCGCCACCGGTGGCAAGAACTACATCGAGACCGTCTGGGGCCGTGGCTATGTGCTGCGCGAACCCGAGGACATGCCCCTCGCCGAGTCGGCGTAATAGAGAGGGCCGGGACGGCATAGCATCCGGCCATTTTGAATTTTGAAAGAGCCCGGTTCCCGCCGGGCTTTTTTTGTTTCGCTCTCAAGCTCCCATCATGACACGCAGGGGAAACTGGCACGGGGCTGGCTTGTCCCTGCGGTGCAGGCGTGGTGTTTTGACTGCGTCTCATCCCACTATCGTATTTGCCATGAAAACTGCCCCCCTTTTTGAAACCATGCGCCACTGGCGGCATGATTTTCACCGCCATCCGGAAGTGGGCTTTGCGGAACACCGCACCAGCGCACGGGTGGCGGCATTGCTCACATCATTTGGGCTGGAAGTTCACACCGGAATTGGCGGCACGGGCGTGGTGGGCATGTTGCAGAAGGGAAAGGGCGCACGCTCCATCGGGTTGCGTGCGGATATGGATGCGTTGCCGCTGACCGAGGTGAATGGGTTCGACCATTGCTCTCAAACGGCCGGTGCCATGCACGCCTGCGGCCATGACGGGCACACGGCCATGCTTTTGGGCGCAGCGAAAGTGTTGGCGGACAGTGGCGAGTTCGACGGACGCGTGGTGTTCATTTTTCAACCGGGGGAGGAACACGGGCAGGGCGCTCTGGCCATGATGGGCGACGGTCTGTTCGACCGGTTTCCGGTGGATGCGGTTTACGGATTGCACAATATGCCCGGCCTCCCTGTGGGCCATGTGGGTGCACGGCCCGGCGCTATTATGGCCAGCGAAGCCCTGTTTGAGATTCACATTCAGGGTCAGGGGGGCCATGCTGCCATGCCCCACAAGGGTGTGGATGCTATCACGGTGGGGGCACAGATGGTGTCAGCCCTGCAAACCATTGTCTCGCGCAAGCTGGACCCGGGATTGAATGGGGTGGTGTCCGTTACGGAATTTATCACGGACGGTTCCCGCAATGTGTTGCCCGGCCATGCGGTGCTCAAGGGGGACGCGCGGGCGCTCAGCGCTTCCATTAATGAGCGTATTGAAGAGAAAATGCGCCACATCGTGGCGGGGCTTGCCACCGCCCATGAGGTGGAGGCAGAGGTCAGCTACGACACGGTGTTTGAAGTGACGCAAAGCGCATCAGCGCCCACGGCGGCGGTTTTGGCCTGTGCCAGCGCTTTGTTGGGTTCTCACCGGGTGGATGCTGACTATCCGCCGGTTCTGGGGTCAGAAGACTTTGCGCAAATGGCGCGCGCTGTGCCGGGTTGTTTCTTCTTTATGGGCAACGGTTCGGAGGGAAGTTGTGGTCAGCCCCTCCATGCCACGGATTATGACTTCAATGATGAAGGCCTCGTGCCCGGTTCTTCCCTGTGGGTGGCGCTGGTGGAACAGGCGTTGAGCATTAGCGGCTGATGACCAGGCGGTAGCCCATGTCTAAGGCGTTCTTGTTCAGAAGATCGGCGTTTTGCTGCTCCCAAGTGCCGGTCTCCAAGTCATGGGCAAGGTTTTCAAGTCCCGCTTCCACTGCGTCCATGGCGTGGAAGGACGACATGCCGGTGCGGATTTTATCATCCAGATAGGCGGCGGGCCGTTTCCAATAGGCGCATAAAAAACCATCAGTGCAATCGGCCGGGATGGGGATGGGGTGTATGTCCACCGGCCCCAGGACACTCTCGTAAAATGTCATGGGTGGCATGATATGCGCATCCAGAGCGGCAAGACCGGGGAAATAGTGCCAAAGCCAGAAGTCGCGCGGGGTGGGGTCGAACGTGAACAGCACCACCGGCCCCCGGGACACTCGCCGCATTTCCTGCAAGCCTTTGGCGTGGTCCGTCCAATGGTGGATGGTCAGGCTCGCCATGGCGGCATCAAAACTGTCGTCAGGAAAAGGCAGGTTTTCAGCGTTGCCCTGTATGGCTGGGGCTGCCGTGGCGGGGCGCTGGTCAATCATGGTTTGAGACGGTTCCACCGCCGTCACCGCACGGTCAGGGGGTTCGTAGCCACCGGCTCCTGCGCCCACATTCACGATGGTTTTTGCGTCACCCAAAGCGGCATGGATTTGCGCGGCAATGCGCGGGTCCGGTCTGCGCAGATTAGCGTAATCCAATCCAATGATGTCATACTTGGCCAAGGGAAACTCTTTGTGTAGCGCGCCGTATATTCTTCATGACTGCTCTTCCCACCGTCACCCGCCGGGTGTGGCTGAAAATTTTGCATTGGTCCATGGTGCCGCTGTTTGTATGGTTCACCCTTGTGCAACCGGCAGATGTGGCGCGGATTGGTGCGACGGCCATTTGGTTTCATTCCGTGCTGGGGCTGATGTTTGTTACGTTGGCGCTGATTTGGACGGCAGACTATCTATGGCGTGGTCTCGCCAGCCGCCCGGGGCCGAAACTGCCGCTTTGGGGGAAGCGCTTCCACCAAATCATCCATAAAACGCTCATCTGGGGGATGTTCTTGGTGGCTTTCACGGGGTTTTTGCTGGGGGTGACGGCATCCCGCCAGCTTTTTGCCGGAGATCTGGTGCCCATCGGGGTGCCGCTCAGTCTGCCCAGGGCTAATGACTGGGTTGGTCTGATCCATTCCATCGAATTTTACGGCCTCGCTGCGGTGGCTGTCGCCCATGCGGGTTTCCACGTCTGGCGGCATTTTGCGCTGCGGGACAATGCCCTGCGCATCATGCTGCCAACGGTATTGCACCGCTTCTTATAGAAATAATCGCGCTTTTTCGTGTGCTTAAACGCCGTGTGCATTCTTGCACATCGGTTCTTGCGCCCTCGACCTATGGTGACTTCATCGAAACGCAGACGCCGCCTCCCACCCCACCCAAGCGTTTCACACACAGAGAGGAAAAGAAAATGACCATCACGACCCTGAAAGCAAACTTCGCCAAAACCGCCATGGTGGCAGCCATTGCCGGTTCCACCTTCTTCACCGCCCTCGCTTCTGTTGAAGCCGCTCCCCTGCGCTTCTCCGCCGCCCCCGCCGGTGTGACCGACACCACCGTGGTTGAAAACGTTCAGATGCGCCGCCGTCAAATGCGTCGTAACAACCGCGGTATGCGCCGCAACAGCCGCCGCAACCGCAACGCCGCCATCGGCCTGGGCATCGCCGGTGCCATTGTGGGCGCCGCCATCGCCAGCCGGTCCTATGCCCGCGAATGCTGGTATGAGCGCGAGCGTGTCTGGTCCCGCCGCTATGGCCGCTATGTGGTGCGCAAAATCAAGGTCTGCGACTAAGACCAGACGCCATAACGCCCCTTTCGATCTCCAGCGGAAGGGGCGGGCACAAAAGACAGGAAGGGCTCCCGCCGGGGGCCTTTTTTGCGTTTGCAAATTCTTTCTTTGCCGAAACGATCAATATTCAACAAAGCGTGTGCACCTTGACCATGGTTGTTTCTTGGTGTCTGTTGGCGGCACGGGGCCTTGAATGGACCCAAGGGGGCGCATTCGTGGTGGAGCGCCATGCGCTGCGCCATCACAGGGAGACAGTGATGACTAAATTGAAGATGTCCAACGGATCCTTTTGCAAACTGGCTTTGGCTGCCGTTTTGGCAACAGCCGTGACCGCGCTGGATTTTGATCGGGCGGAGGCGGCTGCTTTGACGATAACCGGTAGTCCGGGTGTTGTGCAGGGGGGCCTCGTGCAAGAGGTGCAGCAGCGCCGCATTCGCCGCAATCGCAACCGCAATGCCCGGCGCAATCGTAATGCCGCCATCGGACTGGGCGTTGCCGGTGCCGTGATCGGTGCCATTGCCGCAGACCGCGCCCGCCGCACACGTCAACGGCGTTACGCGCGCGATTGCTGGTATGAGACCGAAGAGCGCTGGTCGCCTCGCCGCCAACGTTACGTGGTCAGAGAAGTGCGGGTTTGCGACTAGCGCGTCCCGTGTTTTGTCGAACGCAAAGAGACATCTAAAAATGCGTTCGAGAACCGCCATTTGCCGTTTTGGAGGCTGCAATCGTTAGTTCAGATTGAACACGCAGGGCTCCACAGGAGCGGCCGTGAAATCAGAAAGAGGGCTCCCCCCAAGGAGCCCTTTTTTATTCTGATGCCGTATTATGCTGCCACCTTGCGCAGGGTGGTGCAGATGTCTTCCACCACATCGTGGACAAGGCCTTCATCATCCCCTTCCGCCATGACCCGGATGAGCGGCTCGGTGCCGGAAGCGCGGATCACCACGCGGCCAGAATTGGCGAGGCGGGCGCGGCCCTCTTCGATGCTTTCCACCACTTGCTTGTCGGAAAGGGGATCGCCGCTCTCATAGCGCACATTGCGCAAAAGCTGTGGCACGGGTTCAAACCGGGTGCAGACCTCCGAAACAGGCTTGTCCCACGCGCGCACCACGGAAAGGACTTGCAGGGCGGCGATGAGGCCATCACCCGTGGTGGCATAGTCTGACAGCACAATGTGGCCGGACTGTTCGCCCCCCACATTGTAACCGTTTTGGCGCATGTGTTCGACCACGTAGCGGTCGCCCACGGCGGTGCGGGCCAAATTCAGTCCCTGTCCCTGAAGAAAACGCTCCAGGCCCAGATTGGACATGATGGTGGCCACGATGCCATCGCCGGTGAGACGCTCTTTCTGCTTCCAACTTTGAGCCACCAGGGCCATGAGTTGGTCACCATCCACCACCTGGCTTTTTTCATCCACGATGATCACCCGATCCGCGTCCCCATCCAGGGCGATGCCGATGTCGGCGCGCACTTCGTTCACCTTGCGGGCAAGGGTGGAGGTGTGGGTGGAGCCGCACTCCGCATTGATGTTGATGCCGTTGGGTTCCGCACCGATGGTCACCACGTCTGCGCCCAGTTCCCACAGGGCAGCGGGGGCGACCTTGTAGGCCGCGCCATTGGCACAGTCGATCACCACGCGCAGGCCCTCCAGAGACATGGCGCGGGGCAGGGTGCGTTTGGCAAATTCGATATAGCGGTCATTGACCCCGTCCACACGGCTGGAGCGGCCAATGGCATCGCCGGTGGCGAGCTTTTTGTTGAGGTCCGTGTCCATGAGCCGTTCGATATCCATCTCGATCTGGTCGGACAGTTTGAACCCCTCCGGGCCGAACAGTTTGATGCCGTTATCGTGGTAGGGGTTGTGGGAGGCGGAGATCATCACGCCAATATCGGCGCGCAGAGACCGCGTGAGCATGGCCACGGCAGGTGTGGGCACGGGGCCCAGCTGGAACACATCCATGCCGGCAGCCGTAAAACCCGCCACCAGCGCGTTTTCGATCATGTAGCCGGAACGGCGCGTATCTTTGCCGATCACCACCCGGTGCTTGTGATTGCCCCGCTTAAAGGCAATCCCCGCCGCCATGCCCACCCGCATGGCCGTCTCCGCCGTCATGTTGGATTTATTGGCGTAGCCACGGATGCCATCCGTGCCAAAATATTTGCGCTTCCTGCTCATCAGTTTTCCCCATTTCCGCCGCCGCGTGAGCCGGTGGTGTTTTCCATGCCCGACAAAACCTGCGCCGCTTCTAAGCCCAAAGCCGTGATCAAACCAGTCCCCACTTGAAAGCACGGAGTTTGTGTCGGTTAGGTGTGGAGCATAAACATGGACTTACCATAAAGGGCCGCGCACGGGCAGGGTGGAGCAGGGGGAAGGCCGCGCACATTTCATGGCAGTGGTTAATGGGGGGTTAACTCGATTAGTGCGCTTCGCAAATCATACGCTGGACAACTTGCCACGATTTCATGGCGGAATTGGTCTCTGAAAGTGCTGCTCAGAATTCTTTATTAATTGCACTAACAACTAAGAATTGGTTCAAATTCTTTTTTACGTATTCATGGGTGCGATTACCTAGTTTGTCGGCGTAGCCATTCAGTGGGACCTTGCCTCGGTACTCTGGACCGACCGCATCATCAAACAGAAGTGTGAAATGCTCATCGATAATATCTCCAGCCTCTTCGTTGTAGTACCAGCGAATATCGTCCCGAGCATTTGCATTCGCGCTGCTTTTGATTCGCTCCATCTGTTTTGGAAGATCCCCCGCCGCAAGTAGCAGGAGTTCTCTAAATTCGTGAAGTTCTAAAAACTCCAGCACCTCCGAGAAATCTTTAGTTAACTGGGGAAAGTTTTGCAGGAGTTGAAAGGTTCCCCCATTGGAAATTTGACCATCAATAATCAATGCGGTGTGCAAGACCCACTGACCGAATGTGATTTGGTTTTCTAAAACGCCATCATACAGTCGATCCGATATTCGGTCGTATGCAATCGACGCAATAATCTCGTCACCAAAGTCATCCACCAGTATTTCATAGCAGTTCCAAAGAGCGTCTTGGCCCGAAGCTGCCTCGTCAAATTGTGGTGTCGTTTTAAACTCGATGAGGTGTGGTTCCATGGGCTGTAAGGCGGTTTTAGATAGATGCAATGTTCTCGTCACTTCATCACATTTGTAGTTGATTTGTCCAATACATCAATATCTATGTTGATTGGTCTTTGTGCCAAACGAAAAAGCCCGACACATTGTGCCGGGCTTTTTCAATTCCAACTAACCGTTCCGGTCTAAGAAGGCTGCGGCTCTAGCCCACCACTACCATCTTCCTTCGGCTTCTTGGCCTTGGGCTTTTGCACACCGCTCTTCGGCACTGCACTACCCCGCGTAGGGGGCGTGTCGTCGCCCATGTCGCGGCGGGGCGGCTTGCCTTCTAGGATGTCTTCGATTTCCTTGCCGGTGAGGGTCTCGTATTCCAGCAGACCTTGGGCGAGGGCTTCGAGGTCCTTTTTGCGTTTGGTGAGGATTTTTTTGGCCCAGGCGAAACCTTCGTCCACCAGGCGGCGCACTTCTTCGTCGATGATCTGGGCCGTTTCCTCGGAGACGTTTTTGGACTGGGCCACGGAGTGGCCGAGGAAGACTTCCTGCTGGTTTTCGCCGTAGGAGACTTTGCCCAATTTGTCGGAATAGCCCCATTGGGTGACCATGGCGCGGGCCAAACGGGTGGCCTGCTCGATGTCAGACTGGGCGCCGGAGGTGACGTTTTTCTTGCCGAAGATCAGCTCTTCCGCCACGCGGCCGGCCATCATGACTGCCAGACGGGAGGTCATTTCCTCGTAAGACATGGAAATTTGGTCCCGCTCGGGAAGCTGCATCACCATGCCCAGCGCGCGGCCCCGGGGAATGATCGTGGCTTTGTGCACGGGGTGGGAGGACGGCACCGTCACCGCCACAAGCGCGTGGCCAGCTTCGTGATAGGCGGTGTTGCGCTTTTCTTCCTCGGACATGACCATGGAGCGGCGCTCCGCGCCCATCATCACCTTGTCCTTGGCGTCGTCAAATTCCTGCGCCGTTACCATGCGCTTGTCGCGGCGGGCGGCCAGTAGCGCGGCCTCGTTGACAAGGTTCATGAGGTCCGCGCCGGAGAACCCGGGCGTACCACGGGCAATGACTTTCAGGTCCACATTGGGGGCCAGCGGCACGTTTTTCACGTGCACTTTCAGGATGGCTTCGCGACCAATAAGGTCCGGATTGTTCACCACCACCTGACGGTCAAAACGACCGGGGCGCAGCAGGGCGGGGTCCAGCACGTCCGGGCGGTTGGTGGCGGCAATCAAGATGATGCCTTCATTGGTTTCAAACCCGTCCATCTCCACTAGAAGCTGGTTGAGGGTCTGTTCACGCTCGTCATTGCCGCCGCCAAGGCCAGCGCCCCGGTGGCGACCCACGGCGTCGATCTCGTCGATGAAGACGATGCAGGGAGCGTTTTTCTTGGCCTGCTCGAACATGTCGCGCACGCGGCTTGCGCCCACGCCCACAAACATTTCTACAAAGTCAGAGCCGGAGATGGTGAAGAAGGGCACGTTCGCTTCACCGGCCACGGCGCGGGCGGTAAGGGTTTTACCGGTGCCGGGGGGGCCCACCAGCAACACGCCGTGGGGCATTTTCCCGCCCAAGCGCTGGAATTTTTGCGGATCGCGCAAAAAGTCCACGATTTCCACCAAGTCTTCCTTGGCTTCGTCCACGCCAGCCACGTCATCAAAGGTCACGCGCCCGTGGGCCTCGGTCAAAAGTTTGGCCTTGGATTTGCCAAAGCCCATGGCTTTGCCCTGGCCGGACTGCATCTGCCGCATGAAGAAAATCCACACCCCAATGAGAATGAGAAGGGGCAACCAGTTCAAGAACATGCCGAGGAAAGAAGAACGGCCATCGGTGACGGGTTTCGCCGTGATCTGCACGCCTTGGGTCTCCAGCCGCTTCACCAATTCGGGGTCAAAGGGGGCGACGGTCATGAAGGAACCGGCCGCATCCGTGTAATTGCCCGTAATGCGGTCGCCGGAAATGGTGACGGATTTAACGCGCTGCTTCTCCACGGCCTCCAGGAAGGTGGAATAGGGCACCTCCGTGCTGCGGCTGTCCGCAGACGGGGCTTGGAACATCTGGAACAGGGCGATCACCAACACGATGATCAGGCCCCAAAGCGCGATATTTCGGAAGTTCTGGTTCATAAAACATGTCCCGCTGGAGAAGCGGCCCGGACAGTGAAGCGATCAATCTGCGTGGGCCGTATCGGTTTTGATGAAGATAGGTTTCAAATGTCCGCCTGCCAAGGTGCAGGGGCTGGGGTGCGTCATTTACTCGTTATATCGTGAACGGTGGGCCGCCTCCGGTGGCAGCAGCGGCGCCGTCAATGCACGCATGATAGCGGCCAGCGCATCCTGCCCTGCGGGGCGGAACCGTTCCAAGGCGACGGTGTAGGGCTCCCATTGCTCTCCTTTACCCATGCGAAAACGGCCATCGTAAAGCGCGCCGGGCGGCGCATGAGGGTCAAGCGCCGGTAATTCTCTGTTCTCGCGGCGAATGGTGATGGTGGCTTTGCCCACATCCACCAGCGCGCGGCCCACCGCTTTGCGCAGGCGGGTGCCGGATTGGATGGCCTCCACCACATCTTCAAATTTAGCCAACGCCGGGCGAAAGGGCATGCCGCCCGCCACCCAAATGAGCGCGGAAAGCATCTCGCGCAGGATAAGAAAGGGTTGCTCAGCCAAATGGTCGCCTTGGGGTGACCGATAATCCAACTCAAACCCGTGCTCGTTGCCAAGGACAAATTGGGGCAGTATTTCCACCATCCGATCGGTGAGCCATTGGGTGTGGCGGTTGGCGAGATCGGCAAATCGCAAAATTTTGTTCATGCGCTCGGGCGGTATATCCTGCAGAGATTGGCGCACGCGCACCCGCTCATACTGGGTGTCTGTGTTGGTGGGGTCGTTGATCCAATTCATCCCGGCATTTTGCAGCAAGGTGCGCAGGGTTTGACGGCGCATGTGCAGGCAAGGGCGGAAAAACAGGGCACCATCATAGGTAAAGAAGGAAGGCATACCGCCCATGCCGCGCGAGCCACTTTGTGGTTTCAGCCGGGCAGCGCGCATGAGCAGGGTTTCCATCTGATCGTTTGCTGTGTGGCCCAGCAGGGTCACGTCTGCGCCCATGGCCTGTGCATGGCGGGAAAGCAGACCGTAGCGGGCGGCTCGCGCGGCGCTGGCGGAGGCTTTGCCGTCTTGGGGGGCGGAGAGCCAATCCAGCACGGTGTGGGGTATGTGGAGTGCGCGGCAAAGGTCGGCCACGGCTTGTGCTTCTTCGCCAGATTCCGGGCGCAAACCATGATCCACCGTCGCGGCATGGAGCTTGGCCCCGCCCATGGCGTGGGCCATCAGCAACAGTGCGAGGGAATCGCTGCCCCCGGAGACGGCCACCAACAGAAGGGGTTCTTCTTCGTTCGTCTTTGCCCTTAGGCCGCAATGGTCAAAAATATCGGTGAGGCGTTTGACAGCGGGGCCGCTGACCGGTTCAGCGGGGAAATTCAATTTCATTTCATCAGCACCGGGCGGCGGCCTGTTCATCACGCACCTGCTGGCCCAGCCGGGCCTCCGCATCGGGATATTGCTTGAGCACTTCCGCATAGGTGGCGCAGGCCACTTCGCGCTGGTTCAAGCCCGCCAACGAAAGGCCGAGCCCCAACAAATTTTCCGCTGCCACCGGGGAAGTGGGGTAGTCATTGTGGGTTTCCAAATGGGTTTCGGCGGCTTGGTAATATTGGCGCTGCCAAAACAGGGATTGGCCCAGATAATAGCGGGCCTGACCGCTTTGCGTATCCCTGGGCCAGGCTTTCACATGGGCGCCAAAGGCGCTAGCGGCGCGGCTGTAATTGCGCGCATCATATGCCTGTTTGGCCGCTTGGAACACTTCCACCGGGGTTGCACCAAATTCGGACGCTTCGGCCGCCCCTTCCGTCCCCGTGGAAAACGGCACGTTGAAAGGATTATCGCCCCCGTCTTGCGCCACGCTACCGGTGTCGCCGGTGACGACGTTGCCGTCCTTGTCAAAGGTCAGGGTGCCCAGACGCCGGGGTTCCAGGGAAGGGGGCGTTGCTCGTGGCGTGGTGGCGCTTCCTTGCTTTACGTCCGGTGACGGGGCGTCGCCGGACGGTTCAGACTTTCCCAGGCGCGTATCCTCGCCGTCGGTGATGCGGGTGCGCCCGGTCACGGGCTTGTCCGCTCGCCCCGCGGTCTGGGGGGCGGTTTCGTCGGGCTCCACCGAAGAGCGGCGTTCCTCCAGTTCCTGAAAGCGGGCCTCGTTATCCTCTTCCATGCGGCGCAGTTTTTCCTGCAATTGCAGCAGTTGAAATTGCAATTCTTCCACGCGTCCGTTGAGGTTGCGCACGGTCTCCTGCAGTTCGATGACCTGATAGCTCTGCACCTGTTGGGCGCGCAGGGGCGCTGTGGTGAGGGCGGTGGTCATGACAGCGGTGGCCAGTACCGTGCCAAAGAGGGTCTTCTTGATCACAGGCGCGCCTCCTAGCTGTTGCCCCCGCGCAGCACGGTGACGGCGCGGCGGTTTTGAGACCAACAGGAAATATCGTTACACACGGCCACCGGGCGCTCTTTGCCGAAGGAAATGGTGCGGATACGGCCGCGGGAGACACCGCGGGACGACAGATAATCGCGGGTGGCTGCGGCGCGACGGGCGCCCAGTGCCAAATTGTATTCGCGCGTGCCGCGCTCATCCGCATGGCCTTCAATGGTGATTTGATAGGTGCCGTAGCGCGTGAGCCAGGCGGCCTGTTTATCCAGCGTTTGGCGGGCCTGGGCGGTCAGCGCGGTGGAATCGGTGGTGAAGAAGACGCGGTCGCCCACATTAACCGTAAAATCCTGGGTGGAGCCGGGGGCAGCACTGCCAGCGCCGGTGCCGATGCCCAATTGGGCGGCGTTGTCAGGCAGGGGCTTTTTCTTGGCGCAGCCGGTGATGACCAGCATGGCGGCCAGCGGCAGGGCAATGGCAAGCTTGGTGGGGAGTGGGGCGGTTTCGCGCACGAAAAACATGGGACGTTCCAAACACAGTTCTAATTGGCGGAAGTTTGGTGAGAGTTTGATAACCATCTCTACACTGGGGCCGTTAAAGCTGCGCCAATAAAGAAGGTTAACGCGGGGTTAAGGGCCGGGGTTTCACCGCTGGCGCATCATTCAAGACGCGCAAACCCACACCACCGAAATACGGCCTTAGAAGGGCGTTCATGGGACAAAGTGTGGCAGCCTGTCGCAGTTTGTGGTAGGGTTTCGCTTTCACGGGCAAGAGAGGGACCACAATGCCAAAATTTATGTTTGCTTATCACGGGGGCAAAATGCCCGACACGCAGGAAGCCATAGACAAGGAAATGGCTGCGTGGGGCGCTTGGGTGGAGAAATATCAAAGCGTGCTGGCTGACCCGGGCGACCCGGTGGGTCAGTCCTACACGGTGAGCGCCAGCGGCACGGTGGACAATGGCGGGGCCAATCCGCTTTCCGGCTATTCCATCGTGGAGGCGAACGACATGGACAGCGCCCTGGCCATCGCTGCCGAATGCCCCCAGGTGAATTCCGGCAGCATTGAAGTGGCGGAGATTTTGCCCATCGAAATGGGTTAAGGGTTTTTGCGCTCACGCTGTCGGGCTACGCCCTTCGCTGCGCGGGCGCGGCAAGCGTTCGCCGGGCGGCTCTTCGCCGCCTTGCTACTTTAACCGCGTGCTTTGGTGGTCTAGGGACTGTTCTTGCGCACCTGCACCGCGCTGGCCAGTTGGCACAGCAGTTCAAACATGATGGAGGCGCCCACCCAGGCGGTGTTGCCGCTGGGGTCAAAGGGCGGGGAGACTTCGACCAAGTCTGCGCCGACGAGGTTCAACCCCGCCAGTTCCCGCACCACCTGTTGGGCCGTAAATGTGTTGGGTCCGCCGATTTCCGGCGTGCCGGTGCCCGGGGCGAAGGCGGGGTCGATGAAGTCGATATCGAAACTCACATAGGTGGGTTGATCGCGCACAATCTCCCGGGCTTGCGCCATCACGTCGGCAGGGCCTCGGGCGTGGAGTTCTTCCACCGGTAGGATGGTGACACCGACACTGCGGCCAAATTGAATGTCCTCATCGTCATATTGCGTGCCCCGAATGCCGATCTGGATGACGCGCTTGGGGTCCAGCAGCCCTTCTTCAATGGCACGGCGGAAGGGGGTGCCGTGGGTGTAGCGGGTACCACCGAAATACTCGTTGAACAGATCCGTATGGGCATCGAAATGGACCATGCCCACGGGTTCGCGGCTCGCCAGCCCGCGCAGGATGGGCAAAGAAATGAGATGATCGCCTCCGGCCGTCAGGGGGACGATGCCCGCGCTTTTTAGGTTCGAATAGAAGTCTGTTGTTCGGTCCAGCGTGGCCATGAGGTCGGCGGGGTTCGGCGCCACATCCCCCAGATCGGCGCAATTGCACAGATTGAAGGGCTCGATACCGGAGACGGGATGGCGGGCGCGGATCATCGTAGACAAATCCCGCAACTGTCGAGGCCCATGCCGCGCCCCGGGCCGGTTTGTTGTGCCGCCATCCCAAGGCACGCCGACGAGGCCGATGTCCACATCCTTGTAACGGGGGTGGTCCGGAGTGAGCGCAGGCAGGCGCATGAAGGTGGGCACACCCGCAAAACGGGGCAGGTCGAAACCGGAGACGGGGCGGAAGAAGAGGTCGGTCATGTGGGCTAACCGTGGCGGAAAATTGCGATGGGGTCGAGGGTTTGAGAGAGCGGGCCGCTCCCTTTGTGCGAACAACTGCTCTATGGATCACCTTTCCAAGGCGCTGTAGGGGCAGACATCGTCTTCAAAGGGAACGTGCCTGCGTCGAAAACTGCTGTCTGCGACAGTTTCAGGGTGAATGATCCGGTCCATGCGAAAGTGGCGAAAATCTTCCCGCGTCGGGTCCCAAGCCACGAGGTACCAGAGGGGCGGAAGGATAAGCATGGCTTGCGGTTCCACTTCGCGCTGGGTTCGTTGGCCCTTCCGGTCGCTATAGTGAAAGCGGATGAGATGCCGCCCCAGAAATGCCGTTTCAAAAACGGGCAAAAGATCAGCATCCATTTTGCCCCTATCGGAAAGATCCTGATGCGCCGACAATTGACCAATGTGCAGGCAATCAAGGAAAGCTCGCAAATCGTGCACCTTATCGCGGGGCAATGCTTTTTCGATCTTTGCAAGACCCGAATCCGCCAGTTCTGAGAAGGGTAGATTGCCCACTGCGCGCATGGCCGCCACGCTGATCAACAGGGCAAAAACCTCCGGCACAGTTAGTTTGGCCGTCATTTGCAGGGATTGCGGGTCCAATTGCAGCCCGCCCCCGCGGCCCACATCGGAATGGATGACATAACCCTCATCCCGCAACTGGCTGATGTCGCGCAACACGGTTCTGCGGGAAGCGCCCACCTGATCGGCGAGGGCATCAATGGTGGATGTGCCGTTGCGGCGCAGGGTCCGCACGATGGTGTCATGTCTGTGTCGAATGTTCATTTGGGCAGCCTATCACAAATGGTGCCAGTTTTTGGCACTATTTGAGTTTATCCCGGTTCCAGCAACGCAACACAAGGAGATTGCAACATGGAACGGACTGCAGTGAACCCATGGGAATGGTCGATCAAACTGGGCTACAATCAGGGGGAAGTGATTGAGAGTGCAACCCGTCAGCTCATTTGTGCCGGTCAAACCGCCGTGGACGAAAATGGCGCCCCCCAGCATCCAAACGATATGCGCGCCCAAATCCAACTGGCGCTGGATAATCTGGAGTTGGTGATCAAGGAGGCGGGTATGGACCTGAGCCATGTGACCCGGTTGGGTATTTATGCCACCGACGTGGATGAGGCGTTGAAGAATTTCGATTTGATGGGAGCACGCTTTGGCCCCCACCAAGTGGCCCCGCCCATGACGCTCTTGGGTGTGACCCGCCTTGCGATCTCCGGCTTGATGTTCGAGATCGAAGCAACGGCGATGGCTTAGGCGCGAAAACGGCCACCAATATTTACGTCTTGGTCACGCAGCAGAAAGGGAGTTGGCATGGCGTTAAAGCCTTGCCAGTTTCCCCGCCCCGTCGCGCATGGCGTTGAGATGGTCCATCAATCCGTCGCGTGTGAGCCTTAATGTGGGGCCGTGGAAGGCTATGGCGGCCATGAACCTCCCCTGCGCGTCTTCCACCGGTACGGCCAGGGCGATCATGCCTTCGAAGAGTTCCTCGTGGTCCACGGCATAGCCCTGTTGGCGCACTTTCGCGATTTCTTTCACCAGTGCTTCGGGGGTGGTGATGGTGTTGGGGGTTCGGGCTTCAAAATGCAGGGTATTGATGAGGCTGTTGAGCTGGCGGGTCTCAAGGCTTGCCAGATAGCATTTGCCGGAGGCGGTGCAGTGGAAGGGCACGCGGGAGCCGATGGGGAGTTCAATGCGGAACAACCAGTCGGTCTCCACCCGGTCCAGATAGGTCATGCCGTCCGGTTCGGGCAGCACAAAATTGACGGTTTCACCGGTGCGCTCGGAGAGTTCTAACAGGATGGCGCGGCGGGCGGCGCTCATCTGGCGGTTGGTGAACAGGCCCCTTGCCATATCCATGGTGCGCGGCGCCGCATGGAGGCGTTTGCCGGAGACATCGCGGATTAAAAAACCCTCATCCACCAGGGTCTGGCACAGGCGGTGGATGGATTGTTTGGGCAAACCGATATGGGCGTTGATTTCCGTGGGCGAAAGGGGAACGCCGCTTTTGGCAATCGTCTCGATAATGAGCAAAGTGCGCAGATTGGTGGCGATGCGCCCGTCATCTTCACCGGCGTTTCCCTCTCGCTTGCCCCTCCTGTTCAACGTGGTCACCATGAAATGTTGCCCTTTATGCTGACCCTGTGAACAAAAAGTCGCAGGGGGGATTGCCACCGGCTTTGTGACGTGTTTCTATCAATTTCGAGACTTAAAGTCTCATTTTTTGAAGTTTCTGCAAGTTTTGGCCGGCGGTCAAGGGGATTTCGCAGTAAAATCCAAAAAATGAGACTTTTGACCGGGTGAGGAGACCCGGGCGGGAGGGAAAATTTTTGGAATTTGATTTCGTCATCGTGGGTGCGGGGTCCGCCGGGTGTGCGCTGGCGGCGCGGCTGTCGGAATCGGGCCGTCATACGGTGGCGCTGGTGGAAGCCGGTGGGCGTGATACGTCCCCGTGGATCCACATTCCGGTGGGCTATTTCAAAACCATGAACCACCCCAAGATGGATTGGGCGTATAAGACCGAGCCGGACCCGGGTTTGAACGGGCGTTCCATCAACTGGCCCCGGGGCAAGGTGCTCGGCGGCTCATCCTCCATCAACGGTCTGCTTTATGTGCGCGGTCAGAAGGAAGATTATGACACCTGGCGGCAGATGGGGAATGAGGGCTGGGGCTTTGATGACGTGCTGCCCTGTTTCCGCCGGGCCGAAAATTGGGAAGGCGGCGAGAACGCCCTGCGCGGCGGCGCGGGGCCGCTTTCCGTGTCCAAAACCCGTCTGTCGCGCCCCAGCATAGACGCGTATGTGCAGGCGGCGCAGACGGCAGGCTATCCTTATAATGACGACTATAATGGCGAGAGCCAGGAAGGCATGGGCTATTTCCAGCTCACCGCCAGCAAGGGCAAGCGTTGTTCCTCGGCGGTGGCCTATCTAAAGCCCAATCGTCACCGGTCCAATCTTTCCATCCTCACCAACCGGCAGACCAAACGGGTTTTGCTGGAGGAGGGTGAGGCGAAGGGCGTGGTGGTGGACCGTCACGGGCAGGAAGAAATTATCCGTGCCCGCCGCGAGGTTATTTTGAGTGCCGGGGCCATTGGCTCGCCCCAAATTCTCATGCTGTCGGGCATTGGGCCGCAGGATGAATTGAGCAAGCACGGTATTGATGTGGTGCAGGGGCTGAACGGTGTGGGCAAAAACCTGCAAGACCATTTGCAGGCGCGTCCCATCTTCAAGTGCCGCACTTCCACCATCAATACGGAAACCAACGCCCTGTGGAAGCAGATGTTCATCGGGCTGGAATACGCGCTCACCCGCACCGGACCCATGACCATGGCGGCAAGCCTTGGCACCGGCTATTTGCGCACAAGGCCGGAACTGGAAACGCCGGACATCCAGTTTCACCTCCAGCCCTTTTCCACCGACAAAATCGGCACGGGCACCCACCCGTTTAACGCTTTTACGGCCAGTGTTTTGCAAATGCGCCCGGAAAGTGCAGGGCATTTGGAACTGCGTTCGGCGGACCATCGGGATTATCCGCTCATCCACCCCAATTATCTGGCCACGCCCTTGGACCAGCAGACCATCGTGGATGGCATCAAGATTGCGCGGAAGATCGCCCGCCACGAGCCGGCCAAGTCTGAGATCATTGAAGAGTTTGCACCGGGTAGTACCATTGCCGACGATGATGATGACGCGATCCTGAACTGGGCGCGGGATACGGCCACCACGATTTATCACCCCACGGGCACCTGCAAAATGGGCCGGGACAGCGAGGCTGTGGTGGACAGTCGGCTGCGGGTTCACGGCATTGGCAAATTGCGGGTGGCGGATGCCTCCATCATGCCCATTATCGTTTCCGGCAATACCAATGCCCCCTGCATTATGATTGGGGAGCGGGTGTCCGACTTTATTTTGGAGGACGCCGCGTAATGGTCGATCTCTTTGCCGATTATTTCAAAATCATCGTGGCGGACATTGTTTTGTCCGGCGACAATGCGCTGATCATCGGCATGGCTGCCGCGGGGCTTGCGCCGGAATTACGCAAGAAAGCCATTGTGTTTGGCATGGTGGTGGCCGCCGTTTTGCGCGTGATATTTGCCGTTATTGCCACCAAATTGCTGGGTATTCCCGGCATTTTGCTGGTGGGCGCGCTGTTGCTGCTGTGGGTTTGCTGGAACCTGTTTAAGGAAATTCGCCACAACATTGATGCCAAGGCCGCTGAAGCGCTGGAGGATGCGGAAGACCCCGCTGACGGGCATCAGGGCGCGCCGCGTCGGTCCCTCGCGTCGGCGCTTTGGACCATCACGCTGGCGGATGTTTCCATGTCCATCGATAACGTGCTGGCCGTGGCGGCCATTGCGGATGGCGACCAAACCAAGCTGGTGGTGGGATTGGCCATCGCCATTATTGCCATGGCCTTTTTTGCCACGCTGATCATGAAATTGCTGACCCGCTATCCATGGATCTCTTGGTTGGGGCTGATCATCCTCGTCTATGTATCGCTGGAAATGCTCTACAAGGGCATTTTCGATCCGGTGCGGGGTATTTTGGCTTATATGGCTGGGACGGGGGGTGTGCCGGGTGTATAGGACTGAAAAAACACATAATTTCACACACAAGTGTTTGCGCATGGGCTGGGAAGGGTCCATGCTTGCGGGCGGGGGGAGCGCGTTGGAACGGCTTGGCTTGGGCCAAGGCGGTCTGGCACATTCCCAAAAAATGAGAGGATTTTGAAAGGTCTGGCCTTTGCCTGACCGTTCAAATTAGTCGTGGTGAAAAAGCGCTATCCCGGGCCTTCGGCGGGAACCATAGCGGCATCACATTCATCGAAGGCGTGAGACCGACAAACGGGAGGAATACCATGTCGATCGTAACCAAACTGGGTAAAGTGCTTGCCGCTTCTGCCCTGGCGACCACCATCGCCACCGCAGCTGTGGCTGCTGAAGTGAATATTCGCATTCAGTCTGTGATCTCGGCCAAAGCCGACGAAGTGACCATGCTGAAGGACTTTGCCGCTGACGTTTTGGCGCTGACCAAGGATGATCCGGTCAAAATCGAAGTGCTGCCTGCCGGCGCCGTGGTGGGCGTGAAAGAAACGCTGGACGCCGTGGACAAGGGCCTGGTGGAAGGCGGTTTCGCCTGGACGCACTACTGGTCCGGTAAGCACCCCGCTGCTGCCCTGTTCGGTTCCCCGCCCGCCGGTGGTGGTATCGGCATGGACAACCTGGCCTTCGTGTCCTGGTTCCAGTTCGGTGGCGGTAAGGAGCTTTACGACGAGCTTTGGAAAGAAATGGGCGTGAACGTCAAAGGCTTCATGTTGCAGCCTGTGGGCCCAGAAGCTCTGGGTTGGTTCAAAGAGCCCATCATGTCCATGGCCGACTTCCGCAAATACAAGTTCCGCACGCCCCCCGGCATTCCCGGCCAGGCCTATAAGGACATCGGTGTGGCTTCCGTGGCCATGGGCGGCGGTGACATTCTGCC
Organism: Pseudomonadota bacterium; assembly: GCA_038525315.1. Lineage (GTDB taxonomy): Bacteria > Pseudomonadota > Alphaproteobacteria > Rhizobiales > Rhizobiaceae > Pseudahrensia. The sequence continues at coordinate 105,749 of JBCBHU010000007.1, forward strand.
CGCTCTGGAAAAAGGCACCATCGACGCAGCCGAATGGTGCTGCCCCAAGCCTGACAGCGTGTTCGGCTTCCAGAAAGTGCTGAAGCACTACTATCTGCAAGGCCTGCACCAGGTGGTGGTGAACGCCGACATGTATATCAACGGCGACGTCTACAACTCCATGACGGACCACCAGAAGAAAGCGCTGGAAGTGGCCGCTAACGCGTCTCTCTCCAAAGCCATGTCCTACCGTATTTTCGAAAACGGTAAGGCGCTGAAAAAGCTGACCGAAGAAGACGGTGTGATCCTGCACGACACGCCTGCCGACTACTTCCCCGCTTACATGAACGCCGCCAAGGCGCTTTTGGAGAAGAACGCTTCGGAAAACGCTTTCTTCAAGAAAGTCTATGACAGCCAAAAGGCTTTTGCTGAAGTGGCCGTGCCTTTCTGGGCCGGTGCTCAGGCTTCTAACGCTGCGCTGGGCAAGGCCTACGCCGACAGCCTGAAGAAGTAAATCTACTTCGATCCTTCCCTCTCCCCCCTCCTTTATTGGTCGGGGGGAGAGGGATACCGAAACACAACGATGCAAAGCAGAGTTGCCGTTGAGGTTGGGTGAGGGGAATTCGTTCGAGAACTGGACGCTTTAACCCCTCACCCAACTTCGACTAAGCCCCGCTGGACGGGGCAAGTCTGCGTATCCCTCTCCACGGCTTGGGGAGGGAAGCACCGCGAACGCGGTTTAGTCCGGGGGAGGACACCATCATGGCCGAGGAAGTGATCCCAGACGATCTGGACACCACCGATGAGTCCATTGCCGAACGCCGCAATGACAAGGCGGGCTACACCCCGCCCGACATGACAGCGTGGCAGCGCCCCATTACGTCGACCATCGACATCATCAATGAATGGGCCGGTCGCATCATGTGCCTGCTGCTCATTCCCATGATTGCGGGCACCGTGTTCGAGGTGGTGTCGCGGCAATTGTTCAGCCTGCTCACCGACTACGGCATGAATGACGTGGCCGTGGCCTGGGGCCTCGGTCCGACGCTTTGGAACTATGACGTAAGCCGCATGATGGGTGGCGTGCTGTTCATGGCCACCGCCGGTTACGCGCTCATGCGCGGCGTGCACATTCGTGCCGACTTCCTCTACCGCAACTGGACGCCAAAAACCCAGGCCACGGTGGATGCCAGCCTGTATCTGCTGCTCTATTTCCCCGCCATGCTGTTCTTCTTTTGGAGTTCGGGTGAGTATGCGCTGGATTCCTTCGGGCGCAACATGTTCGATCCAAGCTCTTGGGAAGAGGCCAGTGACACCACTTGGGCGCCTTATCTGTGGCCCGGTCGTATCTGGATGCCCATCGGTGCCTTCTTGCTGTTGCTCCAAGGGCTCCCGGAATTGTTCCGCGCTTTCCACCAGATGGGCAAGGAGCGGGAAGCGAAATTCGTCAAATTCCTGCCCCTTTATGTCGTGCTGCTGGCCTTGGTCTTCGTTATGGCTTTTTATCCCAAAGCCACACCGCTGAACGACTGGTTGGGGGCCATTTTTGGGGCGGGGGGCTTCTCCAAACCCACGATTGGCCTGTTCATGATCGGGGCCATGTTGTTCTCCATCTTTGTGGGCTTCCCCATCTCGTTCACGCTGATTTTCCTGGCCTTCGCCTTCGGCGCATGGGGCACGGGCACAGCGCTGACCTTCTTCCTGATGACCCTGCAGGTGAACTCCACCATGCTGGATGATCAGTTGGTGGCGGTGCCGCTGTTTATTCTCATGGGGATCGTGATGGAACAGGCGGGGCTCATGGAACGGCTGTTCCAGGCGGTGCAGATGATGATGTCGCGCACCCGTGGGGCGCTGTTCATTGCGGTGCTGTTCGTGTCCACCATCTTTGCCGCAGCGACCGGAATCGTCGGCGCATCGGTGACGATCCTCGGCATTATGGCAGCCAAGACTATGAACCGCTCCGGCTATGATGTGCGCCTGGCAGCGGGCACGATTACCGCCGGCGGTACGCTTGGCATTCTCATTCCGCCCTCCATCATGCTGATCGTCATGGGGCCTGTGTTGGAAATCCCCGTGACGGACCTGTTCCGCGCGGCCATCATACCCGGTGTTTTGCTGGCAACACTCTACATGTTCTACGCGCTGGGGCGCTGCTGGATTAACCCGAGTCTGGGTCCCATCCTGCCAGCGGATGAGCAGCCGGAAACATCCCCCTATTACATGATGGAAGTGATTGCCGTTATGGCGTCACTAGTGGTGCTATTCTGGCTCATCACGGCTGGCGCATCCGGAAGTCTCGCCTTCGTGCCGCTGGGCGGTTTGATCATACCAATCCTTTGGTTGGGTCTCATGTTCTTAGTCTACAAATGGGCGCGCACCACGCGGCCTGGCGGGTTCTTCTTTTCTGACCTTTGGTACGAGTTCTTCATGGGCCTTGTGCCGCCCACGGTGCTGATTGCTTTTGCTCTCGGTTCTATTTTGGCCGGTTGGGCAACGCCTGCGGAAGCGGCCGCCTGTGGTGCCTTTGGTGCCATCGTGTTGGCGCTGGCCTATCGTAAGCTCACTGTTGCGCGCTTCTATGATGCGCTGATCAAGACGCTGGAAATTTCCGTGTTGATCATGTTCCTGGTGGCAGCGTCCAACTTCTTCGGTGCGGTGTTCTCCAACCTGGGCACACCGAAATTCCTGACCGAATTGCTGCTCTCCTTCGACCTGTCTACGGCGGCGATGCTCATTTTCGTGATGGCGCTGGTCTTCCTGCTGGGCTGGCCGCTGGAGTGGGTGCCCATTGTGCTGATCATCGTGCCCATTCTGGTGCCACTACTGGTAAGCCTTGATGTGAACCTGACTTGGTTTGCCATCCTGGTGGCGGTGAACCTGCAAACGGCCTGGTTGTCGCCGCCGGTGGCCCTGTCCGCCTATTTCCTCAAGGGTGTGGTGCCGGAGTGGGATTTGAAGGACATCTATCTGGGCATGATGCAGTTCATGGTCATTCAGGTGATCGGCCTGGCCCTGATCTTCATCTTCCCTGGTTTTGCGCTGTGGTTGCCGGACTTCCTGTCCGCCAGCGGCTCAGAAGGCTTCTTCAGCTATTCCGGCTGGGGCAGCGGCAACTAAACTGCTCCACCTTTCTTCCCCGTTGGGGGAGAAAGGTATGCAGACCCATTTGGCGCGGCAAAAGGCTGGTCACAGGTGGATGAGCGGGGCAGTCATTGCCGTCTATTCCCCTCGCCCAGGTTCAATTAGGCTTTGCTGCGCTCAGCAAGTTTCACGTCCCCTCTCCTCTCGATTGTTTTTGGGAGGGGAGAGACCACTAACCCTCGGTGTTTATTCATGCCCGTCGAATATCTCAAAAAAGCAACAATCACCGCCCAAACGGATTCCGCCGAAACACGCGAGATCGTGCAAGGCATACTCAATGATATTGAAAAAGGGGGGGAGGATGCGGCCAGAAAATATGCGGCCAAATTTGACCAATATGACGGCAATACTGTCGTCACCCGTGAGGAGATTGAGGCCGCCGCCGCAAAGGTTCCACAGAAGCTGAAGGACGATATCCGCTTTGCCCATGACAATGTGCGCCGCTTTGCCGAAGGCCAGCTGAAAAGTCTGTCGGACTTTGACATGGAGCTAAACCCCGGCTTTACGGCGGGTCAAAAAGCCATCCCCGTGCGGGCAGCCGGTTGTTATGTGCCGGGCGGGCGCTACAGCCACATCGCGTCGGCGATCATGACGGCCACCACGGCCCGCGTGGCCGGGGTGGAGACGGTGTCCGTCTGCTCCCCGCCGCGCCCGGGCGTGGGTGTGCATCCGGCGATCATCTATACGGCCGACTTGTGCGGTGCAGACAACATCATCGCCATGGGCGGCGTCCAGGGCGTGGCGGCCATGGCCTTCGGCCTGTTTGGAATGCCCGAAGCGGACGTTTTGGCTGGCCCCGGCAACCAGTTCGTGGCGGAAGCCAAGCGCATACTGTTTGGCCGCGTTGGGATCGACATGTTCGCCGGCCCCACCGACAGCCTCATTCTGGCCGACGGCAAGGCCGATGCCGAAATCGTGGCCGCAGATCTCGTAGGGCAGGCAGAGCATGGCTACAATTCACCCGTGTGGCTGGTCACGGACGATCGGGCCCTTGCGGAAACCGTCATGGCCCGCGTGCCGGATTTGATTGCCACCCTACCCGATACGAACCGGGATAACGCGGCCGCCGCATGGCGCGATTATGCAGAGGTGATCCTGTGCGACAACCGCGAAGAGATGGCGGCCACGTCGGACGACTATGCGCCGGAACACCTCACCGTGCAGGCAGAAGATCTGGATTGGTGGCTGGGGCGGTTGAAATGCTACGGCTCGCTGTTCCTCGGCGAAGAAACCACCGTGGCCTATGGCGACAAGGCTTCCGGCACCAACCATGTGCTGCCCACGTCCGGCGCGGCGCGCTATACGGGGGGCCTGTCGGTCCATAAATTCCTCAAAATCGTCACCTGGCAACAGGCCAGTCGCGAAGCTTCCCGCGATGTCTCCATTGCGTCAGCGCGTATTTCGCGGCTGGAGGGCATGGAAGGCCACGCCCGCACATCCGACGTGCGCCTCGCCAAATATTTCCCCGGTGAAAATTTCGATTTGAGTGCGGAGGAATAGACCATGCGAGCCCTGTTCTACACCGGCACCATGCAATCGGAACTGCGGGAAGCGCCGGACCCGGTGGCCCGCAATGACGAGATCCATCTTGATCTTACCTATTGCGGCATTTGCGGTTCCGACATGCATGCCTGGCATGGGCATGACGAACGCAGGGTGCCGCCGCTCATTTTGGGCCATGAGGCTGTGGGCGTGCCGCGCAATGGCATCTATGCGGGGCAGCGCGTGGCTATTAATCCACTGCACACATGTGGAACGTGCCGCCACTGTCTTGCGGGGGACGATCACCTGTGTGGCGAACGCCAGCTCATGTCCATGCAATTGCCCGGCGCTTATGCCGAGCAAACAGTGGCGGCGGAGCGCAATCTTTATCCGCTGCCGGATGAACTGGCGTCTGAGGATGCTGCGCTGGCAGAACCGCTGGCGGTGTGTGTTCATGCGGTGCAGGTGGCGTTGAAAACGGCACGGCGTCCAGTATCCGAATCTCGCTGTGTGGTGTTGGGGGGCGGAGCCATCGGTGTGCTCACCGCGCTGGTGTTAGCCGATCAGGGTTGTAAGGATTTATGGATCGCTGAACCAAATGCCACCCGCCGGGACGTGCTGGAAAAATCCGTGCCCGGCGTGAAGGCCTATGATCCCGCAACCGGCGAGCCTGACGCCGCCAGCGTTGATCTCGTTTTCGATGCGGTGGGCATGGGCCGCACCCGCGAGGCGGCTTCACGGTTGGCAATTCCCGGTGGCACCATCGTCCATATCGGCTTGCAGGATAATGGGGACGGTATCGACACCCGCCGCATCACGCTTCAGGAGATTCACTTCTCCGGCACCTATTGCTACACCCGCTACGATTTCGCCGCTGCATTGAAACTTTTGGCGCGCGGCCTCATCACCGCCCGCGATTGGATCGAAATCCGCCCGCTGGATGCGGGCGCGCAAAGTTTTCATGACATCCACAATGGCGATGCCCCCCCGAAGATTATTTTGGCGATGGGGTAGGCCTAAAACGCTTTGGGAAGGCCCGCCTGTTTGAGCGTTTCATTGGCGGTGTGGCGGGACTTGGTTACTTTATCCACCGTAAAGTAGCGGTTTGTGATGGGGCTATACCAGATTTCATGGTCGCCCCTGCCTTCCCGGTGGAAGGTGCAACCGGCATCGGAAAGCTCTTTTTTCAGTTTGCGTAAAAATCCTGCCAAATCAGGCCGCCTGCGGATTGGGGACTGTGCCAATCTGGCTGGACACGATGCACACGGGAATCTCGCTCAATGAAGAGGCAATTCCGTTCAACTCGATGAGGTCGGCGACAGCGTCTTCCACTTTACCTTTAAGATGTTCCAACGTTGCGGCTTCTACAGATAATCCTTCAATGCTGTTGCTTGAAGCCACCCATACGAATGCCTCTTCGTCCCACCGCGCTTCTACGAAGATTGTGTTTATGGTCATGAGCACCTCCAATGCTGAATTATGCCTCTATCGGTAACCGGCAGCAATACGCCCCTTCCCCCGCGCCCTCCGCTCCCCTATCAAAGGCGAAATTGTTTGCGGGAGGTCGCGTTATGGAAGAGATCAAGCACTTTATTGATGGCAAATTGGTTGCCGGAACGTCGGGGCGCTATGCGGACGTTTACAACCCTGCCACGGGGGAGGTGCAGGCCAAGCTGGCGCTGGCGTCGGATGAGGAGATGAACCATGCGGTGGCTGTGGCGAAGGCTGCGCAACCGGCATGGGCAGCCCAAAATCCACAGAAACGCGCCCGTGTGATGATGGAATTCGTGCGTCTGTTGCACCGCGACATGGACAAACTGGCTGAAGCCCTCTCGCGGGAACATGGCAAGACCATTCCTGATGCCAAGGGCGATGTGATCCGTGGGCTGGAAGTTGCGGAATATTGCATTGGCGCGCCGCAAATGTTGAAGGGCGAATTTTCTGAAGGGGCGGGCCCCGGCATCGATATGCACTCCATCAAACAGCCGCTGGGCGTGGTGGCGGGGATAACGCCGTTCAACTTCCCGGCCATGATCCCCATGTGGAAAATGTGCCCGGCGCTGGTGTGTGGCAACGCCTTCATCCTCAAGCCCTCCGAGCGCGATCCGTCCGTGCCGAACATGCTGGCGCAACTGTTTCAGGAGGCTGGTCTGCCTGACGGTGTGCTGAACGTGGTCCACGGGGATAAGGGTGCGGTGGATGCCATTCTCGATCATGAAGACATCATGGCCGTGGGCTTTGTGGGCTCCACGCCCATTGCCGAATACGTCTATACGCGCGGATGCGCCAACGGGAAGCGGGTGCAGTGTTTTGGCGGTGCCAAGAACCACATGATCATCATGCCTGATGCGGATATGGATCAGGCCGTGGATGCGCTGGTGGGCGCGGGCTATGGCGCGGCGGGCGAGCGCTGCATGGCGGTTTCCGTGGCTGTGCCCGTGGGCGAAGACACCGCTGACCGGTTGATGGAAAAGCTGACGCCGCGCGTGGAAGCGCTGAAAATTGCACCGTACACCGCAGGCGACGATGCAGATTTTGGCCCGCTGGTCACCAAGGAAGCCCAGACCCGCGTCAAAGGCTACGTGGATGCTGGCGTCGAAGAAGGGGCCGATCTTGTCGTCGATGGTCGCGGCTTCACCATGCAGGGCTATGAGGATGGTTTCTTCATGGGCGCTTGCCTGTTCGACAATGTCACCAAGGATATGTCCATCTACAAGGAAGAGATTTTTGGCCCCGTGCTCTCCACCGTGCGGGCCAAGGACTATGAAGAAGCGCTGGATCTGGCCATGAGCCATGAATATGGCAATGGCGTTGCCATTTTTACCCGTGATGGCGATGCGGCGCGGGATTTTGCCTCCCGCATCAATATCGGCATGGTGGGCATCAATGTGCCTATCCCCGTGCCGCTGGCCTATTACACGTTTGGAGGTTGGAAACGCTCCGGCTTTGGCGACCTCAACCAGCACGGGCCGGATGCGTTCAAGTTTTACACCCGCACCAAAACGGTGACCTCCCGCTGGCCGTCGGGCATTAAAGAAGGGGCGGAGTTCGTTATTCCCACCATGGGCTGACTTATCCTCCCAAAAAGCGCGCCCTTTATTCTGCTCCCCAATGGCATATGCCGTGCCCTTGGGGAGTTTCTTTATGTTTGACCAAAAAACGCGTCAGGCCATCGTTCAAATTGCCCGTCGTCTGGACGTTTCACCTGCCGCCCTTATGGCCGTGGTGGAGGTGGAATCCGGCGGGCGGGCGCTGGCCAAGGTGGCCGGGCGCATGGAGCCGCTCATTCGGTTTGAGGGCCACTATTTTGATCGGTTTCTGAAGGGAGATGCCCGGTTGGAAGCGCGGCAATTGGGGCTGGCTAATCCCAAGGCTGGAGCTGTCAAAAACCCGCGCAAGCAATCGGCCCGGTGGGATTTGCTGCACAAGGCCATCCGCATCAACCGCACGGCGGCGCTCGCCTCTACCTCCTGGGGTGTTGGGCAAGTGATGGGATCCCACTGGCAATGGTTGGGCTATGGCTCCGCTGATGCTTTGGTGGCCGAAGCCCGCGGCGGCATCGAAGGGCAAATCCGGCTCATGGTCCGCTATATTGAAAAAGCCGGGCTGGTGCCCGCCTTACAGGCCCAGGATTGGGCGGGTTTTGCCCGCCGCTATAATGGCCCGGCCTATGCCAAAAACCGCTATGACGTGAAGATGGTCAAAGCCTTTGCCCGCCATGCCAAAGCGCTGGAAGATGAACCCGATGCTGCCCGCCATACACGCGCTTTGCCAAGGGCGGCGGACGGCGACGGGGCGCTGGGTTTTGGGGCGCGCGGGCCGAAGGTGAAGACCTTGCAGCGAGCGTTGACGCAAAAAGGCTATGTTTTGGTGGCAGACGGTCTCTTCGGGCTGGTGACGGAGCGGGTGGTGCGCCAATTTCAGCGTGACCATATGATGGCTGAAACCGGCGTGGTGGGCACCAAAGAAATGGCGCGCCTTGGGGTCTTCCAGCCCGGCCTTTTGGAAAGACTTGGGGAGCATCTCACCCAGGCCCGTGTGGCGGGCAGTGAAGCCGCTCGGCGCCTTCGGCAGCGTTTTCGATCGGGGATTAAATCCAGCCTGCTTTCCATTTCCAGGCGGTTGGAATAATCTTTAGGCGCTTTCAAACAGCCGGATGCGCAAATCAATGAAATCCAAAAACGAGAAAATCGGTGAGATTCTCGCGCTCGCGCCTGTGGTGCCGGTGTTGCAGTTTTCAGACCCGGACGTGGCGGTGAAAACCGCCCAGGCGCTGGTGGATGGGGGCTTGCCCGCCATTGAAATTACGTTGCGCACCAAAGAAGCGCTGGCGTGCATGGCCGCTGTGATCAAACATGTGGATGGTGCCGTCGTGGGCGCAGGCACTGTGCTGACACCCAATGCCCTGACCGATTGTATCGAGACGGGTTGCCAGTTTCTCGTCTCCCCCGGGGCGAATGTGGAACTGATTGAAGCCAACCGCAAAAAAGATGTGCCTTTGCTGCCCGGCGTGGCCACGCCCAGCGAGGCCATGGGGTTGATGGCGGAAGGCTATCGTTACCTCAAATTCTTCCCCGCCCAACAGGCCGGTGGCGCGCCTTATCTCAAGAGCCTTTCAGCGGTGTTTCCCGATCTGACCTTCTGCCCCACCGGCGGCTTGAACGCGAATAATGCGGGGGACTATCTGGCCTTGTCCAATGTGGTTTGCGTGGGCGGTTCGTGGGTGGCCCCGTCCGATCTCATCGCGGCGGAGGATTGGGCTGGCATCACGGCTATCGCCCAACAGGCCAGCGCGTTGGCGTGAGCGGGCCGGTGGCGCTGCCGATGGCCCGGCTTGGGGCTTGCATTTTTGGTTTTTCACTGAGCCTTTCGTCGATTGCGGCCTTTGCGCAGGAACGCTTGCTGGTTTTTGCCCCCGCCAGTCTGGGGGCCGTGATGAAGGAGGTGGGGGCCGCCTATTCCAGAGCCGGTGATGCACGCCCCGTCTTTTCCGTGGCGGGTACGGCCCAACTGGCCCGGCAGGTGGCGGCGGGGGTGCCTGCTGATATTTTCATCAGTGCTGACAAACGGTGGATGGATTATGTGGTCAGCAAGGGCGCTGCCGCTCCTCATGAAGTACGCGCGTTTTTAAGCAACAGCCTTGTTCTCGCCGTCCGGCGGGAGACGGAAAATTGGGCGGATGGGAAAGGTCTTTTGACGGATGCCCGCTTTGCCATGGGCAATCCCCAAAGCGTGCCCGCCGGGACCTACGCTCAATCGGCTCTTGAGGCGAGAGGGTGGTGGGGGACGGCGAAACCTCATGCGGTTTATACGGAAAATGTGCGTGTGGCCGTAAAATGGCTCACGCGCGGCGAGGTGGGCGCTGCGTTGGTTTACGGAAGCGACGTGGCCAGCGAACCAGACTTGCGTTCCGCCCTGACGTTTGACGAAAAGGAGCACGGCCCGATCCGCTATTATGTTGCTTTGGTGGGCGATACGCCCAGCGAAAAGGCGCGCGATTTTGCCAGGTTTTTAAGTTCTGCCGCGGCACAGGCCCTGTTTGTGGAGGCGGGTTTTTCTCGCCTGCCCGAAACTGCAACGGATTGACGTGTGGCCGGGGAAAACCTGACGCAGATTGTGGTTTTGTCCCTCCAGGTGGCGCTGGCGGCCATGGTGATCGTGCTGCCGCTGGCCACGGCGCTGGGCTACGCCCTGTCCAAGCGGGGGTGGCGGGGCCGGTTTTTGGTTTCCGCTTTGGTTCATATGCCATTGGTCACGCCCCCGGTGGTGACGGGCTATGTGCTTTTGCTGGCGTTTGGCACGCAGGGCGTAATCGGCAAGCCCTTGGCGACGCTGGGCATTGAATTTGCCTTTTCATGGGCCGGGGCGGCGCTGGCGGCGGCTGTCATGGCACTGCCCCTGGTGGTGCGGCCCATCCGGCTGGCCTTTGAGGCGCAGGACCGGCGGCTGGCCGATATGGCAGCCATTCTTGGGGCGGGGCGTTGGAAGCGCTTTGCCGGGATCGCCCTGCCGCTGGCCGTTCCGGGCTTGCTGGCGGGGTTTGTGCTGGGCTTTGCCCGGGCGCTAGGGGAATTTGGGGCGACGATCACGTTCGTCTCCAACATTCCCGGCGAAACGCAAACGCTCTCGCTGGCCATCTATTCCCTGCTGCAAACCCCCACGGGGGAGAGTGCGGCCTTGACGTTGATTGGCATTTCAATCGCCATCTCTTTTGCAGCAGTTCTGGCATCGGAATATGTGGCGCAGATCATGGAACGGCGGGCGGACCATTGAGCGCCCGCAAGCACGATCAAGGTTGGACTATCGGGGTGGAAGGCCGGATTGGTGCCTTTGACCTCACCGCCCGGTTTGACACCGGCCCGGGCGTGACGGCCCTGTTTGGCCCTTCTGGCGCGGGGAAGTCATTGTTGTTGCGGGCCATTGCGGGTCTGTGGAAGCCAGCCACGTGTTGTGTGGCCGTGGCGGGGCACGTGCTGCACGATACGCAAAGCGGAGAGGCTGTGCCCACGCCGGACCGGCATTTGGGGGCGGTGTTTCAGGACCCGCTCCTGTTTCCCCATATGAGCGTTGCGGATAATCTCACATTTAGCCCCCGCGCCCTGCCTCTGGATGGGGAGGAAGCGCGCGCCGTTTTGAACCTTTTGGACCTTAATGCCTTGCTCGACCGGCGGCCCCGGCATTTGTCGGGCGGCGAAGGGCAGCGGGTGGCGCTGGCGCGGGCGCTGCTGTCTCAACCCCGTGCGCTATTGCTGGACGAACCGCTTTCGGCGCTGGATGATGAGCGGCGGGAGGCGGTGTTGCCCTATCTGGAGCGGCTGCGGGATAATGTTACCCTGCCCATGCTTTATGTGAGCCACCGGCGTGACGAAATATTGCGTCTGGCGGACCATGTGGTCATGGTGCGCGGCGGTGTGGCCGAGGGGGCCATGACCCGCGACGGGTTTGCCCAACAGGGGAAGGTGTGATGCTGCGTTTGGTCCTTGGTGTCGCTTTGTTGGTGGTGCTGGCTGCACCAGCACTGGCCCGCTGTGATGCGGGAGAGCGGGAGATCAAGTTTGGCGCGTGGTTTGATGCGAGTGCCTTTGCCCGTTACCGCGCCGCCGGGCTGGTGCAGCGCACGGTGAATCAAGAGATGCAGGGGAAAGTGTGCATCACGCTGACCGGTTCCGCCGATACGCTGGGCGGCGCGGCTGGACTGAGCGCGTTGCGGGAGGGGCAAGTGCAGATGCTGGCAGCACCCTTTGCCGACCTTGCCCCGGTGCAGGCGGACTATGGGGCATTTCAAATGCCTTTTGGTTTCCGCAATCTGGCGGCGGTGGAGCGGTTTCAAAAGGCGCGCAGCGTTTCGTTCTACCGGGCGCTGGAAAGCAAGGGGTTGCGCCCGCTGGCGTTTTGGCATGAGGGCTTTGACCACATGGCCAGCGCTGTGCCGGTGTTTGCACCAAAAACGCTGGCGGGCAAACGGCTCTGGCGGGGCGAAAGCGGGGCCTACGAGGCCTTTGCACCGCCCCTGAAAGCGGTCGCCCACACGGCCAGCGAAAACCAGTTGGAACTGGCCATCAAGCAAAAGCGCGTGGGTGTGGTGTTTGGCGATTGGACCGAATTGAACGCCAGCGGCTCCGCCCGCCAATTGGGCCACGCTTTGGAGGCCCATGTGCGCTTTCGCGGCCACCAGCTCATGGCCGGGCGCACGTTTTGGGATGGGCTGGAGGCCAATGTGCGGCGCGATCTGCTGGGCATTATCCAGCGCATCACCACGCAGGTGAACTTTGAGACGGAAGGCCGTCTGAAGGGTGCCATGCGCACGCTCATGCGCGGTGGCGTAAAAATGGGAACGCTCACGCGCATGCAGCGCGAGAAATTTCGCGCCGCATTGGGGACGTTGCGTCAGCCCTATCTGGATCCCTCACCGGAACTGGCCGCGGCAATAGAAGCGTCCAATAAGGGGCTTTAAAAATTTCGATAGTGCCTCAGGCCAACCCCCACCTTGGGGGGAGGTCGAAATTGCGTCGCAATTTCGGGTGGGGGGCTCGGTGCAAAACTAATGCACAGAGTTCTTGTTTGAACATCGCACCCCCCACCCGGATCGCTGCGCTCTCCGACCTCCCCTCCGGTGGGAGGTGGGGATCGCATCTGATTTACCCATTTTCCCCCAACCACGCCTCAATACGGTCCATGGCTTCGATGATGTTGTCCATGGAATTGGCATAGGACAGGCGGATATAGCCCTCCCCCAGCACGCCAAAATCCGGGCCGCCGATGGTGGCAACGCCTGTCTCTTCCAGCAGACGGCTGGCCAGCGGCTTTGCTTGCAGGCCCGTGGCGGCAATATTGGGGAAGGCGTAGAACGCCCCTTTGGGCGTGGCGCAGGTAACGCCGGGCAGGGCGTTGGCGCGGGCCACCACGGTCTGGCGGCGCGCGTCGAAGGCTTTCATCATATCGGCTACCGCATCCTGCGGGCCTTCTATGGCGGCAAGCCCTGCATATTGGCTTGGGGCGTTGACGCAGGACCAGGCGTTCACCGCCAGTTTGCGCACGGGCTCGAACAGGGCCTCGGGCCAGATGGACCAGCCCATGCGCCAGCCCGTCATGGCCCAGGTTTTGGACCAACCGTTGAGCACGATCAGCCGGTCGCGAATCTCAGGAAATTGGAGCAGGGAGACGTGCTCCTCCCCATCATAGGTCATCACGTCATAGATTTCGTCGGACAGGATGGCCGTCTTGGGATAATTCTCCAGCCCCGCCACCAGATGGGCGATTTCCGCTCGGGGGGTCACACCCCCGGTGGGGTTGGCGGGGGAGTTGAGGATGATGAGGCGGGTTTTGTCGTTCACCAGAGAGAGAGCTTCCGCGCCGGAAAAAGCAAAGCCGTTTTCCTCTCGCACGGGAATGGGCACGGGGGTGGCGCCCGTAAACTCGATCATGGAGCGGTAGATGGGAAAGCCGGGGTCGGGATACATGATCTCCACCCCCGGTTGGCCCATCATCAAAATGGCGGCGAACATGGTGACCTTGCCGCCGGGCATGATACACACCCGTTCGGGGGATATTTCCACGCCCGTGGTGGCCAGCGTGCGCGCGGCCACCGCTTCCCGCAGGGGCAAAATACCGGTGGCGGGGGTGTAGCCGTGGTGGCCATCCCGCAGGGCCTTGATGGCGGCTTCCACGATGTGGGGCGGGGTGGGAAAGTCCGGCTGGCCTATGCCCAGATTGATGATGCTCTTACCTTCCGCCGCCAGCTGTGTGGCGCGGGCCAGCACGGCAAAGGCGTTTTCCTCCCCAATTCGGGCGAAGTTTTCAATGGCGTTAATCTGGCTCATGGGGCGGTGTTCCGTTTGGTGTCGCCGCCGTTTTGCCCCTTGGACAAACACCTCGCAAGCCTTGACCCTTGGGGTAAGACGGTTGAACCATGCCGCAGACTTTCGGGAGGACCAGTATGGGCAACAGACTAAGCGGCAAAAAGACCATTGTGACGGCAGCAGGGCAGGGCATTGGCCGGGCCATTGTGGAGATGTTTGCGGATGAGGGGGCGCAGGTGATCGCCACCGATGTGAACGGCGATTTGCTGGCTGATATGGCCCATGACGCGGTTTCCACCCGCATTTTGGATGTGCGCGACACGGGGGCCGTGAATGCCGCTGCTGCGGATATTGGGCAAGTGCAGGTATTGGCCAATGTGGCGGGGTTCGTCCATGCCGGGTCCGTGCTGGAATGCGATGAGGAAGCGTGGGATTTTTCCTTCGATCTGAACGTGAAAAGCATGCACCGCATGATTGCCGCTTTCGTGCCGGGCATGTTGGCCTCGGCGGAGGCGGGTAATCTTACGTCGATCATCAATATGTCGTCCGGCGCGTCCTCCATCAAAGGCGCGCCCAACCGTTATGTCTATGGCACCACCAAGGCTGCCGTGATTGGCCTCACCAAGGCGGTGGCCGTGGATTTTGTGGCCAAGGGCGTGCGGTGCAACGCCATTTGCCCCGGCACCGTGCGCTCCCCCTCCTGGGAAGAGCGGGTGGAAGAGTTGGGGGAGAAACTGGGCGGTAAAGACAAGGCGCTTGACATGTTCATCTCCCGCCAGCCCATGGGCCGTGTGGGGGAAGCCCACGAGATCGCTGCGCTGGCCACCCATCTGGCAGGGGATGAGAGCGCGTTCACGACGGGGGTGGCGATACCCATTGATGGCGGTTGGACGCTTTAGCGGGCAAGGGCCCGCTAAAGCTCTCATTTGCCCTCACGCTGTCGGCCTTTCAGGCCTTCGCTCCGGGAAGGCGGCCCAGCTGGGGCCGGGCTGCTCTTCGCAGCCTGAGTGCGGCACACGACGATCTAAAAAGGATATAAAATGAAAATTCTCATTTTGGGCGGGGCGGGGATGGTTGGGCGCAAGCTCATGGAGCGCCTTGTGGCCCATGGCGCTTTGCGCGGCGAAGCCATCGCCGCCGTCCATGCCTTTGATGTAGTCGAAGCGGCACTGCCCGCCAGTGAAACCATCGCTTTCACCACCTCGGCAGGAGATATCGCCGATGCGGCCACGGTGGATGCGCTCGTGGCGAACCAGCCCGATGTCATTTTCCATCTCGCCGCCATCGTGTCCGGCGAAGCGGAGGCTGATTTCGAAAAAGGCTACCGCATCAATATGGGCGGCACACAGAACCTGTTCGATGCCATCGTGGCGCGGCAAGGCTACTGCCCCCGCGTGGTCTATGCGTCGTCTATCGCCGTGTTCGGCGCGCCGTTTCCGGAAGCCATTGACGATACGTTCCACCTCACGCCCCTCACCAGCTACGGCACGCAGAAGGCTATTGGCGAATTGCTGCTGGCGGACCTTACCCGCAAGGGTCATTTGGACGGCGTGGGCCTGCGCCTGCCCACCATTGTGGTGCGGCCCGGCAAGCCCAATGCGGCGGCGTCCGGCTTCTTTTCCAATATCATCCGCGAGCCGCTGGTGGGCGAGAGCGCTACTCTGCCCGTGGACGAGGACGTGATGCACTGGATGGCCAGCCCCCGCTCTGCCGTGGGCTTTTGCATTCATGCAGCCGAGATTGACGGGGCAGACGTCGGCCCCCACCGCAACCTCACCATGCCCGGCCTCGCCATTACCGTGGGTGAAATGATCGAAGCGCTGCGCCGCGCGGCGGGTGATGAAGCCGTGGCCCGTATCGAGCGCAAACCCGATGCCACCATCCGCTCCATCGTGGACAACTGGCCCCGCCGTTTCGACGCGCGCCGGGCCGAGGCGCTGGGGTTTGAAGCGGAAAAAAGTTTCGACGCCATCATCCAAGCCCACCGGGAGGATGAACTGGGCGGCGTGATCTAGAGCCGGTAGCCTCCATTCACGTTTAGCACTTCGCCGGTGATGAAACCGGCCTCGTCGCTGGCCATGAAGCGAACCGCCTTGGCGATGTCTTCCACTTGGCCGATCCGGCCCAGCGCTGTCATGTCCACGAATAGCTGGTTGAGATCATCGGGGCGCGGGTCTTCGGCGATATGGGTGGCACCGGGAGCGACGGCGTTCACCCGAATGCCGCGCGGCCCCAATTCCTTTGCCATCGCTTTGGTCCACAGGTTCAGCGCCGCTTTGCTGGCCCCGTAGATGGAGGCATCGCGGGGCGGCAAAACAGCATTGGTGGACGAGATATTCACCACCGCCGCGCCGGGTTTGAGGTGGAGCAGGGCGGCATCCAGCAGCACGGCGGGGGCCAGCGTGTTGATATCAAGAATGTCCAGGGCCGTTGTGCGGTCAAAACCCTCGGCTTTGGTTTGGGCCACAATGCCGGCATTATTGACGATCACATCCAGCCGCCCGAACCCGTCCATAACGGCCTTTATAACGGTGTTGCCCGCGCCTTCAGCGGACAAATCCTGCTGAATGGCGAGAACACCGTCCGGCAGCGCGCTCGGCTCCCGCCGGTTCCAGACCAGCGCCACATCGTGGTCTGCCGCCATATTGTCCACAATGGCTCTGCCGATGCCGGTGGCACCGCCTGTTACGAGAACGGTCTTGCGCATGGGGAAGCCTTTGGCGTTATCAACAATGGTGGGCAAACCCTATTGCGGATTGTGATGTGTCACAAATCTGGCTTAGGCTTGCGACAACCTGTCCCCGCCCAAGGAGCACTTCATGTCCCGCCTGTTCAAATCTCTCGCCGTCGCCACCCTCGCCGCCGGCGTTTCCCTGTCTGCCATGGCCACGGCGCTGGCCGAAAAGGTCAACGTGTCCTTCATCGTCGCTTCTGACATGGACACCATGTCCGGCAAGGTGCGCGGGGGCGTGGCGCGGCTGGCCGCTGTGGTGAAGGGTGAGCGGGCCAAGGGCGGCAATTCCGTTTTTGTCTTCCCCGGTGACTTGCTCTC
This sequence comes from Pseudomonadota bacterium, assembly GCA_038525315.1. Taxonomy (GTDB): domain Bacteria; phylum Pseudomonadota; class Alphaproteobacteria; order Rhizobiales; family Rhizobiaceae; genus Pseudahrensia. The sequence continues at coordinate 122,705 of JBCBHU010000007.1, forward strand.
GCCTTCCATTCTGGCCGGGTTCGACAAGGGCGAGCACATGGTCAAACTGCTGAACATGACCCCGCCAGATATTTTCGTGCCCGGCAACCACGAGTTTGATTTTGGCCCGGAAGTCTTCATCAAGCGCATGAATGAGGGCAATTTCACCAAGCTGACCACCAACACCCGCCGCGCCGATGGCAGCATGATTGAGGGTTTTGACGACACCAAAATGATGACGTTTGGTGATCTGAAAGTGGGCTTTATGGGCCTGACCACGTCCACGACGGCGCAAACCTCTTCGCCCGGGAACATCAAATTCACCGATATGATCGAGACCGCTTCCAAAACCGCCGCCAGCTTGCGGGAGCAGGGGGCAGATGTGGTGGTGGCTGCGGTCCACACGTCCATGGACACGGATTTTGACCTGATGAACCGGGCCAAGGTGGACATCGTGCTGTCCGGCCACGACCATCACCTGCACGTCTTTTACGATGGCCGCAACGCGCTGGTGGAAAGCAAAGAAGAGGCGGAATACGTCACCATCATGGATGTGGAGTTTGATATCGGCGAAAGCCGGGGTAAGCGCCGCGTGCGCTGGTGGCCCAATTTCCGCATCATCGACACGGCCAAAGTGACGCCCGACCCGGAACTCATGGCCGCCGTGAACGGCTATGAAGACACGCTCTCCAAAGAGCTGGATGTGGAACTGGGCACCGTGGCCATTGAATTGGACACGCGCCGCATCTCCGTGCGCACCACCGAGAACGCTTTTGGCAACCTGACGGCAGATGCTATGCGCGAAGCTGTGAGCGCCGATGTGGCTTTCACCAATGGCGGCGGCATTCGCGCCAACAAGCAGTATGATGCCAACCACAAGCTGACCCGCCGCGATGTGCTCTCCGAACTGCCCTTCGGCAATGTGACCGTGAAATTGGAAATGACCGGTGCGCAGATCAAAGAGGCGCTGGAACACGGCTATTCTAAAGCGCCGGAAGCCAATGGCGCCTTCCTCCACATTTCCGGCATGACGGCCACGGTGGACACGTCCAAAGAAGCCGGCTCCCGGGTAAGCGATCTCATGATCGGCGGCGCGCCGGTAGACATGGACGCCACCTACACCGCCGCCACCAATGACTTCATGGCCCGCGGGGGTGATGGGTATACCGTGCTGACCAAAGCACGGGTGCTGATCGATCCTTCTTCTGCGAAGTTGATGGCCAATGACGTGATGGCCCGTGTGCGGACGCTTGGCACGGTGGACAAGGGCATCGATGGGCGGTTGGTGATTAAGTAGAGGTGCGGTATACCTTTAACGCTCAAAAGGCGCTCCTTAGGAGCGCCTTTTTATAACACTAAGCAGAAAAGTTACTGGCTCATATTGACTTTGAAAATGAAGCTTTCTCAAATCTACATCGGTAATAATTTCAGAAACCTGATGATAATGATAATTTCGGGCGGTAATAATAAGAGTTGTTAGATAAGAGTGGATGCTTTTGTATCCACAACGGAGCCCTATTTCTGGCTGTTTTCTGATGAATAACGACACTTTACGCTGGATTCGTCGTAATTGGTTTTTGCTTGTTGGGCTTTTTTTATCTTTTGAGACAGCCTTCCTTTTTGGCTACCTAGTTCTTTCAGACTTTCCGTTCTGGCAGTTTTCTGACTTTACGCTGATGTCATGGATTATGTCACAAACGATGTTATTCATTGTTTTTGCAATTCCGAGTTGTATTTTTTATCTTCGTTTGAACCTGGTAGAGGGAATGGTCCCTATGCGGGCAATTCTCAAGGCGAGTGGGCTTGGTTTCTTTATATTTTGCGTTTCTGTCTTCTCGGTATTTATTTTATATTTCGTTCGAGACCTTCGGCCGGGTTTGGTTGGCTTCATCTCTGCAATTATACTGGTATTTTTTTTATATCATCCTAATGAAACCAATTCGATTAATTCGACCAATTACCGCAAACTATTACGTCTGCTACGCAGCAACCCGGTGCGAACATGGCAAATGGCAATCAGACCATATTCGATCTTAATGATGAAAAATTGCGCCTGGTTGTTGTGTATGATTCTGTTTGCTTGGATTGGTTTATTACGTTTCAGCCATCTCGCAAATGATAATATTCAAAGTCTGAATATTAATGGGCAAATTGTAGAAAGTGCCGTTGTTGGAAGAAATTCAATTGGCCTGATCGTTAGGAACGACAATGGTGCTTACGCCATTTATCCAATGGAATCGATTTCCATGATAGCTTTACCACAAAAATGAGTTAGTCAGCGTTCGGTTCAGCCTTTTAATTATTACTCCTGCACTATGCCGCATCCTATTAAGTTCTATAGCGCTCACATTCTCACTTCGTTCGCTTTCCACTACGAAAACTAGGTCAATAAACCTTACGTATTTTTCGTCACACCCCCTTGCCCCCGCTTTCGCCGCAGGCGACACTCCGCCCCACGATGATTTGTGTGGGAGCGATGGATCATGGCTGAGAAGACCACGGATAAGAAGACCGCCACGCCGGGAGACAAAAAGGCTGCCCCGTTTGTGGCCGAACCGGTATCCCTCAAGCCCGTTCATCTGGACGATAAATACGATCTTTCCAAAGACCAGATTTTTATCACCGGCACACAGGCGGTGGTGCGGCTTGTGCTCATGCAGAAAGAGCGGGACCGGCAGGCCGGGCATAATACGGCGGGGTATGTTTCGGGCTATCGCGGGTCTCCCATCGGTGGCCTCGACATGGCCATGTGGAAGGAGCAGGCGCGGCTAACCGCGTCTGACGTGGTGTTTGAGCCGGGCCTCAACGAAGACATTGCCGCTACTGCCGTATGGGGTACGCAACAGGCGCAAATGCGCGGTGAAGGCCGCTTCGATGGGGTGTTTGCCATCTGGTATGCCAAGGGGCCGGGGGTGGATCGCTCCGGTGATGTGTTCCGCCACGCCAATATGGCCGGCACCGCGCCGCTTGGCGGCGTGTTGGCGCTCATGGGGGACGATCATGTGGCGGAAAGTTCTACCACCGCCCACCAGAGCGAGTTTGGGTTCACCAGCTACGGGATGCCCGTGCTCTCCCCCGCCGGGGTGCAGGAAATTCTCGATTACGGCATTTTTGCCTACGGCCTGTCGCGCTATGCCAGCGTCTGGGTGGGCATGAAATGCGTGAAGGACACGATTGAATCCACTGCCGTCATCGACGGTCGCCCCGACCGGATGGACTTGAAAGAGCCGGAGGTGGACCGCCGCCCGCCGGACGGGCTGTCCATCCGCCCCGGCGACACGATGCTTGTGCAAGAAGCGCGGTTGTTTGACTACAAGATCGACGCGGTGCTGGATTACGTGGCCGCCAACGGCATCAACCAAACGGTGCTTGCGGGCGGGCGCAAGGCCAAGATGGGGGTGATTACGTCCGGCAAATCCTATCTGGATGTGCGTCAGGCACTGGACGATCTGGGCGTGGACGAGGTGCGCGCCGCCAAATTGGGCCTGCGGCTGCACAAGCTGGGCTGCGTGTGGCCCATCGCCAAGGAAGAATTGCGCACTTTTGCCAAGGGTCTCGATCTGATCCTCGTTGTGGAAGAGAAGAAAAGCCTGATTGAGACACAGTTGCGAGAGGCGCTTTACGGCCTGCCCAAACACCCCACCATTGTGGGCAAGCGGGATGAAGACGATAAAGTCCTGCTCACCCAAAAGGCGCAGTTGGACAGCAACACCATTGCCATCGCGCTGGGCGAACGGCTCAACCGCTATGCCGAGGATGAGGCGCTCGCCGATCAGGTGGCGCGGCTGAAAGAGGCGCAGTTGCAGCTTTCCCTCACCGAGGGTGTGGCCCAGCGCGTGCCTTATTTCTGCGCCGGGTGTCCGCACAATTCCTCCACCCATGTGCCGGAAGGGTCGCGGGCCTATGCGGGCATCGGGTGCCACTACATGGTGCAGTGGATGGACCGGTCCACGGAAGGTTTCACCCAGATGGGGGGCGAGGGGGCCAACTGGCTGGGGGAGCGGCACTTTTCCACCCGTGACCATGTTTTCCAAAATTTGGGGGACGGCACCTATAACCATTCCGGCATCATGGCCATCCGCGCGGCGGCCTCGTCCGGAGCGAATATTACCTACAAAATTTTGTTCAACGATGCCGTGGCCATGACGGGCGGCCAGCCCAATGAGGGTGGGCTGACGCCGTGGGCCATTGCCAATCAGGTCTATGCGGAGGGGGCAAAACGGGTGGCCATCGTCACCGACGAACCCGATAAATACGCGTCGGACATCGTGTGGCCGCCCTTCACGAAAATCTACCACCGGTCTGAACTTGGCCCGGTGCAGCAGGAACTGGCGGCCACGCCGGGCCTGACGGCCATGATTTATGACCAGACCTGCGCCAGCGAAAAGCGGCGGCGGCGTAAGCGGGGCACCTTCCCGGACCCAGACAAGCGCGTGGTCATCAATGAGCAGGTTTGTGAAGGCTGCGGCGATTGCGGGGTGAAATCCAACTGCGTGGCCGTGGGCGCTGTGGAGACGGAATTTGGCCGCAAGCGGCAGATCGACCAGAGCGCCTGTAACAAGGATTTCTCCTGCATCAATGGTTTCTGTCCGTCCTTTGTGACGGTGCATGGTGCCGTTTTGAAAAAAGGGAAGGGTGCCGAAAAACAGAAACAAAGCATTCCGCACATTCCTGAGCCTGAACTGCCCGCTTTGAACGGTTCCTACGGTGTCATCGTCACGGGCGTTGGTGGCACGGGCGTGGTGACCGTGGGTGCCGTGCTGGGCATGGCGGCGCATTTAGAGGGCAAAGGGTCGGCCATAATCGACATGGCGGGGCTTGCGCAAAAGGGCGGTGAAGTGGCCAGCCATTTGCGCATTGCCCCCACGCCGGAAGACATCAAATCCATCCGCATCGCCGCCTCCGGCGCAGACCTCATTTTGGGCTGCGATATGGTGACGGCTTCCACCCAAAAAGTGTTGGGGGCGGTGGATCAGGGCCGCACGCGGGTGGTGCTCAACACCTATGAAAAACTGTCGGGCGAGTTCACCCACAATGTGGATTTCTCCTTCCCCACCCAGCGCATCATCAAGGCGCTGGAGAAAGCCGCAGGGCAGGGTATGACCACCACGGTGGATGCCCATAACGCGGCGTTGGCGCTGACGGGGGATGCCATCGGGGCCAATATGTTCATGCTGGGGTTTGCCTGGCAGCAGGGGGGCTTGCCCGTCTCCCACGAGGCCATCATGCGGGCCATTGAGTTAAACGGCGTGCAGATCCCCATGAACCAAACGGCCTTTGAATGGGGCCGCGTGGCCGCCCACGACATGGCGCTTTTGCCGGTGGCGCAGAAGCAGGACAAGGGTGAGGAATTGCCCCATCGGGTGAAATCCGCCGATGTATCGGAAATGGTAACCCGCCGCATCGCACAGCTGACGGATTACCAAAACGCCGCCTACGCCCGTCGCTATGAAAGCCGCGTGCAGCAGATTGCCGAGGCGGAGGCTAAGGTTTCCACCGGCACGGATTTGCAGGAGGCCGTGGCCCGCAATCTCTACAAACTCATGGCCATCAAGGATGAATATGAGGTGGGTCGCCTCTACGCCAATGGCGGGTTTGAGGCGCAACTGGCCAGCCAGTTTGAAAGCTATGACCGGCTGGAATTCCATCTCGCCCCGCCGCTCATTTCCAAGCGCAATGACAAGGGCGAGTTGGTGAAGAAGGCCTATGGCGCGTGGATGATGAAAGCCTTCGGTATGCTCCACCGCTTCAAAGGGTTGCGCGGCACATGGGCGGATGTTTTCGGCTATACCGAAGAGCGCAAGATGGAGCGGCGTTTGCTGGCGGATTATGAGATAGTGCTGGACGAAATCATTGCCGAACTGTCCCCCGCCACGCTGGAGACCGCTATTCAACTGGCCAATTACCCGCAAATGGTCCGCGGTTTCGGCCATGTGAAAGAGGCCCATGTGGAGCGGGCGGAAGCCGAGCGCATGCGCCTGCGGGCGGGTCTTAAAAACCCCGAAGGGTTTGCCGCATTGGAGGCGGCGGAGTGAGCTTCTCCTCTTCCCGTGCCGTGAGGCGGAACGCAAAACCCACCGGCTCTTCTGTTTATGGGAAAACCGGTGAGTAGCGCGGCGGACGCCTTTGCGTTGCAGGCTTCCCATTGCCGCGCTTTGGGGTCGCCGTTTACCGCAGACCTTTGTCTGCTTTTTGCAGAAAATCTGGATGACAGTACCGCGGTGGGTCGTCATGTATTGAACTGGATGGGCAATCCTTCCCACCGGGTGGATGCTGTGCCGCTGCGGCTGTGTGCCGGGTTACACAGTCTGGTTCTTACCGGAGTGGACGATGAATTGGTGGCGGCCTATCCGCCCCATGCAGGCGAGGTGCCGCCATGGCCGGTCATCCACCGCGCCGTTGTAAAACACGATGCGTTCCTGCTGGACTGGATGACATCGCCACCCCAAACCAATGAAGTGCAACGGTCAAACGCCATCTGGCCCGCCTTGCAAACCATTGCCGAGCAAACGGGCCTTCCCCTTGCCCTGTGGGAAATTGGGGCGAGCGCCGGTCTCAACCTTCAACTGGACAGATTTTCCTTTAGGCACGCCAACAAAGCGAGCGGCGATCAAGACAGCGCCGTTAAGTTGGCACCCCGGTGGAGCGGCGACGCACCGGATGGTGCACCCTTGATCGTTGAAAAAGCGGGATGCGATCTCAACCCGCTCAATCCCGCCAATTCCGATCATCGGTTGCGCCTGTTGTCCTATGTCTGGGCAGGGCAGAACGACAGGGTGGCGAGAACCGCTGCGGCCATCGATCTGGCTCAACAAAACCCCGTTCACCTGGAGCAGATGGATGCGGTGTCGTGGCTGCGCAAAAAGCTTCTAAATCGCCCCACGAACGCTTGCACCGTCATCTACACGACAATCGCATGGCAGTATTTGCCGGATGAGGACAAAAAAGCCGCCAAGGCGCTCATCGCGGCGAGTGGCGAAGCAGCCGATACGCACAACCCGCTTGCTATTGTTCATATGGAAGGTGACGGGCAAAGCCCGGGGGCGTCTTTGACTTTGCGGCTGTGGCCCCAGAGCGTGGATTGTGAACTGGCCCGGGTGGATTTCCACGGTCGCTGGGTGGACTGGCGGGGTATCTCTTAAAAATTGAGACTTTCTCCCCCAACGGTCTTGCCAAGGCGGTGCCAAGTGGAAACACTAGCATTTCGGATGCGGTAGGATCATTCGGTTTTGAGCGTTTGGGAGGACGTCGAAACATGGCAGCACAACAGGCGAAAATTGCGGATGGGTTGGACACGTTTCCAAAACTACTGCTGCTGAACGCCCAGCGTTTTGGCGATCGCCCCGCCATGCGCCACAAGGATTTTGGCATCTGGCAGACATGGACCTGGGCGGAGATGGCCCGGGAGGTGGAGCAGTTTTCGCTGGGTCTGGCCAAGCTGGGGTTTGCCCAGGGGGACCGCATGGCCATCGTGGGCAGCAACCGCCCGCGCCTCTATTGGTCTTTCACCGCTGCGCAGGCGCTGGGCGGCGTGCCCGTGCCCGTCTATGCCGATTCGGTGGCGGAGGAGATGGTTTATGTGCTACAACACGCGGAAGTGCGTTTTGCCGTGGTGCAGGATCAGGAGCAGGTGGACAAGCTGCTTTCCATCAAGGACCAACTGCCCGCGCTGGAATACATCATCTACGATTGGGACCGGGGCCTTCAGGACTATGACGAAGAGGGGCTGACCAGTTTCAAAGCTGTGCAAACGCTGGGGCGTGACCCGAGCGCACAAGAAAAAGCGGACTGGCTGGCGGGCATTGAGGCCGGCAAGGGCGAAGACCTTTCCGTCATGCTTTATACGTCCGGCACCACGGGCAAACCGAAGGGCGTGATGCTGTCCTACGACAACATGGTCATTTCGTCCCGAAACGCCAATGCGTTCGACAGGTTCGACGAGACGGAAGAAATCATCGCCTATCTGCCGCTGGCGTGGGTTGGGGACCACGTGTTCTCCTATGGTCAGGCCTTTGTGGCGGGCTATTGCGTGTGCTGTCCGGAAAGCCCGGACACGGTGACGGAGAACCGCCGCGAAATCGCCCCCACCTACTTCTTCGCCCCGCCCCGCGTGTTTGAAGGGCTGCTCACCGATGTGATGGTGCGCATGGAGGATGCCAGCAAGCTGAAGCAGAAAATGTTTCACGCCTTCCTGGCCCATGCCAATAAAGTGGGCGGGCGCATTCTGGATGGCGAAAGCGTGGGCGCGTGGGACAGGCTGAAATATAAGCTGGGGGAAGTGCTGGTCTATGGCCCGCTCAAAAACCGCCTCGGCATGACGCGCATGAAAGTGGGCTATACGGCGGGGGAGGCCATCGGGCCGGAGATTTTCCGTTTTTACCGCTCGCTGGGTCTGAACCTGAAACAGCTCTACGGCCAGACGGAAGCCAGCGTTTACATCACCGCCCAGCCGGATGGCCAGATTTCCGCCGATACGGTGGGCACGCCCTCGCCGGATGTGGAAATTGACGTGGCTGAAAACGGCGAAATTCTCTACCGCTCCCCTGGCGTTTTCATGGGCTATTACAAAAATGACGAGGCCACGGCGGACACCAAGAATGCCGAGGGATGGGTGAAGACGGGGGATGCCGGTTTTATCGATACGGATGGCCACTTGCGGATCATCGACCGGGCGAAGGATGTGGGGCGGTTGAACAACGGCTCCATGTTCCCGCCCAAATATATCGAAAACAAGCTGAAATTCTTTCCCAACATCAAGGAAGCTGTCGCCATTGGCGACGGCCGCGACTACGTGGCCGTGATGTTGAATATCGACCTCCAACCCGTGGCCAATTGGGCGGAGCGCAACAATATCGCCTATGCCAGCTATCAGGAACTGGCCAACCACCCGCAAGTCTATGACATGATGGCCGGCCATGTGGATCAGGTGAACCGGGATTTGTCGGCGGAAGAGCGCGTGGCCGGTGCCCAGATCGCCCGCTTCCTCGTGCTGCACAAGGAGTTGGACGCCGACGACGGCGAGCTCACCCGCACCATGAAAGTGCGCCGCAGTCTGATCAACGAACGGTATGGGCCGCTGATCGAGGCGCTCTATGACGGGAGTACGGAAAAATTCGTGGAGACAGAAGTGGTGTTTGAAGACGGCCGCAAGGGTAAGATTTCGGCGACTGTGCAGGTGCGGGATGCGCAGGTGTATCCGCCCGAAGCCATGAAGGAGGCGGCGGAGTGATGGCACAGTCTGGTCCCAGCCCCGATTGTCATTCCCGCGCAGGCGGGGACCCATCATGCAACGAAACTCCACCAGCCAAGGTGGGACCATCCAATGGGCAAAGAACACCTTTACTTCACCTATCTGCTCGCCTCAGGACATTATGGCACTTTGTATGTGGGCATGACCAACGATCTGGCGCGCCGTGTGCAAGAGCACAAGGAAGGCAAAGGCGGTTCATTCACTCGGCGTTATGGCATCAATCAGCTGGTGTGGTTCGAGCAGCATGGGGATGTGGAGGTCGCGATAGGGCGAGAGAAAGCCATCAAGAAATGGCGACGGCAGTGGAAAATCCGGCTTATCGAAAGAGGCAATCCCCATTGGGCGGATTTGAGTGGGGAGATCGGGCCGTAATTGGCACTATGACGCAAGGGTTGAAATGGGTCCCCGCCTTCGCGGGAATGACAACCGAGGATACGGTTTAGATATGAACGCTCACGATACCAATATCTCTGTGGCAACAACCTCGGAAGAAATGCTCTCCGTTGACAACGTCACGCTCCGTTTTGGCGGGGTGACGGCAATACAAGACATCTCCTTCAACATTCTCAAAGGGGAAATTCGGGCGATTATCGGCCCTAATGGCGCCGGCAAAACCTCCATGCTCAACGTCATCAACGGGTTTTATCATCCGCAGGAAGGCACCATTCGCTTTCGCGGGGAAACGCGGCGGCGGATGAAGCCCTACGAGGCGGCAGCGTCGGGCATTGCGCGGACGTTTCAAAACGTGGCGCTGTTTACCGGCATGTCTACGCTGGACAATATCATGTCCGGGCGCTCGCTAAAGATGAAGCAGAACTTTCTGACCCAGATGCTCTATTACGGCCCGGCGCGGGAGGAGGAAATTGAGCACCGCCGCAAGGTGGAGGAGATTATCGATTTTCTCGAGATCGCCCACATCCGCCGCCAGCCCGTGGGCAAACTGCCCTACGGTCTGCAAAAGCGGGTGGAACTGGGCCGCGCGCTGGCGCTGGAGCCAGATTTGCTTCTGCTGGATGAGCCCATGGCCGGCATGAATCTGGAAGAAAAAGAGGACATGTCCCGCTTCATCGTGGACGTGAACCAGCAATTTGGCACCACCATTGCCCTCATCGAACACGATATGGGCGTGGTGATGGACCTGGCCGACCGCGTGGTGGTGCTGGACTACGGCAAAAAAATCGCCGACGGCTCGCCAGAAGAGGTGCAAGCCAGCCAAGAGGTGATCGACGCCTATTTGGGGGTGCCGCACTGATGCGCTTTCTTGCAGTTTTGTTGGCCACTGCGATGGTCTGGTCTGTGCCCAAGCCAGCCCAAGCACAAACGGCACAAGCCAGCGGTGTTGAAAAAATCAGCACGTCCGGCTGGTGTGTGCTCTTCATTGATGGCGCACCTGAACGGGATGCGCCCTGTCAGATGGATGTCGAGATCGGGTGCGATGCAGAGACCGAAGCGTGTGGCGCGAAGGGGAAGATACGGTATCAGGACGGCAGGGTGAGCATCTATTCCGTAGAGCAGGACCTGACCTTTATCGACGGTGCGCAGGCCACACCCAAGCCCAACCGTTGTTGGGAATATGTGAAGGGCGGAGATACGTTCTGCATTTCCCTTTTGCCCACCTACGATCACTTGCTGGCCAGACCTCAGCCGGTTTCCAACACCCAAACGGCGCAGGCTGGCAGTGGTCTGATCTGTCTTGTTATGCGGGGCGGGCGGGAAATATCGCGCAAGCCTTGCACGCGGACCATTGAACAGAATGTGGGCTGTGAGGAAGGGTGCAAGCGGGTGCAACGCTTTCGCTGGCCGGATGGGGATGTGACCGTGCTCGCCAACCAGGAAGAGAGTTTTGAACTCAATGGGGTGGGGATCGACAAATTCAAAATCGACGGGTCGCGCTGGTGTTTTGAAAACCCGCGCACCGGCAACTCCTTTTGCTATCTGGAGGGGTAGGGGATCATGGACCTTCTGAAAGACATTTTCGTCGAACCCTTTGTCCTCATGGGCGAAATTCCCGACCTGTTTATCCAGACCATCTGGGAAGGGTTTGTGTCGGGCACGCTTTATGCGCTTGTGGCGTTAGGGTTTGTGCTGATCTACAAGGCGTCCGGCGTGTTTAACTTTGCCCAGGGCATTATGGTCGTGTTTGCGGCGCTGGCGTTGGTATCGCTGCACCAGGCGGGGGTGCCGGCCATTTTGGCGCTGATCCTTACCATCGGCATTATGGCGCTACTGGCGGTTGGCATTGAAGGGTTGGTGCTGCGCAAATTGGTCAACCAGAACGATGCCATTTTGCTCATGGCGACGATCGGGCTGACGCTCTTTTTGAAGGGACTGGGCGAATTCGTTTTCGGTGGCGAGCCGAAGCCCATGATCACGAAGGAATTGGGTCTGCCCACCGGCGTGACGGATTGGGAACCGTTTGACGGGGCATGGCGGGTATCGTTCCAGCATCTGGATATTGCTGCCGTGGTAATCGCCGGCCTGCTGGTGGCCTCGTTGGCTATTTTCTTTTCCAAAACCCGCATCGGGCGGGCCCTGCGGGCGGTGGCGGATGATCACCAGGCCGCGCTTTCCGTGGGCATTTCGTTGAACCAGATTTGGGCCATCGTGTGGTTCGCTGCCGGGGTGGTGGCGCTGGTGACGGGCATCATGTGGGGCGCGCGGTCTGACGTGTCCTTCGCGCTGGAAATCATCGCGCTCAAGGCGCTGGCCGTGCTTATTCTCGGCGGCTTCACGTCCATCCCCGGTGCCATTGTGGGCGGGCTGATTATCGGCATCGGCGAGAAAGTGTTTGAGGTCTATTGGGGCGGGCTGTTCGGCGGCGGCGTGGAAGCGTGGTTCGCCTATGTGCTGGCGCTCCTGTTCCTGCTGTTTCGCCCCCAAGGCTTGTTCGGCGAAAAGATCATCGAGCGGGTGTGACCATGGCCGTTACCACCATCACCAAATTGGGCACATGGGACGATGTCTTTGGGCAGGTGGCCGACGACGTGCGCGCGCTGGCAGACCATTTGCGCTCTCTCGTTGTGGGTCTGGATAGCGACACGACAGAGGTGCCCCGTAAAGGAGACCGGGCGGTTTCCTACGGCCATGGCGAGAAGAAGATGAGCGAGAGCTATTGCTACATCATGCCCCAAAAGGGCTACGTCAATTTGGGCTTCTGGTGGGGCGCTGTCTTGGATGACCCCAACGGGTTGCTGGAGGGCAAAGGCAAAAAACTGCGCCACGTGAAAGTGCGCGACATGGCCATGGCCCGCAGCGCCGGACTGGCCAGTCTGGTCTACAACGCCATGACCGAACGGCGTGCGGGTCTGGACGCGGCAGCTGCAGAAAAGGCGGCCAAGGCGGCGGCGAAGAAAAAGAAACCGGCACCCAAAAGCCGGGCGAAGGTGGGGGAGAAAGCCTGATGTTTTACCGCGAAGCTGGGCAGTTTAAGACGTCTTATAAGGCCGATCAGGCTATCTTTCCCATTTTGCAGGATCGGATCGGGCTGGGGATTATTTTGGCCATTGCCTTTGTGGTGATCCCCCTGTTGGGCAATGATCTGTTTATCAACTCCATCATGATCCCGTTCTTGATCTTCGCGCTGGCGGCGATCGGGCTGAATATTTTGACGGGCTATTGCGGCCAGCTTTCGCTGGGCACGGGGGCGTTTATGGGGGTGGGGGCCTATTCCTGCTACAAGCTGGCAATGATCTTTCCAGACGTGCCGCTGGTCATCCATATTCTGCTATCGGGCTTTTTTGCAGCAGGCGTGGGGGTGCTGTTTGGCCTGCCGTCCTTGCGCATTAAGGGGCTGTATCTGGCCATCACCACGCTGGCGGCGCAGTTCTTTCTGGAATGGGCGTTTATCCGCATTCCGTGGCTTTATAATTACAACGAATCCGGCGCCATTGATGCCCGCAATTATTACATCGGCGATCTGGCCATTGCGGGCGCGGGGGCGGACAAGATTACCCGATATTATGTGGTGCTTTGCATCGTGGTGCTGCTCACCTGGATTGCATCCAACGTCATTCGCGGGCGCATCGGGCGGTCGTGGATGATGATCCGCGATATGGATATTGCGGCGGAGCTGATGGGTATCAAACCCCTCAACGCCAAGCTTTCCGCCTTTGCCATGTCTTCTTACTATTGCGGTGTGGCCGGGGCGCTGATGGTGTTTTTGTGGCTTGGTTCTGCCGAGGTGGAAAGCTTCAACATCAATATGTCGTTCCAGATCCTGTTCATGATCATCATTGGCGGGTTGGGCAGTCTGATCGGGTGTTTTCTGGGCGCGGCGTTCATCTACATCCTGCCGCTGGCCATGCGGGCGCTACCCGGTGTGCTGGGTCTCGACATCAACGCCGCCGTGATGGAACATGCCACGCAGATGATCATCGGCGCGCTTATCATTTTCTTTTTGATTGTGGAGCCCCACGGTATTGCCAGGCTCTGGCAGATCACAAAGGAAAAACTGCGCAACTGGCCTTTTCCGTATGGGTAGGCGCTGGCCCCAACGGATAGGCACGATATTGGCGAAACGGCAAGAAACCGCGTTTCGCCCCTGATAAACTCAAGGTTTCAAACTGGCCAAGCTGGGAGGCGCGGCCGCATCTGGAGGAATGACATGAAACTGAAATCTCTCATTTTGGGCCTGTCGATCACGGCCATGACCGTGGCGTCTGCGGACGTCACCGCGCAGGCCGATGGCCATGGGGGCGAACTTTACGTGCCGTCCCTTTCCTACCGCACCGGCCCATTTGCCGGGGGTGGCATCCCCATCGCCAATGGCTTTGCCGACTATTTCACCATGCTCAACGAGCGGGATGGCGGCATTGGTGGCGTAAAAGTCAATCTTGAGGAGTGCGAGACCGGCTACAATGCCCAAAAGGGTGTGGAGTGCTACGAGGCCACCAAGGGCAAGGGCGCGTTGGTCTATAACCCCTATTCCACCGGCATCACGCTCCAGCTGATCCCCAAGGCTCCAGTGGATGAAATCCCCGTGCTGTCCATGGGCTACGGCCTGTCAGCCGCTGGGGTGGGCGAGAAATTCCCATGGACCTTCACTTACCCTGCCGGGTACTGGAGCCAGATGTCGTCGATCCTGAAATATATCGACAGCAATGGCGGGATTAAGGGCAAGAAAATCGGCTTCATCTATCTGGATGCCGGTTATGGCCGTGAGCCCATCCCACTGTTGGAACAGCTTTCCAAATCCATGGGTTTTGAATGGGTTGGTTTCCCCGTGGCCGTGAAGGACATGCAGAACCAGGGCTCCCAATGGCTCAACGTGCGTAAAGAGCGCCCGGACTGGATGGTCATGTGGGGCTTTGGCGCCATGAACGCCACCGCCGTGCGAGAAGCCGCCAAAATCCGCTATCCCATGGATAAGTTCATCGGCAACTGGTGGGCCGGTGCCCATGCCGATCTGGATCCGGTGGGCGATACTGGTAAGGGCTATCTGGCCTCCAACTTCACCGGAATCGGCACGGATTTCCCTGCCCTTCAGGACGTGAAGCGGTTGGTGGTGGATGCCGGTAAATCGCAGGTTGATCCGGAGAAACTGGGTGACGTGCTCTACAACCGTGGTCTCTTCAACGCCGTCATCGTGGCGGAAGCCATTAAAGTGGCGCAAGAGATGACCGGTAAGAAGAACATTACCGGTGCCGACATGCGCAAGGGTCTGGAGAATTTCGATCTCTCCCCCCAACGGTTGAAAGAGCTGGGCCTGGAGAACTTCGCCAGCCCCGTGAAAGGCTCCTGTTCCGACCACGAGGGTGGTGGTTCCATCTTCATCCAGCAGTGGAGCGGTTCTGACTGGACCCGCGTGACGGACTTGATACCGCCCATGACGGATGTGGTGCGCCCATTGCTGCAAGACGCGGCTAACAAATACGTCTCCGATAAGCCCGACTGGAAAACCCAGACCTGCGGTTAAGCTGTAAGGCTTCTTCGATCTCCATCTCCCCCTCGAGGGGAGGTCGGAGAGCGTAGCGATCCGAGTGGGGTGCTGGATGTGGGTGTGACACTCTCAATTCCAGCCCCCCACCCGAACCCTGTAATAGGCAGGCTTCGACCTCCCCTCCGGTGGGAGGTGGGAACTAGTTTCAAGTGAAAAATAAGGTCCGCACCATGAGCGTTGCTGAAACCGCAGATACTCCTGCAGCTAATGCTGCCGCTGAGACCATTCTTGAAGTGAACAATATCGAGGTGATCTACGATCATGTGATCCTCGTTTTGAAAGGCGTGTCCCTCACCGTGCCGCGGGGCGGTATCGTTGCCATTCTGGGGGCCAATGGGGCCGGTAAGACAACGACGCTGAAAGCCGTTTCAAACCTGCTGGGCGCGGAGCGGGGTGATGTGACCAAGGGCAATATTCTGTTCAAGGGGGAGGAAATTCAGTCCCTCACTCCCAATGATCTGGTGCGGCGGGGCTGCATTCAGGTGATGGAGGGCCGCCACTGTTTCGGCCACCTGTCGGTGGAGGAAAATCTGCTCACCGGCGCGTTCACCCGCAAAGACGGGGCATCGGCCATCAAGCAGGATCTGGAACTGGTCTACAATTATTTCCCCCGCCTGCGGGAGCGCAGATCATCGCTGGCAGGCTATACGTCCGGCGGGGAACAACAGATGTGCGCCATCGGCCGCGCGCTCATGTCCAAACCGGAAATGATCCTGCTGGATGAACCCTCCATGGGCCTTGCACCCCAGTTGGTGGAAGAAATCTTTGAGATTGTGAAGGAATTGAACACCAAGGAAGGTGTGTCCTTCCTGCTGGCGGAGCAGAACACCAATATTGCCCTGCGCTACGCCACCTATGGCTATATTTTGGAATCCGGCCGCGTGGTTTTGGATGGGGAGGGGCAGGCTCTGCGCGAAAATGAAGACGTGAAGGAATTCTACCTAGGTGTTTCCGGCGAGGGGCGCAAAAACTTTCGCAACGTAAAACATTACAAGCGCCGCAAGCGCTGGCTGGCGTAAGAACTTAAGCGGCCTATATTAGGGGCATGGCTGCGCAATATCGCTATTCCAAAGACAGCTTTTTCCGCTCGCTCCTTACGGCAATCGGGCTCACGCTGATCGTTTCCTTTCTGGTGTGGCTCTTCGTCCGTCTGTTCGGGCTGCGCCATGCGGATATCATCACGGCGATTTCTGGGACGATCTTTTTTGGCTTCTGTTCTGCAGGAACGATCTGGCGTTATTTTAATCAGTCCATCGTCTTTGCTGTGCGTCCTGATGGCCTGTTTGATGCCCGCCACTCCGCGCAAGCTGTGCCGTGGGACCACATTAAAGACATGCGGTTGGCGCGGGCGGAGAATGACTTTCAACTGGGTGTTTACTTGTGGCCAGATGCTTCAAGACGCAAATCCGGCAGCGGTGTGGAGCCGGATTTTACCGTTGATCTTGAGCCATTGGATGCGCCGGTGGATCAGATTCTCGACCGGGTGTTGGCCTATAAGCAGATCGTTTTGGAAGAGCGCTAATGGCAGCTTTTGGCCTCATTATCGGTGCGCTCGTTCTGGCAGCTATTTTTGGCCCCCAGTTTTGGATCAAGCACGTGATGCGCCGCCACGGGAAGGACCGCACCGACCTGCCCGGCACGGGCGGGGAATTGGCCCAGCATTTGGTGGACCATTACCAGTTGCGGGGTGTGGGGGTGGAGGAGACGGACCTGGGTCCCCATTACGACTCCGATGCGCGCATGGTGCGGCTGACGCCGGACATTATGCGGGGCCGCTCCCTCACTGCGGTGGCGGTGGCCACCCATGAAGTGGGCCATGCGCTGCAACACGCGGACGGGCTGGACGGCCTGCCCGATGGTGGGTTGATGCGCCGCCAGCGGCTGGTAAAAGCCGTCGTCTCCATCGACAGACTGGCTTCCATCTTCTTTTTGGCGGCGCCGATCCTGGGCGCTTTGGCGCGCACGCCGGCTGCGTTTTTCGGTTTTATTGCGGTGGGCATTGGCCTGTTGGCCATCCGCCTCGTGGTGCATCTCATCACGCTTCCTGTGGAATATGATGCTAGTTTCCAGCGGGCTTTGCCTCTGCTGAAACACGGTGGTTATCTTGAAGAAGATGATTTGCCGGCGGTGCGTTCCGTGCTGAAGGCGGCGGCGCTCACCTATGTGGCGGCCGCTGCTATGAGCCTGTTGGACCTGGCGCGGTGGATACGGATTATCCGGTAGGAGGAACCCATGGGCGACATGTTTGACGGTCGAGACAGCCAATCTTCGCAAGAACGGGAAGCGGCCCTATTTGAGCGCTTGCCGGGGCATCTGGCTGAAGCGGTCAATGTCGCCCCCGGCCTGGCCGATCATCTTTCCGGGCATGACTTGTCGCAAGTCACCAGCCGGGAGGCGCTGGCCGCTTTGCCGGTCTTGCGCAAACCGCAATTGATGGAGGCGCAGAAGATCAATCCGCCCTTTGGCGGGTTTGCCAATGGAGAGGCCCTGTCGGGCAATCGTGTTTTCCTCTCCCCCGGCCCCATCTGGGAACCCCAGGGGGCGGGGGCCGATCCGTGGAATGGGGCTCGGGCGCTCCATGCGGCTGGGTTTCGCCGGGGTGATGTGGTCCACAACGCGCTGGCCTATCACATGACACCGGGCGGATTTATTCTGGACGAAGCGTTGCGGGCGCTGGGCTGCACGGTGTTCCCGGCGGGCATCGGCAATACGGAAATGCAAGTAGAGGCGGCGCAGGCGCTGCAACCGGTGGGGTATGTAGGAACGCCGGACTATCTCAAAGTCATCCTCGATAAGGCTGACGAGATGGGTGGGGACCTGTCCTGCATCAAACGGGCTATGGTGTCCGGCGGGGCGCTGTTCCCCTCCATGCGGGCGGACTATGCGGCCCGCGGTGTGGATGTCATGCAATGCTATGCCACCGCCGATTTGGGCGTGATTGCCTATGAGACCAAAGCTGCCGATGGTCTGGTGGAGGGCATGGTTGTCAACGAAGACCTGATCGTGGAAATTGTGCGCCCGGGCACGGTTGATCCGGTACCCGCCGGAGAGGTGGGCGAATTGGTGGTGACCAATTTCTCCACCACCTATCCGTTGGTTCGCTTCGGCACGGGGGACCTCTCCGCCTTTATCGACGAACCATCCCCCTGTGGCCGTACGGCTCCACGTATCAAAGGCTGGATGGGCCGCGCTGACCAGCGCACCAAGGTGAAGGGCATGTTTGTGGACCCCAAACAGGTGGCGCAGATCGTTGCCCGTTTTGACGGCATGAAGGCCGCCCGCCTGGTGGTCAGCCGCGACGGCGACAGCGATGCCATGGTGTTGCGCTATACCGGAGAGGCGGATGGGGAAGCCGTGCAGAGCGCTTTGCGCGAGGTGACAAAGTTGGGCGGTGGTGCGCAGGCCGTCGATAGCCTGCCCAATGATGGGCTGGTCATCGAGGATAAGCGGGACTACGAGGTTTAGACCTGCCTTGCCTGGCTCGATTGAACCAGCGTAACGTCACCCCGTGGCTTGAGCACGGGGTCTCCCAAGGGTGGACCTGAAGGGGCGGGTTTTGCGCGCACGAGCCTACGTTTGGAGATCCCGCGATCACGTCGCGGGATCATGTGTTTGATGGAGGCTTGGCCTTCTAAAAATTCAGAGAAATATCCCGGTGTCCGGACTGGCAACTGGCGATGAACAGGCCCTGTTCACGGGACATGCGCTGTTGCTGGCGCATACCGATGGTGGGCGCCATGGCCTGACGGAATGCGCTGATTTGTGCTGCGAAGGCATCGTCGGCTTT
The DNA here is from genome assembly GCA_038525315.1 of Pseudomonadota bacterium. Classification (GTDB taxonomy): domain Bacteria; phylum Pseudomonadota; class Alphaproteobacteria; order Rhizobiales; family Rhizobiaceae; genus Pseudahrensia. Next base: position 141,659 of record JBCBHU010000007.1, read on the forward strand.
GCCCCGCCATTCTACCTGTTCATTGTAGAGATCCAGCGCTTTGTCATAGGCGCGCTCCACGCGGTTCAGGCGGGGGCTGCGGCGGTCTAACTCACGGCGGGCCTTGGTGAGTTCCTTGGTGATATTGGTGGTGCCGGAGACACGGGCCATGTCTTTACGCATGGCATCAATGTCGTCGGCCACGTCTTTTGGTTCGCGGCTCTCCCATGCGCGGTTTAGGCTGTTCAGCTGGTCCTGGAAGGCCATGTAATCGCCGGAGGAGGCCATGGTCTCTTCCAACTCCACCATGGTGGTGTAGCTGTTGTCTGCCGCGCGGCGGAATTTGGCGCGGGCCGTGGCTTCGGCCTTGGTGAGTTTGGCAAACGTGGCCTGTTCATCAGTCCAGCGCTCGGGAATCTGGGCTAAGAGGGCATCGCGTTCCTGTGCAGCCGCATCAATGCGGACCTGCAAGCGGTCGCGGGCAGCTTGATTTTCATCGCCGCGCAAGCGGGCCTGCTGGTTTTCCAAACCCTTGATTTCTTCAGAGAAGACACGGGCGTCCCGTTCGAGCCCGCGCACTTCCACATGCAGGGGGCGGAATTGGACGGCAGCTGCTTCCACGGCTGCCTCAGCGCTGCGCACTTCTTCCATGAGCGATTTGGCTTCACCCACACCGTCCACGGAGCGCTTGATATTGTTTTGCATGGATTTGGGCAGGAAGCTCACATCCAGGCCCTGCATGTTGGCCACGGCGCGGTCCAATTCCGGCGTGCCCTCGGCCAGCTTGTTGCCGATATAGCTTTCCACGCAATATTGGATGCGCGGGTTGCGCGGCGGCGGCGCGGTTTCCGACAGGAAGGACACGCGGTTGGGCAGATAGTTCACCAGTGGCGGATAATTGGCCACGATCACGAGCGCCGCCAATTGCAGGCTGATGAAGGCGATAACGCCCTTATACATGTCTAGCGTCTTCACCACCGCCGGCGCCACGCCGCGCAAATAGAAGAGCGCAAAGCCGAAGGGCGGGGTGAGGAAAGAGGTTTGAATGTTCAGGCCGATCATCACACCCAGCCATACGGCGGTGATGTTGGCGGAGGGGTCGGCCAGCAAGATGGGGGCTACGATGGGGACCACCACCACGGCGATTTCGATGAAGTCTAGGAAAAAGCCCAGAATGAAGATGACCACCATGACGGTGATGAATTTGGCCCAGAAACCGCCGGGAATGCCTTCCAGGAAGTGCTTCACCAACTCTTCCCCGCCAAAGGCACGGAAGGCAGCCGTGAGCATGGCTGCACCCAACAGAATGATGAACACCAGCGAGGTGGCCTTGGCGGTTTCAATCATCACCTCTTGCAGCGTGTTTTCGATGCGGTAGGCGCGGACGGCGCTCCAGATGAGGGCGGCCAGCAGAACGACCACGGCGAATGCCGCGATACCGATGGCGGTGGCGTCGGTGGCGTTGCTGATGGCTTTTACGTTGGTGTTGAAGTTGCTGATGATGATGCCAATGGTCACCATAGCCAGTATGGCCATAATGGCGGGTGTGAAGGACCCCTTTTGCCCGCTTGTGAGGCGGTAGCCGGCCATGAGAAGCGCACCGGCGGCGCCGATTGCACCGGCCTGGTTCACGGTGGCGATGCCGGAAATGATGGAACCCAGCACGAGAAAGATCAGCGCCAGCGGGGGCACAAGGGCAAGGCCCAGTTGGAAGAAGAATTCGGCGTTGAATTTCTTGTCGGACCGCACGGGTGGGGCCACATGGGGGCGGATCAACGCGTAGATGAGAATGTAGGCCATGTAGAGGCCCACCAGCAGAAGGCCAGGCAGCAGCGCGCCCAAAAACATTTCACCGGCGGATGTGGAGGTTACGCTGAAAGCCGACGGCATTGTGAGTTCGCCGGTGCTTTCCGTGTAAAGATTTTTACGGATGGTGCCGGCCTGGTCCGTGGCAGAGGCCAGCTGATCTGCCAAAATGATGAGCACGATGGAGGGCGGAATGATCTGCCCCAGCGTGCCGGAGGCCGCGATCGTGCCGGTGGCGAGCGGCTTGGAATAGTTGTTACGCAGCATGGCGGGCAGGGAAATCAACCCCATTGCGACCACGGTGGCCCCCACAATGCCCGTGGTGGCGGCCAGCAAAGCGCCCACAAAGACCACGGAAATACCCAGACCGCCGGGGACGGGGCCAAAAAGCTGCGCCATGGTGATGAGCAGGTCTTCGGCGATTTTGGAACGCTGGAGCATGATGCCCATGAAGATGAAAAGCGGGATGGCGATGAGCGTGTCGCGCTCCACCTCCCAATAAACCCCGCGCAGGTTCAGCACCCCGGCGGAAAGCCATTGACCCCCGTCCCCTTGGGCAAAATAGGCGGAAGGGTCCCCGGCGAAGACGTAGCCGCACAGGGAGGCGGCGGCGATGGTGATGATGGCGGAGCCGGGCAGGGCAAAGGCCACCGGATAACCGGTGCCCAGCGCAATGGCCATTAGTACAACCAGCAGGGCGAGAAAGACGAGTTCCATGAGTGTTCCCCCAAAGGCCGCTAGTGCGACACTTCCTTCGCGTCCAGCTTGCTGCCGGGTTCGTCGCGGTAATCAGCCACCGATTCCATCAGGTAGCTGACAAATTGAATGAGCATGGTGACGGCAAACACCACTAAAAAGGAGGCCATGAGATATTTCACATACATGCCAAAGCCGGACTGGGAGACCTCAAAATTGGTCACCGGGCCGTAGACGATGGAGCCACGCCCTTCCAGGCACACAATGATGATGGTCCAACACAGGGTGATGCCCAAAATGATGGTGCTGATGGCGTTGAAGAACCCTTTGGTGGTGTTTTTCATGTTGGCGTAGAAAATGTCCACGCGCACATGGCCCTCTTCCAACAGGGTGTAGGCGGAAGCAAACAGGAACAGGGCGGCATACCAGAAACGCACCAGATCGCCCATGAAAGCCTGCTCATAGGAAAAGACGAAGCGGGTTATCACGATGGCCAGTTCTGCCACCACGATCAGCAGGGCGAGCCAATGGAAGCCCAAGGTTTTCGCCCGAAGGGATACGAAGAAGGCCAGCACCATGAGCGGCACATGCACCCAAGGGCCGCGATAGGCGGAGCGGCCCAACGCTGTGGTCATTTCCTTGCCCACCACGCTTTCCAGCAGGCCTTCCACCCGTAGGAAAGAGATGGCCATGTCGGCAATGCCGATGAACAAAACCGCAAAAAAGGCCCAGCGCACCAGCCAGCGGTTGAAATTGGAAATGGATTCCGCATCCGTGCGCAGGCCCACATGCTCGCTGCACCACACCCAGCCGATGGCCCCGCCAATGGCCAGCGGGTAGGCGACCCATTGGATATAGGCCAGGAAAGGTGTCTCCGCTTCATAAATTGCGGCGGCACCGGGCCAGCCGAAGGAATGGGTGAGAATGTTGGAGACCATCCAAACGACAAAATGGGCCAAAACGGCCCAGCCAAACGCGCGGGTGATGAATTTGAGTTTGTCGCGGTCGGCCCAGCCGCCCTTGATGCCACCATTCATGATGTGCCCAATCCTTTCGGTGCCGAAAGGCCTCCCGAGATCATGATCAAAGTCCGCCTGTGCGGTTTCTTCTTTTGAAAACCGGTTTTCAACCAGATTGCGAAAAAAGAAAAGAATACAAAAAAAGAGCGGGGCATGGCGCCCCGCTCTCGAAGTCTGTGCAGAGCCTAGATGTCCAGCACGCGGTTGCGCTGGTTCACGTAGGAAATCTCTGCTTTGGAACGCCAGCCGGCAATCTCACGCATGGCAGATTGGTAGCTGTCGTCGATGCGCTTGGCGAGGTCGGAATGGGCCCGGGTTTCTTCGAACACGGCGGCAGCCGCTTCACCGAAGGCATCCCACACGTCATCGTTGAACTCGCGCACTTGCACGCCGTTTTCGTCGATCATCTTTTGAAGATATTCGCCGTTTTTGGCGATGGCTTCTTCGGGCGCAGCGGCATGCTCTTCGTTACAAGCGGCCGTGATGACGTCCTGTTCCCATTTGGACAGGCCTTCCCACCAGGCTTTGTTCATGCCGAAGCCAAGGCCGCCGCCTGGCTCATGCATGCCCGTAGCGTAGTAGAATTTGGCCGCTTCGTAGAACTTCATGAAGTAGTCGTTATAGGGGCCAACCCATTCCGTGGCGTCCACGGCACCGGAGACGAGGTTTTCGTAGATCTGACCGCCGGGCAGGGACACGGGGGACGCGCCCAGTTTCGCCATCACATCACCGCCGAGGCCGGGGATACGCATTTTAAGACCTTTGAGGTCCTCTGCGGAGTTGATCTCTTTGTTGAACCAACCGCCGGCCTGGGCGCCGGTTGCACCACAGGTGATGGTTTTGAGGCCGAATTCACCGGCAAGCTCGTCCCACAGTTCCTGACCGCCCTTGAATTTCACCCAAGCCGTCCATTCTGGCGTGGTCATGCCGAAGGGCACGGAGGTGAAATAGGCAAAGCCCGGGTGCTTGCCCTTCCAGTAGTAGTCGGCGGCGATATAGGCGTTGGAGTTGCCGTTGCGCACTTCGTCGAACACGTCAAAGGCACCCACGCGCTCACCGGCGGCAAAGTATTTGACTTCGATCTTGCCGTCAGAGATTTCGCCGATGCGGCGGGCAAGGCGCTGGGCGGAAGTGCCCAGACCGGGGAAGTCCCGGGGCCATGTGGACACGATGGTCAGCTCACGCACGCCCTGGGCGAGGGCGGGGGTGGCCAGTGACGCGGCTGCGCCAACGGTGCCGGCAATACCGGCCTTTTTGATAAATGAACGTCTATCCATGGATAATCCTCCCGTTTCGTTCATGCGAAAATGCCGTTGGGAGCGTTGGTCAAACCTTACACCTCCCCCCGGCGGTGAAATTGCAACGCCAATACAACATTTGGCACCAGCGCGTTCAATCCGGTAATAATACGGATGAACGGTTTAGCGACATCAGGAAAGAATGTCGCAGGCCGGGGGAGGGAGTAAAACAATGAATTTCAAATTGAAATTGCTGGGGGCCGCGGTGTTGCCGGTGTTGCTCATTTCGCTGGCGGCCATGTGGATGATCGAAAGCCAGACCAACACCATGGCGGGGGAACAGATCGACCGCATGGGCGCGCGATTGATCGAAGCGCGGCGGGCAGAAATTCGCAAAATGAGCGAGTTGGCGCTCACGTCCATCCGCGGCTTGTATGAAGACACGACCCTGCCCGAACACATTGCCCAGAAGCGGGCCAAGGCGGTGTTGAACGACATGACCTATGGGCCGGATGGCTATTTCTTTGTCTATGACAAGGAGGGCCGTAATCTTGTTCACCCGCGCCTGCCCCATCTGGTGGGGCGCAACCTGTGGGATTTGCGAGACCCCAACGGCAATTACGTGATCCGCAGTTTGATAGAGCGGGCGCGAGAAGGGGGCGGCTTTCACAATTATGTCTGGCACAAACCCTCCACCGGCGAGCGGGCGCGCAAGATCGGCTATTCCGTCTGGTTGGAAAAATGGGGATGGATGATCGGCACCGGGCTTTATGTGGATGATCTGGATGCGGAGCGGGCCGCCATGCGCACGGTGTTGTCCTCTTCGGTGGAGAGCACTACGCGGTGGTTGCTGGTTTTGTCCGTGGCGGCGGTGCTGCTGGCGGCGCTGATTACATGGCTCATTCGCCTGTCGGAGGCGCGGTTTGCGGACCGGCGGCTGAAGGAACTGACCCACCGCATTGTGGAAGTGCAGGAGGATGAGCGCAAACGGGTGTCCACCGAATTGCATGACGGGATTTCCCAGCTTTTGGTGTCCGCCCGCTACGGGCTTGATCAGGCCATGGCGCGGGTGGGGCCTGCGTCCCCCGCCGCCCCGGCGCTGGACAAATCCATGGCAACCATTGACGGGGCCATCGGCGAAGTGCGGCGCATCTCCATGGCGCTGCGCCCTTCCGTGCTGGATGACATTGGCCTGGCCGGGGCGTTGCGTTCGCTGGGTCGGGATTTTGGGGAGCAGACGGGCCTGACGGTGGAGGCGGCGACGGAGCCAGCTGCGCCTTATATTTCGTCCCACGCCGCCACGGCCCTTTACCGGGTGGCGCAGGAGGCGCTGACCAATGTGGCCAAACATGCCGATGCGAAGACCGTATGGCTCACCCTCCAGAAGCGCATGGGGCATTTAGAACTGGTGGTGGAGGATGACGGGGTGCTGAACCTTTCGGGCAAGAGCAAGACAAGTTTTGCGCCAGAAACGGCGGGCATGGGGTTGCGCAATATGCAGGAGCGGGTGGAAGCGTTTCAGGGCAGTTTTTCCGTGAGACCTTCCAAGAAAGGCGGTTTGCGCATTGCGGCGCGGGTGCCGGTGACCAGGCAGGACGCTTCCGACAGCGGGGAGCTTTCCCATGCTGCTTAAGATTCTGGTGGTGGACGACCACGAACTGGTGCGTGACGGTATCGCGGCGCGGCTGGAGGATGAACAGGATATTGCCGTGATTGGGGAGGCTGAAAATGGGCAGCAGGCGGTGCGCCTTGCCGGTGAGCTGAAACCCCATCTGGTGATGATGGATATCAACATGCCGGAAATGAACGGGCTGGATGCAGCAGCGGAAATCCGCAAGATGGGGCTGCCCTGCGCCCTGCTGATCCTGTCGCTCTATGACAATCCCGAATATGTGGCCCGGGCCAAGGCCATTGGGGCCAATGGCTACGTTCTTAAAGATGTGAGCCAGCGGGCCATGGTGGACGCCATCCATCTGGCCTACCGCCATTTTATGAACGGGGACGCGGCGTTTCACACTTGTGCAAGCGTGGCGGCGGCCCCGGAAGCGGCCAATGATTACAATTTGACGGAGCGGGAAATCCAGATTTTATCGGCCATCGCCCGGGGGCGGCTCAATAAACAAATAGCGGCTGATCTGGACATTTCGGTGCGCACGGTGGAGAGCCACCGCAGTGCCATCCGCCAGAAAACGGGGGGCGGCAACGCGGCTCATTTAGCCCGCATCGCGGCCGATATGGGGCTGAGTTGAGGGAGCTTGTGCGGACTGTATCAATGGCTAACTTGCACGCCTTCAGAGTTTTAGGGAATGCATACCCCTTTTCTCCTCATGCCCGGACTTGTGCCGAGCATCCATGCCATCAAGTTTCCAGTTGATTTCGGCGGTATGGATTGCCGGAACAAATCCGGCAATGAGGAGGGTAGATAGACGTAAAACCGGGCATTCGAGTGCTTTCTGGGATCAGCACTAGCGATCCAAAAACCGCCCGTTCACCCAGCCCACCACGGGGCCTTTGGAGATGCGTCGCCAGTTGCCGGAATAGCTTAGAATGCGCACACGGCAGGAATTGGGACGCAGGACACCCACGATGCGGGAGGAGACGGTGGGGCGGCTGCGCACATTGAGCACGTCGTTGAAGCGCACACCGGCCACGCAGGCGAAGGTGGCTGCACCGCCCCCGCCGCCATCGCCTTCATCACGGTCGGAGATAAAGCGGGAATTGACCCAGCCCTGCTGGCCCCGATAGCGCACATACATCCAGTTGCCGGAGCGTTCCACAAAGCGCACACCGCACCGGCCCGGCCGAATGGCGCCCACAATGGGTGAGCGGCTGGTGGGGCGGGAGCGCATGTTGAGCACATCATTGTAGGCCACGCCGGACACGCACAAAGCGTGGGCGGATGAAGCGGTGAAGGGCTGGATGGTGAAAACGGCGGCGAGGGCGGCAATACCGGTCAGCGTTTTTGTGAGCGTGAATTTGAAAGGGGCCATGGGGCGCAATCCTCCTGTTGGTGACCGCAGGCGGTCCGTCAAAAACTTTGCCCCTGTGGCGGTCCGTGCGACGGGATGGGACCCTTTTGCCGTCCGCAAGATTGGTCTAATTTCTGGCACATGAACCGGGACTGAACAAGAAAGCGCCGTCCGCCATGGCTACCCCCCTCATCGCCGTTACCAGCGATTATAAATCCGTGGACCCTTACATGTGGCACGCGGTGCCCGCCCCTTATGTGGACGCGGCGGCGGATGTGGCGGGGGTCATTCCCCTGGCTTTGCCCAGCTTGGGCGATCGGCTTGATCTGGATGGCCTGCTGGACCGGGTGGAGGGCGTGTTGGTCACCGGGTCACGCTCTAACGTTCATCCGTCCCATTATGATGTGGCGCCCACAAAAGACCATGAGCCTTTCGATCCGGACCGAGATGCCACCACCCTGCCGCTGATCCGCCGGGCCATTGAGCGGGGCGTGCCGCTGCTGGCCATTTGTCGTGGGATTCAAGAACTGAATGTGGCGTTGGGCGGGTCCATTACGGCAGCGTTCCAGAAGAACCGGCAGATTGAGGGCCACGGCTACCCCTGGGAAGGGACGCTGGATGAACGTTTCGCCATGGCCCACGGGTTGAAGATCAAACCCGGCTCCTGCCTCGAAGGCATTTTGGGCGATGCGGTGGCGGAGGCGTCCGTGCCTGTCAACTCGCTCCACACCCAGGCGCTGGACCGGTTGGGGGCGCGTATTGAAGTGGAAGCCGTGGCCATGGACGGCACGGTGGAAGCGGTGACCGTGAAGGACGCGCCGGGCTTTGTGATCGGTGTGCAGTGGCATCCAGAATATTGGGCCAGCACCGATACGGCGTCGAACCGCATTCTGGCGGCTTTTGGCGATGCGGCCCGCGCCCATCTGGCGGCGAAAACCGGCATGGCGGTGGCGGCGGAATGAGCGGTCACCACCACCACCATGATGACGATCATTCCCATCTGGACCCCATGGATGCGCGGGTGCGGGCGCTGGAAAGCCTGCTGACGGAGAAGGGCTATATCGACCCCGCTGCGGTGGATGAGATCATTGAAACCTATGAGACCCGCATCGGCCCGCGCAACGGCGCCCATGTGGTGGCCAAGGCATGGACGGACCCAAATTTTGCCCAAGCGCTGCGGGAAGATGCCACCGCTGCCATCCATGCATTGGGCTATCAGTCCCGGCAGGGGGAGCACATGGTGGCGGTGTTCAACGATGATACCACCCACCACATGGTGGTCTGCACCTTGTGCTCCTGCTATCCGTGGTCGGTGCTGGGCCTGCCGCCGGTCTGGTATAAGTCGCCGCCCTACCGCTCCCGCGCCGTCATTGACCCCAGGGGTGTGCTGGCGGATTTCGGGGTGATCTTGCCGGAAGGCATGGCGGTGGAGGTGCATGATTCCACGGCGGAGACCCGCTATATCGTCATTCCTCAAAGGCCCAAAGGCACGGAGGGATGGAGCGAGGAAAAGCTGATGGGTTTGGTCACCCGCAATTCCATGATTGGTACAGGTTTCGTGAACGCCGTGGACGAACGTCCATGAACGGCGGGGCTGATCTGGGCGGCATGCAGGGCTTTGGCCCCGTGGTGGAAGAGACCGACGAGCCCAATTTCCACGCTGCATGGGAAGCCCGCGTGCTGGGCATGGTGGTGGCGCTGGGGGCGGCGGGCCAGTGGAATTTGGACCAGTCCCGCTTCGCCCGCGAAAGCCTGCCGCCGGCGGATTATCTGACATTCCCCTATTACCGCATCTGGCTGGAAGCGGCGGAGAAGCTGTTGCTGGAGCGGGGCATGATTTCTGCCGAAGAACTGGAATCAGGGCGGATGCAGCGCCCCGCTGTGCCCATCAAGGGCCGCCTTGCCCCAGCTGATGTGGAAGCTGCTTTGCGCAAGGGCGGGCCGGTGGATCGGGAACCGGAGGTTGAGCCGCGTTTTGTGGCGGGGGAGGCCGTTCACGTCATCAACATCAATCCGGCCCAACACACCCGTCTGCCCCGCTACGCCCGGGGCAAGCGGGGCGAGATTGCGCACGTGCTCGGTTTCCACGTTTTCCCCGATAGCAATGCGCGGGGGGAGGGGGAAAACCCCCAATGGCTCTATCAGGTGCGCTTCACCGCGCGGGAATTGTGGGGGGAGAATGCAAACGCAGCCGACACAGTGACGCTGGACCTGTGGGAATCTTACCTGAGGCCCACGTCGTGAGCGTTGATCTTGAAGCTTTGCCGGGCATGGTGCTTGAGGGTGACGAGCCCGTCTTCGCCGAGCCATGGGAAGCGCAAGCCTTTGCCATGACCGTGCATTTGCACGAGAAGGGCCTGTTCACGTGGGATGAATGGGCGCAGCATTTGTCCACCCAAATCCACGGCGGTGAAGAGCAGGCCTACTATGCCCATTGGCTGGCTGCCTTGGTGACCGTGGTTGCCGCCAAGACCGCCATCGACGGCAATGCCTTGGATGAGCGGCAAAAAGCATGGGAAGAGGCGGCGGAAAAGACGCCCCATGGGGAGCCGATTGAGTTGGCAAAAGCAGTCGATCAAAAGTGAGGTTCCAAACTGTCGACGCTCTGCCCACCTCCCACCGGAGGGGAGGTCGAAACTGCTTGCAGTTTCGGGTGGGGGGCCGGATGCCCGTTTAGAGCAAATCATGTTCACCTTAAACATGACTTATCGAAAATCGCTTTCGAAAACAGCATGTTGCTGTTTGAGAGGCAGCGAATGTCGATCCCGTTTGAACGTGATATGCTCTGGGCTCCGATACTTTTTGCAACCGCCGCCCCCCCACCCCAATCGCCTTCGGCTCTTGGACCTCCCCTCCGGTGGGAGGTGGGGAGCGAGTTGGTATTTTAACCCATCACCTTCAAAGCTATGTCCACCAGCCGTTTGTCACTGCCCCTTGGGCCAATCAAACTGACGCCCAGGGGAGCACCATAAACCTGCGCTAAGGGCAGCGTGATTTGTGGTAGACCCGACAACCCCGACAAACAAAGCAACATGAGTGCCTGCTCGCGGAAGGCTTGCAGCGTGTCCTCACTTTCGGACTTCAAGGGGGCACAACTGGGGACAGTGGGTAGGACGAGCAGGCCGTTACTGCCGATCATTTCTTCCAGAGCAGTGCGGATCGTCAGGCGCACACCGGTTTCGTGCTCGAACTCTTCCTTGCTGATGGATGCACCGTAATCAAACCGGTCTTTGATGCCCGGACCCAAGTCGGGCTGGTTTTCGCTTATCCACGGCCCCAGAGCCTGCCACGCTTCATAGGCCTGGGTTTTGCGGAAGGCCCAGTAGGCATCCATTATGTCAAACGGCAGGGGGACAAATTCCCGCTCGTCGTTGAAAGCGTTTTCGATCTTTTCAGCGCCCCCGGCATAGGCCCTGTAGTCATCGTCACCCAGCAGAAGACTATCCAGTTCCGGGCAGGCCATCAGGTGGGTAAGGGGTGTGTTGTCCGCGTCCTCGCCCAACACCACATCTGCCACTTTTTTGTAGGTGGCGGCGTCCTTGGCGAACCAGCCGAACACGTCAAACGAAGGGGCCAGTGGCATGGTGCGGTCCAGTGGGATGCGCCCGTGGGTAGTGCGCAGGCCGATGAGACCGCAATAGGAGGCCGGGGCGCGCACGGAGCCGCCCGTGTCTGAGCCCGTTGCCACATCCGCCACGCCATGACTCACAAGCGATACGGAACCGGAAGAGGAGCCGCCCGTCACGCGGTCCGGTGCCGCGCCGTTGATGGGTGCGCCGTAATGCTTGTTGATGCCGGTGAGGGAAAAGCACAATTCCTCGCATTGGCTTTTTCCGGTGATTTCAATCCCGGCATCCAGCATTTTTTGCACCGTGGCCTGCGTCTCCCCATCCGGCTCCGCCTGCGCCAGCCGTGTGGGTTGGCCCCAACCATTGGGATAACCCGCCACTTGAAAGATGTCTTTCACCGCCAGGGTCAGGCCAGAAAGGGGGCCGGTTTGTGCGTGGGGTACAGAAATTTGCGGGTAATCACACCAGGCGTTGAGATCAGGATTGCGCATGGTTTTGGTCTCTTTACGAGCGGTTTTTCTGTTTGTCGCACGCGGCGGGCGGAACGGGAATGTGGAGTGCGCGTTTTTGTTTAAATCCAACACCAATCACGAAGGAAACTCCCATGGAAACCTCCAGCCTCATTCCCATTCTCGCCATGTCAACATTTGCTGTGGTGATCGCCCTGTTCGCGTGGTCCTATTTCCGCACCCGCAAGGCGCAGGAAAAGCGTGACGAACTATAGGTCCGTCAGCGACAGCCGCCGACCACACTGGCGGTGGCCTAGTCTGTAACGCTGATGAGGCCCGCTTCGCCCTCTTCGGTGCCGAAGGCGAGACGGGTGCCGTCCTTATCCCAATTCAAGGTTGAGACGGGCCCTTTGCCGGGCCGGCGTAAAAGCGCTTCACCGCTATCGGACACCCGGGCGGCGGCAACCATGCCGTCAGCATAGCCAATGGTCACCACTTCTTCGGTGGGGTGAAAGGCAACTTGCGTTACCATGCTGTCGCTGCGCTGACCCAATTGGAGGGGGGCCTTACCCATGGGGCCATCCTTGCCGGAGAATGGCCAGCACACGGCTGCTTGCGCGCCGGAACTGGCAAGCCAATCGCCGCTTGCTGACCATGAAAGAACTTTGGGCTTAGCCGGATAGCCGCTCATGCGCATGTGTTTGCCGTCAGCGGTTTTTTTGTCGTCTATCAGCCACCCGTGAAGGGCGTTTTCCGCCATGGTGGTGACGATATAGCGGCCGTTGGCGGACCATGTGATCCCGGTATGGGCACCGTCCCATTGCAGATTTGCTGGCTTGGCGCTGGTTCCCACCCAATGGAGCGTTACGCCATTATAGCGGGCGCAGGCGATGCGCAGGCCTTTGGGCGCAAAGGTCACGCCTTCCACCGCTCTTTCATGCTCAAAACATTGTTGCTTGCCGTCCGCCAGGGTCCACACCGTGCGGCCGGAGCCGAAGGCAATGGCGTTGTCGGGGCCGCAGGCGATCATATCAATCCATTTGCCGGATTGTTCCGCGATGGTTTTGACGCCGTTTGACGTGATCCGACAAACCCGCCCGTCTTCTCCGCCCGTCACCAGGCTTGCGCCATCGGGGGCCAATGTGGCGCTTAACAGACCATCATGGGCGGTCAGCGTGTTTTGCGACCCTAGAGGAAAATGCACCGTGCCATCGGCCAGCGTAAAAACCGGCTGATCGTCAAGAAAAGTGGCCAGTTCCACATGGCAGTCAAAATCGTAAGGGGCGACGGTGGCCATGGCCTAGAGCATATCACGTTCAAACGGAATCGAAATTCGCTGCCTCTCAAACAGCAAAGTGCTGTTTTCGAACGCGATTT
>JBCBHU010000008.1:0-146466 GCA_038525315.1 Pseudomonadota bacterium
GGTTCGTGGTCGGGTCGAACGTCAGACCCTCCGGCAGGTCCGTGGGCACGATGGACAGGGTCACCGCATCCGGCGCATCCGGATCGCCGAAGTAAGGCGTCAGGTCCAGCGGCGGCACCGCCGTGCCATCTTCAATGGGTGTGTTGAGATTGGTCTCGCTCTGCTCCGGGATGTAGTTCTGCGGGTCCACCGGCGGCACAAACGGCGTGTCCGGATCGAACGGCAACGGATCGCCCGTCACAGGGTCCGTGGGCGGGTTGTTGGGATCATAGACCGGTTGCGTCGGGTCCACGGGAATGGGTGCGTCGTTCACACCGGTGACGGTGTAAGTGACAACAGCCGTATCCGTGCCCCCCTGGCCATCGTCAATCTGATACACCACCTGCGTGTCCCGCGTCTGCGCCACGCCATTGACCACACCAAGATCGTTGAAGTCCGTCTTCGGATCAAACCTCACGGAGCCGTCCGCACCAATGGTGAACTCACCCCCGTTGGAACCGGCAACCACACTGCCCACCCCCGTGCCATCGGCCAGCGGGGCCAGATCAGCCTCCACATTGCCCGTGGCCACACGGGTCACGCGGAAGATGTCCAGACCATTGGGGTTCGCCTGACCGGGGCCGGTAAACGCAATCCCGTCAGGATCGCTGTCCGCCGTGGTGGGATTACCGTCAAACACGTTCACCGTATTGTTGACCGTATCCTCATCCCCCGTGAACCCATCATCCACCGCCACCGGCGCGGGGTTGGTGACGGTGTACGTGACGGTCGTTTCCACAAATTCTCCTTCCGGGTCAGTGGCCCGCACCGTCACCAGATAGACGCCGGGCGCGTTGACGGGGTCATCCCCCAACTGGCTGGCATTGGGGTCGATCGTGCCGGTAATTTCTCCATTCAAGATGGACAGGCCGCCGGGCAGATTGGTGGCGGTAAACGTCAACGGCTCCACATCCACATCCACAAATAAGGGCGATACGTCCAGCGAGGTGGGCGTGGCACCATCTGTTGTGGTCACGTCAGCAATGACGTTGTTTGGATCGGCAGGCGTGTTGGGGTTGTTGGGATCCGGATTGGGGTTGGGATCGTTCGGATCAATGACCACAGGCCCGTCATTCACACCGCTCACCGTATAGGTAACAGTGGCCGTCGCCGTGCCGCCTTCGCCATCATCAATTTGATAGACGATCTGCGTATCGCGGGTTTCCGCCACACCATTGACCACATCCAGATCCTGGAAGTCGGTGCCGGGATCAAAGGTCACATCCCCATTGGCGGCAACGGTGAACGAACCACCGTTGGAACCGGTGACGACCACGCCAACACCATCGCCATCACTAGCGGCTGCAAGGGCTGTCTCATTATTGCCGGTGAGCACGCGGGTTATGGTTATATCGTCCAGATCAGGGTCCCGGTCGGGATCGACCGTGCCGTTGGCCACTAGCAGGTTGCCTGCGGAATTCACCGTGTCTTCATCGCCGTTCAGCGCATCATCTTCCGCGATGGGCACGGGGTTGGTGACCGTCCAGGTGAAGGTTTCCGTCACCGTGCCCAGTTCGGGATCGGTGGCGGTGATCTCCACCGTATAGACGCCGGGATTATTGACCGGATCATCCCCACCCTGGGAGGCGGAATTGTCAATCTGGCCAACGATCTCGCCGTTCACAATGGAGAGGCCGGGCGGCAGGTTGGTGGCGGTATAGGTCAGTTCCGCATCCGTGTGGTCCACATCATCGAACACGGGACCCAGCGGAATGGCCGCGATGGTTTCATTGTCATCATGGTCCTGATCGCCGATGGGTGTGCCGATAACCGGTGGATCGTTCACATGGACCACATTGATCACACCAACGGCGGGAGCGGAGGTTGCCCCTTCCAGATCGGTGGCCGTGACGGTGATCGTGCGATTGCCATCCGTCAGATCTTCGCTGGCATTTTGATATTGCAACGACTGCAACAGGGTCGTGAAAATGCTCTCCGCGCCGCCGGGGGCGGGCGGGACGGCGGTAATGTTCAAACTGCCTTCGCCATTGGCCACATCAGGCGTATAGGCCAGCAGGAACGTGGTGCCGCCCAACGTCACGGTAGTGGTTTTACCGTCCTCCAGTTCAAACACTTCATTGGCAATGGAAATCTGCTCGGCCCCGTCCTGGCCCAGATCGGTGAGGCCGGAGAGCGTAATTTCCATGGACTGGATGATGGAGGAATCCAGATCAGCCACGCTGGCATCCGTATCCCCCACGGCGATGAAACCGTCGCCTTCCGTGAAGGTCTGCTCAAAGCCACCATCATCGGCACCATCATCGCCGGCCACAAAGGGCGTGCCGGCATCATTATTCGGGTCAAGACTGACCACGGGCGGATCGTTGACCGGCAAGACGGTGAGGGACACATCGGCCGTATCCGTGGCCCCATCCGCATCTGTAACGGTGTATTCAAAGGCGGTCGTGCCATTGTAATTGGTGCTGGGCACAAATTCGAACGTTCCGTCGTCGAAAAGGGTAAGGCTCCCGGAACCATCGTTCAGCACCGTGGCCGTGGGCGCCGCCGCACCAGCCGCGTTGACCGTAATGGCCTGACCCGTGGGTGTCTCCGCCGCCGTCAGGCTGAACGTATCACCGTCAGGATCATTGTCGGCAGGGTTTGGCGTGGTGTTGGTGAACACATTGCCGTTAAGCGTCACATCCTCATCGGTTTCAAAGGCATCATCATTGGCCTGCGGCGCCGGGTTGGAAATCACCCAGTCGAATGTCACCGTCTTCGTTCCGGTACCATCGGAAACTTCGATGGTCACCGGATAAGTGCCCGGCGCGCCGGGACCGCCCTGGGATGCCGAGGGGTCAATCGTGCCCGTCACAACGCCATTGGCATCCGCTGTTAAACCGTTGGGCAGGCCGGTCACGGTAAACGTGAGGCTATCGCCCGTATCGGGGTCGAAGAAATACTGGCCTAAATCCAGTTGCGTGGCACCGGAAATGGGATCGGCATCATTATTGGCGAGATCGGGCACGGTGGCATCCGGTGCCTCCACGCCGGGATTGTTGGGGTCCTGCACCTTGGGCGCATCATTGCGCCCTTCAATAGTGATGGTCAGCGTGGAGACACTGGTCTGACTGGTGGCATCCGCAGCCGTGTAATCGAATGTATCCTGCAAACTGTCGCCATCGTCCAACGCCTGCACCGTCGTATTGGCCGGGTCCACCGTATAGGTGTAGGACCCGTCGGAGGATACGGCCAACGTGCCAAACGTCCCCGCGATGTTGGTTGTCCCACCAATGGCGGGTGTGGAGCCGTCCACATCGGTGACCGTGAGCCCATTGGATGAGGCGTTGTCCCATGAAACATCCCCCAGACCGATGGCTTGTCCGGTCGGGTTCACATTGGTTACATCCGGGCCGGAGGTCGTGCGGATAACCACGCGGCTGACACCGTCGCCCAGTGACACGTAAAGATTGGCATCGTCCTGCGCATTGGGCACGGTTTGCTCAGTGCCGGAATATTGGTTGCCATTGTTTTGGATGAATGCCGTGTTGTCGAAAATCGTCACGGCCACCGGCGCTCCGCCCGCATCAAAGGCCAGCACTTCCACCTGGTCCTGCGAGGCAACGCTGCCGGAAATATCAAGATCGAGCAGATTGAAGGACAAACCGTCCACCGGCGTGTCAAATTCCAACACCGTGTCCAGCGCATCAGCGATGGTTGCCGTCCCATTATTTTGTTGGATGAGCATATAGCCGGTTTCGCCACCCAACGTGCCGGTGCGGCTTTGCAGATTGGACCCACCGGCAACACTGGTGGTCCCGGCCTCGGAAATCGTGACACCCACGCCGTCCACCGTGGTGGTGCCCGTCAAATCCGTGCCATTGGCAACACTGCCAAAGTCCAAAACGCTGCGCGCGAGATTGTCGGTGGCGCTGTCGGCAACGCCACCCTCGGAATTGGTAATCAGATTACCTGTCACGCCCACCGTATCATCTTCATTGGTGGTATTAGCGTTGTCGGTCGTTGTGATGGGATCGGCAAACCCCTGAATCGTGACCTGGATCACCGCTTCGTTGGTGAGCGGGGAGGCCCCGTCATCAGCAACGGTATAGGTGAGCGTATCAAAGGTCTCATCGCCCGGCGCCACATCGTCAAAGGCGCCGTTTGGATCATAGGTCACCGTGCCGTTGGCATTGACCGTCACCAGCGCACCTGAGGGCAGGGTTGCGGGGGCACCAACGGTAATGGGCGTGCCGTTAACTTGCGTGATCGTCAGCGGATCACTTTCAGGATCGCCATCATTGGCCAACGGCGTCAGCGTCACGGACGCGTTTTCAGGTGTTGATGCCGTATCGTTGAGGGGCACGGGCGCGTCGTTGGCACCGTTCACGGTTACCTGAATCGTGGCTGTATCGAAGCCGCCCTCCCCGTCACTCAACTGATAGGTCACCGATGTGGTGGCCGTTTCACCATCATCCAGATTTTGGAAGTCATCGCCGGGCACAAAATCCACACTGCCATTGGCGGAAACCGTGAAGGTGCCGCCATTGCTGCCAGCCACGGGATTGCCCACCAAGGCACCGTTCCCATTGACCTGCGTGATGGAAAGGCTGTCCCCATCAGGGTCAGCATCCACGCCACTGCCGTTATCGTCCGTAATGGCGTTGAACGTGACGGACGCATCATCCTCGCCGACGGTGCCACTATCATCGGTGGCCGTGGGAGCGGGGTTGCCGACCGTGTAGACAAACGTATCCGTTGCCGTGGCGTTGGACGTATCCGTCGCCGTCACCATCACAGTATAAACACCGTCGGTGGGCGCACCTGTATTCCCGTTTTGCGAGGCAGAGCTGTCGAGTGTGCCGCTGATTTCCCCAGTGATCGGGTTGATGGACAAGCCGGCGGGAAGACCACTCACGCTATAGGTGAGCGTGTCGTTCGTATCCGGATCGTCGAACGTGGCCGCCGTCTGTATGGAAATATTTTGATCGCCATCCAGCCCCGTCTGGTCGGAAATTTCCGAACCCGGCACCACCTCCGGTGCATCATTGGCCCCAATGACGGTAAACGTGATGGTGGCGGTATCGGTGGACCCATCGCTGTCCGCGATTTCATAGGTAAACACATCCTGCGCCGTCTCACCGGCCCCAAGACCATTGACTAAGGGGGCGTTTCGGTCAGGCGTATAGCTATACGTCCCGCCATTGCTGATGCGCAGGCGGCCAAAGTCACCCTGAATATCGGTGCCCGTCGCACCGGTGGGCGCGGCAGTGCCTGCCCCCACGGCCGTCACCGGGTTGGTGCGCATATCCGCCCCGATAATGTCTGCCACCCCATCGGTGTTATTGGGGTCGCCGGACGTCTCAGTCCCCGTAAACACATTACCCGTAGCGCTCAGATCCGCGCCGTTGACGTTAGCCTCCGGCACGGAATCCACGTCATCCACGGCATTGGGCACATCATCAATGACTTCAAAACGCAGGACGCCCTCGCCCCGGTCTCCAAGATTGTTGATGACAACGACGTCCACATTGTCAAACACCTGACCGCCGGAATGGTCCTGGGCGGTATCCAGTTCATACTGATAGGTAACAGTGCCAGTGGCATCATCGTAATCCGTAATGCGCAGACGGCCATAGTCGGTCGCCGCCGTAATGGGCGCACCCGGCGTGGCGGACTGAAGCGTGGCAAGGGGAATTTCCGCACCCCCCTCAATTTCAATGCCACGCACGGTGTCCGTTGCGCCCACCGAGATGGCGAACGTCCCATCGTAAACCTCCCCCGTGCCCGGGGCATTGGTGCCCGCCCCCAGGGCACCAATGGTTGTACCCAAATCACTTTCATTGACCGTGCCGTCCACGCCGGTGGCGGAGGCCGAACCGGCGCTGATCACCGCCGGTGTGCCGGTAATATTGATGGAAAGCGTGGCCGTGCTGGTGGTGCCGTCCGCGTCGGTAATTTCATAGGTGAACACGTCCGTCAGACTGGTCGTCGATGTCAGCGCATCAAGCCCGTTTATGGCGCCATTGGCGTAGTCAGGATTGTAAACGTAAGTGCCGTCGCCATTGAGCGTTAGCGTGCCAAGGGACGTGGTAATCCCATTGCCCACATTGCCTGCCACGGGCGCACCAGCGCCTGCCACAACACCTGTTACCGGTGTCGCGGCCAAACCATCGGCGCCGGGCGTGTCCGCCGTACCATCAGCCGTATTGGGGTCGGTGGCCGATGGCGCCCCCGTCACCACGTTACCGGCAGCAACACTGCTGGGGTTGCCCGCCCGGTTGATTACCCGGTCCACATCATCCTGGGCAATGGGCCCATCATCCAAAATGGCGATGGCCAGTGACCCCGTTTCGCTGTCCCCATTACTGTCGGTCAGTTCCAGCGCAAAACTGTCCAACAGGGGCGCGCCAGTCACATTCACATCATTGTCCGTCAGCGTGTAGATATAAGACACTTCACCCGTGACAGGGTCAAAATCGGTGATTTGCAAAGTCCGGCCCGCCGGTGTGACCACCGTCAGGGGCGCCGTTACAGAGTCGCCATTCAGATCGGCCAGGGTGAAAGTGGACGTGGCCCCCACCCGCAGGGAGGCGATGCCGTCAATATCAGCAATGGTGAAGGTGCCGTTGACGGTTTCCCCACCGCCGGACGGATTCGTCCCGTCAGCCAGATCAGTCTCCAGCACTTGTGCGTCACTGCCGACCACCGCACCGGCGTTGTCTGTGGTCCCACCGATCACGCCAGGATCGTTCACCGGATCAACAGTAATGCTCAACAGGGCGGTATCCGTGCCCCCATTGCCATCATTAACCGTGTAGGTGACCGGCGGCACAGGGCCATTATAGTTTATGGCGGGCACAAAGGTGAAATCACCATTGGCGGCCAATGTGATCATCCCGATGGCATCACCACCCGCATTAACAAGCGCGGTGGGCGAGCCAATCGTCAGCGGGTTTTGCAAACCATTGGCGTTGATATCCACAGTCGCCGACGCGACGGTGAGCGTATCGCCATCCGGGTCGGTATCCACCCCGGCATCATTGATCACATTCCCCGTTACCGTGGTGTCTTCGGGTGTCGTGACCGTATTATCCAGCGCCTCCGGGGGATCGCTTGGGTCGCGGAAGTTGAGATCGTTAGCGAGCGGGGTGGCAACACCCACAGCAGCATCGCCTCCCGCATCCGGCAGATAGCCATTATTATTGGCCGCCGCACTCAGTGGGTTGGCAACACCTTCATTGACCACAAACCCATCATTGGCCTGAGTATTGTTACCGGCAATGGCGTTTTCATAGGCATCCTTCAGCCCATCGCCATCAGCATCAGCGTCGTTAGGGGCGACCTGAGCGACACCCAGACCGTTTTCATCCACGTCATCGACACCGTCCCCATCAGAATCCGTATCCAAATAGTCCGGCGTGGTATCTGCCGTTATGGTTACGCCAGCTGGCGGCGTATTACTGTCCGTATTGACCGGCGTTAGGCCAACCGACGTGGTGCTTGTTGTCGTGCCAGCGTTCGTGTCCTGATCGTAATTGTCGTCAAGGCCATCGCCATCCGCATCTATAAAGGCGGCTGTGCCACCCACGCCGGAAGGTGCAACATAACCCGCCGTTGTCTGAGCCTCGATATTATCGGTGATCCCGTCATCGTCGGAATCGATATCAAGGTGATCGGAAAGACCATCGCCATCGGTGTCTCTGCTAAACACACTCGCCGATGCCATTGAAAAATCGGCCGCATTGGACAAGTCAAAGGTGAAGCCGGAATTTTCCGTGGTCCGACGCAGGGAGACATCAAACTCCGACGTGTCGCTATAGCTGAACCGAATACCACTTTCCGGTGGTGCCACGCCGCCGTAATTGGCCGTCCCGGTGACAACGATGTTCCCCGGTTCAACGGTATCGGAAACGGTAGGGGTCGCGCCGGCAACCTGACGATACGCGTCAATCTGATCGCGCGGCACCGCAAGACTTTCCACATTGCCGCCACCGGTCAGATCAATATCCGTGAACGTAAGATTGAAATCCAACGCAGTTGGATTCGCTCCCGGTGCCCCGCTGAGAAGATTTGCAATATTCTCTCCGGGCTGGAACAGCTCCACATTCATATTTGCAAATTCAACGTCCTGCACGCCATCATTACCGCGCAAGCTGATCCGGGGTTGACCACCACTAATGCCCGCCCGGACCGTTATCCCGTTCCCGTTGTCAACCAACGTTTCCACCGTCATACGAGCAACGGCAACTGTGGTTGTGGGATCATTTTCGTCTACAATCTCATAGACGATCACGTCCCCCTGGGTCAGACCAAAAACATTGGCATTTTGAGGCGCAGCACCGGTATCACTGGTAAAGAATTGGGGCTTCACACCAAAACTTGTTGCGTCGAGTTGCGCAAATTGTTGCGAACTCTCCAACTCCACCGTATCCAAAATTCCGTCATTGTCGTCGTCAATATCAAGGCTATCGATGACACCGTCATTATCGGTATCCGCCTGCACCGTAATGGTCGCATTGGCTGTGGCGGTAAGCGGTGTCACGCCGCCATCCCCGTTCCCCAAATCATTGATTGTTGTGGTGAGCGGAATGGTCTGCGTTTCGTTGGTGGCCGCGGTGAACTGCAAACCGTTATTGGCCGCAAGCGTGGTATTGATGGCGTCCAGCGGTGCCGTAATTGTAATCGTTCCCGTGCCATCGCCAGAGATCTGCGCCGCGGTCACACCATTGGTGACCGTATCGTCGATATCCAGTGTGCCAGACCCCACATCCAGCGTAACGGTCACATTGCCTGTGCCTCCTTCAGGGTCGGAAAAAGCAAGGCCGACAATTTCGGTGGGATTGGTCGCGATAGCGGTGGTGTTGGGCACCGCAATGTTGGGCGGCGTGTTGATCTGGTGGGTCAAAGCCAGTTCCAGCGCATCACCGCCAAAACCGTCCGGACCCACACCGGTGATGTCGAAGGTAATGCTGGTAAAGGTGCCGTTGATTTGCACAGAACCGGCGGCGGTGCCCTGCGTGCTGTTGAGATTTGACTGAGTAGTAACAGCCGCGGGCGCGTCGGGGGTCCGCTGAATGGTCGTGGACGTCACCTCAAAATGGCCCGGCCCGGAAAGGCGGGTCAGACTGGCTCCGGCTGTTGTGAGCGTAAAGAGCGCAGAATTGCTTTGCCCACCGGCCGCACCGCCCAAACGGTCAAGATGCAAGACAGGATTGGTGACCGGTTGAGAAAAATCGATCGTCAGTTCAACGGTTCCGCCATCCACCGTGGCATCCTGGCTTGAGATGGGGGAACTGTCCCAGTCCACATCCATCACCAAAGAGGGATTGTTTTGCAGGCTGGGGTCGGAGAAGGCCGCGATGTTGTTGAGCGTGTCATTGCCAAAGGCATAGACCGTCGTGTCGCCGGCGGTCCCAGTTGCTGTAATAGTGGTGGTAATCCCGCCCACGGTGTTGGTCGCGCTGCGTGTGGCACTGGTTCCTCCAGCGCTCTCCGTCCACGTCCCCGTATTTTGCGGCACGAGCAGACCCTGCCAGCCTTCGATGCTGATGGCGGAGGCTTCGATTACTGCGCCCGTGCTGGTGGCCTCCAAATCCCAATCACCGCCCAGGGCGGCATTGCCTGTATCGTCGGTGCTGGCGGCCACATCGGCGCCGGTGGCCAGGGCCAGTTCATCCAGCGCGTCGATATCTTGGCCAAAATCACAGCCGTAGATCATAAGATCGCCGTCGGCAGTCAAAGCCGCGCCAATAATGGCCAAATCACCGGTGAAGGTGGTGGGGATGCTTTCGGCATCAAGGAAATCGATGCCGAGATTAAAGCCGTCACTTGTGCCGTGGGAGAGAATATGGATGGTCTCAATGCCCGACCGCCCCGTCAAATAGCTGGCCAGCGTGGATACCCCGCTTGCCCCTTCGGGTATGACAACGACCTCCGTGCCCGCAGGAATTCGGGCCAACAAGTCACTGGAATTGGGGACGTTTAAGTCCACCACCACCAAATCTCTTGGCCCCACATTAAGAGCCGTGCCTGCAATGGCAGCGCTAGGGTCGTTCACTTCCACCACTGTCACCGTGGAGGATACCGGTATGCTGGCATTGGGTCCTGTGCCTGCAACTACAGAAAATACCCGATCGCCACCCGTGGGTACATCTCCCAACACCTCATAGCGGAGGGAACGCAGGATGGCCTTTATATCGTCTCCGGTTAAGGACGCGCCACCGGTCGCCGTCAGTGTGAATGTGCTGGTGGTCCCATCATAGGTCAGATCGATGGTTTTATTGAAAACGGGAATGGAAATGGCCCCAGAAGTGGACGTTGCCAGGGGGAAGCGTTCGCCAAGGATGAACGCAATTTCGCTATCGCCGTCCACAAGTCCAGTCACAGCAATAGTCATGGAAGCGACATCAGCACCGGTCACCTCCACATCCGTATCGGCGAAAGGTGCCGACTGGCCATTTTCAGAAAATGTGCCTTGGTAATTGCCGTTATCCGGTCCGCCTCCACTGTTGTCGGGGTCCAGATTGATGACCGTGCGGTCTGTGGT
The DNA here is from genome assembly GCA_038525315.1 of Pseudomonadota bacterium. Lineage (GTDB taxonomy): Bacteria > Pseudomonadota > Alphaproteobacteria > Rhizobiales > Rhizobiaceae > Pseudahrensia. Next base: position 10,529 of record JBCBHU010000008.1, read on the forward strand.
TGCATCGCGGAAGTTCAAGTCCGCCTCCAGCGGCACAATGGAACCGGCAACAGCATCGCCCTCATCGGGCAAATAGCCGTTTTGGTTTGCCTGTGCCGTCAGCGGATCGGTGACCCCTTCATTGACCACGAAACCGTCAGTGGTATTGCCGTCAATGGCGGTTTCATACTGATCAAACAGCCCGTCCCCATCCGCATCATTGGCGGCGGTGGAAAGGGTGCCATTGGCGATTGCAGTCTGGTTCAGCCCATTTTCCGCATTATCGGACGTGCCATCCCCGTCGGAATCCGTGTCCAGATAATCGGGCGTCGTATCGGTCGTTATGCCAAGCGTGTTGGGGTCAGCAGCATCCGTGTTGACGGGCGCAAGGCCCTCACCCACCGTATCCGTGGCAGCAGAAGCCCCTGCTGCCAGCACGCCACCCGCCGATCGGGCATCGTAATTGTCGTCCAAACCATCGCGGTTTGCATCCACAAACGTGCCGCCATTGCCGGGGTCACCAGTGCCGGAAGGGGCCACGTAGTCGTCAGTCAGCTGGGCTTCGATATTGTCGGTAATGCCATCATTATCGGAATCAATATCGAGATGATCGGCAATGCCGTCGCCATCAGTATCAAGAGAATTCCCCGCACTAAAGGGAACCGCAGTCAATACTGTATTGTAGTTCCAGAGCATTGCCCCGGTGTTCGTGTTTGCTAAGGAATCAAACACAAACAGCGTTGCCGTATCTGTTGGCGTATCGAAGCGAAAATCCACGGCATGGCCATTGCCGGTGCCTTGGGGGTTATTCAAAACCTGCGATAGCGTTTGGTTAGGGCTGAGCGGAATAAGCTCTTCCGCAAAGTCGATGGGAACAGCCTCGGCACCATCCGGATCAGCTATCACCAAGTTACCCACGCCGTTCCCGGCGGCATAATCAACCTCGTAGACTGCCCCGGCAGGCAATCCCTGGGGTGTCCATGAGCCAGGCACATCCCATGCGTAAGCGTCTCTCACACCAAGGCCTTGCTGTGAAAGACTGTTGATGTCGAAGATCGTCAAGTCTTGCATCTGCCAGGGTGTCGGCGAGTTTACAGTGGTGTAGCGCAGCTCCACATGCTCATTGTCTTCCACAATGGCCCCGAATGCATTGCCAATTTGCCCGGAGGTTGTGTTGAAGCTGACTTCGCTGGCTGGTGATGCCCCCGCAAAATCCCCAACACGGAAGACATCAACAACAAACTGACCCGTGCTGTCAGCAATCCGCAAACCGGCCGGATTGCCGGGATACAAGCCCGCCGGTATTGCAGAAACCTGATCCAAGGTCACCGGCGCCAATGGGCCAGCGGAAGCAAACCCTTCGACACTGTCCAAAATACCATCATTGTCGTCGTCCACATCGACGTCATCGTTAATGCCATCACCGTCCGTGTCAGGCGCGCTGGGCGGATTGATGGTCAGCGTTGAGACGGCGATATTGGAACTAAAGCCGCGGTCATCGATCAAAGAGGTTTCAAAAATCCGCGCCACTTGGCTCGCTGCAGGGTCCGCGTTGGCAAAGCGCACCAACGTCAATGCAGCTTCATAGTCCGCAGGGCTTGCGGTGCCCGTTAGATTGACGGTGGTTCCTGCGATGGAGAACGCAATGGATGTGCCTGGGATTGTCCCCGTATTTCCGGCAACACCTGCAATGCTAAGCAGATCGCCTGCAACAGCGTTGGTAAGAGTTATAGTAGTACTGACAATATCCACCCCAGAGTCAGCGTTGATAACCACATCACCATTGGCCGCATCACCCACTGCCGTCGGGGCATCACCAAGGGCGTAGGCAGCTTCATAGTCTGCGCTGGTGGCACCAGAACTGTCATCACCGTCCAAATCCAGGCTCGTGAACGCTATGGAAGTCGTACCGGCTGAGAACGTGAAATCTCCGTCGCCATCGTGCAGAAAAACGCGGATCGAGTTGGGTATGTCAACACGATAAGCCACTTCCCAGGACGTTGTGTCGTTCCAGTTGAAGGTGACTGTAGCGGCATCTCGAGTGGGTCCACCCGATGCAAAGTTGGGATCGAAAAAGGGCACACCGTCATCCCGCTTCGTTCCGGAAGCGGTCAGCGCACCATTTGCGGCATTCAAGCTGATGTCAGATGCAGTTCCGACGGTTGCGGATTGGAGACCATCCAAGCTCGGGATCACCGTTTCAACGGTTAATGGCCCGCCTTCACCATCAATATCACTGATTGTGATGGATGGCGCTCCAAACGCCGTGTTATTCGTGGTGGTTTCAAAAATCTGCCAGCGGATCAACGCCTGACCGGTTACCCCGGAATCAGTGGTAATATCCACCTCAGGATCATCGCCATTGGTGTCAAACTGGACAATCACTCCGGCATCCGCAGAAACCACCGTTGCGTGAATATCGACGACGGTGCTGCCGATGGTTCCAGCGCCGGTCCAAACGGCGGTATCTCCCACATTAGCGACGTCAGGAAAATCAATGGATGGTTGAATGCCGGTGGCGTCAATAATCAGCGGAGCCAGAATACCGTTCCACTCGGGAGCGGACAATTTATCTACGGCGACCTCCCCGGTCTCAACCTCCAAATCCCAATCACCACCTTGGGTTGTATGTCCGGTCAAATCTTCGGAGGCGGCAATATCAGCCCCCGTTGCAGCAGCCAGTGCTTCAACGGCGGACACACCCCGGGCATTGGCCCCAAAGTCACAGCCATAGATGAGAATATCCGCGCTTTCGGAGAGTGCAGCGGCAATAATGGCCATTTCATCGGCATGTTTGCCAGCCATGGAGGCTTCAGTCAGCTTGGTGGACCCCAAGTCCAAGGTGCCGGACCGGCCGTGGGAGACGATGTGAATGGCTTCAATACCGGACCGGCCGTCGAGAACCGCCGCCATCTGCTCCACACCATCGGTGGCCGTATCCAAAATGTAAATCTCAACGGAGGGATCGAAAACCGCAACGATCTCGCCGTAATCTTCAACACCGCCGTCCACAAATGCAATCTGCGTTGCGGGGGGCTGTGCCTCGCGCCCCCCGTGTTCAGCCAACGCATCGAACAGAGCCTGGTCGCTCTCGCTGGTTGTGTTTTGCCACGGCGCGGCGGTTTCACCCCGCAAGGCCTGATCCACCAGCGCTTCTGTCTCATTATTATGGGCGGCCTCCGCCGCATCCACGGCTGTCACAAAACCGGCGGCATCCAGCAAAACCCTTGGTTCCAATGCTTGCAATTCGGCTTTCGTGGAGACGGCCCCCAACTCTTTTGTCAAACCATCCGTTGTGGACTTGGGTTTGGCGCGGCTGGGCTGCTGATCGACGGGCTTACGATGCGACATGCGGCTATCTCATGAATGCGAATAATGCAATTACACAACCTATAGTTGCATTCTTAATGACATGTAAACCGCTTCCATGGCCAGGACCGAATTGCGTGACAATGTTACGGCTTAGACCGTCCACTTCGCCCGCTGAAATGGGACGCGAAACGTGAGGTGCGGGTCAGTGGCGCTACAGGCCCGCAAATTTTCGCCGGAGCACGTCCACGTCGTCAGGCCCAAGATGACGCCGCTTCAACCCCCGCGTGAGCATCAAGAGTTTGGCCGTTTCCTCCAGTTCTTCGGCGGCACATACGGCGGAAAACAGATCCTTCCCGCTCACCACAGGCCCATGATTGGCCAGCAGCACGGCGGAACATGCCCCCTTCAGGCCACGGATCAAATCCCCGGCCTTGGCATCCCCCGGCATAACGTAGGGCACCATGCGCACCGTCCCCACCCGCATCACCACATAGGGCGTGAGCGGCGGAATACAGTCTTGGGGGTCCGTGTCCTCAAGACAGGAAAGCGCCGTCGCGTAGGTGGAATGCAAGTGCACGACTGCGCCGCATTGGGGGCGGGTTTCGTAGAAAGCGAGATGCAGGAAGGATTCCTTCGTGGGCTTGTCACCGGAAAGATGATTGCCGTGGCGATCCAGCTTGGCGATCCGGTCCGGGTCAATGCCGCCCAGCGAAGAATTGGTGGGCGTCATCAGGATGTCATCGCCGATACGCGCGGAAACATTGCCCGCCGTGCCCACGCTAAAGCCCCGTTGGAACAGCGAGGCACAAAGGTCAGCCATGTCCTGGCGCAGTTCAGTCTCATTCACCATCACGCACCCCCCGCCATGACGCGCAACGCTTTTTCAAAAAAGTCCTCCGCACCGAAATTGCCCGATTTCAGCGCCAAGGCCACATCATCACCCAGGCCAAGCACCGGCACGCCTGGGTCAATTTCCTGCCCAATGGTCATGGCGGACACGCCAAGCGCTTTGGTGACGGCTTGCGCCACCGCGCCGGAGGTTTCTCCCCCCGCCACAACGATGCGGCGATAGTCCGCCGCCACCAAAAGCTGCGCCGTGGTGGCGAACAAGGCGTCCAACTTCGCCGACACCGCTTCCCTGCCGAAGCGCTCTTGCGTGGCTTTCACCTGTTCCGGCGTGCTGGACGAATAAATAAGCGGCGCTTCACCCGCATGGGCTTTCGCGAAGGTGACGAGATCCTCCGCCGTCGTCTCATCAGCCATGACAGCTGCCACATCCAGCGCCATGGTGGGGTGGCTCACTTCGTGAAAAACCACCTGCCCCCGCGTGGCGCCGGAACAGGAGCCAGCCAAAATCACTTCCGGGCCTGCCACAGCGATACGCTGCACACCGTCCCCTTGGGCTTCGCCGCGCCGAATGAAATTGCGGGGCAGACCAAGGGCAATGCCGGAACCACCCGTTACCAGAGCCCGCCCGTCCAGCGCCTCCCCAAGGACCATCAAATCTTCATCTGCCACCGCATCGGCAACCACCAGATTGCGGCCCGCTGCGACTTGGCCATCAAGCGCCTCTGCCACGGCTTCGGCCCCCCGCTGCACTGCTGAAAGCGGCACGTGGCCCACGGCCCCCCCACACTGCTGTACTAGCCACCGACGCAAATCCGCATCGGTCATGGGCGTGAGCGGGTGATTTTCCATACCGGACTCGTTCAGCAACTTGTCGAAGACGAAGAGATGACCATTATAGAGGGTGCGTCCGGTGGCCGGAAAAGCGGGGCAGACGATCACGCCCTTGGCCCCCATGGCCTGTGCCAAAGCTTCCGCCACGGGACCGATATTACCCTCGGGGGTGGAATCAAATGTGGAGCAATATTTGAAGATGATTTGCTGGCACCCCTGCCCTTGCAGCCAGGCCAGCGCGTCTAGACTGTCTGAAACCGCATCAGCCACCGGCGCCGAGCGGCTCTTCAGGGAAATCACCCCCGCCTCAATGTCTGCCGCCGCATCCCCCCTGGGCACCCCGCTAAACTGGGCCGTTTTCAGCCCACCTTCCGGTGCAACACCCTTGGCCAGCGTATTGGCAATGTCGCTCGCCCCGGTGAAGTCATCGGCAATAACGCCAATCAGCATGGCCATCCCCTCCCATGAGTGCCCAATGCCAACTCATAGCGGGGCTTGGCCCCGCTATCCACGCCAAAATGACTATGGGTTGAGTACATGGTGGGGTCCGCACCCCGCCATGACGACAGCGTATGTAGCGGCCTATACCGTCAACAGACCGCGCACGGCCTCATCGTCCAGCGTTTCCGGCGCGCCCGTATGGACGATTTCACCCCGGTCCATGATGGTGATGTGGTCGCCAATTTCGCGGCAGAAATCCAGATATTGCTCCACCAGAAGGATGGATATGCCCTGATCGCGCAACGTTTGCAGCGCGCGGCCAATATCTTTGATGATGGAGGGCTGAATGCCCTCTGTGGGTTCATCCAACACCAACAGTTTGGGCCGCAAAACCAGCGCCCGCCCGATGGCCAATTGCTGCTGCTGCCCGCCTGACAAATCCCCACCCCTGCGGTTCAGCATTTCTTTGAGCACTGGGAACAGTTCAAACACGTTATCGGGGACAGACCGTTGCGCCCGGGGCAAGGCGGAAAACCCGGTCTCCAGATTTTCCCGCACGGTCAACAGCGGAAAAATCTCCCGCCCCTGGGGCACGAACCCAATGCCCGCCCTCGCCCGGTCATGCACATGTTTGCGGGTGAAAATGGTGCCGTCAAACGTCACGTCCCCGTGGCGCAAAGGATGTTGGCCCATGAGACCCCGCAACAGGCTGGTCTTGCCCACGCCATTGCGGCCCAAAACGCACGTGATCTTTTTTTGCGCAATCTCCAGCGTCACGCCCCGCAGGGCAATGGAAGAGCCGTAATTGAGTTCGGCATTCGTGACAGACAGCATAACCTAGCGCCCCAGATAAACATCGATGACGCGCTGGTCAGCGCTCACATGGTCCAGCGACCCCTCGGCCAGCACGGAGCCCTCGTGCAGGCAAGAGACCTTCACATCCAGATCGCGCACAAAATCCATATCGTGTTCCACCACAACCACCGTGTGATCTTTCGCGATATCCCGCAACAGGCGGGCGGTCTCGGCGGTCTCCGCATCCGTCATGCCCGCGACGGGTTCGTCCACCAAAAGCAGTTTCGGGTCCTGCGCCAGTAACATACCGATTTCCAGCCATTGCTTTTGGCCATGGGAAAGGTCTGCCGCGCTGTCATGGCGGCGGTGGCCCAGGCGGATGATGTCGAAAATCTCGTCCATCCGTTCAGCTTCCACCTTCCCGCCCGGGTCTTTCAACATGGTCCAAATCGTGCGGTGGCCAGACATGGCCAGCAACAAATTATCCTCCAGTGTATGGCTTTCAAACACAGTGGGTTTTTGAAACTTCCGCCCGATACCCATGGTGGCAATGGCAGATTCGTCAAATGTGGTGAGGTCCTTCGACCCGTCAAAAAGCACGGTGCCCTGGTCGGGCGCCGTTTTACCGGTGATGATATCCATCATAGTGGTCTTGCCCGCCCCATTGGGGCCGATAATGGCGCGCATTTCGCCGGGCGCCAGCGTCATGGAAAGGCCGTTAATGGCCTTGAACCCGTCAAAAGCCACATGCACGTCGTCGAGATAAAGCATGGAGGAGGTAACGCGATTTTCCATGGCCTATTCCGCCGCCTCCGGCACGTTATCTGCCATAGGCGCGCCCTCTTGTTTGAGCGCCGCCCGCTTGCGGTCCCGCAAGGCGGTCCAGCCACCGGCCAGTGTGCCAATAATGCCTTTAGGCAAAAACAGGGTGGTGAGCACAAAAAGTGCCCCCAGCACGAACAGCCAGACTTCAGGAAACAGCCCCGTAAACCAGCTTTTGCCCGCATTCACCGCAAAGGCTCCAATCACCGGCCCAACGATTGTGCCGCGCCCGCCCACGGCGGTCCAAATGACAACCTCGATGGAATTGGCTGGTGCGAATTCACCCGGATTGATGATGCCCACCTGAGGCACGTAGAGCGCGCCCGCTATACCTGCCATGACGGCCGAAAGTGTCCACACAAACAGCTTAACTCGCTCGGGGCGATAGCCCAAAAACCGCGTGCGCGTTTCCGCATCGCGCGTAGCCACCATGAGTTTGCCAAAACGGGAGCGGGTGAGGAAGCCGGTGATGGCAATGAACAGCGCAAGAAAAAGGGCACTGGCCACGAACAGACCGGCGCGAGTCTCCCTGGTTTGGATGTCAAAACCCAAAATCTCCTTGAAATCTGTCAGGCCGTTATTGCCGCCAAAACCCATATCGTTGCGGAAGAAAGCCAGCAACAACGCATAGGTCATGGCCTGCGTGATGATGGAGAGATAGACGCCAGACACCCTCGAGCGGAAAGCAAACCAACCGAAAATGAAGGCCAACAGACCCGGCACCGCCATGGCCATGAGCGCGGCAAACCAGAACTGGTCAAACCCGTACCAGAACCACGGCAGTTCCTTGTAATTCAGGAACACCATGAAGTCGGGCAGGATGGGGTTGCCGTAAACCCCGCGCGTGCCGATCTGGCGCATGAGATACATGCCCATGGCATAGCCGCCCAAGGCAAAAAACGCCGCATGGCCAAGGGACAAAATGCCCACATAGCCCCAAACCAAATTCAGCGAGACGGCCAGCATGGCGTAGCAAAGAAACTTGCCCAACAACGCCACCATATAGTCGGGCACGTAAAAGGGATGCTCCGGCGGCACAGAGAGGTTGGCCACCGGGATGATGATGGCGAAAAGGCCGATAAAGCCCAGCGCAATCAGCGTGCCGGTGCCAAAGCCGGTCTTGGGTGAAAAGCCGGTCATGTTTCCACCGCCCGGCCCTTAAGGGCAAACAGGCCGCGGGGACGTTTTTGAATGAACAGGATGATGGCGATCAGCACGATCACCTTCCCCAGCACCGCTCCGGCATAGGGTTCCAAAAACTTATTGGCGATTCCCAGCGACATGGCCCCCACCAGCGTGCCCCAGATATTGCCCACGCCGCCAAACACGACCACGAGGAAACTGTCGATAATATAGGCCTGCCCCAGATTGGGCGACACATTGCCGATCTGCGACAGTGCCACGCCCGCAATACCCGCAATGCCCGACCCCAGCGCAAAGGTAAAAGCGTCCACCCACGATGTGCGAATACCCATGGCGCCTGCCATGCGCCGGTTCTGCGTCACCGCCCGCATATCCAATCCAAATGACGTGCGGTTGATAACAAAATAGAGGACGGCAAAAACGGCCAGCGAAAAAACCACAATCCACAACCGGTTCCACGTGATGGAAAGTTGTCCGATTTCAAATGCACCGGACATCCAGTCCGGGTTGCCCACTTCGCGGTTGGTGGGGCCAAAAATACTCCGGACAGTCTGCTGCAAAATCAGCGAGACACCCCACGTGGCCAGCAGCGTTTCCAACGGGCGACCATAGAGAAAGCGGATAAGCCCCCGCTCCATCACCAGCCCCACCGTGCCGCTCACCAAAAACGCCAGCGGCAACGCGATGAGCAACGACCAGCCAAACAGTTCCGGCGCGCTGGCCCGGATCAGTTCCTGCACCGCAAATGTCGTGTAGGCCCCCAACATCACCATCTCGCCATGCGCCATATTGATGACGCCCATCACCCCAAAAGTGATGGCCAGCCCAATGGCCGCCAGCAGCAGCACAGACCCCAGCGAAATGCCATACCAGACATTTTGCGCATTGGCCCAAACGGCCAGTGAGCTTTCAATACTGCTAATGCCCTCACGGATAGAGGTCTGCAAAGCCCCTTCCGTTTGATTTTCAAATTTGGAAAGCAACGAAAGCGCGTCTCGGTTGCCCACAGCAGCGATACGCTCAACGGCCGAAATTTTCTCCGACTCGCCCCGGTCACTGGCCAAAATGGCGGAGGCACGTGCATCCTCAAACGCCGCTTTGACGGTTGCATCGGTCTCGGTTTGCAGCACGTCCTCCAGCGCCAGCAATGCAGACGCATCAGCATTATCGAAAATGGTCTTTGCAGCCGCGACCCGCGTGGCCACATCAGGCGATTTGAGCGTCAGGCTGGACAAGGCGGCGGCGATCTTGCGTCGGATGGAGTTTTTCACCCGCACTTTTTTGTAGTCCTTGGCATTGCCCTCCTCCCCCACGCTTTCCTGCGTGAGGGGGTCCAGCAATTGGCTGTCGCGAATGATGAAGACGACCTTGTCAGCCTTGCGAAATTTCAGTTCGCCGGCAGACAAAGCCCCAAGGGCAGGGCCCACGGCCGGGTCGCCGGTGGCCGCTAACTTGTCGATAACGGCTTCCACCCCCTTGAAGCCCTTAGCCGTGGCGAATTCGGCGATGATGGGCCGCAACTGTTCTGCGTCGGCAACGGCCGAAACGGTGAGGTTCAGCCACAAAAACAGGGCGGCAAAAATTCGAAACATGTGAGGGCTTATATCAGCAAAATAAAAAATGTCGCGGTGGTCCGGGAGGAGGATGAACCACCGCGACAGTTACGATCCGGGCTTGGGAGGAGGAATAAGCCCGCGGTCGATGGGTTTACCGTTAGCCTGCGCCGAGACAGGCTTTGGTTTCGGTATTGTAGTTGCCGCAGTTCAGCTCAACCCAGTCGGATTTGAGCGGCGCTGATTCCGGCAAATGGTCGGACCACGCATCACCGGCCACCAGATCATCGGTCTGGGACACGACTTCAAACTGACCGTCGGCCTGAATTTCGCCGATCAGCACGGGCTTGGTGATGTGGTGGTTTGGCAGCATGGTGGACATGCCGCCGGTGAGGTTGGGCACAGTGATGCCGGGCAGAGCGGCGATCACTTTGTCCGGGTCTGTAGTACCGGCCTTTTCCACAGCCTTCACCCACATGTTGAAGCCGATATAGTGGGCCTCCATAGGGTCGTTGGTCACGCGGTCGGCGTTTTTGGTAAATTCTTTCCACTTGGCGATGAATTCAGCATTCTCCGGCGTTTCCACAGACTGGAAATAGTTCCAAGCGGCCAGGTGGCCCACCAGCGGCGCGGTGTCGAAACCGGCCAGTTCTTCTTCACCCACGGAGAAGGCGACGACCGGGATGTCGGAGGCTTTCACGCCCTGGTTGCCCAGTTCTTTGTAGAAAGGCACGTTTGCGTCACCGTTCACGGTGGAGACCACGGCGGTCTTCTTACCGGCGGAACCAAAGGATTTGATGTCGGACACAATGGTCTGCCAGTCGGAGTGGCCGAAGGGCGTGTAATTGATCATGATGTCTTCAGCGGCCACGCCTTTGGACTTCAGATAGGCTTCCAGAATTTTGTTCGTGGTGCGCGGATAAACATAGTCGGTTCCCGCCAGCACCCAGCGCTCCACGCCTTCTTCTTCCATCAGATAGTCAACGGCAGGAATGGCCTGCTGGTTTGGCGCGGCACCGGTGTAGAACACGTTGCGTTCACTCTCTTCGCCTTCATACTGCACGGGGTAGAAGAGGATGGAGTTCAACTCTTTGTAGACGGGCAACACGGACTTGCGAGACACGGACGTCCAGCAGCCAAACGTGGCCACTGTGCCGGAAGCGGAGATCAATTCGCGCGCCTTTTCAGCAAACAAAGGCCAGTCAGAAGCAGGATCCACCACGACAGCTTCCAGCTTTTTGCCCAACACCCCGCCTTTCTTGTTCTGCTCGTCGATGAGCATGAGCATCACGTCTTTCAACGTGGTCTCAGAAATGGCCATGGTGCCGGAGAGGGAGTGCAGCACGCCAATCTTGATGGTGTCGTCGGACGCAAACGCCACGGTGCTGACGGAAGCGCCTGCCAAGAGGGATGCGGAGGCTGCTGCGGCCAGGAAATGTCTTCTCAACATGAAGGAAATGCCTTTTGTCGTTCTGTCACCGCCGGGGGTGACTTCAGTGAGGGGCGTATAGGAGGCATACGCGTGTAAACAAGTTGAAGGCTAGAGAGCCGGAGTGCTTGCGTCGTCTGCTGATTCCGACGCATGGTGTTGCCGAAAACGCACCACGTCTGGCCGCCCCTCTCGTTAAGAGCCTATGCAGCACCTCACAACCCTACGATTCATTGACGCCATCGCCCGCGCAGGCTCCATCCGCCGCGCCGCCAGCGACATGAACATCACGCCCTCCGCCCTCAACCGCCGCCTTTTGGCTGTGGAAGAAGAACTGGACGCCCCTCTGTTCGAGCGCTTGCCCGCCGGGGTGCGCCCTTCCGCGGCGGGGGAGCTTTTCCTCGTCCACGCCCGCCATCAACTGGCGGACATGGAGCGCATGCGTTCCAAGATTGAAGACATGAAGGGCGCCCGCCGCGGCCACGTGAATTTCGGCTTTGATGAGGCACTGGTGGCGGAAGGGTTCGGCGAGGCTGTGCAGGTCTACCGGTCGCAGCACGATGCCGTTTCCTTCAACATCCAGCGCTTCCGGGCGGATGATGTGCAGGCGGCGTTGGACGAATATCGCATTGATCTGGCGGGCATTGTGGACCCCGTCGCCTCCACCACCATGACAACGTTGGCCACGGCCCCCGTTTCCGTCGCCGCCATCCTGTCGCCTCGCCATCCGTTGGCCCAGCGCGGCACGGTTTCTTACAACGACCTGATGGCTTTTCCGCTGATCCTGCCTAACAAAGGGTCCCTGCGCCGTGTGCTGGAGCGGGGGGCAGCCCGGCAGGACTTTGTTCTGCGCCCCATGCTGGAATGCGACCTGCGTTTCGCCGCCGCCACCCTGCGCGAAACCGACGCCGTTGGCTTCCAGGCCAACACCTCCACCCGCCACGAAGTCTCCCTCCCCAACATGGTCGCCATCCCCATCCGCACCCGAGACGTCCCCAACCCCATGCTGCATCTGGTGCAGCTGCGAGGTCGGTCGCTATCGGTGGCGGCGAGCAGATTTGCAGATATGTTGTTGCAGAGGTTTGCGCGGTATTCGGGGGAGGTTTGAGGGGCGAAGAAGATGACCAACGACAACATTCAATCCATTGAAGACTTTGATCCGGACGCTCCGCCGTTTGCGGAGTTTCGGGACTGGTGCACTGTATCAGAATGTTCAACAAATAATCGCCAATTATTCGAATCAAAAAATGATCTATCGATACGTTTACAGAAATTAAGAAAATTAATACTTTCAATTGAAAATATAGAAGTCCAAAAAGAAATAAGGTCGTTTTATGTTCTGAATTTAAATTGTTTAAATTTTAAAAACAGTATTTTGGAACTAAATGATTTAGTAATTCCCTGTTCCGTAAATCAGAAAAATTTTCAAGTAATCAGTGAAAATATTAATATAAAGAACTCTGTCATAGAAGGAGACTTAAATCTATTTTGCACTCAAATCAATGGGGCTTTGGTCGTTGATGGAACTAGAATATTAGGAAACTTATCTCTAGCCGGAGCGACGTTAAGAGGTGATTTTTCTTTCTTAAGTGGCGAGATCGCAGGTTATTTGTCATTCAACGGAGCCGAATTGTTAGGTGATGTGAATATTTCAAATTTGATAGTCGGCGGAGAATGCTCATTTTTCAAAACAAAAATAAATGGGTTCGTCACCGCTAATGAAGCAGATCTCTCTGAAGGCTTAATTTTTAAAAAATCAGAAATTCACGAAAAGCTGGAATTAATCGAAGTAAAAATTAAAAAGAATCTCGATATCGGAAACATTTCCTCGAAAAGCGACATTGTTTTTGACAATTCCACCATAGGTGGAAATTTATTAATATCAAAATCAAATAGATCGATATCCGGACATGTCAGCGGGGAAAACGCAGTTGTAAAGTCTGACTTTGTATTTGACTTTTTTCACTTTTTTGAAGCCTCATTTAAAGGCTTATCAGTTGGAGGAACCACTACTTTTAAGGGTAGCTCACATAGCATTTTACCAGACTTTAGAGATGCAGAATTTGGGCGAGCGCCAGAAGTTGCTAATATGAGAATCTCACCACCAGAGATGAGTTATCGTGGAGCAAAGCTGGAGAGTCATAATGGAAAAATATTCCAGATAGCAGCCAATTCTGATGACGTCGCCAAATATAGAAAACTTAAGGCTATGGCTCTCGCCGCAAACGATCACGAGAAAGACATCGAATTTTTCGCTTATGAAATGCAGGCCAAGCGTGGCGTTGAGCAAGGCAGCTCAACCACTGTCGAGCTTCTCTTCAACTCCGCCTACTACTGGCTCAGCAATTACGGGCAGAGCTTCAAGCGGCCCTTTTATTGGATGATGGGCAGCTTTGGATTTTTCGGACTGTTCTACCTCTTCTTCGCCACGCAGATTTTGCCCTACTGGCAAGCAATGGCTTTTGCCCTCGGTCATTCTTTCAAAAATGTTGTACCCTTGTTCACCACACTGGTACGGTTGGGGGGGCGGCCAGAGGGCTATGAGACCAACTATAATCTCGCCTTTGCCAAACTGGCCAATGGCCAGAACGGCACTGCTTTGGTAGATGGGCTGCTGCTCGTCAGCTATGTCCAACAATTCATCGGCATCGTGCTCCTCTTCCTCCTGCTGTTGGCCCTGCGCAACAAGTTTCGGTTGAAATAGGCGTGGCTTTTGCCCCTGCTCTTGCCCTTTTGCCCTGTCGGGCATAAACGTGCCCCCGTTTGCGGGCCGTTGGGGCCTGCGCTTTCCCAATCGGAGTAAAGACCATGGCATTCCTTGCCGACGCCCTTTCACGTGTCCAACCATCCGCCACCATCGCGGTGAGCCAGAAGGCGCGGGAATTGAAAGCCAAGGGCAAGGATGTGATCGGTCTGGGCGCAGGGGAACCGGATTTTGACACGCCCGACAACATCAAACAGGCCGCCAAAGACGCCATTGAGCGGGGCGAGACCAAATACACGCCCGTGGCCGGTATTCCTGAATTGCGCGAGGCCATCGCGGCCAAATACAAGCGCGAGAACGGGCTGGACTATACGCCCGCCCAAGTGATCGCCGGCACCGGCGGCAAGCAGATCCTGTTCAACGCCTTCATGGCCACGCTCAACAAGGGCGATGAAGTCATCATCCCCACACCCTATTGGGTGAGCTATCCGGAAATGGTCGCCATTTGCGGCGGCGAGAACGTGTTTGTGGAAACCACCATCGACACGGAGTTCAAGCTCACCCCCGAGGCGCTGGAAGCGGCCATCACGCCCAAAACCAAGTGGTTCATGTTCAATTCGCCCTCCAACCCCTCCGGCGCAGCCTATAGCCGCGACGAAGTGAAGGCGCTGACGGATGTGCTCATGCGCCACCCCCATGTGTGGGTTCTGACGGACGATATGTATGAGCATCTCGTCTATGGCGATTTCGAATTCACCACCCCTGCCCAGGTGGAGCCCGCCCTGTATGAGCGCACGCTCACCATGAATGGCGTGTCCAAAGCCTATGCCATGACCGGCTGGCGGCTGGGTTACGCGGCGGGGCCGTTGGAACTCATCAAGGCCATGGACATGATCCAAGGTCAGCAGACCTCCGGCACGTCTTCCATCACCCAATGGGCGGCGGTGGAAGCGCTTAACGGCACGCAGGACTATCTGGAACCCCGCCGCAAAGCCTTTGAAGAGCGCCGCGATCTGGTGGTTTCCATGCTCAACCAGGCCACGGGCATTGAATGCCCCCGCCCGGACGGCGCGTTCTACGTCTTCCCGTCCTGCGCCGGCCTGATGGGCAAGAAAACGCCCGAAGGAAAAGTGCTGGAGACGGACGAAGATTTCGTGACAGCCCTGCTGGAAACGGAAGGCGTGGCCGTCGTCCACGGCTCCGCCTTCGGCCTAGGCCCCAATTTCCGCATTTCCTACGCCACGGATACCGAAAGCCTGACGGAAGCCTGCAAACGCATCCAACGCTTCTGCGCCAGTCTGACATAGAGTTCATTCATCTTCGATGAATGAACTCTAGTCATCCTTGCTTCTTTTACGCTCACGCTGTCGGCAGCCCACTGGCGTGGGCAGCCTGCGCTCCGCGGGTGCGGCAAACGCTTGCCGGACGGCTACTCGCCGTCTCCACACGTAGTTCGAGATCAAGAAAACCCGCGCGAGCGTCCAGCTTCGTGGGCTTTTTTATGGCACCAAAGGCGGCGAAGAGCCGCCCGGCAAGAGTTTGCCGCCCTCGCGGAGCGCAGGCCGAAGGCCGACAGCGTCAGCGCAAATTTGGGAGACGGGCTGAGGGTCGGCCCGTCTCCCGGGCGCACCGCCATGCATGATGGCAGCGGCCACACCAAACTGCGCACGCCCCTGCGGCAGTTCGGCGAACTTGTGGTGGCGACGGGCCCCATCAGCCCCGGTCAGCCCACGTCATATGGTAAAACCGGCCCCAATCCGGTGCACTATCCCCACCGTCTCTTCAGGGCGGTGGGCCATAGGCGTGGCCGTTATACCGCCCCAGGATAAAAGTGAGGGGCGGCGCATGGCGGAACGCAGGAATGCAGTTCATATGGGGGCGAAGGCAAAAGCCGCTGCGCCTCATATGGGTTTGGCACCAAAAGATGCGCTTTCGCTCAAACCCAAAAACCGGGACTCGTTTATTCCGTTTGCGGCCTCCTCAATAGCGCAAATGCGACATATTCTGACGTTTACGTAAGAAGCTTGACACTCGTACGCACACTTAAAGACGTCTTCCGAACGCAGGTGCAGACGGTCTATAAGGGGCATGTTCGTCATGCGGATTTGACCCCTTGCTCACCCTCTATTCCATGCCCTCTTCCGGCAATTCCTACAAAGTCCGGCTGCTTCTGGCGAAACTGGGCCTGCCTTTCAAGCATATCGCGGTGGAATATGAGGGAAAGAGCACAGCCACCCGCACCGCAAAATTCCGCGCCCTGAACCCGGCTGGCAAGGTGCCGTTGCTGATTTTGGAGACCGGCGAAGCATTGGCAGAAAGCAACGCCATTCTGCATTATCTGGGCGAGGGCACACGGTTCGTGCCACAGGACAGGCTGACCAAAGCGCGTATGCTGCGCTGGATGTTTTGGGAACAAAATGCCCACGAGACATCCGTTGCCGTGCGTCGGGCCACCTTCACCTACCCCCATCGAGAAATGAACCGCTCCGCTGCCCGCATGGCTGACCTGCTAACGGCCGGTCATGCAGCCCTGAACGTGATGGAAACGCATTTGCAAAACCATGACTGGCTGGCCGGTGACACCATCACGCTGGCGGACCTTTGCCTCTACCCCTACACGGCGGGCTGCGAAGTGGGTGGGTTTGACCTCACCCCCCGCCCGGCCATCAAAGCCTGGCTCAAAAGGGTGGAGCACGACGGGAACCATGTGGGCGTGGAATGGACCGGTAACACAAAACACACAAAGTGATGATGACGGTTAACCCTTTGTTAACCATAAATCATGGCCCCGCCACATTCGCGCCACGCCTTCACCCCCTTCCACCGTTTTTGTGACAATGCGGCAAAGGACATCTTCTTTTCGCTGCACGGTAGAAGGAGTGATCCCATGAATAAGCTTGTAACCGCCCCCAAAATAATGCGCGCCCACCGCGCCCGCGGCGCTTTTCTCAATTCATTGGTCATCGCCGCCTGTCTATGCGCCACGCTCATGGCCGGGGCCGCCACCTTTATGGTGTGATGGGCCAGCGCACCGTGCCGGGCCTTGCGCCGCAATGGCCTTTGGTTGAAAGGGGGGTCAACGTTCCCCAGCACCCCTCACCACCATGGGCTTTTTGCGCTTTATCATGACCACTTTCCTCACACTCCTTGCCCTCGCGGCCGTGCTTTTTTTTATCCTCAAGGCCTACGGCTTTGAAAAAATGTGGGAGGTGACCAGTGGCCCCGCAGACCTTGGCCCCGTCGCCTTTGACACGCTGAAAAAAGGGCCAAAGCCCAATCAGGCCCTCATTTGTCCGCGCGACCTGTGCCGTGATCAAGATCGTGATGACACCGCCCCGGTCTATGATCTTACTGCCGGTGAGTTGAAGGACGCTCTTATCCAGTCCTTGCAGGCTGAAGAGCATCTCACACGGGTGGATGACGACAGCGATCCGCTGCAAATTCGCTATGTGCAGCATACGCCCCTCATGCGCTTTCCCGATACAATCAGCGTGCGCTTCATCCCCTTGGGAGAGAAACAGTCCACCATCGCGCTCTACGGTCGTGCACAGGTGGGCTATAGCGACATGGGGAACAATTTGCAGCGTCTTAAGCATTGGCTCGCACGCCTGTCGGAACACGAAGCGTAAACGGCTTAAAAATCAGCCGCCATCGACGGTGCCGCCCAGAAGTCGCTGTGATACAGCCGCCAGCATGTCTGTTTCAGGATAATCAATTCCTTGCTGCCGGGCTTTGCCGTCAATCGTCAGCCACGAATGGCCATGGACCACCGTCCATAAAATATAGGCTCGGCGCTTGGCCTCCGGATTATCGCGCGCAATGCCCAGATAATCGGCCACGGCGCCAATGACGATGCCAAACGTCTGAGCGCCCCTCAACGCCAAGTCCTCATCCCCCTCATGGCTTTCGGTAATGCCAAACACCAGTCGAAACATGCCAGGATGGGCGCGGGCGAAATCAATATAGCATTGCCCCAGCGCGTTAATGCGGTCCGCACTGCCTTCGGGATAGGCATTGAGAGCATCGCGCATGGAATGGGTCATATCATCCATGGCGTCCAGCACGACCGCTTTGAGGATTTCATCCTTGTCGGCAAAATGGCGATAGGGCGCAGCGCTGGAAACCCCCGCCTTGCGGGCCGCCTCCGCGATTGAGAAATTCTCTGCACCTTTTTCTTCAATAAGCTCACGCACGGCCAGCAGCAGCTGGCTGCGCAAATCACCATGGTGATAGGCCGCCCGTTTGGCGTTCTTTGTCTGTGTTTCCAACTCTCCCTCCGTGACAAATCTGCTCATACCACAAAAAGTAAGTTTCGCTAACATCGTTGACAATGTGAATGTCGCTTACATATGTTATCGACACTTACATAGGGAGCCAATCGCCATTTTCACAACTGGAGCGATGGTATGACGAGCAGAAAATTCAAAGCCAAGGTCGCTCGGCTGGGGCGCAACACGATCAAAATAACCGTAACGGGTGGTGTCATCGCCCTTGCGGTCCTGGCGGTGCAACATAGTAGCGACCTTCTGGCGGACCGTGCGTCAGCCGTGGGAAAACCACCGGTCACCGCTCCCCTGTCCGTGTCAACGGCCACCATAGACCTGGTGGACACCTACGCGGTGGAACGGCGCTATACGGGTCAAATTGAGGCTCCCCAATCGGCAGACCTGTCTTTTGAACAGGGGGGGACGCTTGCCCAAGTGCTTGTGGAAGGGGGCGATACGATTGAAAAAGGCCAGGTTCTGGCCCGCCTGGATAAACGACTCCTAGCCGCCGATCTAAACCGCCTCAAAGCATCCAAAAAAGCGCTCATGGCCCAGTTGGAACTGGCCAGTTTGACGAGTGAGCGGCAGGAAAAACTGAAGAAACGGGGGTTTGCCTCGAATCAGGTGGCCGACCAGGCCCGTCTTTCCATGAGCGAATTGAATGCCCGCATGGCGGAAGCCGATGCGGGCATTCTCGCCGCACAAATACGGTTGGAAAAAGCCGAATTGCGCGCGCCCTTTGATGGCGTCGTCTCCAAACGTTTGATGGATCCCGGCAATACCGTGGGAAATGGCCAGAGCGTCCTGTCTTTGATCGAGGATGACCGTCCAGTCTTTCGCGTCGGCATCGACCCCACCTTGGCCGAAAGCCTATCCGTGGGCGGCAAAATCAAGGTGACGCTTGGGCAAAAGCCCCATCAGGCCACGATCATCGGCATCCTGCCGCAAATCGATGGCGCAACCCGCACCCGCATTGTGCGTGCCCAACTGCCAACACTTCCCAATATGGCTTTCGGCCAGACCGGGGATGCCGTATTGGTGCAGCGCATGGCGCAAAAAGGAGCATGGGTTCCGTTGACCGCTTTGGAAGATGGACTGCGTGGCCTTTGGACCATCAAAACGGTAACTGGCGAAGACGCGCAAGTGGTGGGGACAGAGGCTGTCGAAATCATCCATGCGGACAGCACCCGGGCCTTTGTGCGTGGCACGTTTGAGAATGGCACCCACTATATCGACCAGGGCATTCACCGGGTTGTGGTGGGCCAGAACGTGCGCGCACAAGGGGAGACGCAGTGATGAAAGCCTCTCTCCCCACGCTCACCTCCCGCCAGCCCCGCCTCGTTGCCCTTATTCTGCTGGTTTTGATCGCAGCCGGGTTTTCTTCAATCCTCGCCGTCGGGCGGCAGGAAGACCCCACGATCACCAACCTTTTCGCCAATGTAAAAACCGTGTTTCCCGGCGCTTCCCCCGAACGGGTGGAGACGCTGGTCACCAGTGAAATTGAAAATGCCGTGAAGGAAATTCCGGAGGTGGATACGATAACCTCCAGCTCCTCCACGGGCATTTCCATCGTCAATATAGAACTGGATGAGACCCTTGCGGATGAGCGCATAGAACAGGTCTGGTCGGAGATTCGCGATGCCCTGGCCGATGCTGAGGCAGAATTTCCCGCCGGTGTGTTAACGCCTGAGTTTGATGGCGACGGCATCAGCGCCTACGCCGCCATTGCCGCCTTGCGCTTGAAGCATGACGGGGTGCCCCTGACCATTGTGGGCCGCTATGCCGACGCGCTGGCGGACATATTGCGCAATATTCCTGGCACCAAAGCGGTGGAAATTTTCGGTAAACCACAAGAAGAAGTGCTGGTCACTCTGGATGCGCGCCGGGCGGCTGCCCTGGGCATTACGGTCAATGATGTCTCCGCCGCCATACGCGCGGCAGACGCCAAAGTGCAGGCCGGGCGGCTGCGGGACAAGGCCAATGATCTGGTGCTGGAAGTCACCGGTGAGATTGCCGCCATTGACCGCATTCGGGGTGTCATTGTGCGCAAGGGTGCAGACAATACCGCAGTGCGTCTCTCCGATATCGCCAGTGTTACCCGCGCGCCCCGCACTCCCTTGATGGAAATGTCCATCGTAGACGGGGCGCCGGGCATTCTTATTGGCTCCACGCTGGAGGACGGCCTGCAGGTTGATGTCTGGGCTGAATTTGTGCGCGAAGCGCTCCAGCAATTTCAATCCCAGACCCCCGACGGCATCGAACTCAAACTTATCTTCGATCAGTCGGGATACACGGCCGACCGTCTGGCAGAAGTGGCCGTCAATATGGCCATCGGCATCGGGCTGGTCGTGGCCGTGCTGTTGATCACATTGGGTTTTCGGGCAGCGCTTATCGTGGCGCTTATTCTGCCCGTGGTGAGTTTGGCCACATTGGCCACCATGAATTTTATGGGTCTGCCCATCCATCAAATGTCAGTCACGGGCCTCATTGTTGCCCTGGGCCTGTTGGTGGATGCGGGCATTGTGATGACCGATGAAGTGGCCAAACGCCTGCGCGCCGGACAAGCCCGCCTCAAGGCGGTGGACCAGGCCGTCCGCAGACTGGGGGCGCCTCTGTTTGCATCCACCGCCACCACCGCCCTTTCCTTCACGCCCATGATCCTGTTGCCGGGTCCGGCGGGGGACTTTGTGGGCTCCATCGCCATGTCGGTGGTGATCATGCTGTGCTGGTCTTTGTTTTTGGCCCTCACGGTGACACCGGCCCTTGCCGGTTGGCTTATGCCGCGTGAAGGCAAACTGACCGCTTTCAATTCGGGCATTGGGGGTGGCTTTGTGGCCCGCGCCTTTGCCGCAAGTTTGCGGCTTGCTTTGCGTAATCCCATCCGCTCCATCGCACTGGCTCTCGTTCTGCCGGCCTTGGGTTTTGCTGCCATGCCCACGCTGACGGCGCAGTTCTTCCCCGGTGTGGATCGCAATCAGTTTTACGTGGAATTTGACCTACCCCCGGGCACGGCCATCTCGGAGACCCGCCGACTGGCTGGCCGGATGGATGATCTGTTGCAAGCCAAAGACGGTGTGGAAAACATCTATTGGTCCATCGGAAGGTCCGGCCCGGCATTTTACTACAACATCACGGGCGGGCGTGAAAACGCGCCCGGTTATGCCCAGGCCTTCATCACCACCGCGTCTCCCCAAGCAACCGAACGTCTCGTCGCCGATCTGGAACGGACTCTGCCGGATGCCGCACCAAAGGCGCAGGTTCTGGTGCGCGGTCTTGTGCAAGGCCCCCCGGTCACCGCGCCCGTGGAATTGCGGGTGGTTGGCCCAGACCTCGCCACGCTGCGGTCCATCGGCAATGATTTGATGGTGCGCCTGTCCCGGGTCGAGACCATCACCCTGGCCCGCACCACCACAACGGGCGGTGCCCCCAAAGTGGTGGTGGATGTGGATGAGGCGAAAGTGCGTGCCCTCGGCCTCGATCTGGCCGCCGTCGCCGCCCAGCTCCGCGCCGGTCTGGAGGGCATCACGGGCGGGTCGCTGGTGGAAGGCACAGAACAACTGCCCGTTCGGGTGCGGCTGGGGGACACTATCCGTGGCGATCTGACCGCCATACGCGACCTGCCTATCGTTGCCCCGGAAAGCGCCTCGCAGGCCGCCAAAGGCGACTATGGCGCACTTCCCCTGTCAGCCATTGCCCACATCCAATTGCTGCCCAATGACAGCGCCATCGCCCGCCGCAATGGCGAGCGCATCAATACGGTGCAGGGTTACACGTTACGGGCCGTCTTGCCGGAAGAAGCACTGAAAGTGGTGCAAGCGGGGCTGGCAGCCGACGATTTCTCTTTACCCCCCGGCTACCGGCTCGAACTGGGCGGGGACAGCGACGCCCGCTCCAGCACATTGGGCAATTTGTTAGCGTCCATCGGCATTATCGTTACGCTGATGATCGCCACCATCGTCATGACGTTCAACTCTTTCCGCCTCAGCGCGGTTGCACTTGTGGTGTGCGTCTTGTCCGCAGGCCTTTCCATTCTGGCCTTGGCCGTCTTCCAATATCCCTTTGGCATAGTCGCAATTATCGGCGTGATCGGTTCCATTGGGGTTTCCATTAACGCGGCCATTATCATCATGACCGGCCTGCAAGGGCAGCCAAAGGCGGCTTCGGGTGATATCCACGCCATGGTGGATGTGATTATGGGTTCCAGCCGTCACATCGTTTCAACCACGGTCACCACTGTGGGGGGCTTTTTGCCTCTCATACTCGGAGGTGGCGGCTTCTGGCCGCCCTTTGCCATGGCCATTGCCGGGGGCGTGCTGCTCTCCACCGTCGTGTCCTTTTATTTCACCCCACCGGTGTTCAAACTGGTCTATGCCCAACGCACAAGCAGGCGCGCCTCGCCCCGAAGCGCAAAGCCTGCCAATGACGATCACCGGCCAACACCCCAGACGCTTCCATTGGCGGCGGAATAAATCTGCGAAAGTGTCAGGAACGCGCACGTGGCCCATGGGAATGCCCCCTTAAAGGGCATCAGCCAGGGCGTTTTGCTGCTGGATAAACCCGCGCCGGCTTTCGCGGCCTTTCCGCTGCGGCCAAAGCGGCACCGGCCAGAACAAGGGGCGCAGCCAGGAAAAAAGTCGTTGCCAACGGCAATTTGAAAATGAACAAATCCGCAGCGAGCGGCCAAATCAACGCCAGATATTCAAAAGGAGCGAGACGGGATGCTTCGGCATATTTGAACGCCAGCGTCATGGCGATATGCATGAACCCACCGAATAATCCCGCACACATCAACAGAACCAACGTCCACCCCGTGGGCACCATCCACCCCCATGGCAGGGTGAACAGCGCACCGATAAGCGATGCGAGGACAAAATACAGCGCGATGGCGCCCGGGCTTTCCGTCCGGTTGAGACTACGCACCATGGTGAGCGCCAACGCTGTCAGCACCGCAGCCAAAAACCCCAGCGTATAGCCAAGGGTGCGCCCACTCACACCATTGGCCGCCACCAAGTCCGGCCAGACCAGCACGATGACACCCGCAAAACCGAAGGCCAGACCAGCCAGACGCCAAACCGTCAGTCGTTCAGACAAAAAGAGCGCCGCTGAGACAGCCAACAAAAGTGGCGACAGTTGAGCGATCAGCGTTGCTTCTGCCAAAGACAAATGGGCCACCGCGGCAAAGGAGGCAAACATGGCCAGCGCCCCAAAACTTGCCCGCACCAAATGGCCCACCGGCCGTTTGGTCGCCAAACCTTGAGGAAATTCCCCCCGGAGCCACAAGAAAACGATCAGTGGGAAAAACGCAAAGAGGGAGCGGAAAAAGACGATTTCCCCCAGCGGCACTTCCTCACTGACGGCTTTCACGCACACAAACATGCCAGCACCAAGCAGGCCTGAAAGAATGCGCAGGGCAATGCCTAAACGCGGCCGATCGGGCGGATGAACCCCTGCACTCATGTCTGTTTTTCGTCCGCAATGGCATCCCGCAGCGCGTCGCCTGCCAGATTAATGGCCAGCACGCAAACCAAGACCGCCATGCCCGGCCAGATCATCTGAAGCGGCGTTGAACGCATATGAACCCGGGCATCCAGCAACATGGTTCCCCATTCGGGCAAGGGCGGCTGCACGCCAAAACCCAAAAAACCCAGCGTTGAAATACCAAGGATGGCTCGGGCAAACATGCCCGTCCAAACCACCATCAGCGAAGGCATGAGTGCGGGCAAGTAGTGCCAGCGGGCGATGGAAAAGGCGGAGACACCCGCGAGCTGCGCCTGCACCACATAGCCTTGGGAGCGCAGGGAGAGGCCCACCCCCCGTGCCACCCGCGCATAGCGCATCCACCCCGTCACCGTCAGCGCAAAGATCAAACTCTCCGTGCTTGCCCCCAAAAGACCGGCAATCACCACCGCCGCCACCAGTTCCGGGAAGGCCAAAAAAGTATCCGTGACGCGCATGACAAGCCAATCCGCCAACTGCCCCCGCACGGCAGCCACAAGGCCAAGGGTCGTACCGATGATGAGGCCAAGTGCGGAAACAAAAAAGGCAAGGCCAAGGGACCAGCGCGCACCGTGCAGCAGGCGCGAAAAAATATCGCGGCCCAGAGCATCCGTTCCCAAAAGCCAGCCTTCGCCCGGCGGTTTGAGACGGTTTGGAATGTCGATGGCGGTGGGGTCGCTGGGGGCCATCAGGGGGCCAAAAAGTGCTAGCGCCACAAGCATGAAGACGAGCACAACAACGCTACGCATCACGCCCCCCAAGGGCCACATCCATGCGCGGGTCCAGCAGGCGATAAAACACATCAATCACCAGATTGATCAGCACAAAAATGAGAGCGGCAATGATCACCGCCGCCTGCACCTGCGGATAGTCCCGCGCCAGGATCGCCTCCACCAGAAAACTGCCAAAACCGGGGCGGGCAAAAATGACCTCCACCGCCACAAGACCTTCCAAAAGAAAGGCGAGTTCAAGGCCGATGACGGTCACCACCGGGACGGCGGCATGGGGGGCGATGTGGTCCCGCGCAACAACGGTTTCCGCCACGCCGCGCCGCCGGAAAGCGGGCAGGAACTGTTTGCCCCGCGCCTCCAATATGCCGGACCGGATAATGCGGGTAAGCGAAGCAGCAACCCCCAGGCCCAAGGTTAGGGCGGGCAGGATGGCGTGATAGGGCGTGCGCGCGCCCATGGCGGGAAGCCAAGACAACTGCACGGCAAACAACAAGATTAAAAGCAGACCCAGCCAAAACGCCGGAATAGCCACGCCAATGGAGGCAAGCCCCACGGTGAACCGGTCCAACAGGCTACCGGGATACCGGGTGGCCAGCACCGCCAGGGGTAGGGAAATGACAAGGCCAATGGTCAAGGCAAAAATAGCCAGCGGAAAAGTATAAGACAGGGCAGCCAACAAATCCGGCAAGACGGGCCTGCCGGTGACCGATGAGTTGCCAAAATCACCGGTCATAAGCGGGCCAATCCAGGCCAGAAACGCCGCCCAGAAACCGTCGCTCATGCCCGCCTCTTCCCGCACTTGATTGACCAGATCAGCATCCACCAACGCGTCATATCGGGCCAGCGCAATGGCCAAGGCCGGGTCTCCCGGCGCATTCCACAGGAGCGCGAACGTGATGAAGGCGGCGGCAGCCACCACAACAACGGCGCGCCCAATCAGGCTGGCAACAATTTGGATCATGCTGCTCTTTCCAAGGCACCCAGGGCGAAAGCGGCATCCCGTAACGTTCGGCCATAGTCGGTTCTGGGAGCCTCAACAAATGTCGATGCTTCCGCCACCTCCTCCACCGCACCTTTGCGCAAAACGGCAATCTCGTCGGCATAGGCAGCCGCATAGCCGAGATCGTGGGTGACGATGAGCGCAGCAAACCCCTCTTCCCTTTGCAAATCTGCAATGAGCCGCGCGGTGTGTTTTTGGGTCACCGCATCAAGGGCAGAAAGCGGTTCATCGAAAAGCACCAGTTGGGGAGATACAATCAGCGCGCGCAGGATGCCCACCCTTTGGGCCTGTCCGATGGACACTTCCGTGGGTCTTCGGTCGAGAAGATCGACAGGCAATTCAAGCCCGTTGCACAGGCGCGTGAGCCGGTCTGGGGACAACTCAAATTTGCGCGCAATCACCGGCTCCATCACAGAATAGCGCAAACTCAAGGCTGGGTTAAACGCGGCACGGGGTTCTTGCATCACTAGTGCGGGACGGCACAGTTTGACCGGCCCACCATCCCACGAAACGCCTCCGCCGGAGAGTCTGACCAAGCCGAGAATGGCCGCAATCAAGGTGGACTTACCAGCGCCACTTTCCCCCACCACCGCCAGGGTTTTCCCCCGTTCGAGGGAAAGTGACACACGGCGCAGGGTTGTCAAACGACCGCGACGCACATCCACGTTCTGGAGCATCAGCATGGCAGGGTCACCCAACTTCGGTGGGTTGCAAGGGCCTTGGCGGCGGCGGAGACCGGTGCGTCCAATAATTGGACCGTCGGGGCGTCTTCCACGAGGCGGCCCTGCGCCAAAACGAGCAGACGATCCACATGCTGCGACGCCAACCCCAGATCATGGGTGATCAACAGCAAAGCCGTGTTGCGCGTGGACAAATAGGTTTGCAACAACGCCATGGTGTTAGCCGCCACTACAGGATCAAGCGCCGAGGTCGGCTCATCCAGAACAAGAAGACTTGGATTGCCCATCAGGGCCATGGCGATGACAAACCGCTGCTGCATGCCGCGGCTCCAGCCCCAGGGGCGTTTGTGCATGTCTGTCAGCTTCAAACCAAGCGCCTCAAACAGCGCCTTTTGCCGTTCCCTGTCCTCGGTCTGGCCCAGCGCCGTCTGGGCTTCGTGCCAGTGAAAATTCATACTGCGCAAGGGGTCCAGCGCTTCATCCGGGCTCTGGGGCACATGGGCCACCGCCTTGCCCTGCCGTCGCAGATCGTCCAGCAAGGCATGTCCCAACGTGGATTTTCCCGACCCCGACAAACCAACGAGCCCGATGCGGGCACCGGGCTCGATGGTCAAAGACGTGGAATGCAGTATGGTCCGGCCCGAACGGGTGGCGCTCAGGCCGGATACGGTCAGCGTCATTTTTTGAAGGTCGTCTCGTGGGTGATCCAATAGGTCTCCGTGGGATGCACCTGATAACCGGTCAGACCGGCCCGCGCCACATTGGTCTGGCTCACATGGAACACGGGGATCATGGCAGCCTCGGCGGCGATGATTTCCTGAACACGATTGTAGATCTCGCGCCGCTTGGCCTCATCAAAAGTGGTGCGACCATCATTGAGCAGTTGGTCCAATTCAGCGTTGCTGTATTTGCCGGCATTGGACCCGCCATCCGACTTCAACAAAGCTTCAAGAACGGCACCGGGATCGCCCTGGGGTGTGGTCACCCATGCCTGCAAAAACAGATCGGCCTCACCATTGGCGATGGCATCATTGCTGGCACCATATTCTCCCACCCGCACATTGGCCTTAATGCCAATGGCTTGCAGGAAAGCCTGGGTCAGTTCCGCCGTGGGGGGCAAAGCTGCGCGGCCGGAATAGGTAACAATGTCAATCTCCAGCGGCTCTCCGTTCAGTGTCCAGGAACCACCCTGTTTGACGGCACCGGCTTGCGCCAACAACTTCTCGGCCTGGGCCGGGTCGTATTGGGGCGCAATATCGGCGGCCCAACCCTTACCCTGGGGATAAACGGTCCCCGCGGGCACACCCCCCACACCCGAAAGTGCGGCCTGAACCACACCGTCCCGGTCAATGGCCAACGATACCGCTTTACGGATCAGCGGATTGGCCATGGGGCCGTTGGCGGCATTCACCGTGTAAAAATATAATCGGCCCGTGGGGGCGGAGAAGCCCTGCGCGCCGGTTTCCTGAATGCGCTTGAAATCCGCTTCCGGGTAGTTGACGACCATATCCACCTCGCCTGCCTCAAAGGCAAGCGCAGCCGCGGAAGGGTCTGGCGCAACCACCAACCGCAGCCCGCTCAAGCCCGGCTTACCCAAACGGTAGTTGGGATTGGCCTCCACGCGATAGAGTTGCTTGGGCACGGCTTCCTTAAAGATGTAAGGGCCAGTGGCGTTGATGGGGAAAGCATCCGACGGCGCACCCAAAACGGCGATGGCCGGATCAGACAAAGACCAGGGAAAGGCCGCGTTGGGGCTGTTTGTTTCAAAAATTACGGCCAGATCACCATCAGCAGCAATGCTTTTCAGGTCCAACAATTTGGCAACCCGGGCATTATTGCCAGGATGACCTTCCTTGGAAATGGCCGAAATCGCCTCCACAGCCGCCGCCGCTGTAACGGGTGTGCCATCGTGGAATTGAACGCCTGACCGCAATGTGACTTTCCATTTGGTGGGTTCCAGCTGCTCAATCTTTTCCGCCAAACGGGGGTAGAGCTTCATGTCATAGTCCACACCCATAAGCGTTTCCGTGACACCCGTTTGATTGGACGTCCACCCGTTATACCCCGCACGCGGGTCTGGGACTTCCGCATTGGGGCCAAAGGTGATGGCAATGGACAGCTCCTCAGCCGCCTTTGCGACAGTGGACAGGGGGCTGAAGGCGACAAGGGCGGCGCACAGGGCTGGTAAGCCGAGCCGCTTGAATATTGACATGGTGGCACTCCTTAAAGTGTGTAGATTAGACGTGTTTAGAAAGATGCCTCGACCCGCTCATGGGGGTTGGGGAGAAAAACAACCAGGTGTTCGCCCCTGATCATGGGCCAGCATTAATGGACAATAGGTGGCAAACACCGAACCCCGGCGCGCACCCCTTTTGGGGGCCGCTAGTATTGGTCACTTTCACCAAAGGTAAACAAGCGCTATCATTGTGCATGTCGCCGCTCCCAAAACGACCCGGATCAGGTAACTATAAGCATTGCATGGAACACGCAACAATTAATGTTACATGTTTCCCCATGGGATTGAAAGGAGTGTGTCGTGAAACGCAATAGCCGCCTTTCACTGGCGCTACATGCCCTGGGCCACATGGCCGGCGCGCCGGAGCGCATGCAAACCTCCGCTGAAATTGCCGCCCATGCGGGCACCAATGCTGTCGTCGTTCGGCGTGTCTTTGGAAAATTGCGCAATGCAGGATTGCTGCTGTCTGAAAAAGGCCATGCGGGCGGTTGGCGATTGGCCCGGCTGCCCGAAGAAATTACGCTGGCCGACGTCTATACCGGCCTGGAAGAGCAACTGATCGCCCCCTCAAACGAAAGCGATGCACCCGACTGCTCGGTTGAACACACGCTCCACACAAAATTGGCGCATATCATGGGTGATATGGAGGACATGCTGTTACAGCGACTGTCCACCACCACCCTTGCCGATCTGCGTCAACCCATGCGTGAGGCATCGTTAGACGCGGTCACGTCAGCCCCCTGATCCTGATAGGTCTTTTGAACGATGGGCAGTAGGCGCAACCCATTTTTGCGCAAAAACCCCTCAAAGGCGTCCATGGCGGGGGTTGGTTTTTTATCGGCCCGTTGAACGGTATACCATTCCCGCCGCAGGGGCGTATTTTGCACGTCCAACACCTTCAGCAGTTTGCTCTCCACTTCCTTCTCAATTGTGTGGCCGGAAATAAGCGCAACGCCCAAATCCGCCATCACGGCCTGTTTGATGGTCTCATTGGACTGCATGATGGTGAACCGAGACGTCTCCACGTTGAACAGGTCCGCCATGAAAATCTCAAACGCCGCCCGCGTGCCGGAGCCGGGCTCCCGCAGCAAAAGTTTGTGTTCCATGATTTCGCGTCTTTGAAGGTCAATTTTGCGCGCAAGACGATGCTCTGGATGGGCAATGAAAACCAGCGGGTGGTCACCAAACCGGTTGGAGACAACGTCAAAATGCTTTGGGGGCCGCCCCATAAGGGCAAGATCGATTTCATAATTTTCCAGGGAATGAATGATCTGGTCCCGATTTGCGGTGGTTAGATGAATTTCAATACCGGGATACAGCGTTTCAAAGGCCGCAATCATGCGCGGGGCAAAATATTTCCCGGTGGAAACGACACCAAGATTGAGGCGACCCTTGGAAGCCCCCTTCAACTCTTCAAGTCGCTCTTCCAGCCCCTCAATTTCTGCCAGAATACGGTGGGCACTATCCACGAAAACCTGCCCCATCTCCGTGGCAATGGCACCGCCTCGTGTCCGAATAAACAATTGAGAATCAATCTCTTCCTCCAACTGTTTGAGTTGGAGCGTCACGGCAGGGGAAGTGAGCCCCAATGATTTTGCCGCATCGGAGAGTTTGCCGTGTTTGCTGATGGCAATGATTGAGCGGAGTTGGCGAATGGAAACATTAACCATGCTTTAATTTAGAAAAACTTATCTTTTATGTCAATTAATTAAAATTTACAAATCGCAAACCACTGCACTATCAACACAGACAATGCGTGGCAGCGAGGTGGGAACGGCAAGTTCTGCAACGCCGCCCGCAACGGGCGAAGCGATGGGAGTCTCTCTGCGCTCGAAGACTTGCGTGCGTGCAGTCTGTTTCGTTCAGCCCGTCTGAACGCCGACCGACTTCACCCCGCAAACATCGCAACGCCATTGGCCGGCAGATGCCCGCCAATCAAACCCACGGGGGACCGGGCGCACATCAGGCAATGGGAAGACCATCGTAAAGCGGATGGACAACACCCTCCCGCGCGCTCGCGCCGGGACTGTATCGGGCTCGGCCAAAACAGATTTACCGCGAAACTCTCAGGAGGATATTATGAGTTTTACAAAACGTGCATTCCTTGGCCTGGCAGCTGGTGCCGCCACAACCGTGATGGCTTTAACCGGCGTCGCGCAGGCCTTTGAACCCATCAAGCCCATCGATTTCGTGATCATGGCGGGCAAAGGCGGTGGTGCTGACAAAATGGCCCGCCTTATGCAGTCCATCGTGGAAAAAGAAGGCCTATCCACCCGCCCGCTCGTGCCCACAAACAAATCCGGTGGCTCCGGCGCTGAGGCGCTTGTTCACATGAAAAGCGCGGGCGACCCCAACCACACGATCATGGTGACGTTGAACTCCTTTTTCACCACACCCCTGCGCCAACCAGGTCTGGGCGTGGACATCATGGACTTTGCCCCCGTGGGTCGCATGGCGGAGGACACATTTCTGCTTTGGGTTCACAAGGACGAAGGGATCACGAACTTCACCGAATTTCTTGAAAAAGCCAAAGCCGATGGGCGTGGCTGGGTGATGGGCGGCACGGGCAAAAACGCCGAAGACAACATCATCACCGATTACCTAAACAGCAATTACAAACTGTCCATCAAATACATCCCCTACAAGGGTGGTGGCGCGGTGGCCAAGGATTTGGCGGGCAAGCAGATCCGCTCTTCCGTCAACAACCCATCCGAAGCGCTGGGCTTCTACGAGGCCGGCACGGTCATCCCCCTGGTGGCCTTCACCAATGAGCGGCTGCCCCTCTTCCCCAACGTGCCCACGCTGAAAGAAGTGGGCGGTGACTTTGCCTATTTCATGCAGCGTTCCGTTGTGGGTGCGCCGGGCATGACCCAGGAGGCGCAGGCCTATTACACAGACCTGTTCACCAAAGTGTACAACTCCAAGGACTGGCAGGAATACAAATCCAAAAAGTCCCTCATGGGCGACTTTATGGCCGGTGCTGATTTGAAAGACTACTGGGCCACCCAACGGGAGCGGCACAAGGACATTTTCGCCGCCCCCAAGGTGAACTAACGCCCCCCTTCTCCAACACCGCCAAGGCCGACTTTGCATCGGCCTTGGCCCTTTTTGCACCAGACTGTGGGGGAATGCGCTGTGCGTGCCGCCGAACTGATCACAGCCTGTATTTTGGCGCTGTTTTCTGGTTACATCATGTGGAAAGCCGGGGAGCCGCCGTCGTGGAACCCCAGCGTTGGTCGTTTTGCCAATGTGGGCTTTATCGAAGATGAAGGACCGGGCAGTGGCTTTTGGCCGTTCTGGCTGGCCGCCATCATGCTCTTAAGCTGCGTGTGGACCATTGCCAATTGGGCAAGGCGCGCCACGCCATTTTCCCGGTCGCAGGACGTGTTTCTGGATGGCTATGGCAAGAAACTGCTGGTCTATGTGGGCGGCGGTCTTATCGGCTTCCTGTTCGCCATTGAAGTGCTGGGCTTCTACGGCGCTATCCCGGCCTTTCTTGTTTATTACATGCGCCTTTTGGGCGGCCATTCCTGGCGGCTCACGCTGACCATCGCGCTGATGACCCCGGTGGTTTTCTTCTTCTTCTTCGACGTGGCCATGCGCATCGTTTTGCCCAAGGGCTATTTGGAGCCCCTGTTCATCCCGCTCTACGCGATCTTTCTATAGGGGCTGACAAATGGATATTCTTGCAGCCCTCACGCAGGGCATTTTTATCGCTTTGGAACCCACCAATCTGGGCCTCGCACTCATCGGTGTTGTGGTGGGTCTGTTTGTGGGGGCCATGCCGGGCCTGGGCTCCGTCAATGGCGTGGCAATTTTTCTGCCCTTCACTTTCGTCATTCAGCAGACCACCGGATCGGCCACATCGCCCATGATTTTTCTGGCCGCCATTTATTATGGCGCCATGTATGGCGGGGCCATTTCGTCCATCACGCTGGGCATTCCCGGTGCCTCCACCGCTGTGGCCACCACCTTTGATGGCCGCCCCCTGGCCCTGAAAGGTAAGGCGGACAAAGCACTGGTGACGGCAGCCTTGGCCTCCTTCATTGGCGGCACGGTGTCCGTCATTCTGTTCACCGCCTTCGCTCCACCGCTGGCGTCCGTGGCCTTAAGTTTCGGCCCGCCTGAAATCTTTGCCCTCATGCTGCTGGCCTTCGCCACCTTTGTAGGCTTGGGCAGCGACGATATTCCCAAGACCATCTTCTCCATCTGCTTCGGCCTGGTTCTGGCCAGTGTCGGCTTTGACCAGATTTCCGGCGAACCGCGCCTTTTGTTCTTCGATTCCACCGAATGGTTCAGCCGGGGCATTCGCTTTCTCGTGCTGGCCATCGGCATTTACGGGATCGGGGAAATGATGTGGACCATCAACGCCACGCGCGACAAAAGCAGCATGTCGGAGGTTAAATTCTCCCTGTCCCGCATCAAAACCGCCACGCGCCAGTTCGCGGATGCCTGGCGCGGCACGGCCATCGGCTCGGCAGTCGGTTTCTTCGTGGGCATTTTGCCTGCCGCCGGTGCAACCCCTGGTTCGCTCATGTCCTATGGCGTGGCCAAGATGACATCAAAGGAGCCTGAAAGCTTCGGCAAGGGCAATCTGGACGGGGTGGCCGCACCGGAAGCCGCTAACAATTCCGCCTCCACCGGGGCCATGCTGCCCATGATGACATTGGGTATTCCTGGCTCCCCCACCACGGCGGTGCTGCTGGCGGGCATGGTCATCTGGGGCCTGCAACCCGGGCCGCTTCTGTTCACCGAACAACCCGATTTCGTGTGGCCCCTCATCGGTTCTTTCTATATTTCCAACGTCATCGCCGTGATCGTGAACCTGGCCTTCATCCCAATCTTCCTGTGGATGCTGCGCATGCCCTTTACCATTTTGGCCCCCATGATTTTCGTTCTTTCCTTGGTGGGCACCTATGCGGCCTATCAAAACATGTATGAAGTCTGGCTGATGGTCTTCTTCGGTATCGGCGCCTTCTTCCTGCGCATGTTGGACTATCCCCTGGCCCCTGCCGTGCTGGCCATTGTCCTTGGCCCCATCGCTGAACCCACCTTGCGCCAGTCTCTCTTGTTCTCCGACGGCAACTTTTCGATCTTTTTCACACGGCCCATTGCCGGTCCAATCACCATTATTGCGCTTGTTCTGATTGCCCTTCCGCTCTTAAAGGTCCTGTGGAACAAACTGCGTGCGAAGAGTGCAGACGAAGTGGTGCAGGGGCAGGCATGAGAATTCTTATTTTGGGGGCGTCCTACGGCTCGCTCCTGTCCACAAAGCTGCTCATGGCAGGCCATGACGTTTCGCTCATCTGCCGCGAACAAACGGCCAAGCTGATCAATGAAGAAGGCACGGTGGTGCGCTTGCAATTGAAGCGGGGCGACGATTTCACCACTTACCGCTCCCACGATCTCCCCGGCACGGTGAATGCCTTAACGCCAGAAGAGGCAAACCCGAACGACTACGATCTCATCGCTCTGGCCATGCAGGAGCCCCAATACGGCATGCCCGGTGTGCGCGAACTCATGGCCAAGGTGGCAGCAGCCCTAAAGCCCTGCCTCTCCATCATGAATATGCCGCCGCTCCCTTTCCTGCGCCGCATTGAAGCCGTGCGCGATGTGGATCTTACCGATTGTTTTTCCGACCCCGGTGTGTGGGACGGGTTTGAACCGGGTCTCGTGAGCCTGTGCAGCCCTGACCCACAGGCTTTCCGCCCACCGGATGAACCCGCCAATGTTTTGCAAGTGGGTCTCGCCTCCAATTTCAAAGCCACCGCTTTTGCAAGCGATGAACACACCCAAATGCTGCGTCAACTGGAGGCGGATATCAGCGCCGTGCGCGTGGACGGCAAGCGTGTGCCCGTAAAACTGTCAGTCTACGACTCCCTCTTTGTGCCCATGGCCAAATGGAGCATGTTGTTGACTGGCAATTACCGCTGCGTTCTGCCCGAGGGTGTCCAGCCCATCCGCGATGCCGTCCACGGCGACATCGAACTGGCCGAAAAAATCTACAACTGGGTGGATGGTGTCGCCAAATCTCTGGGCGCGGACGGGGGCGATCTTGTTCCCTTCTCCAGCTACGCCAAAGCTGCCGAAAATCTGCTCAAACCCTCCTCTGTGGGAAGGGCCGTTGACGGCGGCGCGAAACAGATTGAACGGGTGGACCGGGTGGTCCAAAAAATCGGCGCGCAACTCCATATGCGTTTGAACGAGGTTGATGGGGTTGTAGCCTGTATCGACCAGCGCTTGGTCCAAAACCGCGCCTAGCTTCCCTTAATTTGCACAATTTTAGATTTGAGAACGCCCCAATGCCCAACACTCTTGCGCACCTTATCAATGCCATCCCCAATGAGGCCCTGGCCTTCGGCGCGCCCGACCGGGATTGGCTGACCTATGGCGATTTGCGGGCGCACACAGCAACTGTGCGCACCAGTTTGCGGGCCGCAGGTATCGGTTCAAAAGACCGCATCGCAATCGTCCTGCCCAATGGGCCGGAAATGGCCAGCGCTTTCATCACCATCGCCCAATGCGCCACCACAGCGCCGTTGAACCCCGCCTATAAGCAGGAAGAGTTTTCCTTCTACATGGATGACTTGAAGGCCAAGGCTGTCATTTTGGAAGCGGACTATGAAGGCCCCGCCCGGGCCGCTGCCGAAGGTTTGGGCCTACTCATTCTCAACCTCTCTTATGGCGAGAATGATGCCGCCGGCATTTTCACCTTGGAAGCCAATGGCACCGCTGCCAGCGCTGCCGATGATACTGAGCCGACCGCTGACGACATCGCCCTCATACTGCACACCTCCGGCACCACATCGCGCCCCAAAATTGTGCCCCTCACCCAGGCCAATATCGCGGCCTCGGCCCAGAACATCGCCAAGTCGCTGGCCCTGAAGCCTAAAGACCGTTGCCTCAACGTTATGCCCCTATTCCATATCCACGGGCTGGTGGCGGCGGTCAGCGCCTCCCTCGCAGCGGGCGCGTCCATCTCCTGCTCCCCCGGCTTTGACGTGCTGCGTTTCTTCGGCTGGCTTAAAGATGTGAACCCCACCTGGTACACCGCCGTGCCCACCATGCACCAAGCCATCCTCTCCCGCGCCGGGCGCAATCAAGAGATTGTGGAGAACACAAGCCTTCGCTTCCTGCGCTCCTCTTCTTCTTCTCTCCCCGGACCCGTGATGGAAACGCTGGCGCAGACATTCGGCGTGCCCGTGGTGGAAGCCTATGGCATGACCGAGGCTGCCCACCAGATGTGCTGCAACCCCATTGAACCCGGCAGGCAAAAGCCCGGTTTTGTGGGGCTACCAGCCGGCCCGGCGGTGGCCATCGCCCACGAAGTGGAAAACCATATCATTGAGGGAACCGGTGAAATCGTCATCTCCGGCCCCAATGTGACACCGGGCTATGAAAGCAATCCCGATGCCAACGAAAAGAGCTTTTTCGAAGCGGACGGCAAACGCTGGTTCCGCACGGGCGACCAGGGCCAGTTTGATGGGGACGGTTATCTTTCTCTCACGGGTCGCTTGAAAGAAATCATCAATCGTGGTGGCGAAAAAATCAGCCCGCTGGAAGTGGACAGCGTTCTCTCCGCCCATCCCGCCATCGCCCAGGTTGTCTGCTTTGCCATTCCCCACGATAAATTGGGGGAGGATGTGGCCGCCGCCGTGGTGTGCAAGGAAGGTCAAGATATCACCGAGCGCGAAATCAGAGATTTCGCCGCCGAGCGCTTGGCTGCCTTCAAAGTGCCCCGCAAGGTTCTTGTTTTGGAAGAAATTCCCAAAGGCTCAACAGGCAAACTCCAGCGCATTGGCCTGGCGGAAAAACTGGGATTGACCGCCTGAACCGCCGCAGGCCAAAAGCCACGACCAGAGGTGCAAACCAAAACAACCTGAATTTGGTAGCGGAGGAGAGACTTGAACTCCCGACACGCGGATTATGATTCCGCTGCTCTAACCACCTGAGCTACTCCGCCATCGCTGCGGGGCATTAAATGGCCCTGCAAGCGTCGCCGATATAGGGGTCGGCCTGTGGCACTGTCAACTTGTTTTGCAGGCGGTTTGCGCACCGACAAAGCCAAATGCAAAAAAACTACCGGCTGCTTGTTTCAAGGGCTTTGAGACGGTCACCAATATTACCTGCCACGCCCGCTGACAGGGCCATTTCAGAGGTGGTGGCTTTGATCCAGCCACCGCCGAGAACACGGGTCTGCTCATCTTCTGTCTCGTAGAAAACGCACGCCTGACCGGGGGAAATCCCGTCTTCACCATCCGCCAGCGTGACGATCACGTCACCCTCTTCCAGCGTCACCGTAGCAGCACGGGGAGGGCGGGTGGAACGCACGCGCACGTATAATTCAAGACCGCTGCCCACAGCTGTCGCCATGTCACCATCTCCCAGCCAATTCACATCGCGCAGCGTAATGCGGCGGGTGGCCAATGCCTCGCGGGGGCCTACAGTGACCACGGCATCGCGGGCGTTGATGGAAACCACATAAAGCGGCTCTCCCACGGCCACGCCGATACCGCGCCGCTGACCCACAGTGAAATGCATCACCCCCTCGTGACGGCCCAGTACGCGCCCGTCCATATGCACAATATCGCCCGCCTGCCCCGCATCGGGGCGCAGTTTGGCAATGATGTCGGCATATTTGCCCTGCGGGACAAAACAGATGTCCTGACTGTCGGATTTGGTGGCATTCACCAAACCCATCTCCTCCGCCATGCGCCGCGTTTCCGCCTTGGGCACATGGCCCAGAGGAAAGCGCAAAAAGTCCAACTGCTCCTGCGTGGTAGCGAACAGAAAATAGCTCTGGTCCTTGTCCGCGTCAGCGGGGCGGAAAAGCTGGCGGTGACCGTCTTCACCCTCTTTGGAGATGATATAATGGCCCGTGGCCAAACAATCGGCCCCGAGTTCCCGCGCCGTCGCAAGTAGATCGGAGAACTTCACCGTCTGGTTGCAAGCCACACAGGGAATAGGGGTTTCGCCATTGATATAGGCCTTAGCAAACGGGTCGATCACCTGCTCGCGGAATTTCTGCTCATAATCCAGCACGTAATGGGGAAAGCCCATCTGCTCGGAAACGCGGCGGGCGTCATGAATATCCTGCCCCGCACAGCAGGCACCCTTCTTTTCGATGGCAGCGCCGTGGTCATAAAGCTGGAGCGTCATGCCCACCACGTCATAGCCTTCGCGCTTCAACAGGCAGGCCACAACGGAGGAATCCACACCACCGGACATGGCCACCACCACGCGCGTATCAGCAGGCGATTTATCAAATCCCAGCGAATTGAGCGCCATGGTCCTCGTCCGTTGTTTGGGCTGTGCACTATGTCTCGTGCCATAAGCGCCAAATGGGGGCAAGAACAAGGCTTTGCAAGCAAGGCTTTCTGGGAGATCGCAAGACAACATAACGGCCTCAACTCTTCCTCATTGCCGGGCTTGTCCCGGTAATCCACTCCAACAGACCGAAAGCACCACCAATGACGAGGAACGGATCCCCGGCATAAAGCCGAGGATGAGGGACAGACTGGGTGGTTTTCCCTCTATTCTAAGCATCGAAAGTTAGTGGGAGCGGTTGCTCAATAGCTCACCCAACGCATCTGCCACACGCAGCAAAGTCGCGCCCCAGCTGTCGCTGTCGGTGGAGCGGAACAGGCGGACGGAGTTATACAGTGCAGTCGTCTTTTCATCCGTCCCCCAGCGAAATTCACTGCC
The DNA here is from genome assembly GCA_038525315.1 of Pseudomonadota bacterium. Taxonomy (GTDB): domain Bacteria; phylum Pseudomonadota; class Alphaproteobacteria; order Rhizobiales; family Rhizobiaceae; genus Pseudahrensia. The sequence goes on from JBCBHU010000008.1 coordinate 48,500, forward strand.
CTTGGGCATAAGCACCCAGCAGGGCACGCCCAGCGCCCCGGCCAAATGGGCGGTGGCGTTGTCGATGGTGATGACCAGATCGAGGGCCGCGATCTGGGCACATTGGCGGTCGAGATTTTTCAAAGGGTCCCCTTGCGCATCCGTCCACAAAGGTGCGCCCAACTGGCGGGAGAGGGCGGCGCTGTCATATTCGCCATATTGCAGATTGTGAAAACGGGCGCGTCCCGCTGCAATGCCCGGCAAAAGGGAAAGCATGGACAGGGAGAGGCTACGCCGTTCGCCGGTAGCTTTGGCGCGGGACGACCAGGCAAGGCCCACATTCAGGCAACGTTCTCCCCGATCCTGCTTCTGCCAGGCCCGTTGAAACTGCTGGCAAAGACCCCGATCCACCCCCATGCACTTCGCTTCAGCAGCCGAACGGCTGGCCCAGCGCCAGGCGGAGAGCATGGAGACTTGGAAGTCAAACTTCTGCGCCAGAAGGGCGGGCACCAACGAGACGGTTTGGGTGTGAAATTCCACCGTCGGAAAACACCGCTGAAACAGCGCAATGAGCCTTGGCTCGCATTCTACGTCCACCTGGGCACCACGTTCCAGCAGATCCGCCAGCACCCGGGCCTGCATCACCTGATCGCCGATGCCTTGTTCTGCCCAAACCAGAATGCGCTTGCCCACCAGATCTTGCCCCTGCCAGGGGCGGAAGGGGTAAGGTCGTTTGAATTTGTCAAAGGAGGGCATCTGCCAGCGCCCTTCATCATAAAGGCGCAACCCCTTGCGCCAGTCGCCGGTTCGGCAGGTGGCCATGCCGAGGCCCCGCAGGACGTAGGGATTTTTGGGGCTTTCGCGATTGGCCGCCGCAAGCTGCGCCATGCCCCGCTGCCACTCGCCCAGATCGTGCAAACATTTGGCCATTTGCACACGAAACGTAGCGCGGCGCTCAGCCTCCGCCGTGTCGCGGATCGCCGCTTCCAGCCGCAGCAATTCCTCATCCGGCGAGGCAGCGCGGCTGGCGGGGGTGGGGATGGTCAAGATCATGGGCCAGACCATGGCCCATGCAGGTTAAAAACCCGTCAGGCCGTGAAGCGACCCCGCGCCACAAATGGACCATTGCGAAAATCCTTCTTGCCATAGTCAAAGCCACGACCATCGGGATGTTCCACACACCCCCCGGCGGCCACCAAAACGGCATGGCCCGCCCCCGTGTCCCATTCCATGGTGGGCCCAAAACGGGGGTAGACATCCGCATCCCCGCAGGCCAGCAAGCAAAATTTCAGCGATGAACCGATGGACCGGGTTTGGCTAATGCCCCGCGCGGCCAGCCATTCGTCCGTCTGCGCATCCCTATGGGAAAGCGAGGCCACGGCCACGCACCCCGCTTCTGGCACAGGGCGCACGGCGATGGTTTGCCCGTTTTCCGTTGCCCCCAAGCCAACCGCACCCTTAAAACAACGATCCAGCGCGGGCGCGTGGACAATGCCCAACACCGGCGCACCATTTTCAACAAGGGCAATATTGACCGTAAATGAGCCCTTGCCGTCTCCCTTCAAAAACTCCTTGGTCCCGTCCAAAGGGTCCACCAACCAGAACTGTTCCGGCGCAGCCATAGCATGACTTTGGGCATTTTCTTCCGACACAATGGTAATGTTTGAGGCAATCTCCGGGGCTAAGCCCCCAAGCCCGGCCAAAATGATGGCTTCCGCCTTCTCATCCGCCAAGGTCACGGGCGAACCATCGCCCTTGGTGCGGGCCACGGGTTCGTCCCTTTCCATCATGGCGGCATAAACCTCCATGATGGCATCCCCGGCCCGCCGAGCGATGGGTTCAAGGGCATCCAGCAGGCGGACGCGGTCTTCATTCGATGTCATCATGGGGCACTGGCGGTTTGGGGCGATGTTTACACATCTTCTTGAGCAACAAATTGAAGGGCTTGGCAATCCATACCTTTTGCGTCCACACTATTAGGCACGTGTAAAGTTTGGTGGACAGTACCCATTTACCCATCAGGGAGGACGCCATGGCCCATAGCCCCACAATGCCCAAACAAAACAACAGGGGCGTTACGTTATGCGCCCTCGCCGTTCTTATGGCGATCATTGCATTTACCACCCACGCCTTCATGTCCACGCCCGCCAAAGCGACGACGCCCGGTGAAATGGTGGAGATCAAAGGCGAAGTTATTGACACATGGTGCTATTATTCCGGCGTCATGGGCGACACGGACGCCACCCGCGGCACGGCCCACCACACTTGTGCCTTGTGGTGCGCGGCTGGCGGCATCCCGGTGGGCGTGCGCACCGACGAAGGCAAGGTCTACATGGTGTTGAAATACAAGGGCGAAGATGCACTCGCCCCCACCGACACCATAATGAGCGTGCAAAGCCACATCATCACTGCCAAGGGCGTTCACTACCAGCGCGACGGGGTAAACTACATCGTGGTCAAGGACGTGGTGGCCGATGACGGCATCACTTACCTGTCCCACGAAGACTATGATTTCGTGCCCCCCTTCGCCCAACCCAAAAAACCCAAGTGAGGATGACGATCATGATTGCCAGAACATTCATCGCTCTCGCCCTCTTGGCCACCCCGGCTTTCGCGCAGGATTTCTCCGAAGGCTCCAATGCCCGCGAATGGGGCCTGTATGGCGAAACCAAAGCTACCTTTTCGGGAAAGGTCGTGGATATTTTGTGTGAGCTGTCCAGCGACTGCCCGGATAATTGCGGCAATGGCAACCGCCAGTTGGGCGTGGTGCGCGACGCGGACAACAAACTCATAGCCGTCTTGAAAAACCGCCAGGCGGCCTTCAACGGCGCAGCAGAAGACTTGCTGCCCTATTGCAACAAGGCGGTGGATGTGGACGGCGTCATGATCGGCGAAGACGAGGCCTCGCCCTCCCGCTTCTACATGGTGCAATTCATCCGTGATAAGGGCACGGAAAGTTGGAACAAGACCACCCTTTGGACCAAACGATGGGCGCAAAAGAACCCCGAAGCTAAGGGCAAAGGCCCGTGGTTTCGCCGTGACCCCCGCGTGAAAAAGCAGATCGCAGCCAGCGGCTATCTCGGCAAGGGCCTCGACTTTGAAGCGGACTACATCAAGGAATTGCAGGAGGAATGAGCCGCCTGCCGCTCTTTCTCGCGCTGCTATTGGCCGGTGTCCTCACCGGCACCGGCTTTGCCTTTATGCAAAACGTCATGGGTGGAAAATCCGTCGCCAACGCACCACTGCCCTTTGCGGTGGATGCCAACAACACGCCGGGCTTTCCCGCCGTTAAATCCGGCGACTTCAACCTGATTGACCAATATGGGCGGCCCCGCCGTTCCGCCAGCCGCGACGGCACACACCAATTGGTGTTTTTTGGCTACGCCCAGTGCAAGGCCATCTGTTCCGTCGCCCTACCCGCCATTGCCGAGACAGTGGACCTGCTCAAGGGCATGGGCGCGCCTGTAACACCCGTTCTCATCACGGTTGATCCAAAGCGGGATACGGTGGATGCCCTGCGTGAGGCGGTGCGCAAAATTCACCCCACCATGGAAGGCCTCACCGGCGGGCAAGAAAACCTTGAAGCCGCCTACAAGGCGTTTAATCTGGAAAAGAAGTTTCTGTTCACCCACCCCGAAGAAGGGGATGTCTACGCCCATGGCTCCTTCATCTACCTGCTGGCCCCCGATGGCGCATTTCGCACCCTGTTTGCCCCCGTCACCAGCCCAGCGCGCATGGCGGAGATCACCGCCGGCTATATCCAGCAGGACCGGGACAGGGCCCGTCAGGCATCTCTCCAATGAGCTGAATATCACTTGAGCCTCACCGTCCTGCAACCAAAGGCCCAACGGGCCATCGGCGAAGGGGCTGTGGCATGGTCCGCCGAGGCAGGCTGCACGGCCCTGGCCAACCTGCGCCAGCAGGGCTGCGCCAAAATCCGTCTGCCCAAACAACATTCCAGAGAGGCAACCCCGGAGGCGGTGTTCATCAACTCCTCCGGCGGCATGACGGGGGGCGACCGCCTGCAATGGTCGGTGACCGTCAACGATGCCGCCAACGCACGCATCACCACCCAAGCCTGCGAGCGGGTCTACCGTTCCAGCGGCGGCACAGCACGGGCAGACGTAAAGTTGAAGCTGGGCAAAGGCGCATCCCTGGCTTGGTTGCCCCAGGAAACCATTCTTTTTGACGGCGGCAGCTTGTCGCGCACCATCCATGTGGACATGGACGAGACCGCAAGCCTGCTTATGGTCGAGCCGCTTATCTTTGGCCGCACCGCCATGGGGGAGGATGTGTCCACCGGGTATTTCCGCGACCGCTGGCGTATCACCCAAAATGGTGGGCTGCTCCACGCCGAAGACCTGCTGCTGGGGGGCACAGCAGACGCACCCATCAGCCAAACCCTTGCAAAGAAATTCATCGCAGACGGCAATCTGGCCCTTGCCACCCTTGTCATGGTGGACCCGCGCGGGCAGTCTTTCGTGGAACCGTTGCGCGCGATTTTGGGGCAACAGGGCGGAGCCTTGGGGCAACTGGGCGCGGCGGGCTGGTGGAACGGGAAACTGGTGGCCCGCATCATCGCCAAGGATGGCTATGCTCTGCGTCAAAGTCTTGTACCGGCGCTCCATCTCTTGAGCGGCGATCGGCCCCTGCCCCGCTGCTGGCATCTGTAGACCATTCAAAAAGGCACGCTCATGCATCTCACGCCCCGCGAAAAAGACAAATTGCTGGTGGCCATGGCCGCCCAAGTGGCCCGCAACCGGCTGGAACGGGGCGTGAAACTCAACCACCCCGAAACCATCGCGCTTATTACCGAATTTGTGGTGGAAGGGGCCCGCGATGGCCGCTCGGTAGCGGACCTCATGGAGGCCGGAGCCCATGTGATCACCAAGGATCAGGTCATGGAGGGCATTCCCGAAATGATCCATGACATTCAGGTGGAAGCCACTTTCCCCGACGGCACCAAACTCGTCACCGTCCACCATCCTGTGCGGTAGGATCTGGCGTGGAGAATTTCATCGGTCCGGGAATTGCACTTTTCATTGGCGGCATAGTCACCGCCATCGGTTTCGCCTTTCGCTACCACAATCAAAAGCTGCGCAAAAATATGGTCCGTGTTCCGGTGGAAGTTATTGACCTTGTCTATTCCCGCGACAGTGATGGGGATTACACCTACGCCCCCGTATACGAAATCACGGACGGTCCCCATAAGGGCCGCACTCATAAAAGCGGGTTCTCGTCCAAACCCGCAATACACAACAAGGGTGACCGGGTGGAAGGGATTTTCAACCCCCATAGCGGGCAAATCAGCAGCATAAAAGCCTCCAACCTGGCCAACCTCATCGCCTCCGGTGCCATTGCAGTGGGTGTAATGATTATCGGTTTCAGCCTGCTGGGCGCGCTCGGCCTCGGCCCCATCGGATGAAGGAGAAACCTATGGTCCAAAAAGTTATTCCCGGCGAAATCATGCCCGCCGACGGCACCATCACCTTGAACGAGGGGGCCGAAACCGTCACGCTGACCGTGGCCAATACGGGCGACCGCCCGGTGCAGGTGGGCAGCCATTACCATTTCTATGAAACAAACCCGGCGCTGGATTTCGACCGAAACCGGACCCGCGGCATGCGTCTCAACATCGCCGCCGGCACCGCCGTGAGGTTCGAGCCGGGCCAAAAGCGCGACGTGACGCTGGTGCCTTATGGCGGCAATCGGGAAGTCTACGGCTTCAACGGCAAGATTATGGGGAAGCTGTGATGCGCTACTTTCTGGCCGCCCTGTTTGTCGCCACATTTCTGGCAATCACGCCCCGCTTTGTGGCGGCGCAGGATATTGATTGCAACAATGCTACGTCCACCGTGGAAATGAAGTTTTGCGCCGGAGAGGAACTGGATAGGGCGGACGCCGCGCTCAATGCCACGTGGAAAAGGGCCATGGGTCATGCCCGCACCGCCGATGCGGACTGGCTACCGGACGGTGCGCCAAGCCGGGTTGAACTGCTGCGCGATGCGCAACGCAAATGGATTCCCTACCGGGACGCCGCCTGTGAGGCGCAGGCGACAAAATATTACGGTGGCACTGGCCAAACCCTGGAACTGGTTGTGTGTCTTACGGCCATGACCAAGCAACGCACCCGTGAACTGCAAACCTTCATGGCTGATGGTTAGCCCATGCGCGCCCTCATCTTCCAAGGCCTCTATTGGACAACGTCTTTAGTGGCAGTGCTAGTCGCCCTGCCCCTGCTGCTGATCCCCGGTCGCAAATGGCTGATGATCTGGCTGCAACGCTATTCCCGTATGATGCGGTTTTGGATGAAACACGTCATGCGCATCCACGTGGAATATCGCGGCGAGGAGCACCTGCCCGTTGGTCCCTGCATCATCGCCCCCAAACATCAAAGCTGGGGGGATGGTTATTCCATGTTTGCCAAGGTCAACGATCTGGCCATCGTCACCGGCGACCATTTGGAAAAAATCCCGCTGGTGGGCATGGTGCTGCGCAAAATGCAGGCCGTGGTGGTGGATTCCTGCGGCGGCGCCACCGCGCGCGAAAAGCTGGTGAACGACGACATTGAGCGCACCCGCGCAGCGGGCCGCAAAATTCTCATCTACCCAGAGGGCCGTTTGGGCGACCCCGGCTACCACTTCGCCTATAAAAAAGGCATTTTCCACATGTATGAAGCTTATGGCTGCCCTGTAATCCCCGTGGCCACCAATATGGGCCTGTTCTGGCCCCGATACACGTTCGACCAGTTCAAACCCGGCACCGCCGTGGTGGAGTTTTTAGAACCCATTCCACCGGGCATGGACAAAGACGCCTTCATGGCCCTGCTGGAAGAACGTATCGAAACCGCTTCCCTCGCCCTGCTTCCCGACGACTTCAAAATCCCCGAACACCGCGTGCTGGTGTTCGATGAAAAACTGGACCGGGGCGTGCCTGCGCCTCTGCCAAAAAACCAATCCACGCCCGCAAGCTAAACAGGAACCCATCCTATGCCCGCTACCATCGCCCGCGCCGACTATGCCGCCATGTATGGCCCCACCACCGGAGACCGGGTGCGGCTGGCCGATACGGACCTCATTATCGAGGTGGAGCGGGACCTCACCACCTATGGCGAAGAGGTGAAGTTTGGCGGCGGTAAAGTCATCCGCGATGGCATGGGGCAGGCCCAGACCACGCGGGCGGACGGGGCCGTGGACACGGTCATCACCAATGCGCTCATCGTGGATCACACGGGCATCTACAAAGCCGATGTGGGGCTGAAAGACGGGCGCATCCATAAAATCGGCAAGGCGGGCAACCCGGACACGCAACCGGGTGTAGACATTATCGTCGGCCCCGGCACGGAGGCCATTGCGGGCGAGGGCAAGATTCTCACGGCGGGCGCGTTCGACAGCCACATTCACTTCATCTGCCCTCAGCAGATCGAAGAAGCGCTCATGTCCGGCGTCACCACCATGTTGGGCGGCGGCACCGGCCCGGCACACGGCACGCTGGCCACCACCTGCACCCCCGGTCCCTGGCATATCGGGCGGATGATCCAGTCATTCGATGCCTTCCCCATGAATATCGGCCTGTCCAGCAAGGGCAACGCCTCCCGGCCCGAAGCGCTGGTGGAAATGGTGGAGGGCGGCGCCTGCGCCCTCAAACTCCACGAAGACTGGGGCACCACCCCGCAAGCCATCGATACCTGCCTATCCGTGGCCGACGACCACGACGTGCAGGTGATGATCCACACGGACACGCTCAACGAATCCGGCTTCGTGGAAAACACGGTGGAAGCCTTCAAGGGCCGCACCATCCACGCCTTCCACACGGAAGGGGCAGGCGGCGGCCACGCGCCGGATATTATCAAAATTTGCGGGCTGGAAAATGTCCTTCCCTCCTCCACCAACCCCACGCGGCCCTACACGGTAAACACGCTGGAAGAGCATCTCGACATGCTCATGGTGTGCCACCACCTCGACAGTTCCATCCCCGAAGACATCGCCTTTGCCGAAAGCCGCATCCGGCGCGAAACCATCGCGGCGGAAGACATCCTCCACGATATGGGCGCCTTCTCCATCATCGCTTCGGACTCACAAGCCATGGGCCGCGTGGGCGAAGTGCTCATCCGCACCTGGCAGACCGCCGACAAAATGAAAAAACAGCGGGGCCGTTTGCCGGAAGAAACCGGCGAGAACGACAATTTCCGCGTGCGCCGCTATATGGCCAAAATCACCATCAACCCTGCCATCGCCCATGGCCTGTCCAAGGAGATCGGCTCTATCGAAGAAGGCAAACGCGCCGACCTGTGCCTTTGGGATACTGCCTTCTTTGGCGTAAAACCGGCCCTCGTCATGATCGGTGGCTCCATCGCCGCCGCCCCCATGGGCGACCCCAATGCGTCCATACCCACGCCTCAACCCGTCCATATGCGCCCCATGTTCGCCGCCTACGGCAAAGCCATGACGAACTCGTCCATTACCTTCGTCAGCCAGGCCGCCGCCGCCGGAAACCTGCACAGCCAGTTGGGCGTGGAGAAGGGATTCGTGGCCGTGGAAAACACCCGCGGCGGCATCGGTAAAGCCAGCCTGAAACTCAACACCGCCACCCCGGCAGTGGAAGTAAACCCCGAAACCTACGAAGTGCGCGCCGACGGCGAATTGCTCACCTGTGAACCCGCCGAAGTGCTGCCCATGGCGCAGCGGTATTTTATGTTCTGAGGGGCCCAAGGACACACAAATAATTCAAATCACAGACCCAGGAATATGGGCTAAAAGCGCTAGGCCTTTGCTACAACGGACCCAAACCCATGACCTCCATGCGCACCCTTCACGCCGCCCTGTTCATCCTGCGCCTTTCCATTGGCTCCTTCCTTATCGTTTGGGCCAGTCTCAAATTCCTGCGCCCGGAATGGATGGTGAATGTGTTTCGCAACACCTACAAACTGGATTGGGTGACGAAGGAGAATGCGGAACTCATTTCCATGGTCGTTGGCTCGGCACAGATGCTGTTGGCTCTTTTGTTCATTCTCGGCGTGTGGCGCACCTTGACCTATGGCGTTGCCACACTCATGCACGGCACGGGTATTATAGGCGCGCTGCTTACCGGGTCGTTGTTGTTCAAGGGCGGTCTGCTCAAGGCCTTCTCCACCGGCACATTCACCATTGGCTATACCTCTTTCCCCGCCAATCTGTTGTGGACGTCGGTGGCTACTTTGGGCGCCCTGATTGCGCTTTTTCTTTTGCGCAATGAAGACCGATGGACGGTGGACGGCATGCGCAAAAAGCGCGAAACTGGTGCATAAGCCTCTCCCCGGATTCTTTCCATGATCTATGTCATCGCCGAACTCACCTTTCGCCCCGGTACGCTTGCTGACGTGATGGAAGAGGCTCAGACCTGCATCGCGGAAACCCGCAAAGAAGACGGCTGCATCGCCTATGATGTCTTCCAAAGCAAGACAGACCAAAACCAGATGGTTTTTGTGGAGCGTTGGCGGGACCGGGCGGCACTGGATGCCCATTTCAAAACGCCCCATTTGATCGCCTGGCGGGGTGCGCTTATGCCCGTCACCACCCACCGGTCGGTGGATATTATCGAGGCAGGCGAAGGCGCTGTGGAGCGCCTTTAGCCCATGCGCCGCTCCCATACCGTCAAACTGGCCAGTGACGTCACCGCAGCCGATCCTGACCCCATGGACATTATCGTCTTGCCCCATGACGAGCGGCACCTGCGCCGCCGCCGCCTCACCACGCAAAAGGGCGAAGCCTTTCTTGTGGATCTGCCCCGCACCATCGCCCTGCACCACGGAGACCGCTTCGTGCTGGACGATGGCAGCACGGTGGAAGTCATCGCTGCGCAAGAAAAGCTCACCGAAATCACCGCCCGCCACACGCAACATCACGCAGAACTCTGCTGGCATCTGGGTAACCGCCACCTGCCAGCCCAAGTGGAGGTGGACCGTGTGCTGATCGTGCCAGATCGCATCATCGAAGAGATGCTCAAAGGCTTAGGAGCCACCCTGCGTCCGGTGACCGAGATATTCACCCCCATGCGGGGGGCCTACGACAGTGCACAGACACACGATAATCACCACCACGCCCACAGCCATAATCATGACCACGGCTAGCTCTGACCCCATGATGCTGCGGCTAATGACGTGGCTTTCCCCTTCCTTTCCCATCGGAGCCTTTGCCTATTCCGGTGGGTTGGAGACCATAGCACAGGGAAATATGCACGGGGATTTGAGAGACTGGTTGGAGACCCTCCTAACCCACGGACCCCTGCGCAATGACGCGATCCTGCTTACCGCGACGCTCAATGGCGAGGACACCGACGACAACATTTCCGCCCTGGCCCTCGCTATGGCCACCAGCGAGGAGCGGCACGACGAGTTGCGCGATCTGGGCACGTCCTTTCAGCGTGCCGCCGCCCCGTGGATGCCAGCCTGGCAGCACAATCCTCGTCCCCTCGCCTACCCTGTGGCGGTTGGTGCCATCGCCCGTCACCACGAGATGGAGCCCGTCCCGGTTCTGCAAGCGTTCCTCCACGCTGCCATCGTGAACCAGATGCAGGTGGGACAACGCGTGTTGCCCGTTGGGCAAAACGCCGCCATGATCACGCTAGCCGCGCTGGAACCTCACATTCTCCATCACGCCGAACAATTCGCTCCCCTCAAGCTGAACGATCTCGGCAGTGCCGCTTTTCTTATGGACCATGCTGCCCTCAACCATGCGACGCTCAACAGCCGGATTTTCCGCTCATGACACTTGTTGAACATGAACCGCTCCGCAGGGGCTCAAACGGCCCGCTGCGGGTGGGTATTGGCGGCCCTGTGGGCGTGGGCAAAACCACGCTTGTGGCCGCCCTGTGCCGAAAACTGGCAAACCGCCTGTCCATGGCCGTTATCACCAACGACATCTACACCGCCGAAGACGCGGAGGCGCTGGTGCGCCTGCAAGTGCTTCCCTCCCAACGCATCATGGGCGTGGAAACCGGCGGCTGCCCCCACACCGCCATCAGGGAAGACGCCTCCATTAACCTGCGCGCGGTGGATGATCTCAACAATCGCTTCCCCGACCTCGACCTTATCTTGATCGAATCCGGTGGGGACAATCTCGCCGCCACATTCTCCCCCGATCTCGCCGACATCACCCTTTACGTGATTTCGGTGGCCCAGGGCGACGACATCCCTCGCAAGGGCGGCCCCGCCATCACCCGTTCCGACCTGCTCATCATCAACAAAACCGAACTCGCGCCCCATGTGGGCGTCGATCTGGATCGCATGGCCAGGGATGCCGATCAACAACGGGGCAAGCGCCAAACGGTCTTTACCGACCTGCGCACCGACAAGGGCACAGACACGGTGGTGGACTTTCTCATGGACATCGGCGGGCTGGACCCGGTGGTCGGCTAATCCTCGTCATCAATGTCCTCAATGGCAAAAGCCTGCCCCAACCGCCCACCATCGGCGTAAATCGTCTGGCCGGTAATGTAGCTGGCATCGGCGCTGGCGAGAAACGTGGCAATGCCAGCAATTTCCTGCGGCTCGCCCACGCGGCCCATGGGGGTGCGGGAGATCACGCGGCGGCGGTCCGGGCCAGAGCCGGCCAGGGTGTCAAACATATCCGTTGCGATGGAGCCGGGGCCAATGGCGTTGACCCGGATGCCATGGGGCGCCAGTGCCTGCGCCATGGCAACGGTCAATTGTTCCACACCGCCTTTCGACACGGTGTAGGCCACCTGCTCGGGGATGGCGATTTTGGCCAAAACGGAGGACATGTTGATAATGGTCCCGGCCGGTCCATCTTCCTCCACCCGCTTCACCATATGCTTGGCCACCGCCTGGGAGCAAAGGAACGCACCCTTCAAATTCACCCGCATTACGGCGTCAAACTCGGCCTCCTTAAGCGCTAAAAAGCCCGCCCCTTTGATGATGCCCGCATTGTTGACCAGCACATCAATGTCTCCAAAGGCGTTCATGGTGGCGGCCACCAAATTGTGCACATCAAGCCGCTCACCCACATCGCAACTGACAAATTGGATGTCGCCCAAGTCTTTCAGATCGGCGACGGTTTCATCCCCGGCCTCGTCATCCGTATCGGCAATGACCACTTGCGCCCCCTCCCGCAGGTAGCGCTTGGCGATGGCGTAACCGATGCCCCGCGCCCCGCCGGTAACGATGGCTGTCTTCCCTGAAAGGCGCATGCCTGCCTCGTCTTTCAACCCGCATACAATATTGCGGTGTTTCCCACGGTCCAAACCCAAGCATTGCAACGCAGGCAGCGCAATGCGGTGTGATGGTGCGGACCCCATCAACTGTTCGTGGGCACTTCACCGCTTCAAAAAGATGCGAGGGAGCGTTGCCTGCCAAATGCAGCTCTGTTTGGTCTGCGCTTGGACGTGCCAAAGCAGCCCGCGGCCCTTGGCGCAGGGTGGGGAAACCGGTGGAGCAGGGGCTTTCGCCTCTTTGTTTAGTATTTTAGCGAAGGCCCATGCTCCACCACGGTCGTCTGCGCCTGCCATTGCTTCTTCGACAGGGCGGAGCGCTGTGTTCGCCATGACCCGTGCCGAAAAACCCTGAGCAGAACCGCCGGACTTCCACCGACGCGCTTTCAGGATAAGCGGCGCTCCGGCCGGGACCAACCTGCCCCGTTATTCAACCGGAAACCGGCACACCATGGCCTGAGGGTTGGTTGATCCGACCAAGCCGTTTCCAATGGAGTGCAAGATGATTATGGAGCGGAGACTTGGCTGGGGGGATAAGTTTCCTCCTCCGCATTCCAGCATCTTCTGTCTCTCAAAAAGAGCACACTTGAAAAAACTAGTTTTCTAGTTATGTTTGAACCATGGATAGAACAGCAAAAACCGCCCGGGCCATGGCCGCCCTTGGCCATGAGGCGCGCCTTTCGGTCTATCGGTTACTGGTGCGGGCCGGCGAAGAAGGGCTGATCGTGGGCGATATTGCAAGCCACACCGGCTTGCCCCTTTCCACTTTGGCCCATCACATTCGACAGCTTGTGACGGCAGGCCTTGTTCTTCAGGAAAAACGCGGTCGAGAGGTGGTGAACCGCGCGGATTATGCCGTGATGACCGACACGCTTTCTTTTCTGACCGAAGAATGCTGCATGGGCGTTTCGCTGACAAAGGACAATGCCGCCTAGCTCTTTTTGCCTTAAAGAAACTATAAAATTAGGGATGTAAGCATGAAAACCGAAAGCCTTCTGCCGATCCGCAGCGAAAACCCTCTTCTTCGAGGGGCGGCCAGCATGTGGTCCGATCATCGCGTTTGGCTGAGTGTGGGGCTGATCTTAGCTCTCATCACGTTTTTGAACCCCCAACAAGGTATGGAAAGCGTAGCGTTCACAGGGCGCGCTTTAATCCAGACCGCGCCCTATCTGCTGCTTTCCATCGGGCTTGCCGCCTATGCGGGCGCGACGGGGGCGGATGGTCTCATCGCAAAGGCATTTCGTGGGTCGCCTGTGTTGATGATTGTGCTTGCGGCAGCCTTTGGCGGTTTATCACCCTTTTGCTCCTGCGGGGTCATTCCGCTGATCGCGGCCCTCTTGGCCATGGGCGTTCCGCTCAGCGCAGTCATGGCCTTTTGGTTGGCTTCCCCCGTCATTGACCCTTCCATGTTCGCGCTAACGTCGGGTGTTCTTGGACCAGAATTTGCCGTGGCGAAGACGGCGGCAGCCATCGGGCTTGGTCTGTTTGGTGGTTATGTGACGCTCGCGTTAAACCATATGGGAGCCTTCGCTGAGCCCCTGCGGGACGGCGTGGGCAATGGCGGCTGTGGTGCCTCATCCGTGCACAACCCAAAACCGCCGGTTTGGGCGTTTTGGCGAGAGACCGCGCGGCGCGAGAAGTTCTTCCGCGAGGGCGGCAAAACCACACTCTTTTTGCTCAAGTGGCTTACGCTGGCCTTTGTCTTGGAATCTTTGATGGTCGCCTATGTTCCGGCAGACTGGGTGGTATCTGCCGTGGGCGGCGATGGCCTCTTCTCCATTCTTGTGGCAACGCTTGTGGGCGTACCCGCCTATTTGAACGGGTATGCAGCCCTTCCCCTTGTGTCCGGCCTTGTGGAGCAAGGCATGGCCCCCGGTGCCGGTCTCGCCTTCCTTGTGGCTGGGGGCGTCACCTCACTGCCGGCTGCCATTGCCGTATGGGCACTGGCGAAAAGAACCGTTTTCGCCCTGTATGTGGCGCTGGCGCTTACCGGCTCGTTGGCAAGCGGACTGGCTTTTCAAACATGGGTTGGTGGATAAGAAGCGCTCAGTTTCCGGCATTGGAGACGGGGATTTGTTCGTCCTACCCCATTTCAAACCGATAAACCGTCTCCTGCCGCAACGCTTCGTCAGGGCTAACCGTGGCCTGCGGAAACGTCTCTCGGTTTGGCGCATCCGGCCAGTTTTGGGTTTCCAGCGCCATGCCGGCGAAGGGGCCGTAATGGGCTCCCGATAACCCCGCCACGGGCGTTTGCAATTTGTGCCCAGCATAAAATTGCAGGCCGGGTTCGGTGGTGGCGATGGTGAGGCTTACCGGGCTGTGGGGGGTGGTGATTTGGGCCACATCTTGCAGATTGCGGCGGGCGGGGGCGAGGCACCAATTGTGATCGTAGAGGCCCGCTGCATCCAATTCTGCACCAACCGGCTTGGGTGATCTGAAATCAAACGGCGTGGTCGCAACCGGGGCGATTTCCCCCGTGGGGATAAGTTCATCGTCCACGGGCAGATAGGTGTCAGTCATGATCTGCACCGCGTGGTCACGAATATCGCCGGTATCATCCAGCGTAAAATAGGAGTGGTGGGCCAAGCTGGCGATGGTGGGAGCCGTCACTTTGGTGGTGTAGGTGATGGCAAGCGCACCATCATCCTTCAACGCCATGGAGCAGATGAGTTGGCAGTGGCCGGGGAAGCCCATATGGCCGTCGGGATCATCCAACACCAAATCCACATGGGCAGTGCCAAGATCGGCAATTTGCCAATTGCGCTTGCCGCAGCCCTGCGCGCCGCCATGCAGCGTGTGTTTATCGAGAAAGTTCCGGTCCAGCTGATGGGTTTTCCCATTCAGCACAAAGCGTCCCCCCGCAATGCGGTTGGCATAGCGGCCCGCCGTGGCTCCAAAATAGGGGGAATGGTGGAGGTAGTGGTCAAATTCCGCATAACCCAGCACCAGAGGCGGCGCGTGACCCTCCAGCCGCAAATCCTGCACCACAGCGCCCCACGTGAGCACATGGGCGGTGAGGCCGCCACCGGTGAGGCGCACGCGGTAGACGGAATTTCCGTGCGGATCGGTGCCAAAAATCTCCCGTGGCTCACTGCGATTGGTCATGGATTTTCCTCCTCCAGATAAGCGGCCAATTCATCCGCCGTGGGCGCTCCATTGCGCCCCCCCGGACGGGTGCATTTCAGGGAGGCGGCGGCATTGGCGTAAGGCACGGCCCGTGCCTCTTCCCATCCTTTGGCCAAAGCCAGCGCAAAAGCGCCGTGCCACACGTCCCCGGCACCGAGGGAATCGACAACAGTAATCTTGCGAGCGGGATAGCGCACGATTTTGCAGCCATGCACACTGACCGTGCCCTGCTCACCATCGGTCACCAACACCTGGCCGGGCAGCATGGTGGCGGCTTTCAGGGCCGCTTCTTTCACATCTTCCAGACCGGTAAATTCGCGCACCCCTTGAGCGGAGAAAGCCACATGGCTGGCCGCTTGGATCGCATCTTCTGCCTCCATCACCGGTGCTTCCGCATCCATAATGCCGGGCACGCCCAAGTTTTTCGCATGGTCCATGACAGCCCTTGCCCCCTGGGGCCAGCGCGTGTCGGCCAGCACGGCCCCACAGTCGGAGGGCAAAATGTCGGTGAGCCAGCCCGCATCCATGGTCAGCGCTTTGTCGCGGTAATTCATGATCTGCCGCTCGCCGGTCGCATCAATATAAATGGACGAAAACGACGAACGGCGCCCCTCGAAGCGGCGCATGAGGGACGTGTCCACACCGTCTGCCACAAGACCATCCTGAATGAGTGTGGCAATGGTATCGTCGCCCAACCGGGAGATCAGTTGGGCATGGCCACCCAAACGGGCCACGGCCACCGCAGCGTTGGCGGCATTGCCGCCGCCCACAATGTCGGCTCCGTCTGCTCGGTATTTCTCCGCCGTGCGGGGGAAGGCCTCCATCTGGAACACGAAATCCAGCACGGCCACGCCTGCCAAAAGCACCTTCATTGGGATGCTTTCGGCACGCGGTTTTCCAACCAGCGGAAAAACACCACCAGCACCGCCGTAATCAGCAGATAGATAAAAGCCACAAACAAGAGCGGTTCATAGGTGCGGAAGGTTTCCTGCCGCACGATATTGCCCACGCCATAGACATCGAAAATGGTGATGGTGGCGGCCAGCGGCACGGATTTCAACGTCAGCACCGCTTCGCCCGACAGGGTGGGCAAGACGTTTTGAATGGCTCGGGGCAGCCAGATGCGGCGCAGCACGGTAAACGGGCCCATGCCAAAGGCGCGGGCAGCCTCTAGTTCTCCCTTGCGCACACTGGCAAAAGCCCCCCGCATGATATGCCCTTCATAGGCCGCCACGGAGATGATAAAAGCCACCGCCGCATAGGGAAAGGCTTCGCGCAGGATGGGCCAGAGGAAGGACTGGCGCAGTTCGGGAAAGTAAGGAAAGAGCGAACCCAGACCGTAATAGAGCAGCCAAAGCTGGATGAGCAGCGGCGTGCCCCGGATCATGGTGCAAAACCCCCGCGCGAAAGCTGCCAACCAGCGCGGCCCCGTCACCTGCACCAACCCGATTGGAATGGCTAGCAGGAATCCGAAAAACAGCGCGATGGCCAGCAATTCAAGGGTGACCCACAGCCCCTCCGCAAACCGCCAGAAATAGTCCGGCAGCCAATACCATTCACCCATCAGGCCGCCCCCACTTTGGCTTGCCCCAGGGTGGCCCGGCCTTCCAGCCATTTGAAAAACCGGTTGGAGGCCAGGGTGAGGCCCAGGTAAAGCCCTCCCGCCACCACAAAAGCTTCCAAATACAGACGAGTGGACCCCGCCGCCTGCCGCGTGGCCCCGGCCAGTTCTTCAAAACCCACCACGGCCAAAAGCGCCGTATCTTTGGTAATGATCAGCCACAGATTGGCCATGCCGGGCAGGGCCAGTGGCACCATGGCGGGCAGCATAATGCGCCGGAATGTGAGGGCGGCGGACATGCCATAGGCCTGCGCCGCCTCCACCTGCCCCCGGGGAATAGCCTGCATGGCCCCCCGAAGGACCTCCGTTGCATAGGCCCCCTGCACAATGCCCAACACAGCTACCCCCGCCGCCACGCCGGAAATATCCACCCGCTCATACCCCAACCCACGCAAGGTATCGTTGAGCAATTGCGTGCCCGCATAATAGAGCAACAGGATCAACACCAGCTCCGGCACCGCGCGAATGAGCGTTGTATAAATTTCCAAAAACAAGCGGGTTACCGGTCCGCCATAAATCTTGCCCAGCGCGCCGCCCAACCCGATCAGCAGGCCCAGAGCATAGCCCCCCAGCGCGATCTGCAATGTGGCCACCAGCCCCCAGAGCAGATTGGGGCCCCATTCGGAAAGAAACTGGACGATGTTGGACAGAAACGTCATGGAGCGGCCAGGTCTGGGCGGGCAGAACCCATCAATGGATGGAAGAAACGAAGGCTTTGCAGCGCTCGCTCTTGGCATGGTTGAACACCTGATCGGGCGTGCCCTGCTCTTCCACCAACCCTTGGTGAAGAAACACCACTTGGCTGGACACATCCCGGGCAAAGGCCATTTCGTGGGTCACCAAAATCATGGTGCGCCCTTCCTCGGCGATGGAGCGGATAACCTTGAGCACCTCACCCACCAGTTCCGGGTCCAGCGCGGAGGTGGGTTCGTCAAACAGCATGGCTTGGGGTTCAATAGCCAGCGCCCGGGCGATGGCAGCCCGCTGCTGCTGACCGCCAGAGAGGAATGCCGGGTATTGGTCGCGTTTCTCATAGAGCCCCACCCGTTGAAGCATGGCCTCCGCCTTCTCCCGCGCTTCAGCCTTTGGCTGACCCAGCACGTGAACGGGTGCTTCCATCACGTTTTGTAACACGGTCATGTGGCCCCACAGGTTAAAGCCCTGAAAAACCATGCCCAAATTGGTGCGCAACCGCCGGATTTGCTTGCGGTCGGCCGGGTTCATGACCCCGTCTTTTAGCGGTGCAAACTGGATGGGCTCACCGGCAATGGTGATGCTGCCCGCCGAAGGCAATTCCAACAGATTGATACAGCGCAAAAAGGTGGACTTGCCCGAGCCGGAAGCCCCAATGATGGAAATCACATCCCCCTCGCGGGCATCCATAGAGACACCCTTAAGCACCGCAAGTTCGCCAAAGGACTTGTGCAAGCCGTCCACGTGAATGGCGGATTTTTTCTCGTCGGTGCTCAAAAGAGCACTCCGTCAAGCAGTTTGAGATCCGGCCATACCGGGTGGAAAAAAAGATGCATGAAGCCCCCGCCGATGATGGGCCAGCATTGCAGAGGGTAGGGACAGCTTCAAGCGGGGTGGATGGGTTTTTTAGCGCGCGCGTTTTCCCGCCAAAAAAGGACGCCCTTTACGCGCTAATCATAAAGCAAAAGGGGCCGCCCACACAGGGCAGTGTGGGCCACTTGATGGCCCCACTCCCAGCCGCCGAAGATGCACTGCACCATAAAGGACGGCGCTTTCAAACCGGATCAAAAATGGCGGCCTGTCCAACAGCAAGCCGCCGTTCTCAAACGCCTCTTGTCGCGCATCTTTACTCCACGCAAAACGTGCGAGGCTTTAGTTATCGCTCTTCACGCTATCGCCGAGCGCTGCAAAGTTTTTGAACACGCTGTCAGCGTCCACATCTTCACTGGCTTGGGGGCTGGTGTCGCGGGGGTCCACAATCTGAGTTTCACTGGCGGGCAGCAGACCGTCTGTGGTTTCACCCTCCGCCACTTTGGGCTTGTATTTTTCAGCCTTGGCCACCTCAAAATCCAGATCAATCTGAGAGCAAATGCCCAGCGTTACGGGGTCCAGCGGTTGCAGATTGGCGGAGTTCCAGTGGGTGCGGTCGCGGATGGCAGCGATGGTGGATTTGGTGGTGCCCACGAGGCGGATGATCTGCGCATCCTTCAATTCGGGATGGCTGCGCACCAGCCACAAAATGGCGTTGGGCCGGTCCTGACGGCGGGAAACGGGGGTATAGCGCGGCCCCTTTTTCTTCAATTCCGGCACTTTCACCTTGGGCTCCAGCAGCTTCAGGCGAATGTCGGGGTTCTCCTCCGCCCCCTTGATCTGATCACGGGAAAGCTGGCCGGTCTGGATCGGATCAAGCCCTTTGATACCCTGGGCGCTGTCCCCATCGGCAATGGACTTCACCTCAAGCGTGTGCAAGCCGCACAGATCGCCAATTTGCTCAAAAGTGAGCGCGGTATTGTCTACCAGCCAGACGGCGGTGGCTTTGGGCATAAGAAGTTGAGGCGCCATGGATTTCTTCCCTTGCTAGACGGCGACCCGGGCATCCCGTCTTAAGGCCAAATGGCTCATCAGGGCTGCGAAAGGATCGCCAAGATAAATCTTCCCCGTGTGCTCGACGGGTGTTCCGTGCGAGCCGTGGGTGACCACGTTTTGGGGATTAAGCACCTATAGGCGTTCCCGCGCGCCGATGCAATCAGCGCCCTTTCATTCAGCCTTGCTCTCTTGTTACATTTCGCCTGAGGAGACCCACCATGTTCGATGACCTGGAACCACAAAAACAGACCACCAACAGCATCACGCTGGGCGGTGACCTTTCCACACTGTCAGTGGATGACTTGGACGAGCGCATCGCCGCCCTGCGGGCCGAAATTGTTCGTTTGGAAACAGAACGCAAGAAAAAGGAAAGCCACCTTTCCGCCGCACAGTCTTTTTTCAAGTCCTGAACAGAATTTATACGATTGCGTTAACCATTTTAAGACTTCGTTAAGGTTTACAGGTTTTTATTAAGGCAGTCCGGGCCCCCGGATTACGCGTCTCTTCCCGTCCCGGAAGAGGTGTTTCCTCCTGTAAACTTTCAAGAGCCCTCCGAGGCTCTTTTTTTTGTGCTCATCTTCCTGCCCCCGCATCCCTCCACCTTGTAAGGTGGCCATCGTCAGGCCATAACCTGCGGACCGCGTAAGGAGTATGGTTCATGGAAAATGATGGCAGCGCGCCCGGCCCGGGTTCAGCAATGGCCCGTTCGCAGGAACCCGTGAAACTGGCGGAACATTTTGCCCGGTCGGAAAAGTTCGGCGATCTGTTCACCTATGGCATGGACCTGGTGGAAGAAACCGCCACCTTTCTTGATACCCAGGGCCGCGATGAGGCCAAACACCTGTCGCCCGCAGTGGCCGGCCTTTACGGCACCGAATCCATGCGCTTGACCACGCGACTTATGCAACTGGCGTCTTGGCTTTTGTTGCAACGGGCCGTGGCGGAGGGCGACATGAGTGTTGAACAGGCCATCGCGGAAAAGAAAAACGTAAAACTCAACCAACTGCCCCCCCGCACCGATGCGCCGGGCTGGGATAAATTGCCGGAAGATTTTCTTTTGCTCGTCAGCCGGTCCGTCGCCCTGCAAAAGCGCGTGCAACGGCTGGACGCGGAAATATACGCCGCCGATGAACCCCTTCGGCAACCGGCGCAAAACGCGGTCGCTTCACAACATCGCTTGCTGGAAACGGCTTTCGACCGGCGATTTTAACCTAATCTGTCAGCCGCCCAAGCGAGCGAAGGCCACACGGCGCAAGGCCTGCCCCGTGAACCGGTCCGCGCGCAGCGGTGACGTATTGAAGGCAAAGCCCACCGTATAGATGGAAGCGGGTGCTGCCCGCATGGTGCCTTGCCGATAGTCCGGCGCTTCCAGCGCCGCCAGCGTGCCGGTGCGCGTGGATGTGGTGACCGCCCAGCGGGTCACGGCCCGTCCGTCCAGATCACCCAGTGACAATTCGCTGCGCATGGGTGCACCCATACCTGTAGAAACACTGGCGACGGCCTGATTGCTGGGGGTTTTGTTGAACCCGCCCGTGCGGCGCGGCGTGGGCAATGTGCTGGAGAGGGCATCCCCGCCCGCTGGTCTCAAGCGAGGCGCGACCGCCGCCACGTCCCGGGGGGCGGGCCGTGGGGGGGAGAGGGTCGGCACGGGCAGCTTGATGGTGTCGCGCAGGGAAGGCACGGTCTTAGCGCTGCTTTGCGGGCTCAACCGCTGGCGCGTCAGTGCCTGCGTAATGCGAGACTTGAGAGCCGCCATTTTGGCCGGGTCATTCTGTGGCTCGAGCGACGCCACCTGGGTCTGCTCTGCCCCGGTCTGCTCCACTTGTTGTGGCGCTGGTGCAAGCTGTTGACGCAACACCGGCTTGGCCGCCGGCGAAGCAACGGGCGCGGACGCAGTTTGGGCAACCGTGTTGGAAGGCTGTGGAGAAGCAGCGCCCGGAATGTCTGCACGGGGGCGCAGGACGGACTCGCCGCCCTTGGCGCTCCTGCCCGTCGCTAAGGCCAGTTCGGTGGCACCGACCGGTGCCAAGCGTTGCGGGCCAGAGGCGGGCCCGGTGGCGGGCGCGAGCGCCAATTGGGTGGCCGCTGGCTCAATGGCAGGAACAGCCGTTGGCGTTGTGGCCGGGGTCAGCGAGGGCGCAATATCAGGCTCGGCCGGGCGGGGCCGAAGGCGGGGGCGCGCAATGCGGCTGGGGTCCAACGAAGCAAGCGTAATCTCCTCGGTGGCCTCATTGAGCTTTTCGATTTCCTGCTCCCGCAGCTTTTTCTCAACGGCCTCTTTATCAGCGGCATCACGTTTGGCTTTTTCCACGGCGTTCTTGCGGGCAACCGCCGTCAGTTCCGTGGCAAAGGGGTCTGGACCCTTGGGCGCGGCCTTTTGAGCCACCACGGCGGGCTTCTTTGCAACTGGTTTGGGCGCTGCGCGGCGAACACGCGCCGGTGTCTTTGAACCCCGCGCCGTGTTACCTTCGGCCTCGTCGCCGTCATTGCCACTGCCAGTAAAGATGCGGGCGAGAAGCGATCTGCGCACCGTAGTGGTCCGGCGGCTGCCGTCAGCGTTCAAACCTTTCTTCAGGTTGGCGAGCGCCGTTTTGTAACCCCGCAAAGGTTTACCGTTGGAAGGCACGTGAATGGTGCGACCCCGGGGAAAAACGCGCGACAATTGGCGGCGGCTCATACGAGGCCAATGCCGCACTCGACCGGTATCCAGATGCACGAACGAACCACGATAATAGCCCACACCGCCCCGGTGGGCTTTCAGGCCCAGCTCGCGCAACTTCTTCACGCTCACGTCGGGGAAATAGAAATCAAGGGCCTTGCCCCGCGTGTGCTGACTGGTTTTGGCCACCTTGCGCCCGCGCCGCCGTAGCAACCGATTGGTCTTGGGGGATCGGTAACCGGAAATCACCTGAATGGGCTTTTTGGAGCCCGATTTTTGGTAAACTTCCCAGACCAGATCCAGCAATTCCGGGTCCATCTTGGTGGACTCTTTGCGTCGCCAGTCCCGCAAAAACCGGTTCGCCTTGCGCAGGCCGGATTTGATGTATTTCCCGTTCTTCTTGAACGTGATGGTGGCGCTTTCTTTGCTGTGACCAAAATACATGCGCAAAGTGCGCGTCTCAGCATCGGCCGCGTTCATGAAAAGGGGTGTGAGGTTAAAGGCGAGTGCCAGAAGGCCAAACAGCGCCAAGCGCGCAGCATATCGGGGTGTGGAAATCGCCGAAACCATGGGGTGAAAATCAGCCTTCAAAACGCGAATTTACCGTGCCGAACCCCCATGAGAGCTGGTGGGCCGCTCTCCGGGCGATGAATACCCTAACAATGACCTTAAAATGCGGTCAATTATGGGCAGGTGTCCACATCACATGCACATGGTTAAAATAGCGTTTCCACCCGGCAAGATCAATTGCGACCGCGCGCCCTACACAGACTGTTCCAGCCCATATTCCTTTATCTTGCGATAGAGCGTGGAGCGGCCAATGCCCAGATCGCGGGCGACACTGGTCATGCGCCCTTTGTGGTGGCGCATGGCGTGGGCGATGACATCCGCCTCCACCGCCTCCAGCGGTCGCAACGCACCGTCGCCCTGTATGAGGGGGGCGGCATTGGACGGCGCTAAATCCGCCGCCAGGGGCGGGGCATCAACTGTCATGGGCGGCAGGTTCACCCCGGCGGCCTGCGCAATTTGTGGAAAATCCTCCAGCCTCAGGGCCGGGCCGTCGCACAAAACGATGGCGCGAAAGATCGTATTTTCCAACTGCCGCACATTGCCCGGCCAATCGTGCTGGGACAAAATTGTGAGCGCATCCGCTTCAATGGCATTGAGACTGCGCCGCCCCTCCTCCAGCGAGAGCCGGTGCATGAAATGGTGTGCCAGAGGCGCAATGTCCTCGCGCCGGTCCCGCAAGGGCGGCACCGTGATGGGGAACGCGTTAACGCGGTAGAACAGGTCTTCCCGAAACGCGCCCTGGCTCACAAGCACTTGGAGATCGCGGTTGGTGGCGCAGATGAGGCGAAAGTCGGTCTTAACCGGCTTTTTGGCCCCCACGGGATCAATCTCACCCTCCTGCAAGGCCCGCAGCAATTTGACCTGAATCTCTAGGGAGAGTTCGCCAATTTCGTCCAAAAAAAGCGTCCCGCCATGGGCCTCGGCAAACTTGCCCCTATGGGCCCGTTCCGCGCCCGTAAAGGCCCCTTTTTCGTGGCCAAACAATATGCTCTCCACCAGCGTTTGGGGCAGCGCACCACAGTTCACGGTCACAAAAGGTTTGCCCGCCCGCGGGCTTTCCCCCTGGATGGCTTTGGCGATGATCTCTTTGCCGACGCCGGATTCCCCCTCGATCAAAACGGGGATGGAAGATCCGGCTACCCGGCGACCAAGCTTGCGCACCTGCGCCATGGCAGGGCTATCACCGATCATATCGTCAAACGTCAGTGTGCCGCTGACAGATTTTCGCAAACCCTCCACAACGCTTTTAAGCACGGTCACTTTCAGCGCATTGTCGATGGTGACCTTCAACCGTTCCGGGGCCACGGGCTTGACCAGAAAATCCTGCGCGCCCCGGCGCATGGCATCCACCGCCATATCCATGCTGCCCTGCGCCGTCTGCACAATGACGGGAACCCCGTTGCCCGTCTCCCGCAGTTTGGAGAGCACGGTAAGGCCATCAATGCGCGGCATCATCACATCAAGCACCACCAGATCCACGTCGTTGGCGGCCTGCAAATGCGATAGCGCCTCTGCGCCCCCTTCCAGAAGGACGGTGCTGTGACCCATCCGGGTGACGGCGTGGTCCAACAACCGCCGCTGGACGGGGTCATCATCAACGATGGCAATCAGCTTGCCCATGGGGGCCCCTTTCGCGGTTGGACTTGGACGTTGTTTCAATATGATACGCCAAAACCGTTTCACCCCCCCTAAGCCTTGGGGTGAACAGGGTCTAAACACCGCCACTTTTGCCACCAAGATTGGGCGCATAATGACCGCTTGTTACCGCCCCGGTTTTTACCCATAGAGGGGGACGATAGCCCTCCCCCATTCGCTATTTTGAAAGTCACAGCCCCATGAATTTTGCCCCCAGCGCCTCTGCCGCCGCAACCGCCGTGAAAACCGAGTATGGCATGCTGCCGGAATGGAACCTTGCCGATCTCTACCCCGGCATGAGTTCCGATGAATTCAAGGCCGATTTCGACAATGCCGTGCCCTGGGCCAAATCCTTTGAGGAGCAATACAAAGGCAAACTGGCAAGTCTTCTCGGCAACCACGGTGACGATTTAGCAAAGGCCATCGTTGAGTATGAAAAATTGGAAGACGGGCTGGGCCGTCTCATCTCCTATGCCGGCCTCATTTACGCGGGCGATTCCGCCAACCCCACCCACGCAAAATTTTATGGCGACGTGCAGGAACAACTCACCAAAGCAAGCGCCCACCTGTTGTTCTTCCCGCTGGAGTTCAACCAGCTGGAGGAAGCTGCCGTGGATGCCGGTTTTGAACAGAGTCAAAATCTGGCCTATTTCCGCCCGTGGATCATGGATCTGCGCTTGGACAAGCCCTATCAGCTGGACGACAAGATCGAGCAGCTGTTTTTGGAAAAATCCGCCACCGGGCGGGGCGCTTTCAACCGCCTGTTTGATGAAACCATGTCAGCCCTGCGCTTTGATGTGAACGGCGAGAGCCTGGCCATTGAGCCAACGCTCAACCTTTTGCAGGACCGCAACGGCAAACTGCGCAAGGACGCCTCCGACGCGCTGGCCAAAACCTTTGGCGAGAACCTGCGCCTGTTCACCCTCATCACCAATACTTTGGCCAAGGACAAACAAATTGGCGACACCTGGCGCGGGTTTAACGATGTAGCCGACAGCCGCCACCTAGCCAACCGGGTGGAACGGCCCGTGGTGGATGCGCTGGTGGAAGCGGTGGAAGACGCCTTCCCCCGCCTCTCCCACCGCTATTACGCCATGAAAGCCAAATGGATGGGCATGGACCAACTCAACCATTGGGACCGCAACGCCCCCCTGCCCATCGGCCCCCAGCGCACCATCAAATGGGAAGAAGCGCGCCAAACCGTGCTGGACGCCTATGGCGGTTTTGCCCCGGACATGGCCGATATTGCTGACCGGTTTTTCCAGAATAACTGGATCGACGCCCCCGTGCGGCCCGGCAAATCCCCCGGCGCCTTTGCCCACCCCACCGTGCCCTCCGCCCACCCCTATGTGCTGATGAACTATCAGGGCAAACCCCGCGATGTGATGACGCTGGCCCATGAGTTGGGTCACGGGGTCCATCAGGTGCTGGCGGGCAAACAGGGCGCACTCATGGCCTCCACACCGCTCACACTGGCTGAAACCGCCAGCGTTTTCGGCGAAATGCTCACCTTCCGTTCCCTATTAGATCAGGCGACGGACCCGGCGGAACGCAAGGCCATGTTGGCCGCCAAGGTGGAGGACATGATCAACACCGTGGTGCGCCAGATCGCGTTTTACATGTTTGAGCGTAAGGTTCACGAGGAACGCCGCCAGGGCGAATTGACCAGCGATCAGCTGTGCGACATGTGGCTTTCCGTCCAGGAAATCAGCCTCGGGCCAGCCATCAAGATTGGTGAGGGCTATGAGACCTTTTGGACTTATATTCCCCACTTCATCCATTCGCCCTTCTACGTTTATGCCTACGCCTTCGGCGATTGCCTCGTGAACTCCCTGTATGCGGTTTACCAAAACAGCGAGCAGGGTTTTCAGGAAAAATATTTCGATATGCTGCGCGCTGGCGGCACCCGGCACCATTCACAACTTCTCGCCCCCTTCGGTCTGGACGCCTCCGACCCCACATTCTGGAGCAAGGGACTTGCCGTCATCGAAGGGCTGATTGACGAATTGGAGGCGTTGGACGCCGCGTGAGGCTGCCTTTTCTTTTCCACACGCATTTGTAAAACTATAGCCCAGTAGAGCTGAGGTCGGTTTCCAGCCATAAGGGGCGCAATAATGAGTATTCAAACCATGACCATAACCAAATTTCTGGCAGCAACCACACTGCTGGGGCCCCTCATTCTGGCCGGGTGCCAGTCCGCCACGCCGGTGGCCCCCTCTTCCAACACAGTGACCGCCCAGCCCTCCGCGCCGGCACAATCCGCAGGTGGCACCCGCGCCGCTTTGGACGGGGTCTGGCTCCCCACCAATGAAGGCAATGTGGGCAAATATACAGCCACCTTCGCCAACGGTAATTTCACCACCAAACTAACCGGCGGTGGCGGTGTTATTGGAGCGGGCACCTACAAGATCGATTCCCCTACTCAGGTCTCTCTGGTGTGGGTCGGCGAGGCGACGGGCACTCGCAATTCGGCCAAATGCCAATGGCAGACCTCCACCATGTCCTGCAATTCCGACAAGGGCTTCAGCTTTCAGTTGCGCAAATCCACATAGGAGCGGCGCAATTGCTTGAAATGCCGCACCAGCGCGCTATACCGCTCCACATGGAATGACGGGCGCCCGCGAGCCCCTGCCAAAAAAGATCAAGAGGGATCAAAATGGCCGATCAAAGCTACGAAGTGAACAATGACGACGGTGCACCCATGGACTATGCGGAGCACGAAAAAACCTACTCCATGTTCCTGTGGCTTACCAAATGGGGTGTCATTTTCAACGTGGCCCTGTTGCTGGCCATGGCCGTGGGCTTTTTCATGGGCGGCGGCTTCCTGGGTGGCATTTTCACCTTCATCGTTCTGATGATTGCCGCAAAAATTTTGGCTTAGACCGCATCACCCTATCGTGGGCATCATTGCCCGCGTCACGCGCCCCGTGTGCGGTCCATACCTTCCCGCGCGGGGGCATATTTACTGTTCAACGCAAAGGCGCGGGAATAGGAGCGGAAGGCCCGCTTTTTCTCGCCCCGCTGCTCATAGACCAGACCCTGATTGGTCCACGCCTCAGCGTATTTATCGTCCAGCTTCAGCGCCGTGTTGAAATCATCCAAAGCGTTTTGCACCGCGCCGGTGGCCAAATAGGACAGCCCGCGCGCATTATAGGGTTCCGGCTGCTGATCAGCGAACGACAGAGCCTTTGAAAAATCCTCAATGGCCAGCGCGTGCTGGCGGTTCTGCTGATAGAGTAATCCCCGCCGATGGTAGGCACGGGGATTGGTGGTGCCCAACCGAATGGCCTGATCATAGTCCCGCAAAGCCGATCGGGGCTGCCCGGCCAGCGAATAAACCTCGGCGCGGCCGATATAGGCCTCCGCATACTGGCTATTGATGGCGATGGAGCGGTTGTAATCGCTGGCCGCGCGATTGAGATCACCGGTGGACTTATAGGCCAGCGCCCGGTTGGCATAGGCCTGATAAAAGCTCGGATTGAGTGAGATCGCGGTATTAAAATCCTGAAAAGCAGCCGGAAATTTTCCAGCCCGGGCATAGGCGGAGCCGCGCACATTATAGCCCTCAGGATCACGGGGGTTGGCTTGCACCACCGCCGATAAGGACGAAATATTTTCCGAACTGCCCTGCGCCCGGTCCACGGTTAAACTGGCGGTGGGCGACGTGGGTGCACAGGCCGACAACGCAATCAGGGACGCGCCCATCACAGCGGCGCGACATGGCAACGAAAGAGGTAAAAAGGGAAAGGCGCGCAACGGGAAACCGGCTTTCATTTTCACAAAGTCCCAAAAAAGCGGGTTTCGATTGTCACCGCACGGGACGGTCTTTCCAACACATGCCATGTGCGGGGCGAAAAGGGCAACTCCATGATCATCCGGAGCATTGTTGCTGTCCTGACCACAAAACAAACAATGAAAGCCCGATCACAGGTGCGACCGGGCTATGCCATAAGCAATATAACCGAAACGAAGAGCGCCGGGGAAAACCGACAGGTGCTTAGCGACCGCGACCGCCGGACACCAGACCCTCGCGCTGGGCGCGCTTGCGGGCCAGTTTGCGGGCGCGGCGCACGGCCTCCGCCTTTTCGCGGGCACGCTTTTCAGAAGGCTTTTCGTGGAAGTTCCGCAATTTCATTTCGCGGAAAACACCCTCACGCTGCAATTTCTTTTTCAGAGCGCGGAGGGCTTGTTCGACATTGTTGTCACGGACGACGACTTGCACGGGCAATTCCCATTTCTTGACGTTGTGGACGCTGCGCGGCTGCACAGCGGCGTAGGAAGCCCAAAAGGGCTGTTAATGTTGGCTGTCAAACGGGGCGGGGCGGGGCAATAACACACGGCCTCGGCCCCACGGTCGGAACCAATTGCGGCTCGTTTAGGTCAATCCACCGCCCGTGTCCAGCCCATTACGGGAATATTCCCACCCATACTCTTAGACAAACACCCTTGTTATATGGCCCATCTTGCGGCCCGGACGGGCCTCAGCTTTGCCGTATAGCGTGAGATGAACGTGCGGGTCTTGCAGGAAATCCAGCGCCGCGCCGCTTTCCTCTCCCAATAGATTCTCCATCTCGCATCCCCGATAAAGCATGGACACACTGCCCAGCGGCAGGCCCGCAATAGCACGAATGTGTTGCTCAAACTGAGACGTGGCGCAGGCCTCCACCGTCCAATGCCCAGTATTGTGAACGCGCGGAGCGATCTCGTTGACCAGACAATTGCCGCCCACGGCGAAAAACTCCACGCC
This sequence comes from Pseudomonadota bacterium, assembly GCA_038525315.1. Classification (GTDB taxonomy): domain Bacteria; phylum Pseudomonadota; class Alphaproteobacteria; order Rhizobiales; family Rhizobiaceae; genus Pseudahrensia. Next base: position 77,603 of record JBCBHU010000008.1, read on the forward strand.
CACGGTGCCCACATAATCCAGCCCGTGAAGCAGCTGCTCCACCTGCTGTTGGCCCTTGGCTGCCAGCGCTTCATCCACCAAGGATGCCCCCGCCGAAGAGCGGCGCAAAATGCCATCTTCGTGCATATTCACCCCCGGCGGATAGCACTGAACGACGCCATCCAAGCCCCGCGTACCAATGATGGAGAATTCTTTTTCAAACGGCACCAGTTCTTCCAAAACACAGCCATATTCAGCCGCCTTCGACCCTTCCGGGATAAGGCTTTCCAGCACCCCGTGAAGGGAGCCTTCACGCCTGTCAAAATCACCGCAAAAGACGTGCTGCCCTTTGCCGTCATAGCCAAACCGGCAGGTCTTCAGCACGCCCTGCGTGAACATTTCCAGCCCCTGAACCAGATCATCCACCGTCCGCACGGCGCGAAACCGGGCCACGTCCATGCCCATTTCCTGAAGCGCTCGCTTTTCCTCTAATCGGTCCTGCGAAATGGCCAGCGCTTTGGATGGCGGGAAAAGCGGCAGGCTGGTTTCCAGCCATTGGGCCGCATCCAGCGGCACATTTTCAAACTCATAGGTGACCACGTCACAGGCTTCTGACAGGGCGTGCAAAGCCTTTTCATCGTCATAGGCCGCCACGATTTGGCCATTGCACACCTGCGCCGCCGGGCAGGCTTCCTGCGGTTCCAGCACCACCGTGCGAAAGCCCAGCTTTGCCGCTGCCATGGCCAACAAGCGCCCCAATTGGCCGCCGCCAATAATGCCGATAGTGTCGTTGGCCCGCAGCGGCCCCGTGGGTCTGGCAAGCGCCGTATCGTTCATGCGGGATACTCCGTCACCGCATCCGTGCGCGCCTGCCGCCATGCATCCAGCCTTTCGGCAAGGGCCTCATCATGCAGGGCCAAAACACCCGCCGCCAAGAGCGCTGCATTGGCCGCTCCCGCCTCACCAATGGCCAATGTGCCCACAGGAATCCCCGCCGGCATTTGCACGATGGACAAAAGACTGTCCTGCCCTGAAAGAGCCCGCGATTGCACCGGCACGCCAAACACCGGCAGCGGTGAAAACGCCGCCACCATGCCCGGCAGGTGGGCAGCCCCCCCCGCCCCCGCGATAATCACATGAAAGCCCTCATCCTTGGCCCCCTTGGCAAAAGTGACCAACCGGTCCGGCGTGCGGTGGGCGGAGACGATGCGGGCCTCATGGGCAATGCCCAGGTCTTCAAGAATATCCACGGCCTTTTGCATGGTGGGCCAGTCCGACTGACTGCCCATGATAACGGCAACTTTGCTCATGCTGTTGCGTCCGGAATGATGGAGGAGGCCAATTTTTCAATTCTGTCTTTCAGTTCCAGCTTGCGCTTTTTGAGGCGCTGAATGCTCAACGGATCGCACCGCTGTGCCGCCATGGCGCTAATAGCCATGTCCAGATCGCCATGCTCCAGGCGCAATCGACCCAACATCATCCGGCGCTTCACCTCGTCTTGATCGTCCTGCATGCTTGGGTCCCGCCGTCATGTATTGCACCGCGCCGCTCCGTCTTACGGGCAGGCCGGACACGGCGCAACAATCTCGACAGCCTATATATTCTATGACAGTCTTTTGACCGGAAGCAGGTCAACCAACAGGAGGAACGCCCATGTCTGTCGATGCTCATATCCAGCAGTTGAAGCAGCGCCATCAATCTCTTGAGGACCAGTTGCACGAGTTATCCAACAGCCCCTCCGCCAGCGATGCGGAGCGTCAGGCCGTCAAACAGCAAAAGCTCAAACTGAAGGATGAAATTGCGCGGCTGGAGACAACCCACTAGCGCGACGCTCTTTCCGGTTCTATTGACCGCGAAAGCGGACATCAGGAACCGACCATGAGCGACAATCAATCCAACAATGTGACAGGCCGCTGCCGCCTTGTTCTGATCATGGACGGGGCGACATCCTGCTCCAACGATGCCATGCTCGTGGAGCGCATGGCACAGGCGGGCGATATTGCCAGCATCATCTTCACCGGCGACGGTCTGGAAGAACCCGTCTGGCAATCGGCCCTGGAACCGCTTGTGGCGACGGCGCAGGCCCGCGGCATTGCCTGCATTATTGACAGCAATTCGCGCATTGCGGGCCGCGTGAAGGCCGATGGCCTTCAATTTGGCCAAGACCCGCAACAGATTGAAGAGGCGGTGGAGAAATATACCCCCCAAATGATGGTGGGAGCCGCCAATGTCAAAACCCGCCACAACGCTCTCGTATTGGGCGAATTGCAGCCCGACTATGTCATGTTCGGCAAGCCCGGCGGCGACACCCGCGCCGAGCCTCACCCCAAAAACCTGGACCTGGGCCAATGGTGGGCTGCCATGGTGGAAATTCCGGGTATTGTGCTGGGGGGCAACCATGTGGACAGTGTGGTGGACGTGGCCCGCACGGGAACGGATTTTGTCGCCCTGGGCGCTGCCATTTTTGTGCCCCAAGGAGGCGGCAAAGAAAGTGATGACCCCGCCGCTTTGGTGGCCCGTGTCAACGCTTTGCTGGATGACCATGCCCCCCGTTTCGATGCCGATGATGAAAAGGACTAGCCTGGCCCTCCTCTTGGCAATGGGTGTTGTCGCGCCAACTTTGGCGCAGGACCAACCCAAAAAGCGCTTCACCAAACAGGTGGAAGGACCGGAACTGCCCGGCCCCATCACCCGGCCCCAAAAAGGCGCCAACCCGAAACCCACCATAGACGGCGCGGCAACGGACGGGGATAAGCCAGACCTTGCCTATGGGGCCTATCAAAAAGGCTATTACCTCACCGCCCTAGACCTGGCATTGCCCCGCGCGGAGACCGGCGACCCTGCCGCCCAAACGCTCATTGCCGAGCTTTACTGGCGGGGCCTAGGCGTTGCCCGCAACCGGGACGAGGGCGCCCGCTGGTATGAATTTGCAGCCGCAGCAGGCGACCGGGAGGCCCAGTTCGCCTTTGGCAATATCCTGCTGCGCGGCACGGTCGTGCCGCAAGACAAGGCCCGCGGCGAAGCTTTCCTGAAAAAAGCTGCCGAACAGGGCCATGCCCGCGCCGCCTTCAATCTGGCGCAAATCATGACCGCCCGCCGCCCCACATGGGCCAGCTTCAAACGGGCCTTGCCCTATTACCAACAGGCCGCCAACGCCAATATTGCCGACGCCCAATATGCACTGGCCAATATCCACGCCGAAGCCAAGGGCGTGCCCGTCAATGACGACAAAACCGCACGTCAATGGCTGGCCAAGGCCGCTACCAACGGGCTGGACACGGCCCAAGTGGACTACGGCATCTGGCTTGCCAACGGGCGCGGCGGTGACAAAGACGTCGAACAGGCCCGCATCTGGTTCCAAAAAGCCGCCACCAAAGGCAACCTTGTGGCGCAAAACCGCCTCGCCCGCATCTTCGCCTTTGGCGTGGGCGTCAAGCCTGACCCCATCCGCGCCGGGGCATGGCACATCGTCTCCCGCCGTGCGGGCTTTGCCGACAGTGAGATGGACCAGCGCTTTCAGGCCATGTCCCCCATCGACCAGAAGCGCGTTCTGGAAGCCGCCAATCAACTGACCCGCCGCATCGGTTCATAATTTGCGCTCACGCTGTCGGCCTTTCGGCCTTCGCTGCGCGGGCGCGGCAAACGATTGCCGGGCGGCTCTTCGCCGCCTTCGCGCTTCACCAAGGTGGTGAAACGCGCCCAAGCTGCGCTTGAACATCCCACCAAACGGTGGCAAGCACCGCGCACGAATGAAACGACAGGTCGGTTCCCATGAAAATCAACGGCAATGAAATCAAGCCCGGCAACGTGATCGAGCACAAGGGCGGCCTTTGGGCTGCGGTCAAAACCAATGCGGTCAAGCCCGGTAAGGGTGGCGCCTTCAATCAGGTGGAACTGAAAAACCTCATCGACGGCACCAAACTCAATGAACGCTTCCGCGCGTCTGAGACCGTTGAAAAGGTTCGCCTTGAGCAGAAAGACTTCCAATATCTCTACGCCGATGGGGATATGCTCATCTTCATGGACAACACCACCTATGAACAGCTGGAACTGCAGGCCGATTTCGTGGGCGACCGCGCCGCCTTCCTGCAGGACGGCATGGCTGTCACCGTGGAAATGTATGAAGAAAAGCCCATCGGCATTTCCCTTCCCGACTATGTGACGCTGGAAATTGCCGAAGCCGACCCCGTGGTGAAGGGTCAGACAGTCTCCTCTTCCTATAAGCCTGCTGTCCTGGAAAATGGCGTGAAGGTCATGGTACCCCCCTTCATCTCCGCCGGGGAAAAGATCGTGGTGGAGACCGCCGAGATTACCTACGTGCGCCGTGCGGAAGCCACTTGATTTTGCGCTCACGCTGTGGGCCTCACGGACTTCGCTACGCCCCTATAAGGCAGTGGGGTGCGGCAAACTCTTGCCGGGCGGCTCTTCGCCGCCAAAGCGCCCCACCGTATTATGAAGCGCTTTAATTCTCTCCCTGACTGGAGGCCACCATGGCCCGCTCTGCCCTTTTGAACGTAATGGTCAATGCCGTCTCCAAGGCTGGGCGCGGTTTGACCCGTGACTTTGGCGAATTGGAAAATCTGCAAGTCTCCCGCAAGGGACCCGCCGATTTTGTCTCCAACGCCGACACGGCGGCTGAAAAAACCCTGCGGGACATGCTCAACAAGGCCCGCCCGGGCTATTCTTTCCTCATGGAGGAAGGCGGTGAGATCGAAACCGGCTCCGAGCATTGCTGGATCATAGACCCGCTGGATGGGACCACCAACTTCCTCCACGGCAACCCCATGTTCGCCGTCTCACTGGCCCTGCAAAGCCGGGGCGAACTGGTGGCCGGGGTCATCTATAACCCCATCACCGAAGAACTCTTCACCGCCGAAAAAGGCCGGGGGGCCTTTGTGAACGACCGGCGCATGCGGGTGGCCCGCCGCAACGCCTTTGAAGACTGCCTCATCGCCACCGGCGTTCCCGCCCTCAACAGACGCGGCCATGGCGTTGCCCTGTTTGAACAACGCAATCTCATGACCCAGACCGCAGGCATCCGCGCCACCGGGTCCGCCGCGCTGAACCTCGCCTATACCGCCGCGGGTCGTTTCGATGGCTATTATGAAGCCGGGTTGCGGGCGTGGGACGTGGCCGCCGGCATGTTGATGGTGCGCGAAGCGGGGGGCTATGTGAGCGCTCCCGACCCGGCGGATTCCATCTACGAAAGCGGCCGCATTATTGCCGGTAACGAATACGTCCACGGCCAGTTGCGCCAGACCTTAACACGGCCCCTGCCGGAGGGGATGAAGCGTTCCTAGACCCTCACTTTTCCTCCTCATTACCGGGCTTGTCCCGGTAATCCATTCCTCTTGGCAATTCCGCAGGCTTAGATTGCCGGAACAAGTCCGGCAATGAGGGAGAGTGCGATTTAAGACGGCACACAACGTGTGCGCCGCCATTTCAACGCAATCTTGTTTTCAAACCCCCGACAATCTGTGATAGCTAGGCACAGTGCGATTTGCGGGGGCGCGGCTGGGCGTGTTTCCCTGGATCACTAGCCCTGTGAGACCCAATTCATGGCCCGCCAATACGACCCCCATAAATTGTCATCCCCCTTCATGTTTCTGGTGGCCATGCTCGTGTTTCTGGCGCTGGTCTCCTTCCTTTGCCTCATTCTCTACCGCAGCATATTTGAGTTTTTCTCAACAAACCCGGGCCTGAACGGTCTCATTCTGGGCGTGCTGGCGGTGGGCATCGTGCTGTCCTTCGCCCGCGTCATCCGCCTGATGCCAGAAGTGGCCTGGGTGAACTCCTTCCGCCGGGGTCAGGCCGGTGAATCCAGCCGCAAACCCACCCTTCTGGCCCCCATGGAAGCCATGTTGGGGGACCGTTCTGCGGTGACCCTTTCCACCAATTCCACACAATCCATATTGGATTCCGTTGGCAACCGGTTGGACGAAAGGCGCGACACCTCCCGCTATCTCATCTCCCTCCTCGTTTTCCTCGGCCTGCTTGGCACGTTTTGGGGTCTGCTGGGCACGATTGGCTCCATCGGCGAGACCATCGGCTCCCTCAACCCCGCCTCCGGCGACACCAATGATGTGCTGGACAGCCTCAAATCCGGCCTGAAAGCCCCGCTGGATGGCATGGGCACGGCGTTCTCCTCCTCCCTGTTCGGTCTCGCCGGTTCGCTGATCCTTGGCTTTCTCGATTTGCAGTCGGGCCAGGCCCAGAACCGGTTTTATCTGGAATTGGAAAACTGGCTCTCCTCCGTCACCGATGTGGATTCCGAACTGGCCCGCGAAGGCGCGGGCGGGGCCGATATGTCCCGCGCCGTGGCCGGACTTGCCGCCCAAATGAAAGAGGGCGGCGGTGGCCAACGCACCACGGCAGCCATGGCCTCGCTGGCGGAGGGCATTCAGGGTCTGGTCAAACACATGCGCTCCGAACAACAAATGATCCGAGAGTGGGTGGAAAGTCAGGGCCACGCCCAGGAAGACATCAAGGCCCTGCTGGAGGAGCTTAACCGCACGATGGCCAGCGCGGATAAACCGGCCGCCCCACCCCGTCCGCCCTCCGACCGCCCGGGGTTTTAAGCCATGGCGGGCACGCGCAGACGTCAGGCGGATAATGTCAGCTACTGGCCGGGGTTTGTGGACGCCCTGTCCACCCTGCTGCTGGCCATCATGTTTCTGCTCTCCGTCTTCGTGCTGGCGCAATTCCTGCTGAGCCAGGAAATTTCCGGCAAGGACACCGTGCTCAACCGCCTCAATTCCCAACTCAACGAGTTGACCGCCCTGTTGGCGCTGGAAAAATCCGCCAAACAGGATTTGGAGGACCAGATCCGCACACTCACCGCCAATCTGGGCGAAGAGAGCGAGGCCCGTTCCCGCCTGCAAGCGCTGCTGGACCGGGGGGCTGGCACGGCAGGTGCAGCGCAGGCCCGAGCGGCGGAATTGGAAGATCAAGTGGATGAAGAACGCAAGGTTTCCCGCCGCGCGCTCTCCCAGGTCCAATTGCTCAACCAACAAATTTCCGCCCTTCGCAAACAAATCGCCGCCCTGGAGGACGCTTTGGATGCCTCCGAGTCCCGCGACCGGGAATCCACCGCCAAAATCGCCGACTTGGGCAAACGCCTCAACGTGGCCCTGGCCCAGCGGGTGCAGGAATTGAACCGCTACCGCTCCGACTTCTTCGGCCGGTTGCGGGAAATTCTGGGCAACCGCGATGACATCCGCGTGGTGGGCGATCGGTTTGTCTTCCAGTCCGAAGTCTTGTTCCCCTCCGGCGGGGCCAACCTGAACAACGAGGGCCTGGGCGAAATGGCCAAGTTGGCCCGGGCGCTGGTGGAACTGGGCAGTGAAATACCCGACGAGATCGAATGGGTTTTGCGGGTGGACGGCCACACGGACAACATCCCCCTCAATGCCGGGGGCCGCTACGCCGACAACTGGGAATTGTCCTCCGCCCGCGCCACATCGGTGGTGAAATTTCTGATCACCGAAGGCGTGCCCGCCAACCGTTTGGTGGCCGCAGGCTTCGGCGAATTTCAGCCCCTGGACTCCAGCGATACGGCAGAAGCGCGGGACCGGAACCGGCGCATCGAATTGAAACTGACCGAGAAATAATCTCTCCCTGAATTGAGTGGACGGCAGGGGCGCAAACCGCGTATTCCAACCCTCTCACAATCGGGGCAAGCGGGGATTGCGCGTGGCGAAAGTGTTCAAGGTTTTGGGGCTGGGCTTTTTGGCCGCCTTTGTGATTACCCTCGGCTGGCTGACCGTGGCCCCGCCGGACCTCATCCGCGTGGCCACCAATTATTCTGCCAAGATTGTCTGCTCCAACGTCTTCCTCGCCGGGCGCCGCGCCGATACGGTGATGGAGGTGGACGTGCAGGCCCCCGGCCACCCCATCCTCGGCTTCATCTCCACCAGTGTGGACCGCCCCTCCGGCGAAGTGCGCTCCCGCCTGCTGGGCCTGTTTGCCCTGGGCCGCGCCGTCCACCGCCCCGGTTTGGGTTGCGCCAACGTCCCCAACGGCGGTGATCGCCCTGCCCTCACGGGGTTGACCGTGGAAGATGTGCCCGCCCCCGCACCCTTGGAAACGGCTTTGGCCGCCGCGCTGGAGCCCGTTTTGGCCGATAAAGATCTGCTCGGCTCCGGCTGGCGCGCCGTTGTGGTTTTGCAGGACGGCAAAATCATTGGCGAGCGCTATGCCGATGGCTTCACCGCGCAGACGCCCCTGTTGGGCTGGTCCATGGCCAAGACCGTCACCGGCGCGCTGGTGGGCGTGATGGAAAAGGACGGGCTGACCACAAGGGAAACCACCGGCCTCTTCCCCGCCTGGAAAGACGATGCCCGTGCGAAAGTCTCCGTGGGCGACATGCTGGGCATGGCCTCGTCGCTGGAATGGAACGAGGGCTACGGCACGGTCTCCGACGTGACCCGCATGCTCTATCTGGAAAATGACATGGCCTCTTTCGCCACCAAAGCGGGCCTGCAGCCTGCCACGGGGGAGGAGATCGGGGATATTTTCAACTACTCGTCCGGCACATCCGTGGCCCTGTCTGCCTATCTGCAATCCCTTTTCCCCACCGCGAAAGACGGTATCGCCTATATGCAGACCCGCCTGCTGGACCCCATCGGCATGGAAAGCGCCATCGTGGAGACCGACGCCACCGGCACCATGGTGGGTGGCTCCTACATCTACGCCACCGCAAGGGACTGGGCGAAATTTGGCCAATTCCTGCTCCAGGGCGGACGCGTCAATGGCGACCTGTTGGTGCCGCAAGACTATGTGGCGTGGATGACAAGCCCCCACAAAGCATCCCAAAGCGGCGCTTACGGGCAGGGGCATATCTGGCTACTGCCCCCAAACCGTCGCCATAACGAAACCGGCACACCCTTTGGCCACAATGCCTGGTGGCTGGCGGGCCATGACGGCCAGTCGGTGGGCATTGTGCCGGACAAAAACCTTGTGGTGGTGCGCATGGGCCTCACCCCTTCCAAACTCAAATACCGCCCCGCGCCCCTCACCAGCGCCATTATTGAAGCCCTCGAAAACTAGGGGATAAAAATGCAATTCGCTTCCTATCCAAGCCTTGTCGGCAAAAGCGTTTTCATCACCGGCGGTGCCTCCGGCATTGGCGCGGAACTGGTCAAAGCCTTCGCCGAACAGGGCGCAAAAGTAGGCTTTGTGGACCGCGATGTGGACACGGCCAAAGCCCTCATGGACGCAACTGAAGGGACCATCAATTTCGCCCCCTGCGACCTGCGCGAGATCGACGAACTCCGCGAAGCCTTCAAAGCGCTGGAAGCCGCTCAGGGGCCGGCCACCGTGCTCATCAATAACGCCGCCCGGGACGACCGGCACGATTACCGCCAGGTCACGCCGGAATACTGGGACGAGCGGCAGGCCACCAATATCCGCCACCAATTCTTTGCCATCCAAGCCGTCGCGCCGGGCATGATCGAGGCGGGCGGCGGCTCCATTGTCAATATGGGCTCCAACTCCTGGTGGGAGAACGGGGGCAACTTTCCCGCATACACCACCGCTAAGGCCGCCGTGCACGGTCTCACCCGCACCATGGCCCGCGATCTGGGCGACCACCGTATCCGGGTCAACTGCATCGTTCCCGGCTGGATTATGACCGACCGGCAAAGGGAGTTGTGGGCCACGCCGGAAGATCTGGAACGCCACCGCTCCCGCCAGTGCCTGCCCGACCTCATTGACCCGGTCTACGTGGCCCGCATGGCGCTCTTTCTGGCCAGCGACGATGCCAAGATGATTTCAGCCAGCAATTTCATGGTTGATGCAGGAAGCATTTAATTCTGTTCGTAAAGCGAACAGAATTAAATGCGCTTCACCAGCACGATCCGACCGTGCGGCAGTCGTTTGCACCGCAAACGACGAGAGCACCCTGCACTCCGCACCCGGCACCCCGCGCCCTGCATCCTGCACGTAAAATCCAACCCTAGCCCGCCAGCCGCATCTCCTCTTTTTCCTCCAGGTCCATTTCCATAACCACCCCGTCTTGCGCCACCAGCAGGCGATTTTCCGGCAATGCCAACCACCCGTTTTCCTGCCCATCCAGCGGTTCGGAAGCCAAAACAACCTCCCCAACCCGCCGATAAAGCGTCGGTGCGCGCCCGTCGCTGGACGCACGAAAGGCCATCAACCGCTCCCCATCACTGAGGACGCAGGCGAAACGACAGGCATCCCAGCCGCGGCCCCAGCAAGAGTGCTGCCGCACCAAGCCAAGCACTTTGCGAATGGCCTGGGGCGCATCCGTCTCCAACCCGTATTGGAGCAACAACAAAAACATCAATTCACTGTCCGTATTGCCCCGCTTGGCCTCGTAGAGTTCATCACACAAGAGCGCCTCCAGCGGGCGGCGAATGCGCACGATATCCGGGATTTGGCCATTGTGGATAAAACTCCACCGCCCGTAGGAAAACGGGTGGCAATTCTGCCGCGTCGTCTCCCCCGTGGTGGACGCTCGCACATGGGCCATAAAAAGCGGTGAGCGGATCATCCGGCACAGGCTTGGCAAATTGCCGTCGCTCCAAGCCGGCAGCACGTCGCGGTAGACGCCGGGCCCCTGCCCCGCACCATCATACCAGGCAATGCCGAACCCATCGCCCTGCACGGCAAATTTGGCCTCGCTGGCGTGCTGGCTCTGTTCCACCAGCGAGTGAGGGGGCGTGACGATCAACGTTTCCAACGCCAGCGCCTCCCCCTGATAGGCCACAAGACGGCACATTATGGCGTCTCCGGCGCACCGCGATGGGCCGTGCGTTCATAGAGCTTTTTGATGATCCGACTTGCCGTCCTCTCACAGGCAAAAGGCAGGATGGCGTGGACGAGCGCAGCACCGCTCGCCAGTGCCAACAGGCCCGCAAAGCGCAGGGCAAAACCCATGTGCTGAAAATAAGTTTCATCCACGCTGGCAGGGTGGTCCGTGAAGGCGGCCAGAAGGGGTTTACGGGTCTTGGCGTCATGCAGGCTGGTGTCGGACATGGTCATCATTCCTTTGAAACGGGTTGAACGGCTTTGGGCTTGCCAGCCCGTCTTGTTTGCCTCATTTCTTCCCGTCATATATCCCAAACATCACATGAAAAACGCGATTTTGCGGGACGATATCCCACCATGTCACTTGATCTTGACCAAATTGACCGCAATCTCCTGGCCCTGTTGCAACAGGATGCTACCCTCTCCATGGATACGTTGGCTGACCGGGCCCACCTTTCGCGCAATGCCTGCTGGCGGCGCGTTAAGCGCATGGAGGAGGCCGGTGTCATCCGCGCACGGGTTGCGCTGGTGAACCCGCAAGCCCTGGGCCTGGACCTCTCCGTGATCGTTCTGATCCGCACAAACCGGCACGACAAGGCGTGGTTGGAGGCCTTTAACAAGGCCGTGCGCGACCTGCCGGAAATCATCGGCGCCCACCGCATGAGCGGTGATCTGGATTATGTGCTGCGCGTCCGCGTCCCTTCTGTGAAAGGGTATGATGACTTCTACCAGCGCCTCATCAGCCGCATTGAAGTCTCCGACATTTCCGCCAGTTTTGTCATGCAGGATATCAAGGACACAACCGCCTTGCCCGTGAATTGAAACACGGCCGCCCGCACGGTCGCGCGGGTGAAAACGGGAACCGGTGGGGCATGGGCCTTCGCCAGTTGGAGTGTAAATTCAGACGGAGACCAATGCCCCACCGCGGCGCCTGCGCCTGCCCTTTACTCAAAAAGACCTGAGCCGCCGGAATTTCTTCCCCTCATGCAGACGGTTTCTTTCCAAGTGGCCATCCGGACCCGGGTTCTTCCAACCCGACGTTATGGCACTAAGCGGCGCTCCGGGCGGGAACAACCTTCCCCGCTATTGACCGGAAACCGGCAACCCCATGACAGATAAGCTGGTTGATCAAACCCACCGTCCCCACAAGGGCGCACACCGAGTGTGCTGGGTCGTAGAGGCACGGGGATAAAAAAGTTGCCCCTCGGGGAGATCGGGAACCGGGTCATCAACCTGCTCACCCGCCTCCCACCGGAGGGGAGGCCCAAGAGCCGCAGGCGATTGGGGTGGGGGGCGCAGTGCTTACTTAAAACCAGGGGCCTTAAATCTGGCATCCAGCCCCCCACCCGGATCGCTCCGCTCTCCGACCTCTTCTCGTCGGGGGAGGTTGGGCTGCGGAACGATCCCAATGCAACTTCGCTTTTAACCCTTTTTTGCAAGGCTAAGCCGCTTCCCATTGCGTCTCGAATTGCAACTTCGCCAGCCGGGCATAGATGCCGCCCTGGGCCACTAACTGGTCGTGGGTGCCCTCTTCCACAAACCGCCCGTCCTCCATCACCAGAATGCGGTCGGCTTTGAGAATGGTTGCCAAGCGGTGGGCGATGACGATGGTGGTGCGGCCCACCATGAGGCCGTCCAGCGCCTGCTGCACCATTTTTTCAGACTCCGCATCCAGCGCGCTGGTGGCTTCATCCAGCAGCAACAGGGGGGCGTTTTTCAGGATAGCGCGAGCGATGGCGATGCGCTGGCGCTGACCGCCGGAGAGGGTGACGCCCCGCTCCCCCACCATCGTGTCATAGCCCTTTTCCATGCGGGCAATAAACTCATCCGCCATGGCCAACCGCGCCGCTTCCTGCACGTCTTCATCAGAAGCATCGGGCCGCCCGAAGCGGATATTGTCCATGATGGTGGCAGCGAAAATCACGGTATCCTGGGGCACCAGCGCCATGGCAGCGCGCGCCTGTTCCAGATCAGCTTGGGCAATATCCACCCCGTCCAGCGTGATGCGCCCGGTGGCGGGGTCGTAGTAGCGCAGGATAAGATTGAAGATCGTGCTTTTGCCGGAGCCGGAGGCCCCCACCAGTGCCACGGTCTCTCCGGGTCGGACAGCAAAGGTCAGATCACGCACCACCGGCGCATCCTCCCGGGTGGGGTAGGCGAAGGAGACCTTGTCAAACGCCACCGCCCCACCCACGGGCGCGGCCATGGCCACAGGATTGGCGGCGGGCACCACATCGGGCTGGGTTTCCAGCAATTCCCCCAACCGCTCCGCAGCTCCGGCTGCTTGGGAGAGTTCGCCCCACACTTCCGATAAGGCACCCAATGCGCCGGCGGCCATGACGGAATAGAGCAAGAATTGGCCCAAGAGGCCCGCGCTCATGGTCCCTTCCAGCACGGCCCCGGCCCCAATCCACAACACGCCCACCACGCTGGCAGTGATCATGAAAATGGCAAAAGCGGTCAAAAACGCCCGCGCAGCGACGGAGGCCCGCGCCGCTTCAAAGGCATCTTCCACGGCGCTGGAAAAGCGGCCCGTGACCAGTTTTTCATTGGTGAAGGCCTGCAAGGTTTTGATGGCACCAATGCTTTCCGACGCATAGGCCGTGGCATCCGCCAACCGGTCCTGCGCATAACGGGCCTTGCGCCGCACATTGCGCCCAAACGCAAAGATGGGCAGCACGATCAACGGGATCGCCACCAGCACGATGAGCGAGAGAGAAACGCTGGTGTAGATCATCATGGCCACCGCCCCGATCATCAACACCACATTGCGCAGGGCCATGGAGGCCGTGGCCCCAGCAGCACTTTTAATTTGCGTGGTATCCGCCGTAAGCCGCGACACCAACTCACCCGTGCGCGCCGTATCAAAAAACCCGGCGGAAAGGTGCGCAATATGGGTAAACACGTCCCGGCGCAAATCCGCCACCACCCGTTCGCCAAGCCAGATAACGAAATAATAGCGCAGCGCCGAGGACGTGGCCAAAATGGCCGCAATAGCAAAAAGGGCGTAGAAATAATTGTCGATGAAACCGCTATCGGCGTTGATAAACCCGTTATCCACCATGGAGCGCACGGCCAGGGGCAAAGACAGCGTGGTGGCCGCCGCCACGGCCAAGAAGAATAACGCTGCCGCCACATGGCCCTTGTAGCGCATGACATAGGGAATGAGGTTCGCAAGCGGGCGCAGGCCCATGCGGTCTTTTTTTTCGGCAATTTCTGACGGGTCTGACAACGGGCCTGGCATGCTTCTTGTTTAATTCACGGGATCATGTATAGGGTCGCGGTGAAAATTCAAAGGCGACCTATGGTCAATCTCGATCACGACGACGCCGGTTTTTTCATTCTTCAACAGACCGGCACACATGGCACTCCGCTGAGGCTATGGTCCGGCGATGATATCAAGGCAGCCCGATGAAAGCTGACATCCATCCCGACTACCACACCATCAAGGTCGTCATGACCGATGGCACCGAATATGAAACCCGCTCCACCTGGGGAAAAGAGGGTGACGTGATGAATCTGGACGTGGACCCCACGTCCCACCCCGCCTGGACCGGCGCCGGCGGCCAGGTGCTGGACCGCGACGGTCGCGTGTCCAAATTCAACAAGAAATTCGGCGGTCTGGGCATCTAGAATATCTCGCGTTCACTCTGGTGCAAACAAGCGCTACAATGCGTTCAACGACGGCAGACAGCTGTTGGAGACGCGCCTTTTTTTGGGTCAGATTGAACGCGTAGTGCCCTAGGCCCGTGGCAAACATGAATTTGAAAGGCTCGTTGGGCGCAGGTCCGACGGGCCTTTTTTGTGCCTGGGTGAAAACTCTCACACCTGAAAAAAGCCGGTTTGGTTCACAAGCAAGAAAAATGCATCAGCGGGGCAGGCGTGCACTGCCGCGCACTACAAGGCGGGCGGGCATCACCGCCGCCCGCTTTTCCTTCCCATCCCCCTCCACCTGATCCAGCAGAATGGAGATGGTGGCGTCGATCATGGCATCGGAGGGTTGTTCCACGGTGGTAAGATCATAGGCCTGCCATGCAGCCTGGGGCACATCATCATAGCCCACCACGGATACATCACCAGGGATGGATAGGCCCAATTCCTGCCGCAACACGTCCATCACCGCAAAGGCCATATGGTCATTGGCCACGAAGACAGCATCCGGCGGATCGTCCGCCTCGAACAGATCCCGCGCGGCCTGCGCGGCCCCGTTTTGCGTGTAGGATCCCACCGCCCGGGAGTGGCACACGGCCCCGCGCTCGGCGAGGCCTTTATAGAAGCCCGCCTCCCGGTCACGGTTGGTGGAGGAATCCTCATAACCCGCAATATAGGCGATGCGCTCGTGCTCCCCATCCACCAGAAAATGGGCCAACAGGCGGCCCCCTTCCAGATTGTCCGACGTGACGGAATTGGCGGGGGAGGACGCCATGTAGCGGTTGAACAGCACCACCGGAATGCCGTTGTCAGCGCATTCCTGCGCCAACAGGGAAGACAGGTGGGCGGAGGCCATCACCACCCCCTCCACCTGATATTGCAGCATGTCCTGCACCACGGCCGTCTGATCGCCGGGATCGGACATGAACAATAGCACCCGATATCCCCGCTCACTCAAACGGCGGGACAGTTTTTCGATGATGGTGGGGTAAAACTGGTTGTCCAGATAGGCCACCAGCACACCGATAATGCCGGACTTACCGGATATGAGCGAGCGCGCCAGGGCGTTTGGGCGATAGCCCAGAACCTGCGCCGCATCTGTCACCCTTTTGCGCGTTTCATCCGATACGGAGGCCCCGCGCGTGAAGGTCCGGCTCACGGCGGACTGGGAGACTTTGGCGAGCCGCGCCACGTCGGCGGAGGTGACGGCGGATTTGGTGGAAGGCTTGGGCATAAACGCAATTTGCAGCACCATAGATTGTGGCGCAATCACCCAATCACTCGCCAAAGCGTGAGGATACGTTAGGCCTGCCACCTTGCGCCCGCGGCGTGGCGGGCCTACGCCTTCGCAAAACTCTCTCACGTCAGGTGACCCATGACCGGTGCAGACATTATTGCCGCCAAACTGGCCCAGGCGGGCTGCCGCCACGCCTTTGGCATTCCCGGCGGAGAAGTCCTCGCCCTCATGGGCGCGCTTGACGAGGCGGGCATCGCCTTTCATCTCACAAAGCACGAAAATGCCGCCGGCTTCATGGCCGAAGGCGTGTGGCACGCTGAGCCTGCCCCAGAAAATGGAAAACGCAGTCGCGCACCCGGCATTTTGCTGGCCACCATCGGCCCAGGGGTGGCCAATGCGGTGAACGTGGTGGCCAATGCCCTGCAAGATCGTGTGCCGCTCATCTTCCTCACAGGCTGCGTTGATGCCCCACTGGCGGAAACCTACACCCATCAAGTTTTCGACCATCAGGCCATGCTGCGGCCCATCGTCAAAGCCACCTTCCGCGCATCCCCCGGCACGTTGGGCGTGATGATGGAAAAGGCGCTGGCCATCGCCTTTGAGGGCCAGCCCGGCCCCGTCCACATCGACGTGCCCATCGGCGTTGCCGAAGGCGAGACGCAAGAAGTGCTGCGCGATCTCCAACCCCTGCCCAACCCCACCATGCAGCAGCCGGGACCGGAAATGGCGCAGGCGCTGGAAGCGCTCAACAGCGCCGAACGGCCCCTCGTCATCGCCGGTGTCGATGCCGTCACCGATAATGCCAGCCAAGCCCTTACGCGCTTTTGCGAAGACCACGGCATTCCCGTCCTCACCACCTACAAGGCCAAGGGCCTAGTGGACGAACGCCTGCCCATGGCCCTGTCCGGCCACGGCCTCTCCCCCCGCTCCGACAAAATCGTGCTGCCGCTCATCGCCCAATCGGATTGCGTGGTGCTGGCGGGCTATGACCCCATCGAGATGCGCGTGGGCTGGCGCAACATCTTTGCCGACGACGCCCATGTCATCGACATTACGCCCACCCTGCGCGACCACGGCATGCACCACACCACCATGACCCTGCGGGGCCGGGTGGATGCCACGCTGGACCAGCTGGATGCAGCCATGGGCAAGCGCGACCGCTGGCCCGGCGGCGAACCTGCCGCAGCCCGCGCCACCCTCAAGGAAATGTTCAAAACCCCGGCGGAATGGGGCCCGGGTCAGGTGTTTTCGACCTTGAACACCTGCCTGCCCCACGATGTGGTCATCACCGCCGATAGCGGCGCCCACCGCATTTTGGTGACACAAATGTGGGAAAGCACCCTTCCCCACCGCTTCCTGCAATCCACAGCCCTTTGCACCATGGCCTGCGCCGTGCCGCTGGCGGCGGGCTACAAGATCGCCAGTCCCCAAACGCCGGTCTGCGCCTTTGTGGGCGATGCGGGGCTGGAAATGGGCCTGGGCGAATTGGCAACACTGCGCGACATGGGCCAGCCGGTGATCATTTGCGTTTTAGTGGATGAATCCCTCGCCCTGATCGAACTCAAACAACGGGGCAGCCAGCGGCCCAATGTGGGCGTGGACTTTTCCGGCTCCGACTTCCCCGCCATCGCCCAAGCCATGGGCGGGCACGGAGAGTGGGTAGATGATGCGCAAACGCTAGAACGCGCCGCCACGGAGGCCTTGTCCCGCACCACGTTTACGGTCCTTGCATGCCGGATTGGCCGCCGGGCCTATGACGGCACTTTCTGACCCGCTAGGCCGCATAATTTTGCACCTATAAAAGAAACGAAAGCGCCATCAACCGGCCCGCAGCCACCACTCCAGCGCCGATGTCACCGCTTCCGGGTTTTCCAGCATAGGGAAATGGGCTGCCCCCGGCACCATCACCAACTCGCTGCGCTCGGCCAGCCGTGCCATGGCGCGGTGGCGTTGGGAGGGACAGACCTGATCCGCGTCACCGCATAGAATAAGCGCAAGCCCCTCATAGGCCCGCAGGGTGAGGGTGGCGTCGCGGCGGCTCAACACGGCCTTGGCCTGGCGGGCAAAAACCTCCGGCCCGAAACTGAGGGCCATGGCGCAGACGGTCTCGGCAATCTCTCCCTCCTGATTTTGGCTGGTGAGATAGGCGGGCAGCAATTCCTCCCGCACCACCTGTTTCAGTTTACCCTGTCCCACACGGGCCATTTGTGCCCGCCGCCATGTGGCCCGCTCCTCGCTTTCCGCCAAGTGGTTGGTGTCCAACAGCGCCAGGCGGCTGATACGGCCCGGTTGTTGGCGCAACATCTCCATGGCCACCATGCCGCCCATGGAATGGCCCACCACGGCGGCCCGGGCAAAGGGCATGGTGTTGAGCGCCCGCTCCGCCGCCGCCGCAATGCTGTCATCCCGATCGCACACCACCACCTGCACGGCATGAATTTGCTCCAGGGACGCGATTTGCGGCGCAAAAGCCCGCCCATCGCTCATCATGCCGGGGATGAGCACAATGCCGTCAAAGTCCGACCCGTTCTTCGCCACGTCGCCCTGCTGCGCCTTCTACCGGATTTGCGGGCTAGAGGCGGCCAGCGGCCAGCGCCGTGCCTTCGGCGAGGGAGGCAAGTTTTGCATAGGCAATTTCCGGATCCACAGACCCATAGCCCGCAAACGTGCCAAAGCCGCAATCGGAGCCGGCCACCACGCGGTCCGCGCCCACGATATCGGCAAACCGTCGCACGCGCTGGGCCACCACTTCCGGGTGCTCAATGAAATTCGTGGTCGTATCCACCACGCCGGGCATTAGGACCTTGCTGTCAGGTATCTCACTCTTGCGGTCGCGAAACACCGTCCATTCATGGGCATGGCGGGGGTTGGACGTCTCGAACAAAAGCTGGTCCGCGTCTACCGCCATGAGGGTTGAAAACACTTTCTCCATGTCAATGTCGCAGCAATGGGGGCCTTCATAATTGCCCCAGCAGATATGCACCCGCACCCGGTCCGCCGGAATATTGGCCAGTGCCCCGTTCAGTGCTTCCACATGCATGTTGGCGATGGCCAGAAATTCCTCATCCGACTTATCGGCAAAAAGCATGTGGCGGGAGAGGGCCAGATCGGGGCAATCCAATTGCAGGTAAAGTCCGGCCTCCACGATAGTCTCATATTCCGCCCGCATGGCATCCGCCAGCGCGGCAAGATATTCCTCCCGCGTGCTGTAGAAGACGTTTTGCAAAAACAACGAAATGACGCCCGGAGAGGCGGAGTTCATAAACCCTTCATTCACCCCGTGCTTCTCCATGGCCCCTTTCAAATTGGCGATGTCCTTTTTGAGTTCATCCTGCCCCTTGGACTTTACCTCCCCCGTGCATTGGGGACGGGCGTAGGTGGGGGTGCCGCCACCATCGGCCTGCCGCTTCAGGAAGGAGGGGAACATTTTCAAATCGGCGGGCGCGTTGCGCTCACTGTCGCCGGAAAAGCCCGTGTAGCGGTCTTTCACATAGGTGGCGTAGGAAATTTTGGAGGTTTCCCCATCGGAGACGATGTCGATACCCGCCTCCACCTGCCGCCGCACGGTTTCATCCACCGCTTCCGTCATGGCCGCATCAAAGGCCGCCTGATCGTAGGCCTCGCCCTTCTCGCGGGCAAAAATGAAGTCCACGACTTTTTGGGTGCGGGGCAGCGACCCCACATGGGATGTTTTGATGGCAGTCATAATTCCTCCTCCAACGCCCGACGTGGCCCACGAAAGCGCCGCGCCGGTGGCCGGAGTTTACCGGCCCGTTTTCAAATTTCAATGATTGTGAACGGCTACCGTCAGTGCAAATCGGTGGCCGTCGGCCCTGCCCCATCATCCGTGTTGATGACGCGGAACGCGCTGCACGTGCCGGTCATGGAGGGCGCAAGCCCGTGTTCCAAACCGGGCGGGATGGCGCAGGTATCGCCGGGGGCCAGCGTTGCCTCTGCGCCCTGCCAGGTGAGCTTCCAATGGCCCTCATGGATCATCAAAACATGGTGCCGGTCGCTCTTGTGCATACCCGCGCCCACCGATGTACGGTTGAGAAACTCCACCTCAAAACCGGGGCGATCTTTAATCAAACCGTCGACACCGATGACCTTGGCGGGCTTTCCCTCGGCCAGCGCCATCATGTCGTGATAGCGGCCGATATGGTGGGGCACCACGTCGCCAATGGGTGTTTCGGGAAAGGCTTTGAGTTCTTCATCGGTAAGCAGCGCCATGGGTTTGACGCCTTCCGGCAGGCTCTCGCCTTTCTTGGTGTCATACAGTTTACCCGTCTCCGCCAGCACCAAACCATGGGCCTGCGCATCCTCAATCACCTGCGGTGCCCACACCACACCGCCCCCGGCATCGTCGCCGCCAAGGATGGCCATAATCATCCCATAATCCGTGCCAATATTTTCAAACCCACGGAAAATGCCCGTGGGGATGTTGAAAATATCCCCCTCTTCCAGCACCACTTCCCCGGCCTTGCCGTAGCGACCCCAGAAAAACCGCCAGCGCCCCTTGTGGACGTAAAACACTTCCGCCGTGCGATGGGAGTGGAGGGAATTGCGGCACTTGGGCGGCTGGCCCGCAGCGCCGATATTGAACCCGGGCGTATCCTTAATGTGCACATGCTGGTCGGCACTTTCCGAGACGCCGCCGCCAATAATGGTGAAATTTTCTTTCTGGTCGCTGCCCGGCG
Organism: Pseudomonadota bacterium; assembly: GCA_038525315.1. GTDB lineage: Bacteria > Pseudomonadota > Alphaproteobacteria > Rhizobiales > Rhizobiaceae > Pseudahrensia. The sequence continues at coordinate 97,940 of JBCBHU010000008.1, forward strand.
TGTGGGCATCGATAAACGCCGTCTTGCACGGCATCAAATCGCCATAGCGCACGATGCGCTGTTCCATTTGTTCAGGTGTCATTTCTTTTGCTCCCATGTCGGTTGGGGCATGGCTGCGCCCAACGGAATTTTTGTTTCATCCACGTGCAGCCACACCATGCGGTCGCAAAACCACGCCTTGGCGCCGGCCATGAGCACGATGCCCAACACTGTTGTCGCCAAATCATAGACCCACAGGCCATAGACAAAGGGCGCGAGGCCGGTGGCTGAAAGGCCGGTCAAAGTCCGCGCGGCCCGCAGATGGGCGGGATCCAGGGCGCGGTTGGCCCGTTCCAGATAGATGCGTTCGCCCAAGACGGCGCGGCTGACCCAATGGCCATAGTCCGATGGCGGCGGGAAGGCGCGGGGGTTGAACCACGTCCAGGCGATCACCAGAACGACCGGCACCAGCGCCCCCCAACCCAGCCATTGGCGGCTCCATACCGCCACGGCAAAAAGCGGCAGGATGGTAAAACGGGTCAACCCGCTCCACGGATTGGCATGACGCCGCCAAACGGCATCGTCCATGCCCATCAGCCGCTCCGCCTTGGCAAAAATATCGTCGCCCCGCGCCATGGGATAGCTATTCCCCATCATTTGTATTTTTCAGCGAGGCCAGTTCAGCCTCCAGCGCGGCGTTGCGTTGGCTCAGTTCCGCAATTTTGGGGCCGACCATGGCTTCGATTTCCGCTTCGGTGAAACGGGGCTCTATATATTTGGGGCAATTCCAATCCATAGCCGCAACATCAATGACCACCACCCGTTCCGGCTCAGGCCCGTTGGTCTGGCGAAGTGTATCGGTCAAGGCCGGGTCCACATCAGCATTTTGCATCCGCCCATGGCCCAGCAGTTTCAAACGGGCCCGTCTTGGATAGTCCATCAAGAAAAGGGAAACGCGGTTATCATCATCCAGATTGCCCCGGGTGACGAATTGCTTGTTGCCTGCATAATCGGCAAAGCCCAGTTGGGTCGGCCCAAGCACCTTCAAAAAACAGGCGGGCCCCCCACGGTGCTGCACATAGGGCCAGCCATCGCCATTATGGGTGGCCATGTAAAAGGACGTGCGGCTTTCGATGAACGCGATGGCATCCTCACTCAAATCGCCCGTAAAGCGATTGCGATAGACATGCATCTCTCGCTCATAACGGCCCACCTCTTTTTGATAGGCCGCCACGGCGTCGGTGAACATTAAGTCGGCAAAACTTTTCATGCCGCCGCTCCCGTGTGCATGTGGATCTGTTTCCAGATGCTCACCTCGTCCAGCAACACATATTCCCGCCGCACGGTGCCGCCCGGCGCGCCAAACGGACCGAACTCGGCATGGGTGAGGCCCATAATGTGCACTTCCGCACCGGTGGGCCGCCCATAGGTGCCCCAGCCGTCATGTTTGCCGGTCAGGCTCCAGCGGATGGCGGCGCGGGGCGGCATCATGGGGTCTTGCCGCCCGATCTGGTGGTGAATTTCAAACTTGGCCGACGGAAAAGACGAACGCAGACCGATCCAGAAAGCGTCAATATCCGTGTGGGAAACCACCGTGCGGCTGCCCGGAAATTCTGCGATACAGGCCCGGTCATAATCCCGCGCGATCAGATCAAAATCCTTGTCCATGATGCGGGTGAGAATATTGGCGTAGCGCTCGCCCCACTCGTTCTTATTGCCCGTGCCGTGATAGCCCCCGTCCACATCGTGGGACGGGTGGAAGGGCTTGCGGCATTTCTCCAACCCGCCTTCCGCTTCGATCAGGCGGCGGGCAAAATCCTGCGGCTCAAAGCCAAGCTGGCGCACCATGCCGCCATAGTCGCGGATGAGCCATTCATCATAGATCGTGTCATTCTTGGCGGCACAGTCGGCGATGACCCGAATGCGAAATTTCTTGCCCGTGGCCTGGCCAAACACCCCGTCCACCAAATGGGTGCCGGTAGTAATGATGCGGTGGGAGGACAGATAGCTACCCTTGCCATCGCCTGACCAAATAACGTCTTCGCCCAAAAGCTGCCGGTCGGGAAATTCCACAATCGTGGCCATGGTGCCGTTGATGACGGTTTGGTTGCCCCGCAACAGCCCGTCGGGGAAACGCATGACGACATCATCGGCGTAATAATGGTTCAGCGTGGAAAGGCCCCGGCCCTCCCAAATTTCATGGGTGATGCCCAAAATGTAATCGGGAAAATCCTTCCACCGCTGGGAGAAGCCCTCGAACTTTTCGCCCTCTTCCATACCGCTTACCCTTTTTGCAGCACGATCTGTTTCCAGATCGCCACTTCATCAAACAACACATATTCCCGGTGCAGGCCCCGGGGGCCGAACTCGGCATGGGAAATGCCCAATATGTAAACATCCGCCTGGGACGGCGTGCCAAACGTGCCCCAGCCCTCATGCTTGCCGTGCAAAGACCAGCGCAAAGCGGCGCGATTGGGGCGGCCTTCTTCTTCATTGCCCACCATGTGGTCGATCTTGAATTCCGCATTGGGGAAGGAAGCCCGCAGGCCAATCCAAAACTCTCCCGCCCCCTTAGGGCCGATGGACGACACTCCGCCGGGATATTCCAACTGTGCCGCCCGGTCATAATGCTTGTTAATGACCGAGACCTCCGCCCCCATGATACGGCGGGTCATGTCCGCATAATGGCTGCCCGTCTCCGTCGTGTTGCCAAACCCACTGTAATGGGGCGGTTTGTCATTGGTAGGGGTGAGCGGCTGGACACAATTTTCCTTACCCCCTTCCCGGGCAATCTGGTCCCGGGCAAAGGCCAGCGGGTCCAGCCCCATCTGGCGCACCACCGCGCCCTGATCCCGCACCAACCATTCGTCATAGACCTGATTATCGCGGATGGCACAGTCTGCCAGAATCCGGTAGCGCAGTTTGGCCCCCGTGGGCGCGCCATAGGCACCGGGATGTGTGTGCGTGGCGGAGCAGATGAGGCGGTGGGAGGAGAACAGCGTGCCGTCTTCGGCATTGCCGCACCAAATCACGTCTTCCCCCGGCAGTTCCCGATCCGGCCACTCGGCAAGCGTGGCCAGCGTGGCGGCAATCACCCCCTTGTTGCCCTGCACCACGGAGGCGGGGGAACGCACGATGATATCGTCAGCATAATAGTGCTCCAGCCCGTGGATATTGCGCTCTTCCCAAATATCCTCGGTGATGCCGTGGATATAATCGGGCACGTCCTTCCAGCGGGGGTCGAAACCGGGGATAGCCATTAATCTGCGGTCCAACCCCCATCAATCAGCAGCGACGTGCCGGTGACCAGCGCAGACGCATCGGAGGCCAGAAACAGCACCGCCCCCATAATGTCTTCAATTTCGCCCACGCGGCCCAGCTTAATCTTGTCTTCCAGCCACGCCACCCGCTCGGGGTTTTCAAAGGTGGATTGGGTCATGGGCGTGCGGATGAAGGTGGGGCAGATGGTGTTGACGCGAATGCCATGGGGCGCAAGCTCGATGGCGGAGGCTTTCGTCACCCCTTCAATGCCAAATTTGGTGCCGCAATAGACGGAGCGGTCAATGCCCCCCACATGGCCCATCTGGCTGGACGTGTGGATGATGGACCCACCCTTGCCCGCCGCAATCAAACCCTTGGCCACGGCCTGGGCCATGAAGAAAGCGGCCTTCAGGTTCAAATCCGTGATCATGTCAAAATTGTCCACCGTCACGTCTACATAGGGCGTGGGGTCATTGGTGCCGGCATTGTTGAAGAGAATGTCGAAGGGCCCGTGTTCGGCCACGGCTTCCTGCACGCCGTCCAGATCACCCACGTCCAATACCAGCGCGGAGGCATCGAACCCCGCCTCGTTCACCGCCGCCACGGCAGCATCCAGCTTTTCCTTGCCCCGCGCGGCCATGACCACATGGGCACCGGCTTCCGCCAGCGCCATGGCCCCGCCAAGGCCGATGCCGCTGGAAGCGCCGGTCACCAACGCGCGTTTGCCGTCCAGGCGGAAGGAAGGAGTTTTTGGAAGGGTGGTCATGATGGGCACTGCCAGCTATGTTGTGTGGTGGGGTATTGGATACCCCGAAACGGTGGAAAATCCCCGTAGCGTTTGGCACGGGTGACCTTGTCTTCCACAGGCTCGTCCCCCAGCCCCAGCAATTTGCCCTTGGGTTTGATAAAGGAATAAATGCTCTTCCCCCGCGCCTCGTGCCACGTGATGTTAAAGGCCGCATTGATGGGGAAGAATTGCAGGCCCGCATGGGGAAGATGGTCGTGCACCCACCACGCCAAATCGCGCCAGTCGCGACCCCCATTATATTGGTCGGCAAACCAAGCGATGGTGATGGAAACTGTGGCCCCCTTGTGCCCCTTGGCATCCCGTCGATCCCAGATATGGCCGGCGTAGTTTTTATCGTTGGCCGCGCATTTTTGTGGGCGCGCCACCGTAGCGCCAAAATGGTTCAAATCCACTGACCGGAAAGCGGAGCGGATTTCGATGGGGCCGAAGGTTTCCACCAACGGATCCAACAACGTGCCGCACAGGCCCCGCCCAGCCTCTATGGCCAGCGCTGGATCATCGGGCATATTTTGCAGGCCATGGAAATTGGCGATTTCGGAATAAAGAAAATTGCGCATGTAGAAATGGCGCGACAGGCGCACCCGGCCCAGCTCTTCCAGCCCGGTATAGCTGCCCGCTTTGCGCGTGGTGGCCATTAGCTACGCCCCCCGGCCAACTGCTTCATGCGCGCGAGAACGTCCACACCGATCTGGTGGTAAAGATCGAGCAGGTCCACCAGCACCCAGTTTTCGCGGATCATGTCGCCCTGAAGCCGCCAGAAATCCAGCGACCGCAGAGTAACCTCTTGCCCGGCAGGGGCGATGCCCAACCAGCCATCGTCTGTGATGGTTTGTGCCATATTGGGCCAGCCCGTGACGGCCACATAATTCTGCTCGCCGAAGAAATGGTGTTGGATGCGTTCAGGATACTGCCCCCGGTCCGGCATGGCCGAAAGGAACGGGATTTGGTGCCATTGGCGAAACCCCGCAATGCCCCGCCCCGTGCCGATGCCGGAGGGGCCATACCAAGTCATGTGGGGATGCCAGAAACTGTCCATCTCCATCACTTCCGGCCCGCCCTGGCTGGGATGACGGATCATGGCTTCCAACATGGCCACAATGCGCCGGCTTGATTTTTTTGCGGCGGCAGGATCATGGGGACCACGCTGCAAACCGTCCTGCGTCGCCGGCCCGGGCACACACCACTCCCGCCCCAGAGATGGGGACAGGGGCCAGACGCCCGACTGACGCATCAATTCGGGCAAGTCCCAAATCATCTGCACTTCGACGACGCACCCCTCCACCACGCGGAAAAACTCGTGAAACCGCATATGGGCCAAGTGGTCGGTGGGCGGGATGTCGAGAAAGGCATTGGAGAACGTGCCCACATAGGTGCCTCCGTGACCCACCCACACATCGCCCCGATCCGTGCGCCCGGCCATGGCGATGAAGGGACGCCGCTCCACATTAGGCATGGCAAAGGCCAAGGGCCCCAGGGCGCGCTCCCAATAACCAGCACCGCCCTCGGCCTCTCCGTCATTACCCACCGTCAGTGGGTGGCAGAGGCGCAGCAGGGCGTCGGGCGCAAAGACCTGCTCTATCAGCCCTTTCGCTTCATTGGGCAAGAAGTCGTAGAGCTTGGCCGACAGGGGCGCGAGAACCTCCCGCGCCCAATCCACCTCGGGGTCGTCAACGGACATGTTTACTCCGCAGCGTCCGGCAGCGGCTCAGCGGGGGCGCCATAGGGCACATTGCGGCCCCCATAGCGGCGCACGCGCACATTGCATTGCTCGGCATGACCCACAAAGCCCTCCAACATGCAAAGGCGAGAGCCGTATTCACCCACCGTGGTGGCGGCCTCATCGGTGAGCACTTTCTGGTAGGAATGGGTTTTGAGGAATTTGCCCACCCACAGGCCACCGGTATAGCGCCCAGCCTTTTTAGTGGGCAGGGTGTGGTTGGTGCCGATAACCTTGTCGCCATTGGCCACATTGGTGCGGGGGCCGAGGAAAAGCGCGCCATAGCAGGTCATGTTTTCCAGGAACCAGTCATCCCGATCCGTCATCACTTGCACATGCTCGGAGGCAATGTCGTCGGCCACTTCCAGCATTTCATCATAGGTATCGCAAACGATCACCTCGCCATATTCCTCCCACGACGTGCGGGCGGTTTCCGATGTAGGCAGGATCGCAAGAATGCGCTCGATCTCCGCCAAGGTATCCTTGGCCAATTTCTCCGAATTGGTGAGCAGCACGCAGGGTGAGTTGTAGCCATGTTCCGCCTGACCCAGCAGGTCCGTGGCGCACATTTCCGCGTCCACCGTGTCATCAGCAATGACCATGGTTTCCGTGGGACCCGCAAACAGATCAATGCCCACGCGGCCAAACAATTGCCGCTTGGCCTCCGCCACAAAGGCGTTTCCGGGGCCCACAATCATGTGGCACGGCTCGATGGTTTGCGTACCCAACGCCATGGAGCCCACGGCCTGAATGCCGCCCATGACGTAAATTTCGTGGGCACCGCCCAATTTCATGGCCGCCACGATAGCCGGGTGGGGCTCCCCGTTTTGGGGCGGGGCGGAAGCCACAATGCGCGGCACACCAGCCACGGAGGCGGTCAGCACAGACATGTGGGCCGAGGCCACCATGGGAAATTTCCCCCCCGGCACATAGCAACCCACGGACTGCACGGGGATGTTTTTGTGACCCAGAATGACGCCGGGGATGGTCTCCACCTCCACATCCGTCATGGAGGCACGCTGAACCTTCGCAAAGGCGCGAATCTGGTCCTGCGCAAACTTGATGTCCGCCATGTCCTGAGCGGACACTTTGTTCATGGCCGCTTCAATTTCGCTATCCGACAGGCGAAATTGTTCAGGGGAATAATTGTCAAACTTCTGCGACAATTCTCGCACGGCCGCATCGCCGCGCGTTTCAATGTCCTTCAAAATGCCCTCAACGGTGTGGCGCACCTTGGCGTCGTCATCGGCGCGGTCTGCCTCGCTGCGGGCGGTTTTCAAATGGCGGATCATGGCGTTGCTCTCCCCGAATTTGGCCGGAAAACGGCTTTCTGACCCTCAGATTAAGCGCTTTTGCATACGTATGCAAAGGCTTTCTCAAAAATGAGATTTTTGGATTAAGTATATGAATTTACTACTTATTTACGCCAAGGAAGCTGGTCCGGCCGAAAATCCCGTTTGGGGTTGTCGGTGAGCGTCTCCCAGCCGTGGCCGTCAAAGGCATCCTTGCCCAATTGCGCCATGATGGAGGGGAAATCCACCATCACCCAATTGTCCACGATTATGCCGTCCACCACACGCCAAAAATCCATGTAACGGATCACGACCTTTTTGCCCGTGGGCGCAATGCCCATAAAAGGGCCGGAATGGATCGCCTCCTGCCGCCCGAAGGCCGCCGCCCATTCGCCCTCGTAAAGGCGCGCTTCATCAATGCACACCTTGTCGCTAAACGCCGCCTGAAAGGGCTTTTGCCACGCTTCCTGAAATTCCCGCAGACCCTCCTTAAAGCCGCAGCCCGCATTACCCATCCAGCGGAAGTCTTCGGCAAAAAACTCCCCGATGTCGGCGATGCGATGGTCGTTGAGACCATCCACCATGGATTCGATCACCGCGCGGGTGGCCTCGGTTTTGGTGAGATCATTGTGCTTGGTGAGAACAGCCTGTTCAGGGCGGGCACCGGCCATGGGACACTCCATTTTTATCCGTTTTGCCTTGCCTATCGGTGGCACGCAGCGAACACAAGCGAGGCAGTTGACAAGGGCTATTTAGTTAGATATCAAACCATATAGTTTGATGTAAAACTAGTGGAGAGCAACATGAAGCGCAGAGCATTTTTGGGCATTTTAGGCGGGGGTATCATTCTGGCGGCCGGGGGCGTGGGCTACCGCGTCACCCGCACGCCGAATGCTGCGCTCAAGCCGTGGACTTTGGCCGGGGCGGGCTATGAAGACCCGCGTAAACAGGCCCTGTCCTATGCCATCCTCGCCCCCAACCCCCACAATCGTCAGCCCTGGCTGGTGGATCTGGCAGAGCCGGATATGGCCGTGCTCTACGCCGACACCACCCGCCTTCTGCCCCATACGGACCCGCAGAACCGGCAGATCACCATCGGTCTGGGGTGTTTTTTGGAACTGCTCACCATGGCGGCAGCGCAAGGCGGTTACCGGCTGGACACCACGCTTTTTCCAGACGGCAGCGACGCGCAGATACTGGACAAGCGCCCCGTTGCCCGCATTCGCTTCGTCAAAGACCCCACCATCCAGCCGGACCCGCTTTTTGCCCACGTCATGGACCGACGCACCAATAAGGAGCCCTATGACACGGCCCGCCCTGTGGCACCGGACGCCCTTGCCAAATTGCTCCCCGCTTCCCGCAGCACGCAAATGGGCGGTTCCGTCGAAACGGCCTCCATCGAACGACTGCGCAAACTGACTGAGGCTGCCTCTACCATCGAATTTTCCACCCCCCGCACCCACAAGGAAAGCGTCGATCTCTTCCGCATCGGGTATAAAGAGGTGAACGCCAACCCCGACGGGATCGACTTTTCCGGCCCGTTCTTCGAAGCGCTGGCCTTGGCAGGACAGTTGGACCGGGAGTCACTGGCAGACCCCAACTCCATGCAATTTCAACAATCCGTGCCCGCTATTTTGGACCCGCTCCGCTCTGCCATGGGCCATGTATGGATCACCACGCCAGACAATAGCCGCGAAAGCCAGATTGCGGCGGGGCGGGACTGGCTGCGCTTTCACCTGGCCTGCACCCGCGACGGCATCGCCTTCAACCCCCACAGCCAGTGCCTTCAGGAATATCCGGAAATGGCAATGCTCTACAAACAGGTCCATGAATTGTTGGCAAAGCCCGGTGAGACCGTGCAAATGCTGGGCCGCATCGGCTATGCTGCCCCGGTGGCCCCCAGCCCCCGCTGGCCCATGGAGACACGGCTTGTTTAGCGGATACCTGTTTGACCGATCAGACTGACCAAAACAGCAAAACGGGCGGCGGGCAACCGCCGCTGGTTTTTGCCGTCTTCAACGAAATCGGCATTATCAACCAGCTTTCCACGGCCCTGTTTCAAAAACGCCTGCCCGACGGCATCCACGTCTCCCACTTCTCCATCCTCAACCACCTGTCCAAGCGGGATTTTGACGAAACCCCCGTCATGCTGGCCGATGCCTTTCAGGTGACCAAGGGCACCATGACTCACTCCCTGCAAGTGCTGGAAAAACGGGGCTTTGTGGTGCTGACCCCCAACCCCAAGGATGGCCGCTCAAAAATCGTGAAAATCACCCCTGAGGGCCGGGCATTCCTGCAACAGGCCGTGGCCTCGCTGGCGCCGGGCGTTCAGAAATTGACCATGCTGTTGGACCAGCAAGAACTGGTCGAAATCCTGCCAGCTCTGACGCGGCTGCGGCAGATACTGGATGAAAACCGGGATATTTGACGGGCTTGAGCGGCCTTCGAAAAACTGCGCATCGAACAGCACGTTACGGGCCTGAAACGCTCCTTTTTACGTTTTATTCCTTCTGGGATGCGGGAGAATCCAACTGGGCAAAAAGATCGTAGTCCATCTGCAAAAGCACGTGGGGTACATCCACAAAAACCCAGTTTTCCACCAGCAGGTCCCCTTCCCGCCGCCACCAATCGCACACGCGCATGTAAAGCGTTTTGTCCGCGGCGGGCTGGCTCAAGAACGGTTTAATCTGGTGCGCATTCAACGAAGGCCAGCCGCCGGAGCAAACATAACGCCCATCGCCATGGCGGGTGAAATGTTTGGTCTCACCACCGGGTTTGGACCCCCCATGCCAGTGAGAAAAGGTCTGCTCAAACGGCACCTGAAAGGCGTGGAAACTCTCAATGCCCACGAACGAGCCAAAGGCCGCGGGGCCATACCACATCATGTTTTCGTGCCAATAGGGGCGCCAGGCTTCATCGGGTGTGGCCAGCCCCAGCAGCATGTCCTCCACCATTTTCAGTGAAACCGCGCTCTCCTCCGCGTCCTGCTCGCCAAACAACAACCCATCCTGCGTGGCGGGGCCGGGGAGATAACCTTGATAGCCCACCTCCACCGCCGGGCTTTTCAGGTCGGGCCATTGGCCCACCGCTATCATCAATTCGGGAATATCCAGAAAGATATAGCTTTCCACCGCGCAACCCTTCTCCATGCGGTGAAATTCACCCACACGCAGATAGGCCAGGGCGTGGCTGGGCTGTATTCCAAGGAACGGGCGGTTGAACTGTCCCACCCAATAGCCGGTGGAACTGACCCACTCCCCATCACCATAGGCGCCGCCCATGACGATATAGTCGCGCCGATACAGTCGGTCGAAACTGCCTAAAAGGACATCCAGATAGTCGTGGCGAAATCCCCCTGCGCCCACCACTTCGTTGAAGGGGTGCACGATGTTGATCGACGCATCGGCAGCAAAGAAGGACGCCGCCGCATCATGGAACGCGCCCGCTTGGGGATGTTTGAAAGCCTCCAGAAAACGGCAATAGGTCTGCTTGTTTTCCACAATGCCCATGGTGTTAAGAAGAGCTAGTCGCCCACCCGCTCTCCGGTCTTGGCATCAAACAGGTGGCAGATATCCGCGCCCACTTTGGCGTTCACCGTATCGCCGATATTGGCGCGGTATTCCTTACCCGCCTTCACGGAAACCAGCGTGCCCCCCGCCTTCATGGTCACCATGGTCGCTTCGCCTAGAAGCTCCATGGAATAGACGGGGGCCTTGATCTCGCCGCCTTCGGAGACGATTTCGGCGTCTTCGGCGCGGTAGCCCAATGTCACGGGGCCGTTGTGACTTTTGGTGAGGCCGGGAATTTCCACATTGTCGCCCGTGAAAACACCGTCGCTCAACTGGCCTTCCAACAGGTTCATGGCGGGGGAACCGATAAAGGCCGCCACGAATGTATTGGCAGGCTTGTCGTAGATTTCAACAGGCGTGCCCACCTGTTGCACGACCCCGGCATTCATAACCACCACCCGGTCGGCCAGTGTCATGGCCTCGATCTGGTCGTGGGTCACGTAGATGGTGGTGGTGGCCAATTCGTGCTGCAAATTCTTGATCTGCGCCCGGGTAGAAACGCGCAATTTGGCGTCCAGATTGGAAAGTGGTTCATCCATCAGGAACACGGTGGGTTCGCGCACAATGGCGCGGGCCAAGGCCACCCGCTGGCGCTGACCGCCGGAGAGTTCCGCCGGGCGGCGGTGGGTGAAGTCGTTCAATTCCACCATATCCACGGCCCGCTGCACCCGGGCTTCGTGGGTAGACGGGTCCACCTTGCGCACTTTCAGCGGGAAGCGGATGTTCTCCCACACGGTCATATTGGGGTAGAGGCCATAGGATTGGAACACCATGGCGATGTCCCGATCCTTGGGCTCCAGATTGTTGACGATACGATCGCCAATCCAAATTTCACCTTCAGTCGCCGTTTCCAAACCGGCCACCATGCGCATGGTGGTGGTCTTGCCGCAGCCGGAGGGGCCCAGCAGCACCAGAAATTCCCGGTCAGCAATGTCCAGATCGAACTGTTGCACGCCCACGAAATCGCCCCAGCGCTTGGTGACGCCCTTGAGTTTGATACCAGCCATCGAATTTAACCCTTAACCGCACCAGCGGTGAGACCGGAGACGATCTGGCGCTGGAAGAACATGACAAGAATGAAGAGGGGGATCACCGCCGACACGGAGGCTGCAACAGCAAACATCACATTGCCCTCCGTCTGCGTGGTGCCCAGGAAGGAAGCGATTTTGGGAACCATGGTCTGGTTCTCCTTGGCCAACAGCATGGCCGTCACCGCAAAGTCGTTATAGGCCAACAGGAAGGAAAACAGCCCCGTGGTAATCACCCCGGGCCACATGACCGGTATGATAACGTGGCGGAAAGCCTGAAACTGCGTGCAACCATCCACCTTGGCGGATTCATCCAAATCCTTGGGAATTTTTTGGAAGAACGAGTGCAGCATCCACAACGTGAACGGCTGATTGAGCGCCACCAGCACGATGGCCGCGGTGGACAGGTGCCCCCATAGATTAAATTCAAAAAACGGCAACAGATAACCGGCCACCAGCGTGATGGGCGGCACGGCGCGGAAGATGAGCGCGATAATCAGCAGCCAGAACGTGTAGCGAAAGCCCGAACGGGAGAGGGCATAGCCCCCCAGCGTGCCGATGGTGAGCGAGACGCACACCACAAACAGACACACCAACGACGTATTGATGACCGCCCGCCAGAATTCTTCCTGGAGCCACGCCCCTTCATAGCCGGCGGAGGTGAAGGGCGAGCCATGAACCGCCTCCGTGCGCGGGCCGGTGAGCGCGTCCGTCCAGTCAGCGATGGAAAAGAAATCCAACTCCACCTTGAAGGAGCCCCACAGGGTCCAAAAGAAAGGGAACGCCGCGATGATCAGCCAAATGACCACAAAGGCCATGGAGCCGTAGCGCAGGGCAAAGGACCGGTTTTCAACGGTTGAAGAAGCCATGGCTCAACCCTCCCTTACGTTTTTGCGTTGAAGTCGCGCCAGGTGCGCACAAGCACCGGCGAGAGCAGGATGGCGACGCCAATAATGGTCAGCACCGAGTTTGCGGCGGCGGACGACAATTGCCGGGTCTCGCCCCCCAGATCGTTGAAGATAATCCACGACAGGGACGTGGCGTGAGCCTCCGCCGAGAAGCCCACAATGGGTTCAAACACGCGGAAATTATCCATCAACTGAATGAGCGCCACAAATGTCACCAGCGGCATGATGTGCGGCACCACCACATAGCGGATGCGCTGCCAGCGGGTGGCCCCGTCAATCATGGCGGATTCCAGCGTATCCTGCGGCAAGGTCTGCAAACCGGCATAAAACACCACAAAGGCAAAGGGCGCGGAATTCCAGATGCCGTATATGATGATCATGATCCAGGTCAGCGACGTGGACGCTTTCAGGGACAGCGTCGGGTCCCCCGCCACCCATTGTATGAAACTGCCCAATATGCCCCGCGCATCCACCATCCAGAAAAGAATGAGCGAGCCGATCAAGGGCGTGACCACGAACGGCAGGAGCGAGAAGAAGATCACCGGCCCCTTCATCATGGGCCCCAGATTGTTCACCGCAACGGCGATGGCGAAGCCCAAAATGATGAGCAGGGGCGTGGCAACGAACGTATAAGTCAGAGTGAAAGCCAGCGCCCGGTAGAGGGGAAGGTTGGCCATGGTGGAGATAAATTCCCCCATAGTGGCCGAGTTTTCCCAGGCCTGACCCAATTCGGCAATCGCCAGATGCCCCCGGTCAAAATAGACCTGCAACCCGGCAAAACGGCCCAGCGGCTCCGCCTCGCGCAGGGCCTTCGTGGCCTCCTGATCCACTGTCACCGTTTCAGTGCAGCCAAAGGGGCCACAGCTTTCCACCGTCACCACCACCTGTTCATGGGGCAGGAACACGGACTGGATGGCGATAGAAACCATGGGTGCCGCATGGAAAATGAGCATCGCCAGCGCGGTGGGCAAAAAGAACCAGAAAAATGTGCGATGCCGCATGACACCGACCCCCCTTTTTATGGTGAGCGCCCGGGAGCGTCTTCGTTTTGAAGACAAGCGCGCTCAAGAAATTCCCCAAAGACACTTCGCAAGGCAGGCAACAAGACAGGCAGGGAGACACTTCCATGTGTCTTTTTATTCCATCTGCCTTATTGTGCCCGTGCCTTTATCAAGCTTAACTGTCTTTTAGTGTGCAGGCTCATGCTTTGGCCTTCAATGGCTCTTTCGCGGGCCTGCACAACAAAAAACAGGTCTTACAAAAAAGGGGAGGCCACCAGCCTCCCCTCCAATTGCGTCCCGATTATTTCAGGAAGCCTTTTTCCTTTGCCGCAGCGTTGTAAGCGGCTTCCACATCGGCCAGAGCCTGCTCGGCGGACTCTTTACCGGTCATGAAGTCTGCAATTTCGGCACCCAGTGCCGTGTGCAGCAGGCCCTGGAAGGGCTTCATGGGGTAGGGCTTGGTGCCCATGGTGGAGGCTTTGAACACGCCGGTGGCGGCTTCGGTGGGCTTGTAGCCATCAATCAACCACACAGCCTGCGGGCCGGTTGTTTCGTCCAGGATGGCAGGGTCGATACCCTTCATCATGGAAACAAACGTGGCTTCCGCATCCGCATCGGAAATGTTCTTGGCCACGGTCCAGCCGTCCCACCACAGGGTGGTTGCGGGGATGGAACCACCACCAACCGTCAGCGGCGCGTCGATCTTGGTGTTGTTGGCCACGGCCTCCGAAGAGCCTTCCGTTTCACGCAGCGGGCCCACACGGGAACCCCACATGTTCATCATGGCCACATTGCCAGCTTTCCACTCGGCGGAGGTGGCGTTGGAATCGTGGGTCAGGAAGTCGGGGTTCATGTATTCGGACAGCGACTTCATCATGTTCAAAGCCTTCACACCGGCTTCGTTGTTGATGGAGACTTCCGCCGTGCCGGGCTTAAAGAACTCCCCGCCATAGCCGATATACATGTTATTGAATTCCTGGGCCAGGTTCCAACCGGCCTTATAGGCGCCGCCCAGAGGATATTCGAGAAGACCGGCTTCCTTGATCTTCTTGGCACCGGCCAGCATGTCCTCATAGGTCTTGGGCACTTCCACACCGGCTTTTTCCAAAATATCGGCGCGGTAAACCAGGTGCTGGGCATTGGCCATGAAGGCCACGGCCATCACTTTGCCGTCAATGGTGATCAGCTGGGTCTTTTTCAGGTCTTTACCGTGTTTGGCCACCAGATCGTCCAGCGGGCGGATCACGTCTTCGTTGATCAGCGCCACGATGGAAGAGTTGGCCACAATGGCGGTGGTGTATTCGGCCGGATTGGCCGTCATGCCTGCCACGTTGATTTTCTGGTGGTCGGCGGTGAGGTTGGCTTTCACTTCCAGCCCGTCCGTGGCGCATTTTTTAGCGTTGGCAGCCACGGTCTGAATTGCCGGGAATTCGTTGCCCACAATGGAAACACGACCGGCTTCCACAGCGCATTTGGCATGACCATCGGCATAGGCGGCGGGCATCATGGCCGTAGAGGCCAGCAGACCGGCAGCCATCAGGCTGGATTTGAGGTAAAATTTCATGGTTTTCTCCCTGTTCAACTAAGCCGCGCTTTGATGGGTCACTCCCCCTGGCGGTCTTTAGGCCAACACGGGCCGTGTGCCCGTGCCTTCTCCATTAACAAACACTGAACCTGCTTGCTTGCCAAGGCAAACATTTTTTGCATACGTATGCAACGCCCAATCGGTATCTTGTGACCATTGGGCTTTTTTCACACTGACCAAGCGGTTTTTCCGCAAACGAGTTTTTTATGAGCACCAACGGCGCAATCGCCATCCCCCAAACAGAAAATCTGGCTAATAAACGCTTCGTCATGGAGGCCATGGCGGCCATCGCCGCCTGCGACAGCGGGTCCGTCACAAAAGCCTTGGACGATGCCTGCCATGAAGGCTTTGAATGGCGCGGCCCCCACCCTCTCAACGAAATGAACGGCACCCAGGCTGTGGCGGAGACAGCCTGGGCCCCGCTGCTGAACGCCTTTCCCGATCTGGAGCGGCGCGACGAAATCATCGTGGGCGGGCGCTATGTGGACCGCTTTGGCCAGACGCGCGACCAGGTGGCCTGTATGGGCGGCTTCATGGGCACGTTCAAACAAGACTGGCTGGACATTCCTGCCACCGGCCAACCCGTGCTCATCCGCTACGGCGAAGTCCACGAAATGCGCGATGGCAAAATCGTCCAGTCCAACTGCCTGTGGGATATTCTCGATGTCATCCGCCAAGCCGGATTTTGGCCGCTCCCCCCTTCCTGGGGCACGGAAGGGTTGTGGCGCGGCCCTATAACCGGCGACGGGCTGGTATTGAAAGAGCAAAATATGGAGCAGGGCCTTGCCTCCATCGCCCAAACCCTCGCCATGCACCGCACGCTGGGCGCGTATAATGACCATGAAATGAGAGGCCGCGAGGGCCTCATTTCCATGCCCCAACGGGACCACTGGCATGAAAAGCTGATGTGGTATGGCCCCGCCGGCATCGGCACCACGCGGGGCTTGGCCGGTTTTGTGGATTTTCACCAACTTCCCTTCCGCCTCACCTGGCCCGGTCGCACGGGGGGGCAATCCATCATCGACAAGGGCGGTGACCCCCGGGGCGGCCACTACATTCAAATAGGTGATGGCCCCTATTCCGTCACCGGCGGATGGCCCAGCGTCATTGCAAACCACACTGGCACCGGCGGTGTTTTCGGCTCCGGCCCCACCAACCGCCCGGTGGAGATGCGGGTGATGGATTTCTACCTCCACCACGAAGGCAAAATCCGCGAAAATTGGGTGCCGCTGGATGTGATCCACGTGCTGCTTCAACAGGGCGTGGACGTGATGGCCAGGGTGCGCGACCAGTTCGGGCGCAACCGTCTGGGGCTGCGCCACTAGAGCATATCACGTTCAAACGGAATCGAAATTCGCTGCCTCTCAAACAGCAAAGTGCTGTTTTCGAACGCGATTTTCGATGAGTCATGTTTCTGTGTGAACAGAATATCCTCTAGTCAAACCGCAAGCGGCTTAAAAATTGAACCGCTTGCGGCCCAGCGCCATCAAAGAACTGCCCGCGAAGGCAAAAATGCCCCACAGCCAGCCGTGCAGGGAGCCGGAGACGATCCCGCCCAGATAGGCGCCAATATTGCACCCATAGGCCAGCCGTGCGCCATAGCCCAGGAGCAGACCACCCACCACGGCCGTGGCCACATCCCGAAATGTCAGCTTCCAAACGGGCGCGAAACGGGCGGCCAGCGCCGCGGCGGCCATGGCTCCACTGATGAGGGCAAAATTCATCACAGACGTGGCGTCGGCAAAAACGCTGCGCTCAATGGCCCGCGCCCGACCGCCGGACCAATAGGGCCATGCGGTCACGTCCATTCCCATGGTCGTGGCAATCTTCGCCCCCCACAGGGCAAAGCCCGACGTGATGCCCCACGGGCGGCCCAATGTCAGAATGGTGGCGACGGATACGATGATCAGCCCCACCACGCCCAGCGTGTGGGACCAGGGTCCCGTAAGCCAGGAACCACCCTGCCGGGGTGGCTCCAGCGCCCCGTGGCTGGAGCGTTCCACCCGGCGCGAGACCCACCAGATCGCACCGCAGACCGCCGCGATCAGCAACCATCCCGCAAGGGGCCCGTATTCCCGCACCACGGAAAAAGCAGGCAGGCTGGGCAAACCGCTCCACGCGGGAAGATGCCACGTGCCAATCAGCGATCCGACGATAAAAAACGCCAGCGTGATCACCATGCGGGTGGAGCCGCCCCCCACCGTAAACAGCGTGCCGGAACCGCACCCGCCGCCCAACTGCATGCCCACACCAAAGATAAAGGCCCCGATGGCGGCGCGCACCCCAAAGGGCAAAACCCAGGCCCCACTGCGCAGACCCACATCATCCACCGGCGGACCATAGGCAATGAGCGGGAAGGTAAGCGCACAGGCCCCGGCCAGAAGCAGCATTTGCGCCCTCACCCCCTGCCCCCGCCTTTGCGTAACCATGTTGCGCCATGCCGCCGTGAAGCCAAAGGCCGCGTGGTAAAGGGTAAACCCCGCCAGCAAACCAAGAAAACTGGCCACCCCGTAGCGCACGCCACCATGGGGCGTGGACAGGGCGACCACCGCCACAAAACCGACCAGCGCCGCCAGCAAGGGCAATGCCTGCACCGGTTTGGTCACAGGGGCGGGCGCAGTATCCACAAAGTTCATAAAATTGCTCCCGCAGGTGTGAAATGAAATGTGATCGCCCATCCGCGCCCTGGGGGCAAAAAAGGCAGGCTTCCCCTCAACCTTGCCACAAAACAACCACGAGTGCCTCCAACAACTCTCAACAAAAGGCCCATCAGCTTCACACAAATGTCACCTGCATTTATTTGATGACAGTTGCGCTGTAATGCTTGATGGACAGGCGGTTTGCGGGCATTTTGTTGCAGTGCAACACTCTGTAAATTTGTTCCGGACCGTTTGATTTCCCTTCGCCGGGCTTGCCCGGTGACCACCACAAGGCCGCTGTGCCCATGACCCTGCGCAACGACATTTTTGGCTGCCCCGTCAGCATGGCATCCACCGGCGATATGGACGCTTGGAACCAGACCCAACTGGGTTTTCTGGCCCATGCCGCCGCCACGCCGGAGCATTTGGGCCGGGCCATAGCGTCGGACCCGGATTTTGCCCTCCCCCACATTTGTAAGGGCCTGTTTTCCCTGCTGCTGGGCAAGCGGGAACTTTATGATGTGGCTCTCGATGCACAAAAAGAGGCCCGCAAGGCCATAGCCCGTCGCCCGGTGACCCAGCGGGAAAACACGTTTCTGGAGGCGCTCAACAAATACAATCAGGGCCGCCCCAGCCACGCGGCGGCGCTGCTGGATGGATTGGTACGCCACAACCCCCATGACGCGCTGGCCATGAAACTGGTGCAGGCCATCCTGTTCGTTCTAGGCGATGCCCAAGGGATGCGCTCCTCCATTGAGCACGTCATCCCCCACCTCACACCCGACCACGCCGCCTATGGCTACGCATTGGGCTGCCATGCTTTCACCCTGGAGGAAACCGGCGAGTACCGCCTGGCCGAACGCATTGGCCGGGAAGGTGTAGCCCATACCCCCAACGATGCCTGGGGCCTGCACGCCGTGGCCCATGTCCATGACATGACCAATGACGTGGATGCCGGGCTGGAATGGTTGCTCAACCGCGATGCCGCCTGGGCCCACTGTAACAACTTTCGCTATCACGTGTGGTGGCATCTGGCGCTCATGCATCTGGACCGGCGCGAAATTGATGCCGTTTTCGCCCTCTATGACGGCAAAATCCGCCACGACAAGACCGACGATTACCGCGATATTTCCAACGCCGCCTCCCTGCTCTCCCGGCTGGAATTGGAAGGCATTAATGTGGGCGACCGTTGGGAGGAACTGGCAGCCCTTTCCGACAACCGCACGCAAGATGGCTGTCTGGCCTTTGCCGATCTCCACTACATGCTCTCGCTGGTGGGCGGGGGCCGAAAAGACGCCGCCTCCCGCCTCATCGCCCGCATGCGCAAAGATGCCAAGGCAGAAGCCGTGGAAATGGACGCCATCATGAAACATCCCGGCCTTTCCGCCGCCGTGGGGTTGGAAGCGTTCGGCGAAGGCAATTTCACCACCGCCTTCCGCCATCTGGCCGGGGCCCGCGATGTGATGCAGACCATCGGTGGCAGCCACGCCCAGCGCGATGTATTCGACCGCCTCACCATCGAAGCAGCCCTGCGCGGCGGCTATCACGATGCTGCCCGCCGCTTCATCGACAGTCGCACCGCCCAGCGCGGCGGCGCGGTGGACCATTTCGCCGCCTCCCGTCTGGCAGAACTCAACCGACAACAGGAAATCAGCGTGGAGATGCTGCACGAGACCCGCATGGCCCCCGCCGAATAAAACCCGCCATGTGCAGGCATAGCCCCGAGACTATTTGCGTGCCATAGGGTGCGCATTCCCGTAACGACCCTTAGGTGACCCCTCAGCACCGATGAACGCAACCGCACCATCCACCAATTTTACACCCTCGGTTTCCGGCACCAGCGGCCGCACGACCCGTGACCCGCGGCTGGATTTCTTTCGCGGCTTGGCCATGTTCATCATCTTCATCGCCCACACGCCGCGCGATTTCTGGGCCCTCTACATCCCCGCCCGTTTCGGCTTTTCCGATGCCACCGAAACCTTCGTCTTCTGTTCCGGCATGGCCTCGGCGCTGGCCTTTGGTGCGGTGTTTCACAAGCGCGGCTGGCTCATGGGCGCGGCCCGCATTGCCCACCGCATCTGGCAGGTCTACTGGGCCCATATTGGCCTATTTTTTGCCGTGCTCGTTCTCTGCGTTTTGATGGACCGCTCGGGGTGGTTTGTGTCCGACTACTGGTCCGGCTCCTACGTCTCTTCGCTGAACCTGAAACACTTTTTCACCAAAACGCCAGAATTGGTGACGGGTATTTTCACGCTCACCTATGTGCCCAATTATTTCGACATCCTGCCCATGTATCTGGTGATCCTGGCGCTCATTCCCTGCGTCATGGCACTGGAAAAAGTGTCCCTTTGGGCGGTGGCGGCATTTGTGGGCGGGCTTTGGTTGATCGCCAATGCCCATTTGTTGGGGCTGACGGCCCCCAACCTGCCCGCCGAACCGTGGAGCGAACGGCGCTGGTTTTTCAACCCGCTGGGCTGGCAATTGGTGTTTTTCACGGGCTTCGCCTTCATGCGCGGGTGGATCAAGCCCCCCAAAGTCTCCCGCAGCCGGGTCATCATCGCGGCCATCATCGTTGTCGTGACCATCCCGGTGGCCTATTACCGGGTGCGCAACGGTTTCCCGTTCTTGAAGGAATTGTCGGCTGACTTGAAACCTCTCACCGGCAAAACCAGCTTTGGCATTTTCCGCTACATCCACTTTCTCGCCACGGCCTATCTGGCCTGGGTGGCGGTGGGGCCCATGGGCGCGCGGTTGAAGAACTGGGGCCGGGCGCAAATTGTGGTGGATGTGATCCGCAAAGTGGGTCAGCAGTCGCTGGCCGTGTTCATCTCATCGCTCATCATCGCGCAATTTGTAGGGGCGTGTTTCAAACTGTTTACGCCCACGGCAACAGTGGTGGCCATCGGCAATCTGGCAGGCTTCGCCGCCCTCATCGCGGTGGCCTACACGGTGGCATGGTTTAAGTCTCAACCATGGCGCAAACCGCCCCAGGCCCGGGAAGCCGCCCCAGCCGCGGGCCCCGCCGTCATGCCCAATCCCTCCCTGGCAAAACGGATGGACTGAGCCATGACGACCCGCCGCGATCTCCTCAAATACGCCACCGCCCTTGCTGCTTCCGGGGGGCTGAACGCTTCCCTCGGCAGTTTGGCATTTGCCCAAGCCACACAAGCGAAAGTGCAATTGGGGCAGGCCAAACCCTTTGACCGGGAAAGTCTGGTCACACTGGCCAAGGGCCTGGCCGCCAAACCCTATGAAGCGCCCCAGCGGGTTCCGCAGGAATGGCTGGACCTCACCTATGACCAATACCGGGCCATTCGCTTTGACCGCAAAGCCGCCCTCTGGGCCGGTTCTGACCGGCCCTTTGAAGTGGATTTCTTCCCCCCCGGCCTCTATTTCCCCACGCCCATTGCCGTCTCCATTGTGGAGGATGGGCAGCAGCGACCGGTCCTGTTCGATCTCGACGTGTTCATCAAGGAAAAGATCGTCCCCAAACTGCCACTGGACGATCCGGCCATCAACTATTCCGGCTTTCGCCTGCAAGGCCATATCAACGACCCGGACCGGAAAGATGAAGTCTTTGTTTTCCAGGGCGCGTCCTACTTTCGCTCGCTGGGCAAGGGCGATGTCTACGGCCTGTCAGCCCGCGGGCTGGCCCTGAAAACCGGCGATGCCGAAGGGGAAGAATTCCCCGAATTTCGCCAATTCTGGCTGGAGGGCGGTTTGCCGGGGGACAGTTCCGTCACCGTCCACGCCCTGCTGGATTCCCCCAGCGTGGCTGGCCTCTACCGCTTCGTCATCACGCCGGGCGAATCCACCATTATGGATGTGGAGGCCCGCCTCTTCCCCCGTGAAGAGCTCGCCCATGTGGGCATTGCGGCGGGAACCTCCATGTTCCTGTTCGACGAGACCAACCGCACCCGCTTCGATGATTTCCGCCCCGCCGTCCACGACAGCGACGGGCTGCTCATCGAAAATGGCGCGGGGGAAACCCTGTGGCGGGCGCTGGCCAATCCGGTCAAGCTGCAGGTCTCCTCTTTCGTGGACGACAACCCGCGCGGCTTCGGCCTCATGCAGCGGCCCCGGCAATTTGATGACTATGTGGATCTAGAAGCCCTCTACCACCGCCGCCCGGGCCTGTGGGTCGTGCCTGGCGAAGACTGGGGCAAGGGCGCGGTGACGCTGGTGGAAATTCCCGCTGACCGGGAAATTTACGACAACATCGTCTCCTATTGGCGGCCCCGCGTGCCGCTAAAGGCGGGGGGCGACTACACCTATACCTACAGGCTCTATTGGGGCGCCCAGCCGCCGCTGGTCTCCAATCTCGCCCGCGTTATCAATACCCGCATGGGCAAGCGCTGGTCCGGCCGCAAAATCGTCACCGTGGATTTCTCCGATACGCCACAATTGCCTGAAAAGCTGGACAGCGTGACCCTCCACGTGAGCAGCAATCGGGGGGACACAAGCGACGGCATCTTGCAGCGCAACCCCTCCACGGGTGGTGTGCGCCTGGCCTTCGATTTCGACCCCGGCGAGGCCCAATCCGTGGAACTGCGCGCCCAATTGGTTGTTGGGGGGAAACCCGTATCGGAAGTGTGGTTGTACCGATGGACATTATGAGCGGACATCACCCAAAGACCATGCCGCCCCCCGCGCCATTGGGCATGGAGGAGCAGAACCTTTCCGCCCCCTTTGTCCATCAAGCGGCTCCCCCACAGCACAGCCCCACGCCCTGGGTAGAGCGCTTTACCGTATTCATCCCCGCCATAGCCACAACCATCCTGCTCATCATGATCCTGATGGATTGGTTTGAGCCTGACGGTTTCAACTGGCTGGAATATACCATGCTGGCGCTGGCAGGTTTTTCCGCCTTCTGGATCGCCCTATCCGTCTCCACCGCCACGCTGGGCATGGTGGGTGGCGATGAGGAGAAAACGATCGATCCAGCCTCCCCCATCAACGCGCTGGATGTGGCGCTGCTGGTGCCGGTCTACAACGAAGACCCCGCCGCCGTTTTCGCCCGCATTCGCACCATGCGCAACGAATTGGCTTTCGCCCCCACAAACCACCGCTTCGCCTTTTTTGTGCTCAGCGACACGCACGACGAGGCCCTCGCGGCCCAGGAACAGCATCTTTTTGAACAGGCCCGCCGCACCTCCTCCATCCCCCTTTTCTACCGCCGACGCGCGCACAATACGGAACGCAAGACCGGCAACATCCGCCATTGGATCGAAAATTGGGGCAGTGCTTGGGACGCTTTTGTCACGCTGGATGCCGACAGCCTCATGGGGGCGGGCACCCTATCGGGTCTGGCAGACCGCATGGCGGCGGACCGCACGCTGGGTCTGTTGCAAACCGTGCCCCACCTGATGGGCGCGCAAACCCTGTTTTCCCGCGCCCAACAATTTGCCAATAACGCTCATGGTGGCATTTTGGCCGAAGGGCTGGAACGCATCAGCGGTGTGGACGGCAATTACTGGGGCCACAATGCCATCATCCGCACAAGCGCCTTTGCCGCCTGCGCGGGCCTGCCCCGCCTGCGCGGCTTTGGCCCCCTTTCCGGCACCATCAAGAGCCACGACTTTGTGGAGGCGGCCCTGCTGCGCCGGGCCGGATGGACCGTAAAAATTTGGCCGCAAGCCCGCGAGAGCTTTGAAGAAGTGCCGCAAAATCTGGTGGACTACACATTGAGGGACCGCCGGTGGTGCCAGGGCAATCTGCAACATCTGCTGCTCCTCACCACGCCCGGCCTCACCGCCATGTCCCGTTTTCACCTGTTTCAGGGGGCCATGGCCTATATGGCTTCGGTGGTTTGGTTCGCTCTGCTGCTGGTGTGGACCCTCATGGGCCGCAGTGCAGAAGATAACGTGTTGCGCTATTTCACCGACACCAACCCACTCTTCCCCCAATGGCCGCAGATGGATGCGGTGAGCCGGGCCGTGGTGCTGGGCTTCATGATCGCGCTACTGCTGACACCAAAACTGTTCTCCATCGCCCGCTCTTGGTGGCGCGACCCGGCCTGCACGGCCTATGGCGGGCCAATGCGCTTCTTCGCCCATTGCGGTGTTGAAATCGCCATATCCGTGGCGCTGGCGCCCATCATGATGGTGCAGCATGTGCTGGCCGTTACCCGCACGTTCATCGGGTTTGACGCCGGTTGGTCCCCCCAAAACCGCGCGGGCAACGCCTACTCCTGGGCAGCATTGCTGCGCTTCCATCTATTTGAGACGGTGCTGGGCGTGGCGCTGGTGAGCGGCATGGTGGCGGGTATCGTTACCCCCTGGCTTGCACCCATCGCCGCCTCGCTGGCGCTGGCCGTGCCCCTCTCATGGCTCACCGGGCAGCGGCTGACGGGCTTGACGCAAAATCTCTTAGTGTCGAAAGAGGCCGAAAGCCCCCTTATCGAGGCCAGCCGGAAACTCTAAGCGCTTTTCTTGAACCGTTTCCAGCAATCGCTCACGCCCATTTGGCAGGCCACAAGAGGCGGCACGGCGATAATGGCCGCCATGACGGATGCAAGCACCTGCGCCTGACCAGCCATGGACAAAGCAATACCGGCATCGGCCTTCGCAAGGCCTGAAACATCACCCATGGCCGTGTGAGCGGCAAAGCCTATAACCACCGCCATGGCGGTATTAATGGCAAAGCCGGTCCAGTGGCCGGATTTCAATTTGGCGATCATGGAACGGCATCCTGCTTGCTTCTGACCGCGAATGTGCGCCCGAAAACCTTGCCGGGGTGTTAATCCGTCGCAGGGCCAGCAGATGCCGTTAACAAAACCCTAACGGGTGACCACCACAGACTGTGCCTCCAACGCGACCCGCTGTTTATGCCGCTCCCGCAGCCAGATGATCAGTCCGGCCGCGATGATGATGGCCCCGCCCGTGAGCGTCCACCGGTCCGGCAGATGGTCGAACAGAAAATAGCTGTAGATCGTCAGATAAACGATGAAGGAATAGGAATAGGGCGACAGCACGCTGGCCGCCGCCAGCCGGTGAGCCACCGTGAGCAATTGGTGCCCGCCCCAGCCCCACAAACCAAGCGCGATGAGAAGAACCCACTGCCACACCGTCTGCGGGTTTTGCCATTGCCACATGGCGAACGGCAACAGCACGAAAAAACCCACCGCGCCGGAATAAAATTGCATCGTATTGGTGGAAACCACACCCGCCAATTTGCGCGTGAGCAGCGTGTAGAGAGCAAAGCAAAAGGCCGCCGACAGGGAGAAAATCGCCGCCCAGTGGAAACTGTCATCAAAGGGCCGAATGGCGATGACGATGCCCACAAAACCCAGCAGAATTGCCCCCGTGCGGTAAATCCCCACCCGCTCCCCCAAAAGCGGCCAGGACAGGGCGCACACGATCATGGGGGCGGAAAACAGGATGGTGGAGGTGAGCGTGAGGGGCAGATATTTCAACGCTACAAAATTGAGCACGGTGGAGACCATGATCAGGCAACCGCGAAAGACGACCAACCCCAGCCGCTTGCTGTTGAAACTCTCCCGCGTGGCACCATCCTTCAGCAGCAGGCCCAGCGAAATAAAAAAGTGCCCGGCATAGCGCATGAAAGCCAATTGCAGGGCCGGCAGGCCCAGCACGGCCAGCCATTTTACAGATGTGTCAATATTGGCAAAACAGGCATAGGCCAGCAGCATCAGCGCGATGCCAAAGAGCGGCTTGTCCTCAACCGCTTTTGCCGCCGGTCCCGCCACGGGTGCTAACCGTCTTTGACCGGTTTATCGTCAGCCTTGGCGAAAAGATCGGCGTAGAAATCCACCATGTGGCAAACCATGTGCTCGCCCCGCCCATCGGCCACCGCCAGCCCAAGGGCCTGTTTGGCGGAGGCGGACATGAGGGACGGGACGCCCGCATCGTCTGCCATGGTGGCGTAATAGCCTACATCCTTGCGGGCATTTTTGATGGCAAATTCCAACTTGGTGGGGTCGCCATCCACCGCATAGGCTTTGACAAAATCCATCATGCCGGAATGGAGCGGGCCTGCGCTCATGACATCGTAAAGTTGTTGGCGTTCCACACCTGCCAGATCCGCCATGGCAAAGGCTTCCGCCATGGCGTTGGCCACGGTCATGCCAAAGAAATTGTTGATGAGTTTCACCGTATGGCCCGCCCCCAGCGGCCCCAGATGGAAGACGTTTTCGCCCAGCACGTCCAACACGGGTTTGACGGCTTCGTATGCGGCCGCATCCCCCGCCGCCATGATGTTGAGCTTGCCTTCCAGCGCGTGCGCCGGCGTGCGCCCCAGCGGTGCGTCCAGATAGGCCGCACCGGTTGCCGCCACCTGGTCGCCCAGCGCGCGGGTGGAACCGGGCAAAGAGGTGCCGAAATCGATGACCGTTTTACCGGCGGCCAATCCCGCCATAATGCCATCCGGCCCGTTCATGCGGGTTTCCACAGAAGCGGACGTGTCCATGCACAGCATGATGATGTCAGCGGCTTCCGCCACGGCCTTGCCACTCATCTCTTCCACCGCGCCGCGCGCAACGGCAGCATCCACATTGGCACGGCTACGGTTGGCCATGACGTGCAGTTGAAACCCTTCCCGTTGCAAATGCTGCACCATGGCATCGCCCATAAGGCCGAGCCCCAGAAAACCGATGATTGGTTTTGTCATTCTCTTATTTCCCATATCGTCACGCCGAGTTGCCGGTCCGACGGAGCCCGACCACAAAAAAACCTTGGCAGATGCGCGTTACATCGTTGCACCGATCTGCCAAGGCACAAACTCGTAATCGCCCAAGCCTTGAGCCTCGGATTTCGTTTGCTCGCCGGAGGCGATGCGCAGCCATGCGTCGTAAATTTGCCGCCCCGCCTCGTCCACGGTCACACCGTCCGTCAGCATGGTGCCCGCGTTGAAATCCATATCATCCACCATGCGCCCGTAAAGCTGGCTGTTGGTGGCGATCTTGAAACAGGGGGAAGGCTTGGACCCAAAGGCGGAGCCACGCCCGGTGGTGAAGGTGACCAGCGTGCAGCCCGCCGCGATCTGGCCGGTCACGGAGGCCGGGTCGTAGCCGGGGGAATCCATGAAGGTGAAACCGGGCACATCCACCCGCTCCCCATAAGCAAACACGCCCGCGAGGGGCGACGTGCCGCCCTTGGCGGAAGCGCCGAGGGATTTTTCAAGAATGGTCGTAAGGCCGCCCTTCTTGTTGCCAGGGGAGGGGTTGTTGTCCATGGAGCCGCGATTGCGGTTGGTATAATCCTCCCACCAGCGGATGAGGTTGACCAATTTGCGGCCCACCTTTTCGTTCACCGCCCGACGGGTGAGCAGGTGTTCTGCGCCATAAATCTCCGGCGTTTCCGCCAACACACCCGTGCCCCCCTGAGCCACCAGCAGGTCACAGGCATGGCCCAGCGCCGGGTTAGCCGTAATGCCGGACCACGCGTCCGACCCGCCGCATTGTAGCGCCACTGTCAGCGCAGAAGCGGGGCACGGCTCCCGCCGCGCTTCATTCACATGGGGCAGCATGGCGCGCACCTTCTCGATGCCTTTGTCTATGGTGCGCTGAAGCCCGGCCACATCCTGAATATTCATGGCCTGAAACAGGGGGCCTTGCTCAATGCCATAGGCTTCCAGCAGCCAATCAATCTGGTTCATCTCGCAGCCCAGACCCACCATGACCACGCCGCCATGGTTGGGGTGACGGGCATAACCCCACATAATGCGTTGCAGCGCGTCAAACCCCTCACCACTGCCTGCCATGCCGCAACCGGTGCCGTGAACGAACGCCACCACGCCATCCACATTCGGATAATCCGCCAGTTCTTCCGGCCCGAAGGCCTCTGCGATCCGCCGCGCGGCGGTGGCGGAACAATTCACTGAAGTGAGAATGGCGATGTAATTGCGCGTCCCCACAGACCCGTTGGCCCGCTTGTAGCCCATGAAAGTATCTTGCGTTGGCGCGGGGGCCACGGGTCGCAAATCGGTGGCATATTCATAGGCCACATCCGTATTGCGAAAATCCAGATTATGGGTGTGCACATGGTCGCCCGCCGCAATATCCGTGGCGGCATAGCCAATGATCTGCCCGTATTTGTGCACCGGCTCCCCGGCAGCGATAGCCCGCGTGGCGATCTTATGCCCGCGCGGCACAAGACCGTTGGTCACCGCATTTTCCACCGCAACCCCCGCTTGCAGGGGGGCGATGGCGGTCACCACATCGTCATGGGCATTGAGCCGAATGGTGTTAGCTGATCGCATACTCACACATCCATCTCACTGTCATAGAGATGAAAATCCAAACCGATGCCTATTTCGGAAAGGGAATTCATCGTTTTTGGGCCCAAAAAAAACGCATTTGTTTTCTCACCCAAGAAAATTCCGATGAACAAATGGACTTCATACTTCTTAGAAATCTCAGTCCAAAAATCACGATGGCCATGACATTTCGATAGTAACCAAAGTGCTTGCATATCTAAAAGGTCATCAATCGGGCAGTCTAAGTTGCCGGGCGCATCAAGTATCCAGCTACCGGTTCGGCAGGCTAATGGTGTTCCGCCTGGCGTGATCCACGGTTCTCCCATGCGACAGCTACGGGACGGACTACAACCCACATTCCTTGTGATTTCATCAGGGTCAAGGTCATCACCCAAAATCCGCAACGAAGTTCGAAATTCAATGTCGCGCATCTTGGCACCGAGTTCCAACGGGCACAAAATCCCTCACTACAAGAACACCGTGGTGATGGAGGGCACCAGAAGGATGATCGTGAGAATGAACAGCTGCATGCAGATGAAGGGCAGAAAGCCACGGAAAATATCCGGCAACGAGATATGGGGCGGTGCCACGGACTTCAGGTAAAACGCCGCCGGCCCGAAGGGCGGTGAGAGGAAACTCACCTGCATGTTCACGCAGAACAGTATGCCGAACCACACCTGCACCATGGTGCGCGAATCCAACTGGCCGAACAGACCAAGCTCCTCAATGGGCAGTTTCACCACAATGGGCAGGAACACGGGCATCACGAGCAGCACAATCCCAGTCCAGTCCATGAAAGCGCCCAGGAACAGAAAGATCACCATCATTACAAGAAGCACGCCCATGGTGGGCAAATCATACCCCACGATGAGATTGGCCACGTAGGTGGGGCCGCCCGCGATGGTGTAGGCCCCGGCCAGCGCCGTGGCCCCAAACGTCACCCAGATGATCGTGCCGGTGGACTTGAACGTGCGCATGGAGGCTTCCCGCAACAGGTTGAAGGAAAATTCCCCCCGCAGCCAGATCAGGAACAGCACTGCGATGGAGCCCATGGCGGCGGCCTCGGTAATGCCGGTAATGCCGCCGTAGATGGAGCCCAACACCACAAACACCACCATCATGGGAGCCACCATGCCCCGGCCCCGCTCCCACGCTTCTTTCATCACCTGCGTGCCCACCACGTAGAACAGGTGGATGGCGCAGAGAGCTGCGATGAACACGAAGGTCCACAGGGTGAGTTGATCCACCATGCCGGTGTTTTCATCAATCATCTTGGGCGACCAATAGGCTGCACCCAGGTTGAGATAGGTCCAGCGGGCCACCACCACGGCAGAAAAAATACCCAGCAGCATGACGATCAGCGTGCCGCCATAGAGGCCCTTCTGCTGCATGGTCATGTCGTTTTCAGCCGGTTCCGGCAGGGGCGCCAATTCCGGGTTCATCCGCGTGCGCACCAAAATATAGATGATGTAGCAGGTGGCCAGCATGAAGCCTGGCAGGAACGCCGCCTTAAACAGGGCGTGGATGGAGGTCTCCGTAATGAGCCCGTAGAAGATCAACACGATGGAGGGCGGGATCATGGTGCCCAGCGAACCGGAGGCGCAGATGGTGCCAATGGCCAGGTTCTGGTTATAGCCAAGCCGCAGCATTTGCGGCAGGGCGATGAGGCCCAGCAGCACCACTTCCCCGCCGATAATGCCGGACATGGCCGCCATCACAATGGCCATCACCGCCGTCACGACAGCGATGCCGCCCCGCGTCCGCGACATCCACACGGAAAGGGACGAATACATATCCCGGGCAATGCCCGACCGCTCCAGAAGCGTGGCCATGAAGATAAACAGGGGCACGGATATGAGCACGTAGTTTGTCGTTATCCCGTATAATCGCTGGGCCAGAATATTCATGGGGCCGGAGCCAAAATTGCGGGTCAGGATGCCCTGCCCAAAGGACAGCGGATCCCAGATCAGCGACGGTTCAAATTTCAGCACCATCACCAACACAGCCAGAAAGCCGGAGGCAAAGCCCAGCGGCATGCCGATGGCCAGCAGCATCAACATGCCGATCAACAGGATCAGCGATATGGTCCCAATATCCATGATGCTTACCCCTTACGTCTTCTTCACGTCGTCCGCCCGGGGCGGATTACCGGCCAACACTTCATCCGGCATGACCGTCTGGCGCATGACCGCCACGTCCTCTTCAATTTCGTCCATCACCGGCTCGCCGCTCGGCGTTTTGTTGAAATCACGTACCAAGCCAATGAGCACCAGCACGATGGCGGCGCTGAGAAAGACGAAAATGGCAAACTTCCAATGGGCCGGCACTTTCATGGCCTCCGGCGCATCGAAAAACAGACTGTACAGACCCCAGAGCGCCAGGCTCACGATGGCGAAAGAAACCACGAGATCAAACACCTGCCGCACCCAGGGCGCAGACGGCCAGTCCCGCACAAGATTGGACGCTGCCTGGAGGGACAGGAACAGCATCATCAACAGGACCAGTGGCTTTGTGGTGGCGGGAATGGGTGGATCATAGGCTGTGCCAAACGTCTCCCACCGCAAAAATTTCGCTAGTGACTCGCCAAAGCCGCCATAGATTACCGCGAAGGCAAAGATGCACACGCATAGAAGCGATAGAAGATCAAACACCCGCCGCAGCCACAACGGGGCCATATCGTAGAGAATGAAAATGCGGATGTGGCTGCGCTGCTGCATGGCATAAAGCCCGGCCGACAGATAAATGCCGCCCCCCACCCAAAGGGACATTTCATTCACCCACAGGGTGGCAGCGGCGAAGAAATAACGCATGACCACTTCATAAAGGATGATGGCCACAATGAAGGCCGGCCCCCACATGGTGATGCGGCTGAAACTCCACGTCAGCAGGTCCAACGGACCCGTCCGTTCCACTTCAACCATACTATCCTCCCATCCGGTGCGGCGCTATTGATGCGCCTTTCACCCGGCCCTCCCAGACCGATTTCTTCCGTTGTGAGTGTAACTGCAAATTTACGAAGGACTAGGGGGAAAGCGCGCTTTCTTCACAATCGAAACGGATGGACGGTCGAACCATCACGTCATCGCATAGTGCGCCAGAAAATCCCGGTCCGGCTCCACACCAAGGCCCGGACCTTCCGGCACGGATGCAAAGCCGCCACTGGCTTTCACCTGCCCTTGAATGTTGAGCGGCTCCGTCAGCATGTCATCGCGGAACCTGTTATCCGTGGTGTCAAATTCCAACCACGGCTCCACCGGGAACAGCCGGCCGGGCATGGGCTCCATGGCGGCCAAGAGGTGCAAATTGGTGGCCACCGCGATGGCGGATCCCCAGACGTGGTTTACCACCGGCGTGAAGCGGGCCTGACACTGGGCCAGCACTTTCAGATATTCCGAAATGCCCCCCAGTGCGCAAACTTCCGGTTGGGCAATGTCCAGACCATCGGCATCCAAAAGGTCCCGCCAGCCGTAACGGGTAAACTCCGCCTCCCCGCCCGCGATGCGGGTTTTCAGCCGGTTGCGCAGGTGGCGATAGCCATCCTTGTCTTCCGGGGCCACGGGTTCCTCAAACCAAAAAGTGTCCAGCTCATCCAGCGCCTGCCCGAGCACCAGCGCTTCGTCGGCGGTGTAGCAGTGGTTCGCATCCACCATGAAGGGGAAGTCCTCCCCCACGCCCCGCCGCACAGCCTGCGCCAGTTTGATGTCGTCCTTGGCGCCCAGCCCCACTTTCATTTTGGTGGCCACAAACCCAATGTCTTTGATGGCCGCAGCTTCGTCTTCAAACCGCGCCACGTGGTCGGCCACGCTTTCACGCTTCAGCATCATGCCATAACCGTAGACCGGCACCCGGTCGCGAAACCGTCCGCCCACCATCTGGCACAGGGGCAGGCCGGCGATTTTGCCCGCCAAATCCCAAAGGGCAATGTCCACGCCCGAAAGCGCTTGTATGGGCATCCCCTTCTGCCCGTGGTCCCGCAGCAGATTGTAAACCCGATGCCAAACGGCGGACCGGTTCAACACATCCATGCCGACAATCAGCGGCGCGATCACCTCCTCCACAATAACCTTATTGGCCTTGGCCACATTGCCGGGCCCGAAACACTCCCCCCAACCGATGAGACCTTCGTCAGTGGTGACTTCGACAATGTGCGCCGTGCGACCCGTATAATATTGCTGGGAATAACCCAGTTCCGACGGCAGATCGCAGGCAAGGAGATGGGATTTGATGGATCGGATTTTCATGGGATGGGTTTCGAAATAGGACTAGGGTGCAAAGGGCAATCCAAGCGTCCTCTCGCACCAGCAAGCAAGATAAACGATGATTGGCATGGATGCCCGGGACGAGCCCGAGCATGAGGAGCTGAAAGTTAGGGTCGCTCACGAAAAAGGGGCGCTGTTGCCAGCGCCCCTTCGCTAAAGTTCAAACGCTCTAGCTTGAACCCGAACGGGTTTAGTCTTTCACCAGACCCAGCTGCTTCAGGTAGGCGATGTGGCTGGCCACAAGCTCCTTGGCTTCCGGTGTCGTGGCAAATTCGGGCCATGTGGCCTGGGCCGCGTCGCGGAAGGTTTGCAGGTCTTCGGCGGACCATGCGGAAATGGTCACGCCCTGTTTGGTGAGGCTGGCCACCGCTTCCGCATTTTCTTTTTCAAAGATCAGCGCGGATTTCAGGGCGATGTCGGACACGGCCGTGCTCATGATGGCCTTGTGGTGGTCCGGCATGGCGTCCCAAACCGCCTTGTTGCAGGCAATGTGGTCGGAAGGCATGGAGTGAAAGCCGGGGAAGTTTGCGTATTTGGCAATATCATACAGACCAAGGCCCACATTGTTAGCGAGACCGGATGCATCCGCCCCGTCAATAATGCCGGATTCCAGCGCGGTGAAGATTTCCGTGAAGTCCATCACGATGGGCTTGGCGCCCAGCTTTTCAAAGATTTTGGTTTCCATGCCGGGGGGCGAACGGAATTTCCAGTCTTTCAAATCTTCAATACCGGCAATCTTGCGCGTGGAAGCGAAGCTCTCCTGACCGTAAACGATCCAGCCGATCAGCTGCATGTCATATTTGTTGTAGAGCGCTTGCGCGGCCTCACGGCCACCGCCGTAATAGAGCCAGGACAGCTGCTGAGCGGGGGTTGCGTAACCGCCCATAATGTCACCCACAAACTGGAAGGCTGGGTTTTTACCGGTCTGATAACCGCCACCCGTGGCGTCACAGTCCAGAATGCCGGTGGCGGCGGCGTCAAAGGTTTCCACCGATTTCACCACGGAAGACGAGTAGAACAGTTCCACATCGATCTCGCCGTTGGACATCTTCTCCACATTTTCAAACAGCTCGGTAAGCAGTTTGCCGGACGTGGTTTCCGGGGCGTAGTGGGTCTGTACCCGCAGTTTCGTCTTGGCGTGGCCGTCAGCGAAAGCGGTGGCAGCACCACCAAAGGCCAGCGCCGTGCCCAACAGGGCAGCAGAAAGGGTTTTCAGCAATTTCATAGGATCCTCCCAGATCATTTGTTCGGCCAGCTACGGCCCATTAGAACGCATGTTTCCCCCGGCGAACCGGCGGTTCCTCCAAATCACCGCCCGGGATGTCCCAATGCGGCTTTGCATTCGGCGGAAGGCTAACAAGCCTTTCGTGCCCGTGACAAGATCAAAAGGGATAGGATGACGCATAAGCCCCAACGCTTGCACCGCCCCACAAATTGAGTTTCAAAAGCGAAAACCGATACGAGGCCAACCCCCATGTTTCATACAAAACCCGGCCTCATGGGCGAAATACGCTCCCGCTTCGCCCATGTGAGCGCTTGCCCCATCGAGGGGGACCGTATCTTTTTTGAAAATGCGGGCGGGGCGCTCACGCTCAATTCCGTTGTGGAAACCTCCGCCAAGTTTGCTGCCCTTCCGGACAATCAGGGGCGCGACAACCCCATGTCCAAACATCTCATGGCCATCATCGCCAAGGCCAAGACCGATACGATGACATTTCTGAATGTGGATCATGGGCAGGTTTTTGTGGGCGAAAGCGGCACGGAATTGCTCTTCCGCCTCATCTCCACCGCCGTCTTGGGGGCGGGCGGCGAAGTTGTGGGCACCACGCTGGAACACCCCGCCTCCCGCAGCGCCGCCCAACGCTGGGCCGAGGTGGCGGGAGTGGAATACATTGCCGTCCCGCACGACAATGAAACCGGCGTGGTCACGGCGCAGGATTATGCGGCGGTGGTTACCGCCAACACCCGCGTGGCCACCATCATCCACACCTCGCCCGTCACTGGCATGGGGGTAGACCTTGCGGCCATCACCACGGCCATCCGCGAAAAATCCCCCCACTGTTTCATCATCGTGGACGGCATTCAGCACGCCGCCCACGGCCATGTGGACCTCACCGCCGCCCCGGTGGATGGCTACGTTATGTCCGCTTACAAGGTCTTTTCCCGCCACGGCTATGGCGTGTGCTGGGTGAGCGACCGTCTCACCGCCCTGCCCCACAACAATCTCAAGGGCGGGCCGGAACAGAACTGGGAAATGGGCACGCGCGACACCGGGGCCTATGCCACATTCTCCGATGTGATCGACTATCTGAAATGGTTGGGCACCCATTTTACAGAAAGCACCGATGACCGTGAAAAACTGGAAGCGGCGGCCAGCGCCATCCACGCCCACGAAAAGTCGCTCACCGACGCCATGGTGGACGGCACCGGTAATCACCGGGGCCTGCGCCATATGGAAAAGGTCTCCATCATCGGTGGGGCGGACAATCCCCACCGGGAGGGCCTTGTTTCCCTCACCGTAGAAGGCGTTGATGCGCCAGATGTGGTGGAACGACTGCGCCACAAGGGCATTCGGGTTCATACCCGCAAAGCGGACCACTATTCCGGCAATGTGTTGGAGCCGCTGGGCCTCACCGGCTGCATCCGCGTCTCTCTGTGCCATTACAACACGGTGGAAGAAGTGGCAGACTTTCTCGAAGCGATGGAAACCATCGCTGGATAGACAACCCAAGGAATAAGCCCATGAGCGAAGAAACAGACCAATCCCCCATCATCGACATGCGCGAAGATGGCCCCCTTTTGGGAAAGCATCTGGGCTCCATCACCTTGGCCGATGGCACGGTGGAAGAACTCAAACCCCTCGCCCCCCTGTGCCGCTGCGGCGCGTCTTCCAACAAACCCTATTGTGACGGCTCCCACCGGGACATTGAGTACAAGTCTGAAAACCGAGCGGATGAAACGAAAGACAAGCTGCGCGCCTATACGGGTGAGAATGTCACCGTCTTTTACAACAAGCTCTTGTGCTCCCACGCCGGGGAATGCGTGAGACGGGCCGGCGCGGTGTTCAACACGAAAGAACGGCCCTGGATCAAGCCCGACGCGGGGGATCGCGCTTCCATCATGGATGCCGTCGCCCATTGCCCAAGCGGTGCGCTGCAAGTGGCCGAACTTTCCACCGATGACGCAAGCGAGGCACGCCACATCAAGACCGATCAGGTGAGCCTCAAAATTGAAAAAGACGGCCCTTACCACGTGGCCAACCTGCCAACCACGGCGCAGATGACGGCTGCCGGTCAGACGGAAGCGAAATATGTGTTGTGCCGCTGCGGTCTTTCCACCAACGCACCGTTCTGCGACGGCTCCCACGTGGACAAAAATTGGTCCGACGGAGGTTAGCGGGCCAATGGCGCGATAAAGCGCATCGCCGCCAGTTGGAAACAAATACACCTTAGAAAACGCGTTCTGAAACAACCGCTTGCTGTCAAAAGCGCATCTGTTCTTGGCTCGGATTAAACGCGCAGGGCTCTAGCGCTTGCTGGCCCGCGCCACGGGTGGCTCGAAAAAGCCTGTCCGGCGGGAGCGGAGAGCCGATACTTTCAATTTGCGTAAACGGCGGCTGGTGGATGACACCAAGGGCGCTTTCTTGCGTTTGGCCGGTTTTTTCTCCGCCAGACCCGGTGTTTCAAACACCGTCTCCTTCGTGCCATCAATACCGAAAAAGGCCCACAGAAAGCGCTGCCACACCGTGCGCTTGTCCCGCGCGGTGAAGCGCTTATTGCCCTTTTGGGCGTAGGCCAAAGCCACCGGCACCACATGCACCAAGGCCACGAGGGCCGCGATCCAGATAACATCTGTATTGGTCATGAACCTGACTTTCTGCCCGCCGGGAACTTGGCGCGCGTTCTCTCAAGTGAAACCTGCAACATGTGTTGCGTTGGTCGCCGAGGATGGGGATGAATCATGACAGCTGCAAGAAGGGCAGCCTGCGGCGGAGTAGCACGTCACCTGTAAAGCAGCGGCAACAGCTGCATAATCCCGCTGCCATGGGTCTATGCGGACAATTTGTCCAATTCCTTCACGACGGCCTGCAATTGAGGTCGCTCACCGCCGTTCATGCCCTCGACGCTGGCCCGCAAAAGCGCTTTTTCGTTGGACTGCCAAACGTGTAGAACATCCAGCTTCTGCGCCTTTGTTAGGCTGGCATCATTGCTCACTTCTTCGGGATGATCATAAACATCCTCCGGCACCACCAGGGCCTTGTTCAGCTTGGAAGCCTTATCAAGATTGAAGAGGGGGGATGTCATGGCGATCTCCGTTGCAAGGGATTTGGGCAGGCGCGCCTGCCCTCCCCCGGTCAACGAAGAGTTTGGTCGTAAGTTCCGGGTCTAAACCCCGCGCAGACCGCCAAATTCATCCACAGCGGCGCTCACATGGGCCAATTCGTCATCGCTCAGCGTCAGGCTACCGGCCTTTGCATTGGCTGCCGCCTGCTGCGCATTGCGCCCGCCCACCAGCACATGGGAACAGCCGCGCCGCCCCAGCGTCCAAGCGAGCATCACGTGTTCCAGCCGCGCCCCGTGGGCATCGGCGATGGGCTGCACCTTGGCCAAAAGATCGGCCACATGTTGGCGATTTTCGGTGGAATATTTCGGGTTGCCGTGGCGAATATCCGTGTCAGGAAATTCCCGCTCCGGCGGAATTTTGCCCGTCAGCAGCCCCTGCGCCATGGGAGAATAGGCAAGAAACCCGGCCCCCGTGTGCGCGCACCATGCCAGATTGGTGTCCTCCCGTTGCCGCTCCAGCGCATTGTAAAGTTCCTGATCCGTGTCCAACGGGCCAACCGCGGCATAGGCCTCCAACTCCTCCACCGTGGCGTTACACGTGCCGATGGCGCGAATTTTCCCCTCTTTCTTCAACTCCAGCAGCGTCTCCATGATGTCGGCAGAAGCAACATTCGGGTCCTGCCAATGGGGCTGATAGAGGTCGATATAGTCGGTGCCCAAGCGCTTGAGGCTTTCCTCAATTTCAAAACGCACCGACGCCCGTGTCAGGTTACGGTAAATCTCCTGCCCCGGGGCAGACGAGCCGTGGGGCGTGAAACGCTCATCGGCATCTTCCACGTGGAAGCGCAGGCCGCATTTGGTGGCGATGATAATATCATCCCGCTTGCGGCCCTTGATGGCCTCCCCCACCAGGTCTTCCGACAGGCCAAAGCCGTAAACCGGGGCCGTGTCGATGAGGTTGATGCCGCTATCCAGCGCCGTTTGCACGGCTTTCACGGCGTCCTGCGCATCGGCCCCGCCCCATTTCCAGCCACCAATGGCCCAGGAACCAAAGCCCACCACAGAGGCCTCAAGGCCGCTTTTTCCAAGGGGTGCAAATTTCATGGGTTTTTTCTCAAAGGTCAGCCAATGCCTTCACGCTTACCAGATCGGCGCGACACGGCAAGCATGGCCAGCAAAATTGGAAACAGGTTGCGCCCGACCGGATGTCTTCGCAACAGCAGCATGACACACGGCTTGGGGACCGCCGCGCGTGGGTCTTGACCACATCAACCGCAACAGTCTCTCATTTCGAAGATTGTCCACTTATCCGCACCAATCAAACCAATTGGCGCGGGATTATCCACCTGCCCATTGTGTCTATATGGTTCCCAACACCACGCTTGAGGACCACTCCCATGCTCCACCAGATCAAAGGTCTGCACCACGTTACATCCATGGCGGGGGATGCCCGGACCAATAATGCCTTTTTCACCCAGACCCTGGGCCTGCGCCGCATCAAAAAAACCGTCAATTTCGACGCGCCCGATGTCTATCACCTCTATTACGGCGATGAGGTGGGCACGCCGGGCTCCGTGTTGACGTATTTCCCCTTTCCCGGCGTGCCCAAAGGGCGTTCCGGCGCGGGCGAGGTGGGCGTCACGGGCTATGCTATCCCGAAGGGCAGCATGGGCTATTGGAAAGACCGTCTTGCCCCCCACATGGTGGCAGAAGACGAGCGCTTCGGCGACGCAACCCTGACGTTCAAGGGCCCCGATGGCGAACTCTTTTCGCTGGTGGAAGCCGATGGCGACACCCGCCCGGGCTGGACGGGCAATGGTGTGGGCGCGGATGAAGCCATTCGCGGCTTTCACTCCGCCTCCATGCGCCTGCAAGACGACGGCGCCATGGGCGAATTGCTCACATTTATGGGTTACGAAAAAGCCGAAACAGACGGCAACACCACCCGTTACGCCATTGCCGATGGAAATGAGGCCAGCCTGATCGACGTGGAAACCCTGCCCGGCGCGCCTGCGGCCCAACAGGGTTCGGGCTCCGTCCACCACATCGCTTTCGCCGTGGAAGACCGTGCCGCCCAGGTGGAAGTGCGCCAGGCGCTTATGGATACGGGCTATCAGGTCACCCCCATCATCGACCGGGACTATTTCTACGCCATTTATTTCCGCACCCCCGGCGGGGTTTTGTTTGAAATCGCCACCAATGAGCCGGGTTTTGCCCGCGATGAAGACGTGGCACATCTGGGTGAGGCGCTAAAACTGCCCAGCCAACACGAACCCTTGCGCGCGCGCATCGAAGCCATCCTGCCGCCGATTAACTAGGAGACCACCATGAGCTGGAACCCGCATCTTGAACCCCATTGCCCCGATGCCGGGTCCATGGACGCCATTGAAACCATCATCGTGCCCCGCGCACGGGATCTCGGCGGATTTGAAGTGCGCCGCGCCCTGCCCGCCCCCAAACGGCAAATGGTGGGGCCGTTCATCTTTTTTGACCAAATGGGTCCGGCGGAGTTTCTCACCGATCAGGGCATTGATGTGCGCCCCCACCCTCACATTGGGCTGGCCACCGTCACCTATCTTTACAATGGCGAGTTTCAGCACCGCGATTCGCTTGGCACCAACCAGATGATTTATCCCGGCGAGGTGAACTGGATGATCGCGGGCAATGGCGTCACCCATTCGGAACGCACCAGCGCGCAAACCCGCAAAACCGGCTCCAACCTCTTTGGCATTCAAACCTGGGTCGCCCTGCCGGAAAAGGATGAAGAGACTGACGCGGGCTTTGAACACCATGGCAAGGAAGCGCTGCCCTTCATTGAAGGGGAGGGCAAAAAGGTGCGCCTCATTATCGGCCACGCCTGGGGCGAGCGGGCGCCCACCAGGACCTTCTCCGACATGTTTTACGCCGATGTGGTGCTGCAACCGGGCGCAGCCATTCCCCTGCCCGATAATCACGAGGACCGGGGCCTTTATGTGGTGGATGGGTCCATCACCGTGGCGGGCGATACTTTTGAAGCGGGCCGCATGATGGTTTTCCGCCCCGGCGATGCCATTACGGTAAAAGCGGGCGAACAGGGCGCACGCCTCATGGCGCTGGGTGGCGACACGCTGGGCCAGTCGCGCCACATCTGGTGGAATTTTGTCGCCTCCTCCAAGGATAAAATCGACGCCGCCAAGGAAGCCTGGCGCGCGGGCGACTGGCAGCACGGCCGGTTCCAACTGCCCCCTGACGATAAAGACGAATTCATTCCCCTGCCCGACTAACGCAAGTTTAATCTGCCGCGCTTGCGGCGGCCTTTGCCAGACCTACATCAAAGTAAGCGCCCCTCCCACCGAAAGCACTTCGATGAACCTGCAAAACCTCCTCGACCAGTTCATGGGCAACGCCCCTTCCACCAATCAGCAGCCGCAAAATCAGCAACAAGCCGGACAGACCGGCAATGATTTCATGGCGCAGGCCCAGGCCGCGCTAGGGTCCATGTCCCAGCGCGCAACCCAAGGCGGCTGGACGGACGGTAAGGGCGGCGGTTTTGCCGGCGGCGCGGTGGTGGGCGGCCTGCTGGGGGCCGTCATGGGCAACAAGAAAATGCGCAAAAAGGCCAAAAAGATGGGCGGCGGCATCGTCGGTTACGGGGGGTCTGCCGCTCTCGGCGCACTGGCTTTGAAAGCCTATCAAAACTATCAAGCCAACCAGTCTGCGCCTCAACAGGCCGCTCCACCCCCACCACCACAACCCGCGGCCATTCCCACACCCCAACAGGCTCCGTTTGAAGTGGCCCTGCTCAAATCCATGATTTCTGCCGCCTATGCCGATGGGCATGTGGACAATGCGGAGCGCGAGGCCATCTATGGCGCAGTGGATCGCCTGTCCTTTGATGCGGAGGGTAAGGCGCTGGTCTTCGACCTGCTGCGCAACCCCGCCCCCATTGCAGAAATTGCCGGTTACGCCCAGAGCCCGGAACAGGCCAGCGCCCTTTACGTGGCCTCCCTCATGGCCATCGACCCGGACGAGCCGGTGGAACAGCGCTATCTGGCCGATCTGGCCGGTGCCATGAACCTGCCCGCCGGCCTCAAAGCCCAAATCGAGATGGAAGCCCTTGGCGAAGCGCTGCCCCAAGCGGCTGCACCCGGTCGGCTCGGCGCTGGCTCGGAAATATTCTCCGGCAAGCTGTAACCCGGAAGATCGGCCCAAAATGGCCATCATCCATGACCGCATGACCCGAGGGCGCAGCCAACAGGGCTGGCTGGACAGTTTCCACACCTTCTCCTTTGGCAATTTCAACGACCCCAACCGCATGGGTTTTCGCAATCTGCGGGTGCTGAATGAGGACCGTGTGATCCCCGGCGGCGGCTTTGCCACCCACGATCACGCCCACATGGACATCCTCACCTATGTCCTGTCCGGCGCGTTGCGCCATGAGGATTCCCTCGGCAACGAGGTCTTCATCCGCCCCGGTGAAATGCAACTCATGTCCGCCGGGCCGGGCGTCACCCATTCGGAAATGAACGCCTCGGCCCACGAGCCTGTCCATTTCCTGCAGATTTGGCTGATACCGGAACGGGAGATCGAAAAGCCGATTTACGACAGTGCGATGGTGCCGATGCAGCCCAATGTCTTCACCCCCATCGCCAGCGGCACCCCCGACCAAGGGCAATTGCCTTTACAGTCAGATACAACGCTGTCCCTCGCCAAACTGGAAGACGGCCAAACCCTCTGCCACGACTTCAAGCCGGACCGTTACGGCTTTCTGCATGTCATCGACGGCATGGTGGAGATAGAAGGCGAACGCCTGTCCGCAGGCGATGCGCTGCAATTTGAAAGACGCAGCGGCTGTATGATCAATTCACTCACCGAAGCGGAACTGCTTCTGTTTGATATGGCTTAAGTTCGGACAACTTCCCCCCTCATTCAC
Source organism: Pseudomonadota bacterium (assembly GCA_038525315.1). Taxonomy (GTDB): domain Bacteria; phylum Pseudomonadota; class Alphaproteobacteria; order Rhizobiales; family Rhizobiaceae; genus Pseudahrensia. The sequence continues at coordinate 139,396 of JBCBHU010000008.1, forward strand.
CGACTTGATCAATGGATCTCCCCCCGTTGGAACGCTATGCCCAAAACACAACGATCCGCCGATTAAGTCAGCGAATGGTGGAGTTGGGGGCGTAAGCTACCTGACAAGCGAAAGCATTGCTTTCGCGCAGGCACGAGACACTTAAGGCAATTTTGAGGGGAGGCGCTCTCGTCGTTTTGCGCTGCAAAACGACTGCCGCTTGTTCCGCACTTTTGCTTTGCAAAAGTGCTATGGTTGCGGGGGTTGGATTTGAACCAACGACCTTCAGGTTATGAGCCTGACGAGCTACCGGGCTGCTCCACCCCGCGCCAAAAGCGTCGGGCTTTGCCGTCGCTTGCGTTCCGTTGATATAGGGGGGGCTATGCCCAATGGAAAGGGTGAAAATGGTGCTATTTGAGCTTTTTTGCACCCACAGCCGCTACCGCCAGTGCTCCATGATCCATGGCGTCGGGCGCACATGCTTGTAGAGCTTTTTCCACGCCTTTCGGACAGGATATTCCCCAACGGCTGCCTCATCCGGGTCCGGCTTGCCGGTGAAAGCCACGGACAGCACCTCCGGCGGTAATTTGGGCGTTTGAATGAAGTTGAGCGGCCAGCGTGGCATGAGATTATGTTTGAAGCTCACGCAAAAATGGGCCGGCCAGAACACCTGGTGCGGAATGTCTCCCGAAATATATTGCTGCTCGATGCGATACTGCGCCAGCACCCCTTCCGGGTCCGTATGAAAGCGCTCAAAAATATGCGGATACTTCCCAACGGGCATTTTGAAGATGGAGGTGTTGCCGATGGGTTCATGGGGCTGCGTCCAATTGTGGATGACGCAATATTCGCCGGGGTGAAAATCAAAAAACGCGTCAATACTCCCGGTGATGATCATATCCAGATCGAAAAACAGCACATCGCCGGATAAATGCTCCAGATCATCGCGCCAGATGGCAATTTTGCGCCACCCGGTGATGGCCACGCGCTCCGGCACATTAATGTCGGGAATAGGCGCGGTAATGACTGCCGGGTCAATGCCCTGCGCATCATCGGTATAGCAAACCAGCTGAGTGGGCCGCGCCGTGTTGCGCTTAATCATGGACCACAGACGGTTGACGTAATCGGCGGGATAACGGTCCCCCCACTTCATGCACACCACAGTTTGCATCGCTTTACTCCAGGCCGACGAAGCTTCCCGAAGGGATAGGCAAAACCACCGGGGAAGGGAAGCGGCCAGACACCCGTTTGGAACAAAACCACAGGCATGGCGTTGCCTGCACAACGGTCAATCGCTGCGCATTTCCATGGGGGAGGTCATTATTCAAAGGATAATATCCATCATCGGACTGCTGGCGGCCTCCATCATCCTGCCGGGCATGACCACCTATGGCACCTCCCCCCATACCGACCAAAGCACCGCGCATGGCGCAGGAACCAAGATCAAGTCTCACCGCCACTGCCGGAACCGCGGACTATCCGCGAGCAGCCAAAGCGATGCGCCCGGCACTTGCGCCGGTAACGGCACAGCAAGCCGTCCATGAACCGTTTTCCCGGCACATTGGGGGACAATCCCCTGCGGCACATGGGTGCCATTGGTGATCAACACACATTGGCGCTCATTGCCGCTGACGGCACACTGCCATATCTGTGTTGGCCCCGGCTCGATTCTCCCTCCCTGTTCAGCGCCTTGATCAGTAGCCAAACCGGCAGTCGCATCAGCATCGCCGCAAAGGGGCTCGAGCCCCACGCGCAGACATATCGAGCCGCCACCAATATTTTGGAAACCACCCTTGCGGGCGACAGGGGCACGCTCACCATCACCGACTTCATGGTGCCGGGGGACCGGCCCCTTCTGTACAGATGGCTGCGCTGCACACAAGGCACAGTCCAGGCCAGCATGCACATTGCGCCTGCACCCGACTACGAGCGTCAGCCCAGCGTTTTCCAACGCATCTCGCAAGAGTGCCTATCGTGCCAAACCCCCACAGTGCCGCTGATCATACATGGCAGCGGCGCACTGGCGCAGACGGACAACAGGGTCGAACTCACCATGGACTTGCGTGCGGGGGATGATGCGTGGCTGGCCTTCACCGATACGCAGGAGACACCGACGCACCCCCGCCATCACCTGCCCCTTGTTGAAACCTTTTGGGCCGACTGGCTAGAAAGATTTGACCTGCCAAAACATCACCGCCCCATCGTGGAGCGTGCCGTTCTGGCCTTTGGCCTCTTGCACATGCGCGCCTTTGGTAGTGTGGCTGCCGCCGGCACGTTCGGCCTGCCGGAGGCGCCGGGCGGAGAGCGCAATTGGGACTACCGTTTCACCTGGGTTCGGGATGCCGCTTTGGCCGCACAGGTGGCGGCTTGTCTGGGGGCAACAGAAATTGCCCATCAATGGGTGGACGTCGTCGCCCTGCAATCCGCCCCCTGCGAACGCTCCCCGCTCAATCTCATGTTGGCCTTGGACGGCACCCCGGTCGATAGCGAGACGAAACTCTACCATTTCGCCGGTCTGTTCAACGCGCAGCCCGTTCGCATCGGCAATGAGGCCAGTGGCCAGCTACAATTGGATATATTCGGCGAACTGGTGCTCAGCCTGCAAGCGCTGATCGAAAGCGGTGAAACCATTGCAGAAAACACACTGGACCGCCTTTATGATCTCTTGGAATGGCTTTCGGATAATTGGAACACCCCCGATTCCAGCATTTGGGAATTGCGCGGAGAGGAAAAGCACTATCTCTTCTCCCGGCTAATGTGCTGGATCGCCTTTCGCGACGGCCCCTCTTTGCTGGAAACCGCCGGGCGCAGGGTGCCGAAACACTGGCACGGGCTTTGCCGAACCATCGCACAAAACATCCACGATCAATTCTGGTGCCCGAAACAGAAAAGCTACATGCAAACATCCCAATGTTCCGTCGTGGACGCGGCCGTCATCTGCCTGCGCCTGTACGGCCTACTGGCAAAGGACGACGAACGCTGGCAGCAATCCAAAGCCTGCATTCGCCAGCATCTCGTGCTGCCCGAGGGCGTCTTGCGTTACCCCACAGGGGCCGACGACGGCTTCCAAAGCGATGACAACAGCTTCGTGCTCTGCACCTGCTGGTGGATCGAAGTGTTGATCATGGATGGGGAGCACGCGGAAGCGGAGGAGATGTTCACCCACCTTTGCACATCATTTGGAAGCACCGGCTTGGCCAGCGAGGAAATTGGTGAAGGCGGATTGTTGCTTGGGAACATACCGCAGTTGTTTAGCCACATGGGCATGGTGCGGGCAGCATTGGCTTTGCAGGGCATGTCGGTGGAAAAGGACAAAAGGGGCTGAAACGGCACATCCGTCGTGCTGCACGTTCCTTTATCGGCCCAACAGGCAATTAAAGCCTGTTCTGTAATGGTTCTGCCATACCTGCGTCACGGCCCTGTCACCTCCATCCTTTTTCAGGGCGGCATGGAAGAGCGCCTCAATCTCTTAATCGCTGAGCGGGCACCCTGGCTTTTCAAAAGAGCCGGGCTCAACGCCTTGTGCCGCCGTATGCTCATGTCCCTTCTGGATTATGAAAACACGCTTACGTTGGCCCACCAACTGCGCGACCAAAGCCCCCAAGCCATTGCGGCCACCATGGAAGGTTTGATTGCCCGCCATGTGAGCGTATCCGGTCTGCACAACATTCCGCCACAAGGACCGGCTCTCGTGGTGGCCAACCACCCCACCGGGATAGCCGACGGGATTGTGGTGCAACACGCCCTTGGGGCAGTGCGCCGGGATGTCTTCTTCTATGCCAATGCGGATATTCTGAGGGTTTTGCCCCAGCTCGACAGGATGATCGCGCCCGTTGAGTGGCGCAAGGGACAGCGAAGCCATGCCAAAACCCGCGAGACACTTGCTTACACCCGTAAAGCCATTCGCGAGAAACGTCTGGGTGTGATATTTCCCTCCGGCCGTCTGGCCAAGCGCTGCGGCCTGCGCTTGCGGGAACGCCCGTGGATGGCTTCCGCCGCCATGATCGCTCGAAAATACGATCTACCGGTAATCCCCGTGCATGTTCAGGCCCATAACTCGGCTCTCTTCTACGCCTTGGACATGCTACACCCGACCTTGCGCGACGTTACGCTCTTTCACGAAACCCTCAACAAAGACAAACAGCCCTTCGAAATCACCATTGGCGCCCCCATCGAAGCCGAAACCCTGCCCAAGAAGTCCGAAGACGCCATCGCACTCCTGCACCAAAAAACCATGGCTTTGGGGGAAGAAGCCCATGAAGGCATCCCAATCTCCTTTCGATTGAAACAAACGTCCCGCTTTTTCGGTCCGGCTGGCATGCGGGACAAGAAGTCCTCTACAACGGCGTAAACACGCATTCCGGGCGTGTGGCCGAGCGGGTGGTTATGAGCAAGTATCTTTGGGCAAGGCATCATCTGGCGTCCGCACATCATGCAGGGGTCCAGCGACTTTCTTGGCCAAGCCACGCTTGCGAACCCAAGCGTTCCAGCCCCTCACAAACGCCGTGTGTGAAAGCACCTGTCCGCTCCAGTGAGCGGGTGGAGCGCCCATCCCCTCTGGCAGTTTAACGGAAGCGTCTCCATATGCTGTGACAAGCGACGGCAGAGAAGAGACGGCGATCTTGCTCAAATCCACGTAACGTAGCATGGCATTATCAAGGTTTGCCTCTTGGAGCGCCTTCGGCCCGAAAACCATAGGAGTGCCATCGCACCCCACAAACCGGGTGCCGGAAAGATCGGCGCCGGAAAAGTTCGTTTCTGGTGTTAGGGTCGCATGGTCAAATGTGGAGCGGTGTAGTTTGGCCCCCTGAAAAGAAGCATCTTCCAGCCCGGCCCGTTTGAAACTCACACGTTGAAGGCTCGTCACCGGTTTGTCTTCGAGACTCGTAAAATCCGCCCCTTTGAGTTCCGCATCGCGGAAATTGGCGCCATCGGCTTCCACGCTTCGAAATTTTGCGTAGCGTGCCTCCGCATTGACCAAATAAACCCGCCCCCGCAATTTGGCACCGGTAAAATCCGCTCCATTCAAAGAAGCATCCCATAGATTGGCGTTGTCCAAGGTGGCGTCAACAAACTTAACCCCTTTGTCCGAAGTGTTTTGTGAGCTGGCCACATTTGTCAGGTTAGCACTTTCCAAAACAGCGCCACGAAAGTTGGAATCCGTAAGGTCGGAACCCGAAAAATCAGAATCTGCCAAGGATTGATGGCTGAAATTGATGCCGCGCACGGTTGTGTTGCGAAATGACAGATTGGTGCCCGCGATATTGGCTCTCGTGAAATTCGCACCGGCCACCTTCGCATTTTCTAAGTCCACACCTTCAAGGTCTGCACCCGAAAAGTTGGCACCCCGCAGGTCAACATTTCTAAGGGACACCGCGTTAAGTTTCTTCTTGCGTAAATCCCATTGGAGGCGCCAACTTTCTTCAAATGCGCTGTTTGTTTTTGGATCGCTGAAAGCTGGTGCATCGAGGGAAAGTGGATAATTGCACACCGCATCACGGCTCTTTTGACACCACTCTGCCCGAAACGCCGCTTTCTCAATACGCTCCCCTTTCCAATCATCAGGTTTATGGTTGAATTGCGTGCCACGCAGGTCCGCAGCTGCTGGACGCAACAGAAAATCGAAGAGGTCCGGCTTTCTCAACTCGCCCTGTCGAATATCAAGCTCCGCCCGCAAAACAGACATGGCCACAATGAGGAAAATAGTGATGGCATAGAGCGGACGAACATAGGATGGCTCTTTGCGTTCTGCGAGCACGCACCAGGCGAGCGCTAAACTGCGCACACAAACACCGAGGGTAAGAATGAGGACAAATCCCAAGATGCCCGTCAAAAGCAAATCATGCGCCACCATGGATTTCCACCAAAAGGCGCCCACCACCGCGACCCCGAAGACCCAAACCAGTAAAAGCGTGGCAATATCGGCCAACCAGCCCAACGTGCGTTTGCGAGACACGGGTTGATGATCTGGCGACGGCGCAAAACGGTCTCGAATCCGCAGGGCCGAGTCTGTGACCAACCACATGGGAATAATATCGGCGATGCGTCCTTCACCCTTTTGGGGAGCAGATTTAGCGAGCTCAAACCACACAATTTCGAGATAAAAATGCAGATAGATATAGGCGGCAGCAATAATGGGGCTGCCGAGCCATAAGAATGTGGTGGTAGGGACGGTGACATCAATAACCGGTATCTTCGTTTGAAAGCCAGAGACAAAAAACGAGACATCTTTGATGCTGGCTAATGTTACCGACACAAACAAAAGAGCCACAAGAAGCACAAGCCAGGATTGTCGCGTTGTAACGATCAAGTCTTTGACCTGGTTCACATTGATGACAGCCCCACGGTCGATTTGAGGCGGTGCGGGCGGTGTCAACGCCCGAAAAAACAACCGTTTAATCAAGAGGTCATTCGCACATTGATGGATATCGTGTGCATGCTATCAATAAATCATCCAATGACGCAAAAAGCCCCCGATGGAGAAACCATCGGGGGCTTTTTGAAAAGGGAAGAACACGTTGAGAAACATGCACTTGACAGACCTGGCAGTGACCTACTCTCCCGTGCCTTAAGACAAAGTACCATCGGCGCTGAAGCGTTTCACTTCCGAGTTCGGGATGGGATCGGGTGCAGCCACTTCGCCATTACCACCAGGTCGGTGAAATGCATGTTCGCGAAAACTGGTGATTGTCTGCCATCAAAGCGATGGACACAAATAATGAGAACGATCAAGCCAATCGGACTATTAGTAGAGGTAAGCTTCACACGTTACCGCGCTTCCACACCCTGCCTATCAACGTCGTAGTCTTCGACGATCCTACAAGGGAATACTCGTTTCGAGGTTAGTTTCCCGCTTAGATGCCTTCAGCGGTTATCTATTCCGTATATAGCTACCCTGCAATGCGGCTGGCGCCACAACAGGTCCACCAGTGATACGTCCATCCCGGTCCTCTCGTACTAGGGACAGATCCTCTCAATATTCCTACACCCACGGCAGATAGGGACCGAACTGTCTCACGACGTTCTGAACCCAGCTCACGTACCGCTTTAATTGGCGAACAGCCAAACCCTTGGGACCTGCTCCAGCCCCAG
>JBCBHU010000009.1:0-140680 GCA_038525315.1 Pseudomonadota bacterium
GGAACTTCCCTTTTCCGCTGAGTGAAGGTCCGTCTGACTGGACCGTCTTTGTTTCGATAGATGTGTTTTACGAAACCGAAGCGGGAAGGGATGTGCGCGAATACACAGGGCAGAAACCGTGGCGAGGAAACTATCGCTCACGCCTGCGGCGGCGGCCGCGAACACTGTCTTTTTGGCCCTCCGGTTGTGCGGTGGCGATGGCGTTCACCAACTCGCCGGTGGCCTCCACGATTTGCTCATGGGTGGGGCGAATGGATTTTGTGTGCGCGTCGATGGCCTTGCGCATGACGGCCAGATGCTCGTTGGCCGTGCCGCAGCAACCACCAATAATGCGCGCGCCAGCGTCAATGGCCAGCTTGGCGTAATCCCCCATGAGTTCGGGTGTGCCATTATAGATGACTTCATCACCGGAAACGCGGGGCACACCACAATTGGCTTTGGCCACAACTGCAATTTGACCGCCGTCCCTGGTGGAGCCATCGGCGGTCATGTCCAGCACGCTGTAGAGCAGGTCCGTGGCGCCCACGCCGCAATTGGCACCGACGGCCACGGGTTTGGGGTCAAGTTCATCGGCAATGCAGCACATTTCTGCCGGTGCGATGCCCATCATGGTGCGCCCGGCCGTGTCAAAACTGGCGGTGAAAATATACTCCATATCCGTGCTGGCGGCCGCTTCGGCGGCGGCTTTGATCTCTTCGCGCGAAGACATGGTTTCAATCCACAGCATATCCGCGCCGCCTTCCTTGAGACCTTCCATCTGTTCGCGGAAGGATTGCACGGCGGCTTCATGGGTAAGTTCGCCCAAGGGTTCAAACAGTTCGCCCGTAGGGCCAACGGAACCGGCCACCAGCACGGGGCGGTCCACTTCGTTGGCGACTGCCTTGGCTAGCTTGGCGGCTTTGGCGGCCAGTTCCTGCGCCCTGTCTTGGGCGTCGTGGAGTTTAAGGCGATTGCGGTTGCACCCAAATGTGTTGGTGAGAATGATGTCTGCCCCGGCCTGCACAAAACCCCGGTGCAGGGTTTTGACCTTTTCCGGTTCGTCTTCATTCCACAATTCTGGCGCGTCCCCGGAAACAAGGCCCATGTTGAAAAAGTTTGTGCCGGTGGCTCCATCGGCCAAAAGCACTTGTTTTTGTGCGAGCAAATCGCTGAGGGCACCCATGGGAAAACTCCGTCCAAAACATATAAAGACTTCTTTATATGGCTGTGCTGGGCGCGGCAATGACTGCATACGTATGCAATTTCAAAAACTTTGGGGAACGGATTGGCCGCAGTTGTGCGCAGCATTTTTCAAACGATTTGTGTGTCCTAGCGGCGTCATGTGCCACAAAATGGTCTTGTTGGCGCAGAGGAAACGTGAAATAAAACCGTCGGGTTTCGGCAGGCTTGAGGGAGCTAGCCGACTGTCGGTCTCCATGAGAGGTCCCGGCAGCGCCGCGCGGGCGGGAGGACAACCGCGCGGCGACTCGGCGGTGAAGGAGCCATCTCGCCGATCAAACTGTTCTCAATGGGTGCTGGCGGGAGGCTGGAGGAAAGACGCTCTTCCTCACCCCCGCAGGCGGGTATCGAATGGGTAGCTTGATAGTTGCTCATAGCCGGTTTCGGTGATGATGCCTTGGTCCTCCAGTTTAACTCCCTCATGGCCCCCGTGGCGGCCCACATAACTTTCTACGCAAATGCACATGCCCGGTTCCAGCACACCGTCATAGCCGTGGTGCTCATGGTCCACGGCATAGCGGATGGAGGGATATTCATCGCACAGGCCCACACCGTGGTAGAGCACCCCGTAGCGGGTGGGCATACAGTCGGCGGGTAATTGGCGCGCCCCGTGGGACATTTCGCGAAACGTCATGCCGGGTTTCAGCCGTGCGCTGTTCTGCGCCATTTGATCGACCGCGATGCCATAGAGGTCTTTCTGCTCTTGCGTCGGCTCGCCGTCTCCCGCCAGCCATGTGCGGGAAATATCGCAGCAAAAACCGTAGGGGCCGATGAGGTCCGTATCGAAGGAAACCAAATCGCCGTCTTGGATAATTCGGGAGGAGGATTCCTGAAACCAAGGATTGGTGCGGGGGCCGGAGGCCAGAAGACGGGTTTCGATCCATTCCCCGCCCCGGCGGATGTTTTCAGCGTGGAGCACGGCCCACAGGTCGTTTTCGCTCATGCCGGGCTTAAGCGCCTTCTCCATGTCGCCCATGGCCGCTTCGCAAGCCATGATGGCGCGGCGCATGCACAGTACTTCGTCGGGGGATTTGATCTTGCGGGCTTCCTCCATTAGCTCTTCGCCGTAGACGACTTCAATCCCCGCCTTCTCCAGATAGGGTATACCGTGGCTGTCCACCTGGTCGAAGGCACAGCGCCGGTTGCCGCCGCCATGTTCGCGCATGAGGGCGGCGATGTCGTTGGCCCAGTTTTCGGCGAATTCAAAACAACGATTGCCCCCTTCGAAATAGAACCAGGCGGTGCAGCCGCGCACCTCATCCACCATGCCAGTGTGGTCGGACAGGTGTTCGCAGGAATGGAATTCAAACAGGATGACCGGGCCGTCCAGCGCGATGAAGACGCAGCGCACCGGGTTGTGGGTGGTCCACAACTGCATGTTGGTGCAGTCGGTGGCGTAGCGAATGTTGAGCGGGTCGTAGAGGTGCAGTCCCGAAATATCCCGCTTTCGCATCTCCGCCCGGATGCGCTCCATGCGGTAGCGGCGCATGGTGTCGAGGTCCGGGGCTGGAATGCCCGCCGCTGCCCACTCGCTTTCGGCCAATTTGCCGTAGCCGATAAGATGGGAATTCATGGCCGCTGCCTTGGCGCGGGCATAGGCTTCCAGCGCCTCAAAGCCCGCTTCTGCCCCCGGATGGTTGGGCATCACGAAGGGTTCGATCTTGCGCTTGTGGCGGCCAAATGGGGCGTGGATGTTCATTTGGCGGGCCCTCCCAAGCATCCTTGAACGAAGCCAGTATAGGGTCCGGGCGCTTGGTATGTTTGCTGGATTTCGCCCTGACGCGGCGGATTTCTTCCCCTGCCGGGGCGTTTGGCTGCATTTATCCCCGACGCGGCTTGTGCGTTTATGGTGGAGCGACGATGGGCAAAGGTGCGCATGGGTAGAAAAGGCGTATGGTGGACCCACCATCCATCACCCTGCGCGGACCCTATGCCCAAGCCCCAGTCTTTTGACCGCCGCCGCGTGGGGCATTCACGCGAAGACCGCCAGGCCATGCTCAAGGCCATGGGGCTTACATCGTTGGACGCATTGGTGGCCCGGCTTGTGCCCCCCGATTGCCGGTTCACCGGAACGCTGGATGTTCCACACGGTGCTGATGAGGTGGCAGCGCTGGAGGAAATTGCGGAGAAGATCGGGCGAAACACCATCGCCAAGGCCATGATCGGGCAGGGATACCATGGCACCCATCTGCCGCCGGTTATTCAACGCGGTATGATGGAAAACCCCCAATGGTATGGCAGCCCGCCCCCGGCAGTGCCGGAGGCGTCGCAGGGGTCTTTGGAAATGCTGTTTCATTTCCAAACGCTGGTTACGGAGCTAACGGGTCTGCCCATGGCCAATGCTTCCATGGTGGATGAATCGGCGGCACTGGGGGAGGCGATTGAGCTGGCCCTTCGCTATCACCACGACCGCAGTGACAAGCGCGCGCGGGTGGTTGTCGCCAATGATCTGCACCCACAGGTGCTCGGCAGGGTGAAAGGGCGTTACCGCCTGGAGGCCGGGGCGGTGGACAAGGATACTTGCGCCATGGTGCTGCAATGGCCGGATACCCATGGGCGGTTTGGGGACCCGGCCGCCCTTGTGGCTTCGGCGCGCCGGGTGGGTGCTTTGGTCATTGTCGTGGCGGACCCCCTGTCCCTCGTGCTGCTAGAGCCACCAGGGGCATGGGGCGCTGATATTTGCGTCGGGTCCATGCAGCGCTTCGGCCTGCCCATGGCAAATGGCGGACCCCACGCGGCCTATTTTGCCGTGCGGGCCGATCTAGTACCGCACATGCCCGGCTGGTGGGTGGAACGCCACAAGGGTGCCGGCAAACGGCCCGTCCTCACGCTGAAGAAGACAGGCAAGCCCGCAAGGGTCCCCGCTCTGTGGGCGTCCATGGCCACCGCCTTCGCCGTTTGGCATGGGCCGGATGGTTTGGCGGAAATAGCCCACCGCATCCATTCCTACGCCAGTCGCTTTGCCAAGGCCCTCGTCTCCCACGGCTTCCCGGTGGAGGGACCGCTGTTCGACACGGTGACGGTCCATGAAAAGGGTCGTGCGGCTGAACTGGTGGGCCGGGCGGAGCGGTGGGGCCTGCTGTTGCGGCAGGTGGATGAAAACACCGTCTCCATCGCCTTTGACGAAACCAGTAACGAAATTGACCTGCAAAGCCTGTGCGCCATTTTCGATGTGCCGCTGGTGGCGGAGGCGGATGGTGAAAGTCTGCTCCCAGCACTGCGCGCCAAAGGCACCCTGCTGCCCCAGAGCGTCTTTCAAAGCGACCACACCGAGGCCGCCTTCAAGGCGTTCTTAAACGGACGGGTGGCCCTTAACGGGGTCGCGGGGGGTGAGGCGCTCCCAAACGGCCATGTTGGCGCAGCACAAACCATGTCGGCGGCCATGATGCCCCTGTCTTGGGAAATAACCAACAATTTGCACCCGTTCGCGCCGCCTCATCACCGGCAGGGCTATGGCGCGCTTCTGGATGATCTGGACCGGTGGTTATCCTCCATGACCGGGTTTGCGCGGTGCTCCTTCCAGCCAGAAACGGGCCTGTCCGTCATCCGCACTTATCACGCGGCGCGGGGGGAGGGGGCGCGCGATATTTGCCTTGTGCCCGCTTCGGCGGGGGGCGTGGCCCGATCACATGCGCGCAAAGCTGGGTTTGAAGTGGTGGTGATTGATTGTGAAGAGGATGGTCAAATCAGCCTCTCCGACTTGGACATCAAATGCGCCCAACATCGGGACAATCTCGCAACACTACTCCTGACCAGCCCCTCGGGCCCGGGGCTGTTTGACAAAAACGTCCGCGATGTGTGCGCCATTGTGCATGGGCATGGCGGGCAGGTGTTTTGGGACGGGCCATGCCCCACGGCCATGATCGGCCTAGTGCGCCCGGGCGATTTGGGCGTGGATGTGTGCCGCGTGGGTTTGCACGGGGCATTGGGCGTTCCGGTGGGGGGAGGCACGCCCCATATGCATGCGCTCGCGGCAGCGCCCCATTTGGTGGAACATCTGCCCTGCTATTCAGCGCAAGGGGGGAAGGACAAAGAGGTATTGCCCCTAAGCGTTTCCTTGGTGCTGCCCATCGTGTGGATGACCATACGCCTGTTGGGGGCCGCGGGCCTGCGCAAAATTGGCGAGGATGCATTGCTGAGCGCCAATTACGTGGCCGCAAATTTGCGGGACCGTTTCGCCATTCTTAATGGGGACAGTGAAGGCCTGTGCGGTGAGAACATCGTTCTTGATTTCCGGCACTGGCAGGCTGTGGGCCTCACCGTGGACGATTTTGCCAATCGCCTTATGGATTATGGTATCCACCCGTCGCTCCTCGAAAGGGCTGCGGAAGGGATGGTCACAGTTTCTCTTGCGGGTGGGGAGAGCCGCGCCGGGCTGGATCATTTCATCGCCGCCATGAATGCCATAGCGATGGAGGCAGATACGGTGGTGGCGGGGCAATGGCCGCGAGAGGATAACCCCCTGGTGAACGCCCCCCACACGGCGGCCGATTTGATGGTGCAGGACTGGCATCACCCCTATTCACGGGCGGTGGGCAGTGCTGTTGGCACGGACGGCGGGGCGCAAAAATATTGGCCGCCGGTCAATCGCATCGAGCCCTCTCTTAAAAGCCCGTTGAGCTTAGCGAATCAGTCCCCTCTGGCGGATCATCCGCCAGAGTAGAGCCTTCCCGGCCCCATGGCGGGACAAGACCCAAAAGGCCTTTTCTTGGTCTTCACTCATTACCCTGAACCCGATCCAGATGGGGTGCGTCCTCCTCCACCAGGGCCAGCAAATCGGTGGTGTTGAGCGTCGTGCAAAATTCGCCGTGCAGGCTTGCCACGCTCATGGCGTGGACGAGATCCGGGTCATAATCCGTGCCGTCGAGGCCGATACGGTTGGTGGTGGCACAGGCTTGATGCGCCAGATAGGTGTCGTAGCCCATATTACCGGCCATGCGGGTGGAGGTCTCGACGCAAAAATTGGTGAAAAAGCCCGCAATCACCAGCCGGTTCACGCCGTGTTGGCGCAGGCGCAGTTCCATGTCGGTGCCGATGAAAGCGGAATTTACGTCTTTGGTCACCACCACATCGCCGGGCTGCGGGTCGAACCCCTCGATCATGGCCCCCGTGGGGAGGGAGAGTTTGAGCGGGGAAGCTTCCTCCCGGCTGTCATGTTTGGTAAACATGACGGGCAGGCCCGCTTGGCGAAAGGCGGCCATGAGACGGGCCATATGGTCTTCCGCATCCGGGTTATTGCGCCGCCCGGTGGGACCGCCCCAATGGTCAAAGACGTTGACGCCTTTTTGCACGTCGATGAGCAGGAGGGCGGTGTTGGATTTGAATTGCTTGATCACCAGATTTCTCCTCAATCCATAAGCGGCGCGCCGCCTTCACTGCGGCGGCGCGCGCAGAAGTCGGCGAGCGCTTCGCGTCGCGCATGGTCCATGGGTGGCGCTTCAAAGTCCTTGATGGCCTGCATGGCCACGTCGCGGGCCCGGTCGGCATTGGGCTTTGCACCAGCCTCCGTCCATTGGCCAAAATTGGACCAGTCGTGAACGATGGGTTGGTAGAACTCGCTGGCATAGCGTTCCATGGTTTGGGGCGCTGCAAAGAAATGCCCGCCGGGTTCCACGGAGGCTATATTGTCAAAACCGATGACATCGTCGGACGCATCCACGGGGCCCATGGCGCGGGCGATCATTTGCAGCATTTCCGTATCCGCAATGAATTTTTCATAGCCAAAAACCAGCCCGCCCTCCAGCCAACCGGCGGCGTGATAGACGAAATTGGCGCCGCTTAAGATGGTGCCCCACAGGGCGTTCATGGTTTCGCCCGCCGCTTGGCTGTCGGCCAGATTGGCGGCGGTTCCTGCGGCGCTGCGCCAGGGCAGGTTCACGTTGCGCGCCAGTTGCCCGGCCCCAAAATTGGCCTTCAGATGTTCTGGCGTGCCAAAAACGGGGGCACCGGATTTCATGTCCACGTTAGAGGAGAATGCGCCATAGACCACCGGCGTGCCGGGGCGGACGATTTGGGATAGCGTAATGCCCGCCAGCGCTTCAGCGTGGGACAATGTGAGCGCGCCCGCCGTGGTGATGGGGGCCATGGCTCCGGCCAGACAGAAAGGGGTGATTACGCTGGGCTGGCCGAAACGGGCAAAGTCAATAATGCCCTGCGTCATGGGCCGGTCCAGCTGGCGGGGCGAATTGGTGTTGATGACGGTGAAACAGTGGGCGGCAGCGGCAAACTGGTCTTCGGAGAGGCCCTTGGCGAGGCGGATGCATTCAAAGGAATCCTCCGTCTGTTCGCGGCCCCTTGCATACATGAAGATGGATTTGTCGGACAGGGTGAGTTGCTGTTCCATCACGTCCAGATGGCGCAGGTGGACGGGGATATCCTGCGGCTCGATGCAAGGCACGAGCTTGCACATGATATCGAAGGAATGTTGCAGCTTCACCGTTTCGATGAAGTCCGCCAACGTGCCAGGGCGGCGGCCCCGCTTGTGGTCGGAGATATTGGGACAGCCCGCTCCTGCGCCAAATTGGATAGTGTTGCCGCCCACATGCAAATTGCGGTTGGGCTCACGCCCTTCCATGGTGAAGTGGGCCGGGGCCTTGGCCACATGCTCTTCCACCATGGCGGCGTCAAAAAACACCATGTCATCTTCCACCCGCGCCCCGGCACGGGCGAAAATTTCGCGCCCCTCCGGCAGCAAAACTTTGATGCCCAGTTCCTGCAAAATGCGAAGCGCCGTGGCGTGGATGTGGGCCACCTCATCGGCGCTGAAAACTT
This sequence comes from Pseudomonadota bacterium, assembly GCA_038525315.1. Taxonomy (GTDB): domain Bacteria; phylum Pseudomonadota; class Alphaproteobacteria; order Rhizobiales; family Rhizobiaceae; genus Pseudahrensia. The sequence goes on from JBCBHU010000009.1 coordinate 7,990, forward strand.
CGCGCCGGGGCATGGTGTTGGTGATATTGCGGTAGTCATGGGCAGGGGCGGGCGCCACCGCTTTGGTGCGCCCCCGCCTGCTGCTCCGCATATCAGGCGCCCTCGAAAATGCCGCGCATGCGTTTGCCCGCCGGGTCAAAGGGCGGCTCGTGCTGAATTTCTGCCGCGCACATATCGCCGATGATTTCCACAAACAGGCCCTTCTCGCGAGCCTCCGCCAATCGGTCGGTGGGGATGTAGCCGGTGGCCAGCGACTGCTCGACGAAATGGCCGTAGCCGCCGGAGGTGATCCAGCCGACGACTTCATCGCCCAAAAAAATGGGTTCATCGCCAATGCAATCGGCATCCTTCGCACCAGCGATGTTCAGGCAAACGCGCGTAAGCGGTGGATTATCCGCATGGGCAAACACGCCATCACGCCCCACAAAGTTGTTCTTCTTCTTGGAGACAAACCGATCCAGACCCGCTTCAAAGGGCGTGTAGATGGGGCGGAATTCGCGGAACCACGTGCCGAAATGCTTCTCCAGCCGCATGTTCAGCAGGGCGCGCATGCCGAAGGGTTTGATGTGAAATTCCGCGCCCGCTTCCATGATGCCGGCATAAAGGCGGCGCAGGAACTCCGGCTTAACCCAAATTTCATAGCCCAAATCGCCCGTGTAAGAGACGCGGTTCACCTTCGCGGGAACGCTGGCAATGACTGTCTCCCGGTAGTCCATAAATTTGAAAGCCTCGTGGGAGACATCCTCGTCGGTGAGTTTGGCCATAACCTTCTGGGCATTAGGTCCGGCAATGGACAGGCCCATGAGGCGCAGATCGAGGTTTTCAATTTGGACGGAGCCGTCGTCGGGCAAATGTTGTTCAAACCAGCGCATGTGGTGGATTTGGGCCTGAGAGGAGCCGAACATCTGAAAACGTTCGCCGCCCTTTCCGTCCGGCCCGGCACAAGCGATGGTGAATTCGCCGTTGATCTTGCCCTCTTCATTCACCATGCCCGTGAGTGCCAGGCGGCCCTCGCGGGGGATGAAATTGGTCATGATGTGAGACAGCCATTCCCGGGCGCCTGTGCCGGTGATCTCGTATTTGGCGAAGTTGGAAACTTCGGTCACGCCCACATTGGTGCGGCAGTTCATGACTTCCGCCTTCACATGGGGGAAGTCGTTGGAGCGGTGGAAGGAGAAGATGTCTTCCGCCTTCTCGCCCTTGGGGGCGTACCAGAGCGGCGTCTCCAGCCCCCAGGAATCCCCCATGACCGCGCCGTTGGCTAAATGAATGTCGTAGAGGGGCGTGGTCTGGTGGGGCCTGGCAGCGGGCAGTTCTTCATTGGGGAAGCGGATGCGGAAGCGGCGGGAGTAATTCTCGCGCACTTTGGCATTGGTATAATCGCGGGTGATGTGCGGACCGAAACGGGCCACATCCATGCCCCAGATGTCGTGCCCGGGATCGCCATTGACCATCCATTCCGCAAGGGCGAGGCCAACGCCGCCGCCCTGGGAGAAGCCGGCCATGACGGCACAGGCGGACCAGAAATTGGGCACGCCGCGCACCGGCCCCACCAGCGGGTTACCGTCAGGAGCAAAGGTGAAGGGGCCATTGACGATGCGGCGAATGCCGGCGTTTTCAAAGGCGGGGAAGTGTTTGAACCCCACTTCTAGAGATGGCGAGATGCGATCCAGATTGGGTTCCAGCAATTCCTGGGCAAAGTCCCAAGGCGTGTCCTTGGGGGACCAAGGGGTGGCCTGTTGTTCATAGGTGCCCAGCAACATGCCGTCCCGCTCCTGGCGCAGATAGATTTCGCCGGAAAAGTCGATGGCGTGGATGACTTCCTTGCCGGTGGCTTCGTTGATGGCCGCCACTTCGGGCATGGCCTCGGTGAGCAGATAATGGTGCTCCATGGCCAAAACGGGCAGTTCCACGCCCACCATACGCCCCACTTCCCGCGCCCACAGGCCGCCGGCATTGACCACGTGGTCGGCGGTGATTTGCCCCTTGGCCGTGTTGATGACCCAGACGGATTTCGCTTCGTCCCAGTGCAGGTCTTCCACCTTGCATTGCAGCTCAATTTCCGCCCCGCCGATCTTGGCGGATTTGGCATAGGCATTGGTGGTGCCATAGGGGTCCAGGTGGCCCTCCACACTGTCCCACATGGCGCCCACAAAATATTCTTCTTCCAGAAGGGGGAGCAGTTCCTTGGCTTCTTTGGTGGAGATAATTTCCGTCTCCATGCCCAGATATTTGCCCCGGGCATGGGACATTTTCAGCCACTCCAGCCGCTCGGGCGTATCGGCAAGCGCCACACCGCCGGTGAGGTGCAGGCCGCATTTTTCGCCGGAAATTTCCTCAAGTTCCTTGTAGAGCTTGATAGTATAGTCTTGCAGCTTCGCCACATTCGGGTCGCCATTGAGGGCGTGGAAACCGCCCGCCGCGTGCCATGTGGAACCGCAGGTCAGTTGATCCCGCTCCAGCAAAACTACATCTTTCCACCCCGCCTTGGTGAGATGGTAAAGAACAGAACAACCAACAACGCCGCCCCCTATGACGACTGCTTGTGCGTGGGATTTCATGAAGAGTGACCTTGATTGCGAGTAATGTTCACGTTATATTCTTCGTGGAGATGGAGATATGGTGATGTCCGAAGACCAGTTTCAAACGCTCAAACAGATGATCGAGGCCATGCGTAACAGCATGGAAACACGCTTTGAGCAGGTGGATCAGCGATTTGAACAGGTCGATCGGCGGTTCGAACAGGTTGACCGAGGCTTCCAGCAGGTTGAAGCTCGGTTTGAAAAAGTGGACGACCAGTTTCTTGAAGTCGAGAAGCAGTTGGATAAGCTGGACACCGTTTTGTCGCTTAAGCCCGACCACAAAGACATTTACCTGTCCGTCTTCGGTGCGATTTTTGGGTTGTTCGGGGCTATCACCGGTGCGTTGGTGATTGCCAATATTTTGGGCGCGTTCAATTAAACCCTCACCCCTAAAGACGCGCATGGTCATGTGGCCCTCACCGTAAAAATGCGTCCGCCGCGCAGGCGATGAATGAGGGTGGATAGGGGCTTGAACGGGAAGACCGTGGAAATGCGAGCCAACGGTTTCAGCTGAGACTGTTCCAAACGATAGGTTATGTTTTCATGTTCGTGATGGGCAATCGTGTGACCCACATGGCGGCGCAGCCATCCGCAATAGTCTGACCAGGTGTGATAGATGCAGGAGGTTTCCAGCGTATAGGCGGCCCACTGAACCCATTCATCGCGGGTCATCCCGTCCCGGCAGTAGCCCGCGCCGGTGCTGTGTCCCAAGCGAAGCGATTTTCGAAGAGCCTCCGGCCTGCCCATGAGCCAATGAACAAAGTAGAGGCCCACATGGCCTTCAAACCATGTGAATTTGCACGGAAACAGCGCCAGAAACGTGCCGCCCGGTTTCAAAACGCGACCAATTTCCGACAGGGCCTGTTCCGGTTCAAACACGTGTTCGAAAACCTGATTGGCATAGACCAGATCAAATGTGTCGTCGTCGAAGGGCAGTTTGCCGTCTTCTATTTTGACGATTGCAGGGGCTGCGCCCGGATTTTGCTCATCATGCCAGCGGGCGTAACCCTCGGCATAGGTATCGGCCCCGGAGATATGGATTGTAGGCGTGTGTTCTTTCACCAGCGCCACGGTGTGGCCCTGGCCACAGCCAAAATCCAGCACACGCCCGTGAGGGCCGGCAAGGTCGGCCACTTTACGGGCAATCCAAGGGTAATTGAGCGACATGGTCATTATTCTTCCGCGCTAGAAATCGGTCGGTGCCCCGCCCTCTTCCTTGCGCTTTGCCACAAAGGCTTGCAACTCCTCATCAATGGCCGGGTCCATGGCGGGGGCCTCAAACTCGTTGAGAATCTGCTTCCACATTTTGTTGGCCCGATCGTGGGTCCACACAGACCCGCGTTCTTCAAAATTTTCGTAATTGTTCCAGTCAGAAAGGAACGGGTTGTAGAAGGCGGTTTCGTAGCGGTCCTGCGTGTGTTGAATACCGAAAAAGTGGCCATTGCTGCCCACCTCCTTCATGGCGTCAAAGCCCAGAGTTGCATCGTCCACCACCATGGGTTCGAGATATTCCTGGAACTGCTGGAGCACCTCGCAGTCCATGATGAATTTCTCATAGGAGGCGCACAGACCGCCCTCCAGCCAACCGGCGGCGTGGTAGACCACGTTGACGCCAGACGTGATGGCCGCCCACATGGAGTTCATATATTCCCACATGCTCTGCCCGTCGGGCACATTGGCGGCGCAAACGCCGGAGGCCCGCAGGGGCAGGCCGTAGAAGCGGGCCATCTGGCCAGTGATTTGGGTGGCGCGCACGTAGTCGGGGGTGCCAAAGGCCGGGGCCCCAGTCTTCATGTCCACGTTGGAGGTGAATGTACCAATGGCGGCCGGGCAGCCGGGCTTCACGCATTGCATCAAAACGATGGCGGCCAGACCTTCAGCCAAGGATTGCGCCACCGCACCCACCATGGTCACAGGCGCCATGGCCCCGGCCAGGGTGAAGGGCGTGACGATGGTGGGCTGTCCCCGCCGCGCCAGCCGCATGAGACCGTCCAGCATGGGAATATCGTGCTTGAGCGGTGAGGTGGAGTTGATGTTGGTATACATGCGCGGCGTGGCGTCGAATTCCTCGTGGGTAAGGCCGCCCGCAATGCGCGTCATCTCCATCACATCTTCCACCCGCTCCGCCCCCAGCGAATAGGCGTGGACGACCTTATCCGTCAGCGTGAGTTTGTCGTAGAGACAGTCCAGATGCCGCACGGAGGGATGGATGTCCATGGGCTCCACCGGATATCCCCCCGCAAAGTGAATGCAGTTAAAATACTGCGTCAGTTTGATGAAATTCTTGTAGTCCTCATGGGTGCCGGTGCGGCGACCCGTGTCCAGGTCCGAACAATTGGGGGGAGAGGAGACGTTACCAAAGACGATGTTTTTACCGCCAATGGTCAACTGCCGGGCGGGGTTGCGGGGCGTTACGGTGAATTGGTTTGGCGCGAGGGCGAGTTTTTCCATCACCATCGCCCGGTCCATGCGAACGTTCTCGCCGGTGACGGTGGCCCCATGGGCCTTGAGAATGTCGGCCGCTTCTTTGTTGAGAAATTCGATGCCCAACTCTTCCAACACCCGCATGGCGGTGTCGTGGATGCGTTGCACACCTTCTTCATCCACGGGTGCGATGGGGTTATCGCGGATGAGCGGAGGCTTCCACGGATATTGCCGAATGGCAGGGCCACCGCGCCGGGAATTGCCATCACGACCGCCGCCACGGCCTGAGCGCGCGCGTCTCGGGCGGGCCGGGGCTGCGGTTTCATCAACGATGGTCATGGGTGTCCTCCTGCGGTCGATCGCGCCGCGCCGCCATTTTGGCGGCTTGAGAATGGCTTATTTCGGGCACCGCGACACGGGCCACGAGGAAAACGACATGTCGAATTTCTGACAGGCGCGGGGCGCATTCCAAGGGGCGTTTCCCGCATTGCGACAGCATTGTGACACGGTGTAAAACACTACTGAGGCCCGTCGCCATGGCTTCCTTTGCGATGACCAAACACCCGGCCATGGTCTTGGCTGCGGGTGCAGCCGGTGCCGTGGGGCAGCACGTGACAGATACTGTGGGCGCACGGGCACGGGTTCTGTTGGTATGCGATCCCATAATGGTGGAACTGGGCCACGCTGAACGGGTGAGCGAGGCGCTTGTGGCAGCGGGGCATAGGGTTCACCTGTTCCATGACCTCAAGAGCGATCCGCTGGAATCTTCCGTCGATGCGGCCACGCAACTTGCCCATGACAACGATGTAAATTGTGTTGTGGGTTTGGGCGGCGGCTCGGCCATGGACACGGCCAAGGTGGTGGCGGCGCTGGCGCATTTGGGCACGGGCTGCGCGCCCTATCGCCTAGCCACGACCCAATTACCCTTTCGCCAAACCGCGTTGATCGCCATGCCCACCACGGCGGGCACGGGAAGTGAGACCACCGGTACTTCCATTATCTCCCAGGCCGATGGCACAAAAAACTGGTTTTGGGGCCCACCGCTCAAGCCCGATTTGGCCCTCATGGACCCGGAGCTGACAAGGGGCCTGCCGCCGTTCTGGACCTTCTTCACCGGCATGGATGCCATTGTCCACTGCATCGAATCGCGCACTAACCGTTATCGCTATGCGGAGAATGATACGTTAGCGGAGAGGGGCATTTTGGAAGGCATGGCCAATCTGGAACGGGCGGTGAAAGATGGAAACGATCTTGAGGCCCGCGCGGGGATGATGCGCGCTGCTGCCCATGGTGGGCTTGCCATTGCCAATACGGGTTGCGCGGTGGGTCACAATATCGGCCACGCGCTGGGCACCTTGGCGGGCGTGCCCCACGGGCGGGCCGTTTCGATCGCCTTGGTGCAGACGCTGGATTGGGCTTGGGGCGGCAATGAAAAGGCCTTTGAGCGGGTGGCGGAACTGTGTGGTGTCAAAGGACCGAAAGGTTTGGCGAGCCGCCTGCACGATCTGGCCCATGCCTGCGGACAAAGCCTTATGCTTGATGCCCAGGAAAAAGAGAAATTGTCCCCTCAGGCGTTGGCACAGGACATGGTGTCTGACGCTAACATTGCCATGCTGGAATCCAGCGCCCGTGATGCAGCAAAGGGTGATGTGGAGCGGCTGGCACAGGTTGTTCTGGCCGCATAGCTTTGCCGGGTCTGGTCAGCCGGTTTTGCTTGATCGGGCGAACAATTTTGATAGTTTCCGAGTGCCGGACAGGGTTCCCGGTCAAACGGTCATTGGAAGGCTGCGTGCCAAAAACTCCAACCGTCAAATCAAGATCACATTGATTGCCTTTTACAAAAGGTGCCGCGCTGTGTTTTGCTGCGGCAGGGAGCCTGCACATGTTAGATATGCCGCGTAACAGCGCCGGGAGACGGCGCAATCCTGCCAAAACCAAGGGCCGTGCGCTGGATGAAGGGGCGCTGGCCGATGTGCGCGCCCTGTTGGGCGATCGCCCGCGCCAGCGGGACCACCTGATCGAATTTCTCCATCTCATCCAAGATGAATACCGCTGCCTGCAAGCCAAACACATTCGGGCGTTGGCCGAAGAAATGCGCCTGTCTCAAGTGGAGGTGTATGAGGTTGCCTCCTTCTACGACCATTTCGATGTGGTGAAGGAGCGCGAGCCTGTGCCGCCAGCGCTCACCATTCGCGTGTGCGATGGTGTGGCCTGCATGATGGCTGGGGCTGAACAGTTGATCGGCGCGCTGGAAGGCGGCGTGGATAAGGATGACATTCGCGTACTGCGCGCGCCCTGCATGGGCGGGTGTGATGTGGCCCCCGCCGCGCGGATTGGCGACCGGGAAGTGGGGAATGCCACTGTTGAAGACCTGCTGGCATTTGCGGCGGAAGGGAAAACGGACGCGCTCACGCCGAATTACAAAGACCTTGCCGCTTATCAGGCCGAAGGCGGCTACAGCGTTTGGAATAAGGTGAAGTCCGGCGCATTGTCTGCCGAGGGGATCATCGACAAACTCTCCGATGCGGGCTTGCGTGGTCTGGGGGGCGCAGGCTTCCCCACGGGCAAGAAATGGTCCTTCGTGCGCGGCTATGAAGGGCCACGTCTGATGACCATCAACGGCGACGAGGGCGAGCCCGGCACGTTCAAAGATCGCTACTACCTGGAGCGCAACCCCCACGCCATGTTTGAAGGCGCATTGATCGGGGCCAGCGTGGTGGAGGCGGAACGCTGCTACGTTTACATGCGCGATGAATATCCCGCCGTTCTCAACATCCTGCGCGATGAAATCGCTGCGCTGGAAGCGGCGGGCATCGCTGAACCCGGCTTCTTTGAACTGCGGCGTGGGGCAGGGGCTTACATTTGCGGCGAAGAGAGCGCCATGCTGGAAAGCATTGAGGGCAAGCGGGGCCTGCCCCGCCACCGCCCGCCGTATATCGCGGAAGTGGGTTTGTTCGGCCGCCCCACGCTCAACAACAATGTAGAGACGCTCTACTGGGTGCCCACAATTCTGGAAAAAGGTGCGGACTGGTTTGCGGCCCAGGGCAAAGAAGGCCACCCAGGCATGCGCTCATGGTCCGTGTCCGGTCGGGTGAAAAATCCTGGCGTGAAAGTGGCTCCCGCCGGTGTGACCATTCAGGAACTGATTGATGATCACTGCGGTGGCATGGCAGACGGCCACACGTTCAAGGCCTACCTGCCGGGCGGGGCCTCCGGCGGCATTCTGCCGGCCAGCGAAAATAACGTGCCGCTGGATTTTGGCGGGCGGCTGGCGGAGCTGGGGTCTTTCGTGGGTTCCCACGCCATAGTCGTCTTCTCCGATCAGGACAGTATGAAAGACGTGGCGCTCAACCTGATCGACTTCTTCACCCACGAAAGCTGCGGCCAGTGCACGCCTTGCCGTGGCGGCACAGAAAAGCTGGCCAAACTGCTGCGCAGCGACGGCCCGCTGGACGAAGAGGTCGTGCGCGATCTGGAACACGTTATGCGCGATGCTTCGATCTGCGGGTTGGGTCAGGCGGCGCCCAACCCGGTGAATCATCTGCTGACGCATTTTCGGGATGATCTGTGATGGAGGCTCTTGCTCTAACCCTCCCCCGTTCAGGGGGAGGGACAGCCGCGAAGCGGCAGGGAGGGGGGCGGTGATTGCTTCCGTTTCATCCCTGCAAAGACAGCGCGCCCGCGAGATGCGCAGCAAACAGACGCCTTCGGAAGACCGCTTGTGGCAAGAAGTTCGCGCCAAGCGCCTCGACCGACTGAAGTTTCGCCGTCAGGTGCCCATGGGCAATTACATCGTGGATTTTTTCTGCCCAGAGCACCGGTTGATCGTGGAACTGGATGGTCCGGTTCATGAAGAGCAGACCGAATATGATGCCCAACGCACGGACTGGCTTCACAAGCAGGGTTATACTGTTCTGCGGTTTTCTAACCATGCTGTTTTGAGCGAACTACCAAAGGTTCTCGCCCGGATATTAGAGCAATGCGGGCGATGATTTTAACTTACCCCCTCCCTGGCGCTTTGCGCCTGTCCCTCCCCCTGAGCGGGGGAGGGTTTATCGGAGTCTGACAATGACCAACAAAATCTCCTTCACCCTCGATGGAAAATCCGTATCCGCCGCTCCGGACGAAACCATCTGGCAAGTCGCAAAACGCGAAGGCACGCGCATTCCGCACCTTTGCTATCTCGACGAGCCCGGCTATCGCGCCGACGGGAATTGTCGCGCCTGCATGGTGGAGATTGAGGGGGAGCGGGTTCTGGCCGCTTCTTGTCAGCGTAAATGCAGCGAAGGCATGGTGGTGAAAACGGCCACGGAGCGGGCGGAAAAGTCACGCAAGATGGTTTTTGAACTTCTGGCCGCTGACATGCGCGCGCCGGAGGAAAGCCCGGACGAAAAGGCGAAATTTTGGGAATGGGCCAGCGATTTCGGCATTGGCGGTGATAAGCGGCTACCCTCTAAATTTGATGGTGTAGCTGAGAACGATAACGGCAACATGCCCGGCATCCACGACGTGACCAACCCAGCGATCGCGGTGAACCTGGATGCCTGCATTGCGTGTAACCTTTGCGTGCGGGCCTGCCGCGAGGTGCAGGTGAACGACGTGTTGGGCATGGGGGAACGGGGCCACCATGCGGTGCCGGTATTCGACATTCATGACCCCATGGGCCTTTCCACCTGCGTGACTTGCGGGGAGTGTGTGCAGGCGTGCCCCACGGGCGCGCTTTATGAAAAGTCGCTCATGGATAGCGAGGCCAAGACCCGCACCGTGATGGATTTCGACAAGAAGACGGATTCCGTTTGCCCGTTCTGCGGGGTGGGGTGTCAGACCACCGTTTATACCAAGGACGATAAGATCGTGCTGGTGGACGGGAAGGATGGACCGGCCAACAACAATCGGCTTTGTGTGAAGGGCCGGTTTGGCTTCGATTATGCCATGTCCAAAGAGCGGCTTACCAAACCACTCATCCGCCGCGAAGATGCGCCCAAGCGCGCCGATGCGGACATGCGGTTCATGGAAGTGTCCGACGTGTTCCGTGAGGCCACATGGGAAGAAGCCATGGCCAAGGCCGCCGAAGGGCTGATGACCATTCGCGACAGCAAAGGCGGTGGGGCGCTGGCCGGTTTCGGCTCGGCCAAGGGCTCTAACGAAGAGGCCTATCTGTTCCAGAAACTGGTGCGGCAGGCTTTCGGCACTAATAATGTGGACCACTGCACGCGGCTTTGCCACGCGTCATCCGTGTCGGCCCTGTTGGAAGGCGTCGGCTCCGGGGCCGTGTCCGCGCCCTTCACCGATGCCATGAAAGCGGATTGCGTGATCGTCATCGGTGCCCGCCCGGCCACGAACCATCCGGTGGCGGCCACCTATTTCAAACAGGCGGCCAAGAGGGGCACCAAGCTGATCATCATGGACCCGCGCGGACAGGAATTGATGCGCCATGCGGAGCATTCCCTGCGCTTCAAGCCCGGCACGGATGTGGCCATGCTGAACGCTATGCTCCACACGATCATCGAAGAAGATCTTTATGATGCCCAATACGTGCAGGCCAATGCCACGGGTTTCGATGCGCTCAAGGAAAAGGTGAAAGAGTTCTCGCCCGAAGCCATGGCGGAAACCTGTGGCATTCCGGCGGAAACCCTGCGCGCCGTGGCGCGGGACTATGCCACCGCTGAACGCTCCATGATCTTTTGGGGCATGGGCGTTTCCCAGCACACCCATGGCACAGACAATTCCCGTTGCCTCATCGCGCTGGCGCTGATTACAGGCCATGTGGGCCGCCCGGGCACGGGGCTGCACCCGCTGCGGGGGCAAAACAATGTGCAGGGCGCGTCTGATGCCGGCCTCATCCCCATGTTCTTCCCCGATTATCGCTCCGTAGAAAACGGCGATATTCGCGGCGAGATGGAGGATTTCTGGGGCCGCACACTGGACCCGGTGAAGGGGTTGACGGTGGTGGAGATTATCGACGCCATCCACGCGGACCAGATCACCGGCATGTATATTATGGGCGAAAACCCGGCCATGTCTGACCCCGATCAACTCCACGCCCGCGCGGCGCTGGCCAAGCTGGACCATCTGGTGGTGCAGGATATTTTCCTCACGGAAACCGCGTGGCACGCCGATGTGGTGCTGCCCGCCTCCGCCCATGCGGAGAAGCTTGGCACCTATTCCAACACCAACCGGCAGGTGCAGATTGGTCGTCCGGTGAAAAACCTGCCCGGTGAGGCGCGGCTGGATTGGGAAATCATCGTGGATCTCGCCAATCGCTGCGGACAAAACTGGTCCTATGACGGTGTGCCGGATGTCTATGAAGAGATGCGGCAGGTGATGAAATCGCTCAATTACATCCCCTGGTCACGGTTGGATGAGAACGACAGTGTCACCTATCCTTCCTCCGAAGACGGGACGGAAAATTGGGTCGTGTTCGATAACGGCTTCCCCACGGAAGATGGGCGCGGCCGCATCGTGCCTGCTGACCTGCGCGCACCGGATGAAGTGCCGGATGCGGATTTTCCCATGGTGTTGACCACAGGCCGCGTGCTGGAACACTGGCATACGGGTTCCATGACCCGCCGGGCCGATGTGTTGGATGATTTGGAGCCGGAAGGCTTCGCAGCCATGAACCCCCGCGAAATTGAACGTCAGGGTATGGAGCAGGGTCAAATGGTGGAGGTTGCCACAAGACGGGGCACGATCACCGCGCTGTTGCGGGCGGACCGGGAAGTGGCGGATGGGATGATCTTCATCCCCTTCTGCTTCAACGAGGCCCCAGCCAACGTCCTCACCAACCCCATGCTGGACCCCTATGGCAAAATCCCGGAGTTCAAGTTTTGCGCGGCTAAAATCAGCCCAGCGGTCATGAGCGAGGCGGCGGAGTAGGGTAACGATCAAGGCGCCCTTCAAGTCTTGGGCAATGGCCCACTTCAGGTCTTGGGCAATGTGATCCGATAAATGCCCTTAAAGTCCATGGGGTCCACCGGCTTGCCCTTGCGGGTAATGGCAATTTGTCCATTGGTGGCCAGCCGCACGGCTTCCGCGCGGATGGGTTTCATCAACTTGCGCCATTCTTTCTCGTCGGACCCGGCCAAGGAACGCGCCACTTCCGATGGACAAAGGGATTTGTCCGCACCCCGTTCCAGCGCCATCCCAAGAATGGTCTCCACCAGCCGGTTGTCCACCAGCGGCATGAGCCGGTGGCGGCTGGTCTCGTCAAGCCGGGTGATGCGTTCCCGAATGTGAGCCACGGCCTTGATATAGGCGGGCGGCCAATCCTCTTCGTCGAGATATTCATCCAGGCTTTGGAAGAAAAAACGGACCGGTTGTCCATCGGCCAGCGTGCCGTCCCAAGTAGTTGCCGCACCATCAATGGGCACTGCCATAAAATGCCAGACCTCACCACGGATAATTCCTTTGGACTGGCCAAGATCAATGACCCCGTTGGAGGCGCTCAGCCCAGCCATATGGCGGATCATGTGGAGCGCCAGGGTGCGGGCCTGTTGGTCTGGCCCCGCTTCCGCCCGCAACAATTGGTTGGCCAAGTCGGGGTGATGGTAGGCCAGAAGGGCAGGGCCACTGCCATTGTCGCGCAGGACAACGGGGCAAATTTTAAGCGAAACAGTGTCGGACATGGCATGTGCACCGGATAAAGGGTGGGCGCGGTTTGAAATGAAAACGGGGCGGACACAAGGCCCGCCCCGCTGTTAATTGGGTGTGGGTGCCTTAACGGCAGCTGCGCCCCGTGCGCTCCCGGCCCGTGCGATTGCCCAGACGGTCGAAGGACCAGCGATATTCGTTGTTCTTGAAGCAGCCGGTGACGGCGAAGCTGGTATTCTTGGCACCGCGCTTCTCCAGCGTCTGCAACACTTCAAGCACCGTGTAGACCTTGCACTGACCCACGACTCGGTCGCTGATGAGTTCGTTATAGGGGTCCACCTGACGCACAAATTTCTGTGTTCCCTTGCAGAACGTGCCCGCCCAGCCGCGGTCATTCTTCTCCACGCTGATATTGGTGTAGTTGCCGGTCTTCAGCTTATCGATGACCTGTTGTTTGGTGACAGCCACAGCGCAGCGGCCCACGCGCTCTTCCTTGCGGGTTTCGCCAAAGCGGTTGATGGTGAGTTCCATCAGGTCACGGCCCTTACAGGCTTCGGCCAGATAGGGCGCGCGATTGTCGCGCAAGAGTCGCACGCGGTCGTAACCGGCCTTTTGCAATCGGCCGGGAATATCGGCAGCGCGAATGGCATTGCGACAGTCTCCGATAACGCGCTCGCGGCGCACATTGCCCCGGCGGTTCATGGTCAGCCGGAGGCGCTCGTTATTGCTGCACGCTTCTGCAGTAAGGCCGGGCAGTTGGGCATCGGTGATTTGAATGCGGCTATAGCCTTGGCGGCGTAAGGCCCGACGCAATTCGTTCTCCGTAGGGCCTGCCTGTTGCTGGGGTTGCGGTTCCCGCTGCTGTTGTTGGGTGGCCACGCGTCCGTTGGTGCATTGGCCCGCCTGTCGGCGGCTCGTGGGCTGGCCGGCGGGATCGAAGTTAAACTCCACATAACGCCCCCCGTTGCAGCCCCTTGCTACAACGCCATTGGCCACATTGGTGGCGGTTACGTCGGTGAAACCGCGGCTCTCCAGCCGGCGGATGGCCCGGCGGGCGTTGAAGGCGGGGCGGTTCTGCTGGGCGTTTTGCACCACGGCGCATCGGCCAATTTCCTGCGTGCTGGTGATGCGGCCCAGAATGGAAACCTTGACCTGATATTTCTTACCCTCGCGACAGGCTTCCGTGCGTATGATGGTCAAACCACGGCGGGTTACCTGGGCGTCGGTGTACCCATTGCGGGCCAGCACATCGGCCACAACTTGATCCGTATTGCCGATGGTGGCGTTTTGGGCATGGGCCACATGATGACCATTCACAACGGCGAATGAGCCAAGCGTTAAAGCCACGGCGGCCACCATTGGCAGCCTTGCTCGACGGCCAACATGGGGGTTTGCGATTCGGGTCATGGGTATCTCCTCCTTTTTAAGAACAGACAAGCCACTTCGCGCCTGCCTGTCAAAAACGCCTGTTACTTGAGTAGGGTTGGTGCCTGCATGGTCGCACATGAACACAAGCTGAAAGGGGCCAAGCCTTGATGGGAAGCAGGGTTGAAAGCGCGTTGTTCTGGTTTGGAAATATTGTTAGGCTTTTCATGAAGGGGCGCAAAGCAAAGCGCCGCCATGCGGTGGAGAAATAGCATGAAACATTCCGTCATTCTCGTGGGGGCAGACAAGGGCGGCGTGGGCAAGACCACGGTTTCGCGGGCGCTGTTGGATTTTCTGGACCGCAACAATGTGCTGGCCCGGGCGTTTGATACGGAAAATCCGCGCGGCACGCTGCATCGCTTTTATCCCAACAAGGCCAACATCATCGATTTGTCTAACGTGGCCGATCAAATGGCCATTTTGGACACGATGGAAGGTTCCGCAGAACAAGTGTCTGTTGTGGATTTGAAAGCCGGGAACCTGTCTGCCGCCATGGATATTTTTGATAAGATCGGCGTGTTGCAAGCCGCCCGCGATGGCATGTTCGATCTGGCCTTGGTGCACGTGGTGGGTCCGTCCATCGCCTCGCTCGATGAAATGAATGAGGTGGCGAAATACACCAATGGCCTTGGCTATGTGGTGGCCCGCAATTTCATCAATGAGACGAATTTCTTTGAGTGGGATGCGGATACTTACAAAAAGTATTTCGCGCGTCTGCCCAATGCCCGCGAGATTGAAGTGCCAAAGCTGAATGAGATGGCCTATGAGCAGGTGGACCTGGCCGGGGTGACGTTCTCCGACTTTGTGGCCAATAAAAAGCCCGACGGGTCCGACGCCAATTTCTCCTTCGTGCTGCGCGGCTATGTGCGCAAATGGATGGCCGATATTGATGCCCAGTTTAACGAGTTGGAACTGATCCAAAACGTGCTGGCTGCCAAGCGGGGCACCAAGGGGGATAAGTAGGAACTGTGGAGGGCTTTAGGGTCTCCTCACCTCCCCCTCGAGGGGAGGTCGGAGAGCCGCAGGCGATCCGGGCGGGGGGCGCGATCTTCAAGCTAGAATCCCATCCAGCCCCCCACCCGAAACAACACGTTGTTTCGACCTCCCCTCCTGGGGGAGGTTGGAGCTCCAAGTTTGTGTCGTGGCTTGGAGAGGTCTCGTGACCTCCTCCGCCACAATCATCTCTTCTGATAATACCCGAAACGGCAAAACGCTGTTTGCTAAGCTCGTGTGTGATCTGTTGTCCCTCCGGCAAGGCGTTGCGCCGGTCATCTTCGACACAGACGCCCCCGATGGCGGCTTGGTCCATCATTATGGCGGTGCTGATGCGGTGGCGGCGCGTCATGAAGAAGGAGGTTTGCCGCAAGGCGGCATCGTGGACCCTGCCTTCACCCCAGACCATGTGCGGATGTTTGACAGTCTGCTCAGCGGACGGGGTGATTATGTGATCGACCTCTCTGCCCGCCACCTGCGCCGTTTCTTCGATATCTATGAAGAAGTGGATTTCGAGACCGGCGCGGCGGAAGCGGGGCTTTCGGTCTCCGTATTCTACATTCTGGACCGGGGCGAGAAGTCGCTCACCACGCTTCTGAATTTGGCGGCGCGCTTGCCCAAGACCCGCTTCGTGCCTGTTCGCAACGCGGCCTTTGGCGATGCGCTTGGCAACCCTGATCTCGCGGCTGCCTATGCTCGGCTGGCCATGGAGCGGGAGATTGCTTTGCCGGAACTCTCCGGTGATGCGTTGGCCATGGCGGGGCACCCGGATTTTCACTTCGATACATTCATCGCTGGGCGCTACGAGCATTTTCCCTTTGATCTCAAGTCGGAACTTTGGATGCTGCTGGAAACGCTCTACAGCCAGCGGGATGCGACGATGGAGAGCGTGGTGCACCCGGTTTGAGGTTTCGTTGCTGCCCGACTTGGCATAGATTTTCACCATGAATATCGCGCGAGAATCCACCGTCTGCCGGTTTACGATATTGCTGCTGCAATGCGCGCGGATCGGCTATTCGCCCCACGGAGTTTGAGAGACCGACCCTCTTCAATTCCTGCGAAAGACGAAACCATGGCCTACAAAAATTTCTCCACTGACCAGCTCCGCACGCTCGATAATCAACACCATCTCCACCCCTTCACGAACCATGAGGAAATGCGCGCCGGAGGCGTTCGCGTCATTACCGGGGCAGAAGGGCATTACATCGCCGACAGTGAAGGCAAGCGCATTTTGGACGCCATGGCCGGGCTGTGGTGCGTGAATGTGGGCTATGGGCGCGAAGAGCTAGCCCGCGCTGCCTACGAACAGATGGTGGAACTGCCCTATTACAACACGTTCTTCAAAACGACCCATCCGCCGGTGGCCCTGCTGGCCAAGCGGGTGGCGGATTTGGCACCGGCGCACATCAATCAGGTGTTCTTTGGAGCATCGGGGTCGGAGAGCAATGATACGGCCATCCGCACGGTTCGCCATTATTGGGCGTTGGAGGGAAAGCCGGAAAAACACATCATTATTTCACGGCATGACGCCTACCATGGCTCCACCATCGCGGCCACGTCCATGGGTGGCATGGGGGCTATGCACAGCCAGTTGGGACCGCACCTGCCGGGGTTCCGTCATGTTATGGCGCCCTACGCATTCGAAAACGCCCATGATGGTGAAAGCGACCATGACTTTGGCCTTCGGGCGGCCAAGGCGGTGGAAGATGAAATTTTGGCCTGTGGACCGGACAATGTGGCGGCCTTTGTGGGCGAGCCCATCCAAGGGGCAGGAGGGGTAAAAATTCCGCCACCGTCTTATTGGGCGGAAATTCAGCGCATCTGTGAAACATATGATGTGCTGCTGATGCTTGATGAAGTCATCACCGGCTTTGGCCGCACGGGCGAGTGGTTCGCCTGCCAGTCCATGGGCATTAAGGCCGACACGATCACGGTGGCGAAGGCCATCACGTCCGGCTATCAGCCGCTCTCCGCCGTGCTGGTGGGGGACCGCATCGCCAAAGTTTTAGAAAGTCGCGGCGAGTATTATCACGGCTACACCTATTCCGGTCACCCGGTGGCCTGTGCGGTGGCACTGGCCAATATCGATATTATCGAACGCGAAGGTCTGGTGGAGCGGGTTCGGGATGAAACCGGGCCCTATCTGACGCAGCGACTTCAAGAGGTGGTGGGCGACCACGATCTTGTGGGTGAAGTGCGCGGCCAGGGATTGCTGGCAGCCATCGAAATTGTGGCGGATAAAGAGAGCAGGTCGCGTTTCGAGCCCGCCGGTCACGCCGCCATGGTGGTACGCGACCATTCCATTGAAGCGGGCATGATGATGCGCGCTGTGGGCGACACGATGATCCTGTCACCGCCCCTAACGTGGACAAAAGAGACGATTGATGAGGCTGCGCGGATTGTAAAAGTTGCGTTGGATGAGGCGCAATCTACACTTATCGCTTGAACTGGAAGGGATGACTCTATGGATGCCATGAATGATAGGCTTAATACCTACGGCCTCACCACCGACCAGACTGCCATGCAGGACATGGTGCGAGCCTTTTCGGACACCAATATTGCGCCCCATGCGGTTGCCTGGGATCAGGAAAAACACTTTCCGCTGGATGTGATCAAACAGACCGCCGAATTGGGCATGGGCGGTATCTACTGCCGGGAAGAGCATGGCGGGTCTGGTCTCACGCGGCTTGATGCAGCGGTCATTTTTGAGGCCATGGCCACCGGATGCCCGGCCACGTCTGCCTTTATTTCCATCCACAATATGGTGGCTTGGATGATCGACACGTTTGGTGACGACGACCAGCGGGCGCGGGTTTTGCCCGCGCTCATGTCCATGGAGAAAATCGCCAGCTATTGCCTTACGGAGCCGGGCAGTGGGTCCGATGCGGCTGCCATGAAAACCACCGCAAAACCGTCTGGCAATGGCTATGTGCTCAATGGCGTGAAGCAATTCATTTCTGGGGCGGGGTCCAACGATCTCTATGTGGTCATGGCGCGCACGGAAGATGCGCAAGGCAATCATCAGGGCGTGTCGGCTTTCATCGTTGAAGACGGCAGTGAAGGCCTCTCATTTGGTGCGCAGGAAGCAAAGATGGGCTGGCACGTGCAGCCCACGGCACAGGTCATTCTGGACGACTGTTTCGTGCCGCTGGAAAACCGCATCAACGCCGAGGGCATGGGCTTCAAAATGGCTATGGCGGGGCTGGACGGGGGGCGGCTGAACATTGCCGCCTGCTCGCTGGGCGGCGCGCAAGCGGCGTTTGACCGGGCGCAAGCCTACAGCACGGAGCGCAAGGCGTTTGGGCAGGAAATCGGGCGCTTTCAGGCCATACAGTTCAAACTCGCCGATATGGCCACCGATCTGGAAGCCGCCCGCCTGATGCTTTACAGCGCCGCCGCAGCGCTGGACGCAAAGGCCTATGATGCTTCCAAACGCTGCGCCATGGCCAAGCGGTTTGTGACCGATACCTGCTTCAACGTGGCCAACGAGGCCCTGCAAATTCACGGCGGCTACGGCTATTTGGCTGACTATGGCGTGGAGAAAATCGTGCGGGATCTGCGGGTACACCAAATCTTGGAGGGCACCAACGAGATCATGCGGGTCATCATTGCCCGGGCGCTGGAGAAATCGGCATGAGCAAGATTGCATTCATCGGCCTTGGCAATATGGGCGGCCCCATGGCTGCCAATCTGGTGAAAGCGGGTCATGAGGTTGTGGGCTTCGATTTCTCGAAAGAAGCGCTCGATGCCGCTGGAGCCCAAGGGGTTTCGGTTGCCGGTTCCGCGAAGGAGGCGGTTGCCGGCGCAGAAATTATCCTCACCATGCTTCCAGCTGGTAAGCATGTGCTGACCGTCTACGAAGAAATTTGCCCGGTCGCCGGGGCGGGCGTGCTTTTGATCGACAGTTCCACGATCGATATTGCCTCCGCTGAGAAGGCCCATGCCATGGCCAAAGCGGCGGGGTTGCGCAGTGTTGATGCACCGGTGTCAGGCGGCGTTATGGGTGCCGTCAATGGCACTCTGGCTTTTATGGCCGGTGGAGACGCTGCAGCGCTTGAGGCTGCCGAACCCGTTTTGGAACCCATGGCCGGGCGCATTGTGCGCTGTGGTGGGCCGACGGCGGGGCAGGCGGCCAAAGTGTGCAACAACATGATCCTCGCCGTTACCATGATTGGAACGGCGGAGGCCTTTGAAATGGGGCGGCGATTGGGCCTGGAGGATCAGGCCCTGTTTGATGTGGTGTCCACCGCATCGGGCCAGAGCTGGTCCACAACGACCTATTGCCCCGTGCCCGGGCCAGTGCCCACCTCGCCGGCCAATAATGACTATAAGCCCGGCTTCGCCGCCGCCCTCATGCTGAAAGATCTGGGCCTGTCTCAGGAAGCTGCTGAAAAAACAGAGGCTTATACACCTTTGGGTGCCCATGCGCTTTCGCTTTACGAGCAATTTTGCCAGGAGGGTCACGGGGATATGGATTTTTCCGGCATTATCAAAATGATGGAAAAGGCAAAAAAATGAAATTTTTTGCATCCGTTTACCCCGGTTAAGACCGCCGCTTCTCCAGCGGTTCAAAGCCCGAAAAGTGGGTGTCAAATCTTAATGGGTGGCCTTAGCACGAAGCCAATTGGGCAAATTTTGCCGCCGTGATTTGTCTTTGCTTAAGACCTCATTAGCCGCCTGTTAGGAAAGCCTGCCTAGGGTGAAAAACACGGGAGACATGATCATCTCCCCGCTCTCCGGATCAGGTTTTGCGTACCGGGGATAAGTACTGCCGATGCGTATCTTTCGGCCCAGTATAGCGTTTGAAGTTGAACCGCGATGGATGGTGCACTGTAGTGCGCTGTCCGTCGTGGTTCACCTTTTGTCGTGCAATCAACCCCTAGTTGCGTTGCGTAGTGCTTCACGCTATTATTGAGCGACGGGAGCCGAACAACCAGTCGAGTAGGGGATCGGTAAATGCAATGTTCTCGAGCCAACATGAATTGAACCTCCTCATCTGCCTGGCGCTAATGGTGTGTATTGGCGTCATGATGTGGGGGGAGCCTGGGCGGGCTGTTGTGGAGATGCTGTCAGACAAAATCTAACGCGCTTTCCATCGGTCTGTCCGTGCTCTAAGCCGCCTGTATGGCGGAGAAAAAAAATGCGCGGGCAATCATGTTGCAGGGCACGGGGTCCGATGTGGGCAAAACCGTGCTGGTGGCGGGTCTGTGCCGGTTGGCGCGGCGGCGCGGCCTGACGGTTCGTCCCTTCAAACCGCAAAACATGTCCAACAACGCGGCGGTGGCAGAGCGACCCTTGCCCGATGGCACGGGTGGTGAGATTGGCCGTGCCCAGTGGTTGCAGGCGCTAGCCTGCGGTGTGCCGTCCAGCGTGGAAATGAACCCGGTTCTGCTCAAGCCGCAGTCTGAAACCGGCAGCCAGATTGTCGTTCACGGCAAAGTGTGGGGCGCCGCTAAAGGGCGTGACTATCAGCGTATCAAGCCGCAACTCCTGGGGGCAGTACTGGAGAGCTTTGAGCGCCTCAAAGATGAGGCTGACTTCGTGATTGTGGAGGGGGCCGGTTCTCCGGCCGAAATCAATCTGCGGGCAGGCGATATTGCCAATATGGGCTTCGCCACGGCCGCGAATGTGCCGGTGGTTCTGGTGGGGGATATTGATCGCGGTGGTGTCATCGCCTCCCTCGTCGGCACCCACACGATCTTGCCGGATGAGGATCGGGCGATGATCCGGGGTTATTTGATCAACAAATTCCGGGGTGATGTGAGCCTGTTTGACGAGGGGCTGGAACAGATTACCCGATTCACCGGCTGGCCGAGTTATGGTGTGGTGCCGTGGCTGCCGGAGACGGCAAAATTGCCCGCTGAGGACAGCGTCGCGCTAGAAGCGACATTTGCTGCGCAGGACGGCGATGGCGCGTTGGTCATCGTTCCTGTCCTCTCCCGCATAGCCAATTTCGATGATCTTGACCCGCTCAAGATGGAGCCTGGTCTTCGGGTGCGGTTTCTGCGGCCGGGTGATGAGTGGCCCGAGCGGGCCAAACTGGTGGTGCTCCCCGGGTCCAAGTCAACCATTGCTGATCTGGAGCAATTGCGGGCCCTTGGCTGGGATGAGCATCTCAAAGCCCATGTGGCCGATGGGGGCCATGTGATGGGAATTTGCGGCGGTTATCAAATGCTGGGTCAGGCCGTGCGCGATCCTGATGGTATTGAAGGCCATCAAAGGGAAGCCAGGGGACTGGGTTTGCTGGATGTGGAAACGGTGCTGGTGCCGCAAAAAACCGTAATGAATCGTCAGGCCACAGATGCCCGCCACGGGGAGGCCCTTGATGGTTATGAAATCCACATGGGCCGTACCACTGGGCAAGATACTGCCCGTCCGGTGGTGCATCTGGATGGCGTGCCGGATGGCGCCATGGACGCAAGCGGGCGGGTGCAGGGCTGTTACCTGCACGGCCTGTTTGCCACGGATCATTGGCGGCGGCGCTATCTGGAAAGCCTTGGTATAGCGTCTCAAGTGAGAGACTACCGGGCCGGTGTGGACGATGCGCTGGAAGCGTTGGCGGACCATCTGGAGCGGGTGGTGGACCCGGCAATCTTCAGCCTCTAGGCATTATAAGAACGGCGCTGTGGTCTGTCGCAAATGCGATTGACTTGGCGACAGGTGGTCTGTTTAGTCGCAGGGCATGAGGTTTCCACCGCCGCGCAGAGCGGCAGTGGAGAGCAAAAGGGAATGTGAGGGGCTGACCCAAATCGGGGGCCCTAACCACAGCCGACCCCGCGACTGTAGCGGTGAGGCTCCACCCCATAAGCCACTGTCCCATACGGGGCGGGAAGGCGGGTGGCAGCCGTTGAGCCGCAGCCAGGAGACCTGCCCCGTGCACAAGGCTGTCCATAAGGCCAGCTTCAATCCTGCGGGCCGGGGCTGTCCATGGGTGGTGTTTGCATGACCACCCACACTCCGCCGCAATGGCTGAACACGGGAGTTGTCATGCCTCAAATCCGTTTTCTCAATCCGCCTCCACGGTGGCTGCCCAAACGCGCCTCGTTTCTGTTCATCAACCGGCTTCCGTGATGCACCTGACCTCTGGGGCATCCCTTGTTTTGGGGGGCGCTCGGTCCGGTAAGTCCGCCTTTGCTGAACGCATTGTATTGGCATCTGGGCGCAAGCCCGTTTACGTCGCCACGTCTCGCATTTGGGATGGGGAGATGGAGCAGCGGGTGGACCTGCACAAGCTACGGCGCGGGCCTGAATGGCACCTTGTCGAAGAGCCGCTGGCACTTGCCGACACGCTTGTGCAGCACGCTACTGCTAAGACGGCGGTGCTGGTGGATTGCCTGACCCTGTGGTTGACCAACCTCATGATGGAAGAACGGGACGTGGACGCTGAGGCCGACATGTTGGTTGCGCGATTGGCCGACCTGCCGGATACGGCGCAGGTGCTTTTCGTCTCCAATGAAGTGGGGCTGGGCATTGTACCCATGGATAAGATGGCGCGGGATTTTCGAGACCATGCCGGACGGCTCCACCAATCTATTGCGGCCCAGGCCAAGAATGTGTGGTTTGTCACCGCCGGTCTGCCGCAACAACTGAAATAGGCTTTCGCCTAAAAGAAAGAGAATAACGTCATGGACGCTTCAAAAGTGCCTGCCACCGTCATCACCGGGTTTCTGGGTGCCGGGAAAACAACGCTGATCCGAAATTTGCTTGCCACCGCCAATGGCAAGCGCATTGCGCTCATTATCAACGAGTTTGGTGATCTGGGTGTGGATGGCGATGTGCTGGCCGGGTGTGGTGATGAGACCTGCACCGAAGACGACATTGTGGAACTGACCAATGGCTGCATCTGCTGCACCGTGGCTGATGATTTCATCCCCACCATCACGAAACTGATGGAGAGCGAGCGCCGCCCTGACCATATTGTCATTGAAACGTCGGGTCTTGCCCTGCCGCAACCGCTGGTAAACGCCTTCAACTGGCCCGCTATCCGCGAGCAGGTAACGGTGGATGGGGTGGTGACTGTGGTGGACGCTGCCGCCGTGGGGGAGGGCCGCTTTGCCCATGACCATGATGCGGTTCAGCACCAGCGCGAAAAGGACGAGAGCGTTGACCATGAAAGCCCGCTGGAAGAATTGTTCGAAGACCAGATTACCTGCGCGGACATGATCGTGCTGAACAAGACAGACCTGCTTACAGCCGATGGCATTGCCCACGTGGAACAGGATGTGCGCAAAGCAACGGAACGGCGGGTCAAATTGATCCGCGCTGGCAAAGAAAATGCCCCCGCCGCAGACGTGCTGCTGGGTCTTGGCGTGGGTAGCGAGGCGGATATGGAAAACCGCAAAAGCCACCACGAAATGCACCATCATCACCACGATGACGACGATGATCACGACCACCATCATCACGACCATGACCATGACGAGTTTGAAAGCTTCGTGGTGGATGGCGGTGCCATCAAAGACGTGAAAGAGATGGAAAATGTGCTGAAAGCCACCATCGAGCACCATGATATTCTGCGGCTGAAGGGCTTTATCGCCGTTCGCGATAAGCCCATGCGGCTGGTGGTGCAGGCGGTGGGCAAGCGCATCGAAAGCTATTTTGACCGGGACTGGGGGGCGGATGAAGAGCGTATGTCTCGCCTTGTTGTAATCGGTCTTCACGGTCTGGATGAAGCCGCTATCCGCACGGAAATTGGCGCGGCGCTGGGGTAGGATCATGCACCTACTGGTGGCACAAAAGGGCGCGTTAGCGGAGGCGGATGAGGCCCTTGATCTGGGCCAAAGTCCTGCCGATGTCGTGTTCATTTCTGCTGCCGATACGGAATTGGCGAGCCTGAGTGCAGCCCGTGCCTCTTTAGGCGAGGCTGTGCCGCATTTGCGATTGGCCAGCCTGATGGCCCTGTCCCATCCATTGTCCATTGATGTCTATGCGCAAAATACCGTTGCTAGCTCCAGGCTAGTGGTCGTTCGGGTGCTGGGGGGGGAAAGCTATTGGTCCTACGGGCTGGAAAAGCTGCTGGAGACCTGCTGCGCCCATAATGTGCTGCTGGCTGCGCTGCCAGGGGACGACAAGCCGGACCCTTCGCTGGATCGCTACAATACGGTTGATGAAGAGACGCGTCTGGCGCTCTGGTCTTACCTGGTGGAAGGCGGCAGCCAGAATAGCCAGAACTTTCTGCTGCGCGCGAAGGGGCTGGTGAACGAAGAGCCCGTGGAGATTGCACCGGCGGCGCCGCTGCTGAAGGCCGGGCTTTGGCATCCAAGTGCTGTTCAACCCGCTTTATCTGATTGGCACGAATGTTGGCAAAAGGGCCGTCCTGTGGTGGCTATCGCCTTCTATCGGGCGCTGGTTCAGGCCGGGAATACGCAGCCCATTGAGGCGCTATGCGCTGCGTTGAAAAAGGCGGGCTGCAACCCGCTTCCCGTCTTCATTTCCTCGCTGAAAAATGGGGTGTCGCAGGCCACCCTGCGCTACTTGTTTGCCGAAGCTACCCCCGATGTGGTCATCAACCTCACCGGCTTTGCGGTCTCGTCTGTGGAAGGTGAGCGACAGCCCACCGTGCTGGAAGAGCAGGGCGCAGTGGTGCTGCAAGCCATCCTGTCTGGCGGGGGGGAAGCAGTCTGGGAAGGTTCTGTGCAGGGTCTCTCATCGCGGGACCTGGCCATGAATGTGGCTTTGCCGGAGGTGGATGGTCGTGTGCTCTCCCGGGCCATCGCCTTCAAAAATGGTGAAGCATGGGACGAAGCCACCCAGGCCAATATTGTGCGTCATGTGGCGCGCCCGGACCGGGTTACATTTGTGGCCGAACTGGCGGCCAACTGGGCACGGCTGCGCCATACGCCGGAGGCCGAGCGCAAGGTCGTACTCGTGCTCGCCAACTATCCCAATCGCGACGGTCGCATCGGCAATGGAGTTGGGCTGGACACCCCCGCTGCCACGGTAAATGCGCTAAAGGCGCTGGGTGAGGCGGGGTACCATCTAGCCGACATCCCCAAAGACGGTGATGCTTTGCTGGACCGTTTGCTGGAAGGGCCGACAAATGCGCCGCGCCCCACCAGCGAAGCGTCGGGCGGCATTGCCCTTTCCATCGGCGATTACCAGCACTATTTCAACGCGTTGCCGCAGACCGTTCGGGAAGACATCCAAGCGCGCTGGGGTGAGCCGTCGTCTGACCCCTTTGTTGAGGGGAATTATTTCCAGCTGCCACTCACCCGCTTTGGCAACACATTGGTGGGGATACAGCCCGCGCGCGGTTACAATATTGACCCTTCCGAAACCTATCACGATCCAGACCTCGTGCCGCCCCATGGCTATCTGGCGTTCTATTTCACCCTGCGCCATGCCTATGGGGCCCACGCCGTGGTGCATATGGGCAAGCATGGCAATATGGAATGGCTGCCGGGCAAGGCGCTGGCGCTGTCCAAGACGTGTTTTCCTGAGGTGGTGTTTGGTCCCACGCCCCATATCTATCCCTTCATCGTCAATGATCCCGGCGAGGGCACGCAGGCCAAGCGACGTGCGGGCGCTGTCATCATCGACCATTTGACACCCCCGCTGACGCGGGCGGAAAGCTATGGGCCGCTCAAAGAGCTGGAAGCGCTGGTGGACGAATATTACGAAGCCTCCGGCGTGGACCCCCGGCGGCTGGATTATCTGCGCGGGGAAATTCTGGCGCTCATGGCCCATACGGGGCTGGACAAGGATGCCGGGGTGGAGGGGGACGACGGCGATAGCGCTTTGCAGAAGATGGACGCCTATTTGTGCGAATTGAAGGAAATGCAAATCCGCGACGGACTGCATATTTTTGGCACATCGCCGGAAGCGCGCCTGCGTACGGACCTTGCCGTCGCGTTGGCCCGTGTGCCGCGTGGCATGGGAGAGGGTGGCGATGACAGCCTGCAAAGGGCACTGGCAGCCGATCTGCTCAGGGGCGATTTCGACCCGCTGGATTGTGACATGGGCGCCCCATGGGAAGGGGCGCGGCCATCAGCGCTGGCGGGCATTACCCCTGACCCATGGCGGACTATGGGTGACGCGGTTGAGCGGCTGGAACTGCTGGCGGCGCAACTGGTAGAAGGGGCAACGTGTCCGGCGCAATGGACCAAAACGCGGGCCGTTTTGAACGAGGTGAAAACTAAAATTCTTCCCTCGCTGGATGACTGTGGCCCCCGCGAGATGGCGGGCCTGCTCACCGCCCTTAAGGGGCGTTTCGTGGAGCCTGGCCCATCTGGGGCACCCACGCGGGGGCGGCTCGATGTGCTGCCCACGGGGCGCAATTTCTTCTCCGTCGATAGCCGCGCCGTGCCAACGGCGGCCGCTTGGCATCTGGGGCAGAAGTCAGCACAGTTGCTTATCAAGCGTCACCGGCAGGACCATGGGGAGTGGCCCACATCATTGGGACTGTCCGCATGGGGCACATCCAATATGCGCACGGGGGGCGATGACATCGCCCAGGCCATGGCCCTGATTGGGGCAAAACCGGTTTGGGACCACGCTTCGCGGCGGGTGACAGGATATGAAATTATCCCGCTTGCGCAATTGGGCCGCCCCCGTGTGGACGTGACACTGCGCATTTCCGGCTTCTTTCGCGATGCGTTTCCGGCCCAGATTGATCTATTTGACAAAGCCGTCAGTGCTATCGCCGATCTTGATGAAGATGGGTGCGACAACCCCATCGCCCATCGGGTGCGGGAAGAGGCGTCGAAATTGGAGGCGGGTGGTATCGACGCCAAGACCGCCCGCCGTCGCGCGGCGTTTCGTGTTTATGGGTCCAAGCCGGGGGCCTATGGAGCGGGGCTGCAAGCGCTGATTGACGAGAAGGGCTGGCACGAACAGGCGGACCTCGCCCGCGCTTATCTGGCCTGGGGCAGCTATGCCTATGGTGCCGGGGAGGAGGGTGTGGCTGAGACCGAGGGCCTGCGCACACGTTTGTCGGGCGTGGAAGCCGTGGTTCACAATCAGGATAACCGCGAACACGACTTGCTGGATAGCGATGATTATTACCAGTTCGAAGGGGGCATGACGGCGGCGGTGGAGCATCTGTCCGGCGCCCGCCCCACCGTTTATCACAACGACCATTCCCGCCCGGAGCGACCTGTAGTGCGCACATTGGACGAGGAAATTGGGCGTGTGGTGCGCGCCCGTGTTGTGAACCCCAAATGGATCGCCGGTGTTATGCGCCACGGTTATAAGGGCGCGTTCGAGATTGCTGCCACGGTGGACTATCTCTTCGCCTTTGCGGCCACTACCGGTGCGGTGGGGGACCATCACTTTGATGCCGTCCACGATGCCTTTGTGGGCGATGAAACGGTCCGCAATTTCATGGCCGATAAAAACCCCAATGCTCTGCGAGAAATGGCGGATCGGTTGTTGGAGGCCCAGGAGCGGGGGCTTTGGACGGCCCGGTCGAACTCTGCAAAATTTGAACTGGAACAGCTGGCCCAACGGCAGGCTGCATAAGGAGGTTTCAATGGCCAAAAAATCTGAAACGCTGGCGCAAATGAGTGACGAAGAACTCAATGCCCGCCACGCCGATAAAATGAAAAAGAAGAAGGCCGCTCGGGACAAGATTATCGCCACCAAAACCCGGGAAAAGGGACTGGTCATGGTTCACACCGGCAAGGGTAAGGGCAAATCCACCGCCGCTTTCGGCATGGTGTTTCGTGCGCTGGGCAATGGCATGAAAGTGGGAGTGGTGCAGTTTGTGAAGGGCAAATGGCAGACCGGCGAGCGCGTCATTCTGGAAAAGCTGGGCGATCAGGTGACCATGACCGCCATGGGTGATGGCTTCACTTGGGAAACCCAGGACCGACAGCGGGACATTGACGCTGCCCGCGCCGCGTGGGAACGGGCCAAAGTGATGATCATGGACGATGAGCATGACATGGTCTTGTGCGATGAGCTCAACATCGTGCTGCGCTACGATTATCTCCCGGTGGAAGAAATTCTCGAAACCCTGCGCAATAAGCCCGAGATGAAACACGTCATCATCACCGGGCGGAACGCCAAGGACGAGTTGATGGATTTCGCCGATTTGGTGACGGATATGACCATGGTCAAACATCCATTTAGGGATGGTGTGAAAGCGCAAGTGGGGGTGGAATTTTGAAAATTTCGGCCCCGAACCGGCACTGCCCTTGACACCGCGCCCCTCAATTTGCGCAATGGCAGACACGGAACCACGGCTTGGCCGCTATTGGGGGTATGGATATGCGGGTTTTGGACGGCATTCGTGACATGCTCACAGCACGCTCATCGGTCAAAATGGTCGCCGATGATCCCGTCAAGGCTGCGCAAATCATGTTGCTGGTGCGGGTGATGTTCGCCGATGGCAATTTGACGGGGGAAGAGCTGGCCTTGTTCAAAGGCCTTTGCAAAACCCTATTCGAGATACCTGAAAAGGACGTGCCTGACGTCATCCATTACCTGCGTGATTATGGATACGAGACGTCCGGCGAACAGGCGGCGCTGGACTTTCAGGACATGCCCGTGGAGGAAAGGCGCAAGCTGCTGGTGCAACTGATCACCATGGCGCGGGTGGACAAGCAGATCCATGCCAAAGAAGCCGATTTGATTACGCGCGTGGGCCGCGTGCTCGGGTTTTCCCAAGAACAGGTCAGGGCTGCCTTGACCCGTGTTTGAACGTGTCATGGGGTATTTGGCGTGCTCTAACACCGCGTTTTGCAGAACATGGGCGAAGCGAACGGCGCTGAGAATGGGCTCATTTCGCGCCTGTCGCATTTTAGCGAGGACACGGCGGTAAAGCGTTTGCGCTCCATGCGTCATCTGCCTAAGACTGCCCCGGTCGATGGTGCCTCAAGGCGGATGCTGAAGGGGCTGAAAACGATCTTCATGGGGCTGACCCAAACAGGGAGCCGAGGTGGAGACCGTCGCCGGATCACACGGGGTGGCATGGCCATGTCGTGCGCATCACCACGATCTAAAACTGAAGCATCGAGGTGACATCATGCCCATTGCATTTGCATTCCTTCTTCTTACGACACCGGCCCAAGCCCATTGGGGGCATGTGGGCGAGGTGGCCGGCCATGGTCATCTGATCGGTATCGGTTTGCTGGCCGGTGCGGCGGCGCTGGCGGCTATCCTTGCGGCTGCGCGGCGCAAGGAGAAGGAGGAGGATACTCCTGAGGAAGAGGCAAGTGAGGAGCAGCCCGCATGACAGCTCTGGGTTCGAAAACCGGTGTTATGATTTGCGGCCATGGCAGCCGCAACCAAAACGCCATGAAGGAATTTTCCAAACTGTCGGAGGGCCTCAAAGGTCGTTTCGGTGATGCGCCTGTGGAATATGGCTATTTGGAATTTGCCAATCCGGTGATTTCTCACGGCCTGGATAAATTGCGCGAACAGGGCTGCACCAAAGTGTTGGCCGTGCCGGGCATGTTGTTTGCCGCAGGCCATGCCAAGAACGATATTCCTTCGGTGCTCAACACTTATCAGGCCCGCCATCCGGAAATGGAAATCGTCTATGGGCGTGAATTGGGCGTTGATCTTAAGATGATCCGCGCCGCCGCCGCCCGCATACAAGAGGCTATTGATGCCGCCGGGCCGTGCGATCCCCATGACACTTTGCTGATGGTGGTGGGGCGGGGCTCCTCCGACCCGGACGCCAACTCCAACATCAACAAGATCATGCGCATGTTGTGGGAAGGGTTCGGCTTTGGTTGGGGGGAGGTATGCTATTCCGGCGTGACTTTCCCGCTCGTAGAGCCGGGCCTGCAACACGCGGCGCGCTTGGGTTATAAGCGCGTCATTGTCTTCCCGTATTTCCTGTTCACCGGCGTTTTGATCAAACGCATCTATTCGTTCACGGACACTGTGGCGGCGCAATTCCCCCAGATTGAGTTTTTGAAGGCGGGCTATCTGAACGACCACGATCTGGTTTTGTCCACGTTTGAAGATCGGGTGTCGGAATGCATCACGGGTCAAAACGTGATGAATTGCCAGATGTGCAAATACCGTGAGCAGGTCTTGGGGTTTGAGGATCAGGTAGGGCTGGCGCAAGAGAGCCATCACCACCACGTGGAGGGCATTGGCGGGGGGTTGGAAAACTGCCCCTGCCAGGGGGATTGTGACGCATCGTGCCGCGATCCTGAGTTTTGCGCCAAGCACGGTCTGCCCTACACGCCGGTGCACAGTCACGCTTCGCCGGGGTCTTTGGAGCCCCACGGTCATCATCACCACGGGGACCACCACCATGGGCATGACAATAACCATGACCATGCGCACGGCCATGATCACCATCATCATCCCTACCCCCATGCGGACCATCCCCATGGCCCCAATTCCATGAAAAAGCCCGGCAGCTGATGCAGCCTGTGGCCCCCCGTTCTGACTATATTCGTGACCCGGCTGAAATTTATGCAGGGTCGTTTGCCACCGTTTCACGGGAGGCGGCGTTGGGGGACTTGTCGCCATCCATGGCCAAAGTTGCCACCCGCCTTATCCACGCCTGTGGCATGGTGGATTTGATGGATGATCTGGCGTTTAGTGAGGGTGCTGCGGAAATGGGGTGCTCAGCGTTGGCGTCGGGCGCGCGTGTCTTTTGCGATGTGGAAATGGTGCGGGCCGGGATTATCGCGCGCCTCTTGCCCCGCCAAAACGATGTCATTTGCACTTTGAACGATACCCGTGTGCCCGCCTTGGCCGAAACCATGGCCAATACACGCTCCGCCGCGGCGGTGGAACTGTGGCGGGGGCGCATGGAAGGTGGTGTGGTGGCCATCGGCAATGCGCCGACGGCCTTGTTTCACCTGTTGGATATTGTCGCCGCGACCGGGGAAAAGCCCGCTTTGGTAATCGGTATTCCTGTGGGCTTTGTGGGGGCTGTGGAAAGCAAGGCCGCCCTCGCGGCCAATGAACTTGGCCTTAATTACATAACGGTTCACGGCCGCCGGGGTGGGTCTGCCATGGCAAGCGCCGTGGTGAACGCGCTGGCCGGGGGACTATCATGAAGATGGTGCTGCAAGGCTTGGGATTTGGCTTGTTGATGGGAGCGCTGATGCGCGCACCAGCCGTCACTACCTTTCTGCCCGCATACGCCATCACGGTTTCTGTCATGGCTGCCTTGTGGCTGGGGCCGCTTCTTGCGCCCTCCAATGGGCGCGGATTTTGGGGTGAGGTTTCGGTGGCGGGGGTTACCTTCACCCTCATTGCTATGACCATGCAAATTATCCCGGACTTCATACTGTTGGCCATGGGGCTGCAAATTGCTTGGTCCATTGCCCATTGGTTTTACGGGGCCGGTGCGGTTGTTCAGCGCTGGTACCCGCCCTTTGCAACCGGCGCTAATGTGGGCCTTCTCGTCGCTTTCATCGTTTTCTGGTGGGTCCTGTGAGCGGGCCGTGGATTGATGTGATCGGCATTGGTGAGGATGGGCTTGAAGGTCTGTCCCGTGCCGCTTTGGACGTGCTGGAAGGGGCGGAGATCATCATTGGCGGGGATCGCCACCACGCGCTGAGCGATACCATCAGCGCGCAGCGTGTGAAATGGCCGTCGCCCTTCGATGCCATGATCGACACGATCAAAGGGTATCGGGGTCGGCGGTTGGCTATTTTGGTGACGGGCGATCCGCTTTGGTATTCCGTGGGCGCGCGGTTGTTGCGGGCCTTGGGGGCTGGCGCGATCCGTTTCCACCCGCAACTCTCCGCCTTTCAATGGGCCGCCGTGCGCATGGGGTGGAGTCTTGCGGATGTGGATACGCTGACGATCCACGGCCGGGCAGATAGCCAAATCATCCCCTTTCTTGCGCCCGGCGCGCGATTGTTGGTTTTGACCCAGGACGAAAACAGCCCAGCCGCCGTGGCTAATATTCTTTGTGAGCGGGGGTTTGAGCAAAGCCCTATGACGGTGCTGGCTGCCATGGGCGGCAAAAATGAAGAACGCTTGGAGGGTGTCGCCAGTGCTTGGACCCAGGCGGTTCCCGCCTTTCATACGCTGGCGGTGGAATGCGTGGCTGGGCCTGGTGCACGCTGGTATGGGCGAACCGGTGGGTTGCCGGACGACGCGTTTGTGTCTGATGGGCAAATGACCAAGCAGGATATTCGCGCGATTACGTTGGCCAAACTGGCCCCCTATGCTGATGCGGTCTTGTGGGACATTGGGGCCGGGTGCGGCTCGGTTTCGGTGGAGTGGATGCGCACTGCCCGCAATGCCCATGCCATTGCCATTGAACCCAAGGAAAAGCGCCGGGAGATGATCGCAGCCAACGCCGTCGCCCTCGGCGTAGAAAAACTGCACGTGGTGGCCGGTTCTGCGCCGGAGGCCTTGGCTGATTTAGCTGCACCGGATGCAGTTTTCATTGGTGGTGGGCTGACCACGGCAGGTGTTTTTGGAGCGGCGTGGCAGGCATTGCGGCCCGGCGGACGCTTGGTGGCCAATACGGTGACACTGGAAAGTGAGGCACGTTTAATTGCATTGCACGGCGAATTTGGCGGCAGCCTCACGCGCCTTGCCGTGCAACATGCGGAAGCCGTAGGCCCTTATCGCGGTTGGCGGGCTGCCATGCCGGTGGTGCAATGGTGTGTGGAAAAGCCCCATGACGGATAGCTTCGGGACGCTCTACGGCATCGGCGTTGGCCCCGGTGATCCGGAATTGTTGACGCTGAAAGCCCACCGGCTTTTGCAGGCCACGCCGGTGGTGGCCTATCCCGCCCCGGATTCCGGCGAGAGTTTCGCCCGTTCTATTGTGGCGCCTTTTCTGTCAGGCAAGCAGTTAGAAATACCCATCATCGTGCCCATGCGCGTGGCGCGCTTTCCGGCAAAGGAAGTCTACGATGAAGCAGCCAAAACCATCGCTGAGCGGTTAAGTTCCGGGCAGGATGTGGTGGTGCTGTGTGAGGGGGACCCGTTCTTCTACGGCTCATTTATGTATCTGTTTGAACGGTTGGCGAACCGGTTCACCTGTGAGGTCGTGCCCGGCATTTCGTCGCTCATGGCATCGGGGGCCATGCTGGGCAGACCGCTGGCCGCCCGCAATGATGTGTTGACCGTGCTGCCGGCACCGCTGGATGATGCTGCGATTCTGGCCCATCTTAAATCCGCTGACGCGGTCGCTTTCATTAAGGTTGGGCGGCATTTGCCCCGGTTGCGTGATCTTCTGAAAGCGGCCCATTTGATGGACCGCGCTGCTTATGTGGAGCGGGCCACGCTGCCCACCCAAAAAATTATGCCATTGGCAGATGTGGCCCATGAAGCTGCACCTTATTTTTCCATTGTGTTGGTCTATAGCGGGGCAGAAGACTGGGTGGCCGCCCTCGAAATTGCCCATCAGGAGGGTCTGTCATGAGCGATGAAATGCTCAACCCCGCCATCATTGTGCTTGGCCCCTCCGCGCTGCCGGTGGCGCGGGAAGTGGCCGGTCTGCTGGAGGGTGAAATCCACGGGCTTGCCAGCCGGGTGGAGGGCGTGGACGTTTCGTTTGACAAGGCGGGCGATCATCTGCGCGGCCTTTTCGGGGCCAAGCGCCCCATTATTGCGATCATGGCCAGCGGCGCGTTGCTGCGTTGTCTTGCACCGGTTCTGGATGACAAGCAGACCGAACCGCCCGTGCTGGCGGTGGCGGAGGATGCCTCCTCCATCGTGCCGATGGTGGGAGGGCATCACCGGGGCAATATGCTGGCCCGGTTGTTGGCCAATCATCTGGGCGGTCACGCGGCCATCACCACGGCTGGGGACCTGCGTTTTGGGCTCGCATTGGATGAGCCGCCAGCCGGGTGGGTTTTGGCGGAACCTGAGCGGGCAAAATCTGTCATGGCTCGCCTTTTGGCGGGAGAAGAGATTCGCCTTGAGGGCATTGGGGCAGCCCATGCGAAATGGCTCTATGAGAGCAGCCTGCCTTTCGACGATGATGCCCCGCTTGCAATCCGCGTCAGCCACCTGACCTGCGATCCCCATGAGGACCGCTTGCACATTGTGCCGCGGGATCTGGTCGTTGGCCTGGGCTGTGAACGTCATTGCGATGCGGCGCAAATCATTGCGCTGGTGGAAGAGGGTTTCGCCGCTTCGGGACTTTCCACCAAAGCCATCGGAGCATTTGTGTCCATTGATCTAAAGGCTGACGAGGCTGCGCTGCATGCTGTTGCGCGCCATTTCGGTGCGCCGCTGGGCTTCTTTACCGCTGATGAGCTTGAGGCTGAGACCCCGCGTTTGGCCAATCCATCGGACACTGTGTTTGCCGAAGTGGGGTGCCATGGGGTGAGCGAAGGTGCAGCGCTGGCGGCCGTAGGGACCAAAGGCACTCTGCTGGTGGAAAAGCGCAAATCCGCCCGGGCAACCATGGCGGTATCTTCCACCCAAGCTGGTCCGATAGTGGGAACGCCGGGCCGGAAACGGGGTACTCTGGCCGTTGTGGGCATAGGCCCCGGCATGGCGGATTGGCGTTCTCCTGAAGTCTCTCAATTGGTGAGCCGCGCCACGGATCTGGTGGGATACTCCCTCTATCTCGACCTGTTGGAGGGGTTGGCTGAGGGCAAAACCCGCCACGATTTTGACTTGGGCAAAGAAGAGGACCGGGTGCGCCACGCCATGGAATTGGCGGGGGAGGGGCGTGATGTGGCCCTCGTCTGCTCTGGAGACGCGGGCATCTATGCCATGGCGACCCTTGTGTTTGAACTGCTGGCGGAGGGCGGCCTGTCTGATGCGGCCAGTCGCATTGCAATCCACGTCTCCCCCGGCATTTCGGCCCTGCAAGCGGCCGCTGCCCGGGCGGGCGCGCCGCTGGGGCACGACTTTTGCACCATCTCCCTGTCAGACCTGCTCACCCCCTGGCCGGATATTCAGCGCCGGGTGAAAGCGGCAGCGGAGGGTGATTTCGTGATTGCCTTCTACAATCCCGTCTCCCGCCGCCGCCGCACGCAATTGGCCCATGCCCGTGATGTTTTGCTTCAACATCGTCCCGCCGATACACCCGTCATTTTGGCTACCAATCTGGGGCGTGAGGGGGAGACGGTTCGTGTTGTGCCCCTGGCGGAGCTGAATATTGATGATGTGGATATGCTCACGGTGGTGATCGTCGGTTCGTCCGATACCCGCACGGTGGAGACGGGCGAGGGCCGCACATGGGTTTACACGCCCCGCGGGTATGCTGCGAAAGATGGAACACAAATTGGGAGCGGGGCATGACCGTCTATTTCATTGGTGCTGGCCCCGGGGCGGCGGATTTGATTACCGTGCGGGGCCTGCGCCTCATCGAGGCTTGCCCGGTGTGCCTCTATGCCGGGTCTTTGGTGCCAGAGGAAATTGTTGCCGCCGCGCCTGATGATGCGTTGGTGATGGATACGGCCCCCATGCATTTGGATGCGATTATCGAAGAAATCCAAAAGGCCCATGATGCGGGCCATGATGTGGCGCGTGTTCATTCCGGTGACCCGGCCATCTATGGGGCCACGGCCGAGCAGATGCGGCGGTTGGATGCGCTGGATATTCCTTATGAGGTGGTGCCGGGTGTTCCCGCCTTCGCCGCCGCCGCCGCGCGATTGAAAACTGAATTGACACTGCCGGAAATCGCCCAAACGGTCATCGTCACCCGCACGGGCATGAAGGCCTCTTCCATGCCCGAGGGGGAACAGTTGGAGGTTCTGGGCCAGTCCGGCGCAACGCTGGCCATTCACCTCTCCATCCGCAATCTTGTCTATATCCGCGAGGCGCTGGCCCCCCATTACGGGGACGATTGTCCGGTGGTGATCGCTTACCGTGCCACCTGGCCGGATGAGCTCTACATTCGCACCACCTTGGCGGGCATGAAGGAGGCGGTGCGGGAGGCGAAAATAACGCGCACGGCGCTAATCCTTGTCGGCCCGGTTTTCGGCGAAGTGGCGTTTCGTGACAGCGATCTCTACAACAAGAACTACAGCCACGTGCTGCGGAACAAGGGCAAAAAGAAGCGGGCTAACGCTTAATCATAATGACGGGGAGGCCGAGCGCTCGGGCGGCCTCGATTTTGGCATAAGCACCGGTGCCGCCGGAGTTGCGACACACGATATGGGTGATGGCGTGCCGTTCCATAATGTTCTGTTCCTGCTCCACTTCCATCGCTGGACGTCCCAAGAGGAGCTTATGGTTGGCAAAGGGGAGTGGTTTGGGGGGCGCATCCACCATGCGGATGAGGAAGAAGGCATCATCGCGGTGGTGGAAGGCGGCCAGATGCTGGGAACCGAGGGCCAGCAATACCCGCGCATGGGTGGGGATCGCATCCGCCGCCGCGCTCAAACCTTCCACCTTAATCCAATCATCGCCCTGAAGTGGCCGCCATGGGGGGCGGGTCTTCATTTCCAACCGCACACCAGCCCTTTGCGCCGCCTCAATCGCATTGGCGCTGATTTGTTTGGCAAAGGGGTGCGTGGCGTCGATGAGGCGGTCCAGCCGTTGGGCATTCAAATAGTCTATCAGACCATTCACTCCACCAAAGCCACCGATCCGCACTTCACCCGCTAAGGGCTTGGGTTCTTTAGTACGCCCCGCCAGAGAAGTTATGACGTGGTGTCCTTCGTCCACAAGACGCTGGGCCATGGCTGCAGCCTCTTTGGTGCCGCCCAGAATGAGGATGCGCTCAAATTTTGTTTTCATGGCGGGCCAGCAAATTACCTTGTCGGTCTACGCAAATGATTTCCACGTCGACCGCCGCATCGCGTAGGGTTGCGCGGGCGGTTTCTGCGGCTTTGCGCGCAACGCGTTTTGGCAAATCCAACCCCATATTTTGTGTAATTTGAAGCACTTCGGCGGCCGTGTTCGCGCCGAGAATCTGCTCCTTTATAATGTGATTCAACGCGTTCCCCGGCACAGGGCGCATCAAAATTTCCGTCTGTTGTGCCAACCACCGAAAATCCACTTGGCTGCGGGCGGAGTGTAGGTCCAGCGCGCCCTGGGCGAGTTTGACAAGTTTGGCAAAGCCTCCCGCAATGGTCACGTTGGGCAGGGGATGGGCGCGCAGATATTTGAGCAGACCCCCGGCGAAGTCGCCCATGTCGATGAGGGCGACTTCCGGCAGATTGTAGATGGCTTGGGCGGTAGCTTCAGAAGTGGACCCGGTGGCGGCAATCACGCGTTCAAATTTTGCGGCACGGGCCACATCCACACCGCGATGGATGGAGTGGATCCATGCGCTGCACGAAAATGGGTGAACGATGCCGGTGGTGCCCAAAATGGAAATGCCGCCCACAATGCCCAGGCGCGGGTTCCACGTCTTTTGGGCAATGGCCTCGCCATCCGGCACGGCAATGGTGATTTGGATGTCCGGCGGCATGAGGTGGTCGCCGCACACTTCCGCCACCACATCGCGCATCATCTGGCGGGGAACGGGGTTAATGGCTGCCTCCCCCGGCGGGATGGGCAGGCCGGGTTTCGTCACGGTGCCTACCCCCTCACCGGCCACAAACTTAATGCCCTGTCCCTGCGGCAACGGCTTTACATGGGCCATGATGGTGGCCCCATGGGTAACGTCAGGGTCGTCGCCTGCGTCTTTGATAATGCCCGCCATGGCCCCGCCTTCGTTGGAAGATTCGTGACAAAGCGGAAAGGATGGAGTTTGACCTTTGGGCAGGGTGATGGTGACGGGGTCGGGAAATTCACCCGTGACGAGCCGCAACAGGGCCGCCTTGGTGGCGGCGGTGGCGCAAGCGCCGGTGGTCCACCCCCGCCGCAGGGGTGTTGCCGGTTCTGGGCCTGACTTCGAAGTTGGGTCGCCGCTCATAGTGTCTCTATAAGCGACATGACAGGGGCGTAAAAGCGCTGGTTTTGCGGCGGCACTCGGGGCAAAATGGCACGATGGAAAATGCGCTTGATAGTTTGCCCATTTTGGAACCGGGCTGGGTGTGGCTGGTGGGTGCCGGGCCGGGTGACCCCGGCTTGCTGACGCTGCACGCTGCCAACGCCCTGCGGCAGGCGGATGTGGTGGTTTATGATGCACTGGTCAACGATGCCGTCCTGGCCTGGGCGCCTCCCCATGCCCAGTTGGAGTTTGCAGGCAAACGGGGGGGCAAACCCTCGCCCAAACAGCGGGATATTTCGCTGAAACTGGTGGACCTGGCCAAGCAGGGCAAACGCGTTTGCCGTCTGAAGGGGGGGGATCCCTTTGTCTTTGGACGTGGCGGTGAAGAAGCGTTGACGCTGGTGGAAAACGCTGTGCCCTTTCGTGTGGTGCCGGGTATCTCCGCAGGCATTGGCGGCTTGGCCTATGCGGGCATTCCTGTCACCCACCGCGATATAAACCACAACGTCACCTTTCTGACCGGCCACGATGCCGGAGGTGTGGTGCCCGATGCCATCGATTGGGAAAGCGTCGCCAAAGGTTCGCCCGTCATCGTCATGTATATGGCCATGAAACATGCCCACGCCATTGCAGACAAATTGCTGGCGGCGGGCCGCTCGCCGGAAGAGCCCATGGCCTTTGTGTGTAGCGCGACAACGGACAAAATGCAGGTCCACGAAACGCGCCTTGGCCACTTGGGCGATCTAAAGGCCCTTGGCCTTGCACCACCAGCGATTGTGGTGCTGGGAGAGGTGGTGCGGCTGCGCTCGGCGCTGGACTGGATGGGGGCCATGGAGGGGCGGGTGTTGGAGCGCGACCCCCTTGGCCTGCGGGAACAGGCTGAAAGCGCCTAGATTTCGTGGCGCAACAAGGCTTTCTCATTGCCGCGCCCTCGTCCGGTAGCGGCAAGACGGTGCTGACGCTCTCCATCCTGCGGGCTTTGCGCAATAGGGGTCTGGCCGTGCAACCGGCCAAGGCGGGGCCTGATTTCATCGACCCGGCTTTCCACACCGCCGCCAGCGGCAACACTTGCTTCAATCTGGACCCTTGGGCCATGGCCCCAGCGCGTTTGCAGCGCTTGTCGGAGGGCGAAGTTCCGTTAATCGTTGAGGGCATGATGGGCCTTTTTGACGGGGCAGCCGATGCAAGCGGGTCTGCCGCTGACTTGGCGCAGGCTTTGGGTCTACCGGTCGTTTTGGTGGTGGATTGCGCGCGCCAATCCCACTCCATCGCGGCACTGGTGGCAGGCTTTATCAATCATCGCCCAAGCATACGGTTCGGGGGCGTGATTCTGAACAGGGTCGGCAGTGCGCGCCACGAGACGCTTTTGCGGGATGCTCTTTGCCCCTTGGGCGTGCCTGTATTGGGCTGTGTGCGGCGGGACGAAAAATTGGTGACCCCTTCGCGTCATCTGGGCTTGGTCCAAGCGCAGGAGCGGGAAGAGCTGGAAGCGTTTCTCGACCACGGGGCCAAAGTGGTGGAAGCGAGTATTGATCTTGATGCGCTATTGTCACTAGAGCGTAATGTCCCCGCGCCTGCCGCTGGTTCTCCACACCTTCCAGTCTTGGGTCAGCGTATTGCTGTGGCTAGAGACGCTGCTTTTTCCTTCACCTATCCGCATCTATTGTCAGACTGGCGCAACGCCGGTTGCGCAGTTTCGTTTTTCTCGCCGCTCGCCGATGAAGCGCCGGATGCGGACTGTGATGCCGTGTATTTGCCAGGCGGCTATCCGGAGCTTCACGGGGCGGAAATCGCCGGCGCGTCCCGTTTTATGAACGGCCTGCGCCAAAGGGTGGATGCCGGTGCCGCCGTTTATGGCGAATGCGGTGGGTTCATGGTGTTGGGGCAGGGGTTGGTGGATGCGCATGGTGCGCATCACAAGATGGCAGGGCTGTTGCCCCATGCCACCAGCTTTGCGAAGCGCAAATTGCAACTGGGCTATCGAAACGCGGTGTTGAAGTCTGGCGGTGTGTTGGGTGAGGGCGGCGAGCGGTTTGCCGCTCACGAGTTTCATTATTCCACGCTACTGGATCATGATCCCAAAGGTTGCAAACCGCTGTTTGATTGTGTGGATGCGCGGGGAGATAAGCTGGGTTTGCTTGGCTTGCAGCGTGGGCGTGTGGCAGGGTCATATCTTCACCTGATTGACCGGCGACCCTCCTAGAGCAATTCATGTTCACATAGAGACAGGACTTATCGAAATTCGAGTTCGAAAACAGCACTTTGCTGTTTGAGAGGCAGCGAATTTCGATTCCGTTTGAACGTGATATGCTCAAACGAGCGACAGCTGCACCCGGCAGGCAAGACTTATGACTTCTCTTTCACCCTCTCCACAGGTCTTCCACGGCGGCAGGCTGGACGAGGCTGTTGCGCAGTATGGTGGGATCAAAGGCAAATGGCTTGATCTTTCGACGGGTATTAATCCGTCGGCCTATCCCGTGGGTGATCTCCCTGCCACCGCTTGGCACGCCTTGCCCGACAACGCAGCCGAAGTGAAAGCCGAGCAAGCGGCCCGGGCCTGCTATGGTGTGGCCGAAGAGGCCTCCCTTTCCATGGCCCCCGGCACGCAGGCGCACATTCAGCAATTGCCGTTTCTGTTCAAGCCGCAGGACGTGGCCATCGTCGGCTTTACCTATCAAGAGCACGGCGTGTGCTGGTCCCGGGCGGGGCATTCGGTCTTTGTGACGGATGGGCTGGAAAGTGCGGAGGCGACGGCTCGGATTATCGTTGTGGTGAACCCGAATAATCCTGACGGACGTGTGTGTGATCCAGAAGCGCTCAAGGCGCTCGCCCGCCGACTTGGCCCCAAGGGCGGCTTGCTGGTGGTGGACGAGAGCTTTGGCGATGTCATGCCGGAAGTGTCACTGGTGCCAGAATGCGGGCGGGACGGGCTGCTGGTCATGCGCTCGTTGGGCAAGTTCTTTGGACTGGCGGGGGCTAGGTTTGGAGTGGCCGTGGGCGCGGTAGGCCTATGTGAAAGGCTGAATGAACGTTTGGGGCCGTGGGCCGTTTCCGGCCCCGCCCTCCACGCCGCCACCACGGCACTAGCGGACAAAAAATGGCAGTTGCGCACGCGCAAAAAGCTTGCCGAGGGACGGATGCAATTAGAACGGGTTTTGAAGAATAACGGCCTCACCATTCTGGGCGGAACAGATCTTTTTGTCTTGGCGCAATACGCCCATGCCCAAGAATTGGCTCAGCATTTGGCACAGAACCATATTCTGGTTCGGCCCTTTCCCGCCAAGCCAGACTGGCTGCGGTTCGGTTTGCCGGGGGGGAAAGTGGGGTTGAATCGTCTGGGCAAAGCCTTGGCCAACTTTGAGGCGCAATAGGAGTGCTGCTTTCCCTCGCGCTCGTCTTGGATATGGTTGTGGGCGACCCGGACTGGTTGTGGCGCAGGCTTCCCCATCCTGTGGTGTGGTTTGGCAAGATTATTGACTGGTTCGACCGCCGTCGTGCCCTGTTTTTGGCTGTGGGTGCTGATGAAAACGGGCGTGCTGCGTTGCGGCCGGGTCTCCTCTTGCTGTTGGTGCTGGCTGCCCTATCGCTGGGATACGGCTTACTGGTCCGCGCGCTTCCCGAACCGTTCAGCTTCTTTGTTGAATTGGTGAGTGTAGCCATTCTTGTGGCTCAAAAGAGCATGTCGGACCACGTGGCGCGGGTGGGGGCCGCATTGAAGGCCGAGGGTCTTGAAGGAGGGCGCAAGGCCGTTTCAATGATTGTAGGCCGGGATGTTTCTCAACTTGACGACAGCGGCGTGCGCCGGGCTGCGGTCGAAAGCCTGTCAGAAAACTTTGCCGATGGAACGGTGACGCCGGTGTTTTGGTATTTGGTGGCGGGCTTGCCTGGGATCGTATTTTTCAAGGCAGTGAACACGGTTGATTCCATGGTGGGCCATCGAACACCTCGCCATGAGTGGTTCGGCAAACCCGGTGCCGTGCTGGACGATTGGATGAACTGGCCCTCTGCGCGCCTTTCCGCATTCCTTATCTGGCTGGCTAATTTTGGCCGCAGTGACGATTTCTGGACCGTTGTCCGAGCAGGTGCCGCCACGCACCGCTCCCCCAACGCGGGCTGGCCGGAGACGGCCTTTGCCGTCGCGCTTAACCTGCGTTTGGGCGGCCCCCGGGTCTATGGCGAAGATGTGGTGGAGGCTGACTATCTCAACCCCACCGGCAAACCCCATGTGAGTGCCGAGGATTTTGCCGCAGCACTACTTCTTTTCTGGCGCAGTTGTTTTGCGCTCTTGGCCTTTGTTTCGCTCTTCGCCTGGGCGAGCGGCAATTTCTTGGTTTTCCGTGGCCTGCTCAGCTAAAACCGCCTCCCAGTTTTCATCAAACTCCAGTTCCACATCCAAACCCTCTGGCATGGCAAGCGAGGGAGAGGGGGTGTGGGTGGTGGAAGGAAGGTCGGTGAGGTCTTCCGTCTCGTCCATGACCGTATCGGACGGACCGGTTCTTGGCTCTACCTCAAGCGCTTCTGCATCAACATCGCTTTTTTGATCGTCAGCGTGGGCCGCGTCACCCGTGAAAGTTTCACCGTCACCGTCAATTTCATCTTGATTCTCGGCGTCAACCTTGTCTTCAAAGAGGGCCGTCGCATCTTGGTCAGCGTCTTCAGTTTCGGCGTCCCAGGGCGCTAACGCTGCGGCCATGGTGTCTTCATCAGGCTCATGCAGTTTGGTGGTGGCTGATGGTTTGCGCACCAATTCCACAATGCGCTGCACCATGGCACTGTTTTTATCCTGCAAGGCATGGATGATGGTGAAGTGGTTTTCGCCCGCTACCGGCACATAGGCTGTGGATGTGCCCAGCATGGTCCAACGGGTGGCCAGGTCGCGGCTTTGGCGATGGTATTCATCAGATTCATCGCCCCCCACCCAGGCCTCAAACTGTTGCAGCGCTTCCGGCACCCAGCGCACCGGGCTGTTGTCGATGGCGTGGGGCTCGTCCAAACGAAGCGCCTCGTTGATGGGTGTTTTCAGCAGGGGCAGCAGGTCGTAGAGGCCGGAAATGCCCATGCCCGATTGCACCATGTCCGGCGGCAGGTCCGGATGAACCCCGTGCCAGTCTGTGGCCATCATGCAGGCTGCCAAATGCCCGCCCGCAGAATGGCCGATGACGGTGATGGGGCGTTTGTAGGTTTGATAGACCATCAGGCAGGCGCGGCGCATTTCCATAACGATACCGCCAATGGTGATGTCCGGGCACAGGGTGTAGGAAGGGATGGCGACAGCGATGCCACTGGCGTTGAGCCCCTGTGCCATATGGCTGAAAGCGGTGCGGTCAAGCCGCTGCCAATAGCCGCCATGGATAAACATGACGATGGGGCTGCGCTGTTCTTTGCCTTCCGACGTATCGGGCCAAAACATGTCCAGCCGGTTGCGATCTTGCGGTCCATAGGCCAGGTCATAATGGGCGTGGTGGTTGCCTCGTTCGCGGAAGGCGATGGCGTTCGATATGTAGCCGTCGATCAAGGCGGCTGAATTTTCCACCCGGCCGGAATTGTCGTATTCTTTGGCATAGTCGATCATGGGGCGCTCCTCAGGCTGCATCATTGCGCAGGGCCAAGGCCCGCTCAAGGTCCGGCGTCGCTTCGACAAGGCGACGCGCCGCCTCGCTTTGGGGATGGTCGAATATGTCGCCCACCGGACCGCGTTCGACGATTTTGCCCCCATCCATCACCAACACCTCATCGCACATGGCCCGCACGACGCCCAGATCATGACTGATGAACAAGTAGGTGAGGCCGAGCCGTTCGCGCAATTGGGTAAATAGATCCATCACTTGCGCCCGAATGGATACGTCCAGCGCCGAGACCGGCTCGTCTGCCACGATCAGCCGGGGCCGCGTGATAAGCGCCCGGGCGA
This sequence comes from Pseudomonadota bacterium, assembly GCA_038525315.1. Lineage (GTDB taxonomy): Bacteria > Pseudomonadota > Alphaproteobacteria > Rhizobiales > Rhizobiaceae > Pseudahrensia. The sequence goes on from JBCBHU010000009.1 coordinate 51,632, forward strand.
TGGCAAGGCGCTGGCGCTGACCGCCGGAGAATTCGTGGGGGTATTTGGACAGGGCGGCCGTCGTCAGACCCACTTCCTCAAGGGATGCGACCACCCGGTCTCGGCGGTCGGACCTGGAGAGTTTGGGTTCCAGATGTAGCGGTTCGGCCACTGCCCGCTCCATGGTGTGGCGTGGATTGAAGGAGGCGAAGGGGTCTTGAAACACGATTTGCATTTTTCTGCGCAGGCCCTGCATTCGAGATGTTTCTGAATTCACCAGACTGTCGCCGTCCAAAACAATATCGCCCGATGTGGGGGCATCCAGCGCCAGCACCATGCGGGCGAGGGTGGACTTGCCGCAACCGGACTCCCCCACCAGCCCCATGGACTGGCCGGGAAAGAGTTTGAAGCTCACATCGTCCACGGCTTTCACCGGTGGGCTGGCCTGGAAGAGGGATGCCCGGCGTTGGCCATAGTGGCGCGATACATTTTGAACTTCTACAAGGGCAGGACGGGTCTGTTGCGCTGTCAAAACCGGCGGATTGGCGCGGGCTGGAACGTGGCTGGAGGCGGCGGCCAATTGGGCCGTATAGGGGTGCGCGAGGGCCTTGAGCGTTTGGCCCGTCGGACCGGCTTCGACAACTGCGCCGTGGCGCATGACCACCAATTGATCCGTCATCTGCGCGACCACGGCAAGATCATGGCTGATGAGGATGAGGCCCATGCCGCGCTCGGCCACCAAATCGCGCAATAGCTTTAGGATTTGTGCCTGCAACGTCACGTCCAGCGCGGTGGTGGGTTCGTCGGCAATCAATAGATCCGGGGATTGGGCGCAGGCCATGGCGATCATTACCCGCTGGCGCTGACCGCCGGACAGTTCGTGGGGGAAACGGGAGAGTGGATAACGGTCGGCAGGTAAGCCTACCCGCTCCAGCAGATTTTCTGCGCGGTGTTGTGCTTCACTTCGTGAAATGCCCTCGTGTAGGATCATGCCCTCGGCCACCTGGTCACCGATAGTCTGCACCGGGTTCAGGGCCGTCATGGGTTCTTGAAAAATCATGGCCATGTCGTCGCCGCGCAAGTCCTGCATGAGGGCATCGTCGGCGCTAAGGACCTGATGGTCCTGGAAGCGGATGGAACCGGTTGTGCTGCTGCCTTCGGGCAAAAGCTGCATGGTCGCCAGCGCCGTCATGGATTTACCGGAGCCACTCTCGCCAACAATGCCGACGATTTCACCGGCACCCACGGTCAGATTAACGCCGTGCAGAATGGGGGTGGCGCCAATGGAAAGCGACAGGTTTTCAATGTTGAGCAGGCTCACGCGTCACCTTCGGCGGGTCTGCGATTGGCGAGTTTGGGATCCAGCACGTCGCGCAGGCCGTCGCCCAGCAGGTTCAGCCCCAGCACCGTGATGACAATGGCGAGGCCGGGCACGATGGCCAGGTGGGGGGCGAAGGCCATCATGGTTTGGGCTTCATTGAGCATTTTCCCCCAGGACGGGAAGGGGGGCTGGGTGCCCAGGCCCACATAGGCAAGGCCCGCTTCCTGAATGATGCCGAGGGCAAAGGCAATTGTAGCCTGCACGATGAGCAGATTGCTCATGTTGGGAATGATGTGTTCCACCGTAATGCGCGGGGCCGATTTGCCCGCCGCCCGGGCGGCCATGATGAACTCCCGCTTCCAAAGCGCCAGCGCCGCGCCCCGTGACAGGCGGGCGAAGACCGGGATGTTGAAAATTCCGATGGCGATGATTGCGTTTATGGCGCCGGGGCCGAAAGTGGCGGTAATCATCACCGCTGAAAGCAGGGCGGGGAAGGCGAAGATTACATCATTGCCGCGCATAAGTGCTTCGTCGATAAGCCCGCCCCGGCTGGCGGCCCAGCATCCCAAGGGAACGCCCAGCCCCACACCGATAATGACCGCCACTAGCGCGACGGCGATGGAGTTGCGCGCACCCACCATAATGCGGGACAGCAAATCGCGGCCCAGATTGTCTGTGCCCAGCCAATAGCTCAAGTTGGGCGTTTGCAGCCCTACCTCCATCACCCGCTGATCATCTACGCCGTAGGGTGTCCAGATGAAAGAGAGGGCTGCCATGGCAACCACCAGCGCCGTAATGGCAAAGCCAATGGCGAAGGAGCGGTTCGACAGGGCGGTGCGCAGGAAAGTCATGCCCGGTTCGCCCGCAGTCTTGGGTCTACGAAAGTGTAGGCTATGTCCACCAGCAGGTTGATGAGAATGATGGTAGCCACCAGCAGGATGACCACACTTTCCACCACGATGAGATCACGGGCGGAGATTGCCTGGAAAACCAGCCGCCCGAGGCCAGGTAGATAAAACACGTTTTCGATGATGATGGTCCCCGCCAGCAAATAGGCAAATTGCAGGCCCATAATGGTGATGACGGGAATGAGCGCATTGCGCAGGGCGTGTTTCCAAAGTGTAGCGCGACGGGACAAGCCCTTGGCGCGGGCAGTGCGGATGTAATCCTCCCCCATGGTTTCCAACAACGCGGAGCGGGTGACGCGGGAGAGGATGGCGGCTTGGGGTAGGGCAAGGGCGACGGCGGGGAGGATGAGGGCCCGAAGCGCAGGCCACACCCCTTCGCCCCAGCCGGGAAAGCCGCCGGAGGGAACCAGTTGCAACCAGATGGCAAAGACGTAAACCAGCAGCAGTGCGAACCAGAAATTGGGGATGGCGATGCCAAATTGGGTAACGGCCATGATCGCCGTATCCATTGCACCGCCCCGTCGGGCAGCCGCGTAAAGGCCGACGGGCAAAGCCACAAGTGTGGAAAGCAACAGCGCCAAAAGGGCGAGTGGCAGGCTCACCACAATGCGTTCGCCCACCAATTCGGAGACCGGCACGGCGTAGGTGTAGGAAGTGCCAAGATCTCCCACCACAAGGCCGCTGATCCATGCCAGATAGCGCTCATGGACCGGCAGGTTAAGGCCCAGACTTTCGCGCAGGGCGGTCACCGCCTCATCTGTCGCGTTGATGCCCAGCATGACTTCCGCCGGGTCGCCGGGGATGATTTCCAGCGCGGCAAAAATGACTATGGACGCCACGAGGAGGGTGGCCGAAGCCCATGCCAGTTTTCGCAGGATGAAGATCAGCATGGCTGTCGCGCCAACCTATGAGAATGTCCTTTGTCATCACGATCGCGCTGCAGACCAACCTCCCCTTGGAGGGGAGGTCGAAACAACTTGTTGTTTCGGGTGGGGGGCTGGATGGAAGAAAAGCTCGGCCATCGCGCCCCCCACCCGGATCGCTGCGCTCTCCGACCTCCCCTCCGGTGGGAGGTTAGGTTGAATTGCGGTCCCGACTTTTCAGGCGACCATTTCATAAGTGGCACGGTCTGAGAGCAGGCGCTTAGTCTTCCCAGCTCACACCGGTCAGATCGTTGGCCTGCACGGGAGAGTTTTCCCAAAGGCCCTTGATCTTGGCGTTCCACACACCGGCTTTGGCCAGTTGGAAGAGGTAGCCGTTGACGGCGTCCTTGGCGATGATTTCCTGGGCTTCACCCATTAGCGCATATCGACCTTGCTCGTCCGCGGTGGCGTTGAGCTTGTCCAGCACCCCTTTCAGGGCGTCGCTCTTATAGTTGAAGTAATAGTCATCGCGCCCGTAAATGCCGATATCCATGGGCTCGGTGTGGGAGACGATGGTGAGGTCATAGTCCTTGCCCCGGAACACTTCCGGCACCCAGACGGACCATTCCACAGGGATGATTTCCAGATCGATGCCCACTTTGCGCAGTTGGGCCGCGATGATTTCACCACCACGGCGGGCATAGGACGGGGGCGGCAATTTGAGCGTGGCTTTGATGCCGTCGCCAAACCCGGCTTCGGCCAGCAGTGCTTTAGCTTTTTCAGGATCGTAGGCGTAAGTGCCGGTCATGTCCTTATAGGCGGGATGGTGGGGGGCGAAATGGGTGCCGATGGGCGTGCCCAATCCGAACATGGCGCCGTTGATGATGGCCTGCCGGTCAATGGCGTGGGCGATGGCCTGGCGCACTTTTGCATTGTCAAAGGGCGGTTTGGCATTGTTGGTGGAGAGGATGGTTTCCCCTTCCGTGGAACCGACCACAACCGCAAAGCGGGGGTCCGCTTTCAACTGGGGAATGCTTTCGGGTGCGGGAAAGTTGGCGAATGCATCCACATCGCCAGACAGCATGGCGGAGAGGGCGGCGGCGGGGTCGGATATGAAGCGAAATGTTGCCTTTTCCAATGCCGGTTTGTCGCCCCAATAGTCTTCGTTTCGGGTCAGCGTGACATTGGCCCCCTTGGCCCAATTGCCGAATTTGAACGGCCCTGTGCCCACAGGGTTGCTCTTGTTCTTGTCGGCGCTTTCCGGCGCGACGATCACAGCATCGCCCCAGCCCATGTTGAACAGGAAGGAGCCGGTGGGCGCGGAGAGTTTCACCTCAACGGTGGTGGCATCCAACACATTGACCGTGTCGATGGCCGCAAAGAGCGCCTTTTGGGCGTTGGTCGAACCCTCTGCACGGGCGCGGTCCAGGGAGAATTTCACATCATCGGCGGTAAAATCCGCACCATCGTGGAATTTCACGCCGGAGCGCAGTTTGAAAGTGTATGTCTTTCCGTCGTCAGAGATGGTCCAGCTTTCAGCCAAGGCAGGTTCCACCGCGCCGTTGGCAGCGATGCGGGTGAGGCCTTCAAACAAGTTTGCATAGACGATTTCGTCAATGGCCGCGGGAGCACCGGCCGTGGGGTCCATATGCGGGGGTTCCAGCACCATGCCCATGGTAAGGGTGGTTTTGGCAGCGTGGGCCGGGTGGAAGGCCAGTGGCAGTGCTGCGGCGCAGACAACAGCGGCTAAGGTTAGTTTTTTCAGCATGGTGACAGGCCTCCCGTTTCAGTTGTCGCAGTTTAACCGCAATGGTGCCCCGCTGCCAGCCGCTTTATGTTGTCGTCCAAGGCGATCAGAACTATTGGCTGCGCAGGAAAATGCGTTGCAGGCGGCGCACCCGAGCGCTGGCCCGGGCCTCGCGGCGGTCAAAACGCAACTGGCGCTTGATATAAGCCGTGCGCATTTGATTGATGCGTTTGGCCTGCCGCTTGCCAAAGTCTGCGCATTTGTTGGAAACGCGGCCACTCAATTGGAGCAGTTTTTTATGCAGGTCCCGGCCGAAGTCCCGGCTGATGCGCCCGTGGACAAATTCGTGGCGCTCCACCTGCTTGTAGAACTGCTCCCAAGCCCGACGCACTTTGGGCGACGCCTTGTTGGCGCTCACCCAGCGGGGAAAGGTGTAGACAAGGTCCACATAGACATCGACGCTTTTCACCACGCAGCGGCGGCCCTCAATGGCGGCCTTTAGATTGCGCACCCGCACTCGGGTCTGGGTGGTGGCGATGGCGTGGCCGGTGCGGCCCGCCTTGGGGCCTTTTTGAAGCATGGAACGGGCCACTTTCGCGCCAGATGTGCCTGTAACGGTGTAATATTTTGTCCGTTCAGAGAAGCGGACCTTGGCTTCAGCCCCATCAGAGATCAGCACAAAAGATGCCGTGGCCACAATGAGGGCGACGCCGAACACTATTGTTTGGGAGAAAGTCTTGAGGGGAAGGTTCATCTTTATTCCGTCCAAACGTGCCGCAGGTTATTAGTGGTAGTGTTTGCCAGCGCTCCCTTATCGTCAACCGTCGTGACAAGGTAGATCGCGGTTTGTTCAACCGGCGTGTCCGTGAAGCGCGGCGATGGCACGGGCCATGACTTTTGCAGACTCCACCATATCGTCGATGCCCACATATTCGTCGGCCATATGGGCAAGGTCCAGAATGCCGGGGCCGTAGGCGATGCAATCGTGCAAATGCCCAATGCGGGCGATGTGTTTTTGGTCATAGGTGCCCGGCGAAATGACATATTCAGGCGGTTTGCCCAGTACGGTTTCAATGCCCTCCCGAACGGCCTGCACGACGGGGGCATCGCGCTCCGTCATGGTGGGCAGCACCTCCATGAGGTCGCGGATGGTGTAGTCGAATTTCTCCCTGTCGTTTTTCAGCCCGTCGAGAATATCCGTTACTTCCCGTTTGACGGTTGTAATGTCTTCCTCAATCAAAAAGCGCCGGTCGAGGATGAGGCGGCAGCTTTCGGCCACATTGGGGCTGGGGAGGCCGTCATAATCGTCTGGTTTGCCGCCTGCGCCGATGGCGGCTTCGCCCCCGTGGATGGAATTGAAATTGAGGGTGGATTGCTTGGCCCCTTCCGGCACGACGGGCATATCCGTGCGTTTTTCGGCCAAGGCTGGATAAAGTTCGGTTTCAAACGCGCTGAGCGCAGCGCCCATGTGGCGGATCGCACTGTCGCCCAAAAAGGGCATAGAGCCGTGGGCCTGGGTCCCGTGGGTCTCTATCTCCGCCCACCATACCCCCCGATGACCCAAACAAATGCGGTCTTTGTTCAAGGGTTCGGGGATGATGACATGATCCACGCGGGGTTTGGAAAACAAACCCTTGGAGGCAAGATAAGCCACGCCGCCAAACCCGCCCGATTCCTCGTCCACCGTGCCGGAGATTTCTACCGCACCGGGATGGGTCGGCATGGCTTCGATATAAGCCTCTGCGGCAATGATTGAGGCGGCGAGACCGCCCTTCATGTCACACGCACCGCGACCATAGACCTTGCCTTCGCGCACGGTGCCGGCAAAAGGATCTACGGTCCAACCATGGCCCACATCCACCACATCAATGTGCGAGTTGAAGTGGACCGTGGGGCCAGGGCGGCTGCCCTCGCGCCGTGCAACAACATTGATGCGCGGGAATGCGTCACTGTCTCCGGGCGTGTCGAAGGCGCGAATGTATTCCACCTCAAAACCCCGCTTGCGCAGGCGTTCGCCCACCAATTTTACACAGGGCGTGTAGGCATCGCCCGGCGGGTTGATGGTGGGAATGCGAATGAGCGCTTGGGTCAGCGCCACAAGGTCTTGGCGCTTGTCGTCGATGCGAGCGTCGAGTTGAGAGAGCAAAATGGGACCGTTGCAAAAGGGTGACGCTTGACGTTCTCACGGGTTTGTGAGGTGCGCAATGACTCGCGTTTACAAAAAACCGTGCGCTAGACTGAAAATGTCCAGATGGGGGCTTCGTGATGTTTGGGCAGTAATGCGTTCGTTTTGTGAGTTTTGACACACAATTAAAGCAAAATTTACGCAAACTGAATGTCGATGCGCGGCGTAAACCGTTGTTCACTTGTGGCAAAGGCAAGACGATTACTGTGCATCGAAGGTCGCCCAAAGGGCGGCTTTCTACAATAAACAGCCATCCATGCCCGTGGGGGTCGTGGGGGACAAATAACGCACGGAGGGTATTATCGTGAAACGCCTGTTTATGGCCTTGGGTCTTGTCGCTGCATTTTTTGCTGCGCCAGCCATGGCATCGTCCACTTCCACAGGTGCCAAGGTGACGGTGAAAAAAGCCACCAGTTCCTATGCACCTAAAAAAGACAAAGCCTACTGGACCCGCGTCTGGTATCAAAAACAGGCTGCCAAGAAGAAGCGGAGCACCAAGCGCCGCTCGGCCAAAAAGCGCCGCAGTTCCAGCGGCCGCGTGGTGGCTCGGGTTGACCTGTCTTCCCAGCGCATGCGGGTTTATCGCGGCGGGCGCTTGCTGCACACGTGGAAGGTGTCCACCGGCCGTTCTGGCTATGGCACGCCCACGGGCACGTGGCGCGTCCATCGCATGCATAAACGTTATTTCTCCAAGAAATATCACGGTGCGCCCATGCCCTATGCCATGTTCTATTATCGCGGCTTTGCCATCCACGGCACCAACGCCATCAGCCGCCTGGGCCGTCGGGCCTCCCACGGTTGCGTGCGTTTGCACCCCAGCCACGCGGCCAAACTGTTCGCCATGGTGCGCCGCCACGGTGGCACGGTTAAAGTGACTTATTAGCGCTCGCGCTGTTGGCCTCGTGACCTTCGCTCCGCGAGAGCAGCAAACGCTTGCCGGGCGGCTCTTCGCTGCCTTGAAGCAAGCTGAACAAAGCCCGGCCAAGTGGTCGGGCTTTTTTTTGTGCCTGTCTTTGCTGGACCAATCCAAACGCGTCGTTTGGCTCCAACGGGCGGCTTTCAAACAGGGCATGGCTGTGTTCAAGTCTTAGCTGTTAAACCATGCCCATTTCAGGAGCCCTGCCATGAACGTGCATCTGCGTGAAAACGACATCAGCCATGTGATTGAAGCCGATAAGGCGCACATTTGGCACCACCTGACCCAGCACAAGAAATTCGACACCACCGATCCGCTTATTATCGTGGAAGGCAAGGGGATGCGCGTGTGGAACCAAGCGGGGCGCGAGCACCTTGATGCCGTCTCCGGCGGTGTGTGGACGGTGAATGTGGGCTATGGCCGCGAAAGCATCGCCAATGCGGTGCGCGACCAACTGGTGAAAATGAACTATTTTGCCGGTTCCATGGGCACCATCCCTGGAGCACTGTTTGCCGAGCAGTTGATCGAAAAGATGCCGGGCATGAGCCGGGTTTACTATTCCAACTCCGGCTCGGAGGCGAACGAGAAGACTTACAAGATCGTCCGTCAGATCGCGCACAACAAATATGGCGGCAAGAAGAACAAAATTCTCTACCGCGCCCGTGATTACCACGGCACCACCATCACGGCCCTGTCCTCCGGAGGGCAGGATGAGCGCAAGGGCCAATACGGTCCCTTTACCCCCGGCTTTGTGGAAGTGCCCCACTGTCTGGAATACCGCAATCAGTTTGGCGATGTGGGAGAGGAATATGGCCTGCACGCCGCCAACGCCATTGAAGAGGTGATTTTGCGCGAGGGGCCGGACACGTGCGGGGCCATTATTTTGGAACCCATCACGGCTGGCGGTGGCGTGATTACTCCGCCCAAGGGCTATTGGGAGCGGGTGCAGGAAATCTGCAAGAAATACGAAATCCTCCTGATCATTGACGAAGTTGTCTGCGGCATGGGCCGCACGGGGGCTTGGTTTGGCTATCAGCACTACGGCATCCAGCCGGACATGGTGACCATGGCCAAGGGTGTGGCCTCCGGCTACGCGGCAATTTCGTGCACGGTGACGACGGAAGAAGTCTTCCAGATGTTCAAGGCTGATCCCGACGATCCCATGAGCTATTTCCGCGATATCTCCACCTTCGGCGGCTGCACCGCTGGCCCCACGGCGGCCATCGAAAACATGCGCATTCTGGAAGACGAGAAGCTGCTGGAAAACACCGTCGCCATGGGCGACTATTGCCTCGAACAGCTGCACGGCTTGAAAGAAAAGCACGCCATCATTGGCGATGTGCGCGGCAAGGGCCTGTTCCTGGGCGCGGAACTGGTGAAGGACCGCGACACCCGCGAACCCGTCCATGAAAGCATCACCCAAGCCATCGTGGCCGAATGCTTCCGCGAAGACGCGGTGGTGATCGGGGCGACCAACCGTTCGCTCAATGGGTTCAACAACACGCTGTGTTTGAGCCCTGCGTTGATTGCGACCAAGAGCGATATCGATGAGATTATCACGTCCATGGACAAGGCGATTGGCAAAGTGGCTGCGGCGGCCTAAAGCAAATCATGTTCAGATAACAACAGAGCATATCGAAAATCGCGTTCGAAAACAGCACTTTGCTGTTTGAGAGGCAGCGAATTTCGGTTCCGCTTGAACGTGATATGCTCAGCGTGATCCAAACAGACTTTGTTCACGAAGGCCGCTCAAAGAGCGGCCTTTTTTGTTGACCATAGACGATGCTTTTATGTGCGTTGCGAAGGGACAGGCTTTGTTGGTTCACTTGCCCATAGGCCAACGCCTCCTCACGCTGCGCGTTGGAGTTTGAGCGTTATTTGGGAACCGGTGGGGCATGGGCCTTCGCCAGTTGTGTATAAAGTTCAGACGGAAGCCTATGCCCCACCGCGGTGGCTGCACCTGCCATCTTCTCGCAAAGTCCTATACCGCCGAAGGTTTCCCACTTTGTTTGCGCTCAGGCTGTCGGCCTGAAGGCCTTCGCTCCACGGGGGCGGCGCATTGGCGCCGGCGGCTCTTCGCCGCTTTGAGTGCCCCTAAGGATGCACGAGCCCAAACCAAAGGACGGACGGTTACCCCGCAAGCCGCAATCCAAGCCCGGGTTCTTCCAACCCGGCGTTATTGCGCTAAGCGATGCTCCGGGCGAGGCCAACCTGCCCCGCTGCTGACCGGAAACCGGCGCTCCTATGCCATGAAGGTTGGTTGATCCGACCAGCCGTCCCCACAAGGGCGCGATGGGATTATGGGGGATGTGGGCAGGGCGGGGATATGTTTTTTGGGGGATCAGTGGTTCTGATCGTGGCGGGTGCATGGTGTGGGGACTTTACTGCCGTGAGCCAATTCGGGATCAGTGACCACAAGCAGCCCAAATCGGACGCTTATTGTGATGGGTGAAAGACCGCAAGACCTTGGAGCCCGTCCACCAAAGCGTGAGCCAAGCCATTGTTGCCGATTGCTTCCGCGAAGACGCGGTGGTGATCGGGGCGACCAACCGTTCGCTCAATGGGTTCAACAACACGCTGTGCCTTTCCCCCGCACTCATTGCCACAAAGTCGGACATTGATGAGATAATCACGTCCATAGACAAGGCAATTGGCAAGGTGGCCGCGAGTTTGTAGACGGCAGCGTTAGCTATTGAAATATACGTGCTGTTTTAAAACCTATCTCGAGACTTCAATTTGTCTGGTCGGGAGCTGCTCTGAATATTGATGCAGCTCCCGCAGAAAAGTAAGTTAGGGCAGATGTGGAAGTGGAAACTAAAAACACCACAAAAAAATAAGTAACGACCTGCCACTCTTCATACTGGCCCTTAACGTTGAGAAAGACCCTGGACAGAGCAATCGTCAAAACAACAAAGAATAGCGTAAAAGCGCAACATATTGAGACAGTCACTGTAGATTGCCGTTTGCGTTTATCCAGAGATGACCACAGTGCATTTGCCGCGTAATTGCCTGCAAGAACGCCTGCTATCGTGAAGAGATATGGAAACAAGTAAGCCCAACCCGCAAGTTGAGGCCCTCCAGCTACAAACGATGCTAGGAATGCAAGCGCTGTCGTTAGGCCAATTACCTTTTTGGAAGACTTTAACACTCTTAGTCTGAGGGAGTGGGTAGATGTGTTTCTGAAGATGCAACAATCTTTGTGTTTTTTATCACAGCAAGCGAAATTGCGTCACCTACAGTTTTGAGAGATCTTAGTGTCTTATTAAAATCAAGGGCGCTTTCAGTATTTTTTTTGAAAAAAATTGTTGGAGACTCACTTTTAAAGAGTCTTGAAATTAATGTCTCCGAAATTTTTCCCGTTTTCCTAAAAAATCCAAATGTATTCACCTCTATTAAGTCCTCATCTTCAAACGCCTCTACAAGGCTTTTCAGATTTACTTGGTTTTGATCCAAAATTAAAGCGAGTTTTGTCACGCCATCGGACGCGACCATGCGTATATTCACAACTCCGTCACCCTCTTGCACTCCTAAATAGATTGTATCTAGAACATAATTATTCTCGTCCGGCTTATTCATTAACAACGAAAAACTCATCGCAGCGCGTGCTGCAGTGCCGAATAGATCTTCGTCACAAGAATTCCTGGTTAAGAGTTGATGGCACTTAAATATAGTTTCAACTTGCCCAGAGCTGCTATCCTGAAATCTTACGGTTGAGTTTTCCACCTTATAATCGGCTATATCATACTGAGTTCGCCTCGCGCAGTGATATGATTGCAATTGATCGAGTGCATCAACTGCAAGACCTGCTTTTTCCCATACAAAACCCGAGGAGTTTTCCGAAAGATTGCACACCTCGTGCTGCAATTGGGTGCGTTTGTTAAAAGACTGGACCGCAGATAAAAACCGATGCTCGTTTGTTTCTCCGATTTTGGCCGTGTCGTTTCCCGCTGCCATAAGCGGATTGAGACCGCCAAGCATATAAATGAGGCTCAAAAGAACGGCTGATCGGATCATGGCTTAAGGTCTTCCACAGTGCTGCATCGGTCTAATTGTAGTTAGCTCTTTATGATAAGAGGGCAGATTAACTGTGTAAACGGCATCGGAACCCCAAAAGTGCATTCTCATGCAATTTTCAAACTGCGCCCCGCATTTCTCCCGCTAAAAATACATCCCCCCAAGAAAGTCCCTTCGAGCGAATTATACCCGTGGTAGCCGCCGCCGCCGAAGCCGGCTGCTTCGCCGGCTGCGAAGAGGCCGGGGATTAGGTTGCCATCCTTCCCGAACACCTGACTGTCCAGATTGGTTTGCAATCCGCCTAGCGTCTTGCGGGTAAGGATGTGCAGTTTCACGGCAATCAAGGGCCCGTTGGCGGGGTCTAGGATTTTGTGGGGTTTGGCGGTGCGGATGAGTTTGTCGCCGCGGTAGTTGCGGGCGGAATGGATGGCCATGATCTGGGCGTCTTTGGAGAAGGCGTTGTCCATCTGGAGGTCGCGGGCCTCGATCTGGCTGCGCAGTTTCTCCAATTTTATGAGGTTGCCGCCGGCCCGCTGGTTCATGCCGTTGACGAGGTCTTCCAGGGAGTTGGCGACGACAAAATCTTCGCCCTTTTCCTTGAAGGCTTCCACCGCGCCGGTGGCCCCTTGGCCGAGGCGCTCTTTGAGCACCTCTTTCCATTTTTTTGACGTCAGGTCCGGGTTCTGTTCGGAGCCGGAGAGGGCAAATTCCTTTTCGATGATTTTTTGGGTCAGCACGAACCACGTGTAATCATAGCCCGTGTCCATGATCGCTTTGAGCGAAGACATGGTGTCGAAGCCGGGCAGGATGGGCGCGTCGAAACGGTTGCCTTCGGCGTCGAACCACAGGGACGACGGGCCGGGCAGGATGCGGATGCCGTGGTGGGGCCATATGGGGTCCCAGTTCTGTACCCCTTCCGTATAGTGCCACATGCGGTCGGAATTGATGAGATTGGCACCGGCTTTCTGGGCCACGTCAATCATTTTGCCGTCCACATGGAAGGGCACGCCGGAGACGAGGTTTTCAGGCGCTTTGCCGAGGCGATCCACGGGCCAGTTTTTGCGCACCATCTCAAAATTGCCGCCAATGCCGCCGGAGGTGACGAAGACGCTGGGGGCGGAGAGTTCGAAATCGCCCACCACGTCGCGGTTGGTTTTGGCGCCGCGCTCACCGGAATCATCGGCCAGAATTTCGCCGGTCACGCCCGTCACCGCGCCCTTGGACAGGGTGATCTTGCCCACGCGGTGGCGGAACTTCAGCGTGATGTACCCGGCCGCTTCATGCTCGCGCACACGGCGCACAAAATGTTCGATGGAGCCGGGGCCGGTGCCCCAGGTGATGTGGAAGCGGGGGACGGAATTACCGTGGCCATTGGCCTGGCTGCCCCCGCGCTCCGCCCAGCCCACCACGGGGAACCAGCGCAGACCCATATCGTGAAGCCAAGGGCGCATTTCTCCGGCGGAGAAGTCGATGAAGGCTTCGGCCCATTTGCGGGGCCAATGGTCTTCCTCCCGGTCGAATTGGGCGGAGCCCATCCAGTCGTTAAACGCCAATTCGCGGCTGTCCTTGATGCCCATGCGGCGTTGTTCGGGCGTGTCGATCATCATCAACCCGCCCAGGGACCAGAAGGCTTGACCGCCCAGAAATTGCTCCGGCTCCTGATCCAGCAGGATAACCTTCTTCTTGCGGTCGCCCAGTTCGGCAGCGGCGGCGAGGCCAGCCAGGCCACCGCCTACGATAATGACATCTGCATCACTCATGCGAGCTCTCCTGCGTTGCGGGACCGGAACCAAAAGACAAAGGGCAGGGTCACCAGATACATGGTCACGCCATAGACGGCGGAGGGTAGGGCGTAATCGGAAAAACCGGTTTGCTGTGCAGCTATAATGCCCGCCAGCGCAATGCCCACGGTGGAGTTTTGCACCCCGGCTTCCACCGCAATGGTGCGCACCTCTCGCGGCCCCATGCCGCTGGCGCTGGCAATGGCGATGGAAAGGAGGATCAGCACCGCGTTGAGCAAAATTACGCTTGGGCCGAGGATGGGCAGTTGTTCCATGAACAGCCCCCAACTGCCTGCCAGCGCTGCGATGACGATGAGGATGAAAAGACCCACCGCTATCATGGAAACGACCGGTTCTGCGCGTTCAGAAAATCCGCCCGCGAAGTGGCGCAGGGTCACACCCAGTGCTACGGGCAGGGCGGTGATGAGGAACATGGAAATGGCCAGCCCGGATATGGATACCGGCGGTGCCTCCGCCCCCATGAAGTGGTTTACCGTCCAGGCCACCAGAAAAGGCACCGTGACCATGGAGGCAATGCTCACCACCCCGGTGAGCGAAACGGACAGGGCCACATCCCCCTTGGCCAGTTTGGAGAGCAGATTGGAGGTTACGCCGCCGGGGCAGAAGGACAGGATCATCAACCCTACGGCCAGCGCAGGTGCCAGGCCGAAGCTGATTGCAATGACATAGGCGATGGCAGGGACCACGATGATCTGGCAAACTGCACCCACAAGAAAGGCTTTGGGCCGCGTCAACACGCGCTTGAAGTCGGCCACCGTCAGGCCAAGCCCCAGCGAAAACATGATGAAGGCCAGCCCCAGCGGCAGCACCACTTTTATCAGAAAATCCATAACCTTGCTCCTCCGCTCGGTTTTTTTGGCTTCACCTTACGTCTAAGTCCGTGGCGCGTTCAATCTGAATCCACACTTGCCTGCGCCCATGGGGCAGCCTGCTGGTATGGGGCGCGTTGTCATCATCCTATGCCGTTAAGCCTTCCTGCTGATGTGGCGTGACCCGTTGGCCCGTCTGGTGCAAGGTGAGTGTGTTCTTAATTTTCTCTTAATTGCCGTTCACCTTTGAGGGGACAGCACGAGTTGGGAGTGGGGCCATGTCTCGGGATTTACGCAAGGCGCAGTCGGGTCTGGATACGATCACTGGCGCAACGCTTGCCATTTTGGCACTGGCGTCCGGGGTCTATACCTATCTGGGCGTGCGGGAATTGCTCAATGGTTCCGCCACAGTGATCTTTTTTGGCGCGGTCATTTATTCCGTGGCCGTGTCGGTGGGCATATTCGGGTTCTGGTCCTACCTCATGCGCTACATGCCCCATGTGAAGACCGCTGCTGCGCGGCGGGGGCTTTATCTGGCCATGGTCATCGGGTCCGCCATGATTGTGGCCATGTCTTCGTGGTTGAATGCGGCCGCCTTGGCCGGTGGTGCGGCGCTGGAGCAGCACTTGGCCAACACCACGGAACAATATCAGCAAAAGCTGGAACAGGCCCATGACAACGCTTTGGCGGCTCAAAGTTTGTTGCCGGATATTGAATTGGCCTCCCAACGCTTTTCCCGCCTGTCGCAGGAGGAGGCCAATACTGGCTCGCTTACCGGCACGGCGGGCAGTGGAACCGTGGTGCAATTGCTCTCCCAGATGTCACGCCAGTTGCAGGGTCTTTCCCGCGAGATTGTGGAAAGCCGTGAGCCGACCAAGGAGCTTTTTGCCGAAGGCGGTAAACGGTTGGCCGCCATGCGCAAACTGGTGTCTGCCCCCGGGCCGGTGGACGCCCGTGCCAACGCGTTTGCGGAGGAGGCGGTGGCCCTCTCGGGCACCATTTCCGCCCTGCAACAGACATCCATCGCCCCGGCTGTGAAGCGGGCGGCGGAGGATTTGAGCCGCACTTTCATTGCACCGGTGGCGGATGGGTCATCCGTCGATCTGGCCAATCGTCAAAATGACGTGGTGGGCCGGGTGGAGAAATCCGTGAAAGGTCAAAGTGATCAATTGGCGGCGGCGGCAGATGAGATTTTGCAACGGCCCGCCGTTTTGCCGGTGCGCTATACGGCCCTTTCTGCGCCGGAGGCCGTGTTGCGTTATGCCGGTGATTTTTTGCCGTCCTGGGCGGGGGCCATTTCCATCGACCTGTTGCCCGCGGTGATGATTTTTATTCTTTGCATCGTGCAGGGCGCAATCCGGTCTGAGGAAGGGCAGGATGCGGATGCCCAGGAGATGACGGCCTCCGAGATGATCCGTGCGGTGAAGCTCTACAAACAGCTTGGCACGCTGGAGGAGCAGGGCGTGACACCGCCGCCCGGTGATCCGCCCTTTAACAGTGATGGCAACATTACGAGCCTGTCACCGGCTCGCTCCGCTCAGCCAAAACCATGAGCGTGCCTTTGTCTTCCGACACGTCTTTGGAGGCACAGGCGTTGGCGGGCAAGCCGCGTGCAACTGTTGTGCGCAGGCCCCTGACGGCGTTTCTGGAGACCCTTCAGGACGGGCGATTTTTGAAGGTCATTTTCCTCACCATGCTGGCCTGTACGGTGGTTGTGCTGACCTTAGACTTGCGCGAGATGGTGCAGCGCGACGTGGCCGCCGTGCCGGGGCTGCAACGGATGGAGCCGGCGCCCATGGAACTGCCAACGCCGGGGGATCAGACGCGCCCGTATTTGCCGCGCACCATGCCACTGGGGCCAAGTCGGGATACGCCAGTCCTGCCGGGATATTTCGGGCCGTTGGATTCCACGGTCATGGCTGCGCCCATGGATTTTCATCGGGGGCCCAATGGCAACCATTCAGCCATCGGCACCATTGTGCCGGGCACGGCCAAGCGGCTGGCAGCCTATATTGCCGAGAATCCCAAAGATATTGATACGCTTTATCTTCATTCTCCGGGGGGCTCGGTTTCCGATGGGTTGGCCATGGCCCGGGCGTTGCGGGCGGCGGGCATCAACACGCGGGTACCGGCCCACGGCTATTGCGCCTCGTCCTGTCCCATCGTCATGTCGGGCGGTCTTTACCGCAGCGCGGGGCAACGGGCCTGGGTGGGGGTTCATCAAATCTACGCCCCGCCACCGGCCTCCGGCACGTTGCAGCGGGGCATGAGCGATGCCCAGTCGGTTTCCGCAGAGGTGCAAAAAGTGTTGGTGCAGCATGGGGTTGATCCGCAAGTGTGGATTTTTGCCATGCAAACCCCCTCCGCCTCGTTATATGTGCTTCGGCCCGACCAGTTGCGGCGTTTGCGCATGGCCAATTATGCGCGCCCCAGAACGGTGCCGGTGCCGCGCCCGGCTTTTTGACATAGTGCCAAATTGACAGCGTGTGGTTGGTCCAGCATGAAGGGGGCGGGAGTCACTTCGATCTAAAGCGCTGACCATGCGGGATTTTCTCATATCGCTGGACCGGGAATCCAATAAGAGCCTCCAGGCACAATTGCGGGAGGTTTTGGTGTCCGCCATTCTGGCCGGGCATTTGCGCCCCGGGGACAAATTGCCTTCCACGCGCCATCTGTCCCGCCAGTTGGGCATTTCGCGCAATACGTCCGTCTTGGTTTATCAGGGGCTTACGGATGACGGCTATCTGCGCACGTCCGAACGCTCCGGTTATTTTGTCAATGAGACGGTATTGGAAATGGGCGTTCACAATTCCGCCCAGGTCATTCCTGGCCCGTTGGCCGATGATGAGCGGGCTGTGGATTGGGAAGAGCGGATTTTGAAAAAACCGGCTCGGCAGCGCAATATTTCAAAGGCCAAAAACTGGCAGCAATTGCCGTTCCCCTTCATCTATGGGCAACCGGACCGGAGCTTGTTCCCCATCACCGACTGGCGTGACTGCGTTTACAAGGCCATGGGAAAAAAGTGGCTGGACGAGTGGAGCCAGGACACGCTGGACAATGACGATGCCATGCTGGTGGACCAGATCCGCACCCGCATTTTGCCAAGACGGGGCATTTTGGTGGGGGAGGACCAGATATTGGTGACGTTGGGCGCCCAGCAAGCGCTCTACACGCTGGCCAGCCTGTTGGTGGACCGGGAAACGCGGGTTGTGGTGGAGGAACCGGGCTATCCCGATGCGCGCAACATTTTTGCGCTGCGGTCGGACCATGTGGTGACAAGCCCGGTGGACCGGGACGGATTGCCGGTGAACGACCTGCTTAACGGGGCCGATGTGGTCTATTGCACCCCCAGCCACCAATTGCCCACGACGGTGACCATGCCCGATGTGCGGCGTCGGCAATTGCTGGCCCGTGCCCATGATGAAGACATGCTCATCATCGAAGACGATTATGAATTGGAATCCAACTATCTCGGCAAGCCGCTGCCCGCACTGAAGTCCTTGGACCGGGACGGGCGGGTCATTTATGTGGGGTCGTTTTCCAAGACCCTGTTCCCCGGTTTGCGGCTTGGATTTGTAGTGGCCTCGCCGGATCTGATCGCGGAAATGCGCGCTTTGCGGCGCTTGATGGTGCGCCATCCGCCCACCAATAATCAGCGCAGCACGGCCTTCTTTTTGTCGCTTGGCTATTACGATGTTTTCGTGCGCCGCCTGCACCGGGCTTATCGGGAGCGGTGGACGGCCATGGGGCAGGGGCTTGCTAAACACATGCCCTTTGCGGAATCCGTGCGCGGCATGGGCGGTTCATCTTACTGGGTTCGACTGCCCTCTGAAATGGGCATTGATACGGATGTGCTGGCGGCGCGGGCGTTGGAAAAGGGTATTTTGGTGGAGCCGGGAAGCGTTTATTTCAATGGGTCGGCGGATACGGATTGTTTCCGCCTTGGCTTCTCCTCCATCGATTCCAATCGCATCGAGGATGGCCTGCGCAATCTGTCACAATTGATGGATGGGGCCCGTTAGGTCACCCTGCCGCCCCCAGTGGCGGGTCGCACCTCACAAACCTTACCATTTGTGACTCTGTAAGTGATTGGCGCGATGGCCCTGTTAAGCAAACAATAACCATAATTGTTAAGTGTTGAGGGGTTGAGCGACCGGCGGGTCGGCGTGAGTGCAGGTGTTTTTCATGGCAGGCAAGTTTCAAAGGGTGCTCTTGGGGGCGTTGGCTTTGGTTTCCGCGTTTCTCACGGCAGGGGCCGCCAATGAATTCAACCAGCCCTGGCGCTACGCCAACTCGGCCATCGTGTTGGACGCGTACGAATACACGCCCTTGGACTGGACCAAGCTACCCAACAATAAAAGGTTGGCGGGTTTCATCAACAAGGCGTCTGACGGCTTGCCGCCCACATACCGGTGCAAGGGCGATCGGGTGTGTCGCTTGAAGTGGCGGCGCTACAGCGCCACGCAAGAATTGTATAAGACCCGAAAAGTGCTTGCGAAGACGCAAGGGCTGAAATGGGGAGCCTATCATCTTGCCCGCCCCGGCAACCCCATCAAGCAAGCCGAGCACTTTTTGCGCTTCACGCGGCCTGAAAAGGACGATTTGCTGGCCCTGGACATTGAACATAACGACCCCACCAAGTGGATGAGCCTGGCCGATGCGGAAGTGTTTGCAAAGCACATTAAGATGCGCGTCGGGCGCTATCCGCTGCTTTATACAAACCACCACACGTCAAAATATATCGCGGCGAACCGTGATAAATATCCGCTCCTGTCGCGGTTGAACCTTTGGTATGCGCGCTACAAACCGTCGGTGCCGGGTGTGTTTCCCATGGGAAATTGGGACAGCTACACGATCTGGCAGTTCTCCTCCATGGTGAATTGCAACAAGAAGTCCTGTCTGCGCCGCATTAAGGGTGCTGACGATTGGATTGATGTGAATGTGGTGGCCATGTCGCCCCAAGAGATGCGCAAACAATGGCCTTTTGCTGAATTGCGGGCTGTGGAAGTGCCAACGTCTTCACAACCCGTTGCGGCGGCAAAAGGGGCTGTCACGGGCGCTGATCCTGCCACCACCGCCGCGATTGCACCGGTCAAAGCTAAGGAGTCGATGCCGCGTTTCTCTCTGCCCACGGATATTATGGAAAAGCCGGTGACAGTGGCGGTGGTTGCGCCGCGCTTCCGCCCGGATGCCAAGCTTGTCGAAACTAGCGGTGCTGAGAAATTGAAAAGTGCCAAGGCAAAGCTTGCCAAGGCGGTTGAGATAAAGCGCGCGGCTTTCGCATATGCACCGCTGGCGCGCAAGAAAGACGGCATCAAGAACCAGCTCGCGGCTGCGTCTGCCCCGAAGACCGTGAAAACGGTCGCACTTCAAACGCCCGCTTTGAGTAAGCCGTCAAAAGGGCCAGATGACATCATTGACGCTCTGATCCAGCAGCGCGTTTTGGCGCGGTTTACGTTGCCGGTGCGGTTCACCACACCGGGTGCCGGGGCAGTGCGATTGTCCATGGCCGGTAGGCGGGGCTTGCCGGGCGATGTTTGATGCGCCTTTGATGCCCCGGAACGAAAGTACCTGAAGCATTTCACGTTTCAGCGGAATCGAAATTCGCTGCCTCTCAAACAGCCAAGTGCTGTTTTCGACCGCGATTTTCGATGAGTCCTGTTTCTATATGAACATGATTTGCTCTAATCGAAAATTTTGAAGCGCTGGGAGCAGATGCGCAGGGCGCACTGGCCGGACCGGGTGGGAACAAAGAAGCGTTCCAGCCGGTCAGTGCGGTCAAAACACTGGTTGCGGTTATCAACAAAACGCCGATAGAGGCGAGGGCTTTTGTGGTTCATGACCACCGCGCCCCGCTGCCGGATGAACTGGCGCGCTCCCTCACAGGTGAAATTTTTGGTGCTAGGCCGCGCTTGCGCTTGGGCGGTAAACTGCGCGGACGAATATAGAAGGGCGGAGACGGCAATGGCGGTGGAGAGGAAAATGCGGGTCATGGTAACATCCTTTTGCGACTTTTGAGGGCCTGAGTCTTGGAACGCTTATAACAAGACAAGAAGCGGACGGCATGATGGTTCCCCCGCCACATTTTGCGCACGTCTGTTCAAGCTAAGTTGAGATACCGTGCGCGCCGAATTATTGTGGACCTACGCACAAATTTCGTTTGGACCCAAGACAGGGCGCGCAAACCCCTATAATACAGGAGGACGGCAAAAATTGAGACTTCTTGTCTCATTTTTTGGAAAATCCGCTCCAAGATAGGGGGAGACCACCATGACAAAAATGACCACCGAGGAAGCCTTCGTCAAAGTGCTCCAAATGCACGGTATCGAACACGCTTTTGGGATCATCGGCTCCGCCATGATGCCCATTTCTGACCTTTTCCCCGAAGCCGGCATTAAATTTTGGGACTGTGCCCATGAAACGTCCGGCGGCATGATGGCCGACGGTTTCACCCGCGCCACGGGCAAAATGTCCATGATGGTGGCTCAGAATGGCCCCGGCATCACCAATTTCGTGACGCCCGTGAAAACCGCTTACTGGAACCACACGCCATTGCTGTTGGTGACGCCGCAGGCCGCCAACAAGACCATTGGTCAGGGTGGTTTTCAGGAAATCGAGCAGATGAAACTGTTTGAAGACATGGTGTGCTATCAGGAAGAAGTGCGCGACCCATCCCGCATTGCCGAAGTGCTAAACCGTGTGATCGAAAAAGCCTTCCGTGGTTCTGCCCCCGCGCAGATCAACGTGCCCCGGGATTTCTGGACACAGGTGATCGATATTGAACTGCCTCAGATTGTCCGTCTGGAACTGCCCCGCGGTGGTGCAGAAGCCATCGCCCAAGCCGCTGACCTGCTGGCCAGCGCCAAAACGCCCGTTATTCTCAACGGCGCCGGTGTGGTTTTGGGCAATGCCATCCCTGCCTCCGCCCGTTTGGCAGAAGCGCTTTCTGCGCCCGTGTGCTGCGGCTATCAGCACAATGATGCCTTCCCCGGTTCCCACCCGCTTTCCGTTGGTCCGCTGGGCTATAATGGTTCCAAGGCTGCCATGGAATTGATTGCCGAGGCGGATGTGGTGCTGGCGCTGGGCACAAGGTTGAACCCGTTCTCCACGCTGCCCGGTTACGGCATTGATTACTGGCCCAAAGACGCCAAGATCATTCAGGTTGATATCAATTCGGACCGCATCGGCCTGACCAAGAAAGTGGACGTGGCCATTCAGGGTGACGCCAAATATGTGGCTGAGGCTTTGCTGGAAGTTATTGGCGACCGCGCTTCCAAAAATAAAGAGCGTGAGGACCATATTTCCAAAACCAAGTCCGCTTGGTTGCAGCAGCTTTCTTCTATGGACCACGAGGACGACGATCCCGGCACGAACTGGAACGAGCGTGCCCGTGACCGTGAGCCGGAGCGCATGAGCCCCCGCATGGCATGGCGGGCCATCCAGTCCGCACTGCCCAAGGAAGCGATTATCTCTTCCGACATCGGCAATAACTGCGCCATCGGCAACGCTTACCCCACTTTTGAGCAGGGCCGTAAATACCTGGCCCCCGGTCTGTTTGGCCCTTGCGGCTATGGTCTGCCCTCCATCGTCGGCGCCAAGATTGGCAAACCCGATGTGCCGGTGGTGGGTTTCGCCGGTGACGGTGCCTTCGGCATCTCCATGAACGAGATGACGGCCATCGGCCGTAACGATTGGCCGCCCATCACCATGATTATCTTCCGCAATTACCAGTGGGGTGCTGAAAAGCGTAACACCACCCTGTGGTTCGAAGATAACTTCGTGGGCACAGAGCTGAACCTGGGTGTGGAATACGCCAAAGTGGCCGAGGCCTGCGGTGTTAAGGGCGTTCAAGTGCGCTCCATGGATGAGCTGCGCGACGCTCTCGACCACGCTGTGGAGGGGCAGATGAAGCGCAACGAAACCACGTTCATCGAAGTGGTGCTCAACCAGGAACTGGGCGAACCCTTCCGTCGGGACGCCATGAAGAAGCCCGTGTCTGTGGCCGGTATCAGCAAGGCGGACATGCGCCCACAGGTTGGGGCGTAGTCATCACGGCTTCGCGCTGAAGATATGTGGGCCGGGCTACCACCCGTAAGACGCAAAACCCATGCCCGGAAGGCTGCAAGCCGCTTGTATTGCTGCCACTCCGGGCATCCATGCCGATGATGTGTCGTATTTAACGCGTTGGCAGGATTGCCGGGACAAGTCCGGCAATGGGGGCATGGTGGGTAAACCCGATCGCCTCAAGATTGCAAGGTCCTCAAAAGGAAAACCGCTTCGCGTGAACATGAATGAACACCATCACAACCCTTACCCAACTGACCGGCTTCGAGCTTGCGCTCGGAGCCGTCGTCGTGTTTGTGGCGGGGGTGGTGCGCGGGTTTTCGGGCTTCGCCCTATCCGCCCTTGTGATGGCGTCACTGGTGGTTCTCATTCCGCCCATCGAACTGATCGCCGTCTGCTGGATGCTGGAAATGTCCGCCGGTTTGCTGATGGTGCGGGGTGGATTGCGCGAGTGGGACAAGCCCATGGTGCTGCGCATCGCGGGTGGCTCTTTCATGGGCTGGCCTGTGGGCCTTTACCTCACCCATTATCTGCCGGCGCAGCAGTCCAAGACCCTGGCGCTGACATTGATTTGCACGCTGGCGCTTTTGCAATTGTTGAAAGTGCGGGCACGGTTTCTGGCCACCAATATGGGGACCGTCGCCTCCGGCTTCATGGCCGGGGTGGCAACGGGCATTGCCAGCGTTGGTGGGATGGTCGTGGCGCTTTACGTTTTGGCGCGGGAAGCACCGGCAGCGCTCATGCGCGGATCACTGGTGATGTATCTGGTTATCGGGTCTGTCACCGGTTTCATTTTTCTCATGCTATACGGCATGTTAGATCAACGAGCACTGGTGCGCGGCGCGCTTGCCGTACCACTTTGTTTGACGGGCGTGGCGGTGGGGACGCAGCTGTTTCGCCCGTCGCTGGAAAAATATTACAGACCGTTTTGCCTGTGCCTGCTTTTGGGCCTGGCGGGTACGGGTTTGCTTCGCACGGCCCTTGTGGGCTGATGCGCCATGTTGGGGGAGAAAGACATGTCTGATCCGGTTTTGGAATTGAACACACCGGTGGGGGAAAAACACTCCACGGTCTGTTACATGTGCGCCTGCCGCTGCGGGATTAACGTCTATCTTCAACCCGGCGAAAACGGCGAAAAATCCGTGCGCTATATTGAAGGGAACCGGGATCATCCCGTGAATAAGGGTGTGCTGTGCGCCAAGGGGTCTGCGGGCATCATGCAGCACTATTCGCCTGCGCGGCTGAATGCGCCCATGAAGCGGATTGGTCCCCGCGGATCCGGTGAATTTGAGGAAATTTCCTGGGATGAGGCTTTTGACATCGCAGCCAAAACGCTGGAGCCGCTGAAAAAGGACCCCAAGAAACTGGCCTTCTTCACGGGCCGCGATCAGTCGCAATCGTTGACTTCGTGGTGGGCGCAAC
Source organism: Pseudomonadota bacterium (assembly GCA_038525315.1). Taxonomy (GTDB): domain Bacteria; phylum Pseudomonadota; class Alphaproteobacteria; order Rhizobiales; family Rhizobiaceae; genus Pseudahrensia. The sequence goes on from JBCBHU010000009.1 coordinate 75,662, forward strand.
AGTTTGGCACCCCCAATTATGCGGCCCATGGGGGCTTTTGTTCGGTGAACATGGCGGCGGCGGGTATCTATACGATCGGCGGCGCTTTTTGGGAATTCGGCTCGCCAGATTGGGAGCGCACCAAGCTGTTCATCATGTTTGGTGTGGCGGAGGACCATGATTCCAACCCCCTGAAAATGGGCATCGGCAAGATGAAAGGGAAGGGCGGTCGCTTCGTTTCCGTCAATCCCGTGCGCACGGGCTATTCAGCGGTGGCGGATAACTGGATTGGTGTGCGCCCGGGCACGGACGGATTGCTGGTGCTGGCCGTGATCCACGAATTGTTCCGCATCCGCAAAATCGATCTTGATTATCTCATCCGTTATTCCAACGCACCGTTCCTGGTCATCGACGCGCCGGGTGAGGCGAACCACGGGCTCATCGCGCGGGACAAAAACGGGGTGGAACTGGTTTGGGATTCCATCAAGGGCAAGGCTGTTGCGCACACAACCAAGGGTGTTGTGCCGAACCTGACCAGCCCCGTCTCCTTCACCCAAAACCGCAAGAAGGTGAACGCGAAGCCCGTGTTCATGCATTTGGCTGAAGAGTATTCGAAAGCGGAATATGCGCCTGATGCAGTCGCCGCGCAGACGGGCGTGGCGGCGGAAACCATCAAAGGGTTGGCGGCGGAAATTGCCCGCGTGGCCTTTGAAGAAGAAATTACCATCGAGCAGGAATGGGTGGATATGAAGGGCGAGAAGCATGACCGCTTCATCGGTCGCCCCGTCTCCATGCACGCCATGCGGGGCATTTCCGCCCACTCCAATGGGTTCCAAACCTGCCGCGCCATTCATGTGCTGCAAGTGCTGATCGGGTCGGTGGATTGCCCCGGCGGGTTCCGCTGCAAACCGTCTTACCCCAAACCTTTCACGGCCCACCCCAAGCCCCATGCCACCAATAAAGAGGGCACGACCGGGCCCTTGGCCGGACCGCATCTGGGATATCCCCATGGGCCGGAAGACCTGGCGCTGGATGCGGACGGCAACGCGCTGCGCATCGACAAGGCTTATACGTGGGACGCGCCCCTTTCCGCCCATGGCATGATGCACATGGTCATCGCCAATGCCCATGCGGGTGACCCCTACAAGATCGACACGCTGTTCATGTATATGGCGAATATGGCGTGGAACTCGTCTATGAACACGCGCGGTGTCATCGACATGCTGACGGACAAGGATGAGGACGGGAATTATGTCATCCCCAACATCATCTATTCCGACGCCTACCGCTCGGAAATGGTGGCCTATGCGGACCTGATCCTGCCGGATACCACCTATCTGGAACGGCATGATTGTATTTCGCTTCTCGACCGGCCCTGTTCTGAGCCGGAAGCGGTGGTGGATTCCATCCGCTGGCCGGTGGTGGAGCCCAACCGCGATGTGCGGGGTTTCCAGTCCGCCCTGATCCAGTTGGGCGCCAAGCTGGGCCTGCCCGGCATGGTCAATGAGGACGGCTCGGCAAAATATGAAGATTATGCCGATTATATTGTGAACCATGAGCGCAAGCCCGGCATCGGGCCGCTCTACGGTTTCCGGGGAAAGGATGGTTCCAAGACGGGGCGGGGTGAGCCGAATCCCGATCAGATCGAGCGCTACAAGGAAGCGGGTTCTTTCTGCCTGACCCATCTGCCGGAAGAAGCCCTGTTCTTCAAACATGCCAACAGGGCTTATCAGGACTTTGCGGTGGATATGGGCTTCTATGACAGCCCCCAGCCGTCCATCTTCAACCTCTATAGCGAAGTGCTGCAAAAATTTCGTCTGGCTGCACAAGGCCATGGGGATCAGCAACCGCCGGAACGGTTGCGGGAGCGGATTGAGACCACATTCAACCCACTGCCCATCTGGTATGCGCCCTTTGAGGGGGAGTTGCTGGGGGAACAGGCTGACATCGATTTTCCTTACCACGCGCTTACCCAGCGGCCCGCCGCCATGTATCATTCATGGGGTTCCCAGAATGCTTGGCTGCGCCAGATCCACACCAAGAACCCGCTCTATGTTCCCGGCGCAATTTGTGACGACAAGGGATTGCAGGACGGTGATTGGGCTTGGGTCACGTCTTGGCATGGCAAGATCAAGGTGCAGATTGCGCGCATGGAAGCGGTGAACCACCACACCATGTGGACGTGGAACGCCATCGGTAAACGGCGCGGGGCTTGGGAGCTCGATAAGGATGCGCCGGAGGCCACCAAGGGCTTCCTGCTGAACCACCTGATCAACGAATTGCTGCCACCCAAGGGCGACGGTTACCGCTGGTCCAACTCAGACCCCATCACGGGGCAGGCGGCCTGGTATGACCTGCGGGTGAATATCGAAAAAGCCGAAGAGGGGGACGAAGTCTCGCTACCGGTTCTGGGCGACCAGAAAAAGGTGAAACAGACCAAAGAGCAAATTCGCTACGGGCTGGAGTGGACGAAATGAGTGCAGCGTTGACTATCGCGCCCCCCACCCCAATCAGCTTCGCTTCTTGGACCTCCCCTCTAGGGGGAGGCTGGGAGGCTATGTTCGGGCCTGGCAAACCACTCCCCCACCTCCCACCCGAGGGGAGGTCGGGGAGCCGTAGGCGATCCGGGTGGGGGGCACATGCCCCCAAACTGAATTCAGGAGCAAACACATGACAATGCTTCCCCAAAACCCATCGGCCAAAAAGCTGGGCCTTGTCATTGATCTGGACACCTGCGTGGGCTGCCATGCCTGTGTGATCAATTGTAAGGAGTGGAACACGTCTGGCTATGGCACGGCGCTTTCCGATCAGGACCCCTATGGGGCCAACCCCACCGGCGCGTGGCTGAACCGCATTCACACATTTGAAGTGACGCCCACAAAGCCCAAAGGGCAGGGCGAGGGGCAGGTGATTGGCACGGCCGGGGATGCCCGGGTGGTCCACTTCCCCAAATCTTGCCTACACTGTGAAGACGCGCCATGCGTCACCGTTTGCCCCACGGGTGCGTCCTACAAGCGGGCCGAAGATGGCATCGTGTTGGTGGATGAAGAAAAGTGCATCGGCTGTGGCCTGTGCGCCTGGTCCTGCGCCTATGGAGCACGGGAAATGGATGCGGCTGCTGGGGTGATGAAGAAATGCACCCTTTGCGTGGACCGCATTTACAACGAAGAATTGGAAGAGATCGACCGCCAGCCCGCCTGCGTGCGCACCTGCCCGGCGGGCGCGCGCCACTTTGGCGATTTGGGTGATCCGAACTCCGATGTTTCCATTCTCGTGAAAGAACGCGGTGGTTTCGATTTGATGCCCGAGCAGGGCAATAAGCCGGTGAATAAATATCTGCCCCCCCGCCCTCGCACGGAATTGGGCGCAGGAGCCGCACCGGTGGCCCCCGAGGAGAGCACTGAAGGCGCCACCGGCCTGTTGGGCTGGATCGACCGGGCCCTCTCAGGCAATGGCGCACAGAAGGGAGCAAGCTGATGCATCCGGCACTTTCCGTAATCGCCTTCACGACCTTGTCCGGTGCTGGCTATGGCCTGGCCATCGTGCTGGGCACGGGCCACGGCAATCCAGCGGCCTTGTCCACCAAAATCGCCTGGGTTCTGGCCTTGGGCATGATCGCCGGTGGCCTCATGTCCTCCACCCTTCACCTGGGCAACCCCCAGCGGGCGTGGCGGGCGTTTTCTCAATGGCGTTCCAGCTGGCTATCGCGGGAAGGGGTCATGGCGCTGATCACATTTGTGCCGCTGACCATACTTGCGGCCATGAGCATTCTGGGGGACACATTTAACCTGACCCTGGGCTATGTGGGTGCCATCTGCGCTGCCATTACCGTCTATTGCACGGCGATGATTTACGCCTCCCTGCGCACCATTCCCCAATGGCACACGGGGTGGACACCGGCGGTCTATCTGGCCTTTTCGCTGGCGACCGGCACAGTCATTTACACCGCCTATTTTGGACGGCCCGTGGGCAGCGACAGCAAGGCGGTCTGGATTGCCCTTTCGGTGGTGCTGGTTTTGTTGGCCTGGGGGCTTAAATTCATCTGGTCCAAACGGGCCATGCGTGTGGGTTACGGCCAATCCACCATGGAGACCGCCACCGGTCTTGGGGACATTGGCAAAGTGCGCCTGTTGGAACGGCCCCACGCCATGGGCAATTATCTGACCGACGAAATGGCTTTTCGTATCGGGCGCAAACATGCGGACAAATTATGGGCCATCGCCACGGGCCTTGGTGCTTTGGCAACGGTTATGGCGCTGATGATTGGCTGGCTGTTGGGGGAAAGCGGGGCTTTCTTCTTGTGGCTTGCGCCGCTGACACTGATGGCCGGCCTTTTTGTGGAACGCTGGTTGTTCTTTGCCACGGCACGCCATGCCGTGGGTTTGTATTATGGTGGCGACGAGGCCCTTTTGCCTGCCGAGTAGATCAGGCGGATATCGGCCGATCCGCTTCCGGCGTGACGGACGGTGCGGCCACTTTCCGGCGAGCTGGATGTGTGTCTCGGTCGGATAAAACTGTGCCGCGTCTGATTTCCACAAGCATGAGCGGCGTTGCGCCCATATTGTGAAGGGCGTGTTTGGTGGCGGCGGGCAGCTTAATGGTCATGCCGGGCTTCACCGCGTGGGTTTGATCCCCCACTACCGCCTCTCCCTCGCCCTGTAGGACATGCCAGCATTCATCTCGTTGGTGATGGACATGGGCGGGTATCGACTGCCCAGCCATTAGGGTGAGGCGCATGATGGCGTGGTCCCCGGTGGACGCCAGTTCTCGCAGGTTTCCCCACGAGAAATGTTGCACGGGGAAGTCATACACTTCCGGGCATTCGCTGCGCTTGAGCTGTTCCACGATGGGCGTGATGTCCGCATTGCTGTTGGCGGGGGTAATCAGCGTGGCATCGGCCGTGCTGATTACCCGCAAATTGCTGACCCCATAGGCTGCCACCACATGGTCCTGCGCTTCGATTTCGCAGTCATCGCAGGCCAATTGGAAGCTGAAAACGTCCGCCGATTTGGCTGTTGGCTGGTTTGAAGTCCTTGCGGTCAAATCGAGGGGGCGTAACAAAAGCTGTGTTTCACGGTCTGCCATGGCGTCGAAGAGACTGTGTGTCTCCAGATGGGCCCAGTGGTTCAGGTCGGGCCAGATATCCCCTTTTATGATTTTGCTTTGGTTTAAGGCGCGGGAGACGGTGGCGAACAGGTTGGGCCACAGGGTTTGGCAGCGTTGCAAAAAGATGCGAGCGGTGGCCACCATGACAGGGCCCAGGCGGTAGACCCTTCCTTCTTCCTCTTCCCGGGCTTTGCGGCAGGTGACGAGATTAGGGTCCGTCGTCTTGGCAACCCGCGCCAGTTTTTGGCCCGGTGATGCGTGGGTGACGGGCTGGCCGGCCATGATGATGCCTGTTTCCTGCAACGGGGAGGCGAGGGTGCTTTGGCAAAAGCGGTGCAAGGCCAACCAATCCTCGGGTGGCGTGCTGCCGTCGATGAACAAGAGCCGCGCATTGCGGTCGGTTTGGGCCGTCACAATGGCCGCCGCCATGGCCCCCGCCAGACTGCCCCTGTCCACCGGCTCCACAATACAGCGGGTGCGGCGGCCTGCGATTTGCGTTCGGGCGTGGGAGAGCACCGCAGACGGCACCGTAAGGACGGGGGGCAATGAATGGTGCAGCAGGTTCAAACCCTCCAACGCCTGTTCAAAGGGGCTAAGGCCCTGTTCCTTTTGAAACGCCAGGGGCATGCGAATGCGTGAGAGCGGCCAGTGCTTCAAATCCGTGTCGCCGGTCAAAAGGACAGGACACAGGGCTGGCGGCAACTGATTTGGGGGAAAAATTGTGGGGGGCATCTTGTTCTCCATAGGAGGCAAGATAGGCAGAAATTGTTATCAAAAGTTGTATCAATAAAAAATACAACCATATTCTAGCTGCGTTTCATGCGTGCCCATTTGGCCCCCTCCGGGCCTTTGATTTTCCATCGGTCGTGGACCCAATACCATTGTTCGGGGTTTTCCCGCACCCAGCCCTCAACCAATGCGTTGATCTGCTCCGTGGTGGCCAGCACGTCCAGCGCGCCGTTCCTATCTGTCAGCCGGGGCAGGGCATCGTGCAATTCCAGCCGAAAGCGCCCGTTGGGCAGGCGCACGCAGCGGGCGGGATGGATGGGACAATCAAATTGCCGGGCCAGTTTTGCCGCCATGGGGTTGGCGGTGGCGGTCTTGCCCATAAATTGGATGTGCGGGCCCTTGGTGAACGCCTGGTCCACCAACAAACCAATGGTGCCACCCTCCTCCAGCACATGCAGCAGCGACCAGGCTGCCCCGGCCCGGGCGGGGACAAGTTGACCCTTGTCGGTGCGCCGGGCCTTGAGCAGGCGTTTTGCCAAAAAGCGGTTATTGGGGGGGCGGAACAGGGCTGTCACTTCCAACCCATAGGTGGAGGCGGCCACGGGCAAAATTTCCCAATTGCCGGTATGGCCTGTGAAAATGATTACCGGCCCGTCCCTGTCTCTAAGGGCGAGAAAATTATCCACGCCCACCACTTCCACGCGGCCTTCCCCCGGTTTTTCGGGGTCGAAATCAAACAGATCATCCAAAAATACGTATTCGGCGAAGGTGCGCGCCACATTGCCCATGGCACCGCGGGCGGTCTTTTCGACTGTCGCGGCATCCCAGTGGGGAAAGGCCGCTGCGATGTTACGCTTCACCAGCTTGTAGCGGGGCAAAAGGGGCGCACATTTGCGGCCCAGCCGTTCCGCCATCTCGGTGCTGCGCTCCGGTGGTAGCCGCTTAAGGGCGCTGAGCAGCCATAGGATCAGCTTGGCGGTGATGAATTCCCACGCGGTCTTGAGCGTCAGCAGTGTTCGCTCAACGGCGGGAACTCGAATGAGGCGTTTCATGATGTGAATTATGACATCCGCATGATGATTTTGCCAAAGACCTTGCGGCTCTCCATGCGCTCCAGCGCTGTGGCCATGTCGCCGAATTCAATTTCGGTATCCACCACGGGTTTCACGTAGCCCCGGGCCATTTTGTCCATGGAGGAGACCATGTTGTCCATGCGGCAACCGAAGGAGCCGATGAGGCGCAATTGGCGCTGGAACAACATCATGAGGTTCGTTTCAGCAGATACGCCGGATGTGGAGCCGCAGGTGACAAGTCGCCCGCCCCGCTTGAGCGATAGCATGGACCCGGCCCAGGTGTCCTTGCCCACGTGTTCAAAGACCACGTCCACGCCCTGTTTTTTGGTGATCTTGCGCACTCGGCCTTCAAAACGGTCTTCGCGGTAGTTGATCACGTGGTCTGCACCGAGCGCTTTGGCGGGTTCGATTTTGTCATCGCTTCCCACGGTGGTGATGACGGTGCAGCCGATGGCTTTGGCCAGTTGGATGGCCGCTGTGCCAATGCCCGAACCGCCGGACTGGATGAGAATGGTTTCAGACGGTTGCAGTTTGGCATTGTCGAACAGCATGTGCTCACACGTGCCAAAGGTGATGGGGGCCAGTGCCGCGCCGATGTCATCACAACCGGGCGGGGCGGGCACGCATTGGCGGGCGGGAATGTTCACCAACTCGCGGGCAAATCCGCCCAGATGAAAGCCGTGCACGCCCTCTACATGTTCACACAGATTGTCACGTCCAGCGCGGCAATGGTGGCAGGTGCCGCAGGTGCGGGCACCGAAGATAGAAACCAATTGCCCGGGTTTGAGGCCGCTCACGCCGTCGCCCAGTGCCACCACTTCTGCGCTGGCTTCTGCGCCGATGGTCAAGGGCATTTCCCGCTTGGCAAAGGCCATGCCCCGCCAGCCCCAAACGTCCAAATGGTTGAGCGCCACCACACGGATGCGCAATTGCACCTCGCCCGGGGCGGGCGCATCCGGTTCGGGAAGATCAACGGATTTGACCTCGCGGTCGGAAACGAGTTGCAGCGCGCGCATGAATGGCCCTGACGTGGTGAATTGTTTTGCCGTGTTTAGGCAAACTCAGCCCGTTTTGAAAGCGCCGCTTTGACCGATCAACTGTGCTGATTGCTCAGGACGAGACACGCATTTTGCCCGCCGAAGCCGAAGGAATTGGACAGCACCATGCGCACATCCGCGTCCCTTGCCTCATGGGGCACCACGTCCAGCGGGATGTCGGGGTCGGGCGTGTCGTAATTGATGGTGGGGGGGATGCGGCTGTGCTGAAGCGTCATCACGGAAAACACCGCCTCGATGGCTCCGGCCGCCGTGAGCGTGTGGCCGATCATGGATTTGTTGGAGGAGATGGGGGTTGTGTGGATGCCCTCGCCAAACACTGCCTTGAGAGACTGGTACTCCATCCTGTCGTTTTCCGGCGTGGAGGTGCCGTGGGCGTTGATGTAGTCGATGTCTTCAGTGGACACATTGGCATCTTCCAGCGCGCGGCTGACGGCGGCGATGACGGGCGAGCCATCGGGGGAGGAACGGGTGCGGTGGAAATGGTCCGCTTTCTCGCCGCATCCGGCGATCGTGGCGAGGATGGTTGCCCCGCGCGCCTTGGCGCTTTCCAATGATTCCAAAACCAGCGCACCGGCTCCTTCGGCCATGACAAAACCGTCGCGGTCTTTGGAAAAGGGTTTGGCGGCTTTGGTGGGGTGTTCGTTTTGGGTGGTGAGGGCGGACAAGAGCGAGAAGCGGATGAGGGCTTCTGTGGTCACAGAACCATCTGTGCCCACGCAAAGGGCTGCGTCGGTTTCACCGCGTCGAATGGCTTCCACGCCAAGCTGCACCGCCGTAGCCCCGGAGGCACAGGCGGTGGAGAGGGAAATGGGCAGGCCCTTGGTGCCCAACTCGTCGGACAGCCGGTCGGCCGTGCCGTTGAAGGTGAGCAGGGGGTAAAGCTCATTGTAGTCGCCCTCCCGCGCCGCTTCCAGCAAGCGGGTATAGCCTGCGCGATCATCGGCGGGAATGGTTTTGTCCAGCTGAAAACGATGTTGCCATTCCATTTCCACCGGTGGGGCGGCGAGATAGAGGGGGCCGGGAAAGTGGCCCTTGGGCAGCCTCGCCTGGTCCAACGCCTCATTGGCGGCCCCGGAGGCAAGGGCATAGGACAGTTCCGGCGCGGAATGGTTGGCCAGATCCATGAAGTCCACCGTGCCCGCCACGGTGGTTTTCAGGCCCTCGGTGGCAAAGCGGTTGATACGGTGAATGCCGGATTCACCCGCGGTCAGCCGTTTCCAGTTTTCATCACGGCCGCGGCCGAGGGAGGAGATAACCCCAACCCCCGTTACGGCGACGATGGGGCGGCCCTTATGGTCGAGAGCAGTCATGACGACCTCACTTGATTCGTGTCGGCGCGGGTAACAAGCCCCAAACCTTCGGCCCGCAAATGGCCGATGCCTGTGGCCAAGGCAGATTGAATGGGATTTGTGGCGGCGGTTTCAGCCTCTTCCGCACCTGTGAACAGGTCGCCTTTGGCGACTGCCATGGCGGCCAAGGCGATGGCGAGGGGGAATTGGGCCTCAACGCCATGGCCCAGCTTGGTGCCAATGGCCCGAATAGGGGTGCCGGGATAGTGCGCTGCCAGCCACTCTTGCTCGGCACTTGTTGGTTGGGAAACGCCGGTGGCGGCGGAAAAGATAGCGTCTGGTTCATTTGCACCGATGGCTTGTTTCATGCCGGACAGGCGGTCCGTCATTTTGGACCCGGTGCGCGATCCGGCATCGGCGTCCACGTTGGCCAAGGCCGCATAGGGTTTGGCCTCCCGCGCTTTGGCGTGCTCGGCGGATTCCAAAATGAGGAATGCGCCGATGGACCCTTGGGCAAAGCCCGCCTGTTCATCGGGCCGGGACCAGACGGGGGCATGGTCGCCCCTTGTCAGGAAATGTCCCAACTCAAACAACAGCAGCATGTCCTCGCGTTCGCCGTTGAAGCCGCCGCCCACCAGCACGATGTCGCTTTGGCCCGACGCGATGCGGGCATGGGCCGTTTTAAGGGCAGAGATGCCCGCCCCCTCTTCCCCCATGAAAGTGCGGGAAGAGCCGGTAACTTTGTGGACGATGGAGATGTTACCGGCCAACAGATTGGAAAGCTGGGCCAGAAAAAGAGTGGGGCGCAGGTCATTGGCCAGGCGTTCGTTAAGCAGCGCATCATGGTTATTGGTGCCGGCATTGCGCGACTTCTCTATTTCGCTGGCGCGGGCCTGGGCCATGATGGTGCCGTCCACTTCAGCATCCCGCTCACCGCCGCCGGCGGCGACGATCATGTCCATGCGGCCGCAGAGGTCTTCGTCACCCTTCGCCCCGGCATCATCCAGCGCGAGCCCGGCGGCATAGGTGCCAATGCGTTGCCAACCCTCCATCTGGCGCATGTCGCGGCGGGAAATCTGGCTAGCCCAGTCCACCTCACCCAACGCATGGACGGGGTAGGGGGCAAAACGTTCGGTATCCACGGAGACGGCGCCGTCGTTTAGCCCGTTCCAATGGGCTTCCACCCCTTCGCCCAGACAAGACAAAAGGCCGATGCCGGTAATCCAGACAGGATTTGATGATGCGGACATGGCGAACCCTCAAGCGACGCGTTGTGTTTGTCATAAAAGGGATTGGCAGGCGTCGCCAGTGCTTTCCGCGCCGTTGTTTAGAGCATATCACGTTCAAACGGAATCAAAATTCGCTGCCTCTCAAACAGCAAAGTGCTGTTTTCGAACGCGATTTTCGATATGTCCTGTTCTTATATGAACATGATTTGCTCTAACCGGTGGGCAGCAGGTTTTCCGGCAGACCGATCTCAGCGGCACGATTGGCAATCATGGCCGAGAATTTTTCATCGGGAAAAGGCATGGTTTTGAACGTCAGCTGCGCGTCGCAAATCTTTTTGCCCGCTGATTTGATGGCGGCTTTGGTGACGGCAAAACCGGAACCGTCATGTTCGAGCAGCGCTTCTATGTCGAGCACGGTTTCCGGCTCCACAAAGGTGCGCAGCTTGCCCTGTTTTACGCCCGCCAGAAACGGCATGGCCTGAAAGCCGGTTTGGGCCATGATGAGAAAGCCAGAGGCCTGCGCCATTGTTTCGATGAGCAAAACGCCGGGCACCAGTGGCAGACCGGGGAAGTGGCCCTCAAATACCGGGCTTTTGGCAGGCACATTTGACGTGGCGGTGAGTTTGCCCGCATCCGCGTCAACATGGGTAACCCGGTCGATCATCTGGAAATATTCAAGGAGCATGGGGAGTTCCTGGCAGGCCCAACCTCCCCTTGGAGGGGAGGTCGGAGAAGCGAAGCTGATCCGGGTGGGGGGAGCGCCAGCAATTTCAGCTGATGGAGGATGGATTTACATCGCCCCCCACCTCAATCGCTACGCTCTTGGACCTCCCCTCATCTATATTTTGGGAGGGGAGGCGAGGATCGAAGCTGTGTTAAGCCTTGGCGGCCACCAACTCATCAATGCGGGTGCACAGATTTTTCATCACGAAATAGTCTTCCGTATTGGCGGAACCGTCATTGACCTTTTCCGTCCAAGCCTCCAGCGGGATTTTGATGCCGAATTCTTTGTCGATGGCGAAGACAATGTCGAGGAAGTCGAGGGAGTCGATGCCCAGATCGTCAATGGTATGGCTTTCCGGCGTAATGTCTTCGCGGGGGATTTCGCTGGTGTCAGCGATGATGTCGGCAACTTTGTCGAAGGTGGACACGGGGCTTACCTCGTTTGGAATTTCTATGGCGCACAGGCGCGGTGTTTGGCCGCTTCCCTAAACGTAAAGCCGTGGCCTTGCAAATGGTGGGCGGCGTTCTGGGCGGGACTGTGTTCAGGTTAGCACATTGCGGTAGTGGTGGGTGTCGCATCGCACCAGCGAACGTCGCCATTCCACCACGGTTTCATCCAGCGCAATGGCCTGGCGGTCGATGCGCAACAGGGGGGTGCCGGTCGGGATTTGCAAGTGACCGGCCACGCTTTCATCGGCCAAGACGGCTTTCAGCTTTTCTTCCACACGGGCCACGATGATGCCGAACTGGCTGCCATAGAATTGGTAGACATTGTTGGGCAGATCGTGCGTTTCCGTCAGGCCTTCGAACCGCTGTTGAGGCAAAACCAGTCTTTCCCAAAGAAGTGGTGCCTCTCCCTGCCACCGCAGGCGTTCAAAACGCAGCACGGGCGCGGATGCGCGGATGGAGAGAAACTCCGTTTCCTTTTGGGTGGCCAGGCCGCTTTCCTTATGTAGATAAGTGGAGCGGGGAAAGCCTGTTTCGCCTTCTGCCGCACCGTCTGCGGTGAGGCGGTAGAATCGAAAGAGGATCGCTTGATCTTCGGCCTCGGCCACAAAAGTGCCTTTGCCCTGACGGCGCACCAGAAGGCCGCTCGCCGTCATTTCATCCAGCGCCTTGCGCACCGTGCCTTGGCTTACGCCCAGTTCAGCGGCCAAAGCGTTTTCAGAAGGGATACCCTGACCGGGCTTCCACTGGCGCGCGATCAAGCGGCCCACCAACGCGGCGCGCACCCGGGCGTAAAGGGGCTGGGCTTCTAATTTGAGGGGAGCATTCATGCGCGCGATTGACAGGCCTGATTGTTCTATCTTATGTCTTATATAAGACTTGAACAGGCAAAGGACAAGCCATGAGCAATATCCCGCAACTGCTGGTGCATGACCACGAGGACAATGTGGGCGTGGTGGTGGTGGAAGGGCTGACCGCCGGCACGGAAATGCTGTGCGTGGTCACCCACGACAATTCCTCTTTCAAAATGACAGCCAATGATGACGTGGCCATCGGCCACAAAATCGCGCTCAAGGATATCAACGAGGGCGACACGGCCATCAAATATGGCGAGGATATCGGGAAATTCGTGGGCAGCGTCAAAAAAGGCGGCTGGGTCCACACCCACAATTTGAAAACGAAGCGCTGGTAGGGAGATAGGGATATGTCAGACAAAATTATGGCTTACCGGCGCGAGAATGGCCGGGTGGGGGTTCGCAACCACGTGATCATTCTTCCGGTGGACGATATTTCAAACGCCGCCTGTGAGGCGGTGGCCAATAATATCAAAGGCACCATGGCGCTGCCCCACGCCTATGGGCGGTTGCAGTTTGGCGAAGATCTGGAAACGCATTTTCGCACCATGATCGGCACCGGGGCCAACCCCAATGTGGCCGCCGTTGTGGTGGTGGGTATTGAGCCGGGTTGGACGGACCGGATCGTCCAAGGCATCGCCGAGACGGGCAAGCCCGTATGGGGTATTTCCATTGAGCAAAAAGGTGATTTGGAGACCATCCGTCAGGCGTCGTGGAAGGCCAAGGAATACGTCCACTGGGCTTCCGAATTGCAGCGCGAAGAATGCGATATGTCCGAGCTGTGGATTTCCACCAAATGCGGTGAGTCAGACACGACCACGGGCCTGGGCTCCTGCCCCACCGTGGGCAATATGTATGACAAATTGCTGCCCACCGGTATTACTGGTTTCTTTGGCGAGACATCGGAAATTACGGGCGCGGAGCATATTTGCAAGGAAAAAGCCATCAATGAAGAGGTGGGCGAGCGCTGGTATGCCATGTGGAAGGCTTATCAGGACGACGTGATCTTCGCTCACCAGACGGACGATCTTTCCGATTCGCAGCCCACCAAAGGCAATATCGAAGGCGGCTTGACCACCATCGAAGAGAAGGCGCTGGGCAATCTGGAGAAGATTGGCCGCACGTCGAAATATATCGACATTCTGGAACCGGCGCAGATGCCTGGATCCGGCAAGGGCCTCTATTTCATGGATTCCTCCTCTGCCGCCGCCGAATGCGTCACGCTGATGGCTGCCGGTGGCGCCGTGATCCACACTTTCCCCACGGGGCAGGGCAATGTGGTGGGCAACCCCATCGTGCCGGTGATCAAAATCACGGCCAATCCGCGCACCGTGCGCACCATGGGGGAGCATGTGGATGTGGACGTGACGGGCATTCTCACCCGCGAGAAAACCATTGATGAGGCCGGTGACGATCTCATCGAAATGATCCGCCGCACCGCCAATGGCCGCAACACGGCTGCCGAAGCGCTGGGTCACCGGGAGTTTTCCATGACGAAGCTGTATCGCTCGGCTTAAGGGTCACTCTGGCACGCTCTCACCTCCCCCTCGTGGGGAGGTCGGAGAGGCGCAGCCGATCCGGGCGGAAGGCTGGAGCCGGCTGTTTGGTCAATAGGCCCACGTCCACCTCGGTTGCTCCGTCCCAATCGCCACATCGTTCCGATGCCGCTCTTGGACCTCTCCGCAAGGGGGAGGTTGGCCATTATTGATATTGGTAATCCATGGCCACCATCACCACACCTGACCTGAAGGCGCTGGTGCAGCGCATTTTCGAAGCTAGCAGTACCTCTTCCCTCAACGCAGCTGCCGTGGCCAAAGCCCTCGTCGCCGCCGAACTGGCCGGACAAAACGGGCATGGTTTGCGGAGGGTAGCCAGTTATGCGGCCCAATCAAAAAGCGGCAAAGTGGACGGCCATGCCACACCCACGGCACAAAGAACGGCACGGGCGGCACTTTGCGTGGATGCGGCCAACGGCTTTGCCTATGCCGCGCTTGATCTGGCTTTTCAGCATCTGCCCGCGATGGCGCGGGAATGCGGCATTGCGATTGGGGGCATTACTCGCTCCCACCATTGCGGTGTGGCCGGTGTGGTTGTGGAGCGCTATGCGGCGGAGGGGTTGGTGGCCCTCCTGTTCGCCAATACGCCCGCTGCCATGGCCCCGTGGGGCGGGTCTGAGGGATTGTTTGGCACAAACCCCATCGCCTTTGCCGCGCCCGTGCAGGACGGTCTTCCCATCGTTGTGGATGTTTCCCTCTCCAAAGTAGCGCGGGGCAAGATCATGGCGGCGTCTCAGGCGGGTGAACCCATTCCCGAGGGATGGGCGCTGGGGCCGGACGGGGCTTCGACCACGGACCCAAAGGTGGCTTTGAAGGGCACCATGTTGCCCTTGGGCGATGCCAAAGGCACGGCCTTGGCGCTCATGGTGGAATTGCTGGCGGCCAGCCTGAACGGGGCCAATACGGGCGACGAGGCATCCTCTTTCTTTGACGCTGAAGGACCGCCCTCCGGCGTGGGGCAAACGCTGATCGTGATCGACCCCACTAAGTTGGGGGGCGACGGTGTGCTTTCTCATTTTGCGCAATTGGCAAACAAAATCACCGCCCAAGAGGGTGCGCGGGTGCCGGGACACCGGCGGGCACAGTTGCGAGAAACCATGCTGCGCGATGGTATTCCTGTGGATGATGATCTGCTTGCCAGTCTTGAAGCCATGGCGGGTTAAGGGCGCAATCGTGGGCAATTTGGTCGGTTTCGCCGCGTTTTGTTTGGGCGCTTTCCCGCCTAAACTTCCCGGATGAGTAGAGAAAATTCACAGCCCATCATCGTTGTGGGCGGCGGACAGGCGGCGGCGGCGGCCATCGCCAGAATGCGCGAATTGGACAAGGATATTCCCATCACATTGATCGGGGATGAAAACGTGCTGCCCTATCAGCGCCCGCCCTTGTCCAAGGCCTATTTGGCCGGAACCATGCCGTTGGAGCGGTTAATCTTTCGGCCCCGGCAGTGGTTTGACGATAACGCGGTGACCTTGCGGTTGGGGGAGCGGGTGGAAAGCCTGCATCCGCAAGAGCGGCAGGTGGTGCTCTATAATGGGGAGACGCTTTCCTATTCCAAACTGCTTCTGGCCACCGGGTCCACGCCGCGTTTGTTGCCCGCTGAGATGGGCGGCGCCTTGGGCAATGTCCATGCCCTGCGCTCGGTGTCCGATGCCGACAGTCTGCGCCCCGCTGTGGAAGGTGGGGGCCGATTGGTGATTGTGGGCGGGGGCTATATTGGGCTGGAAGTGGCTGCAGTTGCCCGAAAGACCGGTTTAGCCGTCACGCTTGTGGAAATGGGTGAGCGGATATTGCAGAGGGTTGCGGCACCGGAAACATCCGATTTCTACCGTCACCTCCACGGGGAGCACGGTGTCACTTTGATCGAGGGCGTGGGGCTTGCGCGCCTGCACGGCAATGGGGTGGTGAAGGTAGCGGAATTGACGGATGGCACACGTCTTCCCGCTGATGCCGTATTGATGGGTATTGGCGTTTTGCCGGGGTCGGAATTGGCGGAACTGGCTGGCCTCAATATTGAAAATGGCATTGCCGTTGACGAACACTGCCGCACAAGCGACCCCCACATTTTTGCCGCCGGGGACTGTGCAAACTTTCCCCACCACGGGGCGCGTGTGCGTTTGGAATCAGTGCCCAATGCCATTGGGCAAGGGGAGGTGGCGGCAGCCAATATGCTGGAGCATGTCACGCCCTACAGGGCCACCCCTTGGTTTTGGTCGGACCAGTATGACGTCAAATTGCAGATCGCTGGGCTGAACACGGGGTACGACAAAACAATTGTGCGACCGGGCCGACGGGAGGGGGCGCAATCGGTTTGGTATTATGGCGGCGAAACGCTGCTGGCTGTGGATGCCATGAATGATGCGCCAAGCTTCATGATGGCCCGTAAAGCGCTGGAGGCGGGGGTGACTATTCCCGCCCATGTGGCCGCTGACCCTGCCGCCAATTTGAAGGAATGGGTTGGGTAAGGCTTGCCTCTTTGGCGGCGATGCCCTTGGCTTGGGACATTGCAGTTAAAGTTCATTTATCCAGCAGCATGACGAGCCAACCTTTCTCCACCCGCACCATGAATTTGGGGCAGTTTTTGAGCCAAGCGGCGGCGCTTTACCCGCAAAAAGCGGCGTTGATACGCGGTGATGTCACCCAAGACTTCGCAACACTTGGCAGGCGCGTGGATGCGGCGTGTCATGGCCTGGCCGAACGGGGGGTGAAAAAGGGCGACCGGGTGCTGGTGCAGTCCCGCAATTCGTTTGCCCTTTTTGAAGCCATGTTTGCGGTGTGGAAATTGGGGGCGGTGCTGGTGCCGGTTAACTTTCGGCTCATGCCGGAGGATGTGGCTTACATTGCGGGAAACTGCGGGGCATCCGTGTTGCTCTATGAGCCGATTTTTGAGGACCACCGCAGTGCCGTTGAGGAAGCGGTGGACCTTGATGTGACGATTGCGTTCACCGCCGCCGATCGTTTGGAAGACTGGGATGCCATGGTCGCGTCAGCACCCCAAAAGCCCTTTGCCAGTTGCGCGGTGGATCGGGATGACCCGTGCTGGTTTTTCTTCACTTCAGGTACGACGGGCCACCCCAAGGCTGCGGTGCTGACCCACGGGCAAATGAACTTTGTGGTGACCAATTACCTGGCCGACCTCTTTCCCGGCCTGAACAGCGACCTTGATGCTTCGCTGGTGGTGGCGCCGCTTTCGCACGGGGCGGGCATCCACCAGATTGCACAGGTGGCGCGGGGGGTGGTTTCCGTCTTTCCGCAAGGGCAACGGCTGGACCCGGCGGAAGTGTTTGCCTTGATTGAAAAACACAAGATTACGAACGCCTTTACCGTGCCCACGATCCTCAAATCGTTGGTGGACAGCGAGGCGGTGGATCGATTCGACCACAAAAGCCTGCGCCACCTTATCTATGCTGGTGCGCCCCTGTTTCGGGTGGACCAACAAAAGGCCTTGGACAAATTGGGGACCTGCATTGTGCAATATTTTGGGCTTGGTGAGGTAACGGGCAATATTACCGTTTTTCCCGCCCATTGGCATGATCGGGACGATGACAAGCAGGGCCGGATTGGCACCTGTGGCACGGCGCGGGCGGGGATGCAGGTGCAAATCCAGGGGGAGGACGGGGCAGAACTGCCCTTTGGCGAAACCGGCGAAATTTGTGTCATCGGTCCTGCGGTTTTTGCCGGCTACTACAATAACCATGAGGCCAATGGGAAAGCCTTCCGCAACGGCTGGTTTCGCACCGGCGACCGGGGGCATATGGATGACGCGGGCTTCGTCTACATCACAGGGCGGGAGAGCGACATGTATATCTCCGGCGGCTCCAATATCTATCCCCGCGAAATTGAAGAGAAGCTGCTGGAACACCCGGCAATTACAGATTGTGCCGTAGTGGGCATGCCCGATGAGAAATGGGGCGAGGTGGGCGTGGCGGCTTTGGTGGTGACGCCGGACTTCGATAAAGCCGAATTTTTCGGTTGGGTGGAGCAGAAAATCGCCAGCTACAAGCGGCCTCGCGGGATTGAGTTATTCAACGCGTTACCCACGAGCGGCTATGGCAAGGTGACAAAGAAACTTGTCCGCGCGGCACTGGAAGAGAGACTGAACGGTGAGTGAGTTAAAGGACACGCGGGGAATTTATCCCGATAAATATCACACCCTTTTGGATGATGAGCTTTGGGATTTCATTAACCGCACCGCGCATTTTTATGCCGATGATGCCGTGGAGTGGTCCATCGAACAGCAACGGGCAAAGTATGATGAGCTTTGCGCTGCGTTTTCTGAGGCACGCCCGAATTTTATCAAGAGCGGCGACACGTCCATAAACTGCGAAGGCCGCAGTGTGGGTTTGCGACATTATCAAGATACGCGCAGCACGGGCCACGCTGCCCACATTCTGTTTATCCATGGGGGTGGCTTTGTGGTGGGGGGCTTGGAAAGCCATGATTCCATTTGTGTAGACCTGGTTGCCGCCACCGGTCTGCCGCTCACAGCTGTGGATTATGCGTTGGCGCCTGAGCATATCCACCCCGCCGATACGGATGATTGTCTGGCGGCCTTTCAGCACCTGGCACAACAAACAGACTTGCCGATCATTTTGGTGGGGGACAGTGCGGGGGGTAATTTGTGCGCTGCCATTGCCCACGCAAACCGGGGCAAAGCCCGTCAGCCGCTGGGGCAAGTGCTGATCTATCCGGGCCTTGGCAATGATGTGGAGCATGGCAGTTTTATGGACCATGCCCACTCGCCGGGCATTACGCAGGCGGATACGCGCTTTTACAAAGCCATGCGCACGGGGCGCAACGGGGCGTTGTTGCAATCGGCCAAGTGCTGCCCTTTGATTGATGAAGACTTTTCCAATCTGCCGCCAACGCGCATCCACACCGCCGATTGCGACCCCCTCAAGGATGACGGGCTTCATTACGCGCTGAAATTGGCCGGCGCCGGGGGCGATGTGAAAGTTCACAACTGGGCGGGTCTGATCCACGGGCATTTGCGAGCGCGGTATATGTCGGTGAAAGCGAAGGCTTGTTTTGAGGCTATTGTGGCGGATGTGAAGGAGCTGGCGGCCCCCAGCCGTCTTGTCGGGTAGATAGACAATAACGGCGGCCAGATCCGTCACCCTGCCCACCGTCTGTTCCAAACCTTGGCTAATGGGGTCCGAGGTTTTCTTTTTGCCAAGCAGGGTTTCGTGGCGCGACTGGTCGTTTCTGGCAATGGCGAACAGGGTCTTGATTCTTTCTCAACGCTCGCGCTTACCGACAGACGTCGGCGGCAAAGTTGGTGTTGGGGCCGTGGGCGAAAAGGAAGATCGAAAGGTCCGCGGCCGGGCGGGTAAGGGTCGATGGCGGCCTACGGTCTTAGCCCAAGGGCTAATTGCGGCAAGGTGTCGTCTACCCGTAACTTGCCCATGGAGCGGCTGGAGGAGTCCGTGCCGCTGCACTTACGCTCTTATCTGGGAGGATCCACATGAGCTTTGATAAAGATCTCACACGCCGCCGCGTCATCAAAAGCGGCACCGCTGCTGCTGCTGCTGCCGCTGCTACGCCTTACTTCTTCAGCCGTGCCGCCGCCGATGGCCATGGCGGTTATCTCAACGCCCCCAAGGGCGATACGGTTACGCTGGGCTTCAACGTGCCCCAGTCCGGCCCCTACGCCGACGAGGGCGCTGACGAGCTGCGCGCCTATGAGCTGGCTGTTGAGCACCTCAATGGTGGCGGCGACGGCGGCATGATGGGCACGTTCTCGTCCAAGGCGCTGAAAGGTAACGGTATTTTGGGTAAGAAGGTCGCATACGTGACCGGTGATACGCAAACCAAGTCTGACGCCGCCCGCGCATCCGCCCGTTCGATGATCGAAAAAGACGGTGCCGTGATGATTACCGGCGGTTCATCCTCCGGTGTGGCCGTGGCCGTGCAGGCGCTGTGCCAGGAAGTCGGCATCATCTTCATGGCCGGTCTGACCCACTCCAACGACACCACCGGTAAGGACAAGAAGGCCAACGGTTTCCGTCACTTCTTCAACTCCTACATGTCCGGTGCGGCCCTCGCCCCCGTGTTGACCAAAAACTACGGCACGGACCGTAAGGCCTATCACCTGACAGCAGACTATAACTGGGGTTACACCACCGAGCAGGCCGTGAAAGAATCGACGGAAGCGCTGGGCTGGGAAACTGTGGCGGCGGTGAAAACGCCGCTGACGCAGACAGACTTCTCGTCCTACATTGCCCCCGTGCTGCAATCCGGCGCCGATACACTGGTGCTGAACCACTACGGCGGTAACATGGTGAACTCCCTCACCAACGCCGTGCAGTTTGGCCTGCGCGACAAGCAGGTGAACGGCAAAGACTTCCAGATCGTTGTGCCGCTCTACTCCCGCCTGATGGCGAAGGGTGCCGGTGCTAACGTGAAGGGCATCTTCGGTTCCACCAACTGGCACTGGTCGCTGACGGATGAGGGCTCCAAGGCCTTCGTGAAGTCCTTCGGCACGAAATACGGCTTCCCGCCATCCCAGGCTGCCCACACCTGCTACGTGCAAACGCTGCTTTATGCCGATGCATGTGAGCGTGCGGGCACGTTCAACCCCTGCGGTGTTGTGGAAGCGCTGGAAGGCTTCGAGTTTGACGGTCTGGGCAATGGTAAGACGCTTTACCGTGCCGAAGACCACCAGTGCTTCAAAGACGTGCTGGTTGTGAAAGGTAAAGAGAACCCAACGTCCGAGTTCGACCTTCTGGAAGTGGTGGAAGTGACACCGGTGGACAAGGTGACCTACGCCCCTGACCACCCACAAATGCGTGACGCTAACGGCAATGCCGTGGCCGTGGGTGCCTGTAACCCAGGCGCCTAAGCGCTTTGCACTTTTGGGGGCGGCACTGGCTGTCGCCCCCGACGCAGTCTTAATCCAAATTCAACTTCGCGCCGCTTGCGGCGTAAGGGGGAGGGCCCGTTTGGGTACCGATGATGGAAGCTATTGTTCTTCAAATACTCAACGGCCTGGACAAAGGCTCTGCCTATGCGCTGATTGCGCTGGGCCTGACGCTGATTTTTGGCACGCTGGGCGTGGTGAATTTCGCCCACGGCGCGCTGTTCATGATCGGCGCTTTCTGTGCGGTCACCGTCAGCCGTTTGCTCAGCATTTCGCAAACGGTCATTGATGAGACCAAAACCGATTTTCTGGGCAATCCGCTGAAGGTGGAAGTGCCCTATGTGAATAATATCTTTGGTGAGGCCATTGGCACGACGATCATCGACTGGTCTGTGCCCATATCCATCCTGTTCACCATCCCCATTATGATGCTGATCGGTATTGTGATGGAGCGGGGGCTGATCAAGCACTTTTACAAGCGCCCCCATGCGGACCAGATTTTGGTGACGTTCGGTCTGGCCATCGTGCTTCAGGAAATCATCAAATATTTCTATGGCGCTAACCCCATTCCGACTCCCGCGCCACAGGCCTTTGCCGGGTCTTTCGATTTTGGCGGTTTGCTGGGCTTTGATCCCAATCTGATTATCTATCCCTACTGGCGTCTTGTATATTTCGCATTCGCGGCCCTGTGCATCTTCGGGGTGTTTGCCTTCCTACAATTTACGACCTTCGGCATGGTGGTGCGGGCCGGGATGCAGGACCGGGAGACCGTGGGTCTGCTGGGCATCAATATCGACCGGCGCTTTACCATCATGTTCGGCCTTGCCGCCGTCGTGGCCGGTCTAGCGGGGGTTATGTATACGCCCATCAACTCCCCCAATTATCACATGGGCATGGACTTCCTCGTGTTGTCCTTCGTCGTGGTGGTTGTGGGCGGCATGGGCAGCCTTGGCGGGGCTGTGCTTGCGGGCTTCATGCTGGGCATCCTGGAGAGTTTTGCCTCCATGCGCGAAGTGCTCAACGTCTTGCCCGGTATCAATCAGGTGGTGCTCTACCTCGTCGCCATCATCATTCTGCTCACCCTCCCACGGGGCCTCATGGGCCGGCGTGGCGTGATGGAGGACTAAGGCCATGTTTGGTTTGCAAGGACGCGATCTTCAACTTCTTCTGTTCGTGGCGCTTATTACGTTTGCGGCGCCCATTTTCCTCAACCCCTTTCCGGTGGATTCGAGCCTGGCGCAGTTCAACGGGGGCTACCCCGATCTGATGCAGCGGTTTGTGATCTTTGGCATCTTTGCCATTGGGTTCAACATTCTGTTTGGTCTCACCGGCTATCTGTCCTTCGGTCACGCGGCCTTTTTGGGCACCGGTTCCTACGCTGCGATCTGGATGATGAAACTGCTGACCATGAACATCATCCCAGCCATTATTTTGGGCATTGTCATTGCCGGGCTGTTTAGTTTGGCGGTGGGATATATCTCCCTGCGCCGGTCCGGCATTTACTTTTCCATCCTAACGCTGGCCTTTGCGCAAATGTCCTACTCGTTGGCCTATTCCGTGTTGACCCCCATCACCGGTGGCGAAACGGGTTTGCAGCCAAAGTTGGGCGATCCGCGCATTCTCGATGGTGCTTTGGCGGCGGGTGAGACTCCCCGGGCCAACCTCTTTGGGCTGGAAATGAGCAGTTCCTACGAGTTGGCCATGGGCGGATGGGCTTTCACTTTCAACGTGGGCTATTACATCGCCGCGATTTTGATGCTTGTGAGCTTTTACATCGCCATCCGCATCTTCCGTTCGCCCTTCGGCCTGATGTTGCGGGCGGTGAAGTCCAACCAGAACCGCCTCGGCTATACCGGCGTCAGCGTGCGTCCCTACAATCTGGCGGCCTTTGTCATTTCCGGCATGTATGCTGGCCTTGCCGGCGGCCTGATGGTGGCCATGGACAGCCAGGCCGGGGCGGAGCGTATGTTCTGGACGGCTTCCGGCGAGGTGGTTTTGATGACCATTTTGGGCGGCGCAGGCACATTGATTGGCCCTGTGCTGGGGGCGGGCATGATCAAATACATGGAAAACATCATTTCCAAGATCAACACGACCATCCTGGAAGGTTGGTTCGCTTGGGCGCCGGATGGCCTGTCCGACGTGTTGGTGTCGATCGTTTACCCCTTTGTGGGCAAGGGGTGGCACCTCACGCTGGGCCTTGTGTTCATGCTGGTGGTGATCTTCCTGCCCGGTGGGTTGATGGAAGGTCTTGGTAAAATAGGCGGACTGTTCAGCCGCAAAAAACCCAAAGACGGCCTTGGCGCCACGGGTTCGCCCGCCGTCAGCCCCGCTGAATAGGGAGAGTGAACATGTCTGTGAGCGAACAACCAACCGCTGCCAATAATGACTACCGGGGCTTCGAACGGGGCACGCCCAACACGGTTTTACACATTGACGATGTGCACAAAAGCTTTGCGGGTCTTCATGCCCTGTCCGACGTGGATCTGACGGTTATTGAAGGGGAAACCCACGCCATCATTGGCCCCAACGGGGCGGGTAAATCGACGCTGCTGAATGTATGCGTGGGTCGGCTGAAGCCGGACCGGGGGGCGGTGATTTTTGACGGAAACGTGTTGACCGGCAAGTCGCCCCACGAAATCAACCAGTTGGGCGTGGCGCGGGTATTCCAGACGCCGGAGGTTTTTCCTGACCTGACCGTTTTGGAAAATGTCATGGTGGCAGCCCTGTCCAGCCGTGATGGGGAGTTCAAACTGAACCCGTTCAAGAGCCTGTTCGGGGAGCGGGCCGTCCAGCAGGATGCGGAAGACACGCTGGCCAGCGTTGGTCTGCAAGCACAGCTGACGGATAACGCGTCCGCCATGTCGCGCGGTGACAAACGGCGGTTGGAACTGGCCATGGGTTTGATCCAAAAGCCGCGCCTGCTGTTGCTGGATGAGCCCACCGCCGGCATGGCCCGCCACGACACCAACGCCACCATTGACCTTCTCAAAAAGATTAAAGAGGGCGGCATGACCAAGGTGATTATCGAACACGACATGCATGTGGTATTCTCCCTGGCAGACCGCATTTCCGTGCTGGCGGGTGGGCGCATTATCGCCCAGGGCACGCCGGAGGAAATCAAGAACGATCCGAGGGTGAAGGAAGCCTATCTCGGGGAGGAACAGGTATGAGCAACGCCGCTGAAAAGATGATTGGTCAAATGGATACACCGACGACAGCCCCAGCCCCCACCCCGCATCTGGCCGAGGTGCCCAAGCCTGCCACGTCGAAAGACTATTTTTACGTGGAAAATCTCAACGCCTATTATGGCGACAGTTACATCGTTCAAAATGTCTCTTTTGAGGTGAACGAGGGGGAGATCGTTGCTCTTCTTGGCCGTAACGGGGCGGGTAAAACCTCCACGCTGCGCGCCATTGCCCGGGCCGATGAACCGGAACTGCGTTCCGGCACAATCAAATTGCTGGGCGAGGACGTCCACTCCATGCGCTCCCACGATGCTTCCAACGCGGGCATCGCGCTGGTTCCGGAGGACCGGCGGATCATCCCCGGCCTGACGGTGGAAGAGAATTTGGACCTGGCTGTCATCGCGGGCAATCGCGGCTGGGAATATGAGCGTATCTACGATCTCTTCCCGCGCTTGAAAGAGCGCCGCAAACAGGAGGGTGTTACCCTTTCCGGCGGTGAGCAGCAGATGCTTGCCATTGGCCGGGCGCTGGCCAAGGAGTTGAAACTTCTCTTGCTGGATGAGCCCTATGAGGGCCTCGCCCCCGTAGTGCGCCACGACATTGAAAAGGCGCTGCTGGAAGTGCGGGCGGCGGGGATTACCACCATTATTGTGGAGCAGAATGCCGTGGCCGCCCTGAAAATTTCTGACCGCGCCATTATTCTGGATACGGGCGAAGTGGCCTTCCAGGGCAGCGCCAAGGAAGTGCTGGACGATGAAGCGCTGCGCCACGAATATCTGGCCATCTAAAGTTTGAGCGAAGGGCGCAAGGCGGGGGTTCAAATTTCGCCGGAAAGGCGATACCCCGCGCCCTATGGCACCACATTCAAATTTTGATGCAATTATTTTAGGCGGCGGCGGGGCCGGTCTGATGGTGGCGGCCCGGGCCGGGCAGGGTGGTGCGCGGGTTGTCGTGGTGGACCACAACGCCCAGGTGGGCCGCAAAATCCTCATCTCCGGTGGGGGGCGATGCAACTTCACCAATGTGGATGCGGTGCCGGAGCGTTATTTGTCCGCCAATCCCCATTTCGCCAAATCCGCGTTGAGCCGCTATAGGGCCCAGGACTTTATTGCCCTGGTGGATCGCTACGGCATTGCGTGGCACGAAAAGACGCTGGGCCAGTTGTTCTGCGACGGGTCTGCCAAGCAAATTGTGCAATTGCTGTTATCGGAGTGTGACGCTGGCCAAGTGGCGTTTCGTCTTGGCCATTCTGTGGATAGGGTTACGCTGAGTGAAGGCACTTTTTCCGTAACAGTCGGTTCGGAAACACTGGCAGCACCCAATTTGGTCGTGGCGACGGGTGGCCCGTCCATTCCAAAACTTGGGGCTTCGGATTTTGCCTACAGATTGGCCCGCCAATTCAGTCTGAAAATCGTAGAGCCACGCCCGGCACTGGTACCGTTCACGTTGGCGCAGAACGAACGGCTGTTTACGGAATTGTCCGGGGTTGCGGCGCCCACGCGGGTTTCGTGTGGCAAGCAAAGCTTTGATGAAGCCTCGCTCTTTACTCACAAGGGCCTGTCCGGCCCGGCCATGTTGCAAATCTCTTCCTATTGGCGGCACGGGCAGGCGGTCAGCGTGAACTTTGCGCCGGCCATGGCTGGTGATTGGCTGGTGGGGGCAAAGCAGGCCAAACCGGGGCAAAGCGTGGGGTCGGTTTTGGCAGAATTGCTGCCCGAGCGCCTGGCGCAAACCCTTTTGGCGCTATCGTCTTTGGACCCGGCCAAACGTGTGGGGGATTTTCGGGACACAGCGTTGCAACACTTGCAGGCGCGGTTGCGCAATTGGGCTTTTCATCCCAACGGAACCGAAGGGTTCGCAAAGGCGGAGGTCACCATTGGTGGTATCAGCACTGCCGAACTCTCTTCGCGCACCATGGAGGCTAAAAAAGTGCCGGGCCTTTATGCCATTGGCGAGGCGGTGGATGTGACCGGGTGGCTGGGCGGCTACAACTTCCAATGGGCCTGGGCCAGCGGTGTGGCGGCGGGCGAAGCCATTGCGCAAAAGGGTCATCACTGACTATTCGGCGGCGTCTTTAAGCGTGTGGGCTTCGTTCTCTTGGGGTTGCAAATTATAGGGGGCCACCAGTTTCCATGTATGGGGCGGCACCATGTGTTTCATGCGCCGGGGTAGGCTTTGGCGCAGGTGCAACACGGTTTCCACGGCTTTCATTTCCACCCGCGCACGGGCAAATTCCGTCCCCCACGGCCCCGTGCGAGGCATCAACCAGGCGACCAGCGGGCGGATAAAATCTGGCATGGAACGCAGTGGCAGACCGCCCGCGGCCCGCTCCACATTGGCTTTGAAACCGGCAACAGGGCCTTGGCGTTTGCCGCCGGAACCGGGCTGGTCCACGAGCACATTATCTCCCAGCATTTCCAGCAATTCTTCCCCCCGCTCATTGCGCACGATCAGCCATTGACCAACCTTGCCCATGGCGCTTTTTGCAGCGCTCTTATGAATGCCACCCATGTAGCCCACAGTAATGTCCGCCAGCGCATTGGTGTAATCCACACAGGTGCGGCAGGTGAGGGGGAAGAAGTCTGACGGGAGTTTGGAGATGGGCAGTTTGAGGAAGGGGATGAGTTTTTCGCGCCCGTCGGTAAAACGCAGTTCCACCTGATAATCCGCCCGAAACTCCAGATAGGAGATGGTGTCTGGTTCATCGGACAGAAGCGCCAGAAACTGATGGAAGTTTTGCGTGGTTGTATTGTCCGAACAGGGTGTTCCGATGACGTAAAGCCGCTCAAACCCCAATTCCTGTTCCAGCGCCCTTAGGGCGTGGATTTGGCAGGGGATGCCGATGACGGCCAGCCTTTTGTATCCGGCGGCCAGCGCCGGTTCCAGCAAAGCCAGCAGGGGCGCATACCCCATGCGCATGCCCCTCGCGCGGGCCATATGGGCCGGGTCGGTGATGAGGGTGGGCACCGGTTTCCAGCGGTCGTTTTTGTCCGGCACCATGGTGAGCACGGCATCCACCTTGCGCTCCTTGAGCAGGCGGCGGGCAATGGTGGTGGTGATTCCCGTCCATTGCGCCCCCGCGCGGGGTTCCTTCATGGCCGCCCGCACGATGCGCCGGTAGGGGCCGAAGTGGACTGTGTCGGGGTTTTGGCATTGGGCGCGCGTGACGCCGTGGACACGCTTTTCCGCCCGCTCGTAGTTTGGCGCGATGAATTGGCAGGCGCGGCCGCAGGCGGAAGGGTCTGCCATGCGGGACACGCCACAGTCCGTGCACAGGCCGCGGGGCGGCGCGTCCCGAAAGCCCGGCAAGGGGGGCGGGGCATCCTTTCGGGCCTGATTTGAATTTTGTGCCGGGGTGTCCAACGGAAATGACAACTCTTTGGGCTAGTAATGTAAAGTAAAATTGTCATATGCTGTTGTCATTCGTCAATGACAGTTGGCGCCCCCGCTTTTGGGCTATGGGCGAACGTGACGTGAGGGAAGGCCAGCGTGATCCGCTCAAGGCATGACAATAACACTTCAGAGCCCGTGGCATGATTGACGGCGGTCTATCCATCGATGCCCGGCGGGATACTATTCAGGCGGAGCGGCATGCCCGTCCGCCTGTGCCCATTACGGCCCCGGGCATTGCCCAACACATGGTTTTTCGCACCCCTGCGGACAGCAAGATTGCTGACGAGCGGCGGGCCGCGCTGACAATTTGCGAAAAATTGGAATTGATCCCTTCCAGCGAATTGGCGGACCAGATTAGCGCAGCGGGCGATGGCGTGACGATGAAGTGGGAGCGCCATACGGAATTTGTCTCTTACACTTTCATTGCGCAGGACGTGAAGGATCGCGCCCTGTTCAGCCCGTGGAGTGAGCGGGATTTGGGGTGGACAGGGGTGCCCGGCACCCTGCTTTTGTCCCTTCTGGTGGCGCTGGAGCCCAAGCGCTCTCCCGTCTGGTCCGGGGCTGGGCGGTTTGCGTGGCGCGATGCCAAACCCATTTGCGCCAGCGCTGTCATGAGCGGCACGACGGTGGTGGAAACTGATTTGGATTTGGATGAGGCGGGCAGTGCCCGCTATCTGGTGAAAACCACCTCAAAAGAACCGGCCCGTCTGGGCCGCCTTTTGCAGCGTCTCATTGAGATTGAGACGTATTCCACGCTTTGTCTCTACGCGTGGAAGGACGCCAAGGAGTTGAGTCCGCTTTTGAGCCAGGCGGAGCGGCGGTTGGGTGATTTGATCACGCGGCTGGCCCGCCATGGCGGGGAATCGGATGAGAAAATACTGGAAGACCTAGCCGATCTGTCCGCTTTTCATGAGGCGACGACGGAGCGGTCCCATTTCCGGCTGAACGCATCGCTCGCCTACCATGAGATCGCCATTCGCCGGATGGAGGAATTGCGCGAGGAGCGTATCGAAGGCTGTCAGCGGCTCGCCAATTTCATGAGGCGGCGCATGAACCCGGCGGCGCGGACCTACAAAGCCATTTTGCGCCGTCAGGAAGAGACGGCCCAGCGCATCAACCGGGCAACGCAGCTGTTGCGGGGCCGCATCGAAGTGGCCATCGGCAAGCAGAATCAGGAATTGCTCAAATCCATGAATGCGCGGGCGGAGGCCCAATATCGGCTGCAAAAGACGGTGGAAGGCCTCTCCGTGGTGGCTATCAGCTATTACGCGCTGGGCATTCTTACCTATCTGGCCGCGGTGCTGGTGGGCTTTGCGCCGGGGTTGAGTGTGAAAGTCATTGTCGGTCTATGCGTGCCGCTGGTGGTGGCGGCCGTGTGGTTTTCGGTGCGAAAATTGAGGGAGTGAAGCATGGCCGATGATAGAACGAGTGCAAGAAAACCCTATCCGTTCACGGCCATTGTGGGTCAAGAACAGTTGCGCCACGCTCTGGTATTGACGGCGGTTGACCCGGCGCTGGGCGGCGTGCTGGCGCTGGGCGATCGGGGCACGGGCAAAACCACCGCGGTGCGCGCCATGGCCGGTCTGTTGCCGACCATGAAAGCGGTGCGCGATTGCCCCTATAATTGCGACCCGGAGAATGTGGCCGGTATTTGCGAAGCCTGTGCGGCGGTTGATGACGCGGATCGGGAAAGCGTTGAAGTGCCGGTTCCGGTTGTGGATTTGCCGCTGGGGGCCAGCGAAGACCGGGTTTTGGGTGCGCTGGATATTGAGCGAGCTTTGGTCCACGGCGAAAAGCGGTTCGAGCCGGGTCTGCTGGCGGCGGCCAATAGAGGCTATTTGTATATTGATGAGGTGAACCTGCTGGAAGACCATCTGGTGGATGTGCTGTTGGACGTGGCTGCCTCCGGCTGGAATGTGGTGGAGCGGGAGGGGCTGAGCCTGCGCCATCCCGCCCGCTTTGTCTTGGTGGGGAGCGGCAACCCGGAGGAGGGGGAGTTGCGGCCCCAGTTGATGGACCGCTTCGGCCTTTCCGTGGATGTGCAAACCCCCAATGATCCGCGCCAGCGGGTGGAGATTATTCGGCGTCGTGAGGCCTATGAGCGCGATGGCGGGGGTTTTGCCCGCCAGTGGGCGGGGCAGGAGAGCAAGTTGCGCAAGCGCATTTTGGCCGCCCGCCAAGGGCTGGAAGGCCTCGTGGCCGATGATGGTGTGCTCACGCTCATTGCGGAAATTTGCATTGCCCTTGGCACGGATGGTTTGCGTGGAGAATTGACCCTGATAAAGGCGGCCCGCGCTGAGGCAGCCTATGGCGGTGCCACGGAAATTACCCGTGACCACGTGCGCACCATGGCCCCCTTGGCCTTGGCCCACCGCTTGCGGCGCGATCCGCTGGACGATGCCCGCAGTACGGTGCGGGTGGGGCGGGTTTTGGACGATGTGTTTAGCACCCGCAATGCGGCTTGATATGGGTGGTTCATCCCCGGCACTGAACAGTTGGGCGGATGCCGTTTTGGCGGCACGGTTGTTTGCGCTCATGCACCGGCACGGCATGCGGCCCCACGCCGTTGTCAGTGCTGGCGCGGGGCCGGTGCGGGACCGGTTTTGCACCCTCTTGACCCGCCTGTGTTCCGCCCGCGTCTCGCGCCTGCCTATGGGTGCGGGGGTGGAAGCACTGGTGGGGGGGCTTGATCTTTCGGCAACGCTGGCGACGGGAAAGTCGGTGGTTAGCGGCGGGGCCTTGGCGGTCGCCGGGGACGGCGTTTTGATGGTGCCGTGCGCCCAAATGCTGGAAGAAGCGACGCTGCCGGTTCTAGCCCAGTCGATGGAAGACGGTTTTGTGGCTGTGGAGCGCGACGGTGTTAGCCGCAGGGATAGGGCGCGGGCTAGTATCGTGTTGCTGGATGAAAGCGAAGCGGATGAGCCGGGGGTGGCAGCATCCTTGGTGGACCGGTCGGACTTTCATCTGGACCTTTCGGCCCTCTCCATTGGTGAAGCCGTTGATGGCGAACAAGCGATGGGGGGCTCCAACCCCGCGCTGATCACCGTTGAGGACAAGGCGCTGGAAGCTGCTTGCACCATGGCGTTGGGTTTCGGGCTGACATCCCTGCGCCCGGCCATGCAGGTCCTTCGCGTGGCCCGCGCCCATGCCGGTTTGGATGGACGCGAATGCGTAGGAGACGATGATTTGACGGTCGCCATGCGGCTTTCGCTGTTCAACCGGGCCTTGGTCATGCCCAGCCGGTCTGAGGAGGAGGAGGAACAGGATGAGCAGCAAGCGTCAGAACCGCCCCCGCCGCCGCAACAGGAAGACGGCGAGAACGACCGCGCTCTTTCTGAAACAGAAATGCCCCCCGCCGAGATGATCATTGATGCGTTGGCTGCCAATTTGCCCGATGATCTGTTGGCCCAGTTGGCCGCGAAAGCCCACAGGCGTGCCGGGCAAAAGGGGCGTGCGGGCAGCAAGCGGCGCTCCGCCCGCCGGGGTCGCCCATTGGCAAGTCGGGCCGGCCGCCTGGAACGGGGCAAACGGCTTGATCTTGTGGCCACGCTGAGGCGGGCCGTGCCCTGGCAGCGCATGCGGGCCGCGCAGGTGGAAGCGCAGGAGCGCAGCAAATCCCGTTTTCATATTCGGGCGGAGGATTTCATGATCCGCCGCTGTCAGGAAAAGGGGGCCAGTTGCGTTATTTTCGTGGTGGATGCCTCCGGCTCCACCGCGTTGAACCGTTTGGCTGAAACCAAAGGGGCCATTGAATTGCTGCTGGGGCAAAGCTATGCGCGGCGGGACCACGTGGCCATGATCGCCTTTCGCGGTGAAGAGGCGCAGGTGATTTTACCGCCCACCCGGGCGCTGGTGCGGGCCAAACGGGCGTTGGCCGGTTTGCCCGGTGGCGGTGGCACCCCCTTGGCGGGGGGGCTTAATCTTGCCCGACAATTGGCCGCCGATGAAGAGCGCAAGGGCCGCACGCCCTCCATCATCCTCATGACCGATGGCAGCGCCAATATCGCCCTGTCCGGCGATGCGGGCCGGGGGCCGGCGCAGGAAGATGCGATGGCCGTTGCCGCGGGCATCGGGCGCGAGGGGTCGGATCGTCATCTGCTTTTGGATATTGGCCGCTTTGGCAATCGCCGGGCACGGGAACTGGCGGATGCCATGGGGGCGGCCTATCTGCCCATGCCCTTTGCCAGCGCCGATGGTTTGAGCGATGCGGTGCGCCAGCAAACGGCCACCGGCTAATGGGCAGGTCCTGTCATGGATTGGAGTGATGACGGGCTGGACTGGCCCAACCGCCGCTTTAGCCGCTTTGTCGGCGTTGGTGCCATGGTCTGGCACGTGCAGGAGCGGGGACCGGCTGGCGATGGTCCAACGATCCTGTTTCTTCACGGGAGCGGGGCCACGACCCATTCCATGGTGGGTTTGGTGGACGCCCTTTGCGACCGCTACCGCTGTTTTTCGCTGGACCTGCCGGGCCATGGTTTTTCCACCCGCATGCGCCGCCCCCGCCCCACATTGGAGGGTGTGTCAGATGCCATCCATCGACTGCTGAAACAGGAAGGCGTCACGCCAGACTTTATCGTAGGGCATTCTGCGGGTGCTGCCATTGGCGTTCAAATGCTGGCGGATGCGCAGCGGGTACAAGCCATTGTTTCCATCAATGGAGCTTTCTACCCCTTCCCTGGCATGGCGGGCCATGTATTTCCCGCTATCGCCAAACTGTTGTTTTTGAACCCGTTTGTGCCCCGCGCTTTTTCCTTTGCGGCGCAGACCTTTGGGCAGGTGGAAAGCCTGATCGCCTCCACCGGATCAAAACTGGATGAACAGGCCATGGAGTGGTACCGCCGCGCGCTGGCCTCACCCCACCACGTGGAGGGGACGCTATCCATGATGGCTAATTGGGACCTGCACCCCATGGCCGAGCGGCTGCGAAATCTGCCAGTGCCCCTGTTGCAAATTATCGGCACGGAAGATGGCACCATTGACCCCAAAGCGGCGGAAGAAACCAAGCGTCTGGTGCCCGAATGCGCCATAAACCTGCATGAGGGCAAGGGCCATCTTGTCCACGAGGAGGCGCCGGATGTGGTGGCCGCACAGATACACGCGTTCTTTGAAACGGCCTGCCCATAAAAGGTGGGCAATAAACTTGCCTAAAAAATTGGACACCTTTACTGTCTAATAATGAATACACATGTGAAGCCCGACAGTTTGCTCACCACCAGCGCTGCCTCCCCTGATGGGGTGGATGGGCGGCCCCATGCGGTGGTCATCGGCGCCGGCTTTGGCGGCCTGGCGGCAGCCGTGCGATTGGGCGCGCGGGGGTATCGGGTCACGGTTGTGGAAAAGCTGGAACAGGCGGGGGGGCGCGCCAGCGTGTTCAAGCAGGACGGTTTTACCTTTGACGCTGGCCCCACCATCATCACCGCCCCCTTTGTTTATGAGGAGCTTTGGACCCTTTGCGGCAAGCGCATGGAAGACCATGTGCGCCTCAAACCCATGGATCCGTTTTACCGCATCCGGTTTGATGATGGCGAAGAATTCATGTGCTGCGATGATGCCGAGCGCATGCGGGCGGAAGTGGCACGTTTCTCGCCCGATGATGTGGCGGGCTATGAGCGCTTCATGGCCGACAGCAAGATCAATTATGAAATCGGTTTTGGGGTTTTGGGCGACAAGCCCTTCACCCGCCTGTGGGACATGTTGCGCCACGTGCCATGGATGGTGAGTCGCCGGGCGGACCAGTCTGTCTACGCCCATGTGTGCAAATATGTAAAACACCCCAAATTGCGCATCGCACTTTCCTTCCACCCGCTTTTTGTGGGGGGCAATCCGTTCCGTGTCACCTCCATCTATTCGTTGATTGCCTATATGGAGCGGCAGTTTGGGGTGCATTACGCGTGGGGCGGCACGGGTAGCCTTGTGCAGGGCATGGTAGATTTGATCGAGGGGCAGGGCGGCTCGATCATGCTCAATGCGCCGGTGGACAAACTTTTGGTGCAGGATGGGAAGGCGGCAGGGGTGCGCCTGGAAGACGGGCGGGAGATTGGAAGTGCCGTCGTGGTTTCCAACGCCGATGTGGCCTGGGCTTATGATAAATTATTGCCGGAGGGGGAGGCGGCTCGCAGGGCCGGCCTGCCCGCCAAACGCAAACGGTGGAGCAAGAGCAAGCTGAAGCGCCTCCATCTCTCCATGAGCGTGTTTGTGTGGTATTTTGGCACGAATAAGCGTTTTGAGAATGTGGACCACCACACCATCCTGATGGGCCCCCGCTATAAGGGGCTTTTGAAAGATATATTCGACCGCAAAGTGCTGGCGGATGATTTTTCGCTTTACCTTTACCGGCCCAGTGCCTGTGACCCATCCGTGGCGCCGGAGGGGTGCGATGCTTTTTATGTGCTGGCACCGGTGCCCAATCTGGACAACGGTGTGGACTGGGCCGCGATGGCACAACCCTATCGCGAGCGCATCGAAACCTATCTGGAAAACACGATTATGCCGGGGCTGAAAGGCGCGGTGGTCACGTCTAAAATACAGACGCCGGAAGATTTTCGTGATCGGCTCAACGCCCCGCTGGGGGCGGCCTTCGGGCCGGAGCCTTTGTTCACCCAGTCCGCGTGGTTTCGGCCTCACAATGTGAGTGAGGAAGTGGAGGGGTTTTATCTCGTGGGTGCGGGAACGCATCCCGGGGCCGGCGTGCCCAGCGTTGTGACTTCCGCCAAAGTGCTCGACAAGGTGGTGCCCCACGGTAGCACCGTGGCGGCTGGCGCATAATATGCGTCGCAACCGCGTCTCCCTCGTTTTTGCCCGGCAGTGTTTTGACATTATCCGGGAAGGCTCCAAGAGCTTTCATTTTGCCTCGCTGGTTTTGCCACGGGACGTGCGCATGGCGGCTGCTTCGCTCTACGCGTTTTGTCGGGTGTCGGATGACTTGGTGGACGATCCCCGGGCCACGCTGGAGGCGGTGGAGCGACTGCGGGAACGGGTGGCGGCGGCCTATGCCGGGAAGCCTTTCGACCATGTGGCGGACCGGGCTTTTGCCGAAGTGGTGCAGGCCTACAACATCCCCGACACCGTACCGCTCTCCATGATTGAAGGTTTTGAGTGGGACCTGACGGATAAGCATTACGAGACCATCGGTGAGGTGATCGACTATTCCGCCCGGGTTGCGGGCACGGTGGGCGTGATGATGAGCCTGGTCATGAACCGCCGCTCGGCGCGCACACTTGCAAGGGCGTGTGATCTGGGCGTGGCCATGCAGCTCATCAATATCTCCCGCGACGTGGGAGAGGATGCCCGCAATGGGCGCGTTTATCTGCCGGAGGCATGGCTGCGCGATGAGGGTTTGAGCCGGGAAGGGCTTCTCAACAAACCGGAATTTTCCCCGGCGCTCGGGCGCGTCGTGGAGCGGTTGTTGGACGAAGCGGACCGCATCTACGAACGGGCGCAGACCGGCTATGCGGACTTGCCCCATGCTTGCCGCCCCGGCATTCGGGCCGCCGGGATGGTCTATGCCGGCATTGGCACACAGGTGCGGGTCAATGGGTTCAACTCCATCGACCAGCGCGCTTTCACCACCCGTCGGCAAAAAGCTTCCCTGCTCATGCAAGCGCTCAGCCAGCCCTTTGAAACGGTGGCGTGTGATGATTCCCCGGCTTTGAAAGAGGTGGCCTATCTGGTGGATGCGGCCCATGACCCCGCCATTGACCCGCGCGGCAGTATTGAAACGCTGGTGGATATTTGGGGCAAACTGAAGCGTCAGGACCAGGCCTATAATTGATGGCAGTGCGACAGCGGGCCTGATGGGTGTGAACGCATCGGCGTGTCATGGATTGGGCGTGTGAAGGTTTCACCACGGGAACACGCCCATGAGTTGGTCACTGATCGGATTTCTTGCCGCTAATTTTTTCGCTGCTCTCTCCGGGGGTTTGTTTGCGCCGGATGGCTGGTTTAAGGCGCTTAAAAAGCCCCGATGGCAGCCGCCGGATTGGGCATTTCCGGTGGTGTGGACGGTGCTTTACGCTTTCAACGGTATTGCGGGATGGATGGTTTATGGGGCCGTGGGCCTCGATCCTCTCATTTTTGGCGTCTACTTCCTCTCTCTCGTGTTCAATGCCGCATGGAGCGCGCTGTTTTTCGGGATGCACCGGATGGATCTGGCCCTGTGGGACGCCGCCCTGTTATGGGCGTCGGTGGCACTGCAATGCGTCCTGTTTTTCAGTGTTGATTTTTGGGCGGGGGCGATGATCTTGCCCTATCTGGCGTGGGTAACAGTGGCCTTTGCGCTCAACCGCACCGTGTGGCGCATGAACCCTGATGCTTCGGGCAAGAGTGAAGGGGAGGTGGCGTCATGAGTACGGCGGATTGGCTGTTTGCCTTCGAGTTTGGCGGCGCGTTTTTGGCCCTGCTGGCCTTCGGTTGGTGGCAATTGCGCAGCTTGGACAAAGAGGATGCAAAAGCTGCGGAAGAGGCGGAGCGCAAGGAGCGGGAAGAGAGCGAGCGGCGCATATATTAGAGCGTGTGGCTGCTCATGAATTTGGGAATGGGCAAAGGCGATCTGCTCAATCACACCCTGTGGCGCAAAACCGGGGGCTGATTGAAAGAGACGCGCCTTAGGGTCTGCGCGGCATCCTGAACGGCAGCAAAAAGCGCACCGCTGGATTGGAAAATTTCCGAAGGTTCAGGCTTTCATGAACAGCCGTGCAAGCGTGGCCATTGAAGGCGGTTTGGACGTGGGAGCGCGAATAAAACGGCGTGTCCTCCAGCGTTGCCATGGCCCTTGGATTAGCGGCCTTCGTTCTTGTGTTGCGGGCCATGCGCCAGATGGGACAGGTTTTCAGGGTGCGCTGGGGCGGCACGGGCAGGCGTTGATGGGAACCGTCTGTTTGGTAATGCAAAGCCAGTTCCCGCCGCGTGCCGTCGCGCAGATGGGCATCATACAAAAGCCCGGCCCCATCGGGCAGGTCTGCGCGGGACCAATCCCAATGGGTGAAACCGTCTTCCAGCGCCTCGCTGCCCCAGTTTGAGTCGATGTATCCCGTCCCTTGCCAGTTCAGGGCCGGCTTTTTCATGATGCAGTGCACGTGGCAGCGGGGCGCGATAGGGTGCCAGAAATGGCGGCTCTTGTTGTCCAACTGCCACGTTTTGGGGCTAATGCCGGTGGGGGTGAGGATGAGTTTGCCGATGACCCGGCGCAAGACGGGCACCGCCCACTCGCGGATGGTGATGGTGAGTTTCTCGCCGTCCCACGCCAAATCGCTGGGCCCAATTTTGAGGTTTGTTTGCGTTTGGTGAAGGTGACGGGCGCCCCGCTCCGTCATGGTCCAGCGCTTAACGCCTTTGCCGTAAAGGCCCACATTGAGGGCAATGTGGTCGGTGGGGTCGCAGCGGTCTGCCCAGGCGTAATAGGGTGAAAAGACTGAACCGATCATGGCGATGATGGAAAAGCCAAATTGCCCGTCATGGCTTACGGCATCGGCATACCACCAGCCATAGCCGCCGGGCGGGACGGTCAGATCGAACCGTGGTCCTGCATCATCTGCTGCGCCGCCAGCTGGCCCGAAAGGGTCGCCATGGGCACGCCCGCCCCGGGGTGGACGCTGCCCCCCGCCAGATAGAAATTTTTCAGCTTCGTGCGTGCGCCCGGCCTCGAGAAACTGGCCAGCCAGCCGTGGCTCGCCCGGCCGTAGAGCGCCCCGCCCGATCCGGGAAACAGGGCCTCGAAATCCGCCGGCTGGGTTATGTGTGTGTTCTGTGCCGTGCGCTCCACCGTCAGCCCGCAGCGCGCCAGCAGGGAAAATGTCGCTTCTTCCCATGGGGCAAGCTCCTCTTTGCTCAATCGTTTGGCATCACCAAAGGCCGGGGCATTGATGAGGCACAGCAATTGGTCCGTGTCGCCCTTGGCGGTGCAATCATCCCCCCGGCTTTGCGCGCAGACGTAAACCGTCGGTTGGTGCGGCGCTGTGTGCTGTTTGAAGATGGCGTCGAATTCCGCTGGATAGTCGTTGGAGAAAAAGACGTTGTGGCGGTGCAGCGCTTGGCCGCTCGTGGGGGCGCTGACATTGAACGTGATGGCCGAGAGCGCGCGGTCCTTAAAAGGCACGATGGGAAATTTTGGGGCCGCACCGTCGAAAAACGCCGGTGTCAGGTGGGAGACATCCCCGGCGTAGACGATCCGATCGGCGGCGATGGTTTCGCCCTCGGACAACACCAATTGGCTGGCCCGCCCGTTTCGGGTCACCACGCTTTGCACGTGGCCCCGGCGTATGGAGACACCCAGATCATGGGCCGCTTTTTCCATACCCTTGGCGAGGGCGTGCATGCCGCCATCCACAGTCCACACACCGGCCTGTTCCACATGGGCAATGAGCATGAGCGTTGCCGGTGCCGCAAAGGGGGAGGAGCCCACATAGGTGGCGTAGCGGCCAAAGAGCTGGCGCAGGCGGGGGTCCGTAAAATAATCTCCCAGCGCATCCCACAGGGTGGAAAAGGGGCGCAATGCCAAAAGGGTTGGTAGTTTTAAAAAGCCTATGCGGCGGGTGAGTTCCACGGGAGAGGGGCGTGGCGCAGCGATGAACGTGTCTTTGAGGGTTTCAAAAATGGCCTTCGAATCGGCGCTGAACCTTCGGTAGCCCTCAGCATTTTGCGCTCCGAAATAGTCCTTGATCTGCGCCACCGTCTTTTTTTCATCGGCGTGGAGGTCGAAGGGATGGGTGTCACCGTCCCAAAAATGGCGGGCCAAAGTGCGCGCCTGTTGCACTTGCACATAGTCCTCAAAGCGCAGCCCGGCCTCGGCAAAAAGGCTTGTGAAGACCCAGTGCATGGTAAAGACCGTGGGGCCGGCATCAATGGCATGGTTGCCTATTGAAACCGTTCGCATTTTTCCGCCCGGGGCAGGCTGTTTTTCAATCAGCGTAATGCGCTCACCCGGTTTGGCTTTAGCCCCCAGCGTGATTGCAGCCGACAGGCCGGCCATGCCCGCGCCGATGATAATGGTGTGGGTCACCGTTTGCGCTCCCCCGCCGGTGAAGAAAATTGCAGCTTATTGCTCGCTTAGCCTTGCCAAGTGTCGCGTTTCTGTCAATATTGCTATACATAATGTGTGTCAATTCAGATTGACATTTATCACCCCCGCCGCGGGTGGAGATAGCAGCTAAAGGAAAGGGAGGCATTGCAGGATGGATCATACCGCTCGCATCGAGCAGTGTCTCGAACGCTCTATAGCCAAGGCTACGGCAAGGCATTGCCCGCCTAAATTGTCCAAGGCTGTGCAGTCGTCCGTCTTTCCTGGCGGTGCGCGTGTTCGCCCGCAGCTCACCATGGCGGTGGCTTCCGCCTGTGGCGCCGATTTTGGGTCCGCCGATGGGGCGTGTGTTGAAGGGGCGGCGGCGGCCGTGGAACTGATGCATTGCGCCTCCCTGGTGCATGATGATCTGCCCTGTTTCGATGATGCCGATACGCGGCGGGGCAAGCCGAGCGTTCACGCGCTGTATGGAGAAGAAATTGCTGTGCTGGTGGGTGACGCGCTCATCGTGCAGGCTTTTGCCGCCCTCGCGGAGGGTTGTGCAAATGTACCGGAGCGGCTCGCTGCTTTGGTGGACCTCGTTGTCAACGCTGTGGGCATGTCGGGCGGTATTACCGCCGGTCAGGCCTGGGAAAGCGAAGCCAACGTGAATGTTGAAGAATATCACTGTGCCAAGACAGGCTCCCTCTTTGTCGGCGCAGTGAGTGCGGGCGCCTTGGCGGTAGGATCTGATCCTCTGCCTTGGCGTCCGCTTGGAGCCCGTATCGGCGAAGCCTATCAGCTGGCCGATGATCTTCTTGATGCCGTTGGCAGCGTTGAGGAAAGCGGTAAGCCCGTGGGGCAGGACGCGGTTCATAATCGGCCGTCTGCTGTCGCACAATTTGGCTTCAAAGATACGGTGAATCGCCTGTCAAGGGTGGTGGATGAGGCCGTGGCCTCCATCCCCCCCTGTGACGGCGATGCGGATTTGCGCAGTTTGATCGCTGCCCAGGCCAAGCGTCTGGTGCCCTCCAGCGTGGCCGTGCAGGCGGCCTAGGGCAATTCATGTTCATGCTGAAACAAGACAGATCGAAAATCGTGTTCAAAAACAGTGCTTTGCTGTTTGAAGGGCCGCGCCTTTCGGCCCCGTTTGAACGTGGCATGCTTTAGCGGTTTGCCCGCTGCCATGGGTGTGGAGCCTTTGAACAAGCGGGCAATGGTATGAAACAGACTTTGTTGCAATGGCGCGAGCGCCTGCTCACATCGCCCACCTTCCACCAGTTCGCCACCACCTTTCCTCTCACGCGGCCTATCGTGCGCCAGCGGCAGAGCGAGTTGTTCGATCTTGTCGCCGGGTTTGTATATTCTCAAATTTTGGCGGCGGTGGTGGAGCTTGACCTGCTGGACCATGTGGCCGGGCGGGGCAAAACCATCAGTGAGATAGCCACGCTCACAGGTCTTGGTGATGATGAAGCCCGCCGCCTGCTCGATGGGGCGGTGTCACTGCGCCTGCTACAAAAAAGCGGCAATCGCTATCAACAGGGTGATTTGGGGTCCGCATTGGCCATTAATCCGGGCGTGAAGGCCATGATCCGTCATCACGGGGCTTTTTATGCGGATATGAAGGACCCGGTGGGTCTATTGCGCAAGGGTCGGGGGAAGACGGAGCTGTCCCGCCTGTGGGACTATGCCTTGTCCGATGCGCCCGCCGCGTCAACGGCGGATGATGTGAGTGCCTACACCACGCTGATGAGCGAAAGCCAGGCCATGGTGGCGGCGGAAATTCTGGCGGCGGTGAGTTTTGAGGACCATGACAGATTGCTCGATGTGGGTGGCGGTGACGGCACGTTTTTGACGGCCATCGGCAAGGCGCAACCCCATCTGGAACTGCGCCTGTTTGACCTGCCCGCGGTGGCCGATCGGGCGGCGCTGAAATTTGAGGCGGAAGGTCTTGGCCAACGGGCACAAACCTTTGGCGGCTCATTTTTTGATGACAATTTGCCGACGGGGGCGGACCTGGCCTCCCTGGTGCGAATCCTCCACGACCATGACGACGGGCCCGCCCTCGCCATTCTCAAGGCGGTCCACCGGGCCCTTCCCAAAGGGGGGCGGTTGATTGTGTGCGAACCCATGTCCACAGGCGCAAGTGCCCATCGCATCAGCGACGCCTATTTCAATTTTTACCTCTACGCCATGGGCAGTGGGCGGCCGCGCCCCCCTGAAATGATTGAAGAAATGCTGGAGGCGGCGGGTTTTTCGCGGGTTTATCGTGTGCCCACACGCTCACCGCTGATCACGTCTATCTTGTCCGCACATAAATAGCCCTCATATGACTATGTTGCTTGACATAATATGCTGTCCAAATAATATTACATATTAGGGAGCCTGCCATATTTATGGGCGCGGGTATGCGTTCGGACACTGGAAGGCAATTATGCAGGCGCGAGCCGTCATCTTCGAAAAACCGGGTCAGTTGACTGTCGCGCCCGTGGATCTGCGCGATCCTACCGAGGGCGATCTGGTTGTTGCCGCGCGCCATAGCGGGATCTCCACCGGCACGGAGCGGTTGTTGTGGCAGGGGGCCATGCCCGCCTTTCCGGGCATGGGTTATCCTTTGGTGCCCGGTTACGAAACGGTTGGCGAAGTGGTGGATGCACCGGCGGGCCTGAAGGGTCGCATTGGTGAACAGGTCTTCGTGCCCGGGTCCTCCGCCTACCAGGATGTGAAGGGTTTGTTTGGGGGAACGGCCGACACGCTTGTGGTGCCTGCAGAAAAAGCGTTGTCCCTTGACGGTGTGGAGGGCGCGGAGGGTGCGCTACTGGCGCTGGCCGCCACGGCACACCACGCCCTTGCCGCCGGCTTGCCGGATTTGATCGTTGGCCACGGTGTCCTGGGGCGTTTGTTGGCGCGGCTGACAATGGCGCTGGGTGGGGAGGCTCCCACCGTTTGGGAGGCTAATCCCATGCGCCGGTCGGACGAGGTCTATCCTGTCATCAACCCGGCATCCGAAAATCACAATGCTTATGGCCGCATCATCGACGTGAGTGGTGACAGCGGTGTGGTGGATCAGCTTGTCACTCACCTGGCCCCCGGCGGCGAGATCGTTCTGGCCGGGTTTTACAGCCAGCGGGTCAATTTCGCCTTCCCGCCCGCCTTCATGAAAGAGGCGCGGCTGCGCGTGGCGGCGGAGTGGAAGACTGATGATATGGCGGGTGTGCGCCGCCTGTTGGCGGAGCAAAGCTTCAGCCTTGGCGGTCTCATCTCCCACAGCGAAGCGGCGGACAATGCTGCGCAGGCCTATGACACGGCGTTCAACGACGCGTCCTGCCTGAAAATGGTCTTGAATTGGGGAGCACGCTCATGACCGAAGGAATGACGCCTAATGGCAAAGCTGAGGTTGATATTTTCAACCTGCTGAAGGACGAAGCCGATCAAGAGCCGGATCCGGTTCATACCGGACCCGTGACTAAAGAGACCGAAATCATCGCCATCTACGGCAAAGGCGGCATTGGCAAGAGTTTCTCGCTGGCCAATCTTTCTTACAATTTGGCCCGCAGCGGCAAGAAAGTGTTGCTGATCGGGTGTGACCCCAAATCCGACACCACGTCTTTGCTGTTTGGGGGGCGGTCTTGCCCC
Source organism: Pseudomonadota bacterium (assembly GCA_038525315.1). GTDB lineage: Bacteria > Pseudomonadota > Alphaproteobacteria > Rhizobiales > Rhizobiaceae > Pseudahrensia. The sequence goes on from JBCBHU010000009.1 coordinate 117,771, forward strand.
ACCATTTTGGAGGTTTCGTCCGCCAAGAAGGCTGCGGGGGAAGAGGTTTCCATTTCTGACGTCTGCTTCAAGCGGGACGGTGTCTTCGCCATGGAGCTGGGTGGCCCGGAAGTGGGTCGCGGTTGCGGGGGTCGTGGCATTATCCACGGTTTTGAACTGCTGGAAAAACTGGGCTTCCACGATTGGGATTTTGACTACGTGTTGCTCGATTTCCTGGGCGATGTGGTGTGCGGCGGCTTCGGGCTGCCCATCGCGCGGGACATGTGCCAGAAGGTGATCGTGGTGGGGTCCAACGACCTGCAATCCCTCTACGTGGCCAATAATGTGTGCTCGGCGGTGGAATATTTCCGCAAGCTGGGGGGCAATGTGGGCGTTGCTGGCATGTTGGTGAACAAGGACGACGGCACCGGCGAAGCGGCGGCCTTCGCCGAAGCTGTGGGCATTCCGGTCCTGTCCGCCATTCCCCAGGACGAGGACATTCGCCGCAAATCTGCCAGCTATCAAATCGTGGGTGATCCCGACGGGCGCTGGGGTCCCATGTTCTCGGAACTTGCAGAAAACATGATGACCGCACCACCGCGCCAGCCCAAGCCGCTGGACCAGGACGGCCTGCTGGGTCTGTTTTCGGCGGATGAAACCGGTGCGGATTTCGTGCTTGAGCCCGCCACATCGGAAGACATGTGCGACCCCTCCATCCTCCAGCGCCAGTCGCTGGAAGTCATCTACGACAGCGTTTGAGGCGTGAATGATGGACGATAGAGCAACAGATATGGACCGGCTGGACGAGGCCGTTGCCTTGTCATCGGACGCGGACACTACGGTGGACGTGTCTGAGGCGGGCGGTTGCCATGCTGGTGCGCAAACCATGCTGGATGCTGCCCGCAAGGCTGGCAAAAGCGATGCGCTCGACCGCATGAAGGCGGACTATCCCATGGGGCCCCACGATCAGCCCCAAAGCATGTGCCCCGCTTTTGGGTCCCTGCGGGTGGGCCTTCGCATGAAGCGCACGGCCACCATTCTGTCCGGTTCGGCCTGCTGCGTTTATGGTCTCACCTTCACGTCCCACTTCTATGGCGCGCGGCGCACGGTGGGCTATGTGCCGTTTGATTCTGAAAGTCTGGTGACGGGTAAGCTCTACGAAGACATCCGCGATGCGGTCTACGGCATGGCTGATCCGGAAAAATACGATGCCATCGTGATCACGAACCTTTGCGTGCCCACGGCCTCCGGCGTGCCGCTGGAACTGCTGCCCCGCTCCATCGACGGGGTGCGCATTGTGGGTATTGATGTGCCGGGCTTCGGCATTCCCACCCATGCGGAAGCCAAAGATGTGCTGGCCGGGGCCATGTTGAACTATGCCCGGCAGGAAATTGCCGATGGACCCGTTCAGCCGCTGGACAAAAACCCCGGCAGTGGCAGGCCGCGCATTACGATGCTGGGTGAGATGTTCCCGGTGGACCCGGTGAGCATTGGTGCCATGCTTGCGCCCATGGGTCTGGAAGCGGGCACGGTTGCACCCACCCGGGAGTGGCGGGAGCTGTATTCCGCGCTGGACTGTGCTGCAGTGGCGGCCATTCACCCGTTTTATACCGCCAGCGTGCGTGAGTTTGAGCGGGCCGGTCGCCCGGTCTTCGGCTCTGCCCCGGTGGGCGTGGACGGCACCGCCGATTGGCTGGCTGCAGTGGGTAAGATTTGCAACGTGGGCGATAAAGACGTGGCCGCTGCCCAAAACGCCATCCTACCCGCCATCAAGGATGCCTTGGCCGCCAAACCCATCAACGGGCGCATCACGGTTTCCGGCTATGAGGGGTCGGAACTGCTGGTAGCGCGGTTGTTGATCGAGTCCGGGGCGCAGGTGCCTTATGTGGGCAGCGCGTGCCCGCCCACACAATGGTCCGATGTGGACCGGGAATGGCTGGAAGCCCGCGGCACTATCGTGAATTTCCGCGCCTCGCTGGAAGATGATTGCGCCGCCGTCATGGAATATCAGCCCGACGTGGCCATCGGCACGACACCCGTGGTGCAAAAGGCCAAAGAAGCATCCATTCCAGGCCTGTATTTTACCAATCTTATCTCTGCGCGCCCGCTCATGGGTCCCGCCGGAGCCGGGTCCTTGGCGGAAGTGATTAACAGCGCCATGGGCAATAAGGCCCGCTTTGAGCGCATGTCCGCGTTTTTTGAAGGTGTTGGCACCGATTATGCCTCCGGTGTCTGGGAAGACACGCCGGTGGATCGCCCCCAATTCAAGAAGAAATTCGCTGCCCGGGCGGCGCGCTCCGCTAACGCCGTGGATGGCGGGGAGGCGGTGGGCTCATGATAGTGTATTTGCAAACCGCCTGTCCTCTCGTCTGCCTCGCTGCGCAAAGGCGGGTCGGCAAATGACCTTGATTTTGGACCACGACCGGGCAGGGGGCTATTGGGGCTCTGTCTATGCCTTCACCGCAATCAAAGGGTTGCAGGTGATTATCGACGGCCCTGTGGGCTGCGAAAACCTGCCTGTGACCTCGGTGCTGCATTACACGGATGCGCTGCCCCCCCATGAATTGCCCATCGTTGTCACCGGGCTTGGCGAGGAAGAATTGGGCCAAACCGGCACGGAGCAGGCCATGCGCCGATCCCGCAACACGCTGGACCCGGACCTGCCCGCCGTGGTGGTCACCGGTTCCATCGCCGAGATGATTGGCGGTGGTGTAACGCCGGAGGGGGCCAATGTGCAGCGCTTCCTGCCCCGCACCATTGATGAAGACCAATGGCAATCCGCCGACCGGGCGTTGAAATGGCTTTGGACGGAATACGGGCCCAAGAAGGGCAAAGTGCTGCCACCGCGCAAGCGCAAGGAAGGCGAGAAGCCCCGTGTGAACATCATCGGGGCCATCTATGGCACGTTTAATATGCCTTCCGATCTGGCGGAAATTCGCCGGTTGATTGAAGGCATTGGCGCGGAAGTGAACATGACGTTCCCGCTGGGTTCCCACTTGGCGGATGTGTCCAAATTGTCTAACGCGGAATGCAATGTGTGCCTCTACCGTGAATTTGGGCGGCTTTTGTGTGAGAGTTTGGACCGGCCCTATTTGCAAGCGCCCATGGGCATCCATTCCACCACCGCGTTCCTGCGGTCATTGGGTGAGATTTTGGGCCTTGATCCCGAACCTTTCATTGAGCGGGAGAAGCACACCACGCTCAAACCCACATGGGATTTGTGGCGCTCGGTAACGCAGGATTTTTACGGCACGGCCTCGTTTGCCGTGGTGGCCAGCGAAACCTATGAGCGGGGCCTGCGCAATTTCCTGGAAGAAGAAATGGGAATGCCCTGCAAATTCTCCGTGGCGCGCTGTGCTGGCAAAAAGACGGATAATTTCGACGTGCAGGAACAACTGGCTGAAAAGATGCCGATGATCCTGTTCGGCTCTTACAACGAGCGCATGTATATCGCAGACCAGGGCGCGCGGACCACTTACATTCCCGCGTCCTTCCCCGGCGCTGTGATCCGTCGCCATACGGGCACGCCGTTTATGGGGTATTCCGGTGCGTCTTATTTGGTGCAGGAAGTCTGCAATAGCCTCTTCGATGCTCTTTTCCACATTTTGCCGCTGCAAAGCCAGATGGATGCTCAGGCGGCCGCCGTGCCCGCAAAGGCGCAAAACTCACTTCCATGGGACAATGATGCCCGCACCACGCTGGACGCGGTGGTGGACCGGGAGCCCATTCTCATTCGCATTTCTGCCGCCAAAACCCTGCGCGACCGCTGCGAGCGGGACGCGCTGGCCGCTGGCGAGGCGGCGGTGACTGCCGATCGCGTGCGCCAAAGCCACAAGAGTATCGGGAGGGTGGCCGCATGAGCGAGATAACCGCCGCTCCGTTTCAACAGGGGGGATTTTCCCATGTCTGACGCTTCTTTTAACAGGCCCATTACGGCCACCGGCACAGGGCCCACGCTCGCTTACCGCGCGCTGTTTGCCGTGTTGTTCATTTTTTCCGCGTTCGCCGCCGTGGCCAGCCGCCTTTTTAAGGCTCGCTCTGTGCCAGGTGGGGAAAGCAGCCTGTCCATCTGGCAGGCGGCCAAACAGGCCGCCCATGCCACAGCAGGTTACGCCGTCAAATATTGATGGCCCCTCTTTGCGGGCCCGTTGAAAGACGGGTGCCGCCAACGCTATCCGCTCCACGCTTTGTGGAGAGGTAACGGTTCAGACGAGCCAAACCCGGCCGCGGGGTGCGCGGTATCGGTCGCAAGACCATCAATAGGAGGAAATCATGGCAGCAGCTAATGATGCGTCCCTCACCGGCATGACCGCTGGCGAAGCACGCGACTTCCACCGCATCTTCGTGAAAAGCGCCATCGCCTTCACAGGATGGGCCTTTGCAGCGCACGTTCTCGTGCACTTCTGGCGCCCATGGCTCTACAACCAAGGTGCTGAAACTTCATCGTTGATCGACGGTGTCACCACCGCCCTTTCAGCGTTCGTTTAGAGGAGCACGGGATATGTATAAACTCTGGCTCATCTTCGATCCGCGCCGCATCATGGTGGCGACGGCAGTCTTTCTTTTCACGCTGGCAGTGTTGATTCACTTCATCCTGCTGAGCACGGAAAGATACAATTGGCTGGACGTTAAACCGGTGGCCTCGATCTCCGATCAGACCGCTGCGACCAGGCTCATTACCTGACGCCCGGCATCCGGCAGGCGCAGGCTCTCTCTTTGCGCCTGCCGGCACCAAATTTAAGCGCTTGATGGACTTTGACCTCCCGTTTGGGCGGGGGTGAATGCGTTGGGCGCTTGTACTCAGACTTTCAGGAGTGTTCAGCTATGGCTTTGCTGAGTTTCGAAAGAAAATATCGTGTCCGAGGGGGCACGCTCGTGGGCGGAGATCTGTTCGATTTCTGGGTGGGGCCGTTCTATGTCGGTTTCTTCGGAATTACTGGTGTGTTTTTCACCGTGCTGGGCACCGCGCTTATCGTTTACGGGGCCGCCCTTGGCCCCACATGGAACCTTTGGCAAATTTCCGTTAATCCGCCCGATCTGGATTACGGGCTGGCGCTCGCGCCCATGGCGGAAGGGGGGCTTTGGCAGATTATTACCATCTGCGCTGTGGGCTCCTTTGGCTCTTGGGCCCTGCGCGAGGTGGAAATTTCGCGCAAGTTGGGCATGGGTCTGCATGTCCCCTTTGCTTTTTCGGTTGCGGTTTTCGCCTTTGTTACGCTCAACGTGATCCGCCCCCTCTGGATGGGCGCGTGGGGACACGGTTTCCACTACGGCATCTATAGCCATTTGGAGTGGGTGAATAACGTGGGCTACGCCTATGGCAACTTCCACTACAACCCGGCCCATATGGTGGCCATCACGTTCTTCTTCACAACCACACTGGCGCTGGCGCTGCATGGTGGTCTGGTTCTCTCCTCCACCAACCCCGGCGGTGGGCAGGAGGTGAAAACACCGGAACATGAAGACACGTATTTCCGCGACTTTATCGGCTACTCCGTCGGCACGCTTGGTATTCACCGGGTGGGTCTGTTCCTGGCACTTTCCGCCGGGTTCTGGAGCGCCATTTGCATCGTTATCTCCGGCCCCCTTTGGGAAGGAGCATGGAGCGATTGGTGGACGTGGTGGCTAGAACTGCCGATCTTTGCTCAGGAAGACCTGGTGCGTGAGATTGGCGATCTCGACTATCTCGACGAATAAGGGAGGGTGATATGAAAGAATATCAAAACATCTTCACCACGACCCAGGTGACGACAACCCCCGGCATGGGCATTGGACTGCCCGCCGGGGAGGACCCGCGCAGCGGCAAGGGTTCCATGAAATATTGGCTGGGTAAAATCGGCAATGCGCAGATCGGCCCCATCTATCTGGGCACGCTGGGGGTGATTTCGATCCTCACCTTCCTGCTCGCCTTCAATATTGTTGGCCTGAATTTCTGGGCACAGGTGGATTACGATCCGGTGCAATTCGTGCGCCAGCTTTTTTGGCTGTCGCTAGACCCACCATCGCCGCAATACCGTCTCTGGTTGACGCCGGAGCAAGCGGCCGAGGGCATGAAGGTCACCATATTGCCGCCCCTCAATGAGGGTGGGTGGTTTATCATCGCCGGCTTTTTCCTGACGGTTTCCGTCATGTGTTGGTGGGCGCGCTCCTATCGTCGGGCCAAGGCGCTGGGGCTGGGCATGCATATTCCTTACGCCTTTGCGGCCGCCATCTGGTTGTTCCTGGTGCTGGGCTTCATTCGTCCGGTCATGTTGGGCTCGTTCTCAGAAGCGGTTCCCTATGGCGTGTTCTCTCATCTGGATTGGACGAACAATTTCTCGCTCATTTACGGGAATCTGTTCTACAACCCCTTCCATGCGCTCTCGATCGTGTTTTTGTACGGTTCGGTGCTTTTGTTCGCGATGCACGGGGCCACCATTCTGGCGGTGAGCCGCTATGGCGGCGAGCGGGAGATTGAACAGATCACCGACCGCGGCACGGCCTCCGAACGGGCGGCCCTGTTCTGGCGCTGGACCATGGGCTTCAACGCCACGATGGAATCCATCCACCGCTGGGCCTGGTGGTTTGCCATGCTCACCACAATCACCGGCGGTATCGGCATTTTGCTGACGGGCACGGTGGTTGATAACTGGGCGGACTGGGCCATCAAGCATGGGGTGCTGCATGAAAGTGGCACGAATATCCGGTAGCTTTCCAAAGTTGCAATCGAGACAAGGCGTCGCCCGGGAAACCGGGCGGCGCTTTTTTTGTGAAGGTTGGCACCGAAAGCCATCATCCCCGAATTGGCGAGACGAGGATCAGGGATCCAAAGTGGTCTTGTGGCGCAAGAATTTTCCTGTGCTTCTCAACTGCCGAAACGGAATGTGCCCGTCCGCGTCTAACGAAGAGGGAAACAGCACCGGGAAGCAGGGTGGCGGCAGAATCGTTTTGGTGGTGCTCTACCGCGTGAAAAGCGTATGCAGTTTTATAGCCAGATTGATGGGGCCGGTGTAGCGCAGTTTGCGGGTGAAGAAGGCCTGTTGGCCCGTCAGGCGTCCCATAACCATGTCCACGTATGTTTGGTCAGACATGGTGAGACGCAGGGTAGGGGCAGTATGGCTGCCTTCGTCCAAGCGGCAGGTCCCCTCGCGGATGGTGGCGAAGAAATGCCCGCCCTGTTCGCCGGAAATATCGAACTGCAACACAGCATCCAATGATCCCGCTGCTTGTGGGTTAAAGCGGGACGGCATGGCCTGAATGATCTGCCGGATCGTGGGATCAGTCATGGGGCCAAACCCTCTGCCGTGCCGGTCGCAATGCCCCGCTTGTTTCCCACAATCTTCGCAATGAGAAAGGCAGGGGCATTCACCCAAGTTGCTGGAAAGTTTGAATGTTTTGTTTGAGCGTTCGTGCTTTCTGGTTCAATGTGAAGAACAAGGCGCGTCGCGTTTTGGGTGGCAGAAGAATGGGGGCACACATGGACACCATGCGTCACGTTATGGCGGAATTTTTGATCGTTATCCTGCCTCTTGTGATCTTGTTTTGGGGCATGGTTCATATCGCTCCTGCCTTTTGGCGTCGGCGCGGAATGACGGTCACCTACGCCGTGGCTTTTTTGTTGCTGGCCTGCGCTGCGGCAGCGCTGTTTTATTGGCGTGACGCCTTTTTGGGGCGCGATCTTGGGACGAACTGGTTTCTGTTCGTGATCGGTGCTTTGGTTTATGTCATCGCGCTCGTGGCAGACCGCCACACGCGCCGTTTTCTGGATTTTCGCACATTTGCCGGGGTGCCGGAGTTGAAAGGGGAGGCCGGCACGCTCCTGCAGTCGGGGCCTTTTGCTGCTGTGCGCCATCCCCGTTACACGATGGTTCTCGTTGGTGTGGTGGCGTGGAGCATGATGGTCAATCACATCGGTACTTATGCGTTGGCCGCTTTGTTCGCACTGGGCTTGTGGGGCATCGTGCAGTTGGAAGAGCGAGACCTGCGTCAGCGTTTTGGGGCCGCATATGGAGACTATGCCAAGCGGGTGCCGCAATTGCTTCCGCGTCTGTCGGATGTGGGTTTGTTTTTCAAATAGCCCCATCACCGGCAAATCAGACCTCAATTCTCGGTCGTCAGTGGAGGGTGCGCGAGGGGCGTCTACACGATCAACGTTTATCGCACGGTCACGGCGCATTGTCCGACGGCCTTAAAAGTCCAGCGCTGGATAACGGTTCACGTAGAGGCGGAACCAGGGTGTGTAGTTGGCCGGGTTCGCGCGGATATCGGTGTGGAGTGCCTCAGCGTCCACCCAGCGGGTCTCCGCCACTTCTTCCGGGTTCAGGGCCAATTTGAATGTGGACTTATCCACATCGCCGCGAAACATGTGCACCCGCTCACGCTCCCAGAGGCCGCCGCCCACATCCGCGCTGTAATCCACCACGCGCCGCTCAACCAGATCCGCCTGGCAACCCAGCTCCTCCATCAAGCGGCGGTGGGCCGCCGGTGTGTGGTCTTCGCCAAAATGGGGATGGGTGCAGCAGGTATTGGCCCATTGGCCACCGCAATGATATTTGCTTTCAGCCCGGCGTTGGATAAGCAATTCATTGCCGCTGAACAGGAACACGGAAAGCGCCAAATGGTGAAGGCCGCGCACATGGGCCTCAATTTTTTCCACCGGATACTGGCTTCCATCGGCCCGCAGGGCGGGGATCATGATGGGAGGGGAGGTAGGCGCAACGGGCCAGTCATCGGCCACGTGGTCCGGCCCGTCGTCGGCGGTTTCCGGGTTCAGGTGCGGGACATCATCCAGCATGGATTTAGGCGACAGCCCGGGATAGGGCGCATTGAGACCACAATTCGCTGAGCGCGCTCACAAGATGGTCAAGGTCCGCATCGGTGTGCATGGGCGAGGGGGTAATGCGCAGCCGCTCGGTGCCCTTGGGAACCGTTGGATAATTGATGGGCTGAACGTAGACGCCGTAATTCTCCAAAAGCAGATCGGAAATGAATTTACATTTTTTGGGATCACCCACCATGACCGGCACGATATGGCTTTCATTGTCCATGTGGGGCACGCCAATGGCGTCCAGGCGCTGGCGCAGTTTGGCGACGTTACGACGCTGGCGCATGCGTTCCATATCACTGCGCTTCAAATGCTGAATGGAGGCGGTGGCACCGGCGGCCAAAGCGGGGGGCAAGGCCGTAGAAAAGATGAAGCCGGAGGCGAAGGAACGCACAAAATCCACCAGATTGGCGGAGGCTGCGATATAGCCCCCCATCACACCGAACGCTTTGCCCAGCGTGCCCTGGATGACGGTCACCCGGTCCATGAGATCTTCACGCTCGGCGATGCCGCCACCGCGGGGGCCGTAGAGACCTACGGCGTGGACCTCGTCGAGGTAGGACATGGCCCCGTGTTTTTCACACACGTCGAGAATTTCGGCCATGGGGCAGATATCGCCATCCATGGAATAGACGGATTCGAAGGCCACCAGTTTTGGTGTGTTCGGATCAGCCTGGGACAGAAGCTGGTCCAGATGCTCCACATCATTGTGCCGCCACAGATGTTTGGGCGCGCGGGAATGGCGAATCCCTTCGATCATGGAGGCATGGTTGTCGCTGTCAGAAAAAATTTCGCAGCCGGGAATGCGCGATGCCAGCGTGCCCAGGGCGGCCCAGTTGGCCACATAGCCGGAGGTGAGCATCAAGGCGGCTTCCTTGGCGTGCAGATCGGCCAGCTCTTGCTCCAGCAGGATGTGATAGTGGTTTGTGCCGGAGATATTGCGGGTGCCGCCAGCACCGGCGCCGCAGGTGTCGATGGCGGTTTTCATGGCCTCAAGGGTGGTGGGGTGCTGGCCCATGCCCAGATAGTCGTTGGAGCACCACACGGTGACTTCGGATTCGTTTCCGTTTTCATCGAAACGGGTGGCCTTGGGAAAATTACCCATTTTGCGTTTGAGATCGGCAAACACGCGATAATTGCCCGCCTCGCGCAGGCCGTCGAGTTCGGCCTGGAAAAAACCCTCAAAGTCCACGTCGCTTCTCCGTCGGTCGTCTACTGTCCAAAATATCAGACATGTATTGTCTAAAACACTATACACATCTGCACCGCCAACGCCATAGGTTGGAGGTGTTCTAAATTCAATTCGGCGCCCAAAGCGCTATGTCTGGCGGTTGAGCGCCCAGTTCCACAAAGCGCTGTCCCGCCACGGCAAAACCATCATCCAGTGTTCGAAGGTTGCCAGTCCAACGAAACTTATCAACATTATCGCGATGGTGTTTTGATCTGTATCAATCCAGCCCATCATCAGCGCCGTGATGGCCATTGCCACCGTCGCGGTCAAGGTGAGGGTGGCGATCCAAAACACCGGTCCAATTCTGTCATGACGGAAATATGTTGTCATGTAGAGGATGGGAGAGGGCATCATGTCGCTGGAAAAGCCCGGTGCGCCGTTAAACAGCACCAGTTTGGCCGATATGCGCATCACCCACAGGGTGGTGAAAATGGCGAAGGCGTGGGCGTTTTGACCGGTATATGCCACCAAGGCGAGGGCCGCTAAGGCGATCAACAGGCCGTATTCGTGGCGGCTGATGGTGCGAAAGGCCAAAATAAAGCGATGTCCCTCCGAAATATCCGGCGGGCAGGGGCTGCGGCGGGGGCCGGTGAGGAGACCGGTCAAAAAGGTAAACTCTGCCCAAGCCCAAATCGATACGGCGGAGGCCATGGCGAGATATGGCACCCAAGCGGCCCCATGATGGGCGCTGATGAGCGCTCCCGCGAAGCCTATGGCGGCCACAACGGTGACCCCCAACAGGCGATGGGGCACCCGTTCCCGCGTGCCCCGGGCAAGCCACAGCACCGCCCCTGTGGAAAAATACCACACCGCGATGGTGAACAGAACGGGGCCGAAAATCGACATGGGTTTTCAGCCTCCTTTTCCCGTTCGCCGCCAGTTCACTGCGACGCTGTTTCGCTTACCCTATGGCCCAAAAGGCCGACTGCTTGGCTGCTTACCAGGCCGGCACCATTTTGCTCGTCTCGGGCAGGGTGTTGGGTTTGGTGGGCAGGAAATAGAGCTTGGCAAAAAGGCCGACGGCCTTGGCCTGCAAAGCTTTGCGCCTTAGTGCCGCGCCCATGCCGGTTTTGCCATCCAACGTGCCGATGGCCACCGCCGTTTCGTTGAGGGACCGCATGATCTGCAAAAAGCGCGGATTGTCGATGTCCAACACGAGCGGGAAGCACTGTTTGGTGCACTCGTTTGTGATCTCAAAGACGCGCATATCATATTGCTCGATATCGAGACCGGCCGCCTTGTGAAATTCCGGGCGGGCGTGGTCGCGCACAAACATGGTGGCGTAGACGGCGCAAAGGAAAAACTTGATCCACAGTTTGTTGCGACCGGACAGCAGTTTGGGGTCCGCGCGCATGAGCAAGCTGAAGGCTTCCCCGTGGCTGAACTCGTCATTGCACCATTGTTTGAACCACTTGAAGATGGGGTGAAAGCGCTTTTCGGGGTGCTTTTCAAAGTGGCGGAAAATGGTGATGTAGCGGGCGTAGCCGATCTTCTCCGACAGGTAGGTTGCGTAGAAAATGAACTTGGGCTGGAAGAAGGTGTATTTTTTCGCCTTGGTCAAAAAGCCCAGATTAACGCCAATGCCGAAATCCTTCAGCGAATCGTTGATGAAACCGGCGTGACGGGCTTCGTCGCGGGACATGTAGGTGAAGAGCGCTTTGAGGTCTTCATTGGTGCCGCGCCGTTTCATCTCTTTATACAGCACGCAGCCGGAAAATTCCGCCGTGAGGGATGAGACGAGAAAATCCACCAGTTCGGTGCGCAGGCCCTCCGGCAGATCGTCCAGGGAGATGTCGTCCCATTCTTCATTGCGTTTGAAGTGCCCTTTATTGGGGTCCGACTTCATGGAAGCGAGCAGGGCATCCCATTCTTCGCGCACGGCTGACACATCCATGGCGTCAAGCTTGTCGAAATCTGTGGTGTAGAAACGGGGGGAGAGGAGGGTGGTTTGGTTGGCCGCGATGGTGGTCTCGTTTTGAGCTGCAAGATCAACGGGTTTGCCGACCGCGGGGTGCGTGTGGGCGTTCATGCTGCCACTCCTTCCGTCTGCTGGGGATCACGGTATTCGCGGGCCAGTTTACCCCGTTCCAGCGGGCCGCCGGAGAAGGAAAATTCGCATAATTCCATAAATTCCACATCGCCGGTCATACGCGTCCACCACCGCTCCAAAGCGCCGGCTCGGGTGAGCGTGGCGCGGCGCTCAAATTTGGCCGTTTCGCCATAGGGCACTTCGATGGGTTGCCCGTGAACGAGCACTTCGTCCCCGGGTTCCACGGTGGTCCCATCGTTGAAGCGCACATGGGCTTCAAAACTTTCAAATGTGTTTTCAATTTCCACGGTGCAATCCAGCTCCCTGGATCGGCGGTTTTTGAGGAAATTCAGCATGGTCAGGCTCCCTTCTGACGGGTTGCAGTTTGTGCCTTTTGCGCCGCCTCGGCGGAGGGCAAAAAGCGGGTGAAACTTTTAAGGGCCACGCTGCCAAAGGCGTTCAGCTTAATCCGTTCGCCCGTGGTGGGGTCGGAAAGCAGCATGATGTTTTTGTCCGTGCGGGCGAGGGTGAAGGCGTTGCCCATTTCCTTCTTGCTCACCCGTCTTGTGTGGTTGAGCGCGCGCATGGACTGGCGCACAAACGCCCCTTCCCCTTTTTCAAAGCGAATGATGATGCGGCGCGTCTGGCCGTCATAGACCGCGATGCGCCCGTTGCTGGCGTCGCGGAAGAAGAGAGAGCGGCTTTCCACCACCTCCCCAACGGGAAGTGAGGTTGCTTTGGTGCCGGTCAATACCGCCGTGCCGGTGGCGAGGACTGCCAGGCCCGCCACGGCGAAAGCGCCCAGCACCGGTTTGTTGTGGGTCGCCGCCGGCGTGGGCGGCGCGGTGTCGCGGCGTCTACTGTCTGATCGTTCATCGGTCATTGGCTTGCTCCCTGAAGCCGGTTGAAAGGGTGAAGGGCTAATGGGCGGGGGACAGGCTTGCCCCTGGCACCGTGTCGGGCTTGGACTGCGTTGTCTCCACGTCTGGAATGGTCGTGTCTGCCTCCATGCCGTGGGCGTTGCGCAGACCGTCCGCCAGCAATTGGGCAACGGGTGCCACGTCCGCCAAGCCGCGCAGCGTGGGCTGGGGTTTGGCGATCTTCCAGGGGCGCACATGGGGCCACAAAATAGGCCAGGCCAGTTTTGTATGTTCCTTGGTGGTCAGTGAGATGGAGCCGGTGGTGCCATCGCCGCGCACCATGTCGGCATTGGTGATCTGCGTGAACGGCAGTTGGAACGTCATGGGCAGGGCCACGCCGAAACGCATGACTACGCGGCGGTCGGTGATGGTGTAGATTGTAGTTTTGGCCATGGCGTGGGCGATGCCAAAAAGCACCGCCAGCGCCAAAGCCCCCAGCACCAGTGTGCCGATGGTGGAAAAGGCGATAGCTGAGGCCGCAAGACCGTCCGCCATGCCCGCCACCACACGCCACAGGGCCAATAGGACGAAATAGAGGCCGATCTTGCGCACGTGTAGTGCCCCCCGGGCCAGTTCCGCCCTTTCGGGGGAACCCTGCCAGAGAATATTCTCTCCCTCCGGCAGGTTTGCCGGAAGGCCTGGGATCGGTTCGATCTCGAAATCGTCGTGATGGCTCATACCAGTGGCTCCGCCCGGTCTGGCACGGCGTAGAGACCACCACCGCCCAGATAGGCCATGATTTTCTCTTCTTCGAGCATGGTAATTTCATCGGGTTTCTTGGTGGTTGGAATATCCTTCACCAGGTCAGCCGTGAGATTGTGGACGTAGTAGCGTTTGTCGTCGCCTACACCGATGAGGCCGCCGCGACGTTCCTGAACGGCAAAGTGCAGGGGAATAAGCCGTTTGGTGCGGCCGGACTTCATTTCCAGAAAGCGGATGTAATTTTCCGTCTGGTCCACCCACACATCGGAAATTTCGCCGATTTGTTTGCCGTCAGCGCCGAAGACCGGCATGCCGCGTGGGTCTGCATCCCCCTCGGCGATGGCAAAATCCGTGGCCACGGAAAGGGGCTGGATTTTGGGCGTGCCATGGGGAGTGAGGTCTGGATGATCGGGACGCTCCGCCCAGGAGGCTGGGCCCACACAGTCTTTCATGGGATTGTCACCGGTGGGGATGAGCGCCGCACCGGAGGTCATGGAAGAACGTACCGCAGGCACGGGGCGCGTGTCGCGGTTATCCGGGTGCGGATAAACCCGTTCGCCCATGCCGTGGGGCAGTTTGAAGACTTTGGGTGTGGGCAGGGCGATGAAGGCATCTTTGTTGTAGCTGCCCGTCACATCATCTTCCAGCGGATAGCCTTCGCGGCGGCTTTCCTGCTGGAGATACCAGACAAGCAGGGCAAAAAAGATCCAGAAGGCATAGAGGACGACTTGCGCCACATCGAGATAGCCATTGATTTCAACCATTGTGGTTCTCCTAATTCATCAACCGGGCAGGTCTGCCAGGCCGATCTTCGCAATTTGGGGTGTGGCGGGTGTGATGGCCCGCACGATGGGTCCGATGGCGATGAGGCTTGCAAATAAAAAGCCTATCTCCAGGTGGTAGACGACGCTGTATCCCAGCGCCGGATCCCTGAACGCGCTCCCAAACGCTCCGGAAAGGGCGGCAGAGCCGGTGACATCGCGGATGATGCCGCCGGATGCTAGGCCGATGCCCACGGCGGAGGCCTGCACAGCCCCCCATGCGCCGAGGGCGAGGCCCGAACCTGATTTTTCTGCCATGTCCATGCACGCAATCATGGTGCCCACGGCAAACAGCCCCCCGCCCAAACCGATGAGCGCGGTGCCGATACGAAACAAAAATGCAGAGCCGAAGGGCGCCGCGAAAATAACAAAGCAGAATGCCACCACGCCCACCAGCACGCCAAAAGCGGCCATGCGGTGGGGGTCGCGGCCCTTGCCCAAGGACCGCCCCGCAATGGCAAAGCCCAGCAGGGTGCCCGCCGCAAACAGGGCCGTAAGAAGGGTGGTTTGGGCAACGGAAAGGCCCAGCACTTCCCCGCCATAGGGTTCCAGCAAAACATCTTGCATGGAAAAGCCGATGGTGCCGAGGCCCAGCGCCACCAGCAGCCGCAGTGAGCGGCGGTCTTCGCGGAACTTTGCCCAGGCTTCCAGAAAGGATGGGTTGTCCAAATCCATATTCACCCCGCCCCGTTGGCGCGGTTCCTGCTTCCACAGGGCGATGACGTTGAGGACCATGGTGGCGGCAGCGGCACCTTGGACCACTTGAATGAGGCGTTTGGGGGAGAAGTCCTGCAACAAATAAGAGAAGATGATGGCGGCAAAAAACATGCCCACCAGCAGCATGACATAGACCAGCGCCACCACCCGAGGCCGGGTGCTGGCGGGGGCAAGATCGGTGGCCAGCGCCAGCCCCGCCGTTTGCACCATATGAATGCCAATGCCCACGGCGAGAAACGCCACTGCCGCCGCCGCCGGGCCAAGCCATGGGGGGCCGAGGGTCTGGCTTTGCAAAAGCAAGAGGGCAAAGGGCATGATGGCCAGCCCGCCAAACTGGGTGAGCGTGCCGAACCAGATATATGGCACCCGACGCCAGCCGAGGATGGATTTATAAGTATCGGACTTGAAACCGATGAGCGCCCGGGCCGGGGCAAACAGGAAGGGCAGCGCCACCATGACGGCCACCAGCGTGGTGGAAACGCCAAGCTCCAGGATCATCACGCGATTAAGCGTGCCCGTCAGCAGCACGGCCGCCATGCCCACCGCCACCTGAAACAGGGACAGGCGCAGCAGACGACCCAGCGGCAGCTCTTCGCTGGCCGCATCGGCAAAGGGCAGAAATTTCGTTCCAACCGTCTGCCAGAATTGTGCTGTGGTGGCGGGCTTATTCGTCATGCCGCTCCCCTTCCAAAGGGCCGCAATTCCAATGAATTGGATTTGTAAAAGCCCGTTGAAACGAGGTGGGACCGGCCCGGCGCGAGGCGGGATGAAAGCGTTTCGCTTGCGCCGATGGCATCCAACAGTTTGGCTTTCGCCACCGGTTCAATGGCGGGGGATCGGTCGTTGCGGGGGAAAAGTTTGCCCACCGCTTTCATGGCCTGAAGGGCTGGCGTTGAAGGCGCGAAGGTGAACAGAATGCGCCCGTTAACGCGGGGGGCAAACCCTTCCAACAGATTGATGATGGCGGGCAGCGGGTAGTGGATCAAACTGTCCATTGCCACCACGTGGTCGAAGGCGCCCAGCGCCGGGTCTGTCATGTCCCCGGCGTGATAGTCGATGGAACCGGCAAGGCCGGACGGCATCCGTTCGCGCGCTTCTTCAACAAGCGCGGCGGAGATGTCGATGGCGGTGACATGGGCACCCCGGCGGGCCATTTCTTCTGCCAGCCGCCCGGTGCCGCAGCCCGCATCCAGAATGCGCAGGCCCGTGAGGTCTTCCCCCAGCCAATCCAGCAGGGTGGACGCTGTTTCCGCCCGGCCCGCCCGCACCGTCTCGCGGATGCGGGAGACGGGGGAGTTGGAGGTGAGCGCCACCCATTTGTCGGCCGCCGTTTCGCCGAAATAGGTTTTCAACTCGCCTTTGCGTTGTTCAAAAGTGGTCTGGGTCACGACATAGCCCTCCCCATGTGCGGCTGGCCATTTACGCAAAATGCCATCAAAAAACGCCGCCTCCCGAAAAGCGAAGGGCTTTTCGGGAACGCGCATTTTGTTGATGTGTGTTTGTGCTGGTGCATAATTGGCCTAGTCAAACCCCAGAAAATCAAAGATTTCCCGGTCCTTCATGGGGGTGGGCGTGAAGTGCTGATCGCCATCCCACAGGGCCTGGGCGAGGCGCAGATACTCTTCTTGGACGGCATCCAGTTCCGGTGAGGAATCCATCTCAAACAGGGTGGACTTTTTCAGCCGCGAGCGCCGGATCACGTCCAGATCGGGGAAGTGGGCGATGCGGCCCATCCCCACGCTGTCGCAAAAGCGGTCAATCTCGTCCGTTGCCTTGGAGCGGTTGGCGATGACGCCACCCACGCGCACTTCATAGTTTTTGGATTTTGCCCCAATGGCCGATGCGATGCGGTTCATGGCGAAAATGCTGTCAAAGTCGTTGGCGGTGACCACCAGTGCCCGTTCGGCGTGTTGCAGGGGCGAAGCGAAGCCGCCACAGACCACGTCGCCCAACACGTCGAAAATCACCACATCGCTGTCGTCCAGCAGATGGTGCTCTTTGAGCAGTTTGACCGTCTGGCCCACCACATAGCCGCCGCAGCCGGTGCCGGCGGGGGGGCCGCCGGCCTCCACGCACATGACGCCGTTATAGCCTTCGTAGACGAAATCTTCCGTGCGCAGCTCTTCGGAATGGAAATTCACTTCCTCCAGCGCGTCGATGACCGTGGGCACGAGGCTTTTGGTGAGCGTGAACGTGCTGTCATGTTTGGGGTCGCACCCAATTTGCAGCACCCGCTTGCCCAGTTTGGAAAAGGCCGCTGACAGGTTGGAGGAGGTGGTGGATTTGCCGATGCCGCCCTTGCCGTAAATGGCAAAGACTTTGGTGCTGCCCACATCCATGCGGGCATCCATTTTCACCTGCACGGAACCCTCACCATCCATGCCGGGGGGCAGGGGGCGGGTCTTGTCCTTGAAGTGAGAGTTGGGTCCGAGAATATTCATGTGGCCATAGCTCCCACCGGTTTGGCTGGGGGTGTGATACCCTCCAGACGGTCTTCCATGTCTTCAGACGCCCGTTGAAGGGCATCCAATGTTTCATCATCCGCCTGCCAATAGTCACGGGCATGGGCCTCCATCACCCGCTCGACGATGCGGGCGGCGGCGGCGGGGTTGAGGTCGGCGAGGCGGGCGCGCATGTCGTCGTCCAGCACAAAAGTCTGGGTGAGTTCTTCATAGACCCAGGGCTGCACTTGCCCTGTGGTGGCGGACCAGCCGACGGTGTTGGCGATCTGCGCCTCGATCTGGCGCACCCCTTCGTGGCCGTGGGAGAGCATTCCCTCAAACCATTTGGGGTTGAGCGAGCGGGTGCGGGTTTCCAGGCTCACCTGCTCGCCCAGCGTGCGCACCTTTCCAGCCCCTTGCGTCTGGTCGGAGATGAAGACTTTCAGCACACTGTCATCGCCCGCCGTCTTTTTGGCCCGTTCCACCGTTTTGGCGATACCGCCCAGCGTGTCGAAATAGTGGTCGATGGTGGTGACGCCCAGTTCCACCGAATCGAGATTTTGATAGGCCATATCCACCCGGCCCATCACATTGTCGAAAATCTCCGGGCGGCTTTCCGTCTTGCCTTTGTGGTCGATGGCGAAGCATTTGCGCGCCGAGTATTGATTGGCGATCTCCTCATCGTCGGTCCAGGCGGAGGACCCGATGAGGAAATTCACATTGGCTCCATAGGCCCCTTCGGCGTTGGAAAAGACGCGGTAGGTGGCCTCTTCCAACGTGCAGTTGTTTTGCTCAGCATAGGCCAACGCATGTTTGCGCACGAAGTTTTGCTCGACGGGCTCGTCTGCATGGGCGGCCAGATGGCAGGCTTCGGCCATCATGCGCGCCTGCATGGGCAGCAGGTCGCGGAAGATGCCGGAGAGTGTGATGACCACGTCGATGCGGGGGCGCTTGAGTTCACCCAGCGGGATCAGTTCGGCCCCCACCACGCGGCCGTAGGAATCCAACCGTGGCCGTGCGCCCAAGAGTGCCAGGGCTTGAGCCATGGGCGCGCCTTCGGATTTCAAATTGTCCGTCCCCCACAGCACGATGGCGATGGTTTCCGGCAAGGCGTTATCCGTCTCCAGATAACGCTCCAGCACAAGGGCTGCCTGCCGCGCGCCATCGCGGGTGGCGAATTGGCTGGGAATGCGAAACGGGTCGAAGCCGTGGATATTGCGGCCCGTGGGCAAAAGATCGGGGGACCGGATGAGATCACCGGAGGGGGAGGGGGCGATAAAACGGCCATCGAGCGCCTTTGTGAGGGCGGTCAGTTCGTTGTTTTCTGCTAGATTTTTGTTCGCCTTCGCCAGCCGATCGAAAAGGGTAATTTGCGAGTCTTCTGAAAGGCTTGCGCGGGCCTCCTGTTGCTCCGATTCATCGCTTTCACAAATTGAATCAAGCAATTCTGCCGACAGATCGGCACTTTCGTTGGAGGCTTCAATTTGGCCCAGCATGGCGCGGCGTTCGGTGCCATCCATGGGCTGGCCCAAGATGTGCAGACCATCGGGAATAAGCGCGTGTTCCATCTCCACCAAGGCGGTTGTGAGGTGGGCAACGAAGGCATCGGTGTCAGCCACGGGAGAGCCGTCGTGCAAGTCCAGCTGTTCCGCTTGGGCGGCGATGATTTGCGCCGTGCTTTCCAGCTCAGCCGTCTCGCTGGGCGCGGTGTTGCGGTAGCGGGCAAGGGACGCTTTCAACTCGCTTAAGCCCTTGTAGAGACCGGCTTGGGTGAGCGGGGGTGTGAGATAGGACACGAGCGTGGCCGCCGAACGGCGCTTGGCGATGGTGCCTTCGGAGGGGTTGTTGGCGGCGTAGAGGTAATAGTTGGGCAGATCACCGATGAGGCGGTCTGGCCAACAGGCTTCGCCCATGCCCACCTGTTTGCCAGGCATGAATTCCAGCGCGCCATGGGTGCCGAAATGGAGGACGGCGTGGGCCGCAAAGTCCTCGCGCAGATAGCGGTAAAAGGCGGAAAAGGCGTGGGTGGGGGCGAAGCCCTTTTCAAAGAGCAGCCGCATGGGGTCGCCCTCATAGCCAAAGCCCGGCTGCACGGCCACAAGCACATTGCCGAAGCGTTTGCCCAGCACCATCAAATGGGAACCATTGGTGAGGTCCCGCCCCGGGGCCGGGCCCCAGGCCGCTTCAATTTCGTTGAGGTAGGGCTCGCGGGCCACGTGGTCGTCCACGGGGATGAGGTGGTGGACATTGGACGTGGTGCCGTGGTCGGCCGCATTGCCGTTCAGCACGGCGTCTCGCAGGTCATCCACGGAGGCTGGAACCTCGCCCACATCATAGCCTTCATCAGTCAAGCGGTGGAGCGTGGCGTGGAGGCTTTCAAACACGGAAAGGAAGGCGGCAGTGCCCGTATTGCCCGCATTGGGGGGGAAGTTGAACAGGGTGATGGCCACGCGGCGCTGCGCCCGTTCCGCCTTGCGCAGGGCCACCAATTTTTCCACGCGACCCACCAACCGGGCCACGCGCTCGTTGTGGGGGTGCATGCAGCGCTGGCCGGAGGGGCAGGCATCCAATTTGCGCGCGCAGGTGCAGTCTCTTGATCCCGCCTCGCTGCGGCCGCCAAACACTTGGGAGGCGATGGCCCCGTCCAATTCCGGGATAGCCACCATAATGGTGGATTCGATGGGCATGAGGCCCTGATCGCTGGATTCCCAAGCTTCCAGCGTCTGAAATTCGGTCACATGGGCGGCCACATAGGGCACGTCCAGATCTGCCAGCGCTTCGCCAGCGGCAGCCGCATCGGAATAGGCGGGGCCGCCCACCAGCGAGAAGCCGGTGAGGGACACCAACGCATCAATGGGTTGGCCCGTGGCGCTGCCGTCCAGATAGGCATCCATGGCGGGGCGGTTGTCCAGGCCGTTGGCGAAGCAGGGGATGACGTTGAAGCCTGCGCGGTTGAAGGCACGGATGACACCGTCATAATGGCCCGTGTCGCCTGACAGGATGTAGGAGCGCAGCAGCAACACACCCACCGTGCCCTTGGCCTGCTTCATTAGTGGCAGGTGTGAAAACGTGTCGGTGACGCGGTTGGGCAAATCCGGGTGGTAGAGGCCGGTTTCGGGATAATCGACGGGGTCCTGGACTTTAACTTTGCCGCGTAACGCTGCGCGGTCGCCATCGGCATATTTGTTCACCAGCAGGCGCACCATATTGGCGATGTTGTCGGGGCTGGCGGACAGACGGTATTGCAGGGTGAGGAAATAATTGCGCACATCTTGGGCGGTGCCCGGGATGTATTTGAGCATTTTGGGCAGGCGCTTGAGCATGCGCATCTGCCGCTCACCGGCGGTTTTGCCGGTTTCTTTCCCCTTGCCTTTGCCGCCGCGCAGTTTTTTGAGCAGCGCTAGCGGACCCTTTTGTTCGCCATCCATGCGGAACTTGCCCATGGCGGTGTGTTTCATCACCTCCCCGGCGGACATGCAGCATACCAGTGCATCGCAATGGTCGCGGCGGGCGGCGAGGTCGTCCACCACGGCCTTCACATGGTCTTCGATGAACAACATGGTGGCGATGATGATATCGCCTTTAGCGATGTCATCCTTGCAGGCCTGAAGGCGGGCTTCGTTTTCGTGCCAATCCGTGGCGGCGTGCACGGTGAGGTTCACACCCGGTAGGTCGACGCCCAGCATGGTGCGGGCCTCCGCCACGGCACCGGCCAGATTATTGTCCAGCGTGATGATGACCACATTGATGCCTGCCCCCGAGTTGGAATAGGCACCACCCGTATCGGCGGGTTTGCGGGGCAGATCAGCGGGAGAAGTGAGACTTGGCTTCATAAAGCGTCTCCATGGTGATCTCCCGCAGCCCTTGTTCGGCGGCAAATTTTTCCGTGTTACGGCGGGCCTTGCCCCGCACGAAGAAGGGTATTTTTTTCAGCTCCTTTTCAGCGTCCATGGCCCAGGTGAGGGCGGCATCAGCGGGGGCCATTGAGGCGGACTGCGCGTTTTCCTGCTCCGCCGCAGGTTTTTTGTGCCCACCGCCGTGGTTCAGGTGTGAGGGGCCGGCCTCATCGTTGAACTCAAAATCATCGCGGAACATGTGCAGAAGGTGCTCTTCCAGCCCCATGGTGAGGGGGTGGACGAACGTGTCGAACAGTACATTTGCCCCCTCAAACCCCATCTGGGGCGAGTAGCGGGCGGGGAAATCCTGCACGTGGACGGGGGCGGAGATGACGGCGCAGGGCATGCCCAGCCGCTTGGCGATGTGGCGCTCCATCTGGCTACCCAAGACAAGCTCTGGCTGGAGGGCCTGCACGGCTTCCTCCACTTCCAGATAGTCATCGGTGATCAACGCCTCCAAGCCGTAGGTCTTGGCAGCGTCGCGCACGTCACGGGCGAATTCGCGCGAATAAGTGCCCATGCCCACCACTTCATAGCCAATCTCAAAGCGGGCCACGCGGGCTGCGGCGATGACGTGGGTGGCGTCCCCGAAGATGAAGACGCGCTTGCCGGTGAGGTAGGTTGAATCGATGGAGCGGGAATACCAGGGCAGGCGGCTTTCCTGCTCCATGAGGTATTGGTCGCCATGGACCCCATCGAAACCGGCCAAGGCGCAGACTTCGCGCACAAAATCCTGCGTGGCCCCCACGCCGATGGGCACGGTTTTGGTGTAATCTTGCTTGAACGTGCGCTTGAGCCAGTCGCAGGCAATCTTGCCGGTTTCGGGGTAGAGGCAGACGTTAAAATCGGCCTGTTTCAGCGCCAAAATATCGTGGGCGGAGGCGTTCAGCGGTGCCACCACGTTGACGGTGATGCCCAACCCTTCCAGCAGGCCCACAATTTCTCGCACATCATCGCGGTGGCGGAACCCAAGCGCGGTGGGGCCGATGATATTGCAGACGGGTTGGTCATGGTCCTGCTTGTCCGGCCCGTGGGGGGCGATGACGCGGCAGATTTGATAGAAGGTTTCCGCCGCCCCCCAGTTTTCCTTTTTGGAATAGGAGGGCAGGTCTAACGGTATGACCGGGATGGGCAGGCCGAGTGTTTTGGACAGGCCGCCGGGATCGTCCTGGATGAGTTCGCCCGTGCAGCTGGCCCCCACAATCATGGCGGCGGGGTCGAAGCGCTTTTGCGCGTCGCGGGCGGCGTCCATAAACAATTGGCTCGTGTCACCGCCCAGATCACGGGCCTGAAACGTCGTGTAGGTGACGGGCGGGCGCTTTTTGCGCCGCTCGATCATGGTGAAGAGCAGGTCCGCATAGGTGTCACCCT
>JBCBHU010000010.1:0-136046 GCA_038525315.1 Pseudomonadota bacterium
ATTTCTAAACTTGATTTAGTTTCCGATTTCATTTTTAGAAATGCAAAAAACACCATAAATTGAATTGACAAGCCGCCAAAAAGAAAGACGGAAAATAAAAAAATCAGAAAAATCGCGATAAGTTGCGAAAATAGTTGATATTTTAATTCCATTGAACGTCAGAATCCCAAGTTTTAAACTTCAATATTTTAATACCCCTCAAACACCCGCGTGTTGCACTCGCTCAACTTGCCCGTCTCAAAACCGCGAAAAAACCAGGCGCTGCGTTGTTCGCTGGTGCCGTGGCTGAAACTTTCCGGGACCACGTAGCCTTGCTGGCGCTTTTGAATAGTATCGTCACCCACTTGTGTTGCTGCGTTGAGCGCTTCTTCCAAGTCGCCCTTTTCCAGCAGACCCTTGCGTTCTGTAAAATGTGCCCAGATGCCGGCGAAACAGTCGGCTTGAAGTTCGATGCGCACAGACATGCGGTTCGCTTCCACTTTGCTCATGGAGCGGCGCAACTGATTATATTTGGGCAAAACACCGATGACGTTTTGAACGTGGTGGCCGACTTCGTGAGCGATCACATAGGCATTGGCAAAATCGCCCGGCGCACCAAACTGGCGTGACAATGTATCAAAAAACTGCGTGTCCAGATAAATCTTGCTGTCACCGGGGCAATAGAAAGGCCCAGTGGCTGAGCTGGCCTTGCCGCAGGCGGAGCGCACCTGCGATTTGAACAGCACCAGCTTTGGCTCGGGGTAAATACGCCCTTGCTGTTGGAAGATGCCTTTCCAAACATCCTCCGTCTCCGCCAGCACCACAGCAATGAAGGTCGTCATTTCATCGCGGGAGCGGGCCTGTGTGGGAGGCGCGTTGGGAGAGGGTGGCATGAGGGGATCTCTGACCTGCGTAGTCTGACCACTGCCCTGTGGCGCAATATTGCCGCCTCCACCGGCCAGCATATCAAGCGGGTTGATGCCACAAGCCCGCAGCAGGAAAAACGCGACGACAAGAAGAATGATGGTTCCAAAACCGCCGCCGGAGGCCCGTCTGATCCGCCCGCGCCCGCCATTGTTGCGCGGGATGCGAAAACCGCCGCCGCGACCAAAGCCGCCGCCGGAAGCACCGCCGCCACCGCGCACATCTTCAATATTGGAACTTTCACGACGACCGCGCCAGCGCATGGCAAATTCTCCCTCTCAGCGTCCACAAAACCAGGATCGGAACGCGCACCTCTATGGTAAGGGAAAGAGCGGGAGGGCGTAAAGGTTTACCAGTCGTCGTAGGGGGTAACCGTGCCCCCTTCCAGTGAATAGCCAATATCAGCCACCATAGTCTTGACCGCTTTGGCCGTCAGCGTGCCGGTCAAATAGACCGGATCATACATCTGCTCCAATTTCAGGCCCTTGACGTCTTTTGCATAGATAATCTGGTTCGGAGCCGGCGGCGGCACGTGAATGCAGGCCCCCATATAGGGCACAAAAAGAAATTCGGTGATGCTTTCTTCGTCAAAACCCACGGGGGTGACGTAGCCCGCCAGTTTAATCTCCGTTCCATGCAGAATGACGTTTATCTCATCCCCTTCGGGTTGAAACTCCCGCATGGCCCGCACGTCTTGCAAAAACAGTTCCAGATCTTCCGCATTGCCGTCAAATTCATTCAAGCCAATGGCACTGTCCACCTGTTGCGCCGCGGTCCGGTCCATCTTTTTGCCAAGGCCCTCCGGGGGGACCAAATCGTCCCACGTAATTTCGATTGCCGCCCGGGCAGGCAGCGTGGCGGCAAGAACAAGGGCGGAGGCGGAGGTGAGAAAGGTGCGGCGGCGCATGGGTTTCTCCAAAGGGTCAAGACCGAACGAGCAACCCGTCCGATAGCGACAATGTATAGGCCCGAATGGCAGGAACAAGGCCAGCCACGATGCCTCCTGCGACAATTGCGATCAAAAGTGTGAGATCACCGGCATCGGGCCAGGTGAGGGTCATGTACAACCCGGTGGCCGTTTCGATGACGTCACGAAAAAGGAACAGGGCTGCGTAAACCGAGGCCGCCCCGATCAGCGCTCCGACCACGGCCAAGAGCGCGGCCTCCATTACGAATAGGGCCAGCACCTGCCAGGGCCGCGCGCCGAGCGAACGCAGAATGGCCATTTCCCGGCGTCTTTCGTTCAAACTGCCGAGGATGGAAATGACCATGCCCAGAAAGGCCGTCACCACCACCATGGCAGAAATGCCGAACAGCGCTTTTTCCACGTTGGACAACAGGGACCAAAGACGCCCAAAGGCCACACCGGGAATGATGGCCGTAAGGGGTTCGGCCCGGTAGGTGTTCACAAAACGCTGGAGGGCAAACGTCGCCATGGGCGTTCGCAGGCCCACCATGAGCGCCGTGGCCGATTTAGGCGACAAGTCCGCCGCCCGGGCTTCTTCTTCCGACACCACATCATCGCCCCGGGGCGCGCGGCCCTGGTCCCACCCCAAATGGATGGCCTCGATGGCTTCCATGGAAACATGCACCGTGCGGTCCACCGGCGTGCCCGTGGGGGCCAGCACCCCGCTGATGGTGAATGGCTTGTCGTCGTGCAATGCCCCAAGCGCCACCCGCCCGGCCCCGTGGGCCACGATGATCTTGTCGCCCACTTTATAATTAAAGCGCGCAGCCACTTCACTGCCCACCACGGTATCAAACAAATCCTCAAAGGCCTGCCCCGTGGCAAACGACAGCGGCACATCGCGACGATAGCGGTATCGGGTGAAATACTCAGCGCTCGTGCCCATGACGCGAAAGCCGCGATGGCTGTCGCCCAACGCGATGGGAACGGTCCAAGCCACGGCCCGGTGGGCAGAAATATCTTCCACGGTCTCCCAGGTAATGTTGGCGGTGGCATCCCCCATGCGAAACACGGAATAGAGCAAAAGCTGCACATCCCCCGTGCGCGCGCCCACAATCAGGTCCGTCCCGGAAATGGTGTTGATGAACCCGGCCCGCACGCCCTCGCGCACCTTCTCGACGCCTAAAACGAGGAAAACGGAAATGGCGATGGCCAGCACCGTAAGGCCCGCCGTGAGCCAGCGATTTTTCAAACTCTCCCAGGCCAGTTTCAGGACAATCATGGCGCAACGCCCCACGTGTCCATGGAGACAACCCGGTCAAAACGCCCCGCCAGGGCCTCATCATGGCTCACCACCAGGAGCGTCGCCCCCGTCTCGCTGGCCTGTTCCAGCAGCATATCCATGAACACCGCCCGCCGGTCCGCATCCAGTGCGGAGGTGGGTTCATCCGCCACGATCAGGGGCGGCGCGCCCAAAAAGGCCCGTGCCGCCGCCACGCGCTGCTGCTGGCCCACGGAAAGGAGCGCTGCCTTGCGGCGCAAAAACTCACCGCCAATGCCCAACCGCTCACAAACATCCTTGGCGGTTTCCCGTTGCACGGGGCCGTCAGCCCCCGCCGCTTCCCGCCTTGTCTTGGAAAAACGCAGGGGAAGCAGAACATTGTCCAGAACGCTCAGATAGGGCAGCAGGTTGAATTGTTGGAAAATCAGCCCAATTTTCTCGCTGCGAAACCGGTCTCGCGCCGCGCCGCCCATGGCGCTGATGGTCTCCCCCATCACGGCCACGTCCCCCCGTTGCGGCACAAGAGATCCGCAAACCAGACCCAGCAAGGTGGACTTGCCGCCCCCCGAGGGCCCCACCAAACAAACGCGCTCGCCGCGCGCCACGTCAAAGGCGGGCACGGTGAGCGCGAAGTCTTCATCACGCCCTGTCCAGCTAAAATGGACGTTGGACAGGGCGATGGCGTTCTTTGCAGGCTCGGCCTGCGTGGCGTGTTGGGCTTTTGCGTTCAAATCACAAAACGCTGGTGTGGTTGACTACTGCCCGAAAGTGACCGTCGGGCTGCTCGCCGTCAATTCCGCCGCCATGGCACCGCCGGCCAGTACGGCTTCCACATCAATCTCCTCCGCCTTGGGAAAGTTTTTGAAGAACGTGGTGGTCATGCCCGTCATGGCGCTGGCATTGGCGCATTGATAAACCCACTTGGCTTCAAAACCCGCATGATCGCCGTGCACGTGCAATTCGGCATCCACATCCATGGCCTCACAGGCGGCGGCGGCGGGAGGCGTGAACAGATCTTTGGGCTTGCCCATCATGGCCACGGCCTTTTGCACGGCGGCTTTCTCAGCGTCCGTTTTGGGCTTGCGCTCAAAACCCACAATGTCGTCGGCGGGGCTTTCCAGTTCAAAGGCAAATTTGTTGCCATCCTGTGCCACTTTCAGCGTGCTCACCCCGTGGACATGGGCGTCCAACTGACGGGATTCTTCCTTGCTGTGGTTGTGATCATGGTCATGGTCGTGTTTGTGATCGTCACCGGCAAAGGCGGGTGCAGCAAAAACGGCGGCACCGAAGGCAAGGGCGGCGGCGAGTCTTGTCACGGTATGGGGCATTCTTTGGGGTATCCTTTGGACGGTGAATTGCAGTTTTGTTATAACATTACAGTTTTCACCTGACAATCGCGTCCAGACTGTGGCCAAGACGGTTTAGAACGCGATATTTCCACCTTTTTTTGGGGGTGGAAACGGCGGCTTGGGGGTTACACCCGTGCAGGCCTTTGCCTATAGAGACCCCTTAGCAAGAACATTTTGGTCGCACACGCCCTGCCGCCCTCCGCGCAGCGCATAATTGTGGCCGCGCTAAAGGTATCCCCATGCCCAAAAGAGATGACATCGAAACCATCCTCATCATCGGGGCTGGCCCCATCGTCATCGGCCAGGCGTGCGAGTTTGACTATTCCGGCACCCAGGCGTGCAAGGCGCTGCGGGCGGAGGGCTACCGCATCGTTTTGGTGAACTCCAACCCCGCCACCATCATGACGGACCCGGAACTGGCCGATGCCACCTATATCGAGCCCATTACCCCGGACATGGTGGCCAATATCATCAAACAGGAGCGGGAGCGCCACCCGGACAAGAAACTGGTTCTGCTGCCCACCATGGGCGGGCAAACGGCACTGAACACGGCCCTTTCGCTGAAATCCATGGGCGTTTTGGACGAATACGACGTGGAGATGATCGGCGCCGACGCCGCCGCCATCGACAAGGCCGAAGACCGGGACCTTTTCCGCACAGCCATGAAAAAGATTGGGCTGAAAACGCCCGCCTCGTCTTTTGTGAACACCTCCGATCTCAAGAAAGAATTTGAGGCCGAGCGCGAAGCCCATTTCGGCGGCGTCACCCCCGTCTCCAATCCGGAAAAATTCGACCGCCTGTCCAAACAATGGGACGAGGGTGAGCAATACCGCCGGGAGCGCCACCGTCTCACCGCGCAAATGCAGGCGCTGGATGCCTACCAAATTTCCGGCCTCCCCGCCATCATCCGCCCGTCCTTCACCATGGGCGGCCAGGGCGGCGGCATCGCCTACACGCTGGAAGAACTCTACGAAATCGTCCTTTCCGGCGTGGAAGCCTCCCCCACCAATGAAGTGCTGGTGGAACAGTCCGTTCTGGGCTGGAAAGAATATGAGATGGAAGTGGTGCGGGACCGCGCCGACAACTGCATCATCATCTGCTCCATCGAAAATGTGGACCCCATGGGCGTCCACACCGGAGACTCCATAACCGTGGCCCCCGCGCTCACGCTGACGGACAAAGAATATCAAATCATGCGCAACGCCTCTATCGCGGTACTGCGGGAGATCGGCGTGGAGACCGGCGGGTCCAATGTGCAATTTGCGGTGAACCCGGCGGACGGGGAACTGGTGGTCATCGAAATGAACCCCCGCGTGTCCCGCTCTTCTGCCCTGGCTTCCAAGGCCACTGGCTTCCCCATCGCCAAAGTCGCGGCACGGCTGGCCGTGGGCTATACACTGGACGAGTTGGACAACGACATTACGGGGGGCGCCACCCCCGCCTCGTTTGAACCGTCCATCGACTACGTGGTCACCAAAATCCCACGCTTCGCGTTTGAGAAATTTTCCGCCGCCTCCGACACGCTCACCACCTCCATGAAATCCGTGGGCGAGGTCATGGCCATCGGGCGCACCTTCGCGGAATCGTTGCAAAAAGCCCTGCGCGGGTTGGAGACGGGCCTGACCGGCCTCGATGACATCTGGATCGACAATTACGATCACAAGGCGGAGACGGAACAGATGCGGAAGGAAAACCGCAACGCCCTGCGCGCCGCCCTCGGCACGCCCAAACCGGACCGCCTGCTCAAAGTGGCCCAAGCCATGCGGGTGGGAATGCCGCTGACTGAGATCCATGATTATTGCAAAATTGACCCGTGGTTTTTGGAACAAATGGCGGAAATCGTTGCGATGGAGGCGCGGGTGCGCGCCCATGGCCTACCCGATGATGCCGCCAATATGCGGATGCTCAAATCCATGGGCTTTTCCGACGCGCGCCTCGCCACGTTGAGTGAAAAGACACGGCAGGACGTGGCCGATCACCGCGCCAAGCTGGACGTGCACCCCGTCTACAAGCGCATCGACACCTGCGCGGCGGAATTCGCTTCCCCCACGGCTTACATGTATTCCACTTACGAATTGCCGTTCGCGGGTAAGTTGGAAACCGAGACCGGTATTTCCGACCGCAAAAAAGTCATGATCCTGGGCGGTGGTCCCAACCGCATCGGCCAGGGCATCGAGTTTGACTATTGCTGCTGCCACGCTGCCTTTGCGCTGGCCGATATGGAACTCGAATCCATCATGGTGAACTGCAACCCGGAGACGGTCTCCACAGACTACGACACTTCCGACCGCCTTTATTTCGAGCCGCTCACGGCGGAAGACGTGCTGGAGATCATCCGTGCCGAACAGGCCAGAGGGGATTTCGCCGGGGTCATCGTCCAATTTGGCGGACAAACGCCCCTGGGCCTCGCCAACGCCCTGGAAGAGGCGGGTGTGCCCATCCTCGGCACATCGCCGGACAAGATCGACTTGGCGGAAGACCGCGACCGCTTCCAGAAATTCCTCCAAGATTTGGACTTAAAACAGCCCGTCAACGGCATCGCCCGCTCGGTGTACGAGGCCCGCACCATCGTCAAAGAGGTGGGCTACCCCGTCGTCATCCGCCCATCCTATGTGCTGGGCGGGCGGGCCATGGAAATTGTGCGCGATGATGCGGGCTTTGAGCGCTACATCAACGAGGCCGTGGTGGTTTCAGGCGACACGCCCGTTTTGATCGACAGCTATCTCACCAACGCCATTGAGGTGGATGTGGACTGCCTGTGCGACGGCACAGACACATTCGTCTCCGGCATCATGGAACACATTGAAGAAGCCGGCATCCATTCCGGCGATTCCGCCTGCTCCCTGCCCACCCATTCGCTGGATGAAGCCATGCTGGCGCGGCTGGAAAAACAGACCGCCGACATGGCGCTGGCGCTGGGCGTGGTGGGGCTGATGAATGTGCAATTCGCCATCAAGGATGACGAAATCTACGTGTTGGAAGTGAACCCCCGCGCCTCCCGCACCGTGCCCTTCGTGGCCAAAACCATCGGCCAGCCCATCGCGCGCATCGCGGCCCGTCTCATGGCTGGCGAAAAACTGGCAGACCTTCTGCCCAACCCGCCAAGCCGCGAGGATTTGCAGCACATTGCGGTGAAAGAAGCCGTCTTCCCCTTCGCCCGCTTCCCCGGCACGGACACCCTGCTGGGGCCGGAAATGCGCTCCACCGGCGAGGTCATGGGGCTGGACACGTCCTTCCCCGTCGCCTTTGCCAAGGCGCAGCTGGGCGCATCCAACAGGCTGCCCCTTTCCGGCACCGTGTTTATTTCCGTCAAAGGCGACGACAAGGCGCGCATTCTGGACGGCGCCAAATTGCTGGCCGAATGCGGCTTCTCGCTGGTCGCAACCCGCGGCACCCAGCGGTTTCTCGAAGAAAATGGGGTGGCGTGCACGCGCATCAACAAAGTGCTGGAGGGCCGCCCCCACATCGAAGACGCCATCCGCAACCGGCAGATTGATCTGGTGTTCAACACGACGGAAGGCCAGCAGGCCCGCTCCGACAGCCGCTCCCTGCGGGAGGCTGCGCTGCTCAACAAAGTGCCCTATTACACCACCGCCTCCGGCTGCAACGCTGCGGCGCTGGCCATCAAGGCCATGTTGGATGAGCCGCTGACGGTGACCCCCTTGCAGGATTATTTCACGGCTGCCTGAACGATTTCAGGGAGTTACCATCTGTTAATTATACAAAGAAACTTTTCATTAACTTTCTCCCAACCCTCGACAGTGCGACATTCAGTCCATAGGCTGTTGGAATTACGACTTTAGAGGGAGAAAACCATGTCTATGCAACCAGCACTGACTGAGTTGCCGATCCAGACCGCCGACAGCGGTTTCTATCGGGGCTTCAGTCAGAAAGTGACAATCACGTCGAAACTACTGATCCTTGGCCTCGTCATCTGGGCCATCGCCTTTCCGGAGCAATCCGGTGCGGTGCTGAACGGGATCAACAAATTCATCCTGTCGTCCTTCGGGGCGTGGTATATCTGGACGGTGACGCTTTTCGTTCTCGTGTGTATCGCACTGGCCATCTGGCCCACGGCAGGTCGGTTAAAATTGGGCCTGCCCGGCGAAGTGCCGGAATTTTCCAATTTCTCCTGGTTCTCCATGATGTTTGGTGCCGGTATCGGCGTTGGCATGTTGACCTGGGCCGTGGCCGAACCCGTCTATCACTTCCAAAACAACCCGGAAGTCATCATGGGCCTCACCAATGGCGGCACCGAAGACAATGTGCGCATGGCCTATAAATGGTCCTTCCTGCACTGGGGTCTGGGCGCTTGGGCCTGTTATGCTATTGCCGGTCTGGCGCTGGGCTTCTTCAGCTACCGCCGCGGCCTGCCGCTGACCATGCGTTCGTCCCTCACCCCCATTTTCGGTGAAAAGCTTTCCGGTTCCATCGGTCACGTGGTGGATATCGTGGCCGTGGTGGCCACCATTTTGGGTGTTGCCCAAACGCTGGGCTTTGGTGTGGAACAGTTTGTTTCCGGCCTCACCCGTATCGGCATTGGCGGTCTCACCAATGAGGCGGGCACGGCCAACTCCACCGGCATCATTGTGGCCATCGTCATCATCATGGCGGCTTCCACCCTGTCGGCGCTTTCCGGCGTGGGCAAAGGCATTAAATGGCTGTCCAACATCAACATGGTCTTGTCCATTGCATTGCTGGGCTTCTTCCTGTTGTTCGGCTCCACGTTCTTTGGTCTGCAAGCCCTGTTCCTGGGCGTGTGGGACTATCTGATCGCCCTGCCTGCCATGAGTTTTGTGGTTTGGTCCGGTGATGGCGTGGAAGGCTCCGTGGCCTCCAAACTGGAAGGCTGGCAAGGTGGCTGGTCCGTGTTCTACTGGGCCTGGTGGATTGCCTTTGCCCCCTTTGTGGGCCTGTTCCTGGCCCGCATTTCCAAAGGCCGCACCATCCGTGAGTTCGTGTTGGGTGCCATGATCGTGCCATCCCTCATGTGCTTTGTTTGGTTCACATGGGCAGGTGGCACGGCCATTGATCTGACCATGGGTCAGGTGGCTTCCGGTGCCATTGAATCGGTCAAGGACGGTGAAATCTTTGCCGCGCCCGATGGCGACAAAATCTTCGCCATGACCAATTACATGCTGGCACCCATCTCCACCTTCCTGGCCTGGGCCATGTCCATGATGATCGTGGTGCTGCTGATGACCTATCTGGTCACCACAGCGGACTCCGCCGTGCTCATCGTCAACACCATCAACGCCGCCGGCGATGAAGGCCCGAAAGCCCGCCCCCATATCCTGTTTTGGGGTGTGGCGCTGGGGGCCGTGGTGGCAGCTTTGCTGCTGGTGGGTGGCCTTAAGGCCATTCAGACGGCCATGGTGATTGGGGCCTTGCCCTTCTCGGTGGTCATGGTGCTGCAATGCGCTGCCCTTGTGAAAGCCATCTACAATGATGGCCGCCGCGAGGCCGAAGGCATGCCCACCACGGTGGCTGCTGCACCGGCTGAATAAGCCAGACTCCTAAAGCAAGAAGCCCGCCATGCTTCGTGCATGGCGGGCTTCTTTATGCTTGGTTTTACGTAGGGTCGCCTAGTCGCCCACCGCCCCATTGGTCTGCCACAGGGCACCATGGCGCTCTTCATGCTTCAAGCTTTCCGAGCCCCAGTGGAACCGGGCCCCCACATAAATAACGTCCGCACCCGTCGGGTCCAGATTGGCCCCTTCGATGTCAAGATGCTCGTGCTCGTAGCGATAGCCAGCAAACAAGGAAACGGGTGCCTGATCCATGCGCCAATTGGCCTGTAGGGCGAAATGGGTGGACGTATGTTCCGCCAACTTGCTCAGCTGGGTGTGGTCCATGTTCAATTTGGCATCAAAGCGGACATTGTCAGTGGCGTAGTAGCGCCCTTCCAGCCCGCCAATGGTCACGTCCTGCTCGGTGGTGTCGGTCTCGTTCACACCAAGGCCGATATGGCCCAAAATGCTGATTTCACCCATGAAAGCGGCCGCCTCCAGCCCGCCCGCAAGCAGATCGCTCTGCTTGCCAATGGCATCTTCGTTCTGTGCCAAATGCCCCCATGCACCAATGGCAAAGCGACCGGGGTCGCGCTTGAACAGGTGCAGCGTGCCGGAGAATGTGCTGTCGTCGGCGCAGCAGCCATCCACCTTGCGATAGGCCACATCCACCTGCACGTTCAGGTCTTTGGCGAAGTTGACCGAATGGGTGCCACGCAGGGACCAGCGGTCTTCGTCCTTTTTACCATCCCGGCCGGAATGAATTTCAAAACTGCCCTCCACATAGCCGGACCCATAGCCGGACTTGGCGGGCTCTGGAACCGGAGCGGGCATGACGGGCGGATCCACCAGCATATCGGCAGCGGTGGCGGGAAAGGCGATACCGGCAATAAGGCACACGGCAAGGGGGCGCAAAGTGGTTTTCATAACAAACATCCCGTTACAGGTCTGGACTAAACGCTAGGGGGTTAAGGTTACTGTTCTCCTAATGGGCAATGTTTTGTTGACTCTGACCCCGCAGCACTCTTTTGCTGCTGCAACCAACCGCCATCGAAATTCACCCATGCCCTCCATTCCATCGCTCGCTGAAATTGCCGAAGCCGCCCACCAGCTGACCGGACGCATCGTCACCACGCCGTCGCTACCCCTCACCAACGACCGCCTGCGCCCTCACCTGCCCGCAGATGCACACGTGCTGATGAAAATGGAGTTGTTTCAGCAGGCCGGGTCCTTCAAATCCCGCGGCGTGTTGCTGGCCATTAATGCCATGGACGAAGCTCAACGCCGCGCTGGCGTCACCGCCGTTTCCGCTGGCAACCATGCCCTCGCCGTTTCCTGGGGTGCGCGACAGGCGGGACTAACTGCCAAAGTTGTCATGCCCAAAACCGCCGATGCCATCCGCGTGGAGGGCTGCAAGGCACTGGGGGCAGAAGTGGTGCTGGCGGACAATGTGAAAGAGGCCTTTGAAGAAGTGGAGCGGCTGCGCCAACAGGAAGGCCGAACGATGCTCCACCCGTTCGAAAGCCCGTTCATGACGCTGGGGGCTGCCACCTGTGGCCACGAACTGGCCAGCGCGGCGCTGGCCCGGTGGGGCCGGGTAGACGCCGCCATCATCCCCATTGGCGGCGGGGGCCTCATGTCCGGCATGGCCAGCGCCTTCCACCACCTGGCCCCAGATTGCACCATTTATGGTGTAGAGCCGGAGGGCGCAGATGCCACCCACCGCTCGTTCAATGCCGGTGAACCCGTGGCGCTGGAAAAGGTGGCGACCATGGCGGACAGTCTCGGCGCGCCTATGGCGCTGGGGCACAGTTTCGCCATCAACCGCCAACTGGTGAAATCGGTGGTGCGCCTGCCGGAAGATGCCTTTCCCCCCGCCATGCAGGCCCTCTACGATGCCCTCAAAATCATCGCAGAACCCGCCTGTGCCGCCACCTTTGCCGCCCTCACCGGCCCCTTGCGCGACGAGCTTGCGGGCAAACGGGTGGCCATCATCGCCTGCGGCAGCAATATCTCCCTGCGCAAGTTCACGGCCCTCACCCAATCACCTGCGCCATCTTGACCCTTTCAAGAGACGCCCCATATAGTTGAGATGAAGACTGGCGGAAGACCGAAGGCGTTCTCCGCCCTGTTCCCGAAAAAACCAACCGTCCTGAACCTTCCGGGCCCGCCCGGCGGACGGCACAGAATTATTATTGAAGAAGGAGGCGCTCCCCATGGAAAAAGTGCCCATGACACCCACCGGTTATGCCGCGCTGGAAGCTGAGTTGAAGCGCCGCCAGTCTGAAGACCGGCCCCGCATCGTCAGCGCCATTTCCGAAGCCCGTGAGCACGGTGACCTGTCGGAAAACGCCGAGTATCACGCCGCCAAGGAACAGCAGAGCCTCAACGAGGGCCGCATTATGGAATTGGAAGACGTGATCACCCGCGCTGAAGTGATCGACATTGCCAAAATTGCCGGGGACACCATCAAATTTGGTGCCACCGTGCGGCTGATCGACGAAGAAACGGAAGAAGAAAAGCACTACCAGATCGTCGGCGACCAGGAAGCCGATGTGGCATCCGGCAAAATTTCCATTTCGTCCCCCATCTCCCGCGCCCTGATCGGCAAAGAAGAGGGTGACGTGGTGGAAGTGGCCGCCCCCGGCGGCGCGCGCTCTTACGAAATTATCAAAGTGCAGTATATTTGAGGCGAAACGCTCGTCCCAAACCGGTGAACTCCCATGATCGACCTATACACTTTCGGCACACCCAACGGCAAAAAGGTCTCCATCGCGCTGGAGGAGATGGGGCTGGATTATGAAGTCCACACCATCAACATCACCAAGGACGAGCAATTTGCACCGGACTTTTTGAAGATTTCGCCCAACAACAAAATCCCCGCCATTGTAGACCGGGAAACCGGCGTCTCCATGATGGAAAGCGGGGCAATCCTCTACTATCTGGCCACTAAAACCGGCCAGTTTCTGCCCAAAGACCCTACCCGCCACTGGCAGGCGCTGGAATGGCTGTTTTGGCAAATGGGTGGCTACGGCCCTATGCTGGGCCAGGCCAACCACTTTTTGCATTTCAACCCCGGCAAGTCCGACTATGCCGAGCAGCGCTATGGTGAAGAGGCCAAGCGTCTCTACGGCGTTTTGGACAAACAGCTGGAAGACAATGAATTCGTGGCAGGGGAATATTCCATCGCGGATATGGCCATCTGGCCCTGGGCAGCGCGCTGGGAATGGCAGAAGATCGACATGGAAACCCTGCCCAACATCAAACGCTGGTATCACACTATCGCCAAGCGCCCGGCGGTGAAAAAGGGCTTCAGCGTGCCCACAGCGGCAGAAATTCCGCTACCCTAAGTTTGTAAAGTGACCCACTCAGTCTGGCTGCTCACCGACGGCAAGGCGGGCGATCTTCAACAATGCCGCGGCGTAGCCGCATGGCTTAACAATGTGGTTGTGGAAGAGCGTTTGGTGAAGCCCGGGCGGCTCACAGCGCTGCCGCTCCCCTTCATGCCTTTGTCAGGCAGCGAGAAGCCGGAAAACCCGGCTTCGCCCATCGCGCCCCCTTACCCTCATCTCGTCATCGCATCAGGGCGGCGCACCCTGCCCTATCTCTCGGCCCTGCGAGTGCATTGGCCCAAAACGAAAATCGCGTTCCTTAAGGACCCACGCCGCATGGGCCGAGGCATGGCGGACCTCATCTGGGCACCGGAGCATGACGGACTGGCCATCAACGGCAAGACCATCGTCACCACGCTCACCGCCCCCCACCCCTTCACGCCAGAAGGCTTGGCGCGGGACAAAGCCGCTGCCCACGCGCGCTTCAACTTGGCCAATCGACCTGTCATCGGCATCGTGCTGGGTGGCAATTCCAAATCCGTGCGGTGGACGCCCACGCTCGTTGAGCAATTCGCCGCCCGCCTCACGGCCTTGCCAGATGAGGCGAAAATCCTCATCACCGCCTCCCGGCGCACACCTAGCGCGCTCATAAGCACGGTGCAGGAGACTTTGCAGAACCACGATGTGTGGCTGTGGGATGGGCAGTCGGGCGAAAACCCTTACGGTCAAATTCTCGCCGCCAGCGATCATCTCATTGTCACCGGCGATAGCCACAATATGGTTTCCGAAGCCTTGGCCACCCCCCGCCCCGTCCACGTCTTTCGCCCGCCGGGCTTAGCCAAAAAACTCACCCGCTTTTTGGATGCGCTGGAACGGCGCGGGCACATCCAGCCCCTGCAAACGCCGCTGGTGGATAAGCCCGCCTCCGCGCTAGACGCCACGCCGGAAATTGCCGTTGCTGTGCAACAACTCCTCAACACTTAAACTTGTTGGGGGCAGCCCTTTTGGCCGCCTTGAACTTGGCCAAACGCCACCGCATTTTGAGTCCAGTACACAGACCACAAAGGGCTTAGACCCATGGCCAACCACCACACGAAATTCCTTATCATCGGCTCCGGCCCCGCCGGCTATTCCGCCGCTATCTATGCCGCTCGCGCCATGCTCAACCCCATCTTGCTGGCCGGCCCCCAACAGGGCGGGCAACTCACCATCACCACCGAGGTGGAAAACTACCCCGGCTATGCCGACCCCGTGCAAGGCCCATGGATGATGGAGCAAATGCTGGAACAGGCTAAAAACGTGGGCACCACATTCGCCACCGACATCGTGACCAAAGCAGACCTTTCCGCCCGCCCCTTCCATTTCGAAACCGAAAGCGGCGACACCTATACGGCCGACAGCGTCGCTATCTGCACCGGTGCCCAGGCAAAATGGCTGGGGCTGGAATCGGAAGAAAAATATATGGGCTTCGGCGTCTCCGCCTGCGCCACCTGCGACGGGTTTTTCTACAAGGGCAAACACGTCATTGTGGTGGGCGGCGGCAACACCGCCGTGGAAGAAGCGCTCTATCTGGCGGGGCTAGCCGCCAAAGTGACCGTCATCCACCGGCGCGATGAATTCCGTGCCGAAAAAATCCTGCAGGACCGCCTGTTCAAAAAGGACAATGTGGAGATCGTCTGGGACAGCGAACTCGTGGAGGTGAACGGCACCGATGGCCTCATCAAATCCGTCCAGTCCGCCACCCTCAAAAACCGCAAGACCGGCGACACCACGACTGTAGACGTGGACGGCATCTTCATCGCCATCGGCCACGCCCCCGCCGTAGACCTGTTCAAAGACCAGATGAAACTGAAAGACTCCGGCTACCTCTGGACCGCCCCCGACAGCACCGCCACCGAAATCCCCGGCATCTACGCCGCCGGCGACGTGACGGACGACATCTACCGCCAAGCTGTCACCGCAGCAGGAATGGGCTGCATGGCCGCGCTGGAGGCGGAACGGTTTTTGGCCGAGATGGAGGATGGGGAGGCGAAGGAAATACGGTCGGGGTATTAAGGAGATACTCTGCTAACCCTCTATAGGCCAGTTCCATCCGAACCATCCTTTAGGCCGGCTTCCGCTGCCCAACCGTAATACCACGCGACTGTCCAACCGTACTGCCAGCCTTCGTTATACCACCCCACTGACCAGCCTTGGTGCCACCCCACATTCCATCCAACATTCCATCCTTTGTCCCAGCCTGAGGATGTGACGTGCCAGCCAAAGTGCCAACCCACATGCCAACCATTGGCCCAGCCGAAATGCCAGCCATATTCCCAACCGTCGTTAAACCACGTGGCCGTCCAGCCCAGATGCCAATCCAGCACATATCCAGCCCCGTTATGGATCACGACCTTGAATTCATCTGTCGAGCGGGCGCCATCGTCGAAGATAAACATCTCCACATCGTCATACATGAATTCAGAGCCGGAGAGTTGGACAATCTCAATCCAGTTTTGCCCATATAACTGCCGCAGGCTCATGTCATAGGAGTAGAGATGGGACAGGTCGATAGTGTCGAACCCACTGCCGCCAGAATAAAAATCCCAACCCTCGCCGCCATTCAACCAATCGTTGTCAGCTCCGCCGTAAAGGTAATCTCTGTCCTGACCGCCCAAAAGCACATCGTCGCCACCGCGACCATCCAGTGTGTCTATGCCATCTCCACCTACAAGTATTTCATCGAAATAATCTGTTCCGTTCAAAGCATTTGGACCAAAACCAATCCAGAACTCATTGTCGGTGTCACTTGCAGGGTTCACATCTGTGTAATCAGTGATAATTCTATCAAAGTCATCAATCGCCACACCCTGTGAAATAAACGCGGGTGTCCCTCCACCATCCGCATCGATTTGCTTCAAAACTTCCAGATAGAGAGCCATCGAATGTTGTGTGCCGCTATCGTGCTCAAATTGCCCCTTTATAATTTCCGGGAACACGATATCGATGGGCGTGGGAACACTGTTCAATGAGGACGACACGCTCTTGATGGCGTCGTTTTCATTGAAAAACATCGTGATGCGTGGATCATCGACCGGCGCTGAACCGTAGCCCGGAGAGGCGAAAATCGTTGCTTCATAATTCAACGGTGCGCCAGACGCATTAAAAGCATCTTTCTCACGATTTTCCATATACTTTTCTACAACACCCGCGCCGAGGCTGTGTCCGGTCACATACACAGTGCTTATGTTATTTGCTTGCGCATACTCGTCGAGTTTTTCAAAGAGCGGGCCTAAGTGATCATAGTACTCACTTTTGTCGTCCCAATCATCTCGATCGTAAGTATCAACACCGCTCACTCCATCAAATGGTAAAGTTGAAACCGCGCCGTCGTTTGTCCCTCGTATCGCCAAAACAATCGCATCACCCTTTTGCATAACCAATGCGCCAGAATTGAAATGCGTGTAGATGCCGTCGCGAAAATCAGAAACAAACCCACCGCTTGAAGTGTCGGAAATCCACCCTTGGATAAAATAGGCATCATCACCGCCGACGATGTCCCAGTCTTCTTGATCTTGGGCTTCGTAATCCGTCAGCCCCAAGTCGGCGTAATCTAAAGGCACCCAACCGGCAGCTATCAAAGCGTCGTACTCATCAACAGCGCCTTGGGAGACCACATTGTTGGTATGGTGACTGGTCGTTGAAGCCTCCGTGCTCTGCGGCTCCCACCACCCTAAATGATACGCCGCCCGTGCAAATTGAGCGAGTTCCAACAGGCTGGCAGTGACACCCGTCTCAACAGGGTCAGGCGGTGGTGTATCGCCCACATTGCCATAGGCCACAATGCGGTCGATGAATTGAGATTGGTCTTGAACCTCACCTTCCGCGTAAAAATCAACCGACTCCACCGTTGCCCCGACAAGCCGCAAATCTTCAAACATATGATCGGAAAGCGCGTCACCGTTCAAATCGATGGCAATAAATCCATCTGCCCCGTCGAAGGTGATACGACTGGTCGATGGCAAATCGTAGAAGTCGCTGGACAACATTGAGGTGATGTATTGTCCAACGCCATCATATTCAAAATTCAGCCCGACAAAGGTGTTTTGGCCAAAATCGTAGCCGGCTCCACCATAAAAATAGTCATCAGAATTATTGACCGACCAATCAAACGTAGCTTCATATCCGTCGGCGGTCACAATGTTCAGCCGGATACCGCCAATATACTCTTCCGGGTCACTACCCGGAGAGAATGTATGCTGTGATTCCAGATAAAGCCCATTGACGGCGCCATCAAAAATGTAACGCGCAACACTGTCGTCGCTGATCCCCAATCCGGTTTGAACAATCAGCCCGCCGCCGGATTCATAAACCGAGGAACCGATGCCTGAACCCACTTGATAGGTCCAATTTTCGTTACTCAGCAGACCATTGGTGAAATCGTCCTCAATTAAGAGGGTATCGAGAGGAAGGGGCATTTAGAAAGGCAACCGCGTTTATTTAATACAGATAAGACTGCATGATTTCGAAAATGAAGTTATAAGCAAAGAAGGTGCTTCAAAACATGTCACTCAAGATTGTAAGTTACTCGGACATTAGCGGCAAGTGCCGTTAGGCGGCTTAGAAGGGCCACGCGCCACGACCATGGTGAATTGTGCGCTCGTGTCTTATATTGCCGAGTGCACCGTCCAAAACAACGAACACCCATCCAAGAGGAATCACCCCATGCCCATGGATTGGGATCGCCTTCGTATATTTTATAAAGTGGCCAGTGCTGGCTCGTTCACCCGCGCCTCCGAACAACTGAACCTTTCTCAATCCGCCATTTCGCGGCAGATTTCGGCTTTGGAGAGCGAGGTGGGGGTGCCGCTGTTTCACCGCCACGCGCGGGGGTTGAAGCTGACGGAGCAGGGGGAGATGCTGCATCGGGCGGCGGAGGATGTGACCGATCGGCTGCATCAGGTGAACAGCGCGTTGACGGATTTTCGTGGTGCGCCGGAGGGGCCGCTGAAGGTGACCACCACAGTGGGGCTGGGGTCCGCCTGGCTGGCCATCCGGGTCCACGAATTTCTTGATCAATATCCGGATATGCAAATTGAATTGCTGCTGGACAATGCGGAGCGGGACCTCACCATGCGGGAGGCCGACTGCGCCATCCGCCTGCGCCAGCCGCAACAGGCGGATCTCATCCAGCGCCGCCTCTTCACCGTGCATTTCCACGTCTATGCGTCCTCTAAATATATCGAAAAATTCGGCGCGCCAGAGACGCTGGATGATCTGGAAAACCACCGCATCGTGGTGTGGGGGGAAGACGCGCCCAATTATCTGGCAGACCTGAATTGGCTGCTCACCGCCGGCATGCCGCCGGGAAAAAGCCGTGTGCCATCGCTGAAGATCAACTCCATCCTCGCCATCCAACGGGCCGTGCGCCGTGGCGCTGGCATCGCGCTTTTGCCGGACTATACGGTTTATGAGGGGGATGATCTCGTCACCGTCATGACGAATACCGACGTGCCCAGTTTCGACACCTATTTTGCCTATTCGGCGGAGCTGCGAAACTCCGCCCGCCTCGCCGCCTTCCGCGACTTCCTGCTGGAACAGGCGAAAAGGTGGAAGTTTTAGAAACGAAACGGGCGGCCATCCAAAGACAGCCGCCCGCTTCACGTTCCTTTGGTGCCTACCGGCGCCCCTTTCTGCCTTCACGCTTGCGCTTCAGCCAGAAGGGCTCGATGTCCCCGGCCATGATGCACCCGTAGGGATCGATATAGTCCTCGATCTCGGCCAGACCGTATTTGTCGATCTGGCGCACCACGGAATCGGCGTTTTTGTAGCCGGAGGGCAGTTCGGCAATGTCGATCTTGTTTTCGAAGAACCGCACATCCAGCCCCTCGGTTTCCCGTTTCAACATCTCCTGCGGCGTCAACTCCGCGTGGCGACGCTTGTGCTCGGTGCGCGAGTAGTTGCGCCCCGCCCCGTGCGGGCTGAAGCCCAGCGCGTGGGACGCATCTTTGCCCTTCACCACCAGCACCGGCTCCGCCATGTTGAGCGGAATGAGCGTTAGCCCCGTGGCATCGGCGGCGTAGTCTCCCCAGGCCGGGGTCGCCCCCTTGCCGTGGTAGAACAGGTCGCCACGCTTGAACACGAAGTTGTGCTCGTTCCAGTAGCGGTCCACCAGCTCAGCGCCCATGCCCTCCACCGTGGCCTGGTGAATGCCCGTGTGGTTGGCCTTGGTCCATTTGCGGATCAGCTGGAGCGCTTCCCAATAGGCTTTACCGTCCTCTGTGTCGGCCGGAATCCACGCATTCTGCTTCAGCGTCTGCGGCGACAATTTCTTGCGAAACCGGTTGGCCACATCCATGCCCAGCTTGTAGAGCGCCGCCCCCGGCCCGCGGGAGCCGTGGTGGGTGACGATGCAAGTCTCCCCCGTCTTGCGGGACGTGCCCACAAACAGGAAATGGTTGCCGTCGCCCTGCGTGCCCATGTGCTCGTGCATCATGCGCTGGATTTTGGCGTTGGAAAGAAACCGGTTTTCGCGAAACGCATCCACCAGTTTCTGGCTCACCGTGAACCGGTGCCCCTGCCTGCGCCCGCCGGCCCCAAAATGGGTTGCGGCATGGGCAGCATTCATCACCGTTTCCGGGTTCACTTTGCCCAGATTGGAGATCATCACAGAGCAGCAGATATCCGCAGAGTGCATACCCGGGTGGATGGCATTGCGTGCTGCCGCCACACCACCCACCGGGATGGTCCCCAGCGGCCCGGCAGGACAGGCATCGGGCATGATAGCCCCGGCTTCCACCGTTGGCGTGCGCATCAGGGCCGTCATATGAGCTTTCACATTCTGAATATTGGCTTCCTCGTCCGC
Source organism: Pseudomonadota bacterium (assembly GCA_038525315.1). Classification (GTDB taxonomy): domain Bacteria; phylum Pseudomonadota; class Alphaproteobacteria; order Rhizobiales; family Rhizobiaceae; genus Pseudahrensia. Next base: position 20,128 of record JBCBHU010000010.1, read on the forward strand.
ATTTTCCGCTTCGATATTGATGTGGAACGGGATCTCGCCGTGCTCCCGCAGAGGAATTTGCGGTTTTGGCTTGAAGGGTTCCAGCATGGCGCGCGCGTCCGTCAGCGTCTTGCCTTCTTCCAACGCCTTCTGACCCTCCCGCAGGGCAGCGCCAAAAGCCGGGCCGGGCTCATGGCCCCATGATTTCAAAATCGTGCCGTCGAGGGCATCCGTCGTCGTTGTATCGGTCATCATCGTCGTGTCCTTCGTTTTTCTTTCTTGAATATCGTTGGCTCGACCGGCAGGACTCGAACCTGCGGCATCCTCGTTAACAGCGAGGCGCTCTACCAACTGAGCTACGGTCGAATGAATTGGTCAGGGATGGAGGATTCGAACCTCCGGCCTCCGCATTCCAAGTGCGGCGCTCTAACCGGACTGAGCCAATCCCTGGGAAGTGAAGAGCTATATCGCTCGGCTTATAGCGCCGGGGTAATAAGCCCTGCCCCGTTGTCGAACCCCCCGTAAATAGGGTGCGAGAGAGGCCGGAGCACTTGCCAGATTGAGGGCATCGCCCTTCGCAAGCCTCCGGCCCCGAAGCGATGCAAACACGGATTTGTTTGCCATTGGTCTGTTCCTTTTTTTGACACGCCCAGAATGCGCCAAACCGGGATCAGCCCAAAGAAAAAATGAAAAATCGGCAAACCATTGAAATAATTCAAGAAAATAGGATTTGAGAAATATCACGTTCAAATTTCTTATTTCACCAAATACGGAAATATCCTAACAGATAAGCATGAGAAAAAACGTCGTCATCGGTTTTCTGGGCACGCAGCTGGACTCGGGCAAAAAGCGCCGCTGGCGGCCCTCCATTGCGTTGACCCAGCATGTGGATTTTCCGGTGGAGCGGTTGGAGCTGATTTTTGACTGGCGGTTCAACCGCCTGGCTCAAGCCGTCAAAAGAGAGATCGAGGATAATCAGGCGGCCACCGAAGTGCTGTTGCACCAGATCGACTTGCGCGACCCATGGGACTTCCAGGAGGTCTATGGCGCTCTATTCGATTTTGCACGCGCCTACGGGTTCGACGAAGAGCGGGAGGAATATTACGTCCACCTGACCACCGGCACCCATGTCGCGCAGATTTGCTGGTTTTTGCTCACCGAAAGCCGCCACATTCCCGCTCGCCTGTTGCAAACCTCCCCGCCCGGTCGCGACCAGGCGGACGCCGAGCCAGAAGGGCGTATCAACATCGTTGATTTAGATCTGTCCCGCTACGATGCCCTGCAACAGCGCTTCGATCAGGTGACGCAAGAATATACCGCTCTCCTCAAATCCGGCATTAACACCCGCAATGCGGGCTTCAACAGTCTCATAGAACGCATTGAATTGGTGGCCACCACCACGGATGCCCCACTGCTATTGGTGGGGGCAACGGGAACCGGTAAATCGGCCTTAGCCGAGCGCATTTACGAACTCAAACTCCAGCGCCGGCGGGTGAAGGGCCGTCTCGTCCATGTGAATTGCTCCACGCTGAAGGGCGAGCGGGCCATGTCCACCCTGTTTGGCCACCGCCGGGGTGCCATGGGCGGCGCGCCCCATGACCGGCGCGGCCTTTTGCGGGAGGCTGATGGTGGCGTTCTGTTTCTCGATGAAATCGACGAACTGGGCCTTGATGAACAGGCCATGATCCTGCACGCCATCGAAAGCGGTCAATTTTTTCCGCTAGGCTCTGACCACGAAATCACCAGCAAGTTTCAGTTGATCGCCGGGGCGAACCGGGACCTGAGCGGTCTGGTGGCGCAGGGTAAATTCCGGGCCGACCTGTTCGCCCGCCTCAACCTGTGGACCTTCACCCTGCCGGCCCTGCGCCATCGCCGCGAGGATATCGAGCCCAATATCGAGTTTGAACTGGCCAAAGCGGAGAAAACGTTGGGGCGGCGGGTGGGCTTCAACGCCGATGCGTTCCAGCACTACCTTTCCTTCGCCACCGATCCGGCCACGCTCTGGCCCGGCAATTTTCGCGATTTGGGGGCCTCTCTCCAACGCCTCTGCACCCTGGCCCCCCGCGCCCGCATCACATGGGCCATGGTGGATGAAGAGATCGACTTTCTCACCCACCAATGGGCCAATGCCAGCGATGATGAAGATGATCGGTTGCTACGCCATTATCTGGACGCCAATGCGCAAACGTTGGACCCCTTTGACAAGGTTCAGCTGGCCGCCGTCATCCGCACCTGCCAATCCAGCAAATCCCTCAGCGCAGCCGGCCGCACATTATTTGCCGCCTCCCGGGCAACCAAAACGAGCAAAAACGATGCGGACCGGCTTCGTAAATATCTGGAGCGGTTTGGGCTTAATTGGGCAGTAATTGCCGAATAAAGGCTTTTCCCAAGACCCTTGCGAAAATGCGTCAACTCGTCCGCAAGCCATGCAACTGGCGCATGGCAGGGATGCGTAACCGGCGTTTGTGCAAGTGCAGCAAAAATGGCATCTTCACTCCAACGCAAGGCAAGGCACTCCTCCTCCCAAGCCAAACCTTGCGCTTAAGGCGGTCGGCAATCCTCCTCCCAGCCAGATCGTCACTCTTTCAACCGGGTTCCACCTTAGGGCGGGCCCGGTTTTTTTTATCAAAATTTGAGCCGGTTCTATCCGGGCACAAAAAAACCGCCCGGCGCAAGGACGGGCGGTTTTTGCCAATGGCGGTCGTGACTACTTTACGTAGCGGTCAATTTCCGTTTTCAGCAGGGCGTATTCCCGGCAATCGGTGCCGCAGCGCTTTTCAATTTCGGCAAGCTGCTCGCGCGCCTTGTCCACCTGGCCAAGCTGCAGGAAGGCTTCACCCATATACTCGCGCACCAGCGTGTAGTCTGGGTCTGCCTTCAGCGCTGCACGGTAATAGGTCAGACCCTCTTCGATACGGCCGAGCTTCCGGGTAGAATAGCCCATATAGTTAAGAATGCGGGGATCGCTTTTATTGTCGGCCATGGCCAGCAGGGTCAGCGCTTCCTCGTGGCGGTTGTGATAGGCCAGATCGCGGGCGGCCTCGTAAATATTGTCATCGCTCAAACTGGAGGACTTCGCTTTCACGCATTTGCGCTTGCGTTTGTCCCACACCATGGAAGCCTTACAGGTGGGAGTGGTGGAGGTGCTGCTATCGCTGGCAGCGCGCGCCGTCGTGTTGACGGCCAAGGCACCCATGCCAAGCGCCAGCATCAGGGGCGTGGCAGTGATGGTGCGTTTCAAATTCAAAGCCATTGGGGTGTCTCCAAAGTTGGGGGCATTTGTTGGGGCAATTTTTCAGTTCACGCTATCAGCTACGGGTGAACTGTGCGACAGGTTTCACCATCGGCGGGCAAAATGCCACTCAATCACGTTCACAAAGTGTCCGATGAAACGTTATCTGCCGTGCGCAAACCTTTTTGAATTGAAGACGTAGGACCATGACCCGCACAAGCGCCAATTTATTGATGTTGGTGGCCGGTTTGGTCTGGGGTCTTGGCTTTGTGGCTCAAGAGCAGGCCATGGACGACATCGGGCCGTTTCTTTTCATGGGCCTGCGCTTTGCACTGGCCGCACTTGCGCTTATGCCCTTGGCCCTTTGGGAATTGGGCAAACGCGATAGTGCCACGCCCGCCTTGCGGGGCAAGGATTGGCGTTCCCTTATCATCGTTGGTCTCGTCTTTTTCACCGCCATGGCCATGCAGCAAGTGGGCCTTTTGGCCACTTCTGTCACCAATGCGGGGGTTTTGACCGGGCTTTACGTGGTGCTCACCCCCATCATCATCCGCCTGTTCATGGGCCAACCCCAGCCCACGCTCATTTGGGTATGTGCCGCCACGGCTTTTTTCGGCATCTGGCTTTTGGGCGGCGGCGGGCTGGGTCGGCTCACCTGGGGCGACTGGGTTATGATTGTGGGGGCTTTCTTCGCCGCGCTCCATGTCATTATTGTGGGGGCCACCGTGGGCGCCATGCGCCTGCCCGCCACGCTGGCGGCCATGCAATTTGCTGTGGCGAGCCTCTTTTCATGGGTGGGATTTGCTCTGGTGAGAGCTGCCGACTGGTCCTACGAACCGGCCTTCGCGCTGGACATCGTAGCCCGCGCTGCGCCGGAAATCGCCTATGCAGCTTTCATTGCAGGCGCGCTGGCCTTCACCATCATGGCTTTTTGTCAGCAATACACCAAGGCCGCCGACGCAGCGATCCTGCTTTCTTCAGAGGCTCTGTTTGCCGCGCTGGGCGGGGCTATTTTGCTGGGCGAACGACTGGATGTGCTGGGCTACGCGGGCTGCACCATTCTGTTTGGCGCCATCGTCGTGACCAGTTTTGCCTCGGCAAAAATGGAAGAACGCGGCAAAACTACATGAGCCGCTCGCCATTGGGCACGGGCTTATCCGGCCCGGCCAGCACGATGGCACCATCCCCATCCGCAAAGCCCAGCGTGAGCACTTCCGACATAAAAGGCCCAATCTGCCGGGGCGGGAAATTCACCACCGCCATCACCTGCCGTCCGATCAACTCTTCCGGCGTATAATGCACGGTGATCTGGGCGGAGGATTTTTTCTCGCCAATGTCTGGCCCAAAATCGATATGCATTTTGATGGCGGGCTTTCGCGCCTCGGGGAAGGGCTCCGCGTGGACCACGGTGCCCATGCGGATGTCCACGGCCATGAAGTCATCAAAACTGATCGTATCAGCCATTCCGTCTTCCTTCCTCACTCTTGCCTCACTCTTTGGCCAATTCACGGGACCGATCGGCCGCCGCCGCCACAGCTTTTGTCATCAAATCGAGCAAACCATCCTTCCCCATCAGCACGGCCAGCGCCGCCGCCGTCGTGCCATTGGGCGAGGTCACATTCTCGCGCAATTGTGCCGCCGTATCATCGGAGCGATGGAGCAATTCCCCGCCCCCCTCCACCGTGGCCCGGGCCAACCGCAGGGCCAATGCTGGCGGCAGACCCGCCGCCTCCCCCGCCTGAGCCATGGCTTCCACCATGTGGAAAATATAAGCCGGGCCGCTGCCGGAGACACCGGTGACGGCATCCATGAGGCTTTCATCGTCCACCCATTCCACCGCCCCCACGGCTTTCATCAAGTCGGAAATCCAGCCCTTTTGCTCGTCAGACACCCTATCGGAGCCAACGCAGACTGTTATGCCCCGCCCCACCATGGAAGGCGTATTGGGCATGGTGCGCACCACGCGGGGCGCCGGATCAAAGGGTTTGGCCAATCGTTCCATGGTGATACCGGCGGCGACAGAAACCAGCACATTGTCGCTATCCAGAAGCGGCGCGAGAGAGGGCAAAACGCTATCCATGATTTGCGGCTTCACCGCGACGATCACAATATCGGGGCGTGCCACGCCATCCGCCGTGGTGGCATGGTTCACGCCGCTTTGTTCAATCAATTGCACCATGGCTTGCGGCGGATTGGGGTCGATGACCGTGATATTGGCTGCCGCACGGCCAGCCCCCAGCCAACCGGCCAGCAGGGCCCCGCCCATATTACCTGCCCCCACGAGGCAAAGCGTCGGCTCACCGGCCACGGGTTCAAGATCATCTGCCATGTGACGCCTCCTCAAGCCAGATACTAAGCCCGGCCCACCGTATCAAACAGCACGTTGCCCAGCGCCTCGCCGGACGACTGCCCTGCCCACAACACGTATTGAAACGCCTGATAATAGCGTTCGCAAGCCGTGAAGGCCGCTTCTTGCATGTGCTCAATCTGCCCTTCCGTCGCAATTGCTCCGCCATTGAGCGGCAGGGCATGACGAAACATGACGGAGCCGTCTTCCACCCACAGTTCAAAATGACCCAGCAGAAGTTGCTCGTTGATCTGCCCCACCAGCTTTTGCGCCTCCGCCACCCGTAAAGGCGGCACGCGCATGTCAAAGGCGCAGGCGATGTGAAGGGCCTCGAAGTCCTCCATCCAGGAATAGGACATGCTGTAATCGGCCCAAGTGCCCTTCTGCAGAATGGAAATTTCGTCGATCCCATGGCGCTGGAACGCCCATTCCCGCTCGTCCGCCACATCTTCCACCGCATCCACCGGGTGGTATTCCCGCATCATATCCATGGCCGCACCGGTCCCCTTGCGCGCCGGGCAAACGCCCCGCGCCGCTGTCAGTCTCTAATCCGGTGTGAAAATTACGCGCTACCAACCCGAATCATGCAATGGATTCACCCTATTACGGGCGGGAGTCACGGTGACCCCCGGATTGGCACATTTGCTGTGAACGAGTGTTTCGGGGCTGAATCAGATTTCGCGCGACTCAGGATAAGCGATTCAAAGGACTCGCCTTTTCAAACCTTATCCACCGCGCGCAAAACTGTGGACGACTCAATCGCCTTTCAGGGCAGGCTTCTTTTTGGCGGCGGGCTTCTTCGCCCCACCCGCCATTTCAGCCTTCAGCGCGTCCAGCTCTTCCCGCAACGCCTGATTTTCCATGCGGGCGCGGCTGGCCATTTCCTTGACGGCCTCGAATTCATCCCGCTGCACCAGGTCCATCTGGTCCATGAACCGTTCGGCCTGGGATTTGAACACCGTCTCCACCTCCCGTCGCGCGCCCTGGGCGACGCCAGCGGCATCGGTGGCGAGTTTCGCCAATTCATCAAACAGACGGGAGGGGCCGCCGGAGAAGTCAGGACCGCGTTTGTAATCGTTCATCGGACGCACTTTCGATTGGACTGTTTGGTCCTACGTAATGGCACCGGCACCCGCCTTCAACAGCGCCACCGTCGCACATTTGAGCGCCCACTTGCTTCCCTCCACGGCAACGGGCAAGAGGCACGCCATGGCCATGCCCCTCCCCTCTCTTTCTGCCCTCAGCTTTCCCGCCATCGACCCGGTGATCTTTTCCATCGGCCCGCTCTCGATCCACTGGTACGGGGCCATGTATGTGCTGGGCATCACATTGGGCTGGTTTTTTGCCAAACGGGTGGTGGCAAACAAGACGCTTTGGGGCAACCACACCTCCCCCATTCGCCCCGCAGAACTGGACGATTTTCTCACCTGGGCCGTCATCGGCATCATCGCGGGCGGGCGGCTGGGCTATGTGTTGTTTTACAACCTGCCCTATTATCTGGAAAACCCGCTGGCCATTCCCGCCGTGTGGGACGGCGGCATGAGTTTCCATGGCGGGGCGCTTGGCACGATCATCGCCATGGTGCTGTTTGCCCGCTCCCGCGGTTTCACACCGTTTTCCCTGCTGGACGTGATTGCCGCCTCGTCCTGCTTCGGCATTTTCTTCGTGCGCATCGCCAATTTCATCAATTCGGAATTGTGGGGCCGGGTGACAGACGTGCCGTGGGCCGTCATCTTCCCCAATGGCGGGCCGGAACCGCGCCACCCCAGCCAGCTTTATGAGGCGTTTTTGGAAGGCTTGCTGCTTTTCCTGGTTTTATGCGTTTTGATCTTCGCGTTCAAAAAACTGCGTTACCCCGGTTTTATCGGCGGAGCATGGGTGTTTGGCTACGGCACGTCCCGCATCATTGTGGAGTTTTTCCGCCAACCGGACGCGCAATTGGGCTTTCTGGCGGGGGGCTGGTTGACCATGGGCATGGTGCTGTCGCTCCCCATGCTGGCTGTGGGCCTGTGGGGCATGGTGAGCGCCAAGGGCCGCACCCCGTGGCGTCACGACGATGCCTGACGAAACGCCCCTTAACCCCATCCTGCATCGCACGATTGCAGAACAGGGCCCACTGCCCATCGCTGAATATATGATGCTGTGCCTCACCCACCCCCAGCACGGCTATTACACCACCGGCTCCCCCGTGGGCGGCCGCGCCTCGGCGGAACGGGAGGGGGGCGACTTCATCACCGCGCCAGAAATCTCCCAAATGTTTGGCGAAATGATCGGCGTTTGGTGCATGGAAGTCTGGCAGGCGCTGGGCGAACCGGAGGCCTTTTCGCTGGTGGAAATCGGCCCCGGCCGCGGCACGCTCATGCGTGACCTGCTGCGCGTGGCCGATGCCCTGCCCGGCTTCAAAAAGGCCGCACAAGTGCATTTGGTGGAGGTGAGCCCCACATTGGCGGAACAGCAAAGTCTGCTGCTTACGCCAACCAACGCCTCCTTGCGCTGGATCGGCGACATTGATGCCCTGCCGGACCAGCCCGCCATCATCATCGCCAATGAATTACTGGACGCCCTGCCCTTCCGCCAATGGGTCAAACAGGGCGAGGCGTGGCACGAGCGGGCGGTGGGTTTGGGTGAGGGGAAACTCACCTTAGTGACCCGCCCCAACACACTGCCCTTGGCCAGCCTGCCAGCGGGACATGAAAACGAGCCAGAAGGCATGATCTTCGAGACCAGCCCCGCCCGCGAGGGGTTCATCGCCCGCCTGGCCCACTGGCTGAACGCCCACAACGGCGCTGCGCTTTTTCTCGACTATGGCCACCTGAAAACCGGCTTTGGCGACACATTCCAGGCCGTGCGCGACCACGCCCATGTGGATGTGTTGAGCAGCCCCGGCCGGTGCGACCTCACCAGCCATGTGGATTTTGCCCCCCTCACCACCATCGCCCGCGAAGCCGGTTGTGCCGTGCCGCCCCCGGTGACCCAAGGCGATTTTCTGCTGGATTTGGGCCTTTTGGAACGGGCCGGCAATCTGGGGTCAGGCCGCGAGGCCCATATCCAGGAGGCGTTGCGCAGCGCTGTGGAACGTTTGGCAGGCCCCCAGCACATGGGCACGCTTTTCAAGGCCATGGCCTTCGGTGCGCCCGCATCACTGGGCGAACGTTGGCCGGGCTTTACGCCAAAAGGATAGGCACGCCCGCCCCGCTCGGCTAGGCTTGATAGGATGCAAAAGCGATTGCGGCCCGTTTCATGAGCACCCTTTCACCTGTCCTTGCGGATGAACTATCCGCCATGCCCGGCATCAGCCATGGCTTTTTCACCCGCACGGGCGGCGTGTCAGAAGGCATTTATGCGGGGCTGAATGCAGGCCTCGGGTCTGGCGATGACCGCGCCAAAGTGGTGGAAAACCGCCGCCGCATTGCACTCCATTTGGGCGTTAAGGAACAAAACATCGCCAGCCCTTACCAAATCCACTCCGCCTTTGCCGTTACGACAGACAAACCGTGGAGCGATGACCGCCCCAAGGTGGACGGGGTCGCCACCGCAACCCCCGGCCTTGCCTTGGGCATTGTCACCGCCGATTGCGGGCCGGTGCTTTTTGCAGACACCCAAAACAACGTCATCGGTGCCTGTCACGCGGGCTGGAAAGGGGCACTCACCGGCGTGCTGGAAGCCACGCTGGACGCTATGGAGACACTGGGCGCAAACCGAAAAGATATTACCGCCATTCTCGGCCCCTCTATCAGTCAAGAAAACTACGAGGTGGGGCCGGAATTCCCCGCACCTTTTATCGAGCAAAGCGAAGATAACGGGCGCTATTTCATCCCGTCTCAAAAACCCGATCATCACATGTTTGACCTGTCCCGATACATCGTGGACCGCCTCGCCAAGGCGAGTGTGGGCGCAAGCGACATGGTGGATGTGTGCACCTATGCCAGCGAAGATTTCTTCTCCTACCGCCGCACCACCCACCGGGGCGAGCCGGACTATGGCCGCCAACTCTCCGCCATCGCGCTGATGGAGTAACCCATGCTGCATTTCACCAAGGAAGAGTACGCCCGTCGCCGCGCCGCCCTCACCGCGCGCATGGAAGAGGAAGGGCTGGACGCCATGCTGCTGTTTGCCCAGGAGAGCATGTATTGGCTCACGGGCTATGACACATTCGGTTTCGTGTTCTTCCAATGCCTCGTGGTGAAGAACGATGGGGAGATGGCCCTGCTCACCCGCTCCGCCGATTTGCGGCAGGCCCGCCACACCTCCACCATCGAAAACGTGGTAATCTGGCGCGATGCGGCCACGGCCAATCCGGCCCAGGATTTGCGCAAGCTCATGGGTGAAATGGACCTTTTGGGCGCAACCGTTGGCGTGGAATGGGACACCCACGGCCTCACCGCCGCCAATGGCAGGCGGGTGGAAGAGGCCTTGAGCAGTTTCGCGAAACTCAAAGACGCCTCATCGCTCATCCACCTCTTGCGCGTGGTCAAAAGTGAGGAAGAGATCGCCCATATACGCAAGGCCGCCCGCTATGCCGATCTGGCCTTTGACGCCGCACTGGAAACCACCAAAGCCAGGGTCGATGAGGCCGACATTTTGACCGCCATGCAGGCGGCAGCCCTGTCGGAAGGGGGCGATTATCCCGCAAACCCCTTCGTACTGGGCTCCGGCGCAGACGCTCTTTTGTGCCGTTACAAATCCGGTCGGCGCAAATTATCAAACGATGAGCAACTCACCATCGAATGGGCCGGCGTTGCAGCCCAATACCATGTGGCCATGATGCGCACCCTCGTCATCGGCACGCCAAAGCCAAGACACCAGGAACACTATGAGGCCGCCCAGGCGGCCTTGACCGCAGTGGAACAGGCCATGCGACCCGGCCACAGTTTTGGCGATGTGTTCGACGCCCATGCCAAAGCCATGGATGGCGCGGGCCTTTCCCGCCACCGGCTCAACGCCTGTGGCTATTCACTGGGTGCCCGCTATGCCCCCTGCTGGATGGACGGGCCCATGTTCTATGCCGGTAACGAAACGCCCATCGAACCTTCCATGACACTCTTTGCCCATATGATCATCATGGATTCCGAAAGCGAAACGGCCACCTGTCTGGGCCAAACCTATCTGACCACGGATGGAGCGCCGGAACCGCTCTCCCGCCACGGCACGGATTTTATCGCCCTTTGACCGTGCCCATGGGGATAAAAAGGTGATTCCTGTTTGCGCTCTTGGCCCATATTGCTAAGACACCGCCATCACGCGCCCCGGGGCGACGGCAGGATGTGAAGACCATGGCCATGAAGCTCTTTTCGGGCAATGCCAATCAAAGCCTAAGCGCAAAGGTGGCCGACTATCTGGGCATCCCGCTGGGCAAATGCGTGGTGCGCCGCTTCGCGGACCAGGAAATTTTCGTTGAAATTCAGGAAAACGTGCGCGGGGAGGATGTCTTCATCCTCCAGTCCACGTCTTACCCCGCCAACGACCATTTGATGGAACTGTTGATTTTGATTGACGCGGCCCGCCGGTCCTCCGCCAAGCGCATCACCGCAGTGCTCCCCTATTTTGGCTATGCGCGGCAGGACCGTAAGCCCGGCCCCCGCACACCCATTTCGGCAAAACTGGTGGCCAATTTGATCACCGAAGCCGGTGCCGACCGTGTGCTGACCATGGACCTGCACGCAGGCCAAATTCAGGGCTTTTTCGATATTCCCACGGACAATCTCTTTGCCGTGCCGGTCATGAGCCGTGATCTGAAATCAAACTACGACGTGGAAAACGTCATGGTGGTTTCGCCCGATGTGGGGGGCGTGGTACGCGCCCGCGCACTGGCACGGCGCATCAATTCACCCCTGGCCATTGTGGACAAGCGCCGCGACAAGCCGGGGGAATCGGAGGTCATGAATGTGATCGGCGATGTGGCGGGCCGAGATTGTATTTTGATCGACGACATTATCGATTCCGGTGGCACCCTGTGCAACGCCGCCGATGCCCTGTTGGCCAATGGCGCCACCAGCGTCACCGCCTATATCTCCCACGGTGTGTTGTCGGGGGGCGCGGTGGCCCGCATCACGTCGTCCAAATTGAAGGAACTGGTCATCACCAATTCCATCGAACCCACGGTGGCCATTGAAGCGGCCTACAATATCCGCGTGGTCTCCATCGCCGACCTCATTGGCGAGGCCGTCAATCGCACAGCGTTGGAACAATCCGTCTCCAGCCTCTTCGACTGACGGGAATTAGGCGCTGGCCAGCAATCGGGCGGGTTTCGCTTCCTGCGCCAGCGCGTGACGTTCCCCCACAGCTTCCACAAATTCGTCATGGGCCAGGGCCGGGCCATAGAGGAAGCCCTGCATGATGTCACAGCCTTCCTTGCTCAAAAACGCCCGCTGCTGTTCGCTCTCCACCCATTCGGCCACCGTCTTCAAATCCAGTGCCCGGGCCATGGCAATGATGGAGCGCACCAGGGCCCGATCCCGCCCGTCATTTTCCAGATCGCAAATGAACTTCCCATCAATCTTCACCTCGTCAAACGGCAGATCGCGCAAATGGGTGAGGGAGGAATATCCTGTGCCAAAATCATCCAGCGAGAAGCGATAGCCCATCTGACGCAAGGCCGCCATCACCCGGCCCACCTGCCCCGTATCATGGGTGAGCACGTGTTCCGTCATTTCCATCACAAGCTTGGTGGGGTCAAAGTGCGGGCGCACCGCATAGGCTCTCATCCGGTCCAGAAAACCGGGTTGGTGGAATTGCTGCGCGCTCACATTCACTGACAGGTTCACATGGCGCAATACGGGGTGCTTTTGCCACGCCGTCAGGGTCGATACCGCCTCGTCGAACACCCACTCGGTGAGCGGAATGATCAAACCATTGGCTTCCGCCTGCTCGATAAACTGGCCCGGGTTGACCAACCCCTTGGTGGGATGAAACCAGCGCAAAAGACCTTCTGCGCCCACCACCTTACCAGCCCGATCAACCTGCATTTGGTAATGCAGGTCCAACGCCCCCTCCCGCAGCGCATTGCGCAAATCCGCCATCAGGCCAAAATTGCGGTCCGCCGCCTGTTGCAGGGTTTCGCTGTAAAAGACCACGCGATTGCGCCCGCCCTTCTTTGCCGCAAACATGGCCGTATTGGCACAGCGCAAAAGTTCAAAAGCCCGGCCACCATCCGCATCAAATAGGGCAATGCCAATGCTGCATGTGGTTTGGAATGGGCCCGCGGATAGATCGATGTTTTGGTCCACCACTTGCCGCACCAGATTGGCCATTCGGGCGGCCATGGTGCGTGCCGCCGTTTCATCGGCGGGCAGTTCTTCCAGCAAAATGGCGAACTCATCCCCGGCAAGCCGGGCAACCTTCCCCTCCGCACCAATGCAATTGACCAACCGTTGGGCGACCTCCACCAGCATTTCATTGCCGCATTGGTGACCCAGACTGTCATTGAGGGTTTTGAAACTGTCCATATCCACATACATCACCGCCCCATGGCGGCCATGGCGTCGGCACTGGTCCATGCTGCGCTTGATGGCATCGGTAATAGCGCGCCGATTGGCCAGTCCCGTCAGACTGTCGCTAAAGGCCAGTTGGTGGATCCGTTGTTCCGCTTTGCGTTGTTCAGATATATCGGCCAAAAATCCGTGCCAGATCATGGTGCCGTCCCCGCGACGCTCCGGCGTGGCCTTCATGGAAAGCCAGATCTGTCTGTTGTCCATGCGGCGGAAACGAAATTCGCAACACCAGTCGGTCATGGTTTGCATCGCCTGCTTATGGGTAAGCGATAACCGCTCCAGGTCCTCCGGCGGCGTCATGTTCCACAAAAACCGCGCATCCTGGGTCACGTCGCCCGGCAATTCCCCCAGAATTTCATCAAAACGCGCGCTGGCAAAGGGGATGGTGAAAACCCCGGTCCGATCATAGTTGGATTGCACCAAAGCGCCCGGCACATGCTCCGCATAGGTGCGATAGCGGTTTTCCAGGTTCAGCCGCTCGATCGTATCCGTGCATTCACGCACCGTGCCCTCATAATGGCTCGGTTGGCCGAAACGGTTGTAAACAATGCGCGCATTTTCGGTGATCCAGATGCGCTCACGGGTTTTGTGGCGATAGATTTCAGACACAAAATCCTGAACACGCCCGTGTTTGTGCAATAGCGCCACAAACTCATGCCGCCGGGTGGGGCTGACATACCATTCCGTGCCGATATCCCCCACACCTTTGAGCATTTCCTCTTCGGTGTCATAGCCATTGAGTTTCACCAGCGCCGGATTGGCCATCAACTGTGCGCCGGTAAGGGAGGAGCGATAGAAGCCCTCGCTCATTTCCTGCACAAAAGTCTCAAAATGATCGCGGGCCGCCATGCCGCTATGGTGTTTTATGGCAGCAATGGCCCGATGAAACGCGCCCCTGATCGGCGAATGGTTTTCGCCTGTCGTCTTATTCATGTCTTCGCCCCAAGACATCGCCCTAATGCAGCCCTAGTGGACCGTTGGCCTGTTACATTTCCTTAAAGTGATCGGCCCGTGTGCTGAAAATGCCCAACAGCCTAAACGCTTCATGAAAAAAGGCCTGCGCGACACACACCCTTGCGCCCTAAGAAAGCCCGTTCTATAGAGCCGCCACCGCGTCGACACCCCTGGAGGGAACGCGGGTCGCACCCCCCATATTTGGCATTGCCAAGACAGAATTGTGCTGGGGAGCGCGAGCGGCAAAAGGCCCTTTTGAGGGCACAAAAACCGCAACCTTCAAAACCGCTTAGGAGACTATGATGAGCGACGACAACAAGCTGGAGGCCCAGCTGCGCGAGCGTGTCGGCAAGGGGGCCGCACGGGAATTGCGCAGGAATAACATGGTGCCTGCCGTCATTTATGGCGACAAAAAAGACCCCCTTCCCATTGCCCTTCCCTTGAAAGAGACCACCATGAAAATTCATGGCGGTGGTTTCATGACCAATATTTTGGCCATTCAGGTGGACGGCAAAAGCCACAACGTGCTGCCGAAAGACTACCAATTGCACCCCGTCAGCGACCGGGTGATGCATGTGGACCTGCTGCGCGTGTCCTCCAAAACGCAGGTGACGGTGGAAATTCCCGTTGCGTTTGAAAACGAAGAAACCTGCCCCGGCCTCAAAGCCGGTGGTGTTCTCAACGTGGTGCGCCACACGGTGGAAGTGAACTGCCCCGCCAACGCCATCCCCGAAAGCTTTTCGGTGGATCTGTCTGCGGCAGAACTGGGCGACAGTCTCAACATCTCTGCAGTTTCACTGCCGGAAGATGTGGAACCCACCATTACGGACCGTGACTTCACCATCGCCACCATCGCGACGCCAGCCGGTCTGCGCTCCGACAGCGCCGATGAGGACGAGGCGGAAGCACCCGCAGAAGTGGAAGCCATCAACCAGAAGTCGGATAGCGACGAAGGCTAACACCGCTTCGACTGATGTGATAATTTGTGGAACGGGCCGGATGCACAACGCTCCGGCCCGTTTTCTATTTGGAGGTTTCCCATGTTGTTGATTGTTGGATTGGGCAATCCTGGCCCCAAACATGAGCGCCAGCGCCACAATGTGGGCTTCATGGCCGTGGATGCACTCCATGCCGATGGCGACTTCACCCCATGGAAAGCCCGCTTTTCCGCCCTCACCAGCGAAGGAAGAATTGGCGGCGAAAAAGCGCTCCTGGTCAAACCCACCACCTTCATGAACGAGAGCGGCCGCGCCGTGGGTGAGGCTGCCCGGTTCTACAAAATAGACCTGGACAACGTCATTGTCCTTTATGACGAGTTGGATTTAGCCCCCGGAAAACTGCGCGTGAAAAAAGGGGGCGGTGCGGGCGGCCATAACGGCATCCGTTCCATCGACGCCCATCTCGGCAAGGATTACCGCCGCGTGCGCATCGGCATCGGCCACCCCGGCCACAAGGACAAGGTGACCGGCCACGTGCTGGGCGACTTTTCCAAGGCAGACCACATTTGGCTCGACCCTCTACTGGACGAGATCGCCCGCAACGCCGACATGCTGGCCAAGGGTGACGATGCCGGTTTCATGAACCGCATCGCCCTGCGCACCCAGTCTAACGAGCCATCAGGCGCCAAGGGGCAGGTGACGGCGAAAAAGGGCAAAAGCCACATTCGGCAAGCCAACAAAAATGGCCCCAAACCCAATGCCCCCACCACCGGCCCCATGGGCGACATGCTCAAGAAGCTATTTGGGGGCAAGGAGTAAGAGCACAATCCAACCACAAGCACTCCCAACCTCCTCCTTGAGGGGAGGTCGAAACAGCTTGCTGTTTCGGGTGGGGGGCACGATAGAAGTTCAATTCCAAAATCGCTCCCTCCACCCGGATCGCCTGCGGCTCTCCGACCTCCCCTCAGCGGGGAGGTAAAGCCGTGGTTCAATCGAAAGGCTCACAACCCGTTTGCACTTTCCATAAAACCCGCTATCCCCTCCCAAAATTCCTGAACCTTTCGGAGCATCCCCATGGGTTTCAAATGCGGCATTGTCGGCCTTCCCAATGTGGGGAAATCGACGCTTTTCAATGCGCTCACCCGCACCGCCTCTGCCCAGGCAGCCAACTATCCCTTTTGCACCATCGAGCCCAACACGGGCGAAGTGGCCGTGCCAGACCCGCGCATCAATGAGATCGCGCAAATTGCAGCGTCCAAGGAAATCATCCCCACCCGCATTTCCTTTGTGGACATTGCCGGCCTCGTGCGCGGCGCGTCCAAGGGTGAAGGGCTGGGCAATCAGTTTTTGGCCAACATTCGCGAGGTGGACGCCATCATCCACGTGCTGCGCTGTTTTGAAGACGACGACATCACCCATGTGGAAGGCAAGATCGACCCCATTGCGGACGCGGAAACCATCGAAACAGAACTCATGCTGGCCGATCTGGAAAGCCTTGAGCGCCGCGTGGAGCAATACCGCAAACGGGTGACGGGCAAAGATAAGGACGCAGCCATCGTGCTGCCCATGATGGAAGCCTCGCTGGACCTGCTGCAAAACGGCAAACCCGTGCGCCACTTGCTGGACGGCATCGCGGCGGAAGATCTGGCCATTCTGCGGGGCCTGCAACTGCTCACCTCCAAACCTGTGCTTTACGTGTGCAACGTGGCCGAAGACGACGCGGCCACCGGCAATGCCCTTTCAGAGAACGTGGCCGCCATGGCCGCCGAACAGGGCGCAGGCACCGTGGTCATTTCCGCCGCCATTGAAGAGGAAATCGCCCAGCTCCCCGATGAGGAACAGGGGGATTTCCTGGAGATGAACGGGCTGGAAGAATCCGGCCTCTCCCGCCTCATCCGCGAGGGCTACAACCTGCTGGACCTCATCACCTATTTCACCGCCGGGCCAAAGGAAACCCGCGCCTGGACCATCGCCAAGGGCACCAAGGCCCCCGGCGCGGCCGGTGTCATCCACACGGATTTTGAGCGTGGCTTCATCCGCGCCCAAACCATCGCCTATGACGATTATGTGGGCTTGGGCGGCGAAGTCCCCGCCAAAGAGGCTGGCAAGGCCCGTGACGAGGGCAAGGAATACGTGGTGAAGGACGGCGATGTCATGCTGTTCAAATTCAACACCTAAAACATCTCACGTTCCAAGGGATGCCTTGAACGCATAGGGTATAGCGCTACATTAAATGTAGGGTTGGGGAGGCCCGCGTCATGAGCGCCGTTGAAGCTGCACCGACTTTCGCCTTCGAACCCATTGCCCCCACACCGCGGCCCACGCCGCCCCCCAATTTCATTTTCCTGCGCTCCCTTCAGGTCTTGCCCACGCTGATCCGCAATCCGTTGGAAACCTTCAGCGAGGACGCGTTCACCGATCCGGTGGCCTTCACGCAGGTTTTCAATCAACCCATGATGCTGCTGCATGACCCGGCGCTCATCCGTGCCGCCTTTGTTGACCATGCCGATCACATCAAACCCGACCGGGTGCGCCAGACGGTGTTGAAACCCGCCTTGCGCGATGGCCTGTTGACGGCGGAGGGGCCGCTGTGGAAACGCTCGCGCCGCACACTGGCCCCGGTTTTTGCCCCCCGCCATGTGGACGGATTTGCAAAATCCATGGCAGTGAACGCGCGGGCTTTTGCAGCAGAACTGGCGGCTGCACCGGGGGAACACAAAGTCTCCGAAGCCATGTCGGCGCTGGCCTATCGTGTGCTTTCAGCCACCCTGTTTTCCGGCGACATCGACCAGGACGCCGGGCAAGTTTTGGCAGATGTGAGCCATTTTCTGGAACATCTGTCCCATCCTGACCCTTTTGATCTTCTGGCCGCACCGGACTGGATGCCTCGCCTCACAAAACTGCGGGGGCACCGGGCCTTGAAACGTTTACGCCAAACCGTACGCACCACGGCCACACGGCGGCGGGCCCGCCTTGAGGCCGGCAATGATGTGCCGCAGGACTTTCTCACCCTACTGCTTCAGGCCGGGGAGCAGGGCGAAGCGCCCCTCACCATGGACGAGGTGGAAGACAACATCATCACCTTCATCGCCGCGGGCCACGAAACCACCGCCCGCGCCTTGGCGTGGACCCTCTATCTGCTGTCCCAGGACCCCACCGCGCGGGAGCGGTGTGAGCGGGAGGCGGACAATGTGGACACGACAGCCCCGCCCCAAGACTGGGCGGAGCAGGCCCCATGGATCACCGCCTGTTTTGAAGAATCCATGCGCCTATTCCCCCCGGCGCCCCTCATTGCCCGTGAGACCACGCAAGCCTTTAAGCTCGGGGAATATGATTTACCCAAGGGGCTGACGATCATGACCAGCCCTTACATCCTGCACCGCCATGAAACCCTGTGGGACAATCCCGCCCGTTTTGACCCAAGCCGTTTTTGTGGCGAGGCGCGCAGCGCCATTGACCGTTTCGCCTACCTGCCCTTTGGCATGGGGCCGAGGGTCTGCATTGGGCAGCGTTTCGCCATGCAGGAGGCGGTGATCATACTTGTGGAATTGCTGCGCAAACTGCGATTTACCTATACCGACACCAAAAAGCCTTGGCCCATCATGCGCATCACCATCCAGCCGGATAATGGCATGCCCATGGGCGTGACGCCGCGATAGAGCGCCTATCAGCCCGCCGCCAAACCCGCTAACGTCACCGCGATGATGAGTCAGACCCATATTCTGCTGGCGGCTGCCCTGCTGGCCAAACCCGGCGAGCGCTTGCGCAACACGGCGATTGTGGTGGGGGCGTTTGTGCCGGATGCCGCCATCTACACCCTGTTCGCCTGGTCGAAATTTGCCGGCATTGAGGAGCGCACCGTTTGGGACACGCTCTATTGGCAAGAGCCGTGGCAAACCTATACGGCGGCGGGCAATTCCATTCCCCTCTACGGGGCAGCGATGGTCGTGGGTGTTGCGCTGGCTCAGTTGGTGCCCGCCCTTTTTCGCCCGGGGCTGTTTTTGACGTTCTTCGCCCTGGCCGCCCTTCTTCACATTGCCGCCGACCTACCCGTGCATGTGAACGACGCCCACCGCCATTTTTGGCCCCTGTCGGACTGGAAATTCATCTCCCCCGTCTCCTATTGGGACCCGGACCATCATGGCCGCCTGTTCAGCCTGGTGGAGGCCGTGGGCGGTCTACTGCTTAGCATCATTCTATTTCGACGGTTCAAGGCCCTTTGGGTGCGGCTCGCGCTCGTTCTCATCATGCTGGCCTATGTGGCGGTCCCCACCTATTTCATTTTGCAATTGGGAAGCTAAACGTTGCTCCATTTTGAAGACTTTCCGGAGGGTCTCAGCCTCCCCCTCGACCGCCATCACTTTGATGCGGAAAGCATTATTCGCTTTGCGGAGCAATTTGACCCCCAGCCCTTCCATCTGGATGCCCATAGCCCCGCCGCGAAACAACTGGGGGGGCTGATCGCCTCCGGCTGGCACACCTGCTCCGCGCTCATGCGCATGATGTGCGATGCCTATTTGCTCAACACCGCCTCCCAAGGCTCCGCTGGCCTGGACGAAGTGCGCTGGCTTAAGCCCGTTTTCGCGGGCGATACGCTCACCGGCACGGCCACTGTAGACAGCCGCCGGGTGCTGAACTCCCGGCCGAATATGGGCGTGGTCAACTTTACCTATTTGATGAACAACCAGAAGGGTGAACCCGTCTTGCGCATGCGCGGCATGGGGTTTGTGGCCGTGCGCAACCCCGGCAAATTAAAGCCCGGCCCCAAACCCACCGGGCCCAAACCGGCCGAAAGCATCAAATCCACGCCGGAAGACGCAAAACCCTCCCCCCGCACGGGATCGTTCTACGACCGCCTTGTACCGGGTATTGTGCGTGATCTGGGATCACACACATTCGAGCGCGACCCCATCATCACCTTTGCCAACCAATTTGACACCCAGCGCTTTCACCTGAGCGACGAAGGGGCAAAAGGCAGCCATTTTGACCGGCTCTGCGCCTCGGGCTGGCATACAGCCGCCCAATGGATGCGCCAGAATGTGGAAAACAGCTATCACGGTCTGCAAGACGCCATCGGCTATGATGGCCCACCCGTGGCCTTCGGCCCCTCCCCCGGCTTTCGCAATCTACGCTGGCATCTACCTGTTTATGCCGACGACACAGTCAAATACCGCACCACCCTGACCGGCAAGCGCATTCTGGCCCACCGCCCCGGATGGGGCCTGCTCACCAATCATGCCGAAGGCTTCAATCAGCATGGCGAGCGCGTGATCAGCATGGATGGAGCGGTAACGGTGCCCACGGGATAATCGAGAACCTGCCGAGATACGCGCCCAAACTCCACCGCATAAAGATTGCGACTGAGCAGGTCTTTGGGGAGCATCTCGCTCTTTGCGTGGCTGAAAGATGAGCCCAAAAGCGTTGCCTCATATTGAGGCCACCGGGCTTCAGTGACCCTCAAACTCAATGAGCGTGCGCACCGGCACGCCCAAGTCTTCAATCTTCTTGCGTCCACCCAGCTCCGGCAAATCGATAACAAAGCAAGCGGCGACAACTTCTGCCCCCAGACTTTGCAACAGTTTCACCGCCGCTTCCGCCGTACCGCCGGTGGCGATGAGGTCATCCACCAAGAGCACCTTGTCGCCGGGCGTCACCGAGTCCTTATGGATCTCCATCTCGTCCACGCCGTATTCCAGCGTATAGGCAATGCTGACGATCTCCCCCGGCAATTTACCCTTTTTGCGAATGGGCAGAAAACCGGCGGTCAACTGGTGCGCAATGGCGCCCCCCAGAATAAACCCACGTGCCTCAATACCGGCAATTTGCACGAGGTCGCTGCCGATATAGGGATGCACCAGCGCATCCACCGCCCGGCGAAAGGCCCGCGCATCCTGCAAAAGCGTCGTGATATCCCGAAAGATGATGCCGGGCTTTGGATAGTCGGGAATGGCGCGGATCGCATCGCGCAATTCATCCAGCAGAGTTTTGTCCATGGGGCCTCTCGATCAACGGTCCTGCCCCCGATTGGTATGACCCACAGGCCACCGGCGCAAGCCACAAAAAAAGCCCCGCCGAAGCGGGGCTTTGCAAAGCATACAGGTGAGGCGAACCTAGTGGGGCACGCCTGCCCAGACTTTCTTCTTCGTGAAATAGAGCAGCCCGGCGAAGATGCACAGGAACAGGATCACGATGAAGCCGCGCTGCTTCCGCTGCGGCAGATTCGGATCAGCGGCCCACATGAGGAAGGCGGAAACGTCTTTTGCATGCTGTTCCAGCGTGGCAGGCGTGCCGTCATCATATTCCACGTCATCCCCATAAAGGGGCTGGGCCATGGCCAAGGCCTTACCAGCCACGAAGTAGGGGTTGTAGTGCAGACCGTCCTGGATCTCCACGCCTTCCGGTGGCTCCTTATAGCCCGTCAGCAGAGAGTAGATGTAGTCAGCGCCGTTTTCCGCATACATGGTGAAAACGTCAAAGATGAAGGTGGGAAAGCCCCGCTCCGGCGCACGGGCTTTGGCCAGCAGGGACATGTCCGGTGGCAAGGCACCGCCATTGGCTGCGATAGCTTCTTTGTCATTTGCATAGGGGGACACGAAACGATCGGTGGGGCGGGCAGGACGCTCGAACATTTCCCCATCATCATTGGGGCCGTCCACCACTTCGTATTCAGCGGCCAGATTTTTGATCTGATCCGGCGTGTAACCCAGATCTTCCAGGTTACGGTAGGACAAAAGGTTCATGGAATGGCAGGCGGAGCAATTCTCTTTATAGACTTTCAAGCCGCGCTGAAGCTGCGCTTTGTCATAGCTTCCAAAGGGGCCTGCAAAGGACCATTCCACCTCTTTGGGCTTGTTGATCGGGTAGCCGGAAGCCGCCATGGCGGGAGCGGCGGCAATGCCCACAGCGACCACAAGGCCAGCGGCCACGGTCGTAATCTTTTGAGAAATGCGGGTGAGAACCATCGTCATACTGTTGTTCTTTCCGTGGTCAGGGCGGCCTTAGCCCTTGGTGCGTAAAACTGTCAAGATGATCGGGCCGCGCCGTCAAAGGCGCGGCCCGATAAAGCGTTAGCCTTTGGTCTGCGGCTCAGCGGTGGCACCGGCCACTTGAGGCGCGCCGCCATTACTGGCCTTGTCCATCACCGCATCCATGATGCTGGCAGGACGCGGCAGGGGTTTTTCAAACCACCCAAGCGCCGGCATGATCACCAGGAAGTGGAAGAAATACCAGAACGTGGACGCCTTGGTGAGCGGGATCCAGATGCCCTCAGCCGGGCGGGAACCCAAATAGCCCAGGAAAATGGCGTTCACTACGAAGAGCCAGAAGAAGATTTTATATATGGGACGATAGTTCGTGGAACGCACGTCCGACGTATCCAACCATGGCACGAAGAACAGCACCGCAATGGCACCGAACATGGCCAGCACGCCGCCTAGCTTGGAGTCGATCAGCACGATTTCCGTGAACGGAATACCGATGTTGAAGTCCACGGCACGCAGCACAGCGTAGAAGGGCAGGAAATACCATTCCGGCACAATGTGCGCGGGTGTCTTCAACGGGTCCGCTTTGATGTAGTTATCCGCGTGGCCCAAGAAGTCGGGCAGGTAAAACACGAAGTAACACATCACGATCATGAACACGACCATGGCAAACGCGTCCTTGATGGTCGCGTAGGGCGTGAAGGGAATGACGTCTTGGTTGGACTTCACTTCCACGCCGGTGGGGTTGGTCTGGCCGGTCACGTGCAGTGTCCAGATGTGCAGGATAACCACGCCCAAAATCATGAAGGGCAGCAGATAGTGCAGGGAGAAGAAGCGGTTCAGCGTAGCGTTGCCCACAGCATAACCGCCCAGCAGGAATTCACGCACTGTCTCACCCACCACCGGGATGGCGGAGAAGAAGGAGGTAATCACCTGCGCGCCCCAGTAGGACATCTGACCCCATGGCAGCACGTAGCCCATGAAGGCGGTGGCCATCATCAGCAGGTAGATGACAACACCCAAAATCCACAACACCTCACGGGGTGCCTTGTAGGAGCCGTAATACAGCCCCCGGAAAATGTGCACATAAACGGCAAAGAAGAACATGTGCGCGCCGACCACATGCCAGCTCTGGATTGTGTTGCCGTAGGAAACATCACGGCGCAGCAAGTGCACGCTATCAAAAGCCAGCGCCGCATCCGGCACGTAGTGCATGGCGATCACGATACCGGTAATGATCTGGGAAACCAGCATCACCATCAAAATGCCGCCGAATGTGTAGAAGTTATTCAGGTTCCGTGGCACGGGAAATGACACGAAACTATCGTGCATCAGACGGGCGACGGGCAGCCGCTCATCCATAAACTTCCCAAAGCCGGAAGTTGGTTTGTAAGTGGAATGTCCGCTCATAAATTATGCCTCCTGTCCGATAACAAGTTTTTCCTCGCTTGCGAAAACAAACGGGGGAAGCGGCAGATTGCTGGGCGCCGGCCCCTTGGTCACGCGGCCCGTCACGTCAAACACCGAGCCATGGCAAGGGCAAAGCCAGCCATCGAGACCTGCGGTTTCAACCTTCGTGGGCACGCAACCCAAATGCGTGCAGTTTGCGCCAACAATCGTCCATTCCGCTTCCGCCCCTTCGGCGGCAGCGATACGCTCGTCAGCAGGTGTATAATCGCGGAAAGCGGACTGGGGCGCATCTTTGGCCGCTGCCACTTCCGTTTCCGTCAAATGACGGATGAAATAGGGCTTGCCACGCCAGGTGACCACAATCTGCATGCCCGGCTCGATGGCCGACACGTCGATTTCCGCCGGTGCGCCAGCGGCTTTTTCCCGTTCATTGGGGGCAAGTTGAGACACCAAGGGCCAGACAATACCGCCCACGGCCACAGCACCGGCAGCGCCGGTGGCAATGTAAAGAAAATCGCGGCGTGTTGTTTCGCCAGCGTGTGCGTCGCTCATAATACGTCCTCTGCGGATAGTCACCCGATGGGCTTTTCGTTGTGCGTTGGATACCGCCAAAAGCGCGGCAATCCGACCCTAACTTTAGGCGCGCATAACCATGCACTGCACAACAGGCCACCCTCGCGTGTCGTCTACGCTCCATATGGGGCTTTTGTCCAGCACTCAAAGCCGCGCGTGACAATCTTACACCGGCATTTTGTCGCTTTTCGCGTGGAAACTCCGCCGCTTAACCCCGACGGCGAGCCTAAGCCCAGGGGGGGCCGCGCGTCTAGCAAGGCAACGCCTTTTTGTGGCGGGGGTTCCCAGTGGAAACCTTTCGAATCCGACGACATTTCGCCATAGTCAAGACAATCATCAAACACAGGACGCCACACCGATGAAAACCGCCAAAGACTATATGGAAGAAGCCAATGCCAGCGTGCCCAAAATGGAACCGGAAGAAGCCATCGCGGCCTATCACAAGGGGGGCGGCGTTTTTATTGACGTGCGCGACAGTGCCTCCATCGCCGAAAGCGGCACCATCAAAGATGCCCACCGCTTCCCCCGCGGCATGATGGAATTTTACGCCGATGAAAACACGCCCATGCATAAGGACGTGCTGAAAAAGGATGCGGACATCTATCTCATTTGCGGCGCCGGCGGTCAGGCTGCTCTGGCCGGTAAAACACTCAAGGATATGGGTTTCACCCATGTGACCAATATTGGCGGCTTTGGCGCTTGGAAAGAAGCTGGCGGCCCCACGGAAGACGGCTGATTTATGGCACTCATCATTCAACCGGACGCCTTGCAGGGCAGCGAGATCGCCGCCCTGCTGGAAACCCATCTGGACCTCATGCGCTCTGTCTCTCCGCCCGAGAGCGTTCACGCGCTGGATTTGGATGCCCTGCGCGCTGACCACATCACCTTCTGGAGCGCGAGGCTTGAGGGGGATTTAGTGGGCTGCGTGGCCCTGTCCGAACTGAACCCCACCCACGGCGAAATCAAATCCATGCACACCAGGCAGGTGCGACGTGGCACCGGGATCGGTCAGGCTTTGTACGATACGTTGGAGAAAGAGGCTCGAAGCCGGTCTTATGAGAGGCTAAGCCTTGAAACCGGCTCCACCGACGACTTCCTCCCCGCCCGACGCCTCTACGCCCGCAACGGTTTTGAGGAATGCGGGCCGTTCGCGGATTATGAACTAGACCCGTTCAGCACGTTTATGACGAAGGTTTTGTGATCTCACCGCCTGTCCGCAGCCTACCTCCCACTACAGGGGCGGTCGGAGAGGTGCAGCCGATCCGGGTGGGGGGACGATCCAAAGTGTGAAGCGGCGTATAAAAATATCGGGCCATTCCAGCCTCCACCCGGACCCTGCTGCTAGGCTTCGACCTTCCCTCAAGGTGGAGGTGAGGGAGTGCAAGCACGACCTACCGAGCCACCCGCAACAGCACCGCGCCCAACAGCGTCATCATGGTGGAAACGACTTTCACTAAACTCAGTCGCTCTTTCAAAAAGAAAACGCCGATCAGCAGGGCGAAGATGATGCTACTTTCACGCAGGGCTGTGACCAGCGCGATGGGGGCTTGGGTGAAGGCCCATGTAACGAGGGCGTAGGCGATGAAGGAGGCGGTGCCGCCTATCAAAAACACTTTAAGGCCGGAGCGGGGGATTTCCCGCAGTGCACCTGGTGCGCGCCATTTCAGATAGAGCGCGAAAATGAGGCTGTTGAAAAGCGTGAGCCAGCAGTAGAAGCCCAACGCCGTGCCTGCCACCCGCGCGCCCAGACCGTCCACCAGCGAATAGGATGCGATGAACAGACTGGTCGTGACCGCCAGCGCGGCCGCGTGGCGATTCCGCTGCCCGTCAGACTGGCGCACCAATGCGAGGCTCAAAATACCCGCGCCGATGATACACACCGCCAGAATTTCCAACCCGCCGAGTGCCACGCCCAAGCCCACCACGGAAACAAAACACACGATCAGCGGCGCTGTGCCCCGCGCAATGGGATACACCTGCGTCAGGTCCCCCGTCTCGTAGGATTTGATGAGGAAGACCTGATAACCGAAATGCAGACATACGCTTCCCGCCAGATAGGGCAGGCTTTCCGCCGATGGGACATGGGCAAACGGCAGCAGCAGCAGCGCCGGCAGGGCATGGCCCAGCGTCACCGCCCCCATGCTCACCGTCTTGTCCCCGCTGCCCTTCACCAGCGCATTCCACGCCGCGTGCAGCAGGGCCGCGCCGATGACGGCAAAGAAGACGATACCGCTCACAGCACTGCCCTACCGCGCCCCCTTGCCCAAATGGGCAACCACATTCTCGATCATCCGTTGGCCCGCATCCTGACCCAGCGACATGATGCTTTCGGGGTGGAATTGCACCGCCGCCACCGGTTCCGTCTTGTGCTCAATGCCCATAATCACCCCATCCGCCGTTTCCGCCGTCACCCGAATATCATCGGGAAGATGGGCCGGATCGGCGAAGAGCGAGTGGTAGCGGCCTACGGTGATTTGATCATCCAGACCGGAAAACACGATGGAATTTTCCTGACATTGAATGCGGGATGGCTTGCCGTGCATGGGCGTGTGCAACTGGTCCAGCTGCCCGCCATAGGCTTCCGTCAGCGCTTGCAAACCCAGGCACACGCCAAAAATCGGCAAATCCCGCGCACGGGCCTTTGTGATCGTGGCCTCACAATCAAAATCCTGCGGATTGCCGGGGCCGGGGGAGAGCACGACCAGATCAGGCTTGATCTCATCGAAAGCTGCTTCCGCGATGGGTGTGCGCAGGGTCACCACGTCTGCCCCCGTCTGGCGGAAATAATTGGCCAGCGTGTGCACGAAACTGTCTTCGTGATCCACAAGCAGAATTTTCACGCCCTCACCCACCTGAGCCGCCTTGCGCACGCCCCCTGCCCCATTGCCCAGCGTGGTGTCGCGGATGGCCTGCAACATGGCGGAGGCTTTCAATTCGGTTTCGGCCTCTTCTTCCTCCGGCACACTATCATAAAGAAGCGTAGCCCCGGCCCGCACTTCCGCGATGCCATTTTTAATGCGCACGGTGCGAAGCGTCAGCCCCGTGTTCATATCGCCGTTGAACCCCACCATGCCCACGGCCCCGCCATACCATGCGCGGGAGCTGCGTTCGTGTTGTTCGATAAACCGCATGGCCCACAGCTTGGGCGCGCCTGTCACCGTCACCGCCCACGCGTGGGAGAGAAAAGCATCAAACGCATCCATATCCGGGCGCAGGCGGCCCTCAATATGGTCCACCGTGTGGATGAGGCGCGAATACATTTCAATCTGCCGCCGCCCAATCACTTTGACGCTGCCCGGCTCACACACCCGGCTTTTGTCGTTGCGATCCACATCGGAGCACATGGTGAGTTCCGACTCGTCTTTCTTCGAGTTTAGCAATTTGAGGATTTGCTCGCTGTCCTCGATGGGGTCGCGGCCCCGTTTAATGGTGCCGGAAATGGGGCAGGTTTCCACCCGCCGCCCGTTCACCCGCACAAACATTTCCGGGCTGGCCCCCACCAGATATTCGCCCTCCCCCAGATTGATGAAGAAGGAATAGGGGGACGGATTGATCTCTTTTAATTTGCGCGAGATAGCCGAGGGCGGGTTTGTGCAACGCTCGGTGAACACCTGCCCCGGCACAACCTCAAACAAGTCACCGCGCAGGAATTTCTCCTTCGCCCTTTCCACCAGCGCCGCATATTCCCCCTGCGCGTGGTCGCCCCGACCCGGATCATGATCAGCCGGTACAAATGGCACTTCCGGCCCGCCTCGCTCCAAGCCCTCTGTGGTTTTGTCAGCGATCGCAAAATCATACCGCTCATGCCAAGCTTGCGCCGCGTGGTGATCCACCACCAAAATTTCATCCGGCAGGAACATAACCATATCCCGCTGGTCTTCCGGCCGTTCCAGTCGCAAGTCGATGGGATCGAACTGGAAACACAAATCGTATCCAAAGGCCCCGTAGAGCGCCAACGATGGGTCCGCATCGGAGCGAAACAGGTCCACAATAGCCCGCAACACAGAAAACACCGTGGGCGCACGGGAACGCAACTCTTCACTCACCACCCCTTCGGGCTCTTTTACGGACAGATGCAGCACATCTCTCTGGCGCTCAAAGCCGCGCAAATGCTCATGGGCTTCCAACACCGGCTGCACCATGTCCAAAAGCACCCGGCCCCGCCCATTATAGGCTTCCACCTTCACGTCCCGCGCGCGGGAAGACACGCCCAGCGGTGGATCAATCATGGCCGTATCCCAGCGCGTATAGCGCCCTGGATATTCATAGTTGGACGAAAACACCGCCCCCCGCCGCGTGTCCAACTGGCTCACATAGGCCTCCACCGCCCCCGCATAATCGGTGGGCGACCGGTGGCGGGTCACTTCAATGCCGCCTTCGGTTTTATAGTGGAAAGGCTGTTCCTGGCCTGCCATAGCTTTGTCTCCTTTTATGCCGCTAAACCGGGGCATAAAAAAACCGCCCCGAATGTGGAGCGGCGTGGGTTGTCGTCAAACAAATCTCTCCCGATGCCGCGTTAAAGCGCCCACCACCAGGAAATGTTCGTTTGAATGTTCATGGCGATAGCTAACGCCCCAATCTAATGTTTGGCAAGACTATAATGCCGCTCCCCTTGGAGTAGAGGCGGCGAAGAGCCGCCCGGCACGCGTTTGCCGCGCCCGCGCAGGTGTTTGGCAAAGCCAAACTACCGTGAGCGAAAAAGTGAGAGCGAATAAAAGAGGAGCCGTGCATCGGGCAGATACACGGCCCCGTTTTGCCGAAACGCAGGCTGGGGGCGGGTAGCAGGAATGCCCATCAGCGCGCTGCTTCGTGGAGAAGAAAAGCCGACCGGGCGGATGGTCGACCTCCCTCAAAAAACCCGCTTGGAGCGGGTCACGCTGTTACCGAGGAAAAGCAGGGGATCGGTAACAGTGTTCCTGAAATCCGGTTGTTCGAATCGTTGTTTATTGTTGCTTCGTTAAATACACGTATAAGTTGTATTCGTAAACGAAGCGTTAAGGCATTTGAAGCGAATTTCTAAATTTCTTGCAGATGGTTTGTTTTAGCGGTCCAGAATATCCCGCATCTCCACAAGGTTGGAGCGCACGCGCAGCACGTAGAACCCTTCCGTGGCCAAATGGGTGGGCATGATAAAGCCGTCCTCCGCGCCGTTGGAGATCACCAGCGGCTGAATGGCCAGCGCCTGCTCAAACTGTTGCTCCAGCCGCGCCCAGACGCTGGCCAAACCCCGTGTTTCCACCACCGAGTTAAAATCGGCCCGCGCCGCGCGCATGATGCCGGAATAGCCGTAAAGCTGGCCGAAGGTGAACCAGAACCGATCATCGGCCCGAAAATCGAACCAACCCGCATTGGAGCGCTCCGTCTGCTCCCGCAAAATATCGGACGTGGAACCGATATCGGATGTCACCCTGTCCAAAAACTGCACCAGATTGTCGGCCCGCGGGTCAAACGTGGCCTCACATTTCACGAGCCGGTCATTGAATTTTTCCAGCGCTGGAATGGCAGCGCGAAACCGGCTGGGCGTGGGCTGCACGGGCCGCAGGCCGGACACATACCAAAGGTCTTCTGGATAGAAGACGGCCTCGCGGGCGCTCTGCAAATCACCATCCAACTGGCTGGTGCCGCGCACCCGCCCCAGACGGTCGATCAGTTCCGCAGACGTGCGCCGCACCGCCTGATTGATGCCCCGTTGGAAGGCAGCCTTGTTGTCAAAAAACGGCGTATATTTCCAATCCAGACCAAAAAGACCCAGTTTCTGGAACAGCATGGAGGGCACCCACTGGTTTTGATTGACGTTGAAGTCGATCAAATCCCGCGTGACCTGCACGATGGCGGACGGGGCACAGGTGCGCGTATCGCCACTGCCCGCGGCTTCACCTTCCGCCACAACCTGTTCTCCGGCGGAAATATTGCGTTCCGTCCAGTTGTAACGGGCCGTATAGGCAATATCGAATCCCGGGTAACGCTGGGTCTGCCAAATCAGGTAGAAATAGCCGGCCACAATACCGATCAGCACCAGCGCAAAAACAGATTTCAGGGCAAAACCCCGCTTGCGCACCCAGCGCGTGACCCAGACAAAGGGAAACAGCACCGCCGCAATAACCCAGCCAATGCCACGCCCGATGGCGTTAAACACCCGCACAAAAAAATTCACGATGGGGTCGAGCATGGTCTGTTCCTCACGGGCCGTTCAGCCCCGTTTTAATCCGAGCCGTGATGGCCATACAAGCGACGGCGGAACCCCCGCTTGTCGCTATGGTAAAGGTGCTGGATGGTCTCCACTGCATATTCGCGCAGTTCCTCACCCCACCCTTCATAATCGCCATAAAAGCTGGGTTTGTTGAAAATGTAGCGGGAGACAAAATCAAAGGGCACATAGTCGCTAATCAACCGGTTCACCAACCACTGGTCCTCATGCCCCGGTTTGGCGCGCGACAGGATAAAGCGCCCCCGCGCGTCCACCTCGTTCAAATCCAGCGTAGCCCAGCTTTCATATTCCCGCTGCGCCCATTGCAAGAACGGCAATGTTCCCTCTTTTTCAATCAGCTTGCTGTTGCGCCGCGTCCAGTGCCGCCGCCATTTGCCTGAATGGGGTTCATGGTCATCATCCGGGTCGTCCAGAAAAGCGAGCATGGTGATGAGCATGTGGATGCGGTGTTTGAGATAGCCCGACCGCTCAATCCAAGAGCCACGCGGCAGGTCCACCCGCCCGGTTTCCGTGAGGAACCGAAAAACGAGATCAGCATCCCTGCGATCAATATAGCTCACCTGCCAAGGCCGGGAGCGGCGAAAGCCTGGCGCGTCCGGGTCACCAATCACCGTCGTGTCTTTTTCATCAATGAAGACGTAAAGCCCGCCGAAATGGCTGGTCCAAAACGCATCGTGCCGGAAGATGACCGATTGGGGCACCAGTTCGTTGGCCCGAATATCGCCGGTGGATTTGGAAATAGCCACCATCTCTTCCAGCATGGCATCATCACGCCACCCGTCTGGCTCTTTCAATACACGGTCGATCATGCGCCGCAGTTTCAGCGCCTGCCCGGCCACATCCCGCCCGGTGGAAACCTTAAACTCCACCTGTTCGATGGACAGAAGATCATCAATATCCCGCGCCTCCAGCACAGGATCGTCAATCTCGCCAAAGATGACGTCTTTAATGGTGAGCGCGTTGATCACCCGGCTGTTGGCCTCAAAAAATTCGTGCATCAACTGGCCGGTATTGGAAAAAGCCGTGTGCACCACCGGCAATTCCCGCTGGCTGGGGGAGAGAATTATGAACCGCCGGTTCACCCCGTGCGGATCCAGATATTGCCGATCCCCCAACTCATCCGCCACTTCAGGCGAAAAACCGGTCATGTCGATGCGAAAACTTTTCAATTTGGTGGGAGGCAGATTAAACCCCGCCAGAGCCTCATTGTAGCGCTCAACCAAGTGGGGCTCCGAAACCCGCATCATACGCCCGAAAATAAGCGCATTGTCTTCAAGGCGTTTCATGGGCAGAGCGGAAATTAACAAAAGCCATAGGGTGGAAAATATGGACGTGAATGCAACCGGTCAACGATCGTATGGCAACCAAAAAACTGCGAGGCAATTTTTCAAACGCAATCCGTGAAAGGCTCAAGAATCTATCACCTCAACAGGCATGACCCAATAAAACACATTGCAGTTTACAAAGCTCATGCCGAGAGCCGTTGACACACTCTTAAATTTACACCAGCACGAGTAAATCAACATATAGAGAAAAGCGCATGTCTGATAATTCATTTGCAACTGCTCGCCACATACCTCTGCCAAATGAGTATGGAATTGTCCAAGATCGTGTCGATCTGTTTGACCCAGTGGACTATTTCTCTATCGACGTTTCAGGGCGAGGTATAATCAGTGTCACGCTTCAACAGATTTACGATAATCTGGATCTGTATGCCTATGATGATGGCTACAATCTAAAGAGTTCCGGCACACAGACTGGCGCGGCAAGCGAGGGCTTCACGCTTGAATTCACCGGCGCTCAGACAGTTTACATCGCCGTGGACGCATTTGGGCAGGCTGAATCAAACTACACGCTGCAAATCCAAACTACCAATTTCGAAAGCTGGACCTACGTTTTGGGTTGGCAATTTGGTTGGCACCAAGACAGCTATGTCACCGGATGGAAGTATGGCTGGAACGTTGGATGGAATGTGGGCTGGAACCTTGGCTGGAATGTCGGCTACTACTATGGCTACTATTACGCTTATGAATACAGCTATTTTCTGGATTCATCACGAAGCATATACGGTGAAGCACCCAGTTGGAGATGGGGATGGAATTGGGGTTGGCATGAAGGCTGGGCGTATGGTTGGAATTATGGCTGGAACATAGGGTGGCACGTTGGTTGGCATGTCGGCTGGTATGCGGAATACGGCTATTTCTGGGATTATGGCGAATATTTAGGTTGGTCTTGGGAGCTGATTTAACCCATCACACGAAGAATCTTGGCTTCAAAATACTTTACGGTTGAAATTCGCTTTCACCACCGCCCCTCAGCCTTCATCACCTCAATCTCGCCAATGGCCCTCTCCCGCTGGCGCTCACCACGGATGATTTCTTCCACGGCGGCGCTGTCGCTGCGGTCGGAGTAGCGGAATTCTGAGTCGGCGTAGCGGTTGATCTCCTGCATCACCATATCCATGGTGAAGGGCCCGCGCAGTTCCTCGATCATGGCTTTTTTGGCGTCGTAATCCTTGCCCACAAAGGCTTCGGGCTTTTCGAACCACTCGTCGGGCAGTTCCACATCCATGGCGCGCATTTTGATGGCGTCGGTGATGTTCTTGATTGCCCGGCCCGTGAAGCGCGGTTCAGCCAGTTTGATCATGTGCAAATAGGTGCCGATGTCAGCGATGGTTTCCGGTTCACCATGGTCGTTGAGGAACCGGTCATAGACCGTCTGCAAGCCCTCTTCCTGGGGCTTGGAATAATCGGAATAAGCCTCGTTCACCGCCCGCTCAATGGCTTGGGCTTCGTAGAGATCATGGTCGCCCAGCTGGATGGAGTGGTTCTTGCCCGCCAGCAGGGCGAAAATATCAATGTAATCCGCCCGCGTTTGCGGCCCGTCCACCAGCCAGCGGCTTCCGGCCCGTTGGCGCAGGGCATCGTCCACATTTTCAGGATAGTTGGAGAACATGCCAAACGTGCAATTGCCCCGCACCACCGTGTTAGCCCCGGCAAAACTCTCCATTAACACGGCAGTCACTTCCTGCTGACCGGCGGAGGAGCGGTCATCTGCCCGCTTAGCGGCCACTTGGTCGATGTCGTCGATCGTACCGAAACCAATGGTTTTGGGGTTCAACACGTTGGAGACGAACTGCTTACAATTCTGGCCCGACTTGCCTTGATACGATGAAATCTGGTCCACCCCAAAATTTTCATAGGTGAAGCCATAGCCCGCCATCTGGCAGTAGTCATTGATCATACCTGCGATCATTTGGATCAGGATGGTCTTTCCAGTGCCCGGCGCGCCATCGCCGATGAAGGTGAACAGAAAACCGCCCAGATCCACAAACGGGTTCATCTGGCGCTCGAAATCATAGGCCATCAGCATCTTGGCCAGTTTCATGGCCTGATATTTGGCGATGTGATTGCCGATGATCTCATTGGGCTTTTTGAACTGCATCACCAGCTTGGTGCGCTTGGCCCCGGGGGCCACATCGAAACCATTGAGTTCGAAGCCGTCGCTTTCCAGCCGCAAATGCACGTTTTCAAACGGGCCAAGGCCGGTGAAACGGGCGCGTCGGGAGAGCAGATCATCCAGCGCCAGCCGTGCGGCTTGCCGCGCGCGGGCGACCATGACTTTGTCATCGGCGGCACCCTCAACCGCTGCATTCAGTGCCGCAACCAAACCTTTCAACGCATCCTGAGGCGTGTCGAACAGAAATTCGGGCTCAACAACATCGCTGGCAGGCTCACCCTCTTCAGGAAGCATTTGCAGCAGATAGGCCGCAGCCGTGAACGCTGCCACATAGGCGGAGGATTCCACCAAGGCCCGAAACCGACTGGTATCGTCGCTGGAAAGATCGCCCGATTTATTGCGCTGTGTCAGGGCATCCAAACCTGTCTGATCAGCAAATAGATCACCAACAGCCAGGGCCACGGCCAACCCACGGCGGGTATTATAGATCAACCCGTGCTGGGCAGGAGAGAGCAGTGCATCGCCGTCATTGAGCGCGGCGATGGTCTGGGAAAACTCCACCTCCCGCGTGGATTTCGTGCCGCCAGTGGACACGGTGGACACAAACCGCCGACGCGTGCCCGCAATTTCCGTGCGGCTTTCATTGCCCCCCACCTGCACCTGCACAAACCGCTTGATGAGCGAAGCGGCGACGGGGATGTGCTTGGCAATATTGTCTTCGGAAAGAGTGGTTAGAGCAGCGTCCATGGTGGGCCTTTAGAAAAAGAACTTCAAAAACGCGATGATTGCTGCAGCTGTGCCGGACAAGACCACAAAGGGATAAAATCTCTTTTGGGTGTCCAGATATTCCGCCTCACGTACAAGTTTAGAAATACGGGCCTCCTGCTCCTCGATGTCGAGGGCGGATTTTTTGGGCAGCGCGCTGTCTTCAATCATATGGGACTACAAAAAATACTTCACGAAGAGCGCAAGAAAAAGGGTAAATACCACACCGGCAGCGCCCCGCGCCCACATATACCACCATTTCTCGGCAGCAAGTTCAGCAGCATGACGATTGTTTATCTTCCTGATGTTGCGCACAAACTCATCGCGTTCATCGTCTTCGTGAGTAGACACTTTCAAAATCTCCCGCGCATTGACAAACATCTGAGTTGAGGGACCATTTGTCGTCAATAACAAACGTAAGACCGTTGCTCCCTTATTGCAAACAATCTCAAAAATCCCGTAGCACCTGCCGCCCGCTCACCACGTGGGTTTTGTAACCGCCGAAAACAGCATCCCGCTTTCCGCTTGCATAAATCGCCTGATAGGCCTCGTGGGGCACGAGCGCATGGCGTTCATAGGCGCTCACGCCCTGGCGCACGGCTTCCAAATCTCCGGTTTCGATATGGTAAGTCTGCCGCGCGGGAGTGGAAGAAAACAGACCCCATTTGGCCGGGGTTTCGGAGATGGAATAGAGTTCCTGCTGGGTCCAGGTCAGCATCCAGGCGTTTTTCGTGTTGTGGACCTGATCGAGAATGCCAGTCACCAGACCCCCATGGCTCGTCACCCCGGCCGAATAAAACGGCCCCATGACGATGCGGCGTAGCTGAGTGGGGTGCAGATGGTCGAAATCCTTGTCCATGTTGTCGGCAATGGTGGTGAGGGTCAGGCCATAGGCTGAGTTCTTCTCACAAAAATCATCAAACTGATGGGCTAAATCGGGGTTCAACAGGCCACCGATGGGGAAAGGGATATCCAAATCCTCTTTCAACTTGCCGCCCGCCAGCAGCAGTTTTGCCATGGTGTCGGAAGAATCCTCAATGACAGCCACATAAACCAGCGGCAGGTGGGCCGCCCCATCAAACGCCCCCCAATGGACCACGTAAAAAGGTCGCTTGCTCTTGGGGTTGAACCCCACTTTCACGCTCTGGGGCAAAATGAACGGGCGAAAAACCTCGCGGCCCTCCACTTCCTCCAGATACATGCGCTGGGCCAGTGTCTTTTGCACTTCTGTGGGGAATTTATTCTTCAGCAGAATGAAATCCACCATATCCTTGCGCAGCTGGTCTGCGGCGGGCAGCGCCGCCAACTGTTTGTTGGCATCGCGGGCATCTTTATCCAGCTCCATCACGTGCTGATAGAGCGGATACCCGCTCTCCGCGCGGTTGATGCGGAACCGGCTGGAAAAGGCCAGTCGGTCCTCCCACGCGCGGAAGGACTGGCGCATCCGGTCGATATAGCTTTCCAGAATGGTGCCGGTGAGTTGGTGATTGTAGAGCGGCGATTCCTGCTCATCGCCCAGATAGGTGTCCAACCCCTGAAGCGCCGCATCAATGGCACGGAAATAGCGCTCCGCCGCTGCCTCACCATCGGCCTTCCCCGTGGTGGCCTTTACTTTATCTTCCACCCCACTCACCTGGCATAACTTTCACAACCATTTGCCCAGACGTCTTCAGTGGTCCATCCGAGAATAGAGGAACCATCTGATGTCAATGCTGAATAAACCGTCCAGCGCCCGACCCGCTCATAAGCGTCCACCACGTCACTACCTCGTGGAATTAGTCCCACTTCTAAACTTTTGTAGTCTGGGCTTTGAAAAAGCTTCAACGGCTTACCTAAATAGCCAAGACATCCCGACTCCCCGTCGCTTGGCACAGGTTGACGGCCCAACTTTTCCAACAAATGTCGAGATTTTAGATCCAATGATTGCAGCTTCGTATTGACCGAACATCCCCAGCTTTGTTCCGCTCTTTTTAGCGCCGCTACGATCTGTTGGTTTGTTTCAGACAAAACAGGTGCGCCACGCTGGCAGCCTTGGTTTCCGAACACAGACTGTCCCAAACGTGAGCCAAAACAGTATCCTGCCCGATGAAAAATCAGGTTTCGTGAAAACCACATGCCATCGCAGGAGCGAGCATCTTCAGCAAAAGTAAAGGGAACAGGCAGAAAACCAAGAGCAAGGGTAAGGAAGGCAAGAGAGAATCGCAAAACGCTCCCCCTACCCCTGAGCCACATAGTCTGCCTTGTTGTGCTTCTCCATCACCTCAGCAAAACGCCGCGCGAAGGCATCGTCGGCCAATTGTTTGCGGCGCTGAATATCTTGGGTGGAAACCATGTTCTTCTCATGCATCTCCAGCAGGTCGCCGATGTGGCTTTGGGCAGCGGCACCGATGCCGGCCATGGTCGATTCCGCTGCCGTGTCCACCTGATTGCCCAACGTGTTGATCTTGTGGGCCACGTCCTGTTGGGCGGCTGTTTTCAGTGAGTCCTCCAACGCTTTGTAGAGGACAATCCGCTGTTCAGTATCAATGGTCAGCTTGTTGATGAGTGTGGCTTGCGCAGCCTTCTGGTTGTTGAGGGAATCCACAAAAGTCTGGAACATGGAGGTATAACGCTCCAGCGTCTGGCTTTCCGCCAGCAATTCCTGCTCCTTGGCTTGCAGCTGGTTGTATTCCGTTGCCATTTCCGACCGCTGGCCTTCCAGTTCCGCCCGCTTGGTCTGATCGGTGGCCACGGAAATCTGGTTTTCCAAATCCAGCAGCATGGGGTTCAATTCCTCGATGCGGTTTTGGGTCTCTTCCAGCATATTGATGGTGCCCTTGCGCCGCTCAATCACTTCCCGCAGGGAGGTTTCCGATTGGTCATAACGCTCGGTGAGGATTTTTTCCTGCTCCTGCAGAATACCCGTGATCGTGTCGGATTTGGTGAGCAATTCCTGCAAATTTCCGGAAAGCGACATGTTACGCACGCGGTCCGTGCGCATGCGCTGGGCCCGCTGTTTGGAAAAGATGGAGATAAATTTCTCATAGGCCGTGTAGGACTTCATGGACTCAAATTCGGAGCCGAAGACGTTGGTGGCGTCTTCCAGTCCGATGATGAGATCGGCAATATTGCCCTCCATCACCGTTTGCTGGCGCAGCACGTCCTGGATGCGGGCGTTTTCAATGTCAAAATCCGCTTCGCCAATGGTTTCAGACTTGGCCATTTTTTCCAGCACCACGCCGGATTGCTTAATCTTCTCACGCATTTCCTCCACGGTGGAGCGGGTGCGTTCGATCTGGCTGTCAAATTTGGCAAGGCTGGCCATGGGGTTCTCCATCGGGCGGTCGTTCGGGGCTTCTATTCAATATAGAGCCACCGCGACGTTTTGCCAGCGTTGGAGACAAGAGAGTGTGCTGGAGCGCACCAATCTGTGATCGGAGCGCTCAGGCGGCGAAGAGCCGCCCGGCAAGCGCTTGCCGCACCCGCGTAGCGCAGGCCTGCAAGGCCGACAGCGTGAGCGCAAAAAAGTCACACGCCCATTTCGCGCACCAGCACTTTCAGCACCTGCTGTTTGGCACGGCTGTAGAAACTGCGGGGTTTGCCGGTGATGCGGGTGACACCGCGCACGGCCATGGCGGGCATGGCAGCCTCGCTGACGGGAGCTAAGGCCACAGGATATTCCGCCTCCATAGGCCTCAAAGCCTTGCTGTCGCCACCGCTGCCCGGCCCCTGCTCCACGGCGATGGAGCCGCCATAGGTCATGGCCAGATAAGGTTCGCGCAATTTCTCTGCCGATGCCTCTGCAACGCTGGAAACCCGGGCTTTGATGGGCGGCAATTCGGGATTGTCGGGAATGAAGGTGGCTTTGGCCCCTTCCTTGAAGCGAAACACTTCCCGCTCGCTCACATAGCCGCGAATGCGGCTCGCACCCGCCGTGCGCACCATGCCCAGCGGGGTCTTGGGATTGATCCACAGGCCCACATGCAATTCAGGGTCCAGATCGGATAATGTGCCGTCAAAAGGGGCCCGCAAAACCATTTTGGCCCGCACCCGCTTCAACCCGTCCAACTCTTCACGCACCTCTTTCAATTCATTTTCCAGCACGATCAGCGAAGCGCGGTCTTCCGCATCGGCGCTGGTTCGGTCAATACGGCTTTCCAACAGGGCCTGACGTTCCAACGCCAGCGCGTGGTCCCTCTCCAGTTTGGGAGAGGCCAATTCCACCAGCACGTCCCCTGCCCGCACCTGCGCCCCTTCGGAAAAGTTCATCGTCACCACCTGCGCGGGGAAGGGCGCAAACAGACGCTGCTCCTGCTGGGCCGTCATCAGCGACGGCACGGTAATGTGGGTGGACCATGGAATGATCGACAGGACAACCAGCCCCGCCAGCACGAAACCGGTCACAAGAATGCGTTTTGCAGCCATAATCTGCTCCCGAATACTCCACCAATGGGCCATCTCCCGCCCCAAAGGCATGAGGATGAACCAAAGGATTTCCACGACAAACAAGAGTATGCCGACGATCTTGATAAAAAACGTGTAGACGAGTAGCGCGATGCCCAAAAACAGAAAGAACCGGTAAATCCATGTGGCCCACGCATGGACGATCACCATGCGCCGCAGCCGTGTGGAGAGTTGCTCCGGCGGGGCTTCCCCCAGCCCGAAAAGCAATTCGCGCATACGCCATCGGGCCATCTCGAAGGACCGGTTTTGAAGGTTCCCGAAGCCCAGCGTGTCGGAGAGAATATAATAGCCATCAAACCGCATGAGCG
This sequence comes from Pseudomonadota bacterium, assembly GCA_038525315.1. Classification (GTDB taxonomy): domain Bacteria; phylum Pseudomonadota; class Alphaproteobacteria; order Rhizobiales; family Rhizobiaceae; genus Pseudahrensia. The sequence continues at coordinate 59,214 of JBCBHU010000010.1, forward strand.
GATTCAAGTTGACCACCAAAGACGTGACCCATGACGTAGTGGCAATGGCAAACACGCATAACCGCAAGCCACCATCGGGCAAAAACACCCAGACCAGTGTGGCGATGGAAGCCATGGTCAGTTCGGTAAAAATACCGGCCCCGTCGATCATCAATCGCTTGCGCCGGGACGGTAGCCGCCACGCACCGGACGTATCCGTGTAAAGAACCGGCATGAGAACCATGAAGGCAATGCCAATGGTGGGCACCCGCAACCCATAGCGCACGGCCATATAGGCATGGCCCAATTCATGGATGGATTTGACGAACACAAGGCTCGCAAAATAAAGCGCCGCCCCATGCCAGGACATCATGAACTGAAACGTGCCCGTAAACTGATCCCACTGTCGTGACACGAGATAGAGGCCAACCACTCCCATCAGCACGTAAATCCACACGGCCGCCCGGGTAAACAGGGGCCAGACCACCGGCCAGGTGGCGCGCAAAAAACGGTCCGGGCGAAACAGCGGAATGCGGAAGAAGAGGTAGGAATGCATGGCCGTGGACAGCCAGCTCTTTTTCTTCTCCGCCTCCTTCTGCGCCATGGTGCGAAAATCATTGCCGGGAATGTCGCGCACCAGCGCGTTGGAAATGAGAAAGTGCATCGTGTCCGACACTTCCTCTTCGCTCACCACCTTGCCGAACTCGCTGCGCAATTTGCGGATCAGCACGTCCACCGTACCCACCCGCCAAAGCAGCAGCATGTCGAGAATTTCCCTGCCGATCTCAAAATACCGGCTGGCCACGGGGTCATAGATCACCCATGCGGGCGCGCCATTGGTCTGCGCCGCGGCGGGCACAATTTCCAGATCATCCCGCAGGATGGGAAGCGGGACGGCTTCCTTGGCGTCCGCCTTTAGAGCCCCGTCCATTGCCGGATCACTGCAAGGGGTTTGCGGAACACGAAATAGGCCAACGTCACGTCTTCACCATAGACCTTGGCCGTGCCGCGAAGACCGATGCGGGGGGCATTACCCTCCCCGTCAAAGCGGGCCTTCACGCGGTAACTGAGCACATTTTCGCCGTCCGGCGTGGCATGGAAGGAGGCGCTTTCAAGCGTCGCGTCAATGGCTTTAAGCGGGTCGCTGTCCAGATAAAGCTGGACCTTCGCACCCTCTTCCAAAACGATGGCATCGGCCACCGGCAGGTTGATGGAAAGTTCCACCTGGGCCGGGTCCGCAATACGCATGATGCGCTCACCGGTGGAAACGGGGCGGCCCGTCCACGTGTCCTTATCGGCAAAAATGATCAGACCATCCCGCGGAGCCAGAACCTTTGTTTTGGCCAGCAATTCGCGGGCATAGTCATATTCACCTGCCTTGAGCCGCAGTTCAGACTGGGAGATCGCCAATTCCCGCTTGGCCTTTGGGTCGGCAAAAGACGTGCGCAGGGATTGCTGATAGCGGGCCTCGGCCACGCCCACGGCCTGACCGGCCAGTTCCACCTGATTGCGCAATTCCGTGTCATTATAGCTAAATAGCACCTGCCCGGCCGTGACCTTCGTGTTGGGGTCCACATCCACAGCCTCGATGGTGCCGTCGATGGGCGAAGCCACCACATAGGCATTGGCCGCCGAGACTTCCGCCGGGGCCAGCACGGACAGTTTCGTCGGCCAAAAACCGGCGGCCACTAGGCCCACGCCCAGCGCGGTCCATAACAGGGTCTTGGAACGCAATTTGCGCTTGGCCCGCTTCGGCCCCGTCAGCGCTTCCCAGGCATGGGAATAGGTCTCACAAAGCCGCGCGGCAGAAACCAGCGCTTTCTCGTCCCACTGGGATTCGCGGGTCAGCATGAGGTGGGCAAACACCGTCCCGTCCCGCAATTGCAGGGGCAGAAGCGCAATCTGCCCGAAGGGATAGGACGAAGCATCCAGATCGCTGGAGGCGGCCTCCGCCTTGGCATCAAACGAAAGGACTTTGCCCATCGTTTCCTTGTTCAACTTGTCCTTAGCCAGTCGCTCCACCCAGCGGATGAACGTGGCATTGCGGTCAATGGCTGACAGGGAAGAAACCGCCACAGCCTTGTGGCCGGAAGGCCCCGAACGCATCAGCAATACAGCCTGGCGGTATTGCACCCCCACGCGTGAGCCGTTGACGATGAGATAGCCCAGTTCCGCTTCCGTTTGCGCCTGCCGCGCTTCCCGTTCCAACGCCAAAAGCCCGTTGGCCAGATCGGCTTCCCGGGCGGGCTTGGGCTTGGACGATACGGCGGATTGTTTTTGAGGCGCAGATACCGCCCCACTCGGCTGGGAAATACGGCTGGCCTTTTGGCGCAAAAGCCGTGCCGCATCCGCCCCGTTGACGGAGGGCTTGGCAGCCGCCTGTGGTGCGGCCTGGGGGTTTGGGCGGGGCATGTGCTGAACCATGATGCAGTGCCTTCCCGGCCAGAAAGAGGTCCGCCCGGTCCGCTGAGCGCCGGGCGGGTAATTTTAGTTGGAGGCGGGGGCGGTGAAATTCGCCGTGCCGCTCATGCCCGCCAACACGCTGCCGGGTTTGTTCACAAAGGTGCCGGTCAGTTTCACGGTCTGGCTCACCGCATCAACCTTGGCACCGATGCGAATTACCTTGGCGTTGAAACCCTCGCCCAACTCATCCACGGAGAAGTTGAAGGTGGATCCCTTCTTAACCCAGCGCAGCCAGGTGGAGGGGACGATGAGATCCAGTTCCAATGCGCTATCATCCACCACGGTCATGATGGGCGCGTTGGCGGCGGGAATTTCATGGGTCTCCGCGTGGCGCTCCACCACACGGCCGGAAAACGGTGCTGCAATGCTGCACAGGCTGATGGTTTCCGCCAGCGCGTCGGCATTGGCCTTGGCGGCGGCCACATCGGCGGCAGCCTCACGCACTTCTTGCTTACCGGCGGCACCACGGCTCAAAAGCCGCTTCTTGCCGGAATAAAACGAGGCTGCTTTGCCCAGCGTGGCCTTGGCTCCGCGCAATTCCGCTTGCTGCTTGGCGCAGTCAAAGGAGACCAAGCGGTCGCCCTTGTAAAAACTGTCCCCCGCCTTGAAAGGCATGGACTTAATCTTGGCGGCCAAACCGGCGCCCAGTGTGATTTCGGCATTGGCCATCACCACGCCGCGGGCATCAAACCCACTTGGTGTTTTCACCGACCCGGTGGTCATCTTATCCACCGTGCCGCCATCCACGGCCTGGACCAGGCTTTCTGTGTGACCGACGGAGGCGCCCAGTGTGGCGGAGAGGAGAAGCGTTGCAAAAAGAGTGCGCGTTTCCATGAAATTGTCTTTCTTCGCTGCCGTCCCGACAAGTCCCTGACACGGTGCCAGTGTGCGAAACGGAGGGTTAATCGGCGGTTAAGGGCGATCTAGCGGTTGTCCTCGCGCAGGGGCCGGGAACGGTCGCCCCCCCGGGCCAGCGCGGCGAAGAACCCGACTTTCTTTTTCGCCGGAACGTTGACGCGCTGCGGTGCGGATGCCCGACGTGGTGCCGCGGAAGAGGCCACAGGCTGACTGCCAAAATTCTGCCAACCGCTCTGGCTGGCGGGAGCGGCTTGCACCGACCCTGTCACAACCTGCTTGTGTTGGCCGGACGAAGAGCCCGTGCGAATGCCGTGGGTGGCCATGGCGTCGGTCACGCGATGGGCCTTGGCCGACCGGTGGGCGCGGATAGCCCCGGAATTGTCGCCCCGCTCAATCCACACATTGCGCAGGCTGGCCGCCAGTTCTTCCACACTGTGGCTATGGCGCAAATCGTCCGCATAGGGGTCGATGCCCATGGAGGCGTAGATGTTCGCGTAGGCATTTTGCAGATCCGCATAGGCGATGTCGGAAGACACCTGGCTTGCCAGCGTGTTCATCTCTTCGCGGATCAGCGTTTGCTCACTGGCCTGCTCCTCCGCATGGCTGGCGCGAATTTGCTGCACGATGCGCTTTTGCACCCGCAAATGCTTGGCCGCCGTCAGATAGAGCTTTTTGGAATGGCGATAGCGCACCCGGGAGACGTGAACCTGGGTCATGATAGCCATGGTCACCGCCAGCGCCCGCTGGTCCAACACATCCGACTGGGCTTCAATGGCCCGCTTCTGGGCAGGATATTTGAAGATGGACAGCAGGTTCCAAGTGGCCTTGGCCCCCCAACCCACCCAGTTGGAATTGTAGAGGTAATTGTCACTGTCGAAGTTGGCCGTGGCGAACAGGTTCGCGTTGGGCAGCATTTGCAGGAACGCCCGGCGGGCCTCTTTGGAATTGATGCGAAGCTTATACTGGATGTCGCGAATTTCCGGCCGGTTTTCCAGCGCGGCGAACACCATCTCCTCCCCCGTCATCACCAGATCGGTGGACGTGGCGCGGCGCGCAGGCTGGGCCAGCGTGAAATGCTCGCCAGGGCGAATGTTCATGAGCGCCGCCAATTGCATTTTGGCCAGCGACAAATCCTTTTGCAGGCGCTGGATGCGCTGCTGAATTTCCACCAATTCCCGCTGATAAGTCAGCGAGGTCAATGGTGAGGTCTGCCCCTCATCCTCCAACGCCTTGGCATTAGCCATAGCCCGTTTCGTACGCCCTTCCAGACGCCGAAGGCCCACCACCAGACGGTCGGCGGAGACGGCACGCCAATAGGACGTGCGCACATCTTCAATGACGCGGTTGATGATTTTGCGACGATTTTCCCGCGCCACAAGCACCTCATCCGCCGCCTGTTCGGCACGCACTTTAGACAGGCCAAAGTCAAGAATATTCCAGGACAGGTTGATATCGTTTTGGAATTTTTCCCGGTCAGGAAAAACCGACGACCCCAGATTGCCGCTGTCATTATTGCGCCCCGTATAGGCCGCCGACGCGATCAGATTGGGGAGCGTGTCCAACCGGGCCGCTTCCAGCTGTTTGCTGGCCAGCGCCTCGTTATACAATTCCACATGGAAATCGAGGTTGTATTTCAGCGCTCGCGCCATGGCCTCGTAGAGGTCAATGGCATTGGTGACCGGCTGCTGCCCCGCCGTCACCCGCGCCAAACTGTCAGATGCGAATTTGCTCAGGGAACCCGTGGTGAGGGGTTTTGGTGTGACGGTGCAGGCGCTGACGCTAAGCGCCAGGGCCGATAACATAAGGATACGCTTCACTGGATATTCCCCGTACTAAATACTGTCGCCCACGAAATCGGGGGATGCCGCTTTCGTCTGACCCTCAATATCCCCCGTTATGACTAATGAAGGTTTAAGAGCAGTCGATTTATTGGCTTTTTGTTCATTATGAACAAAGCGTTAAGGCCGCTTTTTGAGAGCAGAATGCAAAAGCGCCCCACCGTGGGCACGGCAGGGCGCTGAAAGTGTTTGCTCCAAAAATAGTAAGGCAACTATCCGGCTTGCGCAGGATCACCTTTGGGGAGGTCGCCGTTAGAAGGCGCGGCCGCAGACGCATCAGAGCGCGTCATTTCCCGCACGTCGCCGTCCACCTTTAGCGCCTCTTTGACCGTCGCGCCCGTCACTTGACCCGTGGCCACATCCACCATCACCAGTTTGGACAGTTTTTCACCACTCTCCAATTCGATGGAAAGGCGCAGGGCGAATTTCTCAAGGCCAACGGGCGGCTCGGCGGTCACGAAGTCCGACCGAATAACTCTCATCCATTCGGGCAGAGGCTTACCATCGGTCGTCGTCACTTCCGCACTCGCCAATTTACCGTCCCGGGTGGCATGCAAGGCATTGGTGAGTTGCAGGTAAAGCTTTCCGGCCCGTTCCGTGGCCGTAAGTGAGAAGCGGGCAAGGCGCGTATCTCCCTTCTGCCCCAGTTCGATCTCCTTATCCTCTTCCTTCTCCCGCTCCGACGATGGAAGGAGCGATACCGGCTCAAGGAAACTTGATGTCAAAGTGGACGTGCCCGCCGCCCCGCTTTCACCAGCGGTTTTATTGCCCACCCAAGTGGCCGATTGGAAACCAAACGTCACCGTCTCGCCCCCCGTGCCACCGGAGGCTGGCGGCACCGCACCGTTGAGGGACTGAACACCATTGACGGTTTCATTCACGGCCCCCTCTTTGTCCGCCGCCGCGGTGCCGTTTAGCCCCGCAATCTGGTCGATCATGGAAATGATGGAGAGCGGGTCGATAGTGGAAATCTCGGACTGGTCCGGTTCGAAATTGACCAGGTCCTCAAACAACGCGCTCTGACCGGAAGCCTCTTCCGCCACACCTTGATCCGGCACAAAATCACTGAAGATTTGCGGCCCCGGATCAACCGGCGGTGTGTTGACCACCGGCGGGGTGGTCGCCACAGGCTCTTCCACAACGGGTTTCGCGTTGACGGTTATCGAAAATGTGGTGCTCACCGCCGCGCCCTGCTCATCGGTAATAACAATACCGATCACATAGGGCGTTAGCGACGGCGTGGTCGCAATGCCGCCGATCTCCCCGCTGACCGGATCAAAACTCAACCCATCCGGCAAGCCCAGAACGCTACCCACAAGGGCATCGCTATCATTGCCGCCATCCTCAAACAGGCCGGCAAGCTGGATGGAAACCGCATCACCCTCTTGAACCACTTTGTCGGCAATCATTCCAAGCTGCACGGGCGAGACGTTGCGCGGATCGAGTGTCAAAGCCGCATCGGCGGTGCCCCCTTCCCCATCATCGGCGGACAGCTGAATGATAACGGTGCCAAACACGGACGCATCTGACGGGACCGTGCCCGTCAGTTTCTCGCCATCAAAGCTGACCCAAGCGGGCACATTGGTGGCCTCAAACGTTAGGGCATCCCCATCAGCATCGGTGAAATAACCCGCCACGGTGATCGTGAAATCATCACCCTCCGGCAAGACAACCGTTTGGCCCCCACTGGGCAGGGGAACGGTGTTACTGGCTTCCAGGGTAAAACCGAAACTTTCGGTTGAAGACACACCATCCCCCACGGTGATCACAACACCATAGGGAGAAGTCTGGGACGCATCAGCGGCCAATTGGCCGGAGATGATCCCCGTGGAGGTGTCAATAAACAGACCTGTGGGCAGGCCGGTGGCGGCGAAGGTCAGCGCATCCCCGTCCACATCGGTCACAAAAGCTGCCATGTTCAGGTTCACCACCTGCCCGTCATCCAAGGCCACAGTGCCGGGGGTGCCCGTGATCACCAGCGGGTCATCGACGGGCGTCACGTCAAAAGTTATCGTTGCCGTGCCCACATCCGCTCCATCCGTAACGCCATAGGTAATGAGCGCTTGGCCCGCAAAATCGGGCAGCGGTGTAAAGGTCAAAGTCCGCCCGTCCAGACCCAGCGATACATCGCCGTAAACTGTGGTCACGGACCCACCGATAGCGATGGGCTGACCCATAATTTCACTGATGGACAGGGGGTCACCCTCCACATCACTGTCATTGGGGGTAATGGGGTCAAAGGAGGTGAAACCATCCTCCACCAGCACCACCGGCCCATCATCAACCGCATCGGGCGCATCATTAACGGGCAAGACATTGAGGTCGACAATGGCGGTATCCGTAAGATCACCATCGGTGATCGTATAATCGAAGGATACCGGGCCAAATGCATTGGGGACAGGCGTAAACGTGAGGGTTTGACCATCAGCGGCCAAGGCCACCGTGCCTTCCGGGAAGAGCACGCTTCCACCAATGGCAATAGGTGCCCCGTTGATGTCGGTGATGGTGAGCACATCCCCTTCAAAATCCGTGTCATTGCTGGCCACAGGATTGAAGGTAAAGGGTGTATCTTCCAGCACGGTAATGGGAACCGGGCGGCCATCGTCTTGCGCATCCGGGGCATCGTTGACTGCGGTAATGGTAATGGTGCTCACGGCGGCGACAGAAGTGTCCTGCCCATCAAAACCCGTCACTTCGATGACACGGGATGTGACATCGGGATTTTCCGAAATGGAGCGATAGGTGATCGCCGCCAGGGCCGCTTCATAATCCGCCAGCGCTGCATTGCCGGTAAGCGTAATCGTCACCGTGCCTGTGCTTGTAAGGGCCGAAGAGGGCGAAATATTGGGGCTGATCGTCCCCGGGATGGCGCCCAGTTCGAGCACATCGCCGGGTTGACCATTGGTCAAAACAACTTGCGCGCTTTGCAGCGCCCCGTGATCCTCATCGAAAATGCTCACCGCGGGGTCCACAATGGCAAGACCGGGCCCGTTCTCCACATAGGTAGCAGCAAAGCCCGTGGCAGGCGTGGCCAGACCATTCAGATCAAGGATGGGCGCATCGTTCACCGCCGTCACAAACAGGTTCACCGTCGCCGTGTGGGTAAGTCCTGCAGGGTCCCGCACGGTATATTCAAACGAGGCCGGGCCGGAATAGGCGGCGGTGGGCGTGAAGCGGATCACATTGTCCGGGTCCAGCGAAACCGTACCGTTGGCCGGACCATTGACGGCAATGATCGTCAGCGCATCATTTTCCGCATCCGTATCATTGGCGGTCAACGAGGCCGCCGGCAATTCCAGCACGGTGTCCTCATCAAATGTGAAGACGCCGTCGTCAGCGGCTACCGGCGCATCGTTTACCGCCGTTATGGCCACCAAAACCTCAGCCGGGGCGGAGGTGTCGATGCCATCGGTGATGTAGATTTGTAGAGACCGGGTGGACGTATCCGGATTTTCTGAGGTGGACGAATAGGTCACCGCTTGCAGCGCCGCCAAATAATCCGCCTGGGTACCAGCCCCGGTGATGGTCAATTGCAAAAGCCCATCGGCACCCAGTGTGCCGCTGGGGGGAACGGTGGTGATGGTCAATGGCCCCGCATAGGCAGCCGCCTCTAAAGTGTCGCCTGCCTTACCGTCGAAAAGGGCAACAGTCGCCCCGGCGGGATTGGGATTATCCACATCCACCAGAGTGGCCGCAGCCTCCACCAAAACGCGCCCCACGTCATTTTCGGTGTAGGCAGTGAGGCGCTGGTCTGAGCCCGGGTTGCCATCCAGGCGCAGTTCCACCACGTCATTGACGGAGGTATAGTTGAGATCGACCGTGCCGGTGCTCACCGCGCCCAGAGCATCGCGCACATCATAGGCAAAACTGGCGGGGCCGAAATAATCGGCATTTGGCGTGAATGTAATTATGCCGCCGGAGGACAGGACAACCGCCCCGTTCACCGCGCCACCAACGCCCACGACTGTGAGCGCATCGCCCTCAAAATCACTGTCGTTGAACAGGAAATTCACCGCCGCCGCCTGGAACGGCGTGTCTTCGTCTAAGGTAAAGGGCCCATCATCCACCACAGTGGGCGCATCATTGACACCGCGCACTTCCACAACCGTGTTCAGGGGCGCGGAATTAGTGTTCCCGTCATTGACGGTAATGGCAAAGGCCCGGTCGGTCTCGCTGGGCGCGTTTGAAACCGTTTCAAACGAGACCAACTGAAGCGCGGCCTCATAATCTGCAATATCCGCCGCGCCAGACAGGGTTACCGTCACCGACTGGGCAACGGGCAGTGGCCCTGCTGGCAATATACTGGCCGTAATACCACCGGGTAGCGCAGCAACAGTCAGCAGATCGCCCACCTGCCCATTGGTCAATACGATGCTGGCCCCCTGCAATTGCAAATTGTCCACATCGTCCAATGCCGTCGCCCCATCCACAACCGGCACGCTGGCCCCGTCTTCAGTGTAGCGCACCACATAGCCATTTCCATTGGTGAAGGCAGGCGGGTCATCCACGGCAGCAATGAACAGGTTTACCGTGCCCTGCACCGGATCAAACCCGTCGGTCACGGTATACTCAAAGGAAGCCGGGCCATTGTAGTTTGCGTTGGGCACAAAGGTTATCTGCCCGCCCAGCAGTGTGACCGTGCCATTGGAGGCAGCCCCCACGCCGGTTATGGTGAGTGGATTGTTCTCGCCATCCGTATCGTTCAACAACAGCGCGGTGTCGGAAATGGTGAAATTCGTGTCCTCGTCAAAAGTGAACACGCCGTCCACGCCCGGCACCGGCGCATCATTGACGGATTCTACCTCCATCACCGTGGTCACCGGCGCAGAATTCAGCGCCCCATCCGTAACGGTGATCGCGATGGAACGGTTCACCGTGCTGGGGTCGTTGGAGGCGGAGGAATAGCCAATAGCCTGCAAGGCCGTTTGATAATCCGCTAGCGTGGCAGCGCCGGTGAGACGCAGTTCCACCACACCCGGCACAAGGGCGGGTCCGGCGGGGGCAGAAGCAACGTTGATGCCCGGCGGCAAAGCCCCCACAATGAGCAAATCGCCCACTTGCCCGTTGGTAATGGTGACGGTCAACCCGGCCAGATTGGCATTGTCAATATCATTGAAAACAACATCGGCATCCGCCACCGCCAAGGGCGCATCCCTTTCCACATACCGGTCCGTATAGCCGTCGGTCAGCGGGTCGGAACCGGCAAGATCAACCACCGGCGCATCGTTCACCGGATTTACGGTCAAGGTCACCGTCACCGTATCCGTTGTGCCGGAAGGGTCTTCCACGGTGTAATCAAATGAGGCAATCCCGGCAAAATCCGGATCGGCCTGGAAGAAAATCTGATTGCCCACCAGAGAGGCGGTGCCGTTAACCTCACCCCCCACTGCGGTGATATCCAGCGTGTCTCCATCCGGGTCCACATCGTTAAACAGGAGGGCCGCCTCTGTCAGCGGCAGGGTCGTATCCTCATCCATGGTGAAGGCATCGGCTGCGCCCACCGGTGCGTCATTGGAGGGCGTGATGGTCACGGTGGTGGTGACGAGATTCGAATCCCCTTCACCGTCATTGACCGTGATGTCGATTGTGCGCGTGGGGCTCACCAGTGTGGGCGCATTGCTGTCAGAAAGGAACCGCAACCCTTGCAAAGCGGCCTCATAGTCCGCCAGCGAGGCCGAACCGATCAATTCCACGGTTAGAGGCTGGGCCGCTGTCAAAGGCAGCGTCGGTGGGGTGAAATTGGCCGTTATTGTGCCTGGCAAGCCGGTGACGACCAGACTGTCCCCCACCTGCGCATCGGAAATGACAATGCGCGCGGAGGTGAACTGAACATCATCCACATCGGCAAGAACGATGGTGGGGTCCACGATGGCCACACCCACCGCGTCATCTTCATTATACCCAACAGCAAATCCGGTGCCGTTGAGGGGGTCATTGTCCAAATCAATGACGGGCACATCATTGACGGAGGTCACGTTGAAAGAAGCCACCGCCGTGTCCTGCAAACCCGCAGCATCTTCAATGGTGTAGGTGAAGGTTACAGTGCCAAAAAAGTCCGCCGTGGGCGTAAACGTGATGCTCTCATCCCCGTTCAACACCAGCGTGCCGTGGGCCGGATTGTCCAGCAAGGCAGCCACGATGGTGACCTGTTCAATATCCGGATCCAGATCGTTGGTCAGCAGGTCGGCGCGATCAATGGTGCGCGACACATCCTCGTCACCATCCACCAGCGTATCGTCATCAGCCACAGGCGCATCATTGACCGCCGTGACCGTGATCAGCGCGCGGGCCACATTGGACGTGTCATCGCCATCATTGAGCGCAATATCGAAAAGGCGATCCGTCTCCACCGGCGCGTCCGTCACAACAGAAAAACTCAAACTGCGAATGGCATCGGCATATTGCGCCCGTGTCGCCGTCCCCGAAAGCGTCAACGTCAGCGGACCATCCGCCGTTAAAGGAACGGGTGAGGAAAAACTGGCGGAAATGGGCGCCACCACACTGGACGCATTGATGAAATCACCGGCAAAGCCGTTGGTGAGCACAATGGTGGCGCTCTCCATGAAATTATCGTCCACATCGGTGATGGTGAACGTGGCATCCACCAGCGGCGCGGGCACGGAATCCTCCGTGTAGTCGCCCGTATAACCGTCCAGAAGCGTATTGGTGTCCAGATCAATGACGGTCGCATCGTTGATCGAAGCGACGGTCAGTTCCACCAGACCCACTTGCTGGCCCCCATTACCGTCATCGACGGTATAGGTGAAACTCATGGGGCCGAACTGGTTGGCGGCGGGCACAAACACAATGTCGCCGCCACCGTTAAACCCGACACTGGCCCCGATGGGGGCATTGTCCACGGAAACCACGGACAGCGTATCGCCCTCAATATCCGTATCGTTAGACAGCAAATCGGCCTGCGGGATAACGATGAATGTGTCTTCGTCCAGCGTGAAACCGTTGTCGCTATTGGCCACCGGGTCATCATTGATATCGTTGACCGTAATCGTCGTGGTTGCCACCGTGGAGGTCAGCGCACCGTCGGTGGCCGTCACTTCCACCACGCGCGGTGTCTCATCCAGCTTCTCCAGCGGATTGCCGAAGCGGATCATTTTGAGCGCAATCTCATAGGTGGATGGTGAGGCATTGCCCCGCAATTCCAGTGTCACCGTGGTGGGGCTTAGAAGGCCCGTTTCCACATTGGGCGGGATGGCGGTGAGCGTGAGAGACCCCGGCAGGGTAAGCGGCCACAATATATCGCCCGTCTGCCCACCGGTCATGACGATATCGAGACCCGTAAGATTGGCGGAATCGATATCAAACACGGTGGCATCGCCCGCCACGATGGGTGTGAGCGGATCGTTTTCATCGAACGTGAACGCATAATCCGTGCCGCCATCGACACCGTTCAAATCCACATCCGGGGCATCATTTACCGGCGTCACGTCCACAAACACCGTGGCGGTAGCCGTCGTGAGCTGCTGATCTTGAATGGTGTAGGTGAAGGACGTGGCCCCGGTGAAATTGGCGTTGGGCGTAAAGGTGATGGTCTCGCTTATGGGGTCATAGCTGACAGTGCCATTCGGCCCGTCCTGGGCGGAGACAAAGCTGATACTGTCGCCAATATCGTTGTCAAAATCGTTGGCCAGCAAGTCGGCCACAAGGAAGTCCGTGGGCGTATCTTCCACCACCGGGAAAGGCGTAACATCACCATCGTCCACTGCCGTAGGAGCTACGTTGTTACCCAGAACCTGCACGGAAATCGTAGATGGATCACCCACGGCCTGCCCGTCATCTACCCGAATGTCGATGGTGCGGATGCCCGGCGTGTCATCGGTGGAGGTGTTCTCATAGGTAATGGCCGCCAGAATGGCAGCGGCCTCCGCAGCGGTGAATTCACCACCCGGGTCGCGCACCATGGAAATGCGATCAAAGCCGTTATAGCTGATCTCCAACGCGACGCCGCCAATGGTTGCGTTTTGCGTTGAAGGGAAACCGGGAGCGGTGTTGATGAGGAAACTGGCGCTGCCCACGGCGATAAATTCCGTGCCGTTTTGGACAAAGCCGCCCAGATCAAGACGAATGCCGGTAAATGCACTGTCATCCGGGTCCAAAAGCGCCGCCGGATTGGCCAAAATGGCCTGGGCGTTGGCCGTGGGCGGGTATTCGATCAGCGCGGTCGTATCCACCGCCAGTGTCCCGGCGTCTAAATCCGCCTGCGCCGTCTGGTTTTCACCGTTGATCGTAATGGTCAGCGTGGCAGGTGTTGCCGAGAGTTCGCCATACTCGTCCCTGACAAAATAGGTGATGGTTTCCGTTGCCGTCTGCCCTACTGCCAAAGAGGCAAATTTGCCGTTGGGATCGTATGTGAAGGTGCCGTCCGGCTCCACCGTCACATTGGAACCCCCGGGCAGGCCGATAATGGTTGTGCCATTGATCAAATTGCCTTCCACCGTGGCAATTTCCAGATCATGGCCCTCAGGGTCGCTGTCCTCACCGGCCTCGCCCGTTGTGCCCGGGTTGGGATCAATCACCTGCACAACAACAGTTCCGGTTTCCGTCACCGTGGCCACGTCATCTGCGGCAACCGGAGCCATATTATCACTCACGTCAATGACCACCGTGGCGCGGGTATTGCCCAAGGCAGCGCCAGAGGGGTTGGAAAACTCCAGCGCGAAGTTTTCAGCCACCTCGAAATTTGGATCATCATTGATGTCCACATTGATGGTGAGGGTGGGGTTGTTGATGGCCCCGCGGGTGAACACAAGGCTAGAGCCGCTCACCACACTGGCGGGCATATTATGGGCGTGCTCATCGGCCACGCCGCTGGCGCTTTGCAGGCCAATGGTGGCCGTGCCGCCGTCACTACCAGCATTGGCGAAATCCACGTCCACGTAATTGTAACGGATTTCCCCGGTCTCCGCCGTCAAAATGGCCTGAAACGTGCCCCGCTCAACACCCCCCTGCTTGTTCGTCACATCATGCCACTGCACGATGAATTCCTGCTGCCCTTGGGCGTTGAACCGCGTTTCCACGTATACGGAGCCGGCCGTCGTATCCAGATCGTCCCAATAGGGGGCCAGCGCCGTGCGCCCGCCCAGCGCCGTCCCATCCAACGTCTCGCCATCCGTTGCAGCGGTGGTATTGGCAAAGGTCATGTAGCCATTAGCCGAAATGAAGATACGATCGTAGGTGTCGCCGTAGAACTTGAAATTGAAGCCCAGCAATTGCTGGGTCAGGCCATCATCCCCCAACGGCACAGGAATGCCGGTAGACTGGATGTTGGTGAACGTGCTGCCCGTGGGGTCATACTCCACGGTGTAATTTGTATCCGGTGCCGAATAGGCCAGGGTCGTGCCGTTAAAGCTGAAATCCTCTTGAACGGGCGGCCCGGCCAGCGATGCTGCAATGGCACCTGCCAGGTCCTGCCGGTCGGCGGCATCCGTGTTGCCATCCACAAGGGTCAAATCAGCAGTGATGATATCACCCTGATCAATGGCCCCATCCAGCTCAATGGTGAAAACGGCTTGCGCATTGCCCGTGTCCTCGTCCACCGTCCCATTGCTGGTGATCAACCAGCGCGGCAGCACCGAAACCGTCACATTGGCCGTGCCCTCATCCAGGTCCACGTCCTGCACCGTGTAGGAGAAGGTCACATCCCCGGAAAAATTGGCCGTCGGTTCAAAAATTAAAGCACCCAGACCGTCCATGCGCACCACGCCTTCCCCGCCGGGCAGCGTGACGGGGGTGGGCACGTCAATGCCAATACCGTTCACGCGCGTGATGATGGGCGTGCCGTCATTGATCGTATCATTGCCCAACACATTGATTGTCACCGGCTGCCCGGAGAACGTGCTGGCGGTATCGTCCACCGCAATGACCGGCTCACTCACGTCATCCAGCGTAACCTCCAACCGGATGCCGCTTTGGGTGGAAGAGAGAACCGAAACATCACCATTGGGGTTCACCTCTGTGGCAGTGGCCGACACCTGCATCACATAGGTGACGATGGCCCCGGTCTGTGGCGGGCGGAAAACCAAAAAGGGCAGATCCACAGGTGAAAGGGAGACAGCCCCTCCCACAATCGCGCGGGACGTGCCGTCCACCAGAATTTGCGCCCCCACGGGGATATCGGAAATGGTAATGTCGGTGAATTGTTCGGACCCGTCCGTATCAAAGAGTTGCGGCTGGATGATGGAAGACAGGTCCACATCTTCATCAATGCCGGCCTTGGCATCGTTGACGATCAATGTGGGCAGGTCCGCCACGGCATTGATCTTGTAGGTGGCCACATCCAGTTCTTCGGTGAAAGAGCCGTCTACTTCCACGCTGGTGGCAATGAACGTGATATCAATTTCGTTATCGCTGTTTTCGATGGGCAAAACCCGCAACACATTTCGGTTCCAATCCGTAATATCCACTTCCCGCTCATCATCGGAGGCGCGGAACAGGTTCAGACCGTCGGTCAGCACCACGCCCACGGGAATATCGGCGGCCAGATAAAAAATGTCCTCATTCGCATCGGGCGAGGATGCGTTCACAGAGATGGTTTGCGTAGGCCTGTCTTCATCCGTCCCCGGGTCAGTCAGCGGGTCAGGCCCAATAATGGTCAGCGAGACATCATTGGCGACCGGTTGAATGTCGAAGGTGAAAAAACCGTCCGTGCTGAACGTTCCGTCGCTTGCCTGATAGGCAAAGGTTTCTGACCCGTTATAAAAGGGTGTGGGCGTATAGGTGAACGAGCCATCTTCCATGTTCACCCGCAAAGTGGCTCCGTTGGTGAGGGTGGAATTGCCCGAAATCGGGTCGGTGGGATTGACCAGATAACCCGTGGGAACCCCCATCACCATTTCCGGCACCAGCGCCACGCCCATGGCGTCGGTGACGCTGACCACGTCCAGATCATCGCCATTACCGTCCCGGTCATCGCCAAGAATACCGGTCACATCAGTCGCGGAAATGGTGCCGCCCTCGTCGGCCACATACACATTATTCCCCGTAATCGGCCCCAAACCGGCAGATCCGATCAGCACTGTGGTGGTGGCCGATGCATCCCCCACACCGTCCGTGATCGTCACGTCAATGATCCGCGGGCTTGTGTTAAACGCACCATCAGCGAGGCCATTGGCATAGGTGATGGACTGGATGGCGGTGAGATAATTGGAAATGCGGGCCGGATTTTGCAGTTCCACCACAATCTGATCAGGCCCCACCCCGCCACCGGGAATGGTGAAACTGGTCACATCCAGTTTCAACGTGTTTAGCAGGGTTGTATCAAAATTCAGCCGGTCCCCCGCAAACGCGTTGGTGAGCGTAATCGTGGCGCCCTGAATTTCCGTATTGTCCAGATCAAAAATTTCCACATCCAGATCGGTGATGGATACCGGCACATCGAAAGTCTCCGGCATGCCCGGGTCTTCCGCCACAGTGGACACATTGACGTAAGTTGTCGTGTAGTCGTTGCCCGGATCGCTGACCCCGTTCAAATCAATGGAGCGGGCTTCCACCGTGTTTGGGTTGGTGAAGGACGTGAGATCATCCGTGCCCGCCATATCAAAATTGTTGATGAGCGAAGTGGACAAATAGGTGACCACAAAACTGTTGGCGCTTTCCCATTCAATGGCAATCTGGTCGCGCTCATCGGTAATTTCTGTGGTGCCGGCGGCAAAAATACCCTCTTCATTGCCGTCAATTTCCAGATCGTTGTTGTTTTCTACCGTATAGCGGGAGATTTCCTGCGCCTGCACGCTCACCACCTGGTCGGAAAGGGCCACGCCCCCTTTCCCGGCGATATCGTCCAGCAAAATATTGATCTGGTCCGGTGGGGCGGGTGTGTTCGTGCCCGCCACCAGAATTTCCCAACGGACCGTGGCCTGCGCCGGCTCCAAGGCACCGGGCACCACGCCGTTGGGGTCCTGCGGGCCGGTATTGGTCAGCACGACCCGAAAATCATCTGCGGTGGGGCCGTGGATGTTGGTGGTTTCAAAGGTGGTGGCGGCAAATTCTGTCTGCCCCACCAGGGTGGCGCGAATGTCGAAAAACGTGGTGCCACCCATGCCATCATCCTGGCTGACCGCATTTGCCCACAGGGCCGTCGTTCCCTCCGTCCCCACAATACCACCATCAATGTGGCCGATCACCGGCCCGCCCTGGGCTTCAATCACATAGGCGGCCAGAATCCCGTCCCAGTCCGGTGCCGAAAAAGCGCGGGACTGCACATGGCCCAATTGCACCTCCAAGTCCCAATCCCCCGCCAGGGATTCTGAACCGGTCAAATCGTCAGACGCTGCAATATCCGCCGCCGTCAGACCCGCCAACAGGCCCGCTGCCCGACGTCCTTCCTCACCCTGGCCAAAGTCGCAACCGTAAATGAGAATATCGCCTTCATCGCTGAGATTGCGGCCAATGCTGGCAAGCGCGGCGCGATATTGGCCCGTAATTGTGGTTTCGTTAAGCGTGCCGTCGCCCAATTGCAGCGCACCGGCTGTGCCATGGGAAAAGATATGCACCGCATCATAAGGGCCACCCGTTTCCAGCGCCTTGGCGATTTGCAGAACGCCGTCCTCATCGGCCTCAATCATCACCACCCGCACCCCGGGTTGGAGGGAGGCGACCAACCCGTCGGGATCGCTAACACCAGCATCAATGAACACGATTTCGCGGGCGCTGACATCGCTGCCCGATGCTTCATCGACGTCGGCCTCCGTCACAAAGGCTTCCCCGGCCACGGGCTCAATAACGCCCGCAGTGTCCATGGGTGGTACGCTCTCCACGCTCATGCGGGGTTCATCTTCGCCGGGGTTTTGCTCGGCGAGATAATCGTCGGCCAATTGGTTGTGGGCGGCGCGACCGGCAAAATCCACATAGGTTTCCATGACCGCCGCATCCAGCAAAATGCGCGGCTCCAGTGCCCGCATCAGGGGCTTCTCCTTCTTCGGCGCGGGCACCGTTTCGGGGGATGATTTGAAGATGGATTTGAAACGACCGGCCATGAACTCGCCCACACAATTTGCCCTGCGGCCACCACAATGGTGATCCGCCCTTCCGCCAAAGCTGGACGCACCTTGGGCGGTGCCGTCCCGCAGACGGAAATTCCAACGTGCAAATTTATGGTTAAAGGGCGCTTAACCGCGGCTCCAAACCTGCCAAGGACGTGAGCAGAGCCTTGGCGAAATGGGCGGCATTTGAGTTATAAAAACATCTTTAATTGGCTGGAGGGGCCGATATCCCGATCTTCCCAATGACGGCGACACAGGGAGACATAGCTTTCCTCTCCACCAATGGAGACCTGCTCACCCTCATCGATGATGCGTCCTTCCCCATCCAGCCGCACCACCATGGTCGCCTTGCGCCCGCACCAGCAGATCGTGCGAATTTCGCGCAAATTGTCCGCCAGCGCCAGAAGCGCCGCACTGCCGGGAAAAAGCTTGCCCTGAAAATCCGTCCGCAACCCATAGGCCATAACGGGAATGCCCAGCCGGTCAGCCACCCGGCACAAGTGCCAAACCTGTTTTTCCGACAGAAACTGCGCCTCGTCCACCAGGACGCAGCTGAGATTTTGCGCTTCATGGGCCGTCTCAATCAGGGCAAAAAGATCATCCTCCAGCGCAAACGTCTCCGCTTCCGCCGTCAAACCGATGCGGGAACCAATTTTGCCCTTGCCCATGCGATCATCCAGCGCCGCCGTCAGCAACAGCGTGTGCATCCCCCGCTCACGGTAGTTGTGAGAGGCCTGAAGCAGCACGGTGGATTTGCCCGCATTCATGGATGAATAGCTGAAATAGAGTTTTGCCACGGTTGCGCCTGTCTGTGCGGTTGCCCGCCCCTTTCCTACCATTCCCGCCGCGCCACGCACTTACCAAGGCCACTTAATCCACAATGGGATGGGCCTCATCCTTTACTGAATTTTCAATCAATAGTTGTATATTTTTGAAATGACTCACGAAGGAGCGTTCCGTGACGCCATTTCTCCAACAACTCACCACCTCCCCCCGGGAGCGCCGCAAAGCCGTGACCGCGCAATTTCATGCCGCCTATGGCGATGTTCTCCAACCCCTGGCCCTGTGCGAGGGTTTTGAAATTGTGGCCGCCAACACCGCCTTCGCCCGAGGTCTGCGCCTGTCTGCACCTGTGGCGGGAAAAATGCTCAACGACCACCTGCCCGGACTGGACGCCCATGAAAAATTGTTTGGCATGGAGGGCCATAAAGCCACCATCCAAACCACAACTGGTCTGTATCAACTGCATGGGCGCCGCTGGAGCATAATGCCCCATGTGACCCTGTTGGAACTCACCGACCTGACCCACCACCACGAAACCGCGCAGGCCCTTCACCGCGCCCAAACCAGCGATCCCCAAACCGGCCTCATGCTCGCGTCCGCCTTCCAGACGGCTGTCGAGCACCTGTTTGAAACGCACCAAAGGGTATGGCTTGGCACGATCCGTCTGCCGGTGAACATACCAGCCTCTCCCGCCCAGCCGGATTGGGATTGCGAGGAGGAACATGAGACCCGCCTCGACCGTCTCATGAGTCTCAGCGATCGACTGATCCACGATCTGGGCGAAGGCATCGTGCTTGGTCTTGGCCCTTGCCAACACAGCATTGTGGTGGCCTGCCCCTTGCCCCATGCCCACGAAAATGTGGAGGAGGAGGCCCGCCACGGCCTTCGTCAACTGGCCCGGATTGCCCGCCGATGCCTGAACGATGGCGATGCCCAAAAGCGCGCCGCTGTGGGCTTGGCCATCTATCCCGACCACGGCCAAACCGCCCCCGAAGTTTTCCAGGCCCTTGGTTTAACGGCAGAAAAGTCTGAAAAAGAACAGGAGCCCGTTTTATTTGAAGCCGATCTCACCGTCCAGAAGAACCGGCGCATAGCGCTGTCAGACGACTTCTCCACCGCCCTGTCCAATGGTGCAATTACCCCCCATTACCAGCCGGTTATCCATGCCCAATCCGGCCGGTTGTTGAGTTTTGAAGCCCTCATCCGCTGGGTTCACCCGCAGCTCGGTTACGTCATTCCCCCGGACATTGTGGCCATTGCCCGGGCCCGCAAAATGCTGGCGCCGCTCACCTACGCCGTCATGGAACACTGCCTTGAAGAGCTGCGCCGCTGGCCAGAGCGCGTCTCATTTGCCATCAATGTCCTGCCGGAACAACTGACCGGCGAGTTGGTGGACATGGTGCGCGAGGCCGTGCGCCGCGCCCGCATCGACCCGGCACGTCTGGAAATAGAAATCACTGAAGATGCCCTCATTGAAAATTTCGATCGGAGCCAGCGCATCATTGCCCGCCTGCGGGCCATTGGCGTCTCCGTTGCCATGGATGATTTCGGGGCAGGCTTCACCTCGCTGAGCAATCTCACCAAACTGTCCGTGACAAAAATCAAGATCGACAAGTCCATCGCCGATGACCTGCCCCATGATCCCAAGGCTTGCGCTGTGGTCCGCTCCATCCTGCACCTGGGCAGTGAGTTGGATGTGAGCATTACCGTGGAAGGCATAGAGAGCGAAGACCAACTGGCCCTGCTGAGGCCCTACGATTGCGGCATTCAAGGCTATGTTCATTCCAAACCGTTACCGCCAGAGCGTCTTCTCGAACTCAGCCACTTTTTGGCCAAGGAGGAATCGGTCGCCCCCAATAGGTAAATTTTGTGTTGCAACTATAGGTTGTATTTTATACACTGTTTCTGATTCAATTCAGGAAGCAGTCCATGAGCGATTCACATTTTGCCAAACCTGTGCGCGATGCTGTGGATCACGCCGACGGGCAGACATTTGAAAATTCGCCTCTTCCCCCGCAGTCCCCCGCACCTGTCCGTGACAAGCTGGGCAGTGATGGTGGCACCATCGTTCTCCACTGGCTTACCGTGCTTTCCATGGTGGCCAGCCTCCTGACGGGCCTGCGCATCTCCGCCGATGGCATAAACGCGCCCTGGGCGGCGGGGCTGACGGCCCTTTTACCCCAAGGGGAAATATGGACATGGCATCTGGTGGCTTCGCTGGTGCTAACCTTCACCATCGGGGCCTATTACATTTATGTGCGGCGCGGTGATTTGGGCGCGCGCAATGGGCCGCGCCGGTTCAAAACCCTCACCCCTCCCACCAATACCCGTCTGCGCTGGCGGGCGATCAATGTGGCGCTCCATTGGCTCGCCTATGGGGCCATCGCCGCCCTCACGGTGACGGGCGCATTACTGTATCTGGGCCATGGGGGCATGTCGCTCACGGTTCACCGGGCGCTGGCTTGGACCATGTTGTTCTACATTTTGGTCCACACGCTGGCCCACTTTTTTTATGGCGGTATCGAGCAGCTTCTGCGCCTGTTCCGGCCGCGACCCTTGATGGAAACGCCCAGTTCAAAGGCGTGGCCCATGGCTTGCGCCCTGGGCATCGGCACAGTTGTGGCCGGTGGCCTATACGCGGCCGATCTGGGGACCCGCGACACGGTCACCGTAGTCAAAGTGCAAACCGCACCGGCATTGGATGGTGTGCTGGACGATCCGGTCTGGCAATGGGCCAAGCCCGCGTCCACACGCACCCATCAGGGGGCCAATTTGGGTGCCAGCAAACCGGGCGAGGGCGTTTCACTGGTCACCACACGCGCCGTGCGGGACGACACGCATATCTACTTTGCCTTCCAGTGGCAGGACCCCACCCGCTCCCTCATGCGCAACCCGCTTATCAAAAAAGAAGATGGTTGGCACGTGATGGCCCAGCGGGCCGCCGAAGCCGATGTGGTGGATTATTATGAGGATAAATTTGCCGTCCTCTTCGCCCATGCGGACAAGCCCGGCGGCGCCGGTTCCACTTTTTTGGGCGAGGATACCCTACCAGCCCACGCCAAATCGCCCCACCGACGCGGTATGCATTACACGGTCGATGGTCGAATGTTGGACCTGTGGCAGTGGAAGGCCACCCGGGGCGGTCTGCTGGGCCATACGGACGACATGCATATCGGCCCCCCCAAAGCGGCCAGCGCCGCCCAAAAAGCCGGCGACAAGCGCTACGCCGCCGGATACGATGCCGACCCCGGCAAGAAAATCTACGAATACAATTACAAGACCCCCACCCGTGCCGCCTATAACGGCCCGGTGGAAATCAAACGCCTGCCCCGAGACCTGGCCGGCATGCGCCTGCAATTGGGCACGGTGCCCAAAGATGCTGACGGTCAAAACGATAGTGGCAGCCAGTGGTGGTTCACGCGGGATAATTCTGTGCCCTACGACCCGGGCTTGGATGCGGCCATTCCCGTGGGCACCATCCTGCCCTCCACCCTCAACATCCACACCTATGCTGGAGACCGGGCAGATCTCTCCTCCGGCGCAAAGTGGAAAGACGGGGTGTGGACGCTGGAAGTGGCGCGTAAACTGGACACCAAAAGCGCGTTCGATACGGCATTCATTCCCGGCACCAGCCTTTACGCCTGGGTGTCGGTCTTCGACCATAACCAGATCCGCCATACCCGCCACCAACGCCCCATCACGCTGAAGATTGAGCCTTAGGACCCACCCATGCCGCTCAACCTCAATATCAACGGGCGCACCATGCCCGCACGGTTTGGCGACACGCTGGTGGATGCAGCCCTGTCGGAAGGCGTGCTGATCCCCCATGATTGCGCCACCGGCCAGTGCGAGACCTGCCGTGTCCGCGTGGCCCACGGTTCTGTAGATGATCGCGGCACAAGCTACGGCGACACGGTATTGGCCTGTCAGGCCCGCATCATCGGCGATGTGGCCATCACCATGGAGGAACTGCCAAGCCCCGTCACGGAAAAGGGCAAGTTGGAGGCCATTACAGAATTGGGCCCCCGCGTGGTGGAACTGGCCATTCGCCTGCGCAACCCCTTCGCCTACCGCCCCGGCCAGTATGCAAGGCTCACCTTCGCGGGCTTTCCCGCCCGGGACTATTCCTTCTCCGCCCCCATGCAAGCGCCAGTGGAGGCGGACCTCCTAATCTTTCAAATCCGTATCCTGCGGCAGGGGCTGGTTTCCACTGCGCTGGGCAAAACCATCACCACCGGCCATGCCGTGAAGGTCTCAGGCCCCTACGGCAACGCCTATTTGCGCAGTCACGAAAACGGACCCTTGGTTCTCACCGCTTCCGGGACCGGTTTTGGGCCCATCTGGGCGCTCGCCCGTGCCGCCACCACCGCCGACCGGAACCGCAGCCTTTCCGTCATTGCCGGTATTCGCACACCGAACGATGCCTATATGCGTCCGGCCCTGGACTGGCTGCGGGACCACGGCAAACACGACATCACCCTTTCCGCCCGGGAGGGAGAAGGCGGTGAGAATCTGGACAGAATTGCGCTCAAAAGGGGCGAGGTTGACGCCCATCTGCCGGCCCTTTGTGAAGCCACAAGCCTGCACGTGGCGGGCAATCCGGCCATGGTGGAGCGCGTAAAAGTGCGCGCCCTGGCCGCCCGCGCCCGCTGTTATGCGGACCCGTTCACTGCCGCCACCACAAGACCCAGCCTCCTGCAACGGGGTCGCAACATATTACGCCGTTCCTGATCGCCCGCCGATAGAACACCCTCCCCCAAACCCGTTGGCAGCGCGGGTTTGGTGAAATCGGGGCGCAGCCACTCCCCTGACCATCAGCACGGTTGGGGGAGTGGTCTGGTTTCACGACGCGGCATCAATGGCAGCCCCTTGGTCGCCGCTGCGCCGCCTCTTCGCCACGGCAGCCTGCGCTGTGGCCAGACGGCTGGCCCTTAATAGGGCTGAAGGCAGGTTTCTGGTGGACCAATCCTCCCCCACAACACGATCGCTGGCCCGCCGGTTGTGGATCACTTTAGGCTGTGTTGTGCGCAAAACCATATCCACGGCGGAAGCATTGACCCCATCAAGGGGGGCGCGGGCCTGTTCGACGGCGTCGTCCCGGATCGTTTGGTTAAACTGCTCCACCGCCCGTTCCACCGCCGTCAACCGGCCCGCCATAGCGTGGCCGTGGCGGGATAAACCGCGATTGGCCTCCGTCATGGCCACGATGGAACCTGTTACCCGATCAATGCTGGCAAACACGTCCTCAGCCCGCCCCGTGCCCTTGCCAGAGCGGGAGTTTGACAGGACCCGCCGCGCCGCCAGCATGGTTTCATCCGCCTCGCCCATCACATCGGTGGAAATCTCATTCAGCTGGGTCAAATCTCCCTCCATAGCGTCAGCCATTTCGGAAAGCACAAACAGTTCCTGCCGCAATTGTGCGCGACACCACTCCCCCGCAGCCACCATGGCGGAGGAACGGGCCCGCAACTCCTCCACATCCGCCATATCGGCCTTCAACCGCTCCCGCTCTTTCATGGATTTTTGCAACACGGTGACGGAGCGGGCGATGGCGCCCACTTCGTCGGTGCGCCGTTGACCCGCCACATGGACGAGCCAATTACCCTTGGCCACGGACCGCACCGCGTTGGTGATCTGCCCCAGCGGAGCCAAAACGCGCCGGGCCACATATGTTGTAATCAACACCGCCACTATCAGCCCCGCCAGTCCCAACGCCGCCAGCCAAAGGATGAGCGAGTTCTTTTCCTCAGCGATATGGGTGGTGAGTTGAGCGGTGAGTTCCTGCAAATCCCCAAAGGGCTGGGTAATACAAAGCCGCCAGGCCTGCCCGAACGGGCTGCACCGAAACAGGGTATCCCCCGCCCGGTTCATGCCCATGCGGCCATTCACAACCTGCACCGCACTGGTCAGTTTGATGGATTTATCCGGCGCCACATCCACCAAAACGTCATCCGCGTCTTGTACGGTGAGCCTCAAATGCTCCTCCTGAGCAAACCGCTCCATGGCGGGCCATGGGCGGTTCATGAGCCGGTGGCCCGCCAGCAGGGCAATGGGGTCACCAAAATCGTCAAAGACCACATG
Source organism: Pseudomonadota bacterium (assembly GCA_038525315.1). Lineage (GTDB taxonomy): Bacteria > Pseudomonadota > Alphaproteobacteria > Rhizobiales > Rhizobiaceae > Pseudahrensia. The sequence continues at coordinate 84,214 of JBCBHU010000010.1, forward strand.
CAGGGAAAGCAACACCATCTGCCGTGGCGTATTAGGGCTGCCCAACCGCTCCAATACGTCACTGCTCAAAGCCGTATAGTCCGTGTGACTGCGGGGCTTGTCACGGTCATTGGCATCCAGCAGTCCCCGGGCCAAAGCCGCATAACCGGCCTCTGAAAAGGCGCGATTGGCCTTTACGAGGGGGAGGCCGGGGCGGTGGGACCCCAACGCATTGAGTTGCGCATCCAGCACCAAAACGCCGTCCATCTGGGCACCCTGGGCGATGCTTTGGGCCATAAGGTCCACTGCCACCACATTGCCCCGACTGATCACGCGGCCGGTCTCTTGAAGCCCCGCCAATTGCCGCATCTGCCGGTCCGCCACCTGCTTGATTTGTAATAATTCACTCTCAACCAGCCGGTGCTGCAGGCGCATCTGCGCATCAATGCGCTGCCACGCCAGTTCCTCCACCGCTTTGCCATGGCGAATAGCGCCGGATTCCAGCCGCAAAACGGTGAGAATGAAGAAAATGGCCAGCGTGATGCCAACGGCGGCCAGCACCATCAAAGCCAGACGCCCGGAAAGGCCCCAATATTTCACATCTTCCATGGCGTCGCGCTCCCGCGTGGCCTTGCCTTCAAAAACAGAGGTCTATTGCGTCACCGGCAGGGCACCATGGGCCTTCAGCAGGGCCTGCGATTTGGGCGAGAGGCCATATTGCAAAAACGCATTGGCATGTTCCGGCATGGCCCCCATACGCCAGACCAATGATATGGTCACCGCACTGGGGTAAGCCTTGTCGGTGGGGTAGCGCCCGTCCACGGAAACCACCCGAACCGCCTCCTCTAGCGGCCGCGAAAACGGGCCGAAGCCGATGGCACCTTTCACCGATTGCACGGTCTGCACCGCATCCTGGGTGGTCACGGCAATCTTTGAACGGTTGGTAAACACAAGATCCTGCCAGCCGGGCATGGAGCCGCGCAGCACGGCCAGGGAGGAATCCGTATCCTCCCGCCGCACCACTTTAATGCGCATATCCGGCCCCCCCACCTGGGCCCAATTGGTAATGGTGCCCGCATAGATGGCCGCCAGTTGTGTGGTGGTCAGTCCGTCCACAGCCAGGTCCGGGTGCACATAAATGGCTGTGGGCAGGCGAAACAGGCCTTTGGATACCAGTCCCGTCTCCTTCTCCGCTGGCTTCAAGGGCCGGGCCACCCGGGCCAGATAGGCTTTCCCCGCCCCCACCGCCGCAATACCACCGCCAGACCCAATACTGGGCGGCACCACCACGGGGCGATCCGGGTTTTCATTCGTGTAAGCTGCCCCCACAAGGCGCACCAATTCCATACCATCACCGGTGCCCACCACCTGCAACGTGCGAATTTCAGCATGGGCCGTGGGGGGCATGAAGGACACAGACATCACACCGGCGGACACAAGAGCGGAAAGACCTTTTTTCAAAGCAACAACCTTTCGAATACAGTCGATAGAATACAACTATAGGTTGAAGTCTTAAAATTCCTGGAATCGCTTTGCGACAATGCTGCCTAACGATTTGGCTATCGCGATTGCCCGGCAGCGTTCAGCTTTTCCAGGTAGGTTTCAAACAGCGCTTCCGCTTCGCTGCCCAACCGCTGCAAGACATCCCACGAATAGATACCGGTCTCGTGCCCATCATCAAACACCAGCCGCACGGCATAATTGCCCACCGGCTCGATGGTGGTGATGGCAACGTTCCGTTTGCCCGTAATCAGCTTTTTTTGACTGGGGTCATGCCCCTGCACCTCTGCGGAGGGGGATTCCACCCGCAACAACTCAGCGCTCATTTGGTAGACGTGGCCCGTATCAAAACCCACCGTCAGCAAGCGTTTGTCCTTCGATAGCCTAATTTCTGTGGCGCGCATGGCAAAAACCAATCTGGGTTTGGCGGCGACGGGTGGTCACCGGCACTCGGCCCTCTATAGTGGCCCATGTTGCGGCTGCAAACACCTACCCCTGTGCTGATGTCCCCTCTCTCTCAATCTCCCGTGTCTTCCTCTCACGAAATTCAAACCCTCCTGCGTGATCTGTTCGACGAAGCGGTGGCCAGCGTGGACCCGCTCAAAATCGTCGCGCCCCATTTGCCAACACCGCCAAAGGGTAAAACGCTCATCGTGGCAGCGGGCAAGGCCGCAGCCTCCATGGCCCGCGCGGCGGAAGAGGCATGGCCTGCCAGCGCGCCCTTCTCCGGAACCGCGCTCACCCGCTATCAACACGGCCTACCGTGCAATCCCCTTGAGGTCATCGAGGCCGCCCACCCCGTGCCCGATAATCGCGGCCACTTGGCGGCTCAAAAACTGCTGCAAGAGGTCTCCCAACTTGGTGAAGACGATCTACTGCTTTTCCTCGTCTCCGGCGGCGGCTCTTCCCTGCTGGCCCTGCCGGTGGACAGCATTTCGCTGGAAGAGAAAAAGGCGGTGAATAAGACCCTTCTTCACTCGGGCGCACCCATTGGCGAAATGAATGCCGTGCGCAAGCACATCAGCGCCGTGAAAGGCGGACGTTTGGCCCAGGCCGCCGCTCCGGCGCGCGTGGTCACGCTGGCCATATCAGACGTGCCCTTTGACGACCCCAGCACCATAGCCTCCGGCCCCACTGTCCCGGACCCCACGACGTTGGCAGCAGCAAAAGAAATCATCACCCGCCACGGCATGGACTTGCCACCAAGCGTTATGGCCCATCTGGATAAATCCACATCGGAGACGCCCAAGGCCGACGACCCGCTTTTCAAGAACACCGACTTCAAGATGATCGCCACACCGGCTCACATGATCAAGGCGGCGGTGGCAGGCGCAACGGCCAAGGGCTTCACCGTCACCTCCCTGGGGGCGGATCTTGAAGGTGAGGCGCGGGACTTGGGCCGTGCTCACGGTGTCCTGGCTTTATCCGCCAAACCGGGCCTTATTCTCTCAGGCGGGGAAACCACCGTCACCGTCGCCAGCGACACCCCTTGCGGGCGCGGGGGGCGCAATTGTGAATACCTGCTGGCGCTAGCCATCGCGCTGGACGGCGCCCCCCACATCCACGCAATCGCCGCAGACACGGACGGTATTGACGGGAGTGAGAACAATGCGGGGGCCATCATCACCCCCGACACGCTGGCCCGCGCCCGCGCCATGGGCCTCAATCCACAGACCATGCTGGAGGGCCACGACGCCTATACATTTTTTGAAAAGCTGGGCGACCTCATCATCACCGGCCCCACCCGCACCAATGTGAATGATTTTCGCGCCATCCACGTGGGCACTCCATGATCACACGCGCTCTTTTTCTGTCCGCCTTGATAGCAACCCCCGTGCTGGCGCAGGAAAACGCCATCGGGCGGCTGAATTATGCGGGATTGCGGGACCGCGCCCATTGCACCGCTTTCCTCACCGGCCCCAAAACCGTGATGACCGCCCGCCACTGTGTGGACCGCTGGCCCAAGGGCGATTTACGGCTGGTGCTGGGCTATGACCGGGGCAATTGGGTGGAGCTTCACCGCATCAAATCCATCCACAAACACCCCAGCCAGGATGTGGCGACGCTGTGCCTGAACAAGCGCTCCCGCATCAAACCCATGGCTGTGGACCGCACCCTCAACGGCAGGAAAGTTTTGCCAGTCGATACATCCGGCTACCCCCGCAGCCGACCACACCGACAGGTGACGCTGTCCTGCTATCTGCAACCGGCCAAACGCAGCGCCCGCATGGAATGCCCTGTGGAACCCGGCATGTCCGGTTCCCCCGTCATTGCCACCACGGTGAAAGGCAGTCAGGTCATCGGCATCGCCAGCGGCACATCATCAGCGTTCAGTATTATCGAGCGGATACGGGATGGGGATGGCGGGGTTTGTGGGTGAGGCACAATCTCCACCCCAGCTTTACCTCATGCTCGGGCTTGTCCCGGGCATCCATGCCTGCCCACGAAAGGCTTGTTCGGTTCAGCGGCATGGATTGCCGGGACAAGCCCGGCAATAAGAAGGAGTGTACTAGAGGCTGAAGGCAGACCGAGTATATTTCAGTCTCTGCGCTCACGCCCTCTACATGAACGCTTGAATACCCGTCTGGGCGCGACCCAGAATCAGGGCATGAATATCGTGGGTGCCCTCATAGGTGTTCACAGCCTCCAGGTTCATCACATGGCGGATGACGCCATATTCATCGCTCACCCCGTTACCGCCGTGCATGTCCCGGGCGGTGCGAGCGATATCCAACGCCTTGCCACAGGCATTGCGCTTCATCAGTGAGATCAGTTCGGCGGGGGCATTGTGCTCGTCCATCATGCGGCCCAGACGGAGGGAACCTTGAAGGCTCAAAGCAATCTCCGTTTGCATGTCTGCCAGCTTTTTCTGGATCAACTGATTGGCCGCCAATGGCTTTCCAAACTGCTTGCGCTCCAGCGTATAGGTCCGCGCCGCATGCCAACAAAACTCCGCTGCCCCCATGGCACCCCATGAAATGCCGTAACGGGCGCGGTTGAGACAGCCGAACGGGCCGGACAGGCCGGAGACATTGGGCAGCAGATTTTCTTCCGGCACAAAAACCTCATCCATCTGGATCATGCCCGTCACGGAAGCGCGCAGGGAAAACTTGCCTTCAATCTTCGGCGTCTCCAGCCCGTCCATGCCCCGCTCCAATATGAAGCCACGGATTTTCCCGTCATGGGCATCAGACTTGGCCCAGACCACCAACGTATCCGCGATGGGCGAATTGGTGATCCAGTTCTTGGCCCCGGAGAGTTTGTATCCCCCATCCACCGGCGTAGCGCGGGTCAACATGCCTCCCGCGTCGGACCCATGGTCGGGCTCCGTGAGGCCAAAACAACCCACATGCTCGCCGCTCGCCAATTTCGGCAAATATTTCTTGCGCTGCTCCTCCGAGCCATACGCAAAAATGGGGTGCATGACCAAAGACGACTGCACGGACATGGCGGAGCGATAGCCCGAATCCACCCGCTCCACTTCCCGCGCCACGAGGCCGTAGGAAACATAGTTTGCCCCCGCCCCACCATATTCTTCTGGGATTGTTGCCCCCAGAAGACCCAGCTGCCCCATCTCTTCCATGATGGCCCGGTCAAACGTCTCATGCCGGTTGGCTTCCAACACCCGCGTGGCCAAACTGGCCTGCGCATAGTCCCGCGCGGTATCGCGAATGAGCCGCTCATCCTCCGTGAGCTGGTCCTGAAGCACAAACGGATCTTCCCAATTCAACTGCGGCGGCTTCGCCCGCGCCGATTCCGGCGTGTTTTGGTGATCTTGAATTAGTTCGGCATTATCAGCTTTGGTCAGCATGGAAAGACTCCTCTTTTGCCCAACATAACATCATCAGAAAGCCAAACAACGCGACTTTCCCACGCTTTATTCAGATTGCTCGGGCAAAAGGCCTGTCCGCTGACCAATTTCAACAACTTCAGTGAGAATTCCCGCATCAGGCTCCGTTCCCGCCTTCTGGCAAGCCAACATGTAATCCCGACCGATCTGCATAGCTAAACCAAAATGCGCTACCGGAAATTTTCGAAGAGGCATCATAATAGTCTCGAGAGCACGTTTTTGAGCACTTACGGCTTCATCCCAACGCTTGAGCTCACCCAGTCGATCCCCCATCACAGAAACACTCGTCGCAAGATCAGGCAAAAACGCATCAGGACGGTCCGACGCAAGACCCTCCCTTATCTCAACCGCGCGCATCGCCGCAGAAAGGGCCTCCTCGCGACGACCAAGCTCGGAGAGACGATTAGCGAGATTATTCATGCTACCAGCTAGAACGGGCAAAAACGCATCAGGACGGTCCGACGCAAGGCCCTCCCTTATCTCAACCGCGCGCATCGCCGCAGAAAGTGCCTCCTCGCGACGACCAACCGCCGAAAGAAAACTGGCGAGATTATTCAGGCTCACCGCGAGATTGGGCAAAAAAGCATCAGGACGGTCCGACGCAAGACCCTCCCTTATCTCAACGGCTCGCATCGCCGCTGAAAGCGCCTCCTCGCGACGACCAACCGCTGAAAGAAAACCGGCGAGATTATTCAGGCTCATCGCAAGGTCGGGCAAAAAAGCATCAGGACGGTCCGACGCAAGACCCTCATATATCTCAACCGCCCGCATCGCCGCTGAAAGTGCCTCCTCGCGACGACCAAGTTCGGAAAGTCGAACGGACAGATTATTATAATGCCTAGCCTGTTCCGGACCATTCTCACCCTCACTCGCAAGAAGGATGGAGGAAACTGAAGCCGCAAATTCTCGTAAGACAACGGTTTGGTCAGGCACAAACGGCTCAACAGCTTGTGCCAATTCAACATTACCATTCTCCAGAAACCACTCTGCCGCTATCGCGCCAATCGGATCGCCCGATTCCAGCGCCACCCGCATGACGAGGGGCACAACACGGCTTGGATTGGACGACAGAACCGTGTTGATTTGCGGCACTGTTTTCTCACGCCATCTTTGCGCCGACCAGTTGAGCTTCGTGAGCGCCGCCAAAGCCTGTTTATCGGTAACACCACGATCGGCTTCATCTGCAAAAAGGGCTTCGGTTCGGATCACTACGCCAACTCCTTTGACACGAGATAAGCACCCAGCAAATCCGGCGTCACCCCATTCACATGGCCATCACCGGGATAGAGATCGCGAAACAGATTGGTCACAAGCTGCAGTTCCGGCTCACTGCACCCTTCCAGCAAAGTGGATTTTCGCAGGATATTACGAGCGTGCTCAGCGCTTTCAATAGACGCCTCCTGTGCCATGAAAGTGATGAGCGTCGCGGCATCACGCAAAACGTCAATGTGACCCAACCCAGCCGAAAAACCTCTCGCTTCTGCCGTCTTCACCCAGTGCCGCCGCTCCCGCGCCAGCAGAAACTCCAGAACTTTTTCCTCTGTGGGGCGGTAGTTTTTGCCAACCCTCATTTCATCCGGCGCCAATGCCGCCACCAGTGCAGCCATATGCACCAGACCAATATCAGCTCCCTGCCCCTCCTGCAGCAGACTGCTCAAATCAGGATCCAGAACTTCGGGCTCTTTCTTTAAACGGGTACAGAAACAGCGATAAGCCGTATCAAAAAGATCATCCACATTCTGCTCAGCGGGGATGGGCGGCAAAGGCACGTCGGCCAAAGCATTGCTGTCCAACTGCGCAAGTTCGGCATCCTGCTCGAAAAGCTGTGTCCACAATTCACTGCGCTTTCGAGACAACAACACAATGCGGGTCACTAGCTTTTGCATAGATTGGGCGCGCACGCGCGACAGTTTCAGCAAGCGCGTAACGACGGCCTCATTCCGCTCCGCATAGTCCACCACGATGAAAAGCGGGGAACCAAATTCAGCCAGAAACTCATCCGCTTCATCGTGGTCCAGAAAGGCTTTAATGTTCACAAAACCGGCGAACCAGGCATTATCCTTGCCCGACTGATTACCGTCCTTTCTCAGCTTCTGCACCAGTTCAACCATCATGCGGGTTTTCCCGCGTCCGGTATCGCCATGGACCAGACGCCAAGCATTTAAGCTATCACCAGACCAATCCGCCCATTGCTGAAATTCCGCGAAATCTTCATCGCGATAATCAAAATCCACCATCTGATATTCGGGGTTGAGATAGGCCGCCGGTGTTATGTCCAGCGGCGGCTGTCTGACCGGGCTGGGGAGAAGCAAATCCTGCACAATACGGCGCTCGCATGACTGGGCAGTCATTAATTTAGCAAACTCTCCTGCGCCAACGACAGCCGCCAAAGCATGGAACAGTTCTTGATATTTATTTGGCTTCTTCATTCAACAGACGAAAATTATTCCACAGGGCCACTATCATATTACATATTTGGTCGCTCGTCTTGCATTTTAAGTCAGACAAACGCTGCGGCGAGAGACTGCCTACGGTCTATGTTGTGAGCCCGGGAAAGATTGAGTAGCGTGACGCAAATGACAGTTTTTGCGGACCCGCGCCATGACCACCATCCTCGACCAGCTCCAAGCCCGCCGTGACCATGCCCGCATGGGTGGCGGGGAAAAGCGTATTGCTGCGCAACATGCCAAGGGCAAGCTGACCGCCCGGGAGCGGCTGGAAGTGCTGCTGGATGAAGGGTCGTTTGAAGAATACGACATGTTTGTCACCCACCGCTGCACGGATTTTGGCATGGAGGAGACGAAAATCCCCGGCGATGGGGTGGTGACCGGCTGGGGCACCATCAATGGGCGTCTGGTCTATGTCTATGCGCAGGATTTCACCGTGCTGGGCGGCTCTCTCTCCGAAACCCACGCCGCCAAGATCTGCAAAATTCTCGACATGGCCATGAAGAACGGCGCGCCCGTCATCGGCCTCAACGATTCCGGCGGCGCGCGCATTCAGGAAGGCGTGGCCTCGCTGGGCGGCTATGCCGACGTGTTCCAAAAAAACGTGCTGGCCTCCGGTGTGGTGCCGCAGATTTCTGTCATCATGGGGCCCTGCGCGGGGGGTGCGGTCTATTCCCCCGCCATGACAGACTTCATCTTCATGGTGCGCGATACCTCCTACATGTTCGTCACCGGGCCGGACGTGGTGAAAACCGTCACCAACGAAATCGTCACGGCGGAAGAACTGGGCGGGGCCAAGACCCATACGTCCAAATCCTCCGTGGCCGACGGGGCTTTTGACAATGACGTGGAGACGCTCCGCCAGATGCGCCGCCTCTACGATTTCCTCCCCCTGAACAACCGCGAAAAGCCCCCCGTGCGGCCCTTTTTCGACCACCCGGAGCGGGTGGAGCATTCGCTCGATACCCTGATCCCGGACAATCCAAACCAGCCCTACGACATGCACGAACTCATCGCCAAATTGGGCGACGAGGGGGACTTTTTCGAAATTCAGGCGGATTACGCCAAGAACATCATCACCGGCTTCATGCGGTTGGAAGGGCAGACCGTGGGCGTGGTGGCCAACCAGCCGCTGGTGCTGGCCGGAGTGCTGGACATCAATTCCAGCCGCAAGGCCGCCCGCTTCGTGCGCTTTTGCGATGCCTTCTCCATCCCGCTGCTGACGTTGGTGGACGTGCCCGGCTTCCTGCCCGGCACGGCGCAGGAATATGGCGGCGTCATCAAACACGGCGCAAAACTGCTCTACGCCTATGGCGAAGCCACGGTGCCCAAAGTCACCCTCATCACCCGCAAAGCCTATGGCGGCGCCTACGACGTGATGGCCAGTAAACACCTGCGCGGCGACGTAAACTACGCCTGGCCCACGGCAGAAATTGCCGTGATGGGCGCAAAAGGGGCGGTGGAGATTCTCTACCGTCAGGACTTTGGCGATGCCGAAAAGATCGCCGAACATACCAAAGAATACGAAGACCGTTTTGCGAACCCGTTCGTGGCAGCGGAAAAGGGCTTCATCGATGATGTGATTATGCCGAGTCAGACGCGCGTGAGGCTATGTCGAGCCTTTGCCATGCTGCGGGGCAAGGATCTGCAAAATCCTTGGAAGAAGCACGATAATTTGCCTCTGTGAGGCAGGTTAATTGCCAACGCTTCTGAACTGGAAAGGGCACAAATTCCTTTTCTATTCAAAGGAACCGGGCGAACCGCCCCATGTGCATATCCTGAAAGACCGCAGCCAGATGAAAGTTTGGCTGGACCCCATTCGCGAAGCCAAGTCCGTTGGTTTTGCCACTCACGAAAAGACTGCTATTCTCAAGCAGGTGAACAAGCACAGGACAGGATTTCTGAAAGCGTGGCATGACTATTTTGGAAATTGACGAGCAGCAATTTCAGGTGACATCCGTGGACGTTACGGATGATGAAATTATCATGGCCCTGAAAGACGGCCGAACCATTCACGCCCCGCTTTGGTGGTATCCACGCCTGCACAAAGCCACTACTGAACAACGCCAAGACTGGCAGATCCTGCCCTTTGGTGACGCCGTGGGTTGGGAAGAAATTGATGAATATATCAGCGCAGAGGCGCTGATTATTGGCGGGGCGGCACCAGGGGCCGTTGAACCGTTGCAGGCGGCGGCGGAATGATCGCAATCAATGAGGACATGCGGTGATATAAAGTATGCCAAATTAAAAAACGCACGTGTGCATTTGCGCTTTAAGAATCCTTGATGCTACTATTTTAGAAACAAGAAGCTGCAATTTTTCTCCTATGACTGTCACGTTCGAAAAAAAATTCTCTGTAAGTGCCGCCAATATTGTACGCCGAATAGATACTACTGCGGCCGCCCGGTTTGAAGCAGCGAAGAGACATGAGAAAAAGCATCGCTTGAGCAGCGTATCGACAATCATATTTTCGGGCTACGCAATTTTGTTTTCTATGGCGGCAACATCAATACCAACGGAATATCAAAACTACAGCGACTTAGCTACCACTGTATCAATATTCATGTCAGCGCTGATAATCTCGTTCACTCTTTTCGAGTCAACGAAAAGACACGATGTAAGAGCAGAACTATATTACAAGTGCGGCATTAATTTAAGGGAGATTTCTGATTCCTTTCGCCATGCGGTTGAGTCACAAAAAAGCAGATTGGCAAACTATGGAAGGAACGCTGAAGGAATACCATAAGCAACTTGCAAACTATACCTACAATCACTCTAATATTGACTATAAGATGGCAATGGTTAGAAATGAGAGGCTTTATCTTAACAAAAAGGGCTTCAAAATAATTTAGATTTACTTCATATACTATACCCATGTTTGGTGGCTTGTAGCATACGCCTTACTTAGCCCATTCGTTTTGATAATCGTGATTGTTGCTGTTCGCGAATCAACAAAGATATATTTTAATTGAGGGAGTGCCGAATTTTCACCCCATCCAATAATCCCCACCCTTCTCCACCGCCCGCTGCCAAGCCTCCCGGTCGTGGACCCAGTCCACAAACGCTGCCAGCTTCGGCAGTCCCTCCCCGCGCCCCTGCTTCATCGCCACTTCGGCGGGAAAGCTCAGCATCACATCTGCTGCACTCAAATCATCCAGCACAAAATGCCCGCTGTCGCGCAGCGCCCTTTCCATGAACGCAAAATGGCTTTCCAACTGCTCTTCGATGCGCGGCTTCAACGGCGCACCGGCTTCGCCTAACCGTCCTGTGTAGAGCCCCAACAAAATCGGTGTCATGGCGCTGCCTTCGGCGAAGTGCATAAGTTCGAGGTGTTCGATATGGGCATCGCTTCCAACGGGCGGCACCATCTGCGGCGCAAACTTGGCGCAGATCATTTCCACGATGGCCCCCGATTCCACGATCAGCCGCCCGTCCAGCTCAATCATGGGAGATTTGCCTAGCGGGTGAACAGCGCGCAGTTCCGGCGGGGCCAGATTGGTTATCTTGTCGCGAAGGTAGGGCCTGATTTCATAATCCGCCCCCACCTCCTCCAGCACCCACAGGATGCGCTGGGAGCGGAAATTGTTGAGGTGGTGGACTTTGATCATGGTCATTTCTTTCTCAAACGGTCGTGCAGGAGGCACGCAACGCGCTGCATTTTATCCTTCGACCTTCCCTTTCCAAAACTAGACGGAAGAAACAGCGCAAACAGCCCGCGCATCCTCCAAGCTGCCTCCTACAGGGTGTCGCAGCCATTACCCACTCATAAACCATATCGCGCAACCTTCCTTTGATATGCGGGGCGTAAGCTAACGCCATGAAAAAGCCAGCCATCCTCCTTTCTCTCGGCATTGTGGGCGCGAGTTTCGCGGCCCCCATGCTCGCCCCTGCCCCCACAATCGCTGCTAAACAAGCAGCACCCGGCCCGCAGGTAACCCAGGGGGCGGCGGCGTGTGCCTCCATTTCCAAAAATGACGAGCGGCTGGCCTGCTATGACCATCTCTTTGGCGATCCCAAGGCCCGGCCCGACAATCTGGGCCAGTGGCGGGTCTCCACCAATGAGGGGCCGCGCAAGGATGTGGGGCGGGTCATCATCGGCCTGCCGGTGAAGGCCAGCGACGACCCCCGCCATCTGGAAGGCTCCCGCCTCAACTTTTTTGCCGCCTGCCGCCATGGGGCGACGGCGCTTTGGTTCAATTTCGGGCGTGAACTGAAAAACGTGGGGGATGAGGTCGAGGTCAACCTCACCTTGGATGGTAAGGCCGTGCCCCGGAACAAGATGGTCCTGTCCATCAACCGCCGCTCAATCGGCCTGTTCGACAATGACGAGGCCCGTGCCCTGCTGGAGCAGTGGCAAACGGGTCGGGAGTTGGAACTTCACATCATGCCCAATCGCGAAACCGCCAGCCGCGCCCGTTTCGCCATCCACCGGCTGGACACGGCCCTGAAACCGCTGGCGCGCGCGTGCCAATGGGACGACGCATGAGTTTGCGCTCACGCTGTCGGCCTTACAGGCCTTCGCTGCGCTAGCGCGGCAAAAGATTGCCGGGCGGCAGCCCTCCGCCGCCTTTGCACTTCCCCTTGCGGGCACTGCGCGCTAGACAGCGCCCATGCACAAACATCGCGGCTTCCCCTCCCGCTTGCCAGGCACCGATTATCAATTCACCCTGCGGCGGGAAAACCCCAAGGGTGCCACCAAACTCGTGGCCAAAAAGCGCTATGCGGACCGCCAACCCAAGGACCGCACGGCGGATGAAAACTTCATGGCCTGTTTGGTGAAACAGTTCGGCGATGAACCATTTGTTCGAGGTAATCTGGATGCCGGTCGTCTGTCATGGCTGTTTGAGCGCGAGGTAATCCCCGCCGAACAGCCCTTCGACCCGGCCTCTTACGAAGCCATGTTGGTCATCGACCGCGCGGTGGCCGAAAAGTCCTTCCCCGATGCCTTCGACCCCACGAACTGGCTGGATGAGTAAGATCTGTTGGCCCTGCCTTGCCACATGGCTTGGCGTTATCGCACTTCTGGTGGTGCTGTTTTATGCAGCGGAATGGCTCCGATAGTGAACCAATGACCGCTCACGCCGTTGTCCCGCCAAAGGAGACAGACCATGGCAGACAAACACGGCAATTCCATCAAAGACAGCTACACCTACGAAGCGTTGCGCGAGGACGGCGCGTCAAAGGAAAAGGCGGCGCGCATTGCCAATGCGCAAGCGAATAAATCCATGAACCCACCCCAGGCGGGCGGCGAGGCCAAGCCATACGAGGAACGCACGAAAGATGAGCTCTACGAACAGGCCCAGGAATTGAGCATTGAAGGCCGCTCGGGCATGTCCAAGGATGAGCTCATCGACGCGCTTCGCAACCATTGAGGACCACCCATGATCATCTCCACCACCAACGAAGTGCCGGGCCGCCAGACCACCGAAATTCTGGGCGTTGTGGCGGGCGAAGCTGTGCTGGGCGCCAATGTTTTCCGCGACCTCTTCGCCGGCATTCGCGATTTTGTAGGCGGCCGCGCCGGGGGCTATCAGAAAGTCCTCCGCTCCGGCCGCCACCACGCCATGGAAGACATGATCGAAGAAGCGGAAGACTTGGGCGCAGATGCCATCATCGGCGTGGATATTGACTATGAAGCCATTGGCCAAAACGGCTCCATGCTCATGGTTTCCACGAACGGAACGGCCGTGAAACTGCGTTGACCACAAGGACCGCAGACCTCACTGTAGGGTCCGCACCATGGGGGAGGGCGCACGATGGAAACAAATGCACTTTGGCTATGGGTGGCAGCGGGCTTATCGCTGTTCACCTTTGCTTTGCACAGTTTCGCCACCCGCCACGATATTGTGCAGCCCCTGCTTGAGGCGGATCTGCACCGGGTTTCAAAATACACGCATTACTACTGCTGGCACATGGTAACCATCACCCTGTTTGCCATGGCCGCGTTTTACGCTGTGGCAGCCCAGTTCCCATCCGCATGGGAACTGGCAGCCGTGAGCACCGGGCTGGCTATGGCTTTTGCCTTGTGGAGCATTGCGCTCGTGGTTTGGAAACGTCAAAAAATGTTTGAATTGCCGCAATGGACCCTGTTCATTGTCATTTCTGCGGCTGGAGCTATGGGTTTTATTTAAGTGTTTCAAAAAATTCTGATCGCCAACCGGGGCGAAATTGCCTGCCGCGTTATCAAAACCGCCCGTCGCATGGGCATCCAGACGGTCGCCATTTATTCTGATGCAGACCGCAACGCGCTGCACGTGCAAATGGCGGATGAAGCCATCCACATCGGCCCACCGCCGGCGGCGGAATCCTACATCGTCATCGACAAGGTGATTCAGGCCATTCGGGACAGCGGCGCGCAGGCCGTTCACCCCGGCTATGGCTTTTTGTCAGAAAACCCCAAATTCGCCGAGGCCTTGAAGAAAGAAGGCGTGGCCTTTATAGGCCCGCCCCCCGGCGCCATTGAGGCCATGGGCGACAAGATCACGTCCAAAAAACTGGCCGCAGAAGCGGGCGTTTCCACCGTGCCCGGCCATATGGGGCTTATTGAAGACGCTGATGAAGCTGTAAAGATCGCCCAGGAAATCGGCTACCCCGTCATGATCAAGGCCAGCGCCGGTGGTGGCGGCAAAGGCATGCGCATTGCGTGGGATGATGACGGTGCGCGAGAGGGCTTTCAGTCTTCTAAAAACGAAGCGGCCAATTCCTTTGGCGACGACCGTATTTTCATCGAAAAATTCGTCACCCAGCCCCGCCATATCGAAATTCAGGTGCTGGGCGACAGCCACGGCAACTGCATTTATCTGGGCGAACGGGAATGCTCCATCCAGCGCCGCAACCAGAAAGTCATCGAAGAGGCCCCCTCTCCGTTTCTGGATGAGAAAACCCGCAAAGCCATGGGCGAGCAGGCCGTGGCCCTGGCCAAAGCGGTGGACTATGCCAGCGCCGGCACGGTGGAATTCATCGTGGACGGGGACAAGAATTTCTATTTTCTGGAAATGAACACACGCTTGCAGGTGGAACATCCCGTCACCGAACTCATCACCGGCATTGATCTGGTGGAGCAAATGATCCGCGTGGCCCATGGGGAAAAACTCACCATCACCCAGGACGATGTGAAGCTCACCGGCTGGGCGCTGGAAAGCCGCCTCTACGCGGAAGACCCTTACCGCAATTTCCTGCCCTCCATCGGTCGTCTCACCCGTTATCGCCCGCCGGAAGAAGGCGAAAGCGAAGACGGCTCCATCATCCGCAATGATACGGGCGTTTATGAGGGGGGCGAGATTTCCATGTTCTACGACCCCATGATCGCCAAACTGTGCACATGGGGCGAAGACCGCCCAGCCGCGCTTTCTGCCATGCGCGACGCGCTGGACCGGTTTGAGGTGGAAGGCATCGGCCACAACCTGCCCTTCCTCTCCGCCGTCATGGACCACCCCCGCTTTGTGAGCGGGGAAATCACCACGGCCTTCATCGAAGAAGAATATCCCGAAGGGTTCGAGGGCGCGTCTCTCACCGTGGCCCAGCGTGAGGATCTGGCCGCCGTAGCCGCCGTCATGAACATGATCGCCCAACTGCGGCGCACCCGCATTTCCGGTGCCATGACCAACCACAAACGTCGCGTGGGGCGCGACTGGGTGGTGACGCTGAAATGCGGCGAAGATCACTCCTCCCACACCCTGCGCATGAAGCCCAAAAACGAAGGGGCCAAGATCAAATTCGAAGCCGGTGGGAAAGCCAAAGTGCTCACCGATTGGCGCCCCGGCAACCCCCTGCTCTTGGCCACAATCGACGGCGAGCCCATTGCCGTCAAAGTGTCTGAAACAGCGGCGGGTTACGAATTGCGCTATCGCGGGGCCACCGTGCAGGCGGACATCATGTCCCCCCGCATCGCGGAATTGAACGGTTTCATGATCGAGAAAGTCCCACCGGACACGTCCAAACAATTGCTCTGCCCCATGCCTGGCCTTGTGGTCTCCATCGCCGTGGGCGAGGGCGAGGAAGTGCAGGAGGGCCAGGCCCTCGCCACTGTCGAGGCCATGAAGATGGAAAACATCCTGCGCGCCGAGCGCAAAGGCGTGGTGGCCAAGATTCACGCAACCCAAGGCGACAGCCTTGCCGTGGACGAAGTAATCATGGAGTTTGAGTAGAGCAACGCCGTCGCTGAGTTAAGCACGAACGCGGCCTTGCCCCCCGGCTTAGAGCCATTGGCGGAAACATATTCTTACTTCAGATGAAGTCGCCCTCTACCCGCGCCCTTTCGCCCCATTCAAACTGTCACAGTCCGCTGCAATACTTTTTCCGTCTGGCGGAGGGAGCCATGTCGGGCGCACAACGTTGTGCGCCTATTAACTAGAGGTAAGCCTCCATGAATATTCAGGATCGCATTGAATTTCGCTCCAAACCCAAACCGTTGAAAACGGTTGATTCCACCACCGTGGCCGATGCGGTGGCCATGATGACGGAGCGTAATTTCGGCTCCATCATCGCCACCGGCGCGGATGGGCGCATGACCGGCCTGTTCACGGAGCGGGACGTGATGCGCCGGGTTGTCAATGAGGGACGCGACCCCAAAACCACCCCCCTTGCGGATGTGATGACCAAAGAAGTGCGCGTGGCCAAGGCCGATGATGATGTGGTGGACTGGCTGCGCACCATGTCCAACGAGCGCTTCCGTCGCCTGCCCGTGGTGGACGAAACCGGGGACGTGGTCGCCATCATGACCCAGGGCGATTTTGTGTCCTACACCTGGCCCGACCTGATCGCCCGAGTGAACGACCAGCTGAACAAGGCGGTGCCGTGGAATTTCCAGGCCACCATCATCGGCGTTGGTGTGTTGGTCTACTCGCTGGCACTGGTTTGGTTTTTGAACTGAATAATCAGCCGGCAGAAAGCGGCAACTGACCCGCAGGTTGATCCGGGCAATCGCACTCACCCAACGCCCCTCATTGCCGGCTTGTCCCGGCAATGCATCCCACAGGTCTGAATACGCATCGGATTTTTTCGGCATGGATCCCCGGCATACGCCGAGGATGAGGGAGCAAATATGGGAAACACTGCCCGATCATGAGCCATCCCAAACCTTACACCCAAATGACCAAACACGACTTCCCAGCCAACTGGCCAGAACCCCACAAAGCCAAAACGCCAGAGCCATCCAGACCCACGACCAGCGAGGTGATCGAACTGGCATGGTGCGATGATACCAGTTTCGACAGCATCGAAGCGCAAACCGGCCTAAGCGAAAAAGAAGTCATCGCGCTGATGCGGCGGGAGATGAAGCCAAAGAGCTTCAAGATGTGGCGCAAAAGGGTGACCGGGCGCGCGGCGAAGCACGCGGCCAAAATGCAAACCTAGCCGCCTGTCATGGACATGTGCCGCTCCACGGCGGCCTTTTCGCCCCGCCGTTCGATAATGAAATCATGGCCCTTGGGCTTGCGCCCAATGGCTTCGTCAATGGCCGCATTGAGCAAATCATTGCCTTCTGAGGCCCGCAAAGGCGCGCGCAAATCGGCGGCGTCTTCTTGACCAAGACACATGAACAACGTGCCCGTGCAAGTCACCCGCACCCGGTTGCAGCTTTCACAAAAATTGTGGGTCAGCGGCGTAATGAACCCCAGCCGCCCGCCGGTCTCCGCCACATCCACATAGCGGGCGGGGCCGCCGGTTTTGTGCGCGTTAGGCGTGAGTGTGAACTTTTCTTCCAGCCGCCGCCGCACCAGCGAGAGCGGCAGATATTGATCCGTCCGATCCTCTTCGATCTCTCCCAAAGGCATGGTCTCAATCAGCGTCAGATCAAAACCCTCGCCGTGAGCCCAGCGCATCATTTCCTCAATATCAAACTCGTTGACGCCCTTTAACGCCACCGCATTAATCTTCACGGAAAGTCCGACCTCACGAGCCGCCTCCAGCCCCTCCATCACCTTACCCAACTGACCCCAGCGGGTGATTTTGGTGAATTTCTCCCGGTCCAGCGTGTCCATGGAAACGTTGACCCGTTTCACCCCGCAATCGGCAAGCCCCTGCGCGTGTCGGGCCAGTTGCGAGCCATTGGTGGTGAGCGTCAATTCCTCCAGCGCGCCGGAGCGCAAGTGCCGGGACAAACCCTCTATCAGCCCCATGATGTTCTTGCGCACCAGCGGTTCCCCGCCTGTAAGCCGCAATTTGCGCACGCCCTTTTCAATGAAAACCGTACAAAGGCGGTCCAACTCTTCCAGCGTCAGCAAATCTCGCTTTGGCAGAAACGTCATGTCCTCCGCCATGCAATAGACGCAGCGGAAATCACACCGGTCCGTCACCGAAACGCGCAGATAATCCACCGTGCGGCCAAACGGGTCGATCATGGCATTCGCGATGTTGTTTTCGCCAGTCATAATGCTCCCCCGCACAATGGCTTTCCTAGTGCGGCCAACATAGGCGCAGATTGCGCCGAGTGGAAGCGGTCATGCTATCGATAAACCGGATCAACAAAAGCGTGAAACATGGTGAGTTGCGCCCCACGCTTAGGCGCTTCACGTTAAAGACAGTCCAAATCGAAAGGTCCGTCCCATGTCTATCATCACCGCCAAAACCACCCGCCGCGCCTTTACCGCCATGGCCCTCGCCGCCTTTGCCACCGGCTTAACAGCCCCCGTCACCTCCTCCACCGCGGAGGCTGCGGGCAAAAAGGGCACTTTCAAGTCCCAAGGCCGCTACAGCGTGCGCGGCTCGGTGACGGTCTCTGAAAACGGGACAATCCGCCTCTCAGGCTTCCGCACATCGTCCGGTCCGGACCTTTATGTCTATGTGGGCAACGGCTCCCCCTCCCGCCGCATCGCTAAACTACGCGCCAATTCCGGCACCCAGACTTACAAAATCTCCCCGGCCCTCGCCAAATCCATCAGCAGCGTCCACATCCACTGCAAACGCTTCAGCAGCACATTTGGCACCGCGCGGGTGAAGTAAGACTTCCGCTCAAGCGTTGGGAAATTTCTTCCTCAACCATTCAAGGGCTGCCAGTTGATCCGCACTGGTGGCCCTTCTTATTTGGGTAAGCAGGTCAAGGGCACTAGGCCGTTGCAGGGTAAGGTTTCGTGCGCCTTCGTTACAAACAGAACAAAGCGCACGAAGGTTAGAAGCTTCATCACTTCCACCCTTCGACTTATCAATTATGTGGCCAATCTGAAGCCTTGTCCGCCTTGAGTTATCGTATGGATGGACCTCCCCAGCAACCGCTCCACACTGCTGACACGTGAAACCGTTGCGATCCAAAACATAGGCACGGGTTTCTTTTGAGATGGCCCGGGTAAAGGCTGGCAGAGGTTTTGGATCCTCAAGGAGATATTGGCCGGGCTTTAAAAAATCTCGATCATTGTTTGTGAGGATTTGATAGCCTTCCTCATTACGAAGCTCTCGAACTCTCCGCGCCCATTCCGTTATTCCACCAGAGACTTCACGCAGTTCATCGGAGTCCATAACTCTTCCAATGTTTGCGAGAAAATGCTCTCGGAGTTTGTGTCGAGCACCTTTTTTCACTGGCTAGCTACCGAAACGAAGTTTTGTCGTGCAGTGAGTGCCTGCTTAATTTGCTGACCGACCGCCTTGGCTACCGGTGGCGGGAACGCATTGCCCACTTGCCTGTAGGCGCTGGTTTTTTTCCCCCATATACCCCACTCGTCAGGAAAGCCCTGAATTCTGGCCGCCATCCGAACCGTCAAACGTGGCATGCCAGAAAAGTCTGCCTCAGGTGGAGATTCCGCAAGGCTGCCACCATTAACACCCAATTTGGCCCAAGCTTCTCGTGCTCTCGTGGGGCCAAGATCTGGGCCGCCATGTTTCTTTGATCCCCCTACCAAAGTAGGAGCAATGCTATCAGCCCGACGCCGCCAGGAAGATGCGCCTTTCCACCCCTTACTTGCCATCAAGTCATAGAGAGTATCTCCGACTGTGGGTGCTGGATAAACGCTTTCTGGCCAACAAAATCCATCCGCCAAGTCCTGGCGTATGGCAACAAGAAGAGTCCGCGGACGCAGTTGGGGAACTCCATACTCACTGGACAAAAGCAATTTCCACTCAACCCGATAGCCCATATGCTCAAGTCGGTGGTCAATCCAGCTTCGATACTCCTCGAACCGCTTGCTCATCATGCCGCGAACATTTTCAAACATGATGGCCTTGGGTCGAACGACGTCGGCAATGTTCACACCAACATCAAACAAATTACGCTCGTCATTACGGCCGAGTTGCTTACCGGCAATGCTGAAGGGAGGGCAAGGTAAACCGCCAGCCAGTAAATCTGCGCCAGCAAACTCCGAGAAGTCGAAGTGGTCAAACAAGTCGCGCTCTTCCACACGCCAATTCGGCCGGTTTAGCCGAAGCGTGTTACAGGCAGCCTCGTCGTTTTCAAATAAAGCAAGATGCTCAAACCCGGCGGCTTCGAGTCCAAGTGCCTGACCACCTGCACCGGCGCATAATTCCAAAGATGTAAAGAATTCTGACATGGGTAAACGCTAAACCGAAAAGGGTCGGCTTGAAAAGAACGAAACAGGAACTTTTTCTTTGTCCCCTAATTTTCCTACCTATTTCGCCCCCGCATCTGCTCTTTCAGCAGTGCCAGCAATTGCATGGCTGCGTCGGGGATGTGGGTGCCCGGGCCGAAAATGGCTTTCACGCCTGCCTCGGTGAGGAAATCATAATCTTGGGAAGGGATGACGCCACCAGCAATGACGATTTTGTCGGCGGCATCGCGCTTGGCGAGTTCCGCCAGCAATAGGGGCGACAGGGTTTTATGACCGGCGGCATGGCTGGAGATGCCCACAATGTCCACGTCTTCCGCCACAGCCATGTCGGCGGCCTCGGCGGGGGTGAGGAAGAGCGGCCCCACTGTCACGTCAAAGCCCAGATCGAGAAAGGCGGAGGCGATGACCTTTGCGCCCCGGTCATGGCCATCCTGCCCCATTTTCACCACGAGCACTTTTGGCTTGCGGCCAAGGTCTTCGGCGAAAGAGCCCACGGCTTCCTGCGTTTCCCTGAAGACGGGATCATCGCCATAAACGTCTTCATAGACACCGCCTACCGTCACCACGGTGGCGGCATGGCGACCGAAGGCATTTTCCATGGCCCATGAAATTTCGCCCACGCTAGCGCGGGCGCGGGCGGCTTCTACGGCCGCTTCCAGAATATTGCCCTCACCTGTGCGGCAGACTTCTTCCAGATTGGACAAAGCAGCCTGATGCGCCTCGGCATCCCGCGTCTTGCGGATGCGTTCCAAACGCCGAATTTGCGCCTCCCGGACGGCAGCATTGTCGATATCGCGTACTTCTACGGGCGTTTCGGCAGCGGGCTTGAACTTGTTCACCCCCACAATCACCTCATCGCCCTTGTCGATGCGAGCCTGTTTCTGCGCCGCCGCCTCTTCAATGCGGGCTTTGGGCATCCCGGCTTCGATGGCCGCCGTCATGCCACCCAGCGCTTCCACCTCTTCCATCAGCGCCCAGGCTTCGTCGATAAGCTGCCCGGTTAGGCTTTCCACATAGTAGGACCCCGCCAGCGGATCGACGGTCTTCGTCACCCCCGTCTCGTGCTGCAAAATAAGCTGCGTATTGCGGGCGATGCGGGCAGAGAAGTCGGTGGGCAGCGCGATGGCTTCGTCAAAGGAATTGGTATGCAGGCTTTGGGTGCCCCCAAGCACCGCAGACATGGCCTCGTAAGCCGTGCGCACCACATTGTTGTAAGGGTCCTGCTCTTGCAGGGATACGCCGGACGTCTGGCAATGGGTGCGCAGCATTTTGCTGCGGTCGGATGCCCCAAACTCATCCATCACCCGCGCCCAAAGCGTCCGCGCGGCGCGCAGCTTGGCAGCTTCCATAAAGAAATTCATGCCGATGCAGAAGAAGAAGGACAGCCGCCCCGCAAAGGCATCCACATCCATGCCTTTAGCAATGGCAGCGCGCACATAGTCTCGCCCATCAGCAATGGTGAAGGCCAGTTCCTGCACCAGCGTCGCCCCCGCCTCCTGCATGTGATAGCCGGAGATGGAGATGGAGTTGTAGCGGGGCATTTCCTGGGCAGTATATTCAATGATATCCGCCACAATCCGCATGGATGGCTCCGGCGGGTAAATATACGTGTTGCGCACCATGAACTCTTTGAGAATATCGTTCTGGATCGTGCCGGAGAGTTGCGCGCGCGAATGCCCCTGCTCCTCCCCCGCCACAATGAACGCCGCCAACACGGGGATCACCGCCCCGTTCATGGTCATGGAAACGGACATCTGGTCCAGCGGAATGCCGTCGAACAGAATTTTCATATCCTCAACGGAGTCGATGGCCACGCCCGCCTTACCCACGTCTCCCACCACGCGGGGATGGTCGGAATCATAACCCCGGTGGGTGGCCAGATCGAATGCCACGGACAGGCCTTTTTGCCCGCCCGCCAGTGCTGCGCGATAAAATTTGTTGCTCTCTTCGGCGGTGGAGAAACCCGCATATTGGCGGATGGTCCAAGGGCGACCGGCATACATTGTGGCCTTAGGGCCGCGGGTAAACGGGGCCTGCCCCGGCAGGGAGCCAAGATGCTCCAGCCCCGCCAAATCATCTCCCGTATAAAGGGGTTTGACGGCGATGCCTTCGGGCGTTTGCCACGTGAGGCTTTCCGGGTCGCCGCCCTTCATTTCCTTGCTGGCAAGGTCCAGCCAATCGCGGGGGAGAGAGTTGTTACGCATCAATTTCAGTCCGCCTGCACGCTTTCGGGTGGCCAGAAATAGCCTGATCAACGCACCCGCGAAAGTCCCCCCATGGTCTTATCGAAAGGGACGGCGTTAACCTTGCGGCACAGCTTCGCTTTTCAAGTCGCTTAACCTTTGGTTAACTATGGGCCAAGGGGTGCGGCTGCCATGGGCAGGCGTTTTTGAGTGCGCATAAGGATGTGGTGTTAGCGATGCGTTACGTTTGGGATTTTGCAAAACTGGCCGTTGTTTTGGTGCTGGCGGGCTATTGGTTTGAAAGCGCCGCTTGGGCGCAGCAAACCCGCACCTTTACGGACAAGCCAATTACCGTGCGGCTTTGCCCGACAAATTGCATTGCCGTAAACGGGCACAGCTACAAGCCCGGTGGAAAAGCAACGATACTGGAGCGCAAAAACGGCTGGGCGCGGCTTTCGGCCTATCTGGACCGGGCAAAGCTCGTGCCCAACTTCGGCGACAAGATCACGGCCAAACCGGCCCTGTGGGTGCCCATGAGCGCATTCAAAACGGCCGCTGCCGCAGCTCCGGCTCCCAAAGCAAAGCAGCCCAAGCGGGCCGCCAAACCGCGCCGGGTTTCGGTGATTGATCAAGTGGCGCGGCTGCGCCGCCCTCCCAAACCAACATTCCGCCCCGGCACACAGGTGGCGCGCGTGGAACAACCCGCCCCCGAGCCTGTGAAGCAGGAGACTGCGCAACCAACGCAACCTGAGCCAGAGGTCGTCGTCGTTGAGCAGCCAGTCCCCCCGCAGCCACCGGAACCCGAGCCCGTTGAAGTGGTGCGGGCTGAACCCATCCCGACACAACCCGCCGCCCCTGCCACCTCGGGCGGCACTTTAACATGGGAGCAGGTGCAGGCCCGCCTCGCCCAGCAGCAAGCGGCACAGGCCACCGCCGGAGCCAGCGCTGCCACACCGCAAGCGGGGGAGAGCGAAAGCGCCCGCCGCGCACGTTTGGAGGCGGAGGCCCGCCAACAGGAGCAAATTCGCGTTCAACAGCAGGAGGCCAAGCGTCAGGCCGCCATAAAGGCCGAACGGGAGCGCCTCGCCAAATTGGAAGAGCAGAACAAAGCCCGCCTTGCCGCCGAAGAAGCCGAACGTAAACGCGTGGCCGAGGCAGCCGCAGCCGTGAAAGCAAGGCTGGCGGCGGCCCAAGCGGCCAATGAGAAGACCCGCCAGGAAGCGGAGGCGCGACGTCTCGCCGAAGAAAAACGCCAGAATGCTGCACGGGCAGCGCGGGAGGCGGAACGGGCCAGACAGGCCGAAGCCCAAGCAGCCCAGAAAGCTGCCCGCGATGCCGCCAACGAAGCCGAGCGCAAACGCTTGGCGCAAGCCAGCGCAGACCGCAAGCCGGTGGCCGGTAATGTGGGCTACACGCCCCCCAAGGAAGAGACACCGGCCGCCGCAACAACCCCCGCCACTGCGGCCAAACCGGAGGAGCAACAGGTGGCCGTAGTCTTGCCACCCAAAGCGCCCGATGCCCCTGAACCCGCCGCCGCTGCCGCCCCAAAGAAACAAGCACCCGAACCCGTTTACAAGGCCGCCAATTCCCAGCCCATCTCTTTTGGCAATCGCCCCAAGAAACTCACCAAGGCCCTTCTGGACCGGCGGCTTCGTAAATTGCCCGGTCGCAAATCCAAAGTGCCGCGTGAGATCGTCATTGCCATGCGTCACTACGCATTGGGCCTGTTGCAGAGCGGAGAATGCACCGGCATCGCCAGGGGTGGGCCAAGCACCACGCCTAATATGATCTACATCGTGTGCACGGATGACCCCAACTATCTGCGCCAATTCCCCATTGTGGAGCAAAGCTGGTAAGCTTCAGCCCGCTTCATTTGCAAAAGCTGCCCTGGCGCGACCACGCCAGCGCCGCAGGGCCCAACGCACCAATTGTGCGGCCGCCAAAGGCACGACATAGACCCATAATTCATCCAGAAATTGGTTGATCCAATACCAATGCAGGCCCGTCAGCAGGGCCGCGCCATAGGCCGTGCGCTGCACCCCCTTCCATCGGCTGCCCAGCTTGATCTGGCTCCAGCGGTTGGATGTGACAGCCCCCACCGCCATGGCAAAAAGCGCCAGCCATCCCGTCAGCAACTCCCCTTGAAGCGCTTCCAGCCAGATCAGGTCCAGCGCTGCGATTTGCCGAACATAAAAGAGCGTGTGCAGCACCCCATAGCCAAATGCGGCAACGCCAACGGCCCGCCGCCTTTGCAGCATAAATCGCACAACGGACCGCGCCACCGCCGCCGGCTTCAGCACCACTTGCAGCGGCGTGATCAACAGTGCCAGCACCAGCAATTGGACGCTCAACAGCCCACTTTCATACATGAGTTCGGGGAAATAGCGTTCGTTTTGCCAAAGCTCCCAAATCAGTGGCAAAGCCGGCAGCGCCAGCACCGCCCAAGTGAAGGGCAGCGAGAACAGGGTGGATTTCATGAAAGAAAGAGCGCGCGGCATGACCATGTGTCTAGCCGTCCGCGCCTCAAGGGCCAAACCACGTTCCGGTGAGGGCCTATCCCAACGTCGCCAAAATTTTGCGCGCACGCCCCGCCACGCTTTTACGCCCATCCTTGCTCAAACGTTCCAAATGAGGCCGCAACCAGTCCTTCAAAGCCGGATCGTCGTCACGCCATGCGGCCAGCACTTTCATGGAATTGTTGAGCACAATCCAGTCATCATGATGGGCAAGATTGCGCTGCATGATTTCGATGGCCCGTTTCTTCTGAGCCTCACTCAACAGATTGCGAGTGAGATGAAACAGCAGAGCCAGGGTCCACTGCGTGCTAGCCTGGTCGATGGCCGCCACATCCGATTGTAAACCGTCCATGAAATCCATGGTCCAGTCTGGGTGCTCAAGGCTCACCCGCTTCATGGCATTAGAGACCCGAAGGCGGACGAGCTCATCGTCGCTGAAATAGCATTGATAGAGGTCCGCGTGGCGCGAGCGGTGGGCCAGCACCGTGTCCACCACTTCCAGCGTGCGCCCCAGTGAATTTGGATGCCCGCCCGTGAGCATGGCCTCAAACTCTTCCATCTTATGCGCGGATATCCGCCACCATGCGGTTCACGCCCTGGCTCAGATAGAGCGAATCGTGGCCCAGCGCCGCAAAATCAAACCCCATATCCGCCACCATTTTGGCATGGTCCACAGACCCACACCACGCGGCGGTGAGCTTCAGGCGGTCCTTGGCGCAAGCCACCATGGATTTGATGATCTCGATCGTATCCGGCCCATAAGGGTCCGGCTGGAGATTGTTGCGGATGGAGATGGACAGATCACCGGGACCGCAAAACAGGCCGTCAATCCCGTCCACATCGGCAATGGCTTCCATATTGTCCACCGCCTGCTGGGTCTCAATCATGGCAAAGAGCTTGGTATTGACATTGCCCCCCTTCACATAATCCACCGGCGTCATGCCGTTGAGCATGGCCGCATGGGATGCGCCAAAGGAACGGTCCCCCGTGGGCAGATATTTGCCGTAGGACACAAGCGCCTTCGCGTCCTCCACCGTGTTGATCATGGGCGCGATGATGCCGTGGGCACCCGCGTCCAAAATCTTCGACACGAAGTCAAACCGCCCCACGGGAATGCGCACCACAATGGGCTTTCCAAAGGGCAACATGGCCGCCACGCCGCGAATGGCGCCCTCCTCCGTCACCATGCCGTGCTGCATGTCCAGCGTGATCGCATCAAAATCGGTCTTGGCAAGCGTGATGTGATAGAATGTGTCATTCAGTGCCGTCCAGCCGGACAGGGCCATGCGGTCAGCGGAAAGAAGGTTGTGGAAGCGGTCCATGGGTCGGCTCGACGTTTCGATTGATTTGGGCGGAGTTTCTGGCCCCAAACCTGTGCTGGCAAGGAATTTCTCGACGAATTCCCCCATTGACGGGCCGATGGACGGTCAATTTGCAATCAAACCCGGTTTAACCAATCATCTCACCGGGTCCACACACTCTCTCTTACAAGGCGCACCATGAACAAAATTCTCAACCCCATTCTCCCCGCCAGCGCCTGCCTGTTGCTGGCCGTTACCGCCGCGAGCGCCGAAAACCGCATTGACACCCAACTGCCCGGCGCGCCGGAACTGGCGGCCTATGGCACGCTGCCTGTGGGCGTACGGACCATCGAACTGGTGAACCCCAAACAGATCGACATCCTCAAGATCGACCCCAAGGCGCAAAAGCCCACCACCCTGCCCACCTATGACCGCCCGCTGACGGTGGAAGTCTGGTATCCCGCCATGAGCGGGGCCACGGGCACAACCACGCTCAAAGCCTATTTGCGTGATGCCAAGACGGAAGTGGAACTCACGGGCAAGGCCCGCCGGGAAGCGCGCCCGGCCGGGGGCGTAAGTTACCCTTTGGTTATCATCTCCCACGGCTATCCGGGTAATCGGTTCCTGCTTTCCCATCTGGCGGAGAATCTGGCTTCTAAAGGCTATGTGGTGGCCTCCATCGACCACACCGATTCCACCTATCGCACCCAGGCCGCCTTCGGCTCCACCCTAGTGAACCGCTCCTTCGACCAGCTTTTTGTGCTCAACGAAATGGACCGGCTGTCGAAAGACGAGAGCTCTTTCCTCAACGGATTGGTGAGGGCGTCCAACACCGCCCTTATCGGCTATTCCATGGGCGGCTATGGGGCCATCATCACCGCCGGAGGCGGGGTGACGCAAAAGGCGGTGGACTATACCTGGGGTGCCCCCCACGGCACGCTGGGCGTTCACCTTTCCGGCTCCGACACCCACAACGCCCTACCCGATGACCGCATCAAGACCGCCGTGGCTTTCGGACCCTGGGGCATGAATTTCGGCTTCTGGGATGCGGAAACGCTCAAGGGCGTGAAAATCCCCATGCTCTTCGTGGCCGGGTCCGAGGACGATGTATCCGGCTATGAAAACGGCATCCGCGCCATCTGGAAAGCCACCACCAATGTGGACCGCGCCCTCCTCACCTATGACAACGCCAACCACAACGCAGGCGCCCCCATGCCCGCCCCGAAAGAAGCCAACCGGTTTGACGAGAAGCTCGGCTTCAACGTGGCCGAACACTATTACGATGCCGTCTGGGACACCGCCCGCATGAACAACATCGCCCAGCATTTCGTCACTGCATGGCTGGGACAGTATTTGAAAGGTGAAGCCAAGATGGGGCCGTATCTGGACCTCGTGCCGGTTGCCAACGACAGCGTTTGGGCAAAGGAGAAGGATGGGACGGAAAAGCCAGAACACACCCACTGGGAGGGGTTTGCGAACAGGACGGCTAAGGGACTACGGTTTGAGCGGTTGAAGGCGGGGAGTAAATAAAAAAGCTCTGGGCCAAAAAACTGTTAAAAATTAACACAACAGGAAAGCGTTATGAACGAAAAAAAGCAGGTTCAATGCGATCAACACGGTTTAACAAACCCAGCCTTCGCTTGTTTTCACTGCCTTACGTCCCTAAAAGACGGTCAAAAACGCGGCCTAACCTTCGTTCGTGATGATGATGGCCAATACAACGGTTGGTGCGATGAATGCGACAAATTTCTCACCGACCATGGTGGGGAATGGAACGATAAAACGGAAGCCTTCGCGAAGATCACACTGCTTTGCGAAGGCTGTTTTGAGCAACTAATCGAGATGAATAGTGGAATTTTGGCTAGGTTATTCAGATTTCGATGAATAAATCTCTCGAACAAAGATCCAAAAAAACTGCTTGAAGTTGCAATCAGCGATTCTGCACCTGCTCCACCGCAACCGCCATCATTGCACTCATCTTCGCCCGAATATCCTCATCACTCATCGCCACGCCGGCCGCATCAAAATCCCCGCGCACTTTGCGAAACACATCCTCATCACCGGCCTCTTCAAAATCCGCCAGCACCACTTCTTTGGCGTAGGCTTCTTTGTCTTTGCCCATCTGTTCGGCCGCCCATTCGCCCAGCAATTTGTTGCGGCGGGCTTCGGCTTTGAATTTCAGCTCTGCATCATGGGCGAATTTGGCTTCGAAACTGTCGCCGCGGTCTTTGATGGATGACATGGGGTTCTCCTCCTGATGGTCATGGGGGAGCCGCAGCGGGACGCGGCGGCGATTTGTGTTTCTCAAAATGTAGGTCGCGCACGACACCAAT
Source organism: Pseudomonadota bacterium (assembly GCA_038525315.1). GTDB lineage: Bacteria > Pseudomonadota > Alphaproteobacteria > Rhizobiales > Rhizobiaceae > Pseudahrensia. The sequence goes on from JBCBHU010000010.1 coordinate 112,817, forward strand.
TCAATTGGCCAATTCAACAGCACAACAATCTGTGCTTAGTACGGACGCGGGCGCGCCAACCGATTGTTTTTGCCGCCCCTGTAGCCTAAACCCATGCGCAATCACCCCATCGAAAATGCGCCCGAACGGGCGAGGTTGCCATGAGCAGACGTCGCAAGATTTATGAAGGCAAGGCTAAAATTCTCTATGAAGGGCCGGAGCCGGGAACGCTGGTTCAGTTTTTCAAAGACGACGCCACCGCCTTTAACGCCAAGAAACACGAGATTGTTGACGGCAAGGGCGTGCTCAACAACCGCATCAGCGAGTATATTTTCGAAAACCTGAACCACATCGGCATTCCCACCCATTTCATTCGCCGCATGAACATGCGCGAGCAGTTGATTAAAGAGGTGGAAATCGTGCCGCTGGAAGTGGTGGTGCGCAATGTGGCGGCTGGCTCCATTTCCAAGCGTTTGGGTGTGGAGGAAGGCACGGTGCTGCCCCGCTCCATCATCGAATTTTACTACAAGAACGATGCCCTCAACGACCCCATCGTGGCGGAGGAGCACATCACGGCTTTTGGATGGGCCTCGCCGCCAGAAATTGACGACATGATGGCGCTGGCCATCCGCGTGAACGATTTTCTTTCCGGTCTGTTTTTGGGCGTCGGCATTCAACTGGTGGACTTCAAGATTGAATGCGGACGGCTCTATGAAAACGACATGATGCGGCTGGTTTTGGCCGACGAAATCTCCCCCGATTCCTGCCGTCTTTGGGACATCCAGACCAAGGAAAAGATGGACAAGGACCGGTTCCGCGAGGACCTGGGCGGCATGTTGGAAAATTACCGAGAAGTGGCCCGCCGCCTTGGCATCATGAACGAAAACGAACCGCCCCGCGGCAAAGGCCCGGTGCTGGTGAAAAGCGACTAGTCCCAGCGGAGCGGAGAAATATAGAAGACATGCCAACCTATAACGCCACCGTCACCGTCCGCCTGAAAAACGGCGTGCTGGACCCCCAGGGCAAAGCTATTGAAGGCGCGCTCGGTTCGCTTGGTTTTGAAGGCGTGGAGCAAGTCCGCCAAGGCAAGACATTCGATGTGGTGCTGGAAGCGGTCACGCAAGACGCAGCCAAGGAAAGCCTCGACGCCATGTGCGAAAAGCTGCTGGCGAACACAGTGATCGAGGATTACGCGGTGGAGATTCGATTTTGAAACTGGAAGTATTTCAAGACTTTTTCTCAGACCTCAATCATTTATACGAAAATCTAGAATTAGTTCAAAATCTAAGAAAACTATCGAGTCAACTAAGCAACTACAAGAGTGGCCAACTAACTGCCGTTCATTTCTACGATACGGCGATCGAGATCGCCGAGGGGTTAGATTTAGCCCAGGTCAATACGCATCTTTATTTAATGTATCCGAACCAGACACTGGTCGACAATGTATATCTCCCTAAGTATATCGCCGCTGAACTGCGAAGAGGGGCAAGCGGGGGGACTCGTTCCGTGCCCTCAATTTGCTCATTGTGCGACACTCTTTCGGAAAGGTTGGCTGCACAAACGAGCCAAATTAGCCATACTTTAGCATTTCTGAATGAGTGTGGGTACACCCCATTTTACGATAAACACAACGAGGCAGAAATTTCATTTTTGCTTCCCCATACTATCGAAATATACAATAAGGATCAGTTATTTCGCTTCTTCAAAGACGCTGAGTTAGTAATCACGCTGATAGCTCGTGCTGTAGGTGAAAATGACCAAGAGAGAAAATTCGTTGCTGTTTCAAGCTCCAATCCCACTGCAGTCATAAAGACCACCCTTTTTATCGCCGACGCTCTCTCCGCTACAATCAGCTTTACATTAGATACAATCAATTCATCATTTGAATTGCGCCAACATGTTCGGCAGTTCGAAGCTCTGGATATCGAGTCGCAAATAGTAGAAGAGTTAAAAAAGACCATAGATGCGAAAATTCAATCAGAAATTAAGCAATTACCGGAAGTGCTAAAAGAAGAATTTCCAAGTCTAAACCAAATGAAACCTGACCAAATATCATCGCTTTGTAAAGCAGGAGAGTTGGTCGCCGAAATGGTAAACGGAGGGGTTTTAATACACCCTCGCGCGTACTGGCTTGTGGACAATCTTGATGCCGAATTACCATCGGATCAGATAGAATTAGATGATGAAATCGTTCAACGACTCATTGAGAAACAAAAGTCGATTCAGCTACAGCTAGGTCTGACAAATCAATCTCCAAAGAAACTCACATATCCGCTTAAATCCACCGAAGATAAATGAAAACCACCATCATCCAGTTCCCCGGCTCCAACCGTGATCGCGATATGATCGCGGCCATTACACTCATTTCCGGCCAGTCCCCTACCCTCGCGTGGCATACCGACACCGCCCTGCCCGAAAGTGATCTGGTCATCATACCCGGTGGCTTCTCCCATGGGGATTATTTGCGCTCCGGGGCCATTGCAGCCCGCGCGCCGATTATGGGTGCGGTGCGGGATGCGGCGGATAAAGGCGTGCGCATTCTGGGCGTGTGCAACGGGTTTCAAACGCTTACGGAAGCGGGCCTGCTGCCCGGCGCACTCATGCGCAATGCAGGACTGACCTTTGTATGCAAGACCGTGCAACTGGAGGTCGCCAACAACACCAATCCTTTCACCGCCCGTTACGCCCAAGGCGAGGTGATCTGCTGTCCGGTTGCCCATCACGATGGCAATTATTTTGCTGACCCGGCCACGCTTCAACAGATCGAAGATAACGGCCAAGTGGCGTTCCGCTATGCGCAAAGCACCAACCCCAACGGCTCGCAGAATAATATTGCCGGCATTTTCAACGCCGCTGGCAATGTGTTGGGCATGATGCCCCACCCGGAAAATCTGGTGGAACCGGCCCATGGGGGAACGGATGGCCGCCGCCTTTTTGAAGGTGCGCTGGACATGATCGAAACGCAATTTGCTCTTGGGGCCGCATGAGGACCGCCCTCGCCATCATGATAATGGCGATGCTCGCCGCCTGCACGCAGCAAGCGCCTGCCCCTAAAATCACCCCGCCCAAGACCGCCAAGGCCATGATGGTGGGCGTGGCGCTGCGGGTGCAGCAATGCTGGTTCAAGAAGGTGGAACCGGCCCTCAAGCCCTATCGCATGGCCGCTGAGATCAACTCTCTCACCGGTCAGCCCCGCATTCTCATCGTGCCCCGCAATAATCCCGAGGGCCTGCCCAAATTGGTGGCCCAGGCGAAGGACAAGGGCAGCACCATAGACTTCACCCGCTTCGGCCCCCTGCTGGAAACCGCCGACGGCCCCCGTCTGGCCGCGCAGTTGGACAAATGGGCCCGAGGCGAAACCACCTGTTAGAAGAGTGCCAAACCACCTGTTAGAAGCGTGCTAAATCACCTGTTAGAACAAACGTCATGACCGTCAACAATACCCGCCCCATCACCCCCGAACTCGTGGCCGAACATGGCCTGAACGAGGAAGAATATGCTCGCATCGTCGAGCTAACAGACCGCGAACCGACCTTTACAGAACTGGGCATCTGGTCGGCCATGTGGAACGAACACTGCTCTTACAAATCCTCCAAGAGATGGCTTAAGACCCTGCCCACGGAGGGCCCACGCGTGGTCCACGGCCCGGGCGAGAATGCCGGTGTGGTCTCCATCGGGGACGGGGACGTGGTGGTGTTCAAGATGGAAAGCCACAACCACCCCTCCTACATTGAGCCCTACCAGGGCGCGGCCACCGGCGTGGGCGGCATTTTGCGGGACGTGTTCACCATGGGCGCCCGGCCCATCGCCACCATGAATGCGCTACGCTTCGGCGAGCCGGACCACCCCAAAACGCGCCACCTGGTCTCCGGCGTGGTGGCCGGTGTGGGCGGCTATGGCAACTCGTTCGGTGTGCCCTGCGTGGGCGGCGAAGTGAATTTCCACCCCCGCTACAACGGCAATATTCTGGTGAACGCCTTCGCCGCCGGCATCGCCAAGGAGGATGGGATCTATATTTCCAAGGCCGAAGGGGTGGGCCTGCCCGTGGTCTATCTGGGCGCAAAGACGGGCCGTGACGGCGTGGGCGGGGCCACCATGGCCAGTGCCGAATTTGACGATTCCATCGACGAAAAGCGCCCCACCGTGCAGGTGGGCGACCCATTCACCGAAAAATGCCTGCTGGAGGCCTGTCTGGAATTGATGGAAACGGGCGCTGTCATCGCCATTCAGGACATGGGGGCCGCCGGCCTCACCTGTTCCGCCGTAGAAATGGGGGCCAAGGGCGATCTGGGCATCAAACTCAATCTCGACGACGTGCCCGTGCGAGAAACGGCCATGACAGCCTATGAAATGATGCTGTCGGAAAGCCAGGAACGCATGCTCATGGTACTGCGCCCCCAGAAGGAAGACGAGGCCAAGGCCATCTTCGTCAAATGGGGTCTGGATTTCGCCATTGTGGGCGAGACCACCAACACGCTGCGTTTTGAAGTGTTTCACCAGGGCGAGAAGGTAGCCGATCTGCCGATTAAGGAATTGGGCGACGAGGCCCCGGAATATGACCGCCCCTGGGTGGAGCCGGGCAAACACTCCCCCATGGAACGGCATTTGTTTGCCCCGCCGGATGATTACAACGCCGCGCTCATTAAACTCATCGGCTCCCCCGATCTCGCCTCCCGTCGCTGGGTCTGGGAGCAATATGACACGATGATCCAAGGCAACACGCTTCTGCGCCCCGGTGGGGATGCGGGTGTGGTGCGGGTGGACGGCCACCCCTGCAAGGCGTTGGCTTTCTCATCGGACGTAACCCCCCGCTATGTGGAGGCCGACCCCTATGAGGGCGGCAAACAGGCGGTGGCGGAATGTTACCGCAATCTCATCGCCACCGGCGCGGAGCCCCTGGCGACCACGGATAACCTTAATTTTGGCAACCCGGAGAAGCCCGAAATCATGGGCCAGTTCGTGGCCGCCATCCGCGGCATCGGGGAAGCCTGCGAGGCGCTGAAAATGCCCATCGTTTCCGGCAATGTCTCCCTCTACAACGAGACCTCCAATGCAAACGGGGGAGGCGAAGCCATTCTGCCCACCCCCACCATTGCCGCCGTGGGCCTGATTGAAGATCACGCCTGCATGGCCCGCATCGGCACGGCTGACGAAGGCGATGCGCTCTTTCTGGTGGGAACCGAGGCAGAACATCTCGCCCAAACCCTCTACCAACGCGAAATTCTGGGAGAGGAGACAGGGCCCGCCCCAGAAGTGGATTTGAAAATGGAGCGGGCGCGGGGCGATTTTGTGCTGGCGGCCATCCGCTCCGGCTACGCTTCTGCATGCCATGATATTTCTGACGGCGGCTTGTCCATCGCACTGGCGGAAATGTGTCTCGCCTCCGACTGCGGAGCCGATTGCGAAATCGACATTACCTACCCCCACGCCGCTCTCTTTGGCGAAGATCAGGCCCGCTATATCGTTGCCGTGGACCATGAATGGGCCAATATGTTCGCCGCCAATTCCGAAGGCTCCGGCGTCTCCTTCGCCCGCATCGGCACGGTAACGGCGGCAGGTTTTGGAGCACGGTTGAAGATCAACGATCTGGTGGATGTGGCGATCGCGGACCTGCGCGAAGCCCACGAAGCGTGGTTCCCCGATTTCATGGGCCAAACCGCCCTTGCGGAAGCGGCGGAATAGCCCCACTTTCGCTGGAAAGGAGAATCCCCATGCCCATGAACGCGTCCGACATTGAAACCATGATCCGCGAGGCCCTGCCCGATGCGCAGGTCACCATCCGCGATTTGGCGGGGGATGGGGATCACTACGCCGCCGAAGTGGTTTCCGCAGAATTTGCCGGAAAATCCCGCGTGCAGCAGCACAAGATGGTTTATGACGCGCTGAAGGGTAAAATGGGCGGCACGCTCCACGCGCTGGCGTTGCAAACCAGCGCACCCGCAAGCTGACCTATGTCGGACACTGCCATCCTGCTCTCGCTTGCCCTTGTGGGGGGCGTGATGCTGGCGGCCATCATCTACATCATCGTGGGCACCCGCCGCAACGCCCGTGCAAGGGCGGAAGGCCGTCAGACCTATCGCTGGGAACCGGCACAGGATTACGATGTGGTGCTGGATCAGGAAATGCCCATGACCCCGCCCTACCCCAAATTGCGCGACAAGGATGGCAACCCACCCCGGGAGGAAGACCTGCGGCGGTGGTAGCGTGACGTTGCACCACTGGAAACGGCCCACGCTTTCGCCTAGATAGAACACGACGGCCCAGCGCCCTTTCCCACTCCGGCGGAGCAGCACCATGAGCATGCACGATTTCATCCAGAACGAAGTTTCCAGCAATGATGTGCTGGTATTCATGAAAGGCACCCCCGCCTTTCCCCAATGCGGTTTTTCCGGCCAGGTGGCCCAGATCATGGATTATCTCGGCGTGGAGTGGAAAGGCGTGAACGTGCTGGCTGACGATGATTTGCGCCAGGGCGTAAAGGACTTTTCCGAATGGCCCACCGTGCCGCAGGTCTATGTGAAGGGCGAGTTCATCGGCGGGTGCGATATCACCCGCGAAATGTTCCAGTCCGGCGAATTGAAGACCATGCTGGAAGAGAAGGGCATCGCCCTTGCCGGTAAGGCCACCGCCTAGTGCCTGCCGAAACCAAGTTTGACGGTTTTGGCAAGGAAGGCGTGCCCTTTCTGAAGGCCTTGGGCTTTCACCAGAGCCGCGAGTGGTTTCACGAGAACAAGAAACTCTATGAGAGCCAGTTGCGCGAACCGCTGGTGGCCCTCGTGGAGCACATGTCGGAACGGCTGGAGAGCCTGCCCGTACCGCTGAAAGGCACGCGCAAGTCTTCGCTCTTTCGCATCAACCGGGACGTGCGCTTTTCCAAGGAGAAGCACCCCTATAACACCCATGTCAGCGCCGTGCTCACCCGCACGGGTGATAAGAAAGACACCGGCGGTGTCTACATGCACTTCGCCCCGGACGGTAACGACTTCGGCGGCGAAACGGGATCGTTTCTGGGTTCCGGCCTGTGGTTTCCCCCCAGCCCCAAACTGAAAGCCATGCGCCAGCGCATCGTGAGCCACTACAGCGAGTTTCAGCAGATTATCGCCGATCTGGCCGAGCACGGCCTTGAAATCGGCCACGACCAGATGCTCACCCGCCCACCCCAGGGCTTCAAGGACGTGGACGATGCGGAGCAGATGGAGTGGCTCAAGCACAAGATGTTCATCGTCTCCAAGCCCATCAAAGACACCCGCCTCACCAGCCCCAAACTGGCCGATGACATCGAGGAATTTGCCAAGGCGGTGATGCCACTAATGCAGTTTGTATGGCGGGCGGTCGATCCGCTGCGGGAAGAAGAGGGCAATGCTTGAGGGCTACCCCTCCATTTCCTCCCGCATCATTTCCAATTCCATCCAGCGCTCTTCCTTCGCGTCCTTTTCCGCCTGCGTTTTTTCCAGCAGTTTCACCAACTGATTGAAGCGCTTGCCGTCGCGCTCGAACAGGCCCGGTTCCGCCAGTGCCTTGTTCACTTTGGCAATGTCGCCTTCCAGTTTATCGATCTCGCCCGGCAGAGTTTCCAACGCGTGTTTGTCCTTGAAACTCATCTTCGACGATGATTTGGAAGCGGCCTGCAACTTTTGCTTCTTTACAGGCGCAGCCGCCTCGGCCACCTCCCGTTTCGGGCCGAAATGGGCGGAGCCGCGTTGGCTCACCATGTCGGAATAACCACCCGCATATTCCACCCAGCGTCCCTGCCCCTCCGGCACGATGACGGAGGTGCAGATGCGGTCGAGAAAATCCCGGTCGTGGCTCACCACAATCACGGTGCCCGCATAGTCGGCGATCATTTCCTGCAATAAGTCGAGCGTTTCCAGATCGAGATCGTTTGTGGGTTCGTCCAGCACCAGCAGGTTGGCCGGGTGACGAAGGTTCATGGCCAGCGTCAGCCGCCCGCGCTCCCCACCGGAAAGGCGCGTTACGGACGTGCCTGCTTGCTCCGGCAGGAACAGAAAGTCCTTCATATAGGCCATGACGTGCTTGGTGGTGTCGCCCATGACCACAAGATCGGACCCGCCGCCTGTCAGGGCGTCACGGACGGTCAAGTCCGGTGAAAGGGCCGTGCGCTTCTGGTCGATCACCAGCATTTCGATGTTCGCGCCTGGCTTCACGAAGCCGCTGTCCGGTTCGGTTTTACCCGTAAGCAGGTTCACCAGCGTGGTCTTGCCCACCCCGTTCGGTCCCACAATGCCCAGCCGGTCGCCCCGGGCGATACGGGTGGAGAAATCCTTCACCAATATGCGCTCGCCATAGCCCTTGGAAACATGCTCCACCTTGGCCACCAGCTTGCCGGAGGTCTCCCCCTCGCTCACCGTCATCTGGACTGTTCCTGTCGGATTAAGGCGTTCCGAACGCTGCTTCCGCAATGCACCCAAATCGGCCAGCCGTTTTACGTTGCGCTTGCGGCGGCCGGAAACGCCGTGGGTGACCCAGTGTTCCTCTCGCACAATCTTGCGGTCTAGCTTGTGAGCATCCAACTCTTCCTGCTCCAACAGCGTGTCCCGCCACGCCTCGAAATGCGCGAAGGATTTGCCCAGCAATTTGGTCTTACCCCGATCCACCCAAAGCGTGGAACGGGAGAGATTTTCCAGAAACCTGCGGTCATGGCTGATGAGCACGATGGCCGATTTCAGCACCGCCAATTCACTTTCCAGCCATTGGATAGCCGGCAGGTCCAAATGGTTGGTGGGCTCGTCCAGCAGCAGAATGTCCGGCTCAGGCGCCAGCACCCGCGCAAGCGCGGCGCGGCGGGCCTCGCCGCCGGAAAGGTTGGTTGTGGGTTCTTCCCCCGTCAGCCCCAGCGCTTCCAGACACATCTGCGCGCGGTAGGGATCATCGGCCTCTTCCAGACCGGCATTCACATAGTCGCCCACGGTGGCATAGCCGCTGAAATCCGGCTCCTGGGGGAGATAGCGGATGGTGGTGCCCGGCTGCACAAAGCGCTCGCCCCCGTCTTCCTCTATTTGCCCGGCGGCGATTTTCATCAATGTGGATTTGCCGGACCCGTTGCGCCCCACCAGACATAACCGCTCCCGGGCATGGACGGCCATATCCGCCCCCGTCAGCAACGGCGTGGAACCGAATGTCAGCTGAATATCGCGCAGGGCGAGAAGCGGAGGGGCCATTGATCAGGTTATCACGTTTGGTTCTGTGCGGCCGGTGAAACGCTCGATACCAGCCAGCGAACGGGAGACGGCAATGAGGTCCGCCAGCGCATCCGGCGTGGCTTGGCCAAGATCACCCTGCTTCGGTTCATAGCGCTCGATATAGACGCGCAATGTGGCCCCCACCGTGCCCGTGCCGGACAGGCGGTAGACGATGCGTGAGCCGCTCTCAAACATGACACGAACGCCCTGCCCTTCCGTCATGCTTTCATCGATGGGGTCATAATAGGCAAATTCATCAGCCCGGGCGATGATGCCCGCGACCGTATTGGTGCCGGGCATTTCATGAAACCGGCTGCGCAGCCGATCCATCAGATCCCGCGCACCGATAGCATCCACTTCCTCAAAGTCGTGGCGGGCATAATAATTGCGCCCATAGGTCGCCCAGTGCTCTTCCATGATATGGGCAACGCTCTGCTGCCGGACGGCGAGAATGTTGAGCCACATGAGCACAGCCCAAACACCATCCTTCTCACGCACATGGTTGGACCCGGTTCCCGCACTCTCCTCGCCACACAGCGTGATGTCCCCCGCATCCAGCAGATTGCCGAAGAATTTCCAGCCCGTGGGCGTTTCATAGAGCGGCAGACCCTTAGCCGCCGCCACCTGATCCACCGCCCCGCTGGTGGGCATGGACCGGGCCACTCCGGCCAACCCTTCAGCATAGGCCGGAGCAAGATGGGCATTGGCGGCGATAGCCGCGAGACTGTCGGAAGGCGTTACGAAACAACCTTTGCCGATGATGAGATTGCGGTCCCCATCCCCATCGGAAGCCGCGCAAAGGTCCGGCCCATCATCGGCCATGGCCAGATCGTAAATTTGCTTGGCGTGGACCAGATTGGGGTCCGGATGACCTTTTCCGAAATCCGTGCTGGGTCGCCCATTCATCACCGTGCCCTTGGGTGCGCCCAAACGGTTCTCGAATATCTCATGGGCATAGGGTCCGGTGACGGCGTGCATGGCATCAAAACGAAACTGAAACCCGCCCGCAAACATGGCCTTGATGGCGGGAAAATCAAACAGGCTTTCCATCAAAGCGGCATAATCCGCCACCGGGTCCACCACTTCCACCGACATAGTGCCCAACTGCTGGGTGCCGGTGCGGGAGAGGTCTACATCATCGGCTTCCAGCGTCTTATATTGGTCGATCACCTGCGTGCGGGCATAAATGGCGTTGGTGACGGTCTCGGTGCCCGGCCCGCCGTTGGCCCCGTTATATTTGATACCAAAATCCCCATCGGGCCCGCCGGGGTTGTGACTGGCGGACAGGATAATGCCACCAAACGCTTCCCGCCTGCGGATCAGGTGAGACACGGCGGGGGTGGACAGAATACCGCTTTCCCCCACCACCACATGGCCAAAGCCGTTGGCCGCCGCCATTTTCAGGATCATCTGAATGGCTTCTTCATTATAGAAGCGCCCATCCCCGCCCACCACCAGCGTTTTACCCCTAAAGCCATCGAGGCAATCGAAGACCGATTGCACGAAATTGGCCAGATAGTGGGGTTCCTGGAACCGCGTCACCTTTTTGCGCAGGCCCGACGTGCCGGGCTTTTGGTCATCGAAAGGCTGGGTGGTGATCGCTTGCGGCGTGGCCATGTCCATCTCCATACGGGGGCATCTCGCGCCTTCCCTTATCACTCACTATTTCCAAGCGCCATGAAGGGAGCGTGAGAGTGTGAAATTTTGCGCAATCACTGTTGAACGTACGGCCCGCCGCGCCACGCTTTGCCCAAACTCTCGCCGGTTTTGCGTCACACCGGACCGGAAATCTGGGGGCGTTCCGGATCAACCGGCACGGCCCTTCCCAGATGAAGGGTTTAACACACGAGGAGACAAACTATGACACGCATTTTAACGGCAATTGGCCTGACCACCGCCCTGTTCACCGCCACGGCCTTTGCGGCCGCGCCCACCTTTACCCAGGCTGATTTGAACGGCGACGGGGTGCTGAATATGGAGGAGGTGAAAGCCGCCCTGCCGGAAGTTGAAGACGCCGCCATTGTGGCTGCCGATGCGGACCAGAGCGGCTCTATTTCGGAAGAAGAATACAACAAACTGGCCGCTGGTTAGGGCGCTGGCACCTCCAACCTCCCCCCCGGAGGGAAGGTCGAAACGGCTTGCCGTTTCGGGTGGGGGGCGGGATCAGACTTCGACACAAAGACCGCCCCCCCACCCGGATCACCTGCGGTTCTCCGGCCTCCCCTCAAGGGGGAGGCAGGATTCTGCCCCTATTTCGTCTCGCGGAACGCCTTGGAGAAACTGTCGCGGATGGGTTGCAGCACATAGTCCATGAACACGCGCGGCTCCACCAGCGCATAAACCTCCGTGGTCATGCCAGCCTGAATTTCGCTCAAGCCGTTATTCTTCTTAGGATTTTCCTTAAGCTGCGCCCGCGCCACAAAGAATTGCTCCTGCGTTGCTTCGTCAATTTCGGAATCGGCAGAAACATAAGTCACTTCAGCCTGGATCGGATCATAGGTGCGCCGGTTAAAGGCCGTGACCACCACACGGGCGTCCTGCCCCACTTTGACGGATTTGATGGATTGCAGGGGCACCCGAAATTCTGTGATCAGCCCCGCATCCTTGGGCACGATCTCGGCAATCGTGTCGCCCGCCCGCACCACGCCGCCCTCCGTATTGGCCGCCATTTTGGTGAGCGTTCCCGTGACGGGGGCGCGAATTTCTGCACCGTCAAAGGCGGTCTGCGCCGCTTTGATTTGGTCGGAAATTTCCGCCAACTCGCCGGAAACGCGGGTTAATTCTTCGGCGCGTTTTTCCTCATCCGCCTGTTCCAACTGCGCCAGTTTGGCTTCCGCTTCCGCGATGCGCTGGCCGGTGGAATCGATGCTGGCTTCCAGATTGGTGGCCGTGGTGGCCTCTTCCAGCCCGCGCCGCTCCAACTCCCACATGCGGGCCTTGGGCAGATACCCCTCTTGCGCCAGCGGACGCATGCGGGCCAGTTCCCGGCGGGTGGATTGCAGCGCGCTTCGCGCCCCCGCCAGCCGGGCTTCCAGACCGGAACGCTCATCCTTGAGGCTTTCAATTAACGAGGTGGCAGCTGTCTTTTCGGCCGCCAGCCTTTTGCGCCCGGCGTCAAACTCGCGGCGTTGCTCCTCCAGCAATTCGTCCTCCACCGCTTCTTCAGCAGCATTGGCCTGCGCGCCGCGCAAATTAAGGCCGGACACTTCCACCGTATTGGCAAAGCCCTGACCGCCCCGTTCGGAGTTCAACCGGGTTTGCAGGGCCGTCAACAGGCGCTGACGCGCCGTCAGGCGGGTCAGTTCAGCCCGGGAGACGCTGGGGTCGATCAGCAGCAGCGGCTGCCCCTTGGTCACCAGATCCCCATCACGGGCATAGATTTTTTGCACCACCCCACCCTGCGGGTGCTGCACCAATTTGTTGGACCCGGCGGATACCATCTTGCCCATGGCCACCACGGCAGAGGAAATAGGAAAGAGAAACGCCCACGCGAAGAACAGGGCGAGGAAGCCGAAGATGAAGATCAGGCCCTTGGAAGCCACCTGCTTATTGCCCAGCGGCAGGCCTTCCTGCCAATTGGGGCGCGGCTGGGCGCTGTCGTTATAGACGGTGGTTGCCGGTTGAGGGGCTGGTTGAGACGCGGGCTTCTCAGCCTGCATCACGGATGGGGGTGGCGGCGCACCGACTGTCTTTTGCTCCGTCTGGGGTGCTGTTTCCAGCACCGGCGGTTGTGTGGCGGCTGCAACCCCTGGCTCGATGGGTTGATCTCCAGCGCGCAGACCAGCCTTTGAAGCGGGTCCAGCGCCATCGAGTGCGGGCGGTGTCACCGTTTCACGGGCCGCCCCTTCCGGGCGGTTTTCGCGGCGGGCGCGCATTTCCTCGGCCTCTTTGGCGGCTAGAGCGATCAACTGGTCGGTTCTCATGCGCCTTCTCCCGGATTTGTGCTGGCCGGCACCGTCACCCGCTGCACGCCCTGCCCCTTGGTTTGAAGGGACGGGGCCACAACCACCTGACGGGGTGGGGCCTGTTTGGCCACGGCACTTTGCCCCGCCGCCTGCTGACGCACGGCATGGGGAGGCGTGTTGAAATTGGCCAACTCGTAACTGGCAATGCGCCCGTCCTTGATGGTCATCACATAATCCGCCACTTGCAGCACGGACCGACGCTGGGTGACGATGACGATGGTGCGCCCCGCATCCCGCGCCCGCTTCATGGCTTCGATCAGGCTCACTTCACCCTGCGCGTCCAGATGGGCATTGGGTTCATCCAGCACCAGCACGCGGGGGTTGGAATAGAGCGCCCGGGCCAGCGCCACGCGCTGCTTCTGCCCGCCCGACAGCATCACCTTGCCGGGGCCGATTTCCGTGCCATAGCCGTCTGGAAGCGCCACGATCATGTCGTGAATGCCCGCCGCGCGCGATGCTTCCACCACGCGCCGTTCATCGGGGGCCAGCGAAAGACGGGCGATATTTTCCGCCAACGTGCCGGGGAAGAGCGTAATTTCCTGGCTCACATAGCCCACCGTCTCGCCCCACTGGCTTTCCGGATACTGGCTGCGCTCCGCCCCGTCCAGCCGCACTTGACCGTCCTGATAATTCAGCGCGCCCACCAAACACTTGGCGATGGTGGACTTACCCGCGCCGGAGGGACCGATAATCGCCAGCACTTTGCCCGCATCCAGCTTGAACCCCACCTTGTCGAGGATCGGCTTGGAACCGGGTTCTTCCGACGGGTTAAAGGTCAGCCCGTTCACCTCGATATGCCCCACCGGGTCGGGCAGGCGCATGGGTTCTTCGTCGTTTTCATAACCGGCCAGAAATTTATCCAGATTGGCCTGCGCCGCGCGGGCAGCGGTAATACGCTCCCAGCCGCCGATCACCTGCTCAAATGGTTGCAGGGCTTTGGACGACAACATGGAGGCGGCGAAGATCACGCCGCCGGAGATATCCCCCTGAATGACCAGATAAGCCCCCCAGGCCATGATGGAGATTTGCAGCATCACGCGCACGGCTTTGGAAATACCGAAGAACATAGCGGATTGGCCCGCAGCCGCATCCCCCGTGCGCAAGGAGTCCCCCATACGGTCCCCCCACCGGTCCATAACAGAAGGCAACAGGCCCATGGCGCGAATATCTTCAGCGCGCGAGAACACGGCCTGCGCAAAGGAAAGGGCCTGACTGTCGGCGGCGCGGCTCGCGTCACCATTTTCCGCAGTGAGAATTTTATTGAGGAAGGCCACACCAATCAAAATGCCAAGGCCGATGAGGGTCAACATGCCAATGGTCCAGTGCAGCATGAACATTAGCAAGATGAACAGAGGCGCAAAGGGCAGATCGAACAGGCCGATCAACACCCGCGAGGCGATGAACTGGCGCACCATGTTGAAGTCTCGCAACAATTGCGCGGCCTCAGAGGCATTGTCGGACCGCTTGGACAGGCGGGCAAACAGCGGGTCCGATAACATCACCGTGTAGCGGGCGGAGGCACGCTGGGCCAACACCCCGCGCACAGCCTCCGAAGCGCCGTAGAGCACCATGGCCGCTATGGCGATGGCGGTGATATAAATGAGCGTTTCCATGGAGTTGGAGGACAAAACGCGGTCATAAACCTGCAACATGTGCAACGGTGGCACAATCATCAGCAGGTTGGTGGCGATGGAAAAGATCGCAATCCACTTCAGGGACAGTTTACCCACCGGCATACCCTCACAACGCAAAACACAAAGAGTCCGAGTTAAATTGAAGCAAAAAGCCTAATAATTGGTGGAGTGCATAGAGTAACCGCGTGCCGGTGGTGCGGGGATTGGAATTCCAGCCCCCAGCCAGATCGCTAACGCTCTCCGACTTCCCTTGCAGGGGCAGGTTAGGCTGCGGCGCACTACATAACTTATTTTCACACGCCACGCATTTGGCACTCTAAGGCGGCGAAGAGCCGCCCGGGAAGCGTTTGCCGCGCCTGTGCAGCGCAGGGCGAAGCCCGACAGCGTGAACTCAAAATTGCAAGCGCGAAAATGCAGCAAGCCCCGCATCCGAACGAACGGAAGCAGGGCTTGCTTGCACCATGGCAGCCAGCAATCCACCATGGTGCAAACCAAATTGGAATGCAGTGGATAACGGGGCGGCACAGGGCCGCCCCGGGTTCATCTGGTTTTGCCTAGCAGAGGTCTTCGATGGCGTAATATTCGTGGCTGCCCGTGAAGAACACAGCCTCAATATCACACAGAAGGTTGGTGCCTTCGCCAATCTTGGATGTCGCCGTCACCGAGCCATCGGCATTTGCCGTGAACCAGTAGTCTTCGGCACAGCCACGCAGACCCACCTGGTCATGACCAGCACCACCATCGATCGTGTCATCGCCGAACTGGTCGAACAGGACGTCATTGCCGCCGCTGCCAACGATGGTTTTCACCGGAGGCTCCGGCACCACAACAGGTGGCTCCACCGGAGGCTGGACAGGCGGTTCGACCGGAGGCTGAACGGGTGGTTCCACAGGCGGCTGAACCGGAGGCTCGACCGGTGGTTCCACAGGAGGTTCAACCGGCGGCTCTGGCGCCTTCACCGTCACATGCACCATGGCAAAGTCCGTTGCGCCCTGCGCATCGGTGATGGTGTAGGTGAACGTGTCCTCCCCGAAGAACCCGTCAAACGGTGTGTAGACCAGTTGACCATCGGGACGCAGGGACACAAAGCCCCCGGCACCATCCGTGAAGTCTGTGACCGTGAACGTATCCCCTTCAGGATCGAAGTCATTGTCACGCACCTCAATGAATTGCGGCGTGTTGAAGTGAACATGCAGCAGATCATCATTGGCAGACACGGAGTTAGCCGGACCCGGATCATTCACCGTCACCTTGACCGTGGCCGTATCCGTGGCCCCCGTCGCATCGGTGATGGTGTATGTATAGGCGTCCATGCCGGTAAAGCCGGCATTCGGGATGTAGCGCAGCACGCCACCGCCCAGATCGGTCACCGAACCATTGGCACCCTGGGTGATGCTGGTGATGGAGAAGGCATCGCCCTCTGGGTCCATGTCGTTCAGCAAAACCTGGAAGTCCACCAGCGAACCGGCATCCACCTCGGCGAAGTCATCCACCGCATCCACGCTGCCAATCATCACGCCATCTTCGTTGACCGTCACATGGACAGTCGCCGTATCGGTGGCCCCGCGGGCATCCGTGATGGTGTAGGTGTAGCTGTCCATCCCGCTGAAGTCAGCGTTCGGGACATAGCGCAGAACACCGTCGCCCAGATCCGTCACCGTGCCATTGGCACCTTGGGTGAAGCTGGTGAGCGTGAAGGCATCGCCTTCCGCATCGCTGTCATTCAACAGCACTGCGAAGTCCACCAGGGCATTCTCGTTCACCTCGGCAAAATCGTCCACGGCATCCACCGTGTTGACCATCATGCCTTGGTCATTGACCGTGACTTTCACCGTTGCGGTATCGGTGGCACCGCGGGCATCCGTGATGGTGTAGGTGTAGCTGTCCATCCCGCTGAAGTCAGCGTTGGGGATGTAGCGCAGCACACCGCCGCCCAGATCGACCACCATGCCATTGGCACCTTGGGTGAAGCTGGTGATGGTGAACGTGTCACCCTCCGCGTCGCTGTCATTGAGCAGCACTGCAAAGTCCACCAGGGCGTTAGCGTCCACCATGGCTTCATCGTCCACAGCATCCACCGTGTTCACCACGCCATCCACAACGGTAACCGTTACGGTGGCCATGTCGGTGGCGCCGCGGGCATCCGTCACCGTGTAGGTGAAGGTGTCCGTCCCCGTGAACCCGGCATTAGGCGTGTACCCCACGCGGCCATCCGAAAGGATCGCCGTGGTGCCGTTGGCACCGTCGGAAACGTCGGTCACCGTGAAGTTGTCACCCTCGGCATCGCTGTCATTGGCAAGAACATCGATGAGCGTGGTCTGTCCGGCATCAGCTGTGGCCGTATCGTCCACGGCATCCACCGTGTTCACCACCCCGTCCACCACGGTCACTTTCACAGACGCCGTATCGGTCGCGCCGTTCTCATCTGTGATGGTGTAGGTGAACGTGTCCATGCCGGTGAAGCCATCGGCGGGCGTGTATTCCACCCGACCGTCCGTGCGGATCACCAACGTGCCATTGGCACCGTTTGTCACCGCCGTGACCATGAAGCTGTCACCTTCGGCATCGCTGTCATTGGCAACCACGTCGATGATTTCAGTTCCACCGGCATCGGCAGTGGCCGTGTCATCCACGGCATCCACCGTGTTCACCTGGCCATCGCTGACCGTCACTTTCACGGTGGCGGTATCGGTGGCCCCGTTATCGTCCGTGATCGTGTAGGTGAACATGTCCTCACCGGTGAAGCCGGCTTCCGGCGTGTATTCCACATTCCCGTCGGGACGGATCGTCACCGTGCCATTGGCACCGTTCGTCACTGCAGTGACCGTGAAGTTATCGCCTTCCGGATCACTGTCATTGGCAAGAACGTCGATGATCTCCGTCTGACCAACACCCGCAGTGGCCATATCGTCCACGGCATCCACCGAGTTGCCGCCCATCATATTGGGCAGAACCTTGACGGTTACGGTCGCGGTATCGGTGGCACCATTGGCGTCTGTCACGGTGTAGGTGAACGTGTCTTCACCCGTGAACCCCGCATCCGGCGTGTATTCCACATTGCCGTCCGCACGGATCGTCACCGTGCCATTGGCACCGTCGGTCACCGCAGTCACCGTCTGGGCATCGTCTTCCGCGTCGCTGTCATTGGCGAGCACATCGATGATTTCCGGCACACCGGCCACCGCGATGGCGCTGTCATCCACGGCATCCGTGGTGTTGCCACCCATGCCGTCCTGCACATCCACCGTCACCGTGGCGGTATCGGTGGCACCGTTCGCGTCCGTCACCGTGTAGGTGAAGATATCGAACCCGGTGAACCCGTCGGCTGGCGTATAGACAACCTGACCGTCGACGATTTCCACCGTGCCATTGGCACCGTTGGTCACCGCCGTGATGGTCTGATCGTCACCTTCGGCATCGCTGTCGTTGGCCAACACGTCGATGGCGGTCGCCTGACCGGCGGGCACATCCGCGGTGTCATCCACCGCATCCGTGGTGTTACCACCCAGATCCGGCTTCACCGTGACCGTGACACTGGCAGTGTCCGTGGCACCGTTCGCATCCGTCACCGTGTAGGTGAAGATATCGAACCCGATGAACCCGTCGGCTGGCGTGTAGACCACCTGACCATCAACGATTTCCACCGTGCCATTGGCACCGTCGGTGACCGAGGTGATGGTCTGATCGTCACCTTCCGCGTCACTATCATTGGCCAACACGTCGATGGCCGTCGCCTGACCGGCGGGCACATCGGCGGTGTCATCCACCGCATCCGTGGTGTTGCCACCCAGATCCGGTTTCACCGTGACCGTGACACTGGCAGTGTCCGTGGCACCGTTCGCATCCGTCACCGTATAGGTGAAGATATCGAACCCGGTGAACCCGTCGGCTGGCGTGTAGACCACCTGACCGTCGACGATTTCCACCGTGCCATTGGCACCGTCGGTGACCGAGGTGATGGTCTGATCGTCACCTTCAGCATCGCTGTCATTGGCCAGAACGTCGATTGCTGTTGCCTGACCGGCAAGAACATCGGCCGCGTCATCCACGGCATCGGTGGTGTTGCCACCCATGCCGTCCTGCACATCCACCGTCACCGTGGCGGTATCCGTGGCACCATTGGCATCCGTCACCGTGTAGGTGAACGTGTCCGTGCCGGTGAACCCGTCGGCTGGCGTGTAGACCACTTCACCATTCACGATGGCCACCGTACCATTGGCACCCTGGGTCACCGCCGTGATGGTCTGATCGTCGCCTTCTGCGTCGGTGTCGTTTGCCAGCACGTCGATGGAGGTCGCCTGACCGGAGGGCACATTGGCGCTGTCGTCCACCGCATCGGTGGTGTTGCCGCCACCATTGTCGGGCCGCACGTCCACACCCACGGAGGCTTCATCCGAACCACCATTCCCATCGGTGATGGTGTATTCGAAATTGGCCAGACCCGTGAAGCCGTCTGCCGGTTCGAAGGTCACCGTGCCGTCAGCATTGACCGTCACAGAACCGTTTTCCACGACAACCGTGTCACCCGCCGCAACCGGCGTGTCGTTGATTTCTGTGATGGTGAGGTTGCCCCCATCATCATCGTCATCATTGTTGAGCACGTCGATGACAACCGACCCGCCCTCGAGCACCGAGGCAAAGTCACTGTCAGCATCTGGCGGCGTGTTGCCGTTCGCATTGCCCACGGTAACCGTCACCGTCGCCGTGTCAGTGGCACCATTGGCGTCCGTCACCGTGTAGGTGAACGTATCCGTGCCGCTGAACCCGTCGGCAGGCGTGTATTGCACCTGGCCGTTGACGATTTCCACCGTGCCATTGGCACCGTCCGTGACGGCCGTGACCGTCTGGTCATCGCCTTCCGCATCGCTGTCATTGGCCAACACGTCGATGATGGAAGTCTGATCGGCAGGCACCGTAGCGCTGTCATCCACCGCATCGGTGGTGTTGCCACCCATGCCGTCTTGCACATCCACCGTCACGGTGGCTGTATCCGTGGCACCATTGGCATCCGTCACTGTGTAGGTGAACGTGTCCGTCCCGGTGAACCCATCGGCTGGCGTGTAGACCACTTCACCATTCACGATAGCCACCGTGCCATTGGCACCTTGGGTCACCGCAGTAATGGTCTGATCGTCCCCTTCCGCGTCGCTGTCATTGGCCAGCACGTCGATGGCGGTCGCCTGACCGGCGGGCACATTGGCGCTATCGTCCACGGCATCGGTGGTGTTGCCACCCTGATCCGCCACGGTCACCCGCACTGTAGCCGTGTCCGTAGCACCGTTTTCGTCCGTCACCGTGTAAGTGAAGAGGTCGAAGCCGGTGAAGCCAGCGTTCGGTGTGTAGACCACCTGACCGTCCACGATGGCCACCGTGCCATTGGCACCATTGGTGACATTCGTGATCGTCTGATCGTCACCCTCGGCATCGCTGTCGTTCGCCAGCACGTCGATGGTTGTCGCTTCACCAGCGGGAACCGTGGCTTCATCATCCACGGCATCCGTGGTGTTCACGCCCCCATCATCGTTCACAGTGACCATGACAACCGCCGTATCAGTGGCGCCATTTTCATCCGTGATCGTATAGGTGAAGGCATCGAACCCGGTGAAGCCGGTGTTCGGCGTGTAAACCACTTGACCGTCCACGATTTCCACCGTGCCGAAGCCGCCATCCGTCACTGCCGTGATGGTCTGAGCATCGCCCTCGGCGTCGCTGTCATTGGCCAGCACGTCGATGGTCTGTGCGGTGTTGATGAAACCGGTGGATGTGTCGTCCACGGCATCGGTGGTGTTGTCACCGCCGCCCTGGTCCACATTGACCACAACCTTCACGGTCGCCGTATCGGTGGCACCGTTCGCATCCGTCACCGTGTAGGTGAACATGTCGAACCCGGTGAACCCGTCGTTTGGCGTGTAGATCACCTCACCATTGACCAATTCCACTGTGCCGTTCTCGGCGGCGGAGACAGCAGTGACCGTCTGGTCGTCGCCTTCCGCATCGCTGTCATTTTCCAGCACGTCGATGGTGTTGGCCTCACCGGCGGTCGCCTGGGCAATGTCATCCACCGCGTCGGTGGTGTTATTGCCTTGGTCTTCCACCGTGACCGTCACAGTGGCCGTGTCGGTGGCACCATTGGCGTCCGTCACCGTGTAAGTGAAGGCATCATTGCCCGTGAAGCCGTCGTTGGGCGTGTAAACCACCTCGCCATTGACGATTTCCACCATACCATTGGCACCGTCCGTCACCGCCGTAACAGTCTGGTCATCACCCTCGGCATCGGAGTCGTTGGCCAACACGTCGATGGTAGAAGCCTCACCCGCAGGCACCGTGGCGCTGTCGTCCACCGCGTCGGTGGTATTATTGCCTTGGTCTTCCACCGTGACCGTGACGGTCGCCGTGTCGGTGGCACCGTTCTCGTCCGTTACCGTGTAGGTGAACTGGTCGGTGCCTGTGAAGCCGTCGTTTGGTGTGTAGACCACCTCGCCATTGACGATTTCCACCGTGCCATTGGCACCGTTCGTCACCGCCGTAACAGTCTGGTCATCACCCTCAGCGTCGCTGTCATTGGCAAGCACGTCGATGGTGGATGCCTCACCGGCAGGCACCGTGGCGCTGTCATCAACAGCATCCGTGGTGTTATTGCCTTGGTCTTCCACCGTGACCGTGACGGTCGCGGTGTCCGTTGCACCGTTCGCATCCGTCACCGTGTAGGTGAACGTGTCCTCGCCCGTGAACCCGGCATTCGGCGTGTAAACCACCTCGCCATTGACGATTTCCACCGTGCCATTGGCACCGTCCGTCACCGCCGTAACAGTCTGGTCATCACCCTCGGCGTCGGAGTCGTTGGCCAACACATCGATAGTAGAGGCCTCACCCGCAGGCACCGTGGCGCTGTCGTCCACAGCATCCGTGGTGTTGCCACCACCGGTGTTACCGTCTTCCACCAGCACGCCGACCGAAGCCTCATCCGTGCCACCATTCCCGTCGGAAATGGTGTAGTCAAAGTCGGCCAGGCCCGTGAAGCCGTCGGCAGGCTCAAAGGTTACCGTGCCGTCGTCGTTCAGCGTCACCGTGCCATTCTCCACAGTCACCGTATCGCCCGCCACCACATCGGTGTCGTTGATACGGATCACCGTCAGATCGTCACCATCCAGGTCGTCATCATTGTTGAGGATGTCGATGACCACCGTGTCGCCAGCATCCACGGAAGCGAAGTCGCTATCAGCATCAGGGGCTGTGTTGCCACCTTGGTCTTCCACCGTGACCGTGACGGTCGCCGTGTCGGTGGCACCGTTTTCGTCCGTTACCGTGTAGGTGAACTGGTCGGTGCCTGTGAAGCCGTCGTTGGGTGTGTAGACCACCTCGCCGTCCACGATCTCCGTCGTGCCGTTGAGACCGTCCGTCACATCCGTGATCGTCTGGTCGTCGCCTTCAGCATCGCTGTCATTGGCCAGAACGTCGATGGTGGACGCCTCACCGGCAGGCACCGTGGCGCTATCGTCCACAGCATCCGTGGTGTTGTCGTCGGCATTCACCGTCACCGTAACCGTGGCGGTGTCTGTCGCACCATCCTCGTCCGTGATCGTGTAGGTGAACGTGTCCTCACCGGAGAACCCATCGTTTGGCGTGTAGGTCACCTGACCGTCCACGATGGCCACCGTGCCGTTGGCACCCTGTGTTACCGCCGTGATCGTCTGGTCGTCGCCCTCGGCATCCGTGTCATTGTCCAGAACATCAATGGTCTGCACTTCGCCGAAGTCACCCGTGGACGTGTCATCAACAGCATCCGTGGTGTTGGGCGCTTCTTCAACCGTGACCGTCACGGTCGCCGTGTCCGTGGCACCGTTCTCATCCGTCACCGTGTAGGTGAACTGGTCGGTGCCCGTGAAGCCGTCATTGGGTGTGTAGACCACCTCGCCGTCCACGATCTCCGTCGTGCCGTTGAGACCGTCCGTCACATCCGTGATCGTCTGGTCGTCGCCTTCAGCGTCGCTGTCATTCTCAAGCACGTCGATGGACGTGGCCTCACCGGCAGGCACCGTCGCGCTATCGTCCACCGCATCCGTGGTGTTGCCGCCCGTGGCGGGCAGAACGTCAATGCCCACAGAGGCCTCATCCGTCCCGCCGCGACCGTCCGAGATCGTGTATTCGAAGCTCGCGGGACCCGTGAACCCGTCTTCCGGCGTGAAGGTCACCGTGCCGTCGTCGTTGATGGTCACCGTGCCATTGTCCACGGTCACCGTATCACCAACAGCCACAGCCGTGTCGTTGATCTCGGTCACCGTCAGCGGGTCGTTGTCATCGTCATCATCATTGTCGAGCACGTCGATGATCACGCTGTCGCCAGCCTCCACCGTGGCAAAGTCGCTGTCCGCATCCGGTGGCGTGTTGCCCGCATTGGGGTCGGTGACTGTGACCGTCACCGTGGCCGTGTCGGTGGCACCATCCTCATCCG
>JBCBHU010000011.1:0-32975 GCA_038525315.1 Pseudomonadota bacterium
TTCCCAAGCGGCCATCCAAGCCCGGGTTCTTCCAACCCGGCGTTATGGCGCTAAGCGGCGCTCCGGGCGGGCCCAACCTGACCTGCTGTTGACCGGAAACCGGCGACCCTATGACGGATAAGCTGGCTGATCAAACCCACCGTCCCCACAAGGGCGCAGGCCAGTTATGGCCCCTTGAAGGGTCGAGGGGATTAATTTTTCGGACTCTCATTGAAGGCGGTCGGCGCACAGACACCCCGCCGGCGCGCCCTTAAGGACCAGCCATCACCTTTTCAATGGCCGCCATGGCCCGCGCTGTCTCCGCATAGTCGGGCTTATGGCCCAGGCCCGGCACGACCACCAACTCGGCCCCCTCAATATCCCGCTCCAGACCGAGGGAGTGGATTGCAGGAGCCACGATGTCATCCTTATCACCGGTTATGACGACAGTGGGCGCTTTAATTTCTTTATAGCGGGGGGAAAACGCCCGCGAAAAAGCGTTGAGACCATCCACATCCCGCGCGTTATGACGAAAACTGGCGGGCCGCAGGATAAGCGGGAGGGCCGTGTTTTCCACGTAATTGAGGGGGGCCTCCTGGGGGTCAAACACGCCCTTTGCGCCGCTTTCCAGCGATTGGAGACCGGCGGGCAGGGTAAGTGTTTCCGTAAACAGCCATCCGATGACCGGTTTGGCCGCAATCTCGTAATACCACGTCACGCCACCGGGCCAGGGATGGGTGGCGGGTGCCAGAAAGACCAGCCCGCGCACCCGGTCCGGATAGAGAACCGCAAAAGCCGCCACGGAGGCGGCCCCCAGCGAGTGACCCACCAGCACCACCTGCTCAATCTGCAACTCGTCCAACAATTGGGCATAAAGGGCCGCCTGTTTGGCGGGATCATTGGCCCCCATGCGGTCGCTGTGGCCATAGCCGGGACGGTCTACAAAAATGCCGCGATAGCGCCCCGCGATGGCATCTTTGAAAGCCTCCTGCTGATCCAGCAAATTACCGCTGGCACCGTGGACAAAAAGAACGGGGACCTCGCCCTCTTTCTCGCTGCCCAAATCGGTGTAGTGGAGCCGCCCCTCCGCCATTTCCGAAAACTGGCCCACGGGCGGGAATTTTTGTTCAATTCGGGCGATGTTCATTTGGGTGAAAATGACCAAGGCCACCACCCCAACGCCCAATAGAGCGATTAGAAAGAGAAAAAATTTCACGGGATCCGGGTTCCGCTCGTCGTCATTGCGTGTGTTGAACAGTAACGGCAAACCCGGCGCAAGCGTTCACTGGCGCCTGAATTTTGTTCAGATTCCGCGACCGGCAAGCTCTTCCTCCAGCCGCACGACGGCCTTTTGAGCGCCCTCATTGGCGGGGTAGACGGCCAGAACACGATACCACGTCTCCAGCGCCTGTTCTTTGCGCTCAAGCGTCTCCAAAATGGACGCCAGCCCGGACAGCGCCCCAAAATGGCGCGGCTCCAGCGCCAAAGTGCGCTCAATGTCCACGATGGACTTTCCGTAATTGCGCATCATGAAGTGGAGCGTGGCGCGCTGGTTGAAACCCTCGGCATAATCGGGCCGCAGCACCACGATCTGGTCCAAAAGATCCAGCGCTTTGCCGTACCGTTTGTTCCGCCCGGCGGAAATGGCCCAGCGGGTCAAAAGATCAATGCTCTTGCTGTCTGACGTACGCCAGATTTCCCAGATTTGCTGGGCGATCCGGTCCCCCATTTTCTTGTCCCGGGTTTTACCGAGAAGAGCGAAAAGCCCGTCCAAGTCTTTGGGAAATTCAACCGTGGGTGCCGGTTTGGCCGTCTTTTTGGTCTCGCTTTTCACAGGCGGCGTTGATGCCGTTTGTGCCGCGCCGAAGCTGGGCACCAGAAACGCTGTCAGCGCTGTTGCCATAAAGGTGTGGCGTAGAGTGCGCCGCGAATAAGGGTCAATAACACGAATAGCCATAAGGGCGAGACTAAGCCCCGCTCCCATGGCGATCAAATGCAAATAATGGTGATTAGCCCGTCACATCGCCGCACGGCGGTGTGACCGTAAACAAATCCACATCGCCGCAGCGATGGACACCGCAGCCTTAACCCTGGCGGGCTTTGAAGCGCGGATTGACCTTATTGATCACGTAAACGCGGCCCTTGCGGCGCACCAGACGGTTAGCCCGGTGACGGCCCTTCAGCGAGCGCAGGGAATTCTTGATCTTCATAACGAGCGTCCTGATTGCGAACTGCCACACCAACGGACGGTGCAGCGTCATAACTTCTCAAAAAACAACGCGCCTCAGTGAGGCGCGCTTTGTCTGGAGGCTGTGTAAGGCCATGGCACAGAAAGTCAACCGTTCGGGACCGCCCCACACCACTAAAGTCGTGGTCAAAACGCCTTATGTCGCTTAGGGTCGCAAAGGTTTTCCTTGTGGGTATTATGCCCGTAAGAGAGCCTGTTTTACCACCAAACCCGAAGCGAGCCCCATGAAACGCTTTAACGCGCTCAATCTGATCCGCGAATCCTTCCGCGGCCACAAGGGCTGGGGAAAACAGTGGGAAAGTCCCGAACCTAAAAAGCAGTACGATGTCATCATCGTGGGCGCGGGCGGCCACGGGCTGGGCACGGCCTATTATCTGGCCAAGGAACACGGCATCACCAATATCGCCGTACTGGAAAAAGGCTGGCTGGGGGGCGGCAATACGGGCCGCAACACCACCATCATCCGCTCCAATTACCTCTATGATGAGTCGGCGGGCCTCTATAACCACGCGGTAAACCTGTGGGAGGGTCTCTCGCAAGAACTGGATTATAACGTCATGTTCTCCCAGCGTGGCGTGATGATGCTGGCCCATAATGTGCACGACGTGCAGTCCGCCCAGCGCCACATCCATGCCAACCGCCTCAACGGCGTGGACAATGAATGGCTCGCGCCCCAGCAGGCTAAGGAATACTGCCCGCCCCTGAACATCTCGAAAGATTCCCGCTATCCCGTCATGGGTGCCGCCCTGCAACGGCGCGGCGGCGTGGCCCGGCACGATGCGGTGGCCTGGGGCTATGCCCGCAAGGCCCACGCCATGGGCGTGGACATTATCCAAAATTGCGAAGTCACCGGTATCAACCGGGCGGCCAATGGCGATGTGAGCGGGGTGGAAACCACCCGCGGCACCATCAACGCCAAGAAAGTGGGCGTGGTGGCCGCCGGTCACACATCTGTGCTGATGAACATGGCCGGCGTGCAAATGCCGCTGGAGAGTTACCCCCTGCAAGCGCTGGTGTCAGAACCGGTCAAACCCGTCTTCCCCTGCGTGGTCATGTCCAACGCCGTCCACGCCTATATCAGCCAGTCCGATAAGGGCGAGTTGGTGATTGGCGCGGGGACGGACAGCTACATCTCCTACAGCCAGACCGGCTCCATGCATATTCTGCAACACACGCTGGACGCCATCATCGAGCTCTACCCCATGTTCAACCGCATGAAGATGCTCCGCACATGGGGCGGCATCGTGGACGTGACCCCGGACCGTTCGCCCATACTGGCCAAAACGCCTGTGAAGGGTCTCTACGTAAACTGCGGCTGGGGCACGGGCGGATTTAAGGCAACGCCGGGTTCTGCCCACGTGTTTGCCCATACGATTGCCCGGGACGAACCCCACAAGATCAACGCAGGGTTTACCCTGGAGCGGTTCAGGAATGGGCGGCTTATCGATGAAGCTGCTGCAGCGGCGGTAGCACATTAGGAAGGGTGATTGTATCGTTCAAAGATAAACGGTTGTTGCGGGTGCTTCAGGGCAAACGGGCTAAAGGGTTTCCATCGCAGCTCATCACCAGAACACAAGCTTTGCTGGAAGCAATGGACTTCTCCGAGACTGTAGAAACCTTGCGATTTCCGCCCAGCAATCGATTGGAACAGCTGAAAGGCGACCGTGCAGGGCAACATTCTATTCGAGTAAATAAACAATGGCGGATCTGTTTCCGCTGGACAGACGAGGGAGCCGAAGATGTCGAGTTCGTCGACTATCACTGAAGCGAAAAAACGCGGCACTGGCCTGGGTCGAAGGATGCATCCCGGGGAAGTTGTTGCCGAACTGTTCCTTGATGCAGAAGGATTGGTTGCGGAAGACTTGGCCGCGGCGGTTCATCTGCCGCTTGATGAAATTCAGTCATTTCTTAATGCCAAACGAGATGTGGATGCAGAACTCGCCACTCGATTACACAAGGCGTTAGGGCCAGAGCCCCGTTACTGGCTAAACATGCAGACAAATTTCGATTTGTCTGTCTTCCAATCAGCCACCCACGACGAACTCGACACGATTACCCCCCTTTATGATGCCGCCGAGTAACCCATGCTCCTAATCCCCTGCCCCTATTGTGAAGAAGAACGGCCTGAGTTGGAGTTTGCCTATGCGGGGCAGGCCCATGTGGTTCGGCCGCAAGATATGGACGCCATGTCTGACGCGCAGGTGGAAGCCATGCTTTACATCCGCGACAACCCCAAGGGCGTCACGTTTGAGCGGTGGCGGCATGTGGCCGGATGCGGACGCTTTTTCAATGTTGTGCGCCACACAGTGAGCGACAAAATTCTCATGACATACAAGGCCGGTGAGCCAAAGCCCACCGATGCGCAGATTGCGGAGTTGTTGAAGTGAAACCCACCCCGCAACAACCCTTCCGCGTGCCCGGTCGCGGCTCGCGCCTTGGCACGAAGCCCGTCTCTTTCACCTTTGACGGCAAGACGTTTGAGGGCGTGGAGGGCGACACGCTGGCCTCCGCGCTTATTGCAAACGGCATTCACCTCATGGGTCGTTCGTTCAAATATCACCGCCCGCGCGGCATCATCGGGGCCGGGGCGGAAGAACCCAATGCGCTCATGCAAATCACCCGCGCCGGTGGCAATGGGGCACGCACCGAACCCAACGTGCGCGCCACCATGCAGGAAATTTTCGATGGGCTGGAAGCGGAAAGCCAAAACCGTTTCCCCACGCTCAACTTTGATGTGGGAGCGGTGAACAACCTGCTCTCTCCCATCTTTGTGGCGGGGTTTTATTACAAGACGTTCAAATGGCCCGCCGCCGCTTGGGACAAGCTCTACGAACCCTTCATTCGCCGCGCAGCAGGCCTTGGCCGCTCACCGGAAAAAGAAGATCCGGACCGCTATTCTAACCGCTACGCCCATTGCGATGTGTTGATTATCGGCGGCGGTGCCGCTGGTCTCACCGCGGCACGGGCGGCGGCGGAAGAAGGTCAATCCGTCATCCTGTGCGATGAAAATTCCCATATGGGCGGGTGGATGCTGTCCGACACCGATATTCGCATTGATGGCCAAAGCGGACCAGAATGGGCGGCTGAACAGGTGAAAGCCCTTCGCCCACAAAAAAACGTTCGCCTGCTCACCCGCACCACAGGCTTTGGCTATTTCCAGCAAAACATGGTGGCGCTGGCCGAGCGCGTCACCGACCACATGTCCCGCCCGGACCCGGACCTGCCCCGCGAACGCCTATGGCAGGTGCGCGCCAAGCAGGTGGTGCTGGCCCAAGGGGCCATTGAGCGCCACATGGTTTTTGCGGGCAATGACCGGCCCGGCATCATGTTGGCCAGCGCGGCCCAAACCCTGCTCAACAAATACGGCGTGGCCGTGGGTCGCCGCACCGGTGTGTTCACCGCCTGCGACAGCGCCTATGCAGCCGCCTTTGATCTGGCAGAAGAAGGTTTGGATGTGCCCGCCATCGTGGACTACCGCGATGAAGTGGCCGAAGACCTGCGCAAACAGGCCGACGCGCTGGGCATCCGCATTATCCCTGCTGCCCATGTGATGAAAACCAGCGGCAAGCTGCGCGTCAATTCCATGACCGTTACCACCCATGACCGGCGCACGGAAGAAACATTCGAGATCGACGCCCTGCTCATGTCTGCGGGTTGGACGCCGTCGCTGCACCTTTACAGCCAATCCCGGGGCAAGCCCCAATGGGATGAAGAAACGCAACGCTTCCTGCCGGGCGAAAGCCCACAAAACTGCATCTCCATCGGCGGCTGCAACGGCACGGATGATCTGGCAGAACTATTTGCCGAAGCCGCCAAGGCCGTTGGCGGCAAGTCCAAGAAAGTCACGCTGGAAGACGACGTGCCCGCCACCGGCGGCATGATTGGGGCCACGGGCAAGTCTGCCGATGAAGGCAAGGCGTTTGTGGACTACCAAAACGATGTGACCGCCAAGGACATTTCACTGGCCGTGCGCGAAGGCATGCACTCCATCGAGCACGTGAAACGCTACACCACCAACGGCATGGCCACCGATCAGGGCAAATTGTCCAACATGCACGGCCTGGCCATCGCGGCCGACAAGCTGGGCAACAGTATCCCGGAAGTGGGTCTTACCACCTTCCGCGCGCCCTACACGCCCACCACATTCGGCACTTTCATTGCCGGCAACCGCCATGAGTTGTTCGATGTGGAACGCAAAACGCCAATCCACGACTGGGCGGTGGAAAACGGTGCGGAATTCGAGCCGGTGGCTCTGTGGTCCCGCGCCTGGTATTTCCCCCGTGCGGGCGAGACCATGCATGAGGCGGTGGATCGCGAATGCCAGACGGTCCGCAAGGTTGCTGGCGTGTTTGACGCTTCCACCCTCGGCAAGATCGAAATTGTCGGCCCCGATGCCGCCGCCTTCATGGACAAGATGTACACCAACGGTTGGTCCAAGCTGAAACCGGGCCGCGCCAAATATGGCATCATGCTGCGCGAAGACGGGTTCATCTATGATGACGGCGTGGTGGGTAAACTCTCCGCCGACCGTTTCCATGTGACCACCACCACGGGCGGCGCGCCCCGCGTGCTCAACATGATGGAAGACTATCTGCAAACGGAATTCCCCGACATGCAGGTCTGGCTCACCTCCACCACGGAGCAATGGGCCACCATCGCCGTGCAGGGGCCGAAGGCGCGAGAAATCATTGAACCGCTGGTCTCCGGCGCGGATATTTCCGCCGAAAAGTTCCCCCATATGAGCGTGGTGGAATGTGAGGTGGCCGGTGTGCCCGGCCGCCTGTTCCGCATTTCGTTCACCGGCGAGTTGGGCTTTGAAATCAACGTCCCCGCCGATTACGGCCGCGCCCTGTGGGAAGCGATCTGGGAACGGGCAGAACCCATGGGTGCCTGCGCCTATGGAACCGAAGCCATGCACGTTTTGCGGGCCGAGAAGGGCTATATCATCGTGGGGCAGGACACGGACGGCACCGTGACCCCGCAGGATGCGGGCCTTGGCTGGGCCATCGCCAAATCCAAGCCGGACTTTGTGGGCCGTCGCGGGCTCAAACGCCCCGATTTGGCCACCCAAAAGGGTCGCCGCCATTTGGTGGGTTTAAGAACTAAAAACCCCAAAACTGTGCTGGAAGAAGGCGCACAGATCGTGGCCGACCCGGAACAGACGGTGCCCATGACCATGATCGGCCATGTCACCTCCTCCTACTGGTCCGGCACGCTTGGCCATTCCATCGCCATGGCGCTGGTGGAGGACGGGCACGACAGGATGGGTGAAACCCTCCACATCCCCATGCCCGACGAGACCATCGAAGTGGAAGTGACCGGCACCGTGTTTTACGACCCAAAGGGGGAAAAGCTCGATGGCTAAAGCTGCTGTTCTGGAACGCTCACCCATCAACGCGGGAAAACGCTTCGCTAATGAAGTGGTAATGATAGAGGCGGCTCCCCCCGCCTCTCGCATCAGCCTGCGGGCAACGGGCATAGGCATCACGAATTTTGGCAAACGGCTTGGTTTCGCCCTGCCCAAAAAGCCACACCACACAAATGGCAAAGACGGGCGCAATGCCCTGTGGCTAGGCCCCGATGAATGGCTGGTCATTGACACCAAACGGGTCGATGAAACCATGGTGCCGAAATTGTCGAACAAGACCGTGGCCGCCACCGATATTTCCCACCGCAACACGGCCTTCATTATCACCGGCACAGGCGCAGAAAACACGCTCAACGTGGCCTGCCCGCGCGATCTGTCAGAAACCGCCTTCCCCGTGGGCACCTGCTCCCGCACCATCTTTGGCAAGGCCGAAGTGGTTTTGTGGCGCACGGGCAAAGACACATTCCATCTGGAATGCTGGCGCTCTTTTGCCTCCTATGTATGGCGCTATTTGCTGGAGGGCGCGAAGGACGCGCACGTCTAGCGCATGACCGGCACCGACCACATGCCCGTCTCCCGCCGCGCCATCTTCTTCATCGGCGGTTACGACCCCAAATCACCTGACGCTTTTTTCCACCGGCTGGAGCGCGAGGGCAAACGGTTTGAAACACTGTGGGACGTGGACCTGAGCCACGGCGAAACCAGCCAGGTCGAACCCGACATCACACGTCAAACAGTTGCGGCGCGCAGTCGTGGCGAGGACTGGCAGGTGGAAACAGACTTCCACTTTCTAGGCCTTGACGACATCGTCCTGAAGGATTTTGACGCTTCGGTTTTACAACGCCTGGCCCGCTATGGACGCACGCTTGCTGGCTATTTCGCCTCCGGCACCGCCTTTTTCTTTGCGCGCCATGCGTGGCGGTTTTTCCTCTATTTTCTCTATCCCGCGCTCACATTGTTGCTCGCTCTCGCGCTAACCGTGGGTTTAGGCCGTGCAGCGGGCCAGGGCATCGGATTTATGGCCGGCATCGGCGTCGCCATGATCGTGAGCGGCATTGCGCTCTGGTTGATCCGCACCCGCACCAGCGTCTTCCACCTGATGGACCTGTGGAGCTTTTCCCACCGTTTCGCCCTGCAAAAACGGCCCGACATGGAGGCCAAGTTGGACCGGCTGGCCGATACCATCAACGCCGCCCTTGCCACGCGAGAGCACGATGAAATTCTACTCGTTGGCCACAGCACCGGTGGCGCGCTCATGTTGGATGCAGCCGCCCGCTGCCACAGCCGTTCGGCGGACTACGCGCAACACGCCCACCGCGTCACCATCCTCACGCTCGGCTCCACCGCGCTCAAAGTGGGGGCCTACCCCGCCGCCCAATGGTTCCGCCATGGCCTTAAAGCCCTGTTTGACAATACGGCCACCCGCTGGGTGGAATATCAGTGCCTCACCGATGCCATCAACTTCTACCGCACCAATCCGGCCAAACTCATGGGGGTGGATGCGCCCATCGTGATCCACAGCATCAAGATCAAAAACATGCTCACGGCAGACACTTATAGGCGCATCAAGCGCAATCTGTTTCGCGTCCACTACCAGTTCGTCTTCGGCAATACGAAGCGCTATCACTACGATTTTCCGGCCATTTGCTTCGGACCGGCCACCATCACCGCCCGGGCCGCAGACCGGGACAGGTTCAGCGACAGCCTGACCGGCTGAGCCCCTTGATCTCGCCGCTCTTTCAGGGGAGAGAGGGCGCAATTCCTTCCAACCGGTAATTCCGTCATGACAGAAGACGTGGCCGCCATTCTCTGGGCGCTGGGCATTGGCGCATGGCTTGTC
This sequence comes from Pseudomonadota bacterium, assembly GCA_038525315.1. Classification (GTDB taxonomy): domain Bacteria; phylum Pseudomonadota; class Alphaproteobacteria; order Rhizobiales; family Rhizobiaceae; genus Pseudahrensia. Next base: position 9,436 of record JBCBHU010000011.1, read on the forward strand.
ATTCGCCAGCCCTATCGCGTGAAAGCCCGCAAAACCAAAGTGGTGGCCGATCGGCGCAGCCCGCTTGAACGGGCGACGCTGGGTCTGTGCATCGTGGGGCTGGTGGTCATTCCGGCCGTGCATGTGCTCACCGGGCTTTTCAGCTTTGCCGACTATCCGTGGACCCCCACACTGGGTTGGCTTGGCACGCTGGTGATGATCGGCTTTCTGGTCCTGTTTTACCTCAGCCACAAACATCTGGCCCGCAATTGGTCGGTCACGCTGGAGATACGCAAGGACCACAAATTGGTGGACCACGGTGTCTACAGCCACATTCGCCACCCCATGTATACATCGTTTTGGCTCTGGGGCCTGTCGCAGGCCCTGCTCATTCCCAACTGGTTTGCAGGCCTGGCGGGCCTTGCCAGCGTGGCGCTGCTCTATTTCAGCCGCGTGGCCAAGGAGGAAGCCATGATGCGCGCCCAGTTTGGCGCCGATTATGATGACTACTGCAAACGCACCGGCCGTTTGATGCCACGACTGCCATGACAGGTGCAGGCTTTTAAGCCACACCAAAACGGCAACTTTCGGTTGCAACCTGATCGTGAGTTGCCTTGTTTTGATCAGGTCATTATCACGGTTCAAATCAGCTCCAAACCGCCTTTCCTGTCATGATTCGCTCATCCGCTTTTTTCCGGCTTTTGACCGTTTTTGTAGTGGCGACACTCGTAGCCGCCGTGCCACACGCGCAGCTCGTCCGGGCCCAGACGGTCAAAGATTCCGCCCCACTGCTGGCCAAACGCGGCGCCCACCAGGGGGACGTGTTTTTGGTGCGAGGTGGTTTCAACGTCTTTTCCCGTGGGCTCGATTCGATGGCGGCCAAGCTCAAAAAGCGGGGCATCAAGGCAAAAGTCATCGGCCACCGCTCCTCCGATGAAGCGGTGAAAACCATTTTGAAAAACCGCAAGAGGTTCGGCCGCAAGCCGGTGGTTTTGATCGGCCATTCGCTGGGAGCCAATGCCATCATCCGCATGGCCAAGAAATTGCGCAAATCCGGCGTATCGGTCACCTACATGGTCACCTTCGCCGCCACCAAGCCGGACCCCATCCCCCGCAATGTGCGCAAGGCCACCAACTATTATTTCAAAACTGACGGTTGGGGAGAACCGGTGGTGAAAGTGCGGGGCGCGCGGGCCAATCTCAAGAATATCGACCTGTCAAAAACCGACGGCGTTCACCATTTCAACATCGAGAAAAACGAACGCCTCCAGCGGCAGGTCATCCGCAACGTGTTGCGCTTCGTGCGGCCAAGCCGCGCCGCTTAACCCCTTGGAATTTAGGTCTCAACAGTGCCTGCACGGCCTTGCCTGTGCCTAAGGTGCGGCCTATGGTCCGCGCTGCCTGAACCCCTGAAAGCAGACCCCGTCCATGAGATCGGTGAGCGCGTCCACCAGCGATATGCCTTGGTTTGTCCGCAAGCGCTTCTCGCTTGTGATCGGCATTCTCATCGCCCTCATGGTGCCCGTCCTCTTGCGCTATGACCGGGGTTTGATCTATTTCGAGAGCCTGCAATCTATTAACACTTTTACCGCCAACATCGCGGCGGTGATTTTCGGTTTCATGCTGGCCTCACGCTTTCAGCGCTTCCCGGGCCTTTCCGCCGGCGGTGTTGTGGCGACGGCCTATATTTCGGCCTACAGCATCACCGCCCTGCTGCTGCTTTTCTTCTACGTGGACTATTCCCGCTTCATCTATTTCACCGCCGCCACCGCCAACACCATGTGGTTTGTGGCGGTGAATTTCATGCGCCGCCGCCACTCCGTCATTCAATTTGCCTATGTGCCCGGCACAAGAAACATTGGTGACTTGGACATTCCCGAAGTGAACCTTGTGGAACTGGCGGACCCGAGCAACTTCAAAAAGGTTCGCGGTGCGGTGGTGGCAGACCTGCGCAGTGAGATGGAGCCGGAATGGGTGCAGTTTCTGGCCGAATGTGCCTTGCGCGATATTCCCGTCTTTCACATCAAACATGCCCGCGAGGAATTGACGGGCCGGGTGCAGATTGAAAGCCTGTCGGAAAACACCCTGGGCTCCATCCTGCCAAGCTCCTTGTATCTCAACATCAAACGGCTGATGGACACGCTTTTGGCCCTGGCGCTCATGCCGCTCATCCTGTTGATCATGGCCGTCTTTTTGCCCCTGCTCTACCTTACCCAGGGACGTCCCTTTTTTTACACGCAGCAACGTATCGGCCGGGGCGGCAGGCCCTTCACCATGATCAAACTGCGCTCCATGTTGACGGATGATCAGGTGGCTGAGCGCCAGTTGGACGAGCAGCGCGACAGTGCCCAAACCAAGGACGATGATCCCCGCATCACGCGCCTGGGCCATTTCATCCGCCGCTACCGCATCGACGAACTGCCCCAGGTTATCAACGTTTTGAAGGGGGATATGAGCTGGATCGGGCCCCGCCCGGAGGCAGCGGTTTTAGGCTCCATGTATGAGGAGGTGGTTCCGTTTTACCGTTACCGCTACATCGTGCGCCCCGGCATATCCGGCTGGGCGCAGGTGAACCAGGGCCATGTGACCGATGTGAACGAAATTGAAGTCAAGCTGCAATACGATTTCTACTATGTGAAGAATATCTCCGCCTGGCTGGACGTGCTGATCGTATTGCGCACCCTGCGCACGGTGTTTGGCGGCTTTGGCGCGCGATAAACCGTGGGTTGCAAAGACGTATAATGCAACCAAAAACTCAATGTTTTTAGGCACTTAGCGCTGCTTTTTATTCAGAGTGACCGGCAATCGGCCTATAGCTTCTATCGAATCACGATAGGGGATCAGGTTTGGTGCGGGTCTATCCGGTCATCATGTGCGGCGGCATCGGCACACGCCTTTGGCCGCTCTCGCGCAAGTCCCGCCCGAAGCAGTTCGTCAATCTGGTGGGCGACACCAGCCTGTTTCAGGAGACGGTTGCCCGGCTCATTGGCCTGAACGGGTTTGAGCGGCTTGTGGTCATTACCGGCCAGACCATGCAGACCTGGGTGTCGCGCCAACTGGCCCTCAACAATGCTAGCGCTGATATTTTGCTGGAACCGGCGGGGCGGGATTCTGCGGCGGCCGTGGCCCTGGCCGCCATCCACATCCACACACTGGACCCTGAGGGTGTGATCGTGCTGGTGGCGTCGGACCATTTCATCCCCGATGCCGCCCATTTTCGCGCCGAAATTGACAAGGCCGTGGCAGGTGCCGCCAACGGTTCCATCGTGACGCTGGGCATCAAGCCCACCGCCGCCAGCGATGCCTATGGTTATATCCAGCCCGGCGAGACACAGGCTCAAACCCCTGTGCGCAAGGCCATTGCATTTCGCGAGAAGCCGGATGTGGAAACCGCCGCCCGCTATATCAGCGAAGGCTATCTTTGGAACTCAGGCAATTTCATCGCCCGGGCTGACGCCCTGATGGATCAGTTGAGCACCCACGCGCCCGATGTAATTGAACCGGTGCAAGCGGGCTATGACTCCCGTTCCAACCTCGGCAATGGCACGCTGATCGGAGACGCTTTTTTGGGGGCCAAAAAAACGCCCATCGACAAGGCGGTCATGGAAAAGACGCAGGACAAATCCGTGCTGCCTACGGATCTCGACTGGTCCGATCTGGGCGCATGGGATGCCGTCCATGCCGTCAACACCAAGGACAAGACCGGCAATTCATTTCAGGGCCGCGTGATCCTGCATGAGGCCACCAACTGCGCCGCCCGCGGGCCCGACGACAAGCTCATCGTTCTGGCCGGAGTGGACGGTCTCAATGTGGTGGCCGATGATGATGTTATCCTCGTCACCCCCCTTGCCCAATCCAACGCCCTTAAAAACGTCACCGACCGATTGGCCCAGGAAAAGCGCGGGGAATTGGACATACCCTCCGCCTCCGCCACAGTGGGCGAGCGCACCCAGCGCCTGCTGGAATGGTGGGAAACGGCGGCCCTGCCCCTGTGGTTCAGCAATGGTTTTGACCATACCACCGGCCTGTGGCGTGAAAGCCTGCACCATACGGGCCACCCCACGCTAAAGCCCGTGCGGGGACGGGTACCCGGTCGACAAACCTATGTGTTCGCCCAAGCCGGGCGAGACCAATGGGCGGGGCCGTGGAACACTGTGCTGGACCGGGCGCTGACCTCCATGGCCGAGGCGGCTCGGCCCTATAACGGCCTGATGCCGCCATTGCTGGATGCCCGGGGCGAGGCTCTGCAAGACAGTTTCAATCTATACGACCAGACATTCCAATTGCTGGCCCTGGCCCATGCGCCCTCATCCGTAAAAATGGCGCAACCCATCCCGGTGCAAACCGCACGACCGCTGCAATTGGTGGCGCAAACCGTGGCCAAGCCAACATTTGGCGGCATGGAAGATGCCGGGGCATTTGCCTTCACCCATGACAACGCCACCGCCTATGACCGGGCGCTTGGCCTGTTGACCACCATCGAACAGCAAATTTTCGGGAAAGCCGCCAACGCCGCCCCCCGCCTGTCGGAGATGGACGAGACCTGCCCCCACCGCTCCAACCCCGTCATGCACCTGTTTGAGGCCGCTTTGGCGTGGATAGAAACCAGCCGACAACAGGGGCGGGACGATCGGCCCTGGATGGCGCTGGCCGACGAAATAGCCACCCTGTGTGAAGACAAGCTCATGAACGGCCCCCAGGGGCATATTAGCGAACTCTACGATGGGGACTGGAACGCTTTGCCCATCACGGATGAAAATCGCATCGAAACCGGCCACCAGTTTGAATGGGCTTGGTTGTTGATGAAGTGGCAAAAGCTATCGGCCAGTAACCCGGCGGAAAGCAGCACGCAAAACAAGTGGCACGATCACGCCAAACGCCTGTTCGCCGTCGGCTCCTGCGGCACCGAACCCCGAGCCCTTTCCATGGTGAACTACCTGGACGGGAATTACGAACGTTGTGTCGATAAAGGCCGTTTTTGGTGCCAGTTGGAATGGCTGAAAGCGGCATTGGTTCTCTATGAGGCTGCCGATGAGCGGGAGCGCGCCTTCTATCTCAGCCATGCGGAACTGGCGTTGGACGTGACCGAAGCCTTTCTCAACACCCCCGTGCGGGGCCTGTGGTACGACAAGCGCAAACCCGATGGGACTTTTGTGGATGAAGACGTGCCCGCCAGCACGCTTTATCACATCACCTCCGCCCTCACCCAATTGCGCGAGACCACGGCGCGCCACAGGGATATTTAGCCCGTGGCCACCCTCACCGATGCGCTAAAATCCGGCTCCGCAGCCTTCGGCACCAGCGGCCTGCGGGGTCTGGTGGATGATCTCACGCCAGAAGTTGTCTACGCCGCAACCCGGGCAAGCCTTTTGCACATGCGCCAAAACCATGATTTGGCCGAGGCCACGCCTGTCTGGTTGGGCCGCGACCTGCGCCCGTCTTCCCCCGCCATCGCCGCGACGATTACCAAAACCGCAAATGCCATGGGCCATCCCGTGCGCGATGCGGGGGCTGTGCCAACGCCCGCCCTTGCCCTGTCAGCCGCCGCAAAACACGAACCCGTCATTATGGTCACGGGCAGCCATATTCCCTTCGACCGCAACGGCATCAAATTCTACATGCCCGGCGGCGAAGCCAGCAAAGCGGACGAACAGGCAATTTTGAACATGCCGCTCCACGCCCAAATAAATGGGTCGGCCAATGTTCAAGACGTGTCGCAACAGGTGCGCGAAACCTACCTCCAGCGCTATACCACGACTTTCCCGGACCTCATGGTCGGCATGACCGTGGGCCTCTATCAGCACTCCGCCGTCGGACGCGATCTCAACGTCGAGCTCTTCGAACGGCTGGGCGCAGAGGTCGTCCCCCTTGGCCGCAGCGACGAATTCATCCCCATTGACACGGAGGCCGTGGGCAAGGCGGATCGGGAGCAAGCGAAAGCGTGGGCGAAGGATCACACCCTCGATGCCCTCTTTTCCACCGATGGGGACGGCGACCGACCCTTGCTGGCCGACGAAACAGGCACGTATTTTCGCGGCGATGCCCTGTGCATTCTGGCCGGCCACGCTTTGGGCATCAACACAATGGTCACGCCGGTCTCCTCCAACACGGCGCTGGAAAAGTCCGGCTGGTTTGCCGCCACCACCCGCACCAAGATCGGTTCCCCCCACGTCATCGCGGCCATGCAGGGGCAGCCCGGCAGTGTGGCGGGGTTTGAGGCCAATGGCGGTTTTTTGCTGGGCAGCACCCTCAACGTGAACGGCAACCCACTGGCGGCCTTGCCCACCCGCGATGCCATTTTGCCCGCACTGGCCTGCCTTGCTCTGGCAAAACGGTGCGGCCATCCCCTGTCCCACCTCCACGGGCTGCTGCCCCCCCGGGCAACGGCATCGGACCGGTTGGAAAATATCCCCACCCTCCAATCGGCCCACCTGATTGAAACGCTTGCACAAAAGCCAAACAACGCCACGCATCTTCTGCTGCCCACAAGAAGCGTGGTTGCCACAGACAAGACCGACGGCCACCGCATGACGCTGGACGACGGCACCATCGTCCATCTGCGCCCATCGGGAAACGCACCGGAATTGCGCATCTACGGGGAAGCGGAGACGCAGGCCCAGGCCGATGAGCTCGTATCAGCCACCAAGGCCCGCCTGCTCAAGATGCTCTAAAACGGCACCACTCCCCGCACGCCCCGGGCCACGCCCAGCGTATCTTTGAGATTTTGCATGGCGATGCGGCTGGAGGAGGAATAAACCACGATCACGTCCCCCCCATAAATGCGAATATCATTGCGTTTGCCCTGACGGATATCCGTAAGCGAGACGTTGGCCACCTGCCGTTCCTTGCCGATTTGACGGAAGACGTAGACCTTCGTGGGATCAGAAATTTTCGTAAGCCCGCCGGCAAAAGAGATGGAGGTGCTGAGGGTGGATTGGGCGTTCACATCATAGACGCCCGGTTTCTTGACTTCCCCATCCACGGTTATTTTCTGGCCGGCGGATTCCTTCACGAAGACCGTCACCTGTGGGTTTTGCAGATAATTGCGCCCATAGGCGGTGGCGATGCGCTGGGCCAGCTGGTCGGTGGTCAGACCCGCCGCCCGCACGCGCCCGATCAACGGCATGGTGATGAAACCGCCACCGCCAATTTTCACCGTCCGGTCCAGATCATTCACCTGAAACACGTCCACTTCAATCAAGTCGCTGGGGGAGAGGCGAACCTCCCCCTGGGCCGCACTGTCCGGCGGCGGCAGCGTGGCCACGACGCGAATATTGCCGCTTCTTTCGCCCACCTGAACGATATTGCCGTCGGGCGCGGCCTTGCCAAACTGCGTGGGCGTGGTGGCAGAATTGCAGGCAGCCAGCAGCAGGCCTGCCGTCAGCAGGGCCAATATGCGCACCAGCACTGTGCTGTAGAACCCGTTCATGCTCATCCCGCACCACCCTTGGGGCCGAACAGGGCGCGCCAGCGGGATGGTTCCCGCCTGCTCGCACCCGTCTTCCTGCGCCCGCTCGCTGTTTTCCTATCCCGTGAAGGGTTTATTTGTCGATAACGGGGCGTAATCGGCGCGTTTTGCAATATTTGCAAAGGGCGATCGCGCACCATGTCCTGGGCCATGTCGGCACCGACAATGCCGGCTATGAGATCGCGGGCCTTGTCCATGGTGGGCGGGCGGGAAGTAAGGTTGTGACCATCGCTGGCGATAATGTCCAAGCGGCCCTCGTCCAGCATGCGCAGGGCCAGATCCCGTGCACGGCTGCCAAAATTGCCGGTGAAGGAGCCAGCCGTCACTTGAATGAGACACCCCGCCCCGTTGAGCTTTTCCAGAATGTCGTACCGCTTACCAATCCAGCTCAACCGCTCCGGATGGGTCAGCACGGGCACATAGCCCGCTTCCACCAGCCGCTCTGCCAGAGCATCAATCTTGGGTGGAATGACGTGATGGGGCGGTTCGAACAAAAAATAGCGGGTACCGTGCAGCCGGTAGTGAAGATCGCTGCCGATAAATTCCACCATGTCAGGCCGCACATGGGCATCACACCCCGCCACCAGATGCAGCGGTATTGCCGCCTGCTGAAGCGCCTCCCGCAACGCAGTGATACCTGAAAAAATGGTCGCGGCTGCATTGTCATAAATGCCGGGCGTCACATGGGGCGTGCAGGCCAGGACCTGCGTCCCCGCAGCAACGGCCATGCGGGCCATCTCAAGCGAGGTTTCCATGTCTGGTGATCCATCATCTATACCCGGCAAAATATGGGAATGCAGATCGATCATGGGCGCAAGCGGGTTTCCTCAGCGAACCCAGCCAAGGGGCGGGCCGCTTGACCACCGTTGTAAGCCTTAAATCGTTCTTTTCAACAGCCTGTGCAAGGAAGGTTAACCACGATCACGGCTCAAGACGGTGCCAGCGCGGCCTTCAAAGCGTGCCAACTGAGCTTCGGCGTCCGCTCCAGCGTGTCAAAGTCCACATGGACTAGCCCGAAGCGTTTGTCATAGCCCAGCGACCACTCGTAATTGTCCAAAAGGGACCACAGGAAATAGCTTTTCACCGGCACCCCGTCCGCAATGGCCCGTTTCACCTGTTCCACATGGGCATTGATATAACGGATGCGCTGGCCATCGCGCACGTTGCCCCCCAACAGTGCATCGTTCCCGGCCATGCCGTTTTCCGTCACATGTAGGGGCAGATGCGGTGCATACTCCCGGTGGGCCTTGGTGATGAAATGGTGCAACCCTTCGGGATAGATTTCCCAATCCGTAAAGGTGGTTTCCAGATCGCCGCTCCTATAGGCCAGATGGGGCCAGGGCACCAAGCCATCATGGGCGATGCGCTTGCAGGTGTAGTAATTGATGCCCAGCCAATCCACTGGCGCGGCGATGGTATCAAAATCAGCCTCCCAACCGGGCGGCATGTGGGGCAGCAGGCCCTCCAGCACGTCTGCGGGGTATTCCTTTTTGAAAACACCGCCCAAAAACCAGCGGTTATAAATGCCGTCGTAAAGCGTGGCGGCTTGTCTGTCCTCTGCACTGTCGGTGAAAGGCCGGGAATATTCAAAATTCAGCACCACGCCCACATCATCCATGCCCAGCGCCCGCATGGCCTGCACGGATTTGCCGTGGGCCAGCAACACATGGTGCATGGCGTGGGCCGTGGCGCGAATATCCCGCAGACCGGGCGCGTGATGACCTTCAAAATGCGACAGCCATGTGATGCACCACGGCTCATTGAACGTGGCAGCTTTGGCCAGCCGGTCCCCCAGCCGCTCCATCACAAGGGTTGTGTAGTCGGCAAAACGGTCGGCAATATCCCGGTTCTGCCAGCCGCCCTGGGTGGCAAGCCTCGCGGGCAGGTCCCAATGGTAAAGCGTGGCAAAGGGCTCTAAATCCCGCGCCAGCATGGCGTCCACCAGCCGGTCGTAGAAATCGAGCCCCGCTTCATTGGGCCTGTCCCGCCCCTCCGGCTGCACCCGCGCCCAAGAGATGGAGAAGCGATAGGCATCGAGCCCGGCATCGCGCACGAGATCAAGATCGGCCTCGAAGCGGTGGTAGTGGTCGCATGCCACCGAACCATTTTCGCCGCGCACCGTATTGCCCGGCGTTGCCGCGAACGTATCCCAGTGGGAGGTGCCGCAACCGCCGAAGGACGAGCCTTCAATTTGGTAGGATGATGTGGCGGTACCAAAGCGGAAGTCTTTGGGAAAATCCGCGCGCGAAAAGGTGAACCGGTCTTCGGGGCCGGTGGCCAGCCTGATACTGCTCATGCAAAAGGCCCTTGGTTGACGGAATGACCGGCCACGAAGTCAGCCTCCCACAAAACCTGCTCCGGTCCTGCCTCCGGCTTGGCTATCTGGCGCATGAGCATTTCGGCAACAGCCTGTCCCGCCTCGAAAATGGAAGAACGCATGGCGGTCAGGAATATGTCTTTTTCATTGCCGTTATCGAGGAAGGACAGGCAGTCATCAAATGTCATGACGGCCACATCCCGCCCCGCTTCCAACCCGGCCTGTTGCAGTGCCCGCAACCCCCCCATGGCCGACAGAATGGAAGCGTGCAGATGGGCCGTGGGCGGGGTGTCCAGCGCCAACAATCTTTGCGTGGCCTCAAAGCCGTAGGGCTCCGTCATATCGGCATTGGTCACAAGATCGGTTTCCAACGCCACGCCGCCATCCTTCAGCGCCTGCTTATAGCCCTCCTGCCGCAGATACGCGAAGTTCATGGCCTCCATGCCGTTGAGCAGCGCGATGCGCCGGTGCCCTTGATCAAGCAGATGCCGCGTGGCCCGGTAAAAGGCCTGTCGGTTATCCACGTCCAGCCAGGAATGGTCCCAGCTGCCTTCCCCCTCCACACCATTGGTGCGCCCGTGGACCACGAAGGGCAGGCCAATTTCCTGCAACAAAGACACACGGGTATCGTTCACATAGGGGCCATGCAGCACCACACCGTCCACGCGCCTGCGCTCGGCAAAATCGCGGTAGACATCCATCTCGTCTTCCGGCGTGGCCGCCCGCAAAACCAGATCATACCCGCACCGGGCATAGACCTCACTGGCACCGGCCAGAAAATCAGAAAAATGGGGGTTGATCATGCGGTGTTCCGACAGCGGCACCACATGGCCAATGGCCCAGGCCCGCCCCGTGGCCAGATTGGCCGCCGAAGGGCTGGGGCGATAGTTGAACGCCCGCGCCGCCTCCTGCACCCGCAGCCGCGTCTTTTCGCTCACCTCCGGAAACCCGTTGAGCGCCCGGCTCACCGTGGTCTGCGACAGGCCCAGATGTTCGGCCAGCTGTTTTAGGTTGAATATTGACACCGCCGGGCGGCTCCCAGTCTGCAGAGGCTGCGGCTCTCAAACCGCTTTGGAAAATTCAGAAAGGCAAAACGGGCCGATTTTTGCAAGCCCAGACCGGCCAAATCCCCGAAATGGCACCCAATTTTGCGTTTTCAGCGCCTTGACTCCCCTGACAGGCAGTGGTCCACTTGACATCAGCCAAAGCGCTTTGGAAAAAGCGCCTGCTTGGCCTCATTTGGAGGAGCAGTCCCCCGCAAACGCCGCAACGACGGTGTGGGGGACAATAAGAAAATGAACCATGCCGACGCCTGACCGCGCGGCTCAAGGAGGAAGTCTCATGAAAACCACCCTGCTCACCGGGGCACTTGCACTTGCCCTGTCTTGCGGCGCCGCCTTTGCGGACGGCCATGGCAAACTGAAATTCGCCCCCGGCGAGGACAGCAAATTCTCCTGGGCAAGCTATGACGCCTTTGCCAAATCCACGGACTTGACGGGGCAAACGCTGACGATCTTCGGCCCCTGGCGTGGTGAGGACCAGACGCTGGTGGAAAGCATGTTGGATTATTTCCGTGCCGCCACGGGCGCTGAGGTGAAGTATTCCTCATCGGAAAACTATGAGCAGCAAATCGTCATCGACACCCAGGCCGGGTCGCCCCCCAATATCGCCATCCTGCCCCAGCCCGGCCTCATCGCCGATCTGGCTTCAAAGGGCCTGTTGACCCCGCTGGGCGAAGACACGGCCAATTGGATGAAAGAAAACTACGCCGCTGGCCAATCCTGGGTGGATCTGGGCACCTATAAGGGCAAGGACGGGAACGAGGCTTTCTACGCCTTCTCCTACAAGGAAGATGTGAAATCCCTTGTCTGGTTCTCGCCTGAGAACTTTGAAGATGCCGGGTACGAAGTGCCGTCCACCATGGAAGAGCTGAAGGCGCTCACCGACAAGATCGTCGCCGATGGTGGCACGCCCTGGTGCATCGGTCTGGGTTCCGGCGGGGCCACCGGCTGGCCCGCCACCGACTGGGTGGAAGACATGATGCTGCGCACGCAGCCCGCTTCCGTCTATGACCAGTGGGTCAACAACGAGATCAAGTTTGACGACCCCAAAGTGGTGGCCGCCATTGAAGAATTCGGCGCTTTTGCCCGCAACGACAAATATGTGGACGGCGGTGCCGGTGCGGTGGCCACGACGGACTTCCGCGACAGCCCCAAGGGCCTGTTTGCCTCCCCGCCCAAATGCTACATGCACCGTCAGGCGTCGTTCATTCCCTCCTTCTTCCCCGAAGGCACCACGGTGGGTGAAGACGTGGATTTCTTCTATTTCCCCGCCTATGCGGACAAGGATCTGGGCAAGCCTGTGCTGGGGGCCGGCACATTGGCCGCCATCACCAAGGACAGCGATGCGTCCCGCGCCTTCATCGAGTTCCTGAAAACGCCCATCGCCCATGAGGTATGGATGGCGCAGGGCGGCCTGCTGACCGCCCACAAGGGTGCCAATCCCGAGACCTATTCCAGCGAATCGGCCCGCAAACAGGGTGACATCCTGCTGAACGCCACCACGTTCCGCTTCGATGCGTCCGATCTCATGCCCGGTAAAATCGGCGCAGGTGCGTTCTGGACAGGCATGGTGGACTATGCGGGCGGCAAGGACGCCAAGGAAGTGGCCAGCGAAATCCAGAAAACCTGGGATTCGCTCAAGTAAGGCTCCTCCCGCCCGGCGGGTCGGCACGAAAGTGTCGGCCCGTTTTGCATATTAAGCGCAATCCTTCGACAGCCCAACCTCCCACCGGAGGGGAGGTCGGAGAGCGTTAGCGATCCGGGTGGGGGGCTGGAACTGAGTGCAATACTCTAAAGCCTGCCCCCTAACTCAATCTCTCAATTCGTCATCCTCGAATTTGGCGAAGCCAAACTTCGGGGATCCAGGATGAGTATGACATACACAACAATGCTCAACCATTTTGGATCCCCGATACGCGCTTTGCGCGATCGAGGATGACGTGTTGAGATAAAATATCACGCCAAGAAAAGCGTTCGACTTGAGATAGAGGGGACAGAATAATGGAACAACTCTTCGGCGCTTTCGTCACCGTTCTGCTCGGTGTAGCCGGTTGTGTGGGCTATTTTTTCGCCTCCAACATGGTGTTGGATGCCGCGCTTCCCGCCCGTGGCACACCGGCCCAAATTGCCCATAACATCAATCGCGCCAGCGCCATTCGCCCGTGGCTATTTCTCGGCCCGGCCCTGTTTTTCCTCATCGCCTATCTGGTCTACCCGGTCATTGAATCCTTCTGGCTCTCCCTGCACGACCGGGCGGGAGACGAGTTTGTGGGCCTGGGCAATTACATCTGGATGGTCAACGATCCGCTGTTTCGCGAAAGCATGTTCAACAACATGCTCTGGCTGATCGTGGTCCCCACCCTCTCCACTTTTTTTGGCCTCGTGATTGCGGCCCTGACGGACCGCATCTGGTGGGGCAATATCGCCAAAACCATCATCTTCATGCCCATGGCCATTTCATTTGTGGGGGCCACGGTCATCTGGAAATTCGTCTACGACTACCGCTCGGAAGGCTCTGACCAGATCGGCATTTTGAACGCCCTTGTGGTGGCACTGGGGGGCGAGCCCCAGGCGTGGATTACCATCCCCTTCTGGAACAATTTCTTCCTCATGGTCATCCTCATCTGGATCCAGACCGGCTTTGCCATGGTCATCCTGTCCGCCGCCCTGCGCGGTATTTCGGAGGAAACCATCGAAGCCGCCGTCATTGACGGGGCAAACCCTATCCAAATTTTCTTCAAAATCATGATCCCGCAAATCTGGGGCACCATTGCCGTGGTGTGGACCACCATTACGATATTGGTGTTGAAAGTGTTCGACATCGTTCTGGCCATGACCAACGGCCAGTGGAACAGCCAGGTGCTGGCCAATCTCATGTTTGACTGGATGTTCCGCGGCGGCGGCGATTTTGGCCGAGGTGCGGCCATTGCCGTGGTCATCATGGTGCTGGTGATCCCCATCATGGTCTGGAACATCCGCCGCGCCAATGAAGAACAGGGAGGACATTAATTATGGGCGCAACCAAATCCCCCCTTACATGGGCGGTTCATATCTCCGCCCTGTTCATCGTGGCCATCTGGCTGCTGCCCACGTTCGGGCTCATGGTTTCTTCCGTGCGCACGCGGGACCAGATTGCCGTTTCCGGCTGGTGGACGGCGCTCACCGCCTCCACCCAAAACCGCATCTACCGCGCCACCGGCGCCGATGGGCAAAAAGAGCGGGACGGGAAATTCGTCATTGCCGGCAATGTGCTGGAAGACAAGGACGGCACGGTCTCGAAATTCGGCTTTTCCAGCCGCGAACCCGCCAAATTCAACGTGGGCGAGGTGGCGGAGTTGCGCAATGGCGCGCTGCTGACGGTGGAAGCGGACGGCTCCTTTGAGATCGTCAAGGAGAGCGAATTCACCCGCAAAAGGGGGCAGCGGATTTTCTACACCGCCACAGCGCCCCCGTCTTTCACGCTCAACAACTATTGGCGCGTCATCAATGCGGAAAATCTGGGCCAGTCCTTCATCAATTCGCTGACGGTGACGATCCCTGCCACCATCATCCCCATTCTCATTGCCGCCTTTGCAGCTTACGCCCTGGCGTGGATGGAATTTCCAGGCCGTGCCTTGCTCATCGCCCTGGTGGTGGGCCTGCTGGTGGTGCCGCTGCAAATGTCGCTCATCCCGCTTCTCACCGCCTATCAGCAGATCGGTGCGTTTTTCGGGGTGCCGGGCAAAACCTATTTTGGCATATGGCTGGCCCATACGGGCTTCGGCCTGCCGCTGGCCATCTATTTGCTGCGCAACTACATTGCCGGCCTGCCCCGCGAAATCATCGAATCCGCCCGGGTGGACGGGGCGACGGATTTTGAGATCTTTCTCAAGATCATCCTGCCCCTCTCCTTCCCGGCGCTTGCCAGTTTTGCCATTTTCCAATTCCTGTGGACCTGGAACGATCTGCTCGTGGCCATGGTCTTTCTCGGCGCGGGGGATGAAGAACTGGTGCTCACCGGCCGCTTGGTGAACCTGTTGGGTTCACGCGGTGGCGATTGGGAAATTCTCACCGCCTCCGCCTTCGTCACCATTGTGGTGCCCATACTCGTATTCCTGGCACTCCAGCGCTATCTGGTGCGCGGCCTGCTGGCCGGTTCCGTCAAAGGGGGATAATTTCATGAATGTTTTGCACGATACGCCCGTGGAAGTGGCTCCCGGTGTTCTCACGGCCCACGGCACCGACTCGGACTGGTGGCGCGGCGCGGTCATTTATCAGATTTACCCGCGCTCTTTTCAGGACAGCAATGGGGACGGCATTGGCGATTTGCAGGGTATCACCCAGCGCCTGCCCCACATTGCCGATCTGGGCGTGGATGCCATCTGGATTTCACCTTTCTTCAAATCGCCCCAAGACGATTTTGGCTATGACGTGTCGGACTATACCGAGGTGGACCCCATGTTCGGCACCATGGCGGATTTTGACGCCATGATCGCCGAGGCCCACCGGCTGGGGCTGAAAGTGATGATCGATCAGGTCATCTCCCACTCCTCGGTGGAGCACATGTGGTTCAAGGAAAGCCGTTCCAACCGCACCAATATCCGCAAGGATTGGTATGTGTGGGCCGATGCCAAGCCGGACGGCTCGCCCCCCAACAACTGGTTGTCCATCTTTGGCGGTTCCGCCTGGGAATGGGACACCAGCCGTTGCCAATATTACCTGCACAATTTTCTCGCCAGCCAGCCCGACCTGAATTTCCACAATCCGGACGTTCAAAATGCGCTTCTGGACACGGTGCGTTTCTGGCTGGACCGGGGGGTGGACGGGTTCCGCCTCGACACGATCAATTTCTACGTCCATTCCGCCGGACTGGAAGACAACCCGCCCCTGGCGGAGGCTGACCGCAACGACTCGATTGCCCCCGCGGTGAACCCCTACAATTACCAAAGCCACCTTTACGACAAGAACCAGCCGGAAAATATCGACTTCCTCAAACGCTTCCGCGCCCTGCTGGATGAATATCCCGCCGCCGCCGCCGTGGGGGAAGTGGGGGATGCAGAAAACGGGCTGGATATCGTCGCCCAATACACATCCGGCGATGATCTCGTTCACATGTGTTACGCCTTCGACTTTCTGTCGCCGGAACCCATCAATGCGCCCAAGGTGCGCAAGGTCTTGCAGGATTTTGAACGCACTGCGCCGGACGGCTGGTCCTGCTGGGCTTTTTCAAACCATGATGTAGTGCGCCACGCCTCCCGCTGGGCGGACCAGGTGTTGGACCGCCACGGCTTCCTGAAAATGACGGCCACGCTCATTCTCGCCCTGCGCGGTTCCGTCTGCCTTTATCAGGGGGAGGAGCTGGGCCTGACCGAAGCGCAGATCGCCTTTGAAGATTTGCAGGACCCCTATGGCATCCGCTTCTGGCCCACCTTCAAGGGCCGGGATGGCTGTCGCACGCCCATGGTGTGGTCTAATAATATGGATGCCGGCGGCTTTTCCGATGCCAAGCCCTGGCTGCCCTCGCCGCCGGAACACACGCACCTTTCTGCCGATCTACAGGAGCGGGACGCCGACAGTCTGCTGAACCACTATAAAGAAGCGCTGGCCTTCCGCGCCCGCCACCGGGCTTTCGCCAAGGGCGACATCAATTTTGTGGGCGAAGACCCCCGTGTCCTGGCCTTCACCCGGGGCACCGACAAAGCGGAAATTTTCTGCGCTATTAATATGAGCGACCAGCCCGCACAATTTGCCCTGCCGGACAATGCCGGCCAAGCCCTACCCTCCCCCGGTGGCGGCGGGCGCGTGGATGGCAAGACGCTGCATCTGGAACCCTACGGTTCCTATTTTGCCAAGCGCAGCCTCGGTTAAGAAAGTCAAAGGGAGGGGACACCATGAGCAGCCTAACGCTGACCAATATCAAGAAAGCCTACGGCTCCACCGAAGTGATGCACGGGGTGGACCTGTCCATCGACGAGGGCGAATTCATCGTTTTCGTCGGCCCGTCTGGATGCGGGAAATCCACCCTGTTGCGCATGATCGCAGGGCTGGAATCCATCACCGACGGCACGCTGGAAATCGGCGGGGCGCGCATGAACGAAATGCCCCCCTCAAGGCGCGGCATTGCCATGGTGTTCCAGTCCTACGCGCTTTATCCCCACATGACGGTCTACGACAACATGGCCTTCGGCATGAAAATCGCCAAGGCCAGCAAGGAGGAGATTGAAGAGCGGGTGAAAAACGCCGCCGATATTCTCCAACTCGACCCCTATCTGGACCGCCTGCCTAAAGCCCTCTCCGGCGGCCAGCGCCAACGGGTGGCCATCGGGCGCGCCATCTGTCGGGACCCGAAGGTTTTCCTGTTTGACGAACCCCTCTCCAATCTGGATGCCGCCCTGCGCGTGGCCACCCGCATCGAAATCGCCAAATTGAAAGAATCGATGCCGGAAACCACCATGATCTACGTGACCCACGATCAGGTGGAGGCCATGACCCTAGCGGACCGTATCGTGGTCCTTTCCGCCGGTTACATCGAGCAAGTGGGCGCGCCCATCGAACTGTATGAAAAACCCGCCAATCTATTTGTGGCTCGTTTCATCGGCTCCCCCGCCATGAACATCGTGCCCGCTGCCATTACGGCCACGGGCGGTGAGACCACGGTGAGCGTGCACGGCGGCAGCACCGCTATAGTGGCCATCGCGTCGCCCGACAGCATGGCAGGTGAAGACGTTTCGCTGGGCTTCCGCCCGGAGGATATGGGCTTGGCCTCCAGCGCCAAAGACGCGCTGGTTTCCGGCACCATCACACTGGTGGAAGCACTCGGCGAAGTGACCAATCTCTACGTGGGTATGGAAGGCATGGAGGAGCCCATCGTGGCCAAAATTCCCGGCACCGCCCATCTTCACCGGGGCGACACGGTGCATTTGACCGCCGACACGAGCAAAATGCACCTGTTCAATTCAGACGGCCGCTCGCTGCTTTATCTATAGGCTGGGGATGAGATAGACGGGATTGCGCAGACCACGGCTCACATAGGCCGTGCCGTCTGTGGGGCCAAACTCCGCCAACATGGCATTATTGCGCCCCGAAAAACGCACAACATCGCCGTCCATGTCCCGCCAGACGGTGGCAAAGCTGAGCCGGTCCACCATGGCATTGCAGGCCGAATCCACGTTCACCCTGCGCAGCCCATTTTCCAGATCACGGCCATGATAGACCAGACAGGACAGGCCCTCATTGGGGGAAGACAGGATCCACACATCGGATTTTGTGTGCAGCGGCGGCGTGTCAGCACGCTCTTCCAACAGGGCCAAAGTCTGCGAGCGCAGTTTGTTGACGGTGGCGCTGTTGTAAAAAACCGCGGCCCCTAACAGCGAGAGACAGCAAAACGGGATCACAAAACTTTTCACCGGCCCCCCCCCTTTGCCCTACGGCCCCTGCGGCCCTTCAGATGACGCTGGCGGGGAGCGTAGCCAAAATGCCTTAACGGGCCTTAAAGAGGTCTTTTGCCCAAAAAGGGCCAAACCCAATTGTGCAATGGCAACAGGGCATTGCGTGCTACAGGCTCGTCACCGATGCGCGCAGGCGCAGCTTGGGCGCCACCAGCGTGCCCTCCGTGACAACGCCCTTGCCCTGAATTTTTTCAAACAGGGCCCGGGCTGCCAGATGACCCATCTCATCATGGCCGTCATCCACCGTGGTCAGCGGGGGCGAGGAAATCGCCCCTTCCTCAATGTCATCATAGCCGGTAACGGCAATATCCCGCCCCGGCTCCAACCCGCGCCGGCGCAGACCGTGCATAACGCCAAGCGCTACGGTGTCGCTGCAACAGGCAATGGCCGTGGGAGCCGGGCCCTGGGCCAAAATTTTGTCCACCGCCGCAAAACCCGCTTTGCGGTCATAGGGGGTTTCCAAATCCTCCCGTTGGGGCAGCGGCAGGCCAGCCTCTTCAAACGCCCGCGCAAACCCCGCCCGGCGGGCCCGGCCCGTGGAGGTGAGCCGCGTGCCCCCCACCAAGGCAATGTCTTTGTGCCCGTTTTGGATTAGATGCTGGGTTATAAGGTGAAACCCCGCTTCATCATTGCCCAAAAACGCGGGCACATCCGTGCCCTCCACCGTGCGGGCAATCAGCGTCACCGGCAGGCCGTTTTCTTCCACCTTGGCAATATCCTCTGCACTGGTGCCCACCGACGGGGACATGATCACCCCGTCCGCTCCAAACTGCATGAGCGTGGAGATGAAATCTTCCTGCACCTCAATGTCGTCGCCGTGATTGCACAGGATGAAAGTCTGGCGGTTATTGCCCAGTTCCGCCTCGATGGAGCGCAAGATTTCAGCAAAGAACGGGTTGATAATATCCCGCACCAAAACGCCCACAATGTCCGAACGCTGGGTGCGCAGGCTGGCGGCCCGCCGGTCATAGACATAGCCAATTTCCTTCGACCGCTGCAAAATACGCGCCCGCGTTGCCTCGGCCACCAAAGGCGAATTCCGCAAAGCCAGCGACACGGTGGCCGTGGACACGCCCAGATCATCGGCAATGGTGGACAGGGTAATCTTGGCAGCCAAAGCGTTTCCTTTCAGCACAGCGTGAGCGGCACTATGCCACAAAACTGTCACCCTTTAACCGATTAGACCATCTCACGTTCAAGCCAATACCCAGACATTGAAAAAATGCGTTCGGGAACAGCATTTAGCCCTGTCGGTGCTGCGATTTTTGATTGCTGCGAGAGGACGGCGGCCTCACTCACAAGAGGCGCGCTGAATACCAGCCCCAAAAACCACTTCCTTCTCGCCCGATCCGGTGGCTATGGTAGGACCGCCGCCAGCCAGACGAGAAATCCCCATGCGCCTTTGGATCAAAGACCCCATCGCCATTTTGGCCGACAATGCCGGTGGCGGCGTGGTGGTGGAAGACGGGCAAATCGTGGAACTGGTGGCCTCCGGCGCGCAGCCCTTTACGGCGGTGGATGAAACTTATGACGCTTCGCGCCACGTTATCATCCCCGGCCTCATCAACAGCCACCACCACTTCTTCCAGACCCTGACGCGGGCACACCCGGCGGCCATCAACAAGGAACTGTTTCCCTGGCTGAAGGCGCTTTATCCCATCTGGGCCAAAAACGTCACGCCCGATGCGTTTCGGCTGGCCACACGGCTGGCACTGACGGAATTGCTGATGAGCGGCTGCACGACAGTGTCCGACCATCACTATCTCTACCCGGCCGGGCTGGAAGACGCCATGGATGTGCAAGTGGAGGAAGCCAACCGGCTGGGCATGCGCATGACCGTCACCCGCGGCTCCATGAGCCTTTCGCAAAAGGATGGCGGCCTGCCCCCCGACACCATTGTGCAGGACGATGACACCATTCTGGCCGATTGTGAGCGGGTGCTAAGCCGCTATCACGACCGGTCTGACGGGGCCATGGTGCAGGTGGCGCTGGCCCCCTGCGCGCCGTTCACCGTCACCAAACGGTTGATGGTTGAAACCATGGAACTGGCCCACAAACACGATTGCACCTGCCACACCCACTTGGGCGAAACCCTGGACGAAG
Organism: Pseudomonadota bacterium; assembly: GCA_038525315.1. Taxonomy (GTDB): domain Bacteria; phylum Pseudomonadota; class Alphaproteobacteria; order Rhizobiales; family Rhizobiaceae; genus Pseudahrensia. Next base: position 29,791 of record JBCBHU010000011.1, read on the forward strand.
ACGAATACTGCCTTGCCCATTTCAACTGCCGCCCGGTGGATTATTTGGAAGAATTGGGCTGGATGAACGAGCGCACCTGGCTGGCCCACGGTGTCCATTTCAACGACGATGAAGTGGCCAGGTTGGGCAAGGCCAAAGTGGGCGTGTGCCACTGTCCCACGTCCAACATGGTTCTGGCCTCCGGCCATTGCCGCACGTTGGAATTGGAAGCGGCGGGCTCCCCCGTGGGCCTGGGCGTGGACGGCTCCGCCTCCAACGACAATTCAAACCTGATGGAGAGCGTGCGCCACGCGCTCATGATCAACCGGCTGACCTATAATGCCGAAAAGATGACCCATTTTGACGCCCTGCGCTGGGCTACAAAAGGCTCTGCCCAGTGCCTGGGCCGCAGCGACATTGGCGACATCGCCTTGGGCAAGCAGGCGGACCTTTCTTTCTACACGCTGGACGATCTGCGCTTCTCCGGCGCGGGCGACCCCATCGCGGCGCTGGTCCTTTGCGGTGCCCATGAGGCCGACCGGGTGATGGTGGCCGGGGAATGGCGGGTGGAAGACACGCAGCCCGTGGGCATGGATGTGGCCCGCCTGCGCCAGGAACACGGCGAGGCCGCCAAAGCGTTTTTGGAAAGCCTGTGAGGGGCGCAGCCCCTCGGTGGGTAGAAGAGGTTGCAGGGGCCGACGCCAACACCCTGTTCATCCTGCCCTTGGGCGCCACAGAACAACACGGCCCCCACCTGCCGCTGGAGACGGACAGTATCATCGCAAAAGGCGTGTGCGACCGCCTCCTGCCGCTGCTGCCCGTCAGCACCGATATCCGCATCCTTCCGGTGGAACAAATAGGCTATTCGCTGGAACACATGGACCATGAGGGCACCAAAACCCTTGCCTTTGATGAAGCCGTGCACCGCTGGATGGCGGTTGGGGAAACCATTGCAAAAAATGGCGGGCGTCGTCTCCTGATGATGAATGCCCATGGCGGCAATTCCCCCCTCATGGCCATCGTGGCTCAGGAATTGCGCGTGCGTTGTGACATGCTGGCCGTGGCCACAAGCTGGACCCGCTTCATCAAAGGGGCAAGCATCGTCTCCCCCGCAGAAGAGGCTTTCGGCATCCACGGCGGCGAAATAGAAACCGCCGTCATGTTGGCTCTCGCACCAGACCGGGTGACCCTGAAAAAAGCCATGGACTTCCCCAATCTCCAGGAGGCCTTGGCGCTCGACTACAAACACCTGCGCGCCTACGGCCCCCACGCCTTCGGCTGGAAGGCCGCCGATCTGAACCGTTTCGGCGTGACCGGACGGGCGGGCGTGGCCACGGTGGAGACGGGTGAAGCGCTGCTTAATGCTGCCACGCTAGGACTGTCAGAATTGGTGAGCGAAACGCTGGCATTTCAGTTGCCCTGTTGGAAAGTCTGACTTGCGACCCAAGAACGCTGCACCATATATTAACCAGACACGAGAACCCGGAGGCCCAGGATGGAAGACCAACTAGAAGGCCGCCTACATCGCGCCATTGAAGAGTTGAAAAACCTGCCAGAAGACGTGCAGGAGGAAGTGGTGGCGTACATCGAAAGCAAAAGCGACGAAGCCGAGCCCTTTGTCCTAACCGATGCCATGAAAGCAGCCATTGCCGAAGGCGAAGCAGACATTGCAGCGGGGCGCTTCATCACGGGCGAAGAATTTTTTGCGGAGTTGGACCGACAAATAGCCCTGTGCGACAAAGAATTGGAAGGATGAAAATTGTTTCATCGGCACGCGCTAGCCGCGAGCAAATTCATAACTTTGACTATTTGTTCAGCCGAAGTCCAAAAACCGCAAGGCGGTTCTCCCAAGCAGTCAAAACCACACTACAACAACTCAGCGAACACCCAGAAAGCGGCCAATCTTTTGACGGTTCAGCTAAACGCGTTATCCCATTAAACGGCTTCCCGTTTCTGATCTACTACCGCATCGACCGCGACACGCTCACCATCCTTTCCATCTTCCACACCGCTCAAGACCCCGCGCGCCAACCGGATTAATCCCATGACCGACCAAACACCCGTCACCGTCCTCACCGGCTATTTGGGTGCGGGCAAGACCACGCTTCTCAACCGCATCCTCTCGGGTGACCATGGCCGAAAATACGCTGTCATCGTTAATGAGTTTGGCGAGATCGGCATTGATAACGACCTCATCGTGGAGAGTGACGAAGAAATCTACGAGATGAACAATGGTTGCGTGTGCTGCACCGTGCGGGGCGATCTGGTGCGCGTGGTGCAAAACCTGTTGAAGCGCAAAGGCCGGTTTGACGGCATTTTGGTGGAGACCACGGGTCTGGCCGACCCGGCCCCCGTGGCACAGACGTTCTTCATGGACGATGACGTGCGCGCCAAGGCCCGGTTGGATGCCGTTGTGGCCCTGGTGGATGCCCGCCACTTCCCCCAAACGCTAAAAGACGCGCCGGAGGCAGAGGACCAGGTGGCCTTTGCCGATCAGGTGATCATCAACAAGATTGATCTGGTGGATGAAGAAGCACTGGCCAAAGTCGAGGCCACCGTGCGCAAGATCAATACCCACGCGAAGATTGAGCGCGCGGAGCGTTCCGGTGTGGCGCTTGAAACCGTGCTCGACCGGGGCGCTTTCGATCTGGAACGCATCTTGGAAGACGATCCTCACTTTCTTCATACCGCCCAGGATGAAAATGATCACGACCATCCGGACCATGAATGTGGCCCCGGCTGTGGCCACCATGATCATAACCATCACCACACCCATGAATGCGGCCCCGATTGCGGCCATGATCACGGGCAGACGCTGGACGCGTCCACCCACGACACCACGGTCAAATCCATTTCCCTGTCCGCCGGGGACATGAAGCAGGACCTGTTCTTCCCTTGGATCAACAAACTCACCCAAGTGGACGGCCCGGACATTCTGCGCCTGAAGGGCATTGTTGCCTTTGACGGCGACCCGGACCGTTTCGTGGTGCAGGGCGTTCACATGATTGTGGAGGGCGACCACCAGCGCCCTTGGCGGGAAGACGAGACCCGCCAGACGCGGCTTGTCTTCATCGGCCGCAATCTGGATGAAGAAAAGATCACCCGCTCGTTCAATGCCTGCCGCGCCGCCTAGAGCAAATCATGTTCACACGAAAACATGACCTATCGAAAATCGCGTTCGAAAACAGCACTTTGCTGTTTGAGAG
>JBCBHU010000012.1:0-12479 GCA_038525315.1 Pseudomonadota bacterium
CGTCTGGTCATCCCCCTCGGCGTCGCTGTCATTGGCCAGCACGTCGATGGAAGTGGGCGTGTCCTGCTGGACGGATTCCGAGTCATCCACCGCATCGGTGGTGTTGGTGTCAGCATTCACCGTCACCGTAACCGTGGCGGTGTCCGTAGCACCATCTTCGTCCGTGATCGTGTAGGTGAACGTGTCCTCACCGGAGAACCCGTCATCAGGCGTGTAGGTCACCTGACCGTCCTCGATGGCCACCGTGCCATTGGCACCCTGGGTCACCGCCGTGATCGTTTGATCATCGCCTTCGGCATCCGTGTCATTGTCCAGCACATCAATGGTCTGAACCTCACCAAACGCGCCGGTGGACGTGTCATCCACGGCATCCGTGGTGTTGGGGGCTTCTTCCACTGTCACCGTTACGGTTGCCGTATCGGTGGCACCGTTCTCGTCCGTCACCGTGTAGGTGAACTGGTCCGTGCCCGTGAAACCGTCATTGGGTGTGTAGACCACCTCGCCGTCCACGATCTCCGTCGTGCCGTTGAGACCGTCCGTCACATCCGTGATTGTCTGGTCGTCACCCTCGGCATCGCTGTCGTTCTCAAGCACGTCGATGGAAGTGGGCGTGTCCTGCTGGACGGATTCCGAGTCATCCACCGCATCCGTGGTGTTGGTGTCAGCATTCACCGTCACCGTAACCGTGGCGGTGTCTGTCGCGCCGTCTTCATCGGTGATCGTGTAGGTGAACGTGTCCTCACCGGAGAAGCCGTCATCAGGCGTGTAGGTGATCTGACCATCCACGATGGCAACGGTACCATTGGCACCCTGGGTCACCGCCGTGATCGTCTGGTCGTCGCTCTCGGCATCCGTGTCATTGTCCAGAACATCAATGGTCTGCACTTCGCCGAAGTCACCCGTAGACGTGTCATCAACAGCATCCGTCGTGTTGGTATCTTCGCCCACAGTCACTTTGACGGTGGCCGTATCGGTGGCGCCGTCTTCGTCTTCGATCGTGTAGGTAAAGGTGTCTTCGCCCGAGAAACCATCGTTTGGAGTATAGGTCACCTGACCATCCACAATCGCCACGGTGCCGTTGGCACCCTGGGTCACTTCGATAATGGTCTGGTCGTCGCCCTCGGCATCCGTATCATTTTCCAACACGTCGATGGTTTGAACTTCGCCGAAATCGCCTGTGGACGTGTCGTCCACGGCGTCGGTGGTATTTTCGGGATTAACGGTCACGGTGACGGTGGCCGTATCGGTGGCCCCGTTTTCGTCCGTGATCGTGTAAGTGAACGTGTCCTCGCCGGAGAAGCCATCATCGGGCGTGTATTTGATCTGCCCGTCGACGATTTCCGCCGTGCCGTTGGCCGGGTCGCTCACAGCGGTAATGGTCTGGTCGTCGCCCTCGGCGTCCGTATCATTGTCCAGCACGTCGATAATCTGCATTTCGCCGAATTCGCCGGTGCTCTCATCATCGCGCGCATCCGTGACGTTTCCGCCGCCCACGTTGACGGTAACGGTGGCCGTATCGGTGGCACCGTTTTCGTCTGTGATGGTGTAGGTGAACGTGTCCTCGCCCACGAACCCGTCATTGGGCGTGTATTCCACATTGCCGTTGTCGAGCAATTCCACCGTGCCATTGGCCCCATCGGTCACCTCGGTGACGGTGAAATTATCGCCCTGATCGTCCGTATCGTTGGTCAAAACGTCGATTTCGGTGGGTGTGTCGCGGTCCACGTCCTGCGCATCGTCCACCGCATCCACATCATTAAACTGATAGGAGGCGTCGATATTGCCTTGCACCGTGCCGGTGGCGAAGAACACATTGGTGCGCCCGTCATTGCCCGGAATGGGGTCGGAATCCACCGTCGGATCACCGCCCACGTCTTTGTCAGCAAAGATGAACCCGTCGATTTCAGGGAATTCGACGATATAATTACCCTCCACCGTGGTGAAGGAATATTCACCCAGCGGGCCGGTGGTGGTTTCTTGAAGCACATTGCCGTCTTCATCCAGCAAGCGGACCGTCTGGTCTTCAAAGCCGAAGATATTCCCCGCTTCCGTGTCGTCGAAGTCCACATCGTTGGACAGATTCCCGGCGATGATGGCGATGGGCTGGTCGCCCACATTCACCGTGACGGTGGCCGTATCGGTTGCACCGTTTTCATCGCGGATGGTGTAGGTGAACGTGTCCTGACCGGAAAAACCGTCATTGGGCGTGTATTCGATCTTCCCATCAACGATGGCCACGGTGCCGTTGGCACCATCATTGGCCTCGATAATTGTCTGATCGTCGCCTTCCGCATCCGTATCATTTTCGAGCACGTCGATGACCTGTGTCTCGCCGAACTCGCCATTGCTCTCATCATTGCGGGCATCGGTGGTGTTTTCCACGCCCACCACGACGGTTACGGTGGCCGTATCGGTGGCTCCGTCTTCGTCTTCAATGGTGTAGGTGAACGTGTCCTCGCCGGAGAAGCCGTCATTTGGCGTGTATTCCACCTTGCCATCAACGATTTCCACGGTGCCATTGGCCCCATCGGTGGTTTCGATGATGGTTTGAGCGTCGTCCTCCGGGTCGGTGTCGTTGTTCAACACGTCAATCACCTGGGTTTCGCCGAACGCACCGGTGCTGTCGTCGTCAATGGCATCGGTGGTGTTTTCGGGCTTCACGGTGATGGTGACCGTGGCCGTATCGGTGGCACCGAGATCGTCCGTGATTGTGTAGGTGAACGTGTCCTCACCGGAGAAGCCGGCATTGGGGAAATAGGCCACATTGCCATTGTCGAGGATCTGAACGGTGCCGTTGGCCCCGTCCGTCACGTCTGTCACGCGGAACCCGTCGCCCTGGGCGTCAGTATCGTTGTTGAGCACGTCGAATTGGGCAGCGACGCCCTCATTGGTCATGAAACCCGTGTCATCCACGGCATCCACGTCGTTGAACTGGTAGCTCACGTCCACATCATCGGTGGTTTCGCCCGCATTAACCACGACGGCATCGGTGACAAATGTGGCGTTGGCATCGGAATCCACATCTTCAGCGCCAACACCCGTGTCGGCCAGACGCAACCCGTCAATTTCGGGGAAACGCACGGCATAAGTGCCTGCATCCACGGTGAATTTATACTTGCCGTTCCCATCGGTGGTGGTCGTATCAACGACATTACCGTCCGTATCGAGCAGTTCCACGGTGATGCCATCAAGGCCCTCATCGAGGCCACCGCCCACGGAGTTCAACTCCGTATTGTCATTGTCATCGTCAAACGTGACACGGCCCATCAACATGCCCTCGGCATCCTGATAGGAAGCATCCAGGTCCATCAGCGTATCGCCGGCGGCGACGGTGAAGACCTCGGAATTGCCGTTTGGACCGGCGTCGGAATCCGTCTCTTCAGGACCCACGTTTTGAGTGGCAAACACGAGCCCGTCAATGTCGGGGAAGTCCACGAAATATGTGCCACCGGGCACGTCGAATTGATACATGCCGTTATCGTCGGTGGTGGTGCGGCCCACCACGTCGCCCGTGTCGGCATCGCGCAGCACCACTTCACGGCCGCCCAGACCCTCGTCCAGACCACCGCCCACGGTGTTCACTTCCGTATCGTCATTGTCGTCATCGCGGGAAATACGGCCCTTGATCCACGCCACCTGCGGCGCAGCGTGTTGGTAGGACGCGTCCAGATCCATGATGGTCTGGCCACCGGCGATGTGGAACACATCTGAATTGCCATCCGCGTTCGCGTCGGAGTCAAAACGCGAGTCCCCCACGTCTGCGTCCGCGAAGACGAGACCGTTCACATCGGGGAAGTCCACGAAATATTTGCCGGGAGGCACGTCAAACTGGTATTCACCATTGCCGTTGGTGGTGGTGCGGGCAACTTCGTCGCCGTTTTCCTTACGCAAAATGACAATGCGACCGTCCAGGCCGCCGTCAAAATCAGCGTTACCCTCGGTATTGATCTCCGTATCGTCCTTGTCATCGTCAAAGGAAATACGGCCCTTGATCCAGCCCACTTGATCGGCGGCATGCTGGTAGGATGCGTCGATATCCATGATGGTCTGGCCACCGGCAATGTCGAACACATTGCTGTTGCCATTGGCTTTCGCATCGGAATCAAAGCGGGAATCGCCCACATCCTTGTCGGCAAACACAAGCCCGTTCACATCGGGGAAATCCACGAAATATTTGCCGGGAGGCACGTCAAACTGGTATTCGCCATTGTCATTGGTGGTGGTGCGGGCCACCTCATCGCCGTGTTGGTCGCGCAAAATAACAATGCGACCGTCCAGGCCGCTGTCAAAATCTGCACCGCCCTTGGTGTTGATTTCCGTATCGTCCTTGTCGTCATCAAAGGAGATGCGGCCCTTGATCCAGCCCACCTGATCGGCGGCGTGTTGATAGGAAGCATCAATCTCTTTGAACGTTTCACCGTCTTCGATGGTGAAGGGGCCAAAATTGCCATCCTTATCGGCATTGGAGTTGAACTTAACGTCCCCCACGCCCTCTTTGGCGAAGACCAACCCGTTCACATCGGGGAAATCCACCACATAGGTGCCGGCGGGCACGTCAAATTGATAATTGCCGTTATGGTCTGTCTTGTCGCGGGCCACTTCATGGCCGTTCTCATCGCGCAGAATGACGATACGACCATCAAGACCTTCGTCAAACTTATCTTTCCCAACGGTGTTGAGTTCGGTGTTGTCTTTGTCGTCGTCAAAGGAGATGCGGCCTTTGATCCAAGCCTGGGTATCGTTGCCTTCGGGCTTGTAGCTCACGTCCAGTGCCGTGGACTCACCCTTGCGGAAGTGGATGAAATCGCTGCGGCCTGAATCTGGGTTGATGTCAGAATCCAAATTGGCGCGGTCCCCCACGCCTTTGTCTGCCAGTTCCAATCCATCCAACTCCGGCACACGCACTGCGTAGGTGCCGGCTGGCACATCGAATTGGTATTTTCCGTCATGCCCCGTTTTTGTGGTCGCCACCACGTGGCCGTTCTTGTTGATAAGCTGAACGGTCACGTTGGCGATGGCTTCATCGAGCCCCCCGCCGACAGTGTTCACTGCTGTGTCGTCCCGGTCATCATCCAAACGAATGCGGCCTTTGATCCAAGTCGTGTTCTTCGTGGTCATGATACATCTCTCCTGCTGGAGCGCTCAGAATACAGTTTCCGCCAAACTTGTGTAAAAATCGCGTCCTTAACCCTAACAGATGCAAATAGATTCAAATGTTTAACAAATTTAATTCAAATTTTATCGAATTTACCGAGCTGTTTTGTTAACCATTTGGAATCAATTCGTTAACTTGTGAGTCAAATTGAACTGAAAATTGCGGACGATTACACAGTCATTACTTAGTCGAATCGAGCATTCGTCCCGCCCCGCATAGCATTGTGAAGGCGTAACCACCCGGTGCGCTGCTGCTGTGGCGGGGGTCGAAACCGGTATTGGGGGCGTTTTTCTTGCTGACAGCGGCTTTTATGGTGTCGATCAGCTGCAAGGCCCTGTCCCTCCTGCCATCAGACTTCCCGAAGATACCGCCCGGGGCGGGGCGAATCGTTCTTCTCCAAGTCAAAGCGTTGCCTGCCACAGGTGGCCAAAAGGTTAACGCCGGTTAGGAAAGGTTACCGAGCGGTCGGGACCCAGGCGCAAAAGAAAGAGCCCTTAAAGGTGTCTGCAAACATGGCGCATCTCCATAATGAGGCAGCGCAGGGCTAAAACCTTAACGCGCGGCGGGCATGACCACGTCCCCTTTCGCCCTCCCCGCTGACATCAATAAGGCCCCTTGAGCATCGCTTTGGCATAACCCTTCCGGCCTTACCCTTGCGGCCTAACCCTTGCAGCCCACGACGCGCCGGTTCACGCTTGGGCCATAACTTTCCAACAGGAAACCAGCGCCATGATCCGCCACGCCATCACTCTTTCCATAGTCTGGCCCCTTGCGGGCACATCTGCCTTGGCACAGACGGCTGCGGACAGTGTGGCCCCGGAAATAGCCACGGGCATAAGCGAGGGCGTGTCGCCCGTAACCTCCCAGAACTGGATGGTGGCCGTGGCCCACCCGCTGGCGGCGGAGACGGCAGCCCATGTGCTGCGGGGCGGCGGCAGTGCCAGCGATGCGGCCATTGCAGCGCAGGCCATGCTGGGTCTGGTGGAGCCCCAATCGTCCGGCCTGGGCGGCGGTGCCTTTCTGGTGCGTTATGATGGCGAGACGGGCACGGTAACCACGCTGGACGCCCGAGAAACCGCGCCGCTGGCCGCCACCCCCACACTGTTTCAGACGGCGGCGGGCGACCCCCTCGCCTTCTTTGCCGCTGTCATCGGCGGCCGTTCTGTAGGCACGCCGGGCACACCGGCCCTCATGGCTGAAATGCACCAGCGCTGGGGCAAGGCGGATTTCGCCAGTCTGCTGGAACCGGCTCGCAAGACCGCCGAGGCGGGCTTCACCGTCTCCCCCCGCATGGCCAAATCCGTCGCCAACGCCGCCGTAAGCCTGCGGGCTCATCCCGCGACAGCCGCCTATTTCTTACCCGGCGGCAAGCCTTTGGCTGTCGGCACCACGCTGAAGAACCCCGCCTATGCCGCAACGCTAGGCCGTTTTCAGAAAGACGGCGTTTCACCCTTCTATACAGGCGATCTGGCGCGTAACATCGTGGATACCGTCCGCGGCTTTGCCCTCAACCCCGGCCTGCTCACCATGGCGGATTTCACCAATTATCGCGTGAAAGAGCGCGCCCCCGTCTGCGCCCCCTATCGCGGCCATGAGGTCTGCGGCATGGGCCCGCCCTCCTCCGGCGGCTTGACCGTGGGCCAGATACTGGCGTTGCTGGAGCCCTATGATTTGAAGGCCTTGGGCCAGGACAATCCTGAGAGCTGGCGGCTCATCGGCGATGCTTCCCGCCTCGCCTTTGCAGACCGGGGCCGCTACATGGCTGACCCCGACTTCGTGCCCCAACCCACCAAGGGGCTGCTGGAACCGGACTATGTGAAGACCCGTTCCAGCCTGCTCAATGGAGACAAGGCCCTGGAAAAGGTCACTGCCGGTGAACCCGCCTGGGACCATGCCGGCTTGTTCGGCGACGGCCTGTCCCTTGATCTGCCCGCCACGACCCATTTTTCCATCCGCGACAGCGAAGGCAATATTGTCTCCATCACCTCCACCATTGAGAACGGTTTCGGTTCCCGCCTCATGGCCAATGGCTATCTGCTCAACAATGAACTGACCGATTTCTCCTTCCGAACCCACCGGGACGGCAGGCCCATTGCCAACCGGGTGGAACCGGGCAAACGCCCCCGCTCCTCCATGGCCCCCACCATCGTTTTGAAGGATGGCAAGCCCGTTTTGGCCATTGGCTCTCCCGGCGGCAGCCGCATTATCGGCTATGTGGCCAAAACCATCATCGCCCACCTGGATTGGGGCATGGACATTCAGACCGCCATCAATTTTCCCCACGCGGTCAACCGCTTTGGCACCTATGACCTGGAGGCCGGAACGGGGGCGGAACAACTTCAACAGCCGTTGGAAGCCCTGGGTTACAAAATCAATATCCGCAATCTCAATTCCGGCCTGCACGCCATCGCCATTGGCGAAAATGGCCTAACCGGCGGTGCTGACCCCCGCCGGGAGGGGATTTTGATAGGAGAGTAGTGTCCGAACTGTTCGTTACAGCAAATTCTTCCCACTCGTCATGGGCAGACTTGATCAGCCCCTCTCTCAACACTTGGGCGACTTTCTCATAAGGTCGACGCGTAACGCCCTTCGGATTACCCCATCACCGGGTCATTGGACGGGTCGCCACCGCCATCCGGCCCGCCTTCCGGCAGCATGCCCAGGGCAGAGAGGTAGAGGTCCAGCATGGCCTCCTGCTCTTCCCGCTCGCTAGCTTCCATCTTGCGCATGCGCACCACGGTGCGCAGGGTTTTCACATCAAAACCATTGCCCTTGGCCTCCGCAAAAACATCGCGGATGTCATCGGCAATGGCCTTCTTTTCTTCCTCAAGCCGCTCGATGCGCTCGATAATGGTGCGCAACTGGTCCCGCGCAACGGATGTATCGGCCATGGTTTTTCCTCGTGACTGTATGATGCTGGCTCAGCATGTGAAGCGGTGTGGTAGCCCAATCGGGCGGGGGCGGGAAGCCGCAATACGCGCTAAACCGGCTAACCGTGGGACTTTTCAAACGCGGCCTTCTGGGCGTCGGTGGCTTCCGTCTGATACCGGTCCCGCCACTCTTCAATCGGCATGCCGTAGATGATCTCGCGGGACTGGCCCTTGTCCATCTCAATGCCCTTTTCATGGGCCGCTTCCATATACCAGCGCGACAGGCAGTTGCGACAAAAGCCGGAAAGGTTCATCAGGTCGATATTTTGCACATCCGTGCGCTCCCGCAGATGGGATACCAGCCGCCGAAAAGCTGCCGCTTCCAGTTCGGTGCGTGTTGCATCATCCATTTTCTTTTTTCCTTTCAACGGTATAATGGGATCACCAAGGCGTGTAGTCCGCCATAGCGGCCTTATCCAACAGGCGTGATGGTGAAACCATACGCCCGTCCGCGCGCGAGCCATAGCGGCGGCGCTCACGCAAGTTGGGCTGCTGCAGCGCCTCTTCCAACAGCGGGGCCAAACGGTCCACCCATTGGGCCGCGCCCGCCTCATCCGCAATCAAGTCCTGCCGGATTTCAATCAACCCATTGGACAATCCGTGAGCCGTGGCATGGCGATAGATCGTGTCGTTCTTCAAACACCCATCATAGGGTTCGTTGCTGGCCACACACAGTCTGGCATCGCTAACAAGACCATCCAGAATATGCCGGGCCATACGCGGATCGCTGTCCCACAACATGGTGGCATGCCAAGGGCGTGCCGCGCCTTTCCAATGGGGCGTGAAAGAGTGGATGGAGAAGATGATGGGGGGCGGCCCCGCCTCCATACACGCGCTCACCATTTCATCCACCGCATCGTGATAGGGCTGGTGATAATGCGCCAGCCGATGGGCCAGCTCCCCCGGCGGAAGCGGGTGATTGCCCGGAATGACTTCCCCATCGGACAAGCCCATCACGATGGTGGGATCATCCGGCCCCCGGTTGGGGTCAATCAACAACCGTGAGAAGCACGAATGCACCGCCGGCACGCCCAGTCGCGCCGCCAACCCCCGCGTCACCGCCTCCGCGCCAATGTCATAGGCTATGTGGCGCTCAAAACTCTCCGCAGGCAAGCCAAGCGTACCATACGGTTCGGGCAATGTATTGCGCGCGTGATCGCACAGCAAAACCAGCCCTCGATCCCGAGGGCCTTCGATGATTTCAAACGGAGCAAAGCTGTTGACCATGGCCGGTTTCTTGTCACGAAGACCCGTTTGGTTCAATGCTGGCACTTTCGCAATTTCATCCTTCATCAGCCACCTTGACCGCCCAACCGAACGCCCATCCCGCAAGGGGGCAGAACCAGCCCCTCAGCTTCCCCATCGCCTTTGCCGCACTGGTCATGGGGGCGGTTGCCATGGGCATCTCCCCCGTCTTCGTGCGCTTTGCGGAGGTGGGCCCCTTCGCCAGCGCCTTCTGGCGCGTTGCCCTTGCCCTGCCACTGTTGCTGCTCTGGGCCCTTTGGGAGGCCAAAAAAGCGGGGTTGAGCCTGCGGCAAGCCACGGTGTTGAACCGGGCCGTCATACTGTCCGGCGTATTCTTCGCCGGTGATCTCATCTTTTGGCACTTGGCCATTCTCAACACGACCATCGCCAATGCCACGCTCATGGCCTGCCTGGCCCCTGTCTGGGTGTTGCTCCTTTCGGGCATCTTCATTGGTGAAAAAGTGCGCCCCGCCGCCTATTTGGGCCTCGCGCTTTGCCTCATTGGCGCGGCGCTCCTCATCGGTTCCAGTTTCACCATAGCCCCTGAGCGGCTGGCCGGGGATATTTACGGCTTCATCACATCGCTCTTTTTCGGCCTCTATTTCCTCGCCATTCGCGTGGCCCGCCGCACCCATGGCGCCGGGGCGCTCACCCTGGTCAGCACCGCCATCACCGCCGCCCTTCTTTTGCTTGTGGCTCTGGCCGCGGGGCAATCTCTATGGCCTCAGACGGCCACAGGCGTTGCCGCCCTTCTGGCGCTGGGTCTGGTGAGTCATAGCGGCGGGCAAGGCTTGCTGGCGGTGGCGCTGGGTTCCCTGTCTGCGGGCTTCGCCTCCCTTGTCATATTTGTGGAAGCCTTAGCCGCCGCCCTGTTCGGCTGGCTGGTTTTTGCAGAAATCCTCACCCCCCTTCAGGGCATTGGTGGCTGCCTTATCCTGTGGGGCATCTGGGCCGCACGGCCCAGATAGTGGGGCAAAATAGGGGCCCGTCACGTTGACACGGGGGGATAAACCCTTATCAGACGAAGGTGATGAAAGCCGCAGCGCGCCTCACTCTAAAACGATTTAGCGCCCCCTCCCTGCCCTGGCTGTGGATGGTGCCCTTGCTGCTTTTCCAAGTGCCGCTGACCACCACCCCCGCCCACGCCGACCTGAAAGTGTGTAACGACACCCAAACCCTTGTGGGTGTGGCCGTGGGCTACCGCCGCCAGGGCACCTGGGTCTCTGAAGGCTGGTGGCGTGTGCCAAAGGACAAATGCGTCAGCGTTATCGAGGGGGACCTGAACGCGCGCTACTATTACATCCATGCGGAAGACTCCAAAACCGGCGGCCGCTGGCAGGGCCCCGTATTCATGTGCACGTCAAACAAAGAGTTCAAAATCGACGGGCTGAAAAACTGCTTTAGCCGCGGTTTTGAACGCGCCGGTTTTTTTGAGGTCGACACCGACGCGCAAAAGAACTGGCAAATCCGCCTCACCGAAAATAACGCCACCAAAAAAGAAGCGACAAACCCATGAACCGCTCCCGCCGCGTTAAAATTCTGGCCACGCTGGGCCCCGCCTCCAATACCTATTCCAAGATTCTAGCATTGGCCCAGGCTGGCGCGGATACATTTCGCATCAACATGAGCCATGCCAGCCATGACCTCATGCGCGAAACGGTTAAATCCATCCGCGCAGCGGAGCGTGAGCTGAAATTTCCCATCGGCATTTTGTGTGATTTGCAAGGGCCTAAACACCGCCTGGGCGTGTTTGAAAATGGTGAAGTGGATGTGGCCCCAGGTCATATCATCACGTTGGACAGCGACCCGACCCCCGGCAATGCCGAACGGGTCCACCTGCCCCACCCCGAAATTCTGGAAGCCATGGAAAAGGGCCACCGCCTTTTGGTCAATGATGGTAAGGTGCAATTGCAGGTCATCGATTGCGGCGATGGCTGGGCCAAAACCAAGGTTCTGTCCGGCACGGCACTGGCCGATAAGAAGGGCGTAAACCTGCCCGATTCCGAACTCACCGACGGGGTGCTGACCGACAAAGACCGGGCTGATCTGGAAGCCTGTTTGAAAGAGGAAATCGACTGGATTGCCCTTTCCTTCATCCAGCGCCCGGAGGATCTGGCCGAACCCCGCCGAATCTGCGGCAATAAGGTGGGCCTGCTCTCCAAGATTGAAAAGCCCCAGGCCGTGCAGCGGCTGGATGAAATCATCGAATTGTCCGACGCCATCATGGTAGCCCGGGGTGATCTGGGCGTGGAAATGCCCCTGGAACTGGTGCCTTCCATCCAAAAAAAGATGATCCGCAAATGCCGTCTGGCCGGTCGCCCGGTGGTGGTGGCCACGCAAATGCTGGAAAGCATGATCTCCTCCCCCGTCCCCACGCGGGCGGAGGTCTCCGACGTGGCCAATGCGGTCTACGAAGGCGCGGACGCCATCATGCTGTCAGCGGAATCGGCAGCGGGTGATTATCCGTTCGAGGCTGTCAGCACCATGAATTCCATTGCCGAAGCCATTGAAAAAGACAAAGGCTATCTCAACACCATCGCCAGCCAGCGCCCCCCGGCGGAGGCGACGGGGGCCGATGCCATTTCCTTTGCGGCGGCAGAAATTGCCGACACTTTGGATCTGGCCGCCATCGTGTGTTTCACCGCCTCCGGCTCCACTGGCCTGCGCGCCGCCCGCACGCGCCCGGCCAAACCCATCCTAGCGCTGTCCCCGGTGCCGGAAACCGCCCGCCGTCTGGCCCTGACCTGGGGCACAAAATGCGTCATCACGCCCGATGCTGACAATTTGGAAGACATGGTGGACAAGGCCTGTCGCAACGCCTTCCGCGAAAAAGTGGCTCGCCCCGGTGAACGCATCATCATCTCCGCCGGTGTGCCCCTTGCCACGCCCGGCTCCACCAACATGCTGCGCATCGCCTTCATCGGCAGCGACGGCCAGGGCAGCCGCCACAACTGAATGGCCAACACTTCCACCCGCACGTGAGCGCGGGTGGAACGGGGACCGATGGGGCAACGGCCTGCGCCACAGAGCAGACAGTTGAATATTCAAAAAAAGACGAGACCCTTGCCCCATCGCGGTGCCTGCACCTGCCCTTTACTCACGAAGACCTTCGCCACCAAAGGTTTCCCACGCCTCTCAAGTTTCTGGCT
>JBCBHU010000013.1:0-847 GCA_038525315.1 Pseudomonadota bacterium
GCCATAAATTCCTAAAATGAGCTCAAAATTCTATAGAAGGTATAAATCTGTGATCAGGGTGTAAAACTGCATATATAAGCCAGATTTGAGGCATTTTTATTTTTTTGAAAAAACCACGAACTATAGCCTTAGTATATTTTCTAAATTTTTCAATCAATATCTCAGAATTTCGTCATATTTGGCCTATATATGCAGTTTTACACCCTGATCACAGATTTATACCTTCTATAGAATTTCGAGCTCATTTTGATGAGTTTTTCTCAATTTTCATAATTAAGGAAATCATTAAAATCGCCATAAATTCCTAAAATGAGCTCAAAATTCTATAGAAGGTATAAATCTGTGATCAGGGTGTAAAACTCCATATATAAGCCAGATTTGAGGCATTTTTATTTTTTTGAAAAAACCACGAACTATAGCCTTAGTATATTTTCTAAATTTTTCAATCAATATCTCAGAATTTCGTCATATTTGGCCTATATATGCAGTTTTACACCCTGATCACAGATTTATACCTTCTATAGAATTTTGAGCTCATTTTAGGAATTTATGGCGATTTTAATGATTTCCTTAATTATGAAAATTGAGAAAAACTCATCAAAATGAGCTCGAAATTCTATAGAAGGTATAAATCTGTGATCAGGGTGTAAAACTGCATATATAGGCCAAATATGACGAAATTCTGAGATATTGATTGAAAAATTTAGAAAATATACTAAGGCTATAGTTCGTGGTTTTTTCAAAAAAATAAAAATGCCTCAAATCTGGCTTATATATGCAGTTTTACACCCTGATCACAGATTTATACCTTCTATAGAATTTTGAGCTCATTTTAGGAATTTATGGC
>JBCBHU010000014.1:0-785 GCA_038525315.1 Pseudomonadota bacterium
GGTGGTGTGGTGTCGGAGACGGGCACGATCACGGTCAATGTGGTGCCGTCCAATGTGGCGCCCACCTTCACGGCCCTGCCACCGGCACAGGTGGTAACGGAAGATGCACCGCTCACCTTCACCACCGCCAATGGCAATGCCATCACGGTGGATGACGGGAACGGCGATACGCTCACGGTCACGCTAAGCCTGACCCATGGCACGCTGGCAGTCACACCCGGTTCCGGGGCCACCATTGCGGGCGATGGCACGGCCAGTGTGACGCTGACGGGCAGTGCGGCGCAGATCAATGGGGCGCTTGAGGGTCTCACGCGCACGAATATTGGTGATTACAGCGGTGCTGATCCCATCACCCTTACGGTGGATGACGGCACGGCAGCCCCTGTGACGGGGACCATCGGCGTGGCCATCACGGCTGATGCGGACATTGTTGCCGACACGGTGACGACGGCGGAGGAGACGGCCATTGCGTTCAACCCCATTGCGGGGACGAATGGTGCCGAGGCCGACAATTTTGAGAACGGTGCTGCCACCATCACGGCGGTGGGGGCCCCGGGCAACGGGTCCGTGTCTGTGGCGGGCAATGTGATCACCTACACGCCCGATGGTGACTTTGTGGGGGACGACACGTTCACCTATACGGTGACCACCCTGGACGGGAACGGCAATCCGGTCACCGAGACCGCCTCCATCACGGTGAGCGTGACCAACACCAATGACGCGCCGGTGAACACGGTGCCGGGTGCTGTGCAGGTGACCGATGAAGATGTGGCCCTCGCCATTAC
>JBCBHU010000015.1:0-656 GCA_038525315.1 Pseudomonadota bacterium
TGAATGACAAACGTGTCGAGCGCCTATGGCGGCGTGAAGGGCTTAAAGTACCCATGAAACAACCAAAGAAGGGACGGCTCTGGCTGAACGATGGATCATGCATCCGACTTCGACCTCAGTACCGCAACCATGTTTGGTCGTACGACTTCGTGCATCACCGAACTGACGACGGAAAGGCCTTCAGGACGCTCAACATTTTGGACGAGCACAGCCGGGAATGCCTTGCGATCCGGGTGAAGCGGCAGTTGAACTCAACAGAGGTTATCGACGCCCTGACGGACTTGTTCATCCTGCGCGGTGTGCCTGGTTACATACGGTCAGATAACGGTCCTGAGTTCATTGCAGAAGCTGTGAGGGACTGGATCAAAGCAGTGGGCGCAAAGACCGCCTACATCGAACCGGGGTCTCCCTGGGAGAACGGATATTGCGAGAGTTTCAACGGGCGAATGCGCGATGAACTGTTGAACGGAGAAATCTTCTACTCGCTGCGTGAAGCCCAAATCATCATCGAAAGCTGGAGGAACCACTACAACACCAAACGACCACATAGTGCACTGGGATATCGCCCGCCTGCGCCAGAAGCCATCGTCCTGATGGACCAAAGGCCAATCATGCACTAACTTTCAAACTGGACCACTCAAGTGGGGCTGCTCAAT
>JBCBHU010000016.1:0-632 GCA_038525315.1 Pseudomonadota bacterium
GCTTTAACAACTCGTCCGCTCAATCGCTCCATCCGGCCCGGACAAAAGCGAAGATAGTGACGGCCCGTCCTGCAACATTATCGGACCGACGGCACTTGGTTTCCGCCACCGTGATGATGTGCGCGAGATCGTGAGCCTGATCGAAGCCATGGGCATCCACGTCAACGTGGTCGCCCCCTTGGACGCTTCTGTACACGATCTGTTGTTGCTCAAACAAGCGGACTTCAACATCTGCCTTTATCCGGAAATTGGCGATGTGACCTGCCAGTGGATGAAACGCACGTTCAAGCAGCCCTATGTAAAAACTGTCCCCATCGGCGTCCAAGCCACCAGCGAATTCCTGCATGAAATCGCAGCCTTGGCGGGAATCGATGAATCTGAATGCGAGGCCTTTTGCCTCGAAAATGAGAGCCGCCTGCCCTGGTATTCGCGCTCCATCGATTCAACCTATCTGACAGCCAAACGGGTCTATCTGTTTGGTGATGCCAGCCATGTCATCGCCATGGCCCGCGTGGCCCAAACCGAGATGGGTTTTGAAGTCGTCGGCATGGGGACCTACAGTCGCGAATTCGCCCGCGACATGCGTGAAGCGGCGGCCCAATACGGCGTCGAAGCGTTGATCACGGACGATT
>JBCBHU010000017.1:0-626 GCA_038525315.1 Pseudomonadota bacterium
CGAACACGACGGATGCCATTGATGACACGAGTGCTGGCGACTTCGGTCAAGAGCAGATCATCGACGTGCTGGGCAACGACACGGATCCGGAAGGCGACGATCAGACGATCACAGACGTGACCGACGGTGCCAATGGCACCACGGAGATCGTGAACGGCCAGGTGGTCTACACGCCGAACGACGGTTTCAGCGGTGAAGACACCTTTACCTACACGATTGAGGACGAGGACGGTGCGACCGACACGGCTACGGTCACCGTGACGGCGGGTCCTGCCCCGAACACCACGGATGCGGTGGATGATACATCCACGGGCGATGCCGGTGAGGTTCAGACCATCGACGTGCTGGCCAATGACAGCGATGCCGAGGGCGACGACCAGACCATCACTGCGGTGACGCAGGGTGATAATGGGACCGTTGCCATCGTTGACGGTCAGATCACCTCCACGCCAAATGACGGGTTCATCGGCGAAGATACGTTCACCTACACGGTGACGGACGATGATGGTGCCACGGATACGGCGACTGTCACAGTAACTGTGACCGACCCGAACGCGGGCAATAATCCGCCGGATGCGGACAGTGACTTTGCCACAGTGGAAGAGGGCGGTTCTGTCGATGACGAC
>JBCBHU010000018.1:0-626 GCA_038525315.1 Pseudomonadota bacterium
TGAAGCGGGGGCTGAGATCCTTCGCATTGTGGTTCACTCACGCTGTAACGTCCTGATCTCTGGCGGTACCGGTTCAGGTAAGACAACGCTGCTCAACTGTTTGACGGGCTTTATTGAGCCTGCAGAGCGCGTCATCACCTGCGAAGACTCGGCCGAACTTCAATTGCAACAGCCACACGTTGTGCGTCTCGAAACGCGTCCTCCAAACATTGAAGGGTCGGGCGAGATTACGATGCGGGATCTGGTCAAGAACTGTCTGCGTATGCGTCCGGAA
This sequence comes from Pseudomonadota bacterium, assembly GCA_038525315.1. Classification (GTDB taxonomy): domain Bacteria; phylum Pseudomonadota; class Alphaproteobacteria; order Rhizobiales; family Rhizobiaceae; genus Pseudahrensia. The sequence goes on from JBCBHU010000018.1 coordinate 275, forward strand.
CGGATCATCGTTGGCGAGGTTCGTGGACCTGAGGCATTCGACTTGTTGCAGGCCATGAACACGGGCCACGACGGCTCAATGGGAACGCTCCACGCGAACAGCCCGCGTGAGGCATTGTCTCGTGTGGAATCCATGATCACGATGGGCGGCTTCAGCCTTCCGGCGAAAACCATTCGCGAGATGATTGTTGGTTCCGTTGACGTTGTGGTTCAGGCGTCTCGTCTACGCGATGGTTCGCGCCGCATCATGTGTGTGACCGAAGTTATGGGTCTCGAAGGCGACACGATCGTTCTTCAAGACATTCTCAAATACGAAATCGAAGGCGAGAACGACGACGGGAAAATCGTTGGGA
>JBCBHU010000019.1:0-612 GCA_038525315.1 Pseudomonadota bacterium
ATCAGCGCCATTGATGGCGAGCCAGAAGAGGTGGAGGCGCAGAGGGCGGCGTTTGCGGCTTATGAAAGTCAATTTGGGTTTCCCTATCTGGCCATTTTGGATGCTGAGGAACCGTTGCCGCAGCCCGATGAACTCACACAGCGGTTAGACAACGACAGTGGGGAAGAGCGTATGTTTGCGCTGCGTTATGTCAGCGAAGAGGCTAGAGAGCGCTTGGAAAATCTGTTTGGCTGATGGCGCTGCTGCGGCAGAATTTCTATGCCAGACAACATCAAATCCGGTTGCCCGCGAAATTTGATTGTTCTATAGAAATGCCGTGGCGCACGAACAGCATGTTCTCAAAACGCCACATGCTGAGGCGTGGCCAAATGGTAAGGCATCGCTTTTTGGTAGCGCAGACTGTAGGTTCGACTCCTACCGCCTCAGCCATTTCTCTATCCCCAATTTGACGACACCATAAGTATCAAGTCCCGTTTTCTTTGGCACGGTGCCCAAGAATAACGGGACATGATCGTGGCAAAGGAGCTTAGAGCAATTTGCCCATTACAGCGGCCGTATCCAGCATACGGTTGGAGAAGCCCCATTCATTGTCATACCATGACAGCACGCGCA
>JBCBHU010000020.1:0-606 GCA_038525315.1 Pseudomonadota bacterium
CGGTAACAGAGCTGGAAGAGAGCTATCTTTTTTATCTCCGTGCCCGGGGTATTTCCGAGGTCACTGCCCGCCGCATGCTCATCAATGCATTTGTGGCAGAGCTGGTGGAAGTGGTGCAGAACGAAGATCTCGCCGCAAACATTCAGGGCCTGATTGATGGCTGGATGGAGCGCCATGTCTAGCGCTTCTGCTGGTGACCACCCTAGAGGTGTCACGCTCGATCATTGCGTTATTCACGTGAGCGATTGGGAAGTGGCGCGGCACTTCTACACAGTGGTTATGGGCGCAGAAGCCATATCTATGGATGTGGGATACATATTCCGGTGGGGTAACAAACAACTGAACTGCCACGGACCAAACAAGGCTGCCGCGCCGGTGGCCGCCAAGCCTGTTCAACCCGGCAATAGCGACCTTTGTTTTGTCTGGCCCGGCCCTATCGAAGGGGCCATCGCCCACTTGAAAGTCCATGATGTTGCCTTGGAACTGGGGCCAGTTCAGCGGTTTGGCGGGCAGGGCAAAGGCACAAGTGTTTATTTCCGCGACCCTGACGGTTCGTTGATGGAGTTTATGAGCTATGAGTAACGCTGCATTTAACGTTGCAGAAAT
>JBCBHU010000021.1:0-600 GCA_038525315.1 Pseudomonadota bacterium
GCTCAGCTTCACGGTCTCCCGATGAAACGATGTCCGAGGCGCTGTAATTGTATGCCTCTCGATCCGCCAATATCCTGTCCTCCCAAAGATACAAAACCGATACTCCGGACCGGCATCGATCCAACTGGACACTACCTTGAAATGCCTACTGAGCTGCTTCTGCATCCTTGGGCTGTTGACCGCGTTCGGGCAGAGCCTCGTCGGACGGTGAAACCGACGTTTGGCTCGTTCTTAGGGTCGCTTGAAATGGTGCCCGGGGGCGGATTTGAACCACCGACACGCGGATTTTCAATCCGCTGCTCTACCCCTGAGCTACCCGGGCAGGCCAAACAGGGAAGCGGTGTCTTAGCGGCCCTCTTCGCGCTTGTCCAATGCCGAAATCGTTTTTTTGCAGATCAGCTGTAACGCGCGTCTACTTTGAGTTTTTCTTCGTCTTCTGCCGCAGCCACGGCTTTCACACTGGCCTCAAGATCTTCGAGATATTCATCAATGAAATCCGAATGTTTGGGCGACAGCATTAAGTGCAAGCTCGGTGGTTCCTTGGTCACGGACGTGAACCATCCCCGGCGGTATATTTCCCCATAAATAGCGAAAGCATGA
>JBCBHU010000022.1:0-592 GCA_038525315.1 Pseudomonadota bacterium
AAGAGAACGTCTGAATTGGTCATGAACCTGACTTTCCGTCTATAAACGAACGGTTTTCTCTTCGGGAAAACACGGTAAGCGTGTTTCGTTGGCCGCCGAAGATGGCGACAATTAAGGGCGGCTACAAGGAGCAACGCCTGCGGCGGAGTAGCACGTCATCTGTCACGGTGATGGAGGCCGACCTGTCCCGCCCTTCCAACACAAATAATGCGATTTGCGATGGGGAGGAATTATCGAGATCAATAACGGGGGATGTCATGGCAGTCTCCGTTGACTGTGCTTGCACCAGGCGCAGCCTGTGTACACAAGTCAACGGTATGGGCGCTCAAGGGTTCCCCTTAGACCCCGCGCAAACCGCCAAATTCATCAACTGCCGTAGTGACGATGGATAGTTCATCATCTTCAAGGGAAAGGCTGCCCGCGTTGGCATTGGCAGCAGCCTGTTCGGCATTGCGGCCTCCAACCAGCACATGGGAACAGCCTCGCCGCGCTAGTGTCCAGGCCAGCATCACATGCTCCAGCCGTGCGCTATGAGCATCCGCAATGGGCTGGACCTTCGCTAACAAATCCGCCACGCGCTGGCGGTTTTCTG
>JBCBHU010000023.1:0-582 GCA_038525315.1 Pseudomonadota bacterium
CCGCCATAAATGCATCGCCCGCCCCGTTGGGCTTGACCGCGGTTACGGGGTAGATGCCCGTCGCGATCTCGTCGTCACCCGCATAGGTCACGGCGCCGTTTTCGCCCATCTTGTAAATCACAATCTCGGCGGTGCTTTCGGACAGGCTGCGGGCCTTGGCCTGCCCCTTGTCCATGCCGCCGGCCATAAATCCGAACTCTTCGTCATTGCCCACGATCATGTCCGACGCCTCTGCCGCACGGCTGAGGACATCGGCGGCCACCTCTGGCGAGGGCCAGGAATAGGGGCGGTAATCCACGTCAAAGATGATGGGCACGCCCGCCGCCTTGGCCAACTCGAACGCGCGAAAGGTGGCACTGCGCGACGGCTCTGCCGCAAACACAGTGCCCGCGGTGATCAGCGCGCCGTAGCGGGCGTAATCTACCGCCTCGACATCTGCCACGGTCATCTGGAAATCCGCCGCCCCGTTGCGGTAAATGACGTTCCGGTGCCCTTCCAGCACGCTTTCGTAAAAGGCAAGCGAGTTGCGAAACTCGCCGCCCACGCGGGCAACATGATCGGTGTTCACGCCGTAATGCTGCA
>JBCBHU010000024.1:0-566 GCA_038525315.1 Pseudomonadota bacterium
CGTCATAGGTTTGCGTAACCGTGGCAGACATGAACCAAATTCTTTCGAAAACAAAACTGAACTGTGGAGGCTTCCCGGGCTTGCAACGCAGCACACCTGCCCCTTCCTGCCTGCCAAATCAGGATCAATTTGGCAATCATGGTAAACAAAGCCTTTACCCTTCGCCTCTACCGTCACATCAAGAAAGAGCGTTCCATGACGGCAAGCGTAACACCAATGCAAAATTCACACCGGCACACAGGGCCTTCCACTGTGGCTTTAGCGAAAGAGCCTTTGGACCGGCGTGGCATGGCCAATGCCGTGCTGCAATCTGTGGGTGAAGCGGTTTATGAATGGGACGTGCTTACCGACCAAATGATCTGGAGCGAGGGCGCTGCCGATCTGCTGTGCATCCCTTAACCAACTTTGCTGTAGGTGAACCGGCGTTTCAACAGCCTGCTGCTGCCGCAATCCACTAACAACCGCGACAGTACGCTGGCCCAGGCCATCCCTTCGCGCGATCCAAACGGCACCCCGTTTTGCATTCAATACGGGCTCAGCGGCGATACGCTCGGCACCGGCTCTAA
>JBCBHU010000025.1:0-538 GCA_038525315.1 Pseudomonadota bacterium
TGTGGGCACGATCACCATCCACACCTGTGATGGTGTAAGGTGCGCCCACCACAAACGGACCCGCCTCACCGGCAATGGTAAAGGCGGAGACCGTCAGCGGATCACCGTCCACATCACTGTCAGCAACACCCCCCGTGGCATCCGTAATCAGATTGCCCACAAGCGGCGCAATCGCGTCTTCTGTGACCGTGTAGCTGTCATCCACCGCCACAGGCGCATCGTTCACCGGCGTCACCGAGAAGGTGAGCGTGTTGGCCACGGGGTCCGTGTCCACACCGCCATTACCCGTGCCCCCATCATCGCTCACGAAGAAGGTGAAGGACGTGTAGCTGCCCCCCGGCGTGGACGTGTTGTTCTCACCAACAACCGGCACAAACCGCAAAAAGCCCGATGCAATATCCGCCGCCGTCACGATCTGACCGTCCGTCACAGGCGTGTCGCCACCGCCATTATTGTAGATCAACTGCCCGTCCGCCGGCACAACATCCACCGTGATGGACGCGAAGGCATTCCCGTCCCCCGCCGCAGCATCCACAGG
>JBCBHU010000026.1:0-535 GCA_038525315.1 Pseudomonadota bacterium
TCCGCGGCAGGGCGGGCCAGGAACTGTTTGTATTCACGCATCGGCGGAATTTCCGGCACGTGCGGGTCGATATACTCCACCGCGCTGCCCGCCGCATCCAGCAGCTCCAAAAGCTTCATGGCGGGGCTTTCGCGCATGTCAGAGACGTTTTTCTTGTAGGCCACCCCCACCAGCAGGATGCGCGCCGTACTCAACCCCTTGCCACAGGACCGGTCCACGATCTCGCGCAGACGGTCCACCACGTGATGCGGCATATCGGTGTTGATCTCGCCGGCCAGTTCGATGAACCGCGTGGGCACTTCGTGCTCGCGCGCCTTCCAGGTCAGGTAAAACGGGTCAATCGGGATACAGTGGCCGCCCAAGCCGGGGCCGGGATAGAACGGCATGTAGCCAAAGGGCTTGGTGGCCGCCCCGTCGATCACCTCCCACACGTCGATGTCCATCTTGTCGTAGATCAGCTTGAGCTCGTTCACGAGCGCGATGTTGACGGCGCGAAAGATGTTTTCGGTGATCTTCACCGCCTCGGCCGTGGCCG
>JBCBHU010000027.1:0-533 GCA_038525315.1 Pseudomonadota bacterium
TGAAGACTGAGACTCATGGGAGATGGGCTCGCCGGTCAAGCCGGCGAGAGCGGATAAGTTATAGGACGCTGCTCTTTACATCCCGCTCAGGCCGACTTGATCGGCCTGCCCATCACCCAAATGTATCCATCATGAGGGAGAGAATGAGTTTGCAAACACGTCGCCGCTCACGCGGCGAGGTCCTTACGGACGCTAGCCGAAGCCACACCTTACTCGCTTCGCTGCGTGAGCTGCGTTTCGGCTGTGATCACCCTCTGGTCTAGACTGTCACCCGTTGGGGGATTGGACAGCTCACACCCGTCGGGCCGTGCATGCAATAGCCTTGCGGGTTTTTGGCCAGATATTGCTGGTGATAATCTTCGGCCGGGTAGTAATCGCTCGCTGGGCGGATTTCCGTTGTGACGGGGCGGCCATAGGCGTCCGTATAGCGGTCTTTGGCCTCGCGCACCGCGCTTAACTGCTCATCGCTGTAGGTGTAGACCGTGCTGCGATATTGGCTGCCGACATCATTACCTTGGCGATTGCCCTGGGTC
>JBCBHU010000028.1:0-529 GCA_038525315.1 Pseudomonadota bacterium
CGACCTGAAAGTATGGCAGGACAAGCCCATCGTCTTGCTTTCAGCGACACCTGGACCACGAGCCGGTGCCAACGTGTTGCAGACACAAGAGTTTACCGCGCCTTTTTTCGGAATGGATATCAAGGGCAAACAGGGTGTCGGGCTTTGGAGTGAGGCCTGGGACGGTACCACGTTGACCAAGGAAGACGATATCGCAGGCGTCGAAGCTGCGATTAAGGGGCTCCTCGCCTAGAGCATTTCAGTTTTAGAAAGAACCGAAATTCTCTGCCTCTCAAACAGCAAAATGCTGTTTTCGAACGCGAATTTCGATGCATTGTCTGTTTGTGTAAACATGAATTGCTCTAGGCGACGCTAAGCACCACTGACATCCAAAAAGAGAGGTCCGTAGAATGACCGACAGAAAAATTGCTATGATCACCGGCTCTACCGGCGGCATCGGCAGTGCAATTGCAGGTCAGCTCGCTGCCAGCGGTTGGGACCTTGTGCTGGTCAACCGAAGTGCTGAAAAAGCATCCCAGCAAAGGATGGA
>JBCBHU010000029.1:0-527 GCA_038525315.1 Pseudomonadota bacterium
TCTCCCGCTGAGTCAGCGGGAGAGCACTGCCTTCACACGGCAGGGGTCACTGGTTCAATCCCAGTATCGCCCACCATTCTATGCCCAATATCTCCGAAATATCCTCATTACCGGACTTGTTCCGGTAATCCATTCCGCCTTATCCAACAGTGGCATGGATTACCGGGATAAACCCGGTAATGAGGAGTGTGCGGGTAGTGCGTCTTGCAACCCGCGAAATTGGGAGCCGCCATCATGTCCAAAGCCCACGTTGATCTCTTTCCCCTTGGTGGCGATCACACCCCGTATCGCAAACTGACTTCGGATTACGTCTCCATAATCGATGTGGGCGGGCAGGAATTTCTCAAGATTGAGCCGGAAGCGATCCGGCTTTTGGCTGAGGAAGCGTTTGCGGACATCAACCATTTGCTCCGCCCCGGCCACCTTTCTCAACTGGCTCACATTCTGGAAGATCCGGAAGCGACGCAGAACGACCGGTTCGTGGCCTTCGACCTGCTCAAAAACGCAAATATTGCCGCCGGCGGCGT
>JBCBHU010000030.1:0-519 GCA_038525315.1 Pseudomonadota bacterium
GCCGTGGAACGGGTGTCAAAATAGACCGGTGTGAAGGTTACCACCGCCATCGTCTCCTGCTCGGGTTTGGACATCACGTTCATGTCTCGTCCTGCTTGTCATATCCGCAAATCGTAAGTGCGGCCGAACCCTCATATAGGCCGCAGATACCAAAGTTTAAGCCCTGCTCGCTTCGTAACTCAACTGCGGCGAAAGGTGTTTTTTGTGGCGCGGTGAGTGGAAAAATTTGTGCTGCAATTTCAGGCACAAACCCGTTGATCGCAGGCTTTTGCGCAAAAATTGAGACAACCGCTTAAGCCTTTGGCAACCACGTCGGTTTACGCCTGATGCATGGTTGTTTGGGCGCCCGCAAAGGCGTGCAAGGCCAAAGAGTGTGTGTATCCCGGCGCGTATTCGCCGGCTCTTGAACAGGATTGTGTCGTGCGTATTGCTGCCGGACCGACTGCTTCCGCCCCTGTGCGGAACCCCAAGCCTTTTGCTCTTGTGAAAGCGTTCTCCCTCATCATCATTACGGCGCTC
>JBCBHU010000031.1:0-517 GCA_038525315.1 Pseudomonadota bacterium
ATCCGTGACCTCGAGGCCGCACTGATTGGCGCTGATGCCACCGATCACCCGGTCTGATGTGGCGTTGGCATGGACGTCCAGCACGGCACGCCCCGGCAGATCGCCGGTGCAGGCCGCGTGGGCGGCACCGGACGCCACGCCCAGCAGCAGAGGTGCTGCCCAAAGCGCGCGGATCATGTCGACCCTCCGCCCAGCCCCAGCGCGGCGACGGACAGGTCGGCGCTGATGCGTTTGAACTCGGCGGCGTCCACATCATAAAGCGACGCCCGCTCAAACCCGCCGCGTCCGGCGACAAAGCTGTAGGGCACCTGTTCCAGCTTCATGTTGTAGCTGGTGACGTTGCCATTATAGAGCCTGCGCGCCGCGGCGATCTGGTCTTCGGTTTCCTCAAGCTGGGATTGCAAAAGCCGGATGTTTTCGTTCGCGGTGATCTCGGGCGTATCTTCTGCATAGCTGACAAAGTCGTTGAGGGCGCTGGTCAGTTGCGCTTCGGCGCGCGTGATGTCTTCGGGCGTGC
>JBCBHU010000032.1:0-516 GCA_038525315.1 Pseudomonadota bacterium
TTTTAAGGGAAGAAGCGCGATCAGCCGGCCGTTTTCACGCACCGTAAAAACATAAGGCACCTGAGGCTTTTCGTTTCCTGCCTTTTCCCGCCGTTGCATTTGATGCAAGCCAAGAACACACCAATGCCAGCTTTGAAAAAGCGTTGCCCCAGAGGCAATCTTCTCAAGTTCCAGCCAATCGGCCTTAAGTGCCTTCACCTGCTCTAAGGTGATGGCACACGCCGTCGTCAAGCTTTCCGTGCGCGTCAGTTTTTCCAACATGGGAGAGGCTCACCCGTGGCGGAGAATGGTGGGCTCGATATCGCGAACGCCGGTTTCGCTGTCGGCACATAGTTCAAAATCCACGCTGTACGGTTTTGCCGCCCGGCGGCCCAGCGGGGATTTTTTGACCACACCAGCCAATGCCATGCGGGACCACAAGGCGGGGCCGGATTGCGCCAAACGATCGGTCTTGAAGCCGGCGCTTGCTGCCACACCATTGGCATAGTGACAGGCGTAGATATTGCGCAGAGCACC
>JBCBHU010000033.1:0-508 GCA_038525315.1 Pseudomonadota bacterium
GTAGGCGCTTGCCCCATTGTCGTAAGAGGTGACTTCATAACCCGCATTCAGCAGCGCTTTTTCCAAAAAGCGGCGCATATCGTTATCATCTTCAGCCAGCAGGATCTTGTTCACGGGATGTGTCCTCTTTCAGTTTGGCTCAAAAAACGTTAGCCCCAACCATGCTCTCTCTTTCGTAAAGATCGGATAAATCTTTAGCCGTTTTCTTAAAGTGAGTGCGGCTTTGCAAACGCTGGACTTGCCTCTTCGAGACTGTCAGACTCGTATTCCGTTATAGCGCTGAACGGTTTCATGATCGAATCCTTTGATAAATTGCACAATCCGCCTTTTGTGGTGGAATCTCCCGCCGAACAGCGGGTGCCTTTTGTGTTCAATTCTCCCCATTCCGGCCGGCATTATCCGCAAGGCTTGTTGAATAATGCGCGGCTGGATGATGTTCAGATACGCCGCTCGGAAGATGTGATGGTGGACCGGCTGTTTGAGGCAATGCCCCGCATGGGGGCGCCTT
>JBCBHU010000034.1:0-505 GCA_038525315.1 Pseudomonadota bacterium
GGCGGCACGTGGGCCTATGCTGTGAAAATGGGCGCAACATGCCTGTTCGGCTGCGCCTCCTTTGAGGGCACGGACGCTGAGCGCCATGCCGAGGCGCTATCATTCATGGCGTCAACGGCCCTTCTGGATGCAGAAGAAGACTGTGCTGCTGCTGCCTGCGTGCGCGAAGAAAACAAGCTTGACCTTAAATCGATGGTTTCGGCAACCCCCGAAAACCCCCGCCAAGCGCTTCGGCTTTTGCCGCCTTTGCTGAAGGGCTATTTGCGGCTGGGGGCGCGTTTTGCATCGACTGCGGTCATCGACCGGTCCTTCGGCACCACCGATGTGCTGGTGGTTTTGGATGTGGAACGCATCAACCCGCGCTATATCAACCATTACGGTGCAGACGCTTCCCGCTATAAATCTTGACAAGTGAGCATTTGCCCTGCCCTGCGGAATCGCTCTAGGAAAGAGTGAGTGGGGTTTTTCGTGTGAGTACAGCGTGGCGGATCAGGGGCTGAAAGAG